>OY970237.1:0-2998066 GCA_963715385.1 uncultured Solirubrobacteraceae bacterium
GAGACATCTAAGGATGGTCGGACTCTGCCTCGTCGCGGTCTTCGCGATCGCGGCGGTCACGGCTTCAAGCGCGTCGGCGCTGCCCGAATGGGGCAAGTGCGTCGCGAAAGCCGGAGGCAAATACACCGACGGCAACTGCACGACCAAAGGCAAAGGCGGCGCCTTCGAATGGACGAAAGGCAAAAACCTCTCGCCCGTGCCGTTTACGGGCAAAAACGTCGGTAGCGGTGGGGTTCTGACGACGACCCTGAGGGGATGCATTTTGGAAGAAAAACTGGCGCAGCGCACTCGTGCCAAGTGCGTGGAAGAAGGCGGAATTGAAGAATCATTCGAAGGAGAACCGATCAAGGTCGAATGCGAATCTGAGAGCAGCAGCGGCGAAGCCACCGGCACGAAGAACATCGCCAACGTCAACGTTACATTCAAAGGCTGCGCTCTGTTCGGAGCTATTCCGTGCAAAGGCGCAGGTGCGGCAGTAGGTGAAATCAAAACTACCCTGCTGAAGGGTGCGCTCGGCTACATCAACAAATCCAAAAAAGAAGTCGGCGTGATGTTGGAACCGGCGAAAAAACACGGTACGTTCGCGGAATTTGAATGCGGCGGACTCGATGAAGTCGTCGTCGGCGTAGGCAACAAAAAAGACGGCGCCTACTACGAAGACAAACCTGGAGTTGAGAACCACGGCGGGTACGACCAGATCATCTCGCCGATTACGCCGGTCAACACGATGACCAGTGAATACACCCAGGTGTACACCGTCTCCTCGGAAGCGCCTTTCGGCAACGTTCCGAGCAAATTCGAAGGCAAACACATCAGTTTGCTGGAAGACGTCCTGATACCGATGTATGAACCTGGGCTCAAGAGTGACTGGTCGGCCGCTGGTGAGGAAATCACCAACGTCAATACCCCGACCGAACCAGGCGAGATCAAGGCGTAGTCCAGCCCCGATCTAGAAGCAACGAGCAATGAAGCACTAAGGCAAACGTGAGGGGCCTCCAGGGGCCCCTCACGTGCCTCAGGCCGTAGTTCCACAGCGCAAACCAACGACTTCGAGGGTTCAAGAGAGGGTTCGATGAGGGTTTCAACGACAGAGCAGCGAGCGCGGATGGCTCATGAGCTCACCCCGCAGCGACGCCGCCGTCTATGCCAGCGCCCGGCGCTGAGCGCCATCAGCACCCTCGCCCTAACCCTCCTCGCCCTGGCCCTAACAGGAGCCCCAGCCTCCGCCGCCACCGGCCACAGCTACCTCTCATCCCTAAGCGAAGCCCCCAGCGGCACCCCCCTTGAAGAACCAACAGCCCTGGCCATCAACCACGCAGACGGCCACGTCTTCCTCTCAGACGCAAGCGCCGGTGTGATCGACATCTTCAGCTCCTCAGGCACCTTCCTGGGCAAGATCGGAGAAGGCAGCCTGTTCGCCTCAGGCATTGCAGTCGATGAAGCGAGCGGATTGGTCTATGTCGCCGACAGCTTCCAGAACGCCGTCTTGGTCTATAAGCCCAAAGGCTCCGGCTATGAACTCCTTTCCGAATGGTCGGGAGAAGCCCTCGAAGCTGGCGAATTCGGCGAAATCACCGCTATAGCGGTCGATAACTCTGCGAGCGCCTCAGCTGGCGAGGTCTATGTCGTGGATAGCGAAGACCCCGAACTCTCAGTGGGAGTCGCAGACGTCTTCAAACCAAAGGGCCCTGGAGCAGAAGAAGCCTCCGAAGGCGATCTCGTGCGGGTCCTCTCCTCGGGCAAAATGGAAGAACCCAACGGAGTGGCCGTCGATGGCTCATCAGGCAAGGTCTATATCGCCGACTCAGCCAAGGGGGGCGTCTATGAGTTCTCGCCCTCCGGGGCCTTCGAAGGCAAGCTGACCGGCAAAGGCTCGCCCAACGGCACGTTCTTCGGCCCTGAAGAAGAAACGGGCAACGTCTCCGCCGTGGCGATCGACCCCGCCAGTGGCGACCTGTTGGTGGCAGAGGCAGAACGCCACCTCGTCTCGGAGTTCAACGGAGCCGGGGAATGGGTTGGCTGGATCACGGCCACCCCCTCAGGTCCCCTTTCGGAACCGCTGGGAGTCGCCGTGGCCTCCTCGGGCAACGTCTATGCCTCTGATGCCCTCCAGGGGAAGGTCAACGTCTTCGGCCCCGGTGTCGTGGTCCCGGACGTCGTGACCTCCAAAGCAAGCAAACCCACGCGCACTACGGCGATCCTCAACGGAACCGTCAACGGCGATGGCAAAGCCGGGCACTACTTCTTCCAGTACGGCACAAGCGAAGCCCTGGGCTCAGCCACCGCCTCAACGGCCTTTGCGGGCGCCGAAGAAAAAGTCTCGCTGACCCTCGGAGAACTGCACGCGGGCACCACCTACTTCTTCCGCCTGGTGGGCGAAAACGAAAACGGCTCGAACTTCGGCATTACCCGCGAATTTGAAACGCCCACAGCGGTCGAAGGGCTCTCCACGGGCGCAGTGGCCAACCTGCAGCCCGATAGCGCAACGCTCACGGGCTCCCTGGCCCCCAACGGCTTTGACGCCCACTACTACTTCGAATGGGGCCTATCGGCCAAATACGAACACCAGAGCCCCGAAGCCCCGGGCACAGACGCCGGGGCAGGCGCAGGAGCGGTGGCCGCCAAAGCCGACCTCACTTCCCTGAGCCCCAACACCAGCTACCACTACCGGATCGTCGCGGCCAACAGCCTCGGTCAGAGCTTCGGCGCCGACAAAGCCTTCATCACCTCAGGGCCCCCGCGGATCACAAACGAACCGACCACGGCGATCGGCCATGAAGAAGCCACGATCAACGCGAAGCTCAATCCCGGAGAGCTTGAAACCACATATCGCTTCCAATACGGCGAAAGCACGGCCTATGGCTCAGAAGTGCCCCTGGGAGGGGCGAGCATCGCCCCCGGCACAGCAGCTGTCGCTATCTCAGCGCCGCTGAGCTCCCTGAAGCTCGGGGTCACCTACCACTTCCGCGTCGTGGCCTCCAACAGCGCGGGGACCACGACCGGGCCCGATCAGAAGTTCACGACGATCGCACCGGCGCCTGTGGACGCCATCTTCGCCACCGACGTGAGCGCAAGCGAAGCCACGCTGCACACGCTGATCAACCCGCTGGGCAACGAGACGACCTACTACTTCCAATACGGGACCGAGAGCTGCAGCGAACACCCAGGCTCCTGCACCAGCACTCCGCTGCCTCCCGGAGAAGACATCGGCTCGGGCTCTGAAGATGTGGCTAAGAGCCTTGCCCTCACAGGGCTAGAGCCCTCAACGACCTACCACTTCCGGGTGATCGCCAAGAACATCCTGGGAACCACAGAAGGGCCCGAGCGGACCTTTACGACCCAGGAGGCCACGAGCGCCTTCGCGCTGCCGGACAACAGGGCCTTTGAGATGGTCTCCCCGCCGAACAAGGCGGGGGCGCCGGTGGAAGCGCTGACCAGAGAAGGCGGGCTGATTCTGGCCTCTGAAGACGGCAGCAGGCTGACCTATGTGGTGGATGGGGCGCTTGGGGATGACGTGGAAGGCAACCGGAGTCCGGAATGGCAGCAGGTCTTGGCTACTCGGGGGGCTGGCGAATGGAGCTCGCGGGACATTGCGACGCCTAGCTCTAAAGCTAAGGGGATCGCCCCGGGCAACCCGCCCGAGTACCAGTTCTTTACTCCGGACCTTGCAACTGCGCTGGATCAGCCAGCCGAACCTGGGCCCGAACCACCGCTGGCCCCTGGAGTCACGCAGGCGACTCCTTATCTGCGCGACAACGCGCTCGGCACGTTCCTTCCGCTCGTGACCGAAGCAAACACGCCACCGAGCACACAGTTCGGCGGTCACATCCACTTTGTGTCAGCTACAGCAGACCTCAGCCACGTCGTGATCGCCTCAGAAGTCGCGTTGACCGGGCCAACTTCGTCTCATGGACTGTATGAGTGGTCTAACGGGCAGCTTCAGTTTGTGAGCCTGCTTCCAAACGGGACGCCGGCCACAACACCCGAACTCGGCTTCTTCAACCGGGTCTTCGCGCACGCGATCTCCGATGACGGGTTGCGGATCATCTGGAGCAGCAAAGAAGAAAACACCGGCCGGGGCCACCTCTACGTGCGCGACACCGCGCGTGGGGAAACCGTCCAGCTCGATGTCGCCAAGGGCGCCCCCGAACCTGAGAAAGGCTCCGCACAGTTCCAGACGGCCAGCAGCGACGGCTCGCGGGTCCTCTTCACAGACAAGCAGCGACTGACTGGAGACTCCACGGCCGAACCCGGGCAGGGCACCGGGAAGCCCGACCTCTACGAGTGCGAGATCGTCGAAGTCGCCGACAAGCTCACATGTAGCCTGAGTGACCTCACGGTCGATCACAACGAAGGCGAGCACGCGGCCGTGCAGAACTTCATCTTCGGCGCGAGCGAAGACGGGTCGAGCGTCTATCTGCTGGCACAAGGTGTGCTGGCTGGCAACGAAAACGGCAACGGCGAAACCGCGCAAGCCGCGAAAAACAATCTCTACGGGCTCCAATTCGACGGCTCGGGCTGGACGACGACGTTCATCGGGACGCTCTCAAGCGAAGACAGTCCTCAATGGGAAGGCAACAAGATCGGCAACACCGCTTTCCTAACGACGCGGGTCTCGCCCAACGGCCGCTATCTGGCTTTCATGTCGGCCGCCCCGATCACCGGGTATGACAACGCAGACGTGAGCCCGGCAGCGAAAGGCGCGGGTGACGAGGAGGTCTTCCTGTATGACTCCGACACGGCCAGTCTCACGTGCGTCTCCTGCAATCCGACGGGTGCTCGCCCGAGCGGGGTGCTGGACACCAACGAATCGGGAGAAGGCCTGGGACTGCTCGCTGACCGGCGCAAGATCTGGGCCGAACTTGGCCACGAACACTGGCTAGCCGGCAACATCCCCGGCTGGACCGCGCAGAGCCTCACGAGCGCCCTGTTCCAGTCGCGCTACCTCTCGGATCAAGGGCGCCTGTATTTCAACAGCCCCGACAGCCTAGTTCCGGCCGCGACCAACCACAAAGAGAACGTCTATCAATACGAGCCCTCGGGAGTGGGCAGCTGCGAGAGCTCAACCGGTGGATGTGTCTCGCTGCTTTCCGGCGGGAACTCGGACCGCGAATCGGCGTTTATTGAAGCCACGCCCGACGCAAGCAGCGTGTTCTTCGTGACCCAGGCGCAGCTATTGCCCCAGGACACAGATTCGGCCTTTGACATCTATGGCGCCCGCGAATGCACCGGAGCCTCACCCTGCCTGACGCCGCCGACGCCACCGGCCCCTGGGTGCAGCCAGACCGAAACCTGCCGTCCGGCGCAACCGCCACAGCAGATTCCGGGCGGACCGGGTGGTTCGGCCAGCTTCTCAGGTCCGGGCAATGCGACGCCGCCTGCAACCAACGCCAAACAGCAGGTCCAGGACGTTAAAGCAGGGAACAAGCCGCTGACTCGAGCACAGAAGCTCACAAACGCACTAAAGACGTGCAAGAAACAGCACTCCCAGAAGAAGCGCAAGGCCTGTGAAGCACATGCGCGCAAGCTGTACGGAGCTAAGAAGGCCAAGAGAGCGTCTGCAAGGGCCAACAAGGCGCCCAATACGCACTCGAGCAGGAGGACTAGACGATGAGCGCCCTGCGGTCTCTGGCACCGATCGTCCGATCACGAGGGAGGGTGCGCAGATCGCTTCTGGCGATCGTCATCGCGGGGATTACGCTTGGCGCCGTTGGCGCCGCACCGGCATTCGCACAGGCGCCGTGGTGGCACATCAGCTCCGAAACCTTGCCGACGAATCTCCCGCCTGCAGGAGAAGGTGAAGTCATCATCGTCATGAGCAACCTCGGTGACGCACCAAGCGATGGCAGCATCAGCACGATCAACTTCTCCAACAAGCTTCCACCCGGGCTGAGCGCGACTCAAGTCTCAGCGACTCCCGTGAACGGTGTTCTATCCCAATGCTCTGTCGCGACGTTGCAGTGCTCCTCCAAAGGCGTTCTCAACCCCTATGAACGCATCGCGATGACCATCAGGGTCAAGGTCGAAGAGCCCCCAGGCACGGCGACCTCGCTGCCCGTTGAAGCCAGCGTGGAAGGCGGCGGCGCGGCGAAGGTCAGCCGAACGCTCGAGGTCCCCATCAGCGGCGAAGCGCCAGGGTACGGTGTAGAGGACTATGAACTGGCGCCCTTCAACGAGGACGGCACTCCGGCCACGCAGGCGGGATCGCAGCCGTTTCAGCTGACGACGACACTCGCGCTCAGCCAGCTCATCTTCCCAAGCGGGGGTCGCCAGCCGGTCGAGTTGCCCAGGAACCTGAGCTTCCGTCTTCCGCCCGGACTGATCGGCAACCCGACCGCGGCTACGCAGTGCACGATGGCGAACTTCTTCGCGCTAGTGCTCGAAACCAACCTCTGCTCGCCGAGCTCGGTTGTGGGGGTCGCAACGCTCATCGCCGACGAACCCAAAACCGTCAAGGTCTTCACTAAGACCGTCCCCGTCTTCAACCTCGTGCCCTCACAAGGCGAGCCGGCCAAGTTCGGCTTCGAGGTGATCGGCAAGGTGCCGATCGTGATCGACACGGCTGTGCGTTCGGGCAAAGACTACGGCGTCGTCGCCAGCGTCAAGAACGCGACCCAGGTCGCTGGCTTGCTCTCAAGCCAGGTCACCCTCTGGGGAGTCCCCGGCGACCCTCGTCACAACTCCTCACGCGGCTGGGAATGCGTGGCGGGAGGGGCCTACGTCGGCCAAGTCAAAAAGCCCTGTCCCACAGAAGCCAAACTCCCCCAAGAACCCTTCCTGCGCCTCCCCACCTCCTGCGCTCAGAACCCAGCCGCAGAACCAATCGTCTCGAGCACCCAAGCCGACTCCTGGGCCAACCCCACAACCCTCCTAGGCGCCGAATACACCTGGATGACCACAGACGGCACCCCATTGGGCTTCCAAGGCTGCGCCGCCCTCCCCTTCACCCCCTCGATCAACGTGGTGCCCCAAGAGCACACCGCAAGCACCCCCACGGGTCTGAGCGTCGACGTCAAAGTCCCCCAGCAAACGACGCTAGAAGCAGGAGCCCTAGCCGAGTCAGACCTCCGCGACACAACGGTCACCCTGCCGGCGGGAGTCCAGCTGTCCCCCTCAGCCGCCAATGGCCTCGAGGCCTGCTCAGAGGCCCAGATCGGCTTTGAGGGCTTCAACAGCGCTCTTCAGATCAACGAATTCTCAACCGAGGATGCAACCTGCCCAGACGCCTCCAAGCTGGGCGTGGTCCACATCAAGACCCCACTTCTGAGCCACGAACTAGAAGGCTCTGTCTACCTGGCCACCCCAGCCCCCAACGGAGAAGGGGATCGAAACCCCTTCAACTCCCTCATAGCCCTCTACATCGTGGCCAAGGACCCAATCTCAGGCGTCCTGGTCAAGCTAGCCGGGGAAGGCCATGTCGATGAATCCACGCTACGCATCTCCACAACCTTCAAGAACACCCCCCAGGTCCCATTCGAAGACCTCAAACTAGACCTCTTCGGAGGCCCCAGGGCCTCTGTCAGCACCCCACCCTTCTGCGGGGGCTATGCCACAGACGCGGCCTTCACGCCCTGGTCGGGCACAGGGGTCGTGAACGTGCTCGGCCCCCCCGAAGCCTTCAACATCGCCTCAGGGATCTCAGCAGGAGCCTGCCCAGTGGGCTCACAGCCCTTCTCCCCAGGCTTCAATGCCTACTCCACAAACCCAGTGGCAGGCGCCTACACAGGCTTCTCCTTGGAACTCTCAAGGCCAGATGGCAACCAGAACCTCACCGGCCTCTCCATGCACCTACCCCCAGGGATCGCCGCGATGCTCTCCTCGGTGACCCTCTGCACAGATGCTGAGGCCAACGCCAACGCCTGCCCGCCCGCAAGCGAAGTCGGCCACGCCACAGCCGTGGCGGGCCTTGGCCCAGAACCCTTCATCCAGGGGGGAGGCCGAGTCTTCATCACCGGCCCCTATGGCGGCGCCCCCTTTGGCCTGTCAATCGTGACCCCCGCAGTGGCAGGCCCCTTTGACCTCGGAGTCGTGACGGTCCGCTCAAAGCTCTTCATCGACCCCAATACAGCCGCTGTCACGATTCTCTCCGATCCCCTGCCCACCCAGGTCAAAGGCATCCCCCTGCAGCTCAAGCGCGTGATCGCCACCGTCGATCGACAGGGCTTCCAGTTCAACCCCACCAACTGCAACCCGATGAGCATCAACGGAACCCTCTCGGGCTCAGAAGGAGCCAGCCAGAGCGTCTCCTCCCCCTTCCAGGTGGGGGGCTGTGGAAACCTGCCCTTCGGACCGAAGCTCACAGCCTCGGTCGCCGGCAACTCCTCCAAAGCCAATGGCGCCGCCTTCGCGGTGACGGTCACCTCCCAAGGTCTCGGGCAGGCCAACATCGCCAAAGTCTCCCTGCAGCTGCCGATCGCCCTGCCGGCAAGGCTCACGACCCTGCAGAAAGCCTGCCTTGAGGCCACCTTCAGCGCCAACCCCGCCTCCTGCCCTCCAGAGTCTGTGATCGGCAACGCCACGATCCACACGCCGGTGCTCAGAAACCCCCTCTCGGGACCTGCCTATCTGGTCTCCCATGGCGGAGCGGCCTTCCCCGACGTCGAGTTCGTCTTGCAGGGCGAAGGCGTCACGCTCCTGCTGGACGGCAAGACCGACGTCAAAAAAGGGATCACCTACTCGCGCTTTGAATCAGCACCTGATGCTCCCTTCTCCAGCTTCCAGACGATCCTGCCGGCAGGGCCCCACTCGGCGCTGACCTCAAACGTCCCGGCCGCCAAGAAGTTCAGCCTCTGTGGGCAGAGCCTTCAGATGCCGACTGTGATCTCAGCCCAGAACGGGGCGGTGATCGACACCTCAACGAAGATCGCCGTGACGGGCTGTGGGGCTGTGAAGGCGAACAAAGCCAAGAAGCTGACGAGGGCTCAGAAGCTGAAGAAGGCCTTGAAGGCTTGTCGGGCGCACTTCAAGGCTAAGCGGCTGAAGGCCAAGCGGGCCAAGTGCGAAGCGCAGGCGAAGAAGCGGTTTGGGGGGAAGAGGGCTCATGGGGGCAGGGGCACGAAGGCTTCACAGAAGACGACTCCGCAGAAGCGCTCCTGAGCGATGAAGAGGCTCATGGGCTATCTCGGGCTTGGCCCGGTTGGTTTGGATCGCGCGGTCCTGTGGCTGATCCCGTTGGGGCTGGCTGCTCTGCTGGCGCTCAGCGGCTGTGGGTCCTCTGATAACGGCGTGGCTGAGAAATCGGGCAAGGAGATCTTGGCGGCTAGCAAGGCGGCTGCTGAAGGGGCCGACTCGGTGCATGTTCTAGCCAAGAGCGCTCAGGGGCGGCTGACGTTTTCAAGCGACTTGGAACTGGGCAAGGACGAGGCCCGCGCGAAGGCTTCTTTTCTTGGGCTCAACTTCGAAGTGATCCAGATCGGCCATAGCATCTATGCCAAAGGCAGTCAGGCGTTCTATGCGCGTCTGCTGGGCTCCGCAGCGGATGTGCCCCAGGGCACGTGGCTGAAGGGATCGGCCAACAGCGGCAAGCTGGGGCAACTCACCTCCTTCACCGAACTAGCGGGGCAGCTCAATCGCCTGCTCTCGACCTCGGGGCCCGTCACGAAGGGCACCACCACGACCGTCAACGGGCAGAAGGCGATCGAACTCAAAGAGGTGGCGAAACTCTACAAAGGCACGCTCTACGTGGCCACGACCGGAAAGCCCTATCCGATCGCGCTGGTCAAGAGCGGACGACGTGAAACGGGGCGCACGACGTTCTCGGCATGGGATGAGGACGTCTCGATTAGCGCTCCCTCGCCTTCGGTTGATGTGAGCACGCTGGAAGGGTGAGGGGCGATCCTCGCTCAACCTGCCCACAGCGCTTGCAGCGGCAGCGCCGAGAGCCCTTGACCGAACGGCAGGGTGCGCTCCCCGGCGTACAGCACCACACCGCTGACCAGACGCCGGCCAAAGCGCTCGCGGAGATGTGCGAGCCCGCGGAAGTCGCGTGCGCGGACGGTTGCACCTGCCTTGACCTCGATCCCGACGATCTCGCCCGAGGGCCGCTCCACGATCACATCCACCTCGCGTTCGCCTTCGCGATAGTGCCAGAAGCTCAAAGGTTCTGGGGACCACGATGCCTGTCGCTCTAGCTCGGTGGCCACGAACGTCTCGAAAATGCTACCGGCAAAGCCATCGTCCTCGCGTATGCGGCGGGCATCGGCACCCACGAGTGCCGCGAGCAGCCCTGTGTCCGACAGGTAGAGCTTCGGTGCCTTGACCTGTCGCTGACCGAGGTTGACATGCCACGGCTGGCGGATACGGATGAGAAACAGGCGCTCCAGCACGCCGAGATAGGCCTTGGCCGTCTTACCGTCGATGCCCGTGTCGCGTGCGAGCGCGTCATAGCGAGCGAGCGATCCCGACCGTGCGGCTAGCAGGCGAAGGAGCGTCCCGACCGTCGTGGGGTCATGCACGCGCGAGGCGTCAGCGATGTCTCGGTCGACGATCGAGGTGAGGTAGCTATCGAAGAACCTGCTCCGAGCTACCGCCGGTCGCGTGCGGGGCTCGGGGAAGCCCCCCGCCAGGAGCATCTCCGAGTAGCGATGGCGCCCAACGGGTGCGTCGCTCACACGCGGAACCTCACCGGCGAACAGGCGCCCGAGGAGGCCCTCCCGACGGCCGATGATCTCGCCCTGCGTAAACGGCCACAACGTCAGGTAGTCGACTCGGCCCGGCAGCGCGTCTGCAACAGTTGGGATACGGCGGAGGTTGGCCGACCCCGTCAACAGGAACTGCCCCGGCGTGGGATCTCGGTCCACCCGTGACTTGATCGCGAGCAGCAGCTCCGGTGCACGCTGAACCTCGTCGATGACGGTACGCCTGCCGAGCCCGGCGACGAATCCCTGCGGATCGGCCGACGCCAGCGACCGGGTCGGCTCCTCATCGAGCGTCAAGTAATCGGCCGGCAAACGACCGGCGGCGAGCACCCGCGCAAGCGTGCTCTTCCCAGCCTGACGTGCGCCGAGCATCGCCACCACCCGCGCATCCTTCATAGCATCGACCACGGTGTCGGCGAGACCTCTATCAATCAGGCCCATCTGGCTCAAGCCTCTTTCGGCGGTTTAGGAAGATTGTCCCTGCCAACTCGGAGATTAGCATCTGCCAACTCGGATTCTAGGCTGTCTTGGGTGCAGCTTGCCCGCCACGAGACGGCACGCTTCACTGCACTCGCGGGTCCATGCTCAGGCCGCAGGCGACGAGCAGGACCCAAGCGAGCTTGCGACAACCAAGTACACGCTCTCTGGCTTTCCTGTGAGGGCGTTCGTCTGTGGCCCCAACTACCGTCTCAAATTCTTTACATACTGTCTGGTTTCTTGCCAAGCACGCCCAATGCCTGATCCGACGCCGTCACGTCGCCTGCTCCCACCACTGGATCGCAGGCCCTTGCTCAACGTGTCGGCGGACGCGTGTTTCCTCGATGCCGGGATCATCGATGAAGCCCCGGGACTTGCTCGGCACTCCTAACCATCACCCCTTCCAGGTGCTCGACCGGCCCCAAGCGCCTGCGTCAGTCAGCGTCATTCGAGCGCCCGTGTAGCAGTCGCTGGTCGCCCAGTTTTGACGCTCTCTAAATGATACTGGCGCAAACCCTGGCGCACCGCCATTCAAATCGCTTGGTTTCCTAGCAATCACGCCTTGTTACTCAGGAGTGAGACATCTAAGGATGGTCGGACTCTGCCTCGTCGCGGTCTTCGCGATCGCGGCGGTCACGGCAACAAGCGCGTCGGCGAAAACCCCCGAATGGGGTAAGTGTGTCGCCAAAGCGGGCGGGAAATACGTCGATGGTGGCTGCCAAACAAAAGGGAAAGGCGGCTCATTCGAATGGGAAAAAGGCTCCAAACTGCCTAACGTAGCGTTCACTGGTCACAGTGTTGGCGGCGGAGGCGTGCTCACGACAGGACTAGGGGTCTGCTCGGGAGGTACGTACAAAAAAATGCGCGTCCCCCGCAAAAAGTGTGAAGAAGGCGGAGGCGAACCCTTTAACCCGTCAGGCAAACTCAAAGTCGAATGCGAAACCGAGACCAACACGGGTGAAACGGTCGGAAAGAACAAGGTCGCCAACGTCGCGGTCACCTTCACAGGCTGCAAGGCTCTAGGGTCCTTCCCGTGCACTGGTCCTGGCGCGGCGGAAGGCGAAGTCAAAACCTATCCCCTGAAGGGCGAACTCGGGTATATCAACAAAGCAGCAAAAGAAGTTGGCCTGAGGCTCACCCCTGCAAAAGCGAAGGGCCATTTCGCTGAATTCGAATGCCCTGCAATCAACGACAAGATTGTTGTGGGTGTCGGGAACAGCAAAGAAGGCGCATTTTACGAACCGGAAAGCAAGGGCGGTAACGACGCGATCATCTCGCCCATCACTCCGGTCAACACGATGACTGGCGAATTTACCCAGGTGTACACGCAGAACGAAGCAGGTGCCAACCAGCCTGAAAACTTCGAAGGCAAGCCCAGAAGTGATCTGGAAGACTACCTCGAAAGCACCACATTGGCGGGACAAAGCACTTCCTGGGTGAGCGCGGGAGAGGAAGTCACAAACGTGACCATCCCCTCCGAAGAAGGCGAGATCAAAGCCTAGTCACCACGACAGGCTGAACTAGCAAGCGATGTTGGCTGTGTGTGGGGCCTGGGGCAGAGCCCTTGGCCCCACACAAGCCGCATCGTCGTTGATCGCATTCGTGCATCGCATACAAGAGGCATACAAGAGGGAGCGGCAGGGACCTGATGGCTGACTTGCAGACAGAGGGCGTTGCGTGGCGCGCTGCGCGAGGGCATGAGAGCGAGCGCAGCAAGCGAAGGACACGAGGATCGCATCGCCTACTCGCGGCGCTCCTGACCTCCATCTCGCTGCTCATATGCAGCGCCGGGATGGCTGCCTCAGAGGCCTCAGCCGCCACGGGCCACGCCTTCCTCTCGGCCCTGACACAGGCCGGCGGCAGCCCGCTTACAGAACCAGCCGCAATGACGGTGGACCGCTCCGACGGCCACCTCTTCGTGTCCGACCCGGGCGCCGGGGTCATAGACATCTACGACGCCTCAGGCAGCTTCCTCACAAAGCTCGGCGAAGGCTCGCTGTTCGCGACCGGCGTGGCGGTGGATGAAGCCTCGGGCCTCCTGTACGTGGCCGACTCCTTCGAGAACGCCGTGCTCGTGTTCAAGCCGAACGGCTCAGGCGGCTATGAACAGATCGGGGAATGGGACGGATCGGCCCTCGCAGGCGAAGAATTCGGCGAAGTCTCAGGCGTTGCCGTGGACAACTCCAAAAGCGCCTCAGCTGGAGACGTGTACGTGCTCGACGGCGAAGACTCAAAACTGTCGATCGGCGTCGTTGACGTCTTTGAGCCCAAGCCGGCCGGTCCTGAAGAAGGCGCCGAAGGGAACCTGGCGCGGGTGCTCTCCAAAGGGGGCATGGAAGAACCGAACGGGGTCGCAATCGATGGCTCCTCCGGGAGGGTCTATGTGGCCGACAGCGTGAAGGGCGCCGTCTATGAGTACTCAGCGGCAGGCGAATTCGAAGGCAAGCTGAACGGCTCGAGCTCCCCGCAGGGCTCCTTCTTCGGAAAAGAAGAAGAAGAAGGCAACGTCTCGGCGGTGGCCATTGACCCGAGCAGCGGCGATCTGCTGGTCGCAGAGTCAGAACGCTCGGTCGTCTCTGAGTTCAACCCCGCAGGCCAATGGGTCGGCTGGATCACGAGCACCCCGGCCGCGACGCTCTCAGAACCCTTCGGCGTGGCGGTCGCCTCCTCGGGCAACGTGTACGTCGCCGACTCGGGCCTTGCGCGCGTAGACGTGTTCGGGCCAGCTTCCGTCGTGCCGGACGTGAGCACCGAGAAGGCCTCCAAACCAACGCGTACCACGGCGACCCTGAACGGCACCCTGAACGGGCAGGGCAAAGCCGGGCACTACTTCTTCCAGTGGGGCAGCACGCCCGCGCTTGGCTCGAGCACCGCGCCGGTGGCGTTCTCCGGCTCCCAGGAAGCGGTCACGGCAGCGCTCTCAGAACTGCAGGCGGGCGCCACCTACTTCTTCCGCATCGTCGCTGAGAACGAAAACGGCTCTAGCTACGGCCTCCTGCGCGAACTGACGACGCCGACTGCGGTTGAAAAACTCTCCACTGGCCCGGTCAAGAGCCTGCAGCCCGACAGCGCGACGCTGAGCGGCTCACTCGCGCCCAACGGCTTTGACGCGCGCTACTACTTCCAGTGGGGCACGAGCACCTCCTACGGCAATCAGAGCCCCGAACCGCCGGGCACAGATGCGGGATCGGAAAAAGGCGCCGTGGCAGCCGAAACCGCGATCTCGGGCCTTGCCCCGAACACCATCTACCACTACCGCCTCATCGCCACCAACAGCTTCGGCACGACCTTCGGTCAAGACCAGCAGTTCACGACCTCAGGGCCTCCGCGGATCACGAGCAAGCCGACTACGGGGATCGGCCATGAAACGGCAACCCTGAATGGCGAAGTCAACCCCGATCAGCTGGAAACCACATACCGCTTCCAGTACGGGGAAACGACGGCCTATGGCTCTGAAGCGCCGATCGGCGGGGCGGGCATCGGCGCGGGTGGCAAACCCATCCCCGTCGCGGCGCCCCTTTCCGGGCTGAAGCTCGGCGTCACCTACCACTTCCGCCTCGTCGCTGAAAACAGCGCAGGCACCACGACCGGGCCCGACCAGAGCTTCACGACTGTCCCGCCGGCGCTGATCACGAGCTCGGCTGCGAACGTCACCGCGACCGAAGCGACGCTGAACGCGAGCATCAACCCGCTTGGCAACGAGACGACCTACTACTTCCAGTACGGCTCAGAAAGCTGCGCCGGGCACCCCGAAGCTTGCACCTCGAGCCCTACCCCGCCAGGGGAAGACATCGGTGGTGGCGAAGGGGCGGTCGCGGAGAGCCTCAAGCTCACGGGCCTGGCACCCGAGACGACCTACCACTACCGGGTGATCGCGATCAACTCGCTCGGTGAAAGCGTGGGAAGCGAACACACGATCACGACGCCCAAGCCGGTCTCGACCTTTGCGCTGCCGGACGGCCGCGCTTGGGAGATGGTCTCACCGCCGGATAAGGGCTCTGCTCCTGTCGAAGCGCTGACCCGGGAAGGCGGGATCATCCTTGCCTCCGAGGATGGAGGCAAGCTCACCTATCTGGTCAACGGTGCGCTCGGCGAGAACGTCGAAGGCAACCGCAGCCCGGAATGGCAGCAGATTCTTGCCACGCGGGGCGCCGCGAGCTGGAGCAGTCAGGACATCGCGACGCCGAGCAGCAAAGCGAAGGGGCTGGCAGCTGGCAGCGCGCCCGAATATCAGTACTTCAACCCGGACCTAACGCAGGCGCTCGACGAACCGGCCAAGTACGGCTCGACTGCGGAACCACCCCTCGCGCCTGGGAGCGCACAAGCCACCATCTACCTGCGGGACAACATCGCTAGCACGTTCCAGCCACTCGTAAACGAAGCGAACACGCAGGCCGGAACTCAGTACGGCGCCCACATCCACTTTGTGTCGGCGACAGCGGACCTCAGCCACGTCGTGATCAGCTCGAGTGTCGCCTTGATAGGGCCGGGCTCGGCTTCGGGGCTTTATGAGTGGTCGGGCGGGCAGCTGCACTACATAAGCCTGCTTCCAGACGGGGTAACTCCCGCCGCATCAGCCGAACTGGGCTTCTTCGGCCGCGTTCTCGACAACGCCGTCTCTGCCGACGGATCGCGCATCGTGTGGACCGCTCCCGAAGGCGGCGTCGAAGTCAGGCGCGGCCATCTCTACATGCGCAACACCGTGCGCGAGGAAACGATCAAGCTCGATGCGGCCAGCGGCGTCGCCGAACCGAGCAAGGGCTCCGCTCAGTTCCAGACAGCGAGCAGCGACGGCTCAAAGGTCTTCTTCACCGACAAGCAGAAGCTGACCCCAGACTCCACGGCGGAACCCGGCCAGGGCACCGGCAAGCCCGACCTGTATGAGTGCGAGATCGTCGAAGAAGCGGGCAAGCTCGTCTGCCGCCTGCGGGACCTGACGGTTGACCACAACGAAGGCGAACACGCCTTCGTGCAGAACTTCATCTTCGGCGCCGGCGAAGACGGATCGAGCGTCTACCTCATCGCCCAGGGTGTGCTGGCAGGCAACCAGAACGGCAATGGCGAAACGGCGCAGGCGGCCAAGAACAACCTGTACCACCTGCACTTCGACGGCTCGCAGTGGGCGACGACGTTCGTGGCGACGCTGTCAGGCGAAGACAAGCCGGAGTGGGAAGGCAACACACTCGCCAACACGGCGTTCCTGACCGCGCGGGTATCCCCCAACGGCCGCTACCTGGCCTTCATGAGCGCGGCGAGCCCGACCGGCTATGACAACGTCGATGAAAGCCCGAAGGCCAAAGGCGCCCGCGACGAGGAGGTCTACCTCTATGACTCAACCGCGGCCAGCCTTCTGTGCGTGTCCTGCAACCCCAGCGGCGCACGCCCCGCTGGGGTCCTGGACACGGTCGAATCCGGGGAAGGGCTCGGGCTGCTCGTCGACCGGCGCAAGGTGTGGGCCGAATCCGGCCACGAACGCTGGCTCGCGGGCAACATCCCGGGCTGGACGGCGCAGAGCCTGACGAGCGCCCTGCTGCAGTCGCGCTACCTCTCAGATGACGGGCGCCTGTACTTCAACAGCCCCGACACACTGGTCCCGGCTGCCGCCAATCACAAAGAGAACGTCTACGAGTACGAGCCCTCGGGCGTCGGCAGCTGCGACAGCCCCTCCGGAGGCTGTGTCGCGCTGCTCTCCTCGGGCACCTCAGAGCGCGAATCCGCGTTCATCGAAGCCACGCCCTCGGGCAGCGACGTCTTCTTCGTGACCGAGTCAAACCTGCTGCCCCAGGACACCGACACCGCCTTCGACGTCTATGACGCGCGCACCTGCACCGCCGAATCACCGTGCCAGACGATCCCGCAGCCCCCACCCGGCAGCTGTGAAGACGCGCAGACCTGTCGCCCAGCCTCCCCGCCCCAGCAGATCCCGGGCGGTCCTGGCGGTAGCGCGACCTTCTCTGGCCCTGGCAATGCGGCTCCGCCCCCGCCCAAGGTACAGGCCAAGGGCGAACAGGCGAGCAAACCCGCGGTCAAGCCCCTGACGCGCAAGCAGAAGCTCGCTCGCGCGATCAAGGCCTGCGGGACGAAACACCCCAAGAAGAAGCGCAAGGCCTGCGAAGCGCACGCACGCAAGCTCTACGGCGCGAAGCAGGCCAAGAAGGCAACTGCCCACGCCAGGCACAAGACCACCGCACGAGGCGCGAACGGTAGGGGTGGACGATGAGTCTCTCGACGATCGCTCCCCGACGACTGCCGATCAGGACCGGGCTCTTGCCGAGGCTCGCGCTGGCGCTGCTCGCCGCAACCATGGCGCTCGCCGCCACCGGCGCGGCACCGGCGCACGCGGCGGGACCGTGGTGGAGCATCTACGCCGAAACGGCACCAACCAATCTCCCGCCCGGCGGCGAAGGCGAAATCGGTGTCAACATCAGCAACCTGGGCGACGCCGTGGCCGACGGGACCGCGAGCACGGTCACGGCCTCGATCAAGCTCCCCCCCGGCCTGAGCGCGGTCCAGATCGCCGGGGCACCCGTGCATGGCGTCGCTACGGAATGTTCGCTGGCGACGCTGCAGTGCTCCTCTAAGGGAGCGCTGAACCCCTATGAAGTGATCCCGATCGCGCTCAAAGTGAAGGTCGAAGAGCCGCCTGGCACTGTGACCTCGCTCCCGGTGGAAGCAACCGTGCAGGGCGGCAATGCGGGCAAGGCAACAGAACTTCTGAAGGTGCCCGTCAGCGGCGAAGTCGCGGGGTATGGCGTCGAGGATCTCAAAGTCGCTCCCTTCAATGAGGACGGCAGCCCGGCCACGCAGGCCGGCTCACACCCCTTCCAGCTGACGACGACGCTCGCGCTGAACCAGGCCGACCGTCAGCCCGTGCAGCTGCCGAAGGATCTCCATTTCCATCTGCCACCGGGCTTGGTGGGCAACCCGACGGCAGTGGCGCAGTGTTCGATGGTGGACTTCTTCGCGCTGGTACTGGAAACAAACCTCTGCTCTGCCGCATCGGTCGTCGGGGTCGCTACCGTCGCGGCGAACGAACCCAATACCGGCCTCATCAAGGTGACGGTCCCGGTGTTCAGTCTCGTGCCGGCGCAGGGCGAGCCGGCGCGCTTCGGTTTCGAGGTGGTCGGCAAGGTGCCGATCGTGCTGGACGCACACGTTCGCTCCGGCGGTGACTACGGTGTGGACGTGGACGTGAAGGACGCGACGGAGACGGCCGGGCTGCTGAGCAGCCAGGTGACCTTCTGGGGCGTGCCAGGAGACCCGCGGCACAACAATGCCCGGGGTTGGGAATGCGTGGCGGGCGGCTTCTACCACAACCAGGTGGGCAAGCCGTGCCCCGAATCCAATGCGGGTTTGGCGGAGGCGCCGTTCCTGACATCGCCGACGTTGTGTGCCGCTGACCCGGCGGTCGAACCGGTCCGCTTCCCAATGGAAACCGACTCCTGGGCAGACCCCTCAACCACCCTAGGAGCCGAATACGCCTGGATGACCACAGACGGAACCCCATTGGGCTTCACCGGCTGCAACAACCTCCCCTTCAACCCCTCCATAACCGTAACCCCCGAACAGCACAGCGCAAGCACCCCCACAGGCCTCTCAGTAGACGTCAAAGTCCCCCAGCAAACAACCCTGGAAGCCGGAGCCCTAGCCGAGGCAGACGTCCGCGACACAACGGTCACGCTGCCTGTGGGTGTCCAGCTAAGCCCCTCAGCAGCCAACGGCCTACAGGCCTGCTCAGAGTCTGAGGTGGGCTTCCAGGGCTTCAACAGCACTCTACAGATCAACGAATTCAACACCGAGGACGCAACCTGCCCAGACGCCTCCAAGGTGGGGGTGGTCCACATCAAGACCCCACTCTTGAACCACGAACTAGAAGGCTCTGTCTACCTGGCCACCCCAGCCCCCAACTCAGAAGCGGGGAAGAACCCCTTCAACTCATTGGTGGCCATCTACCTGGTGGCCAAGGACCCAATCTCAGGGGTATTGGTCAAGCTAGCCGGGGAAGGTCACCTCGATGAAGGCACCCTGCGCATCTCAACAACCTTCCGCAACACCCCCCAGGTCCCATTCGAAGACTTGAAGCTAGATCTCTTCGGAGGACCCAGGGCCTCTGTGAGCACACCGCCCCTATGCGGCGGCTATGGCACAGACGCCGCCTTCACGCCCTGGTCGGGCACAGGCGTTCTCAACGTGCTCGGCCCACCGGAAGCCTTCGACATCACCTCAGGCGTCTCAGCAGGAGCCTGCCCAGTGGGCGCCCAGCCCTTTGACCCAGGCTTCAGTGCCTACTCCACAAACCCCGTGGCAGGCGCCTATACGGGCTTCTCCTTGGAACTGAGCCGCCCCGATGGCAACCAGGCCCTCTCTGGGCTCTCCATGCACCTACCCCCAGGGATCGCAGCGATGCTCTCATCGGTCACTCTCTGCTCAGAGGCCCAAGCACAGGTGGGCGCCTGCCCCGCCTCAAGCGAAGTGGGCCACGCCACAGCCGTGGCGGGCCTTGGCCCAGAACCCTTCATCCAGGGGGGAGGCCGAGTCTTCATCACCGGCCCCTATGGCGGAGCCCCCTTTGGCCTTGCGATCGTGACCCCCGCAGCGGCAGGCCCCTTTGATCTCGGAGTCGTGAGGGTCCGCTCAAAGCTCTTCATCGACCCCAACAACGCCTCGGTCACGATCGTCTCAGACCCCCTGCCCACGCAGATCAAAGGCATCCCGCTACAGCTGAAGCGCGTCCTGGTCTCAGTCGATCGCCCGAACTTCCAGTTCAACCCCACGAGCTGTGCCCCAATGAGCATCGACGGCAGCATCTCAGGCCAAGAAGGGGCCAGCGCGCCGGTCTCTTCCCCCTTCCAGGTGGGAGGCTGCTCATCCTTGCCCTTCGCCCCCAAGCTCACAGCCTCAGCCGCAGGCAACGCAAGCAAAGCAAACGGCACCGCCTTCGCGGTCACCGTCACCTCCCAGGGCCTTGGGCAGGCGAACATCGCCAAAGTCGCCCTGCAGCTGCCCATAGCTCTGCCGGCAAGGCTGACAACGCTTCAGAAAGCCTGCCTGGCAGCGGTCTTTGAAGCCAACCCCGCAAGCTGCAACCCGGAGTCTGTGATCGGCAACGCCACGATCCACACGCCGGTGCTCACCAACCCCCTCAGTGGACCTGCCTATCTGGTCTCCCATGGCGGCGCTGCCTTCCCTGACGTTGAGTTCGTGCTGCAAGGCGAAGGGGTCACGCTGATCCTCGATGGCAAGACCGACGTCAAAAAAGGCATCACCTATTCGCGCTTTGAATCAGCCCCGGATGCCCCCTTCTCAACCTTCCAGACCGTCCTTCCCGCGGGCCCGCACTCCGCCCTGACCTCAAACGTCTCGGCCAAGGCCAACTTCTCCCTCTGTGGGCACGCCCTGCAGATGCCGACCATCATCACCGCCCAGAACGGGGCGCAGATCAACACCTCAACGAAGATCGCCATCACCGGCTGCTCGGCTGTGAAGGCCAACAAAGCCAAGAAGCTGACGCGGGCGCAGAAGCTCAAGAAGGCTCTGAAGGCTTGCCGCAAGAGGTTCAAGGCCAAGCGCCTGCAGGCAAAGCGCGTGAGCTGTGAAGCGCAGGCGCGCAAGCGCTATGGGGCTAAGAAGGCCTCGCATGCGCACAAGGGGAAGAAGGCTCAGAAGGGCAGCACGGGCAAGCGGGCTGCTCAGCAGGCGACGAGCCGGAAGCGGGGTTAGGGGATGCGGCTCATGGGCTCCCTCGGGCTCGGCCCGTCGGCTTTCGATCGCGCAGTCCTGTGGCTTGCGCTGTTGGGGCTGGCTGCTCTGCTGGCTCTCAGCGGCTGTGGAAGCTCAGATAACGGCGTGGCCTCCAAATCGGGCAAGGAGATCCTGGCGGCTAGCAAGGCTGCCGCGAAGAACGCGAGCTCGGTCACCATCACGAGCAAGGCCGCCCAAGGACGCCTCGCCATCTCCAGTATGAAGCTGAAGCTCACCGAGCACGGCGGCCAGGGCGACACCACGGTACCCGGCAGAAGCTTCCAGGTGATCCGCACGGGCAATGCGATCTACCTGAAAGGAGGCCCGGAGCTCTACGAACAGCTCGGGATCACCCAGAGCGTCCCCCAGGGAACATGGCTCAAGGGAACCGCCTCCGGCCAGCTGGATCAGCTCGCAGCGTTCATCGACCTCGCCCGGGAGGCCGCCAGCATCATCACCCCCAGCGGCAAGATCACCAAGGGCGCCACCACGACGATCGCGGGCCAGCCTGCGATCGAACTGAAAACCGAAGGCAAGCTCTACAAAGGCCGCCTCTACATCAAAACTACCGGCGAGCCATACCCTCTCAAGCTCGAAAAGACTGGCGAAGAAACCGGCCTGAGCACCTTCACCGACTGGGAGCGAACCCCAGCGCCCACGGCGCCGACGAACGTCACCACGGTCAGCGGCGGGGGGTGAGGGGGAGGAGGGTGCGCTAGGTGGGCTGGCGAGCCCTCTGAAGGCGGGCGCTCGCCAGCCGACAGCGCTTGCAGCGCCGGCAGCGAGAGCCCTTCGGAAAGCGTGAAGCGGTCCACGCCATGTGAGCAAGCCCCAACGGTTACGGCGAGCAGCTCATCAAGATTGGCCACCCCGAGACATCAGAAAAGGTGTCGTCTGAATCGCGGGAGTCCCAGGCCAGGTAGCGCTAGGCTGGCGTTGACGATCGCCAGACTCTGGCTATTGGCACAACGTGCAAGCCGCTGTTGTGAGTGTATGCGCGCTCGCCGGTGTAAAGCACAACGCCTCCGAGGAACTGGCTCGCAAGCTTGCGGCGCAGGTTGAGCAGACCTCGCAGCTCTCTCGTGGGAACGCGCGAAGCGGCCTTGACCTCGAGAGCCGCAACCTTGCCGTCTTCACGCTCTAGGACCAGGTCGACCTCGTCGCCGTCGTGGGTTCGCCAATGTCCCCGCTGGACCGGCGCATCGAGCCAGTCAAGCTGCTTGGACACCTCGCCCACAACGAACGTCTCCAGGAGATGCCCGAACTCGGTGAGCGCGGGCGCCGAGGCCGCCCCGAGCTTGCGCTCGGTCAAACGCAACAGACGGGCCGCGAGTCCGCTGTCGACGACATGGATCTTCGGCACCGCGCCGACTCTCGATCCCAACGTCGTACCCCAGGCTGGCAGTTGGTGAACGAGAAAGACGGCCTCCAGCAGCTTGGTGTAGTTCTCGGCCGTCGACTTCTCCATACCAATCTTCGCAGCGGCCTTCGCGATGTTGAGCGCTTGCGCCGTCTGGCTTGCGAGCTGGTGCAGCAGAAGTGGCAGCTGCCGGCGCTGACGTACGCGCGTGAGCTCCATCACGTCGCGCTCGATGACGAGATCTACGTAGTCGTCAAACCAGCGCGCACGGTCGGCGTGCCGAGCACGGCGGAGCGCAGGCGGAAATCCCCCCGTGACGACCCGGCTGATGTACTCCTCGCGAGCGATGGTCGGCAGGCTCGGGTCTATGAGCGATGACGGATCGCTCATGAGCACTTTCGCGAAGTCCTCGCGGACCTCTGCGATCTCGCCCTGAGAGAGTGGGAGGACATCCACCCGATGGGCCCGGCCCGTGAGCGCCTGAGCCGTCGCGGGCAGCGTCGCGTACCGTGTCGAGCCGGTGAGCACAAATCTACCTGGTGTGGTGTCCCGGTTGAGCTCAGCCTTGATCGCATCGAGGAGCTCGGGAGCGTGTTGGAACTCATCGATCAGCACTGGAGCCTCACCGCGCACGAACAAAGCCGGGTCCGCTCGCGTCGCATCGCGCGTGGCCAGATCGTCGAGATCAATGATCTCTCGCCCCCGGGAGCTCGCCAGTGCTCGCAGTAGGGTCGACTTGCCCACGGCGCGTGGCCCTTCGAGCACAACGACGGGCTCGACATCGAGCCGGCGTCGCACCACCTCGCCGAGTCGCCGCTCGACGATCTTGGAAAGCATCGCTGACACGGCCACAGAGTATCGTTATTTCCGCGGTTTACAGCGCTTTATTTCCGCGACTCGATGCCTTGCTCGTCCGCGATCCGAGGTCCTCTATCGTGACTTGACCGCCCCAACCGCGCCCGAGGCCAACCCCCCGAGCACACTGATCGCTCAACCCCCGCTCGCCAAGTCTCGCAACGCGCACGGCGTCTCACTCAACCAGGGTGCCTCATCAGCCGACGGCTGACTACGTGCGACGCCTTACATACCGTCCCGTTTCGTCCAAGAAGGGCACACGCCATGCAGCGCCTCGCGGCGCTTGCGGACGCGACCCCACTCGCCGGTCAAAGCCCAAGCCTTCATCGCGCAGATCGCCAAGCCGCGATGTAGGGACCCGCGTTGAAGTCGTCGCCTGCATTGCATCGTGGCCACGACCCATCCTGAGCAGTACATGAGGTCGAGTGCAGGCATAGATCTGGCCCTCCAGGACAGCACGGATTTGGACGCACCAACGGGCAGTCTTATGACGCTCGTCGCGTGAAACTGGCGCAAATCCTGGCGCACGGCACCAAAAATCGCCGAGATTCCTAGCAAACACGCTTCACAGCTCAGGTGTGAGACATCTAAGGATGGTCGGACTCTGCCTCGTCGCGGTTTTTGCGATTGCGGCGGTCACGGCTACAAGCGCGTCAGCGAAAACCCCCGAATGGGGTAAGTGTGTCGCCAAAGCGGGCGGAAAATACCTCGACGGTGCGTGCCAGACGAAAGGCAAAGGCGGCTCGTTCGAATGGGAAAAAGGCTCCAAACTGCCTAACGTGCCGTTCACCGGTCACAACGTGGGTAGCGGGGGCATACTTCAAACCCAGCTGGAAGGCTGTAACGCTGGCACGTACGCTGGTAAACGCGTGAACCGCAAAACGTGTCTTGAAAACGGCGGCACTCTACTCGAAGGAGAAAGCTCTCTCAACGTCGAATGCGAAGCCGAGACCAGCGCAGGCGAAGCAGAAGGAAAGAACAAGATCGCCAACGTCGCAGTCACATTCAACGGTTGCAAGCTGCTGGGTATTGTGGTGTGCAACAGCAGTGGCGCGGCGGCAGGTGAAATCAAAGTCAACCCGCTCAAGGGCGAACTTGGCTATATCAACAAGGCAGCAAAAGAAGTCGGCGTGAGACTGACTCCGGTGAAAAAGAAAGGGGCGTTCGCTGAATTCGACTGCCCCGGCTTTAAAGACCACATCGTTGTGGGCGTTGGCAACAGTAAAGAAGGCGCGTTCTACCTTCCTGAAAACAAGGGCGGTAACGACGCGATCATCTCGCCCATTACCCCGGTCAACGCGATGACGGGCGAATACACTCAGGTGTACACGGTCAACGCGAAAACCGAAAATCAGCCTACTCACTTCGAAGGTAAGCCAATATCGCTGCTGGAAGATTACATTGAGACCTTCAGCAAAGAAACGTCCACCATGTGGTCGTCGGCAGGTGAGGAAATCACGAACGTGAACATCCCCTCCGAAGAAGGCGAGATCAAAGCCTAGTCACCACGACAGGCTGAACTAGCAAGCGATGTTGGCTGTGTGTGGGGCCTGGGGCAGAGCCCTTGGCCCCACACAAGCCGCATCGTCGTTGATCGCATTCGTGCATCGCATACAAGAGGCATACAAGAGGGAGCGGCAGGGACCTGATGGCTGACTTGCAGACAGAGGGCGTTGCGTGGCGCGCTGCGCGAGGGCATGAGAGCGAGCGCAGCAAGCGAAGGACACGAGGATCGCATCGCCTACTCGCGGCGCTCCTGACCTCCATCTCGCTGCTCATATGCAGCGCCGGGATGGCTGCCTCAGAGGCCTCAGCCGCCACGGGCCACGCCTTCCTCTCGGCCCTGACACAGGCCGGCGGCAGCCCGCTTACAGAACCAGCCGCAATGACGGTGGACCGCTCCGACGGCCACCTCTTCGTGTCCGACCCGGGCGCCGGGGTCATAGACATCTACGACGCCTCAGGCAGCTTCCTCACAAAGCTCGGCGAAGGCTCGCTGTTCGCGACCGGCGTGGCGGTGGATGAAGCCTCGGGCCTCCTGTACGTGGCCGACTCCTTCGAGAACGCCGTGCTCGTGTTCAAGCCGAACGGCTCAGGCGGCTATGAACAGATCGGGGAATGGGACGGATCGGCCCTCGCAGGCGAAGAATTCGGCGAAGTCTCAGGCGTTGCCGTGGACAACTCCAAAAGCGCCTCAGCTGGAGACGTGTACGTGCTCGACGGCGAAGACTCAAAACTGTCGATCGGCGTCGTTGACGTCTTTGAGCCCAAGCCGGCCGGTCCTGAAGAAGGCGCCGAAGGGAACCTGGCGCGGGTGCTCTCCAAAGGGGGCATGGAAGAACCGAACGGGGTCGCAATCGATGGCTCCTCCGGGAGGGTCTATGTGGCCGACAGCGTGAAGGGCGCCGTCTATGAGTACTCAGCGGCAGGCGAATTCGAAGGCAAGCTGAACGGCTCGAGCTCCCCGCAGGGCTCCTTCTTCGGAAAAGAAGAAGAAGAAGGCAACGTCTCGGCGGTGGCCATTGACCCGAGCAGCGGCGATCTGCTGGTCGCAGAGTCAGAACGCTCGGTCGTCTCTGAGTTCAACCCCGCAGGCCAATGGGTCGGCTGGATCACGAGCACCCCGGCCGCGACGCTCTCAGAACCCTTCGGCGTGGCGGTCGCCTCCTCGGGCAACGTGTACGTCGCCGACTCGGGCCTTGCGCGCGTAGACGTGTTCGGGCCAGCTTCCGTCGTGCCGGACGTGAGCACCGAGAAGGCCTCCAAACCAACGCGTACCACGGCGACCCTGAACGGCACCCTGAACGGGCAGGGCAAAGCCGGGCACTACTTCTTCCAGTGGGGCAGCACGCCCGCGCTTGGCTCGAGCACCGCGCCGGTGGCGTTCTCCGGCTCCCAGGAAGCGGTCACGGCAGCGCTCTCAGAACTGCAGGCGGGCGCCACCTACTTCTTCCGCATCGTCGCTGAGAACGAAAACGGCTCTAGCTACGGCCTCCTGCGCGAACTGACGACGCCGACTGCGGTTGAAAAACTCTCCACTGGCCCGGTCAAGAGCCTGCAGCCCGACAGCGCGACGCTGAGCGGCTCACTCGCGCCCAACGGCTTTGACGCGCGCTACTACTTCCAGTGGGGCACGAGCACCTCCTACGGCAATCAGAGCCCCGAACCGCCGGGCACAGATGCGGGATCGGAAAAAGGCGCCGTGGCAGCCGAAACCGCGATCTCGGGCCTTGCCCCGAACACCATCTACCACTACCGCCTCATCGCCACCAACAGCTTCGGCACGACCTTCGGTCAAGACCAGCAGTTCACGACCTCAGGGCCTCCGCGGATCACGAGCAAGCCGACTACGGGGATCGGCCATGAAACGGCAACCCTGAATGGCGAAGTCAACCCCGATCAGCTGGAAACCACATACCGCTTCCAGTACGGGGAAACGACGGCCTATGGCTCTGAAGCGCCGATCGGCGGGGCGGGCATCGGCGCGGGTGGCAAACCCATCCCCGTCGCGGCGCCCCTTTCCGGGCTGAAGCTCGGCGTCACCTACCACTTCCGCCTCGTCGCTGAAAACAGCGCAGGCACCACGACCGGGCCCGACCAGAGCTTCACGACTGTCCCGCCGGCGCTGATCACGAGCTCGGCTGCGAACGTCACCGCGACCGAAGCGACGCTGAACGCGAGCATCAACCCGCTTGGCAACGAGACGACCTACTACTTCCAGTACGGCTCAGAAAGCTGCGCCGGGCACCCCGAAGCTTGCACCTCGAGCCCTACCCCGCCAGGGGAAGACATCGGTGGTGGCGAAGGGGCGGTCGCGGAGAGCCTCAAGCTCACGGGCCTGGCACCCGAGACGACCTACCACTACCGGGTGATCGCGATCAACTCGCTCGGTGAAAGCGTGGGAAGCGAACACACGATCACGACGCCCAAGCCGGTCTCGACCTTTGCGCTGCCGGACGGCCGCGCTTGGGAGATGGTCTCACCGCCGGATAAGGAAGGCGCGCCGGTCGAAGGACTGACCCGGGAAGGCGGGATCATCCGCGCCTCAGAAGACGGCAGCAGACTCGCCTATCTCGTCAACGGAGCGCTAGGCGAAAACGTCGAAGGCAACCGCAGCCCGGAATGGCAGCAGATCCTGGCCACGCGGGGCGCCGCGAGCTGGAGCAGTCAGGACATCGCAACGCCGAGCAGCAAAGCCAAGGGGCTGCTTACAGGGAATCCGCCGGAGTACCAGTACTTCAACCGAGACCTGTCGCAGGCGCTCGACCAGCCTGCGGCGCACGGATCACTCGCGGAACCTCCCCTCGCGGCCGGGAGCGCACAGGCCACGATGTATCTGCGCGACAACATCGCCGGCACGTTCCTGCCGCTGGTGACCGAAGCGAACACCCAGGCGGGGACTCAATACGGCGGCCGCGTTCGGTTCGTGTCGGCCACGCCTGATCTCAGTCACGTCGTGATCTCATCGGGCGTTACGCTGACCGAGCCCGGCGCGACTACGGGTCTATACGAGTGGTCTGCTGGGGATCTGAAGTACGTGAGCATCCTGCCAGACGGCGCGACGCCGGTTGCGACCGCCGAACTGGGCTTCTTCGGGCGTGTTCTCCACAATGCGATCTCCAAGGACGGCTCGCGCGTCGTCTGGACGGCACCCGAAGGAGGCACGGAAGTCAAGCGCGGCCACCTGTACCTCCGGGATACGGCACGCGGGGAGACCGTCAAGCTTGACGCTGCCCAAGGCGTCGCCGAACCGAGCAAAGGCTCTGCCCAATTCCAGACGGCGAGCGGCGATGGTTCGCGAGTCTTTTTCACCGACAAGCAGAAGCTAACGGCCGACTCCACAGCTGAACCCGGCCAGGGCACCGGCAAGCCCGACCTGTACGAGTGCGAAATCGTTGAAGACGCGGGCAAGTTCGCCTGCAACCTAAGGGACCTAACGGTCGATCACAACGAGGGCGAGCACGCCGCTGTTCAGAGCCTCATCTTTGGCGCCGACGAGGACGGGTCGAGCGTCTACCTGCTCGCACAGGGAGTCCTGGCGACCAATGAAAACGGCGACGGTGAAATCGCTCAACCGGCCAAGACCAACCTGTATCACCTCCATTTCGATGGCTCGCAGTGGGTGACCACGTTTATCGCGACACTGTCGGGCGAAGACAGCCCGGAGTGGGAAGGAAACCAGGTCTTCGACACCGCGTTCCTGACCGCGCGGGTATCTTCGAATGGCCGCTACTTGGCGTTCATGTCGAACGGGAGTCTGACCGGCTACGACAACGTCGACGTCAGCCCGAACGCGAAAGGCGCTCATGACGAGGAGGTCTATCTCTACGATTCTGTGACTGCGTCCCTCACCTGCGTTTCATGTAACCCGACCGGGTCGCGGCCCTCCGGTGTCCTCGATCACGGCGAATCCGGGGAAGGTCTCGGGCTGCTCGTCGACCGGCGAAAAGTGTGGGGCGAACTCGGTCACGAGCACTGGCTCGGAGGAAATATCCCTGGCTGGACGGCGCAGAGTCTTACAAGCGCCCTATTTCAGTCGCGCTACCTCTCTGACGATGGGCGTCTGTACTTCAACAGCCCCGACGAACTGGTACCAGCGGCAGCGAACCACAAAGAGAACGTCTACCAGTACGAGCCCTTGGGAGTCGGCGGCTGCGAAAGCCCCTCGGGCGGCTGTATCGCGCTGCTCTCCTCGGGCACTTCGGACCGCGAATCGGCTTTCGTGGAAGCCACGCCGGACGGCGACAGCGTCTTCTTCGTGACCGAGTCAAATCTATTGCCGCAGGACACCGATACCGCCTTCGATATCTACGACGCTCGCGTCTGCACGTCGGGCTCGCCCTGCCTGAGCGTCCCGGAGCCCCCGCCGGGCGGCTGTGAATCCGCGGGCACCTGCCGCCCAGCTCTTCCTCCCCAGGAAGTGCCGGGAGGAGCATCAGGCAGCGCCACATTCTTCGGTCCGGGCAACAGCCCCCCGCCGGCTTCCGCCAAACAGCAGGTCAAAGACGACAAAACGGGAACGAAACCCACGACGAAACCGCTGCCCCGGGCACAGAAGCTCGCGGGCGCGCTGAAGGCCTGCAAGAAACAGCGCTCCCAGAAGAAGCGCAAGGCCTGTGAAGCGCATGCGCGCAAGCTGTATGGCCCGAAGAAGGCTAAGAAGGCCAACAAGTGGGCCAGGCACGAGACCACTGCACAAAGCGCCCGGGGGAGGGGCAGATGACGGGCACGTCGATCATCGTCCTCCGACGGCTCTCAGCCGGGATAACACTATTGCCAAGGCTCGTGCTGGCTCTGCTCGCCGCAACCCTCGCGCTCGCCGTCGCGGGCACGGTGCCGGCACATGCGGCAGCACCATGGTGGTCCATCTACTCTGAAACGGCGCCGACTAATCTGTCGCCCGCCGGCGAAGGCATCATTGTCGTCGACATCGGCAACCAGGGCGACGCTCTGGCAGACGGAAGCGCGAGTGCACTCGCGGCCTCGCTCAAGCTCCCACCAGGGCTGGCCGCGGTCCAGATCACTGCAGCTCCAGTGAATGGCGCAGCGACGGAATGCTCGCTCGCGACGTTGCGGTGCTCGTCCAAAGGTGTGCTGAACCCCTATGAAGACATCTCTATCGTGCTCAGAGTAAGGGTCGAAGAGCCGCCCGGCACGACAGTCTCACTCCCGGTTGAGGCGAGCGTGGAAGGTGGTGGCGCGGGCAAGGCAACAGAAACCTTGAAAGTTCCCATCAGTAGCGAAGCCGCAGGGTATGGCGTTGAGGATCTCAAAGTGGCTCCCTTCAACGAGGATGGCACCCCGGCAACACAGGCCGGCTCGCAACCTTTTCAGCTGACGACGACGCTCGCGCTGAACCAGACGGCGGGACGGCAGCCAGTAGCGCTGCCGAGGGACCTGAGATTCAACCTGCCACCTGGCCTGATTGGCAACCCAAATGCGGCGGCACAGTGCACGATGGCCAATTTCTTCGCCTTGGTGTCAGAAGCCAACCTGTGCTCGCCGAGCAGTGTCGTTGGAGTCGCTACCGTCGCGGCAAACGAACCCAACACGGGCATCTTCCAGGTCACCGTTCCGGTGTTCAGCCTCGTACCGGCGCAGGGTGAGCCCGCCCGCTTCGGGTTTGAGGTGATCGGCAAGGTGCCGATCGTGATCGACACGGCCGTGCGCTCGGGCAAAGACTACGGCGTCGTCGCCAGCGTCAAGAATGCAACTGAGGTCGCAGGCCTGCTCTCCAGTCAAGTCATCTTCTGGGGCGTCCCAGGCGATCCGCGACACGATAATGCGCGTGGTTGGGAATGCGTGGCTGGAGGCTTCTTCCACAACCAGGTTGGAAAGACCTGCCCAGCAACCACCACCCTGCCCCAGAACCCCTTCCTGCGCCTACCAACCTCCTGCGCCGCAAACCCAGCCACAGAACCAATCCTCTTCAGCACCGAAACCGCCTCCTGGGCCAACCCCACAACCCTCCTAGGCGCCGAATACACCTGGATGACCACAGAAGGAACCCCCCTAGGCTTCCAAGGCTGCGCCGCCCTCCCCTTCACCCCCCAGATCACAGTAACCCCCCAAGAGCACTCAGCAAGCACCCCCACAGCCCTCTCAGTAGACGTCAAAGTCCCCCAGGAGACGACGCTAGAAGCCGGAGCCCTAGCCGAGTCAGACCTCCGCGACACAACGGTCACCCTGCCTGCCGGCGTGCAGTTGAGTCCCTCAGCCGCCAATGGCCTAGAGGCCTGCTCAGAGTCTGAGGTCGGCTTCCAGGGCTTCAACGCCTCTAGCCAGATCAACGAATTCTCAACTGAGGAGCCAACCTGCCCAGACGCCTCCAAGCTAGGCACCGTCCACATCAAGACCCCACTTCTGAGCCACGAACTAGAAGGCTCTGTCTACCTGGCCACCCCAGCCCCCAACTCAGAAGCGTCCAAGAACCCCTTCAACTCCCTCATAGCCCTCTACATCGTGGCCAAGGACCCAATCTCAGGCGTCCTGGTCAAGCTAGCCGGGGAAGGCCACTCAGATGAATCCACGCTGCGCATCTCCACAACCTTCCACAACACCCCCCAGGTCCCATTCGAAGACTTGAGGCTCGATCTCTTTGGAGGCCCCAGGGCCTCTGTCAGCACCCCGCCCTTCTGCGGGGGCTATGCCACAGACGCCGCCTTCACGCCCTGGTCGGGCACAGGGGTGCTCAACGTGCTCGGCCCCCCCGAAGCCTTCAACATCGCCTCAGGGGTCGCTGGCGGCCCCTGCCCAGCTGGAGCGCTGCCCTTCGCCCCAGGCTTCAATGCCTACTCCACAAACCCCACCGCCGGCGCCTACACGGGCTTCTCCTTGGAACTCTCAAGGCCAGACGGCAACCAGAACCTAGCCGGCCTCTCCATGCACCTACCCCCAGGGATCGCCGCGATGCTCTCCTCGGTAACCCTCTGCACAGATGCTGAGGCCAACGCCAACGCCTGCCCGCCCGCAAGCGAAGTCGGCCACGCCACAGCCGTGGCGGGCCTTGGCCCAGAACCCTTCATCCAGGGGGGAGGCCGAGTCTTCATCACCGGCCCCTATGGCGGCGCCCCCTTTGGCCTCTCGATCGTGACCCCCGCGGTGGCAGGCCCCTTTGACCTCGGAGTCGTGACGGTCCGCTCAAAGCTCTTCATCGACCCCAATACAGCCGCTGTGACGATTCTCTCCGATCCCCTGCCCACCCAGGTCAAAGGCATCCCCCTGCAGCTCAAGCGCGTGATCGCCACCGTCGATCGACAGGGCTTCCAGTTCAACCCCACCAACTGCAACCCGATGAGCATCAACGGAACCCTCTCGGGCTCAGAAGGAGCCAGCCAGAGCGTCTCCTCCCCCTTCCAGGTGGGGGGCTGTGGAAACCTGCCCTTCGGACCGAAGCTCACAGCCTCGGTCGCCGGCAACTCCTCCAAAGCCAACGGCGCCGCCTTCGCCGTGACGGTCACCTCTGAAGGCCTCGGGCAGGCCAACATCGCCAAAGTCTCCCTGCAGCTGCCGATCGCCCTGCCGGCAAGGCTCACGACCCTTCAGAAAGCCTGCCTTGAGGCCACCTTCAGCGCCAACCCCGCCTCCTGCCCTCCAGAGTCTGTGATCGGCAACGCCACGATCCACACGCCGGTGCTCAGAAACCCCCTCTCGGGACCTGCCTATCTGGTCTCCCATGGCGGAGCGGCCTTCCCCGACGTCGAGTTCGTCTTGCAGGGCGAAGGCGTCACGCTCCTGCTGGACGGCAAGACCGACGTCAAAAAAGGGATCACCTACTCGCGCTTTGAATCGGCCCCTGACGCTCCCTTCTCCAGCTTCCAGACGATCCTGCCCGCAGGGCCCCACTCGGCGCTGACCTCAAACGTCCCGGCCGCCAAGAAGTTCAGCCTCTGTGGGCAGAGCCTTCAGATGCCGACTGTGATCTCAGCCCAGAACGGGGCGGTGATCGACACCTCAACGAAGATCGCCGTGACGGGCTGTGGGGCTGTGAAGGCGAACAAAGCCAAGAAGCTGACGCGGGCTCAGAAGCTGAAGAGGGCCTTGAAGGCTTGTCGGGCGCACTTCAAGGCTAAGCGGCTGAAGGCCAAGCTCGCTAAGTGCGAAGCGCAGGCGAAGAAGCGGTTTGGGGCTAGGAAGGCTCATGGGGGCAGCAAGGGCACGAAGGGCAAGAAGACGGCCTCGCAGAAGAGGGGCTGAGGCCCGCTATGGATCGGAATCGAGCGCTCGACCCGTCAGGACGTGTGCGCTCTATGGTGCGGGGCGGGGTGTTGGCTGCTGGCAAGGCTCATGCTCCTCAGAGAGCGCTCGGAGGTCTCTGTGTTGCCTCAGCAGCGTTCACCATCGCCCTGTCTGGATGCGGTGGCTCCTCAGAAGACATCTCCTCCAAATCGGGTCCGGAGATCCTCGCTGCGAGCAAGAAGGCCGTCGTAGGGGCAAGCTCGGTGCATGTTGTGAGCAAAACCGCACAGGGTCCGCTGACGGCCTCGATGAATCTGCAGCTCACCAGAAGCGGTGGGCGTGCTCAGGTCAGCATCGTCGGAAGGTTCTTTGAAGCGATCCGCATCGGCGACGAGCTTTACGTCAAAGGCTCACCGGCCTTCTACAAGACTGCCGTGGGCACAAGCGTGAACGTGCCGCGGGGCACGTGGCTGAAGGCACCGGCCGACAGCGGCACGCTCGGTCAGCTGGCCGCCTTCACCCAACTAAGCCCCCAGCTCAATCGCCTGATCTCCACCCCTGGCCCGGTGACCAAGGGCTCGAGCACCACCGTCAACGGGCAGAAGGCGATCGAACTGAAAGAGGCGACGAAAGTCTACAAAGGGGTCCTCTACGTGGCCACTACCGGCAAGCCCTACCCGATCGCACTGGTCAAGAACGGCGGGAAGGCGAAGAACGAACGCGAAAAGGGTCGTACCGTCTTCTCTGAATGGGACGAGGATGTGTCGTTGAACGCGCCGTCGCCGTCGGTGGATGTCAGCACGCTCGCGAGGTCCACGGTGGAGCCGTAGTGATCAACGCCCAGTGACCTGAGTCAGCGCGCGCAGAGCGCTCCAGCCGGCTCAGTCGCGCTGCCCGATCGCGAGCAGCTTGCCCTCGACGAACTCGCGTGCCTCCTCGGCGCCCATGAACGGCGCCAGGATCATGTAGGTCGTCAGCGGTTGCAGGCCGAACAGATCGGCGGCGCGGCGGCGACGGACGTAGTAGGCGACCATGTCGATCGCCGAGCAGACAATCGCGTTGGCGGCGGTCGGCGACAGCGCGGGCGCCTGAGGCCGGTAGCGATGACCCTCGCGCAGGAAGACCGTGAACGCCAAGATCGCGTCGTCCGTGCGCCGCGCCACGGCGGGGCCCAGAGCATAGGATTCGACAAACCCGAAGTTCGCGAAGCTCGGCGCCCCGGCGACGAAGCTGGTGAGTGCCGCCCCGGCATTCCATACCTGCTCGGGCCAAGACCCGGCGGATGCGAAGAACGCACCGGCTGTGGCGGCCATCAACTGCTCGAAGATCATCTGATGGGTGGCGACGAACGCATCGGGACGGTTGCGGAAGTGCGAATAGAAGACCTCGCGCGAAACCCCGGCGGCGGCGACGATGTCGGCCACCGTCGTACTGGCGTAGCCTTTGAGGCGGATCACTTCAGCCGTCCCGTACACGATGCGTTCTCGCTGCACGCGCTTGACCAGGGCGGCGGGCAGGCGATGGCGACCCCTGGGTAGCGGCGCGGGCGCCATTGCGCCTGGCGCGACGCGCTGTTGCGCCTCCACGAGTTGCGGACTGGGAACGAGGCTCCATTGTCGAGCCGCGCCTTGGGGCACGCGGTAGTAGTCGACCCATCCGATCGCCTCGGCGAGCAGCTGTCTAGAGTCGCTCTGGCCGCTGCGCATGCGGATGCCGATGATCCGGATGAGCCCCCCCAGCAGGACCCTCGAGGGCACGTCCGGCAGCGTGGCGTCGCTCGCGAGCCGCCTGTGCGCCTGCTCGATCTGCTCGTTGATCTGCGCCGTCAACTCGTCGCGCTCCTGAAGCGCCCCGGCCCCGGCAAGCATCGCCTCATGCGTAAGGAAGCTGAACGCGAGCGGCTGTCGCTCGGCATAGGCCACCAGGGTCTCGAATACGGCATCCGTCGCGCGCGTGGGATCGGCGCTTGCGATCGCGCTCGCCGAGTCGGCGACCAGGACCCGGGCGAGCTCGCGATGGGCCGCTATGAAGCATGCCTGCTTGTTCTCGAATAGCTCGTAGAACGTCGCGCGTGAGACGCCGGCCTGGCTGGCGATTTCTCCGATCTTCGTCTGCGGATAGCCCTCCCGCGCGACGATCTCGACGACCGCACCCAATAGTCGTGAGCGCTGATCGGCTCGGGACGACTCCGTGACGGCGCGAGCAGTCGCGGTTCTCGAAGTCGGCCTGGGCGGCCTTGTGTCGTCCGGAGCGACCACGAACACCGGAGAGTACACAAATGTCTGCCCACGAAACGCCGACCATTCGATTTCAGTGAGACACTCTCGTGCATATGATCAACTCCATGAAAACTGATCGCGTGACACTCTGAATCCGAGTGTCAAGCCTTAGAGAGCGGTCGTACAGAGAGGGCTGGTCAGTATAAGGAGGTAGGCTTCGTTTACGAGATGTTGACACCAGCAATCATCCATGCTTAGATAACAACATCATTCAGAACAGAGGGTGCCGGCCCGCCGGAGCGCGGGATCTCAAGGGGAAAGGACTCCGAGTGGCATGAGGTCTCTGTCTCTAGCGGCAATTCCGAAGCTCCAAGTGGCTGCCGCAGCGTTGCTGTCGGTGCTGGTAGGGGTGGCGCTTTCGCGCGGCCTCGTCGCACAGGATCAGTCGTCTCTGGCGCCCAGCTCCTCGCTCACGGCTTCCACCGAGACCTCACAGACGCTGCCGTTCTCGGCACGGGGCGCGGTCTCCAGCGCGGTGGGCGCTGAAGTGGCGGCCTATCGCGTGCGTGCCGTTCGACACGGAGTCCTCGAAGCATCGAGCCCGAGCGCACGATTGCGCGCGCGCTTTGAGCGCTCCGGAGTCACACTTGCGTCGGGGACGCTCCAACTTGCGCTCAGCCTGCGCTCCATCGGCGATGGAGCCTTGCAGCGAGCCGTCCGCGCGGTCACGCCCACGGCACATGTCAATCGCGCCGATTACGCACACCCCTCGCTGGGGGAGTGGTATGCGAACGGCCCCGCGGGCCTCGAGCAGGGATTCACGATCGCGCGCCCGCCGAACCCCACCGCCTCGAGCGCTCTGACATTGTCGATGGCCGTTGCCGGCAACGCTCACGCCTCACTCGATCAAACCGGACACGCCGTCGTCTTCAGTCACGGCGCGAGCTCGCTGCGCTACGACTCGCTCGTGGCGGCAGACGCCACCGGGCGCGAGCTGCGCAGCTCGCTCGCTCTGCGAGGCGCCCGGCTGCAGATCCGCGTCGACACCCGCGGAGCGCGTTACCCCCTGCGCATCGATCCGCTGATCCAGCAGGGTGAAAAGCTCACGGGCGGAGGCGAGCAGGGTGAAGGCCAGTTCGGGCTCACCGTGGCGCTGTCTGCGGATGGCGACACCGCGCTGATCGCCGGCTCTCACGACGACGACTTCGCGGGGTCGGTGTGGGTCTTTGCTCGCTCCGGCTCGAGCTGGGTACAGCAAGGCGAAAAGCTCACCTCGGGCGAAGTCGGCGGTGAAGCCGGCGAAGGATGTGGCGAAGAAGCCGATGAAGAAGCGGGCGAATGCGGCTTCGGACGCGGTCTGGCCCTGTCCGCCGACGGCGACACGGCGCTGATCGGCGCGCCGCGCGCGGGCGACGGCAAGGGGGCCGTATGGGTCTACACCCGCTCGGGCGCGATATGGACGCAGGGTCAGGAGCTCGTGGACCCAAGCGAAGAGACGAGCGAAGGCCACTTCGGCCGGAGCGTGGCGCTGTCCCCCGACGGTCACACGGCGCTGATCGGCGGCCCCGCGGACAAAGGCGGCCACGGGGCGGCTTGGGTGTTCACCCAGTCCGGCGCGAGCTGGAGTCAGCAGGGCTCCAAGCTCACGGGCGAAGGAGGGGTGGGCGAAGGCCACTTCGGCGGTAGCGTCGCGCTGTCATCCGACGGCGACACGGCGGTGATCGGCGGACCCGGCGACAGCGCCTACAAGGGCGCGGGCTGGGTGTTTGTCCGCTCGGGTTCCTCGTGGAGCCAGCAGGGCCCGAAGCTCACGGCGGCAGACGAGCAAGGCGCCGGCCATCTCGGTGGCAGCGTCGCGCTGTCCGCGGACGGCCAGAGCGCGCTTTTCGGCGGCCGGGCAGACGGGGGTGGCCTCGGGGCGGCCTGGGTGTTCACCCGCTCGGGCGCCATCTGGAGTCAGCAGGGCGCGAAGCTGACCGGCGCCGAAGAGCTCGGTTTCGGCGAATTCGGCTACAGCGTGGCGCTGTCGGCGGATGGGGAGACGGCTGTGATCGGCGCGCCGCGAGACAATTCCCTCGACGGGGCGGTGAGGCTGTTCACGCGCTCCGGCTCCACCTGGCTTGCGCAGCCCGAACAACTCGCCGGCGCTGGCGCGCTCGGCAACGCCTGGTCGGGCGCGAGCGTGGCGACTTCGGCGGACGCCAAAACGGTGCTCGTCGGAGCTCCACGTGACGACGGCCGCGTGGGAGCAGCCTGGGCGTTCGCCTACCAACCGGTGCCAACGCTGGTCCCCACGGTCAGCAAAGTCTTGCCCAGCAGTGGTCCCACCCAGGGTGGCACCACCGTCAAGCTCACCGGCACGAGCTTCACGTCGGCGACCGCCGTGCGCTTCGGCTCGGCTGCCGCCGCGAGCTTCACGGTGAAATCGGCGACCTCGATCATTGCCATCTCCCCCGCGGGGCCCGAGGGAACAGTTGACGTGACCGTGAGCACTCCGGCCGGTGTGAGCTCGACCGCGCCGCCGCACACGCACTTCAAATACCTCGCCCCGGCGGCGAGCGTCGAATCGAGTCCTTCCGCCGCACAATCCGCGCTAAGCGCGGGCTCCACGGGCGTTCTCGGCTTCGGTCCGCTCGCGGGCGGCGCGAGCGCGGCCTGCAAGGTCTCGCTGCGCAGCAAGACCATCGCGGTTCAGCCTCACAACCGCGCCGTCCTGAGGCTCCTGCGAACCGGCACGGGCGCTTGTCGCGGAAAGGTGACGCTCAGCTTCAAGAGCAAGACCAAAGGCCGGCACTTCAAGCTCGAGACGATCGGAACGGCTTCCTTCTCGATCGCGCCCGGCAAGAGCCAGATCGTCCGGCTCGCGCTGAGCAGGACTGGACGGGCGCTGCTGCGCAAGGGCCACGGCAAGCTGAACGCGAGTGTTGCGATCGTGCGGGTGTCCCCCGCGCCACTGAGCGCGCGAACGGAAAGCGTCCGCCTGAGGGTGCAAGCGCCGCGCAAGGCCAAACGCTGAGAAGCCAGCTCAGGGGGCGGTCAGCTCAGGGAGCGCCGTCTGCGACGTGCTGGGCGCCGATCGCCTCGATCAGCTCAACCGCCTCCTCGGGACCCGTGAACGGCGCGATCGCGATGTAGGTGATCTGCGGCAGCCGCGGCAGCAGTCCGGCAAAGTCGTTGCGGGCGATGTGGCGCTGGATGATCTCGAAGATCGCACCCGCAATCGCCTCGGAGGACAGACGCGGCAGCCGCTGGGCCTGCGGGCGATAGCCGTAGCCTTCCTGCAGGAAGATCGTGAAGGATCTCGTGATCTCCTCCGCGCGCCGGATCGCAGCCGGTCCGGCCGCGTAGCACTCGACGAGCCGCAGGTGGGAGATGGCCGGGTTGGCGGCGATCAGCTCGAGCAGGGCGCTCAGGCCGCTCCAGATCCGCTCGGGCCACTTCTCGGCGGAGAAATAGGCGGTCGCGCACGTGTCGACGATGTGCTGCGTGGGGTGCTGCTGAGCTTCCAGGAAGGCGTGCTGCTTGTCCGTGAAGTGCTCGTAAAAGACGTCTCTGGCGACCCCCGCCCGGGCGACGATGTCCGCGACCGTGGTGTTTGCGTACCCCTTTTCCATCGTCACATCGGCGGTCGCGTAGATGATGCGGGTGCGCTGGCTACGCGCGACCACCCCGGCTGGGAGGCCGTGCCTACCACGGGGAAGCCGCGTGCGTATCCGCGCGCCGGGTTTCGGCGCACGCTGGTGGGGGCGTGCGAGCAGCGCCCGCGGGGTGGTGCTCCAAGGGCTCGCGCCGGCGGGGATGCTGTAGGAGTCGAGCCAGTCGATCAGGTCGTCGACCATCGCCGGCAATTCGTCCTCTGCATTCGTGCGCAGGCGCCGGGCGATGATGCTGCGCAGCGCCCCGACCAGCACCGTGGCCGGGATGTCCAGCCTTTCGCCATCTGCGGGCATGCCGTCCAGGAAGGCCTGCGCGAGGCGCTCGAACTTCCCGAGCACCCGTTTGCGCTCCTCGCTGATCAGCGACCCACCGGCCGCCGCCTCCACGAACAGCACCCGGCCGCTGTTCGGGTCGCTGCGCAGCGCGCCCAGCAGCGACTCGAGTGCGCTGCGGGCGAGCTCCCGCCAGTCACCGCCTTGCGGCGCCTCGATCCGGACTCGCTCGAACACACGCTCGGCGATCGCGCTGTAGGCCGCCAGCAGACAGTCTTCCTTGCCGTCGAACAGCTCATAGAACGTCGCGCTCGACACGCGTGCGTGAGAGCTCACCTGCGCGATGCTCACGCCCTGGTAGCCGTCCTTCGAGGACAGCTCCACGATCGCGTCCAGCAGGCGGTCGCGCTGCGTCGGCTTCGGCTTGTTCGGCGACACACTCTTGCGTGACTTGGTTTGGCGCTCGCGGAGCCCCTGCGCTGGTCGTTGGGTGGGTGGTGACATGGCTGACTCCCAGCAAGGATACATGAATGTATGCAAGTCCGACCATACGATTTCATTAATGTCAGATGCAGAGTGGTGAGTTGCACCGCGGATGCAGTGCTCTTGCCGCCCGGTAGCCCACACACGCGCCCTTCTTCCGCTAAGAGCTGCGCTGATTTGCGGCCTTTCGGTTTCACGTAATGACAGCTCGTCTCACGCATGACATGAGCCGCCCCCGATCCCTGAGGTCTTGACGCACGCCGGCATTTATGTTTAGATGACGGCTTCGTTCAACTGCGAAACCGCTTGGCCCGTAGAGCGGGGATTTCGAGCAAGAGGAAGGCTGGCGGATGGGCCACGTCGGACCGGGAGCACATATGCGAGGTGCAGAGGGGACCAGCCGGCGTGTTTGTCCGAGCGTCACCAGCGGAATTCTCCCTCCGGTGGCGCTCGCAGAAGCTCGGCGGCCCCATATATCCCTCTCCGCTGAGACTCCGCGGGCGCCGGGGGCGCATCTCACCCCGGCGCCCGCAATTGCTTCATCTGTGGCACGTGCGCGCGCCGAGTGGGATTTGGGATGCGCACCGGGAGACGTGGCCGCCTGACGTCTCGCGGAGTCGATCGGCTCTCGCCGGTCGCGAGCCGATCGGGGACGTTGCCGGGGGCCAACGAAATGCCGGTAGATCGTGGAGGTAGTGGGGGGATGAGTGCGGTTGCCGACGACGCGCCGGAGCAGCTCGTGGGCGATGTCCGGAGAGACCTCGTTAGGGATGTCCAGCGGATCTGGATCCTCTCGGCGATGGCGAAGATCGCGTGCGAACACGGTCCGGAGTCCGTGACCGTGCGTGACATCGTCGGCCGGGCGGGCGTTTCGCGGCGCCGGTTCTACGAGTTGTTCGAGAATCGCGAAGACTGCTTCCGGGCCGTATTCGAGGAGGCGATCGCGCGGGCCACCGAGAAGGCGTCTGCGGCCTACGAGGCCGAGCGGGGCTGGGCGGATCGGATTAGAGCCGGGCTATCGGCGTTGCTGGAGTTCTTCGACTCCGAGCCTGAGCTGACGAGACTGTGCGTCTTGCACGCGACACCGGCGAGCCCCGCCACCGTCGCGCGTCGCAGCGAGGTGCTCACGCGGCTCGCCGAGCTCGTCGACGAGGGCCGAAGCGCGGCGCCATCCGACGCGCATCCGCCGCCGTTGGCGGGCGAGAGCATCGTCGGTGGCGTGCTGAGCGTGATCCAGGCACGTCTGCTGGAATCGAGCCCGGACCCGTTGGTGGGGCTCTTGAACCCGCTGATGGGCGTGATCGTCCTTCCCTACCTGGGTCCGGTGGCGGCGCAACGCGAGCTCTCTCGCCCCGTCCGCGACGCGGCGGCCAGTCCCGCGGTACACGAGAGCACGCGCGATGCGCTCGAGGATCTCGACATGCGCCTGACCTACCGGACGCTGCGGGTGCTTGCCGAGATCGCGGCCGCTCCAGGCATCAGCAACCGTGCGGTTGCCGAAGCGGCGGGCGTGCGTGACCCGGGACAGATCTCAAAGCTGCTCGCGCGTGTGGAGCGCCTGGGCCTCGTTCGCAACACCGGCGCGGGGCAGTCCAAGGGGGCGCCAAACGCCTGGACGGTCACCTCCAGAGGCGCGGAGGTCGATCGAGCAATCGGCCCCGTGGCCGAGATCGGCAATCGCCGGCGCATAACACGGGCCCCGAGGTGACCGATGTCGCCGCCGTCTTGAGTATCTGGGTGCTCGTCAACGCTCTGGCAGCGTGGTGCCTCGGCCACGCCAGGCGTCCAAATTAAATCCCGTAGCCGTTCAAAGCATCGCGACTTGACAGTTGTCTAGCCGTTTGCTTACATGTCGGCATCGTTCACGAGGGGGGAAATGGGGCGGTGTTGAGTAATCGCAAAGGCACGCAGGATCCGCTGGAGGGCGTTACCCTGCGGCTCACCTACCGGACCATGAGGGCGCTCACGGTGATCGCCGCCCGCCCCGGACTCAGCAACAGCCAGGTCAGCGAACTGGCCGGGATCTCAGATCAGGGCCAGATCTCCAAGCTGCTGGCCCGGCTGTCTCGCCTCGGCCTGATCGAGAACACCGGCGAGGGCCATACCAAGGGCGCAAGCAATGCATGGCGGCTCACCCCGGACGGTAGGCACCTCGAGCGGCGGGTGGGCGCGAGCCTGTCGCTCGGCAGCGCCGAGGGCTCCTAGTCCGCCCGCTGCCCAAACCCCGCCGGATCTCAACAGCCCTGGCGCTGTGCTGCACGGCCCTGGCGCTCACCGTCTCAAGCGCCCAGGCCGAACAGACGGTCAAGATCACCTCCGCGGGCTTCACCCCGGACAAGCTGGGAGTGCCGACCAACGTGTTCGGCTCGGCCACGATCGCCTCGAACACGCTGCCGATCCCCTCGCCGATCACGCACGTGAACGTCTATGGCCCGGCAGGCGTGAGCCTGGACTTGAACGGCACCGGCGTCTGCAGCGTGCAGATCCTCGAAAACGAAGGCCCCCAGGGCTGCCCGGCCAACTCCAAGGCGGGCTTTGGAGGCGGCGAAGGGGCCTATGAAATCGCCAAGGAAGTCGTCAATGAGAAATTCACGCTGGACTTCTTCCTCGCCAACAACCACCCCGGGCACACCTCGCTGTTGATCTACTTGAACGGATCGAGCCCCGTCTCGATCCAGCTGGTCTTCACCGCGCCGGTGATCAACTCGCCAAAGCCCTATGGCCTTGGCTTCTCCTTGAACGTGCCGATCATCAAAGTGCTCCCGGAAGCCTCTGACGCCTCGGCGATCAGCTCCTTCCTGACGCTGGGAGCCAAAAACGTCGCCTATTACAAGACGGTCAAAGGCAAGCGCAAGCTCTTTCACGTGAAGGGCATCATCACCCCCAAGAGCTGTCCCAAGGGGGGCTGGCCGGTGGCCACGCAGTTCAGCTTCCAGGACGGGACGAATGTGCTCAGCAAGAGCACTATTCGCTGTCCGAAGTAGGGCGGCGCCGGCATGACCAGCGCCAAGGATCCGGCACGATGAGCTCCCCCGGCGCCGACAAGGGGATCACCGAGCGCGGCATGGGCATGGGGCTGCGCGCGATCAACCGTCTCGCCGGCTCCGATGTGCTCGATCGCGTGGGCATGCGCAAGCGCTTCGAGCGCACGCTCTTTCAGACCACCAAGGGCGGCCTGCGCTCGGCGACCGCGGCCGGCCGCACGTTCAAGGCCGCGCAGCAGCTCGCCCGCCCCGCCCGGCAGGCTTCGAGCACCTCACGCGGTCTGTTCGACGTCACGCCGGACGACGAGCAGCAGATGTTCCAGGAGTCCGTCCGCGAATACGCGACCGAGAAGATCCGCCCGGCCGCGCTCGAGGCGGATGCTGCCTGCGCGACTCCCGCCGAGCTGCTCGCACAGGTCGACGAGCTTGGCGTCAACATGCTCGGCGTCCCCGACGAGCTCGGCGGGGTCATGCACGCGCAGGCGGCCGTCACGGCTGTGCTTGTCGGCGAGGCGCTCGCGCACGGCGACATGGGGATCGCCTACGCGGCGCTCGCACCGGGCGCCGCCGCGACGGCGATCGGCCACTGGGGAACCGCCGAGCAGCAGGCGGCCTACCTACCGGCCTTCACGGGCGAGAACGCGCCCGTCGCGGCGCTCACGATGCTCGAGCCGCAGCCGCTGTTCGACCCCCTGAAGCTCAGGACCGCGGCGTACAAGGACGGTTCGGACTGGATTCTCGACGGCGCCAAGGCGCTGATCGCGCGCGCCGGCGACTGCGAGCTGTTCGTCGTCGCGGCCGACGCCGCTGGACTCGGGCCCTCGCTGTTCGTGATCGAGTCTGCGACGGCCGGGCTCTCGGTGCAAGCCGAACCGGCGATGGGCCTGCGCCCGGCCGCCACCGGCCGCCTGCTGCTGGAGGGCGTCCGCGTGCCCGCCGCCGCGCTGATGGGCGAGGGCTCGCGCGAGGTTTACGTCGAGTGCGTGCAGCGTGCCCGCATCGCCTGGTGCGCGCTCGCCGTCGGCACCGCGCAGGCGGTGCTCGACTATGTGATTCCCTACGTCAAGGAGCGCGTGGCCTTCGGCGAGCCGATCGCCAACCGTCAGGCGGTCGCCTTCGCGGTGTCCGACGCCGCCGTGGAGTCCAGCGGCATGCGCCTTGCCACCTACCGCGCGGCGAGCCTTGCCGACCTGGGCGAGGACTTCGCCCGTGCGGCCGCGATCGCCCGCCGGCTGTGCTCGGAGCACGGCATGCGCATCGGCTCCGAAGGCGTGCAGCTGCTCGGCGGCCACGGCTTCATCAAGGAGCACCCCGTCGAGCGCTGGTACCGGGATCTGCGGGCCGCTGGCGTGATGGAGGGCGCGCTGCTGCTCTAGCGCGAGCCGAGGCGATGATCAATCTCGAGACACCCAAGAAGTTCGAGCCGCTCCTCAGCCAGGCCCATCAGGTCGCGACAGAGGTCTTCCGGCCGATCTCACGGAAGTACGACGTGGCCGAGCACGAGTACCCGAAGGAGCTCGACATGCTGGCGTCGCTGATCGATGGCATGAACGAGGGGAGCGGGATGGACGGCGCCGGGGCCGCCGGAGTGCGCCGGGAGTCGCACTCCGGCGGCAACGGCGAGAACCGCAACGGCTCGAACCTCTCGACCGTGCTCAGCATCATCGAGCTCTGCTGGGGCGATGTCGGCCTGCTGCTTTCGATGCCGCGGCAGGGCCTCGGCAACTCGGCGATCGCCTCTGTCGCTACCGAGGAGCAGCTGGAGCGCTACGGCGGCCGCTGGGCGGCGATGGCGATTACCGAGCCCGAGGCCGGCTCGGACTCGGCCGCGATCCGCACGACCGCGGAGCTCGACGGGGACGAGTACGTGCTGAACGGCGAGAAGATCTATGTCACTTCGGGCGAGCGTGCCGATTTGGTGGTCGTATGGGCGACACTCGACAGCTCGCGGGGGAGGGCCGCGATCCGTTCGTTCATCGTCGAGCGCTCGAACCCCGGGCTGAAGCTCGATCGCCTGGAGCGCAAGCTCGGCATCCGCGCCTCCGACACGGCGGCCTTCCGGCTGGAGGACTGCCGCGTCCCGAAGGAGGCGCTGCTGGGAGGCTCGGGCAAGGACGAGCCGGGCGAGAAGCAGGGCTTCGGCGGGGCGATGCAGACGTTCGACAACACCCGGCCGCTGGTTGCGGCGATGGCCGTCGGCGTCGCCCGCGCCTCGCTCGAGGAGACGCGCGAGCGACTCGCGGAGGTGGGCGTGAAGGTCGACTACGCAAAGCCCTCACTCGCCCAGTCGGCCGCCGCTGCACGCTTTCTCGAGCTGGAGGCCGACTACGAGGCGGCGCGCCTGCTGACCCTGCACGCGGCGTGGATGGCCGACAACTCCAAGCCGAACTCGTTGCAGGCGTCGATCGCCAAGGCCAAGGCCGGGCGGACCTGCGTCGAGGTGGCGCTGGGCTGCGTCGAGCTGTGCGGCAGCGTCGGCTACAGCGAGAACGACCTGCTCGAGAAGTGGGCCCGCGACGCCAAGATTCTCGACATCTTCGAGGGCACCCAGCAGATCCAGTTGCTGATCGTCGCGCGCCAGCTCCTCGGCAAGAGCTCGGCAGAACTGAAGTGAGCGATCCATGACCACCATCGCACCGACGCCGAGCCCGCGGCCCGGGCCTTCACGGGCGCCGTGGAAACGCCTCACCACGACGCCCGTGAAGGCCCGGGCCTCACAGCAGTTGGCGCTCGAGGTTCAGCGACTCTGGCGGCTGTCGAGCAGGGCGAGGATCGCGCGCGAGCAGGGTCTGCAGGCGGCGGAGTTCGACGAGGCGATCGCCTTGGCGGCAGACAGCGTGATCGCCGCCCACCGCGTCAAGACGCGCCGCCGCCTGGTGGGCCGCCTCGGCGCGCGGGTGCTGACCCTCTCGACGTTGCTCGATGAGGCGCTCTTCGATCAGGCGCCGGACTCGACCCGTGTCAGCGTCATGCAACCGCTGCACGCCGGCCCGCAGATGGGGCTGAGCCGCTGGGATCTGCCGCCGGGGGAGCCGCCCTATCCATACCGGCTCGCCGAACAGGAGCTCGTGCTGGTCCTCGACGGCCGCCCCACCCTGCATTCGCCGCACGGGCAGCGCGAGCTGAGCGAGGGCGAGCTGGTTGCGCTCACACCCGGCCAGGGCGGCACCCATCAGCTCGTCAACGGCACCCGCGAGACTGTCCGCTTCCTCGCCTTCAGCGGCAGCGGCGAGCTCGATTTCGCGCCTGCAGCCGGGTCTCACGTTGAGCCCACACCGCCCGAACGTAGCGGCAGATAGCATCACGGCCCTCGTGCCGCGCCTGCCCTACTACGACCCCGCCGCCGGCCCCGACTCGATCCGGGACGCCATCGACGTCGCCGGCTCCTCGCCCAACGGCCTGGTCGAGTAGACACCCCACCGAGAACGGAAACCAGGAGCTCGCCAGATGCAGCAGCTCACGTACACGGCCCCCAACGAGCTGGAGTGGCGCGAGGCCGAGGAGCCGAAGCTGAGCGCCGATGGTGCGGCGCTCGTGCGCCCGCTGGCCGTCGCCACGTGTGATTTGGACGCGCTCATCATCGGCGGCGAGTCACCGTTCCCCGCACCCTTCCCGATCGGCCACGAGTGCGTCGCCGAGGTTGTCGAGGTGGGCGATCAGGCCGGCTCGTTGCAGCCGGGCCAACTCGTCAGCGTTCCCTTTCAGATCTCCTGCGGCGAGTGCGGCCCTTGCCGGCGCGGGCGAAGCGGCAACTGCGCGAGCGTTCCGTTCATGTCGACCTACGGCTTCGGACCCGCGGTCGAGCAGTGGGGTGGATTCCTCACGGACCTCGTCTGCGTCCCCTACGCCGAGCACATGCTCGTGCCCCTGCCCGCGGGTCTTGAGCCGGCGGCGGTTGCGAGCGCCTCGGACAACATCAGCGACGCCTGGCGCACGGTCGCACCCGCGCTGGCCGAGGAGCCGGGCGCACCGGTGCTCATCGTCGGCGGCGCGAGCTCGGGCTCGATCGGGCTGTACGCCGCCGGGCTCGCGGTCGCGCTGGGAGCCGAGTCGGTGCTGTACGTGGACGTCGATGCCGCGCGCCGCCATACCGCCGAGCGGCTGGGCGCACAGACGCTCGCGGAGATCCCCAAGCGGCTCGGGCCGTTCCCGATCACCGTCGACGCCTGCGCCGACCCCGATGGACTCGCGCTGGCGCTTCGCTCGACCGCGCCCGACGGGATCTGCACGAGCACGGCCATCTACTTCGGCGAGCAGCCCTCGCTGCCGCTGCTGGAGATGTACACGAAGGGCATCACCTTCAAGACCGGTCGCGCGAACGCCCGCGAGGCGATGCCGCATGTCCTCGAGCTGGCCGCCTCCGGCGCGGTCCATCCGGAGCTCGTGACGACCGGCGTCGTCGCTTGGAGCGACGCCCCCGCGGCACTGCTCGAGCGCGACTGGACGAAGCTCGTGATCGAGCGCTGAGGCAACGCGGCGCGAACGCTGCTCGCAGCGGCTGTCATGCTCCGCCGATGTCCAACCCCCAGGCGCCGCACGGCGGGGCCGGGTCCGTCCCGGCGATCGAGGAGCTGCTCCTCGCCGATGAGCCCGAGCGTTGGAGCGCGCTCGGCTTCACCGTTCACGACGGAGCCGTGCGTCTCGGCGCGATCCGCCTGCGGCTGGCCGGCCGGGGAGCGGGGCGAGGGATGCTCGGCTGGTCGCTGCGCGGGATCCTCTCCATCGAGCTCGACGGGCTGCCGACGACCAGCGTGGAGCTCGATGCGCCGCCATCGGCTCCGCCGGCGCCGCAAGCGCCGATCCACGAGAACGGTGTGAGCGGCGTCGATCACATCGTCGTGATGACGCCGGCGCTCGATCGCAGCGTCACAGCGCTGCAGCGAGCGGGCCTGGACCTACGCAGGATCCGCGAGCAGCCGACGCCTGCGGGAGCGCCGCGCCAGGCGTTCTTCCGGCTCGGCGCGGAGATCCTCGAGGTCGTGCAGGAACCCGACAGCGCCGTCGCCGAGCACGGCGAAGCGGATCGCCCGGCGCGGCTATGGGGTCTTGCGCTGATCGCCCCCGATCTCGACGCGACCGTCGAGCTGATGGCACCGCACGCAGGTGAGGCACGCCCGGCGGTGCAACCGGGCCGGCGGATCGCCACCGTGCGCCGCTCCGCGGGTCTCGCGGTTCCCGTCGCGCTGATGAGCCCCGCCGCCGGCGAGCCAAGCGGCGTCTGAGCTATCGCCGCGGCGGGTTGGCCGCGATCGACGCCGCCTGCTTGGCGCCGAGGAACGGAGCGAGCGCGATATAGGTCGCCGGGACGGTCAGGTCTCTTAGCTCGCCGATTCTGCCCTCGAGCGCATGATGCAGGCACAGGTCGAAGATGCCACCGGCGATCGCCTCGGCCTTCACCTCCGGTGCGGCGATCTCGACCTCCGCCCCATGCGCGCCGGGAACGAGCATCTGTGCGAAGGCGCGTACGCTCACCTTCGAGCGCTCTGCCGAGCGGGCGGTTGCGATCAGGGCATCCACGAGCGCGATGTGCGCAAAGGCCGGCTCGCCGGCGAGGAAGTCGAACAGCGCCACGATCCCCGCGCGCACGCCGAGGCGCCAGTCGCTCTCGGAGGTGTAGGCGCGTTCGACCGTCGCCAGGCCCTTGCCCTGTCCGACCTCATAGGTGACGAGGAAAGCATCTTCCTTGCCTTCGAAGTGCTCGTAGAAGGCCTTCAGCGACACCGCTGCCTGCTCGGCGATCTCCTCGACCGTCAGCGCCGCATAGCCCTTCGTGGCGGTCAGGTTCGCCACCGCATCCAAAATCCGCTCGCGCTGGCTGTGCACGACGAAGCTGCGCGAGAGATTCTGATCTCCGCGCGGCAGCCCACGGCGGCCGCCGAGGCGGGCATGTGGCGCGAGCGTGCCCGGTGCGCGGCCGCCTTGCAGCGGCGGCTGCGGGGAGGCCCGGCGCTTGAGGCTGCGCTCGCCGCCGGGCTCGGAGAGGATCGCCGGTGGGGTTGGGTAATAGGAGATGGCCCACGCGGCGAGCTCCGGCACGAGCGCGAGCAGCTCGTCGCGGTCGCTGCCCTGCACCCGCCGGTAGAGAACCCTGCTGAGGCCGCCGACGATCGCCCGGAGCGCCGTCGGGGAGAGCTGCCCCCTGCCCGGCGCCAGCTCGAAGGCCTCGCGGATGAAGCCCTCGTACCTGGCCGCCGTCCGCTCGCGCCGCTCGATTCCCGCCGGCCCGACGGCCGCGACCTCCAGCAGGCTCAGCCGCAGCGCTCCGGGGTTCTCGATCGCGGCCTCGAACAACGCCCTGATCGCCGCTTCCACGCGTCCCGGCCAGCCCTCGGCTTCGTGGTAGGCGCTCTCGACCCGTCGCAGGGCCTCGTCGGCCACCAGGTCGTATGTGCTCAGCAGGCAGTCCTGCTTGTTGGCGAAGTGCTCGTAGAAGGTCTTACGCGAGACGCCGGCATGTGCGATCACGTCGGCGACCCGCGTCGCCGGGTAGCCCTGCTCGGCGATCGCCTCGATCATCGCGGCCGCCAGTCGTCCGCGCTGGCCGGCCCAGACCTGTTGGCGCTCGCGCGTGCGTAAGCGTGCGGCCTTGCGCGGGCCGCGCGTCGTCGAGGCACGCGTGCTCTCAGTCGTGGTGCTGCGGGGGCTGCGCGCCGTGCTGCGGGAGCTCCGCGCGGTGCTGCGCGAGGCTTCGCTGTTCGCCAGCGGAGCCTTGATCTTCGCCGGCGGAGATTCGCTCTTTGGAGGTGAAGGAACGGTCTTGGGGGGCATACTTGTTTCGGACGTTGGAATTAGGGACAAAGCGGATCTGCCGCCGGGAAATCGATCGGTTGGTATGGAAACATTAGCCTACTTTGCACTTGACAGCACCCAGTCGGTGTGAGATGTTGCGATTTCGAGTGTGACCACCCTCGTCCGGTCACCTTGAAGTGCTCTGGCGCCGCTCTCCCTCCTGGGCGCCAAAGCGTGTCTGCCGGGGGGCGTCGTGGCCGGTCTCCGGTCGCGGCGCCCACGGCCACTCGACCCTTCGCACGAGCGCCGTGACAGGCATCCGATCGCGCGGGCGCTCACGTGCTGGAGCGCTCGCAAGCGTACGCTTAAGGGCAGGCCACACTCCGCGCCTCCCCGAAAGGACGCCATCTGATGAGCTGGGACTTCTCCACCGACCCCGACTTCCAGGAGCAGCTCGATTGGATGGACGAGCTCGTGCGCCGCGAGATCTGGCCACTGGAGGCGATCTGGCACGAGCTCGGTCTCGGCGGTCTGCGCGAGGCGATCGCGCCGCTGCAGGAGCAGGTCAAGGCCCGCGGGCTGTGGGCCGCTCACCTGCCGCCCGAGCTCGGCGGGCAGGGCATGGGGCAGGTGCGGCTGGGGTTGATGCACGAGATCCTCGGCACCTCGCCGATCGCCCCGCTCGCCTTCGGCAACGCCGCGCCCGACTCCGGCAACTCGGAGATCCTGGCGATGGCCGGCACGGACGAGCAGAAGGAGCGCTGGCTGCATCCGCTGCTGGCGGGCGACTTGCGCAGCGCCTTCAGCATGACCGAGCCGGACACGCCCGGCTCCGATCCCACGCAGCTGCGCACGCGCGCGATCCGCGACGGCGATGAGTGGGTGATCGACGGGCACAAGTGGTTCACCTCCAACGGCTCGATCGCCGATTTCTTGATCGTGATGGCCGTCACCGATCCCGAGGCCCGGCCCTCACAGCGAGCCTCGATGTTCATCGTGCCGACAGACACGCCTGGGCTGGAGATCGTCAGAGACGTGCCCACGATGGAGCATCCGTGGGAGCAGTTCGGCTCCTACGGCGGTCATTCTGAGATTTATTATGAGGGAGTTCGCGTGGGTGGCGACGCGCTGCTCGGGCCCGAGGGCGGCGGCTTCGTGCTCGCCCAGCAGCGGCTTGGGCCCGGTCGCATCCACCATTGCATGCGCTGGCTGGGTGTCGCCCGGCGGGCCTTCGACATGATGTGCGAGCGCGCCACCTACCGTCAGGCGCACGGCTCGCTGTTGAGTGAGAAGCAGACTGTGCAGAACTGGATCGCCGACAGCGCCGCGGAGATGCAGGCGGCGCGCTTGATGACGTTGCATGCGGCCTGGGTGATGGATACGCAGGGCGCGCGCGCCGCGATGGTGGACGTCGCCCTGATCAAGTTCTACGGCGCGAAGGTCCTGCACGACGTGGTCGACCGGGCGCTTCAGACACATGGCTCACTCGGCTACTCCACCGATCTGCCGCTGGAGCAGATGTACCGCTTCGCGCGCGCGGCGCGCATCTACGACGGACCCGACGAGGTCCATCGCCAGACCGTCGCTCGGCGCATCCTGCACGGCTATCGGCCGCCGCCCGATCTCATCCCGAGCGAGCACCTGCCGACGCGCCGCGAGCAGGCGCGGGAGCGCTTCGCCGATCTGCTCAGCGCGATGACGGCGAACGACTGACGCCCGACGCTAGAATCCGGCGGTCGCGCCCGGGCGATCACCGGCACGTGGCTGCCTGGTCTGGTTGAGATTCCACTCGACCCAGGCGAGGCCAGTGCGCCCATCGGCGCAGCGGATTCGGCAGATCGCCCGCGGGAAGCTCGACACGCGGCCATCCGGCGCCACCAGCCGCAGCGGCGCGTGGGCGAGCGGCTCGACCTGCACCTCCAGGCCGGGGGGAGCAAGCGACAGGCGCGCGCTCGTAACGAGGCCGTCGCTCGCGAGTTGCTCGGAGGCCGCGACGCGCGCCAGCTCGATCAGCTCGCCGTCCGGTCGCTGCAGGTAGCCGGCGCCAAGGCGCGGCGCGCCCGGCAGCCGCAGCTCGACCGCGTGCAGGTGCGTGCCGTCGTCCAGGTGGCCGGCGCTCCACAACCAGTCCATCGACCACCAGTCGCGCGTGCCCCACGAGTGGTCGCGCTGGCCGACCGCCTGTGTGAGCTCGATCGTCTCGTCTCCGACTCGGATCGTGCCGGTGACCGTGCAGGGGATCTCATAGCGGGTGGTCAGTCGGTAGGCGTAGGGGAAGCCCGCGGTCCGCCAGCGCAGATCCAGGGCTACCGGCAGCGGGCGCCCGGGCTCCCCGCGCAGCAGCGCGGCCGGGTCCTCGTGGGCCTCTCCGATCGCCTCCAGCTCGACCGTGAAGCGCTCCAGCGGCGTCTCGCAGCGATGATCGGCGCGCAACGCGTCCGTCTGCGTGCGCAGCCCCTGCTCGTCGGGCAGCGGCGCGGCGAAGTCGACGACCGCGATTGTCGGGCGCCTGGCTCCGCAGATCAGCGCCGTGTACCAGCACCTGCCGAGGTTCGGATACAGGCCGATTCGCACCCATAGGCCGAGGCTGCCGTCGGCGGCGATCGCGTCGAAGTACCAGCTCTCGTTCCACAGCTGCTCGGGGCCGGGCGCGTGGCGCTGCTCGTCCTCGGGCGCCGCTCGCAGCGGCGGGAGGGGCGGCGCGGCGCCCGTGTCGGAGCTGGGCAGCAGCCGCTCGGCCTCCAGGTCGAGTGCGTGCTGGGCGTGGCGAGCGAGCATCGTCACGAACATCTCATCGCCGCGCTGGGTGCGCTCGACGAGCATCGAGGCGACGATCGCCATCAGCACGCCGCCGAAGCTATGGCGGCGGTACTCCTCCCAGCAGTCCTCGAGCGGCGGCGTCTCGGCGCCCTGGGCGAGCAGCTCCTCGTGGTATCCGCCGAACAGCCCGCGCTCCTCGCGACGGCGGTCCTCGAGCGCCAAGCCGCCGCCGAGGAAGTAGGCGGCATCGGTCATCGCCCCACCCCAGCCGACCGTCTGCCAGTCGAGGACCGTCAGCGGTCTCGGGGCTCCCGGTCTCCCGAACAGCAGATTGTCCAGGCGGAAGTCGCCATGCACGAGCCCGAGTGGCGCACGCCGATCGGCCAGCCACGCGTCGAGGCCGGAGACGAACCGCTCGCACAGCGCCCGGTGCTCGTCCGCGATCCGTCCGTCGTAGCGCTCCAGGAAGGCCGGCAGCAGTTGAGAGACGAGCGCCTGGCTGACGGGGCTCGGCTGGTTCAGCCAGTCCGTGGCGGCAAGGGTCGGGTCGCCGAGCACCGGCGCATGCAGTCGCGCGAGCGCGTCCATCGCCAGCCGCGCCCGCTCGACGCTGCAGCCGGCGATCTGATCGCCCACCTCGGCATCCGCCGCGTCCTCGAGCAACAGCGTGAACCAGCCCTCGAGCTCGTCATAGCGCGCGAGCGCGCACGTGGGCAGCGGGCCGCCGATGCGCGGCGCGAGCTGCTCGTAGAAGCGGATCTCCCGTGCGTAGATGCCGAGGCCGACGCCGGTCGCGCGGCTGCCCGCGTCGGCGGCGGCGAGCTTCAGCACGATTGTCGCCGGGCCGACTTGTTGCTCGGGGTCCTCGTAGGCGATCGAGATGCGGTGGCTCTCGCTCATCTGGCCGGTGCCGATCTCCTCGGCTGCGAGGGAGGCGATCGGACCGCTGCCGAGCGCCCGCGCGAGCCATGCGGCATTCAGCTCATCGACCGTGCGGATGATGCTCGGCGGATCTGTTGACATGCCGAGTGGAGCCTAGTGCCGGCCGACAGCGGCCGCGATGGCGACAACCGCTGAGCCGCCCGGCGCCGCCGCGCCGCTGCGCCAAGTCCCCGTGGGTGGCCCGCACCTTCACCGCTTGAGGTCACGGCAACTCGCCAGCGGCCACATGAGGAGATCGGGCGCGGGCGCGGGCAGCGCGATGGACGCCACTTCGCACACCCGTCCACATATTCCTCGCAAACGATCGAAGTCGCGCTTGTCGTCCGAAAGGAACGACATGAATTGCCCGATACGTGCACAGAGGACGACAGGAAGTTGCTCCTTTGGTGCAGAGACCGACACGGAGGCTTAGAAAATGTTTGCTCTAGAGGCAGGTGCGATCGAGCAGAACCGCCGGACGAGCGCGCCTGTGAGCAAGCTCGCGGGCATCCCCCGCCGTGGAGGATTGCGTGCGCGAGGCGCAGGACACCTGGATCACCCGCTGCGCTGCGTGTGGACCGGCTACCCGTCCAACGGCTGCTCGTGCCACTCGCGAGTGCCCAAGGACGTCGTCACGTCCGCTTGGCGCGAAGAGCTCGAGTGCGGCTCCAGCCGCGCCGATCGCTTCTTTCACTTCATCTGGCACGGCGGCGTATGGCTCGCCTACGGCCTCAAGGACGGGCGTGTTCGCGGCGTCTGCTGCCCGTCCCACAGCGCCGAGCGCGCCGCAAACGCGCAGGCTGCGGAGCGGGCTCGCAAACAGGCTGAGCAGCCCGTCCGTCCCAGCTCTTGCGCGCTGGTGGCGATCGGCTCCCGTGCGCTTGTGCGCGTGCCCTCCGCCGAGCTGGCGCTGGCCGCCTGAGACTTGTCCCGGCGGCGCGGGCTCGCGGCGCCCGCGCCGCCAACGTGAACGGCAAGCCCTCCCAGCGGGCGCGAGATCCTCCCGCGCCCGCGGTGGGGGGATACGATCAACGGCTTGCCGCCCCAGTATTCAGCGACCGACACGAGCGACGCTCCCGCACAGGTGCCCGAGCGCCCGGCGCTCGACGGGCTGGAGGCAAAGTGGAGCGAGCTGTGGGAGCGCGAGGGCAGCTACCGCTTCGACCGCTCGGCGCCCCGCGAGCAGGTATTCGCGATCGACACGCCGCCGCCGACCGTCAGCGGCTCGCTGCACGTGGGACACGTCTTCTCCTACACGCACACGGACACGATCGCCCGCTATCAGCGGATGCGCGGCAAGGCCGTCTTCTATCCGATGGGCTGGGACGACAACGGCCTGCCGACCGAGCGGCGCGTGCAGAACCACTTCGGCGTGCGCTGCGACCCCTCGGTGGCCTACGACCCCGACTTCACTCCCCCCGAGGAGCCCTCCGTGAAGGAGCCCGTGTCGATCTCCCGGCCGAACTTCGTCGAGCTGTGCTTGCGCCTGACCGAGGCCGACGAGCAGGTCTTCGAGACGCTCTGGCGCACGCTCGGGCTGTCCGTGGACTGGTCGATGACCTACACGACCATCGGCGCCCTCGCACAGCGGATCTCCCAGCGCTCGTTCCTTGGCCTGCTGCAGCGCGAAGAGGCCTATCAGCTGGAGGCGCCGACGCTCTGGGACGTCGACTTCCAGACGGCCGTCGCGCAGGCTGAGCTCGAGGACCGCGAGCGCCCCGGGGAGATGAACCGCGTTCGCTTTCACCTCGCGCCCGCAGCAGACGGTGGCGCCAGCGCGGACGGCGGCGGGGGTGGCGAGGCGCTGATCGAGACGACCCGCCCCGAGCTGATCCCGGCGTGCGTGGCCCTGCTCGCCCACCCCGACGACGCCCGCCAGCGGGAGCTCGTCGGCAAGCAGGTGCTGACGCCGCTGTTCGGCACACGCGTGCCCGTGCTCACGCATCCGCTGGTCGACCCCGAGAAGGGCACGGGCCTGGTGATGGTGTGCACGTTCGGCGACCTCACGGATGTCGTGTGGTGGCGCGAGCTGGGGCTGCCCGTGCGCTCGGTGCTCGACCCGGACGGCCGCCTCGGGGAGGTTCCATGGGGCTCGGCCGGCTGGGAGTCGGCCGACGTCGAGGCGGCGCGCACACGTTATGAAGAGCTGAAGGGCAGAAGCGTCAACCAGGCGCGCCGGAGGATCGTCGAGATGCTTCAAGAGTCGGGCGAGCTGGTCGGCGAGCCGACGCCCGTCACGCGTGCGGTGAAGTTCTTCGAGAAGGGCGAGCGGCCGGTGGAGATCGTGACGAGCCGCCAGTGGTTCATCCGCACCGGCGCCCATCACGACGCGCTGATCGAGCGTGGCCGTGAGCTGCGCTGGCATCCGCCTTACATGCGCGCGCGCTTCGAGGACTGGGTGAACGGGCTGACCGGCGACTGGTGCATCAGCCGCCAGCGCTTCTTCGGTGTGCCCTTCCCCGTCTGGTATCCGCTCGATGACAGCGGCGCGGTCGTCTACGACCAGCCGATCGGCGCGCGCGAGGATCAGCTGCCGGTCGATCCCTCGACAGACGTGCCCGAGGGGTATGAGCCCTCCCAGCGCGGGCAGCCGAACGGCTTCACGGGCGACCCCGACGTGATGGACACCTGGGCCACCTCCTCGCTGACGCCGCAGATCGCCGGCGGCTACACGGCCGGGACGGCTGAACCGGGCGCGGGTGAGGATCTGTTCTCGCGCGTGTTCCCGATGGACGTGCGCCCGCAGGCCCACGACATCATCCGCACGTGGCTGTTCTCCACGATCTTGCGCTCGCATCTGGATCACGACGCGCTGCCGTGGAGCGATGCGGCGATCTCCGGCTGGGTGCTGGACCCCGATCGCAAGAAGATGTCCAAGTCCAAGGGCAATGTCGTCACGCCGATGCACCTGTTGGAGGAGTACGGCGCCGACGCAGTGCGCTACTGGGCGGCCAGCGGTCGGCCGGGCACGGACACGGCGTTCGACGCCCAGCAGATGAAGGTTGGGCGCCGGTTGGCCGTGAAGCTGCTGAACGCCTCCAAGTTCGCGCTAGCCGAGTTGCCCTCGCAGGGCGAGGCGCTCACGAATCCGCTCGACCGCGCGATGATCGCGCGGCTGGCGGCGGTCGTGCAGGACGCCACGAGCAGCTTCGAGGACTACGACTACGCGCGCGCGCTCGAGCGCGTGGAGACCTTCTTCTGGTGGTTCTGCGACTACTACCTGGAGCTCGTGAAGGGCCGGCGCTATGACTCCGCCCCGCAGGCGGCGGCCTCGGTCAGCCGTGCGTTGCGCAGTTCGCTGTCGATCTTCCAGCGTCTGCTTGCGCCGTTCCTGCCGTTCGTCGCCGAGGAGGTCTGGTCGTGGTGGCAGCCCGGGTCGGTCCACCAGGCCGCCTGGCCGGATGTCACAGAGCTGGCGGCGGCCGTCGGCGAGGTGGAGAACGTCTCGCCGCGGGCCGTTGAGGACGACGCGCTGGCGGTGGCCGCGGACGTGCTCAAAGAGGTTCGCAAGGCCAAGTCCGAGGCTCGCCGGCCGATGCGCGCGCCGGTTGCGCGGGCGGTCGTCCGGGACACCGCCGAGCGGCTGCAGGCGCTCGAGCTGGGGAGAGCCGACCTGATGCTGGCGGGCTCGATCGAGGCGCTCGAGCCGGTTGTGGCAGAGGAGTTCGCGGTGGCGGTCGAGCTGGCGGAGGAGCCGGCCGAGTAGGCGCAGGAGCAGCCGTCCGGCGCGACGCCTCGGATAGGGTCCCGGCCGTGAAGCGCACGCTGATAGAGGAGCTCCCGGAGAAGATCGGCGAGCGGGTGAGGATCCGCGGCTGGGTACAGGCGCTACGTGACCAGAAGCGCGTGCAGTTCATCGTCGCCCGCGACGAAACGGGGCTCGCGCAGGTCGTGCTCGCCAAGGACGATCCGCCGAGCGAGCTGAACGAGCGGATCTCCGCGCTGACTGTCGAGTCGGCGGTGAGCATCACGGGCACGATCGTCGCGGACGAGCGGGTCAAGCTGGCGGGCCTGGAGATCAAGCTCGAGGAGCTGGAGGTCGACTCCCTGGCCGAGCCAGAGGTGCCGATCGCGGCCGACTCGGCGCTGGACAAGCGCATCGACTGGCGCTACCTGGACCTGCGCCGCCCAGACCGCAAGCTGATCTTCGAAGTGCAGACCACGAGTGAGTATGCGATGCGCGACTTCTGGCGCAAAGAACGGTTCATCGAGCTGCACACGCCGAAGTTCATGGGCTCGGCCAGCGAGTCCGGAGCGGAGCTGTTCAAGGCGGAGTACTTCGACCGCACCGCCTATCTGGCGCAGTCGCCGCAGTTCTACAAGCAGATGGCGATGGCCGCGGGCTTCGGCAAGGTCTTCGAGGTCGGTCCTGTGTTCCGCGCGAACCCGTCGTTCACCTCACGCCACGACACGGAGTTCACGAGCGTCGACGTGGAGATCTCCTGGATCGACTCGCACGAGGACGTGATGTCCTTCGAGGAGCGCTGGCTGGCGCATGTGCTGGGGGTCGTCAAGGACGTGCACGGCGAGCAGATCGCGCAGACGTTCTCCAGCGAGCTGGTCGTGCCCGGCGTGCCGTTCCCACGGATCACGCTCGAGGACGCCAAGGCCATGCTGCGCGACGCCGGCCACAACGCGCCCGGCCCCGAACACGATCTCGACCCGCCGAGCGAGCGGGCGCTGTCGGGAATCGTCTCCGAGCAGCACGGTCACGAGTTCACCTTCGTCACCGACTATCCGACGTCCGTGCGGCCCTTCTACCACATGCGCTACCCCGACCGACCGACTGTCACCAAGAGCTTCGATTTGCTGTGGCGCGGCATCGAGCTGACGACGGGCGCCCAACGCGAGCATCGCTACGAGAAACTGCTCGAGCAGGCTCAGGACAAGAAGGTGGACACCGGACCGATTCAGTACTACCTCGACTTCTTCCGTTTCGGGGCTCCGCCGCATGGGGGGTTCGGGTTCGGGCTCACGCGCCTACTGATGCAGATGCTCGGACAGGACAACGTCAGGGAGGTCACGTTCCTGTACCGCGGGCCCCATCGTCTGGAGCCGTAGGCCACACCCCGATCGGACGCTGGGCCGGCGGGCTTAGCTTTGCGCGCAACGGGTAAACGGGGAGCACGAATCCGACTGGACGAATGTTCTAGGAGTTATGGATGGCTCTGCCGGGAACCAAGCCGAACACCCGACTTACGCGCGCGAGGATCTTGCCCGCCGTGCTGACCGGCCTGCTGACGGCGGCGGCGCCCGCCGCGCTGCCTGCCGCCGCCCTGGGGCTCGGTGCTTCGGTCTCGGTGGGGACGGCGTCGATCTCGCTGAGCGCGCCGCTGCCCTCGCCGGCGGCTGCCGTCAGCTCGGCACAGGTGAGCGTGAAAACGCCGACGGTGACGGTGAAAGCTCCGGCGGTCGTCGTGAAAGCCCCGGCCGTCTCCGTGAAAACGCCGCCGGCGCCGGTCAGCCCTCCCACCGTATCCGTCAAAGCGCCGTCGGTATCGGTCAAAACGCCGACAGGCTCGGCGAACGTCCCGTCGCCGGTCAAAGCACCTGGGGTGTCCGTCAAGTCACCGGCGGGGTCCGTGAAAACGCCGGCGCCGCCGACGGGCACACCGACGACCCCGTCGGTGAACGCTCCCTCGACGGGCTCAGGCTCCGGGCCGACCGGCAAGGCCGTCACCGGCGCCGGCTCGCCGTCCTCGAGCTCGCCCGGCTCGGCCGCCGGCGGAGGCGCAGGGGCCAGCGCCACCGGCGCCGGTCAGGGCGCGCCGGCAGATGCATCCTCGACTGACGGTGAAGGTCTGTATGCAGGTCTGCCGGCGGGCGCGGGAGCTCCCGGAGCCGGACGCCCCGTGAGCCGCGGAGACCGTGCCCGGATCGCGCGCGAGCGGTTCTTGAGAGAACACGGTTGCTCGCCTGCGGGGCTGTCTGGGCGAGTTGCCCGAACGCTCGCGTCTGGCGCTCGAACTGCGGACGGGTCTCGGCTCTTCGTCCCCGCTCGGGCCAGGTGCCGCGGCGGCGCGCCTGCACCTCGGGGTCGCTCGCTTCGCCGGGCTGGAACGGAGGGCCGTCGCTCAGCTGCGCCAGACTGCGCGCGCGCACGGGTGCGCGCGCATGAGCGAAGCGGTGGCTGGAGTGCTGGCGTTCATCCAGGCCGGCCTCACGGGCGGGGAAGGCGGCGCGAGCAGCGGCGTCGAGGCCGTGCGCTACACGTCCAGCCCATCGCCGCCGCTCGCCCTCAAGCGCGGCGGACCCCCGTCACCTGGGTCGCTGTTTGGAGACGGCATCCCCCCGGCGGCCAGCGACGCGATCCTCGTGCTGATCCTTCTGCTCACGGGAGCGATCTCGGTCGTGGCCGTCGTCGCGGACAGCGCCGGACAGGGCCCACGCCACTGGCAGTGGCGACGCCGGATCATCAACCGCCTGCCGTGGCTGCGCTGAGCCTCCTCTACGGAGTGCCTCCTAGGTCAGGTGGTAGTTGCCGCGGGCATCGGTGCTCGTGCACGAGTATCCGTAGCGGCGGTACTGGCGTCGATAGGCGTGCGCGCAGAACTCTCCTCGGCGCAGGCACTTCTGCTGCCCGCCGATGACCGCGTGGACGTAGCTGCCGCGGCAGCTCTTCGCCGCGAGCGCGCTCGATCGGCTCGCGGCGCCCGCAGGCGCTCCGCCGGCCAGCGCAAGTCCGAGCACGGCGCTCGCAACGGCCAAGTGTCTACGCATGCGCTCCTCCTTGTGCGGGGCTCATGTCACCGAGCTTCCATGGGTTCTGTTGAATAGAACGAGTACCGTAGACAGTATTGAGCTTTCGAGTAAGCGCGTCGGTCGCGGCCAGGGTGGCCCGATCGATGAGTTCACGACAGCGCCGATCGGGTAGAGAAAGTGGCGAAACGAAATCCCTATGACGGTCGTTGCAGCGTCTGCAGCACGAAGGTACGGGCGCACGAGGGGGTGATCGAGGCAGCGGATTCCTGGCCGTGGTGGAGAATTCTGTGCCCCGAGCACGTGCCCGTCGGTGCGCTCGATCCGCCCGAGCCTCCTGAGGCGTCGAGACTGCCGTCGATCCATCGCGATGAACGACGCTTCGAGCGATGAATCCCCGCAGCCCTTCGGGCGCGTGCGAACGTCGGAGAAGTAGACGCCCGAGTCGGGCTGCACGGATGCCGCCGATTCACCCACCCAGCCCAAAGACCTCCGCCAGCAACTCGTAAGAGCGCCGCCGCGCCCGGTGCTCGTAGAGGATGTTCACGGCGATCACCTCCGCGGCGCCATACTCATCGGCAACCTCCTCCAGCTCGGCGCGCACCGCGTCCGGTGTGCCAACCACAGCCCGCCGTCCAGAGCGCGGCTGTCCCGGCGCCCGCTCATCTGCCGCAAGGAACTCGATCGCCTTCTCCGGCGGCGGCACCGCGATCAGCTCGCCCCGACGCAGCAAGGTAAACGCCATGCGCCCACTGGCGGCAAGCCGCCGCGCCTGATCATCGCTCTCCGCGCAGATGACCCACACGCCCACCGCCACGCTCGGCTTCAGCCCAGCATGCTCGTGTTCGGCGAAGCGCTCGCGATAGAGCGCCGCGATCTCCGCTCCGCCCGCGTTGATGAAGTCAGCAAACGCGTACGGCAGCCCCAGCTCGGCCGCCCAGATCGCGCTCTGCTGCGAGGAGCCCAGCAGCCACGGCTCAGGCCGCTCCGGGCGCCCTGGCAGGGTCGCGGCCAGCCGCGCGAACGGGTGATCCTCGGGAAGCCGGTCGTCGAGATAGGCCAGCAGCTCTGCAAGTTGCTGGGGGAAGTCGTCCGGCGCGGCCTGGCGGCGGTCGCGTTGCAGCGCGAAGGTCGTCAGCGGATCGGTCCCGGCGGCGCGCCCAAGCGCCAAGTCGATGCGGCCCGGATACAGCCCAGCCAGCAGGCTGAAGGTCTCTGCCACCTTGAAGGGGCTGTAGTGCGGAAGCATCACACCGCCGCTGCCGACCCGGATGCGCGAGGTGGCGGCGGCGATCGGGCCGATCAGCGCCTCGGGGCTCGGTCCCGCGAGCATCGGCCCGCCGTGGTGCTCGGCGACCCAGTAGCGGTGATAGCCGAGCCGATCCGCGAGCTGGGCGAGGTCGATCGTGTTGCGCAGCGCCTGCGCGCCCGTGGATCCCTCGGAGATCGGCGATTGGTCGAGTACGGATATACGAAAGGGGGGAGCCATGTTCGTCTCAGACGAGCAGCCCGGCGAGCGATCGCGAGGCGTCAGAGGGCTGGTGCCGGCGTTCGCGGTGACAGAACAGGTGGAGGAGGTTAACCGCTCCCGATGGCAGGACCGCGGCTTTCGCGCGAGGCGCGGTGTCCCGTCCGCACCCCCATCTACTTTCAATGGATGCTCTTGAACGAGCTCACCGACGGAACGGAGATCGACCAGGTTCTCTTGGTCCGCGAGGTCGAGCGCCGCCAGCGGCGCGACGGTGGCGACTATCTGCGACTTCAGCTGGGCGACCGCACGGGCGCGGTCGCGTGCATGGTGTGGGAGGAGCTCGCGGAGATCCAGGAGCTGGCTCGCGCGGGCGCCCCGGTGCGGGTCAACGGCCGCTACACGGTGCACCCGCGCTTCGGCCCGCAGATCAACCTGCGCGGCCTGCAGGCAGCAGAGCCCGGGAGCTTCGAGATCAAGGATCTGCTGGACGGCCCCACGCGCGAGGTCGAGCAGATGGAGTGCGAGGTGCGCGAGCTGATCGGCACGATCCAGCAGCCGCACCTGCGCGTGCTGTTGGAGCGAGTGTTCGGCGAGGGCTCGGAGCTGTGGGCCGGCTACCGCATCGCGCCGGCGGCCAAGTACTACCACCAGGCCTACAGGCACGGCCTGCTCGAGCACAGCCTCGGCGTCGCCCAGGCGGTCAGCGCGATCAGCGCCACATTCACGGGCATCGACCGCGACGTCGCGGTCACGGGCGCGCTGCTCCATGACGTCGGCAAGCTCGAGGCCTACACGAACGATCCCCAGAACATCGACCTGACCGACGCCGGCCGGCTGCAGGGGGAGATCGCACTCGGCTACTACCGCATCCGCCGGGCGATCGAGGACATCGAAGGCTTCCCGGCGGAGCTCGGGCAGGCGGTCTGTCACATCATCCTCTCCCACCACGGCACGCTCGAGCACGGAAGCCCGGTCGTGCCGTGTACGCGCGAGGCGACGCTCGTGCACATGATCGACAACCTCGGCGGGCGTCTGGGCAGCTTCGACCGGATCGAGAAGGAGCTCGCTCCCGGCCGGCGCTGGTCGGGATTCGACCGTGCGATCGGCGGGGGCGCGTTCTTCGCCGAGCGGGGTGGCGAGCAGCGGCCCGAGACCGACCAGCCGAGCGCCCAGCCGCCGGCGCCCGCGCGCGAAGCCGCCTGAAAATCCGCAAATAGCGGATCGCCGGTCGGCTCACCGGTGAGCCGTCTCCCCGTCGGGTTCTATGGTTTGTCCTCGATGGCAAAGGACACCGAGAAGCTGATCCGCCAGCTGTCGCTGATCTCCTACCTGATGGCCGAGCGGCGGCCGGTCACGGCGCTTGAGATCCGGCGCGACGTGGAGGGGTACAGCGGCATGAACGAAGACGCGTTCGCGCGGCGCTTCTACGCGGACCGCTCCGAGCTCGAATCGTTGCGCATCCAGCTGACCGTCGAGCGCCCGGCGGACGGGGCGGCCGAGCAGGAGAACTACTCGCTGCGCCCGGAGAACTTCCATCTGCCCGCGATCGCCTTCACCGACAAGGAGCTCGCGGCGCTGCAGACCGCCCTGAGCCTCTTGGACGGCGAATTCGCCTACGCCGAGCCCCTGCGTCTGGCTCTGCAGCAGATCACCTGGGGGCGCCCCAGCCCGCTGCGCGCCCCCGAGCAGCGCTCGGTGGCACTCGGCATCACCGCCTCCGCCGGTGGGCACGAGCTGTCTGGCCGTCTGGCGAAGGTCGAGACGGCGATCTTCCGCAACAAGACGATCCTGTTCGACTACTACACGATGGAGCGCGATGAGGTGGGACCCCGCCGCGTCGATCCCTATCACCTGCTGTTCCAGGGCGGGCAGTTCTATCTGCTCGGCTTCTCCCACGAGCGCAAGGCGATCCGCGTGTTCCGCCTCACGCGCATCCGCGGCAAGGTCTCCTACGCGACAAAGGCCGAGCACGACTTCCGCCGGCCCGCCGACTTCGATCCGCGCGCATACGCCAACCGCGCCGACTGGCAGTTGGGCGAGGAGCGTGGGCGGGCAGAGGTGCTGATCTCCGAGAAGATCGCCTGGCAGGTCGAACGCCACTTCGGCCGCTACGGGGAGATCCAGGAGGCCGAGGGCGGCGAGGTGCTGTTCGAAAGCGGCTACTCGAACCCGCGCGGGCTCATCTCCTGGGTGCTCGGCCTCGGCGCGAACGCCCGCCTGCAGGGTCCGGACGAGTTGACCCGCGAGTTTGCGCGGCGGCTGAAGCTGCTAAAGGACCGGCACGGAAAGACGCTTCCAGGCGCGGATGCGAAGGCAACGCCCGTTGCCGGCGCGGGCGCCCGCGCCGGCGCGCCGGCGCGCAGCCGCGGTGGCGGGCGCAGGGCGCCCTCGGCAGACGTCGAGGGTGAGGAGGCGCCTGTCGGGCGCGGCGAGGCGGCGATCCGCCCCGAGCGCTTCGCGCGCCTGGTGACGCTCGCGAGCATCCTGATCAAGGCAGGCCGCGCGGGCGAGCGCGTGAAGGTCGAGGAAGTGTGCGAGCGCCTGCAGCTGACCGAGGAGGAGCTGCACGAGGATGTGAACGTGCTGAACGTCGTGAACTTCGGGGGCGGTTCCTACGTGCTGTACGCCGAGATCCTCGAGCAGGAGGGCGAGATCGAGGTCGACCCGGAGCCCTACAGCGACAACTTCGACCGTCCGGCGCGGCTGTTGCCGGTCGAGGCGAAGGCGCTGGTGGCGGCGATCGATTTGATCGGCGAGCACATTCCCGAGGGCTCGCTGGCGAGCGCGCGCGAGAAGATCGTCACGGCGCTCGGCGAGGACCCGATGGAGCAGGGCCTGCAGGTTGCGCGCGCCGGCGGCGACGACTCCGGCGTGGCGCGCCAGATCTCCGATGCGATCGTCGAGAACAGGCTTGTCGAGCTCGTGTACTACAAGGAGAACGAGGACGATCTGGTCCACCGTAAGGTCGAGCCGTACGCGCTGACGAATGGCCGCGAGGGCTGGTATGTCGCATCGTTCGACCCCGAGCGGGATGACATGCGTCACTTCCGCCTGGACCGCATCAAGCAGGCGACGGTCACCGAGGAGACGTTCGAGCCGCGGCCCGAGGTGGACCCGGCGGCCGAGGTCGACGGATGGCTGCGCACAGGCGAGGTGCAGGCCTCGCGCAGCGCGCGGGTGTGGGTCTCGCCAGAGCGCGCGCGCTGGGCGCGTGAGGCGCGGAGGGTCGTCGAGGAGCGAAGCGACGGAGCGGTGGTCGTCGAGTTGAGCTTCGCCGGGGTCGACTGGCTGGTGCGCGAGATCCTCCGGGAAGCGGGCGATGCCGCGGTGCTCGAGCCCGAGGACGCCCGCAAGGCGGTCCGCGACGCGGTCGGGCGCCTGGGGGAAGCACAGGTCAAACCGGCTCGCCGCCGCTCGAAAGACCGGCGTGCAAAGCTCCAGCCAGCTTGACATAAGGGCAAGTCGATGAGCCGGCGCGAGCAGATCAAGATGTCGGCGGCCGAGGTCGCGAGCTTCCTCGCGGAGCAGCGCACGGTCACGTGCGCGACCGCCGGGCCGCGGGGATGGCCGCATCTGATGCCGCTGTGGTACGTGCTGCGCGGCCACTCGGCCGGCGAGCCGGGTCCGCGGATCTGGTCGTGGACGTATGCCGCCTCGCAGAAGGTGCGCAACCTCGAGCGCGATCCATGCGCGACGCTGCAGGTTGAGAGCGGCGAGACATATGCGGAGCTGCGCGGCGTGATGCTCGAGTGCGAGGTGGTGATCCACCGGGAGCTCGCGGAGGTGGCGGCGCTTGGGGGGGAGATCATGCTGCGCAACTCGGTTGCGCGCGGCGAGGCCGCTCCCGAGGAGCTGCCCGAGGGCGCGCGCGAGGCGCTCGCCGCACAGGCCGTAAAGCGGGTCGGGCTCGAGTTCGTCGAGCGCCACCGCACCAGCTGGGATCACGGCAAGCTCGGCGGCATCTACTGAGCCCGCCGCGCGCCGTGCCCCGATAGGCTGCCCCGGCAGTGGAGCCGCTCAAGGGACTGATCCTCTCCGGAGGCAAGGGCACGCGTCTGCGCCCGATCACGCACACCAGCGCCAAGCAGCTCGTGCCGGTCGCGAACAGGCCCGTGCTGTTCTACGGGATCCAGGCGATGGCCGAAGCAGGGATCGAGGAGGTCGGCGTCGTGATCGCCCCCGAGACGGGCCCTGAGATCGAACAGGCGGCGGGCGATGGCTCGCGGTTCGGCGTGCGCATCTCCTACATCCTCCAGGACGAGCCGCTGGGCCTGGCCCACGCGGTGCTGACGGCCGAGCCCTTCCTGGGATCGAGCCCGTTCGTGATGTACCTAGGTGACAACCTGCTGCAGGGCGGAATCTCCGATCTCGTGGCGGCCTTTCGCGAACACGAGCCGGACGCCTTGATCCTGCTGACGCCCGTGCCCGATCCACAGAACTACGGGGTCGCCGAGCTCGCCTCCGCACCGGCCGGCGAGACCGGCCGGGTCGTGCGGCTTGTGGAGAAGCCGCCCGAGCCGGCCACCGACCTGGCGCTGGTCGGCGTGTACATGTTCACCGCGCAGATCCATGACGCGGCGCGCGCGATCGAGCCCTCGGCGCGCGGGGAGCTCGAGATCACCGATGCGATCCAGCATCTCCTCGACGGCGGCATGCGTGTGGAGCCGCACATCGTGCGCGGCTGGTGGAAGGACACGGGACGGCTGGAGGACATGCTGGAGGCCAACCGCCTGATCCTCGACAATCTCGCAGAGCGCATCGACGGCGAGTTGATCGACTCACGGGTGGACGGCCGCGTCGTGATCGAGGCCGGCGCGCGGCTGGAGCGCACGACGGTGCGCGGACCGGCGATCATCGGCGCGGACGCGCGGCTGAGTGACTGCTACATCGGCCCGTACACGGCGATCGGCGAGCGCTGCGAGATCTCCAACTCCGAGGTCGAGCACTCGATCCTGCTGGCCGGCTGCGTGGTCTCGGACCTGGACGGGCGCATGGAGTCCTCGCTGCTGGGACGCAACGTGACCGTGCGCCGTGGCGAGCGCCAGCCACGGGCCTACCGCTTCATGGTCGGAGACAACTCCGACATCTCGATCCTGTGAGGCTGCTCGTGACCGGCGCCGCGGGGATGCTCGGCCACGATGTCAAGCGCGCGGGCGAGCGTGCGGGGCACGAGCTCGTGCTCGTTGACCTTCCCGAGATCGACATCACAGACGCGCCCGCCGTGGACGAGCTGCTCGACGGCCTGCTGGAGGAGCCCGGAGCACTCCAGGCGATCGTCAACTGCGCCGCGTGGACGGACGTCGACGGCGCCGAGTCAAAGCGCGAGCCGGCGCATGCGGTGAACGCGACCGGCGCGGGCATCCTCGCGCGTGCCGCCGCGCGGATCGGCGTGCCGCTCGTGCATCTCTCGACCGACTACGTGTTCGACGGCGTCGCGCCGCTGGAGGCCGATGGGCGCCCGCGTCCGTACGTCGAGTCCGACCCGACCGGCCCGCGCTCGGTGTACGGGGCGACGAAGCTCGACGGCGAGCAGCAGGTGCTCGCGGCCTCGCCCCGTCACATGGTCGTGCGCACCGCCTGGCTGTATGGCGTGGCCGGCCCGAACTTCGTCGAGACGATGCTGCGCCTGGCGGGCGAGCGCGAGGCGGTGCGGGTGGTCGACGATCAGATCGGCTCGCCCACCTGGTCCGGGCACCTGGCCCCGGCGATGCTGGGACTGCTCGAACGCGAGGTCAGCGGACTCGTGCACTTGACGGGCGCCGGCGAGGTCTCCTGGAACGGCTTCGCCAAGGAGATCTTCCGCCAGGCCGAGGTCGAGTGCCGGGTGGAGCCGGCGACGAGCGAGCAGATGGCGCGTCCGGCGCCGCGTCCGGCATGGTCGGCGCTCCAGTCAGAACGCGATGACGTTCTGGGAATGCCCGACTGGCGTGACGGGCTGGCGGGATATCTCGCGGCCAGAGCCGGGATGATGCGCCTATGAGACTGCTGGTCTGTGGTGGCGCCGGTTTCATCGGCTCGACGTTCGTGCGCCAGCGCCTACTCGAGCACGGCGACGAGGTGACGGTGCTCGACAAGCTCACGTATGCCGGGCGTGAGGAGAATTTCCACGACTTCGCCGAGCACCCGGCCTTCCGCTTCCGGCGCGGAGCGATCGAGGACCCCGTGGCCGTCGCCGGCGCGATCGAGTCGGGAACGCCTGAGGCGATCGTGAACTTTGCCGCGGAGACGCACGTGGACCGCTCGATCGCCGAGCCAGACGCGTTCGTCTCGACGCACGCGCTCGGCACATATGTCCTGCTGGAGGCCGCCCGAGCAAGCGAGCTGCGCTACCTGCAGGTGTCGACCGACGAGGTCTACGGCTCGATCGACTCGGGTTCCTTCACCGAGGAGTCCCCGTTGCGGCCGTCCTCGCCCTACTCGGCCACCAAGACGGGCGCGGACCTGCTGGTGCAGAGCTACTTCCACACGTATGGGCTGCCGGCGATGATCTGCCGTGGCTCGAACAACTATGGCCCATATCAGTACCCCGAGAAGTTGATACCGCTGATGATCCTCAACGCGCTACATGGCGATTCGCTGCCGGTGTACGGCGACGGGCGGCAGGTGCGCAACTGGATCCACTCGACCGACTTCGCCCGTGCGATCGGGCACGTGCTCGAGCACGGCGCTCCCGGTGAGGTCTACAACGCCGGAGGGCCGGATGAGGAGGCGAACATCGAGGTCGTCAAGCGCATCGTCGAGCTGGCCGGCGCACAGGAGTCGCAGATCGAGCACGTCGGCGACCGTCCCGGGCACGATCGCCGTTACTCGCTCTCCTCGCAGAAGGTGCGCACGCTCGGTTGGAGTCCGCGGGTGCGCTTCGGCGACGGGCTCGCGGAGACGGTCGCGTGGTATCGCGAGAGCTCGTGGTGGTGGGAGCCGATCCGCTCAGGCGACTATCAGGCCTACTACGAACGGCAGTACGGGCGCCCCTTGGGTTGACGACAGCTGTCTGTTGAGTAGTTGTCCGTCATACGCAAGAGTGCGTGGGGATGAGCTCACGTGAACAGTTCGCCAAGAACCTCCGTCACCATCGCGACCGCTCAGGCCTCTCACAGGAGGCGCTGGCCGACGCCTGCAAGCTGCACCGCACGGAGATCAGCCTGCTGGAGCGTTCCAAGCGCTCCCCGCGCCTGGAGACAATCGTGATCCTCGCGCGCGGCCTCGGGCTGGGCTCACCCGGCGCGCTGCTCGACGGCATCCACTGAGCCTCGGGGCCTAGGCCCGGCGATTGCCGAGTGCCGGCTCGCTCGAGTTCAGCTCGCCGAGCTCAGGCCCGAGATCTTCCACTTGCCGCCCTCCTTGACGAGCGAGAGCGTGGTGGAGCGTTTCTTGCCGGCGTAGACGCTCTGCACATGGGCGGTGGCGGTGGGATGTGCGCTCGTACCGCCGAGCTGCACCGACTGGACGCTCAGCTCGAAGCCGTCGATCTCGGCAAGCTGACCTTTGATCGCGTGCTCGCAGCCGCCGCTCGCCGTGTTCAGCTTCGTGACCAGCGAGCTCGACAGGTCGTTCGAGCAGATCTTCTTCTCATCGCCGGCGGTCACGTCGGACTGAAGGTCCGAGACAGTCTTTACGGCCGCCTGCTGTTCGCCCTTGAAGCCGGATGTGGAGACCGTCTTGGCACAGGCGCTCAACGCGAGCGCGAGCGGGAGAGCGCAGAGCAGGGCGAGGGCGCGCTTGAGCGAAAGGGGCATACCGGCCGCAGAGAGTACGCGACCGTCCGGGGCGATGTGGCGCCCTGAACGGTCGCGGCGGCTGGGAGATCAGTTCTGCTCGTCGTCGCGCCGGTAGCCCAGGCGCGCGGAGATGCGGTCGGCGGTCGAGACGAGATGGGGGCCGAGCGCGTCGATCAGCTCCTCCAGCGAGATCATCGAGCTGGGCGCCGCGATGTCCACGGCGGCGACGACCTCACGCGCCTCGTTCTGGACCGGTGCTGCGATCGAGTAGAGGTCTTTCGCGAGCTCTTCCTCGTCAACCGCGAAGCTGGCCTCGAGCACCTCCTCGAGCTCCTCGCGCAGAGCTTTCTTACCGGTGATCGTGTTGGGGCCGCGCTTTGTGAGCTTCATCGAGGCGATCAGCTCGCGCTGGTCGGAGTCGGGCAGGCTCGCGAGCAGCAGCTTGCCCATCGCCGTGCAGTAGGCCGGCAGGCGCGAGCCTGTGTGTACGTCGAGGTTGACCTTGCCCTGCGCGCGGCGGAAGCTGCGGGCGCGATCGACATACAGGACGTCGGTGCCGTCGAGCACGGCGAGGCTGACGGTGTAGGAGGAGCGCTGGCGCAGGTCTTCCAGGTAGGGGTGGGCGTGCTCGCGCAGGCCGGTGGAGTTGAGTGCCGACATCCCCAGATCGGTGACCGCGAGGCCGAGGCGGTACTTGCGTGAGGCGCCCTGCTCCAGGTAGCCGAGTGCGAGCAGGGTGATCACATAACGATGCGTGGTCGAGCGGCTCATCCCCAGCTCATCCGCGATGTCGGCGATCCCGAGCACGGGGCGTTTTGGCGTGAAGCAGCTGAGGATCGCCAGCCCGCGCTCGAGCGACTGCGAGTAGCGCGGCTCGCGCAGGCTGGGTATCGACCAAGCTGGCTCTTGCATAGGGGTTGACATCTTTGCAGCATTTGGACTCGTCCTGGGCATTTATATGCATCCTGTCTATATATTTGGAAAGACTTGAGCCTGCCGAAGAAGTCTTTCGTTCGATCTGTCGGTCAGAGACGAATCATAAACAATCCGTCCCCGACTGTGACAAATAGGCTCAGAAGCGTTTATCGGCGGCCCGTCGTGAGGCGCGGGAGAGCCGGGATGGATCCGCGAGACAGGCGAGAGCTGCAGTGAAACCCGGCGCTCTTGTGCACCGGTTCCCGACTTATGCGACCGCTGCCGCCTGCTCCTTGAAGTGCTTGCTCAACATCGTCTGCTGGCCTTGGTAGTTGGAGTAGCCTCACGCGTGTGCCCCTCTCCAGCTTCAGCCCGCGGGTCCGCGACTGGTTCGGGACGGCGTTCGCGGCGCCCACGGCGGTTCAGCGGAAGGCCTGGCCGGCGATCGCGCGTGGCGAGCACGTCCTCGTCTCGGCACCCACCGGATCCGGCAAGACGCTCGCGGCATTTCTGTGGGCGCTCGACCGGCTGAGCGCCGATTCGCTCGTCTCCGCCGAGACCGTCGCGAGCGACCGCAGGGCACCCGGCACGCGCGTCGTCTACGTCAGCCCTTTGAAGGCGCTGGCATATGACATCGAGCGCAACCTGCGCACCCCTCTGCGCGGGATCGGCGCTGAGGAGGTGAGCGTCGGCATCCGCACCGGCGACACCCCTCAGCGCGAGCGCGCGGCAATGGCCCGCAACCCGCCGGACATCCTCATCACTACACCCGAGTCGCTCTATCTGATCCTCACATCCCGTGCGAAGGAGATGTTGAGCGGCGTGGAGGCTGTGATCGTGGATGAGATCCATGCCGTCGCTGGGAGCAAGCGCGGGTCGCATCTAGCGCTGACGCTGGAGCGCCTGGAGGCGCATGTTGGCGCATCGGGACCGACGGTGAACGGGCGCGCGCGCGAAATCCAGCGCATCGGCCTGAGCGCCACGCAGAATCCGCTGGAGGAGATCGGCCGCTACCTGGTCGGCCCGCTCCGTCAGGTGACGATCATCGATGTGGGCCACCGCAAGCAGCTCGACCTTCGCATCGAGGTGCCCGTCGAGTCGATGACCCAACCGGGCGGGCCGTCACCGGCCGCCGGTCGAGCGCAGGATCCACTCGAGCCGGTCGCGGGCAGCGAGTCCACGACGTCGATCTGGCCGGCCATCTATCCGGAGCTGCTCGAGCTGGTCAAAGCGCACAACTCGACGATCGTGTTCGTCAACAACCGGCGCTCGGCCGAGCGTGTCGCGCTGCGCCTGAACGAGCTCGCGGCAAAGGAGGAGGCGGTTGCCGATCGGATGCCCGCCTCGGCGCCCGTATCCGGCGGCGCAAGCGCGCGCGCTCTCGCCGCGGGGCCGACCGATCAGAGACCGGCCGGCGATGGCGCACTCGTGCCGGGCGAGATAGCGCGTGCCCACCACGGATCGCTTGCCCGCGAGGAGCGCACGAAGGTGGAGGAGCTGCTGAAGGCGGGCGAGCTGCCCTGCCTCGTCGCCACCAGCTCGCTGGAGCTGGGCATCGACATGGGCGCCGTCGATCTTGTCCTGCAGATCGAGTCCCCCAAGTCGGTCGCCCGGGGGCTGCAGCGCATCGGCCGTGCCGGCCACGGCGTCGATGAGGTCAGTCGCGGGCGCATCTTCCCGAAGTTCCGGGGGGACCTGCTGGAGTGCGCGGTCCTCGCGCGCAGGATGCACGAAGGGCTGATCGAGCCGACCGTCGTCCCGCGCAACGCCCTTGACGTGCTCGCTCAGCAGATCGTCGCGATCGCCGTCGCGGCCGAGCCGGCGGGGGCGGACACCTCCCAAGCGCGCGACACCGCGAGCGGCGATGACGGCGAAGCTGGCGCCGGAGGTGTGTCGGTGCAGGATCTGCACGGGCTCGTCACTCGCACCCACTCCTATTCCGAGCTGTCGATGGAGCTGCTCGAGAACGTGCTCGACATGCTCGACGGCCGCTACCCGTCGAAGGACTTCGGCGAGCTGCGTGCCCGGATCGTCTGGGATCGGATCGGCGGCACGATTCGCGCGCGCAAGGGATCGCGGCAACTGGTCGTCACCAACGCCGGCACGATCCCCGATCGGGGGCTGTTCTCCGTGACGCTCCCCGACGGTCGCCGCGTCGGCGAGCTGGACGAGGAGATGGTCTATGAGGCGCGGCCCGGACAGGCCTTCTTGTTGGGTGCGTCGGCCTGGCGGATCGAGGAGATCGGGCGCGATCGCGTGATCGTCACCCCCGCGCCGGGGGCACCTGGCGCGGTGCCGTTCTGGAAGGGCGACTCGGTCGGGCGCCCGAAGGAGCTTGGCGAGGCGATCGGCGTCTTCTCGCGCTGGGCGGTGGAGCAGCAGCCTGAGACGCTCGAGCGCGACTACGACCTCGACGAGCGCGCGGCGCGCAACCTGCTCGCCTATCTACGCGAGCAGCAGGCCGCCACGCGCGTGCTGCCGAGCGAGCGCACGATCGTGCTCGAGCGCTTCCGCGACGAGATCGGCGACTGGCGGCTGTGTGTGCTCTCGCCGTTCGGCGGGCGCGTGCACTCGGCCTGGGGACTGGCCCTGTCCGCGCGCATTCGCGATCGCCTCGGCCTGGAAGCAGATGCGATCTCCTCTGACGACGGCATCGTCCTGCACCTCCCCGATCTCGACGCCGACGACGCCGAGGCGCTGCCCTCCGCGGCCGAGCTGATCATGCTCGAGCCGCAGGAGGTCGAGCAGATGATCAGCGCCGAGCTGGGCGGCTCCGCGCTGTTCGGGGCGCGCTTTCGCGAGAACGCCTCGCGTGCGCTCTTGATTCCCCGTGCCTATCCCGGCCGCCGCACGCCGCTCTGGCAGCAGCGGCTGAAGGCCCAGAACCTGCTCGAGGTGGCTCGCCGCTACGCCGACTTTCCGATCGTCCTCGAGACCTACCGGGAGTGCCTCAAGGACGTGCTCGACGTTCCCGGCCTGGAAGCGGTGCTGCGCGCTCTGCACACGCGCGAGATCTCACTCGTGGAGGTCGAGACGCCGACCGCCTCGCCGTTTGCCTCCTCGCTGCTGTTCGACTACGTCGCCACCTATATGTACGAGGGGGACACGCCCACCGCCGAGCGCCGGGCGGCCGCGCTGTCGCTCGATCGCGACCTGTTGCGCGAGCTGCTCGGCCAAGAGGAGCTGCGCGAGCTACTCGATCCGGGCGCGCTGGCTCGCGTGGAGGGCGATCTACAGCATCGCTCGGAGATCACCCGCGCGACTGGCCGGGACGCTCTGCACGACGTGCTCCGTCACGTCGGCGATCTCAATGCCCAGGAGGCCGCGGAACGCGTCTTTGAGGGGATCGACGCCGGCGCGCTGCTGGCGGAGCTCGAGCGCGAACGCCGTGCGATCCGCCTGCGCATAGGCGGCGAGCAACGCTACGTGGCCGCCGATGAGGCCGGTCTGTACCGCGACGCGCTCGCGGCCGCGCCGCCCAGCGGACTGCCGGAAGCCTTCCTCGAGGACGTCCCCGATGCCCTCAGCGTGCTCGTCGCCCGCTATGCCCTCACGCACGGGCCCTTCACCACCGAGGAGCTCCGCGATCGCTATGGCGTCGACGTGAGTGCCGTGCTGCGCGAGCTCGAGCGCGCCGGGGAGATCGTGCGCGGTGAGCTTCGCCCCGACGGGAGTTCCCGCGAGTGGTGCGATGTCGAGGTTCTCCGGCGCCTGCGCCGTGCCTCTCTGGCCGCTCTGCGCAAGGAGATCGAGCCCACCGATCAGCGCAGCCTCGCGGCCTTCCTGCCCTCCTGGCAGGGCATCGACCGCCACTCCGGCGCCGGCGCGGGCATCGACCGCCTGCGCGAGGTGCTCGTGCCGTTGCAGGGTCTCGCGCTGCCGGCCGAGATCTGGGAGCGCGATGTGCTCCCGCGCCGCATCGGCGCCTACTCGCAGTCCTGGCTTGACAGCCTCTGCGCGAGCGGTGAGCTCGTATGGGTCGGCGCCGGTCCGGCGGGGCGCTCCGGGCGTGTCGCGCTTTACTTCCGCGACGACGCCCCGTTGATCGGGCCACCGGCCGGGGGCGATCGCCGCGCCGGCGGCGGGGTCTCGCCGGCCGTCGCCGAGCAGGATCGCTCGGAGGTCGGCCGGCTGCGCGAGCGCCTGGCGGAGGGCCCGTGCTTCTTCACAGACCTGCTCGCCGAGCTCGAGCTCCCGGCCGAGGCTCTGCGCGAGGCGCTCTGGGATCTCGTGTGGGCCGGCGAGGCGACCAACGACGCCTGGGCGCCGCTGCGGGCCCCCCGCCTCGCACTCGCCCGCGAACGCTCCGATCGCTCGAAGCTCGCCGCGCGGAGCCCGGCCAGGCGTTTCGGCGCGCGCCGCACGGGCGCTCAGTCCCAGGTGCAGGGCCGCTGGTCGCTGACAGAGCCGATCTTCCGCGGCGGGTCCCCAGATGTGCCGGCCCGCGAGCGCCGCCGCGCGCTCGCCGAGCTGCTGCTCGAGCGCTATGGCATCCTCACCCGCGAGCAGGTGCTGGCCGAGAAGGTCCGCGGCGGCTTCGCGGCGCTCTATGACGCATTGTCTGAGTTGGAGACGATCGGGGTCTGCCGTCGTGGCTACTTCGTCGAGGGAATGGGCGGCGCGCAGTTCGCTCTGCCCGGCGCCGTCGAGCGCCTGCGCGCGACGCGCGGCGGCGTCTCTCGTGCGGATATGAGCGAGCGTGAACCCGCCCTCGTGATTGCCGCCGCCGACCCCGCCCAGCCCTTTGGCGCCGCGCTGCCCTGGCCGAAGCGTGCGGGCCGGGATCGCCGCCCCGCACGCGTGGCAGGGGCCTATGTGGTGCTGCTCGACGATTGGCCGGTCCTGTACGTAGAGCGCGGTGGGCGCGGACTGTTGACGCTTGCAGAGGCCCCGGACGGACCGGCCGCCCGCTCGCGGGAGCCGCTCGCGGAGGCGCTCACAGCGCTCGCCGAGGCGGTGCGTTGCGGGCGCGTGCCGAAGCTCGCGCTGGAGCGCATCGACGGGGAGTCCGCGATCGCCTCCGAGCTCGTGGGTACGTTGCGCGAGTTGGGATTTCAGTCCGGCCCGCGCCGGTTGACGCTCAGCGCCTAAATCCACTAGCTCGAATTTGCGTCTCCTGCGGTGTCGTCTGTGGTTCGGGGGGCGCTTGTAAACAGTGGTCTGATTCGGCTATAAAGAACATGGGTTGGGCACAAAAGTAGGGTTGCGTTTCCCAGGTGGTTGATGTAGGGTTCGAATCGTGGGAATGAGTGGAACGCACCGGGGACCCGCACCGCTCTACAGGAGGTTGCCGCACGGTCCCAACGGCATGGCGCGAGAGGACGTGGCACGCCACCAGCGCACGCGCCTGTACGGCGGAATGATCGAGTCCGTCGCCGAACGTGGCTACGCACGGACCACCGTCGCGCAGGTGATTGCGTTGGCCGGCGTGTCGCGACGGGCCTTCTATGAGCAGTTCGCCAACAAGGAAGCCTGCTTCCTGGCGACCTACGACATCGTCATTGCCCGCGCGAGAAAGCTCGTGCTCGACGCCTGGGGACGCGAACGCGGTTGGTCGAATCGCCTGCACGCGGCGTGCAAGGCGCTCTTCGATGACATCGCCTCTGCGCCGAAGGGACCGCGGCTGGTGCTCGTGGACTCGCTCGGGGTCGGTCCCAAGACGCGCGAACGGATGCACCTGTCGTCGGTCACGTTCGAGCGTCTGGTGATGTCCGCGTTTCAGGCAGCGCCCGACGGAGTGCCGCTGTCCGCGCTGACCGCCCGCTCGATCGTCGGCGGAGGCCGTCATGTCGCCTTCACGCGGATGTTCGAGGAGCGCGACCAGGAGCTGTACACGGTCACGGACGAGCTGCTCGACTGGGTCGAGTCCTACCGGTCTCCGATCGCGTCGCGGCTGGGCGCGGTGGGCTTCACCCACCCGGCCGATGTCGAGCCCCAGCCGGCGATGTTCCTCGCGAGCGATGACAAGCGGGCACGCGCGCTCGGATCGGTCGTCCATCTGACGCTCGACGAGGGCTATAGCGAGCTCAGCGATCCGCAGATCGCCGAATTTGCCGGCATCTCGACAGAGGCGTTCCACAAGCTGTTCGCCACCAAGGAGGCTTGTTTCCTGGCGATTCTCGACGAGTTCGTGGCCGAAGCGCTGACGGCCGTGAAGGCTGCCATCGGCGAGGCCTCCTCCTGGCCGGAGGCCGTCCACCTGGCCGTTGGCGCGCTGTTGGGGTACTTCGCATCCCATCAGGCGCTGAGCAGGCTCGCGTTCATCGACGTTTTCGAGGTCGGCCCGGGCATGATCGGGCGGATGACGCGGTCGATCGAAGATTTCACGCGGCTGCTAGGCGACAGCGGCCCGGAGGTGCGCCGTGGGCCGCTCGTGGCTCGCGAAGCGGTGACCGGCGCGATCTGGGCGATCGTCTCCAGCTATGCGGCCGGCGATCGCGTACGCCAACTCCCGCGACTGACCGAGCAGGTGACGTTCATCATGCTCGCGCCGTACGTCGGGGCGAAGGCCGCGATGGAGACGATCGAGGCGGCGCGCAAACCACCGCCGAGCGTCTAGCAGCCCTCGGCATCCGGGAGTCGTGTCTGCCATCGTGGGGGCAATGGCTCAGATCTCGCCCACCCGCCCGCGTCGCGTCGGCCACAAGGGCGCCGCGCACATCGAGCCGGGCAACACGCTCGCGAGCTTCGACGCGGCGTTGCGACACGGCGTGGACATGATCGAGCTGGACGTTCTCAGCGAGCGCACCGACGGCAGCGGTCGCCTGTTCGTCGCTCACGACTACGAGGACATCCGCTCGCGCACGCCCCTAAGCTTCGAACAGGCGCTCGAGCACCTGGCGGGCGAGGACTTCGCCGGTGTGGAACTCGACGTCGACGTGAAGATCCCCGGCTACGAGCTACGGGTGATCGAGGCGCTGCGCGAGCACGATCTGGTGGGGCGGACGCTCATCAGCGGGATGTACACGGACAGCCTGGCCGAGATCCGTGCGAACGAGCCGGCGCTGCGCCTTGGCTGGTCGGTGCCGCGCGTGCGCCGCGACTACACGACGGACATGCTCACGGCGATCCCGGCGCTGGCGATCCTCACCGGCTACCGCGCGATGCTGCCGCGGCGGGTTCGCACAGTGCTGCTGGAAGGCCGCTACGACGCGATCATGGCCCACTGGCGCGTGGTCACCAAGGCGCTCGTGCGCGCCGTGCGAGAAGGTGGCGGCGAGCTCTACGTGTGGACTGTGGACGACGCCGCGCGCATCGCCAAGCTGACGGCGATGGGCGTGGACGGGATCATCACGAACGATCCGCGGCTGTTCTGAGATCCATCAGTGGATCACACACGTGGCGGCGCTGAATCCCGCCGGATCTGACCCCGCGAGGCTTTCACGCCCGGCGCTCGTCGGCCGCGAGGCCGAGGTCACGACGCGCGTTCCATGGCGCCACTGGAAGCTGACGATGCCGCGCATCGTGAAGGCCAGCTTGCCACCTGCCTTTCCGAGCTTGAAGCTGCGCCCGCCCTGGCGTGGGGAGGAGCCGGTGCCGACGCTCACGTAGCCGGAGGTCGCGCTCTTGGCGAGGTCCACCCAGTGCCTCGTACTCGGGTCCATGTACTGCAAGCGGAAGCGCATGTACATGGTGTCGTGCGACTGGCCATCGCCCGGCATCGACCCGCGGATGCCGACCGTGTCGGGCTCGCTGGGGGGACTGCACACGTCGATCGTCGCCCACAGCAGCCGTGACTGCAGCAGCGTGTGCGTGCTTTTCTTCGCGTGCTTGACGGGGGCCGCCGCAAATGCGGGCGCCACCAGCAAGGCGGCGACCGGCAGGACCAGCGCGAGCATCGCCGCTCGCCTCGAGCTGTTCCTCTGTGAAGGCATGGCGTTGAAGATACCGCCGGTGGGCGGGCGCTCGCGCCGCTTCGGCGCCTGCCCGCTGTGCGCCCGGCGTGTGATATGCCTGCGCCATGGCGGGGATGCGTTCAGCCGAGGTGATCGAGCTTCTCGGAGGCGTTCCCGTGTTCTCCACGCTCGTCGAGAGCGACTTGGAGCGCATCGCCCAGTTCGCGGTCCCGCGCGAATTCGAGCCTGGCGAGGTCGTCTTCCGCGAGGGCGATGCGAGCGACACGTGCTACGTCGTCCGTGACGGCCGCGCCCGCGCCGTGCGCACGCATCGTGACGGTCGCACGCTGACGCTGGCGACGTTCGGGCCAGGCGATATCTTCGGCGAGCTGGCGCTGTTCGAGGACGAGCGCCGCTCGGCCACCGTCGAAGCGATCGAGCTGACGAGCGCGGTGGCCGTGCTGGGGCCGGATATGCGCCGGCTGATGAGCGAACACGCCGAGATCTCCTCACGCTTGGTGATCGCCCTCGGCCGGCGCCTGCGTGAGACGAACGAGCGTCTTTCGCGCCAGTCCTTCCAGACCGTGCAGAGCCGCGTTGCCGTCGTCCTGAGTGAGCTCGTCGACCAGGAGATGGGCGATGGGCGGCGCACGGACGTGCTCGTGACCGCCACGCAGGCCGACCTCGCGCAGCTGGCCGGCTCCTCGCGCGAGTCGGCCAGTCGCTTCCTGGCGGTGCTGGAGCGCGCGGGTGTGATCTCCCAGGGGAGGGGGCGTCTAACCGTGCACGATCCCGATGCGCTGAAGCAGTATGTCTTCTAGGTCACGCAAGCGCGGGCGCAAGAAGCCCGCGAGGGAGCTCTCGGCGGGCGGCGTGGTCGTGCGCGGCAAGGAGATCGTCGTGATCGTGCCGACACGGCGGGCGTCCGACGGCACGCGCGTGCTCGCGTTGCCCAAGGGTCACATCGATCCCGGCGAGACTCCGCTGCAGGCGGCCGAGCGCGAGGTGCGCGAGGAGACGGGGATCGTGGCCGAGCCGGTGCGTGAGCTCGGCGAGACGCGCTATTGGTACCGGCGCGACGGGCAGACGATTCCCAAGACCGTCTCCTTCTATCTCTTCGACTACGTCAGCGGCGACACCGGCGATCACGACGACGAGGTGGAGGAAGCTCGCTGGATCGGAATGAGTGACGCCCAGGCCGAGCTGAGCCACGCCGCGGAGCGCGAAATCGTCGCGCGCGCGGTGGACTTCTTGGAGGAACAGCGCAAAGACCGGTAGCCTGCCGTCCGTGCAGGTGCTCAACTTCTACTCCACGATCTTCGCCGACGAGCTCAAGCGGGGACGCAAGACGGCCACGATCCGCCTCGGCGACAAGTCGGGCAAGTACCGCAAGAACCAGGCCGTGCTCGTGACGATCGGCTACCAGTACTCCCCGCGCGAACGCATCTTCGAAGCGGTTATCGACCAGGTCGAGGTGATGAAGCTCGCCGACCTCTCGCCGCGGGACATCAAGCACGACAACCCCGAGTTCCGTCGTCACGAGGAGCTGATCAACTTCCTCGAACAGATCTACGGCCGCACCGTCTCGCCGGAGGACACGGTCACCGTCGTGCGCTTCTCCCAGATCCTCGAGAACCCCACGGGCATGACCGAGGCGATGAAGGGCTTCGGCGGCGCACAGAACTGAGCGCGCCGGACCGGAGGGGTCGGCCTCGGGCGCCCCGGCGAGCGGCGGAAGCGGCGGGACTCGCGGCGCAACATGCGTTGGCGCTTGCACGATTGAGTGCCAATTGCTTGATTTCGGCGCCGGATGTTCTATATATTGAGGAAGAACTTGGCACTCTCCCCCTGAGAGTGCCAAAAAGACGGTTCGGCCGGATTCGGCTCCCAAATCGCGGGTTTCGAGTGGCCGGTCGCATTCTCTAGATGGAGGTTTTCAATATGAAGCTCAAGCCCCTGGGCGATCGTCTGATCGTGCGGGCGATCGAGGAGGAGTTGACCACCGCGAGTGGTCTCGTGCTCCCCGACACTGCCAAGGAGAAGCCGCAGAAGGGCGAGGTCGTCGCCGCGGGCGATGGCCGGCTCGACGATGACGGTAAACGCATCCCGCTGGACGTGAAGAAGGGCGACGAGGTCCTCTACAGCAAGTACGGCGGGACCGAGATCAAGATCGACGGGGAGGATCTGCTCGTGTTGCGCGAGTCAGACGTCCTAGCCCTCGTCGAGGCATAAGGAGATCTGAGAACACATGGCTCACAAGGAGATCAAGTACAACTCCGAGGCGCGTACCGCGCTTGAGGCGGGTGTCGACGCGGTCGCGAATGCGGTCAAGGTCACGCTCGGTCCCAAGGGCCGCTACGTAGTGCTCGACAAGAAGTTCGGCGCCCCGACGATCACCAACGACGGTGTCACGATCGCGCGTGAGATCGAGGTCGAGGACGTGTTCGAGAACCAGGGCGCGCAGCTCGTCCGTGAGGTGGCCACCGCCACCAACGACGTGGCCGGCGACGGCACCACCACCGCCACCGTGCTGGCCCAGGCGATCGTTCGCCAGGGTCTGAAGAACGTGGCCGCCGGCGCCAACCCGCTGGCACTCAAGCGCGGCATCGAGAAGGCCGTGGAGGAGGTCGTGACCAACATCGCCTCGCAGTCCAAGGAGGTCTCCGGCAAGGACCAGATCGCCCGCGTGGCGACGATCTCGGCCGGCGACGAGGACATCGGCGACGTGATCGCCGACGCGATCGAGAAGGTCGGCAAGGACGGCGTCGTAAACGTCGAGGAGGGCCAGACGTTCGGCATGGACCTCGAGTTCACCGAGGGCATGCAGTTCGACAAGGGCTACATCTCGCCCTACATGGTCACCGACCAGGACCGCATGGAGGCGGTGCTCGAGGACCCCTACATCCTGATCGCCAATTCGAAGATCGGCTCGGTGCGCGACGTGCTGCCGGTGCTCGAGGCAGTGATTCAGAGCGGCAAGCCGATCCTGATCATCGCCGAGGACGTCGAGGGCGAGTCGCTCGCGACGCTGGTCGTCAACAAGCTGCGCGGGACGTTCACCGGCGTGGCCGTCAAGGCGCCCGGATTCGGCGACCGTCGCAAGCGGATGCTCGAGGACATCGCGATCCTGACGAGCGCCGAGGTGATCACCGAGGAGATGGGTCTGAAGCTGGAGAACACGCAGCTCTCCCAACTCGGGCGCGCCCGTCGCGTGGTCGTGACCAAGGACACCTCCACGATCGTCGACGGCGCCGGTGACGCGGCCGCGATCAAGGGACGCATCAACCAGATCAAAGCCGAAATCGAGAACACCGACTCGGACTTCGACCGCGAGAAGCTGCAGGAGCGCCTGGCAAAGCTCTCCGGCGGCGTCGCCGTGGTGAAGGTCGGTGCTGCTACCGAGACGGAGATGAAGGAGAAGAAGCACCGGGTCGAGGACGCCCTGCAGGCGACACGTGCGGCGCTCGAGGAGGGCATCGTGCCCGGCGGTGGTGTGGCGCTGCTGCAGGCCTCCACGGCCGTCACGATCGGTGACAATGGCGCTTCGGCAGATGGCTCCGACGACGAGCGGACGGGCGCGCGCATCGTGCTCCGTGCACTCGAGGAGCCGCTGCGTCAGCTGGCCGAGAACGCGGGCCTCGAGGGCTCCGTCGTGGTCAACGACGTGCGCAAGGCCAAGAAAGGGTCTGGCCTGAACGCATCGACTAACGAGATCGTCGATCTCGTCGCCGCGGGCGTCATCGATCCCGCGATGGTCACCCGTTCTGCGCTGCAGAACGCGGCCTCGATCGCGAAGAACATCCTCACCACAGAGGCGATCGTCGCCGAGCTTCCTGAAAAGGAAGGCGCCGGCGCCGGTGGCGGCGGTGGCATGCCCGACATGAGCGGGATGATGTAGCCAGGCAGCTCAATTGCCGATCTGGCTGTCAAGGGCCCGGCATCTGCCGGGCCCTTGATGTTTCAGGAGAGTGCGAGCTCCTGGCAGTTTGCCGCTCCCGCCACGCGAATGGCCGGTCATCTCACGGCAAGGAGGATCTGGTCTAGGACGGGGCCCCGACCAAGACCGGCTCGGCGGTGAACAGCCACGGAGCCCGCTGCCCGATGACAGCGCCCTGAAAGCGCTTGTGCGGCCCGTACACGACCCAGGTCGTGTCCACCGCTCCGTAGTACTCCTCGATACGCAGGAGGTCAGGATGTTCGTCGGCATGGTGAACGTGGGTGAGCCCGGCGTCGTAGCGACGTTCGAGCAGGTGGCGGGCGACGACCGGCTTGGACGGCTCGTCGATGATCGTCTCCCAGCCCGTCAGGTCCATATAGCCGCGTGTGGCCGACACGATGCCGAGGCTTCTCGGCTCGCTGACATCGGTTCGCACGACCAGCCCAAGTTCCTTTGTGGGATAGATGAACGTGTCGACGACGAACACTTCGGTGTGGAAGCGCTCGGTGACGAGATGAACCTGCACGTGCGCGCTGCACTGCACGAGGAATGTGTTGGGCTCTTCGCGCACGCGGGTGATGGCCGCAAGCAGATCTTCGACCAAGACGATCTCATAAGAGGCGATGCCTTGGAACTCGAGGTAGTGCCGCAAGGCGTTCTCGTGGCACGTGCCGGCAGGTCCCAATGTGATGAACGTGGGGCGCGTCATCTCACGCAGCCCCGTCTCCGGAGGCTCGCCGCGCGTCGATCAGCTCATCCTCCATCCGGCATGTGGCGCCGATCAGCAGGTCGAACAGCGCTTCGGTGAAGTCGGCCGGCAGATCGACGTCGGCGCCACGGGACAGATAGCGTGTGCGGACCTCGACGACCCTGTCGGGCTGCATCATCGGGATCTCGTTCGCGCGCTTGTAGAGCGCGATCTCCCGGCAGATCGCAAAGCGCTCGCCAAGCAGCCGCGCGACTAAATCGTCGAGCTTGTCCAGGCGACGGCGGAACAGCTCCAGACCGCTCATGGGCGCTCCCACCGCATTCGCGGGCCGAGCGAAGCGAAGCCGTTGCGGCGGTAGAACGCCGCGGTCGCGGCGAGTCCCGCGAAGCTCTCCTGCGGCAGACCGACCTCGACCCGCGCTATCCGCCGCTCGCCGGCGAGCGCGAACAGCGCGACGAGCAGGTCGCTCCCGATCGCTCTGCCGCGCCAGGAGGGATGCACCCACAGCTCCTGGATCAGCGCGTAGCGGCCCGGTATGTGAATTGCGCTCTGCCAACTGGCGCCGAGCACGCCGACGAGCGCATCGTGGGTCTGTGCCACGAGCAGCGCGCCGGCGTCACGATCGGCGAGAAGCTCGTGTGTGGCCTCCTCCAGTGCCGACTCGCGGGCCGGCGTGCCGCCGAGCTCCAGTAGCAGCTCTTCGATGGCCGCGACGACCGCCGCGACATCCTCAACGCGTGCGCTGCGTACATGCCAACTCGCCTCCGCCACCGCGGGCCGCGCGTCGTGCTCGATCGGTGACAGCTCGCTCATGCCGCCTGCGCGATCCTCGCGGACGGCTCGAGCTCGACCGTCCACGCGTCGGGTGAATCGCTGCCCGTGACCACTTGCGCGATCGTGGCCATCGGCGCGCGCGCCTTGAGCAGGATCTCCTCGAACTCCTCCTGCGGATCGGACTGCATCACGATCGCGCCACCGGCGCCGATCGACGTGGCGCCCGGGCGCATCACGATCGTGCGGATCACGATGCTCAAATCGACGCTCCCGTCGAGGCCGAAGTAGCCGATCGCTCCCGAGTAGACGCCGCGGGCCTCCCGCTCGATGTCGTCGATGATGCCCATCGTGCGCAGCTTGGGCGCGCCTGTCATCGAGCCGCCCGGGAAGCACGCTCGCACACATTCCACCGGCGTGCGCTCGCGGTCCAGCACTCCGGTGACCGTCGAGATGAGCTGGTGGACGGTCGTGTAGGGCTCGACGACCATGAACTGCGGGACGCGCACGCTGTCAACCTCGCACACGCGGCCGAGATCGTTGCGCAGCAGGTCGACGATCATCAGGTGCTCGGCAAATGTCTTCTCGTCGCTGAGCAGCTCGCCGCGCAGCTCCTCGTCGCGTGCCGGATCGCTCGAGCGCGGTGTCGTGCCCTTGATCGGCCGCGCCTGAACGCGCCGATCGCTGTCGACGGCGAGAAAGCGCTCGGGCGATGAGCTGAGCACCGCCAACTCGCCCAGCTTGAGGTAGGCGGCGAATGGCGCCGGGTTGCGGCGCCGCAGCGCGCGGTACAGCGCGAACGGCTCGGGGCTTGCGTCGGTGTGAATCTGATCGGTCAGGCAGACCTCATAGGACTCTCCTGCCGTAAGCGCCGCCTGGCAGCGGGCGATGTCGGCAAGGTACTGCTCGCGCCCGCGCCCGCAACGGAACGTCACCGGCAAGTCCGCCCGATCCTCAGATGGAACGCGTCGCGACGCGGCCACCCTCGCCGCGAGGATCTCTCGCACCGTTGCCTCGGTGTCCACCAGCCAGCGCTCGGCGTCCGCCTGGTCCTCCTGACAGAGCGCCAGCAGCTGGGTGCGGTGGGTGACTTTGTCGACTGCCACCAGGCGGTTGGCGAGCATCATCACCGCGTCGGGGACGTCAGAGCTGTGCACGTTTGGAGACCCGCAGTCGGCCTTGCACTCATAGCCAAGGTAGCCGACGAAGCCTCCCAGCAGGCCGCGCGGGAGCTCGGCGGGAAGGTCAATCGTCAACTCGGCGAGCTCGCGCTCGAGCACATCGAAGATCGAGCCCGACTCGGTCGTCGTGCCCTGAGCGCGGTGAGCCGTGACGCGCTGCTCGCGCACGTCGTATTCGAGCACGCAGCGATCCGGGCCCGCTGTCGTGCCGAGAAACGAGCATTGTGCGAGTGGCGTCGGCCCGTCCGCGCTGTCGAGCCAGAAGGCGTGCTCGGCGGCGCCGAACAATCGTTCGAACACCAGCTCGGGAGATGGCTCGCCGTCGATCGTGCGCACGAGCAAGCGCGTTCTGAGCGGCGCTCGCGCGCGACACGGGCGAGCGGGGCGGACGTGGCGTTGGCCTGCGGGGACTGCTCACGCGTTGCGGACGTGATGCGTTGTGAGCGTTCGCGAGCGCGTAGAAGTTCTCGAACAGCCTGCGTCCGTGGTCGGTCGCGATCGACTCGGGGTGGAATTGGACGCCCCACATCGGCCGGTGCCGGTGTTCGATCCCCATCACGACACCCTCATCCGTCCACGCGGTCACGCGGCCCTCGGCTCCAAGCGTGCCGCCGACGGCGAGCGAGTGATAGCGGACCACCGAGAAGCCCTGCGGAATGCCCGCAAACAGGCCGCTGCCGTCGTGCTTGATCCCGCTCAAGCGCCCGTGCATGACGATCGGCGCGCTCGCAACCGTTCCGTTCAGCATGTGTCCAAGGCCCTGATGGCCGAGGCACACGCCGAGCACGGGCGTATCGCTGTTGCGCAGGATGTCCGCACACACGCCGAAGTCGTGCCAGCGCTCCGGCCGCCCGGGTCCCGGCGAGAGGACTATCGCGTCGAAGTCCCAGCGCGAGAGCGCCCGCCAGGAGACGACGTCGTTGCGTACGACGATCGGCTCCTCGCCGGAGACGGCCGCGAGCAGGTGAAAGACGTTGTAGGTGTACGAGTCGTAGTTGTCGATCAGCAGCGTGCTCACGGTGCGCTCTCCAGACCAAGACCCCTGGCGCTGCGGCCGAGCAGCGTGTGCACGACCCGCTCGACGCCTTCGCCGCGGTCGCGCTCCAGATACCAGCGAGCGAGATGCTTGAGGTAGTCCGCCAGCGGTCTGACGTCAAGTCGCTCGACCGCGAGCCGCAGATACCGGCGGTAGAGCTCCGACTGGATCACGGCGAAGCGATAGTCGCAATCCTCGGCTTGGCGTCCGCGATTCACCGTGCCGCGACTGTGGTGGGCCCGTGCTCGCGCCAGATCCCAACCCAGGCTCTCCTCCTCGCACAGCAGCTTGTCGGGGTCGAAGTCCATGTCCGGCGTGACGGGATGGGGCAGGAAGTATCCGAGGGCGACCTGAGCCGCCATGTGCTCGGGGAAGGGATGTGAGCGGCGCACCTCTCGCCGGCCGGGGTCGGCGTCGATCTGCGCGTCCAGCCAGTCGGTGAGCTCGTCGATCAGCTGCGCGCCGGCGCTCGAGGTCATAGCCCGCATGTCACTAGAGACCATCCCGTGGAAGATGCTGCGGCTCGGATGGAAGCCGCCGTTCAGCTCCGGTCGCAACTCCGCGGCGAGTTTGCGGATGCTCGTCACATGGGACACCCACTCGGCGCCGGTGACCTGCATCGAGGTCATGCCGTCGAGTTCGGGAGCCGTGAGGGCATAGGTCAACGAACGCATGTGCTGCGTCGAGAGCCCGTCCGCGCGCACGAGCGGGACCTCTTCGAGCTCCTTCAAGCCGGTTGCGTACACGACGACGCCGTCCGCGCGACGCTTGAGCGTGCCCTGGCGCAGGCCGGTCGCGGCCAGCTCCGCGGTCTCGCCGAGGAAGTCAGACTCGAAAAAGACCCTGTCGAAGGCGATCCCGAGTCGGGCGAGCGTCTTGCGCTGCCCCGCGATCACCCAGGCGCGGGTCTTGTACCAGAGCTCGAGGGCCTCGCGGTCTCCGTGCAGTACACGCTTGATCAGCTCGTCCGCGGCGTCATCCTGCACCTGCACCTCACGCGAAAGTGAGTCCTCGGCCTGTTCGAGCTCGCCGACGGCGATCGGCCCGCCGGCGGCGACGTAGTCGGCATAGCACTCGCCCACGAAGTGGTCGCTCTTGCCGTCGCCGTCGGACCAGCTCTGGGCGTGTCGGCCGCTCTGCATTACCCCTGCCATCGCCTCGCCCATCGCGCGCCCCATGTCGGAGATCCGGCTGCGACGCTCGATCTGTGCCCCGCCCTGCGCCAGGGCGGCCGCCAGCGCGTTGCCGATCGCGAGGTTGCGCAGATGGCCGACGTGCAGCGCCTTGGTGGCGTTCGCGTCCCAGAACTGGATGGAGATGCGCTGGCCATGTGCGAGGTCGGCCAGGGGCGCCTCCGAGCTGCCTCCCGCCTCCAGTGCGGCGCCGCTCGTCTCGATCCAGCCGTCGTCGATCCGCAGCAGAAAAACCTCGCCGTCACGCACTACCTCGTCCACCCACGGCTCACGGCCGATCTGCTCGAGCGCCTCGAGTGAGTCGGTATCGCTCCGCCACTCTGGCGAGCGTGGAACGAGCTTCAGATCGTAGGCCGTCTGTGGCCGGCGTGGCGTGCGCGCTGCCCACGGCGCGGGCGCCCCGTACTGCCTTGGAAGATCCTCAAAGTAGTCGAATAGGTTGATAGTCATGAGCAGGAGAGCTCCGGCGGTCCGTGTTGCCATGCACCAGCCGGGGCTCGAACCCGGATTACCGGTGTTTAAGACCGGGCCTTTCACCGATTAAGGTACTGGTGCGCGTTGAGGCTGGCTTGCGCTTCACACTTCAGGAATTCCTCGATGATCCTAATTCGTTCCAACTGAACGCGCAAACGCCGCAGGCGTTCTCGGTAGGCGGTTTTATGGAACAACGACCCGAAGAACGGCTTAGGCAAGCGGAATGATCGGATAGAAACATGTGATGCGTCTTCAGGTGAGAAACAGAGGAGTGAATCGGAGAAAGAGAAACAGTTAAATGATGCTCAAAAGAGCGAGGAGACATCGCGGCCTTGCGAGGCAGTCACGGGCGGCGGGCAAAGCTCGTTGAACGCAAGGAGCTCCGAGGGCCATGGGCGACAGCCTGGAGCCGTGGATGGAGGCGTTTGCCCGCCAGGGGTCTCTGAGCACTAACCGATCCAGGGCTTCAATGCTGCGCTACCGCGCCACGTGGCTTCGTGGCCTCTTGGCGGAGGCCGCGCAGCAGCGTCCGCGAGGCCGTTGTCTGAGGCGCCTCCGGGCGCTCATCGAGCGCTCAGACCCCGGCTCGTGGGAGCCGGGAGCGTGCGACGGCTCAGGCGGCCCGTCGCTGGTGCGAGCGTGCTCCGGAGAGAGGGCTGGGCGAGCTGTGACGAGAACGCGACGATTCAGGTCGTTGCGTGGGCGGCGTCTCGATGGCCGCCCTGGAGGAAGGCCTCGTCGCGATCGCGCGGAGCACGACGAACAGCGCCAGAAGTCCCAGCCAGGCGATCAGCAGGATGCTCATGTGTTCCTCTTCCGATCAGCGTCGAAGTTCAGCGGCCAATAGCCTCTGCATTATCCGCGGAGGGACAATTCTAAACCACGGATGACACAAAAGCGCCGATCCTGCCTCAGGGCCATCGAAGCCGGCGGCCGGCGAGCGCGGGAACGCCGCGGTAACTCCGCTATTCGACTGCGCTCACTGCCCGCGGACCCTCCCCGATGTACTTCGCCGTGGGCCTGATCAGCTTGGCCTCGCGCTTCTGCTCGAGGATGTGCGCAGACCAGCCGGCCACGCGCGCGCATGTGAACATCGGCGTGAACAGGTCCGGCGGGACTTCCGCCAGATCGAGGATCACGGCCGACCAGAACTCGACGTTCGTGGCAAGGACTCGGTCGGGTCGGCGCGCGTGAAGCTCCGCGAGCGCGGCCTTCTCGAGCGCCTCTGCGGCTTGGAAACGGGGTGAGCCCAGTTCGCTGCACGTGCGCCGGAGAACCCGCGCACGCGGATCTTCGGCGCGGTAGATGCGGTGGCCGAAGCCCATCAGCCGCTCGCCGCGGTCGAGGGCGTCTGAGACCCATCGCTCGGCGTCACCCGTCTCTTCCACTTCATCGAGCATCTTCAGCACGCGCGAGGGTGCGCCGCCGTGCAGTGGACCCGAGAGCGCGCCGACGGCGGAAGAGAGCGCGGCAGCGCAGTCGGCGCCGGTGGAGGCGACGACGCGGGCGGTGAACGTCGAGGCGTTCATGCCGTGCTCGGCGGCCGAGATCCAGTAGGCGTCGATCGCCTTGACGTGGTCTGGGTTGGCCTCGCCGCGCCAGCGGATCAGGAAGCGCTCGGGGATCGTTCGCCCGTCGTCGATCTCCGACTGCGGTACAGGCGGCTGGCCGGCTTCGCGTGCCGACTGTGCCACGAAGGACAGGGCCATCACGGAGGCGCGAGCGAGGTTGTCGCGGGCCTCCTCGTCGGTGATGTCGATCAGCTGAGCGAAGCCCCACTCGGGCGCCAGCATCGCGAGCGCCGACTGCACGTCGACCCGATGGTCGCCCGAGCGCACGGTCAGCGCGTGGGGTTCGGCGGGGGGCAGGCCCGGTTTGAACCGCCCGTCCACGAGCAGGCCCCAGACCTGCTCGTAGGGAACAACGCCGACCAGGTTCTCGATGTCGACTCCGCGGTAGCGCAGGGCGCCACCCTCTTTGTCGGGCTCGGCAATCTCCGTTGCGAAGGCGACGACGCCTTCAAGGCCCGACTGGACCTCTGGTGCTGTAACCGCGCTCATGGCACTCGCTTTCTGAGCTTGATGCTTGACGGGGAGGCTGCCTTGTGGGCAGGCGCATATCGTCGCAGGAATGCCCGCGCGAGTAGGCTCCAGTCGAGCGGATGCCCGTCCGGCCGCTTATCCGAGCCGTCATCTTTGAGGAGGAGTTGTGGCCGACAGCGATCTGATGTTCCGCCCCGCGAGCGAGCTGGCCGGCAAGGTGCGTGCAGGGGAGCTCTCTGCGCGCGAGCTCGTGGAGACATCGCTCGAGCGGATCGAGGAGCTCAACCCGCAGCTGAACGCTTTCGTCGAGGTCGACGCCGAGCGCGCGCTCGCCACGGCCGATGAGATCGAGCCGGGTGACGAGCGCCCGTTCGCGGGCGTGCCGATCGCGATCAAGAACAACCGTCCCGTGAAGGGCCTGCGACTCACCAACGGCTGCCCGCTGATGTCCGAGTACGTGGCTGACTACGATCACAACGTCACCCGGCGGCTGCGTGACGCCGGGTTCGTGATCGTGGGCACGACGACGCTGCCCGAGTACGGCATCCTGCCCACGAGCGAGGCGCGCATGTTTGGGCCGACGCGCAATCCTTGGGATCTCGGGCGCACCCCCGGCGGCTCCTCCGGCGGCTCGGCGGCTGCTGTTGCCGCCGGCATCGTGCCGGTCGCGCACGGCAACGACGGCGGTGGCTCGATCCGGATTCCCGCCGCCTGCTGCGGCCTTGTTGGACTGAAGCCCAGTCGTGGCCGCATCTCCGCCGCCCCCGAACTGGGCGACTCCTCACTCGGCATCGACGGCGTTCTCACGCGCACGGTCGCCGACACGGCGGCGATCCTCGACGTGCTGGAGGGCTACGAGCTCGGCGACGCGACCTGGGCGCCGCCGCCATCCGAGCCATTTGCGGTCTCGGCTCGCGCCGAGCCCGGCAGGTTGCGGATTGCCGCAAGTACGCAGCCGCCGGTGCCCGAGGCCGTCGTGGACCCCGCCTGCTCAAAGGCGGTGAGCGATGCGGCTGAGGTGCTGCGCTCGCTCGGGCACGAGGTCGAGGAGGTCGACCCGCCTTGGCGCTCGGACGCGCTGAGGGAGCTGTTCGGGATCGTCTTCTCCAACCACATCGCGCTCTCGATCGCGCACTCCGCGATCGTCGCCGGGCGTGAGCCGAGCGCCGAGGAGATGGAGCCGATGAGCTGGGCGATCTTCTCGATGGTCCGGAAACTGGGTGCTGTGGAAGGCATGGCGGCGGTCGCTCGGCTGCAGGCGTTCACCCGCCGGTTGATTGCCTATCTCGCCCCCTACGATGCCCTCCTCACCCCGGCGCTCGCCGAGCGCCCACTGCCGCTTGGAACCCTCGACACGGCCGCGCCCGAGCCGATGTCCACCTTCACCCGCTCGGGTCTGTTCACGCCGTTCACACCGGTGTTCAACGCGAGCGGACAGCCAGGGATCTCGCTGCCGATGTTCGAGGGCGAGGACGGGCTGCCGTTGGGGGTTCAGATCGTTGGGCGGCCGGCAGGGGAGGCGGTGCTGCTGGCACTCGCCGCACAGCTGGAAGAGGCGCAGCCCTGGGCCGCCCGTCGCCCGGCCGTCGTGCAGGGCGTGCTGGACTAGCTCGAACTCGGCAGGGTGGCGAGCAGGCGTGCGCTCAGTGTCGCTCGCGCATCGTCGGGAATGGCACGACTTCGCGGATCGACTCGACGCCCGAGAGCAGCATCAGCAGTCGGTCCACCCCGAGCCCGCCACCGGTCGTCGGCGCCATTCCGTATTCCAGCGCGCGCACGTAGCCCTCGTCGTAAGGGTGGGGTTGATCGCCGTCGTCGCCCGGTCGTTGTTGGCGCTGTTTGACGAAACGGTCCCACTGGTCAAGCGGATCGTTGAGCTCCGTATCGCCCGAGAGAACCTCCATTCCGCGGATCACCGTGTCGAAATGCTCGGCCAGGCGCGGGTTCTGCGAGTGGCGCTTGCAGATCGGGAAGAGCTCCAGGGGGAAGTCAAAGACGTGCGTCGGCTGGATCAGCGTCGGCTCGACATACTTCGTGTAGACGGCTTCCACGAGCTTGGCCCACGACTGGCCGGGTTCCGCTCCCTCGCCGAGCAGCTCGGCGAGCTCCTCGCTGCTGGCCTCCAGGTAGTCGATGCCGACGGCCGTCTTGATCGCGTTGCGCAAGGTGATTCGCTTCCACGGTTTTGCAAGGTCGATCACCTGCCCGTCGAACTGCTCGATTCTCGTCGTGCCGAGCGTGCGCAGCGCCACCTGCTCTGCCAGCTCTTCGCACCACACCGCGACGCCCCGATAATCGGCGTAGCTCATCATGCACTCGAGGATCGTGAACTCCGGGCTGTGGCGATGGGACATGCCCTCGTTGCGAAAGGCGCGACCCAGGTCGTAGACGTTCTCCAGGCCGCCGACTATGCAGCGGTTCAGATAGAGCTCGACCGAGATGCGCAGATAGACGTCGACGTCCAGCGCATTGTGATGCGTGGTGAACGGGCGCGAAGCGGCGCCGCCGGCGAGCGTCTGTAGCATCGGGGTCTCGACCTGTGTGAAGCCTTTCTCGCGCAGGACATCGTGGATCGCCTCGATTGTCTTGGTGCGTTTGAAGAACATCTCGCGCGTCTTTGCGTTCGCCATCAGATCGAGCTCGCGGTAGCGATAGCGCGAGCCGAGGTCCTCGATGCCGTGGTGACGGTCCGGCGGGGGGCGCAGCGCCTTGGCCAGCAGGGTGCACTCGCCAACCCCGAGCGTCAGCTGACCGCGCTGGGTGATGTACACCTGCCCCTCCACGCTGACGATGTCGCCGATGTCGAGGTTCAGCATCTGCTCGTAGCGCGCAATGCCCATGGCCTCCTGACGCGCGACGATCTGCATCGCGCCCGACTGGTCGCGCACGTCGAAGAAGGTCGTCTTGGCGTGCCCGCGACGCGCGATCAGCCTCCCACACACGCGATAGCTCAACTTGGGATGTTCCCCAGGGGCCATGTTCGTCGCGTCGTGCGAGCGCTCGATGTCCGCGATCCAAGTGCGCGAGACCTGCGTCTGCAGATACGGATAGGGGTCCACTCCTTCGGCACGCATGCGGTCCATCTTCGCCCGCCGTTCATCCGCGCCGACGGCCGCGACCTCCACCGTGCGCCCGCCGTTGCTCTCGGCCTCGCGCACGACGGCGACACCCTCCTCGGGAGGGGTGAATCCAGCGGCGCTCACGCCGCGGGCACCAGCTCGTGCGCACGGTCGCGCACGTCGAGGATCGGCACGTCTAGGATCGAGGCCTCCAGCAGCGCACGAAGCCGTTCGGAGTCGAAGCTGTGCGCTCGTGGCGCGATCGGGTTCACCGTCAGGGCGCGTAGATGTAGCGGCGTGAGCACTTCGATCGAGACGCCCATACGCTCGTACCACTCATAGCTTCGGCGCGGCAGGAATACCTTCGTGCTGTCGGCCACTATCACTTGAACCTCGCGCCCCCGTGCGACGCGCACGAGGGCCTTCAAGAATCGCTCGCACAGCGCGCCCCGCACGATCAGGTGTCCCGCCGCGGGATTGGCGTGCAGCAGTTCGGCGATCTCGTGATTGGCGCTCGCCAGTGCGAAGCGCGGGGGCAGAAGAACCGGCTCTTCTCCGGGCTCGCCAAGTAGCACGCTCCCGCGGTAGGAGGCCGCGATCGCACGAATCCGCCGGCCCATCTCCGAGCGGTCGCTCACCTCAGCCAGGCGTACGAGATCGACGGCGTTTCGCGTGCGGGCGACGACTGTCTCGATCTCCTCGTGCAGGGCGGCGCCGGTCGACATCACCAGGCCATCGGAGACCTCGGGAGAGGAGGCCGCGCGACGATCCACGGCGCCATCGATGAGCACCTGCTCGGCGCCGTGCGCGAGCATCGCATCGACTACCGCGCGTAGGTCCTCGGCGGCACTGGGCCCGGCGATCTCGATGGTGCCCGCGGCGAGCACACGCGCCACGACCACCTGGCCAAGCGGGGTGCGGATGTCCGTCCGCACAAGCACTTCGTGTGCGAGTGCGGCCGATTGCAGCAGCGCGTCGGTCGTCGCGAGGAGACTCCTGGCGGGCAGCGCGATGCGCGGCTTCTCCACGCGGATGTCGATCACGTCGCCTCCCTCGCCATCGCGTCCGACCGATGTCACGCCGACTCTCAGCCCGGCCTCGTGAAGCTCGCGCAGGGCGCACGTCAGCGTTTCGGTCTTGCCGGTGCTCTTAGCCAGGCCGACGAACGCCACCCGTCTGCCCGGCGCGATGAGCTCGGCGAGCGACACGGGCCTGCCTAGACCGCCGACCGGGCGCCTGCCGCAGGCGCCGAGATGTTCGCCGGCTTGCGCCGGAAGGCCGTCGCCGCAGACCCGTCATGGCGCGCCTGCGCGCCCGCGCCTCGGTCCTGCTGCAGGCGCGCGGAGAGCTCGCGCACGAGGAAGGTCGCGAGATGGTGCGGATATGTGCCGCGCGAGAAGCCGGCGTCGAAGCCAAGCTCCTTGGCGAGCTCGTTGGACACACGCGAGCCGCCGCACGCGAGGATCGTCTGCCGGCGGCGCCCCTCCGCCTCGACGATCTCGACCAGCTCGGTCAGGTTGTGGATGTGCAGGTTCTGCTGGGTGACCGTCTGGGAGACGAGGATCGCGTCCGCGTCCAGCTCGATCGCCTTCGCCACCAGCACGCTGTTGGGGACCTGGCTGCCGAGGTTGTGCGCGTCGAACGCCCGGTAGCCTTCCAGCCCGCGGTTGCCATGAAAGCCCTTCAGGTCGAGCATCGCGTCGATTCCGACGCTGTGCGTGTCCGAGCCGGTGCACGCCCCGACGACGACGATCGGGCGCCCGATGTGTCGCTTGGCGTATGCCTCGATCTCATCTTCGCTCATGTACTCGAGGTCGAGCTCGTCGACCTGCTGCGCGGTGTAGTCGACGGTCTGCGGGCAATGCCCGTATACGACGAAGTGCGTGTACCCGTCGAGCAGGCGCTGGTGATGCACGACCTCTGGGCGCTCGAGGCCGAGCTTCCCGGCGAGCTCCTGCGCCGCCTTGCGCGCCGCCTGCCCATGCGGGACGGGCAGCGTGAAGCTGAGCTGCGTGATCCCATCGCCGAGGTGGTCGCCGTAGGGCTTGACCTTCGTCAGGTCGATCTCGGGCATGTGACTAGGCAACGCTCGCCCCCTGCATCAGCTCGACGGCCGGGTTGAAATACCCATCCTCGGTCTCGATGATCCCATCGATGCCGCGGCCCTCGTCGATCCGCCGGCGCACGTCGCCGAAGATGCCGTCTTCGATCGCGCCGAACATCCCGACGTCCGCGATCTGCTCGAGAAGCTCATGCGCTTGGCGCAGCACCTCTTGCGCGCGCGTCTGGATGATGCCACCGGGCTTGAACCGAATCTCCTCGCCGATGTCGCGTGCGTAGTTGAACACGTAGTCCACGCACTCCAACCCGACGACCCGGTCGTGCAGATGTGGGGTGAAGACCCCCTCGGTCGGGACTCCGGCCGTCTGGATCCCCTGTCCGGTCGCGATCGTGACGAGATTGAAGAGGGTGTCGCACGCGTGGGTGCGAAAGAGGTTGCCGTCCATGTGCCTAGTCGGCGGCATGAACTTCACCGGGCAGTCCGGGAACAGCTCGCGCGTGAGCTGGGCCTGTGCCCACTCGAACAGCAGGCCGTTGGTCGTGGGGGGATCGATCTCGAACGCGTCGCCGATCGCAATCTGCTCATCGGTCAGGCCGGAGTCGAGCGCGAGCCGGTGGTTGATGAACTGCGAGGCCGTCACAGATGGAGCGGCGTCGACAGCGTCGGCGGTGCGCAGGTAGTTGTCCTCGCCGGTGTTGATCACGATCCCGAAGTAGCCGTTGATCATCCGTGAGACGCGCTGGTCGATCAGCGTGCGCAGCATGTTGATGTCGCGGTAGAGAATCCCGTAGAGGGCGTCGTTGACCATGTTGTCCAGGCCCTCCATCGCGCCGATCGTCGCGAACTCGCTCATGCACAGTCCCGAGCAGAAGCTCGACAGGCGCACGTAGCGCCCGTTGCGCCCACACCACTCGTCGAGTCCCTCGCGCACGATCCGGAAGTTCTCCTGCGTGGCGAACGTGCCGCCGAAGCCTTCGGTCGTCGGTCCGTAGGGCACGTACTCGAGCAGGCTCTGCGCGGTCGAGCGGGTCATCGAGACGACGTCTCCTCCTGCCTCGGCGACGGCCACCGAGTGGACCACGTCCTCGTATACGTTGCCGGTGGCCGTCAGCATGTAGCGCAGCGGCGCGACGCCCTCGCCAAGCCGCTCGCGCCATGCGTGGCGCTCGTCCCTGCGGCGGGCGATCTCGCCCATGCGTTGTTCGCACTCGCGCGCGATCAGCCCGCGGATCGCGCTCTCCTCGGCCTGCGGCAGCTCGCACAGCTGCAGCTCGCGCACGCTGACCGCCTCGGCGATCCGCTGGGCGTCGAGCCCCGTGTCGAGCATCGCATTGCCAAGCCAGTAAGCGACCCCGCGGCCCAGTCCGCCGCCGTCGCGCACGTGGTCGACGAGCACGTTGGGCAGCGGTATCTCGAGTTCGTCGATCCCGTCCACGCCAAGGAAGCGTGTGACAGTCCGCTCGACGGACAGCGTGGTCCTGCCTGCCGTTTCCGCGGCTATCCGATCGGCGATCTGCGCAGCGATCTGCCGGCAGGATTCGACCATCCCCACGTCGAGGTCGAGCTTGGAGTCCATGGCCCGGCCGACCGTACTTGATGGAATGCCTGAGCTCGTCCGGCGTCCAACCGCCCGCGGATATGCCCACATACGCGGCGCGGCATCGCGGTCAAATGTCTCTCTCTCCGCCGTCCGTCGGCAGGGTGGACGACCGAAGACGATCGGCCCGTGATGAGGTGGCTGAGATCAGTGGGCGAGCGCACGTTCCACACGAGGCGTTGGCCCAACACAGCGCCGATGTGGGAAACGATCGAGACGATCTCAGTGGCGGGCGAGACCCCGCGCCACGGCCCGGCTGTCGGGCCTTTTCGTGACCGAGATGCGGTCCGCGCTCGGTCTCCTCTGACTGTCGTTTGACAGTTCTCTCTCCCTGCGACTAGCTTCGCCGGACCGTCATGGCCACCGACATCTCACAACTCGGCGCTCGCCCCGACCTGTTCTTCGAGGCGCCAACGGCCCCGCTCGATGATCCACGAATCGCCGAGCTCGAGCGGCGAACCAGGCCCGCCGATCGCCGCCCCGCACCGGCGACTCGCGACCTGCTCAGGGACGCTCCCTACGTAGTCGACTTCTGCGATCCCAGCCCGACGACGGCGCTGCACGCCGGCTATCTGCGCAACATCGCCCTCGGACATGCGCTGGCCAGCGCGCTCGAGAGTGCCGGGGCGCACGTCGCTCGCCAGACCCAGATCGCGGACGCCGGGCGTGACATGGGGGAGGCAATGGCCGGCTATCTCAGCTACTCAGACGAAGTCGACCCCGCCACCGCCGAAGAGAAGAGCGACCGTTTCGTCGGCCGGCTGCACGCGCTGCACGCGCAACAGCCGCACGCGGACGGTGACCTCGCCGACTCGCTGATGGCACGCCTTGCCGATGGCGACCCGGAGATCCGCGATCTGTGGCAGACGGTGCGCGACTGGGCGGTGAGCGGGCAGAACGAGACCCTCGCCCGATTGGGAGTGCGCTTCGAGCGAACGATCTTCGACTCACAGTACATCCCCCGGATCGAGCCGCTCGTGCGCCTGGCGCTCGCGCAGGGAGTCATCGAAGGCTCGCCGCGGGGCCCGCTGGAGTTCGCGACCGATGCCCCGGAAAGACCGCGCCTGCCGCTGATCGGCAAGAACGGATTCCCGACGCGCGATCTGCGCGCGCTGACGATCTGGCGCTCGCTGATGACCGAGATGACCGACGTCACATTGATCCGTCTGACCAGCGAGGAACGCCGTGACAACCTCGAGGAGATCCTCCACGGGATCGCTCCGGGTGCGAAGGTCTACCCGACGGCGGTCCTGCACGCCGAGGTGCGCACGGATCGAGACGACGGCCCCGGCGGAGAGAGCACGCTGCTGATCGACGACCTGCTGGACGTGCTCATGCAGAGTGAGGAGCTGCGCGCCCTGGCGATCGAGCAGCGCCCCTCGTGCGCGGCACAGGATCTCGCCGCGATGGTGCTGATGGGCATGTGTCTCGACCACCCGCTGTACGAGCCGCTCACGATTACCCCCGAGCGTGTGCTCGACAGCAGCCAGAACACGGGCTGGACCCTGGCGCGGGCGTGGATGAAGGCGTGGAACCCGCAGAACGACGGCGGCCCGCTGCCACAGCCCGACGACGAGCACTACCGCTCGATCGTGGCGCAGTCGCAACTGCTGCCGCTGCTGGAGCGCACAGTCACGAGCCTGGACGTCCTCGGGATGGTGCGCTTTCTCGGGCGCATCGGCAGCTGGTATCTCGACACGGACACCGATCCCGCGGTCGGCCGGATCATGCGATCGCTGCTCTGCAGCGGTCTGACCGGCCTCGGGCTCGTACGCGCGCCGGAGACGAACAGGTGAGCGCGAGGTTGCGATGGATCTGAGCGGCGCCCATGAGACCTCGATGGCGGATCCCAACGCGCTGGAGAACGACCTGCGCTCCTTCTACCTGACCGGCAGCGAGGAGCAGAGCATCTTCGACGAGTGGGAGCACGGAATCCCGCGCGGCGACTCGACGACCCCTTCGATCTGCTCGCCGACCTATCGCTGGTGGATCCTCGAGCACCTGCGCAACGCCCTGAATCGCGACCGCAAGAACCTGCTGCTCAGCCTCGGCTCGGGCAACGCGTTCGTCGAGCGCGTGCTCGGGCGTGAAGGCTACCCGGTGCTCGCGGTGGACGCGCTCAGCGAGGCGATCGAGCTCGCGCGCCAGGCGGGGGTGCCGGCGCTCTGCCAGAACCTCTACACCTGGGACACCGAGCCTGACTACTGGGACGTGATCTACGCCGACGGCCTGCTGGGCCACCTGCACGACGGGGACGACGGCGCGCACGTCGCCCTGCGCCTGCTGCACGGATGGCTGAAGCCACCGAGCGGAACCGTCGTGATCTCCAACGACGCTCCCAAAACCGACGCGCCGGTCCAGCAGTCCTCGAACGTGCCGGGCTTCTACTGGCTTTCGAATCGCTGGATCGCCGCCGAACTCAAGCGCGCGGGCTTCACACGAATCTCCACGGCGTCGATCACCTACAGGCGCCCGCTCTCAGGACTGCGAACCCGCGCGATCATCACGGCCCACCGCACCGAGTAGCCAGAAAGGCGTTCGAGGGCATGCCGATCAGCCAGTCCTTCGAGGAGCGCCTGGAGCCGGATCTCCCAGCGATCGCCGAGCACTTCGGAACGCCCTTTCACATCTACGACGAGCGGGGCATTCTGGCGAGCGCCGAGCGACTGGTGGCAGCCTTCGCGGGACTGCCATTTCACGAGTACTACGCCGTCAAGGCGCTGCCCAACCTCACGATCCTGCGGATCCTGCGCGAGCACGGCCTCGGGATGGAGTGCAGCTCGATCGCCGAGCTCGACCTCGCCGAGCAATGCGGTGCGCGGGGAGAGGAGGTGTTCTTCACCTCCAACAACACGACCCACGAGGAGTTCGCGGCGGCGCTTGCGCTCGAGGCGATCGTGAACGTCGACGATTTGACGCTGATCGACAAGCTCCCGAGCGCGCCCTCGATTTGCTCCTTCCGCTTCAACCCTGGCCCCGAGCGACTCGGCGACAACCTGATCGGCTCGCCGATGGAGGCCAAGTTCGGGCTGCGCCGAGATCAGCTCCAGGAGGCATTTACGCGGGCACGCGATCTGGGCGCCAGGCGCTTCGGGCTGCACGCGATGATCGCATCGAACGTCCTCACGGTTCAGCCGCTGCTCGCGACGATCGCGATGCTGCTGGCACTGGAGGACGGGCTCAGCCGCGCGCTGGGCATCGAGCTGGAGTTCATCAACGCAGGCGGTGGGCTCGGCATCCCCTATCGCCCCGCCGAGGATGGCCTGGATGTCGAGGCGCTGGGGCTAGGCGCGGGGCAGCTGCTGAACGCGCACGAAGCGCGCACGGGCAGACGCCCGAAGCTGTTCTTCGAGGCTGGGCGCTTCATCACCGGCCCGAGCGGCGTCCTCGTCACACGCGTCATCAACCGCATGAGCAAGTGGCGCGAGTACGCCGGCGTCGACGCCGGGATCGCGGCGCTGATGCGGCCGGCCTTCTATGCCGACGCCTACCACCATCTCACCCTGCACGGCGAGCGCGGCGAGCGGCCCCTTCAGCGGGTCGACGTGGTGGGCTCGCTGTGTGAGAACAACGACAAGTTCGCAATCCAACGTGAGCTGCCTCAGCTGAGCGAAGGCGACCTGCTGCTGATCCATGACACCGGCGCGCACAGTCTCGCGATGGGTTTCAACTACAACGGCCGCCTGCGTCCGCAGGAGCTGTTGCTGCGCACCGACGGAACCGTCGAGCTGATCCGCCGCCGCGAGGAGGTCCGGCGCGACTACCTTGCCACGCTGCGGTTCGAGCCCGATCTGTTCACCCCCGGCGTGCCGCGCTCGGACGCGAACGCGGTGACTGCCAAGCCGCCTGCCGTGGCCAGCTCCGGACGACTTCAGTTCCCAGATCGAGCGCCGGCGCGGGTGAGCTGAGGGGTGGCCAGCATGTGTACAGTCGCGGACTTCGGCGGCCTCGATCTGCTCAAAGACAGGATCGATGAGCTGTGGGAGTCTCGCGATGAGCTCAACGACCGCGACCCGGAGGTCCGGGCGACCGTGTTGAGCGTGATCGAGCTGCTCGACGGCGGGCGCGTGCGCGTGGCCGAGCTGGCCGCCGACGGCGAGGTGATCGTGCACGAGTGGCTGAAGCGGGCGATCGTGATGCTGTTCCGAGTCTGCCCGATGGAGCACACCGAGGCGGGGCCGATGTCGTTCGCCGACCGCCTGCCGCCCAAGCACGACTGTGCCGGGGTTCGCATCGTGCCAGGAGCCTATGCGCGCTTTGGATCCCACCTCGCCCCCGGTGCGATCCTGATGCCGAGCTTTGTGAACGTTGGCGCCTACGTTGGCGCCGGCACGCTCGTCGATACCTGGGCCACTGTCGGATCGTGCGCGCAGATCGGCGAACGTGTGCACCTTTCAGGCGGAGTGGGCGTCGGTGGCGTGCTCGAGCCGCTGCAGGCCAATCCGGTGCTCGTCGAGAGCGATGCGTTCATCGGCAGTCGCTGCATGCTGATCGAAGGCGCTCGTGTCGGGCGCGGAGCGGTCGTCGGCGCGGGCGTCATCTTGTCCCCGACGATCCCCGTCATCGATGCCGCCACCGGCGAGGAGCTTTCGCGGGGGCACGTCCCGGCGTGGACCGTCGCGATCGGCGCCACCCGCTCGCGCAGCTTCCGCGGCGGCGATTTCGGGCTTCCCTGCGCCTTGGTCGTAAGGCGCCTGGCCGAGGGCGAGCGCCACGACAAGGCCGAACTGAACGAGCTGGTGCGCGACCACGGCGTCGCGCTGTAGCGATCCGCTGCCGTCGTGCGCTATGCGGCGATCGGCGCTCCGGCGCCCAGCAGCTCCGCCGCCAGCGCGATCCTCTCGGGGGTCGGCGTCAGCGCTGCGCGCAGGTGCCCCTTGCCGCCGGGGCCTAGATAGGAGCCGGGCATCACCAGCAGCGAGCGCTCCAGCAGCAGCTCGAGCATCCGCTCGTCATCGCCATCGGGGACTCGCAACCACAAGAAGATGCCGCCGGGGCCGCCAACGTGCTCGAGGCCGGCGGCTCGCGCGGCGGCGGTGAGAGCAGCCCGCTTTCCGCCGTAGCGGGCGCGAGCTGCGACCGTGTAGCCGTCGTCGTTCCAAGCCGCAATCGAGGCGTGCTGCACGATTGCCGGCGGAGTCGTGCCGATATCGCTGCGGTGGCGCCTGACACGGCTGAGGATCTCCGGATCGCCGGCCATGAAACCCGAGCGCAGGCCGGCCAGCCCCGAGCGCTTTGAGAGCGAGTTGAACACGACTACGCCGCCGCGATCGTCGAGCTCGAGGCCGGAGACGGGCGGCTCGCAGTCGAACCAGAACTCCGAGTAGGCCTCGTCGAGGGCGAGAATCGCGCGACTGCGCCGGCAGCGCTCTGCGAGCTCCTCGAGCAGCGCGCGCGGTGCGATCGCGCCGGTCGGATTGTGCGGGTTCGTGACCCACACGATCGCGGTGCGCTCCCAGGGGATCGCATCGGGGTCCGGTAGCCAGGCGCTCTCCGCGGATAGGAGCTGGGATGCGACCGGCAGGGCGGCGGCACGGGCGCTGCGGTAGGGGATCGGATACGACGGAGAAGCGACTGCGATCGTGTCGCCTGCCCGCGCGAACAGGCGGGCGAGTAGGGCGATCGGCTCCTTCGCTCCAAGTGTCGGCAACACCTCGCGGTCGGGGTCGAGTGCGACCCCGAAGCGGCGGGCGATCCACGCCGCGATCGACTCACGCAGCTCGGGCAGGCCGCCGGTGGCGGGGTACTCGGCGAGCGACACGGTCGCGGCCGCATGAGCGAGCGCGTCCCGAACCGCCTCAGACGCCGGATCGGTCGGCTGTCCCAAGCTCAGGTCGACGACGTCCATGCCCTGCGCCTGCGCCGCTTGCCGAGCTTCTGCCAGGCGCAGAAACGGGTAGCCGGGTGCTCCCTCGACGGCCTGATTCAAGCGCATAGGAAGGACTCCACGACGCGGTGAGCGCGCACCAGCGCAGCCACCGCCACGCGCTCCTCACGGCTGTGGGCGAATGCCGGATCTCCGGGTCCGAGATTGACCGCCTCGATACCCGCCGCCGCGAACTCGGCGACCGGCGTCCACGCCTGCTTTGACTCCACGGTGCGCTCGCTCCTCGCCACGAGCAGCTCCAGCAGCGGGTTCTCATGCGGCGGGCGGGCGCCGGGCGAGTTGCACAGCATCTCGATCTCACCATGTGGCTCACACCACCCGCGCAACGTCAGCTCAGCCTCCTCGGGCCCGACATCCGGTGCGTAGCGGAAGTTGACGTTTGCGCTCGCGCTACCGGGGATCACGTTGCGTGCCAGTCCGGCGTGCAGCGTCGTCACCGAGACGACCTGCGTAAAGCTCAGCCCGCCGATCGTGCTGTGCGCGGGACCGATTGCGCGCAGAGCCTCGATCCCCGCGATCGCGCGCTCGATCGCGTTGTCGGCCAGCCATGGCCGCGCCGAGTGGCCGGCGCGGCCGGTGAAGGTCCAGGTGGCGTCGATGTTGCCCAGGCAGCCTGCCTGCACCGCGTTCGCGGTCGGCTCCATCATGATCGCGAGGTCGGCGCTGCGCAGCCCGGGCTCGCGCGCGAGCAGCGGGCCGAGCGCGCCTTCGGCGGCTGGGAGCTCCTCGCGGCCGAACAGGACGTAGCCGACGTCGACCGTGCTCGCCGCGCGGCCGCACGCGAACGCGAGGGCAAGCTCGAGCATCACGGCGACGCCACCCTTCATGTCACTTGCCCCCAGGCCCTCGACGTGCTCGGGTGTCCGCCTACCGGGCCGATTGTCCTGCGCGGGCACGGTGTCGAGGTGGCCGGCCAGCAGCACGAGCGGACGGCCGGCGCGGCGAGTGGCTCCCGCCAGCACGCACGTGTCTCCAGCATCGCGTGCGGGAACTCCGCCCCCTCTCAGCACTCCCAGCAGATGCTCGGCTATGTCTCTCTCTGTGCCGGACTCCGAGGCGATGTTCACCAGCTCGAGCGTGCGCTCGGCCAGGCGGGCTTCGAGTTCTGTCGAGAGAATGCCTGTAGACGCCAATGCTCGCCCCCGCTCCCGGGTTTCGTCCTTCGGCACGAGCCGTGCCCAATGGACATTCTCCCGTCATCGCTCCGGGCATTCCAGTCCATGCGCACGCGGCGGGCGCGGCTGCTCAGATGGTTCCCAGCACGGCGGGCATGCGCTGCGGCCTCACGCCAAGGCTCTCGGCGTCAGCCGCGCCGCGCGGGGAGATCATCGGCACCTCCATCAACTCGGCCTCATCCCAGGTCGCGAACGCGCGCGGGCCGGTGACGCGCTCCAGCGCACGCAACGCACGCGAGACGATCGGCGTCGGCACGTGTACGAGCGGGCGCCTGCGGTTCAGGGAGCGCAGCACCGCGCGCACGATGTCGTTGTGGCTGAGAGTCTCCGGCCCGGCCAGCTCGTAGCGCGTGCGGCGGTCGCTCGCACGACGGGCCTCTGTGCGGCGCTCTCCGGCGGGACTCCGCAGCGAGGCGATCACGCAGTCGGCCACATCCTCCGCCCAGATCGGCTGATAGAGGGCGCGCCCACGCCCCGACACGGGCACGATCGGCAGCAGCGCCAGGCGCTCGAGCAGTGTCAGCCACGGGTCTCCGGGGGCGTAGACGATCGAGGGCGCGAATACGGTCGAGTCGAGACTCGCCTCGGCGACGGCCTGCTCGGCGAGCGCCTTGGCGCGAAAGAAGCGCGCGCGATGATGCGTGGAGGCGTCGAGGACCGAGAAGAACACAAAGCGCTCCACCCCCGAGCGCTCGGCCGCCTGCACCATCCGCCAGGTCGCGATGCCGTTCAGCTCCTCGATCGATCCGCGTGGCTGGTCGCGAATCGAGGCGGCGAGGTGCACGACCGTGCGCACGCCTCGCAGCGCGTTTCGGAAGGAGGGTGGGTCGGTGAGGTCGCCGAGCGCGATCTGCACGCGCACGCGCTGAGCGCCCAGCCGCCGGGGGTCGCGCACCAGGCAGCGAACTTGCTCGCCTTCGCCGACGAGCCGGCGCAGCAGCGCGGAGCCCACCAGGCCGGTTGCGCCGGTCAGCAGCAGCATCGCCCAAACCTAGCGGAGTCGCGCCGGCGTCCGGAGGGGGCGCCCTCGCGGGGGGAAATGATTGAGCCAGCAATCATCTAGGATGGGGCTCGCCTGGGGCGATGCCGTCTCTAAAATACGCCTCCGCCCCAATCGATCCCCTTATAAGACCCCCGCAAACAACAGGAAGAAGCGAATGGCCTACGTGATCGCCGAGCCATGCATTGGCACGAAGGACAACTCCTGCGTCGAGGTGTGCCCAGTCGACTGCATCCACCCGACGCCCGACGAGCCCGGATATGACGCGGCCGAGATGCTCTACATCGACCCCGAGGAGTGCATCGACTGCGACGCTTGCGTCGAGGCCTGCCCGGTGGACGCCTGCTTCGCGGAGGACCAGCTGCCGGAGGAGTGGCAGAAGTTCACGCAGCTCAACGCCGACTACTTCGCCAACGGCGCCAAGTAGGAGGAGTCGAGCACGTCCAGGACCGGGACGTCCTGGGCGGCCGCCTCGATCAGCTCGCGCAGCTGCCGGGAGTCGAAGCGATGTGATTGCGGCGCGAGCGGGTTGACCGTGATCGCCTTCAGCGCGATCGTCTGCAGAACCTCGATCGATACTCCCTGACGCCGGTACCAGCCGGGCCCACGCCGGGATAGGAACACCTTCGTGGGGTCTCCCACGACGATTCGAAGCTCCCGCCCGGCGCGCTCGCTGCGGGCCGCCAGCAGTCCCTCGAGGAAGCGCTCGCCGAGCGCGCCCTCGACCACGAACGTGCTCGCGCCCGCATGCTGGCGCAGAAGCGCGGCGATCTCGCTGGGCTCGGCATTCAGCACCAGCCGCCGCTCCAGTGCCACTCCGTCGGCGGGCCCGCCGACGCCGCCTGTGCTCTGGGGGAGCCGGACGAGCTCGATCGCATCCCTCGTGGCCGTCACGACGTCGTCGATGTCCTCGCCGAGGATCGCCCCGGTCGCTATCACGAGCCCGTCCGCCACAGCCGGAGAAGAGGCGGCGCGACGATCGATCGCGCCGTCGATCAGCACCTGCTCGGCGCCCAGCTCGGCCATCGCCTCGCTGACCGCGCGCACATCGGCCGCGGCGCTCGGACCGGCGACCTCGACGGCGCCCGGCTCCGACAGTCTCGCAAGCACGACTTCGCCCAGCGGCGTTCGCACGCCAGTCTGCACGAGCCGCTCGTGCGCTACCGCACTCGCCCGCAACAGCGCGCCGGTCGTGGCGAGCAGGCTGCCCGCCTGCAGCTCGACCCGCGGCTTCTCGATTCGCGCGTCGATCACGTCGTGCTCCTCCCCGTCGCGCCCGATCGAGGTGACGCCCACCGGCAGCCCGGCCTCCGCGTGCTCGGCCAGGATCGCCGCGAGCGTGACCGTCTTGCCGGTGTTCTTCGCCAGGCCCACGAGCGCCAGGCGCCGGGTGCCGGCCAGCAGCTCGCTCAGGCGCACGGCGGTGTTGCTAGCCATCCGTTCTCGCGGGGCCAGCGCCGTTGGTCTCAGCTGCCGCGCCGGCCGGAGTTGCGGGATCTGCGGCTCCAGCGCCCGCCATGCGTGCCGCCAGCTCGCGCACGATGAAGCTCGCGACATGATGGGGATAGGTGCCCTTCGAGAAGCCCGCGTCGTAGCCGAGCTCCTTGGCCAGCTCGTTTGAGACGCGTGGGCCCCCGCACGTGAGGATCATCTGCCGGCGCCGTCCCTCCGCCTCGACGATCTCGACCAGCTCGGTCAGGTTGGCGATGTGCAGGTTCTGCTGGGTGACCGTCTGGGAGACGAGGATCGCGTCGGCGTCGAGGTCGATCGCCTTGGAGACGAGCACGCTGTTGGGCACCTGGCTGCCGAGGTTGTACGTGCGAAAGGACTTGTAGCCCTCCAGTCCGTGATGGCCGTGGAAGCCCTTCAGGTTGAGCATCGCGTCGATTCCCACGCTATGGGTATCCGTGCCCGTGGCCGCGCCGACGACCACCACCGGACGGCCGATGTGCTCGCCGGCGAATGCTTCGATCTCAGCCTCGCCCATGTACTCGACGTCGAAGCCCTCCTCGCTCAGCGATGCGTAGTCGACCGTGTGCGTGGCCTCGCCGAACATCACGAAGTAGGTGTATCCGTCGGTCAGCTCCTGGTAATGGACGACCTCGGGATGCTCGAAGCCCATCTTCGCCGCCCACTCCTGCGCGGCCTTGCGCGCCGCCAGGCCGTAGGGCACCGGCAGCGTGAAGCTGAACTGCACGATTCCATCGCCCAAGTGGTCGGCATAGGGCTTCACCTGGGCGAGGTCGATGCCCTTGCGTGTCGTCGGCTCAGGCAAGGCTCGACGCTCCCCGCATCAGCTCGGTGGTCGGGTTCAGATAGCCCTCGCCCACCTCGACGATCCCCTCGCTTCCGCGACCCTCGTCGATCTGGCGGGGAACGTCGCCAAAGACGCCTTCGCCGAGCGCCGCGAACAGGCCCTCCTCGGCGATCCGCTCGAGCAGCTCATGCGCCCCGGCGAGGACTTCCTGAGCGCGCGTCTGCACGATGCCGCCGCGCTTGAACTCGATCTCATCGCCGAGGTTGCGCGCCGCGTCGAACACGTAGTTGACGTTTTCCAGTCCGATCACGCGGTCGTGTACGTGCGGCGTGAAGATCCCCTCGGTCGGCACCCCGATCGTCTGGATGCCCTGGCCGGTGGCGATCGTCACGAGGTTGAACAGCGAGTCAGCGGCATGGGTGCGGTACAGATTGCCGTCCATGTGGCGCGTGGGGGGCATGTACTTGACCGGGCAGTCGGGGAACAGCTCGCGCGTCAGCTGCGCCTGCGCCCACTCGAACAGCAGGCTGTTGAGCACCGGCGTGTCGATCTCGAACGCGTCTCCCAGCGCGATCTGCTCGTCGGGCACGCCCGAGTCGAGCGCCAGCTGGCGGTTGATGAACTGTGAGGCGGTGACCGACGGCGCCGCTTCGATCGCGTCGGCGGTGCGCAGGTAGTTGTCCTCGCCCGTATTGATCACGACGCCGAAGTAGCCGTTGACCATCCGCGATACGCGCTGGTCGATCAGGCCGCGGACGGGGTTGATGTCGCGGTAGAGGATTCCGTACAGCGCGTCGTTGACCATGTTGTCGAAGCCCTCGATCGCGCCCATCACGGCGATCTCCGGCATGCACAGCCCCGAGCAGAAGCTCGACAGCCGCACGTACCGGCCCTTCGCCTGCGACCACTCGTCAAGCGCCTCGCGCATGATCCGGAAGTTCGCCTGCGTGGCGAACGTCCCGCCATAGCCCTCCGTCGTCGGGCCGTAGGGGACGTAGTCGAGCAGGCTCTGCGCCGTCGAACGGATCACAGCGATGATGTCGCCGCCGGCCTCGGCCACCGCCAGCCCGTGCACGACGTCCTCGTACACGTTCCCGGTCGCCGTCAGCACATAGCGCAGGGGCGGGGGATGCTCGCCGAGGCGCTCGCGCCGCTCGCGTCGCTCCCGCATGCGATCGCTCGTCCGCGCCAGACAGCTCTCGCACTCCTGCGTGATCCGTGTCTTGATCGCCTCCTCGTGGGCGCGTGGCAGCGCACACAGGTCGAGCTCGCCCGCGTCGACCGCTTCGGCGATCTGCTGCGGGGAGCGCGCTTGATCCTCGAGCAGCGCGTTGCCCAGCCAGTAGGCGATGCCCTTGCCCAGCTCACCGCGATCGCGCACGTGATCGACGAGCACGTTCGGCAGCGGCGCCTCGAGCTCGTTGGCGCCGTCGACGCCCAACAGGCGCGCGAGCGTGCGCTCGACCGAGACCGTCGTCTTGCCCGCGATCTCATCCGCCACCTGCGCGGCAATCTGCGCCGCGGCCTCGCGGCAGGCGACGATCACACCCGGGTCGAGATCGAGCTTGCTCATTGCATCTCCCGCACGATCGGGAAGGGGATGACCTCGCGCAGCGTCTCGCGTTCGGTCAGGATCATGATCAGGCGGTCGACGCCCATGCCGCCGCCGGCGGTCGGCGAGTAGCCGTACTCGATCGCCCGCGCGTACTCCTCGTCGTTCGGATGTGGCACATCCTCATCGTCGGCCATCCGCCGCTTGCGCTGGTCGACGAACCGCTGCCATTGATCGACCGGGTCGTTCAGCTCGGTATCGCCGCTGACGAGCTCGACCCCGCCGATCACGGCATCGAAGTGCTCGGCCAGCTCGGGGTGCTCGGCGTGGCGCTTGGTGATCGGGAACGGCTCCAGCGGGAAGTCGAACACGTGCGTCGGCTGGTTGATCGTCGGCTCGATCAGCTTGCTGTAGACGGCCAGCACCAGCTCCGCCCATGTGGTCGCCGGATGGATCCGTTCCTCCAGCGCATCCTTCATCTGCGCTGTCACGGCGTCGCGGTTCTCGCCCATGAAGTCGATGCCGGTGGCGCCGAGGATCGCCTCGCGCATCGTGATCCGCTTCCACGGCTTGGCCAGGTCGATCGTTTCGCCACCCCGCTGAATCTCCGTCCTGCCGAGCACTCGCTGCGCCACATCTCTGAACATCTCTTCGGTCGCGGTGGCCACGTCGTAGTAGTCGGAGTAGGCCATCATGAACTCGATGATCGTGAACTCCGGGCTGTGCTTGGGGGAGATGCCCTCGTTGCGGAACACCTTGCCCATGTCATAGACGTTCTCCAGGCCGCCGACGATGCAGCGGTTGAGGAACAGCTCCACGGAGATCCGCAGGTACAGGTCGCGGTCCAGGGCGTTGTGATGGGTCGTGAAAGGGCGCGAGCCGGCGCCACCCGCGAGCGACTGCAACGCCGGCGTTTCGACTTCCACGAAGTTACGCTCGTCCAGCCAGGCGCGGATCGCCGCCACGATCCTCGCGCGCATCACGAACAGCTCACGCGTCTCGTCGTTGGCGATCAGATCGAGCTCGCGGTAGCGGTAGCGCGTGCCCGTGTCGCCCAGCCCGTGGTGCTTGTCGGGGGGTGGGCGCAGCGTCTTGGTCAGCAGCGTGCACTCGCCGACGGCCAGTGCGAGCTGCCCACGCTGAGTCACATAGATCGTGCCCTCGACGCCGACGATGTCGCCGATGTCGAGGCCCAGGACGCGGTTGTAGGCCTCTTCCCCGAGCTCCTCGAAGCGCACGACCAGCTGGATCGAGCCAGACAGGTCGCGGAGGTCCAGGAACGATTTCTTGCCATGCCCGCGCCTTGAGATCACGCGGCCTGCCACGTGGTAGCGCAGCTCCGGATGCTCGCCCTGCGCGAGCTGCGCGGAATCGTGCGCCGCCAGCACATCGGCGATCAGCGTGCGATCCGGCAGGCTCACGTGTGGATAGGGGTTGATCCCTTCCGCGCGCAGCCGTTCCATCTTCGTGCGGCGCTCGTCGATTTCGACGACGCCGAGCGATTGGAGATCGGCCAGCGGCGCCTCAGCCTCCTGAAGCGCGGCCTCGTTGTCCTCCTGTTGGTGTCCCGATACGGACATATGCAGACGATCCTCTCAAAGGGGTTTCGCTTGTCAAGCGACGACCAGGATGTCTCTGAGGGCCCCTGGGGCCACTGACTAAGCCATCGGCAGCGACATGCCCGCCGGTTTTCGCTCGTCCGCTGGGGCGGGCACGGCGACCGGGGGTGGTGCGGCTGGCGCGACTTCGAGGAGCGGCAGCACGGGCAACTCGAGTGGGGCCATCGCGATCATCCCCCGCGCAACCTGGCGAATCGCCTGCGAGGCGGGATCCTCGGGATCCTCGACGACCAGTGGCATGCCGCTGTCGGCGTGCTCGCGCAGGGGCATCGTCAGCGGCACGCGGCCGAGCAGCGGAACGTCGAGCTCGTCCGCCAGCTCCTTGCCACCACCCTCGCCAAAGATCGCAAAGCGCTCACCTGAGGGCGTTGTGAATCCGGACATGTTCTCGACCACCCCGCCGATCTCAAGCGAGACCTTCTCGGCCATCTGCGCGGCGCGGCGCGCGACCTTCTGCGCCGTCTGCTGGGGCGTCGTGACGATCAGGAACTGCGCTTGCGGGAGCAGCTGCGCGAGCGTCATCGAGACGTCGCCCGTGCCCGGTGGCAGGTCGATCAGCAGGTAGTCGAGCGCGCCCCAATCGACGTCCTGCAGAAACTGCGTCAGCGCCTTGTGCAGCATCGGCCCTCGCCATACGACCGCGGCATCCTCCTCGACGAAGAAGCCGATCGACATGACCTTCACGCCATGCGCCTCGAGCGGCACGATCTTGCGCTCCGCGGAGACCGGTGGGCGCGTAGAGCCGAGCCCGTACATGCGCGGGATCGAGTAGCCCCACACGTCCGCGTCGAGCACGCCCACGTGCTTGCCTTCGCCGGCCAGCGCGGCGGCGAGGTTGGCGGTCAGCGTGGACTTGCCAACGCCACCCTTACCCGAGCCGATGCACACCACGTTCTGCACCTGCGCAAGCGATCCGGCCGGCAGGCTGCCGCGTCCGAGCTTCTGCTGCAGCGCGGCCTTCTGCGTATCGGTGAGCACGTCGAAGTACACGTTTACGTGCGTGACGCCTTCGAGCGCCGAGACGGCATCTGCGACGGAGGTCTGGAAATGGCCCTTGATCGGGCAGCCGGGCGTCGTCAGCGAGACCGTCACGTCGACGACGCCGTTCTCGCTCACATCGATCGAGCGCACCATGTCGAGCTCGACGATCGAGCGGTGCAGCTCGGGGTCGATCACGACCTCGAGCGCCTTCAGTATCTCGTCCCTGTTGGTCACGGCAGAGTTCATTGTGACAAACGCGTGCGCTGCGCCCGCCGCCAGGCTCATTAAATGACTCGCGGGGCGATGGGGACCGCCCCGCGAGTCGAGGGAGGAGAGGGTGCTACTACTGCCGGCGGGATATGAGGCCGACAGACTTTCCCGGCCCCGGTCTCTCCGATCCGGGCGGGGGAAGGTGGTGACTCGGTCCTAGACCAGGCTGAGGATCCGCTCCTGGACGCGGTTTGCCAGCTCGGGGACGCGGTTGGCGATGTCCGTGCCGTTCTTGGCGACGGCGTCGCGGCGCTCCTCCAGCTCGCTGACCGTTTTCTCGATCTCGCGGCGGCGCTGGCGAAGTTCACGCTCGACGCGCACGCGAGCTTTGCGAACCTCACGCTCCAGGCGATTGCGGGCCGTCGCGCCGCGGCGCTCGAAGCGGCGCAGCTGGGCTTGAGCCTTGGTGCTCGTCGAGTAGGTCGAGATCGTGTCGTTGACGCTCGAGACGACCCGGTCGCGGGCGGTCAGGGCGGCGCCCACGGGGATCAGCAGCGCCCGCTCGGCGTAGTCGCCGAAGACGCCTGCGGTCTCGCGCGTCGCGGTTTCGGCCTGGCGAGCGGCGCTCGTGCGCGCGCTCTTGGCTTGTGCCGAGCCGGCACTGGAGGTCTTGCGAGCTTTCGCGCCCGATTTTGCTTTAGCGCCCGTCTTGGGGCTGCGCGGGGAAGTGTTGGCGGTGGCCATCTGGAGCGGATCTCCTCTTCTTCCTCGTCAGTGCGAGGAGTGCGGGATTTACGAACACCTGTTTGTAACCCGCCTCGGAAAGATTGTTACAACACGATCCTATCACGGCGCAAAACGCCCCGTGCGAATTAGGTTCGAATTGAACTAGTTTGTAACAGGAGGAACATGCGTTCGCTCCTGCGAGGCGGGGCGGACACCCGTTCGGGTGAGCCACGCCGCCGGTTGCAGCAGCTCCTCCGCCGTCGGCAGCTGCTCCGGTCCGCTCCACACACGCGCGAGCGCCTGGGGTCCGCCGTCGGCGACGACCGCGTCGCAGAAGCGCCGCCCGAGCTCGTACTGGCGCATCTTCATCTCCAGGCCCAGCAGCCGCTCGAGCACCCGCCAGGGCAGGCCACGCGACTGGCGCCTGCGATTCATCGCCGTGCGCAGGCGCGGCAACGACGGCAGCACCTCGGCGCCCACCGCGTCCATCGTGTGCTCCGCGTGCCCCTCGATCAGCGACATCACCGCCTGCATGCGCTCGACAAGCTGCCAGCGATCCTCGCCGAGCGTGATGCGCAGCAGCTCGCCGCGACGGGCGCGCTCGAGCGTCTCGCGTAGCTCGCCGGGGTCGGGCAGCTTCGGCAGCCAGCCGGGAGCGGCCGAGCCATTGCCCTTGGTTGCGCCGTTGCTCTTGCGGCCGTCCTTGTGCTCGTCGTCCGCTTCATCCGTTGAGGAGGGCCGGCCCATGAGCGTCACCTGCAGCCCATCGATCAGCTCCTCGAGCATTCCGCCGAGATGCGCTCGCAGCCACGGTGCGCCCGAGAACTGCACGGCGTGCGTGATCTCGTGGATCGTCACCCACAGGACGAGCTCGTCGCGGTTCACGCCGAGGTTGCGCGCGGCGATCGCCAGGTTTGGCGCCAGCAGCAGCAGCCGCGGCGCCACCGAGTCATCCAGTAGCGCGAGGTCGTACTGCCCGAGCACGCGCTGGGAGAGCACTCCCGTCAGCGCCCCGATCTGCGCGCCGAGCAGGAACCCCGAGGCCGATCGCAGCGGTCCCGACAACGGGCCCGTGCCCTCGCCGACATGCTCCGTCAGCCCGCCCAGCAGCGGGCGCATGCTCTTCAGGTTCGCCGCGATCCAGGCCGGCCGATCGACTGCCTCCAGCGGCGGCAGCTCGGCCGGCAGCTCGAGGCCGCTGTAGGCGCTCACGCGCCTGGCGAAGTCGTGCGCGCGAGGCTCCACGGACGCCGCCTGCACGCCCCCGGACGACGGTGAGCCGGCGATTCGCTCTCCGATCCGCTGGGCTGCACGCCAGTCGATCACGTCCACTCCAAGAGCGTAGCCCCACCGAGCCGTCTGTCCCGGGAGGTCGGTGCTCCGTGTCCGACTCGCCTCTTCGTGGATACGCTCGTATCCTTGGACGGTGCCCCCCTCCAGGATCGCGCCCGCGCCGACCCAGCCTCTCGGGGCGCATGGCCCCGATCGCCTGGCCGGACGGGTGCCTGCGGCAGCATTTCTGCAGCGCGCCGAGGTGCGAGACGTGCTCGCATGGACACGCCTGCTGGCCGATCCGCAGGATGCGGCCGCCGTCGTGCGTGCGCTCGCGCGCCCGCCGATCGAATTGCGCCAGGTACACCTCGCACGCGTGATCCAGCTCGCGCGCCGGCGCAAGCTGGATCTCGTCTCCGGCCTCACGGCCGCCACCGAGTCGCCCCAGGTTCCGCCGGAGGCACGCGAACGGATCGAGCGCTTTGCCGCGCTGCATCGCAGCGCCGCCACCGCTTTGGACACGCTCGAGCCGGATGTGTTCATGGCGGAGCTGATCGAGTTGCTTGGCACGCGCGGCCGGCCGCTGCTCACGCCCGAGGACGCGGCTGAGCAGCAGGCGAGCTTGAAGCGGCTGCACGGGCTGGCCGTCGAGTTCGCACGCTCGCAGCCGGGCTCGACGCCACGCGAGCTCGCACGCCACCTGGCCGCGGCCGTGCCCGAGGCGCGCGGCGAGAGCCAGGCAGAGCACCGTCCAGCTCCGGCGACGCCCGAGCCCGCGCCACCGGAGCACCTGCAGGCGACGCTCCAGCTGATGCGAGAAGAGGTGCTGGAGGGCGTCGGGCGCATCGGCGGGCGTCTCGGCGAGCTGCGCCTGGACACCGAGCTCGACGTCTCCCACGGGGTCGTGCGCTATCTGGAGCTGCTCAAGTTGGCGGCGCTGCTCCAGCGCCCACCGGGACAGGAGCTGGCCGATGCGCTCGCGGACGTCAACGTGCGCCTGCTCGCCGCCACCACGCCCGTGCAGCGCGAGATCTTCCAGACCTCGATGCTCGACGAGACGCTTCTGAGCGCCGCCGCCGAGGCCGAGGCCGGTGCAGCCGGAGGCGCGGAGACCGTCAGCGGCGAGCCCGATCGCTTCCACCGGATCCGCGCGCAGGCGATCGCGCCGCGCGAAGAGTCGTCTTTGGGTCCGTTCCTGCCGCGCAAGGGGATCGGCCTGGCGCTCTCTGCCTCGGACATCGAGACCTACCGCAGTTGTCCGCTCCGCTACAAGTTCGCGCGCGTTCTGCGCATTCCCACCGAACAGACGCTTCACCAGCGCTTCGGCATCGCCATCCACACCGTCCTCGAGCGCTTTCACTCCGACGGCGCAGAGACGCTCGCGCAGATGCTCGAGCTGCTCGACTCAGGCTGGCGCCGGGCCGGCTTCGGGGATTCAGAGCGCGAGCTCGAGCTGCGCGAGCTGGGGACGACCGCGCTTACCCGCTACCACGCCCGGCTGCACGGCCAGGACTCACAGCCGGTCTGGTTCGAGCGCTCCTTCTCCTTTCGTCTCGGTCCCCACCATCTGCGCGGGCGCGTCGACCGTGTCGATCGCCTGGCGGGCGAGGCCGGCGAGCAGTACGAGCTGATCGACTACAAGACCTCTCGTCCCAAGAGCGCCGAGCAGCTGAAGGACGACATCCAGCTCTCCCTGTACGCGCTCGCCGCGCAGGAGGCCTGGCAGCTCGAGTCCTCGCGTCAGGCCTACTACTACGTGCTCGACGATCTGAAGGTGCCCGTGCCCAGGGACGAGCGAGACGCAGAGTCGGTCAAGGACACGGTCCTGGAGGTCGGCGAGGGCATCCTCGCGCAGGAGTTCGAGCCGACGCCCTCGCGGGCGGCCTGCTCGCTCTGCGACTACCGCATCGTCTGCCCCGTCGCCGAGAAGTAGCTTCGGGGCGGAAGCTGGCGCCGAGCTACTTGCTCTCGTGCCCGCGCTGGCGCAGGAAGCGCTGGAATTCCCGCGCGAGCATGTCTCCGGAGGGGACCTCTTCATGGGAGACCTCTTCGTCGTTTTCCGCCGCCTGCTCCAGCCGTTCGACGAACGCCTGGATGTCGGGATCGCTCTGCACGGCGAGACCGACCTGGCGCTCGTAATCGGCAGCCGCGGACTCGAGCTCGGAGACGTCCACCGAGACGCCGATTAGGCCTTCCACGCGCCGCACGAGCGCGAGCGCCGCCTTCGGGTTGGCGGCTGCGGCCACATAGTGGGGCACGCCCGCCCACAGGCTCGCCGAGGGAAGTCCCGCCTGTGCGCACGCGTTGTGCAGCACGCCGACGATCCCCGTCGGGCCCTCATACGTCGAGCCCTGCATCCCCAGACGCTCCATCAGCGAGGGGTCCGAGGCGTGCCCGCTCATCGCCACCGGGCGCGTGTGCGGCACGTCCCCGAGCAGCGCTCCCAGCGATACGACGACCTGCACGCCGAGCGCTTCTGCGAGATCGACGATGTGCGAGCTGAAGGCGCGCCAGCGCATCGACGGCTCGACTCCCTGCACCAGCACGAGATCGCGAGGGGCACGCGGCGCTGTGGCCTCGAATACCTCCACGGACGGCCACACGATCTCCCGATCATTGTCGTCGTTGAACTGCACGGTCGGGCGGTTGGCCTGGAAGTCGTAGAACTCCTCGGAGTCGATCCGCGCGAAACGCCGTGCCTCCAAGGACGAGGCCAGGAAGGAGACGGCGCTCGAAGCGGCGTCGCCGGCGTCGTTCCAGCCCTGGAATGCGCACACCATCGCTGGGGCCCTGAGGCCATCCGGACGGCGGTCCCAGATCAACGGCTGCATCCGAACCACCGTACATCATGAGTCGATGGCCTCCGCCACGAGCGCTGCGCTCGAAAACGCCCAGACCATTGCAACGCTGCGCAACGAGCAGGAGGTCGACGGCGTGTTCGCCTGCACTCGCAAGGAACGCCAGATCTCGCGCACGGGCACGCCCTATCTGAACATCGAGCTGGGCGACAGCACCGGCACGATCCTCGCGCGCGCCTTCCGCGACGCGGACGTGCTCGCCGGGCGCTTCGAGCGGGGTGAGCTCGTGCGCGTGCGGGGGCGCGTGGGACGCTTTCGCGAGCAGCTGCAGCTCGAGATCCAGACGATCGCCCGCGCCGAGGGCGAGCAGGCCGATCCGGCCCGCTTCCTGCCCACCGCCTACCGCGATCTGGATGAGCTCGAGGGGTTCCTCGAGCACCTTGCACGGGAGGTGTATGACCCGTCGCTGAAGCTGCTGCTCGCGGGCCTGCTCGGCGACCGTGAGCTGCGCACCGAGCTTCGTCGCGCCCCCTGCTCGCTGCCCGCCTCCGCCAACGGCCCGCGCGTCGCCGGCGGCCATCACGCCTATCTGGGGGGCCTGTTGGAGCACACTGTGGCGGTTGCCACGATGGCGCTCGAGCTCTGCACCCTGCACCCGCGCCTGGATCGCGACCTGCTGCTGAGCGCGGCGATCGTGCACGATCTCGGCAAGACGCGCGAGTACGAATACGCGGCCGAGATAACGCGCAGCGCGCAGGGCAGGATGCTGGGGCACCTCGAGCTCGGGCTGCGCGTGATCGCCCCGCATGTGCCGGCGGCGCTCGAGGACGAGCGGCGGCTGGCGCTCGAGCATTGCCTGATGCTCCACCACGGCGCCGAAGCCGCCGCCGGACAGCGCTTCGCCTCGCCCGAGGCGCTCGCCCTCTACCGCCTCAACGCGCTCGACGCGGCGGTCAAGGGGGCGTTCGAGCAGGGCTCCCCTGGAGTGGGTCGCTGACCCCTGTTGCGGCTCGTGCCGCGGTGGTCGCCGCGGGTCAAGGGGCGCGTGTGAACTGCCGATAGGGCCGTATGAGTGACACTGGCGCGCCGACAGCTGAGTCGGTCGCGACCGACTCAGCTGATCAGACGGCGATCGAGCAGTCAGGCAACGGCCTTTACCCGCCCCAACGCACGGGGCGCTCCACCCGGATGATCGGCGAAGTGGTCGTCGACCTGGGCTTCGCCGATCGTGAGACGGTCGACGAGGCCGTCGAGGTCGCGCGCGCCCAGGGCCGGCCCACCGGACTCGTGCTCGTCGAGCAGGGTGTTCTGCGTCACGACCAGCTCGCACGCGTCGTGGCCGAGCGCTTCGGACTCGACTACGTCGATCTGGCCGTCTTCGACCTCGACATGGGGGCCGCCAGCCTGCTCAACGGCGAAGCCTCCAAGCGCTATCAGGCCGTGCCGATCGGCTTTGGCGAGGACGGCACGCTGCTGCTGGCGATGGCCGATCCCACGAATGTGCTGACGATCGACGACGTGGCGATGATGACCGGCCGCAGGGTCAGGCCGGTCGCCGCCTCCGTGGAAGATTTGAACCTGCTGCTCAACCGGCTCGCGCACATGGACGAGTCGATTGAGGACATCGTCGAAGACGGCTCGGAGCTCGACGAGGAGGAGGACCTGAAGGTCGATGAGGCCGACAGCGACGCCCCGATCATCAAGCTCGTTCACTCGATCGTCGCCCAGGCGGTTCAGCAGGGCGCCTCCGACATCCACGTGAACCCCGAAGAAGGCGACACGCGCGTGCTGTTCCGCATCGATGGAGTGCTCGCCCCGGCCGCCACCGTCAAGCGCAAGATGGCCATGGGCGTGGTCTCGCGCATCAAGATCATGGCCGACCTGGACATCTCCGAGAAGCGCGTTCCCCAGGACGGCCGCTTCGCCCTGACCGTCGACGGCCGCCGCGTCGACATCCGCGTCGTCACGCTCCCGCTCGTGCATGGGGAGGGGGTCGTGATGCGGATCCTCGACAAGGGGGTCGTGATCCAAGGGCTCGAGTCGCTTGGGATGCCCGAGGAGGCACTCGATCGCTTCACCCAGGCAATCAAAAAACCGAATGGCGCCGTGCTCGTGACCGGGCCGACGGGCTCGGGAAAGTCGACGACCCTGTATGCCGCGCTGACGGGGCTGAACGACGGCGAGCGCAGCATCTTGACGATCGAGGACCCGGTCGAGCAGCGGATCGCCGGCATCAAGCAGATGCAGATCGCCCCGAAGGCCGGCGTCACCTTCGACGTGGGGCTGCGCTCGATGCTGCGCGCCGACCCCGACGTGATCATGGTCGGCGAGATCCGCGACCGTGAGACGGCCCACATCGCGGTCGAGGCCGCCCTCACGGGCCACCTCGTGCTTACGACCCTGCACACCCGCGACGCGCCCAGCGCGCTCGGGCGCCTGATCGACATGGGCATCGAGCCGTTCCTCGTCTCCTCGGCAATCGACTGCATCGTCGCCCAGCGCCTCGTGCGAATGCTGTGCAAGCACTGCAAGAAGCCCTTGAAGGTCTCAGAGGCCGTGCTCGCCGAACACGGGTTGGAGGGCACCGAGCCGTTCGACGCCGTCGGCTGCTCGCGCTGTGGCGGCTCGGGCTACCGCGGCCGTCTGGGCGTATATGAGGTGATGACCGTCAGCGAGCACATCCGCGCCTTGATCCTCGAGAAAGCCTCCGTCGACGTGATGGTCACCGTCGCCGTGCGCGAAGGGATGCGGCGGCTGCGCGACGATGGGCTCGAGAAGGTGCGCGAAGGGCTGACCTCGATCGCCGAGGTCGAACGCATGACCAGCAGCCTGCTCTAACTGTTCGCGCCGATCAGCAGCGATATGCGCAGCGGCCCCGAGGGGAACGCTTCGGCAGTGAACGAATACGCCTCGTAGGTGCGCCCGCGGTAGCTGACGGCGCCGCGGTCCGGAACGCTCGCCGGTCCCGGGTCGAGCGTGCCCATCACCTGGTGCGCGGCGGTCCGCATCAGCACATCCGCGCCGGTGAACAGTCGCGCCAGCTTCAGATACCCGGCGTCGTCCTGAATCGCCATCGTGAAATGGCCGACGACATCTCCCGCGCTGCGCACCGTGCCGTGCACGGGCGCGAGCACGTAGGGCCCGCCGAGGTCGATCAGCAGCTTCTCGCCGTCGCTCGAGCCGGGCACGCTCACGCGTACGCGCACTACATGGATGTGCGCCGCGAAGAAGCCAACGATCGCCGTGCGCGTGGCCGCCACGTCGCGCGCGGCCACCGCGCGCTGAAAGCCCGGATCGCGTTCGATGTGCCTGGCGGTCGCCAGCGTGTACTTGCTGTGCAGCTCCTGCTGGTAGATGCGTTCGCCCACGTGGCCCAGTGTTTCCACGTGCGCCTGATCCGCGGGGCCTCGGCAGGCGATCGCCGAGGAGGGCACGAGCACAGCGATCCGCAGCGGCTCGGACGGGAATGACCGGCCGCTCACCGCGTACACCCGGTAGCTCTTGCCGGCGAGCTTCAGCGTCCCGCTTGTGGGGACGTTTGCGGGAAGCGCTCCGGCGGTCGTGCCGGCCACGGCGCGGCTGCCGTTGAACAGCAGGATCCGCGCTCCGGTCACCTGCTGGGTGACCTGCACGAACGCGCGGTCGGACTGCGTGGAGAGGATGAACGTCGCATCCGTGTTGGGGATCGATCCGCGTACCGGGGCGAGCGCCGCCTCCGAGCCGGCCGATGCGAACACGTGTCCGGCGCGCAGGATCTGGATGCGCACGATCTGATTGACGAGCAGTTTCTCGAGCGCGCCGCGGGTGGCTTCTGCGTCGCCGTTTGTGATGGCGCTCACCAGTGCCGTCGAGCTCTGCACGCGACGCACCGCCTGCTCGATGTTCAAACCGCTCCCCGCCTCGCGGTAGATGCGCTCGCCGACCCCGCCGAGCGTGCTTGCGACCGCCGCCGCGCAGCCGCTGGCGTCAGAGGGCCGTGACGCGGCGTCGTCGGCGCTCGCGCCGGTGTCGGCCCCGACGGCGGCGCTCGTAGCCGTCTTGGCGCTATCCGTCTTTGATCCGCACGCGCTCAGGAGCACCGAGGCAAGCACGGCGAGCGCGCTCGCCCGCAAACGAAGGGTGCTGACTGAACGCCTCACCCCTGAAGCGTAGGGGCGGCGCCGCGCATTCACGCAACGCCGCCCCTAAAAGCCGCGGCTCGTTCGATTTGCGGGACTATTTCTTCTTGGCCGCGCTCTTCTTCCTCTTGGGCGCGTGCTTGCCGGCCTTCTTGTGACCCTTCTTGGTGACGAAGGGCTTCGGGTTGAAGCGGTTGAAGCCCGAGTAGGCGTTCGGCTTGCAGTCTTTCGGGCGGCCCAGGTCATACGGACCGGAGATCGCCTGTGTGACGACGCCTTTTTCGAGATACGCATAGGTGACGGTCAACAGTGGGTCGACGCGCGGCTCGGCACACAGCTTCGTGCCGATCGCAAACTGCCCGGTGATCGGCTCGTAGCCGGCCTTGGCCGCGCCCACGCAGTTGGCCGCCCAGCCCGGGATTTCACCCGAACAGGAGAACGTGTCCGGCAGGATCTTCTTTTCCAGGTTCGTGACTTCCGGAGGGCTCGAGACGCCTGTCACCGGAATCTGCGACTGCACCTGGTAACCGGTGATCGGCCCGTTGCAGTAGAACGTGTACTGGACCTGCTGTTCATCACTTCCCGCTTCCGGCTTGCCGGCGGACGTGCTGCCGAGGCAGTTGTAGTTGTTGGGGTTGGATTCTTCGGCCTGACTCAGAGCCGGACTCGCGAGAGAAAGGGCAGCAGCGCCCACGATCGCGGCCAGCCACCATGTGGCCTTTCGATGGGCGGATTGAGATGCGTGCAACGGGGGTCTCCGTTCGTTGGTTGGTTGAAGTCGGTGCATTGCTCAGTGCAAGAGCTTTTCGAGACTCTGCTTGGGTGAAGTCGGGTTGAAGGGCGTCGCCGATCGCAGGCCCGCCTTGGCGAACGGCGAGAGCAGCACCGCGCCCGCGGGGGGCGTGGAGGTGAGCGTCGCCGACGATGCGCCGGCCGGCAGTTCGGAGGCGGTCGCGTTTCCGACCGTCGCAAAAGTGACCACCACGAGACCATGTTCGCTGTAGGTGGTCGTCGCGGTGATCGTCGCCAGCGTCGCCTTCAGGAATTCGTCGGCCGCCGTCAACTCGCCGGGGGTGCCGGAGGCGCAGGCCGCGCCGGCCGCGCCTTCGGGACACGGCGGCTGGACGATCGAATGCAGCAGCGGTGGCGCCGCGCCGAGCGCCGATTGATGTTCGGTGAGTGCGGCGGCGCTCGCGAACGCGCTGCCGTCGAGCGCCGACCAGCCACTCAACAGCGTGCCCTTGGGTATCAGCTGTGAGGCGATGTACGGGGCCGCCGTCGGCTTCGCCGTCGCTTCGGTGAAGGAAACACCTGAGAGCTGGATCAGCCACACGCTCGTGATCGGCGGAAGAGTTGCGGTGCTCGTGGCTTTTTTGGTCGGTGTCGCCGGTTCCGATTTGGCCGGAGCCGCCTTTTCGGCGGAGCTACTCGCTGTGCTCGCCGGTGTGACGGGAACGGCTGCGGGCGTCGGCTGGGGCGTGATCGCGGGCGGCTGCACGGGCGTGGGAGCCGGTTGCGCGCTCACCGGCGTCTGCTGGCGCGCGGCCAGCGAGGCGATCAGCGCCGGCAGCTTCGTGCCATCGGCGACCGAGCTCTCCGGTGCCGGGCCGACCGCAGCGCCCACGGCCATGCCGATGCCGAGCATGGCCGCCGCGAGCAGCGCAGCCGCGCGCGGGGAGGGCAGTCGCGGGGCAGGCGGCACACGCATGCGTGTCTGCGCCGAGGCCGGCGGGGACGTCGGGTCGGGCAGATCGGTGGGTCGCTCGGAAATGTTGTCCATGGTTTGTAAACGCAGCGCAACTCATCGGGCGGCAGGCGGTTTCCCATCCATCGGCGTCTAGTTGCGCACAAACTACCTTATCTGGATCATTATTATCGACATTATGATATGTTCGCAAGTCGCTGCTGTCAACTAATTGTCAAAACAAGAAACGGAGCCTTTCTTCAATGAATCGATTTCGCCGTCTCTCCGTCGCCCTAGCGGTGGCTGGCGTGCTCGGGGTCGCGGCGCCCGCGGCCGCTTCCGCGATCACCACGGTCACGATTAGTGGCGCGACCGCCTCCTACCCGCTCGTTTCGCTGCTCGCGCAGAAGTACGTCAAGACCCACCCCAAAAAAGTCAAGTTCAAAATCACCCAGGGTGGAGCGCAGATCGGCGTCAACGACGCCGCCGCCGGACGTGTGACGATCGGTGACGTGTCGCGCGACCCGCTGGCCGCCGACCCGGCCGGCCTGGTCTTCTACCCGATCGCCAAGTACGCGATCTGCGTGATCACGCCCAAAACGAACACGCTCGCAAACCTGACGCAGGCGCAGGTGATCTCGATCTTCACCGGCAAGACCCGTAACTGGAGCCAGGTCCCGGGAGCCACCGCCAGCGGTACGATCGACCTGATCAGCCGTACCTCGGTCGCCGGGGTTCTCACGAACTTCCAGACGCTGCTGCTCGAAGGCAAAAAGGTCTCGACGATCGCCGCGGAAGAACCGTCCGAGGGCCTGATGCGCCAGAAGGTCGAAACCGACCCGAACTCGATCGGCTTCGTCTCCAACTACCAGTCGGACAAAGGCGGAGTGAACCCGGTTGGCCTCAACGGCGTCGCCTGCAACAAGGCGAACGCGGTCTCCGGCCAGTACGCCGGCGTCGCACGCTTCTACGAGGTGACAAAGGGCAAGGCGAAAGGCGCCGCGTCCGCGTTCATCGGCTGGATCGAGAAAGCAGCTGCCGCGAAGAAGATCATCTCGACGCAGTGGATACCGATCGCCTGAGTAACGGGTGCTCGAGCGCCTGCGTAATCCATGGCCTGACCACCGCGCCGAGCGTACGCTCGGCGCGGTGTCGTTGTCCGTCTGCGTCCTCGTGGTCGCGATGGTCGTGTTCGTCGCCATCCATTCGTGGCCGACCCTCAAGCACAATGGCATCGTCGGCTGGCTCGGCTCGGGCGGCGATCTCGGCCGGCAGATCGGCGACATGCAGAACACGGGCGTGCACCCGCCCGCGTCGGCCTATCACGTGCGCGCCTGGCCGCTCGTCTACGGCACGCTGCTGACTACCGTCGTCGCCGTCGTGTTCGCGCTGGCGATCTCGATCTTCTCCTCGATCTTCATCGTCGAGCTTGCCCCAGCGCGGCTGCGACGGCTGGTGATCCCTGTCATCCGCCTGCTTGCATCTGTGCCGTCGGTGATCTACGGCCTGATCGGGATCCTCGTGCTCGTGCCGTTCGTCGGCAACGACCTGATCACGACCGCCCAGAAGAACTCGGTGCAGAACGTCGTCGAGCTCACGGGCGCTGGACTGGCCGTGGCCGTCGTGATCCTCACGGTGATGATCACGCCGATCATGGTCGCGCTGATCTGCGAGGCGCTTGTGTCGGTGCCGAACTCCTGGCGCGAGGGGGCGATCGCCCTCGGCGTCAATCCGCTGCGCGCAATGCTCGCGGTCACCATCCGCGCGGCTCGCCCCGCGATCGTCGCCGCCGTCGTGCTGGCGACCGCGCGTGCGCTCGGCGAGGCGATCATGATCTCGATGGTCTCCGGCTCGCGCGCGTTCACGCCCAAGCCGATCGACGGCGTCGTGTTCTTCTTCGAGCCGTTGCGCACGCTCGCCTCGGGGATCGTCGACTTCCACGAGGGCATCGGCGCACCAGCGCTCAGCTCGACGCTGTACGCGTGGGCGCTGCTGCTGCTGTTCTCCGCTTTCGTGCTGTCGGTCGCCGGGTATCTGATCAAGCTGCCCCTGCGCAAGTACCAGGTGCGCGGATGAGCGCGTTCGCGCCACAGCGGGTGCCCTCCGGACCCCCGCCGGGGCCGCCCATGAAAACGGGCCGGGGCCGGCGCTCCTCGCCGATGAGCTGGCGCTGGGTCGACCGCCTAGCGCTTGCTTCAGCATGGATCGCAGGCATGGGTCTATGCGTGATCGCCGCCTCGATCGTCCTCTACATGGCCTATAGGGGCATCGAGTACCTGCGCCCCAGCCTGCTCTTCCAGCAGCCCGCGCTCAGCACGACACAGAGCGGGTCCGGTGGATTTCTTGACCCGATCCTCGGCACGGCGCTGTTGACCGTGATCGGCATCGCGCTTGCCGTGCCGCTGGCCGTCGGCGCCGCGCTGTGGATCGCCGAGTACGGCCGCCCCACGTGGCTCGCGCGCGTGGTCGAGTCGAGCATCGAGATGGTCGCGGGCACACCCGACATCGTGATCGCGCTGTTCGGGCTCGCGATCTTCCAGCTCGGTGTGGCCGCGCCGTTCTCCTTCAAGGCATCCGGCGGCGGCGTGTTCGGCAAATCGTTCTTTGCCGCCGGGGCGATGATGTCGCTGATTGCGCTGCCGCCCCTGTTCACGGCGACCAGGGATGGCCTGGAAGCAGTGCCCACGCACATGCGCGAGGCGGCGTTCGCGCTGGGCAAGACGCGGATCGCCACGATCCGCCGCGTGCTGCTGCCGAGCGTCCGCTCGAACATCGCGACGGGAGTGACGCTCGGGGTGAGCCGGATCATCGGCGACACCGCGATCGTCGTGCTGCTGCTCGGCGAAACGCTGCGAATGGATCCCCAGGGCTCGGTGCCCGGGATCGGCCTGTTGCGCGGCACCGGCTCGACGTTGACCAGCTACGTGTACGCGAACTCGCCCGCCGGAGAAGGCGCCGCCCCGCAGAAGGCCTATGCGGCGGCCTTCGTCCTGTTGATTTTCGTGCTCGGTCTGAACCTGCTCGTCGACCGGATCGGGCGCTCGCAGGCGGACTCGACCGGCATGACGATCGCCGGCGTTTCGACGTGAGCCGTCGATCGCGGAACAGGCTCTTCACAAGACGGCAAAAACTCGCTAATCTCATTGGTTCGATGAAGAAGGTGTTCGACAACTTCGGTGGAGAAGGTGCTCGATGAGCCCCGATGAGATGCTGCTCGATCCGCTGCGCGCAGAGATGACCGACCGCGAAGAGCCGCTTCCGAGCAAGTCCCGCGCATCCTCGGCGCCGGAGGCCCCCACCCCCGAGCGTAAGGCGCCAAGCGCGCCCGAGCGGGCGCCCGTCCCGGCGGCGAAGCCCTCGCCGGCTCCGGCGCCCGCCTCCGTGGGTCGGCCCGCGCCCGCCGTGCAGCCGGCAACGGCTTCGGTCGTGCCGCCTGTGCGCACGATCGTCGTCGACCGAGCTCCGATGCCCGTACCGCCGGTGTTGGAGCGCGAGTCCGTCAGAGCAGCGTCGTCAACCGGGCCCGAGCGCATGCGCCTGGAGAACGTGAGTATCGACTACGGCGCCAAACAGGCCGTCAAGTCGGTGTCGCTGTCGATCCACCAAGGCGAGGTACTTGCGCTGATTGGCCCCTCGGGGTGTGGCAAGACGACCCTCCTGCGGACACTCAACCGCCTGACCGAGCTCACCCCCAGCGCGTCGCGCGCCGGGAGCGTATCGCTCGACGGCGAGGACATCCACGATCTGGCCGACACGACGCTGCGCTCGCGCGTGGCGATGGTCTTCCAGCAGCCCAACCCGTTTCCCATGTCGATCTTCGACAACGTCGCCTTCGCGCTGCGCGAACAGTCGCGCAAGCGCCCGCGCCGCCGTGAGCTCGAGCCGCTCGTGATCGACGCGCTGCGCCGCGCCGGACTCTACGACGAGGTGCGCGACGATCTCGACCGCCCGGCGCTGCGCCTGTCCGGCGGCCAGCAGCAGCGGCTGTGCATCGCGCGCGCCATCGCGCCGCGGCCGGAGGTGCTGCTGATGGATGAGCCCTGCAGCGCGCTGGACCCGATCTCCACGAACACGATCGAGAAGCTCATTGGCGAGCTGCGCCGCGATCTCGCCGTGGTCGTCGTCACACACAACCTCGCCCAGGCTCACAGGGTGGCCGACAAGGTGGCGTTCATGTACCTCGGTGATCTGATCGAGTACGGCAGCACCGCGGAGGTCTTCGACGAACCGCGTGCGACTCGCACCCGCGACTATGTCAGCGGGGCCTTCGGATGAGCTCGCGCGATCGCCCGGCGCCGTCATGCGGCCCGGAGCTTTGAAGCGGGCGCTCGTCGTGGTCGGCTGCGGACTCCTGACCGTGACTTTCGCTGCCTGCGAGAGCACCCAGGACGAAAGCGCCAAGATCGGCCGCGAAGCCGGCAAGCTGGCGGCCGGCCCGGGCGCCTTGAAGCTGGGCGCGGCCAACCACAGCGTGCGCGTCTCCAGCGCCACGCTCCTCAACAGCGACGGGCGCATGGCCGTGGCCGCGAAGCTCACCTCGACGTCCAAGCGTCCGCAGACGAGCCTGCCCGTGCTCGTGAACGTCACCGGAGCCGGCGGAAAGGTCGTCTACACGAACGAGTCCGGTGGCGTGGAAGCCTCGCTGCAGCGGATGGCGTTGCTGCGCCCCGGTCAGTCCGCGTGGTGGGTCAACGATCAGGTGCTCAGCTCACAGAGCACCAGGGGCGTTGAGGTGCGCGTCGGCACCGGCGCAACCGTCCGCTCGGGCGCTTCTGTTCCAGTGCTCGCGACCAAGACCGGGCATATCAGCCAGCAGGCCGGTATCAGCGTGCTCAGCGGAGAGTTGGTCAACCACTCGAGCACGGCCCAGAGCAAGGTCCCCGTGTTCGCGGCCGCAGTGCGCAACGGCAAGGTCGTGGCCGCCGGTCGTGCCGTCGTCAGCGAGTTGCCGGGGCACGCGGGGGCCTCCGTTCCGTTCCAGATCTTCCTCGTCGGCAATCCGGCCGGCGCCAGAATCGAGCTGAACGCCGTTCCGGCGTCGAAGTGAGAGCAGGTGTCTAACGTGAGCCTCGTGCCCGTACCCTCCGAGCAATCCGGCGCGAGTTGTGCGAGCTGCGGCGCCACGCTCGTCGCCGACCAGCGCTACTGCCTGGCTTGCGGTGAGCCCGCTTCGCCCACCCGGCTCGCCTTCCTCGACGTTCTGCACGGCGAGGAGAGCCGCGCGCCCGTCCCCGGCGCCGGCGGCTGGGGCGGTCAGGGCACGATCGAAGTTACGCCAGTCGGCTACATGCCCGCGGCTGACCAGGATGGCGTGAGCGGGTGGCTGCGGAGGAACTCGGGGCTGCTCGCGCTGCTCTCGGTGCTCGTCATGTGCCTGATCGCCGGCCTGCTGATCGGTCACTGGGTCAGCCAGGGCAACAAGATGCCGAGCAAGCAGGTGGTGGAAGTCAAGGGCCTGACCACCGCCGCGCCCGCCGCGAGCGCCGCGCCCGCGAGCACAACGCCCGCGAGCACAACGCCGACCGCCACCGACGCGAGCAAATCAAACGCCAAGGCCGAAGCCGAAGAAGCGAAGGCGGAAGCGAAAGAAACCAAGGCCGAAAAGGCGCCGCCGCCGAAACCGGTCAAAGTCACCCCCGACAAAATCAAAAAACTGAGCACCTCGAGCGGCAAACAGCATCAGGAAGAAATCAACTCGCTCGGCGCCACGCCGATCGAAACCGGCTGACGGGTGAGACCGATCGCATGAGCTCGCTCAATGGCAACTCGCCCGAAACCCCCAAACAGGAGCCCGGCGCCCAGCCCGCGGCCGGAGTCGTCGTGCCCGTCGGCGGCCTCGGCGCGCCGAGCGGCTCGATGGCCGACCTGCGTCGTCGCCGCAAGGAGCTCGCCGAGCGTGTCGCGGAGCTCACCTGGGACCTCGGTGGCCTCACCTATGAGATGGCCGTCCGCGACCATTACCGCCTGGATGTGCTCGCTCGGCGCGCCGCCGATCTGCAGGAGGCTGACGCGCAGCTGGGCGAGGTCCAGCGGTTGCTGTCGAGCGCCGAGGCGGGCGTCACCGGCCAGTGCCGCTCCTGCGGCGCCGTACACAGCCGTGGCGCCGCCTTTTGCTGGCACTGCGGCGCCGGGCTGCTCGAGGAGGCGCGACCGACCGTTCTGGACGGCTCGGGCGACTCGGCCCAGTAGCTCCCGCCTGCGCCGCTGAACGACTCTTCTCAGGGGCTGGTTCCCTTCGCCCCCGCCAGCTACCATCACCGGATGCAGGCAAAGGGGGGGCGACGGATCGCCACGTTTGCAGCTGTGCTCGCGGGGTTCGCGGCGCTGGCCTTCGTGCCCGCGGGCGCGGGAGCCGTGACGTTCGGCACGAACCTGGGACAGCCGGCGACGAATACGACGACGTGCGGTGCGGGCATCCCGCCGCTGTTCTTCACGGGGATCGGCAGCCCGTCGTGCATGTACTTCTCGAGCGCCCCCGGTCCCACGCCCTACGCGCCCGGGACGGGAACCGTCACCGCCGTGCGCGTCAGAGTCGGCAACGTGACCGGGCCGATGCAGGTGGTGGTGATGCGCTCGCTCTATCAGAACCACGCGGGCGATCCCGGTCACCCCTTCTTCGCCTGCTGCTTCGTGCAGAGCTACGGGCCGATCTTCACGCCGCAGCCGAACGCGGTCACCGAAGTGCCCACCAACCTGCCGGTGACCGAGGAACCGACGCCGCCGCCCGAAGACACCACGACCAACGCCGCCGGCGACTTCCTCGCGCTCTCGGTGCTGGCGTCCAACGTGCCGATACCGATGTCGATCGACAACCAGACCCTCGACACCGGCTTCTATCCGGCGCCGACCGCCGGCACCGTCCCGGCGCCAAGCCCCAACCCGCTGTTCGGCGCGAGCTTCTCCGCCGGGCAGGTGCTGCTCAATGCCGAGTTCAACGCCGGCGGTGGTGGGGGCGGCGGCGGAGGCGCTGTCGTTCCGGTGGCTCCGACGCTGCGGACTGCGCCGATTCCGGCGGTGACGCTGCCCAGGCTGACGATCCCCGTGAACGGCAACATCGCCACGTTCCCGATCCAGTGCCTGGTGGCTGACTGCAGCGGCCTGCTCAACCTCCAAAACGCCCAGCAGGCGGGCCTGGCCCGGGCGGCCGGGAAGAAGAGATCGAAGAAGCCGAGGATCGTCAGCTATGGATCGGTGAAGTTCTCGCTGAAGGCGGGCAAGACGGGCAAGGTCAAGGTCAAGCTGAACGCCGCGGGGCGCAAGCTCTTCAGCAGGCGACACAAGCAGGCCAAGGTGTGGGCGAACGTGCGCTTCTCCTCAGGCGGGGGCAGGCCGAAGAGCACGCGCGTGACTCTCAAGCATTCATGAGCGCCCGTTCGCCGTGGCGCGCGGCTGCGATTCTCTGGGTGGCCCTGCTGCTCGGCGCCGGACTTGCACCGGCCTCGGGCGGCGCCTCCCGGGCGCGCTCCGCCACGGCGCCGCGCGAGTACTCCTGCCCAATCTTTCCGGCGAGCAACTCGCTCAACAGAGACGTATCGCACGCGCCCGTCGATCCCAACTCGGGCAGCTACATCGCCTCGATCGGCGCGAGCCTGCATCTGCATGCCGACTTCGGGAGCAACCCGGGCTATGGCATCCCGTATGCAGTCGTCGGCGCGCACCAGCCGAAGGTTCCGATCAGGTTCAGCGACTACGGCGAGGAGTCGAACCCCGGTCCCTATCCGGTCCCGCGCGGGGCACGCGTGGAGGGCGCAGGCGAAGAAGGCGACCGCCATGTGCTGGTGTTGCAGAAGGGAACCTGCAAGCTGTATGAGCTGTACGCAGCACGGCGTCTGGGCACTGGCTGGGAAGCGGGCTCAGGAGCCGTGTTCAACCTGCGCAGCAACGCGCTACGCCCGGAAGGCTGGACCTCGGCGGACGCCGCCGGCCTGCCGATCTTCCCGCTGCTCGCCCGCTATCCGGAGGTGCACGCCGGACGGATCGATCATGCGCTGCGTGTGACCGTCGCGCGCACGCAGCGCGGCTACATCCACCCGGCCACGCATGTCGCCTCCTCGGACTCCGACCCGAGCCTGCCGCCGATGGGTCTGCGCCTGCGGCTGAAGGCGGCGTTCAGCCTGAGCGGCTATCGCGGGCAAGCGCTGGTGGTGCTGCGAGCACTAAAGCGCTACGGGCTGATCGTCGCCGACAACGGCTCCTCCTGGTACATCACGGGCGCACCGGACCCGCGCTGGAAGGACGAAGATCTCGACCAGCTCAAGAGCGTGCCGGGCTCGGCGTTCGAGGCCGTGCGCAGCGGGCCGATCCTGCACCGCGGCTAACCGCACTGGCGCGCGGGCGATTCGCTGCACGGAGCGATTCGCTCGTGGCGGGTCTAGGAGTGCGGCTGGTGCTCGACCGGAGCCGGCGGCGGCGGTGGAGCGGGCGCGGCGGCTGGAGCCTGGGCGGGCTGCTGCGGTGGCTGCTGCGGCTGCTGCTGCGCGGGCGTGAGCGACGGCTGCTCGGCGTGTGACTCGCCCGTGACCGTCTGCTTGAACTCGCGCATCCCGCTGCCCAGCGAGCGCCCGATCTCCGGAAGCCGCTTGGCTCCGAACACCAGCAGGAGGATCACAACCAGAAAGACGATGTGAAGTGGGTTGTCGAGTCCCATGCGCTTTTGTCAGTCTAGACCATCGCCTAGCCGGGATCGCGCAATGCCCTGCGCACGAACTGAGCGGCCACGATCACCATCAGGACGGCGAAGGAGTCGCGCAGGACGGTGCCCGACAGCGCGTTGGCCAGCACGACGCCCGCGGCGGCCCCGCCGAGCGAGAGGACGCCGAGCGTCAGCGCGTCCGAGCGGCGCACGTTGCCGTAGCGATCCTGTGTGTAGGTGCCGACGATCGCCACGGGGATGATCGCCAGCAGCGAGGTCGCCTCGGCCTGGTGCTGGCTGAGGTTCAGGAAGATCACGAGGCCCGGCACGAACAGCACGCCGCCGCCGACCCCAAGCATTCCGGCCACGATCCCGCCCGCGACGCCGATCGCGATCGCGCCGATCATCGCAGCACCAACTCGACCGCGCTTGCCACGAGCACGGCGGCGAACAGCAGCGAGATCGAGCGGTTGGGCACGCGTTGCTGCAGCCACGTCCCGAGCAGTACGCCGCCGACCGCGGGCACGCCGATGAGCAGCGCGTCGAGCACGTGCACGTTGCCGTACAGGCCCTGAGTGGCAGCGGCGAAGGCCGCGATGAAGATGATCGCGGCGAGCGAGGTGGCGGTCGCGGCGCGCTCCTCATAGCCGAGCCACAGCACCAGCAGCGGCACGATCACGCTTCCGCCGCCGACGCCGAACAGGCCGCTGAACAGTCCGGCGGCGGTGCCGATCGCCATCAGTTTGAGCGAGCGGTTCAGCGAGGTCTCAGAAAGGCCGTCAGCGCCCACGTGCGCGAGAGAACTGGTCAGCCACCATGCGCGCCATACTAGACGTGTGTCCCCCGCTGCCACGCTCGTGGAGGCGCTCGAGCCGATCCGCTCCGACCCCGACCGCGGTGCGGTTCTGCTCGACATCGACGGCACGCTCGCGCCGATCGTCCGCCACGCCGCCGACGCGCATGTGCCCGAGGCCACGCGCACTCTGCTGATCGAGATCGCCAAGCGCTATCGCATCGTCGGCTGCATCAGCGGCCGCCGTGCGGCGACCGCACGTCAGATCGTCGCGATCGGAACGATCGCCTATGTGGGCAACCACGGTGGCGAGCTGCTGCGCCCCGGGGCCACGCGGCCCGAGGTGGACCCCGAGCTTGCCTCGTGGACCGCGCGTGTGCGCGACTTCGCCACGCGCGCGCTGACGAGCGATCTCCAGCGGCTGCGCGTGCGCGGCGAGGACAAGGAAGCGATCGCCGCATTTCACTGGCGTGGCGCGCCGGACGAGCAGGCCGCGGCCGCGGCGGTTCGGGAGATCGCCGAGCGCGCCGAGCAGGAGGGCTTCGCGGTGCACTGGGGCCGCAAGGTGCTCGAGGTGCGCCCGCCTGTGCGGCTCGACAAGGGCCTTGGCATCGCCACCCTGCTGCGCGCGGCGCCCGTCACCGCCGCCTTGTACGTCGGCGACGACACGACCGACCTCGATGCCTTCCGCGGACTGCGCGCGCTCGTGCAATCCGGGCCGCTCGAGACGGCCGTATGCGTCGCCGTGGACTCCGATGAAGCTCCGCCGGAGCTGGCTCAGGAGGCCGACCTGACGGTCGACGGCACGGGTGGCGTGCGCGAACTGCTCGAGGCGCTGCTGTAGTGGGCGTGTGCGCTTCGTCGACTTTCTCAGGACGACCGTTCTGCTGAGTGCCGGCGCGGCCACCGCGCTGGCGCTCGTCACGGTGCTGGCCGTCGGAGCGCAGACCGATCAGAGCCTGCTGCCGATCGCAATCGGCTGGTGGGTGATCGCCGCGCTGCTCGGCCTGCGCCTGGGCAGGCGCGCCGAGACCAATCCGCCGATCGCGCGCCTGCTGGCGAGTGCGAAAGCCAGCACCGCGCTGCCCGAGCACCATCCGAGCGCGATCCTGATCAACCGCCTGTGGCCGTTGTTGCTGTTCACGCTGGTGGCCGGTGGGCTGGCGTTCCTGGCTCCGCAGGTGCCCGGCATCGCCACCGGCTTCGCGATCATCTGGGCGCTGGCGTGGCGCCGCCAGGACGCAGCCGTTGCCGCGATCGAGGAGCGCGACGGCGCCTTCTTCTACGTGCTGCGCACTTCGCCGGTGCGGCCGATGGCGCTCGAGCGCACGCCAGGCTTCAAGGCGCTGCGCCCCGAGCGCGACGAACGGCGCCGTCACCTGAGATGCGCGAGGCGCAAGCCGTCGATGTCTTGCTCGTCTCGCTCGGCTCGACCGAAGGTCTGCGCAGGGCCGACGACGAGCTGCAGGACTCGCTGAGGCGAGCCGGCGCGAGCGTTGCGATCGCGCGGCCATTCCCGCCTGCGGAGACATCCACCTTGATGCTGACCGATCTCGTATGGGCGCGCGCGGCGCGAGCTGTGACTCAGAAGATCCTCGAGCAGCAGCGTCACACCCCCGCGCGTTCGGTGATCTACTCGAGCACGACCGCCGCGCTGCTGTGGCCGATACCGGGCGCGATCCGCTTCGATGCGACCGCGGCGGGCAACCGCCCCGGACGTCACGGCCTGTGGCAGCGGCCGCTCGAGCGCAGGCGCCTGCGCGAGGCGCCATTGCTGCTTCCATGGAGCGAGGGTGGCCTGCTCGAGGCGCCGACCACCGCCCGGCAGGGGGATCGCTCGCTGGTGCTGCCCGTCCCGGTCGGGGTCTCCTCGATGCCACCTGCCGATCCGGTGCGATCGGGACTGCAGGTCGGATCGGATGGCCGCGACATCGCCGCCGTCACATACGCCGCCAATCCCTCCAAGAAGGGCCTCGACCGCGTGCTCGCCGCATGGCGGCGGCTGCGAGCCGAGCGCCGGAAGGCTGGAAGTGGAGCGAGCCGGCCGGAGGAGCTCGTGGTCGCGGGCATCTCCCAGCGCGAGCTGGAGCGCTCCGGCCTGATCGCCGCCGGTGAGGAAGGCGTGCGTGTCGCCGGCGCGCTCGCGCCCACGGACTTCCGTGCGCTGCTGCGACGCGCGCGCGTGTTCGTGTGCGCTCCGCGCCGCGAGGACTACGGAATCGCCCAGCTGGAGGCGCTCGCGGATGGCTGCCTGCTCGTCACGACCCCCGCGCCCGGGCCCTACGCGGCGTTGCCGATCGCTCGCGAGCTCGACCCGCGGCTGGTCGGCGAGAATCTCCCTTCCGCGCTGCGCACGGCGCTCGACGCGCCGCTTCCCGACTACCGCGAGCGTGCCCGTGAAGCGCTCGCGCCGTTCGCCCGCGAGGCGGTCGACCGGCTGGTGGCCGAGAGGCTACTTCCGCGTCTGCTTGCCTAGCCTGCGCAGCTCGGCCAGCGGGCGTGTGTTGAGCACGTCCTCGTGGGTCAGCCACGCCCGCCGGGCCGTCGCCACCCCCCAGCGCATGTTTGCGAGCGTGCTCGTGCGATGCGCGTCTGAGTCGATGATGATCTTCACCCCCGCCCGCACGGCCGCGCGCGCATTGACGTCTGAGAGGTCGCGCCGGTCGGGGTTGGCGTTGATCTCCAGCATCGTTCCCGTGCGCGCCGCCGCGGCGAACACCGCGTCGAGGTCGATCGCATACGGCGCGCGGCGCTCGATCAGCCTGCCCGTCGGGTGCCCGATCGCGTCCACCAGCGGGTGCTCGATCGCCGCGATCATGCGCTCGGTCATCGCCTGTTCGCTCGTTCCGAAGGCCGTGTGCACGCTGGCGATCACCCAGTCGAGCTGACTCAGCAGCTCGTCCTCGTAGTCGAGCGAGCCGTCGGGCAGGATGTTCACCTCGCTACCCGCCAGCAGCTCGATTCCATCGATCCGCGCGTTGGACTCGCGCACGAGCTCGATCTGGCGGCGCAGCTGCTCGGGGGAGACGTCGTTGCCGAAGCCGTGCGAGGCCGAGTGGTCGGTGATCGCCAGGTACTCATAGCCGCGCTCGCGCGCCGCGACGGCCATCTCGCCGATCGTGTTACGCCCGTCGGAGGCGACCGTGTGACTGTGTAGGTCGCCGCGGATGTCCTCGAGGACGATCAGCTCCGGCAGGCCGGCGCCACCGCGCGATCGCGAGCCGGCCAGCGCCGCCTCGAGCTCGCCGCGGTTCTCGCGCAGCTCCGGCTCGATGTAGGAGAGGCCCAGCAGCTCGTACACCTCCGCCTCGCTCGCGCAGGTGCGCGTACGCCCGATCGCGTCGTCGAGCAGCCCGTACTCCGAGACGTGCAGCCCACGGCGTACGGCCGCCTCGCGCAGCGCCGCGTTGTGTTGGCCGGAGCCGGTGAAGTGCTGCAGCAGGTTGCCCAGCTGCGTAGGCTTGGCGATCCGCAGATCGACGCTCACGCCCGAGTGCGTGCGCGCCCGCGCCCCGGACTTGCCGGCCGAGCTGACGCTCTCGATCTCCTCGAGCCTGATCAGGCTCTTCGCGAGCGTCGTCGGGCGCGTGGTGGTGGCGATCAGGTCGACGTCCTTGACGCTGTCGGCCTGCCGGCGCGCCGAGCCGGCGATCTGCACGTGCGTGCCCGCCCCGCCATGCTCGGCCAGCCCGGCGGCGAGCGCCTCGCCGATCTCGATCGCACGCGGCAGCACGATTCGCGGTGGGGCACGTTCGCCCGCCCCGCCCTCCAGTGCCGCCAGCACGCTTTCCTCGAGCTTCGGCCCGAGTCCGCGAACGGTGCGCAGGCGCTGTCCCAGCGCCGCCTCGCGCAGCTTCTCCAGCGAGTCGATGCCGAGCTCGGAGTGCAGCGAGCCGTGCGCGCTTCGGTCCCAGGCCGGGCAGCCGCGTGATCGCGATCAGCCCGGGTGGGAACTTCGCCCGCAGCCTCTCTGCGGCGGGGATCGCGCCCGTGTCGAGCAGCGCGAGGATCTTCTCTTCGAGCGTCGAGCCGATCCCGGAGAGCTCGCTCGCGCGCCCCTCGCGCGCCAGCGCCGCGACCGACACGGACGCGTCGCGCACGCTCTTGGCGGCCGTCCGATAGGCGAGCACGCGGTGAATGATCGCCCCGTCCAGCTCGTACAGGTCGCCCAGCTCTTCCAGGGCGTCTGCGATCGCGGCGTTGGAGAGCTCGGTCGTGGCCACGACCGTCAGGGTAGGCGGCCGAGCGCCCCCGATGCGATGCGGCTGGCGCCGGGCAGGCCCGCCACGCTCTAGGGTACGCCGACCCCCATGTCCGGCGAGCCATGGCTGATACTGCCGACGTACAACGAGGCCGAGAACGTCGAGGCGATCGTCCTCGCCGCCGGCGAGGTGCTCGCACGTGCGGCGCCCGAGGGCTTTCACGTGCTGGTCGTGGACGACGGCTCGCCCGACGGCACCGGCGCGATCGCCGACCGTCTCGCCGCCGAGCACGACTTGGGCCGGGGTGCTCCATCGCGCCGAGAAGAACGGCATCGGACCGGCCTATCTGGCGGGCTTCCGTCATGCGCTCGACCGCGGCGCGGGCTATGTGATGGAGATGGACTCGGACTTCTCGCACGATCCAGCCGACCTCGCCCGGCTGCTTGCGGCCGTCGAGCGCTCATCCGCCGGCGGCGCTGACCTGGCACTCGGCTCGCGCTACGTGCCCGGCGGCGGCGTCAGCGATTGGGGCCTCTTGCGGCGATTCGTCAGCGAGGGAGGATCGACCTACGCGCGCTGGGTGCTCGGTCTGCACGTGCGCGATCTGACCGGCGGCTTCAAGTGCTTTCGCCGCGAGGTTCTCGAAGCGATCCACTTCGACAGCGTCCGCTCTCAGGGCTACGCCTTTCAGGTCGAGCTGACCTACCGGGCCGTGCGCGCGGGCTTTGAGGTCGTCGAGGTTCCGATTGTCTTTCGCGACCGCCAGCAGGGGCAGAGCAAGATGTCCTGGCGGATCGCCGCCGAGGCGATGTGGCTGGTGCCGCGGTTGCGCTTCAGGTAGACTCCCCGCCGGCCGATGCAGAGGGGATGGATGCATCGGCCTACGCCTTCACGCATGGCGTGCGCCATACACGCGCCACCCTGCGCGCCTGGCAGGAGGCCCCAGGGGTTGTGCTCGGGCGCTGGTTCCTCGGCGCCGCGATCGCGGCGGGTGGACTGCTGCTCGCCGTCTGGGCCGTCGCCCTGCTGGACAATGGCGCGCAGCAGATCATCACGCTGCAGCCGCCGTTCGCCGTCGGCGGTCTCGGCGATGTCCTGGCGGTGCTCAAACGCAACATGCTCGTGCTCGCCCTCCACGCGATGGCATGCGTGGCGGGATTCATCGCCGGCAGCTCACTGCCCTTGCAGGCAGAGCACCACGACGGTCTCTCGCGCTGGGTGCACGAACACGGCGGGCGCCTCGCGATCGGCTTCGTCGCGATCGCCACGGCCTTCTCGCTGAGCGCTCAGGCCTATCTAATCGGACACACTCTCGGCGGGGTCTCCGGATTCCTGCGGGTCTCACCGGGACTCCTGCTGCTGAGCGTCTTGCCGCACGCGATCCCCGAGCTGATCGCGCTGTTCCTGCCGCTCGCCGCTTGGATCATCGCCAGCCGAAGAGGCGAGTGGGAGCAGCTGCTCGCGGCCACCTTCGTGACCGTCGCGATCGCCGTGCCGATCCTCGTGGTGGCCGCCTTCATCGAGGTCTACGTCTCCCCGCATCTGTTCACCGCGCTCACCCACATCCACCCGCCGATCGTGCGCGCATCCGAAGGCTGGACGGTCGTTGTCCACTGAGCCGCACGCCTGTCCGGGAACCCTCCCTTCACTTTGTATAGTGGTAGGAAAGCGATCAAGGGAGACCCCATGGCAGGAACTCTGAGCGAAGTCACCGACACCAACTTTCAGGCCGAGGTCCTCGAGTCCGAGGGGCCGATCCTCGTCGACTTCTGGGCGCCATGGTGCGGTCCCTGCCGCGCTGTCGCACCGGTTCTCGAAGAGATCGCCTCTGAGCGCCCAGACCTGCGCATCGTGAAATTGAACATCGACGAGAACCAGCAGACGGCGGCCAACTTCCAGGTGCTCTCGATCCCCACGATGATCCTCTTCAAGGGCGGCCAGCCGGTCAAGACCGTCGTCGGCGCCTACCCCAAGAAGAAGCTCGAGCAGGAGCTGGAGCCCGTTCTGGCCTGATACCTCCTCGGAGACGGGCGTCGTGACAGTTGGTAGTGGCTTCTAGCCGCCCATACGGGCTAGAAGCCAGGCGGTGAAGCCCTTCTCGTCGAGGGTGCTTGCGGCGAGTTCTTCAATCGCCTGCGCAGTGGCCCCAAGGCCCTCTGACGGATGTGCGAATGTCGCACCGTTCCGGTCGAGGAACTCCCGCATCACGTCGTAGGCGGTGCGCTTGTTTCCGTCAGGCAGAGGGTGATAAGCGACGATCCGTGAGCAGTAAACAGCTGCCTTCTCGTGCAGAGCGGGGAACGCATCGTGGTTGTCAGAGCCCGCGAACGGGGCCGCCAATGCCGCCTCGCCGAGGTTGACCACGCGAGGGATCTGGGCGAGCCGCCTCGCGTCGATCCCGGTGTGGATCTCAGCGATCAAGAGAAAGTCGGCCAAGTCGATGCGTAGCATGATTCGACCGTATCATTGCTGGTTGCATGGTTGCAAGATATCTAGGATACTTGACAGGTTTGTATAAGGCATCTACCATTTCATTTAGTGATGCCCTCTCCAGTAGTTCGAACTGAATCCGATGCCTAAGACAATGACCTTGCGACTAACCGACGAGCAGGCAGCCACATTGGATCTGGTTGCTCGGGCCGACGGCCAGACCGTCACCGAGGCCGTTCGGGTCGCGATCGACGCTCACATCGCGGAGCGCCGTCGCGACAAGGACTTCAAGGAGCGGCTGCGGCGGCGCCATGAAGAGGAGCGCGCTTTGTACGAGCGCCTGTCCAGCTGAGTCCGTCTTATTGGCCGTTGGCGACGCGCAGTGCAATCGTTAGCGCGAGCTCTTCAACCGTGCCTGTCCACACGTAGCTCACCTGCGCGGCCGCGTTGACCGCCTCGTGCTCGACCTCGATCTCGACCGCGAGCGTCTCGCCCGCCACGTACTCGCGATGAGCCTCGGCGGCTGACATCAGCGCGCCGTCGCCCCCCAGCACGAGCTCGATCCGGTCCTCCACTGCCAGCCCGGCGTCCTTGCGCGCGTTCTGCACGGCATGCACGATCTCCCGCGCGTAGCCCTCCTCGCGCAGGTCCTCGTCGATCGTCAGGTCGAGTGCGACCGCGTGGGCGCCCTCGCGCTCGACGCTGTAGCCCTCGGGAGCGCGCATCGTCAGGATCACGTCATCCGCCGACAGCGTGTGCTCGCGCCCGCCGACCATGATCCCGATTCCACCACCACCGGCGCCATCCTCGCCGTCCCTCCCGCGTACGGCCGCCGCGACGTGCGCGGGATCGAGCGCGGCGATCGCATCCGCCGCCAGCGGCATCTCCTTGCCGAACAGCGGACCCAGCGAGCGGTAGTTGGCCTTCACCTCATAGCTGCCCAGCTCCTCGGCCGCTGCCACGAAGCGCACGCGCCTGACGTTCAGCTCCTCGCGCACGATGCTCGCCAGACGCTCGATCGCCTCGCGCTCGCGCCCGTCCGCGACAACGACGGCCTCGCCCAGTGGCTGGCGCACCTTGATCTTCGCCTTGCCACGGGCGCCCAGGCCCAGGCGCACCGTCTCGCGCGCCAGGGCCATCGCCTGCTCCAGCTGCTCGTCGTGGGTGGGCCGGCCGTCGCTCGAGACGGCATCGCCTGCGGGAAAGTCGCACAGGTGCACGCTCGCAAGCGAGCCGTCGAGGTTGTCGTAGATCTCATCGGCCATGAACGGGCAGAACGGCGCCAGCAGCTTGGAGACGGTCAGCAGGCACGTGCGCAACGTCTGAAACGCGGCCGGATCGCCATCCCAGAAGCGCCGTCGCGAGCGGCGCACGTACCAGTTGGACAGATCCTCGACCAGCTCGGCGATCGCGCGACCGGCGGAGGTGGCGTCGTAGGCGTCCAAGCGCTCGGCGACCAGCTCCGCCGTGCCGGCCGTGCGCGAGAGCGCCCAGCGGTCGAGATCCTCCGCCGGTGCGCCCGCCACCTCACCGGCGTCGCTCAGCTGCTCGGCCGATGCGTGGGCGTACAGGGCGTAGAAGAAGTACGTGCTCCAAAGCTGCTTGAGGAACAGCCGCACGCCCTCGCCGATCGCCGCCGCCGAGAAGCGGTAGCCGTCCCATGGCTGCTTGGAGGTGAAGAAGTACCAGCGGAAGGCATCCGCCCCATGGCTGTCCAGTACCTGCCACGGCTCGACCGTGTTGCCCTTGGACTTCGACATCTTCTGGCCCTCCTCGTCGAGGATCAGGCCCAGGCAGACCACGTTGCGATAGGGCGGCGGCTCGGAAAGCAGCGTGGCGACGGCCAGCAGCGAGTAGAACCATCCGCGCGTCTGGTCCTGTGCCTCGCAGATGAAGTCGGCCGGATAGCCCTCGCCGAAGCGCTCGGCGTTCTCGAACGGGAAGTGATGCTGGGCGAACGGCATCGCCCCCGAGTCGAACCACACGTCGATCACCTCCGGCACGCGCCGCATCGGCTCACCGCAGTCCGGCTCGCCGTCCTTATCCTCGTGGGGGCAGGGGAACTCGAGCTCGTCCACGAACGGGCGGTGGTGGTCGGCGAGCTCCTGACCGGTGCGCTCCTGCAGCTCCTCGAAAGACCCGATCACGTGCACGTGTCCCCGCTCGCAGCGCCACACCGGCAGCGGCGTTCCCCAGTAGCGCTCACGCGAGAGCGCCCAGTCGACGTTGTTGCCCAGCCAATCGCCGAAGCGCCCGTGCTTGACGTGCGGCGGGTACCAGGAGACCGTCTCGTTTGCCGCCAGCAGCTCCTCGCGCAGCTTCGTCGTGGCGATGTACCACGACGGTTTGGCGTAGTACAAGAGCGGCGTCCCGCAGCGCCAGCAGTGAGGGTAGGAGTGCTCGTACTCCTGAGCGCACAGCAGCAGGCCGCGTGCGTCGAGATCCGAGATCAGCTCCTTCGTCAGCTCCGGGTCCTTGACGAAGCGCCCCCCATAGGACTCGCCCTCGCGGCTCAGCACGCGCTCGTCGTAGCTCCCGTCGGGCTTGACGGGGTTGTAGAGGGTGCGCGGTTCCTCGCCGCTGAAGATGCCTGCCGCCGCTGCCACGCGGTAGTCGTCCTCGCCGAACGCCGGCGCCAGGTGCACGATGCCCGTGCCGTCCTCCGTCGTCACGAAGTCGTCCGCCAGGATCGGCAGCCTGCCCGGCTCGCGGTCGCCGGCCGCGAAGATCGGTCCCTCATAAGAGCCATATCGTGCCACCAGCTCCTCGCCAGTCAGACGCTCGACGATCTGCGCCTGCTCACCCAGCACTGCCGCGACACGATCCTCGACGATCAAGAAATAATCATCTCCAAGACGAGCCTTCGCATAGGTGGCGTTCGGGGACACCGCCACAGCGACATTGCCCGGCAACGTCCACGGCGTCGTCGTCCACACCAGCAGCCGCTCCTCGTGACCCGGGATCGCAAGCCTCAGATAGACGCTGGGGTCAACCACATCGCGATAGCCCAGCGCGACCTCGTGCGATGACAGCGTCGTCTCACAGCGCGGGCAGTACGGCCCGACCTTGTGCCCTTCATAGAGCAGCTCGCGGCGATAGATCTGCGAGAGCGCCCACCAGACCGACTCGATGTAGCTCTCATCCAGCGTGCGGTAGGCGCCGTCCAGGTCGAGCCAGAAGCCGATCCGCTCGGTCAGCCGGTTCCACTCCTCTAGGTAGGTGAACACCGACTTGCGGCAGCGCGCGTTGAACTCGCCGATCCCGTACTCCTCGACCTCGGCCTTCGACTTGATGCCCAGCTCCTGTTCGACCGCGATCTCCACCGGCAGCCCGTGACAGTCCCAGCCGCCCTTGCGCTCGACCAGATAGCCGCGCATCGTCTGAAAGCGCGGGTAGATGTCCTTGAACACGCGCGAGAGCACATGATGTGAGCCCGGCGGACCATTGGCCGTCGGGGGACCCTCGTAGAAGACCCACCGCTCGGCGCCCTCGCGCACGCGCAGCGACTCCGCGAACACGTCGCGCTCGCGCCAGCGCTCGAGGACCTCGAGCTCCAGCGCCGGCAGCTCCTGGCGCGGGTCCACCTCGCGGCGCGGGATCAGGGGATTTCGATCGGACGACGTCACGGGGCGGCCCATTCTAGGTGCGGCCGGTTCCGATGGAAGGTGCGTGCTCAGCGCAGTCGCGGTGCGCGCACGAACAGCGACTCCAAGCTGCCGCTGCGAGCGTCGGCTGCACCGCCCAGCCGGGCAAGTACAAACGCGTCCTCGATGCTCGCCAGCACGCCGTACTGGTCAATCGGCGCAGACGCTCTCGCGCCCGCGCGCACGTCCGGTCCGGCCACGATCGTGGGGATCCGGCCTCCGCTCGCCACGCCGCAGCAGCCGTCGTCGGTCTCACCCTCGTCCCACGTCAGCACGAGCAAGCCGTGTGGCCCCAGCTGACGCAGCAGCGCCGGCATCGTTCGCGCGAGAAACCTGTCCGCGGTTGCCATCGGGCAGTCGTGTCCGTCGTTGCACATGTTCGGTGAGATCCACACGTAGCGGGGCAGGCGGTCGTGGCGCAGGTCGCTGCCCAGGCGTCCGAAGCCCACCATTCGCGAACAGCGCTTACGCGAGCTCACGATGTTGGAGTAGTAGGCAAATGGGTTGTGCTTCTTGGCGTACAGACCCGATCTCGCGCCGAGGAAGCAGGGCTTGGGCAGATCCTCCAGGTAGGCGCCCCAGGAGACGCCCGCGCCTTCCAGCTGGTCAACGATGTTGCGCGCCGACACCACGCAATCGGTGCAGTCCGATGCGATCCCTTGCGTTGATCCGCTCGTCAGCGCGATGTAGTTGGGCAGCGACGGGTGGCGGATGCCATAGCTGTTGGTCATCACGCCGTAGCGGCGAGCAAGCGCGGTGGTGTAGGGGGCCGCGGGGCTGCCGATCACGTCGCCGTACTCCTCGTTCTCCATCAGCACGACCATCACGCGGGAGGTGTGCGAACGGGGCAGTGAGCTGACGGGGGGCAGTGTGCTCGCTGCGGTGGAAGCGGACGGCGCTTGCGCGCCCGTCTGCCCGCAGCCCGCCCACAGCGCTGCCGAGGCGATCGTCGCTGCGGCTGTCAGGCACCGGATCACCCGCCCGATCCTACGATGAAGCCATGCGGCTGCGCCTGTACCACCATCCGGACGGCACGCGCGTGGCCTACCGTGAGCTCGGCGCCGGCCCGCCGCTGGCGCTGCTGCACTCTGGCCTCTTGTCTCACAAGGAGTGGGAACCGGCGGTCGAGTTCCTCGCCGATCGCTTCCGCGTCGTGCTTCCCGACCTGCCGCTGCACGGCGACTCCGAGGACCATCCCCGTCATCCCTACACGCTCGACTGGTTCGCCGAGGTGCTCGGCGGGTTCTCCGGCGAGGTGCTCGGTCCCCGTCCGCTACTGGCGGGGCACGACGTGGGCGCGGAGATCCTCCTACACGCCGTGCGCACCGGCAGCGTGCGCCCGGCGCGGCTGGTGCTGATGGGCAATCGCATGCATGCGCGGCCCGAGCGCGCCCGCCTGCACGCCGCCTGGCGCGTGAGCGCGCGAGCGGCGGCCGTGCCCGGGCTGGACCGCCTGCTCTCTCATGGCGCGCGGGCCGTCTTCACGCCCGAGCGGGGCCTGCGCCTGTCCGTGCGAGCGAACCCCGCCGCCGCCGATCTAATGCGCCATGCCTTCGCCGACGTGCCCGGCAACTCCAACCTCGCGCGCTCGTGGGCGAAGGCAGCTCGTGCGTGGCCGCGCGGCGCACAGGCACATCTGCTCGACCTGTACCCGCGCCTTGAGATGCCGGTGCTGCTGCTGTGGTCTGACCGGGACCCGCTGTATCCGCTCGCCGTCGCCGAAGCGGCCCTGGCGCTGCTTCCCAACGGCCAGTTGCGCGTGCTCGAGAGCACAGGCTTCCTGGTTGCATACGATGATCCCGTGGGTCTCGCGCGCGAGCTGTCGGCGTTCTGCGGGTAGGGTCTGCGGCTGGTGGAGCCGGCGCGTGGACGCTGCCGGCCTCGAGTCGAAAAGGAGAACGGATGCCGGAGAAGCAGCTATGGGGCGGAGAGACCGCCAAGGCCGTGGAGAACTTCCCGATCTCGGGCGAGACCGTGCCCGTGCCCGTGGTGCGCTGGCTGGCGCGCCTGAAGGGCGCCGCCGCCGCCGTCAACGGCGAGCTAGGGCTGCTCTCGAAAAGGAGCGCCAAGCGCATCGAGAAAGCCGCCGCGGAGATCGCCGCGGGCGAGCACGACGCGCAGTTCCCGATCGACGTCTTTCAGACCGGCTCGGGCACCTCCACGAACACGAACGCCAACGAGGTGATCGCGCGCCTGGCCGGCGAGGGCACGCATGCCAACGATCACGTCAACATGGGCCAGTCCTCCAACGACGTGTTCCCCTCGGCCGTGCACCTAGCGGCGCTCGACGTCGCCCAGAACGAGCTGCTGCCGGCGCTCAAACAGCTCGAGCGCTCGTTCGCGCGCAAGGCGAGAGGCTTCCAGAACGTCGTCAAGTCCGGGCGCACACACCTGATGGATGCCGTTCCCGTGACGCTCGGGCAGGAGTTCGCCGGCTACGCCGCCCAGATCGCGCTCGGATCAGAGCGCGTGCAGTCCGCGCTCGTACACGTCGGTCAGATCCCACTCGGGGGCACCGCCACGGGCACCGGGCTGAACACCCATCCGAAATTCGCCGAGAAGGTCCGCGCGCGCTTGAAGAAGGACTCCGGCCTCAAGCAGATCGCGCCGCCCCTGGACTCATTCGAGGCGCAGGCCAACCGCGACGCGCTGGTCGAGCTCTCGGGCGCGCTGAAGGTGATCGCCGTCTCGCTCACGAAGATCGCCGGCGATCTCGCGCTGATGGGCTCCGGCCCGCGTGCGGGCATCGGCGAGATCCTGCTGCCCGAGCTGCAGAAGGGCTCCTCGATCATGCCCGGCAAGGTCAACCCGGTGATCCCGGAGGTCGTGCTGCAGGTCGCAGCGCAGGTGATCGGCAACGACACCGCCATCACGATCGGCGGCCTGCAGGGCCAGTTCGAGCTCAACGTGCGCATCCCCCTGATCGCTCGCAACCTGCTCGAATCGCTGCGCCTGCTCTCGTCGGTCTCGCGCGTGTTCGCGGAGAAGTGCGTCGATGGCATCGAGGCCAACAAGGCCGGCACGAAGGCCTCCGCCGGCGCCACCTTGGCTGTCGCCACCGCGCTGAACGGCGCGATCGGCTACGACAAGGGCACCGTGATCGTGCAGAAGGCCACGGCCACCGGGCGACCGCTGCGCGAGGTGGCGCTCGAGGAGGGCGTCGATGCGAAGCTGTACGACGAGACGATCGACCTGCGCAAGATCGCCCGGGGAAACCGCTGAGCCACAGATGCCCCCAAGCAGGGGAGGGAGAGAGCGTTGAGGAGAGAGCGTTTGAGCGCCAGCCGTTCGATCGGCCGACGTGCGGCAACGAGCACCTTCGCGGTATTCGTTGCGACGGCGCTCACGCTGGCGTTGGCGGCCGCGCCGACGGTCGCGTCCTCCGCTCAGGCTCCCGCGGCCACGCTCACGCCATGCGGCGCCAAGGCAGGGGAGGTGCTGGCGACGACAGCTGGCGCCGTGGCGCAGCGGATCTACCAGGGCGAGACCTCGGGCTCTGAGACGCTCGGCGACAAACACCAGATCGAACGCGATGGCCCCTTGCGGGCGGCGGTCGCCAGCGGCGACAGGGCGGCGATCAAGGCGGCGGTGACGACGCTCGTGTACTCGCACACGCATATCGTCCGCCTGCGCGTGAGCCGCGGCTCTGAGCTGCTGTCGGACGTCGGTGGCCCGTACATCCTCGCGCCCGTCACCGGCACGCTGCGCTCACACGGCCGGACGATCGGGCACTTCGTCTTCTCCGTGCAGGACGACCTCGGCTATGTGAAGCTCGTGACGCGCTTCATCGGCGCGCCGTTGATCCTCCGCACGGACTCCGGCCAGGTGCCGGTCACAGGCCTGCTGAGTCCCGGGCCGTCGAGCATTCCCGATCGCGGGCCCGTCGAGTACCGGCACACCAGCTATGAGGCGTTCTCCTTCAACGCAGGCGCGTACCCCAGCGGCCGCCTGCGCGTGTCGCTGCTGCTGCCGGTTCCGGCGTCGCTGGCGGCAAAGACCTGCGCGCAGATCAAGACCGCCGAGTTGGGTCTCGTCGCACAGCGGATCTCGCGCCGCTTCAAACCGCTTGCGCCGTCGAACTTCATCACGTACGCGAAACTGGCGCGCACGCTCACACACGGGCTGCTGTACATCCGCGCCGGCTCGCACAAGCTCGGGGGCAGCCCCGGCTCGGGACCACCGCATCTGCCGTCCTCCGGTGCGCTGCGCTACCGGGGCGCCGATTACGAAGTCTCGTCGTTCGCCGCGCCCACGTCCGCCGGGCAGGTGCGCGTGCATCTGCTCGTCGCCCGGTAGTCGCCGTCCGCCGCCGTCCGCCGCCGTCGAGCCCGATCAGTCGCCGGGCAACCCCTTGAACATGCGCGCGACCACACCGGCAGCCGGCTTGGGCGCGCCGCCATAGGTGAACAGGCCCTTCTGGTTGATGCCTTCGATCAGCTTCAGGGCGGGCAGCTTGAAGTGGATCGAGCCGCCCTCGAAGGTGGGGGTGAGGGGGTAGTCGCGCAGGTCCCACACGAACATGCCGCTGAGCTTTAGATCGGCCGCGTAGACGGCGATGTGGCGCGCGAGCAGCCCGGACTGGAAGCCGTAGCTGCCGGGCGAGCCGGCGGGGTTGAGCGTGTTCGATTCGGCGCCGAACTCGCTGATCACGAGCACGCGGCCGGAGAACGTGCGCTTCATGGCCGCCAGACGCGAGCGCATCATCGCCTTCTGCTGCGCGGCGCTGTACTGGGGGAAGTCATACCAGCCCGTGTAATCGGTCTCGGCGATCGCATCGACGCCGCGATAGAGCGTGCCGGCGTGCGCGGGAGGATGGTCTCCCCACACGTCCACCGCGACCATCCGCGTGGGGTCGTGCGCGTGCAGCCACTTGGTGAGCGTCTGCACGTAGGCCACCTCAGCGGCGTTGCGGCCATTTTTCGCGACCTCATCGACGAGGTTCCAGGCGACGATCGAGGGGTGCAGCTGGGCGGCGAGCGCAGCCGTACGTGCCTGCTGCTCGGCTTCGCGCAGCAGCGGGGGGGTGCTGGAGTACCAGTTGCTCGCGCCTTCGACCGGCCCGACGCCTTGCCACACGAGGATCCCCGCGGCGTCCAGGCGTTCGAGCATCGTCGCGGCCAGCGGATGCTGGGAGCGCACGGCGTTGGCGCCGATCGCCTTCAGCTCGCCGACGAGCGCGCTTTCATCGCCGGCGCTGAGCGCATCGCCGTGAGCGCGGGCGTCCTGCTGCAGGGAGGCGCCGTGCATCAGCAGACGGCGGCCGTTCAGGTACACGCGACCTCCTCGCCACGTCAACTCGCGCAGGCCGACGCGGGCAGCGTAGCTCGACTCCTGCCCGACTGACAGCGCGAGGTCGTAGAGGTTCGGGTGGCTGGGCGACCACAGGGCCGGGTTGGCGACGGTCACGCTCGTGCTGAAGCTCGCGGTCTCACCGTGCGCGACGGTCTGAGGGGGGAATGCGACGGGGATGCTCTGCGCGCCGCTCGTGAGCGTCCCTTGGGGGTCGATCGTGCGCGAGGGGCCGTTGTTGCGAGCCTTCACGCTCAGCAGCACGCTCGCCTGCGCGGCGTTCTGCGCGTTTGGCTGCAGGGTCGTCTGAATCGTCGGTTCGAGCAGCTCGCTTTCGCCGATCGGCCGCACCGTCACCTGCCCGTTCAGGCCGCCGTAGTTGAACCACGTGCGATGAAAGCCCTGACGGCTCTGCGCACCTGGGTTTCGCCAGTCGACGCGCACGACAAGCGTGTGCGCCCCGGCCGCCAGATCGGCGCGCCCTTCAAAGGGCAGGTAGGAGCCCCTGTGCGAGGCGATCGGCTTGCCGTCGAGGAAAGCGGTGGCCTGGAAGTTGGCGGAGGCGAAGCTGAGCACGTAGGCGCCGGCGGTGGGAGCCTGGAAGCTCGTGCGATACCAGGCGATCGAGCCTTCGTAGTTGCGTGAGCCGGAGCGTCCTTTGACGTGGACGGGATCGACGACGTTGGGGACGCTCACGCCGCGTCCGGCGAACCCACCGCGCTGCCAGCCCCGGGCGGTCCCGCGGTTGGAGGGGTCGCTGGCGAGCGTCCAGCGCGTCAGCGCAGTGCGCCCGCCCGGGCCTTCGGCGGCCGGCGAGTCGCTCGGCGGCGCCTGCGCCGCGGCCGCCGCGGCTGCCAGCGCGATGCAGACCACGAGCAGGCCGAGCAGCGTCTTCTTGGGGGGGCGGAGCATCGTCATGTCTTCAACAATGCCGGACGGCGATCAGAGCGGCGCTGCCACGGCGGGCTGCCCCGCGCCCGGCTGCGCGGTGGCCGCGAGCATGCGTTCTAGCAGCAGGCGCGCGCCGGCCTTGGAGAGCGGCTCGTTGAGGTTGCCGCACTTGGGCGACTGCACGCACGACGGACAGCCGCTCGCGCAGGGGCACTCGGCGATCAGCGCGTGCGCGTCCCGGCACAGCTCCTCGAAGCGCTGAAAGGCGGTGCGGGTGATGCCGATGCCGCCGGGGTGACCGTCGTAGATGAAGATCGTCGGCACGCCCGTCTGGGGGTGGACGTTGGTGGACAGCCCGCCGATGTCCCAGCGATCGCACATGGCGATCAGCGGCAATACGGCGATCTGCGCGTGCTCGGTGGCGTGTAGCGCGCCGAGCAGCACCTCCAGCGGGATCGCTTCGCCCGGGCCTGCCGGTCCGCCCGGCTCGGCCTCCCCGGCCGAGTGGCCCAGATCGCCCGTCGGCAGCTCGAACCAGAGCGCCTGCGTGGAGAAGCTGGTGGGCGGCAGGTCCAACCCGATCAGCTCGCGGAAGGCGTGATCGGAGACACTCTTGCGCTGGTAGGCGAGGACGGTGTCAGTGACGCTGACCTCGCCAAAGGAGAGCGTCACGCCGAGGGTCTCGCGGCGGTCGAGCAGGCGCACGATCGCCGTGTCGGTCTCGCGCTTGGGCTGCGTGTACCAATCGCCGGTGAAGGGCGAGACGAGCGCGCGGCGACGCTCCAGGTCGAGCTCGCGCACCTCATAGGAGCGCCCGAGGTGCAGGTAGACGGCGCCCTCGTGGACGGTCGAGTGGGCGCGGGCGGCCTCGGTCGAGCCGAGCAGCTCACCGGAGGAGACGTCGACGATCGCGAAGCTGTCGGGCGAGGCGGAGCGCAGCGAGACCTCGGCGGCGGGATAGGAGCCGTGGCGGCGGGGGACATAGGAGCCGGAGTCCGAGTCGCCGGGCCGGCGGCGCAGATCGCCGGCGCTCAGCAGCACCTCGGCGTGGGCCTCCCAGCGTGGCCCGAGGAACTCGTCCTCGCCGCGTGACAGAGGGCCCTCGTGGGCCGCGCAGAGCAGGTGCTGGCGGAAGATCTCAGGGCTCTCGTGGTCGAGGATGGCGGCCTCGACAGGGCGGTCGAGGAAGTCCTCGGGGTGGCGGCAGAAGAACTGGTCGAGCGCGTCCTCGCCGGCGACGTACATCGCCAGGCCGCGCCCGCGACGCTGAATGCTCGAGCGCCCGGCGCGCCCCCACATCTGGCGCAGCGAGGCGACGGTCCCGGGGAAGGTGACGACGAGCGCGGCGTCGAGCGCGCCGATGTCGATGCCCAGCTCGAGCGCGTCGGTGGTGATGACCGCGCGCAACTCACCACGCGTGAGGCGGCCCTCGAGCTCGCGCCGCTGCTGGGAGGTGTAGCCGGCGCGGTAGGGGACGACCAGCTCGGCCAGCTCGGGGTGGCTCTTCTGCAGGTCCTCTCTGACAAGCCGGCTGAGCAGCTCGACGCCCTTGCGGGACTTGATGAAGCAGATCGTGCGCGCGCCCTCGCGCACGAGCTGCGCGAGCAGCTCGGTGGCCTCACCGAGCGCCGATCGGCGGGCGCCCAGCTGCTCGTCGGTCAAGGGTGGGTTCCACATGGCGATCCGCCGCGACGGGGCCGGCGATCCGTCCTCGTCGATCAGCCTGATGTCCTCGAGCCCAGTCAGCCGCTCGGCCAGCTCGACGGGGTTGGCGATCGTCGCGGATGTCAGCAGGAAGCGCGGCTCGGTGCCATAGGCGGCGGCGATCCGGCGCAGCCGCCGCAGGACGTTTGCGACGTGCGATCCGAACACGCCGCGGTAGACGTGCGCCTCGTCGACGACGACCACGGCGAGATTGGCGAACAGGTCGGCCCAGGCCGCATGGTTGGGGAGGATGCCGACGTGCAGCATGTCGGGGTTGGTGAGCACGACGTTGGCGTTCTTGCGGATCTCCGCGCGCGCCTCGCGGGGGGTGTCGCCGTCGTAGATGGCCGGGCGCACGCGCTTGTTGAGGCCGAAGGTGGCCAGCGCGCGAGCCTGATCCTGGGCGAGCGCCTTGGTGGGATACAGATACAGCGCCCGCGCGCGAGCGTCGCGGCTGAGCACGTCGAGGGTGGGCAGGTTGAAGCACATCGACTTGCCGGAGGCGGTGCCGGTGGTGATGATCGTCGGACCCTCCCAGGCGCTATGCAGAGCTTCGGCCTGGTGTGAGTAGAGCCGCTCGACGCCGAGCCGCTCGAGCGCCGCGAGCACGTCTGGATGCAGCTCCGCCGGCGCCTCGACGAGCTTTGCCCGCCCCGGTCCCTCGTGGGCTTCGCGCACGAGCCGCCCGTCGGCCAGGCCGGCGTCCAGCAGGGCGCTCCAGGGCTCGATTTTCCGCTCTTGGGCCACGGGTTGCGATAGTAGATGGCGATGGCCCCCTCCAGCGAGCGCCAGGCCGGCGATCCCGGCAACGAGCGGGCGAAAGCGCGTCTGTTCCACCACAGCTCCTACCCGCCGGAGCGGATCGCCGACGAACGGGCCGGGCGCGGGCTAAGCGTGTCGGTATGCCTGCCGGCGCGCGAATGCGCGCAGACGGTCGGGGAGATCGTGACCGTGCTCGCCGAGCTGCGAGGGGCCGGCGTGATCGACGAGCTGGTCGTCGTGGACGCGGCCTCGGCCGACGGTAGCGCCGAAGAGGCCTGGCGCGCCGGGGCGGAGGTCTGGCAGGAGGCCGATCTGATGCCCTCCTACGGGCCGGTGCTGGGCAAGGGCGATGCGATGTGGCGCGCGCTGTCGGTGCTGGGCGGCGAGCTGGTGTGCTTCTTGGACGCCGACACGGAGGGCTTTTCCGCGCATTTCGCAACCGGCCTCTTGGGTCCACTCGTGTGCGAGCCGGGAGTGTCGTTCGTGAAGGCCTTCTACCGCCGGCCGTTCGCACAGGGCGCCGTCATCGACGGGGAAGGCGGCGGGCGCGTCAACCACCTGCTGGCGCGGCCGGCCCTCTCGCTGTTCTATCCGGAGCTCGCGCAGGTGCGCCAGCCGCTCGCGGGCGAGGTGGCGGCGCGGCGGGAGCTGCTCGAGCGGTTGCCGTTTGCGACCGGATACGGCGTCGAGATCGCGATGCTGATCGACGTGTGGCGGGAGATCGGCCTGGGAGAGATCGCACAGGTCGACCTGGAGGAGCACCGCAACCACCATCAGCCGCTGTCGGCGCTGACGCCGATGGCCAAGACGGTGCTGGCGACGATCGCGCGGCGGGTGCAGCGGGAGGGACGCCTGGAGCACGTGGATCTCGAGCACGCGCCGCCGGAGCGCCCGTCTCTTTCGAGCATCAGAGTCGCATGAGCGCGCGCTGTGTGTACGTCGATCTGGACGGCACGCTGCTAGGGCGCGGAGCGTCGCTCTTGCACGACGGAGATGGCGCGATCTCGATCGATGGCGTGCGCGCGGTGCAAGCGTGTCTGCGGGCCGATGTCGAGGTCGTTTTGATGAGTGGAAGAAGGCGTGCGCAGGTGTTCGAGGACGCCCGCTTGCTGGGCCAGCGCTCGTTCATCTACGAGGCGGGAGCGTGCGTGGTGCTGGACGGGGAGGAGCATTGGCAGACCGGCGAGCGATGGAGCATCGGCCAGCAGCCGGGCGAGCCCACGATCGCCGAGCAGATCGCGGCCTCCGGCGCGCCGGAGCTGCTGCTCGAGCACTACGCCGGGCGCCTCGAGTACCACGAGCCGTGGCATCTGCAGCGTGAGGTCTCGCACCTGTTCCGGGGACTCGTGGACGCCGCGGAGGTCGATCGGCTGCTGGCCGAGCGCGGACACGAGGGCCTGCGGCTGGTGGACAACGGCGTCGTCAACCGCCGCTCGCAGGCGCTGGCGGAGCTGTCGCACGTGCGCGGCTATCACCTGGTGCCGATCGGCGCCTCGAAGGCGGGCGCGGTCGCCGCGCATCGCCGCATGCGCGGCTACGCCCGCGAGGAGACCTTCGCGGTCGGCGACTCGCGCGAGGACTTGGCATGCGCCGAGCACGTCGAGACCTTCTGGCTGGTCGCCAACGCGGTCGAGCACGACCCCTCGATCCGCGAGGCGGTCGCAGGGTGGGAGAACGTGCGCGTGGCCGAGGCGGGCCACGGCAAGGGCGTCTACGAGGCGGTCGTGAACACTTTGCTCGGCGCGTCGTAAGGCGAATGTTGCTGCCGCGTCAAGACGAGATCAGCTGGTTGCCTGCTGCAGCCTCGGAAGCCTGCCGTACCGCGATGTCTTGGGTGTCGGGTAAGCATCAGGCGCACCGCCATTGAACCCTCGAAGCTGGGTCGCAACGTGTACACCCTGAGGTGTCCTACGTTGGTGGCCGTCGGTTTCGTGCTGGGCTGGGTGTTGTTTGGGCTGGAAACACTTGGGCCGAGTCCTTGACTATCAGTGTGCTGTGAGGGAAGCTCGAAAAGTCGAAGCAATCGAATGATCGGCCTTGCACAAATATCCTTGTCGGAGTTGGCAAAGCGCCTTTGCGAGCTTGAGTTGCTCGTGGGCGATCCGTGCCCACTGGACCACGACCAGCCAGAGCCAGGCGGGCGTGGTTAGAGCTTCGAAGTGCCTTCGCGGCTGCGCACGCGATCGCTGTGAGTAAGGGGACGATCGGGTGAACGTTCTGTTTCTGGGCTCCAATGGCTCGCCGCTTATCGAGTATCTCGGAAGGCTGGACACAGTCACGAACACCTCGATGCCGATCACCGTAGGTCAACTCGACCGTATCGCCGTTGATTGGACCGTCAGCCACGGATATCGGCACATCATCCGCCCCGCCGAGGTCGCACGTCTGGATGGGAGAGTCATCAACCTGCATATCTCCTTGCTGCCCTGGAACCGAGGCGCCGATCCAAACCTGTGGAGCTGGGTTGATGACACTCCAAAGGGCGTTTCGATTCACCACATCGACGCTGGCGTAGACACGGGTGACCTGATCGGCCAGCGCGCGGTCAACTTCACGGGCCGGGAGACCCTCGCTGAGAGCTACGCGCTTCTAGACCGGGAAATCCAATCGCTGTTTCGCGGGCTATGGCTAGATATTCGGGCAGGACGCGCACCACGGTGGCCTCAACCTGCCGGAGGCTCGTTCCACAGCAAGGCCGACCGCTTAGCGATAGAGCCGCTACTAACTGCCGGCTGGGACACGCGAGTGGTGGCATTGCGGCGGCGACCGTCGATGATCACGTGGGCGAACTCGTAGCCCCAGAAGGTACGCTTCTCGGCCGCAATCTTCGCCAGCACGTCACCCCAGACCCAATAGCCGCCGAGGATTGGCCCGACGATAGCGAGTTGGTCCGCCTCACGCTCGAGGACGTCTTGACTCTGCATGGACTCATCATCGCCGCGAGTTCGACGGAGGTAGCGGATCAGGGACGCCGACCTCGCTTATCAGGCCGTGACGCGGCAGCGCGATCGTCAGGCCGCTAAGCCGTCATAAGGAGTCGCACCGTTCGTCGCAATTGACGAGCTCGACGCTACTTCACCAGGGTGGCGCAAATCCAGGACCTCGCCGACTCCGCGATTTGACGCCTAGGGTTTGCGCGTCTATCCGCCGAAAAGCCTCCGCCACACACGCCGCCAGAAGCCCGGCTGCGGGCGCCTGCGCCAGCGCGCGGGTGGGGGGACGGTCGCGCGGACGAGTGCCACCCACTCGTCCAACGGCAGCTCGCCGGAGATCAACCTGCCGAGGGCGCCCGTGACGGGCGCGCCGACGCCCGCGTGCTCCAGGGCGCTGGCGAGCAATGGCACGGACTCGAGCGCCTCCACGGCCTGTCCCACGCGCGCGGGGATCTCACCGGCGGGCACTCCCGCGGCCAGCAGCTCGCCCGCGCGTCGATTGCGGCTCTCGCGGGCGAGCGCGGTCGCGACGAGATCGCCGGCGCCGGCCAGCCCGATCATCGACTCGGGGCGTGCGCCTAGGCCCTCGGCGTAGCGCCAGACCTCCGCGAAGATGTGCCCGGCGGCGGCGCCCGCGGCGTTCAAGCCCTGCGCCTCGGTGGCGCCGGCGGCCAGCGCAGCGGCGTTCTTGGCGGCTCCCGCGAGCTCGACGCCGACCGGATCGTTGGACTGCTCGCAGACGACACCCGCGCGGGTGAACACCTGCGCGAGCGCGTGGGCGAGCTGCTCGTCGCTCGAGGCCGCCACCAGTCCGGCGCCGGCGTGCACCATCTCCTGCGCGTGCGCCGGACCGCCCACGCACGCCACTCGATGCTCGCCGAAGGTCGTGCCGAGGACCGTCGTCGGCGGCAGCCCCTGCGGCGGGACGAGGCCCTTGGCCACCGACACGACGGCCGCGCGGCGGCCGAGGCCGGCCGCGCCGAGCGTCGCAATCACCTCGCCCAACCCACGTGAGGGCACTGCCAGGAACACGTAGTCGGCGCGCTCAACACCCGCCGAGGTGGGTTCGATCCGCAGCTGAGCGGGCAGCTCGACGCCCGGCAGGTAGGAGACGTTTGCCCGCGCCTCGTTCAGTTGCGAGGCCTGCTCTGCCGTGCGCGTCTGAAGCGTCGTGCGCAGCCCGCCGCGCGCGAGCAACACCGCCAGCGCCGTTCCAAAGGAGCCCGCTCCGATCACGGTCGCGCGGCGGGCGCCCGGCGTCGGCAGTGAGCGCGCGCGCGCGGCGCGAGGAGCCGGGCTCGGAGTAGGCTCGGGCTCGGTCATCTGATGAGCGAGCCTAGCGATCAGCACGAGAGCGCCTCCGGATGGCGCAACTGGGCAGGCGATGAGCGCTGTCGCCCCGCCACGATCGAGCGCCCGGGCTCGGTCGGCGAGCTCTCGGCGGCGATCGAGCGGGCACGCGAGGGCGGCCTGCGAGTGCGCGCGGTCGGCGCGGGGCACTCCTTCAGCGACATCGCCCGCAGCGATGGAGCGACGTTGATGCTCGATCGCCTCGCGGGCGTTCTCGACGTCGACAGCGCCGCCGGCCTCGTGCGCGTGCAGGCGGGCATCACGATCCACGAGCTCAGTGGGCGGCTGGCCGCACACGGGCTCGCGATGGAGAACCTCGGCGACATCGACGCGCAGAGCATCGCCGGGGCGATCTCGACCGCCACCCACGGCACCGGCGCGCGCCTGCGCAACATCTCCTCGCAGGTCACAGAGCTGACGCTCGTGCTCGCCGACGGCTCCACGCTCGTGTGCTCGCAGGAGCGCGACCCCGAGGTCTTTCTCGCCGCGCGCGTCGGGCTGGGCGCACTCGGAACGATCGCCGAGGTGACATTGCGCTGCGTGCCCGCGTTCACCCTCCGCGGGGTCGATCGGCCGGCCCCGCTCGCCGACACGCTCGATCGCTTCGACGAGCTGACCGCGGAAAACGACCACTTCGAATTCTTCGTATTCCCCCATACGGACACGGCACTCACCCGTGCGAACAACCGCACCGCCGAGCCGCCCCGCCCGCGTGGCCGGCTGTCCGCGTATGCCAACGACGTGCTGCTCACCAATCACACCTTTGAGCTGCTGTGCCGCGCCGGCCGGCGCTTTCCCCGCCGCATTCCCCAGATCAACCGGCTCGTCACACGGCTCGCCGGCAGCTCCGTGCGCGTCGATCGCTCCGCTGAGATCTTCGCCAGCCCGCGCCTCGTGCGCTTCACCGAGATGGAGTACGCGCTCCCGCGCGAGCGCACGACCGAGGCCGTACGGCGCGTGCTCGAGCTGATCGAGCAGCGTGGTCTCGCCGTGCCGTTCCCGATCGAGGTCAGGACCGTCGCGCCCGACGACGCCTTCCTCAGCACCGCCGCCGGTCGCGACAGCGGCTTCGTGGCCGTGCACATGTACCGGGGGATGCAGTGGCAGCCTTACTTCCGCGCCGTCGAGGCGATCATGGACGAGCTCGACGGGCGCCCCCACTGGGGCAAGCGCCACTTTCAGACCGCCGCCACGCTGCGCCCCCGCTACCCGGACTGGGATCGCTTCCAGGCGGTGCGCGCGCGCCTGGATCCGGATGGCCTGTTCGCGAACGACTGGACCGACCGGGTGCTGGGGGCCGTCCATGGCTGAGACGATCGCCGGTCCGACAGCCGTGCAGCCGCTGACCGAAGACGCCCATGAGCGTCTGGAGCGCGCGACAGCCGCTCTGGAGGCTCCGTTCGCGCTCGTGGACCTCGATGCGATGTGGGCCAACGCCGAGGATCTCGAACGCCGAGCGGCGGCCAAGCCGATTCGGCTGGCCAGCAAGTCGGTGCGCTGCCGCTCACTGCAGGAACAGGTGCTCGCACGCGACGGCTTCACGGGCACGCTCGCGTTCACGCTGCCGGAGGCACTGTGGCTCGCCTCGCACGGCGCCAATGATTTGCTCATCGCCTACCCGAGCGCCGACAGCTCCGCCTTGCGAGCGCTTGCGCAGCCGCCGGCCACGGCACGTGTGACCGTGATGGTCGATGACATCGAGCAGCTCCAGCTGATCGAGCGGGCTGCCGGCGCGGCAGCCGCCGGTGCGGACGGCGGATCCGAGCCCGTCCCGATCCGGGTGTGCATCGACCTGGACTCTGGCTGGCGCGCGCTTGGCGGGCGCTTGCGGATCGGCGCCAAGCGCTCCCCCGTGCACACGCCCGAGCAGGCCGCCACGCTCGCCCGCGCGATCCTCGCGCGCGAGGGCCTGCGACTCGTGGGGATCATGGCCTACGAGGCGCAGATCGCCGGTCTCGGCGACACCCCGCCGGGCCATCCGCTGCGCGCACGCGCGATCCAGGTGGTGCAGGGACTGTCCGCGCGCGAGCTGATCGACCGGCGCGCTGCCGCCGTGGCCGCGGTTCAGCAGGTGCTCGCGAGGGCCGGGCAACCGGCGCTCGAGTTCGTCAACGGCGGTGGCACGGGCAGCCTCGAGCGAACCGCTGCCGAGCACGCGGTCAGCGAGCTCACCGCTGGTTCGGGTCTGTACGGGCCGACCCTGTTCGATGCCTATCGCGCCTTCTCGCCCCGCCCCGCCGCGATGTTCGCGCTGCCCGTCGTGCGCCGGCCCGGTCGTGGCGTGGTTACCGCGCTGGGTGGTGGCTATCTCGCCTCGGGGGCCGCCGATGCGGCCCGCCTGCCGCGGCCGCACCTGCCATCCGGCTTGCGCCTCGACCGCCAGGAGGGCGCCGGCGAGGTGCAGACGCCGCTGTTGGGCGCCGTCGCCGATCAGATCGCAATTGGCGAGCGCGTGTACATGCGCCACGCGAAGGCCGGCGAGCTGTGCGAGCGCTTTGCGAGCCTGCATCTGCTCGAAGGGGATCGGATCGTCGATGAGGTTCCCACGTATCGTGGGGAGGGTCAATGCTTCCTGTGAACTCATCCGAGGGCGCCGCCGATCGCTCACCGGAGGCGGCCGCCGATCCTGGAACCACCGACGGGCCCTCAGTCGCGGGCACGCACGGCGGTGCGTGGCTGGAAGGCGTCCTGCACGAGGTCGTCGAGACGCTCGCCCCGCTCGACCGCGCGCCCTGCTCGGCTGGCGAGCGAGCGGCCGCCGAGTGGCTCGCGACGCGGCTGCGCGCAGTACCGGGCGTGGAGGTGGCGCTCGAGGACGAGCCCTCCTGGGGGACCTTCCCGCCGACCGCCACCGCGCTCGGCCTGCTGGGGATCGCCGCGGCCGGGCTCGTGCTGAGCGGCCGCCGGGCGCTCGGAGCGGTGCTGGCCGCGAAGGCCTTCGCCGGCATCGTCGATGAGGCTCAGAACGGCCCGCGTATCGTCCGGCGTTTGCTGCGCCGCCGCCGCACGACCGTCAATCTGGTTGCCCGCATGGGCGAGTCAGAGACGAGCACCACACCTGCAGAGACGGGCACGCCGGGCTCCGCTGCGAACGATGGCGAGCCGGTCACGCTCGTAGTGCTTGCCCACCACGATGCGGCGCAGTCGGGAGTGATCTTCGACCAGACGCTCCAGCGCAGGCTCCATGAGCTCGCCCCCGGGCTGCTCGAACGCTTCAAGACGCCACTGCCGCAATGGTGGATCGGCCTTGCCGGCCCACTTTGCACGCTGACGGGCGCCGTTCTTCGCCGCCCCCGGCTGGCGCGCACGGGTCTGGCGATCGGCGCCCTCGGCACGGCCTTCGTGGCGGATATCTGGCGCAACGAGACCGTCCCCGGAGCAAACGACAACCTCTCTGCCGCCGCCGCGCTCGTCGCGCTGGCCGAGCTGTTGCGCGAGAGTCCCGTGCCCGGCCTACGTGTGCTGCTCGTCTCCTGCGGCGCCGAGGAGACCCTGCAAGACGGCATCCGCGCATTCATCGCGCGCCATCGCGAGGAGCTCGATCCGCGGCGCACGGCATTCATGAACCTCGACACCGTCGGCTCGCCCCATCTGGCGATGCTCGAGGGCGAGGGACCGGTGTGGATGGAGTCCTACACCGGTCCCTGGCTGAACGACCTGGTCGCCGAGCATGCCGAGCGCCTCGGCATCGAGCTGCGGCGGGGCTTTCGCGCGCGGGCCTCGACCGACAGCGTGATCCCCAGCCGCGCCGGCTATCCGATCTCCACGCTCGTCTCGATCACCGATTGGCTCAGCCCCGCCAACTACCACCTGCCAAGCGACATCCCGGCAAATCTCGACTACCGCAGCGTCGCGGAGGTCACGCGGCTCACGCTGGCGGTCGCGCGGGCGCTCCCAGGAGCCTTCGCCGGAGCTTTGCGCTGAGCGCTCAGATTAGGCCGGCCAGCTTCTTGCCGGCCTTCTCCAACGCCGGCGCGGTCCTGGCCTGGAGGATCACCTGCAGGTCGAGGATGCGCGCGTCAAAGCCGTCCAGTGAGTTCTCGCCCGTCACCGCGTAGGCGGGCACGCCCGACTGGCGCGCGCGCGTGGCGATCTCGAATGTGACGCTGCCCGCCAGCGTGTCCTCCTGCAGGCGCTCCGCGCCCACGATCACCGCCCGCGCGGCTCGCATACGCGCGTCGAAGTCGAGCTCCTCCAGCAGCGCGCGCGTGGCGTCCGGGTGTGCCTCGGTGAGCTCCAGCGGGCACAGGTCGGTTGGCCACCCGCCCGCTTGCAGGCCACGGCCTATCGCCGAGGACACGCGTGCGGCGCTCAGGCGCTCGCCAAACGCGCATGTGGCCACGAGCAGGGTTCGCGGGATCATGATCGGGCATCCTTCCAGCAATGGCCGCCAAGAAAGACGAGCACGTCATCGTGGAGGTCTGTGGGCGGCAAGTGCGCGTCAGCAACCCAGGCAAGCTGTTCTTCCCCGAGCGCAAGCTGACGAAGATGGATCTCCTCGACTACTACCTGGCCTGTGAGCGAGAGGTCGTGCGTCACCTGCGCGATCGCCCGACGGTGATGAAGCGCTGGGTCAACGGCGTCGAGGGCGATCCGTTCTTTCAGAAGCGGGTGCCCGACAGCGCGCCGGAGTGGCTGCAGACCGCCACCGTCACCTTCCCCAGCGGCCGCCACGCGCGCGAGCTCACTCCCAACGACGCCGCCCATCTGGCGTGGGGCGTCAACCTCGGCGTGATCGACTGGAACCCCTGGCCCGTGCGCCGTGCGGATCTCGATCATCCCGACGAGCTGCGCGTCGACCTCGATCCCTGTCCCGGCGTGCCCTTCTCGGAGGTGCGCGAGGTGGCGCTCGGCGTGCGCGAGGTGCTCGTGGAGCACGACCTGCTCGGCTTTCCCAAGACCTCCGGCTCGCGTGGCATCCACATATACGTGCGCCTGGACCCGCAATACGATTTCCTGCAGATGCGCACCGCCGCGCTCGCGCTCGCCCGCGAGGTCGAGCGGCGGATGCCCGGCAGGGCGACCAGCCGCTGGTGGAAGGAGGAACGCGAGGGCGTGTTCATCGACTACAACCAGAATGCCCGCGACCGCACCATCGCCTCGGCCTACTCGGTGCGCGCGGTCGCCGACGCGCGCGTGTCCTGCCCGCTTGGCTGGGACGAGGTCGCGGACGTCGAGCCGGCGGAGCTGACGCTTCAGACGGTCCCCGCGCGGCTGCGCGAGCGCGGCGATCCCTCGGCTGAGATCGATGAGCGCGCCGACCGTCTGGAGTCGCTGCTGGAGCTTGCCGCCCGCGACGAGCGCGAAGGGCTGGGCGACGCTCCCTGGCCGCCGCACTTCGCCAAGCAGAAGGGCGAGCCGCCGCGCGTGCAGCCGAGCCGCGCGCGCAAGGCCAAGTCATGAGCTTGGCGCTGTCGCCGCCCGTCAAGCCGCAGCTCGCGCTCTCGCGCAAGGAGCTGCCCACCGGCGAGCAGTACGTCTATGAGGTCAAGCTCGACGGCTTTCGCTGCCTGGCGTTCATGGACGGCGAGGAGTTGTTCCTGCAGTCGCGCAGCGGCAAGCCGCTCGGGCGCTACTTCCCCGAGCTGCTCCTCCCGCCGGGTCGCTACGTGCTCGATGGCGAGATAGTGGTGCGCGACGCCGACGGCCGTGAGGACTTCGACGCGCTCGGGCAGCGCATCCATCCGGCCGCCTCGCGGATCGAGCTGCTGTCCACCGAGACTCCTGCCCGCTTCGTTGCCTTCGACCTGCTGGCGCGCGAAGGCGAATCGCTGCTGGAACGGCCCTTTGCCGAGCGGCGTGCGGCACTCGAGGAGCTGCTGTCGGGCGATCGCTTCAGCGGCTCGCCGGTTGAGCTGATGCGGGCGAGCGCCGACGCCGAGGACGCCCGCGGCTGGCTCGTCGATGCCGAGGGGGCGATCGCCAAGGATCGCTCGGCGCTGTACCTGCCGGGCGAGCGCAAGGGCATGGTGAAGGTCAAGCGCGTGCGCACAATCGATGCGGTCGTCGCCGGCTGGCGGCCCGGCAAGGAGCCCGACACGGTCGGTGCGCTGATCCTTGGCCTGTACGCCGACGAGCAGCCCGACGCTGAGCTGCGCGTCGTCGGGCACTGCTCGGGCCTGAGCGCCAAGGAGAAGCGGCGCCTGGTCGGCTTCTTCGAGCCGTTTCAAACCGGCGAGCGTGGCAGCGCCGACCCGAGCCGCTGGAGCGGCGGGCGCGACCTGCAGTGGGTGGCCCTGCGCCCGGAGCTGGTCGTCGAGATCGACTTCGACCACGTCTCCGCCGGGCGCATTCGCCACGGGGCCAAGCTGCGGCGCTGGCGTGAGGACAAGGACCCGCGCGCCTGCACGTTCGACCAGCTCGCCTCCTGAGCCGGCTCCGCGGCGCGCACGGTCGCCGGCAGGGCTTGCTCTAGGATCAAACTCATGAGCAGCGACACCGCAACGGTCGCCGAGGAGGAGTACCTGCAGATTCTTTTCTGGCTGCAGGAGGCCGGCCTGCCGATGACCGGCGCCAACGTGTCCCGGGCGATGCAGCTGTCCGCACCCACGGTTCACGAGATGGTCGGCCGGCTGGAGCGCGACGGCTACATCACGCGCGACAAGGACCGCACGATCGCCTTCACCGAGTCGGGCGCCGAGCACGCCGAGGGGATCGTCCGCCGCCACCGCCTGATCGAGCGCTTCCTCACCGATGTGCTGGGCGTGCCCTGGGATGAGGTCCACGAGGAGGCCGAGCGCCTGGAGCACGCGATGTCGCCGGTGCTCGAGGAACGCATGCTCGCGGCCATCGGCGACGCCAAGACCTGTCCACATGGGCACCCGATCGTCGCCGGCGCGCGCCTGTCCGGCGTGCCCCTCGCGGACGTCCAGACGGGCGCATCGCTACAGGTGCTGCGCTTTGAGAACGAGGCCGAGGATCTGCTGCACTACCTGAAGGGCTCGGGCCTCGAGCCTGGCATGGAGGGCAGTCTGCTCGAGCGCGACGAGCAGCAGGTCGTCGTGCAGGCCGCCGACGGCCGGCGCTGCATCGTCACCGCCAGCGTCGCCGAGACGGTCTCCGTCGTCGCCGATCCCTCACCCCCGCAGCGCACGGCCCTGCCGGACCAGTTGGTGCTCGGCCAGCGCTACGGGCGATAGCCGCGGCGCCCACGCCGGCTGATCGGCGTCAGGGCAGCGAGCGGTATGCGGCCGCGAGGCGCGTGATGCCCTCGTCGATCTGCTTGGGGGTGACGCCCGCGTAGGCGAGTCGCAGCGTGTTCTCGCCGCCCTCCAGCAGGAAGTCGGTGCCCTTCACGAACGACACGCCGAGTTCGGCGGCGAGGTGGTGGAGGTTGGCCACGTCGGTGCCCGGGGGCAGCGTCACCCACATGAAGTAGCCGCCGTCCGGCTCCACGAACTCCGCGTCCGGCAGCTCGCGCCGCAGCGCGTCGGCGAGCGTCGCCGCGCGCTCGGACAGCGCCGTCCTGACGGTCTCGATCGAGCGTTCGATCGCGCCCGAGGCGCAGAACTCGTACACGATCGACTGCGCGACCATGCTCGGCGATATGTAGGTGTTCGTCGCCAGCTTCGCGATCGCCTCGATCAACTTCGGCGGTCCCACGAGGTAGCCGACCCGCACTCCCGGGCAGACGGTCTTTGAGAACGAGGAGGCGTACACGACGCGATCAGGGTCCATCGAGACCATCGTCGGCAGTGATTCGCCGCGGAAGCGCAGCGCCACGTAGGGGTCGTCCTCGAACACCAAAAATCCGTGCTCGGCCGCCTGGGCCAGCAGCGTCTCGCGCTTGGACAGCGACAGCGTGTAGCCGGCCGGGTTCTGGAAGTTGGGGATGATGTGCGCGAGCTTCGGCCGCACCCGGCCGCTGCGCAGCAGCCGCGCGAGCGCGTCGGTGTCGATGCCGTCCGGCTGCAGCTCGACCGCGTGCAGGTTCGCGCCGCGCTCGCGCAGCGACAGCAGCGTACGGTCATACGTGGGGCGCTCTACGACCACGTCGTCTCCGGGGCTCACGACGTCCGTGAACAGGAACGCGTCCGCCTGCATCGAGCCATTCGTGACGAGCACGCGCTCGGGCTCGACGCCGTGGCGGTCGGCAATCCACGCGCGCAGCCGCGGGTAGCCGATCGACGTGCCGTATGCGGTCGTGCCGCCCGGGTCGCTCTCGAACGCGCGCAGGGCCGCATCGCGCAGCCCGTCCACGTCGACAATGTCAAGCGAGGGCGCGCCGCGCGCGAAGGAGATCGTCGGTCCGGGGGCAGGGGTCACGGGCGCGTAGGTTATGCGTCCGAGCAGCTCGTCGTAGTCGTGGGTCAACTCGCGCGCCGTGCGCTCCAGGCGATCGCGGAAACGCAGCAGCTCGGCGGCGCTCGGGGCCTGGCTCAAGGCGTCCGCCGGGCGGCCGATGTTCCTCGGCAGAGTGCTCGCCAGCGCGCTGCTCGCCGCGCCCGTCACAGGCGCGTCCGGCGTGGACAGCGACGCGACGGGCACGGCCTGCTCGAGCGTGCTCCGCGCCCGCTCGCTGCGCTCGATCGCCTCGTCGATCAGGCGACCTTCGCCGGCCGGGAGCGGGCGCGCGGCGCCGGGCGCCCCGTCGCCGCGGCGTTGCTCGCGGCTCTCGGGGCGGCGCTGCTCGTCCTCGCCCATCGAGCTGAGGACGTTTTCAAGCTCGCGCAGCTTGCGCTCCAGCTCGCCCAAGGTCTTTGCGATTTCCCTGTCCACGAGGGCCAAGCGTAGCGGTCACGCGCCGCTGCGGCCAGGCGCGCGCGGGGCGCGCGGGAGGATTCAGGAGGCGGCGAGGGACGCGCCGCCGAGAACCTCCACGGCGATCGCGGCGGCCTCGGTGGGGGTGCGCCCGACGCGCACGCCCTTTGCTTCGAAGGCCTGCGCCTTGGCGGCCGCCGTGCCCGCCGACCCCGATACGATCGCCCCGGCGTGGCCCATCTGCTTGCCCGCGGGAGCGGTGAACCCGGCGATGTAGGCGACAACCGGCTTGCTCATGTGCTCGGCGATGAACTCGGCGGCCTCTTCCTCGGCAGAGCCGCCGATCTCGCCCGAGAGCACGACCAGCTCGGTCTCCTCGTCGGCCTCGAACAGCTCCAGCACATCGACGAACGAGGAGCCCGGCACCGGGTCGCCGCCGATGCCCACGATCGTGCTGCAGCCGAATCCGGCGCGCGCGATCTCGTTGCCGATCTGGTAGGTCAGGGTGCCCGAGCGCGACACCACGCCGACGTTCCCGGACTTGAAGAACGATGCCGGGATGATGCCGACGTTGGCCTTGTCCGGGGAGAGGATTCCCGGGCAGTTCGGGCCGATCAGCCGCGTTCCCGGATGGTCGCGCTCGAGCAGGTTGTAGACGCGCAGCTCGTCATGCGCGGGAATCCCCTCGGTGATCGCAATCACGAGCGCCACGCCTGCCGCAGCGGCCTCGAGGATCGCATCGGCGGCGAACCGCGGCGGCACGAAAATCATCGCCGTGTTCGGCTGCACCTCGGAGACCGCGTCGGACCAGCTGTCGAACACGGGAATGCCCTCGACATCCTGCCCGCCCTTGCCCGGCGTCACGCCACCGACGACGTTCGTGCCGTAGTTGCGGTTGTTGAGGGTATGGAAGGTGCCCTCGCGGCCGGTTATGCCGGCGACCGCCAGGCGCGTCTGCTCGTCGATCAGCACCGCCATCAGACGGCCGCTCCCACGCTCTGACCGGCCGCCAGCGCCACGACCATCTCGGCCGCCTCGTTCATCGTCGTCGCGGCGTGCACGTTCGGCAGCGCCGCATCGAGCAGCAGGCGCCGGCCCTCGACGTCGTTCGTTCCGTCCAGGCGCACGACGAACGGCACCGACGGTTTGATCTCGCCGAAGGCGGTGATCAGGCCCGTCGCGACCTCATCGCAGCGTGTGATGCCGCCGAAGATGTTCACGAGCACCGCCTTCACGGCTTCGTTGGCGAGGATCAGATCGACCGCCTGCTTGATCGTCTCGGCGTTCGAGCCGCCGCCCGCGTCGAGGAAGTTGGCAGGCGAGCCGCCCGCCTGCGCGACCACGTCGAGCGTCGACATGACAAGTCCCGCGCCGTTGCCGAGGATGCCGATGTCGCCGTCCAGCTTCACGTACTGCACGCCCTCGTCCTTGGCGCGGCGCTCGAGCGGATCTTCGTTCTCACGATCGGACAGCGACTGGTTCTCCGGGTGGCGATACAGCGCGTTGCCGTCCAGCGAGACCTTCGAGTCGAGCGCCTTCACTTCGCGCTCCGGCGTGACGATCAGCGGGTTGATCTCGGCGAGCGTCGCATCCTCCTTCAGCCACACCTCATATAGCGCCACCAGCGCGTCGGCCACGCCGTCGACCACGTCGGCGTCGGCGCCGCCGTCACGGGCGATCTGCGCGCCCTCCTCGTGCGAGAGCCCCGCGAGCGCGTCCACGTGATGGCGGATCAGCTTCTCGGGCGTCTGCTCGGCCACCTCTTCGATGTCCACGCCGCCCTCGACGCTGAACATCACGAGCGGCTGCTTGGCCGAGCGGTCCAGCAGCACCGAGGCGTAGTACTCGGTCGCGATGTCCGAGGCGTGCTCGATCCACAGCGTGCGCACGACATGTCCCTTGATGTCCATGCCGAGGATCTTCTCCGCGTGCTCGCGAGCCTCGCTCTCGTTGGCCGCGAGCTTCACGCCACCGGCCTTTCCGCGGCCGCCGATCAGGACCTGCGCCTTGACGACGACCGGGTAGCCGACCTCGTCGGCCGCGAGCAGCGCGTCCTCCACCGTGGTCACTGCCAAGCCCTGAGAGACCTTCAATCCGTGACGGGCGAACAGCTGCTTGCCTTGGTACTCCAACAGGTCCATTGCGGCGCGGGACTCTAACGCAAGAGGGGTAACAGCGCGTACGCACCTCGCAAGTCATAATGCCCCGCCGATGCCGATCCCAAAGAACGTAACCTTCGTCACATTCGACGCCTATGGCACGCTGATCGACTGGGAGACCGGGATCTACGAGGCGTTCGCCAAAGAGGCCGAGCGCGATGGCTTCGAGATCGATCGAAACGTGCTGATCCCGCTGTTCCACGAGATCTCCCGGGAAATCGAGGGCGGCTCCTACGAGCTCTACGCCGAGGTGCTTCGGCGTACGGCGATCGAGATCGCCAAACGCCTGGAATGGTCTCTGGAGCCCTCGCGCTCAGGCTTTCTGCCCGACTCCGTGCAGAGCTGGAAGCCCTTCCGCGAGACCAGCCCGCAGCTGCAGAAGCTCGCCAAGAAATACAAGCTGGGCCTGCTCTCGAACATCGACGACAAGCTGCTCGGGCAGACGCGCCGTCACATCGCCACCGACTTCGACCTGGTCGTCACCGCCCAACAGGTGCGCTCCTACAAGCCCGAACCCGCCCACTTCACCGAGTGCGCCAGGCGCATCGGCGGCAAGCGCGGCTGGGTGCACGTCGCCGCCAGCCACTACCACGACGTGGCGCCATGCGTGAAAGCGCGGGTGCCGGTCATCTGGGTCAACCGCAACAAGGAGACGCTCGACTCCTCGCAGAAGAAACCAACCGCCGAAGTGGCCAACCTGCGCGAGGCCGCCAAGCTGCTCGGCATCACCTAGACCGTCTCGCGCCGGCGTGAAGGCGATCTCGCTCCACCCGGACGTGCTCGTCGTCACCAGCCAGTTGCTGCAGGTGAACTGCTCGATCGTCCGCGGGTCCTTCGCCCAGCCGGTCGCCGCCGGCAACGGAGAGGCCGCGAACGGAGACGCGGGCGACGGCGAGGATCTTCCGCTCGGCTGAGACCTTCGTGATCGACTCGCCGGTCCTGCCGGAAGAGCTCGAGCTGTTGCCATCGCTGATCGAGCAGGCGGCCTTCCCGGCGCCCAGCGGTCTGCTTGCGACGCACGCTGACTGGGACCATCTGCTCGGGCCGCTCGCCTTTCCGCGAGCGACGCTCGGGTGCGCAGAGGGCACCGTCGCGCGCTTGCGCGCCGAGCCCGGTGCGGCGCAGCGCGCGTTGCGCGACTTCGACGAACAGCTGTACATCGATCGGCGACGGCCGCTCTCGCTCGGATCGATTCAGCCGCTCGCCGTCCCCGGGCGCTGCGGGATCGGCGGCGCCGAGCTGGAGCTCCACCTGGCCGACGGCCATACGGCCGATGGGATGGCCGTATGGATCCCCTGGGCACGCGTGCTCGTGGCCGGCGACTATCTCTCGGCCGTCGAGCTACCCGCGCTCAACGCCGGCGAGCGGATCGACACCTACCTGGCCACGCTCGAGCGACTGCGACCGCTGGTCGCGGTGGCCGAGCACATCGTGCCGGGGCACGGTCCGGTGCTCGACGGCGCGCGGGCGCTGGAGATCCTCGCGGAGGACGCCGGTTACCTGAGCGCTCTGCGCGAGCGCGGGGGAGAGGCGGAGTTGCCCGCCGGGCGCCGCACGAAGGCGCAGCGCGAGCTGCACGCCGAGAACGCCGCCGCCCTCGACAGCTAGCAGCCGCGCGGCAGTTGCGCTGAGCGCGGCTACTCGGCGGCCGCGGACGAGGTGATCGTCGCGATCGGCGCGCCCGCTTGAATCGCGGCGCCCTCGACGATCGGCAGCTCGGAGATCGTGCCGGCCTTGTGCGCGGTGATCTCGTTCTCCATCTTCATCGCCTCGATGATGCACAAGAGCTGGCCCTCCTCGACGGTGTCGCCCTGCTTGACGAGCACCTTCCACATGTTTCCCTGCAGCGGGGAGGGCAGCGTGTCCGGACCGCCGCCGCTCGAGGACTTCCGCTGCGCGCGCTTGGGCGGCTTGCCTTTGCCGGCGGCGGAGGCGGAGGCGCCATTGCTTGCCGCCGCGCCGCCCCCGCCCGCGAATGGGGGACCGACGACGCGCACGTCAAAGCGCTTGCCGGAGACCTCAACCGCGTAAGTCTGCTCCAGCGTCTCCTGCTCCCCCTCGCCGTCCGCGGTGGCCGGCGCCGGTGCGTCGAAGGCGAGCGTCTTCAGCCACTTCTTGTCCTCCAGCAGGTCTTTGCACGTCTCGCCCTTCGCCCACTGCTCGGTCGCCAGCAGCGCCTGATGGAAGGGGATCAGCGTCTTCAGACCCTCGATCTCATATTCCCCGAGCGCTCGCAGCATTCGCCTGGTGGCCTGCTCGCGGTCGGCATCCCACACGATCAGCTTCGCCACCATCGGGTCGTACATGGGCGAGACCTCCCCGCCGGCCTCCACGCCCGAGTCAACGCGCACGCCGGGTCCCGTGGGCTCGCGGTAGGCGCCGATCTTGCCAGGGGCCGGCGCGAAGTTCTTGGAGGCATCCTCGGCGTTGATGCGGCACTCGATCGCGTGCCCGCGCAGCTGCACGTCTGCCTGCGCGTAGGCCAGCGGCTCGCCGGCGGCCGCGCGGATGCCCTCCTTGACGATGTCGATGCCCGTCGTCATCTCGGTCACGCAGTGCTCGACCTGCACGCGCGTGTTCATCTCCAGGAAGAAGTACTCGGGCTCGGCGCCCTCGCGCGCCGAGAACAGACCCTCGATCGTGCCCGCGCCGACATAGTCCACCGCGCGCGCGGCATCGACGCCGATCTGGCCGATGCGCTCGCGCATATCCGTGTCGACGACCCATTCTGGCGCCGGCGACTCCTCGATCACCTTCTGGTGGCGCCGCTGGATCGAGCAGTCGCGCTCGCCCAGGTGGATCACGTTGCCGTGACGGTCGGCCAGCACCTGCACCTCGACATGGCGAGGATCGTGCAGGTAGCGCTCCAAGTAGACCGTCCCGTCGGAGAAGAACTTCTCGCCTTCGCGGCTGGAGCCCTCGAACGCGCCCTCGAGCTCATCCTCGGCAAGCGCTACGCGGAAGCCCTTACCACCACCACCGCCGGCGGCCTTGACGGCGACGGGGAAGCCGATCTCCTCCTTGGCGATCCGCAGGGCGTCGGCGACCGTCGCCACGGGCTCAGTAGTGCCCGGCACGATCGGCACGCCGGCCTTCTGCATCAGCTCGCGTGCCCTTGTCTTTGAGCCCATCGCCTCGATCGCGCTGGCCGGTGGGCCAATGAACACGACGCCGGCGTCCTCGCATGCCTGCGCGAACGGAGCATTCTCGGCGAGAAAGCCATAGCCGGGGTGGATCGCCTGGGCACCGGCACGCGCCGCGACCTCGAGGATCTTCTCGACGCTCAGGTAGTTCTCGGCCGCCGGGCCGTCGCCGAGGTTGTACGCCTCGCCGGCCCGCGCGACATGCGGGGCGTCGCGGTCGAGCTCCGAGTAGACGGCCACGCTCGCCACGCCGAGCTCATCGAGCGCGCGCACGATTCGGACCGCGATCTCGCCGCGGTTGGCTACCAACACCTTCTCGAACATCGGCGCCCAGCATAGATGCTCGTCAACCGATGAGCGACGCGGGCCGGGCCGCCGGAGCGTCCTCTCTCACCGTCTCAGGCGCATGCCTGCGGGGCTGTGGAAGAACACGTCCGTCTGCAGGGTTGATTCCAGCGCGGCGAGTTCGCATGCAGTGACCTCTGCCTGAACACACATCGATGGCGATTCGACCTATCTTCATCTTCTCCGTTTCGCGCAGTGGATCGACTCTGCTGCAACGAATCGTCGCCGCCCATCGTGGCGTCGCGACGGTCTCCGAGCCCTGGCTGCTGCTGCCATACGCCTACGCTCTCAGACGCACGGGCATCGATGCCGAGTACTCCCATTCGAAGATGGTGGTCGCACTGCACGACTTCTGCGACGAGCTGCCACGTGGCAGCGAGGACTTTCGCGACGAGTTGCGCGGATGCGCGCTGCGCCTGTATGCAAAGGCCTCGGGAGACGATGCGCAGTACTTCGTGGACAAGTCGCCTCCGTACTGCCTCGTCGCGCAGGAGATCATGGATCTGTTCCCCGAAGGCAAGTTCATCTTTCTGTGGCGCAATCCGCTGAGTATCGTCGCCTCGGTAATCGAGACGTGGGAACCGTGGCGGCCGACGCTGTTTCCAGGGGATCTGTTCACCGGCTTGCCCCGGCTCCTCGCCGCACGCGCCGCGGCCGGTGGACGCGCCCATTCGGTGCGCTTCGAGGACATCGTCAGCGGTGAGGAAGGTCCGTCGCGCGAGCTCATGGACTACCTGGAGATCGAGTTCGATCCCAATACCTTGCGCAGCTTCGCCGAGATCGAGCTGCACGGGCGCACGGGGGATCCAACCGGCGTCAAACGCTACTCGGCGCTTAGCTCCGAGCCCACACAGAAGTGGAAGCGCACGCTCGCAAACCCGTTGCGCAAGGAGTGGTGCCGCAGGTACCTGAACGTGCTCGGGCGCGAGCGCCTGGCGGCGATGGGCTATGACCGCGAGCAATTGATCCACGAGTTGAACGCGCTCAGCAGCACCGATGCGCTGATACCCGACATCGCGCGCTTGCTCGTTGACGTCGCCAAGGAGCCAATCCGCGTGCGAACTCGGAACCGAAGCCTCGGCACCCCAAACGTGATTCGCACACTGCTAGCCGCGTGAGCCCCGTGAACGGAAGAACCGGTCGGACGGCCGCGTTCATTGAGGCCGTGTCTCCATGTGCCGACACTCAGCCCCTCGCCGGAGCGACCATTCGCGCGAATGCGCTCGAGGCACGTTCGCGCGCACTCGTGTCACGGCTGCTCGTGTGCTGCGTCGCTGGACTTGTCGCGGCTGTCGGCGCGGGGTCGCTCCCCTCGACCGTCCACGCCGCCTCGCCAATCGAAGCGGTGTGGTCTTTCAACGGCGGCGAGGTGGCGATTCAGCCTCAGCCGAATGGCAGGTTCGTGGGCACCGTCGTGGGACCGACGAAATTCGCGCAGTGCTCACACGCCATCGGCGAACGTATGTGGACCGACATACACCGGCAGGCAGACGGGTCGTACTGGGGCTTTCACCAGTGGTACTTCGAAAGCAGCACCTGCCCGCCCAACCCTACGCTCGGACCGACCGCGTGGCGTGTGCTGAAAACCGACGGCGGAGCGCGAACGCTGATCGTCTGCTTCAGCTCCCCTGGCAGCAGCCAGCCCACGATCACGCCCGGTGACGTGCGCCAGAACGTGACTTACGGATGTTTTGAATCGGCGCTGATCGGGCCGCTTCCCGCTGAGGCGAATGCGTTGGCCTTCAAGCGCTCGGTGAGGCTGCCGAGCGCACGCAGGTGCTACAGCGCGCGTGTGTTCCCGATTCATCTCAAGGACCCGATTCACGACCCGCTCAAGAGCGTTGTCGTCCGGCTTGGGGCTCACAAGCTCACCGTCCTGCGACACGGGCGCAAATTTACGGCGACGATCAACCTCAAAGGCCTTCCGCGCGGCACGTTCACGGTTCACATACTTGCCACGACCGTCCTCGGGCAGCGTCTGTCGGGAAGCCGCACGTACCACACTTGCAGGAGGAAAGCCGCAAAGCACGGCTCGTCGAAGTCGCCTCGTGCAAGATCCCACGGGAAGCGTCGCTAGCCCGCGGCCGCAAGCTCGGAGGCGGTCCCAAGCGAGCGCAAACGCAAGCGGCCGAGCCGGCGGAATCCGCGGGCGATCCGCACACGCGTGCAGTGGAAGAATCCCAGCCGGGCGCCAGTTATACGGGTGTGATGGAAACGTGTTACCTGGCCCATGGAATGCGGTTGCATTCCGCCTTCCCGCTCCCGGGCATGACCCCGGTGGCGAACGAAGATCCGTTCTCGCTCGCGTTGGAGCTCGCGTCGCCGGCGGAGCTCGCGGCGCTCTGGAGCGGCGCCCGAGGGGCACCCTCGTGGCGAGGGTATCTCGGCGATGGATGCGAGCTGAGGATCGAGCGTGGCCGCGCTGGGGACCTGCTGTTCACCTATGGCAAGCGCGCCCGCTTCCATCTCGACACGGACCGGCGATCGCTGACATGCGCTCCCGTTGAATCCGGGCTGTACTGGCAGCGGGCGCTGCTGACGAAGGTGCTCGCGGATGTCGCCCTCGTGCGAGGGTGTGAGGCGCTACACGCGAGCGCCGTCGACTCGCCGCAGGGAGCAGTTGCGATCGTCGCCCCTCCAGGCGCCGGCAAGACCACGCTCGCCCTCGAGCTGATGCGACGCGGGCACCCGCTGCTGAGCGACGACGTGCTCACGCTGACGGCAGGCCGCGCCGGTGTGCTCGCGCATCCGGCGACCCCGCACATGAACCTCGCGCCGGAGCACGACGCCATCGCGTCACCGCTCGTGGCTGTGCTCGCCATGATGGGGCAGGAGCGCTGGACTGTCGCTCACGCAGTTGCGCGCGGACCGCTGGGGGTACGCGCGATCTTCCTGCTCGAACGGCGCATAGGACTGCCGCTCGGCGTCGAGCTTCTCCCGCCAAGCCCGCTCGCGCTGGCTCCTTACATGCTCGGTCTCGATGACGACATCGAGCGCGAACGGCGACGGTTTGCCCTCTACGCGGATCTCGCCGCTTCCGCCACGCTGCTGCGTTTGAGCTGCGACACCGACGAGGACCCGGCCGACATCGCCGATCTGATCGAGCAGGCTCTCACGGGTCAACCCGCCGCTGCCGTGCTCGGGGGTCCCGTATGACACTGCGCTCGCTCGATGCGACAGCGATCGTCGTCGCGCGCGACGACGAGCACACGCCCGTCTCCGACGCGGAGCCGTCATCCGCGTCACGACCCGACGAGTGCTTTCCGCTGACGCTCACGGGCGTCAGCAAGCGCTGGCGCGCGGATCGGCCGCCGGTGCTCGAGAACCTCGATCTGAGGCTCGAGCCCGGCACGATCACATGGGTCGGTGGGCGTAACGGCGCGGGCAAGACGACGATGCTTCGCATAGCGGCAGGACTGATCGAGCCCGACTCCGGGCGCGCGGAGGTGTGGGGGGCGAGCGCTGGTGAGAACCGCGTGCGCTATCAGCGGCTCGTGTCGTTGCTGCCGGCAGGCGACAGAGGGCTCTATGCGCGATTGACCGTCCGGCGCCAACTCGAGTTCTGGGCGAGGATCACGATGGTGCCACGCCAGCGGTTCCGCCTTGCAGTCGAGGAGGCGATCGCCATCTTCGACCTGCACGAGCTTGCCGAGCAGCGCGTGGATCGCATGTCGATGGGCCAGCGTCAGCGGTTGCGCATCGCGATGACATTTCTGCCGCGAGCGGAGGTCGTGCTCCTCGACGAGCCGCTCACGAGCCTCGACGGACAGGGCGCGGCGCTGCTACAGGCGGCGATCGACGAGCTGCTCGCGCGCGACGGCGCTGTCCTGTGGTGCTCACCGAGCGGCGAGCACCTGGACATGGCCTTCGATGCGCGCTGGGTGATCGACCGCGGCAGGCTGGTGCCGGCGTGATCCCGCTGAGCCTTGACGGAGCAATCAAGTCATGAGCCAAGCGATCATGTCCGGGCACGCGTTTCTCGCCGTAATGCGACGCGATCTGACCGTCTATCTGTCCTACCGGACACGCATCTTCAGCCAACTGCTGACATCCGTGTTCAGCCTCACGTTGTTCTTTTACGTCTCGCGGCTGGTGCATGTGAGCGGCTTCACCTCGCCCGCCAGCTACTTCGCGTTCGTCGTAGTCGGGATCTCGATGGTGAGCATCATGTACGCGTGCTTCTCGATCCCAGATCTTGTGCGCCAGGAGCTCATCGCCGGCACCTTCGATCGCCTGCTGCTGTCGCCGTTCGGGGCCGTGCGCAGCGTGATCGCGATGACGCTGTTCCCGCTGCTGCTCTCCTTCGTCCTCGCGACGCTCACGCTCGGTTTGGGCTGCGCTCTGTTCGGGTTGCAGCTGCACTGGTCGACCGTTCCCCTGAGCGTGCCCGTGATGGTGCTTGCCCTGTTCGCCTTTTTGCCCTTCGGCCTCGCGTTCGCAGCGTTGACGGTCGTCATCAAGCAGGGAAACGTCGGTACGAGCTGGCTGATCGCGCTGTTGTCGATCGTCGGCGGTCTCTACTTCCCCGTGTCATTGCTTCCCGAATGGGTGCAGACGGCGGCAAAGCTCCAACCCTTCACAGGCGCGACGTCTGTGTTGCGGCACCTGCTCGTGAACACTCCGATCGCCGAATCGGTGGTCGGCCAACTGCTCAAGATGGCGCTGTTCGCCAGCGTGCTCGTGCCACTCTCGATCTATGCGCTGGCTCGCGCGATTCGCGTAGGCCAGCGTCGCGGAACGATCATCGAGTACTAGACCGAGGAAATCGAGATGAGCCGCGAGACCATGCCCGAGACCGCAGCGTTGGCGAGCTGCGACATCGCCGTGCCCCAACACGTCGTCTACCGCAGCTTTCCCTCCGAAACCGTGGTGCTGAACCTTCACACCGGCAGGTACCACGGCCTCAACGCGACCGCCGGACGCATGCTCGAGGCGCTCGAGCGTTCGGCGACCCTGCGCGATGCGGCCGCGGCGGTGGCCGCCAGCTACGAGCAGGAGCAGACAGTCGTCGAGAGCGACATGTGCGAGCTCTGCCGGTTGCTACTCGAGCGCGGCCTGATCGAGGTCGGCCATGGCCGCTCGAGCTGAGCTGCGGGGCACCCGCCATCGAACGTCTTCGGAGCGTCCACTGACGCATGCCGAGCGTCTTCGGCTGGCGATCGAGATCGTGACCGCCTACCTGCTCGCGCGGCGAGCAATGCGGCGGGCGCCGATCGTGTCCGTCCTGGCCGAGCTGCGCTCCGAGCGCTCGCCGCCCGCGCCAGCAAGCTCCGACCGCGCGCGCGTCGAAGGCTCCGACGACGTGCTCGCGCAAGCGCGTCGCCTCGGCCGCGCCGTCGCACGCACGCTCTCGCTGTTGCCCGGCGACACGCGCTGTCTGGTTCGCTCGCTCGTGCTTGTGCGGCTGCTCGCGCGGCGAGGTGTGTCCACCAAGCTCGTCATCGGCACACGCGCTGCGCCGGACTTCCTTGCTCACGCCTGGGTGGAGTACGCCGGCGATCCCGTCCTCTCCTCCGGCGACGGATCGTTCGGGCGGTTGGTCGAGCTCTAGGGCTGCCATGAGCGTCGCCCGCAACCCGGCCCCGGCCCCGGCCCCCATGCTCGCCCCCCGCGCACCCAGGACGCTCGCGACGGCGTTCGGACTCGATGTACGCGCCGACATTGCCGTGCCGGTACTGCAAGGAGGGAGGGCGGGCGCCACCGGTCGCCGGCTCGACTTGAGCGTGCGCAGTGGCGCCGATGCGTCGATGCTCGGATGGCCGGCCGGCGCGGAGCTGATCAGCGACGAGCTCGCGCCCGACGGGTCCGTCAGTCTGCGCATCGAAGCTCATCCCGCGGCCGGCTACCTGATCTCGGGGCCGAGGTACGGCGCTCACCTGCTAGCCGTGGATGGGCGCGACGTAAGCTGCGCGCACCGCGACGTGTGCGACAGCGATTGGGAACGGCTGCTGATCGCGCAGGTGCTGCCGTTCGCCGCGCTGCTGAACGGGCTCGAGGTGTTCCACTCGAGCGCAGTCGTCCTCGACGGGCGCGCGATCGCGTTCGTGGGCCCGTCGCGGTCGGGCAAGTCATCGGTGGCGCTCGAGCTGTGCGGCCGCGGGGCGAGCTTCCTCGCGGACGACGTGCTCGCGCTCGAGCGCGAGGGTGAGGTGCTGCTCGGACATCCCGGGAGCCCGGTAGCGAGCATCGATCGTGCCGAGGAGGCTCGCCGGCGGCGGCGCTTGGCGTCCGGCGAGGTCGTGAATGTGAACACCCGCGAGCGGCTCGTGCGGATGCGATGCGCCACCGGTCCCGCGCCGCTCGCGGCGCTGTTCTTCCTCGACCGCCGGCCCGACGGTCCCTCCGAGCCTCGCTTCGAGCCGGTCGACGATCCGCGCTTGCTGCTGGCAGCCACGTTCAACTTCGTGTTCGCGGCGCCTGCGCGACTTCAGCGGCTGCTCGATGTATGCGCACTCGCTGCACGGCAGCGCGTCGCTCGAATTGTGCTCGGCCCGCCCGTCGATGCCGCGGAGCTCAGCGATGCCGTTATGCGGCACCTCGGCGAGCCGACATGAAACGCCGGCTCGCGGGCATCTTCGATCGCAGTGGGTCAGCCGCGAGCGCCCGGCTGAGCAGCGTCTTCGCACCCGAGCAGGCGACAGTGCTCGAGCGCGGACCGTTGCGCGTGGCCTTCAGCGGGCCGGCGCCGGGGGCGAGAGCACCGCTATGTCTGTTCGACGGGTTTCTCGACAACGCGTCTGACATCGCTAGCGCGCTTGGGCTTCCTCCAGTCACCGATGGCGATGGGCTTGGTTGTGAGGAGCTGTTGGCCGTCGGGTATCGACGCTGGGGGCGGCAGCTGGTGCCGCGCCTGCGCGGTGACTTCCTCTTGCTGATCTGGGACGACGAGCGTCAGGAGGGGCTGATCGCTCGCGACCAGCTCGGAGCGCGCTGCGCCTACCTTCACGGCATATCCGATCGCTTGCATTTCGCGAGCGAGCTGCCCGAGCTGCTCGCGCTTCTTCCGGCGCGGCCGTGCCCCGATCCCGCGAGCATCGCGCACTGGCTTGCCGTAAGCAACCGGCCGGGGGCGGCAACCCTGTTCGCTGGAGTTCGTCGTCTGAACCCGGGCTCGATGCTGATGCTCGATCGCGACGGCGCCCATGAGCATCGCTACTGGACGCCGCGCTTTGTCGAGCCGATCGAGCTGCCTCGAGCGCAGCTGGCCGATCGGGTGCGCGCCGGCATCGCTCAAGCTGTCCGACGCCGTGTCGAGCACGACGGACGCACCGGTGTGCTGATGAGTGGAGGGCTCGACTCCGCGTCCGTCGCAGCCGTTGCCGTGGAGCAAGCGCCAGGCGAAGTGTCCGCCTATGCAGGTGTGTTCCCCGAGCACCCCGCTGTCGACGAGTCGAGCCTAATCTCGGAGCTGCGCGAGGCGCTGGGACTGCCGGGCATGACCGCGGAGGTTCGCTCCGGCGGGCTGCTGGCAAGCGTGCTCGAGTCGATCGGCGCGTGGGGGGAACCTCCGCGCGCTTGGGGCGACTTTTGGACGCTGCCGCTGCTGCGCGCGGCAGCGTCCGACGGCGTGCGCGTCGCGCTCGGCGGCGATGGCGGCGACGAGCTGTTCGCGGCGCGCGCCTACCTGCTCGCTGACAGTGTGCGCTCGGGACGGTTTCGCGACGCACATGCTCTGGCGCTCGAGCTGCCCGGCGCCGGCGAGCGACCGGCCCGCCAACAGGTAGCGAAAGTGCTGGGGCGCTCGGCCGTGGCCGGCGCGCTGCCGTACCGCTTGCACGACGCGCTGTTGCGGCCGCTGGCGACCAGGCGCGCACCCGCATGGCTACGCCGTCAGCCGGCCCGCACGATGACGGACACCGACGACCCGGTCGCATGGAAGCGGCTGGATGGTCCGCGCTGGTGGGCGCACGCCGCGCACGGCCTTACGCGTGGAGTCGAGGAGGCCGGCGTCTTCGAGCACCAGCGCCGCCGCGCCGCGCTCGCGGGCTTGGAGGCGCGGCATCCGCTGTTCGACCTCGACCTCCTGGAGCTCGTCTTGCGCCAGCCGCCCAAGGCGAGCCTCGATCGCCATCGCAACCGCCCGCTGCTGCGCGCGAGCATGGTGGGGATGCTGCCCGATTCCGTGCGCATGCGACCCGCGAAGGCATGGTTCGACTCGCTGATCGTCGACTGCCTCAGTTGCGATGACGGACTCGCCGTGCGCCGCCTACTCACCGAGCCGCGAGCCGAGCTGCGCGCGTACGTCGATATGGAGACGATGCGCAGCGCCCTGTTCAGCCCGCGCGTATCCGAGCAAGGCCGGTCTTTTGCCTGGATGCACCAGGTGTGGCGCCTGCTCACGGCCGAGTGCTGGCTGAGAGCGGAGGCGAGCTCGACGTCCAACTGGCTTCCGGCTGGCTTGCAGGCGAGTCCTGCCCGCGTCGAGGTCCAATCCGCCGACGAGCGGCGTCTGAGTGCTCGCGTGGTCGTCTGACACAGTCGCGCCCTACGTGCTCGTCGTCATCTGACTCATCCGTTTTTCCACCTTGACCCGGGGCGCCCTTCGTTTACGCTGTTCAACGTCATCGAGCTGTCTCGCCAACGGCGGGCAGGCATCTATTGATAAGGACGTCGACATGGACGATCAAGTTGTCTCCGAGGGGTACGAGGCGCCGCAGGTAGTGGACTACGGCGATCTGCAGGACTTGACCGCAGCGTGTCTCGGCGGCACCGGGGGAGACGCAGGCTTTCCTGGCGAAGTCGGCGGATATACCGTCGGCCCGAGTAACCCCGCCGCTGGCTGCAAATCAAATCCCTGAAAGCGAAACAATTCGGTCACTGACCGGAGACTCCTAGAGAAACACCACAGCCGCCTTCGTCGGGCGGCTGTGGTGTTTCTGTAACCGATATCCATGCGAATCGGAGTGAGACCGACATTCATTTTCGTTCACGAGTGTTGGACTCGAAAGTCCGCACTTGCTGTCGGCGTTAGTCGGTCATGACAAAGCCCCGCATCACAGCACTCCGCACCCCGCCGGTCGCTATCGCACTAATAGCCGGTGACAAGCGGATCGCGGAAACCATGGAGCTGGAGGGCGTGGCGGTCGAGTCGTTCGACACCGTTGAGTCGATGCTGGAGTACGAAGGGGCGCTAGCGTTCTCCGTGCTGCTCCTACGCGTCGAGAGCACGGTCTCTTCGCTGTCCAGATGGATCGAGTCGCTGGCCCAGCGCTTTGACGTCCCACTCGTGCTCGCCTGCGAGCAGATCGAGCGTTGGGAGGTTCGCACCGCACTAGCTGCGGGGGCGGCCGGCGTCGTTACCGACGAGGATCTTTGTCGCACATTGGGCCCTTGCCTGCAGGCTGTCATGACAGGCCAGGTCTGTGTGCCGCGAGCACAGTGGCGCCAGGTCGAGCCACCCGCGCTTTCGGCCCGCGAGAAGCAGGTGCTCGGGCTGGTGGTGATGGGCTACATGAACAGCCAGATCGCTGAGCAGCTGTTCCTTGCCGAAAGCACTGTCAAGAGCCACCTCTCCTCCGCGTTCGGAAAGCTCGGCGTGCGCTCGCGCAATGAGGCGGTGAACCTGATCCTCGATCCGGAGCGTGGTCTCGGCATGGGAATCCTCGCGCTCGGCGGCGAGCGCTTGGACTCGCCGATGGCGGCTGTGCGATGAGCATCGCGGCTGTCAACGTCCCTCTGACGGTCATGGACCAGCACGATCCGCAACTGCTGGACGAGTTGATGGCCGCCGTCGGCCGAGTAGCGGCCACGGGGGCGTTTACGGGCGGCGCCGCCGTGGAGGAGTTCGAGGCCGACTATGCAGGCTGGTGCGAGACCGACCACGCGGTCGGCGTCGCCTCCGGCACCACGGCGCTGATGCTCACGCTGCGCGCGCTCGGGGTGGGCCCCGGGGACGAGGTCGTGGTTCCCGCTAACTCGTTCATCGCCACCGCTGAGGCCGTCAGCCTGGTCGGCGCACGACCACGCTTCGCCGATGTCGATCCCACTACTCAGCTGCTCTCCCGCGAGACGCTCGCCGCGGCGCTGACGCCGGCGGTGCGCTGTGTGATCCCCGTGCATCTCTTCGGGAGGACTGTCGAGATGGACCCGATCATGGAGCTGGCTCGATCCTCGCGGCTGCTGGTCGTCGAGGATGCGGCGCAAGCTCACGGCGCGCGCTACCGCGGCCGTCGTGTCGGCACGATCGGCGACGCCGGCGCGTTCTCTTTCTATCCCGCCAAGAATCTCGGTGCGTGGGGGGATGGGGGCGCCGTCGTGACCGCGCGCGCGGAGCTCGCCGAGCGACTGCGCCTGCTGCGCTCTCACGGAGAGAGCCCGCGCTACCGCCATCGCATCGTCGGAACGACCGGCAGGCTCGATGCGATCCAGGCCGCCGTCCTGCGCGTCAAGCTCGTACGTCTGGATGCTTGCAACCAGGCTCGGCGAGCGGCCGCGGCGCGCATGCGTGAAGCGCTGGCGGACATCGATCATGTCGTGACGCCGGCTCCTGCCGCCGCGGACGGCGATCACGTCTACCACCAATTCGTGATCCGCACGCGTCGGCGCGATGCGGTCCGGGATCTGCTCGCCGAGGAAGGCGTCGCGACCGGTGTTCACTATCCCACGCCGATCCACCGCTCCGAGGCATACGCCGCGCTCCGCGAGCAGCACGACGTGGCCCCCAACTGCACGCGGTTGGCGGACGAGATCTTGTCGTTGCCGATCTTTCCCGCGATCACGAGCGAGCAGATCGAGCGAACGGCCGAGGCGCTGTACAGGTGTGCCGCGCGGCTTGGTCCTCCCGCCCTAGCGCTGTCCGGCTGACCTCTTGAGATATGTCCACCTTCGCTTTCAAGGAAGAGCAGAGCGGATCCGGAGACCGGTCGGCGGCGCTCGTCGCCTACCGGTCGCTCGACCTGCTGCTCGCTTCGCTCGGACTGATCGCGTGCCTGCCGCTTCTGCTTGCGACGTGTTTGGCGATTCGGCTCGAACGTGGGGGCCCGGCGATCTTCCGTCAGCGACGGCTGGGTCAAGGCAAGCGCCCGTTCACCGTGCACAAGTTCCGCACGATGCGTCTCGAAGCCGATTCAGAGATCCACCGTGAGTACGTGCAGGCCTTGATCGGTGGGACTGAGAACGCGCATGTCGGCGAGGACGGTCGCGATCTGTACAAGCTCGCCGCTGACGATCGCGTGACAAGGGTGGGGCGCTTGCTGCGCAAGACCAGCCTGGACGAGCTACCGCAGCTCTTCGACGTGCTGATCGGGCACATGTCGCTCGTCGGACCGCGCCCAGTGATTCCCTACGAGGCCGAGTTGTACCCGTCGAGCTATGACCGTCGCTTCGAGGTGAAGCCCGGCCTGACTGGACTGTGGCAGGTCAATGGGCGCAACGAGCGCACCTACCGGGAGATGGTCGCGCTTGATATCGCTTGGGTGGAGCGCCGTTCGCTCAGGCTGTACCTGTCGATCCTGGCGCGGACCCCCCTGGTGCTCCTGCTGCGCCGCGGAGCCGCATAGCCCGTGCGTTCCTGCAGCGGACTCGCAAGCCGGCGGGCGATCATCGCGTTGATGAGGATAGGAGCGGCGTGCCATGAGCTGGCGAGCCGTTCCGTACTGCGATCGAGCGGAAGGTGCTAGCGAGATGATCACGACGCCGATTGGCGTGGCCGTGGTGGGTTACGGCTACTGGGGGCCCAACGTCGTGCGCAACATCCTCGAGCGGCCGGAGTTCCGCCTGATCGGCTTGTGCGAGCGTGATTCGGGGCGCGCGGAGGACTTCACGCGCCGCTATCCGACGAGAACGGCAGAGCGCGATCTCGATGAGCTGCTGCTGGACCCGCGGGTGCAGGCCGTGTCGATCGCGACGCCGCCGCGCACTCACTACGACCTCGTGCGCCGTGCGCTCGAAGCCGGCAAGCACGTGCTCGTCGAGAAGCCGCTCGCGACGAGTGTCGCGCAGGCCGAGGAGCTGATCGAGCTTGCGGCGCAGGTCGACCGCGTGCTGATGCCGGGGCACACGTTCGTGTACAGCCCGCCAGTGAACAAGGTCCGCGATCTGATCCGCTCCGGGGAGCTGGGCGACGTGTACTTCATCACCTCCTCGCGCATGAACCTCGGCCTCTATCAGACGGACGGCGTGATCAGCGACCTCGCGCCGCACGATCTCTCGATCCTCCTCTACTGGCTTGACCGCCCCGTCGCGCAGATCGCGGCGGCCGCGCAGAGCATCTTCCAAAACGGAGTTCCCGAGACCGCATTCCTCACTGTCACGTTCGCCGGCGGCGCGACCGCCAACGTTCAAATCTCGTGGCTCGCGCCGCGCAAGGTGCGCCAGATGGTTGTCGTGGGCTCGAAGCGGATGGTCCAATACGAAGACACCTCCTCCGATGAGGCCGTGCGTATTTACGATCGAGGCCTTGACGTCTCGATGGCCGAGGCGCCGGCCACGTTCGGTGAGTACCAGCTCACGTATCGCAGCGGCGACATCGTCGTGCCACGCATCGAAGCGGCTGAGCCACTCGGCTTGGAGCTGGCTGACTTCGCGCACGCGGTGCGCACGCGCGAGGAGCCCCGCTCCAACAGCAGGCTGGGGCTCGAGATCGTGCGCGTGCTCGAGGCGGCGCACCTGTCGGTCGAACGCGCCGGAGACCCCGTCGAGCTGTCGTGCGACGACGCATATGCCGGTGCGCCAGACGTCGCTGCGGATGGCGCTGCGGATGGCTGCGGCTCGCCCGCGCTGGCGATCGACCGCGCTGCGACTATCAGCACTGCCGCGCCCAGCCCTGCCGTGCCCAGGCCCGCCGTGCCCACCGCTACGGCGCCGTGAGGAGCGCCTCGCCCGCGGCATCCTGAACGTGCTCGCGGCGATCGTCACAGAAGCGTCGGTGCCATAGCTCGAAGACGAGCAGTGTCCAGATCCCGCGCGAATCGTCTCGCTCGCCGCGCGCGTGGCTGTCCAGCAGCTGGCCGACCCGACGCGGATCGAAGTATCCGCGATCGACCGCGACAGGGTCGAGCAGCACGTCGCGCGCGTACCCCCGCAGCTCGCCGCGGAACCAGTCGTTGAGAGGCAGCACGAAGCCTTGCTTGGGCCCGTCGAGGACCGCGTCTGGGACCCAACCGCGCAGCGCGCGGCGAAGCGCGATCTTGCGCTCGGCGCCGTGCAGCTTCAGCTCGCTCGGGAGCGATGCGGCGAACTCCATCAGCTCGTGGTCGAGCAGCGGTGAGCGGGCCTCCAGCGAGTAGGCCATGCTCGCCACGTCGATCTTCGTGAGCAGCTGTCCGGAGAGATAGGTCTCGATATCGACGCCGAGCATGCGGTCGAGCGCGTCGTCGCTCAGCGATGCCTTCCACGACTTCTCGATCGCTTGCTCGGGGCGCGAGTCGCCGAGCAACGCTCGGTACTCGGGCGTATAGAGCTCGCCCGTGTCCAGACCGTCGAGGCTCGAGCGGTAGGCGGCGAAGCGCTCCGGCGGCGTCAGCGCGATCGTCGCCGCGAGCCGCCTGGCGCGGCTCAAGGTGCTGTCGACCTGTCCGCTTGCGGGGATCGCCGCGCCCACGAGTCCGAGCAGACGACGAACCGGCAGCGGCAGGGCGTCGAGCCGACCGAGCAGCAGGTTGGCGGCGTAGTGGGAGTAACCCGCGAAGCTCTCGTCGCCGCCGTCGCCGTTGAGCGCGACCGTCACGTGCTTGCGCGTCATCTCTGAGAGGTAGAAGCTCGGTACCGCGGAGGAGTCGCCGAACGGCTCACCGTATTGCTCGACGATCTTCGGCAGGATCTCGATCGCGTCGGGCTCGATCACGAGCTCCTCGTGCTCGGTGGCGAAGCGCTGGGCGACGAGGCGAGCGCGCGGCAGCTCGTTGCAGTGGTCGGTCGAGAACCCGATCGAGAACGTCTTGACCGGTTGCGGGGAGATCTCGGACATCGCGGCGACAACCGCGGAGGAGTCGATGCCGCCTGACAGGAACGCCCCCAGCGGAACGTCTGCCACCATCCGTTTGCGGACCGCGCGACGGATCTGTTCCCGGATCAGCTCGTCGTAATCGCGCGGGTCGAGCAGCGAAAGCTTGCGGCGGTAGTCGAGCTGCCAGTAGCGCTCGATCCTCGCGGGACCGTCGGTGAACACGAGCATGCTTGCCGGCGGCAGCTTGCGCACTGAGCGAAACACGCTGAGCGGGGCGGGCACATATTGATATGACAGGTAGGCGTCCAGCGCCGCATGGTCGAGGTCACGGGGAATCTCTGGGTCCTGCATCAGCGCGTTCAGCTCGGAGGCGAACGTCAGGCGTCCGCCGCGCTGGGAGTAGAACAGCGGCTTCTTGCCGACGCGGTCGCGCGCCAGCACCAGTCTGCGCTCGCGGGCGTCCCAGATCGCCAAGCCGAACATGCCGTGCAGCTGGCGCACACAGTCGGGCCCGTGCTCCTCGTAGAGATGTGCGATCACCTCCGTATCGCCTGTGCTCACGAAGCGGTGCCCACGCTTCTGCAGGCCCGCGCGCAGCTCGCGATAGTTGTAGATCTCCCCGTTCAAGACCACCGCCACGGAGCCGTCCTCGTTGAAGATCGGCTGATCGCCGCTGCACAGGTCGATCACCCGCAGGCGCTGGATGCCCAGGCCGACGCCGTCGTCTACGTGGATACCGCGCGAGTCCGGGCCGCGGTGCGCGAGCGCCGCGCACATGCGCGCGAGCAGCTGTGGATCTGCTTGCGTCCGGTCCGCGCGCGCTTGGCCGACGATCCCACACATGCGATCGCGCTAGCAGCCGCTTCGGGATGTGGACTTCAGAGCCTTGCGCGAGGACGCCACATCGAAAGAACGTAAGCAGCCCGCGGGTTCTTCCTAGCCGCTGGCTTCGGGCCGCAGCGCTTGCAGGCGGCTCCAGGGGAACTGCGCGAGCAGCTGCCACGGGCGCTTGCCTTCGTACAGCGCAAGAAACGGATTGCTTGCGGTTGGGGTCGGGTCCTGACCGTAGAAGTCGACCACTCCCGAGGTGTCGCGCACGACGATCCCATAGCGCTGCGCGGCGCGCGCGATCATCGCGGTCAGCGGCGGCAGGCGCAGGCTTGCCAGATCAAGCAATGGATCGAGTCGGAAGCGAGTTCCCTCGGGGACCGCGTCCACACCGGTGCTCTTGCCGTCGGTGCGCTGCGCGGGAAATCTGACCACGCGCGCTTGCGTCAGCGGGAAGCCGAGCGCCAATCCATGGTCGATCTCGCCGCGCTGGAGATCGGCGAGCGTGACCAGCCCGCCGACCAGCGGCAGACTCGTAGCGGTGGCCCCCCAGTTGTATTTCGCGCCCGGCCAGGAAGACGATGAGAAATAGCCCGGGCTCCTGGACACGTGCCGCATCGCCCCGCCCCATTGCGCGTGCCAGCCCCCCCCAGACCTTCCCAGCCTCCAGAACTCCCACAGCCTGTCGCGGCTGGGTTGCCAGACGGTGAGCTGCGCGTCGCTGGCGCTCGCCGGTCGCGCGTCAGGGGGTAGCGGCACCGCCGAGAAGGCACGCTGTAGCGCCGGGTTGTTGTTTCTGAGCGTGACGGTCACCGGCTTCTGGTTCGCCGTCACGGTGTAGATCGGTGTGCTGTAGCCGGTTGTCGAGATCCATGGGCCGTACTTTCCGGCGACCTCGGATTCGACGACCGCGTTGATCGCTGCCACCAAGCGCGGCGATTCGGGATCGATCGCCGCGTGTTCGTCGAGTGGGGCGTTCCAAAAGCTGTGCGGCGAGAAGAAGCGAGACGAAGGGGACTGAGACCGAGCCGAGGACGTCGAGCGTTTGTCGATGGATCGCCGATGGAGATTGTCGGCCGAGCCCCGATCAGCGCTCGCAGGCGAGTTCGTCACGATTACCGACTGCGCGCCGCACCCCGTAAAAGCCAAGGCGAGCAGGACGAGACCGATCCCGCTCGTCCATGTGAGAAGAATCGGGCGACCCACGTCCGTAAATCTAGGCTCGCACCGAGCGTTGCTCGATTGTGACTGTCAGGGACACAGCCTCGTGAGCTCGATCGAGCCGCCCAGCTATGCGGTCGTCTCGCCCGTACGCGACGAGGCGGCTCATTTCGCCCACACCGCCGACTCGATGGTCGCGCAAAGGCATCGGCCGACGCAATGGATCGTCGTCGACGACGGCTCGCGTGACGAGACCCGCGCGATCGCCGAACGCTATGCCGCCAAGCACTCCTGGATCTCTGTGATCGACTCGGGGCAGAGCGCGACTCCCCGCGCGCGCGGCGCCAAGATCGTGCGAGCTTTCAACGCCGGTCTCGCAGAGCTCCGCGAGCGACCGGAGATCGTGGTCAAGATGGACGGCGACATCATGCTGCCCTCCCACTACTTCGAATGGGTCGCCGAGACCTTCGCGCGGGCGCCGCGTGCGGGGGTCGTAGGCGGACAGACACAGACCTTCGACGGCGAACGCTGGGCGCCCGACGACGTCAGTCGGCACAACGTCAACGGAGCGGCGAAGGCCTACCGGCTGGCTTGCTTGGAAGAGATCGGCGGCCTGCAGGCGTCGATGGGCTGGGACGGTATCGACGAGTACGCGGCCCGCGCGCGCGGCTGGGGGGTACACGTGCTGAGCGAGCTCACGATCCTGCACTACAAGCCGCGCGGCTCCAGGCAGAGCTGGAGGACCGCCCGCTGGGAGGAGGGTATCGGCGCTCATTACATGGGCTACCGACTCGACTTCATGCTGCTGCGAGTCGGCTACCGGATGTTCGCCGAGTCGCCAGTTGCGCTGGCAGGGCTCGTGTTCGCGGCCGGCTTTCTCTACGCGGCCCTCACCGGCAAGCCGGTCGTCGACGACGACGCGGCACGCGCCGCGCTCAGGGCCGAGCAGCGCGAGCGTCTGCGCAGGCTCGCGCGCCTGCAAGGTCGTCACACCTCCGTGCCGTCGTTGCCAGGCGGCGGCCCGGCGTTCTGGGCCACTAGCGAGGAGTGCATCTCGTCGTGGGACGGGGAGGCCGACCGCGATGCCGAGAGCCGCTCCGTCGGTGGTGCGGATGGCAAGGCAGTCGCGGACGCGGACGACGAGCCAGGCCGTGTGAGCCGATCCGCGCTGCGCGGATCGGTTTGGAGCGACGGCGAGCCAGGCGACGCCCAAGAGGCACCCGCGTCCGCCGCTGGCCCCGCGACGCAATAGCGGCGCATCAAGCCGGCGACGCGCTCGGCCGAGGTCACGATGCCGTACTCGGCGACTACCTTTGCACGTCCGGCACGCCCCAGCTGCGCGCGCAGCTCCGGGCTCTCGGCCAAGCGCCGCAGTCGATCGGCGAGCTCGTCGGCGCGCCCAGGCGGCGTCAGCATCCCCGAGATCTCGTCCTGCACGAGCTCCGGGATGCCCATGATCCGCGAGCTCACGACGGGCAACTCCATCGCCATTGCCTCCATCAACACGACCGGCACGCCCTCGGCGAAGCTCGGCAGGCAAAACACATCGGCGCGTGCGAAGTAGTCGCGGATACGGTCCTGCCCGACCGAGCCCGCGAACTCGATCAGATCTGCCACCGATCGACGATCGGCGAGCGCTTCGAGCGCGCCGCGCGCCGGCCCGTCTCCGACGAGCGTCGCCGTGACCTCCAGGCCGTCCGCGCGCAGACGCGCGAGCGCCTCGATCAGCACCGCGTGACCCTTCAGCGCGATCAGGCGGCCCACACACAGCACGCGCACACCGGAAGAGGGCGCCTCCGCATCCGCGTACGCTGCCGCGCCCGCATCTACGCCGGCGTTCGATGGGGCTGCCGGTGACGGGGCTGCCGGTGGACGCCACTGCTCCGGATCGAGCCCGCAATGGACGACGTGCAGCTTGTCCCATTGCGCCTCCTCCGAGCACGCCATCGCCTGGCTGCGTGCGAAGTCGCTGATGCAGATCACAAAGCGCGCCCGCGCGATCTTCTCGGACAGCTGTGAGCGATACACGTCATAGAACTCGACCGGGCCGTGCAGCGTGAAGCTCCACGACCACTGCTCGCCGGGCCGATCGGCGAAGCGCGCGCACAGCATCGCGACGTCTGTCGCGACGTTGGCGAAGTGTGAGTGGACGTGCCTGACGTTCTCACTGCGGCAGCGATGCCACACGGCGATCGCCTCGGCGAAGTAGAACACCCGCCACAGGCCCGCTCGCACACCGCCCGAGCTCAGGCTCAGCGAGAACGCCAGCGTGCGGACATATGAGAGGGGCCGCGTCGCGAGCGCCAGGACGTGCGCGCGCACCAGACGTGGCTTTGGGGGCAGCACCGAGTAGGTGCTCCGGGCGGCCTCTCGATCTTTGGGTGCAAGCAGGTCACCGGACAGCGGCGGACGGATCGACAAGGTCTTCACGACGATCCCAAGCCTGCGCAGGCCCTCGATCTCGCGGCGGACGAACGTCATCGAGATCGCGGGATAGCGGTTGCAGATGTACGCGACCCGCATGCTCCACCAACGCTGGGGCGCTCGCGCTTCTTACGTCGCAAGCGCTCCCGCCGAGCTCGCAAGCTGACGGGCACGTACCTCGTTGAAGGGGTGTGCGAATCGCATACGTAGTGGGAACGCGGCCGAACTTCGTGAAGATGGCGCCGGTCATTGCCGAGCTGCGCGAGCGTCTGCCCGGCGGCGAGCACGTGCTGATCCACACCGGTCAGCACTACGACCGCCAGATGTCCGACGTGTTCCTCGAGCAGCTCGGTGTGCCCGACGCCGATCACATGCTCGGCGTCGGCTCGGGCAGCCACGCGGTGCAGACGGCGCGGATCATGGAGCGCCTGGAGCCGATCCTCGAAGCCGAGCGCCCCGACTTGCTGCTCGCGCCCGGCGACGTCAACTCGACGCTCGCCGCGACGCTCGTCGCGGTCAAGCTGGGCATACCGATCGCCCACCTAGAGGCAGGCCTGCGCTCATTCGACCGCGACATGCCAGAGGAGATCAACCGCATCGTCGCCGATGAGTTCGCCAAGTGGCTGCTGCTGCATTGCGAGGAGGCGATTTCGAACCTGAGCGCCGAGGGCATCGCGGGCGAGCGCATGCACTTCGTCGGCAACACGATGATCGACTCGCTCGTCACGATGGAAGAGCGCTTTCGCAATGCTGGCGCCGCCGCTGCGCTTGGCGTCACACGTGGCGACTACCTGCTGGTGACCCTACATCGCCCCGCGCTGGTCGATGGACCGCTGCTGGCGGCCGTGATCGAGCGTCTCGGCGAGGTCGCGCGCGAGCTCCCGGTTGTGTTTCCCGTGCACCCGCGAACGCGCAAGCGCATGGATCAGATGGGGCTTCGTCCCGCGGCCTCCGTGCGCCTGAGCGAGCCCGTGTCCTACCTCGACTTCCTTTCGCTGCAGAGCGACGCGCGAGCCGTCCTCACGGATTCTGGGGGCGTGCAGGAGGAGACGACGTACCTTGGCGTGCCGTGTTTCACGTTGCGTGAGAACACCGAGCGACCCGTCACCGTGCGAGCAGGCACGAACACGCTGCTCGGGCTCGCCCCCGAGCGCATCGCGGACATCCTGCCAGCGCTCGCGCACCCGAAGACTGTCGCCGAGCCGCCGCCGCTGTGGGACGGCAATGCGGCCGAGCGGGTCGCGCACGTGCTCGTAGGCGCCAGCGAGGCAGTGGTTGCTAGCGGGGCGAGCCGTGACTGGTGAGCGCGTGGGGTCGATCCCGCCATACCGCTCGGACACATCACGCGCTCGCGCATCGTGAAGATCTGGATCGACTTCTCCAACTCTCCGCATCCGCTGCTGTTCGCGCCGGTGGCGCGGCGCCTGGAGGAGCTCGGACATGAAGTCGCCGTGACCGCTCGTGACAATGCGCAGACCGTCGAGCTGACCATCCAGCGCTGGCCGCAAGCGTCGATCATCGGCGGGGAAAGCCCCAAGTCACGCGCGGGCAAGGCACACGCGATCGCCGCCCGTGTGCGCAATTTGACACGCTGGGCACGCGCGTTCTCGCCCGACGTGGCGCTATCGCACAACTCCTACGCTCAGATTCTCGCCGCGCGGGCGCTCGGGCTGAAGGTCGTCACGGCGATGGACTACGAGGGCCAACCCGCCAACCATCTCGCGTTCCGCCTCGCGCATACCGTGCTGGCGCCCGAAGCCCTGCGTGGCCCCGCGATCGCCAGGCAGGGCGCGAGCCGCGGGCGTGTCCGCTTCTATGCGGGCTTCAAGGAGGAGCTGTACCTCGGCGACTTCTGCCTCGATCCCAGTGTGACGGCGTCGGTTGGCCTCGCGCCGAGCGGATCGCCGCTCGTCGTGGTCCGCACACCTCCCAGCCGCGCCGCTTATCACCGCTTCGGCAATCCGTTGTTCGGGGCGATGCTCGAGAAGCTGGGCGGGGCGGGTGTGAGCTGCGTGGCGCTCGTGCGCCACCTCGAGCAGCGAGCGGCAATCGACGAGCTCGGCTTTGCGAGCATCATCGTGCCGGATCGCGCCGTCGACTCGCGCTCGCTCATGTACCAGGCCGATCTCGTCGTGGGGGCAGGAGGCACGATGACACGCGAGGCGGCGCTGATGGCGGTGCCGACCTACTCGGCGTTCGCGGGCGAGCAGCCAGCGGTGGACCGTGAGCTCGAACGGCAGGGCCGGCTGCGGCGGTTGCGCGATGCCGACGAGCTGCTCCCGGTGCGAAGCCGGTCGAGCGAGCCGCGGTCGCTCGAGGAGCTGCGCGGCAGGGCCACGGCCCTCGTGCAGACGTTCGTGGACGCCGCGACGAGCTGACACCGACCCGCTGCTCAACGCGCACGCCCGCCTTCGTGTCCGCGTAGGCGCGCTACGAGTGGTCGCGTGCGGTCGCGTCCCTCGACGAGCACGCGCCGCGCCCGTGCCCACACCGACCAAGCTGGCGCGTGCGCGCGCGTCACGTCGATCGCGTCGCGCGCGATCAGGCGCAGCGACGCCGGCTCGCCGCGAGACGGCAGCGAGAACGCATTACCCAGCTCGGCTAGAAGCGGCGCTGAGCCCTGTTGGCGGACTTCGAGCAGATCCGCCTCGCCGACTCCCCCCGCGCCGCTCTCGACGAGCAGGCGCTCTACCCCGGCGGGCACTGTGAGCTTGGCCCGGCGCGTGAACAGGCGCACGCGACACTCCTCGCCACGGCGAAGCGTCAGATAGTTTCCGGCGGCGATCTCGCCCAACCCTGCCCAGGTGACCTCCCCGAGCGAATTGACCAGCTCGGCTAGTCTCAACAGGGGGTCGAGCCCGCCCTCGAGGTCCCAGTGATGGCCGTAGAGCACCAACGGCTGATTCAGGTAAGCGCGCAGGTAGACGTCCTGTGCGTCGCCGCCGAAGGGATGGCGCGGGATCACCGGCGCGCAGCCCTCGTGCACGTCGGCCACGTTCCACTGCGCCGACAGCGCATCCGCCGGCGCGCGCGCGAGCCACGGGTAGGGGCGGCTGATGCACGCGGCGTCGAAGCTCGCGCGCCGCAGCGCACGCAACATCGCCTGCGAGCATTCGCCGTGTGGCGGCGCCATCACGCGGGCCACGCTCAGGCCGGTCCGTCGCTCGAGCCCGGCGACGCGGCGCCGTGCCTGCGCTGCCAGCCCCAGCAACTCGCGCTCTGGCCGCTCACGCGCCAGCTCGCAGCGAACGTGGTCGTTGCCATGCACGAGCAGCGACAGCCACTCGCGTCGCTCGAACAGCCGCACGGCGGCGGGGTGCGCGAACCACATGTCGAGCGGCACCGCCGCGACGGCGAGGTGAAAGCGATGCCGCTCGGCCGCGTTGGCGAGCGCGGCGAAGTCGGCGAACCCATAAGAGGGCCAGTGAAGGTTCGGGTCGTCGAGCATCAACGCCGCCCGCAGCGGTGGCGCCTGCCAGGCAGACGCCGCCGTGATGTGCCGCAGCAGCTCCAGAACTGGCGCGAGCGCGAGGAAGCGCTCGCCGCGAAAGCGGTCGCGCAGCACCTCATGCGAGCCAAGCTCCGCCGGCAGCATCGACGCCTCGTGACGCCATCCCTCGCGCTCGGCGGTCCACACCGCCTTTCCTTCCACGGACGCCAGCACCGCACGACCGCGCACGTTCAGAGGCCGCAGGGCGCGACAGCGCTGCTCGCGCAGCAGACGCCCTCGCAGTCGCGAGTCGAGCGGCGGTTCCTCGCCAAGGCGCACCTCGCCGGGTGTCTCCGTCGCGGGCTCCTCGCCGGTTACCTGCAGCAGCGGCAGGCCTCGGTTGGCCGCGACGCCGTCCTCGCGTACGGCGATCAAGCCCGACAGCCCGTCCTGCTCGCCCATCGCGCAGCCGCGGAAGCTCACATCATGCGTGCTTTCGAGCGCCTTCCAGAGGCAGCCTCGCGAGGAGAACGCCGAGCGCGGCGTAACGCCGACCGTGAGCGTGGGCGTCTCCGTCACCTGGGAGAAGTCTAACTGCTGGGCTATCCGCCGCCGGTGGACGGAGGGCAGGGTTGCGCTGTGCATTCCGGCGCGCTGAGCGCTTGGAGCTCCCTCCACGGGAACTGCGCGAGCAGTTGCCATGGCTTCTTGCCTTCCAGCCAGGGCGCGTACGCGTCGGTCCCCGTCGGCGTCGGGTCTTGAGCGAAGAAGTCAACCACACCGGAGGTGTCGCGCAAGACGATCCCGTACCGTTGTGCGGCCTGCGCGAGCATCAGCGTCAGCGGCGGCAGATGAAGCGATGCGAGGTCGAGCCTGGGGTCGATTCGCAAGCGGGTGCCCTCGGCCAGCGCATCTATGCTGTCGCTCTTGCCGTCGGTGCGTTGGGCGGGAAAGCGAAACACGCCGGCCTTCGTCAGCGGATAGCCGAGCGCCAGGGCGTGGTCGATCTCACCCCGTTGCAGGTCCGCAAGCGTGATCAAGCCGCCTGTCAGCGGCAGGCTAGTTGCGGTAGCGCCCCAGTTGCTCCGGGCGCCTGGCCACGATTCCGAGCTGAAGTAGCCCGCGCTCTGAGATAGGCGTTCGATCGCTCCGCCCCATTGCGCGCGCCATTCACCGGACGCGTTGGACATCCTCCAGAACTCCCACAGGCGGTCCGTGCTCGGCTGCCACACCGTCAGCTGCGCGTCGCTGCCGCTGGCAGGCCGCGCGTCCGGCGGAAGCGGTACTGCGGCGAAGGCCTGTTGCAGCGCAGCGTTGTTGTTTCCGAGCAGCACCCACACCGGGGGCTGATCCGCCGAGACCGTGTAGATCGGCGTGCTAAAGCCCGTGCTCGTGATCCACGGTCCGACCTTGCGCGAGAGCTCTTCTTCGACGACAGCGTTGAGCGCGCCGACGATCAGCGGCGACTGCGGGTCCAGGACTGCTTGTTCGGCGATCGGCGCAGTCCACACGCTATCCGGTGCGAAGCCCGGTGCGCCCTGCTGCGCTGGTTCAGGTTCGGGTTGGGGTTCGGGTTCGCTCGTGGCGGGATCTTCATTTTCCGCCGGCGCTTCGTCTTCTATTTCTTCACTCGACGGTGGCGTCTGGCCCCCGAGCTGTTCTTCGCGTCCGACGGGCTTGGCCGGTATCGGCTCTTGTCCGAGCACGGGCGCATCTTCGAGTGGACCGAACGGACGCAACGCGCCAGAGTCCGTGACGGCTTCGACAGGCGACGCCGAGGCAGATACCTCCACTGTGGTCGGCGTGGGCACAGCCGCGCGACGACGCTGTCGGTGATGCGAGCGGGAGTGTGGGCGTGGAAGATTCTCGCAGCGCCGAGCGCTGCCACCGCGAGCCCTGAGTCGATGCCGCTCGGCGCAGCGCGGATCTGGGCGCATACAGCCGGGTCGAGCGGGCGGGCACGTGCCGCGACGCGGCGCTCGTCCGATCGTCTCCCCGCGGTGCTCTCGGTGGGCGCTGGCAGCGATGGCGCCCGGGCACATGACAGCGTAGGCCGCGAGCGCGGCCGCGAGCAGTAGCGTTAGCCTCGTTGGCGATCGCCGGGGCGGGCACGACGTGTCGGCCTCCCTGAGCTTGCTCGCGATCGACATCTGTTCCATCCGTCACCCTCGAATCGGCTGTACCTAGCAGCACTTTACGAAACAGCCGACATGCCGACAGTTGTCCAGTTTCCGATGATTGGATTGCAGTCCCCCGTGTGGTCGTAGCACCTTGCGACAATCGCCAGCGCTCATCGAGCGATGTATGCTCGGCGAGCACGATGAAGCCGAGGGGGCCCGAGGCACAACTGATTCTGCTCAGTGCGGCGACGGCGTCACGGCGCGCGGATGCGCATATCGAGTTCGAGCTGCTTTGCGAACGTGTCGAATGGTGGCGACTACAGGCAATGCTCGCGGCCCGCAGGCTGCTGCCGCTGTTCGGAGCGCGCATCACGGAGGCGGCTGGCGATCGTGTGCCGGAGCGCTTCACTCGAGCGGTTGTCCAGGCGACGGACGATGCGCGACGACACGGTCAATTTCTGCAGCTCCTCGCCACACGACTGACCGGAGCGCTGGCGGACGCGGGCATCGCGTCACTGGTGCTCAAGGGACCCGCGCTCGGCGAGTTGCTCTATGGCGATGCGGGCTACCGGGTCGGGTCGGACATCGATGTGCTCGTGTCGGCGGAGGACCTGCCTGGAGCGGTCGAGTCTGCGGTTGGCTTCGGGTACGACCGGCCGGCTGATCCGGTTGGAGCGGACGGGCTGCCGGTGCTGCATTTCACCCTTTCTCACGCCAAGGGGCTGCTACCGGACCTCGAGTTGCACTGGCGCGTGCATTGGTACGAGCGAGAGTTTGCGCGCGAGATGCTGCAGCGCAGCACGAGCTCGGGCGATTCCGCTCGCGTGCCGACGGCGATCGACGGCTTCGTCAGCCTGCTGCTCTACTACGCGCGCGACGGGCTGATCGACGTGCGTCTGCTCTCCGACGTGGTCGCATGGTGGGAACTGTTTCAGGCAGACCTGAAGCCGGGCTCGCTGGACGAGACGGTGCGACGCTATCCCGCGCTGCGGCGGGTGTTGCTGGCGGCGCTCGCCGCCGCGGAGTCGGTCACCGGGCTTCCCGCGGACGAGCTGGTGAGCCACTCGGGACGGCTCAAGCCTCGTGTGCGGCTTGCCGCCCGGTTGGCAAACCCGAACCCGCGGCAGAGTCTCACGCAGCTGCACGCCGATGTCGCGCTCGTGGACTGGCTGCTGACGCCGAGCGGGGGCCAGCGCGAGTTCCTGCGCCGCCAGCTGCTGATCTCACGGGACGTGCTGGAGTACCGCGCGGCACGCGCTCGGCGCGAGCAGGTGGGATCGCCGCTCGGGCACGGCGGGCGCGTGCTGGCTCGTAACGTGCTGGCGATGCCGCGGATGATCCGCGGAATCCGTCGGTAACCAACCGCGCGAGAGGCCGGCTACCCTCGCCGATCGGCGGGGCGCACGATCTCCTCGACGCGGTTGCGCACCCAGCGCACGCTGTCGCGCACCTGTGTGATCGTCGAGATCGGCTCGATCGGAACGCAGACGCCGCGGAGGTCGGTGCGCTTGGAGCACAGGAACGCGTAGCGCGTTTTGCGTGCGTAGTCGCGCATGCCTTCGCGGCCGACGAGCGCCGGCTTCAGCAACGCGACGTCGTACCCGAGCGCCCCTCCCATATCCCTGATCGCCATCTTCGTCGGGTAGGTGACCAGGCGATAGTCGATCGCGCGGCGCGGGTCGCCCTCGAGTGGCGCCTCCTGCGTGAACGACAGGAACGAGCCGGGCAGCTCCGAGATCGAGGTGTCGATCACGAGCAGATCGGTGTTGACCCGGGAGACGAGCTCCATCAGGCAGAACGGCTTGGCGACGTGGTAGAGGATGCCGAGGCAGAGAACCACGTCGAATGGGGGAAAGGAGTCGAACGGGTAATCGAACACGTTGCCGACATCGAAGCGATAGCGCGAGGGGTCGACGTCGTTTACCTCGAACACGAAATTCGCCTGCTCGACGTGCATCGCTCGTCCGTCCACGCCGAGCACGTAGTCACAGCCGGCTTCGACCGCGGCCAGCGACCAGAAGCCCGCATTGCAGCCGAGGTCGAGCACTCGCTTGCCTCGCAGCGTGCCGCCGTACAGCTCGACGACGGGGTCGAAGAAATAGCGCTTGCGTTCACGCTGGCGATTCACGAACTCCGGCGCCAGCACGGGCGTCACGTGCCCTTGCAGGTTGAACTGGTAGTGCCAGCGGGGAAACGTGTCGATCCGCTGGGCGATGTCGGTTGTTTGCATCTCTAGGAACCCTCTCCGTCTCGTACGTGTCTCACAGAGACCAGCTTTCGAAGCCCTGTCCGGTGAGCGTCCGTAGCCGCGCCGCTTCGGGGCGGTATCGAGCCTCTAGGCGCCGGCGCAGCGACGCATCGAGGGCGACCTCCTCGACCGGCGGCGCGATCGCGCGGCGCACCGACTTCACCAAGCTCTCACGCGCCGGGGCGGGCAGCGCGCCCACGGCGGCGCGCAGGGCGCTGCCGCGCATGCGGCCGTAGAGACCGGAGGAGACGCGCCGATGCTCGCAGCCGCGGTTGCGGACGAGCTCGAACTCCTCATCCCAGTAGTCCGGGCTGACGTCGAGAAAGGCAAAGATCTTGCCGAGCGCCGAGCGCCGCTCGTGCAGGAGCTCGTCTTGATCGACCACGAGCAGCTGCTCGCGAGGGAATACGTCGAGGTAGCGCTCGATCTGCAGTGTGTAGCGTCCCGCGCAGAGGAACGGGTGCTCTGGCACAGAGCGGCGCTCGACGATCTGCGAGAGCGACTGCGTCTCACCAGTTTGCGCCACCGCCTGCCTGTAGTGGGACACGAATCGCCTGACCGGATCTCCTACGAGGTACACGAATCGCGCGTCGGGGATCAACTTGCGGATGCGCTCGGGCACACCCGGTCGCCACGGGTGCTGGCTGTAGGCGGGGGAGGCCTCGCCGCGTGCCGAGGCCGCGGACTCGAACAGCGCCTCGTAGTCGCTCAGCCGCTCGACCCGCGGGCCTCCAAACGGCCTGCGGGGATCGGGGGCCGCGAAGAAGCGGGTCTCCTTGATCGGGGACATGTGGATCTGCGGATGACGTTCGAGGTAGTAGGCGAGGCTTGTCGTCCCGCACTTGGCTGCGCCGATCACGAAGAAGTTCGGCAGCACGTCACGCCTCCGCCGGACGTATGCCCGGCAGCAGCTCTCCGAGATCGCCCACCCGGCGCCTGGGCGCGCGCACGCGCCGCTCCTGCATCGCCAAGCTCGGGCCGCCCACTGCCACGCCAGCCCAGATCCAAAGCAACAGCACCGGGAAGTCTTGCTGGTAGGGATTGAACGCGGCGACCACGACGAAGAAGACCGCTACGGCGATCAGGCCGAGCTTCCACGTGCGCAGAGCGGGAGATCCGCGGGCGAAGATCGCGCCGCCGACGCCCCACACGAGCGTGGCCAGCCACAACAGCAGCCCTACCAGGCCAAGCTCGACGGCATAAGAGAGGTAGGTGTCGTGCAGCGGCAGCGGCCTTAGAGAGAGCCCGCTCACGTTCGGCGCGAAGCCGCTCAGCGGATAGTCCGCCGCCTGGCGGAAGTAGTCGAGGCCGTCCCGCGTATAGCGTCCCCACCCGAAGCCGAACAGCGGCTTGGCGGCAACCATGCGCAGGCCGGCGGCGGTCTGGTTCTTGCGATCCCACACGCTGCGCTGATTGCTCGCGCGAGCCGAGGTCTTGCTCGCGAGCGAAGGTATGACCACGAGCGCACCGCCGATCGCGACCGTGCACGCGAGCGCTCCGGGCAAGAGCCAGCGACGCCCGCTTGCGCTGGCGAGCGCCGCCAGCAGCGCCCCGAGTACCGCCGCGATCCACACGCTGCGCTCGAGCGTCAAGAAGCAGCCGCAGAAGCACGCGCACGCGCTCGCGGCCGCGAAGTGGCGTGCACGCTGGGTGCGCCACAGCCGCAAGGCGATCACCGCTGCGACTGCGCATGCGAACGTGGCGAAGCCCTCGGTGACAGAGCTTTGGAAGGGACCGCCGGCCCGTTCGCCGGGAAGTTCGCGGTCTACGTGCGCGATGTAACGGGGGAACACAAGCGCATGGGGGCCGAGCGACTCGAAGATCGCCGTGAAGCCGAGGTACGCGCCGACTCCGACGAGCGTCGCCAGCAACAGGTTGCGCTCCCGCGCCCCGTTGAAGACCGCCGGTGCGAGCAGATACATCAGATAGGGTGCCGCGCCGAGCTGGTCGAGCAGGGCTAGCGAGTTCGTCTGATTTGCCAGCGTCTGCGCCGCGACCGACGAGACGACCGCGTAGAGGACGGTCAAGCACATCAGCAGATGGATGCCTCGAAGTTGCGGGCGCGGCGCGTGCGCTACGCCGGGAGCGCGCAGCAGGAACTGCAGCAGCACGATCACGAGCAGCAGACGATCGAGCGGCGCGCCCGACAGCCCGATCTGCCCCCAAGCGCCGGAGAACACCGACAGCGCAATCGCTGCGCACATCGCGACAGCCGGCGGCTGCTCCCACAGCCAGCGCACGAGTAGCACGCCGGCAAGCAGCGCCAGCGGCATCAGCACGAGCAGGCGGCCGTGGAGCAGATGCGGCTTCGCCTCGTAGGTCAGTGCGAGTGCGACGATCCACAGCGCTGTCCAGGCAAACCACGGCGGGCGCCATGTCGCGCGGACAGCCATCAGGCCGGTTCGGGCCTCGATGTCTCGATCTCCACACGGGTGTTCGTAGCTCGCCTCGTAGCGCGTCGCTCGAGCGCGACGGCGGCGAAGCAGCCGAGCAGTGTGCCGGCGAGCAGTCCGGCGAACCCGTACAGCTCGATCTTCGACTTGTGATCGCTGCTCGCGCTCGTGGCGCCCGCCAGCAGCGACACGAGTCCGCTGCGTGGCGCCTGGCTGGTCACCGCGCCTGTGTAGGCAGTCTCGATCGCTTTGAGCCTGACGCTTGCGGTGCTGCGCGCGACTTCTGTGCGCTGCAGGGCGCCCGCGGAGGCGTGTTTGTCGCGTTTGAGGCGATCGAGCGTCGCGGTCGCGCGCTGTAGCACGAGCGAGGCGTCGTGGTATTCGCGCAGCAGCGACGCCGCGGCGGGGTTGGCGCTGTTGGTCTGGCCCTCGTACGCGATCACTGCGCCCGCTGCGACGTTCGCGAGCCGCACCGCGTCTGGCTCGGTTGGCCCGGTCGCGATCACCCGGAAGGCTGGGCTCGACGGAAGCGGCTCGGCGGAAAGCCGTTCGATAGCCGTCGCCGGCGCGAGCCTGAGCCGGTGGTTGATCGTGCCGAGCACCGGCTCGGCGTCAATCGCGCGGCTGAAGGCTGTCGCCAGGGCGGCCGCGGACTGGATGTAGCCATAGAAGCCCGGCGAGTTCGGGTTGACCTGACCCACCTGGAGCGTGGCCACCGAGGTGAACGTCCGCCTGTGCAAAACGCCAACGGCGATGCCGGCGAGCGCCACGATCAGCGCGCAGGCGCAGACGAGCAGCTTGTGGCGGGCGATCGCCGTCAGGACGAAGCCGCTGGGCGGATCGAAGATCCGCTCTGACTGTTCGGCGCCGCCGCGCGGCGGGCCGTCGGGCGGTCCGGAACGATCACCGTCCCCGTTGGCCGCGCGCGGCCAATTGCCGGCCGCGGGGATCGGCTCCTCGAGCACGGGCGCCTGCGGCTGGTCGAGATCCAGCGTAGAGCTGTCGGCGATTCGTTTGAACGTGACCATCTTCGTCTTCATCAACGCCACCCCTCCGCTCGAACTTCCGCCGCGACGCGTGTCGGTCCTCCGTTTCGCCGCGCGCACGTGCGAGCAGTGCAAGCGCATGTGCTCGGCAACCGTTGATCGGACGATCAATGGCGACTCAGGACTCCCAAGCGAACACGGACGCGACCGGTCGCGCGAGCTACCGCACGGGATTTGCATTCGGCACGCTCGGCTTCTTTGTCGTGACGGCCGTGGGCATCGTCTCGACGATCGTCACCGCGCGCCTGTACGGCGTTCGGATCATCGGTGAAGCAGCGCTTGTGCTGGCGCCGGTCGCCGCGCTCGGCATCCTCTCGACGGTCAAGGAGCAGCAGGCGTTGATCAAGGAGATCACGGGCCTGACGGCGCGCGATCGGCGCGTCACCCAGCTGTTTGCCGCGGTCTTCACGTTCTCGTTCGGGCTGACCGCGAGCGTCGCCGTGCTCGACGCGATCGTCTGCTGGTTCGTCTTCCACGGTCCGCTGCATGCGCCTCAGCTGGTGGCGCCGGCCTACGTCAGCATCGCCGGCTACACGATCGTCACGAACACGGCGTGGAACTTGGACTCGATCTTCGCGGCCTTCGTCGCGGGGCGTCAGCTCTTCTGGGTGCGCCTGCACGAAGCGCTCAGCTTCATCCTGATTGCGACGACCGTAGGCCTGGCATGGCGGTCGGTGTGGGGCCTCGTGATCGCCACGATCGGCGCGTCGCTGACGGCGCTCGTTCACCGGGCCGTGTGGGTGCGCCACTTCATGCGGCCGCGCTTGAGCGTTGGGGAATACCGCATCGGGTTGCAAGTGCTGCCCAGCCTGCTGCGCTTCGGCGTGAAGGTCACGCCGGGGCAGATCGCACAGGGTGTCAGCCAGCAGTGCGGCGTGTGGGCGCTCGGTGTGTTCGCGCCGGTGGCGGTTGTCGGCGCGTACAGCCGCGCGCAGACGATCCCGCAGCGTCTGCAGCAGGCGAGCACGCGGATCACCGAAGTGCTCTACCCGACGCTCGTCGGCCGGCACACACGCGGCGACGGCGAGGGGTTCGATCGCGCGATGATCGACTCGATTCGCTACGAAATGGTCGGCATGCTGCTGTTCGCGGCGGCGATCGGCGGCGCAGCGCACTCGGTGCTGAGAATCTTCGGACCGGGCTTTACATACGCGAGCACCGCGCTTGCGCTGCTCATGCTGTACCCGGCGCTTGCGGCGATCACGGTCACGCAAACGCAGGCGATGTGGGCGACGAATCGTCCCGGACGAACGAGCGTCATCTCGATCCTGCGGCTGGTGGTCACGCTCGCGCTCGTCGTGGCGCTAACGCCCGCGATCGGCGTCACGGGCCCCGCGATCGCGCTGCTTGCCGGCTACGTGGTCGCGGTGCTGCTCGGTGGCGTCGTGTTGCGCCCGGTGCTCAGCCGCCCGGTGCGGTCCATCTGGCCGTTGCGCGAGCGCTTTGCGTTGCTCGCCGCCTACGTCGTCGGATTCGGCGCCGCGCAGCTCGTCGAGCACACGATCCATTCGTTTGCCACGCTGCCGCTCAGCCTGGTCGCGGGGACGCTGGCGTACGCGGCGCTGTTCCTGGCCGTTGGCGGCCTCAACTCGCGCGATCGGGTTCGTCTGGAGGAGCTGCGCGAGATGCTGCGCTCCCGGCGGGAGCGGCGTATCGCCGTGGCGCAGCCGGCGCCGCTCGACGGCGCGCGCGTCGAAGCGGAGAAGCTGGCCGACCCGCTTACTCCATAGATGTCCGGCGCTCACGCGCTTTCGAACCACGCCGCGCCTGGGCCATTGTTGATTTAGGTGACAACTGTGTACACAAGAGTCCACCCATTTGATTAATCCCAGGATTGTGGGGAGTAGTACGATGGCGCGCAGCTCTGGCGAGAACAATGACTGACAATTATTAACACTAACGTTTAACTTTCACATGCTCTATCGCATCGCGATGGGCATGTGAAGCCAAGTGGGGAGGACGGTCCGTATAAGTGGGGAGGACGGTCCCTATAACAACCACGGCAATCGCTCGGTCGAATGTGCGTGGCAAAGGACCCGTGCTGTCGTCTGCCGCGATGGAGCGCGAAGCGTTCAAGGCGTTTCCTTACGGTATGCTCGTGCTCGATCGCAGCGGCAGGGTTGTCTGCCGCAACCGCGAGGCCAGCCGTCTGATCGAGGCGATGGGCCTGGGCGATATAGAGCTCACCTGCTGCACGCTCTTGGGGTGCCGGCTGCCGAGCAGCGTGCTGTCGGGCGTGTGCTTGACCGAGCTCGCCATCGGCCGGCACGAAACGCTGCCGGAGGTTCGCGTCGACCTGCCGACACGATCTGGCCCGAGCGCGATGTGGGTGGCCGTCGCGGCGATCAGTGACACGTCCGGCTCGAGGGTCGTGCTGCAGTTGCGCCCAGGTGTCGCCAACGACCGGCGCCAGCGCACGACCCGGCACTGGATGACTGGGCCGAGGCTCTGCGTCCAGAGTCTCGGTAGGACCACGATCGAATCGGCCGAGGGCCCGATCGCGGGAACGTGGCTGGACCAGCGAACGGGACAGCTGCTGAAGTATCTCGTGGCAGAGCGCCACCGGGCCGTGCCGGTCGAGGAGATTGGCGAGAGCCTGTGGCCGGGAGCCGACTACGCGGTGGGTGGCAGCGTTCGCTACTACATCCATGCGCTGCGACGTAAGATCGAACCGCAGCGCGGCAGTCGCGCGCCCTCCGTGTTCATCGCATCCCGTGCCGGCAGTTACCGCCTGAATCTCGACCAGGTGCACGTCGATGCGGACGACTTCGAGGAGTGCGTCAGCGCCGGGCTCGCCGCGATCGATTCTAATCCGGAGGCAGCCGCGGCGGAGATCGAGCGGGGTTTGGTCATGTATCGCGGTGATTTCCTCGCGGAGCTTCCCTACGCCGAGTGGGCGATGCTCGAACGCCATCGTCTGCACGACCTCGCTTGCGCTGCGCTGCGCGCTCTCGCCGATCTGCATCTACGGCGACACGGCATTGATGAGGCCGTTCGCTGTCTGGAGCGACTCGCGAAGTTGCAGCCCTATGACGAGGACGTGCACCGGCGCCTGATGGAGCTCGACCTTGCGCAGGGACGGCGCAGTGACGCAATCCGGCGCTACGGAGTGTTGCGCTCTAGGATTCGGCGGACGTTCGGCCATGATCTCGATTTCACACCAGCGGACCTCGCGCCCCGCCGACTGTAGCCCATGCGCCCATAGAGCTCCCGGCACGTTTGCCGGGGTTCGGCGTGTGCTCTTTTCATTCTTTTCTCGACCGTGTGTGTCGTGAGCTCTCGAGCGCGCCCGCCGTTGAAGGAGAGTGTGGCTTTCCTCGACCGAGACGGATCGTGAGCGGCCCGGCGGATCGTCCGCGCGTCCGCCGGTCTCGCAGCGTCGAGTTGCAACTCGACGAGTTCGCGTGGGAGGCGCTCGACGCGGAAAGCGTGCGGCTCGGCGTCAGCGTCGAGGATCTGCTTGCCTTCTCGCTGCTCTATTACCTCGCGGATCTCGACAGCGGACGGATCGCGCGCAACATCACAAGGAGCCCGTACCCGCCGGCCGACGCGCCGCGAACAAGCTCGCGTTAACCTCCTCGCCCGCCGCTCGTCGCCGGAGCTGCGCCGCGTCCCTGCAGGTCGGCGCGAAGCGCCCGACGCCCGCGATGGTGCAGGCCGTGCACAGACCCCTCCGAGCGACCCGTACGCTCGGCGATCTCCGTCGGGGAAAGGCCCGCGAGATGGCGCAGGACGAGCACTTCGCGCTGCTCGCGCGGAAGTGTCGCGAGCGCTTCCTGCAGGTCGTCCATGCGCGTCCCGCCCGCCGGGTCGCCGCCGCCGTTGTCGGTCGTTCTCACGTCTTCGATCGGCACATCTCGTGGGCGTCTTACATGGTCGAGCGCGACGTTTCGCGAGACGCGCAGCATCCACGCGAAAAACGGCACCTCGCGCTCCTCGTACTTCCCGATCACGTGTATGAGCTTCGCGAACACGTGCTGGGTTATGTCTTCGGCCTCATGTGGGTCGTGCACGATGCTGCGCACATACCCGTACACGTTGTCCGCGTATCGGGCGTACAGAAAGCCGATCGCCGCGCGGTCGCCTTCCTGCGCGCGCTTGACCGCTCGCGAGACTCTCCGCCTCGCCGCGAGCTCGGTCTCGTCGGCTGCGCCCCGATGTGTGGGTGTCCCCGTGTTACCGCCCACTCGCGTCGCGTCTGTCGCACCCATCATGACCAAGACCACGCCACTGCGTCAGCCATAGCGTTTGCCTGCTTCATCCTTGACTCCTCCTTGGTTTGTCTCCCAAGCCAGGCCAAGCAAAGCGGGGGGGTGTTGTGCGGCGATTTACCACCGCGTTTAATTTCTGTTAGAAGACCGAAATAACGAGCGTCCTGGTAGGAATACGCACAATTCGGACGTTCATGAGCTTGCTCACGAAACCGATCAGATCCATTGGCTGGACGTCGGGCTCCACCGCCGAGCCGCGCTGCGCTGCGATCCCGGGCAAGCCCTCAGGGAAGGGATGCCGCTGCCGCGATCAGCCCCGCGCCGACGGTCTCGTTGCTCGACTCGTCGATCAGTATGAAGCTGCCCGTGCGGCGGTTGCTCGCATACGGATCGAACGCCAGCGGAACGTTCGTGCGCAGGTGTACACGACCGATGTCGTTCAGCGCCAGCTCGGGAGTCCGATCCGGGCCGTCGGGAGGGACGGAGCGCTCGAGCGTGTGCACGTCCACGAGATCGTCGATGCCCGTCACGATCGCCGTCGCGCTGCGCGAGGTGTGCTTGAGTAAATAGCGCCCGCCGACACGCAACGGGTTGCTGTTCATCCAGCAGACGTCGGCCTGCAGCTCGCGCGCGACCGTCGCCGCCTCCTCCGGGCGGCAGATCAGCTCGCCGCGCGCGATGTCCAACTCGTCCTCCAGGCGCAATGTCAGCGACATCGGCGCCATCGCCTCCTCCAGCTCGCCGTCATAGGTGTCGATCGCCGCGATCCGCGTGCGCTGCCCGCCGGGCAGCACCGCCACCTCCTCGCCTCGGCGCAGCGCCCCGCTCGCCAGCTGACCTGCGTAGCCACGGTATTCGCCCGCTGCCGGCCCACTCGCCGGCCGGATCACCCACTGCACGGGAAAGCGCGCGGGCCGGTCGTAGGGGTGGTCGTAGGCGACCTCCACCTGCTCCAACAGCTCCAGCAGCGTTGGGCCCTCGTACCAGTCCATCGACTGCGAGCGGTCGACCACGTTATCGCCGTCCAGCGCCGAGATCGGGATGTAGGTGATGTCCTCGCCTGCGCTCAACCCCGAGGCGAACGCTTCAAAGTCTTTGAGCAGCTCCTGAAAGCGCTCCTGGGAATGATCGACCAGGTCCATCTTGTTGATCGCCACGACCATGTGCGGGATTCCCAGCAGCGTGCTGATGAACGCGTGGCGCTTTGACTGCTCGGTGACGCCCCGCCGGGCGTCGACCAGCACGACCGCCAGATCCGCCGTGGAGGCGCCCGTGACCATGTTGCGCGTGTACTGCTGATGGCCCGGACAGTCGGCGATGATGAAGCGCCGTGCCGGTGTCGCGAAGTAGCGGTAGGCGACGTCGATCGTGATCCCCTGCTCGCGCTCGGCTCGCAGGCCGTCGGTCAGCAGCGCCAGATCGAGAGTGCCCGCGCCGCCGCGCCGCTCGCTCGCCTCCGCGACGTGTTCCAGCTGATCCTCGAACACCTGCTTGGTGTCGAACAGCAGCCTGCCGATCAGCGTGCTCTTGCCGTCGTCGACAGCCCCCGCCGTCGTCAGACGCAGCAGGTCCAGTGTCACCTCGCCGCCTGCCCTCCACGCGGCACGCGCTCCCGCGCGCGAAGCGCGCCCCTCAAACGGCGTCCCCCTCGCATCAGAAGTAGCCGGCCTTCTTGCGATCCTCCATCGCCGCCTCGGAGACTTTGTCATCCGCCCGCGTCTCACCGCGCTCGGTGATCCGCGTCGCGGCGATCTCCACGACCACCTCGTCGAGCGTGCTCGCCTGTGAGAGCACGCCGCCGGTGCAGCTCATGTCCCCGACCGTGCGATAGCGCACCGTCTCGGAGAAGATCTCCTCGCCGTCAATCAGCTCCGTGCCCTCGCGCCAGGCGTACAGCATCCCGTCGCGCTTGAACACCTGCCGCTCGTGCGAGAAATAGATCGATGGAACCTCCAGCCGCTCGGAGTCGATGTACTCCCACACGTCCAGCTCCGTCCAGTTGGAGATCGGGAACACGCGCACGTTCTCACCCTTCTTGATGCGCCCGTTGTACAGGTTCCACAGCTCCGGGCGCTGGTTCTTCGGGTCCCACTGGCCGAAGTCGTCGCGGAAGGAGAACACGCGCTCCTTCGCCCGCGCTCGCTCCTCATCGCGCCGCGCGCCGCCGAACGCCGCGTCGAAGCCGTGCTCGGCGATCGCATCGAGCAGCGTGACCGTCTGCAGCTGGTTGCGCGAGGCCCGTGGCCCGGTCTCCTCGACCACACGGCCCTTGTCGATCGACTCCTGCACGCTCGCCACGATCAGCCGCTCGCCCAGCTCCGCCACGCGGCGGTCGCGGAACTCGATCACCTCCGGGAAGTTGTGCCCGGTGTCCACGTGCATCAGCGGGAACGGGAACGGCGCCGGGCGAAACGCCTTCTCCGCCAGCCGCAGCAGCACGATCGAGTCCTTGCCGCCGCTGAACAGCAGCACCGGCTTCTCAAATTCCGCCGCCACCTCGCGCATCACATGGATCGCCTCCGACTCGAGCGCCCGCAGGTGGCTCAGCTGGGGGCGCGTCGCGACGGCCATCAGCTGACGATCTCTACGTGCAACCCGCACTCCGTCTTGTCGGTCCCGGCCCAGCGGCCCTCGCGGCCGGCTCCCGGAAGCGTGCACGGGGCGCAGCCAATCGACTCGTAGCCCTGATCGTGAAGCGGGTTGTAGGGAAGATCGCGCTCTGAGATGCGCCGCCACAGATCCTTGTCGGTCCAGTGCGCCAGCGGGTTGTACTTCCACAGGCCACGTTGCTCGTCGCGTTCGATCAGCTCTGTCTTCGCCCTCGTCGGTCCCTGCTCGCGGCGGATGCCCGTGATCCAGCCCTCGGCGCCGGCCAGCGAGCTCTCCAGCGCCGCGACCTTCGCGGCCGAGCAGCAGTGCTCGGGCCCGCTCCACGGCTGCTCGGGGTTGCTCGCGTCGCGCACCTCGATCTTCACGCCGAAGCGCTCCTCGAACGCCCGCCACGTCTTCAGCGTCTCCTCGAACAGCACGCCGGTGTCGATCGTCACGATCCTTACGGCCTCGCCGGTTCCCTGGTCGAGTCGCAGCAGCTCGTCGAGCAGCACCGACTCCTCCTTCTGAAACGAGCACAGCAGCACGGCGCGCTCGCCGTGGCGCGCGGCCTCGCGCAGCGTGTGGGTCAGGCTGAGCGCCGGGTCGAGCTCGGGGCTGACGCTCGGCGTGTGGGGGATTGGTGGAGTCATCAGATCGTCTCGTCTCGCTTGCTCGTGGCAGCTATACAGCACACTCGCCCTCGCCCCGAATCACTTCGAACGGGACATTGCGGTTCCAGTCGATGAACTGGTTCATCGTCTCCAACCCGAAGTCGACAGGCATCGACAGATCCTTGACCTCGGCCTCCAGCTCGGCCACGCCGACGCGGGACAGGTACTCCTTCCAGCCCTCGCCGTCCTTGCGGTTGGCCTCGTACTGGCCGATCCAGCGCTCGATCGCATCCGGGACGCGCTTGGACGGCAGGCGCAGCTTCAGGCGCGTGCCGAACTCGACGTCGCCGCCTTCGAACACGCCACCGACATGGGGGATGTAGGCGGGGATCGTGTGCTCGCCGACTTTGATCGACGCGCCCGTGAAGCCGATGCTGGCGACGTGGTGCTGGCCGCAGCCGTTCGGGCAGCCGCTGATCTTGACGTTCAGCTTGCGCGTCAGCTCGTCGGTGATGTTCAGCGATTCGATCCGCTCCTGCACGGCCTCGTTCAGGCCCATCGAACTGGTGATCCCGAGCTTGCACGAGTCTGTGCCTGGGCAGGAGACGACGTCGTTGATCTCTCGCGATCCAACATCGCCGAGGTCCAGCTCCGAGAGCGCCTTCCAGAGGTCATACACGCACTCCTCGCGCACCCACCGCAGGACGAAGTTCTGCTGTACGGTCGTGCGCGCGTAGCCGCCGGAGTAGGAGCGCATGATCTGCGCGAGGCCCCTGAACTGCTCGGGCGTCAGGTCACCGCGGGTCACCTTCACCTCGACCGTCGCGAAGCCTTCCTGCTTCTGCTCGCGCACGTTCGCGGCGCGGAAGCGCTCGAACTCGGAGATGTCGCCATTGGGGCTGCCGTAGCTCTGCGGCACGGCGGGAGCGCCCTCGCGCTCGTCGTCTGCGAATAGGCGATTCTCGATCGAGAAGTCGCGTTCGGCTACCCAATCGCCCTGCATCTCCTCCTCGGCCTGCTTGCGCAGCTCCTCGATCCCGTACTTGTCTACGAACACCTTGATTCGCGCGCGGGCGCGGTTGACGCGCAGCCACTCTTGGCGGTCGAAGATGCGCATGACCGCCTCGGTGACCTTCAGGTATTCGCCGTTATCGAGCTCCAGAAACTCGTACAGCACCGGCGCCACGCGCGGCATGATCGACGTGCCCCCGCCGACCATCATCTCCACGCCGCGTACTTCTCCCCGGCCCTCGATGTTCTTCACACGGGCCCTGAAGGCGACGTCGTGGATGCCGCTGATCGCGCGGTCGCGCGGACCGCCGTCGAAGGACGTCTTGACCTTCCGTGGCATCCCCTGGGTGGTCGGATGACGCACGAAGTAGCGCACGTAGGCGCCCGCGTACGGCGTCAGGTCGAACAGCTCGTCCTTGGCCACGCCAGCCCACGGGTCGCCGGTCACGTTACGCATCGTGTTGCCGCAGCCCTCGCGGCTTGACAGCCCCGACTCGCCGATCTCGCGGATCAGCTTCTCGGCGTCAAGTAGCGGGACGTGGTGCATCTGGATGTTCTGGCGCGTGGTGATGTGGCCCTTGTTCAGCGGCACGTACTTCTCGACCACGCTCGCAAAGGACTCCATCTGCTCGGGCGTGACTCCACCGAACGGGAGCTTCACGCGGATCATCTGCACATCGGCTTGGCGCTGGCCGTACACGCCCTGCTTCAGGCGGAACTTGATGAACTCGTCTTCCTCCGTCGCGCCCTCGAGGAATTTGGTTGCCTCGGTCTTGAAGTCGTCGTACTCCCGCTGCAGGATCGGGATCACGTGCCCAGGCACGTTCTGGAGCACCTCTGGGTCCTCCAGCGTGCCGCGCTGGGCGGGAACGGAAACTGGCTCCATTACGAATCCTCCAAATCCGGGCGCGTGACCCGGTCTGCTTTCGACGATGTACGGCCGACGAGTTGAATATTGATGCTAAAGCCTAGCGGCTTTTAGGTATTTATCCAGGGGTCGGGAACATCGCCCTGCCCCTCGCGTTCCACGCCTTCGAGGATAGCCGCGCGCTGCCACCGATCGGGCTCGCTCGCGGCCGCCGCCGGCGCCGGCGCGGTGGCCCGCATGAAGCGCTCGAGCGCGGCCACGACCGCCGCCGCCTCCTCGGGGGAGGCGGAGGGAGCGATGAGCTTCAGCCGAGGGTGCGCTGCTGGCATCCGCGCATTGTGACGCATGGCTCGCGCCGCCCGGTGGCGCCCGCGTGGCACTGTTCGGAACACCAGTACACTGTCCGCACGCTCTCCTCGATCCCCCGCATGTCTGTTCCCGACCATGTCTTCGCGCAGCTGCGCGAGGCGATCCTCAGCGGCCGCTACCGCCCCGGCGAGCGCTTGCCCTCGCAACGCGCTCTGGCGGCTGATCTGGAGGTGAACATGGCCTCGGTCCGCGAGGCTCTCGGGCGACTGGAGCAGTTGCGCCTCGTCGAGGTCCGCCACGGCGAGCCCACGCGCGTGCTGGACTGGCGGCGCTCGGGCGGGCTCGAGGCGCTCGTCTTGCGGGGAAGCGCCGACGAGCAGCTTCTGAGGGACCTGTTCGAGGCTCGGCGGCTGTTGCTCGTCGAGGCCGCGCGGCTGGCGGCCGGGCGCCGCTCCGAGGAGCAGGCCGCATCGCTGCTGGAGCTTGCCGATGCCGTCGCGATCGCCGCCGACGATGGCTCGGCGCTGCTGGCCGATTGGTCGTTCATGGCCACGCTCGTCGAGGCGGCCGGCAACCTCGTATTCCAGCTCGTCATGAACTCGGTGCGCGAGCTCTACCTGCCGCATGCCGGCGCGTTCGCGCCGCTCGTCTCCCATCGGGCGGAGCTCGGCGGTCTCTACGCGCGCGCGGCCGTGGCTGTCAACGACGGCGACGCCACGGCCGCGGCCGCGGCCGTCGATGAGCTGGCGGCCGGACAGGGAAGCTGGATGCTCGGATGAGCACGGCGGGCCTGGAGAGCCTGATCGCATCCGCTCCCTGGCCGCAGCGGACCGCCCTGCGTGTGCTTCTCGCGCTGGAGCGTCGGCCACGTGGCGCGAGCCTGCTCGCCCACATGCCGCTGGCCGAGCAGGCGGCGTCCGCGACGCTGGCCCTCGGCCGCTATGACGATCCGGCACTCGCGCGCTCGCTCGGCTGGGACGCCGCGGCCGTGGCGGCTCGCGGTCGTGGGCTGCGCCGCGCCGAGGGGCGGCCATGATCGAGCGGGGCGCAAAGAGCCTTGACGCGGACTTCTGCGTCGTCGGCGCCGGCGCCGGTGGCGCCGTGGTGGCCGCCGAGCTGGCCGAGGGCGGGGCGCGGGTGGTGCTGCTCGAGCAGGGGCCGACGCACGACCCGGACGGCTTCACCGCGCGGCCGCCTGAGATGCTCGCGCGCCTGTACCGGGACGGTGGGCAGTCGGCCACCGTGGGAGCTCCGCCGATCGTGTTGCCGCTCGGCCGCGGGATCGGCGGCACCACGCTCGTCAACTCCGGCACCTGCTTTCGGACTCCACCGCGAGTGCTCGACCGCTGGGCTCGCGAGTTCGGGCTGGAGCTGGACGAGGAGATCCTGCGCCCGTGCTTCGAACGGGTCGAGCGCGCGCTGTCGGTGGCGGAGGTGACGCCCGAGCTGGCAGGGGCGAACGCCGCCGTGGCGCGCCGCGGCGCCGAGCGGCTCGGCTGGTCGCATGGGTACCTGCGGCGCAACGCACGCGGCTGCGTCGGCTCGGGCGTGTGCGTGTTCGGCTGCCCGACCTCCGCCAAGCAGCACACCGGCATCACCTACATTCCCCGCGCCGTGACGGCCTCCGCGCAGGTCATCACGGGCGCCGACGTGCAGAAGGTCGTCATCGAGCGCGGTGCGGCGCGCGGCGTGCGTGCGCGGCTCGCCGACGGCCGCGACCTGGAGGTGCGCGCCCCCGCCGTGGTGCTCGCGTGCGGCACGATCCACACGCCGCTGCTGCTCGAGCGCAGCGGCCTTAGCGACGCCTCCGGCCAGCGCGGGCGCAACCTCGCGCTGCATCCGGCGACGGCCGGCTTCGCGCTGATGGACGAGACCGTCGACATGGCTCGTGGCGTGCCGCAGAGCTTCTATATCGACGAGTTCGCCTCCGAAGGCGTCATGTTCGAGGGTGTCGCCGGGCCACCGGCCTACGCGGCAATGGCGCTGCCGCTGACCGGCGAGCGTCACACGCGGGCGATGGCCAGCTACCGCAAGCTCGCTCAGTTCGGGCTAATGGTCAGCGACAGCTCGCGTGGCCGCGTGCGCTCCGTTGGCGGACGGCCGGTGATCCGCTACGACCTGTGCGCGGAGGACGTGTCGAGATTCCGAACCGGGCTCGCGCGGATGCAGGAGCTGTTCCTGGCCGCCGGGGCGCGCGAGGTGTACCTGCCGCTGCCCGACGGAGTGTCCCCGCGCCGCGCCCGCGCCCGCGACCTGAAGCTGATGGCCTTCCACCCGCTCGGCACGGCCCGAGCGGACGCGCGCGCGACACACGGTGTGACCGATGGCGAGCTCGCGCTGCACGGCGTGGCGGGCGTGCACGTTGCCGATGGCTCGGTCGTGCCGAGTGCCCTCGGCGTGAACCCGCAGCTGACGATCATGGCGCTTGCCACCCGCCTTGCCTTTTGCTTGCTCGGGCGGGCGGTGCCGTCGCAGATCGCGCCCTCACCCAACCCTTCCGCCGCCGCTCGGCGGCCCACCACAGAGGAGATCCCATGTCCTTCCTGATCGACCCGCCCTGGCTGTACGCGACCGGCCGCGCCTACGGCCGTTTGATGCCGGAGCGAACGCCGGCCGCGCGTGCGCTGCACACGGCCACGGCGAGCGTGTTCCTGGCGACGAGCATCTCCCTGTACCTGAACCGCCCGTGGACGAAGCCGATCTGGGAGCTCTGCCGCGCCGAGGACGGCCGCGACTGGATGCTCAACTCGGGCGTCTTCCACATCGATCACCGGCGCGCCGGCAAGCGCACACATGTAGTTTCGGCGCTGCTGTTCGCCACCTACCCTTGGTGGTTGTGGCTCGGAGAGCGAAACGGCCGCCGTGATCTGGCGGGCGACTGACGAGTCCGGTCACATCTCCGGAGGGCGGCCGAGCATCTAATCGGCACCGGCCGAAAGGACACCGGTCCGGCGTCTTGCCAACGGCGGTCGCCGAGCCGCATTCTAAATATGTCGATCATCCCAAACTCAAAATGTTAGAATTTCCGGATGACCGAGACCGCTACTCGACGACTGGCAGAGCAGGTAGCGGAGGTGACTTGGTATCAGTCTCTTCGTTTGCCGGGAGACATTGCGACCTCCGGTCAGTACGACACCATTGACGAGCTCAAACGGGTGCCGCTGCCGGACTCACTCGAGGGTCTGCGCTGCCTCGATGTGGGTACGGCTGACGGTTTCTGGGCCTTTGAGATGGAGCGTCGAGGGGCGTCAGAGGTTGTGGCTGTCGACCTGCCCGATGTGTCTCAATTGGACTGGCCCGGTAACGCCGGGGCAGAGCGAAAGTTGGCAGAGAGTCGTAAGTCGACCAGGCGCCGCGGCTTTGACATCGCACACGAGGCTCTCGGATCGAGGGTGCAGTGGCGCGGGCTCTTGGTTTACGAACTGACGCCAGAGATCGTCGGAGAATTCGACTTTGCCTTCATGGGGAGCCTACTGCTGCACCTACGGGACCCAGTTGCAGCCCTTACCGCGGTCGGCAGTGTTCTTCGTGGTGAGCTGTTGTCAGTTGACGCACTGTCCCCACCGCTCACGATCCTGCACCCGAAACAGCCAGTTGCGCGTCTCGAGGCCCACGGGTGGCCCACTTGGTGGGCGCTGAACCTACAGGCATACCGGCGACTGTTCGACGCCGCTGGGCTGGAGACACTTACGACCGGACGACCGTTCTTCGTCAAGAAGAACCCCACCTACATGGCTGGCCCCCAAACTCGGCGCTCGTCTTATCAGCAATGGCGACAAGCGACCATTGCGCGTCTGGGCATTCTCCATAGCTGGACTCGCGCACGAACGCAGCGCAGTGTCTGATCGAGCCTAGAGCGGGATGTTGCCGTGCTTGCGCTTGGGCCCCGGTTCGCGCTTGCTCTGCAGCGTGTGCAGCGCGACGATCAGCTTCGGGCGCGTCTCGTGCGGGACGATCACGTCGTCGATGTACCCGCGCTCGGCCGCCGTGTAGGGGTTGGCGAAGCGCGCCTTGTAGTCCTCCATCAGCTTGCCGCGGCGCTCGTCCGGCGTCGGGCTTCCGGCGATGTCCCGTCGGTAGATGATGTTGACGGCGCCCTCCGGGCCCATCACAGCCACCTCTGAGGTCGGCCAGGCGAAGTTGAAGTCCGCGAGCATGTGCTTGGAGGCCATCACGTCATAGGCGCCGCCATATGCCTTGCGCGTGATCACCGTCAGCTTCGGCACGGTCGCCTCGGTGAACGCGTACAGGAGCTTGGCCCCGTGGCGGATGATGCCGCCCCACTCCTGGCTGGTCCCCGGCAGGAAGCCGGGCACGTCCACGAACGTGAGGATCGGGATGTTGAAGGCGTCGCACGTGCGCACGAACCGCGCCGCCTTGGCGGAGGCGTCGATGTCGAGCACGCCCGCCAGCTGCGCCGGCTGGTTGCCGACGACCCCGATCGAGAAGCCGTCCAGGCGCGCGAAGCCGCAGATGATGTTCTTGGCATGGTGTTCGTGCACCTCGAAGAACTCTTCGTCATCGACGATCAGCCTCACCACCTCGCGCATGTCATACGGCTTGTTCGGGTTCTCCGGCACCACACTGTCGAGCTCCTCGTCCATCCGCTGTGGGTCATCCGTCGGCTGCACGCGCGGCGCCGTCTGCAGGTTGTTCTGCGGCAGGAAGCTGATCAGGTAGCGGCAGTCCTCCAGGCACGCGTCCTCGTCGTCGGAGGCGAAGTGGGCGACGCCCGACTTGGTGTTGTGCGACATCGCGCCGCCCAGCTCCTCGAAGCCGACCTCCTCGCCGGTGACCGTCTTGATCACGTCGGGGCCGGTGATGAACATGTGCGAGGTCTCCTTGACCATGAAGATGAAGTCGGTGATCGCGGGGGAGTAGACGGCGCCGCCCGCGCATGGGCCCATGATCAGGCTGATCTGCGGGATCACGCCTGAGCACTTGACGTTGCGCACGAACACATCGCCGTAGGCGCCGAGCGAGACGACGCCCTCCTGGATACGAGCGCCGCCGGAGTCGTTGATGCCGATCACCGGGCAGCCGATCTTCGCCGCCAGGTCCATCAGCTTGACCATCTTCTCGCCCATCACCTCGCCCAGCGAGCCGCCGAACACGGTGAAGTCCTGGCTGAACACGCACACTCTGCGGCCGTCGATCGTGCCGTGACCGGTCACCACCGCGTCGCCCCACGGCCGGTTTTTCTGCATGTCGAAGTCGTAGGTGCGATGGCGCACGAACGTGTCGAGCTCCTGGAAGGAGCCCTCGTCGAGCAGCTTCTCCACACGCTCGCGCGCGGTGTACTTGCCGCGCGCGTGCTGCTTCTCCTCCGCCTCCGGGGCCGAGTGCAGGGCGGCCTCGCGCAGCTCGTGCAGCTGCGCGAGCTTCTCCTCGTAGGTCTCCGGCGCCTTCTGGCGCGGCGCCTTGCGGTGGCCGCTGCGGGAAGCCGCCAGCAGCGCGGCGTCTGACTGTCGATCGTGCGAGCTGCCGGCCATCGGAGGCGGATGTTATCCGCGCGCGGCCGTTCAGGCCCGCGAGAACGGCCGGTGATGCGCGGCGCCCAGCCGGTCAAGCACACCTGTGAGCACGGCCGTGACCTCTTCCGCCGCCACTTCCTCATCTGCCTTGATCCCCGCTGAGATGTCCGCGATCTCCCCGGCTGCTAGCTCGGACTGGTCGGCCTGCCCGTGGGAGTCCATAGGCGATCCCGGTGCGCCGATCGCCCCGGTCGCGTGCACGTCCTCGATCGCCGGCTCCACAATCGCGAAGGCGTGCTCGACGCTCGCCGGGGGGTGCGGCTCGGCCGTAACGGGCTCCGGCTGATTCTTGAAGCTGGCGGCTGGCGCGAGCTCCGGCTCGGCTGCCGGCGCCGGTGCGGTCGGTGCTGCCCATGCCGCCCACGCGGCGTGAGCGTCCGACGGCTTGGGCGCGGTCTCCGCATGGCCACCCTCATCGTGAGGCTCGGCGGAGCCCTCGGTCACGGCCGTGTGCTCAACCGGCTCGTCCCCGTGCGCATCGTCGGCGAGCGGATCGCGCTCCACCGGAGCCTGCACGCGGCGGCGGCCGAACAGACGGGCGAAGAAGCCGCGGCGCGGTTCCGGGTCGGGCACGAGCTCAAGCGCCGCCGCCGTTGTCGGCTCGGGCTCGGCCGCCGGCTCGGGCTGGGGCTCAGGCTCGGGGGCGGGATCGACATTCGACTCGGCGACGATCGAGGCGTCGGCTTCAGGCGTTGGCTCTATGACGGTGTGGCTGAGCTCAACCGGAGACGTTGCGCCCGGCTCGGTCTCGGCGATGGAATCCGAGGGAGGCTCGTCGATGGCGCTCGGCTCCGCATGAAGATCGCTCGCGGGTGCGCACGGCGCTTCATCCTCGACCGTCTCACGAGTGACGGTCAGCTTGACCTTGGTTCCCCAGCCGGAGGGCTTGATGACGACCGTTCCGCTGGTGTCGCTGTCGCAGGTCTCCCATTCGACCCGCTGCTCGGGCTCGATACGGGTGATGCGGATCTCACCCAGCTCGCCGAGGTGGCGGGCGAGGGCGGCGGGGTCGCTCAACTCCGCCCACAGCTCGGGCGCAGACTTGACAAGTGTGCGCTGCACCTCCGAGGAGATCATCTCCCCACCATTTCGAGCGATCTGGCGCTACTCCTTCCGCTTTGCGCCGCTGGCAAGCGCGCGGCCAGCGAGATCGGCGCTGCCGCGCGAGCTACGCGGCGGAAGGGGTGGAGCGATCGTCGCCGGCGCGCGCGGCGAGCAGTCCGCGCGCGTCCAGCAGCTCGGCCACCTGGACGGCGTTGGTAGCGGCGCCCTTGCGCAGGTTGTCCGAGACGATCCACAGGTCGAGCGCGTGCTCGTGGCCAGGGTCGCGACGGATGCGTCCCACAAACACGTCGTCCTTGCCGGCGGCGTCGATGGCGAGCGGGTAGAGCGCGTGCTCGGGATCGTCGAGGACGGTCACGCCGGGCGCGTCGCGCAACAGCTCGCGGGCGCGCACGGGCGCGAGGGCATCGCGCGTCTGGACGTTGACGGCCTCGGAATGGCCCGTGAGCACGGGCACGCGCACGCACGTGGCGCTGATGCGGATCGACTGGTCGCCGAGGATCTTGCGCGTCTCGTTCATCAGCTTGCGCTCCTCGTCGGTGTGGTCCTCGCCGCCGGCGAAGCTGCCGGCGTGGGGGAGCGCGTTGAAGGCGATCTGGTGGGCGTACTCGGCGGGCGGCGCGATCTCGCGCTCGTGCAGCAGCGCGTGGGACTGGTCGAGCAGCTCCTCGACGGCGCGCCTGCCGGTGCCGGAGACGGCCTGATAGGTGCTGATGACGAGCCGCTCGATCCTGGCCTCGTCGTGCAGCGGCTTGAGCGCGACGACCATCTGCATGGTCGAGCAGTTGGGGTTGGCGATGATCCCCCGATGATCGTCGAGCGCCTCAGGATTGACCTCGGCGACGACGAGCGGCACGTCGTCGTGCATGCGCCAGCGCGAGGAGTTGTCGACCACGATTGCGCCTGCCTCGGCGAACTTCGGCGCCCACTCGCCGGAGGTCGAGCCGCCGGCGGAGAAGATCGCCAGATCGAAGCCCTGGACGGACTCCTCGCTCAGCTCCCGCACGATCAGTCCGTCCTCCAGCTCGCGGCCGGCCGAGCGGGCGGAGGCGAACGGGACGATCTCCGTGGCCGGAAACTCCCGCTCGCGGAGCAGCTTCAGCATCAGCGTTCCCACCTGCCCGGTGGCGCCGACGACGGCGACTCGATAACCGTTGCTCATGCGCTCCAGGGTATCGGCCCCCGTGTGCGCTGGGCGATCTGCGCTAAGCGCCGGTCTGCGTGGCCATGAAGTAGATGGTCACCAGAACCAGCAGGCTCGTGAGCCCGCCGACGGTGGCGAGGCGTTTTGCCAGCGCCGTGTACTCCTCGCTGATCGTCACCTCGCCGTCTCCAGCAGCAGCGATGTCGCGCTCGGAGAGCTCGATCATGCGCCGGGAGGTCGGGGTGAAGAACAGGCCCCCAAGTGCGCCGAGCACGATCACCGCGGCAAACCCCCACTGGACGTAGAAGGCGCTCCACTCGTGCAGCTTGCTCGTGAGGTAGATGCCGGCGAGCAGCACGACGCCGAGGCCGGGGGTGATCAGGCGCTGCCCGACGACCAATTCGGCGCGGTGCAGGGCGGGAAGCGCGCGCCGGTCGGCCTTTTCGACGACGGAGAACATGATGGGGTAGGCGAACAGCACGCCGAAGGAGACGACCACGGCGGCGATGTGAAGGGCGAGGACTACCGAGTAGAAGGTGACGGCGGGGAGCACGGCCATCGCCGGACCCTAACCGCCGGCGCCGTCAGAACGTGGGCGCGTAGGACCCGAAGACCTCTTGCATCGCGCCGCACACCTCGCCGAGCGAGCAGCGGTCCTTGAGCGCCTGGCGGATCGACGGAAGCAGGTTCTCGCTGCCGCGCGCGACCTCGCGCAGCTCCTCCAGGCGTTGCGTCACGAGCGCCTGATCGCGGTCGGCCTTGAACTTCGCCAGCCTGTCTAGCTGTTCACGCTCTGACTGGGGATCGACGCGCAGCAGGTCGGGCACCTCGATGCCCTCTTCCTCGTACTTGTTGACGCCGACGACGATGTCCTGGCCGATCCGGTAGCGCTCCTGATAGCCCCAGGCGGACTCGTCGATCTCGCCCGTGATGAACTGGATCGCGTTGACCGAGCCGCCGAGCGCGTCGACCTTCCCGATCAGCTCGTTGGCGCGCGCTTCGATCTCGTCGGTCAGCGACTCGACGAAGTAAGAGCCGGCGAACGGGTCGACGGTGTCCGCCGCGCCCGACTCGTGCGCGAGCACCTGCTGGGTGCGCAGGGCGATTTTGGCGGCGCGCTCGGTGGGCAGCGCGAGCGCCTCGTCGAAGCCGTTGGTGTGCAGCGACTGGGTGCCGCCGCAGACGGCGGCGAAGCCCTGCAGGGCGACGCGCACGATGTTGTTCTCCGGCTGCTGGGCGGTCAGCGTGACGCCGCCGGTCTGCGTGTGGAAGCGCAGCATCGTCGCCTTCGGGTTGGTGGCCCCGAAGCGCTCTTTCATGATGTGCGCCCACATGCGTCGGGCGGCGCGGAACTTGGCGACCTCTTGAAAGACGTTGTTGTGCCCGTTGAAGAAGAAGGCCAGTCGGGGCGCGAAGTCATCGACGGACAGCCCCGTCTCGATCGCGGCCTGCACGTAGGCGATCCCGCTGGAGAGCGTGAAGGCGACCTCCTGCACGGCCGAGCAGCCCTTCTCGCGGAAGTGGTAGCCGGAGATCGAGATCGTGTTCCATTTGGGCACGCGCTCGTGGCAGTAGCGGAACAGGTCGGTCGTCAGGCGCATCGTGGGCGCCGGCGGGTAGATGTAGTTGCCGCGCGCGATGTACTCCTTGAGGACGTCGTTCTGGGTGGTGCCGCGCAGCTTCTCGCTCGGCACGCCCTGCTCCTCGCCGACCAGCTCGTACAGCAGCAGCAGGCAGGCGGCGGGCGCGTTGATCGTCATCGAGGTGGAGACCTGGTCGAGCGGGATGCCGTCGAAGGCCGTGCGCATGTCATCGATCGTGTCGATCGCCACGCCCGTGCGCCCCACCTCGCCGAGGCAGCGTTCGTTGTCGGAGTCCAGGCCCAGCTGGGTGGGCAGATCGAAGGCCATCGACAGCCCCGTGGAGCCCTTCGACAGGAGGTAGCGGTAGCGCTCGTTGGACTCCTTCGCCGACGCGTAGCCCGCGTACTGGCGCATCGTCCACGTCTGCTTGCGGTACATCTCGCGGTGGACGCCGCGCGTATAGGGGAACTCGCCCGGCTCGCCCAGGTCGAGGTTCGCGGGGAGGTCGTGCTCGGTGTACAGCTCGCCGATCTCGATGCCCGAGTCGGTGAAGCGGCGCGGGTCATCCGGTCCCACGATCGGGGCGACCGTCAGATGCTCCTCAGTCGAGGCCATGGGCCAGATGATAAGGACCGCCGGAGTTGACACGGGTATCCTCCCGGTCGATGTCCACATGTCTTGTCACCGGCGGCGCCGGCTTCCTCGGTTCGCACCTGTGCGATGAGCTGCTCGCGCGCGGGCACCGGGTGATCTGCGCGGACAACTTCGAGACGGGCTCGCTGGCAAACATCGAGCACATCCGCGATCCGGAGCGCTTCATGCACCTGGGCGTGGACATCATCGAGCCGTACTTCATCGAGGAGCCGATCGACTTCGTCTACCACCTGGCCTCGCCGGCCTCGCCGATCGACTACCTGCGCTTGCCACTGCACACGCTGAAGGTCGGCTCATACGGCACGCATCACACGCTCGGCCTCGCGAAGGCCAAGCGCGCCCGCTTCTTGATCGCCTCCACGAGCGAGGTCTACGGCGACCCGAAGGAGCACCCGCAGCCGGAGAGCTACTGGGGGCACGTGAACCCGATTGGCCCACGCGGCGTCTACGACGAGGCGAAGCGCTACGCGGAGGCGCTGACGATGGCCTACCACCGCCAGCAGGGGGTCGACACGGCGATCGTGCGGATCTTCAACACGTATGGGAGCCGTATGCGCCCGCACGACGGGCGCGCGATCCCGACGTTCCTGCGCCAGGCGCTGGCGAGCCGCCCGCTGACGGTCTTCGGCGATGGCAGCCAGACGCGCTCCTTCTGCTACGTGAGCGATCTGATCCGCGGGATCATCGCGCTGGCCGAGTCCGGCTATCACGACCCCGTGAACATCGGCAACCCAGATGAGTTCACGCTGCTCGAACTGGCGGAGACGGTCAAGGAGCTGACCGACTCCGGCTCGGAGATCATCTACGAGGCGCTACCGGTGGACGATCCTAAGCAGCGCAAGCCCGACATCACGCTCGCCAGCGAGCTGCTGGGGTGGTCGCCGGAGGTGTCTCTGCGCGAGGGTCTGCAGCGCACGATCGAGCAGTCGGGCGTCGAGCTGCTGATCGGCGGCGGCTCGCCCTGAGAGCGCCGCACGGGGGAGGGTGGGTCTCGGCGGATGTTGGATGTGCGCCGCCGGGCAGTCACACGACCGGAACATCTGCGAGTCTGAAGCGTTGTGAGCAGTGAGATGGGACCACGTTCCACCCGAACGTCCGCTCCGCCCACTCCGCGTACGTCGTCCGCGCCGGTGTCCTCCAGGCCGTCCAGGTTCGCCCGAGGGGGTGCCGCGACGGGATCGCCAATGCCCGCGCGCGCCGTGTTGTCGGAGGTGACGGCGCGCAAGGAGCACTCCGATCGCGACATGCGCCGCAAGCGCCCTCCGGCGCTTTCGTTCCTCTTGCGGATGGCCACTGCACGGCGCCTCGCGCGCGTCCTCTCGTTGCTGGCGCTGGACTTCGCCTGCCTGTCGCTGGCGATCTTCACGGCGCTGATCCTGAAGGCGTTCGTGGTCGGGGAGGTGGAAGTCGAGGCCACGCTGCGCGAAACCGAACGGATCCTGCCGTTCGTGTACTTGCTGACGGCGCTGCTGTTCGCGCGCTCGGGCCTGTATGCCGCCCGATCGCAGCGCCCAGGTCTCTCGCGGATCGTCGGCTCGCTGTTCCAGGTGGCGTTCGTGGCGCTGCTGTTCGCGGTCGTCAGCGGCGAACACTTCTCGAGCTTCTATCTCTTCTACGGCTCGCTGGCCTTTGCGCTGCTGTACATATCGCTCGCTCGCGCCGGCTATGAGTGGCTGACGGGCGTGGTCCTACGCGCGGCCGGCTACCAGCGCCGGGCGGTGCTGGTGGGCACGGGCAAGCAGATCGGCGATGTGGCGCATGCGCTCGGCGACGTGCCCCATGCGCCGATCGAGGTCGTCGGGTTCCTCTCGCCCATGGAGCTGACATTGAACGGGCTGCGCTCGCTTGGCTCGCTGGAGGATCTCGAGCAGGTGCTCGGCTCCGAGCGGATCGACGAGGTGATCATCGCCGACCCCGACTTCCCTCAGCTGGAGGCTGTCGAGCTGATCGACGAGTGCCATCAGCGCGGAGTGCGCGTGTGCCTCGCGCCTTCGACGATGGAGATCCTGATCCACCGTGCGGAGTTCGTCCCGGGGCAGTCGGTACCGCTGTTCGAGCTCGGCCCGCCGGTCTTCGAGGGCGTCGACTTCGCCCTCAAGCGTGCCTTCGATCTGATTGGCGCGACGATCCTGCTCGTGCTCATGAGTCCAATGCTGCTGGCGATCGTACTCGCCGTGCGCGCGACCTCGCGCGGCCCGATCCTGTTCCGCTCGACCCGCCGGGGAATCGGCCAGCGGCCGTTCCCGTGCTTGAAGTTCCGCACGATGCACACCGACGCAGAGGAGCTGCAGTCCGACCTGGAAGAGCTGAACGAGGCAACGGGCGCCCTGTTCAAGATCCGCGAAGACCCGCGATTGACTCGCGTCGGCAGCTTCCTGCGCCGCTTCTCGCTGGACGAGCTGCCGCAGTTGGTGAACGTCCTACGCGGTGAGATGTCGCTCGTGGGACCGCGCCCGTTGCCGCAGCGCGACTACGACATGCTCGAGGACTGGCACCGCAAGCGCTACCTGGTGCTCCCGGGCATCACCGGCCTGTGGCAGGTCTCCGGCCGCTCAGAGCTGGACTTCGACGACCTCGTGCACCTCGACTTCATCTATCTCGAGCACTGGTCGCTGGCGCTCGACTTGACGATCCTGCTCAAGACGCTACCCGCCGTGATCTCGCGGCGCGGCGCCTACTGACGCTGTGTAGCACGTGGCGCTGTCCCGGCGCGGCCGCTACTGAGAGCTCGAGAGAGCCTGCTCGGACAGCGCCTGCTCGCTCCCACGAGCGGAGCGGCGGCGCAGTCCTCTGCCGGCCGTGCGTGGCTCGCCCGCCTGCGCCATCACGTGCTCATACACGCTCCAGGTGGCGCGCGCGGCGTCCTGCCAGCTCCAGCTCGGGGGCGCCGCAGCCGGGCGCGTGGCGCTTTCAGCCGCGGCGATCAGCGCCTGCAGGTCGCCGGCGGGAACGAACGTGGCGCGCGTCTGCAGAACCTCTCTGAGCGCCGGCACCTCGCAGGCGACGACGGGGGCGCCACACGCGAGCGCCTCGACGGCGGGCAGCCCGAAGCCCTCGTCTTCGGAGGCGACGACGAGCGCGTGCGCGCCCGTGTAGATCGCGGCCAGGTGCTCGTCGGAGACCTGCCCGGTGAGGATCACCCCGGGGAGCTCGTGCGCCCACGGGCTGGTGGGTCCGACGAGCACGAGCGGCAGCTCGCGAGGGGTGGCGGCGAGCTTCGCGACGTGTTTGCCCGGATCGGGGTGGCGCAGCCCGCCGACCCACAGCAGATAGCGCTCGGGCAGCGCGAACCGCGCCCTCGCCTCGGCGACCTGATCGGCCGAGCGCGGGTACATCGCAACGTCGGGGGCCTCGGCGATCACGTCGAGGCGCTCGCGCTCGAGCCCGAGGCTCACGAACGCATCCTCCGCCAGGGCCTCGGTGGGAACGATCACGCGCACCGATCGCTGCACCGCCAGCTGGCGCAGGCGCGGACGCACGCCCGTGCGCAGGTGCTCGCTGCGGCGCTTGAGCGCCGCGAGGTCGTGCAGCGTCACGACCATCGGGCAGGGGCTGTGCAGCATCGCTCCGTCCATCCACGGCGAGTGGAAGATGTCCGCATGTCTGGGGCGGTGGGTCTCGACGATCTGAGTGCCCGGCTCGGCGGTCTCGCGCAGGGCCTGCAGGAGGCAGCGGGAGTAGCGCCCGACCCCATGGGGATCGCTGATCGGGCGGCTGTCGAATGCGACCTTCACGTGCGTCCGATCGCCTGCGTCTGGTCCCCACCCGTGAGCACATTCGGGAACATAGTCGCTTTGCGCAGCTCTGTGCAGCTATGACGGATTCCTTGCGTCTGTGCGTGCTGCGGCGATCCGCGGTCTAGCCTCCCCGGGGAAAATGGTCTCGAGCAGCTACCACGAGAGCCTCTGGGAGGGCGTGCCCGAAGGCTCCGATCCGCCCGACCTGCGGTTGCGGCGTGCATTCCTGCTGGGGCGCGCCGAGCGCGCCGCCGCGCGCGGCGGCGCTGAGGACGGAGACCGCCGGACGCGCGTCCTCGACGTCGGTTGCGGCGAAGCCCAGCTGACGGCGGAGCTCGTGCGTGCCGGGTTCGCGACCGTCGGCGTCGACGTTGTCGAGGAGCCGCTGCGCCGCGCGCGCCGCGCGCATCCGCAGCTCGACCTGCGCGTCGTGCCGGTGGAGGGCCGCTGGCCGCTCGAGGATGCGAGCTTCGACATCGTGTGGGCGGGCGAGACGATCGAGCACATCGCCGACACGACGGGCTGGCTCTCGGAGGTGCGGCGAGTGCTGCGCTCGGGTGGGACCCTGCTGCTGAGCACGCCCCACCACGGGCGCGCCCTGATGCTGGCGCTGGCGCTGTCCGCCCGCAGGTTCGATGCTCACTTCGATCCGCGTGCCGATCACCTGCGCTTCTACACGCGGCGCACGCTCAGCCGCCTGCTCGGGGACTTCGGGTTCCAGGATGTCGAGGTGCGCTCCGCGGGCGGCGCCCCCGGCGCGCGCCGCGTGCTGCTTGCCTCGGCGGTGCGCTCGCGCTTCTAGCGCCCGCCCTTCGATCGCAGCGCCTTCGCACGCCTCGCCCTTGCCACGCCTCGAGCGTGAGCGCGTGCGCCCGCGACTGCCTGTGCGCTCGCCACCGCGCGCGAGGCCTGGATGTAATCGTTCTGGATCGCGATCGCTTCCGGATTGCCGGAGGCGATCGCCTCCGGAGCCACGGACTCGGGGTTCAGATAGATGGCGGCCGCCAGCTCGTTGAGCGCCGCGCGCGGGTCGCTCGTGAGGTCGTACTCGCCGAGCGTCAGCCACGTCTGCGGGTTCGACGGCTGCAGGCGCACCGCGCGCTGCAGCGTGGCGCGCGCAAGCAGCGGCTGGCCGCTGGCTCGCTGCACGGTGGACAGCGTGAACAGCGCCTGCGCGGACAGCGGATCCTGCGAGACCGCCGCATGGGCGGCGTCGGCGGCGCCCCGGGGATCGCGCGCGAGCAGGGCAAGCGCCTGCTGGGAGGAGTTGGCGGAGCGCAGCGGCTGCCATTGCGCCCAGGCCGCGAGCAGCGTCCCGGCGATCACGGCGCCGGCGATCGTCACCCTCGTGGGACCGAGCGCGCGCAGGTTCAAGCGGGCACGCAGGTCGGCCGGCGACAGGCGACCGGCTGTGTCGGCGCGCTCGCCGGTGGCGCCGCCGGCGCCGGTCGCACCCGCGGGCGCCGTCGCGCCGTCGCCGGCGAGCGCCTCGTCGCCCGGATCGCTCTCAGCGCCGTGCGGAGACTCCTCCACGGTGGCTTCGAGCGGATCGCGGCCGGCCAGCCAGCCCGCGCACAGTAGCGCCACACAGGCGTTGCCGGGCACGTACCACGTCCAATCGGCGAGCGAGTGGATGCCGAACACGACGACCAGACAGAGCATGCTGAGCAACCCGATTCGCTCCGGCGAATAGGGCGCGGGCCGTCCCCCGACCGTCAGCCGGCGCCAGCCGGGCCGGGCGCCCTCGCGCCATTTGCGCAGCGTCCGCCAGCTCGTCCAGCGGCGATTGAAGGGATGGGTGGAACGCCCGGCGGCGGCCATCCACACCGCGAGCAGCGCGAGCGTCAGCAGCAGTCCGACCAGCCCGAGGTCGGAGAGCGTCTGCACGACATACCCGTGGGCGTGACGGACGTCAAGAGTCTCCGTGCGATAGCGCAGGCGCGCCGTCGCATAGCCTTCCGCACCGGCGCCGAGCGCCGGATGAGCCTTGAACACCTTCAGCGCCTCGTTCCAGTAGCGCGCGCGTACGCTGCCGACCGCCGTCAGGCGCCCGGGCGTGTTGGACGGCACCGCCGCGTGGGGATCGGTGAGCGCGTGCAGGCCGTGGGAGATGCTGCCCGTGAAGCCGCGATGACTGGCGGCGAGGGCGCCCGCGAAGGCCACGATCACGAGCACGAGCACGCTCATCAGGATCGCGCCCGCACGGCGGCGGCTGATGATCGACGGCGCGTTGCGCCCGGTCCAGAAGCCGAATGCCAGGCCCGCGAGCGTCAGCGCAATCAGCATCACGGCGATCAGCACGCCGAGCTGGTGCCCGGCGCTCGTGCGCACGCCGAGGGCGATGCTGTCGCTGTTCAGCGCGTGCCTCGAGAAGTCCCATGCCACCACGCTGCCGGCGGCGATCGCGCCGCACAGCAGCACCGCCGCTCCGCGCAGGCGCAGCGGCACTACGCAGAACCACAGCGCCAGCCCCAGCACGAGCGCGACGAGCGCGCCGCGGGAGTAGGCGAGCATCAGCGTCAACAGCATCAGTCCCATCGCGGGATAGGCGAGCGCACTCAAGAGCGCGTGCCCCGCTCGGCGCGCGCCGAGCCACATGCAGCCGATCGCGCCCATCGCGGCCGTCAGGCCGATCGCGTTCCAGTAGCTGTAGGGGGCACGCAGGCGGGCGTAGATGTCGCCCGGGTCGAGCTGGTCGGGGAAGACCTTCGTGAGCAGCGCGTACACACAGACCACGACGGCCGCCAGCACCACGCCACCGAGCACGGCGGGCCAGCGGGCGGGGATCACGCGGGCGAGCACCACGGACATGCCGAACACGCCGCAGTAGGCGAGCATCCTGCCCGCGTCCTTGAAGCTGTCGTCGGGCTGCACCGACCACACGACCGACAACGCCGTCAGGGCCGTCAGGGCGATCAGCAGCGCGACCGGCCACACTCCGTACGCCCGCCCGCGCGAGCGCTCGAGCAGCACGGCGCAGGCGACGATCAGCCCAGAGCCGATCGTCAAGACGATCTCCACAGTCGTCATGTGCCCGAGGTTCAGCCCGCCGCCGGCATGGAAGGCGACGAAGCACAGGATCCCGGCGATCAGCACGGTCGGCCACCACTGTGCCAGCCGTATGAGCCATGCGGGCAGCGTGCGGCCGAGCGGCTGCATCGGCGGCTCGCCCGGCGGACCCGGCGAGCTCACCTCACCGCCCGCGCCTTGCCGCGCGCGCTCCCAGGAGGTGGTTGGCTGCTCAGCCGGCGCGGTGGGCACGAACGCCGTTTCGGATTGCTCGCCCGCCGAGCGCGAACGCGCAGGCAAGCAGGAACACGAGGATCGCCAGCAGCGAGTCGGGCAGCGAGCTGAGGGCGGAGGCGACATCGGCGTGCACGACGCCCGGACGCACGAGCTGATCGCCGACGCGCTGTGGCGCCGCGCCCGCGCTCGTCACGTGCTTGAGCGCCGTGCGCTCGGATGGCGTCAGCGGAGTCGCGCCGGCCGTAGGGCCGCCACCCCCGCCCGATCCCCCGCCTTTGCCCGCCGCCGCGAGCTGCGCGCGGCGGATCAGGTTGGCGCAGTCGGAATACTCTTCGACTTCAGTCGGCAGCTCCTGCAGCGCGCGGCGGTAGTCCTGCTGGCTGAAGCCGCCCAGGCTCTGACCATGGGTGCACCTGTTGATGATCTTCGTGCCCGTGTCGGCGCTCGCAGACGCGACGAGGGCCAGGAAGAGCAGGACCGTGGCGGCGATTCTCATAGGCAAGCGACGCAACGCTACCAACGCCCCCGGGAGAGCCCGAGAGTGCCGAGCGCCTCGGAGAAGCCGTGTGCCCATGCGTCCTGGCTGAACGCTCGCACGTCCTCGGCGCCCGCGTGGCCGAGCTGCCTGCGCAGGGCGGGATCGGCGGCCAGCCGCCGGATCGCCACCGCGAGCTGGGCGCTGTCGCCGGCGCGCACGACCAGGCCGTTGCGCGCGTCCTGCACGAGCCCTCCCGCGACCGCCCCGACGGCGTCCGAGGCGATCACCGGCAGGCCGCGGTTCATCGCCTCGTTGACCACCAATCCCCATGGCTCGCGGAACGTGGAAGTGGGGATCGAGGGGATCACGAGCACGTCGGCGGCGGCGTACACATCGCGCAGCTCTGCCGGCGCGAGCCGCTCCAGGCCGACGATGCACGCATCGCCCTGGCGCCGCGCCCCGGACGGGGCGATCGCGGCGAGGTCGGCTCCCACGCCGGCGAGCACCAGCGCATTCGCCGGCGCGTGCAGATCCGAGGCGCGCCAGGCGTCGATCAGCACCGCCAGCCCCTTCTCGGGCGCCGGCCGGCCGACGAACAGGAACGTCGTGTCGGCCGCCGGCCAGGAGGGCTCGCTCGGCGCCGCGAGATCGGGCGCGCTCCAGAAGTCGTTGTCGACCGACTGCGGCGCGACGTGTACGTTTTGCGCCCCCCGCGCGCGCACGTAGGCGCTCACGTGCGGACCGTAGGTGACGACCGCGTCGGCCGAGCGGTACAGGCGCCTCAGCGGCAGATAGGTGAACGCGTGCGCAGCGCTGCGCGGATGCGCCCACAGCGACGCCCATACGATCAGCGGCACGCGCGCCCGGCGCGCGCCTGCCCACGTCGCCAGCGGCGCGAGCCGCCCGCCCGTGGGACAGACGACCGCGCGGTACTCGCCGCTTGCCGCCAGCGCATACAGCTCGTGCGGGCGCACGTGTCGACGCGGGAAGGGCATCTCCCCCTGAAACCCTTCGCCGCCGTGCTTGTAGCGCCCGCCGAACAGCGCGAGCTCGATCTGCTCGCGCTCGTGCAGGTGCGCGAGCGCGCCGACACGGTAGGCGGGCACGTGGCCCGTGACGAACAGGACGGGCTTCACCGCAGCGCGTGCTCGTAGGCGGCCAGCGTCTGGCGTCCGCAGTTCTCCCAGGTGAAGTGCGCGGCGACCGTCGCCCGGGCGCGCTGGCGGATCTCGCGCAGCCGGTGGGGGTCGGACAGCAGCTCGTCGATGCGCTGCGTCAGCCGCTCGATGTCCCCGGGCGGCACCAGCACGAGGCCATCGCCCGCCGCGGCGATCTCCTCGGGGCCGGGCTCGCCGCGGCAGCCGATCGCGGGAACGCCGCCGGCCATCGCCTCCACGTAGGCGACGCCGAACGCCTCGTCGATCGAGGGCATCACGAACAGCGTGCTCCTGCGCGCCTCTTCGATCGCCTCGGCGGGCGAGAGCTGTCCGTGGAAGTCCACCCGCTCGGCCACCCCCAGGCGCACGGCCAGCCCCTCGAGCGCCGTGCGCTCGGGACCCTCGCCGACGATCGCATAGCGCAGCGTCGGATGCCGCGGCCCGAGCACCGCCAGCGCGCGCAGCACGTCGGCATGGCGCTTGCGCGCGATCAGATGCGCGACCGTCACTAGCGTCGGCGGGCCCTCGCGCCGCGCGGGGCGTGCGGCGGCGGGCACCTCCGCGCCGAGGTGCACCACACGCGTCTCGTGGGCTCCGTGCTCGCGCGAGAGCTCGGCGATGCCCTGGCTGTTGGCGAGCACCAGCCGGGCCTTCCCGAGCGTGCGCTGGACGGCTGCCGCTCCGGTGCTGCTGCGCGGAGCCGTGTACAGCACGTCGCCGCCGTGTACGGAGATCACCAGCGGCGTGCGCGCGGAGCGCAGGCCGCCCGTGCGCCGGACGGCGTCCCCGGCCGGCACGGCGTTGTGGGCGTGCACGATCTCGAACGGGAACGAGCGGCGGATGCGGCGCAACGCGAGCCCCAGCGCCGGCGCCGCCCACGCGCCCCACGCCGCATAGAAGCGTCCGCGAGCGGGGGAGACGTAGGGGACGTAGGAGACGTGCAGGCCGTCGCGGATCTGCGCGCGTGGCTCGCGCACCAGCTCCGCGAGCGCGCCCGCGGCCTCGGCCGGACCGGAGGCGAGCGCGGCGCGCGAGGGCACGAGCCGGTGCAGCACGAGCACCTGCACCTCGGCCCCCGCCTCACGTGCGGCGAGCGCTTGGCGATGCGCCCAGATCCCGAGCACCGGATCGCGGTTGCTCGGGTAGAACTCAGCTACGACGAGGACCTTCACCAGCGGCTATGGGTCGTGAGCGTGCGCTGGGCCTCGCGTGCGTTCAGGTACGGGCGCCCGTCGAGAAAGCCGCGCGCCTCGGCGACTGCCGCCTCGCGCGAGTAGGCATCGGCAGCGGGCGCCGCGCGGTGGCGGATCGCGACCGCATCGACCACGCCGCAGCGCCAGCCGTGCTCGCGGGCCAGCGCCGCCCAGTGGGAGTCCAGTCCCCAGCCCATGCGCAGCTCGGGAAAGGGGAGCAGCGTCGAGAAGGTCGGCGCGGCGAAAGCGGTCACGGGGCCGATCTCCACGAACGCCGTCTCTCGCACGACGCTGCCTCCCCGGCGCCGCGTTTGCGGCCAGGCGGCGTGCGAGTTCAGGCGGTGAGCCGGTTGCGCGAGCTGCAGCGAGAAGCGCTCGCACAGGAACAGGAAGCGGTCGAGAAAGCCCCGTGGCAGCTCCACGTCGTCATCGATCGCCAGCAGCCAGTCGTGGCCCGCAGCCGGACACTTGGCGAGTAGCAGGTTGAGGTTCTCGAACTTCCCGAGGGCGCCGGGGGGACGGGTGTGCAGCTCGACGTCATGACGGGAGCTCGCAGATCTCGGCGCGCGCACGCGCGATGAGCGCGCGGTGCTGTGGGCGCTCCACGCCCAGCACGAGCACGCGCCGCCGTGGCGGCTCCGCTCGGGCCGCCCGCGTTAGGCGCCGCCGCCGTCCGCTGGCCAGCTCCCACGCGTCGAGCGCCTCGTCGCGTAGGCCGCGCCGCACGGCGTCCAACCCGCCGACGGTTCCGCTCGTGCCCGACAGGAAGTCCTCGATCCTTGTATCCGCGGTGTCGAGGGCGGGACCGGCGCTTTCACCGCTCAGCCGTTCGCGCACACCTGTGCCCAGGCGCCCAGCGCTGTGCGCGGCCATCGTCAGCCCGGCGGGACAGGCACGGCGCACGACATGGCCGAGGCAACCGGCCAGCGTCAGCAGCTCGCGCGCCAGCGACGGAGCCCGCCCGCGCCGGGCGTCGAAACGCCGGGCGGCGCGTCCACGCGCATAGGCACCGCGTGCCAGCGCCCGCAATCGCGCGTCGGCCCCCGCACGCCGGTGGTCGACGGCCGCGCCGGCGACATACATCACGCACGCCGATCCGCCGGAGGCGGTCTTAAGACGATCCTGCCACTCTTGCTCATCGCCTCCGTGCTCCAGCGACACGTCGAACGGGCCTACCCGCTCGAGCGCAGTCCGCCGGATCGCCATGTTGGCGCCCCAGGCGTAGCGGGCGCTCGTGTCCTCGGAGCCGAGCTCAAGCGATGTGATCGGCGGCCCCTCGCGTCCGCACGTGCGCGGCGGGTGACCCTCCAGGCGTGGGTGAATCGGGCCCGCGAACACGTCCACGCCGGGGTGCTCGCTTGCGGCGTGGAGCAGCGCCCGCAGCCAGCCGGGGCTCGCCTCGATGTCGTCGTCCACGAACACCACCAGCTCACCCTCCGAGCGCTCGACGCCGGTGTTGCGCGCGACGTTCAGCCCCAGCGCTCGCGCGTGCGGCTCATAGCGCGCGCCGAAGCGCTCCGCCAGCGCCTGCACGGCCGGTGTCTCTCCGGCGTCGTCGATCACCAGCACCTCCGCTCCGGTGGCGGCGGCCTGGGGTGCGATCGAGGCCAGCGCGACCTCCAGGTAGGAGGGGCGCCCGCGCGTAGGTATGAGGATCGAGACGGGGGGCATGGTCGGACAGTCTAGGTTTGCAGCAGTTTCCCCCAATAGGCTGCGCGCACAGATGGTCCTGTTTCTGCACAACCGCTACCGCACCACCGGCGGCGAGGAGCGCGCGGTCGAGGACCTCATGTGGCTCGTGCGCGAGCACCTGGGTGAGTCCGCGGAGCTCTTGACGCGCTCCTCGACCGGGCTCGGGCGCGGACGGGCGGTGGCCGGGCTGCTGCGCGGTGGCCTCGACCCGCAGGAGGTTGCCCGCGCGGTGCGGGTAGGGGGAGCGCGCGTCGTCCACGCGCACAACCTCCAGCCGGCGCTCGGCTGGCGCGCGCTGGCAGCCGCCCGCGAAGCGGGCGCGCGCGTCGTCTTGCACCTGCACCAGTACCGGCTCGTGTGCGCGATCGGCGTGTGCTTCACCGGCGGTGAGCAGTGCACTCGCTGCCACGGCCGCAACACGCTTCCCGGCGTGCGACTGAACTGCCGCGGCAGCGCGCCCGAGGCGGTGGCCTATGCGGCATCGCTCGCCCTGTGGCAACGGCGCTTGGTGGAGCAGGCTGACGTCGTGCTTGTCCCCAGCGAGTTCGCCCGTGAGCGGCTGCGCGCGCTTGGGGCGCCGCTGCCGTGGGAGCGCGTGCGCGTGCTCGCCACGCCCGTACGCGCGCTTGCGAGCGAGCCCGCGGTCGCGGTGACTGCGGGCGGTGGCGGTGGCGGTGCGCCTTATGCGCTGGTGGTCTCACGGCTGGCGCTGGAGAAGGGCGTGGATGTGGCAATCGACGCCTGCCGGGAGGCCGGCATCGCGCTGGTGGTCGCTGGCGACGGGCCGGAGGCGGCTGCGCTGCGTGAGCGCGCGGGCGATCAGGACGTGCGCTTGCTCGGGCATGTCGGCGATGCGCGGCTGGCCGAATTGCGCGCGGGCGCGGCGATTGCGCTGGCGCCCTCGCGCTCGGCGGAGACCTTCGGCCTGGCCGTCGCGGAGGCGATGGCGGCGAGCGTGCCGGTGGTCGCGAGCCGCGTGGGCGCGCTGCCGGAGCTGGTCGAGGAGCCGGGACTCGTACCGGCCGGGGATGCGCGCGAGCTTGCGCAGGCGATCGGTCGCCTGGCCGGCGATCGGGACGCGGGGGAGCGCGGTCTGCGGCGAGTGCGCGCGCTCTGCTCACCTGCGATCGTGGCCGCGGGCCTGGCCGAGGCCTACGAGGAGGCCGGGCGATCGCGGGGCGGCCGGCCCGCGCCGAGGACGTAAGCTCCGGCCGTGCCTGTCCCGTCAACAGCGCTCCTCACCGGCTTCAGCGGCCAGGATGGCTCGTTCCTCGCCGAACTGCTGCTGGAGAAGGGCTACCGCGTGACAGGTCTCGTGCGAGCGAGCGCCGAAGGCTCGCTTGGCTCCTCCGAGCACCTGCGTGGGCGCGTCGAGCTCGTGTGTGGCGACCTGCTCGATCCGGCGAGCCTGCGCACGGCGATCGAGCAGGTGCGACCGGCGGAGATCTACCACCTCGCGGCGCCCTCCTTCGTGCCCGCCTCCTGGGAGCGCCCCGGCGAGACAATCGACGCGATCGTCGGCTCGGCGGCGGCGATCCTCCAGGCCGCGCGCGATGCCGACCGCGAGACACACGTGTTCGTGTCGGCATCCGGCTCGATCTTCGGCGAGGCGCTGGAGTCTCCCCAGCGCGAGGACACCCCCTGCCGGCCGACCTCTCCCTACGCGATCGCGAAGCTTGCCGCGCATCAGCTCGTCGGCGTGCTCCGTGAGCACGACGGGCTGCACGCGAGCTCCGGCATCGTCTTCAACCACGAGTCCGAGCGCCGCCCCGAGCAGTTCGTGACGCGCAAGATCACCCGCGCCGCCGCTGCGATCGCGCTCGGCCTGCAGGACGAGCTGGCGCTTGGATCGCTGGACGCCGTGCGCGACTGGTCGTTCGCGGGCGACATGATGCTCGCCGCCTGGCTGATGCTCCAGCAGGATCGCGCGGATGACTACGTGCTTGCCTCCGGTGTTCCACACACCGTCGCGGAGCTCGCGCGGACGGCCTTCGCCTGCGTGGATCTGGACGCCGAGCGCTATCTGCGGGTCGATGCCTCGCTCGTGCGCCCCCCCGAGCGCACGCCCAGCGTGGGCGACCCCCGTAAGGCGCGAGAGCGGCTGGGATGGGAGCCGCGGGTCTCCTTCGAGCAGCTCGTCGAGCGCATGGTGCGAGCCGACCTGCGCTCGCTGCAGGCCGCCGCTTCGGCATCCTGAGCGCCTTTGCCCGCCAGCCGAGCGCGTGCCGCCATCGCCGGGGAAGTGGCGGGCCGTCTAGATCAGGGGTTTTCGTCCCCCTGCGTAGGCCCTACACTGGCGAGCTGAAATGAACACCGTCGGCATCATCGGACTCGGATATGTGGGACTGCCGCTTGCGGTGGCATTCGCGCAGGAGGGCTGCGAGGTGATCGCCGTCGACGTCGACTCGCGCAAGATCGAGGCGATCGAGGCGGGCGACTCCTACATCGAGGACGTCCCCTCCGAGCTGTTGCAGGAGGTCAAAGAGCGCATCCACGCCACCACGCGCTATGCCAGGCTGGCGAAGGCCGATGCGGTGCTGATCTGCGTCCCCACGCCGCTGACACGCAATCGCGAGCCCGACCTCGGCCCGCTGATCGACACGACGCGGGCGCTCGCGGAGGTGCTGCAGAGCGACCAGCTGGTCGTGCTCGAGTCGACCACCTACCCCGGCACGACCCGCGAGCGCGTCGCCCCGCTGCTGGAGGAGTCCGGCCTGGCCGCCGGCCGCGACTTCAACCTGGCCTTCTCGCCCGAGCGCGTGGACCCGGGGCGCACGGACTTCACCCTGCGCAACACCCCCAAGGTGCTCGGCGGGCTGACCGATACGTGCGTGGAGCGCGCGGAAGCCGTCTACGGGCTCGTGTGCGACAACCTCGTGCGCGTCTCGAGCCCCGAGGCCGCCGAGCTGACGAAGCTCTTGGAGAACATCTTCCGCTCGGTCAACATCGCGCTGGTGAACGAGCTTGCGATGCTCACCGATCGCATGGGCATCGACATCTGGGAGGTCGTCGAGGCGGCCTCCACCAAGCCCTACGGATTCATGCGCTTCGAGCCCGGCCCCGGCATGGGCGGGCATTGCCTGCCCGTCGACCCCTTCTACCTGAGCTGGCGGGCGCGCGAGTTCGACATCGCCACGGAGTTCATCGAGTTGGCGGGCAAGGTCAACCAGCAGATGCCCTACCACTGTGTCGATAAGGCGCAGCGGGCGCTCAACGAGGCGGGGCTATCCGTCAAAGGCGCCCGCGTCGGCGTGCTCGGCGTCAGCTACAAGCCGGGCGTCGGCGACATCCGCGAGTCGCCCGCGCTGAAGATCATCTCGCTGCTGAAAGACATGGGCGCGGACGTCTGCTACCACGACCCGCACGTGCCGGCGCTGACGGACTTCGGCCTCAAGAGCCGCCCACTGAAGGAGGCTGTCAACGAAGCCGACCTGACGCTGATCGTCACCGCTCACCCGAGCATCGACCACGACCAGATCGCCAAGCGCGCTCGCCTGGTGGTGGACCTGCGGGGCGTCACGCGCTCCTCCGGCGTCTCCAGCGTCGTCCGGCTCTGAGCGTGCCCGAGGGGGCTTCGAGCCGGGAGGAGGCGCCGCCCGCTCTGCACCCCGACCCGCGCGCGCCGGGGCTGCTGCTGGGGGAGGACGTTCAGATCGGCGCCGAGGTGTCATTCGGCGCGCACGTGGTCGTCCACGCGGGCACGATCATTGGCGCCGGCTGCGCGATCGAGGACCATGCGGTGCTCGGCAAGCGCCCGCGTCTGGCAAAGAGCTCCTCCGCGCACGGAGATGTGGGCAGGCTGGAGATCGGCGCGGGCGCCACCGTCTGCGCGGGCGCGATCGTGCTCGCCGGCGCGAACATCGGCGCGGGGGCGATCCTCGGCGATCAGTCGTTCGTGCGCGAGCGCTCGACCGTCGGCGAGCGCTCGACCGTCGGGCGGGGCAGCGTCGTGGACAACGACGTGTCGCTGGGCGCACGCGTGCGCGTGCAGACGAACGTCTATTTGACGGCGTTGACTGTCGTCGAGGACGATGTCTTCGTCGGGCCCGGCGTCACCACCACGAACGACGACACGATGGCCCGCCACGCGCCCGAGGCGTCTCTGCGCGGCGCGATCCTGCGCCGGGCCTGTCGCATCGGTGGGGGAGCGGTGCTGACGCCGGGCGTGGAGATCGGCGAGGAGGCGTTCGTCGCCGCGGGCGCGCTCGTGACCCGCGACGTGCCCGCGCGCGCCGTCGTGATGGGCGTGCCGGCGAAGGTCGTGCGCGAGGTCGGCGAGGAGGATCTGCTCGAGCGCTGGCGCTGAGGCGGCCCTCGCATTGCCTCGGGCTCTCGTCTTCGTGTCGCGAGGAACTAGATCCACTGTTGGCTGCCAGGTAGGCTTAGCCGATGTCGCAGAGCGACCGGCACATCTCTGAGAAGGACCGCTGTCCCGCCTGCTCGGGCGCGGGCTGGACGTGGTTCGAGGGCCAGCCGGAGGGCAAGTGGATCGTCTGCCGCGAGTGCATCGGCACCGGCCGGGCCGACCACAAGGGTCGTAAGCGGACCAGGCCGGACGAGGCAGCGCCGACGACGTAGCGGCTGCCCGTTGACGGCAGGCCCGTCAGCAGCGAGGAGCGGTCACGGCGCCGCGGCGCGCACCGCCGCCACGACCTCATCCGCCTGCGCGCGTGTGAGCACGGGGCTCATCGGGATCGCAAGGTGCTCGCGGGCGGCCTGCTCGGTCCCCGGCAACTCCAGTCCGGCGCCCCACTCGCGCATCGGCGCCTGGCGGTGCACAGGCGTGCGGTAGTAGGGCTTGTGGCCGATCTGCGCCGCCGCCAATGCCGCTTCCAGGCGCTGTACGCGGGGGTGACTGACGACGAACAGGTGCCAGGCGGGGGACGCGCCGAGGACGGGCAGCGGCAGGCTCACCAACTCTCCCAGGCCCGCCTGCTCGTAGTGGTTCCCCGCACGCCGGCGCCCGGCCGCCCACTCCTCCAGGTGCGGCAGCTGCACGCGCATGATCGCCGCCTGCAGCTCGTCAAGGCGCGAGTTGTAGCCGAGCTGCTCGTAGTCGACCTTGTCGCGCGATCCGTGAAAGCGCAGGATCCGCGCGTGCTCGGCGATTTGCTCGTCAGAGGTGAGGATCATCCCGCCATCGCCGAAGCAGCCGAGGTTCTTGGACGGGTAGAAGGAGACCGTCGAGGCTGTTCCCAGCGAGCCCGGGCGCCCGGCGGTGGAGTCCGAGCCGACCGCCTGCGCGGCGTCCTCCAGCACGGGCACGCCCAGGGCCTCGATCTCCTCGACGGGGGCCACATTGCCGAACAGGTGCACGGCGAGCACGGCCTTCGTGCGCGGCGTGAGCGCGGCGCGCACGGTCTCCGCGGTCATGCAGAACGTGGCGGGGTCGACGTCGCAGAAGATCGGCCTTGCGCCCGTCGGCGGGATCGCCTCAGCGGAGGCGTAGAAGGTGAACGAGGGCACGACCACCTCATCGCCGGGACCCACACCCATCGCGCGCAGGGCGATCGTGATCGCATCTGTCCCGTTGGCCACGCCGACGCCGTGCTTCACGCCGGTGTAGGCGGCCAGCTCACGCTCGAACGTCTCGACCTCGGGGCCGAGGATGAAGCGCTCAGAGTCGAGCACGCGGTCGATCGCCTCGCGCAACTCCCCGCGCAGCGGAGCGAGCACGGAGGAGGTGTCGAACAGCGTGACCGCCATCGGCGGTCAGCGTGGTTTGAGCAGCTCGAGGTCGGCGCGCGTCATCAGCCGGATCAGCTCCTCGAACGAGGTTTCCGGCTTCCAGCCGAGGTCGCGATCGGCCTTCGACGGGTCGCCGATCAGGTGGTCGACCTCGGCGGGCCGCACGAACGCGGGGTCGATGACCACGTATTTCTCGAAGTCCCCGAGTCCGGCCTCGTCAAAGGCGACCTGACAGCACTCGCGCACCGAGTGCGCCTCGCCCGTGGCGATCACATAGTCCTCGGGAATGTCGCGCTGGAGCATCAGCCACATCGCTTCGACATAGTCCTTCGCATATCCCCAGTCGCGTTCGGCGTCGAGGTTGCCGAGCCGTAGCTCCTTCAGCAGACCGTGCTTGATCGCGGCGGCGTGCCAGGTGATCTTGCGGGTGACGAACTCCAGGCCGCGGCGTGGGGAGTTCGAGATCACGACGCGGCCTACACCAGCGCAGAACCTCCCGCTTTCGGTCTCGATGTCGAAGGTCCATCTGTCGTCTGGCACGCTGGCCGCCACGATCTTGCGCACCTCTGCAGGGTTCTTGCGTAAATGCTGCCCCTTCGCACCAACCCGAACGGCCGACGCCAGATTCAGCTGGTAGTAGGTCTTCTCGCCGCGCTGCTCTGCATAGACGGAGGCCGGTTGGCCATTGACGTGGTACATCCAGCAAACGCCCTGCGCGAGAACTGGGCTGTTGGTCTTTATCGATGCCCCGTTGCCGCGCTTCAGACCGTCACCGTCGTAGTAGCCGCTGAGGAATGCCTGCTGTACCTCGTGGCTGGCATTTAGAATCACAGGCGGTACCTGCTTGAAGTCTGTCGCCGTGTACAACTGCTCTCTCAGCCAACGGGCTGCAGGACGGCTGCCAGTCAGGTTGACGTGGCCTACTGTCACGTCATCGTTCCATCCGGAGCTGCCGATCCATTCTCGAGACTGCCCGAGAAACAGCTGTGACCACAGAGTAGCCGCGCGTGAGCGCAGCAGAGGGTCGTTGTTTGTAAAGCAGATGCTTCTGCCTTCCCTGTGAACGTAGCCATCGGCAGCCATGAGCCCCAGAAACTCGGCCATCTCGTTGCTGGCCACACTCCAACCAGACGGAGAAGGCATCTCCGTGGCAACCGCGAGCTCGTCTCCGGCCTGCACGTCGCAGGCAGCGATCTTCTCGTACTCCGAGTCCAACATGTTGTGATGGGCCGTCACATCCACGACACCGGCCCTGGCCTGTATGGACAAGAGGTCGTGCTCCGAGTCGGATGAGCGCCTGCGCGTTGCGGTCATCGCCGTCACGGCGGTCCATCGCTCGCCGTCCCAGATCTCGAGGAAGGACTCAGGAAGAAAGTTCTGCACCGTCCGCCCCTTGGTACGCAGCGGCACCAGATCTGCCGGGGTCTTGACCGCAATGATGCCATCGTCCCTAACCAGCAGCGGCGTGTTCATGGCCACGGACTCGTGATTGAAAAGTATCCCTGACGTCGCGTGCAGGTCGTAGGACTCGCGGTAGTTGACGGTGATGAAATGGCCGTAGGCCTTCGCGACGCCGTAGGGCGAGCGCGGGTAGAAGGGCGTCGTCTCGGTCTGCGGGACCTCGAGCACCTTGCCGAACATCTCACTGGAGGAGGCCTGGTAGAAGCGCGCCTCGGGGCACACTTCGCGCATCGCCTCCAGCATCCGTGTGACCCCTGTGCCGGTGAACTCGGCGGTGAGCGTCGGCTGGATCCAGGAGACGGCCACGAAGGACATCGCGGCGAGGTTGTAGATCTCCGACGGCTGGGAGGCGCGTAGCGCGTCGACGAGCGAGCGCTGGTCGAGCAGATCGCCCTGATGGAGGGTGATGCGCTCGCGGAGCTGCTCGATCCGGTCGAACTTCTCGGTCGAGGCTCGGCGCACCATGCCGTGTACCTCATAGCCCTTCTCGAGCAGCAGTTCGGCCAGGTAGGAGCCGTCCTGGCCGGTGATTCCGGTGACTAGCGCTTTGCGTTGGCCTGCCATTCGCCCAGCCTATAGATGGCTGCCGATGTGTCGTCGCCTTGGCCCGGCGGTCGTCATCGGCCCGCCGTCGCTGGCCCCTCTGTCGAGGCGCGTTGCTCGCGCAGCCACGCGACCGTCGCCGCGATCCCCTCCTCCAATCCGATTTGCGCTCGCCAGCCGAGCAGCCTGTGGGCCTTCTCCACCGAGGGTGAGCGGCGCTGGACGTCGATGGTGAAGCTCGGCAGGTGCTTCAACGCGAACGCGCCGGGGTCCTCGCCGCAGGCCTGCCACACGATGCAGGCGATCTCGGCGATCGTCAGCTCGCGCTCGGCGGAGATGTTGAAGTCCTCGTTCAAGCCTGCCGGGGAGCTCATCGCGACGACGATGCCATCGGCGATGTCGTCGACGTGCGTGAGCGTGCGCGTCTGCTCGCCCGAGCCGAAGATCTCCAGTGGCCGCCGAGCGGAGAGGACCTTTTCGATCAGATCGGGGATGGCGTGCGCGATCCCCGGCTCGGCGTGTGGCAACTCCCCGGGGCCGTAGGCGTTGAAGGGGCGGCAGATCGTGTAGGGAAGGCCGTGCTGCTCGTGTGCCGCGCGGCAGCAGAGCTCGCCGGCGAGCTTGGAGAAGCCGTAGGCAGAGAGGGGGACGGGGCAGTCGGGGAGATGGTCCTCCGGTGTCGGGAACAGCTCGGCCCGCTCGAACACCATCGCGCAGGAGACGTATACGAAGCGCTGCACCTCCAGCTCGAGCGCTGCGCGGATGACGGCGTTGCAGAGGGCGCTGTTGACCTCGATCAGCGTGTACGGCTGGCGGTGGACATCGGCGATCCCGCCCGCGATCCCCGCGAGGTGGATCACGTGCGTGCAGCCCTTGGTGGCCAGCAGCGCCTGTGCGGGCACGCGCAAATCGCCCGTGTGCACCTCGCAACCCTCGCGCATCCACTGTGGCGCTGGGCGCCGGTCTGCGACGCGCACCTCATGAGCCGGGTCGGCCAGCAGCCGCCTGACGACGGCGGCGCCGATCATCCCGGCGCCGCCCGTAATCAGGACGCGGCTCATCCGTCGGCGGCCGATCGATCGCGGCGGTGGCGCATGTACTGACGGGTGAAGCCGGCGATGAACAGGGGGTTGTAGCGGGCGTAGCGCCGCCACAGGCGTCGCGGCTCACGCGAGAGGCGGTAGGTCCACTCCAGCCCGTTGCGCTGCATCCAAGGGGGCGCCTGCGGTACGAGGCCGGCGTGGAAGTCGAACGCGGCGCCGACGCCGACGAGCAGCGGCGGGGACAGACGATCGCGCATCTCGTGCATCCACTGCTCCTGCTTGGGCTGTCCCGTGCCGACCCACACCACGGCGGCGCCGGAGGAATTGATCTGCTCGATCTCGTGCTCGTCCTCGGCGGGCGTGAGCGGCCGGAACGGCGGCGATGAGCCGCCGCTGATCCGTAGGCCGGGGAAGCGCTCGCCGAGGCGCCTTTCGAGCAGCTCGCGGGCGTCGTCGTTGCGCCCCCCGTAGAGGTACATCGGGGTCCCGCTGCGGGCGGCCCGCGCGCAGAAGCGCGCCATCAGATCCGGCCCGTAGACGCGCGTTGCGCGCGCGTGCCCGAGCGCGTGCAGCGCCCACACGAGCGGCTGGCCGTCGGGCACGGCGAGCGTCGCTCCAAGCACGGCCGCGAGTGTGTCCGGCTGCTCCTGGGCGGACATGATCAAGTTGACGGCCGCCGCCGTCACGTACGTGCGCTCGTCCGCCGCGATCGTCGCGTCCATCCAGTCGAGGATCTCCTCGTAGTCGGAGACCGCCAGCGGGATGCCGAGGATCTCCGCGGTCGGCGGCTTGGCGAGCGGGGTGGATGCGGCGGACGTCTCGATTGCGTGAAGATACCCGCCGGCCGTGGAGATCAATTCCCAGTTCTGGGCACAGCGACGAGTTCTGATCACCGGCCACACCGGTTTCAAGGGGGCGTGGCTGTCGCTATGGCTGCAGTCGCTCGGTGCCGAGGTGATCGGCCTGTCACCGGGGCCGGCGAGCAGCCCGTCGCTTTATGGGTTGACCGGTCTGGCGGCGGATGTAAGCGAGCACGCGGTCGATGTGCGTAATGCGGAGGCCGTGCGTGAGACGGTCGCGCGCACGAAGCCAGAGGTGGTGCTGCACCTCGCCGCCCAGCCGATGGTCAGGCGCTCGTTGCGCGACCCGGCGCAGACCTACGAGGTCAACGTGCTCGGCACTGTTAACGTGCTGGAGGCCGTTCGCCGTGACGGCGATGAGGTGCGGGCGATCGTGGTCGTGACGTCCGACAAGTGCTACGAGAACCTGGGCGAGCCGGGCAGGCGGTTCGTGGAGGGCGACCCGCTGGGCGGACACGATCCGTACTCCAGCTCGAAGGCGTGTGCGGAGCTGGTGACGGCCGCCTACCGGAGCTCGTTCTTCTCCGGCGGTGATGGCCCACGCGTGGCGACGGCACGCGCGGGCAACGTGATCGGCGGCGGCGACTGGGGCGAGGACAGGCTGCTGGCGGACATCGTGCGCGCGGTGCAGGCCGGCGAGGCCGTGCGCGTGCGCAATCCGCGCGCCGTGCGCCCCTGGCAGCACGTGCTGAATCCGCTCAGCGGATATCTGCGTCTCGTGGAGGAGCTGTGGCTCGGCGAGCACGCCGCCGGGGCGTGGAACTTCGGGCCCCGCGATGGAGACGCGCGCACGGTCGGCTGGATCGTGGAGCGGCTGGAGGAGCTGTGGAAAGGCGCGCTCACCTGGGAGCCCGACGAGGCGGACAATCCGCCCGAGGCCGTTCATCTGGCGCTTGACTCGGCTGCCGCCGAACGCGAGTTGGGGTGGCGCCCGGCTTGGGATCTGGACGAGGCGCTTCAGCGCGTCGTCGCGTGGCACGAGGCACAGCGCGCTGGGGAGGACATGCGCACGGTCAGCCTCCGCCAGATCGCGGACTTCGCCTAAGCGCGCTCGGAGTGCTTGTATGCGTTCGACGACCGCCAATCACAGTCAGGAGCAGCGATGACCACCACCCCCACGCTTATCACCGGCGTCGACTTCGTCACAGTGCCGACGCAGGACTTCCCGGCCGCCAAGGAGTTCTACGGGACCGTTCTCGGCCTGCCCTGCTCGGCAGAGTACGAGCGCATGCCCGGAGCCGAGTTCGAGGCGGGCGGCCTCACGCTCCAGGTGCTCGACTCGGGCGCGATCGGGCGTGAGTTTCACGCGCACCGCTTCCCCGTCGCGTTTCACGTCGAGGACGTCGCGACGGCACGCGCGGAGCTCGAATCGCGCGGCGTCTCCTTCATCGGCGAGACGATCGACTCGGGCGTCTGTCACATGGCCCCGCTCGAAGATCCAGATGGCAACGTGTTCATGCTTCACCATCGCTATGCGCCGCGCACCTGAATTCGCCTAGACGGCAAGATTCCATAGTCTGCGGCGGGGTGAGCCCGTCGTCCCTGCGCCGCTACCGCGCCGAGCGCCTCTTGCGCCGGGAGTTCGAGAGCCTGCGCGGCCGGGTCTTGGCGACGGTGCGCGGCCGTCTGCGTGCGCGCGGAGTACACCTCGATGCCAGTGATCTGGAGGCCTGCTACGCCGAGGCCTGGCATGGCCTGTATGCGACAGTGCTCGACGGGCAGGAGATAGCCAACCCCAGCGGCTGGCTGACATTGGTGACCTACCGGCGTGCGATCGAGGAGCACTGCACGCGCTCGCGCGGCGGCGCCGGCGGAGCCCGATCGGCCCCCGTCCTCGCCGAGGCTCAGGCCGAGGAGCACGATTTCGCTGGTGCGCTCGATGACCGAATGCGGCTGCGGCACCTGTTCGAGGGGCTTCGCGGACGCCTGAGCGAGCGCGAGCAGCAGGCGGCCGCGCTCTGCTATCTGCAGGGCCTCTCGCGCTCGCAGGCGGCCGCGCGAATGGGCGTCAGCGAGGCGCGCATGCGCAAGCTGATGGAGGGTCCCGGGGCCGGCGCACCGGGCGTGGCGGGCAAGGTGGGGGCACTGGTCGAGACGATCCGTACCGGTGGCTGGTGCGAGCAGCAGGGCTCGCTGATGCGAGGCTTCGCGTTCGGCATCCTCGATCCGCAGGGGGAGCGCTACCAACTGGCGCTGCTTCATCACGGTGAGTGCCCGGCCTGCCGCTCCTACGTCCTCTCGTTGCGCGGGCTCGCCGCGATCCTGCCCCCGGCACCCGCGCTCGTGCGGCTCGCGCTGGGCGCGGGGGCCGGTGCTGGCCAGGGCGCGAGTGCGGCCGCGGGCGTGCACGGTGGCAGCACCCTGCCCGCGGGCTCGGGTGCGGGTGGCGGCGCGCTTACGGCATCCGGCGCCGCCGGCGTGAGTGCGGCCGGCGGTGGCTGGCTGCTGGCCGGCGGCCCGATGGGCGCAAAGCTCGCGGTCGGGTGTCTGCTGGCGCTGGGGGTTGGAGCGGGCTGCATTGCGCTGAGCGAGCATCCGGGTCACGGGCGCCTGTCCGCCCGCGGAGGCGAGCACTCGCACGGTGCGCGGGCAAGCCGCTCCGGCGTCTACGAAAGATCAACTCCGCTGAGTGCGGCAGCGCAGGAGACCCAGCTTGCCGGCACGCCTCAGCCAGCGTATGCGCAGAGCTCAGCCAGCAGGGCCAGTCGCGAGTTCGGGCCTGAGCAGCCCGCGACGACGCACGGGCGTCGAGCGGCTGCCTCCGCGCTCACCGCGCACGCTGCCTCCGCCGCGCCGCGATCGGCGAGCGACGTGCGAGCGGCCGTGGGAGGGCCTACTTCGGTCGCCGATCGCTCGGGCGCTCAGCCGGCTGCTCAGCGGGAGTTTGCGCCCGGGTAGCAGCGCTCGCCGCCGAACGTCCGGGCGCGCTTGCGCTCAGCCCCGGGGAAAGACCTTCGTGAGCCTGGCGAGAGCCAGCGGGTTGCCCCGCGGGCGCAACTTGCCGGTGGCGATCGCGCGCAGCGGGTCCAGGCGCTCGCCCACGATGTCCACCCAGTCCTGATAGGCGAGGCGCAGACGCAGGTCGGGCGCGAGCGCCTCGCCCTGCTCGGCCACGCTGGAGCCGTTGTTGACGGTCAGGTGCCAGGTGGGGACGTCGGGGTCGGTGAACTCCCACTGGAACGTCGTCGGGCGGGAGAGGCCGTGATTGGGGTTCACCTGGTGGCTGATCGTGTCGAACAGCGTCGCGAGCGTCTCGGGGTCGCGCGCCGACGGGCCTTCGCGCACGCCGATGATGCCGGCCTTGGCGAGTGCGCGCCCACGCTGGGAGATCTCAAGTGGGGAGAGGCCGGGGGGCAACAGCGGCGGCCCAGGCAGGCTCTCGATGGGCAGGCCGGCCGAGCGCAGCTTGGTGGTCATCGAGGTCAGGCCCTCGACGCCGACCTTGTCGAAGTTGTAGTTGAAGACCGTCAGATAGCTTTCGTCCCATCCGGGCGGCATCAGCACCTGGGAGGTGTAGCGGGTGACTTCACGCAGGATGCGGGAGACGGCCTTGGGGACGCGAACCGGATCTTCGCGGTTGAGGTCGGAGAGGAGCTTGACGCCGAAGCCGATGTGGCGCTGCTCGTCGGCGGCGATGTTCTCCATGCCCTCGCGGAACGCGGGCAGCTGGTCGCGTTCCTCCAGATAGCTGCAGATGAAGTGCTGGCCAGGCTGTGCGAGCGCCGCCTCGATCACGACGTGGTAGAGCGTCACGGCGGCGGCCAGTTTGGCCGGCGAGCGGTCGGCACGCAGTTCGTCGGCCATGCTGTCGAGGCGGTCGAAGATCTTGCGAAAGCCCGGCGTCAGCTGGGGCTTGATCGCGTTCAGGCCGCTCGACATTGAGCCGTCGCCGATTTCACAGACCTCCTGCATGAAGCGCTTGAAGAACACCGCGTGACGCGCCTCGTCGACCTGCTGGGTCGTCAAGAAGTACTTCTGCTCCTCGAGCGGAGCGGCGTCGATGTAGGGGGACAGGTTGTCTGCGACGGCGTCCTCGCCCCAGAAGAACAGGCAGTAGTTCCACAGCGCCGCCTGGCGCTCGAACTCGGTGAAGTCCTCGCGCCACTGGCGGGCGTCCTCGGTGAAGTCGAGCTCCGTTGCACGCCAGTTGCCGCGCTCCCAGCGCGCATACAGATCCGTGTAGGAGATCGCGTCGGTGGGGAGGCTGGCCAGGCTTGATTCCGGAGAGGTGGACGTCGGTGTGGCGGTCGCCATGAAGCTGCTCCTTGTCAGACGCGATCTTTTGAACTGATAACGGACGCTATCGCAATAGTGTGCGCTCTGTCAAGTAGGATTGAGCTATGGCGATTACACAAACCGCATCAAGCGTGTCGAAGGACGCCGCGCAGGCCGTCTCGCGAATGACTCGCGAGCAGAGCAAGGCGAACACGCGCGAGCGGCTGCTGGCCGCCGCGCGCAGCGTCTTTGCCAGCAGCGGCTTTCACGGCGCCTCGGTCGATGAGATCGCCTCGCGGGCGGGCTTCTCGACGGGTGCGCTGTACTCGAACTTCGACGGCAAGGAGGATCTGTTCCTGGTCCTGATGGAGCGCGAGATCGACGAGCATTCGCGGGAGATCGCGGAGGCGGTCGGAAAGCGGGAGTCGGTGGCCGAGCGAGCCACTGGCGGCGCCCGCAGGTGGATGGCGATGATCGACCGGGAGCCTGAACTGCTGCTGCTGTTCATGGAGTTCTGGGCCTACGGCGTTCGCGATGCCCGCGTGCGTCCGAAGGTGGCGGCGCGGTTCGCGCAGGTCAGAGAGATGCTCACGAAGCTCGTCGAAGATGGCGTGCGCGAGTTCGATCTCGAGCTCGAGATCCCCGCCGAGCAGCTGGCCGTGGCGATCGACGCCCTGGGTGACGGCATCGCCCGGCAGAAGCTCGCCGACCCGGATGCCGTCCCCGACGACTTGATGGGCAGGGTGCTGGCGCTGCTGTTCTCCGCCGCCACCCGCCCGGCGGATCGCCCGGCGCCGTGAGTGGCCGCCGAGCGAGAGCCGGCCGGGCGCGAGGTGGTGCGGTGAGCCCGGCGTGACGCGGATCTCCCGGCCGGGGGCACGGCGACTCCGATTGGCGTTGCCGGCTCTCGTGAGCGCCCTCGTATCGGTCGGCGTGCTGGTGTTGGCGATCGGCTTCACCGGCGCCGCAGTCGCCGCGACGGCGCCGCAGAGCCTCGGGGGCGCGACGCCGTTTGGAGCTCGCCTGCCGAGCTGGGGCAGGAGCGCCGCAAGCACGAGCGCGCTCGCCCGGCGCGCCGACTGCTCCTCGGAGTTCGGCTCGTTCTCGGCGGGCAACTGGCCGCCCGCGTGCTGGCGGCCATATGGGAGCGACTCGCCGTTCAACCGCCCGATCGGAGCGCTGCCGCGCCTGGCGCCGGAATCGAACGCGATCGTCGCCTACATGCGCGCCCACCGGTGGTCCTTCCCCACCGATGACGGTGGGTTCAGCCTGCGCGCGGAAGGCAGCCGCCCGGTCTACTGGTCGCAGCGCGGCGATCCCGTCGTAAAGGTCGTCTGCCGCAAGGAACACTTCACGTGCCGGCGCATGAAGCTCCACATCCCGGCCGGCGCGCAGCCGCAGGACGAGTCGGACGGACACATGACGGTCGTCGACCAGGCGCTCGGCCGCGAGTTCGACTTCTGGCGAGCTGGGGTCCCAGATCACGGGCAGATCCTGGCCGCCGCCGCGAGCGCGATTCCGATCGGCTCCGGGATCGGAACGGGCCTGGGAGGCGAGGCGGAGGCCGCGTATCTCGGGCTCCTGGGCGGGCTGATCCGCGCGCCCGAGCTGGCGTCCGGCAGCATCAACCACGCGCTGGCGATGGCCGTGGGATGCGTCCAGAGGCGCGACGTCTGGCCCTCCCCCGCAAAAGGCCGTGGCGACCTCGTCTGTCCGGGGCGCGGCGCCGGCCCACATCTCGGGAGCCTGCTGCAACTCGACATGAGCGATGCCGAGATCGCGGCATCGCGGGCGCCGGTGTGGCAGCAGGCGCTCATGAGGGCGATGGCGCACTACGGGATCTATGTCGTCGACACGAATGGCGTCGGCAACAGCGAGTTGAGCCTGATCAAAGAAGATGACCATTCCTACACGAGCTTTGGCTATGAAGGGCAGATGAAGAAGTTCGTCTACTCGATGAGCGGCAAAGAACACATCGTCGGCGTGCCGATCGACGTCTCGAGGCTGCGGGCGATCGCGCCGTGCGTGCCGCACGGAACCTGCTGAGTTGGTGGGCGTCCCGGCCACCTGCTCGCCTGTGAGCGAGGGCCGGTGCTATCGCGGCGTGCCCGGCACGGGCACGCACAGGCAGGCGTAGTGCAGCGTGAACAGGCGCCGGGCGGCGAACGGCGCGAAGCGGTGCAGGCCGGCTCTGAGTGTCCACTTGGCGGTTCCCAACGCCCGCGCCGTGGCGGTGGTCGCGAAGAAACGATGGACGCTCAGCGGCAGCGGATCCTCGAGCTCGCAGGCGATCGAAAGGCCGGCGCGCTCGGCGATCGAGCGTGCGCCCGCACGGTCGAGGCGCTGCAAGTGCCCGACCTCGGCCGCGTGCTCGCGCTTCTGCGATCGGCGCGCGGAGACGTTCGCCTCCAGCGGAACCTCGACGACGACGGCTCGACAGACGCGCGCGACCTCGCCCAGCAGCGCGGGCGGATCTCGCACGTGCTCGAGCACGTGCGAGAGGATGCCGAGGTTGTAAGCGCCATCGGGGTCGGGCAGGTGGCGCCCGTCATAAAGGGCGACGGCGTCAATTTGAGGGCGCTCGCGCGCGATCGCAACCGCCGCCTTGGTGATCTCCACACCCGCGAGCCGTCCGCCGAAGCCGCGGCGGTGAAGCTCGCAGAGCAGCGCGCCGTCGCCGCACCCCACCTCGAGCGTGCTCGCGGGCACGATGCCGGCACGCCGGCACAGCTCGCTCACGTGGTCGGCCTTGCCGATCGCGCCGAGGGCGCGCCAGCGCGCGTATTGAAGCGAGCGCGCCGGATCCTGCGAGTAGGCCTCGTCGTAGAAGCGGACGAGCTCGGCGGCATCGCTCGAGGTGACTTGGCGCATCGAACCCTCCATCTCAAGAATCGTGTGCTTCGCGCCGATGCGCGTAATGCAATCGTTACGCAGCTTCTCACGCCCGGGCGGCGCCGATGGCGCCGTATGGCGGCGTCCTACCCGGAGATACCATGGCAACGACACATGCACAGAGCACCAGATCGCAAGCCCCGGCAACTCACCGGCCTCTGACCAGCGGCGCGACCATAGACACGCTGGTTGTCGACGCCGCTCAACGCCAGGCGCTCGTTGCGGTGCGCGAGCTCGGCAAGGCGGGGCTGGCCGTAGGTGCTCTCGACAGCGATTCGCGCGCCCCCGGGCTGGTCTCGCGCTGGTGTGCTTCGGGCGCCGTCGTACCCCCCTTCGTCGATGACCAGGATGCATACGTGGACGCCGTGCTGCGGTTTTGCGCCGAGCGCGGGCCGCGCTCGCTGCTGCTCGGCCATGACGGCTCGATCGAGGCTCTGCGCCGTCGCCGGGCCGAGGTCGAGCGCGTCGTCGGGCTCGGGCTGGCGCCTGAGAATGCCCTCGCTGTCGCCGTCGACAAGACCCTCACGCTCGCCTTCGCCGAGACCCTCGGCCTGCGATCGCCGCGCGGCGTATTCGTGACCGACCCTGGCGATGCCGCGGCCGCGATCGAGGAGGTGGGACTGCCAGCGGTCGTCAAGCCGACGCGCTCGTGGGCGCAGGAGGCTGGAGTCGGCAAGCGGCTGATCGCCGTGGTCGCGAGGAGCAGCGCCGAAGCGCTCAGCGCGATCGAGAACGTGCTGGGAGAGGGGATCGACGTCGTCTTGCAGGAGTGGCTGCCCGGCGACCGCGAGGCCCTCAGCTTCCTGCATGCGCGCGGCAGGACATGGGCCCGTTTCGCCCAGCGCGCCGATCGGACGTTCCCGCCGCTGGGCGGCAACTCGGTCCTCAGGGAAAGCATCCCGCTGCCGGAGGACGTGGCGCCCGCAGCTGAGCGTCTCGTTGCCGAGCTCGGCTTGGACGGGTACTCGGAGGTCGAGTTCCGTCGCGACGCCGATGGGCGAGCGGCGCTGATGGAGATCAACCCGCGGCTGTCCGCCTCCGTCGAGATCGCCGTTCGTGCGGGCGTGCCGTTTCCGCGCCTGCTGCACGACTGGGCAAGCGGTGAGCCGCTCCAGGAGGTCTCCGGCTATCGTGCTGGGCTGCGTATGCGTTGGCTCGGCGGCGATCTCTCATGGCTCAAGAGCGTGCTCGGCCAGCCGAGTGGACCGGATATCCCCTCGCGCGGGCGTTCGCTGGCCCTGTTCGCAGCCGACTTTGCCCGTCCGATGGGCTACGACTATCTCGACCCCCGCGACCCACGGCCCGCGTTGACCGCCGCAAGTGGAATGGCCCGGCGGGTGAGCGGTGCTCGTGAATCCACCAGCACCGGGCGAGTCGCCGGCGCAAGCGGTCTTGACACGCAGGCGGTCGTGATCGGCGCCGGGCCCTATGGCCTGTCGGTGTCCGCGCACCTGAGCGGGCGCGGCGTTCGCCATGAGACCTTCGGCGAGACGATGAGCCTGTGGAGCGAGCACATGCCGGCGGGCATGTTCCTGAAGTCCGAGGGCTTCGCCTCGAATCTCGGGCACCCGCGCGGGGAGTACACGCTCGAGCGCTTCTGCGCTGAGCAGGACACCGGCTACGAATATCGTGACGTGGCGGCGCCGATCCCGCTCGACACCTTTGAGCGCTACGGGCGCTGGTTCCAGCAGCACGCCGTCGCCGCGCTGCGTGAAGATCGCGTCGAGCACGTGCGCCGGGTCCCAGGCGGCTTCGAGGTGCAGATCAGCACCGGCGAGACGCTGCGGGCCGCGAGCGTGGTCGTGGCGACCGGCATGACCGGCTATGCCAAGCTCCCCGAGTCTCTGCAGGGGCTGCCGCCGCAGGCCGTCGTGCACACCTACGAACATCGCGATCCCTCAGAGTCGCGCGGCCAGGAGGTCGCGGTCATCGGAGCCGGGCAGTCGGCGCTCGAGTCGGCGGCGCTCTTGGCCGAGCAGGGCGCGAAGGTTCATGTGATCGCACGCAAGCCGGAGCTCGCCTGGAACTCCAAGCCCGGGGGCTCCGAGCGCTCGTTTAGCGAGAAGTGGAAATACCCCGAATCGGGTCTCGGCGAGGGGCGTTCGCAGTGGGTCTACGCCAACTACCCGCTGGCCTTCCACCTGTCCCCCGAGAGCGAGCGGATGAAGCGTGCCTACACTGCGCTCGGTCCCGCGGGCGCATGGTGGCTGCGCGAGCGCATCGAAGGCCATGTCGAGCTCGCGTTGGGCCGCACGGTCGTGAGCGCGCGGGCACAGGACGGCGGTGTCCTGCTCGAGTTGCAGGGCCCCCGCGGCGTCGAGGAGCTGCACGTCGCCCAGGTGATCGCGGGCACCGGCTACCGGCCGGACCTGAGCCGGCTGCCGTTCCTCGATCCGGCGCTGCTGGCGGAGATCCAGATTCAGAGCGCGTTCGGCACGCCGCTGCTCGACCGCTCCTTCCAGAGCACGGTGCCGGGCCTTCATTTCGTCGGCTATCCGGCCGGCCTGAGCTTCGGTCCCGTGATGCGCTTCGTGTTCGGCGCCGAGTTCGCCGCGAGAACGGTCGCGCGGCGAGTCGCTCGCTGAGAGCGCCATCCCGGTCACGGCAATGCTCGGCACATATCCAGAGCTCGGCCCACTCGCCGCCGATTGGGACGAGCTCGCGCGCCTGTCGGGCACGCCGTTCATGACACACGCATGGCTGAGCGCGTGGTGGAGCGGCTTCGGCGAGGGCGAGCCGACCTGGCTGCTGCTGAAGGACGCCGGCGGATCGCTTCGCGCCGGCGCGTTTCTGCACCGGCGAGGCGGCCGGCTCGCCGCCGCGGCCAATGTCCACAGCGGCGATTGGAACGGGCTCGCCCGCGACGAGCCGGCGCGGGCCGAGCTGTGGGAGGCGCTCGCGCAGCTCGGCGCCAACCGCCTGCAGCTGCAGGCGCTGCCCGACGGCGCGGAGGGCACGCGAGCCGCGTCTGAGGCGCTGGCGGGCGCCGGCTACAGCGTCGTACGGGTCCCCGGGCCCTTCTGCCCGTGGCTCGAGCTTCCCGCGAGCTGGGAGGAGCTGATCGGCGCCGTCAGCGGCAGCCTGCGCTCGCAGGTCAAGCGGCGGCGGAAAGGGCTCGAGAAGGAGGGCGCGCTGAGCTTTAGGACCGTCACCGGCGGGCCCACCTTCGAAGATGATCTCGACACCTTCCTGAAGCTGGAGGCCTCCGGGTGGAAGGCAAAGACCGGGACGGCGATCCTCAGCCGGCCCTCGACGGAGCGCCTGTACCGCGAGTTCGCGCACAGCGCGGCCGAGCGGGGATGGATGCGCCTGTACATGCTGGAGCTCGACGGCGAGGCGATCGCCGCCGACTACGGATGCGCCTATGAGGGCCGCGGCGTGTTCATCAAGACCGGCTTCGACGAAGCCCACAGCCGTCTCTCGCCGGGCCTGGTGCTGCGCGCCGAGGTGCTTCGATCCTCGATCGAGGAGGGCCTCGAGCACTACGACTTCCTCGGCGAGGCGGACGTGTACAAGACTCGCTGGACCCCAAAGGTGCACCCGCGCGTGCGGCTCTTCGCCTACCGCGGAGCCGCCCGCCCCGGGTATCTCTACCGCAGGAGGTTGCGGCCGTTGCTGAAGTCGGCGAGAGATCGTCTCGGCAGGCGTTCGGGCGATGGCCACGGCTGAGGCGCGACTTCGTCTCTCGGCGCCCGACTCATCCGCCGCAACCAGCCCCACGCGCGGACGGCGCGCTCGGTCTAGAATGATCGCCCATGTACAAGGATCCTCTCGCGCCGTCGCGAGGGACGTACGTCTTTCGCGCGGCCACGGCCGCGCTCTCCAAACCGGGGGATGCGGCGGAGAAACTCAAGGAGCGGGCCGCCGGCCGTCGTGAGCACGCCGCCCGTCAAGGGCGGCGACCGGAGAATCACGCCGAGGAGGACTGGGAGCGGCGCCTGCACGAGTTGCTCGATGCTCCCTGGCCGTGTCCGCATGCCGAGGCGTTCCGGCCCGCGTGGGCCGCGGCGACGGGGACGATGGGCGAGCACGGCCTGCGTGTCGGGCGCCAGAACTACGGAGACGACGACGACGCGGACCCCGGGCTCGCGCGGGCGCTCTGGTGCCTGGTCTGTCATCTGAACCCGGCGCAGGTCGTGGAGACGGGCGTCGCGCACGGGCTCAGCAGCCGCATCGTGCTGGAAGCGCTGAAGCGCACCGGTGAGGGCAACGGCTGCCTTTCGAGCATCGATCTGCCCGCGCTGACGATTCACGAGCGCCGAGCCGAGGTCGGCGTGGCCGTGCCCGAGAGCCTGCGCGGGCGGTGGCGGTACATCGAAGGCGCCAGCCGGCGCCGGCTGGGCCCGCTGTTGCGGGAGCTCGGGCGGATCGAGTTGTTCGTGCACGACAGCCTCCACTCCACGCGCAACGTTCGCTGGGAGCTCGAGACGGCGTGGAACGTGCTCTCGCCGGGAGGCGTGGTGGTCGTCGACGATGTCGACTTCAACTGGGGCTTCGAGGAGTTCCTGCAGGCGGGAGAGGATCGCCGCCCGCTGTGGTGCATGGCCGACGACGGGCAGCGGCTGTTCGCCGTGGCGCGCAAGCTCGGCGCCGGCGAGTTCGCTACCGACTAGATCCCTCGCACCTACCATGGCACAGTCGCCGGTGTGTCCCGTGCTGCTTCTACGATGCACGCTCGCATGCCCCGAGCCGCCTCCCCTAACCCGCGGACCGATCGCCCGCGGGTGGTCACGCTGGTCGATCTGCTGAGCGCTCATGGTGGCGCCGAGCAGCTCGCGCTCGGCATCGCCACTCATCTGAATCCGGAGCGCTTCGAGTCGATTCTGTGCGTGAGCCGCTGGCCGCCGCCGCCACTGCAGGCGGGTGATTCCTCGTGGCGCCTCGCGCTCGCGCAGCTCGAGGCTGCGGGCGCGCGCTTCTTGCCACTGGAACGGCGCTACAAAGTCGACGTCCAGGCGTGGATGCGCCTGGAGCGCTTTCTGCGGCGCGAACGTGTCGACGTGCTGCACGCACACAAGTTCGGCTCGAACGTATGGGGAGCGATCGTCGGCAGCATGGCGCGGGTGCCGGTGATGCTCGCCCACGAGCACACCTGGTCGTTTGAGGGGCAGCCGCTGCGTCGCTTCCTCGATCGTGAGCTCGTCTCGCGTGCGTCGGACCGGTTCATCGCGGTCTCTCGCGAGGATCAGCGGCGGATGATCGAGATCGAGCGCATCCCGCCCGCGCGCACGATGTTCATCCCCAACGGCGTTCCGCCCTCGCCGCCGCCGAGCGATCGCGACATTCGCTTGGAGCTGGGCATTCAGCCCGGTGTGCCGGTGCTCGGTGTCGTCGGGCTGCTGCGCGCGCAGAAGGCCCATCATGTGCTTCTGCACGCTGCCGCGGCGCTCACCGGCGAGTGGCCGGACCTGCAGGTGCTGATCGTGGGCGATGGCCCCGAACGAGCGAACCTGGAGCGCCTCGTGGGCGAGCTCGGCATCCAGGGCACGGTGCGCTTCACCGGTCTCAGGACCGACGTGCCCGACGTCCTGCGGGCGCTCGACATCGCCGTGTGCTGCTCGGACTTCGAGGGCAGCCCGTTGTCGGTCCTGGAGTACATGGGCGCCGCGCTGCCGGTCGTCGCGACGAGCGTGGGCGGGCTACCCGACCTGATCGAGCCGGGGGTCAACGGCCTACTCGTGCCACCGCGCGAGCCGGCCGCGCTGGCCGCTGCGCTGGCGGAGCTGCTTCGCGACCCGCAGCGCGCCCGGGCGATGGGCGAGCGCGGCCGGGAGCGGCGGCTGGCGGAGTTCGACATCGACGTGATCGTGGGCAGGCTGGAAGATCTCTACGGCGAGCTGCTTCAGGAGCGTGGGCGCGTCCTCACGGGCGCGTGAGCATGGCGCCCCGGCCGATCGCGGTCGTCCTCGACGGTCCGCCGACGCCGGCGTGGCAGGCGCGCGCCCACTCCCTGCTCAAGGCCTCGCCGTTGCTCGGCGTTGTCGAGGTGCGCCTGGCCGGAGCCGCGCGTCGCTCCCGCGTGCGGCGCGTGCATGCGGCCGCCGAGCGGCGCCTGCTCGGCCTCGGCCCGGACGCGCTCGCCGGGGTGGCCGTCGAGGAAGCGCCGGGCGGCGCTGTGCCCGCCGCCGATCCGGCGACGCTGCTCGTTTGGCTGGCGGAGCGACCGCCGCGGGTAGACGAGTCTCGTGACGTGCTGTATCTCCGCCACGGGCGGCGCGCCGAGCCGGCCGAGGACGCGTTCCGCCGCGCGCTGGTCACCGGTGCCAGCTGCGTGGAGACGGACGTTCTGCTCGCCGGTGCAGGCGGCACGGTCGTGGTCGAGCGGACGGTGTCGGAGGTGCGGCCCTTCTCCGCGACGCTGAGTCGCGACCAGGCGCTGTGGAAGCTCGCGGCCGTCGTGGCGCGTGCCGCCGAGCGCGCGCCGGGCACCGGGCTGGCCGCCCCTCCCGCCGCTCCGCGCCGCCGGGCACCCTCCACCGCCGCGCTGCTGGCGCGCTCGACGCTGTCGTGGCCGCGGGTGCTCGCGACGCGCGCGTTCTTCCGCAGGCCGTGGTCGGTGCGGGTCCGCGAGCGGGGGCCGCAGCCGGCGCAGGGATGGTCGAGCGAGCAGCCGCTGGTCCGCTGGAGACCCGGCAACCTGTACGCCGATCCGTTCCTGTTCGAGTACGAAGGCCGCCATCATCTCTTCTGTGAGGAGGTCCCACTCGGTGCGGCGCGGGCGATGATCTCGCATACCGAGCTGCGTCTCGACGGAAGCCCGGCGGAGCCGCCGGAGTGCGTGCTCGAGCGGCCCTATCACCTCTCCTATCCGTTCGTGTTCGCGCACGGCGGCGAGCTGTTCATGATCCCCGAGACCTCAGCTGCCGGTCGCGTGGAGCTGTATCGCGCGGATCAGTTCCCCCGCTCGTGGCAGCGCGAGGCGGTCCTCATGGAAAACGTCGATGTTGCCGATGCAACCGTGATGGCCGATGGCGATCGCCTGTGGATGTTCGCCGGGGTGGCCACCCCGGATGCGAGCTCGCTCGACGAGTTGCACCTGTTCTGGGCCGATGCGCCTCGTGGGCCGTGGCATCCCCATCCGCGCAATCCCGTCGTCTCCGACGCCCGGCGGGCGCGGCCCGCGGGCGCGATCCAGAGGTGGGGCTCACGGCTGGTGCGCCCCGGGCAGGACGGCAGCCGCCGCTACGGCGGCGCGATCTCCTTCTGCGAGATCGACGTGCTGAACGAGCGCGAATACGCTGAGCACGAGATCGCGCGCCTCGAGCCCGCCGTCGTCGAGGGTGCGCGCGCAACCCACACGTATGCGGCCGACACGCGCTTTGAGGCGATCGACCTGCGCCGCCGCGAGCTGCGGGCGGCCGTGCGCGCGAGACGGTTGCGGCGATCCTGAAGATGGGTGCCGAGGCGAACAGATCGGCGTCCGGCGAGTTGCGAGCCGCCTTTGTGCTCGCAAGCTCGCAGTCCGGCGGCGCCCCGTCCGTCGCACAGCGCCCTCCCACCTGGAGACGGCCGCGAACAGCGCACCCCCGGCGTGCGCCCCGGCGTGCGCCCGCACCCCCCGCGGCGGGCCAGGGCGGCCCGCCCGCGGCGCGCTCGGTCGTCCAGGTGACGCTGTGGAACAGCCCCTATCTCGGCAACTTCATGTCGAGCGAGCTGGCGCTTGCGAAGGCCGTCAGGACGGAGCTCGGCCTCGGCACGCACTTCGTGCTGGCACACGGCGCGGAAGGCCAGCCGTGGCTGGGCGAGCTCGACGCGGTCGGGGCTACATGGTCAATCCTGCCGAAGGAGCGTGGCGCCTGGCGTGCGCATCTGGACCGCGTCGCGGCCGAGCACCACGCCGCGATCGTGCACTCGCACTTCACATACGCCGATCTGCAGGCCGCGGCGACAGCGGCGGCGGCGGGCGTGCCGTGCGTCTGGCACGTGCGCACCGGGTTCACCGGGTATCCGCTACGCCAGCGCGTCAAGGATCTGTTCAAGCAGCGGATCGTGGCGCGCCGGCGAGTCGCCCGGATCGTGACGGTCTCACAGTGGCTGTCCAATCTCGCGGCACGCCGGGGCGCGCCGCGGGGTCGCATCGAGACGGTGCCCAATGCGATCGTCTCCGAGCGCTTCGCCGACCCGCCCGACCGGGCGGCGGCGCGCGAGCGCTTCGGGCTCGATGCCGAGGCGGAGGTGGTCTTGTGCCTGGGATGGTGGCCGGGGATCAAGGGCGTCGACGTGTTCCTCGACGCGCTGCAGTCGATCGCCGAGCGCCATCCGAAGCTGAACGCCCTGCTGGTGGGCGAGGAGGAGATGCGCTCCTTTTTGGCCGAGTGCATGCCGGTGCAGCCGTCGTGGCTACGGACATCCGGCTTCGTCGATGACTCGGCCTGGCTGTTCGCCGCGGCTGATGTTTTCGTCAGCTCATCGCGAGCCGAGGGCCAGTCCTCGGCGGTCGGCGAGGCGCTGGCCTGCGGGCTGCCGGTCGTGATGTCCGACATTCCCGGCACGGCGCTGTGGGGCGGCGCCCCCGCCGTGCGGACCTTCGCAAGCGAGAACGCGCACGCGCTGGCCGCAGAGCTCGAGCTGCTGCTCGGCGATCCCCAGCAGGCGCGTGCCGCGGCGGGCGCTCGCAATCGCGAGTGGCTGCAGCGCAACTACTCGCTGGATGCCTGGAGCGAGCGCATGTGCGCGATCTATCGCTCGCTGCTGCCGGACCTCTCAGGCGGCGACGCGGCGCGCCACCATGCCGCGAATCGCGGCGAAGTCGCCTAGCGTCAGCTCGCGCACAGCGAACAGCGCCGCCAGGTAGACGGTCGGGCCGGCCACGAGCCCCGCGAGCATCAGCGGCCACGGAACCTCGCCGGTGCCGAGTGCGGCCAGCACGCCGACCATCGCGGCGCCCGCGAGACATGTCCGCAGGGCCGTCACCAGCAGTGGCCGCAGCCGCAGCCCGACGTGACCTCGCAACAGCCACAGATGCGCGGGCACCCACACCGCATAAGCGGCGCTCGTGCCGATCGCGCCCGCGACGATGCCGATCTTGGGCAGCAGGATCACATCGACCGTGATGTTTGTGGCGAGCATCGCCACGGCGATCGGCACGCGCCGGCGGGCCTCGCCGAGGTAGTTGACCGCGAGCGTCGTGATCTGCGCGATGCCCGACAGGTACACGAACGGCGCAAACGCCTGGAGTACTTCCGGCGCTTCGGGGTACTTCGTGCCGAAGATCAAGTTCACGATCGCTTCCGACCAGATGATCAGCGGCGCCGTGATGAGCATCTGCAGGATCAGCAGGTATCGCAGGCTTTCCGACATCAAGCTGACGTTGTTCTCGCGCTCGTCGCGCAGCGCGAATCGCGGCGCTACGGCCGATCCGACGGCCGCGGCGGGGTAGTCGAGGAAGGCGCTGAGGCGCATCGAGATGCCGAAGGCGGCGACCGGTGCACCGCCGCCGACGAGCGCCGCGATCAACAGCACGTCGATGCTCGCGAACACGCGAAAGGCGGCGTCCACGAACAGCAGCGGCCGCGCGTAGGAGAGAATCTGGCGCGGTGAGACGATCAGGTGCAGGGACGGCTCAGACTGCTGCTTTTTGCTTTCTCGCAAGCTGCCGATACCCCGTTTGGCGACGATCAGGCCGACGATCAGGCCGACGGTGAAGCCGATCGCGTTGCCGAAGGCCGCGCCCGTGGCGGCCGCCCCGAGCAGCACCAGGACGACGCTCGCGATCAGTTCGGCGACGCTCTCGACCGTCGCGAGCACGACGTTGTATTTGATCTTGCCGATCGCGATGAAGGCGGCGAGCAGCAGCAGGAACACGCTCTGCGCGAGCAGCGAGACGGCCAGCCCGCGCAGCGGCCATGCGGCCGCGCTCGTGCCGAACGCGTTGCAGATCGGCCCGGCGAGCGCGAACAGCGCCACCGAGGCCACGACTCCAACCCGCACCTTCAGGCGCATGCCGGTGCGGAACACCCTGGCCGCCGCGGCGGGGTCGTTGCGGCGCTCGGCCATGTAGCGGCCGGTCGAGGAGCTGATCCCGAGATCGGCGAACAGCGTCGCGATCACGAGCACGCCAAAGGCGAAGGTGAGACTGCCGTACTGCTCGGCCGAGAGCGTGCGCCCGAGGAAGATCGTCAGAACGGCCGTCAGAACGGCGCCGACCATCTGCGCCAAGAACGCGAAGCCGGCGCTGCGGCTGATGCGCTCCTCGCTCATCGCCGGGTCAGTCTGTCGAGAATGCGCTTTGGCCGATCGGGGCGGCGCCGTCGGGGTCGTCCACTTCGGGCTCCGAGCGCGCGACCGCGAGCATCGCCGGGCAGATCGCCAGCATCACCCACAGCAGCTTGCTGTACATCTCGGAGATGAAGAAGTCGGCGACGAGCATGCCGATCAGGCCGAGGAACACCCCTCGCGCGATCGCCTCCATGTTCGCCTGTCCACGTCGCGCCCAGAGGCGCGCGGCTTTCAGCGCGCACGCCAAACACGATCCGATCGCCGCCATGAACAGCACGAATCCGGGCAGCCCCATCTCGGACATCACCTCCAAATAGGTGTTGTGCGTGACCTTCGGGGCGGCCGAGAAGATCAGGTCGGCGCGCACCAGCGTTCCCGGTTGCAGCGCGTAGTTGGGCGAGACGACCGGGAAGTTGCCGACGCCGACACCCGCGACCGGGTGTGCCCGCACCATCCTCAGCCCGAGTTTCCAGATGTCCGAGCGCCCGGTTCCGCCGCCGGCGGTCGTCACGTGTTCGCGTGCGGGAAGCGAGGCCAGCTCGGTGAAGTAGATGACCCCGCCCGCGACCACGGCCACGAGCATCGCGGCGATCGCCAATCGCCAGCGCCCGGCGAAGAAGGTCCCGGCGATCAGCAGAACGCCCAGCGCGATCAGCCCGCCACGGGAGAGGCTGAGGAAGATTCCGGCCGCGCACAGCGGGACCGTCACCGTCGCGACCAGCCTCAGCAGCGGCGAGCGTCCCTTGCCCAGCGCAATGCCCGCCGCCAGCGCGAGCCCCACCAGCAGAAATGCCGCCAGTTCGTTTGGATCGCCGACCGTGCCGCTCGCGCGGGAGCTTTCTTCGATCAGGTTGGGATTGGGAGGCTGCAGGATTCCGAAGCTCGCCGCGACGATCGCGCCGAACACGATCGCCCCCACCACTAGCATCAGATCGCGGCGCGTGCGGATCGCCGTGTAGGCAATCGGCAGCAGCAGGATGTTGGGCGCGTACCTGGACAGCGAGGCCACGCCGACGCCGATCGAGGTGGCCCACAGCAGCGACAGGGTCGCCCACGAGAAGAAGGCGATCAACACCCATGTGAGGAACGGGCGGTCGGCGAAGAAGTCGTGCTCGCCTCTGGCTGAGCTGAAGCGCGCCAGCCACGCCACCGCGACGAGCAGCCCGGCCGCCTTCGCGAGGCTCAGCGACCCCGAGGTCGGCAGGGTCTCCAGGAAGCTCAGGAACGCGAGCACCGCGAAGCCCATCGCGAGGTCGTTGAAGACGACGTAGGCGAAGATGATCCCCACGACCACCGCGACGGCGATCAGCGGCTGAACGGCGGCGATCACGCCGAGGATCGCCGCCGTCGCGAGGATCGTCGACGGGAGCAGCTCGAACGCGCGCGCCCGGGCGTTCATACCGGCACTACGCCCCGATAGCGGGGATCTGCTCGCGAACTCTCCCTCCGAGCTTGCCCGGAGAGGAGGGGGTGGGGGCGTAGTAGCCGCTGCCCTGGCTGTAGTCGTCGCTGACGATCACCAGACCGGACGGGCGAACGCCCTGGCGCGAAAGGACTTCGCCCAGGTTCACGAGCTGATCGGTGCGGCTGTGGCCGAGGCGCGCGACGATCAGGACGTCGTCCACGTGCTGGCTGAGGGGCAGCGCGTCGCTGACCTCGGTCACGGGCGGCGCATCGAAGATCAGGTAATCGGCCAGTGGCTCCGCCTGCTCGACAAGCTCGTCGGCCGCCGCGAGCAGGCCGTCGGCCAGATATGGCGCCGACTGCTCGACGAGCAGCGCGCTCAGGTTGTCGCTCAGCCGTGGGACCGGGACGAGCGCGTCACGGAGTGAGATCTCGCCCATCAGCACGCCAGCCGTGCCGCGTTTGCCGCGCTTGGCCAGCAGGTCGAGCGCGCCCGCCAGCGAGGGACGCCGCAGGTCGGCCTCGACGAGGATCACCTTGTGTCCGGAGAAGGCCATCGTCGCCGCGAGGTTGAGTGCGACCGTCGACTTGCCCTCCGAGCGTGTGGAGCCGGTGATCATCATCGAGCGCATGCCCGCCGAGTGACCGCGGGCGCCGATCGCAACGCGCAGCATGCGATAAGCCTCCTGCGCCGCCGGCGAGAGTTCGCCTGGGCGCATCGGCAGCTTGCGCGAGGACGGCCGCCGTTCGCGGGGGATGCGGGCGAGCACGGGCAGACGGAAGATCCGCCGCAGTGTCTCCTCACGACGCACCCGCGGGTCGAGGCTCTCCAGCGCGAACGCGCCGCCAAGGCCGATCACGAGCCCGATCAGCAGCCCGGCGATGATGCTCAGCTTCGTGCGCGGCCAGGACGGCGAGGTGGGCAGTTGCGCGAGCGACTCGACGGAGATCGTGGGATCGGGGCCGGCGAGCAGCGTCTCCAGCGAGGACAGCCGTTCGCCGAGCGATCCCTGGCCGGTCCGCTGGTTCTCGGGCAGCGCTTCCACCTGCTGCTTGAGCGTGGGGATGATCGATTCGAGTTGGTGGTGCAGTGTGCGCGTGCGGTTCTGGACAGTCGCCAGCGCGAAGGCGTTGGCGATCGCCTGCGCGCGCCTGGCCGTGGAGGCCGTGCCGGTGATCGCCACGACGTTGCTCTGGGCGACCGGCACGGCGCTGACGTGCGTGAGCACGGCGCGGCCAGTCGTTTCGCCGACCTTCGCGGCCACGAGTGCCGCCACTTCGGAAGTGGTCACGAGGCTCGCGGCGGTCGAGACGTCGCCGGTCGGGTTGCCCGAGCTGGTGATCAGGCCGAGACCGATCAGGCTCGTTTCGCCGTTCACGGGCGTGACGAGCAGGTGGGCTTCGGCCTTGTAGGAGGGCGCGGCGAGCTTGGCGTAGGCCGCCGCCACGAGCGTCACCACGACCACGCACGCGATGATCAGCCGCCGGCGGTCGCGAATCACCTCGACGTAGTGGCCCAGGCCCTCGCGAGGCCCCTGCGGCGTCAGCCAGTCGGGAGCGCGGGACGGGTCGTTAGGACGTTGCATGACGGGGTTGGCGCGACGGGAGACGGCGCATCTCGACAACGGTAGCGGCTATCACGGCGAAGTGATGAGGGCGTGTGCGCCGGCTCGGGGGGCTCGCCGCGCGGGATCGGCGAGCGTGGGCGAGCGCTCGTGCGACGTGGGCCCGCTCGGGTGCGCGATGACCGTTCCGCCGGCGACGTCCATGCTGCCACGCCGGTGCCTCACCGCGGCGCGTGGCGGCTCGGCATTCCTCGGAGTGTGCGGTTGGCGCGGTCATCTTGCGGGCGGATGAGGAGATGCAGATCTCCCCTCACATTGACGGATGCCAAGCCGCGAGCGCTGAATCTCGCACGCCAAGTTTCACGCCAGCCGCAGCGCAGGCGCGGGCCAGCGCAGGCGCGGGCCTCGGCGAGCCGCATCTGGACGAATGGCCGATGGGGATCGGACGGCTTCAGGCTCAGTCGGGGCCCGCCGATGAGACGCGAGGAGGGTCGCATGGCCCCCCTTTGGCTATGGCGACCACCACCCTCTCAACCTCAAGGCGGGCACGCGAAGCCCGAAGTGTGAGGTCACTCGCCGCCGCGATCGCGATCGGCGGGCTGTTCGCGTGCCTGCCGAGCACTCCGGCCCTGGCCGACGCCGAAGCGGCTGCGCCCGCGTGCGACCTGTACGCCTCGAGCAGTGGCAGCGACAACAACCCGGGCACGGCCTCGGCGCCGGTCCTGAGCGTCAAGCGCCTGATCGGCAAGCTGGCGGCCGGGCAGACCGGCTGCCTGACCTCCGGGCAGACGTTCAGCGGTTTCACGCTTTACGCGGGCAACTCGCACGGAGCCGCGGGCGCGCCGGTCACGATCACCTCGACCGACCCCAACACGCCCGCGACGATCAACACACGCGTCACAACGACCTCGGGCGCCGACTGGCTGACGTTCACGCACCTGATCCTCAAGTCAGACGTGCTGTCCAGCACCGAAAACGCCAGCCCGACGATCAACTCGGCGCATACCTCGTGGACCTATGACGACATCTCCGGCAACGACTTGAACATTTGCATCCTGCCCAGCCAGCCGACCGAATACGGCGCCGCCGAATACACACTCGTGGAACACGATCGGGTCCATGACTGCGGGCGTCCCGTCACCTCCGCCGAAGAGCAGGCGGAGGCCGAAAACGACGACAAGTACGAAGGCCGCCTGAACGGCTGGCACGCGCACGGAATCTACGACGAGGGTCTCCACACGACGATCAGGAACAACTACTTCTACGACAACTCCAGCAAGGGCATCCTCCTCCGTGGAGGCAGCTATGCGGTGGTCGAACACAACATCGTCGACCACAACGGCAGCGGTGTCCTGTTCGGCGACAACGGTCCCAACCACGATGTGGTCGCGTGGAACATCGTCAGCAACAGCACCAGCCCCTGCGGCAAGGAAACCGGATGGTGCGACGACTTCGGCGTGTGGAGCTACTGCCAGGGCAACTGCGTAGCGAACAGCTTCGTCAACAACGACGTGTTCGGCAACGACGACGGCAACATCGCGCCGTCCTATGACCTCTGCTCCTGCATCGAAGTCAAGAACAACATCGAAGCCGATCCCCTGTACGTCAACGCGGCGGTCCACAACTACACGCTGCAGTCCCATTCTCCGGCCGCGGGCTACGGTCCCGACACGGCCCAGCCGGCGGGGGGCTCCTCGGTCGCGGGCACGCCGGCCTCCGGGCAGACTCGGCGAAACCCCCGCGCCGCGGCGGCGCGAGCACGGCACAAGCGCCACCACAAGGCCAAGCGCGCAAAGCGCCGCCACCGTCACGCCAAGCCCTCACACGCTCGCAGGCACGGGCACGGGCCAGCGCCCCACGGCACGCGCCCGAAGCACTGAGCGCGCTCTATTCGAGTACGAGGAAGGTAATGCGGGAGTACTTGCGCATGGCCGGGTAGCGCTCGCGCACGCGGTCGTCGATCTCGCCCACACGGCTCGCCAGCCGCTTCTGCGCGCCGGCCGGCAGCAGCAGGTTCAGCGGCATCAGGGGGATCGTCAAGAACTCCCTCTCCTCGTGGGTGAAGTTCTCAAAGACTTCTCCGCACATCTTCCAGTCCTCGACCGTCAGCGGATGCTCATCGGGCGTCCGAGCCGACGGGGTCAGCGCGCGCCCGAGCCGCAGGATCGGGTTGTGCCAAAGCGGCTCCATGAACACCGCCCGGCCGCCCGGCCGCAGGATGCGCCTGAGCTCTTCCAGCGCGACACGCAGATCGAGGTGGTGCAGGATGCTGTCGCCGACGATCAGGTCGAAGGAGTCGTCGGGGAAGTCGGTCTTGTGCGCGTCGGCCACGAGGAAGCGGCTCTTGTCCTGCAGACCGTCTTGAACGGCACGCTCACGGGCCTGTTCGATCTCGCCCTCTGAGACGTCGATGCCGGTGACGTGGATCGCCCCGCCGTCGATCAGATACTTGGTCAGGTAGCCCGGCCCGCAGCCGTAGTCGAGCACGACCTTGCCGGCGGGATCGTAGAAGTCGGTTATGTCCTCGTTGCGACGGAACTCGCCCAGCGCGCGCCAGATCCACAGGCGCACCGTGTGGTAGGAGGTCGCGCCCTTTTCGTTGTAGAAATTCTTCTCGCGATCGGCTCGCGCTTCCTGCGCGGCGGTGTCCTGCGACGCGGCCATCGTCAGGGCCTGCGCCGCGTGTGCGCTTGCGGGATCACGACGCGCCATGTTAGACGCTCGGCTGGACCGCGCTGAACATTCGGCCAGACGCTCGCCGGGCTGTGCGCTGGGCGGACTGCCCGACCGGCAAGCCGCCGGGATGCCTCCTACCGCCCGCCCGCCAGCAGGTTACGGGAGCGCTCCAGCGCGCTCCACAGCGACGATCGGCGCAGCCGGCGAACGGCCGGCGAGACCTTCATGCGAAAGCGGCGCTCGTCGTCGCCCCGGTAGACGCCGACACGCGGCCAGTCCAACGGCGCGCGCGAGTCCAGCCGCCGCGGCAGCGCGGCGGCGGTCTCATAGCCCGCGTCCGCGGCGGCCGCCACGACGCGCGCGTCGACGTCGCCGTAGGGATAGGCCAGCGAGCCGCAGGGACCTGCCAGATGCCGCTCGCATGCAGCTTTCGAGCGGGTCAGCTCATCCGCCAGCGTGGCGTCGTCGAGCTGCGTCAGATGGGGGTGGCTGGCCGTGTGCGAGCCGATCTCCCAGCCCGCGTCCGCGAGCGATCGCAGCTCGGCCCACGACATCGGCAGAAGCTCCCGCTCGTGCGGCCCGCCCAGCCACTGGTCGATCCCCGCCCAGCTGAGCGGCCCTCCAGCCTCGACGCCGTCCGTGGGCGCGAACACGCTCGCCGGGAAGCCGAAGCGGTCGAGGATCGGCCGCGCGAGCTCGAGCACCGAGCGATATGCGTCGTCGAAGGTGATCGCGACGATCCGGCCCGGTGCGCCTGGGCGCACCGCCTCGCTGAACCTCACCCCGCGATAGCCGCGCCCCGCCAGCAGCGCGAGCTGGCGCTCGAAGCGCTCCGGCGTGGTCGACAGGTCGGCCTCCCACGTGGGGCTGAGGGCGTGATAACAGAGGACGAGTACGTCGGTCACGGTTGCCACTCGCAGGTTTCCCGAGGCGCCGGACAGCAGTTCCCGAGGTGCGGGACAGCATAATGAACGGGCGTGAACGCTTTCCCGGCATCAAGCTCCCCAGCGCCGCCGCCGCTCGCCGATCGCGTGGACATCAGCGTGCTCGTGCCGGTCCTCAACGAGGAGCGCCATATCCGCGAGACCGTCGCCGCGATGCAGGCGCAGCGCTTCGACGGCAACGTCGAGCTGCTGTTCGCCGACGGCGGCTCGGAGGATCGCACGCGCGAGGTTCTGCTCGAGCTGGCCGCCGAGGATCCGCGCATCCGCGTGCTCGACAATCCCCGGCGGCGCACCGCCAGTGGGCTGAACGTGTGCCTGCGCGAGGCGCGCGGGGAGTACGTCGCGCGGATGGACGCGCACACCTTCTATGCAGACCGCTACCTCGCCGCCGGCGTCGAGCGACTGCGCCGCGGCGATACCGAGTGGGTCAGCGGGCCGGCCGTGCCCCGCCCGGTCGGCGCGATCTCGCGCGCCGTCAGCCTCGCGCTCGCCTCCTGGCTCGGCCGGGGCGGCTCGCGCAAGTGGAACGACGATCTCGACGCGGCCGAGGAGCGCGATCTCGACAGCGGCGTGTTCGGCGGTGTCTGGCGGCGCGAGCGCGTGCTCGACGCGGGCGGCTGGGACGAGCGCTGGCCGATCAACCAGGACTCCGAGATGGCTTCGCGCTTTCTGCAGGGGGGCGCGCGGCTGGTGTGCCTGCCCGAGATGGCCGGCTACTACGTGCCACGCGACACGCTCGAGGGGCTCGCGCGCCAGTACTACCGCTACGGCTTCTACCGCGCGCGCACCTTCCGGCGTCATCCCGAGAGCATGCGCCGCTCGCACCTGATCGCCCCGGGGCTGGTGCTCGCGCTCCTCGCCGCGATCCTTGCGCCGCGCCCGCTGCGCCAGGCAGCGCGCGGCGCGCTGATCGCCTACGCCTCCGCGGTCGCCGTGACGGCGTTCGGCACGGCCGCGAGCCCCGACACGCGCAAGGAGGGGCGGCTGCTGCTCGCGGTGCTGCCCACGATGCACTTCGGATGGGGTCTCGGCACACTCGCCGGGATGCTCCGCTTCGGCCCGCCCGTGTCGGCGTTCGCGACGCTTGTGGGCCGCGCCGAGCGCCCCGGCGCCTCCGAGGCCGGCGGCGCGCACGTGGCAGGCGCCGCCGACGGCGTATATGCGCCCTCGCTGCACGGCGAGGACACCTGACGGTGCGGCTGGCCGTGTACACCGACTACGAGTACCGCTCCGACGGCGTTCGCCGTTACGGGCAGCGGGCGTTCGTCGTCTTCTTGGAGGCGCTGCGCGAGCACGTCGAGCGGCTCGTGCTCGTCGGGCGCTTCGATCCAACCCCGGGAACCTCCCACTACCCCCTGCACGAGGAGACAGAGCTCGTCGGCCTGCCCCATTACGAGAGCCTCAGCAACCCGCTGTCGGTCGCTCGCTCGCTGGTGCTGTCTGTCGTGCGCTTCTGGCGCCTGCTGGACGAAGTCGACACCGTGTGGGTGCTGGGCCCCTACCCGCATTCTGTCCTGCTCGCCCTGTTGACCGCTCTGCGCCGGCGCCGGCTGGTGCTGGGGGTCCGGCAGGACATGCCCGTATACGTCCGCAGCCGTCGCCCCGATCAGCGCTGGATGCACGTGAGCGCCGACGTGCTCGAGGCGATCTGGCGGCTGCTCGCGAGGCGCTATGCGACCGTCGTCGTCGGCCCTGAGATCGAGCGCAAGTACCGCGACAGCCACGCGCGCAGCGTGCTTGCGACGACCGTCTCGCTGGTCTCACAGCGCGATCTCGCGGCCGCCGCCGATGCCGTGGCCGCGCGCGACTACGACGGCGAGCTGACGCTGCTGACCGTCGGGCGACTCGACGCCGAGAAGAATCCGCTGCTGCTCGCGGACATCATGGCTCGGCTGCTCGCGGACGGGCGGCGCTGGCGGCTGCTCGTGTGCGGCGACGGCCCGATGCGCGAGCAGTTGCACGAGCGCCTCTCGCAGCTCGGGCTGCTCGAGCATGTCGAGCTGCTGGGGTACGTGCCGATCGACGGCGGACTGCTCGATCTCTATCGCACCAGCCACGCCTTCCTGCACGTTTCCTGGACCGAGGGCTTCCCGCAGGTGCTCGTGGAGGCCTTCGCGACCGGGCTGCCGACGGTCGCGACGGCGGTCGGCGGCGTGCCGGCCGCGGCCACCGGCGCGGCCCTGCTGATCGAGCCGGGCGATGCCGAGGCGGCGGCCGAGGCGCTGGAGCGCCTCGCCACCGACGTGCAGCTGCGCGAGCAGTTGATCGAGTCCGGTCTGGCGCGAGCGCGCGAGGGCACGCTCGAGGTCGCCTCCGAGCGCCTGGCGGCGTTCATCGCCGCAGCCCCCTGAAGGCCGCTCAGGAGCCCCGCGCGCGCACCCGGCGCAGCGCCTGATAGATGGACGGGCTGACGCGCTTGGCGGCCTTCTTGGCGTTCCACTCGAGCCACAGCCGAGCGCAGGCCAGCCGCTCGCCACGCGCATAAGCGGCCGCCACGGACGCCGGTGTGCTCGCCCAGATCGTGTAGCGCCCACGCACCACCAGGGGACCGTCCGCGACGCGCGCGGTCGGCTCGGAGGTGAACAGCAGCTCATAGTCCGCCGATGCGGCCGCGGCGATCACATCCGCCGAGAGGTAGCCGCCGGGCACCGAAGCCGTGCGCGGTGGGGAGCCGAGGATCTCCGCGATCAGCGCGCGGCTGCGCGTCCACTCCTCGTCCAGCTCCGCGCGCGAGAGACGTCCCATATAGGTGGGATGGCTGTGCGAATGACTGCCGATCAAATGGCCTCGGCCAGCCAGCTCGCGCAACTCGTCGGCCGTCATGAATCCCGGCGTGCCGATCCGCGAGGAGGTCACGAAGAACTGCCCGCGCCAGCCGCGCCGCTCGAGCGCGGCGGCGGCCAGCGGCGCCGAGGCGCCGCCATCGTCGAAGGTCACCGCGACCGGCGGCGCCGCCTCCGCGCCGCCGTCCAGCGTCCGCACCTCGAGCCCCGTCGCGTCGAGCGCGTCGAGATGTGCCTCGAACGCCGCCGGCTCGAGCTTGTAGCGGGCCGCCAGCGGCCCCGGAAAGCCGACCGCCTCGCGCTCTGTGGCCGGCGCGATGTCGTGATACATGAGCGTGCGCATCGTTCCAGCGATCTCCTGCCGGCGGCTAGCCCTGCTCGGCCTTGGCGGCGTCCGGCGCCGGCGGTTGCGCGTCTGGCGCCGGCCCGCCCGCGCCCGCGCGTTCGCCGGCCATGCCTTTGCGCCGTCGCAGCGCCTCGGCGGCGGCCGAGTTGCGCAGTCGCAGATCGACGGCCGAGACGCTGGTCACGCCGCGCCCGCGCGGCGACCCGCTCGAGGCCACCAGGCGCGTCAGCTCGCGGTCGCTCGCACCGAGGCGGTACTTGTAGACATCGCGGCCGGGACCAAGCTCGAGCTCGGTTCGACCCTGCCTGATCGCCTCGTTGATCGCCTGCAGCTCGAGCGCGTTGCCGGGGCTGAGGTTCGGGTGACCGTCGGCCAGCCCGAGCAGGTAGCTGTGCTCGCGTGTGCCCTCGATCAGGTTCAGGCGGCTGGCGAGCATCTTCCCGTCGAGCTCTAGTGTCCACAGGCGCGCGCCGCCGGGAAGCAGGTCGTGCACGGCCGCGAGCAGGAAGCGTTCATAGCGCGCGTCCATGTGCTTGTGGCGCTGACCCTGCGCGACCGCTCGCTCGCGGCGCAGGGCGAGCAGCTCGCACAGCGTCCGATCGACCTCCGCGGGGTCCTCGACGACGCGCGCCGCGGCCCCGAGCTCGGTCAGTTTGCGCCACTTGCGACGCTGTGTGCTCCGCTGCTTGGAGCCGAAGCTCGCTTCGAAGGCCTCGACATCGCCGGGCAGCTCGAGGAACGGCTGCAGGCGCAGGTCGTGCGCGGCGGCGCTCAGCCTGCCGCTGCCGCCCAGCAGCGTGCGCGCGAGCAGCGAGTCCGTGCGCAGGCGCTGCACACGCCAAACGTCCCACTGCCGCCGCCGCTCGCTCAGCGCGTCCAGCAGCTCCTTCGTGAAGGCCGCTTCCTCACCGGGCGCGCAGATCAGTGTCTCCAGGCCGTTCCAACTGCCCCCGGCGAACACCAGCGTGCGCGCGAGCGCCGACTTGCCGAGCGCAAGCAGGGCGAGGCCGCGAAACGACCCGTCGCCATCCTCGAGCGCCAGCGACCAGGGCTCGTGGCCCTGACCGTAGCTCTCCCACCATGCCAGCACCCAGGCAGGGTCTGCGAAGGCCGTCGGGAACTCGCTCGCGGCCGCGAGCGAGCGCCACTCCGCGCGGCGCTCGCGCAGCTCTGCAAGGGTTATCCAGCGGCAACCGGGCATCTCTTCGTAGCCTAGGGGTCCCATCAGACCGGGCTCGCGCCAGAGGTGCGTTTTGGGGGGCGAGCCCACCGATAGTCTCAGCGGCCGATGGCAGATGAGATCGGGCCGACAGCCAAGCTGACCGCAGCCCTGCGCGCGGCGCCCGTGACGATCCCGGCCCTCGGCGCGATCGCGCTGTTCGTGATCTGGGCGGGCAGCGACGCCGGCTATCCAGTTACCCACTGGGCGCCCGGAGGCCTGGTCCTGCTCGTGCTCCTGGGGATCGCGCTGTCGAGCGTGCCCCTGCGGATCGCCGAGGTGCCCGTGCCGGTGCGCGTCGCGGTCGCGTGCCTGGCGCTGTACACGGCGCTCAGCTACCTCTCGATCCTGTGGGCGCAGGTCCCCGCCGACGCGTGGGAAGGCGCGAACCGCACGCTGTCCTACCTGCTCGTGTTCGCGCTGTTCGCGCTGTGGACGCAGCGGGGCGCGACCGCGGCGCTGCTGCTGTGCATCTGGCTGCTCGCGATGATCGCGTTGGGGGCGTTCGTGATCCTGCACGTCGACAGCGCGGCCGCACCCGCGGCGCTGTTCAGCGAAGGCCGCCTCAAATACCCGGCCGACTACGAAAACGCCGCCGCCGCTACTTGGTGCATGGCGATGTGGCCCGCTCTGCTGCTGGCCGCCTCTGATCGGATCCATTGGAGCCTGCGCGGGGTGCTCGCCGGGGGCACGGTGCTGCTGGGCGATCTTGCGCTCTTGAGCCAGAGCCGTGGCTCGCTGTACGCGACCGTTGTGATGCTGGTGCTCGTGTTCGCGCTGCTGCCGGGTCGCGTGCGGACGTTCGTCGTGCTCGTGCCCGTCGCGATCGGCATCGGCGCGACCACGCCGACGATCCTGCACGTGGGCGATCGGTTGCTGCACGGCGGTGATCTGAAGGCGGCGCTGCACGCGGCCACGGCCGCGACCTTCGCGGCTGCGCTCGTGGTGGGGCTGATCGTCGCGGCCGGCGCCGCGATCGAGAGCCGCACGGAGCTCGCCGAGCCGACCGCCACGAACGTCAGAAGGGGCGTCGGCGCGATCGCGATCGCGGTCCTGCTGGCCGGGCTGGCCGGCGGCTGGGTGGCCGCCGGCGACCCGGTGGCCAGGGTCAAACACGGCTGGGAGACGTTCAAGGGCGGCTATGAGGCTGACAACGCCAAAGTCAACCGGCTGGTGAGCGGCCTGGGCAGTGGTCGCTATGACTTCTATCGCGTCGCCCTGGACGAATTCGCCGCCCATCCGCTCGTCGGGATCGGAGCGGACAACTTCGCGCAGCAGTACCTGGCGCGCGGTCACGAGGACCAGTCGCCGCACTACCCCCACAGCGTCGAGATGCGAACGCTCGCGCAGACGGGGATCATCGGCGCGCTGCTGGCGCTCGCCGGGCTCGGCGCCGCGCTGCTGGCTGGCGCCCGCGCCGCGATCTCCTCGGCCGCCCGCCGAGCCGATCCGCTCGGCGCCGCAGTTGCGGCGGCGGCGCTGGCCGGGTTCGCCTACTGGGTCGTGCACGGCTCGTTCGACTGGCTGTGGGAGTTCGCGGGCCTCGGCGCGCCCGCGTTCGCGCTGCTGGGCCTCGCCTGCGCGCTCGGGCGCTCGCCGCTCGCCGCGGACGTGCACGCCGTCGTGCCCGGTACACCGCAGGGCGACGCGCCGCAGGCGCCCACCGAGCCCGTGACGCCGAGCCCACCCGCGCCCGGCGATGGCCCTCGCTCGGCGGGCTGGCGCTGGGCGGCCGCGCTCGGCGGACTCGTGCTGGCGCTCGCCGCGGCCGCGTCGCTCGTGGCTCCGTGGCTGAGTCAGCTGCACGTGCAGAAGGCGGCGCGGATCTGGCCGACGGCGCCGCGGATCGCCTACGCCAATCTGCACGATGCGGCGCGCTTGAACCCGCTCGGCGACGAACCGTATCTGCTGGCCGGCAGCATCGCCCTGCGCTTCGGCGACCTCACACGCGCCGACCACGAGTTCTCACTGGCGCTCGAGCGCGACCCCGAGGATGCCTACGCGACGCTCGAGCGGGGGGCGATCGCGTCCGCCAGGGGCGAGCGCGCGAAGGCGCTGGCGCTGCTCGAGCGAGCCGTGCGATTGAGCCCCAACGACGAACTCCTGCACGAAGTGCTGGCGCTCGTCCGCAAGGGCCGGCGCCTGAGCATCGAGGAACTGAACCGCTCGATCCTGCTCAAAGCGCGGCAACTCGCATAGGGGCCAGGCAGATTTCACCAAATTGGAACTCTTTCCCTCGACAGGGCAACGATGCTCCGGTACCGTATGACGGGGCTCTCGCCGAATTGGGGTGCCCGGCGTTGGGGCGCCGGGGCTGCGGGCGACGAGGGGCCACGGAGTAGTGATGGGATCGTGGCACGGAGAGTTGACGCGGGGTTGCTCAAGCCAGGCGGAGGATCAAGGCAAGGAAGCATGAACAGGTATCGCAAGATCATCTCGATATGCGGCTTCTCGGCGGCCATCGCGCTCGTTGTGCCCGCAGTCGCGCCGGCCAGCTCGCTGTTGAGCGGATACGGCGGCCCTGGGCAGGGCAACCAGGCGATCCTCGGCGCGGCGCTCTTGAATGGACCGCGCGGAGGCGGAGGCTCTGGAGGAGGCTCCGGCGGCGTCACGGAAGGCGCGAGCGAATCTTCGGCAGAGAGCACGAGCCCTGGCGCGAGCGGCGAGACGGGTCAAAGCAGCGGCACGCAACCGGCCGCCGGCGGCTCGGGCAACGGCACTGCCGGAGGGGCTGATGGCCAGGACGCCGCCACGCGCCGCGCGGCACGCAAGGGCGCCCGCGCTGGGACCTCGCGGCGACCGGCGCTCGCTCCGAGCTACTACCCCGCCGCCGAACGCATTCCCGTCGGCGAGCAGTCGAGCACGCTCGGATTTTCTGGCGCCGATCTGATTTACATAATCCTGGGTGCCGGCACGCTTGCCTTCGTGGGCGTGTTCACCAGGCGGATGACGCGGACGGACGCACCGGGAAGGCACAGGTAGCTAAAGGGATGCGACCCACGATCCGAGTAAGCGGGTAGGGACAGGAGTCCCTGCGCACATGGCCCGCAACCCCGTCACCCAGCAGACATCGACGACGCTCCCGCTCCACGGCGAGCTGACGCGCGCCGCGCCGCAGCCGAAGGCGCTGATCGGCACGACCTTCGGCGGGCGGCTGCAATGGGCACTCGAGGGAGCCGGCTGGCGCATGCTGCGCCCGGCCGTGGATCTGTTCTTCCTGTGTCTGGCGGTTGTGATCGCCCTGGGCGGGCTGCACGATTCGCTCTATCCCTCGGCGCTGCGGACTCCGCTGCTGCTGTTCCCGCTCGTCGTGATGCTGCTCTTCTATCTGCGTGGGCTGTACCGGACGCGCCTGCGCGCGCTGGTTCTCGACGGCGTGGTGCCTGTCATCAGCGCGGTCTCGGTGGGGGCGATGGCCGTCGAGGTCATGGGACTGCTCGCGAACGGGCACGCACCGCCCCAGTCCGAGGCGGTGCGCGCGTGGCTGTTCGCGCTGCTCGGCGTGGGCTTCGGGCGAATCGTGCTGTCCTCCGCTCAGCGCTGGGCACGCGCCCGGCGGCTGGTGGGCAAGCCCGTCCTGATCATGGGCGCGGGCGTCGTCGGCGCACAGGTCGCGCGGCGCCTTGAGAACCACCCCGAGTACGGCCTCGCGCCGATCGGCTTCCTGGATGAGGACCCGCGCTCGATCGCAGAGGTCGGTGGGCGCGACCTGCCGGTGCTGGGCACGGTCGAGGATCTCGATGAAACCGTCACGCGCACGGGCGTGCGCAACCTGATCGTGGCCTTCTCCTCGGTGGCGGACGAGCGCGTCAGCCGCCTGATCCAGCGCTGTCAGGAACTGGGCGTCGAGGTGTCGGTCGTACCGCGGATGTTCGACACGATCAACAACCGCGTTGGCTATGACACGGTCGGCGGGCTGCCGCTGATGTCCTTCACGACGGTCGATCCGCGGGGCGTGCAGTTCGCGATCAAGCACGGCCTGGACCGTGCGCTCGCGCTGATCCTCTTGATCGTGCTCTCGCCCGTGATCCTGCTCTCGGCTCTGGCCGTGCGCCTCAGCTCGAAGGGCCCGGTGCTGTTCCGCCAGCGCCGCGTCGGCCGTGACGGCAAGGCATTCGATCTGTACAAGTTCCGCTCGATGCGCCTGCAGCCCGGGCAGAGCGATCCGAGCGTGGAAGATGCTGGGCCGCTGGAGTTCCTGCTGGGCGGCGACACCGCACCGGGAGGCGTCGAGGGCGACGATCGCCGCACGGCGGTCGGGCGCTTTTTGCGCCGCACCTCCTTCGATGAGCTTCCCCAGCTGCTGAACGTGCTGCGCGGAGAGATGAGCCTGATCGGCCCCCGCCCGGAGCGCCCGGAGTTCGTGGAGCTGTTCAAACAGGACATCGTCCGCTACGGCGACCGCCACAGGGTCAAGTCGGGGATCACCGGCTGGGCCCAGGTGCACGGCCTACGCGGGCAGACCTCGCTGGCCGAGCGCGTGGAGTGGGACAACTACTACATCGCCAACTGGTCGCTGGGCCTGGACGTGAAGATCCTCGCGCTGACGTTCGTGGCGCTGCTGCGCAACGCCGAGTGAGCGCGGCTCAGATGCTCTTCTGGGCGGCGCCGCTGAGGCCCGTCCAGTACTGGTAGACGCGGACCCGCAGCCCGCCGCTGCCGAGCGCGCGCGGGAGCTTCAGCGAGTAGCGGTTGGAGCGGTCGAGCGTGAACAGGGCGCGGTAGCGCAGGACGCTGCCCTGGAAGGCTTCGAGCTGCATGTAGTCGCCGACGGGTCCCGCGCCGCTGGCGATCACGCGCCCGCCCTTGCGGCGCAGGCTCACGGTCACCGGGCTCTGGGCGCCGATCGGCGCCGCGATCACGTCCGCCAGTGCCTTGAAGGCCGGCTTGCGCGCCCCTCTGGGCGTGTACACGCCGAAGGAGTCCCCGCCCTCGTCCTGCAGCTCGTAGAGCGTCAGCGCGGCGACGTAGTCGGTCGTGCCGAGCGCGCGATAGAGGCTCGTGATGTTGCGCGCCTGCACCGCAGGCGTGACGCACGGCTGTTCCTCCTGGATCTTGCGGCGCGGGTAGCAGTCGGTCCACCCGAACTCGTCAAGCCACAGCGGCGTTGAGTCACCGTTGGCCTTCTGCACGGCGCGGATCGCGCGGATCGAGGCCAGCGGCAGCGTGTAGAAGTGGATCGCAAGGCCGTCGTAATGGTCTTTGATCCCGGCCTTGTAGAGCAACCGCAGGAACGTCCCGTTGGACCCCACAAGCGATCCCGCGAGCACCTGGATTTTGGGATCGACCTGCTTGATCGCCGTGTCGGCGGCTGCCAGCAGCGCGGCGTAGCGCTGGGGCTTGTGCGGACCGGCGAAGTACCGTTCGTTGGCCTGGTCGGGCTCGTTCCAGACTTCCAGCGCCGTGATCTTCTCGCCATAGCGTTCGGCCAGGAAGGCGACGAGGGCCGCGTAGTCGGAGGGGTGCGCGGGCGGCCAGCCGTTGGCCGCGTTGCGCTGCCCGGCCACGCATTTGTGCCGCAGGCGGGCCGGCGCCGAGGAGGCCCAGCAGGGCGTGTTGTCGATCATCATGATGATCCCGATGCCATGTTCGGCGGCGTCGTTCATCAGCCGATCGGTGAAGGCCAGCGCCTGCGGATCGATGTGTTTGGCCGCTTTGGGCTCGAGTATCGCCCAGGGCAGCTCGACGCGCAGGATCTTGACGTTCAGCGCCCGCGCCTGGGCGATCTGCCGTTCGGCGTCCTCCGGGCGCGCGCCAAAGCCGAGGCCGAACGTGTTCACTCCCGCCAGCGGCGCGGCGGCCGCGGCCCGCGCTCGGTCGCCGCCGCTAGCGAGAGCGGCCTGGGAGAGAAACGCGAGGGCGCTCAGCGCAAGCGCCAAGGCGGCCATCGGCTTGCGGACTCGCCTCGGCATGCCTAAAGCGTAGTGACCGACTCGGAGCGCGGCGCCGGTATCGGCCGAAGTAGGCTGTTCCGAGCATGTCGCCAACCTGGATCTGGATGCAGATCGCGATCGTCGTGTTCGTGCTGATCGGGATGGTCGTGGCGATCACGAAGCTCGCTTGAACGGCCCTCGCCGCCACCACGATTCGCGCGCCGAGGCGATCTGCCCGTGCGCGAGCAGCGGGCGTGGCGGCACGGCCTCCTCGCCGGCCAGGATCGCCGCCGGCACACCCTCGGTGAGCCACTCGGCGAGCGGCGCGAGCCCCGCCTGCTCGAGCTCCCGGGCCATCCCCGGCCGCCGCTGCTCGGGGTCGTGAGCGTCGGAGGCGACGTTGTGAACGAGCTCGGCGTCCACCAGCTCGAGCGCGAAGCGCCGCACGCTGCCTCCGAACCTGCCCACCAGCGACCCGGCGGTGATCGACGTGAGCACGCCGCTGTGGACCAGCGACTCGAGCATCTGCGGGTCGCGATGGAACGCCGGGCAGCGCTCGGGATGCGCGAGCACGACGCTGTGCCCCTCGTCCAACAGCTCGAAGATCAGCATGTCCAGCCCGCTCGCATCGGCGGCGAACGGCGGCTCGATCAGCAGCCACGGGCCGCCGCCGAGCGCGAGCGCCGAAAGCTGCTCGCCGGAGAGGTCGGCGGCGCGCGTCACCGCGATCTCTGCCCCGGGGACGACGTTCAGCGCCAACCCGGCGGCGGAGATCGCCGTGTTGGCCTCTTCGACCAGTCGCGCGATCGTGTCCGAGTCGTTGTCATAGCGCCAGCTCACGTGCGGGGTCGCGACGATCGTGCGGGTGCCCTGCTCGGCGGCGGCGCGGGCGAGCGCGACCGAGCCCTCGGTCGTCCCGGGGCCGTCGTCGATGCCCGCGAGGACATGGCAGTGCAGGTCAATCACTGGCGGCAGACATTACCCCCGAGGGCGCACGACGGCGCAGGCGGGCGCGGGTATGATCTCCGGCTCGTTGCATTGCTCCCGACACAGGCGAGGAGGATCATGTTCAAGTCGATCGTGGTGGGGACCGATGGCTCTGACACCGCCGCCCAGGCGGTGCGCCAGGCGGTCGATCTGGCCGGCGCCGTGGGGGCGAAGGTGGAGCTCGTGAGCGCGTATGCGCCGGTCTCCCAGCAGCGGCTGGCCGAGGAACGGCGCCAGGCGCCGGAGGATCTGCAGTGGGCGATCAACCCGCGCGAGGACGTCGATGGGACGCTCGAGGCGGCGGCCGAGGTGGCCCGCCAGGCAGGCGTCAGCGTCGACGTCTACCCCCGCCAGGGGGACCCGGCCGACGCGATCCTCGACGTGGCCGAGGAGCAGGGGGCCGATCTGATCATCGTCGGCAACAAGGGCATGACGGGCGCCAAGCGCTTTCTGCTGGGCTCGGTGCCCAACAAGGTCTCCCACCACGCGCCGTGCTCGGTGATGATCATCCGCACGACCTGAGCGAGCAGTCAGGCGGGCGTGGCCGCGCGCTCGCGGACCTTGGCCGGCAGCGCGAGGACGATCGCTGGGCTGGCACCTCGCGCTAGCAGCGCCGATCGGAGGCTGCGGATACGCTCGTGTGCATGCGCGTGCTGGTCACCGGGGCAAGCGGCTTCATCGGCAACACGCTCTGTGCGCAACTGCTCGAGCGCGGGCATGACGTCGGCGCGCTCGTGCGCCGGCCGGGCTCGGCGCCCATGGGAACGCGCGCCCTGCCTGGAGAGCTGGGTGACGGCTCTGGGCTCATCGCGACACTCACCGCCGAGCGACCCGACTGCGTCGTGCACCTGGCCGCTGAGATCGCCTCTCAGCGAAGTGAGCGAAAGCTCCGCGAGGTGAACGTCGAGGGAACCCGGCGGCTCGTGGGCGCGTGTCTCGCCGCCGGCGTCGGTGCAACTGGGGGTGAGCCGCCGAGCGGCCCGCGCCTGGTGTTCGCCTCGACCGTCGTCACGGGCGATGCCCGCGGCGCGCTGCTGACGGAGGAGACGCCGCTGCCTGTGCGGACCCCCTACGGGCACTCTAAGCAGGAGGGCGAGCGGCTCGTGCTCGAGTCCGGCCTACCCGCCGTGGTGGTTCGTCCCTCGCACGTCTACGGACCGGGCGGCTGGTATGCGAGCGAGCTGGTCGCCCAGCTGCGCCAGCCTGGGCGCTTCGCGGTGATCGGCAGCGGTGAGAACCTGTGGGACGTCGTGCACGTTCACGACGTCGCCGCCGCGCTCGTGCTGGCCACCGAGCACGCCTCTCCATCATCGATCTATCACGTCGTCGATGACGAGCCGATCACGTTCTACGACTTCATGCTGCTCACGGCACAGGCGCTCGGGCTCGGAGCCCCGCGGCGGATTCCTGCGGCGCTGGCGAGCGTGATCGCCGGACGCAACGCGGTCGCCGCGGCCGTGCGCTCGGCGCGCTCCTCGAACGCGAGGATCAAGCGCGAGCTCGGCTGGCAGCCGCGGTTTGCGAGCGCACGCGAGGGCGTGGCGGACGCGGCCGGACAGCTTGCCGCAGCTTAGACGTCGCTGCGAACTCGGGTCACAAGCCCAATACGCGCTCGGCTTGGTCGGCGAGGTGGCGGGCAATCGCCAGCGAGGCGGTGGCGGCCGGGGAGGGGGCATTGCGCACGTGTAGCGCCCGCTCGGTGGCGGAGAAGGCGAAGTCGTCGAGTAGTCGCCCGTCGCGCGCGAGCGCCTGTGCGCGAACGCCCGCGAAGCCTGGCTCGACGTCCTGCGGGCGCAGCTCCGGCAACAGGCGCTGGGCGGCGCCGACGAACGCGGAGCGAGCGGCGGAGCGGTGAAGCTCGCCGATGCCGGCCGGCCAGAAGCGCGCGAGCATCCTCCACGTCCCCGGCCAGGCGAGCGTGTCGAGAACGTCGCGGCGGCGCAGCCTGCCCAGGCGGTAGGCATCGCGCGCGCCCACGACCAGCGCGCTCGGGCCGATCAGCACCTCGCCGTCTATGTGCCTGGTCAAATGGACGCCCAGAAACGGCAGTGACGGGTCGGGGACGGGGTAGATCAGCGAGCGCACGAGCCGGCGCCGGCCGGGTACGAGCCGCAGGTAGGCGCCGCGAAAGGGCACGATCCGCGGATCGGGGTCCGCGCCCGCCGCCACTGCCAGGCGATCGGCCCACGCGCCGGCGCAGAAGATCGCGTGTGTCGCCTCCGTGGCGCCATGCGCGTGCATCAGATGCAGCGAGCGGGCTCGGAGGTGAACGCCCGTGACCTCGCAGCGCGTGGCGATGATTCCGCCCGCGCCGAGCACGTCCTCGGCGTAAGCGCGTGCGACGGCGCGGAAGTCGACGATCCCCGTGTTAGGTGAGTGCAGGCCGGCCCGCGCACGCGCGTGGGGCTCGATCCGCTCGACACCCGCCGCGTCCAGCAGCCGCAGGCCGAGCACACCGTTGGCGCCGCCCCGGCGCTCGAGCTGATGCAGGCGGGTGAGCTCCGGGGCGCTCGTGGCGAGGATCAGCTTGCCGCTGCGCTCGTGAGCGATCTTGCGCTCGGCGCAGTACGCATACAGCTCGCGCGCTCCCTGCACGCACAGGCGTGCCTTCAGCGATCCCGGCCGGTAGTAGATGCCGGCGTGAATCACGCCGGAGCTGTGCCCGGTCTGATGCGCACCCACAGCGGCCTCGCGCTCGAGCACGCACACCGATGATCGCGGTTGGCGGCGGATCAGCTCGCGCGCGAGCGCCAGTCCGAGGATGCCGCCGCCGACGATCGCCAGATCGCACCTCGCCGGTGCCTGCCCGGACGTTTGATCGGCGGCGGGCACGGGTGTCGCGGTGTCCCCTTGCGCGGTCGCTCAGCCGAACACGGCGCCGGGTCCGCCCGGGGCGGTGGCCGCCGCCGCGTCCACGAGGCCGGCGCCGTACAGGCGTTCGTCACCACCGCCGCCGAGCTTGCGCGCGGTCGCGCGCAGGCGCGCGGTGATCTGTGCAGGCGTCGGATGACGGCCGATCACGCCGCTGGCGATGATCAGCGCCGCCGTCGCCGAGACGTGCGGCGCGGCCATCGAGGTGCCTTCATATCCGGACGGCAGTCCAAAGCGCCGGGTCGAGGCGCCCGTGAACGTGACCTGAAAGACGTCGCGGCCGGCCGGCAGCTCCGGGTGGCAGTTTGGGTCGCCGGGGAGGTTCGCGTCGGCTCCTCCGCCGGGCGCCGCGATCGTCAGCCCGCTGCCGTCGTTGGAGTAGTCGGCCAGGCAGCCGTGTTCGGTCGTCGCGCCGACGGCGATCACGCTCGGCGCGCGCGCCGGGTAGGCGATCGCCGTGTGCGCCTCGTTGCCGGCGGCCGCGACGACCAGCACTCCACGGCGGCGGGCATAGCGCAGCGCATCGATCAGCTCGGGGATGTCCGAGGCGGTCACATTGCTCGAGAACTCGAGGCTCAGGTTGATGACGCCGGCGCCGTGCTTGACGGCATAGCGCACGCCTTCGGCGATCGTCGACGCTTCGCCTTCGCCCTGGCTGTCGAGCACGCGCACGGGCATGATGCGCGAGGCGAAGGCCAGGCCGGTGACGCCGTAGTGGTTGTCGGTGGCCTCGGCGATCGTGCCCGCGACAAACGTCCCGTGCCCGTTGCGATCGTTGGGGAAGTGGTTGTGGTCGATGAAGTCGTAGCCGCCGACGAAGCCGAAACGAGACAAGTCCGGTGAGCGGCGGAAGGGCCCGCGATCGGCATATGCGACGCCGGTGTCGAGTACCGCGACGATCACGCCTCTGCCGCCCGGCGCGCCGTCGGCGGCGAGGTTGCTCCAGGCCTGCGGCGCGTTCACGCCGAACGGACCGGCGAAGTTCCACTGCAGCTTCTGCCAGTCGCCAGCGGCGCTACCGTCGCCCCGGTCGTTGGGGATCAGGCCGCCGGCTGCATGGGCACGGTAGTCGGGCACCGCCCACACGACGTCCTTACGGGCGCGCAGGTGGCGCAGCGCGGAGCCGACGCTGACGCCGGGGCGCAGGCGCAGCAGGCGCGTGTGCGAGGCGAGCACGACGGGATCGCCGGTTCCCGCCGCGCGTGCCATCGAGGCACGGGCACGCGGCGGCGTGGCGCGGGCGTACTTGACGAGGATCTGCCTCGAGGAATACGCGCTGGCCGCGCTCGCGCGCGCGGCCGGGACTGAGATCGTCAGGAGTGCGGCGCACGAGGCGGCAGCGAGCAGCGACCGGCTGGCGGCGTTACTGGGGGAGAGGCGGCGGGCTCGGGAATGCATGGCGTTTGAGTAATGATGATGCGCTGGAGCCCGACAGGCGCCAGGAACTGTTGCAGAGGGCCCGGGCGAGACCGATGAGCGAGCGCTTCTTTCCACGTGACGACTACTTCATGCGCCTTGCCCTGCGCGAGGCCGAGCGTGCGCCCGCGCACGAGGACGTGCCGATCGGCGCTGTCGTCGTGCGCGAGGGGGAGCTGGTCGCGGCGGCCCACAACGAGCGCGAGCTGCGCCAGGACCCGACCGCTCATGCGGAGGTGCTGGCGCTGCGCGAGGCCGCCCGCGTGGCGGGCACCTGGCGGGTGCTGGACGCCGTTCTCTACGTGACGCTCGAGCCCTGCGCGATGTGCGCGGGCGCGATCGTGCTGGCGCGCGTGGCCCGGGTCGTGTACGGCGCGAGCGATCCGAAGGCTGGTGCCTGCGGCAGCGTCCTGGACGTGCTCTCCGAGTCGCGCCTGAACCACCGTCCCGAGGTCTCCGGTGGGCTGCTCGCCGGGGAATGTGGCGAGCTGTTGAGCAGCTTCTTCGCCTCGCGGCGCTGACGGCGGGGAGGGTCTGAAACGGGGGGGACTTAGTTCGAACCCGCTGCCACCCTGGACGCGCATCCGTGAGCTGCACGCCAAGCGCTTCGGTAGCTAGAGCAACGCCGCCCAGCCCTCGCCGGCGGTTACTCCTGATCGCGATCCAGCGTCTTGACGTCCTCGGTTTTCCAGCAGCGATGTCTCCATCTCTTGGATGCGTCTCGGCGGACGAGACTTGGAGTGAACTTGGGACGATCCGGTCGACACTGCAAGGGAGCCTAACGAAGCTCCCTGACCGGCTCCCGAATGATCTGCACCAGCGGAGCTCCGTTCCCTGACGGCAAGTGGCCACCTTTGCAATCTCGACGGCTCACTCAGGCTCTACGTTCTGGCAGGATGCAGCGCTCAGTGACCCGAGCCGACGCAAGGAGCGTTGAATGGCCCCATATCGGCAACTGCAGCCCCGGCTTCGCTACATGCTGTTGCGCGGCCAGCGTGAGGTACGAGACGCTGTCCTGCGAGCGGGCTTGTCAGACCGCAAGGTCATCCGTGAGGATGTTGCGCTGCGATACCTTCGCGGAGACGGTATTGAGATCGGTGCGCTCGACTTCCCGCTGCGAGTGCCGCGCCTTGCCCATGTCCGCTACGTGGACTATCTCGACGAGGCGGGGCTGCGAGAAGCGCACGCAGACACGCTCAGCGAAGGACGCCCGCTGGTTGCCCCAGACGTTATTGACGACGGAGCAACCCTCACAACGTTTGAAGAGGCCTCGCTCGATTTCATTATTGCCAGCCATATGATCGAGCACCTCGAGGATCCAATTGCGGCGCTCAAACAACAGCTGCGCGTGTTGCGGCCGGGCGGCGTGCTCTTTCTCGCTTTGCCGGACGCTTGCCAGAGCTTCGACGATCGCCGACAACGAACAACTGTCGAGCACTTGCTCCGAGACCACCGCGAGGGACCGGAGGTATCCCGAAGGGAACACTATGACGAATGCGCGCGCCTGATTGAGGGACACACCGGCGAAATCGCAGCCCGCCGCGTGCGTGAAATGGAGGCCGAACAACTCCGGCCACACTTCCACGTGTGGGAGCCGCTCACATTCGCCGCCTTCCTGGCGGCACTCGACCTGCCGTCTTCGTTGGAACTCTTACAGGCCAGCGTCGGAGAGTTTCTTGCGATCCTTCGCAAGCGATAGCGAACCGGAAGCGCTACCTGGCTCACCGCACAATTTTTTCCGCCCCTTTCCTGGCCTCATCCACCACAGTGCCGTTGGGCAGCGCGAGGTAATCGTGTTTGCCAACAAGTTTCTGCCCGGCATTTTTGGCGAGAACAAATTCCAGATAGTTTCTTGCAGCCGTCGACTCCGCTAGGTTTGTCGCAGGAAACGCATCGTAGTTGGTAAGTGCTAGGTCGTACGTGAATCCACATAGCGGGTAGTTCGGCTGACTCGTCCTCGTGGTCACGTTATTCCAGGTTCCAAGGACGCTTTCCGGGGGAAATGCGAGTTCACCGTTGGTGTATTCCTCAAGTTTGCAGTTGGAGTCGCCCACCGCTTCGACATCTTTGTTGGAGGACGGGTCGTCGTAGGTCAACGTCCCCGTTGTGGCGAGCCCGTCGTTCTGCACGGGTGTCCAAAATCGCCCCGTAAATGGTCCGCCACCGCCGGCTCCTGGCGTAAAGCCGCCGCTATCGCGCACATCAGCAAGGTTCGCATACCCGATGCTGCTGGGAGTCGATTCAACTTGCTGAATGACACCCGCCTCGCCCGCCGTCGCAGGCTTCGTCACTTCGGCTAGTTTCGGCCAGTGGGTGTTGTCGGCACCTTCCGACGACGCGGTCCAGCTGCTCGTTCCACCCGTGTCCGATTCGAATGGGGTGTTCGCAATGAGGCTCAGATACCTCTTCAGAATATGGGTCGTTCCTGCCTGGTCCTCCCGCACAATAGGTTTAATTTGCGTTGTCGGATCACATCCCGCGCCCGACAATGCATCGTTGTCCTCCGTAATTTGACTCCATTTCGTGATGGTGCCACGGAATATTGCCTCAAGCGTAACGTTGTTCAGCTCCAAGCGTCCCTTATTTTTTTTCGATGTCGCCGTGCAACCCGCGGGAAGATTGACGACTATGGCTATCGCCGTCTGTGCCACAGGAACTGTCGCGACCGCTTCCGGCACAAGTTTTGTCTCGCTTGCTTCGATCTGGGCTTTCTGTGCCGGGTTGGGCGGTTCGTCCGTCGCGACAAAAGCGTTACCCGGGCCGAACGTTGCAGCGTGCCCGTTCACGCCCCAGGATTCGAGGCCGACTCCGCTGCCTGAAGAAGTGAAGCTGACGGTCGGTTTGGCGTGTGTGCCTTGCGTGCCCGAACATGCGGTAGCAACCGTGGACGTGTTAAAGGCCGGCGTCCAAAGTTCCTGCGCAATCCGCTGAACAAAGGCGCCTTGGCCGGAGATATTTTCCCCAGCACATTGTGTGCGCCACGCGCTCGACGCGGTCGTAAATGTGCGGTCGTCGGAAAACCCATCAGTAGTGCCGTCTTCGGCGTACACCCGATAGTGATACGTCGTTCCCGACGTCAGTTCGCCAATGGGCTGGCTAACAGCGACTTTCATCCTGCCTGCACCAATGTCGGTTAGAGAAAACGTTGACCCATATGCCGCGGTCGTGCCAAATTCAAACCGGTAGTGCGTATCTTTTAGGTTCGGGTTCACGACAGCCCTGAGTGTCGCCGAGTCTTCATCTACTTCTGTTGCCGGTTCCATCGTAATAGTCGGGCCAGCGGTCTGAAATACTTTGTCCGCGCCGTACACGGTGCCATTGGCGTTGCTCACGACGAGCCGGTAGTGGTAAGTCGTCCCCATTTTCAGGTAGTCGGCCCCGCCGCTAACCGGCACTACATTTGTGCCAGAGCCGGTCCATTCGCCAGGCGCTTCCGGGGTCGAACTGCCGTACCCAGTGGTGGTTCCGTATTCAAAGTAGAATTTTGTGGCGTATCCAAACGGATTGGCGGCACCATGTAGTATCGCACTGCTGCCAGATACGTCGGTTGCGGGTTCAGTGGTGGTGGTTGGAGGGAGCGGCATGAAGACGGTCCGCGCGGACACGTTGGCAGTGCTGGCGCCCAGCTCCGTCAGGTGTCGCCAGCCCTCAACACCTTGCTCAATGCCGACGATCGCCCAGTCTTTCGGATCGGTGGACGATGCTCGTCCGCACGTAGCGTTGACTGCGCTGATGGCAGCTTGCAGGTTCGCCCGCGTTATCCCGGCTTCAAAGCCGCGCCAGCCGGGCGACGTAAACACAAACGTATTTGAGGAGCCCGGATACTGCGTTGCATACGTCGTGCCGGGGTAAAAGAACGTCTGGATCTGGTCCGTGTTGTGACCGCCATAACTGTTGCATTCACCGACGCGCTCGTTTTGCCACTTGGCCTCGTTGAACTGCGAGCGCCACTCCTGGAGACAATACTCTATGACGTCGCCTGTAGTTCGATCTTCAATGTCCGGACATGCATATCCCCAGGCACCAACGTCATTGTCGGAATGCGCCAAGAGTGCGGGGTTGGCTTGAACCGCTACTACAAGAGACGGTTCGCCGAACCACTCGGCCCATGGTCGGTCGTTGCGTTCCCGGTCGTGGAACGAGACGTAGTGCTGCATCCCGCAGGTGATTTCAGAGCATTTGTTGCCTGCCACCGAGTTTCGTAGCTCGAAACCCCATACGCTGCCGTTTGCCTGACAGACGTTTCCGTGGCCGTCGCTCTCCTGATAGCTGCCATATGGTGTTGGCGTTTCATATCCAGTCGCCGGCCCTTGATTGTTGGTCTCCTGGAAGACGAGGTTGTCCCCGAGATTGACGTAGTTGCAATAGTCTTCATCTGGCGACAGTTTGATGTCCTCCCCGAGCGGGTACGGTGCGACATTGACTGTATGCGCGAGCCCTGCAGTATGCCCGCCGGGCGTGGGAAGGTAGCCAGGGCCTACCGTGTCGCAGCCAAACGATTCAGACCCTAGTTGCCCGGTCTGCACACAATTGTTGGCGCCCTGATAGCCGTACCAGTAGGACGTCGCGCCTAGCGCATCCGAGGCAGATAGCGCGAAGCCGACCATAACCAGCAAGACCACTACACCATGCGACGCACGCAGTCGACACACGACTAACCCCCCGGTTTTTGATGCGCCTGGTTGGCGCGTGGATCTTTGGCTTGGCGGAGCGCAAGCTAACAAGACAATTTGATTATGTCAATAGGTAAAGACTATGTGAATTCGAGTTGGCCGAACACCGTGGCACTTGATGTCAACTCATTTGGCCTTAGTGTGACGCTACGTAGACGGTGGATGATGCCAATGGATTGGGTAGGCCCAACCTGCCGTACTGCGCGGACCGGTCGGACGGGTCAGCAATTCACCGGGTACCGCAGCGCCTACAACCCCAATTCCTCCGCTGCCAGCGCGGCACGGCTCGCCCACACGAAGCCGTGCGAGCGGTGGATAAGCCCAACGTTGTGAAGCCGGGCGAGACAGTCCTCAACAGCAAAACTATCGCCGACCTCCCGCTCCACCTCCTCGATGGACCAGTGCTGTCCTTTGGCGCCACAGACCAAGACCAACAGGAGCTGGTGGCAGCTACGGCGGCTACCGCCTCGGCTACGTCAAGGCGATCGAGCAGCTACCAGACGGTCGTCAGGTCTCGGGCGTGGCGCACCACCCCAAGCGAGCCGACCTCGTTACTGCCGCCCTCCGGCTTTACGCGACCGGCGAATACTCGCTGTCGCAGCTCGTCGACGAGCTATACGAGTTCGGGCTGCGCAGCTTTCCGACCAAGCGCTATGCCGAAGGCAAGGTCGGCACCTCGGCGTTGCAACGATTGCTGCGCAATCCCTACTACGCCGGGAAAATTGTCTGCAGGCGGGGCGAGACGGACGAGCAGGTCTTTGAGGGCCGCCACAAGCCGCTTATTGACGAAGAGACGTTCGAGCGGGTGCAGCAGCTCCTTGACGAGAAGCGCGTCGCCGGGGAGCGCCCCCAAGTGCATCGCCACTACCTGCGTGGCAGCGTCTTCTGCGGCGACTGTGGCAAGCGACTGACCTACGGCGTCTCTACGGGCAACGGCGGGCGCTACGCCTATGGGACGAGGAGCAAGGGCGAACCGTTGTCCGCGTCACGGGCGCCGAGTTGACCGAGCCATACGCTGCCGTCTTGGCCGAGGATCTCGTCTCGGAGGTCATGAGCGAGGTGGAGCTGATCCGCTCTGGAGCCACGAACGAAGAAAGCGGCCCGGATGGACCGCTTTCTGATGCGTCTGGTTCGATCTTCCTCAAACTGGCGGAGGGGGAGGGATTCGAACCCTCGTCGGAGGAATCTCCCCCGAAACAGTTTTCGAGACTGCCGCATTCAACCGCTCTGCCACCCCTCCGAGGGACTGGCCAGATCAAGGCTAGACGATCGGCGCGTTACCGCGAACCGCGGCCCGTACGTCTGGATCAAGATGGCGGAGCAGATCGCCGCCCCGATTGCTTACCGCAACCGAATCGATGCATCCGGACACCAACAGCCTTGCGACATCCAGGTGCCCCCGGAAACGCCTGCGCGGTTCCCTTTGCAACGCCGGCGCCGCCCTCATCTGTCGCCAACGACTCCGGCGCCCATTTCGTTAGCATTCTCAAGGGCCGTATAGCTTCGGTGTGCGAGATGGACAGAAGTCACGTGCGCCCGGAGCGTTTGGGTTGCCAAGCCTAATCCATACCCCTGTGCCATTGGAGAGGCGCACGCACGGTGGAGCCGCACCTAGGGCCCACTTACCGTGGGCGAACACGGCATCGTGCAGCGTGAAGTCGCTCTGTGGTGGATTGCCTTCCCAGACGATTGCTTCAAGGCCGGCGATCTGAGCGAGCGCAGCGAGCCCCGCCGCCGAGAAGTCTGGTTCGAAGAGAGTCGCACGATTGAGAAAAAGGTTCTTGACACCGTTGCGCTTGAGGTCTCTTAGGGTGGCGAGCATGTCACCGTCGTGGCTCGGCTTCCCCGTCAGAAATCCATCCTTGGCAAAAATCGTGACAAAGCCGGGCTCTTGCCGGTAGGCCAGATTCGTTCCGGGCAGTCTCACATGCACTGCTTTACCCACTCCAAAGCTGGTCCCGGCGACGTTGATCACCGCGACGACGACGAGTACTGTGGCCAGCGCCACCTGCGCCGGTCGACGTAGTCGGGTGATCCAGCCCGCTCCGACGACGGCGAGATAGGGAAGCAGAGGCATGCTGTAGCGCGGGTCGTGGGTAAAGGTCTCCGTGATTGCAAGCCAGGCGACGAGGCTGCCGATAGCGAGCTCGGGTGCGAGGCGACTCGTTAGCTTCCGGCGCAGGAACCCGACCAGCATCCACACCCAGCCGATCGCCGAGAACACAAGCAGCGGAAGGTACAGTTGAAAGTTGAGCAGGCTCCAGAAGTACCACGTGAAGTTGTCGACTGAGAATCGCGGAGGCGCGATGCCGCCGCTGTAGCCTCCCTGACCGGCCGCATTGATAGCACCCGATCCGAGTGATTGCACGTGTGAGTACTCCTGTGCGTACCAGGGAAGAGCTACGACCAGGACCACGAGTGCAAACGAGAGCATCCCCCTCCACGATTGGACGCCGCCTCGGATCGCGGTTACCAAGACCGGTCCCGCAACGAAGAACACAAACGGCTCCTTTATGAGCATGCCTAGACCGACTGCCAGCCCGGCCAGCGCAGAGATCCACACTCGGGAGAAACCTCGTGTTGCGATTATCGCCCACAGCGACATCGCGACCATGGCGGTCTCCGGTGCGTCGATCATGAAGACATGGAACTGCGCGATGATCAGCGGTGAGCCGAGTGCGAAGATAACAGCGAGCAGGCCAGCCACGCTGTCGAATGCGAGGCGCGCGACTTGGTAGCAGCCGAGAGCGAGCAGCGGTACGAAGACGAGGTTCTCGGCAATGATCGGTGGCGCCACGCCGAGCCCTCCGACGGCGATACCAAGATCGCCCACCAGGTATGCAAGCGGGGGGTAGGGAATGGAGAGGGTCAGGGCGTGGAGGATGTGTCCGGCATCCAGTTCGCTGTGGACAGCAAGCGCAAGGCTCAGATGCAGCCCTGCATCGAAGATCGGGATCGAACGGTCCTGTGCAAGCCACCAAATGGTGAGACCGATGAACAGAGCTGTGGTCGCGATGGCTCCCCAGGCTGATGCGGTCCACCGGAGGAGCCGGACCCCAGCCCATGACTCGTCTCGTGCCGATGATCCGACATTCGAAACTTCGGTAGCCATCGGGCCAGGCTAACTCATGCCTACCTCCCCGCGCCAGCATTCGAGCTGTATGTTTCTCTCGAAAAATCGTCGAGCATGTGGCACTCAGATGTTGAGACCGTTTGGCCCGAGGCGCTGATCGCCGGACTATCCGAGCGCAGTCGGGGCTTGTGGTGTTGGAGGAGGTCTCGCCTCTGAAGGCGTTGCTCCATCGTGGCGGCGAGGCGCATCCTTACTTGGGTATTGCTGCTCCGCGAGGGTGCGATCTGACTGTCGCAACCGTAGGCTCGCAAGGAAGTTGATCGTGGGGTCAAGCGCGTCACCGGGCGGTCGTTTCGAGACGAGCCGGCGGGCGGCGCGCCAGCCGGCGAGTCGCCCGCGCAATGCCGCGAGATCGTGCGAGAGGGCGGCATCGGCTGCCACAACGATCGCCTCTGTGGCCAATACGCGAGGGGCCTGCCGTCCGTGCATGACACCATATCGCCGCAAGAGGTAGCCGCGTGCGGCGGCGGCGTGGCGACGTTGCCACGCGGAGCCGCGTCCGGCGGTGGTCGAGCCGAGATGAATGGCACGCGCGTCCGACGCCAGCACGGTGCTCCAACCGGCTGCGCAGAGCCGCAGCGCGAGATCGAGATCCTCTTGGTAGAGGAATATTCGCTCGTCGAGGCCGCCAACCTGTGTGAGCGCGGCGCGCCGATAAGCGCCGGCAGCGCCCGTCGGGCCGAGGAGCATGGGATGTCTCGTTGTCGCCGCACGCTCAGACCGGCCCTGAAGTCGGGGAAAGCCAGCGAGCGTTGGGTCGGCAGAGAGGCCCGCGCTATCGATAACCTCGGTGTCGGGCTGCAGAAGGAGTGATGCAACGGATCCGTGGCGCGTGTCGGCTGCCAGTGGAGCGAGCAGGCGCTCCAGAAAGTGTGGGGGGGCGATGACGTCGTTATTGAGAAGCACAATCGCGTCGCCGACACCGTGAGCGATCCCTGCATTGCAGGCGATGGCATAGCCGTGATTGGCGCCGAGTTCGATCACATTAACATCGGGGAACCGAGTACGGATGGCGCGCGTTGAGTCATCCGGCGAAGCGTTGTCAACGACAATGACGCGGTGCTCCTGCGTTTGCGCCGCGAGCGCTTCCAGGCAGCGCTCGGTGATGGCGCAGCCGCCATGGATAGGGATGACGACGTCTACGCTTTGAGTCCACATTTCCGAGCAGTGTGGTGCTTGCGCATCCGAAAGTCCACCAATTACGCGCATTGTTTCTGATGCTCGATGGGTGGAAGACCCAACGTGGAGCGTGGCTGTGACCGGTCTCGCATTCACCGATGCCGGCAGCTCGTCGGCGCGCGCTCCACATAACAACAGAGCGCCATGCTCCGTGGGGTGAACAATGCCCACGGAAGAGATACGCACGCCTAAGTTGATGCTTAGACGGGCCGAGCCGCCCGGATTCTCATACGAGTGCACGTACCGTGGCGACTACCTGATCTTGCTCTTGCTCGGTGAGCGTAGGAAAGCAGGGCAGCGACAGGCAATTCGCATAGAAGGCCTCGGCGGTCGGACATAGACCCTCGCGGCATCCGTAGGTGCGCCGATACCAGGGGTGGCGATAGACGGGCAGGTAGTGAATCTGAGCCATAATCCCAGACTCGCGCAGCCCGTCGTATAGGTGCCGACGCGCTGCGGGTCCGTCGCGATGGCGCACGACGAACAGGTGGTAGGCGTGGCGCTGACCCGTGGGAGCTGCTGGCGGAAGCTCAAGTCGATCAACATCGGCGAGACTCGCCCGATAACGCTCGGCGACATCGTTGCGATGAGTTACGAAGCGCTCGAGCTTCGCCAGCTGTGAGCGTCCGAGCGCGGACTGAATGTCGGTCAGCCTGTAGTTGAAGCCGAGATCCTGCTGCTCGGAGTACCAGCCACCGTCGGTGCGCTCCAGGCGGGCCGGATCTCTGACCATCCCATGCGTGCGGAAGTCCTGCAGTTGCTCGGCCATATCACGGTTGCGGGTAGTCACCATGCCGCCCTCCCCCGAGGTGATCGCCTTTACCGGATGGAAGGAGAAGATGGACATGTCTGAGTGGCGGCACGCCCCAACTGGCCCGTCGGCTGTAACTGCTCCGAGCGCGTGCGCAGCGTCCTCAATAATTGTCATAGTGTCTCCAACTGCCGCACGGATCTCGGCGACGGGGGCAGGGAGTCCGGCGAAGTGGACTGGAACGATCACTCCGGTGCGAGCTGTCAGGGCGGCCCTCACCGTCTCCGCAGAGATGTTCCAGGTATCTGGGTCGATGTCCGCGAACGTCGGCGTCGCGCCGACGTAGGCGCCGCAGTTAGCGCTCGCGGCGAAGGTGATCGCACTCGTGAGTAGCTCGGCGCCAGCTCGGAGATTCGCCACATGGACCGCTGCGTGCAGCGCCGCCGTACCCGAGGAGAAGGCCACCGCGTGGGGCACATCGCAGGCTTTCTCGAAGGCGTCCTCGAAGCTCTCGACGTTCGGTCCTTGCGTGAGCCAGTCGCCACGTAGAACCTCGACGACGGCGGCCACGTCGTCCTCGTCGATCGTCTGGCGTCCGTAGGGAATCGGCATCGGGTGAGCTTAGGTGTCAGTTGTGCGTGCCGCGACTTTTTGGGGCGAGCTTCCACGCGCGGTTGGACGGCTGTTGCGCGACACGGTCGGACAATGACATAGCGGCGCACGCCATAGCGATGTCAGAGACATCCGGGCCAATCTGGGCCGAATTAGTGGCATTCTCTTGGGAAGGTGTGTGATACTCGGCAGCCTGCTCATGAGCTCGCGTCCCAGTCCATATCTGCAAGATAAGATCGTGCTGATCACTGGCGGTACGGGGTCATTCGGCACGGCATTTGTGAAGAGGCTCCTTGCCGAGCACGAACCTACCGCCGTGCGGGTCTACAGCCGCGACGAGCTCAAGCAGTACAACCTTCAGCGAGCTACCGGTGGTGACGAGCGCCTGCGCTGTCTGATTGGAGACATCCGCGACGCCGAGCGTTTGCGGTACGCGACGCGCGACGTCGATGTGGTGATCCACGCTGCCGCGCTCAAGCAGGTGCCGGCCTGCGAGTACAATCCGTTCGAGGCCGTCAAGACCAACATCAACGGCGCCGAGAACATCGTAACCGCGGCGATCGCCAACGATGTGCCGCGCACGTTGGCGCTGTCCACCGACAAGGCCGTCAATCCCGTAAATCTCTACGGGGCGACCAAGCTCGCCGCCGAGAAGATCATCACCCAGGGGAACGCGTACGCTGGCAGCTCGCCGACGCGTTTCGCGACGATGCGCTACGGCAACGTCGTTGGCAGCCGCGGCAGCGTCATCCCACTCTTCAAGGCCCAGGCCCGCGAAGGAGAGGTGACGATCACCGACGAGACGATGACCCGCTTCTGGATCACGCTCGAGCAGGCCGTCGAGTTTGTGGTGAGCTGCCTCGGTTTGATGCAGGGAGGGGAGGTTTTCGTTCCGCGGATACCCAGCATGCGGGTGCGCGACATCGCCGATGCGCTTGCGCCCAACGCGACGCGGCGGATCATCGGCATTCGTCCCGGAGAGAAGGTTCACGAGGTGCTCGTCACCGAGGATGAGTCCAGACGCGCGCGCGAGCTTGCGGACAGATACGTCATCTATCCACCACTGCCATCCTGGGTCAAGGGCAGCGAGCCGCTTGGCGAGGAGCTGCGCCCCGGGTTTCGCTATTCGAGTGACAGTAACGACTGGTGGCTCGACGCCGAGGCCATTCGCAGCATGGCAGAGCCGATCGTCGCGGTCGCGTGAGCGGTTCAAGGCAACTTCCATACCGCTTGGCGTCGGTGCCGGGCTTCCGCGCGTGTGGGCCCCCTCGGCCGACAGTCTGCCATGTACGGAGAACACAGTGATCGAAGTCCATCCGACCGAACAAGAGGAGTTTTGGGCCAGTGAGTTCGGAGACGCCTACATCGAACGCAATATCGGCGATGACCTGCTCGCACGCAAGACGGCATTGTTTGCAAATATCATGTCGCGCGCTGATCGTATCCAGTCCGTCATCGAGTTCGGGTGCAATGTCGGGCTGAATCTCGTTGCATTGAAGCGACTCATGCCAACCGCCGATCTCACCGGGATCGAGATCAACGCGCGAGCCGCCGGGCGCGCCGAAGAATCAGGAGTCTCGGTCGCCAGGCGTTCGATACTTGGATACCGAGCTGAGCAGCATTTCGATCTCGTGCTGATCTCAGGTGTTTTGATCCACATCGATCCCGCTCAGCTCAGCGACGTCTACGATGCGTTGCATAGTGCATGTGGTCGGTATCTCTGTGTAGTTGAGTATTACAGTCCCGACCCTGTCGAGGTCTCTTATCGCGGCCACAAAAACCGTCTCTTCAAGCGCGACTTCGCAGGTGAGCTTCTCGATCGTTTCGGCGATCTTCGGCTTCTCGATTATGGCTTTGCTTATCACCGCGCACCTCAGTTCGGCGGCGGAGACGAGACGTGGTTTCTGCTTGAACGTGCCGACGCTGCCTCTGCAACGTCGCTCGCAATCAATCAATAACGACATCATGACACGGGCTATGTCACCCCATGCCGAGGAGAGGTGTAAGCAGCGAGAGCTGCTGGTGCGGACCGCGCCGCGGGGGATTGGAGTATCGCCATGCTGGTAGACCCGTTCCCAATCTGGGCGGTCGTTCCCGGTCGCATGGGCTCATCCCGCATGCGCGGCAAGACGATGGCCGAGCTCGCCGGCAGACCGTCACTGCGTCATATCGTCGAGCGCTTGCGAGGAGTGCCGAGCCTCGACGGCATCGTAATCGCCACGACAATAGAGCCAGAGGACGATGTCATCTGCGAATGCGCTCGTACCGTCGAGGTGCCTGTGTATCGAGGCAGCTCGGAGGACGTGCTCGCGCGCACGCTTGAGGCGGCCACTTGGGTCGGGGCAACGACAATCGTGACAATCACAGGCGATTGCCCCGTCACCGACCCGGCGATCGTCCGGAGCGTAATCGAGGAATACCGGCGTCATCGGCCCGACTACGCATCGAACTGCCTGCATGGGTACAAGTATCCAATCGGCATCGCAGTCGAGGTGTTCCCGACGGTCCTGCTTGAGTGCATTGAGCGCGAGGCTGTTGCGCCTCGAGATCGCGAGCATGTAACGCCGTTCTTCTACGAGCATCCCGAGCGGTTTCGTCTGCTCGGCATCGAGCCATCCGAGAGACATCGTCGGCCTGACCTTCGGCTTACCTTGGACACGCCCGAGGACTACAAGCTGATATCGGCTCTATACGACGCGCTGTACGACAGTGATCCGTGCTTCGGGTTGGATGCCGTGCTCGACCATCTCGAGCGTCACCCCGAGCTCGTAGCGCTCAACAGCCATGTGTCACAGGTCATTCCGTGAGTTTGCACTTGACAGCTCTTGTCGTGGGGTGTGGGCGTATCGGCTCGGGTTACGATGAGAAGCGCAGTGACGGGTATCCGCTCACGCACGCTGGAGCATACATCGGACATCCGCGGATTAACCTCGTCGGCGGCGTTGATGTCGACGCGTCCGCGCGCGCGCGGTTCGAACGTCGTGGTGCGAAGGCTTACGCTGATCTGGACGAGGCGCTTGAGTGCTCGCCGGACCTGATCAGCGTCGCGATTCCACCGACAGGTCGCCGTGAGCTGGTCGAGCGGCTTCTGCAGGCCGGTCCGCGAGCGATCTGGATCGAGAAGCCGCTTGCGGCGACCGCAGTCGAGGGAGAGATGATTGTCGAGGCGTGCCGGAAGGCCGGTGTTGGCTTGCAGGTGAACTTCCTTCGCCGCTTCGATCCATTCCATCAACGACTTGTCGAGACAGTCCATGCGGATGGCGCACCGCTTCATGCCGACTTTCGTTTCAGCGGCGCATTTGAGAACAGCGGCAGTCACGCACTCGACCTGTTTCGGTGGTTTGCGGGCGATCCCGTGCGGGTTGAGGCAACAAGACTGCGCAACGGTGAGCCGATGGCGGTCCTGACCACTCCCGATGGATCGAGCGCAAGCATGCTACGAGTTCGCGTTGGAGCAGTCACCGTGTTCGATGTCGACATCCTCACGCCACAGCGCCGCGTGACAATAGCTGCCTCCGGGGAGCAGGCCGGCGAGTCGATCGTACGTCCATCTCGGCATTTTGCGGGGGTGCAGTTGCACGGCCTACCTCGTCCAGTGGATACCCGGGGCGTGGGTGAAGCCATGATGGCGGCCGCAAACGGTCTCGTTCGTCACGTGGAGCATGGTGAGCAGCTGCTCTGCGACGGTCAAGACGGCCTCGCGGCGCTGTGGCTGCAAGAGGCGATTCTTTCCGCTGCACGCACATCTAGAGCTGTCGAGCTGGCGTCATGAGCAAGTTCGCACTCGCAGGCGGGCCCCCGGTTCGCACCCGTCCGTTCCCGACGCATATGACGATTGGCGAGGAGGAGCGCCGCGCGGTGCTCGAGGTGATGGAGTCCGGTGTGCTGTCGGAGTTCCTCGGCAGCTGGGGCGGAGAGTTCTACGGAGGGCCGCGTGTGCAGAGCTGTGAGCAGATGTTTGCCGAGCGCTTTGGCACACGCCATGCGATCTCCGTGAACTCCGCCACAACCGGACTGCAGATCGCGCTCGCAGCGGCCGGGATTGAACCTGGCGATGAGGTGATCGTGCCGCCGTACACGATGTCAGCGACTGCTGCGACAATCGTCGCGCAGAACGCAATCCCCGTATTCGCCGACGTCGAGGACCAGACGTATGGGCTCGACCCGACATCGGTGGCCGAGCGGATAACGGAGCGCACACGCGCAATCGTGGTCGTCCACCTGTTCGGCCATCCGGCGCGCATGGATGGCCTACTCGAGCTCGCGGAGCGATATGACCTTGCGATCGTCGAGGACGCGGCGCAGGCGGTCGGGGCGACATGGCATGGACAGGACGCTGGCACGATGGGCGTCGCCGGCGTGCTGAGCCTCAACTATCACAAGATCATCAACTGCGGCGAGGGCGGCATCTTGCTCGCAGACGACCCAGAGGTTGCGCGGATCGCGCAGATGGCGCGAAATCACGGCGAGGCTGTCGTCGACGACGAGGGCGGGGACCCCTTCAACACGCTTGGGTCCAACTTCCGGATGACGGAGATCGAGGCTGCGATAGCAGCCGTCCAACTGCAGAAGCTCGACGAGCTGCTCGCTATACGTCGCCGTCTCGCCGCTCGGCTCACCTCTCGTCTCGAGCAGCACGTGCAGCTCATACCAGCTCAAACCTCACCAGGATGCACGAGCTCGCACTATGTGTTTCCGATACGCCTTCAACCTGGCCTGCTCGAAATCGTGGATCGCTCCGCAATCGCGCGTGCGCTGCGAGCGGAGGGCATCCCGGTGACGACCGGCTATGTCAAGCCGATCCATCTGCAGCCTCTCTACCAACAGCGACTCGGGCGTGGACGGCACGGATGTCCGTGGACGTGCGGCCACTGGACGGGCGTGGTCTCCTATGAGCACGGGATCTGTCCTGTGACAGAGCGCCTTTGGGAACGAGAGCTCATGCTGCTGGATGTGTGTCGGGCGCCGCTTACCGAGCGCGACACCGATGATGTCGCTGATGCGTTCGAGAAGGTCTTGGGCTCGCTCGACGAGCTTCGCATGCTGGCAGGCAACCTCACGTAGACGTGGCGGCGCGGCGAACACTTGTGATGGCACGGCAGGCGGGCTCGGCCGCCGCGCTGGCGCCCGTCGTGTGGGCCATGAGGGCGCGCAATGACATCGTCTTCACCTGCGCCGCAGCTACAACTGCGCGCGCCGGCTTCGAAGCTGTCGGAATCACTCCAGACGTAGAGCTGCCACTTGAGCCATCCGTCGGATGGCTAACGGCATGGCTCGAACAATGTGGGATCGGCAGCGTCCTGACAGGCACGTCGTTTGAGCCGGGTCTGGACGGACGGTTCTGGTCGGCTGCGGGCATGGTGGGCGTCCCAGCTATCGCCCTGCTCGACCATTGGTGCAACTACGTCGAGCGCTTCAGCGACCAAACTTGCCTCGACTGCCTGCCCGATGCGCTGGCCGTGATGGACGATGCTGCGGCATCCGCGCTTCGCGCTATCGGGTTTCCGTCGGAGCGCATCCACATTACGGGACACCCGTACCTTGACGAGATCACACCCGTCACAGCCGACGAGCGCATCGTCGCGCGTCGTGCGCTCGGCGTGAGCGACGATCGCCACGTCGTCACGTTTGCCTCCGAACCGATTGCCCCCGGAGTGCAGCGCGATCTCGGCTACACGGTTGCTGAGGCGCTGGAAGCCGTCCATTCGGCAATCGCAAGCGTTGCACCGGATTCGCTGCTCATCATCCGCCCGCACCCGCGAGAGCGCGAGGTAGCGGCGCCTTCAGGTGAACCGGAGGCGATTGTTGCACGGAAAGGCGCGCCGCGGGAGGCAATCGCCGCCAGCGACGTGATCACGGGCACGCGGTCAATGATGCTGCTGGAGGCCGCGCTGGCCGGCACCCCGACACTGAGCGTGCGTCCCAATGGAGGACCCGACCACTACCTCGACGTGCACGCCGGTCTGATCGTTTCAGTCCGTGACACGAGCGTCCTTCCACTCACGCTCCGGCATGCATTGGACGCAGTGCCCAGTCCACCCGAGACTGCAGCGTGCCCCTCGGACGGGGCGTCGCGGCACGTCATCCGGCTGCTTGACGATGGGGCGCGAACGCCGACGCCGAATCTTGAGTCATGACCCGCTTCGAATCAACCTTCGAGATCCAGGAACGACCGGTTGGGCCGGGGCATCCTTGTTACGTCGTTGCAGAGGCCGGCTCCAACCACAACCGCGACCTTGGAATCGCACGCGAGATGATCGACGCGGCGGCTGATGCCGGCGCGGACGCTGTGAAGTTCCAGACGTATACCGGCGCGGGCCTCTACTCGTCGAAGGCTCCACACTTCACCTACATCGAGGATGAGCGCTCACCGTGCGAGATGACCGACGCGATCGCCCTACCGCGCGAGTGGCAGGAAGAGTTGATGAGCCATGCCACGAGTCGCGGCATCCATTTCTTCTCCACGCCGTTCGACCACGACGCGGTGGACTCGCTCGACGAGCTGGGCGTCGGAGTGTTCAAGGTCGCTTCGTTTGAGCTCGGCGACCTTCAACTGATCCGCAAGGTGGCATCGGTCGGCGTCCCGCTAATCCTCTCGACGGGTATGGCTACCTATGGCGAGGTGGAGGACGCCCTTGGTGCGGTCGCCGAGACGGGGAATCGCGCAGTCGCGCTGCTGCGCTGCGCCTCGCTCTACCCGGCGCCGGCCGGGATCATGAACCTGCGAGCGATGGAGACGATGCGCAGGGCCTTCGGGGTGCCCGTCGGACTCTCAGATCACACCGAAGGCATCGCGATGGCGCCAGCCGCGGCAGCCCTGCAAGCGCATCTGTATGAGAAGCACTTCACGCTCAGCCGCTCGATGAAGGGGCCCGACCACTCGTTTGCGCTGGAGCCTGACGAGCTGCTTCTCGCCGTGGCGGGGATCCGCGATATTGAGTCCGCATTGGGGGACGGACAGCTCAAAGGTCCAAGCGACGCCGAGTCGGTCGAGATGTTCACCCTTGCACGCCGCTCGCTCGTCGCGACTCGGGACATCTCAGCAGGCACGCCCCTCACAGCGGAGATGCTTGTGGCAAAGCGACCGGGTTATGGCATCGCGCCGAAGCACCTCGAGCTCGTGATCGGACGGCGGACAGCTGTTGACATCTGCTACGACGATGTGATCACCTGGGAGATGGTGTGAGAACGATTGCTACCCAGCGTGCGGGCGCCGGCAGCCTGCCGATGCGCCGCTGCTCCTTGGATCTGACCAGTCCTCGATGACGCTCGTCGCGCTAATCGCCGACGCTGGCGCCGAGGCGGGCTTTGGGCACCTCAGCCGCTGCTCGGCCCTGGCGTCGGCACTGCGGCGTCGAGGCGCCTCGGTGCGTGCGCTTGGCCTTGGTCTGCGGGTGCCGATAGAGCGCTACGGCATCTCATGGCAGCCTGCAGTCGAGCCGGGCGTGACAGGCGTAGCCGCCGTCGTAATCGACAGCTATCGGTTGGGCGAGGAGCTGCGCACCCGGCTGGCAGAGCTCGCGCCACTCATCGTCTTCGCCGACGACAACCGCCGGCTTTCTGATGCGACTCTGGTCATTCGCTCAGGATCGCCGAGTGGCGGCGTGGAGGCGTTCGCGGGCCCGCGCTATGCCTGCCTCGGTCCCGAGTACTGGTGGGGCCGGTCGCCCCGAATGAGCGCGAACGTGGAGCGGGTGCTCGTAGCGACGGGCGCAGGCGACCACACCGGTATCGGGGCGGTCTTGGCGAGCCGGGTGAGCGGTGCCATTCCCGGTAGCGAAGTAACGCTGGTCCGGGGACCCTACGCGCCCGCGAACTCGGTCGAAGGGGTGCGAACGATTGTCGCCCCGGATAGCATGTTCGGCCCGCTCACGAAGACGGATATGCTCGTGAGCGCCGCGGGCCAAACGATGCTCGAGTCGCTCGCGGTAGGCACGCCGTGCGTGGCGCTGGTGACAGCGGAGAATCAGAGGCGTCAGGCGATCGAGCTTCAGAAAACAGGCGCGCTCTCGGTGGCTACATCCGTCGAGAAAGCGGTAGCTGTCGCCTGTTCCCTCGCGGGGGACTTCGACGCACGCCGCGAGCAGGCGCGCATCGGCCGACGTGTGGTGGACGGTCAGGGTGCCATGCGCGTCGCCGCCGCGGTTCTCGAGCTTGCGCTGCGCCGGTGCTTGGCGTGAGCGATCTTGCTGCAGCGTGGCTCGTGCTCCGGCGAGCCGAGCTCGCCGACGCCGGCTTCCTGCTCGCGCTGCGCAACGACCCCGCAACGCGACTCTTCTCCTTCACCCACCACGAGGTCTGCGAGCGCGATCATGTCGTCTGGCTGACCGAGCGTCTTTCCGATCCCGCGTCGCTCATCTGGATCATGCTGTACCGTGACCACCGGGTCGGCCAGCTGCGGCTGACCCGGCTGGCCGCTGAGACCGCCGAGGTGCACGTCGCGGTTGCATTGGACTTCCGGGGAAGGGATTCGCGCGTGGCATGCTCGCCCGCGCGACGGAGCTCTGTGCGCGATCATGGCCCGAAGTCGTCGGTCTGCGTGCACGGATCATGCCGGAGAACGACGCGTCGCTGCGGATGTTCCTTGCCGCCGGCTTTCACGAGATCGGACGCTCGGATCGGCTCGGCGTAAAGCTGCTCGAGCAAGACGTAGATACGACGCGTGGTGAACGACAGTGACCGGACCCCGTTCATAGGCCCGGACCGAGCTCGCCGGTCGAGCCGGCAGTCTCCTCGTCGATCAGCATGCGCCGCCAACGTGTTCGCAGTATCGGTAGGACCGCCAGCCAGAGGGCGGCGAGCGCGAGCGCGCAAAAAGCTCCCAGCTCCAACAAGCTGCGCGGATCGAGCACGTCCGCGAGCGCGGCGACTGGGATCGTCCAGACGACGATCGGTAGATAGCCCGGGACAAGCACGTCGCGGGCGAACCGAGACTTGGAGATCCCGACGTGACGCAGCGCGTAGTGCATCCAGATCGGCAACCCCAGAACAAAAGGTATGACCGTGCCCCAGATCACGCCGACCGTGCCCCACGCGGCTGTCAGTCCGATCGAGAGCCCGAGGGTGAGCGTCGCGCTGCCCACGGTGAACCAGACGAACGTCCGGATGCGCCCGATCCCGAAGATCGCGCTTGTCAGCGCCCCCGTATAGGCGCCGAAGGCCCAGTAGGAGATGAAGATCCGCACGTACGTCGCGTAGCGGCCGTAACCGTGACCGACCCAGGCTTCGAGGATGGGATCTGCGAGCAGAAAAATGAGCACCACCAGCGGAACGGTTAGGACAACCTCGTACAACGAACCGACCAGCACCAGCTCACGCAGGCGCTTGGCGCGATCCTGCGCGACCAGGCGCGAGGATGTCGAGGTCAACACGGATCCGATCAATCCGCTGACGAGGCGCACGGCGTTGTGGGGGCGCAAGGCGAGCTCGTAGACGACGATCGCCGAAGCGCTCACAAATGTGGCGACGACGATGCGATCGCTCTCGTACACGAACGTGCTGGAGAATCCCAACAGGAAGAGGCCCATGCTGAATCCCAGCGCCGGGCGCAGGTGTGCACCGCGCCAGCGGCCCACGCCGCGCCGCAGACCGAGCCTCGGCCAGGCCACTGCGCCGGCGCACAGGCCTTCCAGGACGAGCGGTACACCAAACAGTGCCGTCAGCACTGGCACCGCGTGGGTCCAGCTGCTGACGGCATATATGAGGCAGAACGTAATCACCGAGGATGCCATTTCGATGAGCGCGCAGAGGTCATAGCGCTCGAGTCCGCGTAGGGCCGCTATGCCGATACGCGATGGCCAGTAGAGGAGCGCGATTGCGGCCGCCACGAACAGGGCGGGTGCGGCCTGAGAGCTGACCGAAGCGGCCTCGAAGAGCGCTTCCCCGCCGAGGGCTCCAAGGATCGTGAGCGCAGCGGCGGCGATAACGCCGACGCTGAGTAGCAGGATCAGCGAGCCGCGCAAGATCGAGCCGAGCTGCTCGGCGTCTTCCTTTGCGCGGTGCTCGGCGACGTACTTCGTCACGCTCACACCAAAGCCGTATTCGGCGGCATTGAAATAGCCCGTCAGTGTTGTCGCAAAGATGAAGAGACCAGTGGGCGCGGAGCCGATACGATCGATCAGCAGCGGCAGCAGGGCAAGCGCCGCGATCCCGCTGACCAGCGTGCGCGTCCCGGTCAGGACCGTATTGACTGGGACGCCGCCCGGAACCCACACGCCACTTCGCAGGCGCGCTGCTCTACCCACCAGGAACACGGAACAGACGCGCGGTATATCCGTGATAAACCTCTGCGATCTCGGGGGCGCTCAACCGGTTGATCTCCACGGCCCACAGCTGTTGGCACCCGAGCGCCTCGAACACTCGCGAGTAGTCGCGGCAGAATATGTACTGCGTGACGACCTGCTCGGGCTCGATCACGCAGATGTGGCGACGAGCGACGCGCACCATCTCCGCGAAGACCGAGTTGTTCGAGGGATGTATGAATTGGAGCACAGCCATGGCGAGGATCGCATCGACACCGTCGGCTTCGAGATTCGGCAACACATCCTCGATCCGTCCCTCGTGGATGACGGCGTCTGCCAGTTCCGGAAACGCCATGCGCAGCTCCGCAACCGCATGCGGATTTATCTCGACACCGCTCAGGTGCGCGTACGTGAGTTGGCGTAGCCGGGCCAGGTTGGCGCCGGCGTTGCAGCCGATCTCCAGCACCTTGTCGGTCCGGGCAACATCCGGCCTCCAGAGGTCGTGCATGAAGTCGACAATCTCGGTCGACTTGGCAGCGTAGTTGTCCGGTGCGTTGCCGTCGACACCTCCTCGCTCACGTGTTGCCCAGTACTGTTGGCAGCGCTTCGCAGACCACATCCATGGTGCCTGCATGCCGTGTTCGATCAGCGCTCGATTGAGAGCCAGCGCGAGTTTGGCCCGCCCGCGCGGGATGTACGATGCACCCTGCTCGTCGCTCCTGTGCAGCTGAAAGACGGTGTGCTCGAGCAGGCCGCGAGCGGATTTCAGAGCGATCTTTGGAATTGCAAGTTCTGCCATCGTGGTCAAGCTAACAGGACTCTCCCGCATAGCAGAGCGTCTTTGAGCCATGTCTCTGATACCGGCCTCACGCGCCGGATGCAGGTTGTCCGCCCAGCTGCAGCAACCCAGCGGCGAAGGCAGCGGGGACGAACGGTTCGGTATAGCGAGCCAGATGGCGACTGAGCTCGTGCGCGACCCGGAGTCCCTCGGCTGGACGTTCGATGAGATCGTCGATCAGCGGTCGCAGATCCTCGGCTGTACCGAACATCCCGGGCAGGCTGTCCGTCCACGGCGGCACCAGGTGCTGCCGGCGCACCCAACGCGGCGCTGGCCCCAGCCAGAGGAAAACCGGCAGTCCGAGGGCAGCGGCCTCGAATGCGACCGAGGAGGTCGAGGAGATCAGGATGTCCGTGCCGGCGGCGGCAGTTGCGAACGACCCAGTCCGCGCGATTTTCACCTCCAGCCCGAGGGCGCGTAGTAGCCGTCTGTAGCGCTCAGGCTCCTCGCCGGGGTGGGGTCGCAACTCGACCTTGGCACCGGTCATCGCGAGCCGCTCAATCCCAGGTGCGATTGCGTCGACGAACGCCTCGCAGTACGCCACGGGAGCGATGGGCCGGTCGTCCGTGCCGCTGGTGGCGATCAGCACGTGGCGCGGCGTGGTGCCGGAGGCTGCTCTGCGCAACCCGGGGTCCGGCGCGAGTACCCCCGGCACGCCGACAGGATGTACCGAAGGCCGTGGCTTTGGCCAACATGCGATCTGCTCGACGGTGCCCGAGCCCCAGCCGAAGACGACTTCCGCTCGCCGATCGCCGCCGTCGAGCTCGCGGGCCGAGTAGATGCCGTGCTGGAACGCCCCGACCCGCACGCCCCGCTCGTGCGCCCATTGGATCAGCAGACGAGAGGCGCCGTAGGCAGCGCTGGGTAGCAGGAGGGCGCGCAACGAACGTGCCCTGTTCAGGCCGTTCAGAGCCCGCACGGCATGATCAAGTTCCGAGGCGGCACCGGTCAGTGCCCGTGCCACCAGGAGGGTGAGCGCCCGATCCAGGGCGGAGTCGTCCTCGAGCTCCAGCCTGGCGGGTAGGTCCACCGGGGGACCCACACGCCGCCGAGCGGGTCCATACGTTCTCAGAAGCGGCAGCCGGCGCCGCAGAGCAAGCAGCAGGCCATTGCCATGGTCCAGGCCCGGGAACGGCATCAAGCCCAGCCCCGCGGCGCGCATATCGGCGTCGGCGAGCGATCCCAGAGCGAGCGCCAGCTTCCCTGCGGCGACGGCCACCACACGCACGCGCTCCGGGCGCGAAGCCGTCGCCTTGACGCGCATGAGCTGACGTGCCGCCGCGCGGCTACCGCGTGAGCCTGGGAGCGCCGGCGGCAGGGAGTAGGTCTTAGCTCGTGGTGCGAGCCCGAGGCCGGCACGCACGCCGATCTCCTGCGCCAGCGGAAGCGTTGGATCGCAGATGAGCTCCCGTGCGCCCGCCACGGCGCTCGCGAGCTTCCATCCCGTTATAAGCCTCGCCACCTCTAGGCGCAAGCGGTATTCGGCGAAGTCGATCAGGCGGAAGCCAGCGAGCTCGATCGCCGCCACCGCTGGGTGCTGCGCGATCATGCCGAGCAACATGTTCAATCGCTGTTCGGCCTCGCTGCGTTCGTTCCAGTTCTCGAGTTGATCGAAGAGAATCGGTTCGCGGTCGGCCAAGTCGACACACGCCAGGCTGTCGAACACGATGGTCACATCGCCAGGCCGAGGCTGTGGGAGCCAGGCGTAGGATCCGCTGAGGTCGGCTCGGTAGACGACGATCAGGCGCTTGTGTCTGGTCAAGCCAGCGCCACCGCGGAACGCCGGTCCTCACGTGGCACGCGCCGCCCGCGCATGGTTTCGCCCTGCAGCTCTGGACTGGAAGTGAGGCACATGGGCGAGCCCGAGTATCACATATCTTGATTCGATTATGTCAGCTATCGACCTATTTCAGTGATTTTGTTTCCAACATGGCTTATCGCAAGCGCAGTCCATCACGCCGAATCTCTCAAGCTCTGCGGGTCCCCTGTCGCGTGGCTATCCCGAGGTAAGAGACACATCCGTGCTTGCTTGTTCGCCCGGGCCACGATCATCCGTGTGCAGTCGACAACAATCTCGATCAATGACAAAATTCCGACGTTCCACTGGTAGCGTACGCTTCGTGCTTAAAACCGCCTGGTCATCGCTTGACGCCTCAGCACAAGCCCGCCCGCTCGCGATCGCCTGGTGGCCAGCGAGGGATTCGTGATGCTTCGCGCCCGCGAGCGCTGGCGTGTGGTGCCGGGGTCACGCATCGAAAGGCTCCCAGCCCCATTGCGGCCATTGGCGATCCTTGCTCGAAACCAGAAAATCGATCGACGCTACGTGCATGTTGCAGATGGCTTTGCGACCGTTCACCACTGTCCATTCTTGAGCGATACCGAGTTTGACTCCCACTACTGGGAGATGGCGAGCGCGTGGTATCCAGGAGCGGATATACGTTGGCGCATGTGGCTGCTGACAGCCATTGCTCGACAGTGTCAGCATCTACCCGGCAACTTCGCTGAATTTGGTGTCTGGCGGGGCGGATGCGCCTTTATGATCCTCAGCCAGACGGAAGTCGCCCAGGATCGTCGGTTTTTCTTGTTTGACACGTTTACTGGGATTCCCTCCGACCGGCTGACGACCCACGAGCGCAAGGATGGGTTTGCAGGCCGACTTGCAAATACGTTCTGTAGAGTACGTCGACGATTTGCTCGCACCGTGGCGCCCGGCGTATGAGATCTGTCCGGGCGATGTCTTCGACACCCTCCCCACCACCGATGTCGGCCCGCTCTCATTCGCTCACATCGATCTGAATGCGGTGGCTCCGTCGCGCTTCGCACTCGAGTACGCATATTCACGGGTAGTCAGCGGTGGAATGATCGTATTCGATGACTACGGGGGGGCTGGCTTCGATGATCAGAGGATGGAGATCGATGCCTTCTTCGGTGACCTACCCGAGACGCCGATTGCCCTCCCGACGAGTCAAGCGTTTGTTGTCAAGCAGTGACCGTCCGTGGCAGAGGACTCCCGAGGACCCCGACTTCTCGGCGGTGAGGTCGTCGAGACGTGGTCTCGTTGTCTCGGGGCTTCATCGGGCATGTCGATGAGCCAGGCGATGCGTAGTGGTCGGAGACACCAAACCCAGATTGCGACTCGTGTCCCATCGCGTGTCGAAGCCAAGTGCCGCGGGCGTCTACGTGCGCAATGCCAGGGTCCCAGTCATGTTCATCCCCCTAAGGAGCAACGTCCTCGCTGTAGCTTGACGCTCCAGCACCGCGCTGCCTTTGACACAGACCCGCGTTTTAGCTACGAATCACTACTCCGATGAAATCCCTCCCAAGGTGAGTTAGCAGCGAAAGATCCGTATGCCAGTTTCCTTATCAGCGACTGAGCCACTCGATCCCGGTCGTGCCGCTCTCGGCGTGTTTGACGACGGTTCAGCACCTGTGCTCTCACTAGTCATCCCTTGTCTCAACGAGGCCGTGAACATCGAGCGTTGCGTGGCCACGGCCCGTCGCGTGATGGCCGAAGCGGAGATCGATGGCGAGGTGATTGTCTCTGACAACGGCTCCGAGGACGGTAGCGCCGAAGTGGCGGAGCTCGCAGGAGCACGCGTCCTCCATGAACCACTTCGCGGCTATGGTCGCGCCCTTAGGACTGGCTTCGCCGGTGCGCGCGGAAGGTACATCGTGATGGCCGATGCCGATCTGACCTACGACTTCAACGAGATCCCGCGGTTTCTAGCCGAGCTTGAAGCGGGTGCCGACATGATCATTGGCAACCGCATGAAGAACATCCGCCGCGGCGCCATGCCGTGGCATCACCGCTACATCGGTAACCCGCTCCTCTCGCGACTTCTCAATCTCTTCTTTCACACCGGAGTAAGCGATGCTCACTGCGGGATGCGGGGATTCCGACGGGATCGTCTGGAGTGTCTCGCGCTGCGCACAACAGGGATGGAGTTCGCGTCCGAGATGGCGATTCGCGCTGCGCAAGAGAAGCTGGACATCCGCCAACTCCATATCGAGTACTGGCCAAGGGGTGGGGAGTCCAAGCTCTCGAGCTTTCGCGACGGCTGGCGGCATCTGCGCTTCCTGCTGCTCCATTCCCCCACACATCTGTTCATCCTGCCCGGCACGCTGGTGGCTCTCCTTGGAGGGCTGATCTCATTGACTGTGCTGGCACATGTGAACGTGCTTGAACGTCAGTGGGACCTGCATACACTGATCGGTGGTTCGCTACTGGTGATCGTTGGATCTCAGATCGTGAGCCTCGGGCTCTGCGCCCGTGCTTATGCCACATATTTCATGAACCAGCGTGACGCGTGGTTCGACCGAGTGCGCGAGCGCTGGCGACTCGAGCACGGCCTGATGGCCGGTGGAGCAATCATGCTTCTCGGGCTTGCGCTGATGTTGCTCATCGTGCTCGCTTGGGCCGATAGCGGCTTTGGGAACCTCGCGCAGGAGCGCATCGCGATCATCGGCGCCACCCTCATGGTGCTCGGAATTCAAGTCATATTCTCATCGTTCCTGCTTAGCATCCTCGCATTGCGTAAGGACTAATTCACCGGCGCCGGACCCTGACTCCGAGGCCCATCCAGGGTTGGCCGGAAGCTCCTCGGGGCAACTCGCCGCAGCGAGCTTGACAGCGCGGAGATAGCCTTGCGCTGTCATGGCGGACACGAGCACGATCGCCTCGCTGGCCACGGCCGGTGGCACTCTTGTGCTGGCGCTCGCCACGTTCGCCTCGACCCGCTCGGCCAACCGCGCGGCACGCGTCTCCGAGCAGGCCCTGAAGGTCGGCTTGCGCCCGGTGCTGTTCAACGCCCGCCCGCAAGACCCGCCGCAGAAGGTCGGATTCTCCGATGAGCATTGGCTCGTCCTGCGCGATGGCCTCGCGGCGGTGCGCGAGTATGGAGGGAACCTGTACATGGCGATACCGCTTCGCAATGTTGCCTCCGGCCTGGCCGTCTTGCACGGCTGGCACCTGTGGAGCGAGCGCGTGACCAGCGAAACCCCACCCGCGGCGATCGACGACTTCCGCCTGCACACCCGCGACCTGTACGTGCCGGCCGGCGACGTGAGCTTCTGGCAGGGCGCGATACGCGACGCCGAGGACCCGCAGTATCGGCCGCTGCGCGAAGCGATCGAGGCGCGCACGGCGGTGGGCATCGACATCCTCTACGGCGATCACGAGGGCGGGCAGCGGACGATCACCCGCTTCCATCTCACGCCGCGCTCGCAGGCGGCGGCGGATGGCGAGCCCTGGCTGCGGATCTGCGCGACGGTGCGCCACTGGAACCTCGATCGCGCCGATCCCCGCTAGACCGTGGGCCGCTACATATAACTCTGTAGACCTTTAGACAGCAAATCAGGACTGTTCCGAAATGTGGAAGGTAGCCTTCAGCAGATCGTCGGTCTCAGACTCCGGGCGTACCGGGAAACGCAGGGCCTGAGCCAGGAGGCGTTCGCCGACGTTCTCGGCATGCACCGTACCTATCTCGGGGGCATCGAGCGTGGGGAGCACAACCTGACGCTCAAGAGCGTCGAGCGCATCGCCGGGCGCATCAGCCTCGATCCGATGGCGCTGCTGACGCGGGAGAGCCAGCCGATACAGCGGACGAGCAGCGAGACGTGAGCTGCTCGAGCGCCATCTCCCAGCCGAGCCCCACCTGCTCGGCGACGCGTGGCATCGGGGCGTGCAGCGCGTCGAGCTGCTCGTGAACGGCCGATCAGCGGTTCACACACGGCAAGGTGCGTGCGACATGCGCATGAAAGGTTCAACGAGAGCGCAAGATCCCAAACAATGAAACGATTTTTCCCGCATATAGCGCAAAAAGGCGGCCGAAGATGCTCGCTTTGCCCATGACTGGCGAGTACGGTGAAGCCGCTTGGTTGGCCAAGCACGGGCCGCGTCTCGTCGCTCCCAGCACGGGGCTGGGTCAGGCGGCGAATCCGGCTCAGCTAGAGAGGGCCTGTTCTGAGTGGGGTTGGGGCAGGCCCTCTCGCTTCTGCGTACAAGGCAACCTACCGATAACCGTTTGGGGAGCCGGTGAGGACCACCCGATCGCTTCTAAATAGCGGGAACTTTCAGACGAATACACGGAATCTGCACCGCGGCTTGTTTCTGTCTGGCGCGGCAGCTCAGAAGAAGCCCTTCACCACCCGCACCGCGACGCTCCCCAGGAAGATCACCGCCACCACGCCGAGCGCCCCGATCACCACGCCCACGGCCACCAGCACGACGTCGCGCAGCAGGAATCCGAGGGCCAGGACGACCACGCCGGCCGAGGGCAGGGTGTCGAGCCCCGAGAAGGGAGGAGCGAGAAATGCGGTCAGCGTCAGCGCGAGCACGGCGATCCCGAACACGCTGCCGCTCAGGCGATGGCCGAACAGCCATGTCGCCCGCGGGCGGGAGAAGCGCTCGAGCCCGCGGATGCGCCGGAGCAGCACGTTGATGAACTTCTGCCGCGAGGGGCCGGCCAGATCCATGCGCGTCCAGCGCTCGGGCAGCCAGACGTCACGGCGCCCCACGACCAGTTGCAGGGCGAGCAGCATCGTGATCACCTCGAACACGTGGGTCGCTCCGCCGGTGGGGAGTGGCAGCGCCGGGACGGCCATCAACAGGACAAAGACGATCGCAAAGCTGCCCTCGCCGAACACGCCGATCAGCCCGCCGAGCGTCTTGGGCTGATCGCTGCCGAGCCAGCGCTCGAGCCGATCGCTGACCTTCTCCTCTTCGTCAGAGCGGATCTCCGCGTGCTCCATCCGGACATTCTCTGTGCAACGTCGGCCGCGTGAGCCGGCGGGTGCAATCGGGGCCGGCGCGAGGCGCTCGCTAGGCGGGGACGCGCGCCTCGGTCTCGGCCAGCAGCTCCGCCAGGATCTCGCCCAGCGCGAGCGTCTGATCGCGCTCCGCGAGCGTTCCATCGGGCATGAGGGCATTGTCGGCTTCGCCGATCGGCAGTTCGCGGTCGATCACCCGCGCTCCGGCGGCGGCGAGCGACTTGCGCAGCTCGGCCTGCGCCCAGACGGCCCCGAACATGCCCGTGCTCGTGCCGATCACGGCAGCCGGCTTGTTGCGCAGCGCGGCCGTGGCGAGTGGCCGGGAGGCCCAGTCGATGGCGTTCTTCAGCACGCCGGGAATCGAGGAGTTGTACTCGGGGGTGGCGAACAGCAGCGCATCGGCGTCGCCGATCGCCTCACGCCACTCCTCGACGGCGACCCCGGGATCGTGCTCGTCGTCCTCGTCGAACGGCGGGATCGCCTTCAGCCCGGAGAACTCCACGAGCTCGGCCTCGGGCGGCAGCAGTCTCGCTGCCGCCCGCAGCAGGCGGAGGTTGTGGGAGTCGCTTCGCAGCGAGCCGGATATGCCGAGAACTCGCATCCCCGTCGCCTACGCCTCGGCCTGGGCGAGCTCGAGCTCGACCGTCAGCTTGACGTCATCCGCGAGCGCGAAGCCGCCCTTCGGCAGCGGCGCGTTCCAGTTGAGGCCGAACTTCGTGCGGTCGATGACGGTCTCGAGCGTCACGCCGATCTTGATCGCTCCGCCGAGTGTCTCGGCTGGGTCGGTGATCGTGCCGCGCGCCTCGACGGCGTGCGTGTGGTCCTTGATCGTCAGCTCTCCGTCGAGCACCAGCTCCTCGCCGTCGCGGCGGATCGACTTCGATGCGAAGCGCAGCTGCGGGTAGCGCTCGGTGTCGAAGAAGTCCGGGGCGCTGAGATGCGTCTGCAGGTTCTCGTCCTTGACGACGATCGTGGCGGCGTCGACCGTCCCGGTCAGCTCGGCCGTGCCGTCCTCGCCGACTGTCAGCGTCGCGTCGAGATCCTCGAAGCGGCCGCGGAACGTCGCGACGAGCATGTGCTTGACGGCGAAGCCGGCGGATGAGTGGGTCGGGTCCGCCTTCCAAGTGCCGACTGGAAGGCGCGTGGCGGTGTCTACGGCGGTGGCTGGCATGGGGCTCCTCTTGAGGTTGGATTACCGGACTACAGTCCGAATATGGCTATAGTAACACAAATGGACCATAGTCCGGTAATGCTCGCGGATAGACTCCCTCGAGTGGAGGGACAGGCTGCGCTGACGTCGTTGCCGATGCTTGAGCCGGCCAGGCACGAGCGGGCGGATGCCGCGCGCAACCGCCTGGCGATCCTGAAGGCGGCCGAGCGGTTGGTGGCCGAGCGAGGCGCCGACACCGTGACGATGGACGGGATCGCGTGCGCCGCGGAAGTGGGCAAGGGCACGCTGTTTCGTCACTTCGGCGATCGCTGTGGGCTGATGCGCGCCTTGCTGGACGAGCGCGAGGCGGCCTTTCAGGAGGACTTCATCCGCGGTCCCGCGCCGCTGGGTCCCGGTGCGGACGCTCGTGAGAGGCTGGTGGCCTTCGGCGAGCGGATGCTCGATCACATCGAGATCCAGGGCGATCTGCTGGCGGCGGCCGAAAACGGCGCCCCCGGCGAGCGTCTGCGCCACAGCGTGTACGGCGCCTACCGCGCGCACGTCACGGCGCTGCTGGGAGAGGCCGGCTACGGCGGGGACATCGGCTACATCGCCGATGTGCTGCTGGGCGCGCTGGTCACCGAGCTGGTCCTCTTCCAACGCCGCGATCTGGAGATGTCCCCCGAGCGCTTGAAGCGGTGCTGGGGTGAGCTCGTGTACGCGCTGCTGCCGAACGGCTGACGCGCCACCGATCTCGCGGCGGGTCAGTCAGAGCCGCAGTGCAGCACCAGCTTGCCGGTGTTCTCGCCGGCGAACAGCTTCAGCAGCGTGTCGGGAAACGCGCTGACGCCACCCTCGACCACGTGCTCGCGCGAGATCAGCCGGCCTTCGCGCATCCAGCCGGCCAGCTCGGCGATCGCCTCGCCATAGCGCGCGGCGTAGTCGAAGACGACCATGCCGGTCATCGAGGCGCGGAACACGAGCAGCGACAGGTAGTTGGAGGGTCCTCGGACGGCCTCGGTGGCGTTGTACTGCGAGACCGCCCCGCAGATCACGATGCGCGCGCCGCGTGCCAGCCGTGTGAGCACCATGTCGAGGATCTCGCCGCCGACGTTGTCGAAGTAGACGTCCACGCCGCCCGGCGCGTGCTCACGCAGGGCGCGGCGCACGTCCTCGCCCTTGTAGTCGATGGCGGCGTCGAAGCCCAGCTCCTCGACGAGCCAGCGGCACTTCTCCGTGCCCCCCGCGATGCCGATCGCCCGTGCGCCCTTGATCTTGGCGATCTGTCCCGCGGCGCTGCCGACGGCGCCGGCCGCGCCGGAGACGACGACGGTGTCGCCCTCCTTCAGCTTGGCGACCTCGAGCAGGCCGAAGTAGGCGGTCAGTCCGGTCATGCCGAGCGTGCCGAGATACGTGGGCAGGGGGGCGAGCGACGGGTCGACCTTGAACACGCCCTTGCCGTCTGAGAGCGCGTGCTCCTGCACGCCGAAGTTGCCGTACACGTGATCGCCCACGGCGAAGCCGGGATGCTCGGAGGCGCTCACCTCGCCGACGGCGCCCGCGCGCATCACGTCGCCGATCTCGACCGGGTCGATGTACGACGCGCCGGCGTTCATCCAGCCACGCATGGCGGGGTCGAGCGAGATGTGGGAGATCGTGACAAGGAACTCCCCCTCGCCGGGCGCCGGCAGCGGCTGCTCCACGAGATCCCAGTCGGAGTGCTGGGGCAGGCCGGTCGGGCGTGCGGCGAGGCGCACCTGGGTGTTGGTCGAGCTCATGTGCGGTTCCCCTCCAGTCGTGAGGCGGGCATGGCGGCGACTATATGACTCCTTGCAGGAGCGGCGGAGCCGGCCGAGCGCTCTACGACCCGGCACGAGCTGGGCACGGACGTGGACACGACCTCGGTGTCTCGCTTCGGGCATAGTGGGCAGTGAGCAGAGCATGAGCAGCCAGGCCGATCAGATCCCCCGTCTGTCGCTGTCGCCGAGCGAGCAGATCCCGCAACTCGGCTTTGGCGTCTTTCAGGTCCCGCCGCGCGAGACCGAGCAGGTCGTCGCGACGGCGCTGTCAGCCGGCTATCGCCACCTGGACACGGCGGCCGCATACCGCAACGAGGGGGCCGTCGGGGAAGCGGTGCACGCTTCGGGGATCGATCGCAGCGAGATCTTCATCACGACCAAGTGCTGGAACGACGACCACGGCTACGAGCAGGCCAAGCGCGCCTGCAAGGCCAGCCTCGAGCGTCTCGAGCTGTCCCATCTGGATCTGTATCTGATCCACTGGCCGGTGCCCGCCCACGACTTATACGTGGAGACGTGGAAGGCGTTGGTCGAGCTGCAGTCCGAAGGGCTCGTGCGGTCGATCGGCGTCTCGAACTTCCAGCCGGCGCACCTGGAGCGTGTGATCTCCGAGACGGGCGTCACCCCGGCGATCAACCAGGTCGAGCTGCATCCGCACTTCCAGCAGGTCGGCCTACGGCGCGAGCACGAGCGCCTGGGAATTCTGACCGAGGCGTGGAGCCCGCTCGGGCGGGGGCTCGAGCTGGAGGATCCGGTGATCGTGGAGATCGCGCAGGCGCACTCCAAGACCCCGGCGCAGACGATCGTCCGCTGGCATCTGCAGCTCGGCAACGTCGTGATCCCCAAGTCCGTCACGCCATCACGCATCCAGGAGAACTTCGAGGTCTTCGACTTCGAGTTGTCCGCCACGGAGATGGGGGCGCTCGACGCGCTCGACGCGGGCACTCGCATCGGGCCGGACCCGAATACGTTCGTCCGACCCTAACCAGCCTCGCGCGCTAAGCCGCCCTCAGCCGCGCTCAGCCGATCCCGCGGCGCATGCGGTGCACGCGGCGAAGCTCCTGGACGGCCTCGTCGATCCCGCCCAGCGCACCCGCCTCGCCGCCTCCGAGCAGCTCGGGCTCGATGCGCTGGCGCACGAGCTCGCCGGCGACCTGATCGACGCGCTGCGCGCCCGCGCCGGGACGCGAGCTGACGACGCGCTGCAGCTGCAGCCCGCGAAACAGCAGGCCGACGCCGTCGTCGACGCGCCCAGCCGCCGGGCAGCGTGCCGTCGCGCACGCTCGCCAGCCACACGGGCAGGCGCTCGGGCTCGCCGTCGGCGTGGACGGTCAGCGAGCCCTCCAGCAGTCCCAGGCCGGCGAGCGGCTCGGGCGGTCCGCTGGAGCGCGTGACGCCGCCCTGAAACCAGCACATCGCACCGGCGCTGAGCCCCGCGAGCACCGTTCCCGCACGCCAGGCCTGCACGAGCAGCCGGTCGAGCCCGTGCGCCTGCCAGATGGCCAGCAGGTTGCGCATCGAGCCGCCGCCGACGTAGATGATGTCCTGTTCGAGCACGATCTCCTCGAGCGGGCGCGTTGCGTCTCGCAGGCGGAACAGGGACAGATGCTCGGGCGTGCACAGGCGATCGGCGAAGCGCGCTTGGAAGGCGTTGATCTGGACGGTCGTGTCGCCGGAGGCGGTCGGCAGGAACAGGACGCGCGGCTCCCTGGCTTTCGTGAGCGAGAGCACGAAGTCGTCGAGCAGCGGGTTGGTCGGCTCCATCGTGAAGCCGCCGCCGCCCATGGCGAAGATCAGACGCTCGCTCCATGGGCGCGGCAGGGTCCGCGCTCACGCTGGGACCGGCTCGGGGCCGGCGGGCCGTGCGGCCGTCTTGGGCGCGCTCGGCCTGCGCGGCTTGCGCCGCCGCGCCGTGCGGGGGGAGGTGGTAGAGGATTCGGGGCTGGGCTCGCCCGGCTCACCGGCGGCGCGCCCTGGATCGGCGCCGAGGTAGGAGACCTTCAGGGGCGTCTCGACGACGCCATCGCCGGCGTGCTCGACGCGGTAGGCGCAGCCGTCGGGACGCGAGCTGACGACGTGCTTCAGGCGCGTGCGGCGGAAGTGCAGCGCGACGCCGTCCTCGGCGGCGAAGCCCGCGCGCATGCCGTCGCCGACGAAGCGGTGGTACTCGGCGCGCCGCTGCGGGCTCGGCGTCGTAGTGGACGCAGTTGGAGTAGGGCAGCATGCCCAGGCCGCGCACGCTGCGGGGCGCGCCGTGGAAGGCGCTGAGCGCCTCGTCGAACCAGCACAGCGATCCGGCCGAGGGCCCGCACAGCACGACGCCCTTGCGCCAGGCCTTGCGCAGGATCTCGTCGAGCCCGTGCGCGCGCCAGGCGCCGAGCATGCTGACGACGTTGCCGCCGCCGACGTAGATCAGATCCTGGGCGAGCAGGTGCGTGGCGAGGTCGTCCTCGACGCCGCCCGTGCCCTGGTCGCGGCGGAACAGCGAGACGTGGCTGGCGTCGCAGGAGGCGGAGAAGCGACGGTAGAAGCGCACGACGTAGTGGTCGGCGTCGCCGGAGGCCGTCGGCAGGAAGCAGACGCGCGGGCGCGGAGCGTCGGTCAGCGAGAGCACGTAGTCGTCCAGCAGCGAGCTGTCGCGCTCCATCGAGAAGCCTCCGCCGCCGAGGGCGACGATCTGTGGGGTCCTGGGTCGCATGGCTCGCCTTGGTCGATGATTGGATGTGTCTCGAACAGCTTGCCGTTGAGATTGCCCGAGCCGGCGCCTCGGCAATATGGACCGCCGTCGGAGATTCGCGCTCCTCGGACTGGACATCCGACGCACCCGGGGTCGGTGGCTCACGGTGGCATCCAGCCGGGAGGCCTCTTCGGCTGGCCTAGAGTTGCAGCGATGCCCGAGGAGCACCAGCACGTTCACCCAGAGCAGGACCGGCAGCAGATCGCGCCCGCGAGCGCGCAGGAGCCGGCGATCTCGCTGCGGGGCGTGATCAAGCGCTACGGCGCGATCGTCGCCGTGGACGGCCTGGACCTGGAGGTGCGAGCCGGGGGTGTGCTTCGGTCTGCTCGGGCCGAACGGCGCCGGCAAGTCGACGACGATGCGGATGCTGACGGCACAGGCGCTCGCCGACGAGGGCGAGATCGAGGTGCTCGGCTATCGGCTGCCGCGGGAATCCAAGCAGGCGCGGATGGAGATGGGCGTGGTGCCGCAGCTGGACAACCTCGACGTCGAGCTGACGTGCCGGCAGATCCTGACGGTGTTCGCGCGGCTGTACCGCGTGCCGAGTGGCGAGCGCCCGGACGCTGTGCAGCAGGCGCTCTGGGACTGGCGAACCTGCTGCCGCGCGCCGACACGATCGTCAGCGAGCTCTCCGGCGGGATGCGCCGGCGGCTGCTGGTCGCGCGCGGGCTGATCCACGACCCGCGGCTGGTGCTGCTGGACGAGCCGACGGTGGGCCTCGACCCGCAGGTGCGCCAGGAGCTGTGGTCGCTGATCGACGGGTTGCGCGCGAGCGGGGTGACGGTGCTGATGTCGACGCACTACATCGAGGAGGCCGAGCGGCTGGCGGACGTGGTGGCGGTCATGTCGCACGGCAAGATCGTCGCCCAGGGGACGCCCGCGGAGCTGGTGCGCAGCGCACGCGGGCGAGCAGGTGCTGGAGGTCTACGGTCCGCCGGAGCGCCTCGCGGAGGCGAGCGAGATCGCCGCAGCGAAACGGCTGGCAGAGCCGTCGCAGCGGGCCGGCGCTGGCGATCATGCGCGCGGAGTCCCTCAACGGCGAGGCGCCGGAGGGCGTGCGGCGCCCGGCCAACCTGGAGGATGCGTTCGTGGCGCTGACCGGGCGAGGAGATCGAATGAGCGCTCGAGCGGACGCGTCGCCGGCCGCGACGCCCGTCCGCCGGCGGGCGCCGCCGTCTGCGCCGGCTGGAACCGGCGGCGCTCGCGGGCGTGATGAGCCGCGACGTTGTGCTGTTCGGCCGCTACTGGAAGGCGACGACGTTCTCCTCGGTCGTGCAGCCGACGATCTACCTGCTGGCGTTCGGCCTGGGCTTCGGCTCGCTCGTCTCGCACGTCGGGCATGTCTCCTATGTGGAGTACGTGGCGACGGGCGTGGTCGCCACGGCGGTGCTGTTCTCCTCGGCGTTCCCGGGGATGTTCAACACGTTCGTGCGCTGGCAGTTCCAGCGCACCTATGACGCGATGCTGGCCGCGCCGGTGGACGTGGAAGAGCTGATCACGGCGGAGATCCTGTGGATCTCGCTGCGCGCGGGCGTGTACGGGATGGCGCCGCTGCTCGTGGGCATCGCGTTCGGCCTGAGCCCGGATGCCGGGATGCTGCTGGTGCCGTTCATTGGCTTGCTGACCGGCTTCGGCTTCGCGTCCTTCGGCGTGCTGATCGCGGCAGTGGCGAAGACGATCGACAACTTCAACTACGTGACGAGCGCCGTGCTGACGCCGCTGTTCCTTGTCGCGGGCACGTTCTTCCCCGTCTCGACGCTGCCGGCGGGCTTGCAGACGATCGCGGAGTTCAACCCGCTGTACCACTGCGTGCAGCTCGTGCGCGATGCCTCCTTCGGCGCACCTGCAGCTGGCGGACCTCGGCCACGTGGCCTTCCTGCTGGCGTTCGCGGTGCTGATGTGGCGGCTGGCGATCTGGCGCTTGAGCAAGCGGCTGATCGACTGAGTCGCCCGGGGCCTTAGCGAACTTTCAGGTTCTTCTCACGTTGCTCCTACAGGCGGCCGCGATGCTCCCCCGATGAGTACTTCTTGGGAGACCCGCTCGGCCGCTGCTCCAACGACGCCTGTGGCGCCGGTCACCGCAGCTTTTGGCAACGCCTGGCCTGCGCGGAGGTGGGCGAGGGCCATGACGATGCGCCGTCCGCGCCCGGAGCTCGGCGCCCTGATCGTGTTGGCGGCGGTGCTGAACATGTGGGCGCTCAGCAAGAACGGCTGGGCGAACGACTACTACAGCGCGGCCGTGCGCTCGATGAGCTCGAGCTGGCACAACTTCCTCTACGCCTCGGCGGACCCGAGCGGCGTGATGACGGTCGACAAGCCGCCGCTGGCGCTGTGGGTGCAGTCGCTGTCGGTGCGTGCGTTCGGCTACCACCCGCTGAGCATGCTCGTGCCACAGGCGCTGATGGGCGTGGCGAGCGTGACGCTCGTGTACGACCTCGTGCGGCGTCGCTTCGGGCGGCTCGGCGGGTTTGTTGCGGGGCTGGCGCTAGCGCTGACGCCGATGACGGTGGCGATCTCCCGGCACAACAACCCGGACGCGCTGCTGGTGCTGTGCTGCGTGGCGGCCCTGTGGCTCGCGGTGCGGGCGCTGCAGGACAAGCGCACGCGCTGGCTCGTGCTCGCGGGCGTGGCCGTCGGCCTGGGCTTTGAGACGAAGATGGCCGTGGCTCTTGTGGTCGTGCCCGGCATCGCCCTTGCCCACCTGCTGTTCGCGCCGGGCGGCCGTCCGCGCGCGCTGCGCCAGCTGCTCGCCGGCGGGGCGGCGATGGTCGTGGTCGGCGGCGCCTGGCCGGCGCTCGTCGCGCTCACGCCGGCAGCCGATCGCCCGTGGGTGTCGGGCACGAGCGACAACAGCATCTTCTCTTTGATCTTCGGCTACAACGGTCTCGGCCGCGTCGGCGGGCAGGTCGGCGGGCCGGGCGGCGCGGGCGGCCCCGGCGGCGCGGGCGGCACGGTGTTCGGCGGCACTCCCGGGCCGCTACGGCTGCTGAACGCGGCGCTGGGCGGCCAGGCGGGCTGGCTGCTCGGGTTCGCGCTCGTGAGCGGGCTCGGCATTCTGATCGCGACGCGCCTGCGGCGCTCAGACCCCCGCAGCGGCTGGCTGATCGCGGTCGGCGGAGCTTTCCTGACGAGCGCCGTGCTGTTCAGCGCTGCGAGCGGCATCTTCCATCCCTACTACGTCTCATTGCTCGCGCCGTTCGTCGCCGCACTGGTTGGAGCGGGTGCGGCACTGATGACCGGCGGCGATCTGAAGGCGCGCATCTTCGCGCCGCTGGCGCTTCTGGCGGGCGTCGTGAGCGAGCTGCTCGTACTCCATCGGTACCCCGGCCAGCTCGGCTGGCTGGCGCCCGTGCTGATCGCCGTGTGCGTGCTTGCGGGGCTCGCGCTCGCCGCGCTGAGCAGCCGACGTGTGCGCATGGTGGCCATGAGCGCCGCGATCGCGGCGCTGTTGCTTGCGCCGTCGGTGTGGGCGGTGGACACGCTCGGACACGCGACCAGCGGCACCTTCCCCGAGGGTGGCCCAGCCTCGGTCGTGACGGCGGGCGGCGGAGGAATGCTCGGTGGCCCCGGCGGCGCTGGCCGCTTTGGCGCTACGCGCACAGGCACGGGGCCGAGCGCCGGCGGCACGGGGCCGTTCGGCCCGAGCGGCTCCGCGCGCTCCGGCGCGTCGGAAGCCTCCGGCGCCGGTCTGCCCGGCGGACCGCCCCCCGGCGTGGGTGGCGTCCCGGGCGCTCCTGCGGCTGGGACCGGCGTGGGCGTCGGCGGCACAGGCGCTGGCATCGGGCCTCCCGCAATGATGGGCGGCGCGGGCCGTGCTGGCTTCGGCGGCGGCGCGATCGGCGCGCCGTTTGGGAACGACCGAACGACCACGCAGGCGGTGGCGTACGTGAAGCGTCACGGCGGCGGCACGATCGCCGTCTCCAGCCAGTCGAGCGCCGCCCCGGCGATCATCGCCAGCGGCGCGAAGGTGGCGGGGCTCGGCGGCTTCTCCGGCCGCGAGAGCGGCGTGAGCACGAGCTGGCTAGCGCAAAGGGTGAGCTCGGGCGCGATCCGCTGGGTGCTGGGCGAACAGAGCAGCGCTCAGGGTGTAGGCATGCGTGGCCTGCCCGGCGACACGCGCGCGGGCTCGAAGGCCGCGCTGGCCGCCGTCGCGAAGGCGTGCCGCGCGGTCACGCTGCCCGCCGGCACGTCCGTCACGAGGACAACCGGCGGCGCCGGAACGACCGGCGCGGGCGGCACGAGCACGCTGTACGACTGCCAGGGCCGCTCGGCGGCGCTCGCCGCCGCCTGAGCCGCTCGCCGGACCACCGCCGTCTCGGCGAACGCGTCGGCGCGCGAGAAGGTAAGTGCGACCGCCGGCGACGGCGAGGGCTATGCTGTTTGAAGAACGTTTTTCACATGGCGTTTTCGGCAGCCGTCTCGAAGCCCTTTGGTTGCCCGACAGACGGCCCGAGCGCCACCGGAGACCGTGGAGGAATAACCGGGGAACCGTCTAATACATGCGTCGAAGCTCGCAACTTTCGGGGATCAAGGGAGTCCTAATGGGTGATAGTGCTCGGACTCGAATAGGGAGGTCGGTATGAGGTCTTGCGTCCGCTTTTCGCTTCTTGCGCTGCTCGCTGGCGCACTGGTCGCCGTCTCGGCGCCCGCCGCGATCGGAGCCGAAGCGCCATCGATCGAAAAGTTCGTCGCGACGAACTGCATCGTGGAAACGTGCGGCCAGGAAAACGTACTCGGCCCGTTCTTCGAGCCGAAGGCCAAAATCACCGTCAAAGAAGCTGAAGAAGAAGGCTTCACGCAGGCCGGTGGCCGGGTTCCCTATGGCGTGACGGACTTCAAGATCCAGACGGTCGAAGAAGGCAAACCGGAAACCGCGCCGGGTTCCTACCCCAAACAGGTCCCGACATCGATCGTCACGCACCTCAGGACCGACGTCGCGCCGGGGCTCGCGACGAACCCGTTCGCCGTCCCTCAGTGCACCCTCGAAGAATTCGGAAGCAAAGAAGCGATACCGGACACCGGTTTCTACGCCGGGCCGAAATGCTCTGAAAAAGGCTCCGAAAGCACCGTGCTCGGTGAAAACAAAGTGACGGTGTACGCCGGGCCGGTCGCGAAAGACGTGCCCCTTGAAGGGACGGTCTACAACCTCGTGCCAGAACAAGGTCTCGCCTCGGAGTTCGGCGTCGCCCTCAAAATCCCGATACCGCTGTCGGGGGGCGCGCTCAAAGCCGGCTTCGAAAAAGCCGAAAAAGAAGGCGCCGTACCGGGCGAAGGGGGATTTCCCGATCTGCCGACCCAGAAATTCCTGGAGGAACAGCAGTACTTCGCGCACACGCTCATCAAGGGCAATGTCGAATGGGGCCAGCAGGCAAACGGCACCAACCAGGGCGACTACCACGACTACTTCGAAATCGACGTCTCGCCCGAGCTTCCGCTGATCCGCTCGCGCCTCGTCTTCGAAGGGCAGAACGGCAACGGCGCGTTCATCACGAACGCGACGAGCTGTCCCGGTCACAACACGACCACGCTGAAAATGACCGACGAGGAAAAAGCGGTCGTCAAAAGCGAATTCACGACGCCGATCGGCCTGAACAACTGCAACAAAGTCCCGTTCGCGCCCAGCCTCGTGGTGACGCCCGGGACCACGGCGTTCGATCAGCCGGATGAAATCACCACCGAAGTCGCCGTCCCGCAGAATCCCTCGGACGCGATCGGCAGCGCGCAGCTGAAATCGGCTTCCGTGACGCTGCCGGAAGGCATGACGCTGAACCCGTCGGCCGCTGCCGGGCTGACCGCGTGCACCCCGGCGCAGGCGCGCATCCACAGCGCCGAAAAAGGCGTTGGCTGCCCCGCCAGCTCTGAAATCGGCACGGTCGAGCTCGTTGTGCCGACCTTGCCTGAAAAAGAACCGGGCACCGGGGAAGTCCCGCTGAAAGGCAAGATCTACCTGGGCGGCCCCGAATCAGGCCCGATCACCGCCCCTCCGTACACGATCTACCTCGACGCGGAGTCCGAGCGCTATGGCGTGTCGGTGCGCATCAAAGGCCAGACGATTCCCAACGAAGCAACGGGTCAGCTCACGACGGTGTTCGATGAAAACCCGGAACAGCCGTTCACGAAGGTGTCGATGCACTTCGGCCGCGGCGCGCTGACGCCGATCGCCAACCCACTGAGCTGTGACCAGGCGAGCACCACCGGTAGCTTCGTCCCATTCACGACGCCCGAAGGGGCGACGAAGAGCGCGTTCAGTGCGTTCACGCCGACCGGCTGCCCGAACCCGCTGCCGTTCTCGCTGTCGCAGAGCACTATCAATCAGCGGCCCAACGCGGGTGGCCACACCAACTTCACGTTCACGCTCAAACGCGAAGACGGCAACCAGTACCTGCAGAAGATCAAGACGCAGCTGCCGCTCGGCATGTCCGCCGCGATACCGGCAGTCGCGCCGTGCTCGGAAGCGGACGCGAATGCCGAGACGTGCGGGGACGCAAGTAAAATCGGCGTCGCCGTGGTGTCGGCCGGAGCCGGTGCGAGCCCGTACCAGTTCGGGGGGCCGGTGTACCTGACCGGACCTTATGCCGGAGCGCCGTACGGCCTGGCTATCGTCGTGCCGGCGGTCGCCGGACCGTTCAACCTCGGCAACGTGTTGACGCGGGCGACGATCAACATCGATCCGACCACGGCCCGCGTGACGGTGGAAAGCGTTCTGCCCACGATTCACAAGGGCATTCCGCTGCGGCTGCGGGAGATCACGGTCAACGTCAACAAGCAGAACTACCTGTTCAACCCGACCAACTGCAGCCCGCTGGCGACGGACTCGACGTTGACGTCCACGCTTGGGGCGACACAGAACATCTCCACTCCGTTCTCGGTCGCAAACTGCAGCTCGCTGAAATTCAAGCCAGTGTTCAAGGCGTCCACGAGCGCCAAGACCTCGAAAGCGAACGGCGCGAGCCTGACGACGACGATCACGCAGGCTGCCGGTGAAGGCAACATCAAGTCAGTGAAAGTGCAGTTGCCGAAGGCGCTGCCATCACGGCTGACGACGCTGCAGAAAGCATGCACGGAAGCGACCTTCGCGTCTAACCCGCTGCACTGCCCGAGCGGCGCGTTCGTCGGCGGTGCGACGGTGGTGACGCCGACGCTGCCGGGCAAGCTGACCGGACCTGCGATCCTCGTCTCCCACGGCGGGGCCGCGTTCCCGGATCTCGACCTGGTGCTCGAAGGCAGCGGCGTGAAAGTGACCCTGGTCGGCAACACGGACATCAAAAAAGGGATCACGACGACGACCTTCGCGTCGACTCCCGACGTGCCGGTGACGAGCGTGACGGTGAACCTGCCGGTGGGCTCGCACAGCGCGCTGGCGGCGAACACCAACCTGTGCGCCAACCCGCTGACGATGCCGACGACGATCGCCGGTCAGAACGGCGCGACGATCAAACAGAACACGAAGATCACGGTCAACAACTGCGGTGTGCGGATCGTCGGCAAAAAGGTCGCCGGCAACAAGGCGATTCTGACGGTTCAGACGTACGCTCCCGGCCGGGTTAGCGGTAGCGGCAAGAGTCTGAAAACCGTCTATCGCAAGCTCAAGAAGGCGCAGAAAACGGCCTCGCTGACGGTGCCGCTGTCGAACGGCGGGCGCAACAGACACCGTCCGTTCAAGACCAAGGTCCGCGTCGGCTTCGTGCCGACGAAGAACGCGCCGAGCTCGGTGGCGTTCACGACGGTCAAGTTCTAGGCGGCCGATCGCAACGTGCTTGGGAGCGGCCGCCGGCCGCTCCCAGCGCCCGCGCCGCCGCGGACACGCCCGCGCGCGGCGGCAGGGGCTCGCGCGTCTCGGCGAGATCGCGAGTCGAGGACGGAGACACGCTGTTGACCTACCCGTGTCCGATGCCCTAGATTGGTGTGATGGGCGTTAGTACGGGTATGGATACCTCGACACCGTCCGGGGGCTTTGAGTCGGTGTTGGCCGGTGTGCGGCGGCTGACGCTGCTGGCCGACGGGGCTCGCGACGCGGACACGATCTTCCGTGCGCTCGCCCGCGAGCTGCTCACCACGCCGGGGGCCGAGGAGGTGCACGTGTACCAGCTCGCCGAGGCCGACGCGGAGCAGGAGCTGGTCGCCGTGTACATGTTCGAAGGCGACGGCCGGCTGAGCTATCTGCTGCCGCGTGCCGAGCGCCCCCCCGGCGTCAGCTGGGTCGCCAACACCGGCCACAGCGTGCTGATCGCCGATAACCGCGAGCTGGCGGCGAGCGTCCCGCGGCTCGCGGAGACGGGCCCGACCAACTGCGCGCTGCTGTTGCCGCTCGCCGAGCACGGCGAGGTCGAGATCGTCGTGATGCTCGTCCGCCGCCTCTCGGAGGCCTTTGACGAGCGCGCGGTCGATCTCGCCAGAACGCTCGTCGACCAGGCGGCAACCGCGCTTGCGCTGGTACGAGCGCGGGCGGAGGCCGGCACGGACCCGGTCGCCGGCTGCATGAACCACCGCGCGATGCGCCGGCGCCTGGAGGAGGAGATCGGGCGCGCCACGAGGGCGGGCAGCCCGCTCTCCTGCATGCTGATCGACCTCGACGACTTCAAGCTGGTCAACGACCATCACGGCCACGGGGCGGGCGATGCGATCCTGCGTCAGGTCGTCGAGTCGCTGGTCGGGGAGTTCCGCGCGTTTGACCGCGTCGCACGCTACGGCGGCGATGAGTTCGTGGTGATCCTCCCGAACGCCGATCTGCGCAGCGCCGCCGCGGCCGCCCAGCGCGCGCTCGAGCACATGCTGGAAGTGCCGACGTTCGACGCCGAGCCCGGCATCTCGGCGTCGATCGGCGTGGCCCAATGGCACGCGCCGATGAGCACCGACGAGTTGCTCGAAGCCTGTGACGCGGCGCTGTTGCGCTCCAAGCGCCAGGGCAAGGGGCGCGTTACCAGGGCAGCCGAGCCGATCGCCTGAAGGGCTTCGCGCGGCCGCGAAGGGCGGCGCACGGACGAGCGTCCAGCGCCGACCGGGGACGGGCGACGACTCTGCGAGACTGCTGGCCATGAACAGCTTTGGCGCGAAGGACACGCTCGAGGTGGCCGGGCGCAGGCATGAGATCTACCGCCTGGATGCCTTGCAGCAGCGCTATGACGTCGCGCGCCTGCCGTTCTCGCTGAAGGTGCTGTTGGAGAACCTCCTGCGCACCGAGGGCAACGGCGCGGTGAACGCGGCCGACGTCGAGGCGCTCGCGAGTTGGGACGCGAGCGCGCAGCCGAGCAAGGAGATCGCGTTCACGCCCGCGCGCGTGCTGATGCAGGACTTCACCGGCGTACCGGCGGTGGTCGATCTTGCGGCGATGCGCGACGCGATCGCGGAGATGGGCGGCGATGCGGCAGAGATCAACCCGCTGGTCCCGGCTGAGCTTGTGATCGACCACTCCGTGCAGGTCGACGCGTTCGGTACGCGCGATGCCTTCCGGGTGAATGCCGAGCGCGAGTTCGAGCGCAACCAGGAGCGCTACGCGTTTCTGCGCTGGGGGCAGGGCGCATTTGACGACTTCGCGGTCGTGCCCCCCGACACGGGGATCGTCCATCAGGTCAATCTCGAGTACCTCGCGCGTGTGGTCTTTTCGAACGAGAAGACCGGCCAGGCCTACCCGGACACACTCGTCGGGACCGACTCGCACACGACGATGATCAACGGGCTCGGCGTGCTCGGCTGGGGCGTCGGCGGGATCGAGGCGGAGGCTGCGATGCTCGGCCAGCCGATGTCGATGCTGATTCCGCAGGTGCTCGGCTTCAGGTTGCACGGCGAGCTGCCGGAGGGCGCCACGGCTACGGACCTGGTGCTGACCGTCACGCAGATGCTGCGCGAGCGCGGGGTGGTGGGGATGTTCGTGGAGTTCTACGGCGCTGGGCTCGCCGGTCTGCCGATCGCCGACCGAGCCACGATCGGCAACATGTCGCCCGAGTTCGGATCGACTTGCGCGATCTTCCCGATCGACGCGGAGACGCTCACCTATCTGGAGCTCTCGGGGCGCCCGCCCGAGCAGATCGCGCTCGTGGAGGCGTACGCCAAGGAGCAGGGCCTGTGGCACGACGAGCACTCCGAGAAGCCGACCTACTCCGATGAGATCGAGCTCGACCTTGGCGCGGTGGAGCCGAGCCTCGCCGGGCCCAAGCGCCCGCAGGACCGCGTCGCCCTCAGCGAGGCCCAGAGCATCTTCCGGCGAGCGCTGTGCGACTACGTTCCCAGCGACGGCGATCAGGTCGATGCGCACGACGAGGCGATAGCCGAGTCATATCCAGCCTCCGACCCGCCCGCCAACGGCGTACCGGGGCACAAGCCTGCGCTACCGACGACACACCCTCAGCTCCCGGCCGGCGCCACTGCCACGATGCGCCCGCATGCCGGCTCGGCAATTGCGGTCACGAGCGGCACAGAGACCTTCGAGCTCGATCACGGTCATGTCGTGATTGCCGCGATCACGAGTTGCACGAACACCTCCAATCCCTCGGTGATGATCGGCGCGGGCATTCTCGCGCGCAACGCGCTCGCGCGCGGGCTGAGGAGCAAGCCGTGGGTCAAGACCTCGCTGGCGCCGGGGTCGAAGGTCGTGACCGAATATCTCGACCGCGCCGGACTGACCGAGCCGCTCGAGCGGCTCGGGTTCAACCTCGTGGGCTACGGCTGCACGACCTGTATCGGCAACTCTGGCCCGCTCGCGCCGGAGATCTCAGAGGCCGTCGAGGAGGCCGATCTGGCGGTCGTCTCGGTGCTGTCGGGCAATCGCAACTTCGAGGGGCGCATCAACCCGGATGTGAAGATGAACTATCTTGCCTCCCCGCCGTTGTGCGTCGCCTACGCGCTGCTGGGCACGATGGACGCGGACATCGTGGGCGAGCCGATCGGCCAGGGCGAGCAGGGTCAAGATGTCTATCTGAGGGACATCTGGCCGTCCGAGCAGGAGATCGCCCAGACGATCGGCGAGGCCGTGCGGGCGGACATGTTTCGCAAGAGCTACGGCGAGGTGTTCGCGGGCGACGAGCGCTGGAATGGTCTGGAGGTGCCGGCGGGTGAGCGCTTCGCGTGGGATCAGGACTCGACGTACGTGCGCCTGCCTCCGTACTTCCGGGACCTGCCGACCGAGCCGCCGCCGCTAACCGATGTGAGCGGCGCGCGCGTGCTTGCGCTGTTGGGCGACAGCGTCACCACCGACCACATCTCCCCGGCCGGCTCGATCAAGCGGGACGGCCCGGCTGGAAGCTACCTGCAGGAGCTTGGCGTTGCGCCCAAGGACTTCAACTCCTACGGCTCGCGCCGCGGCAACCACGAGGTGATGATGCGCGGGACGTTCGCGAACATCCGTCTGCGCAATCAGCTCGCGCCGGGCACGGAGGGCGGCGTCACGCGCCATCTCCCCGGTGGCGAGCAGATGCCGATCTACGACGCCGCGATGCGCTACGCGCAGGAAAACGTGGAGCTGGTCGTGCTGGCCGGCAGGGAGTACGGCTCGGGCTCCTCGCGCGACTGGGCGGCGAAGGGCACAAAGCTGCTCGGCGTGCGCGCGGTGATCGCGCAGAGCTTCGAGCGCATCCACCGCTCGAACCTGGTCGGCATGGGTGTGCTGCCGCTGCAGTTCCCCGACGGTGAGAGCGCGCTGTCGCTGGGGCTGAGCGGCGATGAGGTCTTCTCGATCGAGGGCATCGCCGAGGCCGCCGAAGGCGGTGATGGCGCCCGGCGCGAGCTGTGCGTAAGGGCGCGGCGTGTCGACGGCGAGAGCGTCAGCTTCGAGGCGCGGGTGCGCATCGACACCCCGCGTGAGGCCGAGTACTTCCGCCATGGCGGCATCCTCCAGTACGTCCTGCGAACGTTGCTCGCACGATGAGCGATCAGGCCGACTCGCCCGGGGAGCAGGCGGCGCCCGGGGCGCCACAGGTTCTGCTGGACCTGCTCAGCGCGCGCGGCCCCTCCGGCTATGAGAGCGCCCCGACGGCGGTCTGGCTGCAGGCGGCCGGTGCGTTCGCGGAGGTCAGCACCGACGTCCAGGGCACGCCGCGCGCGCTTGTCGCGCCAAAGCACGGATTCGACCAGTCGCCGCGTCGGCTACTGGTGATGGGACACATCGATGAGATCGGGCTGATCGTCACGCATATCGACGACGAGGGGTTTCTGTGGTTCCGCGCGGTCGGCGGCTGGGACGCTCAGATCCTGGTCGGCCAGCGACTGGCGATCGACACCCGCGAGGGTCCGCTGACTGGCGTGGTCGGCAAGAAGCCGATCCACCTGCTGCGCGAGGAGGAGGCCAAGAAGGTCGCGGACATCCGTGACATGCACATCGACATCGGCGCTCGCGATGGCGCGCAGGCGCGCGAGCGCGTGCGGATCGGAGACGTGGCCGTGATCGACGCGCAGCCGGCCGAGCTGCCAAACGGGCGGCTGACCTCACGTGCGCTGGACAACCGCCTCGGCTCGTTCGTGGCGCTCGAGACGGCACGGCTGCTGGCCGAGGCGGGCGGCGCGCAGTGGGAGCTCGCGGCGGTCGCCGTCACGCAGGAGGAGATCACCTTCGGCGGCTCGCGCACGAGCGCGTTCGCGCTGGAGCCGGACGCCGCGATCGTCGTCGACGTCACGCACGCGACCGATGCTCCCGGGATCGAGGTCAAGGAGAGCGGCAAGCACGAGCTCGGCTCCGGGCCGGTGCTGGCCCGCGGCTCGACGCTCAACCAGCAGCTCTTCGAGCTGCTGTTCGATACGGCCGAGGCCGAGAAGATCCCCTTCACGCTGGAGGCCACCTCGCGCGCCACCGGCACGGACGCCGACGCGGTCCACCTCAGCCGCGGCGGCGTGCCCACGGCGCTCGTGTCGATACCGATCCGCTACATGCACTCTCCCGTCGAGCTCGTACAGCTCGAGGACGTGCACGCTTGCGCCCGCCTGATCGCCGCCGCCGCCCTGCGACTGGAGCGCGAGACGTCGTTCTCCCGCTGAGGCCGCGCCCGCCCCGGGCGCGGCTGGACTTCGCTCCGCTAAGCGCTCTCGAGCTCGCTGAAGGCCGGGATCTTGTATGCCTCGCCCGGCGCGCCACCGAGAGCCAGAACCGCAAGTCCGTCCGAGCCTGAGAAGAGCTTACGCTTGACCCCAGGCCCCACGCGTACGAGCACGCTGGGGTCGAGCTCGACACGCTCGCCCTCGATTTCGATCCAGCCGCTGCCCTTCAGCGGCACGTAGACCTCCTCCTGCCCGTCCTCGCTGTGGTCGTGCTCGGGGTAGGAGTCATTGTCGGGAGGCAGCCGGATCACCTGCACGCCGAACGAGGTCACACCCAACTCGGCCCTGGCCTTTACGAACCCGCCTCCATAGGCGGCCTGCATGTCATCGATGCGCTTCGCTGTGTAGTTGCTCATGGCGCGCATGCTATCTGCTTGGCAGAGGCATGACGATGCCCAGTTGCCGCGACTGGGCCAGCACGGAGCCGTCGGCGGCCCAGATCACCCCGTCCTCCTCGAAGAAGCCTTCGTGGATGAGCCCGGAGCAGAAGCGCGCGAAGCACAGCTCACCCGGATCGGGGTCCACGACTCGCGGCATCGCTGTGCGGAAGTGGATCGTCAGGTCGATCGTCGGCGTGGTCGCCGGCTCGCTGAGGCGGATGAACGGCGGCGAGAACAGCGCATCGCTGAAAAACGCCAGCGACAGCGCATCGATCGGCCGCGCATCGGCGAGGCCGAGCCACCCGCCGATTTCCATCGGCGCCTGCGAGCCCGTGAACGGGACCGCGCCGATGCGCGGTTGCAGAACCAGATGGCGAGTGAACGGCGGCGCGCCTTTGAACAGCAGCGTTCCCGACTCGTGCTCGGGGTCGCGCGGCGCGACATCGGGCATCGGCAGCTCGGCGATCTCCTGAGCCGACCAGGGGACCGAGAAGGCGGACAGTGCAAGCGCGATCAGCGAGCCGTCCTGCTCCATACGCGCCGAGAGGGTGCTCAGCGAGCGTCCCTGCCGCTCGATCGCGGTGTGGATGCTCACGGGGCCCGGCTGCGGCGCTCGTGCGTAGTGGATCGTGAGCGAGCGCGGGTGGCGGAGCGGATCGGCGACCGTCTCGATCAGCGCACGCAGCAGCATCGCCGCGAGATAGCCGCCGTGTGGCCCGCGCCCGGCTCGCCATTCGGGCGAGACATCCGCCGCGAACGCGGCTTTCTGTGCCTGCTCTGGGCGCTCGCCGTCGGAGTCCGCGAGCGCCACGCGACGAACGGCTGTGTCGCGATCGAACTCCCCGAGCGTGGTGGCCTGCGAGGAGCCGGCTGGGTCATCCCCGCCGCCCGCCGGTCGGTCAGCCACGGACGAGACGCTTGTAGGTGATGCGATGGGGCCGGTCGGCCGCCGCCCCGAGCAGCGTGTGGCGGTGCTCCTCATACGCCTCGAAGTTGCCTTCGAACCACGTCACCTGCGAGTCGCCCTCGAAGGCGAGCACGTGCGTGGCGACGCGGTCCAGGAACCAGCGATCGTGGGAGATGATCACGGCGCAGCCGGGGAAGGCCAGCAGGGCGTCCTCGAGCGCTCGCAGCGTGTCCACGTCGAGATCGTTGGTGGGCTCGTCGAGCAGCAGCAGGTTGCCACCGGAGCGCAGCAGCTTGGCCAGGTGGACGCGGTTGCGCTCGCCTCCCGACAGCGAGCCGATGCGCGCCTGCTGGTCTGAGCCCTTGAAGTTGAAGCCGGCCGTGTATTGGCGAGAGTTGACCACGCGATCGCCGACCTTCAGGTGATCGAGACCGTCTGAGATCTCCTCCCAGACGGTCTTCTTGGCGTCGAGCGCATCGCGCGACTGGTCCACGTAGGCGAGTTGGACCGTCTCGCCCAGCTCGAGCGTGCCGCCGTCGGGGGACTCCTCGCCGGTGATCATGCGAAACAGCGTCGTCTTGCCCGCGCCGTTGGCGCCGATCACGCCGACGATGCCGGCGCGCGGCAGGTCGAAGCTCAAATCCTCGATCAGCAGCCTCTCGCCGAATCCCTTGCGCAGATCGGCGGCCGTGAGCACCCTCTCGCCCAGGCGCGGTCCAGGCGGAATGTGGATCTGGACCTCCTCGAGCTTGACGTTGCGCTCCTCGGCGATCAGCTCCTCGTAGCGGGCGAGCCGTGCCTTGGACTTCGTGCGTTTGCCCTTGGGATTCGTGCGCACCCATTCCAGCTCGGCGGCGATCGTGCGGGCGCGGCCCTTCTCCGAGCGCTCCTCCTGCGCCATGCGCGCCTGCTTCTGCTCCAGCCAGCTCGAGTAGTTGCCCTGATAGGGGATGCCCTTGCCGCGGTCCAGCTCGAGGATCCAGCCGGCGACGTTGTCGAGGAAGTAGCGGTCGTGGGTGACGGCCACGACGGCGCCCTTGTACTCGGCCAGGTGCTGCTCCAGCCAGGCGACCGACTCGGCATCGAGGTGGTTGGTGGGCTCGTCCAGCAGCAGCAGGTCGGGCGCGCGCAGCAGCAGCCGGCAGAGCGCCACGCGCCGGCGCTCGCCACCCGACAGGTTTGCGACCTCCGCGTCGGGCGGCGGCAGGCGCAGCGCGTCCATCGCGTACTCCAGATGCGTGTCGAGATTCCAGGCGTCAGCGGCGTCGATCTTGGCCTGGATGTCGCCGAACTCCTCGGCCGTCTCCTCGGAGTAGTTGGCGGCGAGCTCGTTGAAGCGGTCGAGCAGCGCGCGGGTCTCTGCGACACCGTCCTCGACATTGCCCTTGACGTCCTTGGACTCGTCCAGATGGGGCTCCTGCTCGAGCATCCCGACGGTCGCGCCCGGGGCCAGCGCCGCCTCGCCACGGTACTCCTGATCGACCCCCGCCATGATCCGCAGGAGCGTCGACTTGCCGGCGCCGTTGTATCCGAGCACGCCGATCTTCGCGCCGGGGTAGAACGCCAGGGAGACGTTGTCGAGAACCGTCTTATCCGGCGGGTGCAGCTTGGACAGGCGGTGCATCGTGAAGATGTACTGAGAGGACATTGGCAGGCAGGATAGGCGGTTGCCGAGGTCGCTAACGTTGTCGGGTCATGCCCGTAACGGTCCTGGACATAGAGCAGCACATGCTGCTGCTGGAGCTGCAGGCGCCATTCGACAAGCGCGACGTGCAGTTGGCGCGGCGACGGATGGCCAAGCGCTGGCATCCGGACATCGCACCGTCGGGGCGCCAGTTCGAGCACGAGCGCCACCTGAAGGCGATCAACGAGGCGGCCGACCAGCTCGAGCGCCTGGCGGAGGGCTCGCGGGGCGGGAGCGTCTCGCGCAACGCGGTCCGCGCGAGCGCGACGGCCGCACGCCGGGAGCGCGAGGAGGCGGGCAGGCGGGCGTATGAGGCCGAGCAGCGCGCCCGCGCACACGCCGCCGATCGCGAGAAGCACGATCCGTTCGCCAGCCGGGTCCCCGACCACTCGGTGGTTCACCGCTATGCGCGCTGCATCTCCTATCCGGAGTGGGGCGTCGGCACGGTCGCGGGGATCTACTTCTCAGGCGATCCAGACGGCGAGGACGAAGTCCAGCAGTGGGCGCGCGTGCGCTTCAGCCACGGCGTGCGCACGGTTCCCGCCGGCAGCATGCGCTTCGTGGACTTCTCCAAGCCCGATCCCGCCGAGGAGCGCGTCGAGCGGTTCCTGATCGCAGCGCAGCGGGCGATGGCCGAAGGCGAATACGAGCTGGCCGCCCAGCGGCTGATCTACGCGCGCGACGCCGAGCCGGAGAACGTGGCGGTGCTGCGGCTGATGACGCTGGCCTTCTGGCAGGCGGGCAACCTCGATGCCGCCGCTCGCGCGGTGCGCGATTGGGCGCGCGTCGATGGCAAGCGCCCGGCGCCGCACCGCTTCGCCTCGCGTATCTACGAGGACATCGGCGCGATCGACCTCGCCGAGGAGGCGGCCGAGCGAGCCGTTCGCCGCGGCCCGCGCGACGCGGGAGCGTGGGGGCGGCTGGGCCGGTTGAGACTGCGGCTGCTCGACCGCGAGGGCGCCCTGAAAGCGCTCGACCGCGCGCTGGCGCTGGGAGCCAGCGATGAGGTGCGCGAGCTGATTGCGCAAGCCCTTGCGCTCGAGCCGCGACTCGCCTCCGCGAGCTGAGCTAGAGGATGTTGACGGCTCGCGAGACGATCAGCCCGAGCGTCAGCAGGGAGACCACCGACTGCACGCCCATCACACCCTTGGCGCGCCGTGTAAGCGGCATCGTGTCGGTCGGGGAGAAGGCGGTGTTGTTCGTGAGCGAGACGTACAGGTAGTCGGCGAACTTCGGCCGCCAGCCGGCGGGCTGGATGCGATCATCGCTCATCTGCGGGAACAGCAAGTCGGGCGCCTTGTCGTGGCCTGCGGCTCGCCGCCCCGGGCCGCCCCGGTCGAGCTCCCAGTAGCCGAGCGCGAACAGTAGGAAGTTGGTCAGCCAGATCAGCACGCCCGAGCCGATCAGCGAGCGGCCATCGGCGACCTCGTGGCTCAACAGAAAATGCGTGAGCGCGACGAGCGAGAAGATGTTGGCGGCGCCGACAAACGTGGTCAGCGCCAGTGTCGCGAAGCGGCGGCGCGGATGCTCGTCCTCCAGCTGATTGGGCGTGATCACGATCAGGCCGATCAACAGCGCGGCCTCGAAGGAGGGAACGAGCCAGTACGGGCCGGCAGTCAGCCGATCGGGCAACAGCAGCTGCAGGCCAACCGCGGCGAGGATCGTGAGCTGTGCTGGCCAGAACGCCTCTGAGTCCGCCGGCGGCGGATATGGTCGCCCGGGCTGTGCGGAGAGTTCCTGAGCCACGATGCCAGAGCGTAGGGCTCGCTTCGGCCGTAGCGCTAGCCTTGAGGTCCGAGACAGTTATCTCGGCAGGGAATCCATGGGTATCGAGAGTCCCGTTCATCTTCTGTTCATCGCCGTGGTCGCGTTGATCGTTCTCGGCCCCAAGCGCCTGCCGCAACTCGCACGCGCCCTTGGACAAGGGCTGCGCGAGTTCCGCGGATCGCTCGAGGAGGGCGCTCGAACTCCGCCGCCGCCGATCGCCGCCGCCCAGTCCCAGCCGCCGCCGGAGACGCAAGCCGGCGCTCAGCCGACGGTCGCCACGCCGCCGGCCGATTCCGGGTCCTCCTCACCGGGCGCCCAACCTCAGTCGCCCGCCACTCCGCCGCCGCCAGCGGACACCGCCCGGCGGCCGCCTGCGGCGCCCCCACAGCCGCCGTCCCCGGCCGACTAGCTTCGGCGTCGTAGATAGGCTGCACTCTTCCCCGACCAAGGAGCAGCCGATGAGCGCCGAGGAGACCGCAGTCCTGTCCGAGCCCGTGATCGCCGAGCGCCGCGGGAACGTGCTGCTGATCACGATCAACCGCCCGGAGGTGCGAAACGCGGTCAACGCAGCGGTTGCAGCTGGTGTGGCGGGGGCCCTGGACGAGCTCGACGGCGACGACAGCCTGTCCGTCGGCGTGCTCACGGGAGCGGGAGGCTTCTTCTGCGCGGGCATGGATCTCGGCGCCTTTGTGAAGGGCGAGTCGCCGTGGTTCGGCGACCGTGGCTTCGCGGGCATCGCGCAGCGCGCCTCGCGCAAGCCGCTGATCGCGGCGATCGAGGGCTTTGCCGTCGCCGGGGGCATGGAGATCGCGCTCGCGTGCGATTTGATCGTCGCCGCGACTGGCGCCAAGCTGGGCATTCCCGAGGCCAGCCGCTCGCTGGTGGCGGCCGGCGGCGCGCTGCTGCGCTTGCCGCGACGGATGCCCTACCACGTGGTGATGGAGCTGGCGCTGACCGGCGATCCGATGCCGGCTGAGCGCTTTCACGAGTACGGCGTCGTCAACCGCCTGTCCGAGCCCGGTGCGGCGGTCGAGGTCGCGCTGGAGCTGGCGGGGCGCCTTGCCAAGAACGGCCCGCTGGCGCTGATGGCCTCCAAGCAGATCCTGCAGGAGCAGTTCGACTGGAAGAGCTCGGAGATGTGGGACAAGCAGGGAGCGATCTCAGGCCCGGTGTTCGCCTCCGAGGACGCCAAGGAGGGTGCGAGCGCCTTCAAGGAGAAGCGCGAGCCGGTCTGGAAAGGGCGCTAGGTCAAGGCCGTGAAGATCGTTGAGGTAGAGGACGTGATTTCAGCGGGTGCATTTCCTGAATCTGAGACCTGGCAGCATGCCTGCGCTGAGGTTGAGGATGCGATCGGCCTTGTTGATTGGCCGCGAGGCTCCGGAAAGTTTGTCATCAACCCAACGAGGAAGGGAAACGGCGTAAAACCGATCAAGGTGCCGTGTACGATGCGACTGCAGACGCTTGGGTGGAGCGTCGAGGCTCTGCCCCCACTTGCGTCGAACGTGTTGCGTCCTGGTGACTTGGACGCGCTCGTGGTGCGCGACGGGCACTACGTAGCATTCGAGTGGGAGACCGGCAATATCGCCTCAAGCCATCGTGCGTTGAACAAGCTCGTTCTGGGACTCATTCATCGCGCCGTAATTGGCTGCTTTCTGGTAGTGCCCAGCCGTGCGCTGTATCTGTATCTCACCGACCGCGTCGGAAACATGGACGAGCTGCGGGCATACCTACCCCTTTGGAGTGCCGCTAGCGCGAAGGTAGCCGAGGCTGCGCTACGAATCTACGCCGTGGAGCACGACGGCATCGACGAAAGCGTTCCTACAATTCCGAAGGGCACCGACGGCCGTGCTCTCGTCTAAGCGGCGCGCGGCTCCACGAAGTCATGACTTACGTGATGATGAAGGTTCTCAGAACTAAAGCGCTCCGAGATCACGTCGCAGCTCTCGATCTCCGAGCCAATCCAGAAACGACCGAGGCGCTCAGCGACAGCAAATGTGGTGCCGCTTCCTCCGAAGGGGTCGAGCACTAGCTCGCCGGGCTCGGTTGAAAGATGTACAACGCGTTCAAGAATCTTGGTTGACAGTTGATTGGCGCTTCGCTTCTTGCTCTTGAACTTCCAGTGGCGAACCGGGGGGACATCCGTCCACACGTCGGTGAGGTTCACGCCGTTCGGGTTCATAGCTCCACGATGGCCACCGTAATCCTTGATCTCTCCGCCGCAATGACGGCAGGTCTCAATCGGCGTACGGACCTTGCCGAACGTCTTGGGTTTGCCCTTCGTGTAGTACAACAGGCTGTAGTGAGCCGGATAGAGGCGTCCCGGTATCGGCAGCCCGAACTTGATGCTGATTGCGATCCAGTGACGAAAGTCCATGCCCAATTCGATCAGATACGACCCAAAGAGCACGTTCCACTTCGGCAGGTTGTATAGGAAGAATGCGCCGCCTGGCTTGAGCGTTCGAACGCACTCGCGTATCCACTCTCGACCCCACTCGACGTACTCACTCTGACTTAGGCCGTCATTCACGCGGCTTCCGTATTGCTTGCCGAGGTTGAAAGGCGGGTCGGCGAACACGGTGTCCGTGCTCTCGCTCTTGATCGAGCGCAGCACTACAAGGCAGTCCTCATTGAACAGGGCGCCCCTAGGGGTCGCGAGGATCGGCTTGAGGTCCGTTCGCGTGAGGATGCTAGCGGGATCGAAACCTGCGCCTGGTTCTTGAACGGCTGGCATTGATCCGGTCTTGAGCGTCGGAAGAAGCATTGTCCTGGTCGGGTGGTCGTGGCACTGGTGTCAGCGAGAACGAACACTAGTTCGTGCTGCGGATGCCGCTGTCGGCCGCTGCCGAGCGCACTTCACTTCTAGAACTGCTTCTTGCGCTTGCGCTGCCGGCGGATTGCCAGGAAGCGTCGCCACAGCGCCCGCATCAGCGCTGTCCCGGAGTCTTGCGGGGATACTGCGAGATCGGCTGATCGAGGTCGATCGCGGTTGTGACGATGCGGTTCTGTTCGGCGATGTGCGCGGCCGGATAGCCCTCGCCGGGGCTCGCTCGCTCGGGGCGGCCGATGAAGCCGAAGTGGATCTCCTCGGGCATGATCTGCATCAGCCGCGGGAACATGTGCGCGCGTGCGCCCACGTTGCGCGGCTCCTCCTGCACCCACACGACCTCGCGCAGGTTCGGGTAGCGGCGGATCAGGTCGAGGATCTGGCCCTCGGGGAACGGATACAGCAGCTCCACCCGCCCGACGGCCAGGCCTGTATGCGCCGGGCGGTCGGGATGGCCGACGAGGTCGTAGTAGACCTTGCCGGTACACAGCAATAGGCGCGTGACCTGGCTGTCGTCGACTCCGGCCTCCGGCAGAACCTGTCGGAAGCGGGTGTTCTCGGCCAGATCGGCAATCGAGTTGGTCGCCTGCGGCAGGCGCAGCAGGGACTTCGGGGTCATGATCACGAGCGGGCGCTGCTTGGCGATGCGCGCCTGGCGGCGCAGCAGGTGGAAGTACTGAGCAGGGGTCGTCGGGGACGCCACGCGGATGTTGCCCTCGGCGGCCAGCGCCAAAAAGCGCTCCAGGCGCGCCGAGGAGTGCTCGGGCCCTGAGCCCTCATAGCCGTGGGGCAGGAGCAGCGTCAGGCGCGAGGTCTGCCCCCACTTGGCCAGGCCGGAGGCGATGAACTGGTCGACGATCACCTGCGCGGAGTTGACGAAGTCTCCGAACTGCGCCTCCCACAGCACGAACGTCTCGGGCGCCTCCTGGCTGTAGCCGTACTCGAAGCCCATGCACGCGAGCTCCGAGAGCGGGCTGTTGTGAAGCTCCAGCGGCGCCAGCGCGTCGGGCAGGCTCTGGATCGGGCAGACCGTCTGACCGGTCTTTGCATCGTGCAGGACCATGTGGCGCTGGCTGAAGGTGCCCCGCTCGGTGTCCTGACCGGTCAGGCGGATCGGCGTGCCCTCCGTCAGCAGCGAGCCGAACGCGAGCGCCTCGGCGTGCGCCCAGTCGATGCCGCCCTCGCCACCGAGCGCCTCGCGCCTGCGCTCGAGCTGCTTGACGAGCTTCGGGTGGACCGTGAAGCCTTCGGGCACGCGCAGCAGCTCCTCGCCGAGCTCGCGCAGACGCGCGGCCGGCACGGCGGTCTCGACATCGGGGCTGGGGGTGCGGTCGAGCTCGTACTCGCCGGTGCCGTGATCGCTGTCCTCGTGCTCGGCGGCTGCCGTGATCTTCGCCTTCAAACGCTGATGCAGCAGCGTGAGTTTGTCCCACACCTCCTGCGCCTGGCGCTCGACGTCGTCCTGCGTGACGACTCCTTCGGCGACCAGCCGGTCGGCCCACAGCTCGGCGACGCGCTTCTTGCTCTTGATCTTCGCGTACATCTCCGGCTGCGTGTAGGCGGGCTCGTCGGACTCGTTGTGCCCGAAGCGGCGGTAGCCGATCAGGTCGATCAACACGTCGTGACCGAACTCCTGGCGGAAGGCGAAGGCCAGTCGCACGGCGCTCATGCAGGCGGGCACGTCGTCGGCGTTGACGTGCACGATCGGCACGTCGAAGCCCTTCGCGAGGTCGGAGGCCCAACGGGTCGAGCGCGCGTCGTCGGGGTCGGTCGTGAAGCCGATCTGGTTGTTCGTGATGATGTGAACGGTGCCGCCGACCTTGTAGCCGTCGAGCGCCTGCAGGTTGAGCGTCTCCGAGACGACGCCCTGAGCGGGGAAGGAGGCGTCGCCGTGGATCACGATCGGCACGGCGGCGTCGGTGTCCTGGTGAGCATGAGGACCCTGGCGCGTGGTCTGGGCGGCGCGCGTGGCGCCCTCCACGACCGGGTAGACGTACTCGAGGTGGCTGGGGTTGGACTCCAGGTTGACGCGAATCGTCTCGCCGCCCGGCAGCTCGTAGGAGCCCTGAGTGCCGTGGTGGTACTTGACGTCGCCGGTGCCGCCTTGCGGGATCGTGGTGACGGCCTCGAGCGTCGAGGCGCCCTCGAACTCGGCGAAGATCGTGTCGTAGGCGCGGCCGAGGTTGTGCGCGAGCACGTTCAGCCGCCCGCGGTGGGCCATTCCGATCACGACCTCCTTGCCGCCCTGCGCGGCCGACAGCTGGATCAGCTCGTCGAGCATCGGCACGGTCATGTCGAGGCCCTCGATCGAGAACTGATGCTGGCCGAGGTAGGCCTTGTGCATGAAGCGCTCAAGCGCGTCGACCTTAACCAGGCGCCTGAGCAGCCGCGTGCGCTCGTCGCTCGTGAGCGGCTCGCGGAAGGCGCCCGACTCGATGTGCTCGCGCAGCCACACCCGCTGGCGGTGGGAGGCGATGTGCTCGATCTCATAGGCGATCGTGCCGCAGTAGGTCTCGCGCAGGTGCGGCAGCGCATCGGCGAGCGTCGCCCCCGGCACGTACATGTTGAGGATCGTGGCCGGGATCTTCGCCTGGATCTCCGGCGTCAGGCCGAGCGGCTCGGGGTCCAACCCCGGGTCGCCCTCGGGCTCTGAGTCGAGCGGATCGAGGCGGGCGGCGAGATGGCCATGGCTGCGGAAACGGCTGACGAGCGTGCTCGCGGCCTGCACCGCCTGCAGCAGCTCTTCGTTGACCGTGGCCGCGCTCGCACCCTCGCTCGTGGCGGCGGAGGCGGCTGCCGCGGCGACCGGGGCGGGCGGCGGTGGGGGTGAGCCGAGCTCCGCGGCGAGCGACGCGAACACGCCCTCGTAGAAGCCACGCTCGCCCTGTAGGTAGTCCTCGATCCGCGCAAGAAAGCGACCGGACTCGGCGCCCTGGATGATCCGGTGGTCGTAGGTGGAGGTCATCGTCATGACCTTCTCTGCGCCGATCATTTCGCCGATGCTGGCCAGACCGGACGGATAGGCGATCGAGCCGGTCGCGACGATCGTGCCCTGCCCGGTCATCAGGCGTGGCACCGAGGCGCTCGTGCCGAGCCCGCCGGGATTGGTCAGGGTGATGTTGCCCCCAACCAGGTCATCGGCGGTCAGCGTGTTCGTGCGCGCCTTCTCCACGAGCGCGTCGTAGGCGGCGACGAAGCGCTCGAAGGGCATGCGCCCCGCATCGCGGATGACGGGCACCATCAGCGTGCGAGAGCCGTCCTTCTTCTCCACGTCCACGGCCAGCCCGAGGTTCACCTGGCCGTCGTGTACCCGGTGCGGCTTGCCGTCGATCTCGGCAAAGTGGTCGGCCATCACCGGCATGTCATCGGCGGCACGGGCGATCGCGTAGGCGATCAGATGCGTGAAGGACACCCTGCGCCCGGCCGCCTTCAGCTCGCGTCGGCGCGCGTCGAGCATCGTGACGGTGAGCGTGCGGAAGCTCGTTGCCGTGGGGATCGAGCGTGACTGCTCCATATAGCGCGCGAGCGCTGCAGCGCTGCCCTTCATCAACTGCGTCTCCGGGCCAGCCGCGGTCGCCGAGGCGCCGTTCGCGGGGGCATCGGTGCTGCGCGTGACGCCGTTGCCCGATGCCGCGCTCAGCACGTCGGACTTCGTTATCCGTCCCGCCGGGCCGCTGCCGGACACGTGTGCGAGATCGACGCCCTCGACCGCCGCCGCGCGGGCCGCCACCGGTGAGACCTTGGCGCCGTCGGGGAGCTGTGCCGCGCCGTCGATCCGTGCGCCGACGGCGCTCGCGCCGTCGCTGGGCGCGCCATCGCTCGGCGCGGCGTCCCGGGCCGCTATGCGGGCGATCACCTGCCCGACGGTCACCGTCTCGCCCTCCTCGACGAGGATCTCCGCGACCGTGCCGCTGGCAGGGGAGGGAAGCTCGAGGTCGACCTTGTCCGTTGAGATCTCGACGATCGTCTCGTCGGCCTTGATGAAGCCTCCGACCCGCACATGCCATTCGAGGATCGTCCCCTCCGAGACCGACTCGCCGGCAGCGGGGGTGAGCACGTCGATCATCCGCTCGGCGTCGTTGCCGCCCGCCGGCTCGCCGCCGTCGCTGGAATCGCTCGCGCCGGGGCTCTCGGCGGCGGGCGCCGCTGCGCCAGAGCCGTTGCCGCCATTCGCCGCAGATGCCGTCGCGCCGTCACTGCCACCCACGGAGATGCGGGCGATCACCTGCCCGACGGTCACGGTCTCGCCCTCCTCGACGAGCAGCTCCGTCACGGTGCCGCCGGCGGGGGCCGGAAGCTCCACGTCGACCTTGTCCGTTGAGATCTCGACGATCGTCTCGTCGGCCTTGATCTGCTCGCCGACCTGCACATGCCATTCGAGGATGGTTCCCTCGGAGACCGACTCGCCCGCGGCAGGTGTCACGACATCGATTATCTGCTCAGCCGTGGTGCCTGTGGCCATCAACTCCTTACTCTAGCGTGGGCGGGTCGCGTTGTTCACGGATGAACTCGTAGCTTCCGAAGAACGGCCCGATCCCCCCGAGCACCGCGACCGCCACGGCTAGGCGCAGCGAGACGATCCGCATGCGTGCGGCGGCCAGGCAGGCCAGCGACATGAAGATCCACAGCAGCCCGTGCGCGAGCCCCAGGCCGAACGTCAGCGGCTCGGGCTTGCCCGCGGCGAAGGCGCAGACGAGCAGCGCGATATAGACACACGAATGGGTGAATGAGGTCCACTTCAGAGAAGTGAACGTCAGTGGACCGGCGGCCGCGCGGGGGGCGTCACTCACTCCGTGAGCCAGCGAGCCATGCGTGGCAATGCCTCTCCGGCCTCCGGGGGCCAATCGTCGATCTCGCGCGGCCACCACGCGAACTCGTCGTGCTCGTGATCGGGTGTCACCGCCTGCTCATCGCCCTCGGCGATCCAGGCCTGCCCGACGAACATGACCAGCTGGTGAGGTAGCCGGATCAACGCCTCGCCGCGTGCGCGCTCGGGGATCACCGCCCACTCCTCGCTCAGCTCGCGGACGAGCGTGTCGGCGGGATTCTCCCCGAGGTCGACCGCGCCGCCCGCTCCGAGCGCCCAGCGACCGGCCCACGAGGCGACCCACGGGGCGCGCCGTCCCGCCAGCCAGCGGCCATCGGCTGAGCGCGTGACGCACAGGGCGGCCATGCTGCGCGAGGCGTCCTCCGGAACGAGTCGCAGCGCCCAGCGCAGCGGTTGCAGTTCGATCGCGATGCCATCTGCCTGCACTCGGTAGTCCACTAGGCGTGCCGCGACTCCGTCGTGACTGGGGGAGCCGCGGTCGTGCAGCCCCTTGATCGCCGCGTCGGCGGCCTCGGAGTGGTCCGGCGAGGGCTTGTAGTGCTCTGCTCGCCACTGCGCGGTCACGCGCTCCAGGGGCCAGGGTCCGCGCGCAAGGATCTCGGGCGGCTCGGTAGTTGTCGGCTCGGGTTGGGTTGACATGGTTGTGGTCGCGCCGTAGGGCGCAGCTGGAAGGCTAGTGAGCATAGACTCGGCGCGGTGAGCGCTCGCCGGTACAAGCATTGGGGCTGGGGTTACGAGGATCAGCAGCCCTCGCCGGAGCAACTCCGCGAGACGGCGGCGGTCCTAGCCACGCATCTTGGGGTGAGGGTGGAGGAGGTCGAGGGTCCCGTGGCGCTCGAGGCGATCTCGCTGCAGTCCCCGCGTGTGTGCGCGCCCGCGAGCTTGGCGGAGATCTGCGCGAGCGACGATCACGCCCGCGCTTCACATGCTCTGGGCAAGTCCTACGTCGACGTGGTGAACGGCTTTCGCGGTCGCTTCGAGCACCCCCCCGACGTCGTCGCGCATCCCCGCGAGGAGGCAGAGCTCGAGCGGCTGCTCGAATGGTGCTCTGAGGAGCGCGTGGCCGCGATCCCCTACGGCGGCGGCACCTCGGTCGTGGGCGGCGTGACCCCGGCGCTCGGGTCCTCTTACAACGGCGCGGTCTCGATCGACCTGCGCGCCATGGATCGTGTGCTGGAGGTCGACCCGATATCGCGCTCGGCTCGCATCCAGGCGGGCGCCGCAGGTCCTGTTCTGGAGAGCCAGTTGAGCGAGCACGGCCTGACGCTGCGCCACTTCCCGCAGTCCTTTGAGTACTCGACGCTCGGCGGCTGGATCGCCACGCGCGCCGCCGGTCATTTCGCGACCGTGTGGACGCACATCGAGGACTTCGTCGAGGCGACGCGGGCGATCACGCCCGTGGGCGTGTGGGCGTCACGGAGGCTGCCTGGGTCTGGAGCGGGGGTCAGCCCGGATCGGATGCTGGCCGGCTCGGAGGGAACGCTGGGGGTGATAACGGAGGCGTGGGTGCGGGTGCAGCCGCGCCCCCTGCATCGCGGCTCCTCGGGCGTGCGCTTCGCGAGCTTCGCGCGCGGGGCAGAGTGCGTGCGTGCGATCGCCCAATCCGGATTGAACCCGACCAACTGCCGCTTGATCGACGCGCGCGAGGCGGCGATGACGATGGCTGGCGACGGCTCGCACGCGCTGCTCGTGCTGGGATTCGAGTCGGCCGACCATCCTGTCCAGCAGGCGATGGATCGGGCGCTTTCGATCTGTTTGGAGCACGGCGGCGAGACCCCCGAGCGAGCCGGTGCTTCCGGTCGCGGGGGGGACGCGGTCGGCTCCTGGCGCGAGGCGTTCCTCGGGGCTCCGTACACGCGCGATGCGCTCATCGCCATGGGCGTGCTGGCGGAGACTTTCGAGACGGCGATCACCTGGGAGCGCTTTCCGGGCTTTCACGAGCGCGTCATCGCGAGCGCCCAAGAGGCTCTACGCGAGCATTGCGGCGAGGGCGGGGGCATCTCCACTCGCTTTACCCACGTCTACCCTGACGGTCCGGCGGTCTACTTCACGGTGATCGCCCCGGCCCGTCGCGGCGAGGAGGTCGAGCAGTGGTGGGCGATCAAGCGAGCCGTCTCGCAGGAGATCATCGCCCAGGGCGCCACGATCACCCACCATCACGCGGTCGGGCGCGATCACCGTCCGTGGTATGACGAGCAGCGCCCGACGCCGTTCGCAGCGGCGCTCGGCGGCGCGAAGATGGCCGTCGATCCGCAGGGAATCATGAACCCCGGCGTGCTGCTCGATCCGCCGTCATGAGGATCGCAGTCCTCGGCCCCGGTGGCGTGGGCGGATTGCTGGCCGGAGCGCTCGAGCACGCCGGCGTGGAGGTCGTGGTCGTTGCGCGAGAGCCCACCGCCGAGTTGATCTCGCGGCAGGGATTGCGCGTGAGCAGCGTGAGCCTTGGAGATTTGCACACGCGCCCTCGTGCCCTCGCGCGGTTGCAAGAGCCCGTCGATGCCTTGATCGTTGCCACGAAGGCTGTCGGGCTGTCTGCGGCGCTGGAGCGAATCGCGGTTGAGCCCGCGCTCGTGCTGCCGCTGCTCAACGGACTCGATCACATCGCCGTCTTGCGCGAGCGCTTCACGGCGAGCTCGGTGCTCGCGGGCACGATCCGCGTCGAGTCAGACCGGCCGCAGCCGGGCGTGATCGTGCACACGAGCCCGTTTCTGCTGATCGAGATGGCTGCCCACGACCCGGCGGTGAGCGAGCAGGCCCGGGCGCTCGCTGCGACGCTCTCCGACGCGGGCGTGCCGGCGCGCGTGCAGGAGTCCGAGGCGCAGGTGATGTGGTCCAAGCTCGTGCGGCTGAACGCGCTTGCGTGCACGACCAGCGCCTACGACAAGCTGCTCGGCGAGATCCGCTCGACGCCCGAGCTGCGCACGGATCTCGTGGGCGCGATCGAGGAGGGCTGCGCGGTCGGCCGCGCGGAGGGCGCCGAGGACGTCGATCCGGCCAAGGCGATCGGCGAGCTCGAGCGGGCGCATGCGACGCTCGGCAGCTCGATGCAGCGTGACATCGCGGCGGGACGCACACCCGAGCTGGACGCGATCCCCGGATCGGTGCTGCGTGCCGCCGAGCGCCATGGACTCGACTGCCCGACGATCGAGCGGCTGGTCGCGATGACCCTCGCCCGGATTGAGGCCGCGGCGGCCTGATCAGCTCGGGGTGGCGCCTGGCGCAAGGGAAGTCTCGCGGTCGTGGCGAAGCACCTCCAGCAGCTCGGCATGGGGGCCGGCAAGGTAGGCATCGTCCTCGGGAGCCAGACGCGTGTCGCGCCGCGGCGGATGCTCGAGCGCCGTCGAGCTCGCCGCGCGGCGGATCGCAATCACGCGAACGCTCGCCGGAAGCTCGCGCATCGCCAGGCCATCAAGGCCGCCACCGGCGCTCACGCGCAGGCGCGCGAGCAGGAATGGATGGCTGCCAACGTAGAAGGTGAACAGAACCTCCAAGCCGAGCGCCGCGCCGACGAACCACGGGGCGGCGATCGCCGAAGTCGACCACACGTGACGGAAGCCGAAGCTCTCCTCCAGCCGGCTGCCGAGCTGTCGATCGAAGACTCGCAGCACGACCGGCACCTCGTTCCAGCGCTCGCCGAGCCGATCGCGCACCGCCAGTCCGGTCTCGATGTTCGCGAGATCGTCAGAGGTGAGAATCGCAACAGCCGCGGCGCTCGAGAGGTTCACCGAGTCGAGCGTTCGCGCGAGCGTCGCGTCGCCGAGCACGAGCGGCACCTCCATCGCGCGCGCCTCGCTGAGGTAGCGATTGCTCTCCATGCGCTCGATCACGATGACCTCCTGACCAGCTGTCAGCAGCCCTTCGAGCACCTTCATGCCGACCGAGCCAAGGCCCACGAGGACAACGTGCCCGCGCATGCCCGGAATTCGTCCTCGCCCCAGCGACTGTGCGATTCGCCGGCTGACGAGCGCATTGGTCAGCAGCGCGAACAAGGTCGTCACGAGCGTGGTGCCGGCAATGATCAAGAACACGCCATATGCCTCGATCGAGGCCGGCTGCCCAGAGAAGGAGAAGTCGCCGAAGCCAACTGTGGCAACCGTCTCGACCGTGAAGTAGACGGCGTCCAGCAACGGCATACGCGAGTGGAAGTGCCCCCCCGACTGCTCGTAGCCGAAGTGCAACACGAGCGCCGAGATGACGAGCAGCAGGACCCCACATGCCAGCGTGATGCGCAGCGGCCGGTCGACCATGCTGAGCACCGCACTCACAAAGCGCGTGCAGAGCGCTCTCGCGCGAGCTCCGATTCCGGAGATCTCGGCGTGACCCTGGCGCTGGCCCAGCCCGGCGGCCTCGATCTCCTCGCGCGCTCCCAACAGCGTGACTCGATCTCCCGCCAAGACGGCCTGATCACGTCCGGGACAGGAGATCAGCTGATCGCCGCAGGCCGCGACCACCCCGATCGGCGCGAGGCTTCCGTACAGCTCGCGTAGGGTGGCGTCCCTCGGCACGATCACCTCGGCCGCGATGAAGGCCGTTTCGCCCAGCACCAGCTCGCGGGCGCGCCGCCTGAGGCACGCTTCGATCACGGCGGGCGCGAACAACGCGGCGACATCGAGCACGCCCACCGAGCGCAGAACCTCCTCGAGCGCGTGTGCCACCGAGGGGTTGTCGAGGTCGGCGACCACGCGTACGTCCGGGCGCAGGTCGCGGATCAAGAGGACGGTCTCGAGCGTGCGCAGGTCGGTGCTCTCCGCGCACACGACCGCCGAGGCGCCGCGAATGCCGGCGTCGAACAGCGGCTCGCTCAGGTGTGCGCCGCGCGGGAGCTGCGCGATCCCCCAGCCGCGCACGATCCGCGCGAGCCGCTCGTCTGGATCGTCCTCCAGCACCACCACCCGCGCGCCCGCGAGGTGAAGCTGCTCGACCGTACGCAGTCCGACCGCGTTCAGGCCGCAGACGATCACATGGCCGACCCAGTCTCGGCAGCGCTCTGAATCCGAAGGCGAGACGGTCGTCCCCGCGGCCACGGGGCGGCAGTTTGCGCCAACGAGGGCTTCTTGCCGTTGGCCGCGCGTCCAAAATAACCGCGGCCGCTTGAGACTCGCAGGCACGCGCGATGCACGGATGAGCACCGGCGGCCTCCCGATTTGACCCGCCGAAGGCCGCTACTGCTCGAAAGGAAACGGGCCGGCGCCGGGAATCGCGCTTGGGATCGACTGCGTGGAGACCGCCTCGACGACCTCCTCCTCGACCTCCTCGCGACCCTCGTCGTGCTCGCCGTCACACAGCACGCGGAAGTTCCCGGTCACGCCGCTGTCTCCGTGAATCGTGATCCCCGGGAGGATCTCCTCACCCTCCTCGAAGCCGAGTCGCTCCATGTCGAAGTGGGCAAGGCCGATCCCGTGCGCGGTGTGCGTTGGGTTCTCGCGGTCGTGCGCGGCCACCGCCTGCGCGAAGCGCTCGAGGTTCTTGGCGACTTTGCCCGTGCCTGCCATTGCTTTCCGGAGGGTAGCGCGGGCGTAATAGATTGGGGACGATGGCCGGCGTGCAACCAACCGATCTGCCGCAGCACGGCTCCGGGACGCATGGGGGCGCCGACGCGGGTGAGGTGATTCGCACGGTGGGCCTGCGCAAGGTGTACGCGGGTACCGACTTCGCGGCCGTCGACGGACTCGAGTTGAGCGTGCGCGAAGGTGAGATCTTCGGCCTGCTGGGTCCCAACGGCGCCGGCAAGACGACGACCGCGGGAATGCTGACGACAAGGGTGATTCCGACCTCTGGCTCGGCACACGTGGGCGGCATCGACGTCGTCGCGCACCCGGCGCTCGCCAAGCAGCTGATCGGAATCGTCTCCCAGCAGAACACGCTGGATCGCCAGCTGAACGTGTGGGAGAACCTCTACTTCCACGGTCGCCTGTTCGGCATATCCGCATCGCGCTCGCGCCAGACGGCAGACGAGCTGTTGGACAAGCTGCATCTCTCGAAATGGGCCAAGGCGTCCGTCTATGCCCTCTCGGGCGGAATGGCCCAGCGGCTGATGATGGCGCGCGCGATCTTCCACCGCCCGGCTGTGCTGTTCCTGGATGAGCCGACGGCCGGGCTCGATCCACAGAGTCGCCTGGCGTTGTGGGAGATCCTGGGCGAGCTCAACCGCGACGGTCAGACGATCCTGCTGACCACTCACTACATGGAGGAGGCCGACGAGCTCTGTGATCGCGTGGCGATCATGGACCACGGCAGGATCCTCGCGCTCGACAGTCCCTCCGAGCTGAAGCGCGCGGTCGGGGCGGACACGATCGTCACGGTCAGGGCCTCCGGCGAGATGGAGGCGCTGGCCGGGCGACTCGCGAGCGCGATCAGCGAGGTCACGCGCACGCGTGTGATCGAGGGCGGCGTCGAGCTGCACGTCAGAGAGGCTGGGCGGTTGCTCCCGCGCGTGGTCACCGCGGCCGAGGCCGCGGGCTTCGACCTCGCCGACCTGTCGGTCTCTGAGCCGAGCCTCGAGACGGTCTTCATCAGTCTCACCGGAAAGGAGCTGCGCGACTGATGGCAACCGTGGCGGCCCCTTCAGAAGTTGGGCCCGAGCGGATTGGGATCGAGCCCACCCGCTCGACGCTAGCGGCGAGCCGAGCGGCCTTGCTGGCGCTGATCCTGCGCGATCTGGTCGTGCTGAGGAAGCATCTTGGCGAGTTCGTGATCCGCGTGCTGGTACAGCCGTTCCTGCTGGTGTTCGTGTTCCTGTACGTGTTCCCCACGATCGGTCAGGGGGTCGGGGGTGGCGCGGGCCAGGTCGCCGAGTCCGAGTTCGCAACCGTGCTGGTCGCGGGCGTCGTGGGGATCTCGATCATGTTCCAGGGCATCCAGGCGGTGGCGATGGTGTTGGCCCAGGAGTTCGGCTACACGCGCGAGATCGAGGATCGAGTGCAGGCGCCCTGCCCGATCTGGCTGGTGGCGGTGGCGAAGGTGCTCTCGGGCGCCACCCAGGGCCTGATCGCGGCGCTGATCGTCTTTCCGATCGCCGCCCTCGTCCATGCCAAGGGAGTCCACGTGCACCTGTCGGTGCATTGGGCCGTCGTGCTCACGCTGATCCCGCTCGCCTGCGTGACGATGGCTTCACTGGGGCTGTTGTTGGGGACGCTGTTCGAGGCGCGCAATCTCGGCCTGATGTTCGGCTTCGTCGTGCTGCCGCTCGTGTTCCTCGGCGGGACCTATTACGAGTGGACGAAGCTCGCGCCGGTCCAGGTGGCCGGCATTCACTGGCTGCAGATCATCGTGCTCGTCAATCCGCTGATCTATGTGACCGAGGGGATGCGAGCGGGTCTAACTCACGCTTCGCACATGCACCTATATGTCATCTACCCGGTGCTGATCGCGTTCTGCGCCACGTTCCTTGCGCTGGGGCTGCAGAAGTTCCGTGCGCGAGTCCTGTCGTAAAGCTGGCTCGCGGGGCTCCTGTGCTCCAACTCGTGCGCCCCAGCGTGGCCTCGCCCGCTGCCGTCATGGCCCGCAATCGTTCGGTCCGGACTTGCGGCGCGCCCGGCGGGGAAGCAAAGCGCGCCGCAAGTATCCGAGACCCCTTGGATGGCGACCACGTTGGCCCGAGCCGGGGAAGGCGGGCTTCGATCTGTCGCCCGAGGCTCTAGGCGATCGTCAGGGGCGACCCCACGAAGGTTGCTTTCTTGAGCCGGTTCTTCTTGGTGCAGGGTTCGCCTTTGCCCGTGAACACCGGCGTGAGCGATTCAAGAGATCCCGAAATCCCCATTCCCGCAAACGGCCCCGATTCAACGGTGCCACCGATCGTCGTTCCCGTGAGCGTGAGCGAGGCGTTCGAGTTTCCCTGGCCTTTTGGCTTCCACTTCACAACCACGGTCCCAGTTGCTGTTTCGCCTGGCGTCAACAGCGACGTGCACGTGGTCGGATTGGTCGTCTTCAGGTGAGCGACGTACTTCGCTTCGGTCACCGAGCCCGTGCAGCCGCTCAGAACGCCTTTGACGACGATGTTCTGGATCTTCGCCGATTCGTCGGTCAAGCCCGGTGACAGCGTCAGCGAGCCGCTGTTGGCGTTGCATGTCGTCCCTTCGGCGGCGCTCGCAGTGGCCGTCAGAGCACTTGTCGCGCCAATCGACGCCACCAGCCCCGCCGCGATCAACAGTCTTGTCAGTCTCGTTCGCATCTTCCCCTCCTTCGTAGTCTTTCCTTGTTAACGCCGAGGAAGCGTCGAGGTTGGGAAGGGGCATCGGATCGAGTGGCTTAGTGCTTGGGCGAGCCTCCGCCTTCGTGCGCGGCCGACGGATCGGGAAGTTCGTCGTGTTCGGAGTGTCCCTGTGTGGACCCATTGCCAGCTCCATCCTTTGAAGTGGCCGGCGCATCAGGCGGTCCGTGTGCGGACTGCTTGGTGCTGTGATGGGCTTCCGCTGGCGATTCGGTCCAGGTCGTGCCAGTGGCGCCACCAGTAGCGGCGGCGCTGTTGCCGTGGCTAAACGTGTCTGGCGCACGCCCGCCGCCGTTGCCATGAGCCGCTGCGCTGTTCCCATGGCTGGTGGTGCTCGGCCCGTGACCGGCCTCTGGGTTGCGATGAGCGGCCGAGCTGTTTCCTCGGCTGGGCGTGCCTCGGTGGCTGGCCCCGTTGCCGTGAGCTGCGGCGCTATTGCCATGAGTCGCACTACCTTTGCCGGCGGTGCTTCGACCGTGGCTGGCGCTGCTGTTGCCATGTGCTACTCCACTGTTGCCATGAGCCGGAGCGCTGTTCCCGTGAGCGGCGTCACTGTTGCCGTGGCTGGCGGCGCTCCGACCCCAGTTGGCGTCGCCATTGCCGTGAGCGGCGCCACTGTTGCCATGACTCTGTACGTCCGCGCGGTGCGAGTCAATCGCCGTTGACCGTGAGGCACGATCATTGCCAACTTCATCCGGCTCTCGAGCGGATTGCGGGCGTCCGCCGGAGGCGGGATTCGCCGCTCGGAGGGCGACGTTGGTGTCTCCTTCGACGAATGTCGCCGGCCTCATGTGCGTGGAGCGGATCGCTGGGCTCGATGTCGGCGCCGCCCGTCCCGGATGCGTAACGGCCACACCCAGCAGGAGCGTTCCTCCGACCAAGATCGTGCTGACGCTTGCGCTCGTGCCGCCAACACACGCGATTCCGCCGAGCAGCTTTGCCGTGATTGCCTTGATCCCGCCGCCCACGAGCTCAGCGGTGGTGCCGGTTGTCATCGAAGCTCCGGCCGTCACGCCGCCACTGCCGATGGTCGGTGCCTTGCCAAACGCTGCTTGGAGCGTTCGGCGCTTGAGCGCTATCGAGATTGCCACGGGAGCGAGAACCCCGAAATGCCGCCGTTGCCGTGAGAGCTCATCCGCATAGGCGCGGCAACCTGGGCAGGAGCGCACATGGCGGCGAAGATGATTTCTCAGCAGCGAGGAACCATGCGCAACGGCCAGCTCTTCGCGGATCTCACGGCAGTTGGCGCCGCGGGCCGCGCGCTCGGAGATGAGGCTCGATCGCGCTTGGTAGATGTAGGACTTGACCTGATCGGCGCGCACTCCCAGCAGGGGGCCGATCTCGCTGTGAGTCAGACCGTGCAGCACTGCCAGGACCAGGGCTGCACGCTGGCGCTCCGGGAGCTCGAGCAGCGCGGAGAGCAACTGATCGAGATCCTCCCGCGCCTCGAGTTGCGCCACGGGGTCCTCTCCGCTCGCCCGCCCTTCGCCGACCTCACCGACGGCTCGACGCTGGCGGATGATGCTCAGGCAGGAGTTGCGGGCGATCGCGAACAGCCACGGGCGCAGGTCGATGCGGCGCTCGTCCGCGAGCAACGCTTTGTAAGCGGAGGCGAACGTCGATTGGACGGCGTCCTCGGCGTCGCTGTGGGAGCCGAGGATGTAACGGCAGAAGGACAACAGCTCCCGACTGTGACGGTCGTAGAGCGTTTCGAAGGCCTTTGCATCGCCGCGGCGCACATTCGCCACAAGCCGATCGTCGCTCACGGCACGCGGCCAAGAGCGCGAGCCGACACGTGGCTTCGTTCGGATACGGCGATGACGATCGGCCAACTTCCCTCCCCGGCGACTCGGCTCGTATGGGCGCACGATCACTGTCCATCGTCGATCGTGCGGTGCAACGACCCTTACGCTAGAAACCCTAGCTTACCCGAAAAATCGCATGCCCAACCGCGGTTCGATCGGCCGGCAGCCGAGGGCGTAGGGCCGAGACTGTGGGCGCGTAACACTCGCGTACCTGGGGCCGGGATAATCGACTGATGGCATCAGGGAACCTGGACCTCGTGCGCTCGATATACGCGGCCTGGGAAAGCGGCGACTTCCTCGGGACCGTCAAGTGGGCGCATCCCGAGATCGAGTTCGTCGTCGGCGATGGCCTTTCGCCCGGCGGGCTTACAGGGGTCGCGGCAGTCGAAGCCAACTGGCGCGAATTCATGGAGACATGGGAGGACTATCGAGCCCAGGCGGACGAGTTTCGCGTCCTCGATGACGATCGCATCCTCGTGCTCTTCCACGCCAGCGGGCGTGGCAAGACGAGCGGCATGGAGATCGCGCAGACGCAGCAGGGTGCCAGCGTCTTCCAAGTGCTCGACGGCAAGATCAGAAAGCTCGTCGTCTACTGGGATAGCGAGCGCGCACTCGCCGAGCTCGGGCCTGCGCCAGAGGAGTAACGCGCCTACAGCCGCGGATTCTCGATCAGCTCGATCCGATAGTCGTCCGGATCGCGCACGAAGCAAAGCCGCGAGCCGCCCTCACGCACCGAGTACGGTGGCTTCTCCGGCTCTATGCCCTGCTGTGCGAGGCTGGCGAGGGTGGCGTCGAGATCGCCGGCCGTGATCGCGATATGGCCATAACCCGTGCCGATCTCATATGAGTCGACGCCGAAGTTGTAGGTCAGCTCCAGCCGCGGCGTGTCTCCGTCGCCGGGCTGGTTTAGGAACACGTTGATCGCCTCATCGCCGATCGGGATGCGCCCGACCTCCTGGAAGCCGAGTGCGTTGTAGAAGGCCACCGAGCGGTCGATGTCGGTGATGCGATAGCAGGTATGGATGAGGGCCATGGTGGCTAGTCTAGGAGAAGCCGCCAAGGAGCGCTAGAGTCAAAAGCGTGCCGTCCAAGCGCACGACGCACGCGCGTAGTGGCGGGATGTCTCTCCTCGAGCTGTCGCTGATGTCCTGAGGGCCTTGAGCGGGTGTTTTGGCTGAGGCGCAGGACCGCGCCTGAGGAATGCTCTGGGCATTGCCCGGCGCGCGACCACCCGACAAGTCGAGGAGTGAGTCATGAGCAGCACCGATGAGTCGGCTCCGCCCCAGCAGAGCGGCGACGGCGCGGGCAACCATTCCCTCGCCGCCCTGTCCAACGAGATGGTGCGGATCTACAAGGAGCAGTTCGGCCGCGGCCCGACCAAGGTGCGCTCGCACTACGCCGGTCCGGACACGCTCGTGTGCCTACTCGAGAACACCTTCACTCCAGCCGAGAAGAGCCTGCAAGGGATGGGAGAGCACCAGCGTCTGCGGGAGATGCGCCTGTTCTTCCAGTACGCCTCCGCGGGAGACTTCACCGAGGCCGTCAAAAGCACCACCGGGCGGCGTGTGCGGAGCTTCATCAGCGGCATCGACACGAACACCGACATTGCCTGCGAGCTGTTCGTGCTCGAGCCGCAGTAGCAGGGCCGATCCCCACAGCCGGGACCTCCTGGTGCGATAGGCTCGAGGTCCGTCGAGGGGCTTTGAGAGGGTTTCGCGATGGTGTAGCAGGAGCGGTGGGACGTATCGACACCTCGGGTGAGGCGAACACGGACCGTCGCACATCAGTTGTCCGTGCGATCCGTCTTCGCGTCGCCGCTCAGACGGATTTCGCACGTCAAATTCTGTGTGCGGAGGTCTCGATGCCTTATCTCAACTGTCCAAGCTGCGGGCTGGTGCTCGCCGTGATCAAGCCCGGAAGAGCGCTTGTTGAGCATTGCCCGCGCTGTCTTGCGCGACGGCGACGGCTGGTCGACATGTACGTCTCCGCCCGCCCCCGCGGCCGGCGCGAGGCGGGGTCGGCCGAGCGCTCACGCCCGCCCGCGCCCCGGCGCTCCCGCAATGCGGGTCGATGATGGCCCACAACCGCTCCGTCGGACTGGAAGTGGAGGAGGAGCACGAGCACGCCGGTACGCCTGGCTCGGCCGATCTCCGAGCCATCTCCGAGCCTATACTCCGCACGCGTGCGAACCCTGATCGTCGGTCACGGCGGGCGCGAGAGCGCCCTCGCCATGCGCATGGCTCAGCACAGCGAGCTGCATGCCTTTGCGGGCCATCTCAATCCGTCGCTGGTGCGCTCTGCCGAGGCCTCGGGAGGCAGCATTACGCTCGGTGACGTCTGCGACGCCGACGCGGTCGCGGCCCTTGCCCGTGAGCGCGAGATCGATCTGGCGATGGTCAGCGCGGATGAGCCGCTGGCGGCCGGTGTCGTCGATGCGCTGCTGGCGCAGGGAACGCGCACGGTCGGTCCGACCCGTGCTGGCGCGGAGATCGAGTGGAACAAGGCCTTCGCTCGTTCGCTGCTGTTGGAGGTGGCGCCCGAGGCCGCGCCGATGTTGCGCGTCATCCATCACGCCGGCGACGTCGAGGAGGCGATTGGCTCCTTCGGCTCCACGCCGGTCGTCGTCAAGCCATCCGGCCTGACGGGGGGCAAGGGCGTGAAGGTGATGGGCCCGCACCTCTCGAGCCACGCCGAGGCGCGCGACTATGCCCTGAGCCTGCTGGCCAATTGCAAGCGTGGGGAGTCGGTGCTGATCGAGGAGAAGATCGTCGGCGCCGAGTTCACCATCCAGGCGATCAGCGACGGTCGCACGGTCGTGTTTCCGCCTGCCACCTACGACTACCCCTTTCGCTTCGACGGCGACGAAGGTCCGGGCACGGGCGGGATGGGCTCGCTGTCGATGGCAGAGCCAACACTGCCGTTCATGACCGCCCAGCACTACGAGCAGGCTTGCTCGATCATCGAGCGGATCATCGAGCGGCTCACACACGCGGGGCGCCGCTTCACCGGGGTCATGAACAGTGGCTTCTTCGCCACGGCCGACGGAGTTCAGGTGATCGAGTTCAACGCACGTTTCGGTGATCCGGAGTGCATGAACGTGATGAGCCTGTTCGAGGGAGACTGGCCAGCGGTGCTGGAGCGCATCTGCGCCGGGGAGCTCAGTCGCGATGATGTGCCGCTGCGCGAGGAGGCCTCGCTTGTGCTGTACCTCGTCTCGCCCGACTATGCGCTGAAAGCACCCGGCGAGCCCGCCGGTGAGCCGTATGAGTTCGAGCTCGACGAGCAGGCGATCGAGGGGGAGGGTTGCAACGTCTTCTTCGCTTCGGCCGTGAATATCGGCGAGAGCCGCTATCGCACCGTCGGAACCTCCCGTGCGGTCGCGCTGGCGAGCACCGCGCCGACGCTGGCCGGCGCGCATGAGCGCGTGGTCGCGTGCGCCGACTCGGTTGGCGTGCTGGAGTGGCGCAGGGAGGTTGGTGAGGAGTCCTATCTACGGGGCTTGAACGGCCTGGTCCAGCCGGTTTGAGGGCCTTCGTGCAAGGATGGCCGCAGTGATCGTCGAGAGCGCCAGCAATCCCCAGTTCGTCTCGAACACCTATCTCGTCTCCGACGGGGAGGGGGGACCCGCCTTCTTCATCGACGCGGGCGGGCCCGTCGCGCCGTTGATCGAGGCGGCCGAGCGTTTGTCGTTGAAGCCGACGCACGTGTTGCTCACCCACCACCACTTCGACCACGTCTGCGATGTGGCCGAGCTGCGCGCGCGCTGGCCGGAGCTCGAGGTGCTGATCAGCCCGATCGAGCGCGACTTGCTGGGTGGCGGTGGCGGGACGGACGGCGAGCCCGAGAAGCCGGAGGCCGAGCGCACGAGCACGGTCGAGGCCGGTCAGGCGCTGCAGTTCGGCACGCTCGAGGTCTGCCCGCTGCACACGCCTGGTCACACCGCGGGGATGCTCTCGTTCCTCGTGAGCGACCGCTCGGGCGCTGCGACCGGCGCGGCCACGGGGCGCCCGCAGAAGCGCTCGTCCTCGAGCTCCGCGCCGGGCGGGTTTGCCGGTGGCGAGGCAGTCGTCTTCACGGGCGACACGCTGTTCAAGAACTCCGTCGGCGGGGTCAAAGCTCCGGGACACACGACCTACACCGATCTACGGGACTCGATCATGGGAACGCTGATGGAGCTTCCCCCCGAGACGATCATCTACCCAGGTCACGCCGTCCCGACAACGGTCGCGCAGGAGTGGGACTCAAACAGCTTCATCCGCATCTGGCGTGGGCTTGACCCGGAGGGCTCTGAGCCTTGCGTGGCGCTCGATCAGCCGGCCACGCTGGTGCTGCTTGGCGAGGACTACGACGGCGGCACGAAGGCCTGGGTGCGCTGGGAGGACGGCTCCGACGACATCGTGCCGGGCTCGCGCGTCGAGCGAAACGTCTAGCCACCGCTCGCTGACACACGGCGGCTCGTAGGATGGACGCTATGGCGCGTGAGAACGAGAAGATCCCAACCTCGCGCGTACGGCGTACGGCGACGGTCGCCTCGCTTGCGGCCAGCGAGGCGGTCAAGCAGTTCGGGACGCGCGCCGCCAACGTAACGCGCGGCGATGAGGCCTCTGACGAGGCAATGGCCCGGCGCCAGCTCGATACCGCCAAGCAGATCGTGGCGGCGCTTGGGACCATGAAGGGCGCCGCCATGAAGCTCGGGCAGGTGATGTCCTTCCTCGACGTCGGCCTCGTGCCCGAGCAGCATCGCGAGGAGTTCCAGCGCGAGCTCGCCAAGCTGCGCGATGCGGCGCCGACCGTCTCCTTCAAGCAGATGCGACGCGTGATCGAGGACGATCTGGAAGAGCCGATCTCCGAGGCCTTCGCATCCTTCGATGAGGAGCCGATCGCGGCGGCCTCGATCGGCCAGGTCTATCGCGCGACGCTGGGCGACGGCCGTGAGGTTGCCGTCAAGGTTCAGTACCCCGGTGTTGCGGGCGCCGTCAGGGCCGACCTGCAGAACCTGGACATGATCATGCGCCTGCTCAAGCGGATGACCCCTGGGCTTGACGTGAGGGCGATTGCCGAGGAGATCAAGGAGCGGATCGGCGAGGAGCTCGACTACGAGCTGGAGGCCCAGAACCAGCATTCGCTTGCGCGAATCTTCGCCGGGCACCCGTTCATCGTCGTCCCCGATGTCGTCAGCTCGCTCTCGCGCGAGCGTGTGCTCGTCAGCGAGTTCGTGCACGGCGTCGGCTTCGAGGAGCTCAAGGGTCGCTCGCAGGCCGAGCGCGACCGGATCGGGGAGATCGTGTTCCGCTTCTTCCTCGGCTGCCTGTATCGCCATCGGCAGTTCTCCGGCGACCCGCACCCAGGAAACTTCCTGCTACTCGACGACGGTCGCGTCGCGTTCCTGGACTTTGGCCTGTTCAAGCGCATGGATCCAGAGCCGGTGGAGCTCGAGCTCGCCGCTCAGAGGGCGGTCACGGAGGGCGATGCCGCCACGTTGCACCGGTTGATGGCGGAGTCGGGGTTTCTGCCCGAGCCCGATCGGGTCGACCCTGAGCATCTGCTGGCGTTCCTCGAGTCCGCGATCTGGTGGTACACGACCGCCGATGAGGTGGTCGAGCTCTCACCGGAGATAGCGACCGAGGTGATGATCGAGAGCTCTGATCCGCGCTCCAGCCATTTTCGTCAGATGCGCCACCAGGACATGCGCCCGGAGCATCTGTTCGGACGGCGCATGGAGATGCTCACGCTCGCCGTGCTCTCACAGCTGCGCGCCCACGGCAACTGGCACAGGATCGCGCGCGAGTGGATGTACGGGGATGAGCCCGTGACCGAGCTGGGACGTGAAGAGGCCGCGTTCTATGGGCGCAGCGGCATCCGTGCCGCCGGCTGACGCGACTTCAGACACGCGCATCGCGCGCCTGAAGTTCATATGCGCCTGGGCCTATGCGCCTGGGCCCACAGTGGGCCCAGGCATGGAAGCTGCGGAAAGGCGGGTGCCTCTAGGAGCTGGCCAGTGCCTTCTGCTTGATCTGGTCAAACTCGGCCTGCGTGATCGTGCCACTGTCGAGCAGCTGCTTGGCTTTGGCGATCTGCTCGGAGGGATCCGACTTGGCGGCGACTGACTGCACGTACTTGTCGACTTCCGCCTGCGCGTCTTTCTGTTGCTTGATCGCGCGTTCTGTCATGCCCTTGTGCTCGGCGATCAGGTACACGAACACGCCCAGATATGGCAGCACGATGATGAAGATGATCCATACGACCTTCGCGAATCCCGAGGTGTCGTGACGGCGGAAGATGTCGACCATCACCGTGAACAGGATCCATAGCCATACGACGAACCCAAAGAATATGAGCATCGTCCAGAAGACTTCTAGGAACGGATAGCTGGTTGCGAGGATCATGGGTTGTCGTCCCTTTCAGTCGATGGAGGGCTCCGTGGGCCGCCAGCGGCAGCGGCACGGCAAAGCCTTTGCGGCGTCGAGCATAATCCTACGAACCGATCGGCGCGCTGTGGCGTGTCGAAGCGGCGTCGGCGAGTGGCAGCGCATGCCGCCGGAGGTGAGCCCCACCGGCGGCATGTCGATGCGCGATCGCTCAGCTGGGCAGACGGCGGCCGCCGTAGGCGGCCAGTCCGTAGATGATCAGGATGTCGATGCCGAACAGGGCGAGGCCCCAGAAGGGGTATGCGGAGATCGACATCAGAGCGGCGATCGAGTTCAGGCCCGCCGCCAGGATCCCGAACCAGCGGCCGAATTCGCCCCCGGCCCAGATCGAGAAGGCGGCGAACAGCTCGAGCACCCCGATGATCAGGACGATCCAGCCCCAGGTGTTCAATCCGCTGAGGATGTACGTCGTTTCATGGGCGAAGAACTTCGAGTTGCTGATCGCCGCGATCCCCCAGATCACGTTCAGAACCCCCGCGATCGAGATCATGATTCCGGCGAATATGACCCAGCCTACGCCTGCTTCGCTGTCTTCCATAGTTGCCTCCAATGGTCGAAGCGTGCCCCCGGCAAAGGTCCCCGCGGGCGCACGTGCGGTTTGTACTGCGATGCTCGGCGCCGAGTCTATATGGCGAGGTGGCGCCCGCGGATGGCGCGTAGACTTCCGGATGAGCGCGCTCGACACTCGTCTATCGGGCCGCGGCACGGCGCCGCGGGCGCGATGTTGTGAGCGGAGGGCGCTCTCGCCGAGGGCGCCGGCGGTCAGCGCGCCAGCGACCAGCCACCGACCAACCTGACGAACGGGAGACGACATGAGCGATAGACCGGTGTTCATCTATGCGGCGACCTACTCCAATCGGGAGGACGCGTTCGCCGACTACGAGGGGCTGCTCGATCTCCACGCGGCGAAGCTCGTCGGCACCTACGACGTCGCTGTGATCGTCAAGGACGAGGACGGCAAGGTCCACGTCTCAAAGCACGAGAAGCCGACCCAGCACGGCGCCTGGGGCGGGATCGCGGTCGGCGCCGTCGTGGGGATACTGTTACCACCGTCGGTGATCGGCGCGGCCGCCGTCGGCGGCGTGGCCGGCGGGGTCGCGGGACACCTGCGCAAGGGCTTCTCACGCGGGGACGCGAAGGAGCTCGGAGAGCTGCTGGACGGGGGGCAGGCCGCACTGATCGTGATCGGCGAGTCGCGTGTGGAGGAGCAGCTCGACAAGGCGCTAACGCGCGCTGAAAAGTCGATCGAGAAGGAAATCGACGCCGAGGCGAAGGAGTTCAAACGGGAGCTCGAGGAGGCCGAGAAACAGGCCGCCGCGGGCTAGCCGGACGCAGCGATCGCCGCCGAGAGCACGCCACTTACGCCGGTGCGCCCTGGTAGGCTCGCCGAGCGGTGGCCGAAAAATCCGACGAGAGCGCCACGGATGGCGGGACTGGATCGAGCATTCCGGGGGACGTATCTGCTGGAGGTGATGGCACGGGTGTAGACGCTGCCCGGGCCTCGGCTGCGCCCATGGACAGCCGTGCGCGACGCGTCTGGGTCCGTGTGATCCTCACGATCGCCACGATCCTGGCGATCTTCGCGATCTTCGCGATCTGGGCCAATCGCCAGCTGATGAACCCGGACAACTGGGCGAAAACGAGCACGGGGCTGCTGCAGAAGCCGACCGTCCGCAGCGCCCTGTCCAGCTACCTAGTCGACCAACTGTATGCGAACGTCGACGTCTCCGCCCAGTTGAAGTCGGGGCTGCCCAAGGAGCTGGCCCCGCTCGCCGGCCCGATCTCCGGAGCGCTGCACAGCGTCGCCGAACAGGGCGCCGAGCGGGCGCTCGCAACCCCGCAAGTGCAGAACGTCTGGCGCAACGCGAACCGCGCCGCCGACCAGGCGCTCGTGCAGATCGTCAAGGGCGGAGGCTCACGTGTCGAAATCGAAGGCGGAACCGTCTCGCTGAATCTGCGTCAGATCGTCGCCGATCTGACCACGCGCCTGGGCCTGCCCTCCGGCCTCGCCGACAAACTGCCCGCGTCCGTCGCGAACGTCAAGGTCGTGACCTCCGACGAGCTCGGCCTCGTACGCAACCTGGCCAAAGCGCTTCACGCTCTGGCGGTCTGGCTGACGGTGATCGCCGCCGCGCTTTATGCGCTCGCCGTGTTCCTCGCAGGGGGGCGCCGGCGGCGGGCGCTCATGAATGTCGGCTTCGGCTTCGTGCTCGCCGGCCTGATCGTGATCCTCGGGCGCAAGATCGGCCAGGGGCAGATCGTCTCCGCGATCACGAACGACGCCTCGATCGAACCGGCCGCCAGGGACGCCTACTCGGTGGCCACGTCGCTGCTCGTTCAGGTCTCGAGCGCCTCGATCATCATCGGCATTCCGTTGATCCTCGCCGCCCTGTTCGCGGGCCCGGCCCGCTGGGCGGTCGCTGCGCGCAGCTTCCTCGCGCCTCACTTCCGGGCGCGCCCTGCGCTGGTGTACTGGATCACCGCCGCGCTGCTCGTCCTGGTCTTCATCTGGGGCCCGATCCCGGCCACGCGCAACCTGGTGACGATGCTCGTCTTTACGATCCTCGCCTTCGCCGGCGCGTATGTGCTTCAGCGCCAGATCGCCGAGGAGTTCCCGGATGCCGAGCCGGTGTCGATTCGCGCCGCCATGAGCGATCTGGGCCACTCCCTGGGCGAGAAAATGGGCAGAGCACGCGCGGCCACAGCTCCCGCTGGAGGTGGCACCTCGACGGCCGCCGAGCTCGAGCGGCTCGCGGCCCTTCACGATCGAGGTTCGCTCACCGACGCCGAGTACGCCTCCGCGAAGCGGGACGTGCTCGCCGGCTGAGCTGATCAGAGGCCCGTTTGGGCCACGATGCGCCCTGACTCCACCGCCGCGGCGAGCGCCTTGAAGTCGCGCTCGTTCTGCTCGGCGTAGGAGTGGGAGAACTCGACGATCGCGCGGTCGAAGCTCGCGCTCTTGCCGAGGTAGGCGGCGATCGCCACGCGGTCCCCGCTGCGCGCGTGCGCGCGTGCGAGCGTCCAGCCGCACAGCTTGCCGTAGGCGGCCATGCCGCTCGGAACCATCTGCTCGATCTCCGCCGAGCCCTTCCAGTCCTTCAGCTGCCGGCCGTAGAAGTCGCGAGCCTGACCGTCGATTCCCTCCTCGACGTGCACCCAGCCGAGGAAGATGTCGCTGCTGGCCTGCATCAGTCGCTGGCCGGTCACGACTCGCTCGCCGTGGTTCTCGAACTCGCTGGGGCCGAGGAAGTCCTCGAGCACCGACGGCTGCGCCTCCTTCATCTGCAGGAACAGCGGGTCTTCGCCGTCGCGGCCGAGCAGCAGCGCGATCCAAGCACGCGTGCCGACGCTGCCCACGCCGACGACCTTGCGCGCGAAGTCGACGAGCCGGAACTGCTCGATCAGCTCGCGCCGTTCGTAGCCGAGCGTGTCACGATAGGCACGCAGCAGCGCGTGCAGCTCGTCGAGCAGCTCATCGCGCGCGCGGCCTTTCGCGAGCTCCTCGATTGGCACGATCAAAGGCGCATCGGCAACGATCCGTCGCTCGCCATCCACGACTCGCGTGAGTTTGGAGAACGCCGACATGCTGTCGCGCGTACGCGCCTTGGCGAGGCTCTTCTCGGTTCGCTTGACCGACTTGGCTTTGAACTGCGAGCCGAGCTCCGCGAGCGTCGCCTCGACGTCGAGATGCGCGTACCAGACGTCCAGGTTCTTCATCGCGGCGAAAGCTGCCATCGCCGTGCGGTACTCCCCGACGGTGTCCAGCACCACGCGGTCCTCGTCCTTGCGCGAGAAGCCGTTGTGGCGCGCGGCGATCAGCATGCTCACGGCCAGGCGCTTGACGTCCCACTCCCACGGCCCGGGAAGCGTCTCGTCGAAGTCGTTCAGGTCGAACACCAGCCGCCGCTCCGGCGAGGCGAACACGCCGAAGTTCGACAGGTGCGCGTCGCCGCAGCACTGCGCCGTCAGTCCGGAACGCGGCGTGGCGGCCAGATCGCCGGCCATGATCATCGCCGCGCCCCGGTAGAAGGTGAACGGCGAGACGAGCATGCGCCCGTAGCGAACGGGCACCAGCTCGGGCACGCGCGTCTCGGCCTGGCGCTCGAGCAGCTCGACCGGATCGGCACGGCGGGCCGGTGGCTCGAAGGTGGCGTGGCTGGAGCGTGGCACCTCCGAGCGGGCGGCCTTGCCGCGAGCCACACGCTCGGCGACCGTCAGGTGGGGCACGACCTTGGCAGCCCGCTTTGGCTTCGCCCTGGTGTTCGCCTTCGGTTTCGCCTTCGTCCTTGCCGCCGGCATGCAAACGACCCTACACCTCTACCGCTCGAGTGCGCTCTTTGCGCCGCTATCGCGCCAGCCAGCCAAGCAGCGCATGGTGCATCGCCTCGACCCCGACGATCGGCTCCTCCGGGTCGCCCCACTCGGTCGGGATCGCAGCGAAGGGGTGGGTCTGAGGGCCGCCGAGGCCACCGTGCGAGCCCATGAACTCCTCGAACGGAGCCACCTCGTCGGCGTCTGGGTCATAGACGCCGTTGACGAGAATGTCTGGGCAATGAGGGAAGCGATCGTGGCGTCGCAGATGCTCCGCCGCCGTCGCATCGAAGACCGCCAGCGGGTCCTCCCCCTCGATCGAGTCGTCGCTCAGGCGCCGGCGCCCGGAGCCGCCGATCACGAGCGCGCCGTGCTCTTCTGAGCGGACCATCACAAAGCCGACGCCGGGATGCTGAGCGAGCGTCTGAAGCAGGCGCGGATGTGCCTGCTCGATCCGCTCGGCCGTCAGTCGCTCGGTGCTCAGCGGCAGGTAGATCAGTCCGAGGCAGCCTGACACGAGCACGACCGCCTCCTTCTCGCTGCTCGCATCTGCCTCGCCGCGCTCCTCAAGCGCTTCTCGGTTGGGGCCAAGCGCGACCGTGCCCTCGACCGAGCGGCTGCGCGTGGCGCGGCTGAGGAGCCGCCCGCCGACGCCGGGGTCCTGCCGGGCGTCGGCGAGCACCGCGCCGACATCTCCCCACGCCTCGTCGACGGCGGCCGGCGCGCGCACCTCACCCCGCGCCAGCGCGCCGCTGACGACGTCCTCGAGCGTCTCACCGTAGCGCTGGCGGAATGGACGGCCCTGCGTCTGTCCGTGGTCTGAGAGCACCACGAGGTGATAGGGGCGTGGTGACTGCTCGATCGCGCGCTCGAGTCGCGCGAGCTGGCGATCATGGCGCTGGAGCACCGCGAAGGCATCCGGCTCGCGAATGCCCGAGTGGTGGGCGACCTCGTCGTAGCCAACGAACGTCGCGTAGCTGACGGGTACGCCCTCGACGATGTCGGCCATCAGCATCGCCACCATCACGTCGCGCATGACCACCGTGATCGCCGCCCGGATCAGTGGATACAGGCCGCCACGCGCGACGTGCTGCGCGCCGCTGCGGCGCTGGCGTCGGGCCGCCCGGCGCTCACCCGCGATGTCCATGAGCGACAGCGCGATCGTGCGCATGAACCCATAGGGATCGGAGAAGTACGCGAACAGGTCTCCGGCCTTCGATCGCGATCGGTCGCGGATGACGCTCATCGTGGCCGTGCAGCGCGGCGCATCGCCGGAGAACATGTTCCCGCGACTCGTGCCGGCATCGGCCAGCAGGCCGGCACCTGTCGATCGCCGGCGCTCGATCTCGGCGGCATCCGCCGGGTGGTTGGAGACGATCGTGCGCGAGGACTCCTTCTCATACCAGCGGAACGCCGGCATGTCCCAGTTGCTTCCCAGCAGCAGGCCGGCCTGGCTGGCGCCAGTCTGCGAGGAGAGGTCGCACTCCCAGCCGAGGATCCGGTGGCTGCCCTCTGACAGCCAGCGCGCGATCGTCGGCACGTGCCCGTCGCGCACGGCTTCGCGCAGCACCGCCTCGCCCAGCCCGTCGATCTCGAACAGGACCACCCCGGGGACATCCGTGCGGTTTTGCTTGCGCGCACGCCTCACCCGGCGGCGGACCACGCGCAAGTTGTTGACGTCTCCATCGACGTCCAGCAGCGGCGCCACGAACGTCGAGACCAGCGCCAGTCCAAAGGCGGCCGTCACGGCGCCGGCGAACGGGGGCGTCCTGCCATCGACCACGTAGAACGCGAGCGCGACGGCTCCGGCGCTGAGCACCAGCGAGCCCAGCCCGAAGGTGAGGATCGTCAGCGGCAGCGCCAGGCGTATGACCAGCGGCCACAGCACCGCGTTGATCAACGCCATCACGACGGCCACGAGCACCGCGGCGGTGAACGACAGTTCTTCAAAGCCGGGCAGGATCGCTGCCACGGCGAGCAGCACCAAGGCATCGATCGCCAGCAGGACCGCCGTCCGGATGGCGAATCCAAGCAGCCGTCGCGAACCGCTCACGCGGCAGCGCCCATCACGCCCGTCGATCGCCGATCCATCCCGTTGCTACCTTCTCACCTATGGTCCATGGCGCGGTTGAGGCCCGTCGCGCGGGCGCGTCCGGGGACCGTATCGTTTTCCTGGGTCACTCAACCGTGCTGATCGAGCTCGATGGTGTGCGCGTGCTCACCGACCCGCTGCTACGCGATCGCATCGCGTTCCTGCGCCGGCAGGTCCCGGCCGCCGACAGAAGCGCCAGCGCCGACCCCGACGTGGTGCTGATCTCACACCTCCACTACGACCACCTTGACCTGGCCTCGCTGCGCGCTCTCGGTCGCGACAGCGCCCTGGTTGCGCCGAGCGGCGCCGGCAGGTGGTTGCGCCGGCGGGGCTTCACGAACGTGACGGAGCTCGGCGTGGGGGAGGTGGTAAGCGTTGGCGCGCTGTCGGTGACCGCGGTCGCGGCCCGCCACGACGACCGCCGGCGTCCCGGCGGGATGCGCGCGGTCGCGCTCGGCTACGTGCTGGCAGGCCGGCGGACCGTCTACTTCGCCGGGGACACGGAACTGTTCGACGGCATGTCCGCCCTGGCGCCAGTCGATGTCGCATTGCTGCCGGTGGCTGGATGGGCGCCGGCGCTCGGTCCCGGCCACATGGATCCCTTGCAGGCGGCGCAGGCGGCTGCCCTGTTGAAGCCGCGCGTGGCGATTCCGATCCATTGGGGCACGCTGTTGCCGATCGGCATGGCCGCTCGCCACCGCGCGCGACTCGGCGAGCCACCGCGCCTGTTCGCAGAGCACCTCGCGCGGCTCGCGCCGGAGGTCGAGGCCTGCATCCTCGCGCCCGGCGCTGAGACGGCGGTGTGAAAAGATGTCGTTTATGAGCACACCGAGCACACCAGCTTCCTACAGCGGCGAGCGCGGCAGGCTCGGCACGGTCGAGAGCGTCGGCTCCGCCGGCGTGTTCGGCCAGGTGATGGGTCTCGTCGCCGTGACCGTCGGTTTCTTCACGCTCGGCGCCTACCTCGGGCGCGATTTCACCGGTATCGCCGCGATCGTCTGCTTCATCCTCGGATTCCTCTGCATCATCGGCCTGAACTTCGCCCGCCGCTCAGAGGGGCTTGCGATCACGCTGTTGTTCGCCGCCGGTCTGCTGCTGGGACTCGGCATGGGCGGTGGACTGAGCGAGTACGCCGAAGTCGAGCCGAGCGTCGTCTGGCAGGCCGCGGGGGCGACCGCCCTGTTCGTCGGCGCGCTCGGGAGTGTCGGCTATGCGATCCGCCGCGACCTCTCCGGCGGCTATCGCTTCCTGTTCGTCGCGCTACTAGCCCTGATCGTGTTCGGCTTCGTCTCGCTGCTGGTCTCGATGCCGCAGGCCGACATCATCTACGCCGTGCTCGGGCTCGTCATCTTCGGCGGCTACACGGTGCTCGACTTCAACCGAATGCGCCGCGCGGGCATGGGGGAAGCCGTCCAGCTCGCGGCCGGGATCTTCCTCGACGTGCTCAACATCTTCCTGTTCTTCCTGCGCTTGTTCGGCTCGCGATGAACGCTCCTCGGACAGGCGTGCCGAGCGGCGAGACCCTCGGCGATGAAGTGCGGGAAATCACCCGCCTGTGGTGGCTGCTGCTGCTGGGCGGCGTCGTCTCGCTGGTGATCGGGATCCTGCTGCTCGTCTGGCCCAGCCGCACGCTCGAAGTGATCGCGATCCTGCTGGGCATCGAGCTGCTGCTGGTCGGCGCCATCCAGATCGGCCTGGCCTTCGGCGAGCCGTCGGGATCGCGCACCGGCGCGATCCTGCGCGGCGCCTTCGCGGGCATCGCCGGCCTGATCGTGATCCGCCATCCGGGTGGAAGCCTGACCGTGATCGCGCTAGCCATCGGCATCTACCTGGTGTTGGCCGGCGTGATGAAGCTCGTCTCCGCCTTCGAGTCGAGCGTCGGGCGCGGATGGCTGCTGCTCGGAGCCGTGCTCGATCTGGCGATCGGCGTGGTGATCGTCGCCTGGCCGCAGTTCGGAGTGACCTCGTTGGCCGTGCTCGCGGGGATCGCGCTCGTGCTGCGCGGGGCGCTCGAGAGCGTCTCGGCGTTCGCCCTGCGATCGGTCGAGAAGCAGCTGCCGGCGAGCTGAGCGCGTACCCGCGCATGCGCCTGTAGACTGCGGCTCGTTCCCGGCCGGCCCTCATCGAACGCGCTGGAGATGCGATCTTGATGCTCGCAAGCTTGACGAAGCCCTTCGCCGTCCTGGCCCTGCTGCTGAGCGCTGTCGCGTTCGCGGCCTGTGGCGAATCGGCCGAGGAAAAGGCGAAGGCGCAGGTCTGTGACGCGCGCGCGGACATCTCCAAGCAGATCGCTACGCTCACCAGCCTGACGATCTCCACGACCGCGATCGACGAAGCCAAAGCCGGCGTCAAGGCGATCGGCAACGACCTCACGAAGATCAAGGACGCGCAATCCGATCTTGCGCCCGCGCGCAAGGAACAGGTCGAAAGCGCGACACAGACGTTCCAGAAACAGCTCAGCTCGACGATCAGCGCCATCACCTCGGGACTGTCGCTCAGCAATGCCGAAAAACAGCTCAAATCCGCGCTGAGCCAGCTCGCCGACAGCTACAAGCAGACCCTCGCGCCGATCAACTGCTCCTAGCGGGAGCGTGTAGTCGTGGCCGAGGGCATGTCCGCCGCCGAGGTGGGCAAACAGATCGGCGAGCACCGTGAGCACCAGGCCGGGCACGACCGGCGCGACCGCCTGCTGTCCGTCACGGAGGCTCTGCTGCTGTCGTTCGTCGCGGTGCTCGCGGCGTATTCCGGCTATGCCGCGGCCAAGTGGAGCACCGAGTCCTCGGTCACGCTCGCCATGGCGTCGGCCGCGCGCACAAAGGCCAATCGCGCGGACCTCGAATCCCTGCAGATCCGCACGCTCGACTCGGTCTCCTTCAATGCGTGGTTCGCCGCCTTCACGGCCGACGATCCCAATGCCGAGCGCCTCGCCGAGAAGCGCCTGCGCCCGGGCTACAGCCCCGCCTTCCACGCCTGGCTAGCGACAGATCCGGCCCACAATCCGCACGCGCCGCCGGGCCCCTCTTACATGCCGCAATACGTCATTCCCCAGGAGGCTGCCGCCAAGAGATACGACACGCAGGCCGATGCGAGCTTTGCGCAGGGCTCTGAGGCGGGGGCCACCGGCGACAAGTACGTGCGCGACACGGTGTTCCTCGCCACCGTGCTGTTCCTCGTCGGGATCAGCGGCCACTTCCCGCTTCGCCAGGCGCGCTACGGCCTGATCGTAATCGGCACGCTGATCCTCGTGTTCGCGGTCGTGCAGCTGCTTGGTCTGCCCGCGCCACCCGCAAGCGGCTGAGGCGGGCTGGTCGCTCGCCCGCGAGGCTCGTGGGTGGTCGAGACCACGAGGGTGAGCGCCGCCCGGCCAGCACGGAATAGACTCGCTCGCGTGGGGGCCGCAGATGAATGGGCGGAGCTGTTCTGGACGGCGTTCAGGCAATCGCGCAACGCGATGGTGCTGCTCGACGCCCAGCGCGTGCAGGTCGATGCCAACGGGGCGTATCTGAAGCTGATGGGATACCGGCGCGAGCAGATCGTCGGTAAGCCCGTGTACGACTTCGTCGTTGGCGGACCCGTCCGTACGGCGCAGGAATGGCAGGCCGCGTTGAGGGAGGGCCGCTTCACCGGCGAGGCGGAGCTGATCTGCGCCGACGATGGCCGCGTCGCGGTGCAGTGGGCGGCCACCACCGAGGTCGTCACCGGCCGCCGGCTGGTCCTGTTCGTGGCGCTCAGCACGTCGCGCTGGGGTCCGCGCTTCCGCCGCACCCTCTCGCCGGAGGAGGAGTCGCAGATGCTCTCCCAGCGCGAGCGCGAGGTCGTGCGTCTGGTCGCGGCCGGCAACACAGGCCCCGAGATCGCCGACGAGCTGCGAATCGCCCACGACACCGTCCGCACACATGCGCGCAACGCGATGGCGAAGGTCGGCGCGCGCTCGCGTGCGCACCTCGTCGCCAAGGCCCTCGGCGAGGGCCTCGTGTGGGACTGACTTCGCGAAGATCACGCAACTGAGGTATCGACGGCGGGGGCTCCAGGGGAGAGGATGGACGTCGTGAGCTCACCGAACACTCCCTCCCTCCCGTCGTTCGTAGATCAGGATCGCTCGTACCTGTGCTTCACCCTGCAGGTGTCGAGCCTCCGCCAGGCGGCGCTGATCGCCGCCGAGCTGCGGACGATCGCGGCGTGCGCCGTGCGGGTACACCCACCGGTGCCACTGCCAGGCAGGCGGGAGTGGACGGTGGCGCTCACGACACCGCAGCTGTCGTTGACGCTGGCCGTCGTCCGATCCTGGGAGAGGGAGATGCTCGCGGTGGAGCATCGGTGGCCAGGGAGCCACCTTCTGGGCTGGATGACGTGCCTTACGCCGCAGGCATCGATCGAGGAGAGGGACGATCACGATGCCGCGGGCGAGCGTCAGCGACTCTCGCAGCGCGCGCTGGTCACCGCGTCGCTGCTGCGCCACGCACCCGCTGAGCGACGAGGGATCGTTCACGGGCGTCGCGCACCCCGGTAGCCCGTCCCGGCTTCGCGGCCGGGGCGGGTCGCCGCTTGGAGGCGTTCTCTGATTAGGTGCGGCGGTGCGCAACCGCTCGACGATCCTCGTGCTCGGCACCGCGCAGTTCATAATGGTGCTCGACAGCACTGTCATGAACGTGTCGATCTCGCAGGTGGTCGAAGATCTGCACACGACCGTCCCCGATGTGCAGCTGGCGATCACCGCGTACACGCTGGTGATGGCCGCGTTCATGCTGATCGGCGCGAAGCTCGGAGATCTGTGGGGGCGCCGCCGCGTCTTCGCGATCGGACTCGCCGTGTACGGAGCAGGCTCGCTGATAACCGCGCTCAGTCCAAACGTGACCGTGCTGCTGATCGGCTGGTCGGGCATCGAGGGACTCGGCGCGGTGCTCGTGATCCCGGCGATAGCGGCCTTGACAGCGGCCAACTACAGCGGCCACGAACGGGCGCTAGCGTTTGGCCTGCTCGGAGGGATCGCTGGCGCGGGCGCCGCCGCCGGGCCGCTGATCGGGGGGTTCGTGACCACAGCCCTGAGCTGGCGGGTGGTGTTCGCGGCCGAGACCGTGACCGTGCTCGGCATCCTGCTGCTCGTCCGCCGCATCCACGACCGTGGGCCGAGCGCTCGTGCGAAGCTCGACCTCGTAGGTGGCGCGCTGTCCGCGCTCGGCCTCGGGCTGACCGTCTTCGGGATCTTGAAGATCAGCGAGTGGGGCTTTCTCACGCCGATCGGGGCGCTCACGATTGGCGGAACGGAGATCACGCCGTTCGGCTTCTCCGTGGTGCCTTTCATCATCCTGCTCGGAATCGTGATCCTCGGCGTGTTCTCCCGTTGGGAGCAGCGCGTGGTCCGCGCGGGCCGCACGCCGCTGCTGGCGCCCGACCTGCTGCACATCCCGCAGCTGCGCGCCGGCCTCTCCACGGTCGTCTCGCAGTACCTGATCCTGGCTGGCACGTTCTTCGTGATCCCGCTCTACCTGCAGCTTGTGCTGAACAAGGATGCGCTGCAGACGGGCCTGAAGATCCTGCCGATCTCGGTGATGATGATGCTCGCTGCGAGCCTTGGCCCACGACTCGCGGTGCGTCTCTCGCCGCGTGCCGTCGTGCAGGTGGGGATGGGCTTTCTGTTCGTATCGATCGTCGGCGTGATGCTGACGATCTCGCCGAGCCTCAACTCCGTGCCCTTCGCTTTGTCGCTGGCGGGCTTCGGCGCCGGCATCGGGCTCGTGATCTCCCAGCTCGGCAACATCGTCATGTCCTCCGTCAACGAGTCGCGCTCCAGTGAGGCAGGGGGCGTGCAGGGCGCCGCGCAGAATCTCGGCCAGTCGCTGGGCACGGCGCTGATCGGCGCCGTCCTCTTGACCGGCCTGACGACCGGGTTTCAGGAGCGGGTGCGCGCTGACCCCGCGATCCCGCCGCCGGTGCAGGCGCAGATCGCGCAGGGCACCGAGCAGGGACTGCCGATGGTCGCGCGCTCAGAGATCCAGTCGGTTGCCGAGCAGGCGGGCTTGCCGCCGGAGCAGGTCGAAGCGATCGTCGACCACTACAGCGACGCGCAGATCCAGGCGCTGAAGCGCGCGCTGCTGTGCGCCTCGCTGTTCGTGCTGGTCGGCGTGTGGTTCGCGCGCGATCTGCCGAGCGAGCCGCTCGCCCGCGAGACGGACGCCGCACCCGCGGCGAGCGCGCCACCGTGGCCACGGCCGGGAGCAAGCGTGACGGCGGTTGAGCAGCTGTGACTGACACCAGCACGACGAGCAAGCGGCGGCGAGAGCGCTATGGGGTGCTGTTGGGCGCGATCGTGATCGCCTTTGCGATCGAGGGCATCGCCGAACCCGCCGAGTGGGAGCAGATCCTCACGACCGCGCTGCTCGGGATCACGACGCTGCTGGCGTTCCTCGCGGCTGATGTGAAGCCGCTCTACATGCGCCCGGCGATCGTTGTCGTCGCCGCCGTGATCCTGCTCAGCGTCGTGGAAGCGGTCAACGGCAACCTCGACGGCGGCTCGACGAGGATCGCCAACGCGCTGCTCGTGATCGCCGCCCCGCCCGTGATCGTCATCGGCGTGCTGCGCAGCCTACGCTCTAGGCAGACAGTCACGCTCGAGGCCGTGTTCGGCGTGCTGTGCGTCTACATCCTCGTGGGCATGTTCTTCGCCTTCACATACGGCGCGATCGACCGCTATGGCGACGAGCCTTTCTTCGCCGCCGGCCAACCGGCGACCGTCGCGCACTGCCTGTACTTCAGCTTCACCAGCCTCACGACGGTCGGCTATGGCGATTTCACCGCACGCAGCAACCTCGGCCATACGCTGGCGGCTTCCGAGGCGCTGCTCGGCCAGATCTACCTCGTAACGGTTGTCTCTCTGCTCGTGGCGAACCTCGGTCGTCGCCGCCAGCCCGATGATCCGCATCCACTGCGCGGCCGTGAGGAGCAGCGGTGACGCGCCCGACGATCGCCTGCCAGTAGCATCCGGCGTACCGTTGGCGAGGGCCGCCGTGGCGCCCGCCACCCATCTCTGTCGACCCAAACGTGCCGCGCACGGCGGTTGAAAGGAAACGCACCTATGGCTGATGTCGCACAAGACACACAGCAGGCTTTGCAAGGGATATCCGTCGGGGATCTGAATGTTCTGGAGACCGCGATCGGGCTGCGCGAGCTCGGCCGTGAGGCCAGCGGGCTCGACGGGCGCACGTTCGCGCTCGTGAAAATCGCCACGCTGATCGCCCTTGATGCGCCGCCCGCCTCTTACGCCTGGCAGATCGCCAACGCCCTGGAGGAGGGCGCGACCCCCGAGGACCTGCTCGGCGTGCTGCGCGCGGTCGCTCCCCAGGTCGGCGGTCCGAGAGTCATGGCGGCCGCGCCGGAGATCATGCTCGGGCTCGGCCTGGCGCTGCCGGACGAAGGGTGAGGGTCTCGACATGCCACTGATGAGACGCCGCCCACTGTTGCGCGCAGCCGCTGTCGGAGGCGGGGCCTACGCGATGGGCAAGCGCAACGCGCGCAACCAGCAGGAACAGCAGAACCAGGCCTTCGAAGAAGGCCAGCAGACGGCCGCGCCGGCTCCTGTAGCCGCGGCCCCCGCGGCGCCCGCCGCGCCGGGGATCGACGCCGACGTCACGGCGCGCCTGGCCGAGCTCGGCAAGCTGCACGAGCAGGGAGTCCTCACCGACGTCGAGTTCGCGGAGGCGAAGAGCAAGCTGCTGGGGATCTGATCGGCGTAGCGCGACGGAGCCGGAAGGCCGTCGCGCTACTACGTCAGCCCGGCGATGCCGTTGCGCAGCAGCGAGGCCGCGAGCAGCAGCAGGATCGCCGCCGCGACCGTCCGCGCATGACGCTCGAGCCAGCCGCGCGCGCTGGCGAGCGCGCGCTTGGTCGGCTCGGGCGCGACGGCCAGCATCACGATTGCCACCAGCAGCGGCAGCAGCGAGACGATCGTGAAGGCGACCCACTCCACCACGTACTGCGCGGCGCTCGGGTTCGTCTCGGAGATGTCCTTCAGCGCCAGCGCGATGAACGCGCCCGGGTTGGCCAGCGTCGCACCGGCGGCGACGATCGCGATCACCGGCGAGGAGGCCACCTTGCTCATCTGCTCGATCATGCCCGCCGCGCGCTTGGGGTTCGGCGGGCTTCGCATCAGCCGCACGATGAACAGCAGCAGCGCGGCGCCCGCGAGGACATCGACGATCGCCACCCACGTCTTCGGTTCGCTCGGCTTCGGCGAGGCGGCGGCGTCGCCGATCACGAACGCGGCGAGGACGCCGATCAAAAGCGTCACGCCAAACGCGCCCAGGTAGAACCAGAAGCCCGTCCGCAGCGGTCGATCGCCGAGGACGAGCGCCAGGACCGTGAAGGAGAGCGTCGTCGGCGAGAGCATCGCCCCCAGCGCCACGAGCGCCAGCTCGGTATCGACCGAGGTCATCGGCGGAGACTATGCGACCGATCGCCGTCCCACCGATGAGGCCGTGAGGGCGCGCATCTCGTGGCGGGGAGACTTCCCGCAGCGTCGCGGGAGCCCGGCGTGTCCGGACCCCCGCGCTCCGCTCAGACGTCCTCGGGCTCTCCGAGCACGATCAGGCCGTGGATGCAGACCAGGCAGATCGCAAAGATGCCGAGCGACCACCACGGATGCGCACCGCCGACGTCCAGCAGCGCGCCGATCGCGCCAAGCGTGGCCGCGGCGATGCCGATCACCCGTCCATAGACGTTGCCCGCAAACAGCGAGAAGGCGCCGGTCAGCTGGATTACCCCGAGAATGACCGTGATCCACCCCCACGTATGCAGACTTGAGAACACGAACTGCGTGTCATTTACGAAGAAACTCGCGTCGCCGACAGCGGCTATGCCGTAGATGATGTTCAGCACACCCGCGACCATCAGCAGGATTCCCACGAACAATGCGCTTCCAACACCTCTCATTTGGTCCCCTTTGTCTAGCTTGATGCCGCCCAGGGGCGACCGAAGTGATGCCCAGGAGAGTTCGACGGAGCCATGCCGAGTCCTGTAATTGCAACCCGGACGTCGGCGCCTCGCGATAGGTTGAGTGAGTGGCTGCGGCACAAGATCCCGACGGAGGCGACACGGACGCGCTGGACCCGCCCCGGCGCACCTCGCTGGCCGCCGAGCGAACGTGGCTGGCCTGGTGGCGCACCGGCCTCGGCGCCTCCGCGGTCGCGATCGGGGTCGGTCGCGTGCTGCCCGATCTGAGCGGTGGCACCCGCTGGCCGCTGAAGGCCCTGGGTCTCGGCTACGCCGTGTTGGCGATCGGTGTCCTCGTGATCGGCGGCATCCGCCAGGCACGCGTTGCGGCCGCCCTGCGAGAGGGCCGCTACGACGATCTCTCATCGCCGGTTGTGGCATGGCTGACGGTGGCCGCCGTGGCCCTGGCCGTCGTGACCCTGGCGGTCATCGCCGTCGCGCTCTGATCCACTCATCTGGGCATGGGCGCCCGCCGAGGGCCCCGGCTCAGAACCCGGTGTTCGTCTTGACCCGTTTGCGGTCGGCCTCGTGCAGCTTGCCCTTCTTCCCGAGCACGGCGCACGCTTCGGCGATGTCGGCGCCGAGCGTCTTTATCAGCGAGTGCCCGAGCGTCTGCTTGACGAGCGCGCGCATGATCTTGATGTGTTCGGCGTCCGGCGGAAGCGTGTAGGCGGGGACCATCCACCCGCGCTCGGCTGCGAGCTGCGCGGCGACGTCGAACTCGTCATAGCTGTGCTCGCCCTGCAGCTGGAAGGCGACCAGCGGCAGCTGCTCGTCCTCCTCGGCGCCGACGATCGAGAACTCGCCGGTCGCGCGGATCTCGTTGGCCAGCGTGCGCGCGTTGTACTGCATCGTCTCCATGATGTAGCGGTAGCCGTCGAAGCCGTAGCGCACGAAGTTGTAGTACTGAGCCAGCACCATCGCCGAGCCCGTGGAGAAGTTGAGCGTGAACGTCGCGTCGCGCTTTCCGAGGTAGTTCTCATAGAAGACGAGATCGTCGGGAAGGTCGGTCGTCTCCCTGAACACGAGCCAGCCGATCCCCGGATAGACAAGCCCGAACTTGTGCCCCGATACGTTGATCGAGCGAACCTGCTCGAGCCGGAAGTCCCACTCGGAATGCGGATACAGGAACGGCCACACGAAGCCGCCGCTGGCGGCGTCGACGTGCAACGGCACGTCGAGGCCCTGCTCGCCCTTCAGGCGTACCAGCAGGTCGTTGATGCCGACGATGTCATCGGAGTGACCGGTGAACGTCGTGCCGAGCACGGCCGCGACGCCGATCGTGTTCTCGTCGAGATGTGGCTCTACGTCCTCCGGGCCGATCGTGTACTTGTCCTTCTTCAACGGGACTATTCGCGGCTCGACGTCGAAGTAGCGGCAGAACTTCTCCCACACGACGTGCACGTCGCCGCCGAACACGAGATTGGGCCGGTCGGTCGGCTTGCCGGCCGCCTCCCGGCGATCGCGCCACTTCCACTTCAGCGACAGCGCCCCCAGCATGATCGCCTCGGAGGACCCCTGCGTGCGCGCGCCGGTCGTCTCGCCGGGGGCGTGGAAGAGGTTGGCGAGCATGCGGATGCAGCGCTGCTCGATCTCGGCGGTCTTCGGGTACTCGGCGTGGTCGATGAAGTTGGTGTGCAGAGCTTCCGTGATCAGCCGTGTCGCCTCGGGCTCCATCCACGTCGTCACGAACGTCGCGAGGTTGCGCATCGGCAGGCCGTCGAGCAGGACCTCCTCGCCGACCAGGCGCATCGCGTCCTGCGCGGGCATGCCGGTCTTCGGCAGCTTGTCGTCGGGCGCGGGTTCGAGCAGGAAGCGGTTCCCGTATTTGCTCTCCAGCGCGTCGATGTGTCGTCCCGTCAGGTCGCTGGGCGGCCCCTCGGCGTGCTTGTCGGCTGGCTGGTGCGGCGGCACGTGGAACCTCCGTGGCTTTGCGAGTGGTCACGACGTGCGCATCGTCAGGCGATACCGCACCCCCTGAGCGGATCGCGCGAGTATATGTCCGGCTCGCGCACGGCGCGCCGTGCAGCGCGGGGCGTCCGCCCGCCCGCCGCGCTAGCCTGCCCCGCATACCTACCCGCTCGTCGCACGAAAGGAAGCCATGACCGACGGCTATGACCGGCCCGGCGGCGAGCCGCCGCTGCCACCCCCCGGCAGCCCCTCCTATGGCCAGGGGCCCGGAGCGCCCCCGCCGCCTGGCGGCGGTCCTCCCTACGCGGGCGGCACACCGCCGCCGGACGCCGGCGGTGGTGGCAACAACAACGCTGCGATCGCCGGCGTGGTCGTGCTCGTGATCGCGTTGATCGTGGTGGTCGTCGTGTTGGTCACCAAAGACGACTCCAGCAAGACGCCGACGATCACCAGCCAATCGCTCAGCATCGGTCACACGACCACGAACGTGCAGCCAACAGTCACCGATCAGACGACGGTTACGGCGCCGACCAAGACCGTCACCGCACCGGCCAAGACGACCACCGTCACGGTCCCCACGACGCCGACCACCACAGCGACGACGACCGCCACGACGCCGGCTCCCTAGCGCCAATCCGCGCACGGGCGCCGGCGTGCAGGTGCTAGCCGGCGAGCGCCGCCCCGGCCTCCGGAGCGGGAGGCAGCGGCGCGCTCGTCCGCGGCTCGGTGTCCTCGGCCTGGTACTCGGCCAGCAGCCGCTGCTCCTCCTCCTTGCCGGGGAACAGGAAGTAGACCAGCGCGGCGCCGAGGAGGATCGCGATGATGCCGGCGCCGTAGGCCCAGTTGGCCCCGGAGACGAACGAGGATTCGGCGCTCTTGGTGATCGCGCTCGCGTAGTGGGGGTATTGATGGGCCACTGACTCGGCGCTCGAGAAGGACTTGGTCAGCGCGTTTTCCACGCTGGTCGTGAGCCGGGCCTTGTTGGGCGCCGCCGCGATCGCCTTGCCGATTGCCGTGGCGAAGCCCGCGGTCAAGAGGGCGCCCATGATCGACTGCATGATCGCCCCGCCGAGGTCTCGTTGCAGGTCGGCGGTCCCCGAGGCCATACCCGCGCGCCTGACGGGCACCGACCCCGTCAGCGAGTGCGACGCCGGCGTGCCTGCGAAGCCGACGCCCGCGCCCACGAAGGCGTAGGCGAGCCCGACCTGCCAGTAGGGGGTACCCGACTTCCACAGCAACAGCATCGTGAGGAAGCCGAGCAGGCAGAAGAAGTAGCCGACGAGCAGCGTGAAGCGCGCGCCGCGCGAGTCCACGAGCTTGGCCGAGCGCGGCGCGATCGCCACCATGAAGAGCGCCGCCGGCAGGATCGACAGTCCGGCGTCGAGCGTCGAGTAGTCGAGCACGTTCTGCAGGAACTGCTGGCCGACGAACATCGCGCCCATCAGGCTTCCGAACACGATGATGCCGGCGAGCGCCGCCACCCAGAAGATCCGGCGAGAGGCCACCTGCAGGTCGAACAGCGGAAACCTCGTCCGGCGCTGGCGCAGGTAGAAGGCGATCAACGCGGCGAGCGCGACCAGCCCCAACCCGATCGCCAGCGTGCCCTTGTCGGGAACGGGCGCGAAGTTGATCGCCAGCACGAGCCCCGCGATCATCACGACCGACAGGATCCCGCCCAGGTTGTCGACCGGGTCGGAGGTCTCGTTGACGTGGCTCGGCACGAGCACGACCGCCATCACCAGCGCCACCACTGCGAGCGGCAGTGTGAGGAGGAACACCGACCCCCAGGCGTGATGCTCGAGCACCGCCCCGGAGAGAAGCGGGCCAAGCGCGGAGATCGCGCCGCCGAGACCGGACCACAGGGCGATCGAGCGGGTGCGCCCCGGCCCCGACCACAGCGCTGTGATCAGTGCCAGCGTCGTCGGGTAGGCCATCCCGGCTGCCAGCCCGCCGACGATCCGCGCGGCGATCAGGACGCCGACGCTCGAGGCGGTTGCCGCCACGATCGCCGCGGGGATCGCGATCGCTGTGCCCAGCACCAGCATCAGCTTGCGTCCGTAGCGATCGCCGAGCGCTCCGAGGTACAGAACCGAGGTGGCAAGCCCCAGCGAGTAGCCGACAGCCACCAGATCGAGCGCCGTCTGCGAGGCGTCGAACGCCTTGCCGATGTCCGGCAGCGCGACGTTCGCGACGGCCAGGTTGAGGTTCGCGACCGCCGCGACCAGGATCAGCGCGATCAGCACGAGCCCCTGGCGGTCGGGGGCCTGCGAGGCGTCGCTCGCCGACTCCGCGGCAGGTGGGCTGCTCGGCTGCTCCGCGTCCGCCCCCTTGTCGGCTGTTCCCGCCATCCGCCGGGAAGTATCCTGCATGTCCCCGACTGGACCCGCGCGGACCGGCCGGCGCTTCGCCGCAGCGTAAGATCCGCCGGTGGCCACCGAGCAGGCAACCGCCCCGCCGCGCGGGCGGATCAACCTGCACCGGCTCCTGATAATCGCGCTGGTCGTCGTCGTGATCGGTGCGGCCGCGGTCCTGATCGGCTGGGACATCGGCGGCTGGTTCAAAGACCTGTGGGACTCGATCACGAGCATCCCCACCGGCTATCTGATCGCGGCGATCGTGCTCGTCACCGTGCAGACGACCACGACGGCAGTGGCCTGGTATTCGATTCTGCGCTTCGCCTATCCAGACTCGAACGTCCGCTGGATCGAGGTGCTCGCCTGCTACAGCGCCGCGGTCGCGCTCAACTCGGTGCTGCCCGCCAACATCGGCACGCTGACGATGATGCTGATGTTCACAGCGATCATCGCGGCGGCATCCTTCCCCGGCATCCTGGCCGGATTCGCGGTCCAGAAAATCTTCTACTCGCTGATCGGGACGGCCGGCTACATCTACCTGTTCCTGACGGTCGGCGGATCGTTCGACTTGCAGCTCGGGTTCGTCAGCGAACATCCGGCGGCCACCGCGATCTTGTTCGCGGCGGGCGCGATGCTGATAGTCCTAGTAGCCCGCGTGCTGCGCGAGCGGATCGAGAAGTGGTGGGTGGAGGCGAAGGTCGGCGGGCAGATTCTCGTCCACCCGCGCGCCTACTTCGGTCGCGTTGTGCTGCCCGAGGCGATCAGCTGGTTGGCGATGCTCGGGATCATCGCCGTGTTCCTCTCCGCCTATGACATCCCGGTCACCTTTCACACGCTGATGAAGGTCGTGGGGGGCAACTCGATCGCCAACATGACATCGGTGACTCCGGGTGGCGCCGGCGTCACCCAGGGGTTCAACGTGATCTCGCTGAAGGGCGTCACCAGCGCGTCGAACGCGAACGCCTACTCCGTCACCCAGCAGCTTGTCGTCACCGCCTGGGGCCTCTTGTTCGCGATCGTTGTTGTCGTGCGGGCGTTCGGCTGGACCGGCGGCAAGACGCTCGTCTCGGAGTCCTACACCCAGGCGCGCGAGAAGAGCGCCGAGCAGTCGGCCGCGCGCAAAGCCAAGCGGCAGGCCAGGAGGGATGCCAAGCGCAATGGCGCCGCTGCGGGAGACGCCGAGGCCGGCTAGCGCCGCCGCTCCTCACGCCGAGGTCCCTGGCGCGCGCCAGGGGAGCGCACCGGGACACTGTGTGAAACTGCCGCGATGGCTGACAGCGGACCGACGGTCGCAGTCGTGGGTCATATCGAGTGGGTGCAGTTCGCTCGCGTGTCCCACGTGCCGCTTGCCGGCGAGGTGACGCACGCGCGCGAAGCCTTCGAGGAGCCCGCCGGAGGGGGAGCCGTGGCCGCAGTGCAGCTGGCGCGACTGGCTGGAGAGGCCACGCTCATCACCGCCCTCGGCGAGGACGAGCGTGGACGGCGCGCGCCGTCGCGTCTGCGCGAGCTGGGTGTGCGGGTCTCGGCGGTCGCTCGCGCGGAGGGCACGCGCACGGCGGTGACACTCGTGGACGACGCGCGCGAGCGCACGATCACGACGTTCGGCGCGCGTTTGGAACCCCGTGGAAGCGACGAGCAGCTTCCCTGGAGGACACTCGCGGGGATGGACGCCGTGTACTTCACCGCCGGCGACCTCGCGGCTCTGCGCGCCGCGCGCGCGGCGCGCGTGCTCGTGGCCAGCCCGCGCGCGGTCGGCGCGCTCGGGCACGGCGTAGAGCTCGATGCGCTGGTCCTGAGCAGCGACGATCGGGTCGAGCGGGGGGAGGCCGCCCGCGCCGAAGGCGAGGCGAGGCTGCTCGTGTTCACCGACGGCGCTCGCGGCGGCAGCTATGCCGAGCGCTCCGGCGCCTCGGGCACGTGGGGGGCGGCCACGCCGCCCACCGCCCCGGTCGACTCCTACGGCTGTGGCGACTCGTTTGCGGCCGGTCTCACGTATGCGCTGGGAGCGGGTCTGGAGGCGCCTGCCGCGCTGGCCCTCGCGGCTCGCTGTGGCGCCACGTGCCTGTCCGGCCGCGGCCCGTATGAGCGCCAGCTGACGGCGGCCGAGCTCTAGTAGCCACCCTCGACGACGTTCGCCAGCGGCTGTCCCGCGGCGTAGCGGCGGACCTGCTCGCCGACGAGCGCGAACGCCCGCCGGTCGGCGCCGGGAGTGTCTCCGGCGAAGTGCGGGGTCACCAGCAAGCCGGGCGCGTCCCACAGCGGATGCTCGGCGGGCAGCGGCTCGGGATCGGTGACATCGAGCGCGGCCCGCAGGCGCCCAGCCTGCAGCAGCCGCAGGAGCGCGTCGGTGTCGAGAATCGGCCCGCGCGCGGCGTTCACGAGCAGCGCGCCTGGGCGCAGCCGGCCGAGCAGATCGGCATCGAGGATGCCAGCGGTCGCCGGTGTGAGCGGCAGCAGCACGATCACGATGTCGGCGAGCCCCAGCAGCGATGGCAGCTCCTCGACCGCGTGTACGCCGGGACGTGCGCGCCGCGCGACGCGGATCAGCTCGACCTCGAACGGGACCAGTCGCTCCTCGACCGCCGCGCCGATCGCCCCGTGCCCGAGGATTAGCACCGTGCTGCCGGCGAGCTCGGCGCCCTGCTGCCAGCGCCAACGGTGCTCGCGCTGGCGATCGCGCAGCTCGGGCAGGCTCTTCACCGAGGCGAGGATCGCCGCGAGCACCCATTCGGCCACCGCGACGTCGCGGGTGCCGCCCGCGTCGCAGACGGTCACCTGCGCCGGGGCGAACGGCAGCAGCCAGTCGACGCCGGCAGAGAGCGTCTGGATCACGCGCAGGGCGGGCATCCGCGCGAGCCGCTCGAGCAGGCGACGATCGCTGCCGCCCGTCACGACGAACTCGGCGTCGAGGATCTCCTCCGGCAGCTCGCCCGCGTCGGGCACCAGGCCGAGTGACACACCCTGCGGCAAATCCCCGACCGCCTCGCGACCGGCCCGATCCGGGATCCACAGATTCACGCGCCGGAGAGTGTACGCCAGCCCGAGCCGTGTCAAGCGCGAGCGAGGCCGGGGCCGGATCGCGCTCGTTAGGATCAGCGCCGGATGTTGCATCTGCGCGTGTTTGGAGGCTCTGCGGCGATGGGCGATGTCGCCGAGCGTCTGATCGCGTTGCCGGGCGCCCGGCACGTGGTGCTCGCCGGCAGCGGACGCGACGGCAACGCGCTCGTGACGGCCGACGTTCGCGCCGCCGCGGCCGATGCCGCGCTGGAGCTCCTCCGGGACCTCAGGGTGCCGGCGGAGGACGTCTCGCTGCTGCGCTTCGACGCGATCGACCCGGCTTCGGCGGCAGATGAACCGGTCGCCCTCATCTGGGCCGATCTGCTCGGACAGGCGCGTGTCAACGCCCGCACGGCCGTCCGCTATCTCGTGTTCATGGCGGTCGCCGGGGTGATCGCCGGCTTCGGAGTGATCGACCAGGATCAGGTCCTGATCGTCGGGGCGATGGCGGTCGCCCCCGATCTGCTTCCGATCACCGCGGCCTGCACGGGTCTCGTGCTGCGGCGCGGGCGGCTGATCCGCCAGGGGCTCGCCTCGCTCGTGGTGGGGCTCGGTGTGACCTGCCTGTTCGCCGCGGCAATCACGGGATTCCTCGACCTGTTCGACCTGCTGCCGCCGGAATTCAGGGTCCACGAGCTGGGGCTCGCCTCCCAGCAGCACGTCGAAGCAGAGACGATCCTCGTCGCGTTCGCGGCGGGCGTGGCCGGGATGCTCGCCGTCGAGACCCGCGCGAGCATGGGCGTCGGCGTGGCGATCTCCGTCACCACGATCCCCGCGGCGGCCTTTCTCGGCGTCGCGGCCGGCGTCGGCCAGCTCTCGAAGTCGCTGTCCGCGCTGAGCGTGCTCGGCACGAACATCGGGATGATGCTCATCGGCGGTTCGATCGCGCTGATCGTCCAGCGCAAGCTGAGCTCAGAGGGCCGTTGAAGAAGGCCCCGTCCGGGGGCGCCGGCGGTCTGCTAGAACCTCGCGCGTGGAGGAGTGGGAGGCCCGGGATCGCAACTGACGTCACGGCGGCGGAGTTCGCGAGCCTGTTCGACTCCGTGCGCAGCTGGGGCCGTTGGGGCGCGCGGGACGAGCGCGGGGCTCTGAACCTGCTGAGCGCCGAGCGCGTGGCGTCGGCCGCGCGGCTCGTGCGCAGCGGCGTCGTGGTCAGCCTCAGCTTGAAGCTCAACACCACCGGCGCACTCGACTGCCCGACCCCGGCCGAGTTCCGCATGACTCAGCACAATGACGCCGACGTCGGCCTCGGCTCGATGGGGTTCGCCAAGGACTTCGTCGGCGTCGACTACCACAGTGACGGTCACACGCACGTCGACGCGCTCTGCCACGTCGCCTACGAGGGGCGCCTGTACAACGACGTGGCCGCCGGCTCGGTCACGGCCGACGGCGCGGCGGTCGAGGGGATCGAGGTCGTCAAGGACGGCCTCGTCGGGCGCGGCGTGCTGCTGGATGTCCCGCGCCTGCGCGGTGTGCCGTGGCTGGAGCCCGGCGAGCACGTCTTCCGCGAGGATCTCGAAGCGGCCGCGAACGAGCAGGGCGTGGAGATCGGCGAGGGTGACATCCTGCTCGTGCGCACCGGGCACGCTCATCGTCTGGCCGAGCTCGGCCCGTGGGACACCGAGCACGAGAAGGCCGGCCTACACCCGACCGCGATGCCGCTGCTGGCCGAGCGCGGCGTCGTCGCGCTGGGGTGCGACGGCAACAGCGACACGGCTCCGAGCACGACCGAGGGCGTCCCCTTCCCAATTCACGTGCTTGCCCTGAACGCAATGGGCGTGCTGCTGCTGGACTACCTGCAGTTCGAGGATCTGCGAGCCGCATGCGAGCAGGCCGGACGCTGGGAGTTCCTGTGCGTGACCGCGCCCCTGCGGATCGTCGGCGGCACGGGCTCGCCGGCCAACCCCCTGGCGATTCTGTGAAGTGGGCCGCGTGAGCCCACCGCGCACTCCCTCTCGATCATTAAATCGATGACCGACACCCCCTTCGAGACAGCCACGTTGCTTGACACAGACGCTGCGCTGGAGGCGACGTTCGTGCCCGAGGCCGGGATGCTCTGCTCGTCGCTGCGCCATCGCGGCGAGGAGCTACTCGCGCAGAACGCGGGTCTCAGCGCGTATGAGCACCACGGCAAGACGATGGGCATTCCACTGCTTTATCCGTGGGCCAATCGCCTCGCCGCCTTCCAGTACGCCGCCGCAGGGCGGGTGGTCGAGGTTCCGCACGATCTGAAGCGGATCGCGCGCGACGACAACGGCCTGCCGATCCACGGGGTCATCGGCGGGCGGATGGCATGGGAATTGACACGAGCGCCCGGTCCCGGCGGGCGCTCGCTCGCGGCGCGCTTGAGCTGGAGCGAGTCGCGGCCGGAGCTGTTCGAGGTCTTTCCCTTTCGCCACGACGTCCACTACGAAGCACGACTCGCCGGCGGTTGCCTGGAGGTCGAGATCGGCGTTCACGCATGTGGAGAAGATGTTGTCCCGCTGGCGTTCGGCCTGCACCCCTACCTGTCGATTCCCGGCGTCTCGCGCGAGCACTGGCTCGTGGAGCTGCCGGCGATGCGGCACCTGGAGCTCGACGGCGATCAGATCCCGCTCGGCCCCGACCGGGCCTTCGAAGCACGCAGCTTCGAGCTGGCCGACGAGCAGTTCGACGACGGCTTCGACGGCGTCGCAGAGCCGGCTCGCTTCAGCGTCACTGGCGCGGGACGCCGGATCACACTGGAGCTCGTCGAGGGCTACCCGTGCGCGCAGGTTTACGCCCCGCGCGGTGGGCAGTTCATCTGCTTCGAGCCTATGACCTCGCCCACCAACGCGCTGCGCAGCGGCACTGGGCTGAGGCTGCTGGCGCCGGGCGAGCGCGCCCGCATGCGCTTCTCGGTGCGGGTCGTGGACCTCACGGTCCAGGGGACCCCGGCGTAAACTCCTCGCCGGATGACCAACGAACTCGCACGCTGGCAGTTCGCTACGACGAGCATCTACCACTTCCTGTTCGTGCCGGTGACGATCGGGCTCGCTTTTCTGATCGCCATCCTGCAGACCGCCTGGTATCGCAACGGCAAGCCGGAGTACAAGCGCCTGACGCGCTTCTTCGGCACGCTGCTGTTGATCAACGTCGCCGTCGGCGTCGTCACGGGCCTCGTGCAGGAGTTCGAGTTCGGCATGAACTGGTCGGCCTACTCGCGCTTCGTCGGCGACGTGTTCGGCGGCCCGCTGGCGATGGAGGGTCTCGCGGCCTTCTTTCTGGAGTCGACGTTCCTGGGGCTGTGGCTGTTCGGCTGGGATCGCCTGCCCAAGCGCGTGCACCTGGCGTGCATCTGGATGGTCGCGCTCGGCTCGATGCTCTCGGCGCTGTTCATCCTCGCGGCCAACTCCTGGATGCAGCACCCGGTCGGCTACACGATGAGCCATCAGGGCCTGCCGCAGCTGAACAACGTGTGGGCGCTGTTCACCAACCCCACCTTCCTGTGGGGCTACGTCCACGTGCTGCTGGCCTCGCTGGTGACCGGCTCGCTGGTGATGCTCGCGGTGGCCGCCTGGTATCTGCGCAAAGGCCGCGAGGTCGAGGTCTTTCACCTGGCGGCACGGGTGGCCGTCGTCGTCGTGCTGCCGGCGATTCTGCTGCAGATGTTCGTCGGCAACAAGCTCGGTGAAATCGAGGCCAAATACCAGCCGATGAAGATCGCCGCCTCCGAGGCGCAATGGACGACCTGCCAGCCGTGCTCGTTCTCGGTCTTTCAAGTCGGCGGCGGCAACAAAGACGAGACGCCGACGAAGGTGATCGCGATCCCGCATCTTTTGTCGGTGCTGGCGACGGGCACCTGGAATGGCAAGGTTGAAGGGCTCAACGAGCTGCAGGCGCAGTACCGCGCCAAATACGGCCCCGGCAACTACATCCCCAACGTGTTCATCCAGTACTGGTCGATGCGCGTGATGGCCTACCTCGGCTCGCTGATCGCGCTGCTTGCGCTGTGGGGCGGCTGGCTGCTGCACCGGGGCACGCTTGACCGCTCGAAGTGGTTCCTGCGCATCGCAACGTGGGCGGTGGTTACGCCGTTCGTGATGAACACGGCCGGCTGGCTGCTGACCGAGAGCGGTCGCCAACCGTGGATCGTTCAGGGCCTGATGAAGACGATCGATGCCAACTCGCCGTCCGTGAGCACGAGCGATATCTGGATTAGTTTGATTGCGTTCGTGCTGATCTACATCGCGCTGGGAGCGGCTGACGTGGTCCTGATGCTGCGCTACGCGCGTAAAGGCCTGGAGGACTCAGACGACAAACGGGCCCAGTCGGGCTCGGACGTGGGCGCCGTGCCGGCGCTCACGTACTAGGAGTCAGAGCGCCTATGCACCTGCACACGATCTGGTTCGTGATCATCGCGATCTTCTGGATCGGCTTTTTCGTGCTCGAGGGTTTTGACTTCGGCGTCGGCGTGCTGCACACGCTCGTTGGCAAGAGCGAGACCGAGCGGCGCGTCGCGCTGAACACGATCGGCCCCTGGTGGGACGGCAACGAGGTCTGGCTGATCGTGGCCGGCGCGGGCATGTTCGCCGCCTTCCCTGGCTGGTACGCGACGATGTTCTCGGCCCTGTACCTGGCGCTCGTGCTGGTGCTGGCGGCGCTGATGGCGCGCGGGGTGGCCTTCGAGTTCAAAGGCAAGCGCGAGGGGCGGCGCTGGCGGCGCACGTGGATGTGGTGCACGACGCTCGGCAGCCTGCTGGTCCCGCTGTTGCTCGGCATCGGCCTCGGAGACCTGCTCGTCGGCCTGCCGATCGACTCCAGCCACGAGTTCACGGGCAACTTCTTCGACCTGCTGACGCCCTATGGCCTGTGGACGGGCGTGACGATCCTCGGGCTGTGCCTGCTGCACGGCGCGACCTTCCTGAAGCTGAGGACGACCGACCAGGTGCGCGAGCGCGCGCGTGCGCTGGCGCGGCCGCTCGGCTGGGTCGCGATCGCGCTGACCGTCGGCTTCGTGATCTGGACGCGCAACGTCGCCGGCGGCGCGGACGTGCCCGGCCCGGTCGAGGCGCTGGCGGTGATCGCCGTGATCTTCGCCGCGCGCCTGGCGAGCAGCGATCACGACGGCTGGGCGTTCCTCGCCTCCGGTGTGGCGATCGCCGCGACGATCGGCTCGATCTTCATCGACCTGTATCCGAACGTGATGATCTCCAGCACCAATGCCGCCTACAACCTGACCGTCAACAACGTCGCCTCGGGCGCCTATGCGCTGAAGGTGATGACGGTCGTCGCCGCAATCTTCCTCCCGCTCGTCCTGCTCTACCAGGGCTGGTCCTTCCACGTCTTTCGCGCCCGTGTGCAGGCGCCGCCCGAGCCGGGCGAGTCAGCTCCCGTGGTCGCACCCGGTCCGCCAGCTCCACCCGCCGGCCCGGCGGCGCCCGCGGCGCCTCACGCCTAGGCGCCGGCGATGAGTCGCGAGCGCTGGATGGCGCTGTTCTTCGCCCTCGGTTCGACGTGCTTTCTGATCGGGCCGTTTCCGGGCTACGCCGCGCTTGTCGGCGCCGGCGCGGATGGCGTGACGTTCTTCGCCGGCTCGATCCTGTTCACCGCCGGCGGGGCGCTGCAGAGCTCGCTCGCCGCTCCCGAGCGCCGGTCCTCAGAGATCGGCCGGGCCGCGTGGTTGGCGGCCACGATCCAGTCCGCCGGCACGCTGTTCTTCAACGTCACCACCTACCAAGCGATGCACACGGCGCTGTCGGACTCCGACTACAACCGCCTCGTGTGGCGGCCAGACGCGCTCGGCTCGATCTGCTTCCTCGTCTCCGGCGCGATCGCCTACCGCGCCTCACGGCGGCGGGGATGGCTTCCCGTTCGTGGCGGCGCCGGGTGGTGGGAGCCCTCGGTCAACCTGCTCGGCTGCATTTTCTTCGGCATCTCGGCCGTGGCCGGCTACGTCGTCCCCGCCACCGGCTCGCTGCTCGACCTGGCCGCGGCCAACTGGAACACCGCCCTGGGCGCGGCCTGCTTCTTGGCCTGCGCCCTGGCCACGCTTCTCACCGGCCACACGCTGAAGTCGCCGCGGCTACGACGCCTGCACGCGCTGGAGCACACGGTCGAGCGCGAGGTCGGGGAGATCGTCTGAGGGAACCGACCCGGCCCCGCCGATGCGGACGGCGGCTCAGGGCTGCTCGATCTCCTGCCGCCACAGCGCGGCGTAGCGGCCGTCGCGCGCGAGCAGCTCGGCATGTGTGCCGCGTTCGAGCACCCGGCCGCGATCCAGCACCAGCGTTTCGTCGACTTCCTGCAAGCCGGTCAGCCGGTGGGTGATCAGCAGCGTCGCCCGCTCGCGCGTGACGGCCAGCAGGTCGGCGATGAGCGCATCGCCGGTCGCCGTATCGAGATGCTCGGCGGGCTCGTCGAGGATCAGCACCGGGAAGTCGGCGAGCAGCGCCCGGGCGATCGCCAGGCGCTGGCGCTGGCCCCCCGACATGCGTGCTCCGCGCTCGCCCACGTCGGTGTCGAGGCCCGCCGGCAGGCTCTCGGCCCAATCGAGCAGCCTGGCTCGCGCGAGTGCTTCGCGCAGCTCCTCCTGGGCGGCCTCTCGCCGCGCCAGGCGTACGTTCTCCCCAAGCGTGCTGTCGAAGATGTGCGCGTCCTGCGCGACCAGCCCGACCACGCGCCGGTGCGTATCGCCGTCGAGCTGTGAGATCTGCACGCCGCCGAGCGTCACCGATCCGTGCTCATAGGGGAGAAATCTCAACAACACGCCCGCGAGCGTCGACTTCCCGGCCCCGCTCTGGCCGACGACGGCCACGCGCCGGCCGGGGTCGAGGTCGAGGTCGACGCCGTCGAGCGCCCAGCTTTGCGCGCCGGGATAGCGATAGCGCAGTCCACGCGCCTTCAGCACGGCGGGCGGCGGAGGCAGCGCGCGCGGGTGCGCCGGCTCGGTCACCGGCGGTCGCGTGTCGAGAACCTCGATCAGGCGCGCGGCCGAGCGGCGCACGCGCTGGAGCGTCTGCGTCGCCGCGGGCAGGCCGCTCACGAGCTCGAACGCCACGAGCGGGATTAGGGCAAGCCCCGCGAGCAGCACGCCGTCCAGCCGCCGATCGTGAACCGCCGCGACGCCGACCAGCAGCGCCCCCCACATGGCAAGCCCCGAGCAGAGGCTCGTCAGACCCTGCCCGACGCCCGCCGTCCGGGCGCTCGCGCGGGCGATCTGCGTGAGCTCGGCGTCCGCCGCCGAGGTGCGCTTGAGCTGCGCAACGGTCGCGCCGTTGACGAGCAGCTCGGGCGCGCCCTCCAGCAGGTCCACGACCGAGGAGGTGAGCCGCGCGCGTGCCGCCGCCTGCCTGGCCTCCGCGCGGGCGGACAGCGTGCCCGTCAGCCACGGCACGAGCGTCGCCGCGAGGAGCAGCGCCAGCAGCAGGATCAGACCGGCGGCCGGCAGCATCCACCAGAGCAGCGCGACCGTCCCCGCGCCCACGATCAGGGCGATCGCGAACGGCGGGACGACCCGCAGCAGCAGATCCTGCAGCGAATCGACGTCGTGGATCAGGCGCGCGAGCAGATCGCCGCTCGCGAACGCCGGCAGCCCCAGTGGGGCCAGCCGCTCAAGGCGCTCGTAGACGCTCACCCGCAGCTCGCAGAGCACGCGGAAGGCCGCGTCATGGCCGATCAGCCGCTCGCCATAGCGGCACAGGCCCCGCGCCAGCGCGAAGAATTGAACGCCGACGATCGCGACCGCTACCGCCGACTCGCGCGGGCGCTGTGAGGATCGGGAGATCAGCCATGCCGAGGTCGCTATCAGGCCGATCGCCGCGGCCACGGCCCCGGCGCCGAGCAGCGTCGCGAGCGCCAGCCGGCCCGCGGCCGGCCGGGCGATCGCAAGCGTCTGGCGCAGCGACGCCCGTGGCTCCGCGGCGCTCACGCCGCAACCTCGATCGGGGCGAGCGCCTGCACGCGGTCGGCCAGCGCCAAGAGCGCGGGCCGGTGGGCCGCGAGCACGACCGTGCGGCCGATCGACAGGCGCCGAACGGCCTCCAGCACGTCCTGCTCGGTCTGACCGTCGAGGTTGGCCGTCGGCTCGTCGAGCAGCAGCAGCGGCGAGTCGCGCAGGAACGCCCGCGCGAGCGCGATCCGCTGGCGCTCACCCGCGGAGAGCCCGGCCCCGTGATCGCCAAGGACGGTCTCGAGACCCGCCGGTAGGCCGGCCACGACGTCGTCCAGTCCGGCAGCGGAGATCGCCGCGTCGAGTTCCTCAACCGATGCGTTGGCACGACCGAGGCGCACGTTCTCGGCGATCGAGGCGGCGAACAGATGCGGCCGCTGGGGAACCCAGGCGAGCCGTGCGCGCCAGGCCTCCGCGTCGAGGTCCGAAAGCTCAGTGCCCCCGATCCGGATCGAGCCGCGCGTGGGCGCGATCAGCCCCAGCAGGACGCTCAGAAGCGTCGACTTGCCGGATCCGCTAGGTCCCACGAGCGCCAGCGTCTCACCCGCCTCGATGCTCATAGAGACGCCGTCCAGCGCCGGCTCAGAGCGGCCGGGGTAGTGGACCGTGAGCCCCTCGACGGCGATCGGGGCGCCGGCTGGGTCGGGGACGTCGGTGCGTGTTCCATGTCCTGCCGCCGGGCGCTCCAGCACCTCGAACACCTGCTCGGCCGCGGCCATGCCCTCGGCGCTTGCGTGGTAGTTGGCGCCCAGCTGGCGCAGCGGCAGGTAGGCCTCGGGCGCGAGCACCAGCACGAACAGCGCGCCGCGCAGGCCCATCTGCCCGTCCAGCAGGCGCAGGCCAATCGCCACCGCGACCAGCGCCACGGAGATCGTCGCGACCAGCTCGAGGATCAGCGATGAGAGGAAGGTGACGCGCAGCGTCGAGATCGCGGTCGTGCGATAGCGGTCGGTGATCTCGCGGATCGCGCGCGCCTGCGCCTTTGCCCGTCCGAAGACCTTCAGCGTGGGCAGACCGGCGACGACGTCCAGGAAATGACCCGCCAGCCGCTCGAGCGCGCGCAGCTGGCGGTCCATACGCTCCCGCGTCGAGGCGCCGACCAACGCCATGAACAGCGGGATCAGGGGAATCGTCACGGCGATGATCGCCGCCGAGATCCAATCCTCGCTCAGCACCGCGACGAGCACCACGAGCGGGACGATCACGGCCAGGAAGAGCTGCGGCAGGTACAGCGAGAAGTAGCCGTCGAGCACGTCGATGCCGCGCGTGGCGAGGATCGTCACGGCGCCGACGCGCTCCTCCCCCGAGCCGTCCAACCCGCCGTCCTCGCCCACGCGCGCCAGTAGGGCCGCACGCAGCTGCGACTTGGCGCGCGCCGAGGAGCGGGCGGCCGCGAGCTCCGCCGCCCACGCGACGCCCGCGCGCGCCAGCACGACCGCCAACAGGATTCCCAGCGGCGTGCGCAGCCGATCGAGGCTCTCCTGGCCCGCGAACGCGCGCGCGACGACGTCGGCCAGCAGCCACGCCTGCGTGACGATCAGCAGCGCGCTGAGCACGCCGAGTGAGATCGAGCCGAACAGGAACGTGCGAGTCGCCCGCGCGTAGCTGAGCAGCCTCGGATCGAGGGCTTTCACGGCGCAATCATGACGGCCAGGGCCGGGTTGGTGTCTGCGATACGCTCCCGCCGTGGCCAGTGCGCGCAGCAGCACGGCGAGCGAGGGGACGCTCGATGTGATCCCGCTGCGTCAGCGCCCGGCCTGGGCGGCGCTTCAGAAGCACCACGCGCAGGTGCGCGAGGTGCATCTGCGCGAGCTGTTCGCCCAGGACCCCGACCGCGGCGAGCGGCTCGCGGCCGAGGGCGCCGGCCTGTACCTGGACTACTCCAAGAACCGCGTCACCGACGAGACGCTCGACTTGCTCGTGGCGCTGGCCGAGCAGTCCGGGCTCGCCGAGCGGCGCGAGGCGATGTTCCACGGGGATCAGATCAACGTCTCGGAGAATCGCTCGGTGCTGCACGTCGCCCTGCGCAAGCCCAAGGGGGAATCGCTGATCGTGGACGGCGTCGACGTGGTCGCGCACGTGCACGAGGTACTCGACCGCATGTCGGCGTTCGCCGAGCGGGTGCGCTCGGGCGAGTGGAAGGGGCACACCGGCAAGGCGATCCGCAACGTCATCAACATCGGCATCGGCGGCTCGGACCTCGGGCCGGTGATGGCCTATGAGGCGCTGCGCCATTACTCCCGCCGGGAGCTGCGCTTCCGCTTCGTCTCGAACGTCGACTCGACCGACTTCGCCGAGGCGACGCGCGACCTGGACGCCGAGGAGACGCTGTTCGTCGTCTGCTCGAAGACGTTCACGACGCTCGAGACGATGACCAACGCGCAGTCCGCGCGGGAATGGGCGCTGGCCGCGCTCGGCGAGCAGGCGGCGATCGCCAAGCACTTCGTCGCCGTCTCCACGAATGCCGAGGGGGTGGCCGAGTTCGGCATCGACACGGAGAACATGTTCGGCTTCTGGGACTGGGTCGGCGGGCGCTATTCGATGGACTCGGCGATCGGCCTCTCGACGATGCTGGCGATCGGCCCCGAGCGCTTCGCGGAGATGCTGGCCGGCTTCCACGAGTTGGACGAGCACTTCGTGACGACGCCCTTCGAGCGCAACCTGCCCGTGCTGATGGGACTGCTGGCAGTCTGGTATGGGGACTTCTTCGACGCGCAGACGGCCGGCGTGATGCCCTACGAGCAGTACCTGAAGCGCTTTCCCGCCTACCTGCAGCAGCTGACGATGGAGTCCAACGGCAAGCACGTGACGCTCGACGGCCAGCGCGTCGACTACCAGACCGGCGCGGTCTACTGGGGCGAGCCGGGCACCAACGGCCAGCACAGCTTCTACCAGCTGATCCACCAGGGCACGAAGCTGATCCCAGTCGATCTGATCGGCTTTGGCCAGACGCTGAACCCGCTGCGCGACCACCACGACATCCTGATGTCGAACGTGTTCGCGCAGGCCGAGGCGCTGGCGTTCGGCAAGACCGAGCAGCAGGTCCGCGAAGAGGGGACGGCGGAGGCGGTCGTCCCCCATCGCGTGTTCGAGGGCAATCGCCCGACCAATGTGATCCTCGCCGAGAAGCTGACGCCACGCACGCTTGGAGCGCTCGTGGCGCTGTACGAGCACAGCGTCTTCACGCAGGGGACCGTGTGGAGGATCGACTCCTTCGACCAGTGGGGCGTGGAGCTCGGCAAGGTGCTCGCCAAGCGGATCATTCCCGAGCTGGAGAGCGAGGCAGAACCCGAGCTGAAGCACGACAGCTCGACCAACGCGCTGATTCGCCGCTACCGCGGGCTGCGCTCCTAGCCGGAAGGTGGAGCGCCGCGCCGTGTGCCCGCGCGCCGGCGCACGGGTTTCAGGCCATGACGGCTCAGCTCGCCGGCAGAACGAAGCGCTCGACGGCCTCGGCGAAGCCCTCGTCCTCGTTTGAGGCGGTCACACGCCGCGCCGCCCGCTGCACCTCGCGGTCGGCGTTTCCCATCGCGATGCTGAGCCCGGAGTGCGCGAACATCAGCACGTCGTTGGGCATGTCGCCGATCGTGGCGATGCGCTCGCCGGGGATCCCGTACCTCGCGCTGAGGTACTTCACGACGCCTCCCTTGTTCGCGTCGGGATGGGTGACGTCCAGGTAGTACGGCTGCGAGCGCGCCGCCGAGACTCGATCGCCGAGCTTGTCGTGCGCGGCGCGTGAGGCTGCGACCACGGCGTCCAGGTCGTCGCTGACGCCGACGAGCTTGACGACTCCGTCCATCACGCTCTCGTAGCTGTCGAGGACTGTCGGCTCGAACTTCACGGTCCACGCCTCGCGCTCGACGTGCGCGCCGTTCGCGTCGTGCACGTACCACTCGGCGCCGCGGTAGATCCAGGCGTCGAGCTGGAAGGACTCGATCAGCTCGATTGTCGAGGCCACGAGCTCGTCGGGGATGACCTTCTGCTCGAGCACCGACATCTCGCGGTCGACGATCAGCCCGCCGTTGAAAGCCGCGATCGGCGTCTTCAGCTCAAGCGGCTCGATCAGCATCGACATGCCGCGCGGCGGGCGCCCGCTGGTGACCGCGAACAGGACCCCCGCGTCATACAGCTTGTGAACCGCGCGCACGGCGCCCGGCGTCAGGATCTTCTCCTGCGTGACGAGCGTTCCGTCGACATCGGCCAGCAGCAGGCCGATCGACTCCTCGCCACGCGCCTTCGAGTTGGCCGGGGAGCCCATGCTCAGCGGCCGATCTGGCGCGTCAGCGCGCGCTCGGTGCGGCCTTTGCCGACGAAGCTGAGGCCCCAGCTGATCAGCGTGCTGAAGCGGTTCTTGAAGCCCGTCATGAACGTGACGTGGACGAGCAGCCACATGATCCAGCCGAGAAATCCGCTGACACGCACGCCCTTGAAGCTGACGATCGCGCGACGGCGCGAGACGGCCGCCATGCTGCCCAGGTCGCGGTACTTCCACGGCTTCGGCTGCTCGCCTTTGGTGAGGCGTCTGCGGATCGTCCTCGCGGCATGGATACCCGACTGCATCGCCACCTCAGCGACCCCGGGCAGGTCTTCGAAGTTCATCATGTCGCCGACGGCGAACACGTCGGGGTGTCCCGGCAGCGAGCAATCGGGTTGCACCTTGATGCGCCCCGCGCGGTCGCACTCGGCGCCGCTGGCGTCGGCCAGCATCTTCGCCAGCGGCGAGGCGCTGACGCCGGCCGCCCAGATCTTCGTCTTCGCCTCGACGTGCCTGATCGAGCCGTCCGGCAGCTTTACATCGACGCCGTCGGCGTCGATGTGCGTGACGATCGATTGCTCGTGGATCTCCACGCCCGTGCGCTCCAGCTCGCTGCGGCCCTTCGAGGAGAGCTTTTCGCCGAACCCGCCGAGGATCTCCTTGCTGCCCTCGAACAGGATCACGCTCACCTCTCTGGGGTCGAAGCGCCGGAAGTTGTTCTTGAGCGCGCGCCGGGCGAGCTCGGCGATCTGCCCGGAGATCTCCACGCCCGTCGGCCCCCCACCCACGACCACGAACGTCAGCCAGGCCTTGCGCGCCTGCGGGTCCTCCTCCAGCTCGGCCATCTCGAACGCGCCGAAGATCCGCGCGCGCTGCTCGAGCGCGTCATCGAGCGTCTTCATCCCCGGCGCCCACTGCTCGAACTCGTCGTGTCCGAAGTAGGACCCGCCGGCTCCGGCGGCGACGATCAGGCTGTCGAAGCGGTGAACGATCTCGCGGCCGTCGGGCTGCACGGAGGTGATCTGCTTCTGCCGGAGATCGAGGTCCGTCACATCGCCCAGCTCGACCCGGACGTTCTTGTATTTTTTCAGCACGTCGCGCGTCGGGGGAGCGATCTCGCCCTCGGAGAGGATGCCCGTAGCGACCTGGTAGAGCAGCGGCTGGAACAGGTGGTGGTTGGTGCGCGCGATCAGCGTCACGTCGACCGGCGCGCCGCGGAAGAAGCGGGCGGCAAACAGACCGCCGAACCCGGCGCCGACGATCACGACGCGATGCGCGCCGCCCGTGTCATCTGCGTGAACCCGTTTCGCCGCCAAGGCAGCTACCGAGGAAATCCGTAGACGACGCTCATTGATCGCCACAGTAGCGGCGCACCGCGGCGGTTGCCTCGCCCGTGCGAAGGAGGCCGATCCCGCGGTCCCGAGCGCGGCGAGCGGAGATAGCATGGGCCGCCAGCAGGGGATCGAGTCCAGCGAACGAGGAGTGAACGATGGCCACTGACACGCCGATGCAACTTGGAATGGTCGGGCTCGGTCGCATGGGCGCCAACATCGTGCGCCGGCTGATGCGCGACGGCCACGATTGTGTTGGCTACGACGTCAGCCGGGACGCCGTCGAGGCGCTTGTGAGCGACGGGGCGGTCGGCTCCTCCTCGATTGCCGACTTCGTCGCCAAGCTCGATAAGCCGCGCACGGCCTGGGTGATGGTCCCCGCCGGCGAGATCACGGACGCCACGATCGCCGAGTTGGCCGCGGCGATGGAGCCCGGCGACACGATCATCGACGGCGGCAACACCCACTACCATGACGACATCCGTCACGCGGGCGAACTGATGGAGCGCGGCATCCACCACGTCGACTGTGGCACGAGCGGCGGCGTATGGGGACTGGAGCGCGGCTACTGCCTGATGATCGGCGGCGAGCAGGAGGTCGTGCAGCGGATCGAGCCGCTGTTCGCCTCGATCGCCCCGGGCGTCGACTCGGCCCCGCGCACGCCCGGGCGCAGCGGCGCGCCCAGCCCGGCGGAGAACGGCTACCTGCACTGTGGGCCGAACGGCGCCGGGCACTTCGTGAAGATGGTCCACAACGGCATCGAGTACGGTCTGATGGCCGCCTACGCAGAGGGCCTGAGCATCATCCACGGCGCCGACGCGGGACTGCGCACGCAGGAGCACGATGCCGAGACGAGTCCGCTGGAGAACCCCGAGTACTACCGCTACGACGTCGACATCCCCGAGGTGGCCGAGGTCTGGCGCCGCGGCAGCGTCGTCGGCTCGTGGTTGCTCGACCTGACGGCCGAGGCGCTTTTGGCCTCGCCCAAGCTCGAGGAGTACGCCGGGCGCGTGTCGGACTCCGGCGAGGGCCGCTGGACCTCGGTGGCGGCGATCGAGGAGGGCGTGCCCGCGCCCGTCCTGACGACGGCCCTGTACTCGCGCTTCTCCTCGCGCGGGCTGAACGAGTACGCCGACAAGGTCCAGTCGGCGATGCGCAAGGGCTTCGGCGGGCACGACGAGAAGCCCGCCTAGTGATGGCGCCCGCGCATGTCGAGATCCTGCCGGACCCGGCGGCGGTCGCGACCCGTGCCGCCTCCCACGTGGCCGAGCGGGCGCGCGCGGCGGTGGCCGAGCGTGGGCGCTTTACGTTCGCCGTCAGCGGCGGCCACACGCCGTGGGCGATGTTCGCGAGCCTGGCCGGCGAGCAGGTGCCGTGGAGTGAGACGGAGATCTTCCAGGTCGATGAGCGCGTCGCCCCGGCGGGCGACCCCGATCGCAACCTTACGCACCTGCGCGAGAGCCTGCAGGCGCACGCCGATGCGGAGATCCACGCGATGCCGGTGGAGGACGAGGACCTGGAAGGCGCGGCGAAGCGCTACGCGGCCCTGCTGCCCGAGCGCTTCGATCTGATTCACCTCGGCATCGGCCCGGACGGCCACACCGCCTCGCTGGTGCCCGGCGACCCCGTGCTGGACGTGACCGATCGTGACGTCGCGCTCACGCAGACCTATATGGGCAGACGCCGGATGACCCTTACCTACCCGGTGCTGGACCGCGCTTTGGAGCTGCTGTGGCTCGTGAGCGGCGCGGACAAGGCCCGGGCGCTGGCCGGCCTGCGCGCCGGCGATGAGTCGATCCCGGCGGGGCGCGTGACGGGCGAGCGTGCGCTGGTCGTGTCCGACGCGGCTGCCGCCACGGACGGCTGACAGGCTGCCGGCGTGGCGTGGCGTGGGCGGCGCTGGGCGTCGGCTAAGCCGCCAGGCGCTCGAGCAGATGGTCGCCCACGCGCAGGGCGTTGGCCATCGCCGTCAGCGCCGGGTTGACGGCGGCGATGCTGGGAAAGAAGCTCGTGTCGACGGCGTACAGGTTGTCGAGCTCGTGGGCGCGGCAGTCGGTGTTCAGCACGGAGCTGGCGGGGTCCGATCCAAATCGGCAGGTGCCAGCCTGGTGGGCGACGCCGGCGACGGGGATCTTGTTCTCCAGATAGGCCCAGCGCGGGATCAGGTGGTGCTCCTGCATGTCCAGATGGCCGAGCAGCGAGCGCAGCTGTTTGAACAGCCGGTCCCTGGCGGTGTCGTTGGTCGCTTTGTAGCTCAGCGTGATGTTGCCGTGCGAGTCAAGCCCGACGCGGTTCTCGGGGTGCGGGAGATCCTCGGTCGACAGCCAGAAGTCGATCGCGTGGGTGGCGACTTCCCTCAGCGAGAAGGTGGGGGCGAGCTTGGTCATCAGCGGCTTCTCCCCGCGGTACATCTCGGCAACCGACTTTCCCACCATCTGGATGTTCCCCATCGGGAACTCCCACTGATCGCTTGCGAAGTAGTAGTCGTTGACGCCGAGCGTCTTCTGGAAGACCGTCGGATTGGGGCTCTTGGAGAGCGCCAGCACGGCCTGGCTGTTGTGGAACATGTAGTTGCGCCCAACTTGATCGGAGCCGTTGGCGAGGCCGTTGGGATGCTTCTCGTTGGCCGAGCTGAGTAGTAGCTTGGCCGTGTTCGCGGCGCCCGCCGAGACAACGACGATGTCGGCGGCAACCGTCTCGCGCGCGCCATCGCGCTCGACTACGACTTCCGTCACGGATGTGCCTGTCTGGTCGGTGTTCAACGCCACGGCCGTCGCGTTCGTCAGCAGCGTGACGTTGTCGTGCTCGAGTGCCGGCCGCACGCCCAGCACCTCCGCGTCGGACTTGGCGTGCACGAGGCAGGGGAAGCCGTCGCAGGTCGAGCAGCGCACGCACGCGCTGTAGGGCGTGTTCTGCTCGTCCAGCATCACGCCGCAGGGTGCGTGAAACGGGTGCAGGCCCGCCGCGGCGAAGTCATCGGAGAGCTGTTGGATGCGCGGCTCGTGCGAGATCGCCGGATGGGGGTAGGGGGCGCTGGCCGGAGGTTCGGTCGGATCCTCTCCGCGCGAACCGTGCACCTGGTAGAGCTGCTCGGCCTGCGTGTAGTAGGGCTCCATCTGCTCGTAAGAGATCGGCCAGGCGGGGGAGGTGCCGCCGTGGTGCTGTAGCTCGCCGAAGTCCTCTGCGCGCATCCTGTACAGGGCGGCTCCGTACAGCTTGGTTGCGCCGCCGACGCAGTAGTGGATCTGCGGTTGGAAGGCGTTGCCGTCCGCGTCGTACCAGGTGTCGGGCGAGACGTAGCGATTGTCCACGAACACGTCGCCGGCGGACCAGTTCTGCGGCTCGCGCGCGAGCCAGTCGCCGCGCTCGAGCAGGAGTATGCGCTTGCCCGAGGGCGCCAGATGGCGAGCGAGCGTGCCACCGCCGGCGCCGCTGCCGATGATGACGACGTCGTGGTGCTCGCTCATGAGAATCTCCGCGATGCGCTCGGCCAGGATGATCCGCCCCGCCGCCTCGATCAGCGCGAGGTGCGAGAAGGCCTGGGGGAAGTTCCCCAGATGCCGGCCGGTGCTCGTGTCGAACTCCTCCGCGTACAGCCCGAGCGGAGACGCGACGCTCAGCAGCTTTTCCATCAGGTCGCGAGCGCGCTGCTGCTCGCCGACGACCGCCAGACCCGAGACGAGCCAGAAGGAGCAGATCAGGAAGCTGCCCTCCTTGCCGGACAGGCCATCGTCGGTCTCTTCGGTGCGGTAGCGCAGGACGAAGCCGTCCTCTGTGAGCGATTCGGCAATCGCGAGCACGCTCGCGCGCAACCGCTCGTCGGTGCCCGGCAGGAAGCCGAAGATCGCGGCCAGCAGGTTGGAGGCGTCCAGCGCGTCGGTGTCGTAGTGCTGGCGCAGCACGCCGTCCTTGCCAAGGCCGTGCTCGAGGATGTCCTGCCTGATCTCCTCGGCCGTGGCGTGCCATTCGACCTGGCGCTTGGAGTCGCCGCGGATCGCCGCGAGCTTGCCCGCTCGGTCCATCGCCACCCAGCACATGAGCTTTGAGGAGACGTAGTGCTGCGGCTTGCCGCGCGCCTCCCAGATGCCCTGGTCGGGCTCGCGCCAGACGTTCGTAGCGCATTCGGCCTGCGCCTGCACGAGCGGCCACAGCCGTCGCGGCAGCCGTTCGCTGCGGCGCGTGTGCAGCAGGATCGAGTCGAGCGCGGCGCCGAACACGTCGTTCTGGCGCTGGTCGAAGGCGCCGTTTCCGATCCGCACCGGGCTCGCTCCGGCGTAGCCGGAGAGATCGTCGCGCGTGGTCTCGGTCAAGTCGCGCCGCCCGTCGATGCCGTACATGATCTGCAGCGCGCCGTCCTCGTTGGTCTCCAGGTCGGCGACGAACTGCATGAACTCCTCGGCCTCCCAGTCGAGGTTCAGGTAGTGAAGCGCCTGCAGCGTGAAGGTCGAGTCGCGCAGCCACGTGTAGCGGTAGTCCCAGTTGCGCTCGCCACCGGGCGTCTCCGGCAGCGAGGTCGTCAGGGCCGCGACGGTCGCGCCCGTGGGCATGTAGGTGAGCCCCTTGATCGCCAACGCCGAGCGTTGCATCGGGTCGCGCCAGCGATGGTCGGGGATGCGCGCGCTGGAGAGCCACTCGCGCCAGAAGAGAGCGGTCGTGGCCAGGCGCGCGTTGGCGTCGTCGACCGTCTCCGGCGCGACGAGCCCCTCGGCCCAGGAGAGGGCGCAGAAGATCTGCTCGCCCTGTTTGAGTTGATGACGCCCACGTACGCGCTCGCCCTCGACGCCGACCGCCAGGTCGGTCTGCAGCCTGATCGTCACCTCGGCGCCGCTTGCGTCGGCGGTGTGTCCGTCCTCGCTGACCGACCACTCGGCGGGGACGCGTCCGTAGTCGAACACCGGCTCGCAGGTCAACTCCATCTCGACCTCGCCGTACAGGCACATCGCAACTCGGATCAACAAATGCTCGGCGTCTTGGTCGGTCGGCGGCCGCGTGTGCGGCGTGACCTTGTCGACGCCACGACGAGGCCCGAGCACGAGCGCGTCACGCACGAGCGCCCAGCCGGTTGGCGTGCGCCATGTGGTCAACAGGATGTTCGTCCCCGGCTCGTACACCCGGGCGGAGGGAACGTTGACGCCGAACGGCCCGAAGCGGAAGTCGCCGGCCTGGCGGTCGAGCAGCGTCCCGAACACGCTGGGGGCGTCGAAGCGCGGGACGCACAGCCAGTTGACGCTTCCGTCGGGAGCGATCAGCGCGCCCGTGTGGCAGTCCGACAGGAACGCGTAGTCGGCGATCGGCGGGAACGGCGAGGGCATCGCCGCGCTTTGGGGCATCGTGTCCCTTTGATCCGCTGAGTCTTTGGCGTCGGCGCCCGCTTTCGCCGAACTCACGAGGCCACCCACGGGCCATGCCAGCCACCGAATTTCGAGACCATCGCGTCGGCCTCGGCCGGGCCCCAAGAGCCGGGAGCATAGGAGTGAACCGGTGGCGGCTTCTCGAGCAGCGGCGCGAATATCCGCCAGGTCTCTTCGATGCAGTCTTGGCGGGTGAAGCGCGTGCTGTCGCCGCGCATCGCGTCGTCGAGCAGCACCTCATAGGGCGTCGGCGCCTCGCCGCCCTGCTCAGCGAACTCGACGTCGAGGGTGACCGCCTGCGGCCCGGAGAGGTCGGCCCGGTGGGCGTCGAGGATCACGCGCGTGCCGGTCGCCGGGTCCAGCTTCACGACGAACTGGTTCGGCTCGGGCGCCCGCCTACTGTGCTCCATGAAGCCCAGGTGCGGCGGCTCGCGGAAGACCGCGCGCAGCTCCGTCTGGGTGACGGGCAGCTTCTTGCCGGTGCGGATGAACCACGGCACGCCCGACCACCGCCAGTTGTCGATGTCCAGCCGCATGGCCGCGTAGGTCTCTGTGCCGGAGTCCTTGGCGACTCCGTCGATGTCGAGATAGCCGTCGTACTGCCCGCGCACGTAGTGGGCCGGCTTGGCCGTGTGGATCGAGCGGAACAGCGAGTACTTGGCGTCCTTGAGCGTTTCCGCGTCGGCGCCGGCCGGCGCCTCCATCGCGGCCAGCGCGACCGCCTGCATGATGTGGTTGACGACCACGTCGCGCACGGCGCCGACCGGATCGTAGAAGTGCCCGCGGTCCTCGACGCCGAAGCTCTCGGCCATCGTGATCTGCACGCAGGCCACCTGGTTGCGGTTCCAGATCGGCTCGATCATCGTGTTGGCGAACCGCAGGTAGAGGAACTCGTCGATCCCCATCTTCCCGAGGAAGTGATCGATCCGGTACAGCTGTGACTCCTCGATGTACTGGTGGATCTCGGCCGCCAGCGCGCGCGCCGATTCGAGGTCGTGCCCGAACGGCTTCTCCACGACCACACGAGCGGTGCCGGTCAGCCCGGCGTCCTTCAGCTGCTTGATCACGGGGCCGAACAGGAAGGGCGGTATCTCCAGGTAGAAGACCGGGCTGTGCGCGTCGCCGATCTCCGCCGCCAGGCGCTCGTAGGTCGCCGCGTTGGTGAAGTCGCCGCTCACGTACGACAGGCGCGCGGCAAAGCGCTCGAAGACCTCGGCATCGAGCGGCTCGCCGGTTCCTTCGATGCACTTGCGGGCGTGCTCGCGCAGGTGATCGAGCGTCCAATCATCGCCCGCGACCCCGACGATCGGACAGCTCAAGAGGCCGCGCCTCTCCAGCCGGTAGAGCGAGCGGAAGGTCATCACCTTCGCGAGGTCACCGGTGATGCCGAAGACGACGAGCACGTCGGCGTCGGCCGGGGCGGCGCTCATGCGCCGCGCTTGATCGCTCGCGTGTGCGCCAGTGCGGCTCTGCTCATTTCCCGGTCCTTTCAAAATGGCGGCCGTGTCCGGTTTGACTGGCCGTGCTGATGGGTGCGCTGAGGCGTGGCTGAACTCCGGCGGGATGTTCGCACATGGCGATGAGAGATGACCGGGGTCCGGCGCTGGGTCCACCGGCCCGGGATGAGCGCTGGCTACAGCTCCTGGATCTGCACGAGGCTGGTGGTGCCCGGTTGGCCGGAGGGCAGCCCGGCGGTGATGCCGACGCGCTGGCCGCGCTTGCACCAGCCGAGCTCGACGACGCGCCGGGCGGCGTCGGCGATCAGCGCCTCGGTCGTCTCGTGGCGGCGCATCGAGGCTGCCTGCACGCCCCACATCAGCGCGCAGCGCCTGACGGTCTCTTTGCCCGGAGAGAGGGCGTAGATCGGCACCGTCGGGCGGTGCGCCGAGACCAGGCGCGCGGAGCGGCCGGAGAGCGTCGGGACGATCAGCGCGTCGAGGCGCAGCTCGCGCGCTGCGATGCTGAGGTTGTGCGCGATCGTGTAGGCGGGGTCTGACTCGGTGCGGCGCACGCGCGCGTCGTTCCAGCGCTCATATGGCGCGATCGACTCGGCCTGCACGGCGACGGCGGCCATCATCTCGACCGCTCCGACGGGATAGGCGCCGATCGCGGTCTCCTGGGAGAGCATCACCGCGTCGGTGCCGTCGAGGATCGCGTTGGCGACGTCGGCCACCTCGGCGCGGGTCGGGCGCGAGGAGGAGACCATCGAGTCGAGCATCTGCGTGGCCGTGATCGATGGCCGTGCCATCCATCCGGCAAGCTCGAGCAGCTGCTTCTGCACGATCGGCACGCGCTCGATCGGCAGCTCGATGCCGAGATCCCCGCGCGCGACCATCACGCAGTCGGCCGCTTTGAGGATCTCCGCGGCGCGCTGCACGGCCTGGGGCTTCTCCATCTTGGCGATCAGTGGCAGGCGCGTGTGCTCGCGCACCGATTCGACGTCCTCGGGGCGCTGGACGAACGACAGCGCGACCATGTCCACGCCGATCGACTCGCCGTGGCGCAGCAGCTCGAAGTCCTCCTCGGGGACCGACGGCAGCGACTCGACCGGGCCCGGGATGTTGAGGCCCTGGCGGGAGGCGACGGCGCCGCCGACCTCGATCTCGACCTCGACCTCGTTGTCGCCGCCGCGCACCTCGACGGCGCGCAACCGGACCGAGCCGTCGGCGAGGTACAGGACCGAGTCGGTCTCCAGGGCGTCGGCGAGGCCAGCGAAGGAGACGCTCATGTGGCGGGCGTCGCCCTCGAACTCCTCGCCGCCGGCCGAGAAGGTCAGCCGCTCGCCCGGCTTCAGCTCGACGATGTCCTCGCGCAGCGGCCCGATCCGCAGCTTGGGGCCGGGCAGATCCTGGATGATCGCCACCGCCCGCCCCGCGCGGCCGGCCGCGTCGCGCACGCGTTTGACCGTCTCGGCGTGCTCCTCGAGCGTTCCGTGGGAGTAGTTCAGCCGCGCGACGTCCATGCCGGCCTCGACCATCCGCACGAGCGTCTCCGGCTCGCGTGAGGCCGGTCCGATGGTGGCGACGATCTTGGTGCGGCGCATCGACGGCAAGCTACCGGTCGGCGGGGTCGTGCGCTTCGGGCGCTCGGCGGCCGTGGCCGAGCGTGGCTCGGCGTAGCATCGACTCGTGCTCGGACCATCACGACCCGTACCCCGTGTCGGGGCGCAGGCGCGCATCGCGCACTTCGGCGGCGGCTTCGAACGCGGCACGGTGATCGCGGTCTACGAGCAGGGCCGGCGGCTGCAGGTGCGCGGCGAGGGAGGGGAGTTGCTCGAGTTCGTGCTCAGTCCCGCGACCGCGCGGTTCGTCTCCGCCGAGAGCGCGCACGGGCCGCGCCTGGAGCTGCTCGGGGAGCCCGAGTGAGCTTCACGGGGCGTTGACATCGGGGAAGTGCTCGGCGCAGTGCTCGCGCAGCACGTCCCGCACCCATGCCCGCTCCTCGGCGCTGGCCACGCGAAAGCGCGCCAGCAGCTCGCGCTGGCGCTCGATCGGGGCGCCGGCGATCGTCCAGCGCACAGCCAGGCGCTCGAACAGCAGCTCGACCGCGCGCTGCCACGAGTCCTCGCGTGTGGCAGAGGCCCGCACGCCGGTGCTGGCGAGCGTCTGCGCGTACTCGCGCCGGGCCCCGGGCGTAAACGAGCCGCGCAGGCTCAGCACGTTTCCATCAGCGTCGCTGTAGTCGCTGTCGGGCGCCTTCAGCCGCTCGGCCCTGCGCCCGCGCTTGCCCACTCCCCGAGCTCCGCCGATCAGCTGTCGGCAGCCAGCTCGAGCTGTGAGCGGACGTCGCCCGTGACCGCCTCGGCGTGACCCGGCCAGGCCGCGGCCGGCTCCAGCGCCGCCAGCTTGCGGATGCTCGCACGCGCCTGCTCGGTGTCGAAGTTGTAGGTCGCCTCGGGCAGGTGCGGCGGGCAGTCGCGGCCCCACATGTCGACGGTGTAGAAGCAGTCGCTGGTGAGCGCCACGCGGTCGGACTCGCGCCACAGCGCGATCTGCCCGGGAGCGTGACCGGGAATCTCGATCACGCGGAAGCCCGCTACCTCATCGCCCTCGGCCAGCGTTCCGGCGATCGCGACAGGCCCGGCGTCCCAGGCGTAGCGGTGCAGCAGGCGGTGGACCTGGCGCAGCGGCGCCGGCAGGCCGCGCAGGCCCTCCGGCCAGTAGCGAAAGCCGCCGCTGCCTTCCGCGTCTTGAACCTCATCGGCATGGCACAGCACCGGCGCGTCGAGCCCGGGTGCGGCGCCGCGGTGGTCGGTGTGTCCGTGCCCGAGCACGATCCGCTCGATGCCGCCGAGCTTCGCGCCGGCGCTGGCAAGCCCGCGCGTCATCGTGCGTCCGCCCGCGTCGAACATCGTCACGCCGCCGCCGTCCTCGATCAGGTAGACGTTGCAGCGGCCAGGCTGCCCGCGCACGATCCACACGCCCTCCGCCACCAGCTCGGCATCGCTCGTGGTCAGGCGCCGGGAGAGCCGCGTCTTGGCGTTGAAGGCGCCGGTCAGGCGCTGGTCGGCGGCCGAGCCCTGTGGCGGCATCATGCCGATCTGGCGAGGCAGGGCGATCGAGTCGGGAAACGCGTCGTTGGACTGGATCAGGCCATCGCGCACGGTCAACAGGTCGATGCCTTCGATCACGATTGGGTCGCCGGTCGGCCGCAGGCCACCCAGCGAGCCGGGCCCGGCGAAGGTGCCGCTCAGCCGCCACTGAGCGGCGCAGCGCTCATCCTGGGTGGTCGTGGAGAGCACCGCGAACTTCAGATCGGGCACGGCGTCGAGCATTTCGCCGAGGAACGCGCGCACGCCCTCCGGCGCGAGCACGTCGACCTGGCCGCGGATGTTGTCGCGCCCGCCATCGGCCCACAGGCCGACCGCGGTGTCCAGATCGCGCGCGCCGATCGCCTCGAAGTAGCGCAGCGCAATCGACTCGGCCTCGCTCGTCTTCTTCGTGATCCGCCGCCGGCCGGTGCTGGCCTGGCGGACATTGTCGGCCGCCTCCTGCACCTTCGTAGCCGCCTTGCTCTCGCTCTCCTCATCAGCCATGCCGTCTCCTCCTCCACACGCCGCTTGAGATTCGTAGTCTAGTCTCCGCGGCGTGGCGGATGCGAGGAATGACACATCCGCGCCGCCTGCGCGCAGGGCATCCGCCAAGCGCGAGCTGGGCAGGGGCGAGCGCGTGCTTCCCGGCGTCTTTCGCCTGCGGCTGCCACTGCCGTGGCCGGGAGTTCCTCACTGCAACGCGTGGGCGGTGTCCGCGGGCGACGGCTTCGTGCTGTTCGACACCGGCATGCACCAGCCCGACTCGCTGGAGAACCTCGAACGGGCGCTTGCGATGTGCGACCTGCGCCTCGAGCAGGCGCGGCTGGTCGTCTGCACGCACGCGCACTCCGACCACTACGGGCAGGCGGCGACGGTCGTCGAGCGGGCCGGTTGCGAGCTGTGGATGCACCCCAACCACGGGCACATGACGCGCATGGCCGAGGACCCAGACGCCGTGTTCGCCCGGCGCATGGAGGTCGCCCGCCAGAGCGGCGTGCCGGAGGAGCCGCTGCGCCGCTATGCTGAGCGCCGCTCGCGCGAATCGGGGATCGCGGGCGTGATCGAGCCCGACCGCGAGCTGCTCGCGGGCGTGACGATCGACACCGACCTCGGTCCCTGGACCGTGTATGAGACGCCCGGCCACGCGCCCTCGCACGTCTGCCTGTTCCAGCCCGAGCGGCGCCTCTTGATCTCCGGCGACCACCTGCTGGGGCGGATCTCGCTGTTCTTCGACTATGGCTCCTCGCCTGACCCCGTGGGGGAGTTCCTGCACTCGCTGGACGTCGTCGAGCGGCTCGGCGCGCGTTTGTGCCTGCCCGGGCATGGGCGCACGTTCGCCGACGTGCACGCCCACATTCAGGGCAATCGCAAGCTCGTGCACGAACGACTGGAGCGCGTCCGCGAGGCGCTTGGCGAGGAGCCACTGACCGCCTTTGAGATCGTTCCACACGTCTACGGCGACTCACTCTCCCAGCAGAACGCCCATTGGCTGCTGTCGAAGATCCTCAGCTACCTCACGCACCTGCAAGCCGTCGGCCACGCCCGGCCGATCTCTGGTGAGCCGGAGCGCTGGACTGCATAATCAGCAGATGCGCATCGATCAGATCCTCGCCGCCGGCGAGCCGCTGTTCTCGTTCGAGTTCTTCCCCCCGAAGACCGACGCGGGCGAGCGCAACCTGTACGCGGCGCTGGAGGAGCTGAAGGTCCTGGAGCCCGCGTTCGTATCGGTGACATATGGCGCGGGAGGATCGACGCGCGAGAAGACGATCGAGATCGTCAAGCGGATCAGGGAGGAGTTCGGGCTGGAGACGATGGCGCACTTCACGTGCGTTGGCGCGACGGTTCCCGAGCTTGGCGAGACGCTCGATGAGATGCGCTCGGCGGGGATCGACAACGTGCTCGCCCTGCGCGGCGATCCGCCAGCCGGGCAGGAGCACTGGACGAAGACCGACGGGGGCCTCGAGTACTCGCGCGAGCTGGTCGAGCTGATCGGCTCCGGATATGAGTTCGCGATCGGCGCGGCGTGCTTTCCGGAGACCCACATCCACGCGGAGAGCGCCGAGGACGACCTGCGTCACCTCGTCGAGAAGGTCGACGCGGGTGTCGACTTCCTGATCACGCAGCTGTTCTTCGAGAACGCCGTGTACTTCGAGTTCGTGGAGCGCGCGCGGGCGGGCGGCATCGAGGTGCCGATCATTCCCGGGATCATGCCGATCACGCACGCCGGTCAGATCGAGCGGATGGCGAGCATGTGTGGCGCGTCGATTCCGGAGGGGCTGCGCCGCGAGCTGCGCGAGTTCGAGGATCACTCCGAGGCGGTGCTCGACTTCGGCGTCGCCTACGCCACGCTGCAGTGCGCCGAGCTATTGGCGGCGGGCGCTCCGGGAATCCACTTCTACACGCTCAACCGCTCACCGGCGACGCGCGCGATCCTCGGTGCGCTGAAGCTCTCAAAGCCCTGGCTGCGGGCTGCTCAGACGGTCTCGATCTCCAATCCCTCCGCCACTCGCGGCGAGCCGTCGGGCGCCTCGTAGCGGACGTCCACGGAGTCGTTCTGGCGGTAGGTGCCCACGCCCCACGCGCCCAGCAGCCAGCGCCAGCCGCTGATCTTGTCCTTGCGCAGATCCTGCTCGAACACCAGCGCGCCTTCACGCACGGAGTAGTCGGCCCCGAGCTGCTGGGGCACCCCGTTGAGGTACACGTGATAGGGCTCGCGCACCTCCCGCGGGAGCCTGACCCTCGATTTGCTCATCGCCGGCTGATTATGCACCCGGCGGGACGCGTACTCTCCGCAATGTGAGCGAGATCCCCTACACGGTGCGCCGCTCCACGCGTGCGCGCAGTGTGCGCGTGAACGTACACGCCCATACTGGTGTCGAAGTCGTGTTGCCGGCGCGCACGCCCGAGCGCGCGGCCGCGGCCGCCGTGAGTGAGCTGCGCCCGTGGATCGAGCGCCGCTTGGAAGAGGCGCGCGAGGCGCTCGCACGGGTGGCCGCGCGTGGCGGCACGGTCCCGTACCTGGGCGATCACCTGGAGCTGGTCGCGCAGGCGGGGCGCACGCGCGTGCACCGCCAGGGAGAGCGCCTGCTGGTGCCTGAGGGCGACGCGCGTCCGGCGCTCGAGCGCTACTACCGGCGCGCTGCCCGCACGGAGATCGGCCCGCGCCTGGATCGTGCCACCGCGCTCGCCGGCAGCTCCTATAGCGACCTGTCGATTCGCGCACAGCGCACGCGCTGGGCGTCCTGTTCGGCGACTGGGCGCATGAGCTTCAACTGGCGCCTGCTGTTAGCGCCTGAGCGAGTGCTCGAATATGTCGTCTGGCACGAGGTCTGCCACCTGGAGATCCTCGATCACTCGCCGCGGTTCTGGGCGCTGCTGGAGCGGCGCTGGCCGAGGTATCGCGCCGATCGTGAGTGGCTGCGGGTGAATGGGGCGACGCTGGTGCTTTAGCCGCGCTGCTCGATCGGCACGTAGTCGCGATCGCGCTCGCCGGTGTAGATCTGGCGGGGGCGGGCGATCTTCTGCTCCTCGTCCTGGACCATCTCGAGCCACTGGGCGATCCAACCGCTCGTGCGGCCGATCGCGAACATCACTGGGAACATCGCGACGGGCAGGCCGAGCGCCTCGTAGATCAGGCCGGAGTAGAAGTCGACGTTCGGGTAGAGCTTGCGCGAGGTGAAGTAGTCGTCGTCGAGGGCGCGCTTCTCGAGCTCGGTGGCGACCTCCAGCAATGGGCTCTTGCCGCGCACCTCGAACACGTCGTCGAGGTATTTGCGGATGATCCGGGCGCGCGGGTCGTAGTTCTTGTAGACGCGGTGGCCGAAGCCCATCAGGCGCTCCTTGCCTTCCTTGACGCCGTCGAGGAAGCCGGGGATGTTCTCGACGCTGCCGATCCGCGCGAGCATCCGCAGGGCGGCCTCGTTGGCGCCTCCGTGCAGGGGGCCGTACAGCGCCGCGACGCCGCCGGCGATCGCCGAGTAGGGGTCGACCTGGGTCGAGCCGACCGAGCGGACGGCGCTTGTGGAGGCGTTCTGTTCGTGATCGGCATGCAGCATGAACAGCACGTCCAGGGCACGCGCGAGGCGCGGATCGGGCTCGTACTTGAGCTCGGTCATCTTGTACATCATCCCCAGGAAGTTGCCCGCGTAGTCGAGCTCGTTGTCGGGGTAGACGTAGGGCTGGCCCATGTTGTGGCGGAAGGCGAACGCGGCCAGCGTCGGCATCTTCGCGAGCAGCCGGATGATCTGGATCTTGCGGATGTCCTCGTCGTGGATCTGGTTGGCGTCGGGGTAGAAGGTCGACAGCGCTCCGACGGAGGCGACCAGCATCCCCATCGGGTTCGCGTCGTAGCGAAAGCCCTGCATGAAGTCCTTGACGTTCTCGTGCACGAACGTGTGGATGGTGATCTCCTGGACCCAGTCCTCGAGCTGCGTGCCGGTCGGCAGCGCGCCGTTGATCAGCAGGTAGGCGACCTCGAGGTAGCTGGAGCGCTCGCACAGCTGCTCGATCGGGTAGCCCCGGTGCTGGAGGATTCCCGCGTCGCCGTCGATGTAGGTGATCGCGCTGCGGCAGGAGGCGGTGTTCATGTAGGCGGGGTCGTAGGACATCAGCCCGAATTCGCCGGGGTCGGCCTTGATCTGGCGCAGGTCGATCGCCCGCACGGTGCCGTCGGTCACCGCCAGCTCATAGGTCTCGCCGGTGCGGTTGTCCGTCACCGTGAGCGTGTCCGCGGGCGCGGCGCCGTTGCCGGTCGCCGGGGCGCCGGCGCCGGCCTCGCCGTGCGTGCCCGCCTGTGTCTCGGTGCTCATGTCCTTCTCCTATCGACGGTTGCGGAATTCCCTGACCCGATTATGCGTCACCCGGGCGCTGTTGCCGTGACCGGCGTGTGAGACCAGGTGTGCGAAGGGGCGAAAGCGCCCGTGCGTGCGGCAGCGGACGCTCAGCTCTGTGGCAGGCGCCTGCGCGCTGCGACCGTGCGAACCCGTGCCGGCGCCGGCACGGGGGGATCGCCGTGAGGACCGCGCCTGGGCGGACGCGGACGCCGCGGTCGCGGGTGGTGGGGGTGCAGCGGGCGCGAGCGTGGCCCGATGCCGCCGTCCTCTCCGGGAGGCGCGGTCTCGGGCGTCTGGCGCACGGCCCAGCGGACGAGCAAAAAGAGCGCCACGATCGGGATCTTCAGGAAGAACATCAACCAGATGAAAGTCCACGCGTCCACGTGCATCGATCGTATAACGGGCGCGGGATCGGTACAACCCCTGTGCCTCGCCTCAGCGGTCGCCTGGACCGCGCTCAGGCGCCGCTGAACTGCGTGATCGCGCGCAGCTCATCCATGCGCGCGACGATCTCCGGACGGGTCAGGCGCTCGATCGCGCTCGGTGCCGAACTCCTCGACGTTGAAGGAGGCGAGGACCGTCGCGTGCGCCATCGCGCGGCGCAGCAACTCGTCGGTCGGAGCCAGCCGGCCGTTGCCCGCCGCCGTGTCGGCTTGCAACTCGGATCGATGTGCGGCGATGAAGCCGACGAAGCCGCCCGCGAAGGTGTCGCCGGCGCCGGTGGGGTCGACGACGCTCTCCAGCGGATAGGCGGGCAGCGCGAAGAAGCCGTCGCGGGTGATCAGCGCGGCGCCGTACTCCCCCTGCTTGGCGACGATCACGCTCGGGCCGCGGGCCTCGGCCGAGGAGGGCTTCCAGGAGAGGATCTCCCGCGCCGCGGAGACGAGGTTCGGCTTGCCCGTCAGCTGGCGCAGCTCGGCGTCGTTGAGGATCAGGCAGTCGACGTTCTCGATCGCCGCGACGAGCGAGTCGCGGGCGACGTCGATCCACAGGTTCATCGAGTCGAGCGCCACGAACCCCGCGCCCGGCAGCTGCGCGCGCACCTCGCGCTGCAGGTCGGGCTGGATGTTCGCCAGGAACAGCACCTCGCTGGAGCGCGAGCCTTCCGACAGCTTGGGCTGGAAGCCCTCGAACACACCGAGCTGGGTGTCGAGCGTCTCGCGCGAGTTCAGATCCCAGCCGTACTCGCCGTGCCAGAAGAACGTCTTGCCGCCGGCGATCCGCTCGACGTCGGCGATGTCCACGCCGCGGGCGCGCAGCACGCTCGAGCTGCTGCTCGCCGAAGTCCTCGCCGACCGGGCCGACCACGCGCACCTCGTCGAAGAAAGCGGCGGCCAGCGCGAAGTGCACGGCGGCGCCGCCGAGCATCCGCTCGCGCTCGCCGAACGGCGTCTTGACGGTGTCATAGGCGATCGATCCGACGACGGTGATTGGCATGGGCGCGCACCTTAGAGCACGATCGCTCCAGGCGCTCACGGGCGCTCCGCTAGCCTGACCGCTGATGCGCGCGATCCAGATGACGCGAGTTCGGCGGGCCCGAGGTGCTCGAGCTCGTCGAGCTGCCGGCCCCCGAGCCGGGTCCCGGAGACGTGCTGATCAAGGTCAGCCGGGCGGGGCTGAACTTCGCCGACACGCACACGCGCACGAACTCCTACGTGCAGAAGGCGACGCTGCCGCTGATCCCCGGCGGCGAGGTCGCGGGCGTTCGCGAGGACACGGGCGAGCGGGTGGTCGCGCTCGTCGGCAACGGCGGCTATGCCGAGTAGGCGACCGCGCCCGAGCGAGCTCGTGTTCCCGATCCCCGACGAGCTCGACGACGGCACTGCGCTCGCGCTCGTCATTCAGAGGCTCGACGGCCTGGCATCTCTACCGCACCGCCGGGCGGGTCTCCGAGGGGGAGAGCGTCGTCGTCCACTCCGCCGCCGGGGGCGTCGGCTCGCTGGCCGTCCAGCTCGGCCATCCGCTCGGGGCGGGACGGGTGATCGCGACGGCCTCCAGCGCCGAGAAGCGCGCTCTCGCGCTGGAGCTGGGCGCCGACGTGGCGATCGATTCCGCGCCGGAGGGCCTCACGGAGCGGCTGATCGAGGCCAACGAAGGCCGGGCGCTCGACGTCATCTTCGAGATGGCCGGGGGAGCCGTGTTCGACGTCTCTTATCGAGCGCTCGCGCCGTTCGGGCGGATCGTCGTCTGCGGGATCTCCTCGCAACAGCCCAACGAGGTGAGGACGGGCTCGCTGCTGCGCCACTCGCGCGCCGTCGTCGGCTTCTACCTGTTTCACTGTCTGGAGCGCCCCGGCATGTTCGCCGACGCGCTCTCAGAGCTGTTCGCGCGCGCCGCTCGTGGCGAGCTGCGGACCGTCGTGGGGGGAACCTACCCGCTCGAGCAGGCCGCCCAGGCGCACATCGACCTGCGCGAGCGGCGCACCACCGGCAAGCTGTTGCTCGATCCGGCCGTCTGACGCGTAAGCTCCCTATCTCCACCGTAATGGCCATCTCCTTCGCCGATCTCGGGCTCTCCGAGTCCACACTGCACGCGCTGCGCGACGTGGGCTACGAGTCACCCAGCCCGATCCAGGAACAGGCGATCCCGTCGCTGCTCGAGGGTCGCGACGTGATCGGTCAGGCACAGACGGGGACCGGCAAGACGGCGGCCTTCGGCCTGCCGATCATGGAGTACATCGATCCCTCCGAGCCATCGGTGCAGGCGCTCGTGCTGACGCCCACGCGCGAGCTGTGCATCCAGGTGACGCAGGCCCTGCGCACGTACGGCGCGCACACGGGCATCGACGTCGTGGCGGTGTTCGGCGGCGCGCCGATTCGCACGCAGCAGGCGCAGCTGCGCGCCGGCGGGCACGTGGTCGTGGGCACGGTCGGCCGTGTGCTCGATTTGATCTCGCGCCACTCGCTGGTCCTGCACGACTGCCGCTTCCTGGTGCTGGACGAGGCCGATGAGATGCTCGATCTGGGCTTCTTGGAGGACGTCGAGAAGATCCTCTCGCTGACGCCCTCCAGCCGCCAGACGGCGCTGTTCAGCGCCACGATGCCGCCGCCGATCCGCAAGCTGGCCGACCGTTACATGTATGACCCGACGATCATCCAGGTCGAGGCCGAGACGCTGACGATCGACACGGTCGCGCAGTTCCAACTGCCCGTCGATGCCAAGGGCAAGCCCGAGAAGCTGATCGAGGTGCTGCGCGCCGAGGCGCCCGAGCAGGCGATCGTGTTCGTGCGCACGAAGGTCCGCTGCGACCAGTTGTTCCGCACGCTGCGCGATCGCGGGATGAACGTGCGCGCGCTGCACGGCGACATGTCCCAAGGCTCGCGCGATGGCGTGATGCTGGCCTTCAAGGGCGGGCGCGTGCCGATCCTCGTCGCAACCGACGTGGCGGCCCGCGGCCTCGACATCTCGACGGTCACGCACGTCATCAACTACGACGTGCCTACCTCCCCCGACACCTACGTGCACCGCATCGGGCGCACCGGGCGCGTGGGGCGCTCGGGCCGGGCGATCACGTTCGTCGAGGATCGCCAGAAGCGCGAGCTGGAGGCGATCGAACGGCATATCGGCACGGCGATCACGCAGTGGGAGAAGGGCGCCGACGACTGAGCCGACGCCGGTGCGCGAGCGCCCGCGCAGGCACTCCAAGCCGCGCATCTCGCGACGCGACGCGCAGGAGCCCTACGTGAAGCTCCTGCTCGGCGGCGGCCGCGCGGCGGGGCTGCGGGTGGCGGACATCGTCTCCGCTGTCACCTCCTCGGCCGGCCTTGACGGCGAGGCCGTCCGCGACGTGATGGTGCTCGATCGCTTTTCGTTCTTGTCCGTCCCCTCCGGCGAGGCCGAGCGCGTGATCGATGCGCTCGACGGCCGTGAGGTGCGTGGGCAGTCCCTCAGCCTGCAGCGGGTGGGGGCGCCCTCCTAGACCGGCGTGGCGCCCCGGGGGCCCCGAATCAACCCATAACGACGTGGGCGCGATGCGCCCGAGGAGGAATCGAGATGTCAACTGCCACGATGCAGACCACCGAAGGCCCGATCGTCTTCGAGCTGTTCGACGAGGACGCGCCCAAGACGGTCGAGAACTTTCGCAAGCTCGCCTCAGAGGGCTTCTACGACGGGCTCACGTTCCATCGCGTGATCAAGGACTTCATGATCCAGGGCGGCTGTCCGCAGGGAACGGGCACCGGCGGGCCCGGCTACACCTTCGAGGATGAGATCAACCCGCACAAGATCGTCCGCGGGGCACTGGCGATGGCCAACGCGGGGCCCGACACGAACGGATCGCAGTTCTTCATCGTGACCGCCGACGCCTGCTCCTGGCTGGACGGCAAGCACACGGTCTTCGGCCAGGTGACCGAGGGTCTCGACGTGGTCGACAAGCTGGAGGGCGTGAGCACCGACGGCGGGGACCGGCCGACCGAGCCGATCGGCATCGCGACCGTCGAGTTCTCCGACTGACCGCCCCAGTCGGAGTAGTCTTACTCCTTACAGAGCGAGCCTTACCGAGCGAGCGAGACAGGAGAGACAGATGGCGACCGTCGAGCAAGCACAGACCGTCGAGCAACCGCCCCTGAGCGAGAACGGCGGCGCCCCCGCCGCAACCGACATTCCGGTCGAGAACCCGGCGACGGGAGAGATCGTCGCCACCGTCCCCGATCTCGGCGCGGAGGCCGTAGCGGCGATGGCCGCGCGTGCTCGCGCGGCGCAGCCGGGCTGGGAGGCCTACGGCTTCGAGGGCCGCGGACGCGTGCTGCTGCGCGCCCAGAAGTGGCTGATGGACAACTCCGAGCAGATCATCTCGACGATCATCTCCGAGACCGGCAAGACCTTCGAGGACGCCTCGCTCGCCGAGATCTCCTACGCAGGCAACGCGTTCGGCTTCTGGGCCAAGCAGGCCCCCGAGTACCTGGCCGATGAGAAGGTCAAGTCTGGCCAGCTGCTTGGTGAAGGGCAAGAAGCTGATCCTCCGCCATCGCCCGCTGGGCCTGATCGGCGTGATCGGCCCCTGGAACTACCCGCTGACGAACTCCTTCGGGGATTGCATCCCGGCGCTTGCCGCCGGCAACAGCGTGATTCTCAAGCCGTCGGAGATCACCCCGCTGACCTCGCTTCTGATGGCCGAAGGGCTGCGCGAGTGCGGCCTGCCCGAGAACGTGCTGCAGATCGCCACCGGACGCGGGGCGACGGGCGCCGCGCTGGTCGAGCACGTCGACATGATCATGTTCACAGGCTCCACGCGTACCGGCCGCAAGGTCGCCGAAGCGGCTGCGCGGCGGCTGATCCCCGCGTCGCTGGAGCTCGGCGGCAAGGACCCGATGATCGTGCTCTCCGACGCCGATCTCGAGCGGGCGGCGAACTTCGCCACCTACTACGCAATGCAGAATGCCGGCCAGACGTGCATCTCGATCGAGCGTGTGTACGTCGAGGAGCCCGTGTACGACGAGTTCGTCTCGAAAGTCTCCGAGAAGGTGCGTGCCCTGCGCCTCGGCGCGCCGCACGGCCCCGGCTCGGTGGAGGTCGGCGCGATCACCTTCCCGCCGCAGCTGGAGACGATCGAAGCTCACGTCACCGATGCGGTCGACAAGGGCGCGCGCGTGCTCGCCGGCGGTCAAGCCTCGCACGCGGGCGGCGGTCGCTTCTACGAGCCGACGGTGCTGGTCGACGTCGACCACACGATGAAGTGCATGACCGAGGAGACCTTCGGCCCGACCTTGCCGATCATGAAGGTCGCCGACGCCGATGAGGCGGTGCGGCTGGCCAACGACTCGCCATATGGCCTCGGCTCCTCGGTGTTCACGAAGGACACCGAGCGTGGCGAGCAGATCGCGCGGCGCCTGGAAACGGGAGCGGCGAACGTCAACGACGCGATGATCAACTACACGGTGCTGGAGCTGCCGATGGGCGGCGCGAAGGCGTCCGGGCTGGGCTCGCGCCACGGCGCGGGCGGAATCCGCAAGTACACCGCCCAACAGGCGATCGTCGTAACACCGAAGCTGGCGCTGAAGCGCGAACCGCACATGTATCCGTACAAGGCCCGCAACTCCAAGCTGCTGGCGGGCGTGTTCAAGTTCCTGTACGGCCGCGGCAAGCGCGACTGAGCGAGGCCGCGGGCAGGAACCCGATCAGACTCGCTCGAGCGCCGTCTCGGCGCGCAGCGTCTCCCGCTCCAGCACGGCCAACAGCGCCTGCACGACGAGGGGGTCGAACTGTGTGCCGGCGCAGCGCTCGAGCTCTGCGCGGGCGACCGTGGTTGGCATCGAGGAGCGGTAGGCGCGGTCGCTGGTCATCGCCTCATAGGCGTCGGCGACGGCGAGTATGCGGGCCTCCAGGGGGATCTGCTCGGCGGTCAGCCCGAGCGGATAGCCGTGGCCGTCGGGACGCTCGTGATGGGCGCCCACCCATTCGCGCACGTCCGCGAGGCTTGGATGGTCGAGCATCTGCGCGCCGAGCCCGGGATGGCGCTTGATGATCTCGAACTCCGCCTTGGTCAGCTTGGAGGGCTTCTTCAGGATGCTGTCGGGCACGCCCACCTTGCCGATGTCGTGCAGCAGGCCGGCGAGTCGTACGCGGCCCGTGCGCGGCTCGGGCAGAACCAGCTCCCTGGCCATCATCTCGGCGTAGCGCCCGACGGTCTCGGAGTGCCGCGCGCTGCCGCTGAAGCGCAGGTCCACCGCCTCGGCCAGGTCGAGCATCACCGCGAGGAAGCGTTCGGCTGCGATGTCGCGCGCGTCGCCGTCGAGGTGGGGCGCGCCGCGCATCGCCGGGCTGTGGAGCATCGTGCGGTTGCGCCCGCTCCACTTGGAGGCCTGGACCGCCTCGTCGGTCGCCCGCAGCAGGGCCGCGGCGGTCTCGCCATGGGCCGGATAGTTGGCCACACCGAAGCTGATCGTGATCGGCACCGCATCGCTGATGAACTCGTCGCGCACCTCACAACGGAATCGCTCGGCGAGGATGTAGGCGCCGTGTTCGTTGGTGTTGGGCAGCACGAGCGCAAACTCCTCGCCGCCCACTCTCGCGAGCCCGTCGATGTCGCGCTTGAGGCGCTCGAGCAGCCGTGCGACCCGCTTGAGCGCGGCGTCGCCGACCTGGTGACCCGAGCGATCGTTGACTTCCTTGAAGCGATCCAGGTCGCCGACGATCACGGTCATCTGCGCGTCGCTGCGGCGCGCCCGCGCGAGCTCGAGATCGAGCAGCTCGCGAAAGCCGCGCCGGTTCGAGAGCAATGTCAGGGGATCGGTGCGGGCGGCATCGTAGAGCCGTGCGATCAGCCGCTCGGCCCGCTGACGCATCTCGCACACGAGAACCGCGGCGACGGTCAGCGTGCCCATGCCGACGAGCCACCAGGCGGGGATTCCGCTCGGGGGTGGCCGAACCGCCAGCAGGGCGCCATAGAGGGCTCCCACATAGGCGATCTGAGCGGCTATCTGCCTGATCGTGAAGAAGTAGGCGGAGTACAGGAACACCCACAGGTAGAAGAGGATCAGGGGGCTGGGATTCTCAGCGGAGAAGTAGGCCACCCCGGTGATCAGCGTGCTTCCCCAGCCGAGCGTCACGGGCAGGACCACGCTCGGCAGGCGCGCCGAGAACGAGAACAGCATGCCGGCGACGAGGAAGGCGATACCGACGATCACGAGCAGCCCCAGCTCATTGGCTCGCGAAGAATGTGGAAGCGCGACCGTCAGCAGCGCGAGTATCGCCCCCGCCGCGAACAGGCTGGCGAGAACCCTTGCCATGAGGCTTGTACCGAAGCTTGTCCCCGAGCCTGTCCGTGAGCTCACGTCCAAGCCCAGGTCCGCCTCGGTCGACAGCGAGGCCATACTGATACCTCGACGCTAGTGCGCTTCAGCATAAGCGCAGGGCGGTCGTTCCCAACCACCGTTGTGCGGCGTGGCCCGCCTCCTAGCCGTCGCGCAGCTCGACCCCGAGCAGCCGCTCAAGCTCCGGGATCGTCTCCTCGGCGCTGGTGTGGTGAACGGTCGCCATGCCCAGCTCCTCGGCCGGGACCAGGTTGAACGGCAGATCGTCGACGTACACGCAGCGCTCAGCGGCGACGCCGGCACGCTCGGCGCCCAGCTCGTACATGCGGCGTGAGGGCTTGCGAATGCGCTCTTCGCCGGAGATCACGACGCCGTCGAACAGTGCGTCGAAGAGCTCGTGGGGGTAGCGGTGTACTCCCCAGGAGTTCGACACCAGCGCTGTGCGCACCCCCGCGCTACGCGCTCTGCGCACTGCCTCGAGCATCGCCGTGTCGGGCTCCACGCCGGCGAACAGCCCGTCGATCAGCCCGTCGGGCGCGACGCCCAAGAGCGGAGCCAGCCGCTGCTCGAAGGCGCCCTCCTCGAGCTCGCCCTTCTCCAGTGCGATCAGCAGCTCGCGGAACTCCGGATCGCCCCTGAAGCGCCCGCGCAGCGTCTGCGGGTCGATCTCGGCCTTTACGCAATAGGCGCGAAAAGACGCGAACAGGTTCGTCGTCAGCACCCCGCCCCAGTCGATCAGCAGGCCCGTGCGGACCTCCTCGCCGGCGGGCGCGCGAGCTCCGTTGGGGTCACTCGCCATGCGCCACGAGCTCCGCCTGGCGAGCCAGCTCCAGCACACCCTCGCCGAACTGCTTCAGGTAGGGATCGTCGGTCGTCCCCGATACCGCTCGCTTGTAGTTGCCCTCCATGAACACGATCGACTTCCACAGCGCGAGCGTCGTGTACCAGCGCAGATCCCGCATCGAGCGGCCCGTGCGCTGCTCATAGGCGGCGATCAGCTCGTTGCGGGTGGGAAAGCCCTCGCGGCGCGTGACGCCCCCGAGCGCCTCGCGCATCCCGTGTTTGGGGTCGCCGCTCTCGGTCCACATCATGCACAGATAGCCGAGATCGGCCAGCGGGTCGCCGATCGTGGCCATCTCCCAGTCGAGCACGGCCGCAAGGCGTGCCGGTGGATCGGCGGCGAAGATCGTGTTCCCGAGGCGGAAGTCGCCGTGCACGATCGTGGCCGGCCCCGACTCGGGCATGTTCTTCGAAAGCCACCCTCCGACTCGCTCGACCTCGGGGATCTCGCGTGTCTTGTTGAGCTCCCACAGGCCGACGAAGCGCCGCAACTGGCGCTCCAGATAGCCGGTCGGCTTGCCGAAGCCCTCCAAGCCCGCCGCGCGCCAGTCGACCGCGTGGATCTCCACGAGCGCGTCGATCAGCTCCTCGCTGATCCGGCGGCGCTCTGAGGGCGTGTCCAGGGCGGGGGGGATGTCGGCGACGATCACCTCGCCCTCGATCCGCTCCATCACGTAGAACGGGCAGCCGATCGTCGCGGGGTCCTCGCACACGGCCAGCACGAGCGGCACCCGCGCGGGGGTGTCCTGCAGCGCCCTCAACAGGCGCGCCTCGCGCAGGACGTCGTGGGCGCTCGGGGGCAGCGGCGGGCGCGGGGGGCGGCGCAGCACCACCTCGGTGTCTCCGCGCGTGATCAGATAGGTGACGTTCGAGTGGCCCTCGCCGATCGGGGCCGCCTCGATCTCGCCCTCGCCGAGGCCGTGCTCGTCCAGGAAGTCCTCGAGCGGCTCCAGCACGAGCAGCGGTGGGCGCTCGTTGCGCTGTGCGTCCGCTGGGGTGTGGACAATGTCGTCTGGCGCGATGGAGGCGCTCACAGGCCTCAACGCTACACGTACGTCATCCACAAGACCGCAACCTTCTCTTCCTCCAGGTGTCTCAAGCGACCATGCTCCGAATCCGCTCACTTCTCAGCACGCTGCTCGTCTCGATCCTCGCCCTCGGCTCGATCGGCGCCGGCCAGGCGCTCGCCTCGCACGGGCAGACGACCTATTTCGAGGGCTCCAACGACCTGCTGAACCCGGCCACGCGCCCGCATGCGCTGCTGCAGCTGCAATCGCTGGGCGTGAAGGCCCTGCGTATCGAGCTCTACTGGCACGAAGTCGCGCCCGCCAACAACAGCGCGACACGCCCGAGCTTCGACGCCACCAATCCCGCCAACTACAACTGGGGTCAGTACGACCCGCTGCTGGCCGAAGCTCAGCGCCTTAGATGGAAGGTGCTGCTGACTGTGACCGCGCCCGCGCCGCGCTGGGCGACCTCCAATCGCAAAGCGCCGTACGTCACGAAACCGGGCTATAAAGACTTCCAGGAATTCATGACGGCCGTGGCCCGCCATTTCGGCTCGCAGGTCTCGCTGTACTCGATCTGGAACGAGCCCAACCACCCGGCGTTCCTGCTGCCGCAGTGGAACTCCAACGGCACCCCAGCCTCGCCGCGCATCTATCGCGGCCTCTATCAGGCCGGATACGCGGGCCTGCAGGCCGCGGGACTGACGCGGCCGAAGGTGCTGATCGGCGAGACCGCGCCGACCGGCTACAGCAAAGTCAACGTCCGCCGCGAAAAATCCAAAGCCCTGCTGCACGACGTCGCGCCGCTGGCGTTCCTGCGCGGAGCGCTGTGCCTGAGCCCCAAGTACAAGAAATCGGGCTCCTGCGGCCCGCTCGTCGCCGCCGGCTACGCCCACCACGCCTACACGACGGCGGCTGGGCCCTTCTACAAGCCGCCGGAAGCGGACAACGTGACGATCGGCGTGCTCTCGCGGCTGAGTCGCGCCCTCGACCTGGCCGCGCACGCGCACGCGCTCACCTCGCGTCTGCCGATATACCTGACGGAGTTCGGGGTTCAGAGCAAGCCGAACAAGTATCTCGGCGTGTCGGTCGCCAAACAGGCTGAATTCGACGCGATCGCCGAGCGCATCGCCTGGGCGAACGGTCGCGTCGCCGCCTTCTCGCAATACCTGCTCGTCGACGATCCGCTGGGCGGCGCGCCGGGCGCGAGCGTCAACGGCGGCACGATCGGTTTCCAGACCGGACTCGAGTACCTGAACGGCAAACCGAAGCCGTTGTACTTCGCGTGGCCGATCCCGCTGACCGTCTCAAAGACCCATCACGGCTTCTCGCTGTGGGGGCTCGTGCGACCGGCGAGTGGGGGCACGAAAGTGACGGTGCTCGTCAAGCCGAAGGGCTCCAAGAGCTTCGGCACGCTGAAGAGCGTCTCGACGAACAGCCAGGGCTACTGGGCGCTGAGCTCCTCGCGCAAGGGCGTGCAGTGGCGCGTGCGCTGGACGAGCCCGGCGGGCGTGAAGTACGAAGGCCCGCCAATCGGCGCTCGCTGAGCGCGCGCAGGGGCACGGCCGCGCGGGTGCGGCCCTCCTACAGTGGGGGACGATGCCCGAGTTGCCCGAGGTCGAGATCACGGCGCGGCTGCTCGGCGGCGCGCTGCGGGGAGCGCAGATCGAGTCCGCGCTGGCCCCGGGCATCAACGCCCTGAAGACGTTCGATCCGCCGCTTGCACGGATCGAGGGAGAGCGGATCACGGGTGTCACTCGTCGCGGCAAGCACCTGATCATCGGGGTCTCGGGGGAGCTCGCGCTGCTGATCCACCTGATGTCGGCCGGGCGGCTGCAGCTGTACGACAAGCGCGCCGGCCCGCGCGATCGCACCTCGCGGCTGCTCGTGCGGACCGCGGACGGCCGCGAGCTGCGCCTGCGCGAGTTCGGCTCTAAGCAGGCGGCCTGGGTGAAGCTGCTCCGGGCCGCCGAGCTCGAGCAGGACCCGGCGCTGGCCGCGCTCGGCCCGGAGGCGTGGCCCGAGCCGCCGCCGCTACGGGAGCTGCTGGATGCGCCGCGGCCGTTGCACACGCTGCTGCGCGATCAGCGCACGATCGCCGGCATCGGGCGCTCGTGGGTCGATGAGATCCTGTGGAGCGCGGAGCTCTCGCCGTTCAAGCGCGCGGGCGATTTGGACGGCGAGGAGTACGAGCGGCTGTGTGGGGCGATCGTGCAGACACTCGGAGCGGCGATCGCGCGCTACGAGGAGGTGGTCGCGCTGCCGATCCCCGACAAGCTGCCGATGCCCCTGCGGGTGCACAGGCATGAGGGCGAGCCCTGCCCGCGCTGCGCCACGACGCTCGAGGCCGTGCACTTCGAGGACTACGTGATCGCCTATTGTCCCACCTGTCAGACCGAGGGCCGCGTGCTCAAGGACCGGCGGCTGTCGCGGCTGTTGCGCTGAGGCGCTCGCGGGGAGCTCGCCGGGTTCGCTTCGGTGGTCGCGTCTGCGGGATACTGAGTGGGCGATGTCGCAGGAGAACGTCGAGATCGTCCGGAAAGGCGTCGAGGCTTGGAATCAGCACGATGCTGAGCTGTGGCTCAGCTATGCCGCGCCCGAGATCGAATGGAGGGCGGCTGGTCCTGCCGCGGTGGAGCGCGACGTCTATCGGGGTCACGAGCAGGCCGCGAGCGGGTTCGCCTCGGTGTGGCAGACGTGGGAGGAGTTTCGCTTCGAGGAGTCCGAGGTTCGAGACCTCGGCGAGTCCGTGCTGTGGCTCGGGCGCGTGAAGATGAGGGGAGGCGCCAGCCATGTCGAGCTCGACCAGGAGTTCGCGATCCTCTCGGCCTTGCGCGACGGCAAGTTCACAACCGTGCGGGCGTTTCGCACGTGGCGGGAGGCTCGCGAGGCCGCGGGGCTGGTGGAGTAGGCGAGCTGCTCGACGGGCGACGGCGTCAGCCCAACGCCCCAGCCTCAATGGAGGCAGAGGGCACAACGTCCGGTAGACGCATCATGCGGAACGAGTTGAACAACCCGAGGAGACCCGCGAGGATCGGCACAAGCAACGCCACCTGAAGGGCGAGGTTCGTTGCGTCGGTGTTGATGCTGAGGAGTTCCTCCTGGACGGCTGGGGGCTCATGTGCGAGCAGCTTGTTCAGCTGCGTGTTGCTTACGACCTGCGCGTCGTCCTCCAGCGTCTGGGCGATCTGCTGCTGCTGTGAGGAGGGGATCACAGGGCTCGCGTTCGTCATGTTCGTGAAAGCGAGGGAGAGGGTCGCGAGCAAGACGCCACCGGCGACCGCCAGGCCAAAAGACAGCCCGAACGAACCCGACGCCGAGTTCACCCCCGCTGCCTCGCTGATCCGCTCCTCGTCGATGGGGGCGAGCGTGTAGTTGTTGAGTTGCGAGACGAGCAGGCCGAGCCCCGCGCCCGCGATCACCAGCGGGATCACGAGGTACCAGCCGGAATCCGCTTTGGGCACGATCGGGACGATCAGAGCCATGCCCAGCGTGCTGAGCACGAACCCGGTCCGGATGACCTTGGCGGCGCGCCGGCTGCCGGGCCTTCGTCCGGCCAAGAGCGCGACGGCGAACATGGTCAGCGAGAGTGGGGCGAGCGACAGGCCCGTCTGCATGGCGCTGTACTCGAGCTTGATCTGCAGAAAGATCGGCAGCGCGATCATCGCCCCACCCAGCACGATGTTCTGCAGCATCTGTCCCGAGATCCCGACCCTGAAGTGCGTGAAGCGGAACAGATCGGGATCGAGCACGGTTGCCTCTCCTTCGCGATGTCGCCGCACGAGCCAGCGGGCGAGGGCCCAGAGCGCGAGCGCTCCGATCGCGATCAGCAGCACGACGTAGTCACCGCCCTCCTGCCAAACCAGGATGCCCAAGACGACGCCGCCCATTCCTAGGACGGAAAGAACAGCGCCAACGGTGTCGAACTGCCGCTCGCCCGTGTAGGGAACGTCCTTCACCAGTCCGATCTGCGACAGCACCACCGCGATCACGACGACCTCGAGCAGAAAGCCGACGCGCCAGGACAGGTAGGTGGTGAGCAGGCCACCGAGCAGCGGCCCAACCGCAGCGGCGATTGCGGCCGATGCTCCGATCAGCGCATAGGTCTTCTTCTGTGCGGCGCCCTCGAAGTTCCCATGAATGAGCGACTGCATCGCAGGCAGCAGCAGCGAGGCGCCGAGGCCGCCGATGATCGCCCAGAAGACGATGATCGCCGTAAGGCTCTGCGCGAGGGTCATCGCTAGAGCTCCGACCGCATACGCCAACAGACCCAACACATACGCCCTCTTGCGTCCGAAGAAGTCGCCGATCTTGCTGCTGATCAGGATGAACGCAGCAGAGATCAAGGCCTCAAGCGCGATCGCGCTCTGCACGGAGCTAACCGTCGTGTCGAGATCCTTGACAACTGCCGAGATCGACACGTTCATCAGCGACGTGTCGACGACCAGCACGAACATCGCCGCAGCCAACAGGAGCGACAACCGAGTGTTCTCTGCCTCCGGCTCGGGAGCGCTCATCGGCGCTTCGCTTGCGGCGCAGCAGGCCGGAACGGTCGCAGCTCGTCGTGGCCCTGACCAACGACCCGGCAGCTTGCCTCGGGCACTTCATTCCAGACGCCAGGGATTTCACCAAGTGGCTCAGAGACGACCATGCGTGCGTCCTTTGACACTTCCTCGTAAAGCGCCCGCTCGGGATAGAGCTTTCGCAGCGTCGGTACATCGGTCGTGTAGAAGAGCGAGCGCGATTTACCCTCACTTGAGTAACGAAACGCCCAGATCTCCTCCCCGCGGGTCGTGGCGATGGTGCCTTGGAACGGGTGCGCAACCCCCAGCCGCTGACCCACAGCCTCGACGAGCCCGACCGCCCGCTCGATCGCCGTCTGCGGGTCGTCTTCGAGGCCGAAGGTGAGTGCCAGGAAGAACAGTAGCTCCGAGTCCGTCTGCCCTGCGATCCTCGAGTACAGCGATGGATCGACGGCGAGCACGAGATCTCGCTTTATCGCCGCGAACTCGTCGATGTATCCGTTGTGCATGAAAAGCCAGCGGTCGTGGCGGAATGGGTGGCAATTTGTCTGCTGAACAGCGCTGCCAATCGCCGCTCGGATGTGTGCGAAGAAATTGGACGAGCTGATGTGATCGGCGAGCTCGTGCAGGTTTTTGTCGTTCCAAGCCGGCTCGGTGCTGTGAAAGACGCCTGGAGTCGGCGTCGCGCCATACCAGCCAACGCCGAAACCGTCGCCGTTCGTGGTCTCGGCGCCGAGCCGTGAATGCCGGCTCTGTTCGATCAACGAATTGGCTGGCCCGTAGAGCGCTTCCTTGAGCAGAAGCGGAGATCCTGAGTATGCGAGCCACCGGCACATCGGCTGATCCTTTCTACGATCCGCCAGCGAGCCAGGTCTTCGCCGTGGCTAGGTCGCGCACGCGAAAGCCCTGGGCCTTTCCCGGAAGCAGGAAGGACAGAGCGCGCAGAGCAGGGCGCACCCAGTCCTCGTCGCTAACCACGGCCACACGCTCGAACGAAGTGGCGTGGCGTACGCGAAAGCCCGCATCAGCCGTCATCGCCTCGCCCTCGATCTCGCGCGCATCGGGCCCAATCAGGTAGAGCAGCCGGACATCGCGACCCGCGGCGATCTCCTGGCGCAGTACTGGCTCGACCGTCTCCTCCCAGTCGTCGTCCTCCACCTCGCCGATTGCCTCAAAGCCGAATGTCCCAGCGGGCATGTCCGTCATCGTTCGCAACATCAGGTGGCCTCCTCTCTCGTAGCGGTCCAGGACCAGCCAGGCCTGGAGCCTCGTCCCGGCAAGGCTACTATTAGCTCCCCACGCCTTCTGCTTGATCTGGTCGAGTTCCGCCTGCGTGATCGTGTTGGCGCCCGGCGGCCCTTGGCCTTGGCGATCTGCTCGGTCGGGCCGGATTTGGCGGCGACCCACTGCACGTGCTACAGCTACACCGCTAGGCCTGTCGAGCCAAGGAATAGGATGGGGGCGTGATCGAACCTGGCGACGCGGCCCCTGACTTCGAGCTACCCGACCAGGACGGCCGAGCAGTCAAGCTCGCGGACTTCAAAGGCCAGCGGGTTGTGCTGTATTTCTATCCCAAGGCCGACACGCCCGGCTGCACGACGCAGGCATGTGGCGTGCGCGACCACCAGGCCGCCTACGTGACCGCCGGTGCGGTCGTGCTGGGGCTCTCGCCCGACTCGGTGGCAAAGGTGAAGAAGTTCCACGAAAAGCACGCGCTGGGCTTCGCGTTGCTGGCCGACGAGGATCATGCCGTCGCGGAGTCCTACGGCGTGTGGGTTGAGAAGTCGATGTACGGCCGGAAGTACTTCGGCAACGAGCGCACGACCTTCATCGTCGATCCCGATGGACGAGTTGCCGAGGTGCTGCGCAAGGTCAAGCCCGCCGAGCACGACGAGCGCGTGCTGACTGCGCTGGCCGAGGCGAGTCCACCGGCGGCATAGGCCCGATGCGGTGGACGCGGGTCGTCCTGGGCAGGCGCGGCACGAAGGGCACGCGGCTATGGATGGATCGTCTCGCCCGCCTCGAGCATCGCCACGAACTTCGCCAGTCGCCGCGCGCGTGTCTCGGGCCGCTTGGCATCCTGCAAGCGGTAGGTGATCGCGTAGCGATTCTGGCTGCTGAGCCCGGCGAAGAACGCCTTGGCCCGCGGGCGCGCGTCGAGCTCGCGCTGTAGGTCCTCGGGCACCATGCTCTCGCGCTGGCCCGCATAGGCCGCCTGCCAGCGCCCGTCCGCCTTCGCTCGCTCGACCTCGGCAAGGCCGGCGGGGCGCATCCTGCCGTCGGCGATCAGCGTCTCAGCTGTCCGGCGATTGATCCGCGACCACTTGCTGCGTGCCTTGCGGCGGGTGAACCGCTGCAGGAAGCGGCGCTCATCGAGGGCCTGCCGTTGCCCATCGATCCACCCGAAGCACAGGGCGCTCTCGAGCACCTCCGGATAGCGGACGCTCTCGATCCTCGTCGCCTTCTTGGCGATCTTCACCCACAGTCCCTCGGAGGTGGCGTGGTTCTCCTCGAGCCAGCTCTCCCACTCGGCCGCGGAGGCGAAGGCGATCCTCGCAAGCCCGTCGTCGCCAGCCACAGCGCTCAGGCTAGCTGGCCGTGCCTTGCGAGCAGGCCCGCTCCACACGGCGGGCAGATGGCCTGGTAGTGTCCCGAGCCGCCACGCGGTCGAGGGAACCCGGTGAGAATCCGGGACTGACGCGCAACGGTATGGGCGGCCGGTCATGCGACCGGCTCAGCTCGAGTCCGAGTACTCGCTGAGTGGCACCAGACATACGGACCCTGTTCTCGCGATAGGACGGCTGGGTCGTGACCTCTCTCGCTTCTGAAGATGGCGGGGACGGATGCACCCCTCCGCCCCTTAACAGAAGGAGATCCATCTCATGCGACTCATCACTCGTCGGCTGGCGCCGCTTGCCGTCATGGCCTGTGCGCTGACCTTGCCGGCCACTTCCTCGGCCACCTCGACAGCGAAAGAAATCAAGACCTCCAAGAGCAACGGCGTGGCTTACTTCGAGGCGGCGCAGCTGGCGGACGGGAGCTTTCCCGGGTTCAGCGCCGACTGGGCGCTCGGCGCGCTCGCCGCGGCGGGAACCGCCCCAGCCGATGTGAAGCAGACGGGGGGCTCGGCTGACGCGCGCGCTTATTACCGCGAACTGTTCGGCGACACCTCGACGTGGCCAGGCGAAGAACCGTCGGTCACCGAATTCGCGCGCGCGGCGCTCAACGCATACGCGGCCGGCATCGATCCCGCACGCGTCTCGGCCACGCAGAACCTGATCGCGCAGGTCGCCTCCGGTTACCAGACGGCGGCGCCCGGTTACTACGGCGGAGCCTCGAACTTCTCAGGGGCGCTGTTCGGGCTGCTCGCGCTCGCGGACGCCAAGACGCGCAGCGGGCATCAGCGGGTTCCGCAGGCGCTGCTGGACAAGTCGATCGCCGTGGTGCGCGCCAACCAGCACGACGACGGTGGCTGGACTTTCGAAAAGGCCGAAGGCAATGCGAAAAAGCTGGCGGAGCCTTCAGAACCCGACGAGACCGGTGCGGCAATGGCTGCCCTCTGCGCGGCTGGTGTGCCGAACACCGACACGTCCGTCGCCAAAGGCGAGAGTTACCTCGCCGGCGACTTGATCGCCTCCTCGGGCGCCTTCAATGCGCCCTTCGGCGCGAACACCGACTCGAACGCCTGGGCCGTGCAGGGTCTGAACGCCTGTGGCATCGATGCGCAGGGTGCTGGATTCACGACCGCGATGGGCAAGACGCCGATCGACTTCCTGATCTCTCAACAGGTCGCCGGTGGGGGATTCAAGTACGAAGCGGGCGAAAGCGAAGCCAACGAATACTCGAGTCAGGACGGCCTGCGCTCGGTATCCGGAGGTGGCTTCACGGCCAAGCCGCCGGCCGCGAAAGCCGGCCCGCGATGGGTGTTCGAGAGCAGCTTCGAAACCGGCGTGAGGAGCCTCCTGACGCTGGTCGTCGACGACGGGACGGCTGCCCTGAAGGTCTGCTCGGTCTCGCTCACCTCCGAAGCATCGTCCACCACGCTCGCGGCGGTGCTCGAAGCGGCGCAGGCAAGCTCCACGCCCGCGGCCTGCGTAACCGGCCTGCAGCCCGCCAGCGGCAACGGCGCGATCACACAGCTCAACGGCAGCCCAAGCCCCGCTGAACCGAGATGGGGCGTCAGCATCGACGGCGGCAAAGAAAAACCAGCCAAGCGCGCGACGAAGATCAAGCTCGGGGACACGATCTCCCTGCGGCTCAAATAGACGACACAACGGCCCTCCTAGGTCCGCTCCGCGCGCCTCGCGCGCTCGGAGCGGACGAGGGCAAGACCGCGGAAAGGGGCATGACACAGATGCGAACAGCTCTCCTGACGCTCGCTCTCGGTGTCCTGTTCGCCGTGGCTGGCGCCTCCCCGGCGCCGGCGTCGCCGGCAACGGTGAACATGAGAGTCGAGGGCCGGACACAAACGCTGTTCGAGGGTCAGATCCGCACGGAAGGCCACAGCATCGAGGCCTCGTCCGACACCCAGCCGAGATCTTGCGACGCCACCAACGGCGGCGCTCATGCCATGCCCGGACCGACGCCGACCGCCGCGGCCGTGGACGCGATGGCCCTGGCCGGGCAGACCTTCGACGGTCAGTGGTCTGCGGGGTTCGACGACTACTTCATCACGCGCTGGGGACCGGACAAGCAGAGCGTCGCCGAAAACGAGTATTGGGGTGTCCTCGTCAACCAGGCATTCACCTCCAAAGGCGCCTGCCAGTACGAGCTGGCCGACGGCGATCAGGTGCTTTGGGTCTACAACGCGTTCAGCGGCCGCCCGTTCTTGAGCCTGTCGGCCGGGAGCGACGACACGAATCCCCCAGCGCAGACGGCGACCGCTCAGCTCGGCGAGCCGTTCACGGTCAAGGTCGGCGCCTACACGAGCACCGAAGGCGCCCACCACGACCTCGGCCCCTACGAAGGCGCCGCGGTCTCACCGGTGAGCACGGCTGCCGACGGCTTCCAGACCGTGGAAGGCTCGAGCCCGGCCACCGTGCTGAGCGGCGTCACGGGCACCGCGGCGATCACGTTCACGACACCCGGGTGGCACCGGCTCAAGGCCGCCGCGAGCGGAGTCATCCGCTCCAACCGCCTCGACGTCTGCGTGCCTGCCGAAGGAGCCGGCGATTGCGGGGCGCTGCCCCCCGACGATCGGGTGCGGCAGGTCGAAACGACTACCGAAGACCCCGGGGAGCCGCCCGATCCGGGGAACGACCCGAGTCCAGATCCACCGTCCAGCGGACCGGCGGGAGTCCAGGGGCCGGCGCCCTCGACGCCCGGCAGCGGGCCGCAGGGCGGCGCCCCCTCCGATGGTCGTGGAGCGCCACGCGCAAACACCCTGCGACTCCGTGGCCTCGTCATGACGCCGATCGACGATCGCGCCGGCGGTCTGACCTACGGCGGCCGCTGGCGTGCCGTGAGCGAGCCCGGAGCTTGGCTTGGCACGGTCAGCCTCGGCGGCCAAGATGCGACGCTCACGTTTCATCTTGCCGCGGGGCGGCCGGTGCTGATCGTGCGCGACGTTCGCCAACGGGCGCGGATCGCGATCCAGGTCGGAAGGCGCCGCCAGATATTGACGATTCCCGGCAGGCGCTCCGATGCCTCGCGGTTGGTTCTCGGCGCGCGCCGTCCCCGAGCGGGAGCGGTGCGGGTTCACGTCCTGAAGGGCACGGTAGGCGTCGACGGTGTGGCTGTCACGTCCTAGAGCGCCAATCGGCGCCCGGCGCCGCTCGCTTGCCGCGATCCTCGCGATCTGCGCCGCGGCTGGGCCCGGCTCTCCATCGGCGAGCGCTTCGGCGCCGAGCGCTGAAAATCAGACGCGGCTGGACCGCACGGTTCGCTTCCTGCAGGAAGTGCAGAACCCTGACGGCGGCTTCGGCGGTGTGCGGGGTGGCCAATCGGATCCGGATTTCAGCGCGTGGGTTGCGCTTGCGCTCGCCGCCGCGGGCGTCAATCCCCAGGATCAGGCGCAACCGGCAGGTGTCGACGTATACGCCTACCTCGCCCAACACGCTCCCGAGCTGTCCCTGACGACCGACTTCGAGCGGGTCCTGCTCGTAGTGGACGCTTCCGGCACCTCGGCCCACAGCTTCGGCGGCGTCGATCTTCTCGGCGGAATCCTCGAGCGCCAGCTGCCCGACGGCTCCTTTTCGCACGTTCCGGCAGGTCAGCCCGCGATCAACGACACGATCTTCGCGATTCTCGCGCTGAGCCCGATCAGCGAGCCGGCCGCGGCAGCGGCGGTTCAGCGGGCCGCCACCTGGCTCGAAGCTCAGCAGATCGCCGATGGCAGCTGGTCGAGCAACTGCCCCAGGACGGTGCCGAACTGCAGCCCGCAGCCGGAAGTCGACATGACCGGCGCCGCCATCGAGGCGCTGAATGCCGCCGGCAGACACCGCACTCATGCCCAGCTCGCGGCCTTCAAGTTCCTCCACGACGTCCAGAACCCCGACGCCGGTTTCCCCGAGACGCCGTCAGAAGAGGAATCCAACGTGGCCTCGACGGCCTGGGGGGCGCAGGGCATCTGGTCCGCCGGTCAGGACCCCGAAGCGTGGAGGATCGGCGCGGGCAATCCGCTTGGTTACATGGCCTCTCTGCAGCAATCCGACGGGAGCATCCGCTGGAAGGTCAGCGAAGACTCGATTCCGGTGTGGATGACGGCATACGTGGCGCCGGCCTTCGCGGGCCGGGCACTCCCGATCGCGACCGTTCCGCGAGCCCTCAGAACCGATCCGCCAGCTTCCGGCCCGAGCGTGGCGAGCGCGGTCGCCTCCGGCGCGGGTGAGGTAGGCCAGGGTGGCGAGTCCGCCGGGCAGGGCGGCGGCGTGATCGCGGGCGGCGGCGGTGGCGGCGCGCCGCTGTTCAGCCGTCCGCAACCACAGAGCCGCGGCAGGGTCCGTGGCGGCGCGCGCGCGCTGAGCGAGCCGCGTGAACGGGCCTCTGCAGGCCGGCGCGCCCATCCGGCCAGCCCTCCTCACCCGGTGGGCGCGACGGGTGAAGAGGGGAAACCGGCGTCCGCGGGGTCGGCGGTGGGCGGCTCCGCCGAGCGGGTGCCGGCGCCCGCTCTTTCCCAGCGGGGCGGCGACCAGCACACCGAGTCCAGCGGCGCAACGGTCAACGGGGTTCTGATCGGCGTTTCCAAGGACGCCCACGGCCGGCGGGCAAAGGTCGCCGGCGCTCCCGGTCTGCACGGCGCCGGCGCGGGCGGCAGCCAGGCGTCCTGGCCCTCGATCGCGATCGCCGCGGCGATCGTGCTGCTGACGATCGCCGGCTCGCAACTGGAGCGCAGGCGACCGCAGGCGGTCTTGTGAGAGCGCTCCCCGCTGCGAGCGGCATCGGCGACGCGCTCGCGCAGATCGCTCAGGCTCTGCGCACGCCGGTGCTCGTGCTCGCATTGGTGGTGCTGCTGATCTGCGCGATCGAGCTTGGGCGCTTCTGCACGGAGCTGTGGTGGCGGATGCGAGCCGGACGCGGTGGGCTGCAGGCGATCGCCCGTCAGGCAGTGGCCGAGCCCGGCCGGGCCGCGGCTCTGGCAAGGCACGCGCCGAGCGCCTTCGCCGCCGAGGCGGTCCTCTCAATCGCGCGCGCCCGCGCGGCGGGCGAGGTCGATGGGGTGGAGCACGCGCTCGCCGACTACGAGCTTGCCGTCCAGCGGCGGCTCGACCGGACGCGGATCCTCGTGCGCGCCGGGCCGGCGCTCGGGTTGATGGGCACGCTGATCCCGCTCGCCCCCGGCCTCGCCGCGCTCGGACACGGCGACGTCGCCGCGCTCGCAGCCGACCTGCGCACGGCGTTTGCCGCCACGGTCGTCGGGTTGCTCGTCGGCACCGTCGCGTTCGCGTTGACGCTGACTCGCACGCGCATGTACACAGAAGATCTCGCCGCGCTGGAGCGCGCGGCCGCGCCCGGCCCGCTCGATCCCCCGGCCGAGCCGGGCAGGCGAGATGGGCAGTCGCCCCCGGCGGCCGGGGGCCACGCTGGGGCGGGTCCGGCGGGGATCGCGCGATCGGCGGGGATGGCGGAGACCGGCTGATGGCGCGAACGGGCTTGGGCCGCCATGGCCGGATCGAGGACGCGGCCGGAGATCCGCTCGATGGCTTGGTGAACCTCTTCGACATCGGGATCGTCCTGGCCGTCGCGTTCTTGATCGCGGGCCTGAGCCTGACGCTCGATCCCCACAGCCACCAACTGCAGCAGCGCCCTGCCGGAGAATCGCGGCCCCTGCACGCGCCCACCAAGGCACCGAACCGGACGGGAACAGGCAAGGCGGTCGGCACCGTCTACCGATTGAGCGACGGGAGCCTGATCCTCGTAGAGCCGAAGCATGGCTCGCCCGGCCGCCACAGCGCTCCCTGAGGGTTTCGGCACGTCGACCTCGCCGGGCTCGGCGCTCGGCGGTCCTCTGCGCCGAGCGGCGCACCCGCGCATCGCCGGGCGCAGTCGCCCTCGCTCCCGCGGATCTGCCCGCCGGTAGGGTTCGTGCCATGAGCCAGGGGGATTCAGCCGCGGCTTGGCCGGCCGATCTGCTCGAGCTGTTCGAGCGCTCGATCACATGCGAGTACGCGAGCCTGACGCGCGCTGGGGCGCCGGTGACGATACCCACGACGCCGTACGTCGGCCGGGGGACGCTCGACATCTCGACCGGGCTCACGTATCCGGCCAAGGCCGAGCGCGCGCGGCGCAACCCGAAGGTCGCGCTGCTGTACGCGGACCCGATCGGCGCCGGGTTGGGAGATGCGCCGGTGGTCCTCGTCCAGGGCCACGCCGCCGTGCGCGACGCCGACCTGCAGGCCAACACCGACCGCTACGTTCGCGTGGCGGCGGAGAAGCTGCCCGAGGTCACGAAGGGCCAGCCGAAGGCGCTGCTCAGACGCTTCACGTTCTACTACGCGCGCATGTGGATCGAGATCACGCCGCTGCGCATCCGCCGGTGGGCCGATCGCGACTTGACGCAGGAGCCGCAGGAGTGGCGGCCGAGCCGGGCGCCGGAGTTGCCGGAGTCCGATCCCACGCCCTCCGGTCGTCAGCCTCCCGCCTGGAAAGAGCCCCCGCGGGAGTGGCATGAGATCGTGGCGCGCGCGTTGCGGCTGCTGCCGCTCGCCGACCTGACGCTCGTCGATCGGGACGGTTATCCGGTCTGCCTGCCCGTGACGGCCGGCGAGCTGTCGGGTGGTGAGGTGCCGCTGGGGATCGGAGCGGGCGCGCCCGAGCTGTCTCCCGGCCCAGCCTGCCTGACCGTACACGGTCACAACGAGCAATTCACCACACAGGAGAACCACACGCTCGTCGGGGATCTCGTCCTGGAGCCAGGCGGACCGGTCCTGCGCATCGAGCGGGCGCTTGCGAATTGGAGCCTGACGGGCAGCCGCGGACGGATCGCGGTCGACTTCATGAAAACCGGCCGCCGTCTGCGCCCGCGCTTGAAGGCCGAGGCGGCGCGCCGCGGACAGCCCGTGCCACGCGTCAACTTGCCCTGAGCGCGCCCGATCGCACGAGCCGCGGCGGCGTTCCCGGGAGTTGATGGGGGGGGCGCGCGCAGCGGCCAGGACCGCCTACAAACCTACGCAAACAGCAGCAGAGCTGCGCACAACTGCCTATACTCTCGCGCGCGCAGAGGCTTTGGGAACCTCTCGCCGGACCGGGGGAATCCGGACCGGGATCACAGGGGTTGCAGCTGCTCCTTGTCTTGCCGGTGGAACCGCCCAATCACCCATCGCAGCGCCCGGGGGGACGGATGTTGACCGTTCCGCCCTGCCAAACGAAAGGAACGATCAAATGTCACATCGCCGAAGTCGCACCGTTCAGGCTGGGAGATCGACCCGCTCGGCCATCCTGCTCGCGGGCGCGTGCCTCGCATTCGCGAGCAGCGTGATCGGCGGGAGCGCCGCACAGGCGGCATCGCTGCCGACCGTGAACGCGACCGTCAGCGCAACCTCGATCGCGGTCACTGGCGCCCTGCAGTCCGGGGCCGTCAACGTCGTGAGCACCGCGACGGGCGGGAAGGAACCGAACACCGTGTTCGTGGCGCTCAAACCGGGTGTGACGCTGACGGAATTCTATGCGGCTCTCGACGCCAACAAGCTCAGCGATCCCAACACTGTCATCAAATACGGCTCGATCGTGTTCGACGCGGAAGCTCACAAGGGCAAACCGACCGAAGTCCAGACGATTCTCGCGGCCGGGCAGTACGTCGCGTTCAACGCCGAAGGCGAAAAGTCCGCGAAATGGCCACGCGCCAGCTTCGCGGTCGCGGCCTCGGCGGCGCCGGTCGCCCTGCCCGCCGCGCAGGTCACCGAGAAGACGATCGACTTCGGCTTCAGGGGGCCGAGCGTGCTGCACGTCGGGCAACTCGTCCGCTTCGAAAACGAAGGCTGGCTGGTGCACATGAACATCGCCTTTCCGGCCAAGAGCAGGAAGGGGGCGCTGAAGATCGTCAAGGCGCTCGCAAGCGGCCACGAAAAGGGCCTGGAAAAGCTGGTCACGGGCCCGCCGGTCGCGTTCGCCGGGCCGTTGTCGACGGGCGCCTTCCAGCAGGAAACGATCGCCGCCAAGCCCGGCTGGTACGTGCAGGTGTGCTTCATGAGCACGCAGGACGGCAGGCCGCACACCCGCATCGGCATGGAGCGGGTCATCAAGATCGTCAAATAGCGACGCTTCACTCGCGCAAAGGCCCGCCCCGAATCCCGGGGTGGGCCACGCGAACGCGATCCACGGTCTGCGTGCCTCAGCCCTCTTGCGAGCGAGCGGCCGCCGGTCGCGTCATGCCACCCACCAGCATCCCCGCGCCGAGGTGGGCGCCCAGAACGGGTCCGACCTGCGTGCAGAACAGCGGCTCGGAGCCGAAGATCTCCTGGCCCTCCGCAACCAGCCGCTCGGCGTCCCGGTTTGCCTGGGCGTGTTGGACGATCCAGTCGGTCGCTCCCCGCTCGCGCAGCTCGCGTAGATAGGCGACCATCCGCTCGAACGCGCGCTGCTGGGTGCGCACACGCCCGACCGGTGCGATCTCCGTGCCGAACGTCAGGATCGGCTTGACCTTCAGCGCCGTTCCGACCATCGCCTGCGCGGCGCCGATGCGCCCCCCGCGGCGTAGGTACTCGAGCGTGTCCAGGCAGAACCAGATGTCAAGGCTCTGGCGTGCGCTCGCCACGGCTTCGGCGATCGCCTCGAGCCCCGCGCCCTGCTCGGCGGCGCTCGCGGCGACGACTACCAGGCAGCCGAGCCCGCCGGCGCCGGTCTGGCCGTCGAGCACCTCGACACGGCCGGGATGGCCCGCCTCGGCGAGGATCCGCGTCGCTTCGCGCGCGCTCTCACACGTGCCCGACAGGCCGCTGGCGATGTGGATCGAGAGGACGTCACGGCCCGCGCTCACGAGCGGCTCATAGACGGCGAGAAAGTCGCCCGCCGAGGGCTGCGAGGTGGTGGGCAGCCGCGGGGAGTCGTGCAGTTGGGCGTAGAAGGCGTCGAGATCGCCGTACTCGCTCTCGCGGCGCAGGTCCCCGTCCCAGCCGACGTACAGGCTGACCTCCCGAATGCGCCAGCGGTCGATCAGCTGCCGGGGCAGGTAGGTGGTGCTGTCGGTGACGATCGCGACGCCGCCCGGCGTCTCGTGTGGCTGGGCCTCGGGAGCAGCTTGCATCAAGGGCCGAAGCCTACGGGCGTAGGCGGATCGGCGCTCGCGTGGCGGCTGGCCATGACGCCGGCCCCCTGGCTAGCGGATCAGGCGATCCAGCCGCGCGGCCGTGATCGTCTCGCGGAGCGTCGAGAGCGCGTCATGCTTGGGGCGCCAGCGAAGCTCGCGGCGCGCCTTGGCCGTGTCCATGACCATCGGCTCGCGGAAGGCGCTGATCCACTGCGCCTGCGCGGGCAGGAACCCCAGCCGCCCGACCATCTCCGCGACCGCGTCGACGGCCAGCTCGGGAACCGGGATCGAGTACCAGCCGAGCTCCTCCGCGAGCTCCTTGACGCTCAGCTGACCCGATCCGGCGAGGTTGTAGACCCCGGCCGGACCACGGCCAAGGACCGCCGCGCGCATCGCGCTCGCGACATCGTCGTGATGAACCAGCTGGAAGGGAACGCCCGGATCGGGCAGCACCGGCCTGAGGATCGGAACGCCGTCGAGCAGGCGCAGGACCGGTCCCGGCAGGCGCTCTGAGACCTGCGTGTAGGGGAGGCTGTCGATCAGCAGCGGCGCGTCGCGGCCACCGACGATGCACGGGCGGAATACGTACGCATCGGTCGAGCTGCCCCGCAGCGTCCCGGCGAGCAGCTTCTCGACCTCGGCCTTCTGAGCGGAGTAGTAGTGACCGTCGCTTCCCCGCGCAGGGACCTCCTCGGTGAGCGGCTGGGGGTTCTCGCCGTGGAAGCCGTAGGCGGCGACTGACGATGCGTAGACGAGTCGCCTGGCTCCCGCGGCGGCCGTCGCCTCAAAGACGTTGCGGGAGCCGTCGAGGTTCACCGCGCGGCTCTCCTCGGGCCTGCCCATGATGATGAACGCCAGGTGCACGACCACGTCGGCGTCCTGCACGAGCGCCGCCACGGCCTCCCGGTCGAGCACGTCGCCGCGCCGGTAGGAGACCTTCTTCCAGCCGAGCTCGGATGGGTCGAACGCCTTGCGCGCCATACCCAGCACGCGCGCCACGCCCCGTGAGCGCTCGAGCGCTCCGACGACGGCCTTGCCGATCTCGCCGGTGGGACCGGTCACCGCAACGGTCAGGCTCGGCGAGGCGGGATCGCTGTGCGGCATCCGTCCTTTGTATCGAACCCGGGTGGCCGTTCGGGCTCGCAGCGTCTCAGGGCGGCCGGGCTCGGTGCCCGGCCGCCCGGGCCCCGGCATCCCCGTACGCTTGAAACCATGACCGCGCCGCTCGCGTCGACCTCCATCGGTCACAGCCTGACCTCGTTTTTCAATGCGGCCGGACAGTTCTTCTCCGACCTGGCGGCCGTCCACTGGGGCGTCCTGCTGCTCGGCCTGCTGTTCTTCGGCCTCAATATCACCCTGCGCTCGCGCGCGTACTTTCACAGCCTGCGCGCCGCCTACCCGGCGACCGTCTTTCAATGGCGGCGCATCTGGGGCGCGTATTTCGCCGCCGTCGGCTTCAACAACGTGGTCCCGGCGCGCGGTGGCGACATCATCAAGTTGTTCCTCACGCGCTCCTCGATTCCAGGGTCCAGCTATCCGACAGTGGCCTCCGCGTTCTTCGTCGAGTCGATCTTCGACGCGGTCGTAGGCGTGTTCGTCCTGATCTTCGCGTTCACCCAGGGCGTTTTCCCGAAGCCCCCGGACTTCTCGAAGCTGAACTCGTTCGAAATCTCCTACCTAGCCCAGCATTTCCGCCTGACGCTGTTCCTGATCACGCTGCTCGCCGTCATTGGGCTGGTCCTGTTCGCCGTGCTCTCCGCGCGGGTGAAGGCGTTCTGGGCGCGCGTGCGCCAGGGGCTGACGATCCTCCGCGATCGCCCGCGCTATCTACGCGAGGTCGCTTCGTTGCAGGCGCTCGCATGGGGGTGCCGCTTCGCCGGCTTCTGGTTCCTGCTGGAAGCCTTTGGAGTGGGCGCCTCGGTCGAGAACGTGCTGCTCGTGTTCGCCGTCAACCAGGTGGCGGGCGCCGTGCCGCTCGCGCCCGGCGGCGCTGGCGTGCAGCAAGCGTTGCTGGTGAAGGTCTTCGCGGCGAGCGCTCCGACCGCTGTGGTCGCCGCGTACTCGGTGGGTCAGCAGATCGCAATTGCGGTCTTCACCGCCGCGATCGGCCTGGGCGCGGTCGTGTTCATCTTCGGCTTCCGCTCGTTCAAAGAGGTGCTGTTCGCCGGGCGTGCCTCACGCGAGGCAGAGCGCGAGGCCGAGCGCGGCGGACCGCCGCCAGTCGGCGGCGAGGCGCCAAGGGGAGGGCCCGGAGATCCAGATCCACCGGACCCGGCTGACCCAGCCGGCCCGCAGCGCGTGCGTGCGCGCTACTGAAGTCCCTCGCGCGCCTCGCGCACGAGCGCGACCGCCTCCGGGAACACACGAGCCATCACCGTGCGGATCTGCTCGGCCTGGGCCTCGGCGTTGCCCTGCAGATTCACGCGCTCGATGGCGGCGACCGTCATGTCAACCGCCAGCTTGATCGCGTTGTCCGCCCACGCCAGACGCTGCTGGCCCTGCATCTGTTCAGCGAACTCCGCCAAGCGCTTCTGCAACTCCTCTGGATCGCCGAACAGGTCTCCGAGGCCGCCGCTCTCCATGCCCGCATCATAGACTGAGGCGCTCGTGCCCAGCGCCAGTGAGATCTCCGAGCAGGTTGCCAGCGAGTCCGAGCGCCGCGCGCGCTTGGCGGTGCCCGCGTTCGCCGGCGGTTTCCTCTATCTGCTGAGCGGCATCATCACGACCTCGACGCTCAACGGGGCCCCCACCGTGGGCCTCTTGCAGGGCCTGCAACCAGCGCTCTCGGGCGTTGCCGATCCGCTCCGCAGCCCACGCACGGCGGAGGTCAAATACATCAGCCACCACGCCTTCAACCTGATCGCAGGCAGCGTGCTGGCGTCGATCGCGATCGTGGCTCTGGTGCTGATCCTGCTGCTGCTGGTCGACGCCACCCGCTTCCGGCGGCCAGAGAGCTGGAAGGCGGCACGGATGCTCGTCCTGGTCGGGGGCATCTCACTGGCGGTTGTGAGTGTCGGCCATCAGATCGTCAGCGCGATCGAGACGCACAAATTCGCGGTCGGCCACGACTTCACCAACCACGCCGTCGACGTCGCCCTCACGAAGGGCACCCCGAACATGGTCATCAGCTATGTCGATCTGCTGGCGGGACTGTCGTTCGCCGTCGGGATAGTCGCGACGACCGTGAACGCGCTGCGCGTCGGGCTGCTGCCGCGCTGGATGGGCATCCTCGGAATGCTCACGGGCGTGCTTGTCTTCCTGCCGATCGGGGGGGCGACGCTCGAGATCGTGCCCGCCTTCTGGATGGTCATGATGGGGATCTTGTACGTCGGCAAATGGCCCAATCAGGAGCCGCCTGCCTGGCTCGACGGACAGGCGCGGCCGTGGCCCTCGCGCGCGCAGATGCGCGACGCCGCGCGATCGGCAGACGGGCAGCCTGCCCTCTCCACGGGCGCCGGCGACGTCGCACCGGCGCCGGCGCAGCCACCCGTGCTCAGCTCCCGCAAGCGCAGGCGCAAGCGCGGCGCGAGCGGGTAGGAGCAAGCATGGCCGGTGAGCCCGATCTTGGCGGTGGGCAGGCGCTAGACGAGCAGCTCGCCGCGCTGCTGGACATCGAGAGCTTCGACCCTCCCGCCGAGTTTCGCGAGCAGGCGCTCCTCGGCGATCCGGACGTGTACGAGCAGGCCGCGCGCGATCCGCAGGGGTGGTGGGCCGAGCAGGCGGAGAAGCTGGACTGGTTTCAGAAGTGGACGCGTGTGCTCGACGATGACGATCCGCCGTTCTACAAATGGTTCACCGGCGGCACGCTGAACGTCTCCTACAACTGTCTCGACCGCCATGTGATCGCGGGCAGGGGCGATCGTGTCGCCTTTCACTGGCGTGGCGAGGAGGGGCAGGAGCGCGAGATCACCTACGCGCAACTGCTCGCCGAGGTCGAGCGCTTCGCCAATGCGCTGAAGGATCAGGGGGTGCGCAAGGGCGATGTCGTCGGGATCTACCTGCCGATGATTCCCGAGGTGGCCGTGGCGATGCTCGCCTGCGCGAGGATCGGCGCCCCGCACAACGTCGTGTTCGGCGGCTTCTCGGCCGAGGCGGTGCGCGAGCGCATGGAGTTCTCCGAGGCGAAGCTCCTGATCACCGTCGACGGAGCCGCGCGCAAGGGTAAGACGGCGCCCGTCAAGGACCGGGTCGACGAGGTGATGGGCGATCTCGCCTCGCTGGAGAAGATCGTCGTCGTCAGGAGCTCCGGTACGCCCTGCCAGATGCAGGACGGGCGCGACCTCTTCTACGACGAGATCCTCGCGGCCGCCGATCCCGCCTGCCCGCCCGAGCCGCTCGACGCCGAGCACCCGCTGTTCATCCTCTACACCTCCGGCTCGACCGCCAAGCCCAAGGGCATCCTGCACACGACCGGCGGCTATTTGACGGGCGTCGCCGCGACCCACCGGCTGGTGTTCGATCTGAAGCCCGAGTCCGACGTGTACTGGTGCGCCGCCGACGTCGGCTGGGTCACCGGCCACTCCTACATCGTCTACGGGCCGCTGGCGAACGGCGCCACCTCGGTGATGTGGGAGGGTGCCCCCGACTACCCGCACAAGGGCATCTGGTGGGAGATCGTCGAGCGCTACGGCGTCACGATCCTCTATTGCGCGCCGACCGCGATCCGCGCGTGCATGAAGTGGGGGGCAGAGTGGCCGAACGGGCACGATTTGCAGAGCCTGCGCCTGCTGGGCTCCGTCGGCGAGCCGATCAACCCGAAGGCATGGCTCTGGTACCACAAGGTGATCGGCGCCGAGCGCTGCCCGATCGTCGACACCTGGTGGCAGACGGAGACGGGCGCGATCATGATCACGCCGCTACCCGGCATCATCGCCACGAAGCCCGGCTCGGCGACCCAGCCCTTCCCGGGCGTGTTCGCGGAGGTGCGCGACGAGTCCACGGGCGAGGCGATCGCGGAGGGCCAGGGTCTGCTCGTGCTCACACGCCCGTGGCCGTCGATGCTGCGGACCCTCTACAAGGAGCAGGAGCGCTTCGTCGAGACGTACTTCAAGCGCTTTGGCAATGAGACCTACCTGGCGGGCGATGCCGCCAGGCGCGACTCAGACGGCTACCTGTGGGTGATCGGGCGGATCGACGACGTCGTCAACGTCTCCGGGCATCGCCTCTCGACTGCCGAGCTCGAGTCGGCGATCGTGGCGCACCCGGACGTGGCCGAGGCGGCGGTGATCGGACAGCACGACGAGGACACCGGACAGGCGATCGTCGCGTTCGTGACCCTTCAAGGGGATCTTCTCGGTGACGAGCAGACGGTCGAGGGCATCCGCGCGACCGTGGCCGAGCGGATCGGCAAGTTCGCCCGGCCCAAGCGGATCATCTGGTCCGATGATTTGCCCAAGACGCGCTCCGGCAAGATCATGCGCCGACTGCTGCGCGACATCGCCGAGGGCCGCGCGCTCGGCGACGTGACGACGCTGCGCGACCCGGCCGTCACCGCACGGCTCGAGGAGCGCGTGAAGGAGATGCAGGCCGAGGAGGACTGAGCCCGCCTCAGTCGCGAGGATCGCGCTTGCGGTCGCGGTCTTCGCTTTCCCCGACGAGCAGGAACACGAGGGCGACGAACGCGATGCCCGCGAGTCCCAGCAGGCCCGCGCCGATGATCTTCGCAACGTCTGCACCCGCGATCTCCAGCACCGCGCCGGCGATCAGCGCCAGCACGCCCACGCCGGCCAGAACTCGGCCGGTCGCGCTGAGTCCGCCCACTAGACCTTGCGGTGCTCGGGCACCCACGAGCCGTCATCGGCGACGGCGAAGTCTTGGAAGAGGCCGGGCGCCTCGGACTGCATGATCCGGGCGATCTTGTCGAACACGAGGCGTAGCTCCTCCTCGGCGCCCGTGGCCGTGCGCATCTCGATCACGTGACGCAGCGTGCGCGTGTTCGCCGTCCAGATGATGTCGGTGCTGAGACCGATCGGCGCGAGACGTCGCAGCGCCGAGGTGACCTCCTTCTTGACGTGGAAGGGCACGCCCTCCTCGTCGATGCCCAGCTCGTTCGCGGCGCTCACCTGGAATTCCTCGAGCTGCTCGACGATCGCCAGCACTTGCTCGCGCACCGGCTCGAGCGCGGGCGGGACGCGGAAGCCAATCTCGGCGAGGCGCACGTAGCGAAGGCTCTCCTGGCTGAAGGCGGAGCCGGCGCGATGCCTGACAATCTCGTGGGTGAAAACACGGCTCACATTCCGCAGCGCGAACGAGTAGTTCGCGTGCTCGAGCACGCTGCCGTGCGCCGAGCGCAGGATGTTGGCGAAGTACTCGCGCTGATCGGCTCGCACCTTCGTCACGTTCGGGTTCAGGCCTGGCTCCCAGCTGCGGTAACAGGCGCGCCCGCCGAACTCGACGACCAGCTCGCCGCCGTTCGGATTGCCCCCGGCCTCCTCGATCCGCCGCTCCAGCCACGACTCACCGCCGACGTCGGCGAGGTAGCCGCGCATACCCTCAATGTCGATCGACGGGCGTGCGAGCAGGAACACTCCGGGAGTCGTCTCGTGCATCGGGCGGTCGATGCTAGGGAGTCTCCCGGACGTCGCTGGGCGGTGTGAGGGATTCTCCTAGACTGCGCGACAGTGGATTCCGTTAGCGCCGAAAACGGCTCCCGCAGCATTGTCGAGGCCCACGATCTCCGCCGCCGCTACGGCGAGGGCGAGGTCGCCGTCGACGCGCTCGCGGGTGTGAGCGTCGACTTCCCGAGCGGGCGCTTCGCGGCGATCATGGGACCGTCTGGCTCCGGCAAGTCGACGCTCATGCACACGCTGGCCGGTCTGGATCGTCCCACCTCCGGCGACGTGCGCATCGACGGCGTCGAGTTGACCGATCTCGACGACAAGCGGCTCACGCAGTTGCGGCGGGATCGCATCGGCTTCATCTTCCAGACCTTCAACCTGCTGCCGGTGCTGAACGCCGAAGAGAACATCCTGCTGCCACTGTCGATCGCCGGGAACAAGCCCGATCGCGAGTGGTTCGACCGGCTCGTCGACACGGTCGGCATCCGCGATCGGCTCAGCCACCGCCCCGCGGAGCTCTCCGGCGGCCAGCAGCAGCGCGTGGCGGTCGCGCGGGCGCTCGTCTCGCGTCCGGCGGTCGTGTTCGCCGACGAGCCCTCAGGCAATCTCGACTCGAAGGCCTCCAACGACGTGCTCGACCTCCTGCGCCACGCCGTCGACGACTTCTCACAGACCGTCGTGATGGTCACCCACGACGCCCACGCCGCCTCGTTCGCCGATCGCCTGCTGGTGCTGGCGGATGGACGGATCGTGCACGACGGCAGGGCAGTCACGGCCGGCGAGGCACACGATCTGATGAAGGCGATCGGCTGATGGCCGCCCGAGCGCGGCCGTCTGCTCTCACGCCAACCAGCGCGCGTCCGGCCTTCACGAGAGGAGCCTGATGGCGAAGCTCGTGCTGCGCGGCTTCAGGCAGCGCAAGCTGCGCGTGCTGCTGACGGGCATCGCGATCGCGCTGGGCGTGGCGCTGATGGCGGGCACCTACGTGCTCACCGACACGATCAACCAGTCCTTCGCGGGGATCTTCAAGACCGCCAACAAGGGCGACGACGTGGTCATCAGCCCAGCCGAAAAACTCGGCAGCGAAACCCGCGCGCAGGTCTCGCCGATCACCGATCGGATGCTCGCGCGCGTGCGCTCCACGCCGGGCGTCGCCGAGGCGGCCGGCGGCATCTTCACCCCCGCGACGTTCCTGGACGTCAATCGCAAACGCTTGACGACTGGCGGCGCCCCGGCGTTCGTGGCGGCGGTCATGCCCAAGCGCTTCGAGTCCTTCTCGCCGATCAAGGGCCACTTCCCCAACGACGCAGACGAAGTGGCGATCGACCAGGCCACTGCCGAACGGGCGGATCTGAAGGTTGGCCGGCAGATGCTCGTGGCCGGCTCGGCGCCGGCGAAGCGCTACACGATCGTGGGGATCGTGAAGTTCGGCGGCGGGGAATCCTTTGGCGGGGCCGGCGCGGCGCTGATGACGCTTGCGGAGGCGCAGCGAGTCGTGGGCGAGCAGGGCCAGTTCGACACGATCGACGTAGCCGCCCAGCCCGGCGTCACGCCCGCCCAGCTGCGCGCGCGCATCCGCGCGCTGCTGCCGCGAACGGTCGACGTGCGCACGGGCGAGCAGCAGGCGGCCAAGCAGTCCTCGGATCTCGAAGACAATCTGAGCTTCATCCGCACGTTCCTGCTCGTGTTCGCCTACGTATCGTTGTTCGTCGGCGCCTTCATCATCTTCAACACCTTCTCGATCACCGTCGCGCAGCGCACGAGGGAGTTCGGGCTTTTGCGCACGCTCGGCGGCTCGCGCTCGCAGATCATGCGCTCGGTCGTCGCCGAAGGGCTGCTGCTCGGCATCGGCGGCTCGGTGCTCGGGCTGCTCGCGGGGATCGCGCTGGCGCCCGCGCTCAATGAGCTGTTCAAGGCCTTCGGGGCGGATCTGCCCGACAGCGGAACCGTGATCGAGACGCGCACGATCGTCGTCTCGCTGCTGATCGGAACGATCGTGACCGTGCTCGCAGGTCTCGCGCCGGCGCTGCGCGCGACGCGCGTGCCGCCGCTGGCGGCGATGCGCGAGGGGGTGGAGAGCGAGCTGCACGCGCTGACGGGGGTGGGAGTGCTGATTCGCGGCTTGATTGCCGCGCTTGTCGTCGTCATCGTGGGGGGGCTACTCAAATCCGGGGCCGTCTTCGTGATCGGGCTCGTGGCGCTGGCCGTGTACGTGACGATTCTGCTCGTGCGCCTGGCCCGCGGGGGCGGTCCCGCCCGCCACCGCATCGTGCCCGCGCTCGCCCGGGCGATCGGGGTGCTCGTGCGCTGGCGCGGGATCACCGGCCGTCTGGCACAGGAGAACTCGATTCGCCAGCCCGGCCGCACGATGATCACCGCGGCGGCTCTGACCGTGGGCCTCGCGCTCGTGACGTTCGTCGCCGTGCTCGCGGACGGCACGAAGGCGACGATCGACCAGGCCGTCAGCCGCTCCTTCGCGGGCAACCTGATCATCGAGAACTCCCAGGCCGGCACCGAACAGGGGATTCCGGCGCTCGTCGCGCCGGCCGTCCGTGGAGTGCCGGGCGTCGCCAGCGTCACGCCGATCGCCTTCACCGTCGCCCGGCTGCGTGGGAGCAGCGAGAACTCATCCGTCACTGCGATCGACCCGGGCTCCTTCGAGCGCGTCTACCGGGTCGAATGGAAGCAGGGCTCGAATGCCGCCCTGCTGGGGCTGGGCGTCACGGGTGTGGTGCTGACCAAAGGCTACGCGAGCGATCACCACTTCAAGCTCGGGCAGACGATCTCGATGCTCACGCCCTCGAACCGCGTCGTGTCGCTGACCGTGCGGGGAATCGCCAACGACAACGCGCGCCTGCTGGGCGATCTCGCGATCGGCCTGCCGCTTGCGCGCGCCGCCTTCGGGCAGCGTGAAGATGCCCTGAACTTCGTCTCATACGCCCCCGGCGCCACCAACGCGCAGGTGCAGCCCGCCGTCAACAAGCTGCTCGACGAAGACTTCCCTCAGGCCCGCTCGCGCACGGCCGCGCAGTTCAAGCAGGACCAGTCCAACCAGATCAACACGCTGCTCGCGCTGATCTACGTGCTCTTGGCGCTGTCGGTGATCGTCTCGCTGTTCGGGATCGTCAACACCCTGATCCTCTCGATCTACGAGCGCACGCGCGAGCTGGGGATGATGCGCGCGATCGGCACCTCCCGCCCGCAGGTGCGCCAGATGATCCGCTACGAGTCTGTGATCACCTCGCTGATCGGCGGCGTCTTCGGTCTCGTGATCGGGGTCGTGGGGGCGGTTCTCGTCGTGACCTTCGCCCTGTCCGATTCCGGCTACGTGCTCTCGATCCCGGCGGGGACGCTCGTCGCCCTGCTCGTGATCTCGGCGGTCGCTGGGCTGCTGGCGGCGCAGCTGCCGGCCCGCCGCGCGGCCCGCCTGGACCCGTTGCAGGCGCTTTCCGGCGATTAGCGACAGGCGCGGCGGCGGCTGGCGGAGAGCCTCGCAGTAAGCTGCGAGGCGATGGCCGCGACAGCCACCCCCGAGTCGAGCGATCCCGAGCTCGAGGGCACCGCCTGGGACCTAGAACCGCTCGTCGACGGCGAGGGGCCAGACGGCGTCGAGAGCAGGCTCACGGAGGCCCTCACGCGGGCCGAGGCCTTCGCTGAGCGCTACGCCGCCAAGCTCCAGGAGCTCGACTCCGATGGCCTGTGCGAGGCGATGGGCGAGCTGGCGGTCATCCACGAGCTCGTCGGCCGTGCCGGCACCTACGCGGCCTTGCGCTTCTCCACCGACACCGCGGACCCGGCCAACGGCGCGCTGCTTCAGCTCGCCCAGGAGCGCGGCACCGCGATCGAGACGCGGCTGCTGTTCTTCGAGCTCGAGTGGGCGGCGCTCGAGGACGAGCACGCCGAGCGGCTCCTGGCCGGCGAGGGCCTGGACTTTTGTCGCCACCACCTGCGCAACATCCGCCGCTACCGCGAGCACCTGCTCACAGAGCCGGAGGAGAAGATCCTCTCGGAGAAGTCGCTCACCGGCGCCGGCGCATGGACGCGCCTGTTCGAGGAGCTGACCTCCGCGATCGACGTCGAGCTGCCGGGCGAGGGTGGTGAGGAGCGGGCCGCGCTCGACGTCGCGCTCAGCCGCCTGGCGCTGTCTGACCGCGAGCAGCGGCGCTCGACCGCCGAGGCCGTCACCGCGGCGCTGGCTCCGGGACTGCGCACGCGCGCCTTTCTGTTCAACACGCTGCTGGCCGACAAGGGCATCGACGACCGGCTGCGCAGCTACCCGCACTGGCTGGCCGCCCGCAACCTCGCCAACGAGGCCAGTGACGAGTCCGTGCGAGCCCTGATCGAGGCGGTTCGCGCCCGCAACGAGATACCCCGCCGCTGGTATCGCCTGAAGGCGAAGCTGCTCGGCATCGAGCGGCTGGCCGACTACGACCGCATGGCGTCCGTCACCGAGGACGAGGTCAGCTTCCCGTTTGCGCAGGCGCGCGAGATCGTGCTCGACTGCTATGCCTCTTTCTCCCCCGAGCTGGGCGACCTCGCAAGGCGCTTCTTCGACGAGCGGCGGATCGACGCGCCCGTGCGCCCGGCCAAGCGTGGCGGCGCCTTCTGCGCCTCGGGGGTGCCCTCGGTCCAGCCCTACGTGCTGCTCAACTACACCGCACGCCGGCGCGATGTGCTGACGCTCGCGCACGAGCTTGGCCACGGCGTCCATTTCTCGCTCGCCGCACGCCAGGGAATCTTCCACCAAAGCACCCCGCTGACGCTCGCCGAGACCGCATCGGTGTTCGGCGAGACGGTCGTCTTCGGGCGGCTGCTGGAGGAGGATTCGGCGCCCGCCTCGCGCTTGGCGCTGCTGGCGGAGAACCTCGAGGACACGATCGCGACGGTCTTTCGCCAGGTGGCGATGAACCGTTTCGAGGACCTCGTGCACACCGCGCGCCGCGAGGAGGGGGAGCTGTCGGTGGAGCGCTTCGGCGAGCTGTGGGCCGATAGCCAGGGCGAGCTGCTGGGCGACTCGGTGGAGATCACCGAGGGCTATCGCTCGTGGTGGTCCTACATCCCGCATTTCATCGGCAGCCCCGGCTACGTCTATGCATACGCCTACGGGCAACTGCTGGCGCTGTCGGTGTACGAGCGCTACGAGCAGACCGGCTCAGAGCTCGTGCCGCGCTACCTGGAGCTGCTCGCCGCCGGTGGCTCGCGCAGTCCCGAGGAGCTCGGGCAGATCGTCGGCATCGATCTCGCCGACCCCGGCTTCTGGGAGGCTGGGCTGGATCTCGTCGAGCGACAGCTGAAGGACGCCGAGGTCGCCGCCGAGGCTTCCGGACGGCTGTAGCGGCGGCCTCGGAGAGCTGCCTAGGCCTGCGCGGACGGAAGGCGCGCGAACAGATCCGGGAAGTCGGCGATCGAGTCGACGATCGCCGTTGGCGTCACCCGGGCGATCAAGGCGTCCGCCCGGTGCTTGCCCGTCCTCACCAGCACGGCCGGCAACCCGGCCGCCATCGCTCCGCCGACGTCCGCCTCGACGTCATCGCCGACCATCACGGCGCGCTCCAGTCCCATGTCGGCGATCGCGGCCAAGAAGAAGGCCGCCGCCGGCTTGCCGACCACGACCGCCTCGCGTCCGGTCCCGTACTCCAGAGCGGCGGAATATGCGCCGACGTCCAAGGCGAGGCCATCGGCCCGGCGCCAGTAGCGATTGTGCTGCAGCGCCACCAGCTCGGCGCCGTCCATCAGCAGGCGGAAGGCCCCGTTCAGCACCTCCGCCGTGAACCCGCTCCCGAGATCTCCCAGGATCACGGCGTCCGCGGTGCTCCCCGTCGCGAACGGCTCGAGCTCGGCCAGGTCCTCGCGCAGGCTCTCGCTGGCCAGCACGGCGACCGACCGATAACCGCGCTCGCGGCAGTGGGCGACGGCCATCGCGGCCGGCGTCAGCACCTCCTCGAGCGCGACCTCGAAGCCCAACCCGAGCAGATGCTCGTGAACGGCGCGCCGCGGCCGCGAGGTCGTGTTCGTGACCAGCCGCACCCCCGCGCTCAACCGCCGCAACTCCGAGAACGCCTCGTGCGCGCCCGCGATCGGCTCGTCCCCGACGTACAGCACGCCGTCGATGTCCAGCAGCACTCCGAACTCGCTGTCCTTGACGGCGCTCACCCGAGAGACTGTAGGCCCTGACGTCGGCTCAGAGCAGCCCGCCGAGCGCGCTGCCGGCGTGGTGCACGAGGTCGAACAGCGGCTGGGGGACGATCCCGAAGAAGATCGTCGCGACGGCTGCGAGCACCGCCACGAACACCACCTCCGGTTGCGGGCTGTGGCGCTGCTCGTCGAGCTCGGGCGATCCGCCCGCGAGCGCGGGCAGCCCCTCTGGGCCCGGGGGCAGAGCGCCCGCGGGTGGCAGCGCGGCGCCGGGCTGCGCCTGGCCGGTGGGCGCTTCGCGCATCCACATCGCGGCGATCACCGGCAGGTAGTAGCCGAGCGAGATCATCGAGCCGATCACGATCACCACCCCCAGCCACGCGTAGGAGCCCGACACGGCGGCATCGATCAAGTAGAACTTGCCCATGAAGCCGGCCGTGGCGGGAATCCCGGCGAGCGCCAGCATCGAGATCGTCATCGGCCAGGCCAGCAGTGGGCGCTCGCGCCCGAGACCGGTCACCGCCGCGATCGAGTCGCCCAGGCCGCTCTCGCGCTCGCGCACGACGATCACCGCGAAGGCGGCCATGTTCATGAACACGTACACGGCGAGGTAGAAGACCGTCGCGCGCACGCCGAGCTGCGTCGCCACGACGATGCCTGCGAGCATGTAGCCGGCTTGCGCGACCGAGGAGTAGGCGAGCATGCGCTTCAGCGAGGACTGTCCCAGCGCGCCCACGTTGCCGACGAGGATCGTGATCGTCGCGAGCACCGCCAGCGCCTGGCCCCAGCTGCCATGCGTGGAGATCAGCGCGAAGTCGAACAGGCGTATGAACACGCCCAGCGCGGCGGCCTTCGTGGCGACAGCCATGAAAGCCGTCACGGGCGTCGGCGCGCCCTCGTAGACGTCCGGCGTCCACTGGTGAAACGGCGCGACAGACGCCTTGAAGCAGAGCCCCGCCACGCACAGCGCGATCCCCGTCAGGGTCAGCGGATCGGTTGCCAGGCTGCCCCGCGAGAGCGCATCCGCGATCGCGCCGAAATCGGTCGCCCCGGTGGCGCCGTAGATCATCGCCAGGCCGTACAGCAGCGTGGCCGAGCCAACCGAGCCGACGATCAGGTACTTCAGCCCCGACTCCAGCGAGTGCTCGCGTTTGAGCTCGGTCGCGCACAGCACGTACAGCGGGATCGACAGGAGCTCCAGGCCTACGAACAGCGCGACCGTGTTCTGTGCGGCGACCAGCAGCGCCATGCCGGCGATCGAGGTCAGCAGCAGCGCGTGAAACTCTCCATGAGCGGCTTCCCGCGCCGCCAGCGAGCGCCATGCGAGCAGCACCGTGAAGGCGCCGCCCATGACCAGGATCAGATTCAGCACGAGCGAGAGATCGTCGACGCGCAGCGCCCCCGAGACGATCGACTTCGGGTCGTTCCACTGCCAGATCGTCAGCCCCGCGCTCGCCGCGAGCGCGAGCAGGCACAGCGCCGGCACCAACTGCGCGCGCACCCAGCCCGTGCTGATGAGGCCCACGATCAGCACGAGCACCGCGCCCGCGAGCAGGGCGATCAGAGGGGAGAGGCCGGCGAAGTCGACGTGCGGGCCTTTCAGGTGGGCGCTGGCGAGCGATGCGATCAGGACCGGCTTCATTCGCCGCTCGCCCCAAAGCCCGGTTGAATCGACGCCGTCTTGGCGTTGCTCGAGTCCGTCTGTGCGGGGGTCACGGCGACCTTCACCGAGCCTTCGCTGCGGTGCAGGGCGAGCTGCGGGTAGAGCGCCATGAACACGATCACCGCGAGCAGCGGCACGAGCACGACCCCGTCGCGAAGCGTGATCTCGCGAGAGTCGGCGTCTCGCCCGACGCGGTTGTGCATCGCCCTGATGAACAGCCGCAGCGCGTACACACTCGCCATCACCACGCCCGTGAAGGCGATCACGGCGATCGCCAGCTTGGCGTTGAACACGCCCAGCAGGATCATGAACTCGCCGACGAAGTTCGAGGAGCCGGGCATTGCCAGCGTGGCGAGCGCCACGATCAAGAAGATCGTCGCCAGCACGGGCGCGCGGAAGGCGAGCCCGCCCATCTCGCGGATGTCCTCCGAGCCACCCGCTCGCTGGGACAGCAGCGCGACGATGAACAGCAGCGGCGCCACGACCAGCCCGTGGTTGACCATCTGCAGCAGTGCCCCCTGCGCCCCCTGCGGGTTGAGCGCGAAGATCCCGAGCGTGATGAAACCGAGCTGCGCGACCGAGGAGTACCCCGCGATCAGGCGCGCATCGGTCTGGGTGAAGGCGATCGCCGAGCCGTACAGGATCGAGGCCAGCGCGATCAGCAGCATCAGCGTCTGGAAGTGGGCCGCCGCCTGTGGATACAGCGGCAGCACGATCTTCAAGAAGCCGTACGCGCCGATCTTCGAGAGTACGCCCGAGAAGACCATCAGCACCTCGATCGGCATCGCCTTGTAGCCGTCGGGCATCCAGCCGTGCAGGGGGAACGCCGGCATCTTCACGAGGAAGGCGGCGGCGAAGAACAGGAAGATCCACTCTTGCGAGCCACGGCTCAGCGGCAGCTGCTGCAGCGAGGAGAGCACGAACGTGATGTGCCCACCGCCCTGCTGGGAGGCCAGCACGCCCGTGGCGATCGCCGCCGCCAGCATCAGCAGCGAGCCGACGAGCGTGTAGATCACGAGCTTGATCGTCGCCTTCACGCGGGTGGAGGAGGGTGTGTCCCGGCCCCACACGCCGATCAGGAAGTAGAAGGGGATCAACATCAGATCGAAGAAGGCGACGAACAGCGCCAGATCCTGCGCCATCAGTGCGCCCAACACGGCCGACTCGGCCACCATGAAGCTGAAGTAGAAGAGCCGCGGCCGCTCCCACTCGCGCAGGTTCGCGGCGATCACGGCGGCCGCGAACAGCAGCGTGGTCAGGCCGATCATGAACACGTTCAGCCCGTCGATTCCGAGCTTGTAGTGGATGCCCAGTTCGGAGATCCAGACGACGTCGGTGACGTGCGTGAGGCCGTGAGCGCTCGGCGAGTAGTCGGCGATATAGCCGATCGCCAGCGCCAGCGCGCCGAGCGAGCCGAGCAGCGCCAGCACGCCCGAGGTGCTCAGGCGCTCGACGGTTCCCTCGACGCTGGTGCGCCCCGGCGGCAGCTCGGCGACCTCGACCACGCCCGCGCGCCGTCCGAGGAGCGAGAACATCGCGCCGAGCAGGCCGCAGGCGGCCGGCAGCCACAGCAGGATCGAGAGCGGTGGCATCAGATCAGCCCCAGACGCTCATGACTGCAGCAGGAAGTAGAAGCCGACGCCCGCCACGCCCAGCACGAGCAGGGCGGCGTAGTAGCGCACGAAGCCACTCTGCGCGGCGCGCACCGCGGCCGAGCCGGCGCGCACCAGCCCGGTTGTGCCGCCGATCAGCGTGTCGTCCACGACGACCCGCTCGAAGGTGTTCTTCGCAAAGCGCCCCGCGGCGGCGGCCGGGCGCACGACGATCGTGTCGATCAGCTCGTCGAAGTACCACTTGTGCACGAACAGCTCATACAGCGGCCGCACCCGCTCGCGCACCCGCTCGGCGGTGCCCGGGCGCTTCACCCACACGCGATAGGCGATCGCGATGCCCGCCAGCCCCAGCACGGCCCCGAGCGTCAGACCGAACACCAGCAGACCATCGCGCGTGCGTGTTTCATACAGCGCGGAGGTGGCGAAGCTCGGGCGCAGGAAGTCGTCGATCACGAAGTCCACGTTCGGGATCTGCACCAGCCCGGCGCCGATCGCTCCGAGCGCGAGCACGCCCATCGCGATCCGCATCGGCAGCGCCCGCTCGGCGATCGTGTGGAACGGACCGGGGAAGCCGACTGCCGTGTCCTCGACTTCACCGGTGCCTGGGTTGGTGGGCTGCTCGGCGTGATGCAGCTTGCCCGCTTTCAGCTCGAGCGCCTCGGGCACGGGCTCGCCGTAGAAGGCACGGAAGATCATCCGGAAGGTGTAGATCGCCGTCATGAACGCGCCGATGTAGCCGATCACGTACAGCGCCCAATGCCAGCCACCGCGCTCGCCTGTCACGAGCAGGATCTCGTCCTTGGAGAAGAAGCCGGAGAACGGCGGGATGCCCGACAGCGCCAGGCCGCCGATCACGAAGCACCAGTAGGTGAACGGCAGCACCCGGCGAAAGCCGCCCATGCGGTTCAGCGACTGCTCGCCCGCCATCGCCCCGATGATCGAGCCGGCCGACATGAACAGCAGCGCCTTGAAGAACGCGTGCGTCATCAGGTGAAACAGCCCGGCCGCGTAGGCGCCCACCGACACGCCCATGATCATGTAGCCGACCTGCGACATCGTCGAGTAGGCGATCACGCGCTTGATGTCGGTCTGCGTGAGCGCGATCGTGGCGGCGATCAGCAGCGTGCTCGCGCCGATCACCGCGCCCACGTCCTCTGCCGCCGGCGCCAGTTCGAACAGCGTGTGCATGCGCGCGATCAGGTAGACGCCCGCCGTGACCATCGTCGCGGCGTGGATCAGCGCGCTGACCGGCGTCGGGCCCTCCATCGCGTCCGGGAGCCATGTGTGCAGTGGGATCTGCGCCGACTTGGCGCACGCTCCCACGAGCAGCAACAGGCAGCCGGCGAGCAGATCGGTCTCGTTCTTGCCGTGACCGAAGACGCCCGCTTCGGCCGCGTGGAAGCTCTTCAAGAAGTCGAGTGTGCCGGTGTGCTTGAAGATGAAGTACGTGCCCAGCACGAGCCCCACGTCGCCGACCACGTTGATCACGAACGCCTTGATCCCCGCGCGCGTGGCGGTCGTGCGCCGGTACCAGAAGGAGATCAGCAGGTAGGAAGCGGCGCCGACGAATGCCCAGCCGACGATCAGCAGCAGGAAGTTCCCCGCCAGCACGAGCAGCAGCATCGCGAACACGAAGAAGTTCAGATAGGAGAAGTACCGCGCGAAGCCCCGATCTTCGTTCATGTAGGAGATCGAGTACAGGTGGATCATCGTTGAGACCCCGGTGACGATCAGGATCATGAACACCGACAGCGGATCGACGAGGATCGAGATCTGCGCGTCGACGCTGACCGTCGATACGTAGTTCCACAGCGAGGAGACGAACTGGCGATGGGCGGGGTCGTGGCTCTGCAGCGCGATCAGCGCTCCGAGAGCGGCCAGGAAGGAGAGGGCGATCGCCCCGGTCCCGATCCACCCGGCGCTGCGCCTGGGCAGCGAGCGGTGGCCGAAGGCGATCACCAGCGAGCCGAGCAAGGGGAAGGCCAGCACCAGCCAGGCGAACGTCGTGGTGGCCATCAGCCCTGCAGCTCCCGCAGCTCATCGACGTCGATCGGCAGCTGGCGGCGGTAGAGCGCGACGATCATGCCCAGGCCGATGCACACCTCGCAGGCGGCGACGGTCATCACCACGACCGCCAGGATCTGCCCGTCGCCGTTTCCCCACATGCGCGAGAAGGCGATCAGGGCGAGGTTCCCGCCGTTCAGCATCAGCTCCAGGCACAGCAGCACGACGAGCGGGTTGCGGCGCGTGATCACGCCGATCGCGCCGAGCGCGAAGACGATCGCCGAGACGGCCAGATACCAGGCGATGCTCATGGCCTTCTGCCGACTCCCTCGGCCATCGTGCCGCTGCCGCTCGGGCGCAGCAGATCAAGCGGTGTGAGCCGGTCTCGCTCGTCCTCTCGCTCGTCCAGGCCCCGGCGCCTGCGCGCCAACACGACGCCGCCGACGGCGGCGATCAGCAGCAGGAAGGAGGCGACCTCGAACGCCAGCAGGAAGCGCGTCAGTAGCAGCTTGCCGATGTATGCGGGCGTGCCGAACGTCTCCGGGCCGGGGCTGTATGGGGCGCCCTTCCCGTCGATCGCCTCAAGGCCCGTGCCGAGCAGGGCGATCAGGAGCTCCACGAGCAGCGCCCCGGCGAGGATCGCCCCGCCGAGGCGCAGTTGCGAGCCGACGGGGCCCGGCCCGCGCAGCCGCTCTCCGAGGGACTCGGTCTGATCGCCGACATAGGCGACGACGAACACGTACAGGACCATCACCGCGCCCGCGTACACGACCACCTGCACGGCCGCGACGAACTCCGCGCGCAGCAGCAGGAACAGGACGGCCAGCGAGAGCAGGTGCCCGACGAGCGCGAGCACGCTGTAGAAGGGGTTGCGCAGCACGACCACGCCGACGGCGCCCGTGATCGCGCCGGCGGCGGCGATGAAGAACACGATCGAGCTCATGCGGCGAGCGCCCCGGTCCTCATTCGCCCTCGTTTCTCAGCGGGGTGCGCTCCAGCGGCTCGGCGAGCAGCATCTCCTTGGTGAAGATCAGGTCCGTGCGGTCGTAGTCGGAGAGCTCGTAGTCGTGGCCCATCGTGATCGCGTCGAAGGGGCAGGCGACCTCGCAGTAGCCACAGAAGATGCAGCGGGACAGATTGATCTCATAGACGGCCGCGTAGCGCTCGCCCGCCGAGACGCGATGCTCGGGCGTGTTCTCGGCGGCGACCACGCGGATGCAGTCGGCCGGGCAGGCGGCGGCGCACAGCGAGCAGCCGACGCACTTCTCCAGATTCGAGTCCTCGAAGCGGTGCAGCTTGTGCCGTCCGCGAAAGCGCGGATACACGGGCACCTTCTCCTCTGGATACTGGACCGTCGTCGGGCCCTCCGCGATCCGCCCGAAGGTGGTTCTCAAGCCACGCGCCGTCTCGCGGAAGGTGCGCCATGCGCTGCGCCTGGGACCGGGCTTGGGGGAGCGCTGGACCACGATCACGTCCTCACCGGGGCTCCACTCGGTGACGTTCAAAGCCGGCACGGGCGTCTTTGCGTGCTCCCCGTTCTCGAGCTTCCCGGCCATCAGTGGGTCACCACCACGAGGATCGCCGTGACGAGCGCGTTGAGCGTCGCCAGCGGCAGCAGCACCTTCCAGCCGAAGCTCATCAGCTGGTCGTAGCGCAGGCGCGGGAGCGTCGCGCGCACCCAGATGAACAGGAACGTGACCAGCGACATCTTGAACAGGACGATGAACGGGTCCACCCACCCCGGCGGGTCGATGCCGAACGGCAGCAGCCAGCCGCCGAGGAACACGGTCGTCACGATTCCCGCGACGATGATCACGTTCAGGTACTCGGCGAAGTAGTAGGAGGCGAAGCGCCCGCCCCCGTACTCGGTGTTGTAGCCGCCCACCAGCTCGGCGTCGGCCTCCGTCAAATCGAACGGCACGCGGTTGGTCTCGGCGAAGCCCGCGATCAGGAACACCATGAAGCCGAAGAACTGGGGGATGAAGTACCACATGCCCTCCTGCGCGTGGACGATGCCCGTCAGCGACAGCGTCTGCGCGGTGATGATCACCCCGACGAGCGCGAGACCCTGGGAGACCTCGTAGGAGATCAGCTGGGCCGCGCCGCGCATCGCGCCGAGGAACGAGTACTTCGAGCCCGAGGACCAGCCGCCGAGCATGATCCCGTAAAAGGCGATCGCGCCGAACGCGAACAGGTACAGAGGGCCGACCGATGGATCGATCCCGTACAGCCCCACGTCGGTGCCGAAGATGTTCTGGACGTCGCCGAAGGGAATCAGCGCGAACGCCGCGACGGCCGTCAGGATCGAGATCGCCGGCGCCAGCGCGAACAGGAAGCCGACCGAGGTGGTCGGCCTGAACTGCTCCTTGGTCAGCAGCTTGAGGATGTCCGCGAGCGGCTGCATCGCGCCGAACGGCCCGACGCGGTTGGGGCCGTAGCGGCTCTGAAAGCGCCCGAGCAGCTTGCGCTCGGCGAGCAGCACGACCGGCACGAGCTGCAGGCCGACGGCGAAGATCACGATCGCCTTGATGATCTGCACGTACCAGGGTTCGTAGAACCCGACGACGGCCAGCGGCGCGGCGATCATGCGCTCTCCCGCGGGCCGAGCGTCTCGACGTCGGCGCCGCTGTGCGCCTGCGCTTTCGGGGGCGCTTGCTGAGCCTCGGGGGCGCCCTCGGCGTCCGCCCCCGAGGCTCTGCGCTCCTGCCAGCGCACGCCGCGGCCGCCGATCTCCTCGAGCGTCACGCCCGCGTAGAAGGGGACCGCGTCGAACAGCAGCTGCGAGGCCATGTTGTCGTCGTGGACGTTCAGATCGACACCGAGACGGGCGGCCAGCTCGGCGAGCACGCGCCACTCGCTGCGCCGGGAGCCGACGTGCGCGACCGCGCGGCGCACGCGTTGCAGGCGCCCGTCGGGGTGCGTGACCGTCCCCTCCTTCTCCGCGTATGACTCGGCGGGAAAGACGACGTTGGCGTGCGCCTGGATGCCCGCTGTCAGGTGGGTAGCGTGCGCGACGACGGTGCTGGCGCGCTCCAGCGCCCGCTCCCACGTGGGTGCGCTCGAGCCGTTGCCGGTCACTGTCGCCGCCGCTGCGGAGGCGAAGGGATCGCCCGGGCTGAGCGGATCGGCCTGCAGCAGGTACAGCGCGCTCAACTCTCCGCCCGCGAGCGCCTCGGCGATCACCGAGGCGTCGAGGCCCGTCTCGGAGGCGGGTCGCAGTCCCGGCTCGGCGTTTGGCAGGACGCCCGCCTCGCGCAGGCCGCGGCCGTTGGCGCTGCAGGGAACTTCGAGCAGCCCGGCGCCCTCGGTCTCGGCAAGCGACAGCGACGCGGCGATCTCCAGCAGCGCGCTGGCCCGATCCGCGCCGTCGGGACCGCCGGCGAAACGCTCTCCCCACAGCACGACCAACTCCTCGCCCTCCCGCGACAGCCGCGTGGCCGCCTCGCGCACCGTCTCCAGATCGGCGCCGGAGAGACGCTCGAGCTTCATGCCGTGACGGCGAACGCCCTTGCGCAGGCGCAGATCGAGGATCGGCGCGTCGAGGATCGGATCGCAGTCAAGCACGAGTACCGAGTGGGCGAACTCGAGGTCTGAGACCCTTGCCTGCAGCCGCGGCTCACCCAGCGAGCGCTGCAGCTCGATCGGCAGCGCGCCGGCCGCCCGCGAGTCCAGATGTGGCGAGCGCAGGCCTTCGCGCATCAACCGCGCGAGCAGCAGGCCCTCCTCGTTCAGGGCGCCGCCGCCGGCAATCGCGGCGGCGCGCTCGCCGGCTCGTCTCAGCCCGGCGGCGGCCTCTGCGAAGGCGCGCTCCCAAGAGACAGGGCGCAGCTCGCCGCCGTCGCGGATCAGCGGCTCGGTGACGCGCGCCGGAGCATGTGCTCCGTTCGCGCTCAGCCCGTTCACGGCCATGCCGGCCTCGCCGCCCGCAGGTCCGTTGGCCTGTCCCGCCGGCGGCGGATAGGCGAAGCGCCCACGGTCGCACAGCCAGCCGTCGTCGACCTCGGTGTTCTCACGCGAGAGGACACGCAGCACGCGCTCATCGCGGACCGTCAGCGAGACGTTGCACTGAGCGGGGCACAGCGTGCACACCGAGCCGGCGTCCTCGATATCCCAGGGGCGCGCGCGGAAGCGGTAGTCGCGCGAGGTGAGCGCGCCGACCGGGCACAGCTCGATGATGTTGCCGCTGAAGGGCGCCACATATGGGTGGCCGTCGAACGTCGAGACGAACGAGTTCGCGCCGCGCTCGAGCAGCACCAGCTGGTAGTCCTCGGAGATCTCCTGGGAGAAGCGCACACAGCGGTAGCAGAGGATGCAGCGCTCGCGGTCGATCGCGATCTTCGGCGAGAGCTCCAGGGGCTTGACGAAGTGGCGCTTGGGCTCGACGAAGCGCGAGATGCCGCCGCCCCAGCCGAAGCTGATGTCCTGCAGCGGGCACTCGCCGCCCTTGTCGCAGACCGGGCAGTCGAGCGGGTGGTTTATCAGCAGGAACTCGACCACCGAGCGCTGCGCTTCCTTCACGCGCTCGGTCTGCGTGTGCACGACCATCCCGTCCTTCACGGGCGTCGAGCAGCCGGTCTGCAGCTTGCCGATGCCCTCGATCTCGACCAGGCACATGCGGCACGCGCCGACCGGGTTGCCGAGCTTGGGCTCGTAACAGAACACGGGGATCTCGACGTCGCCGTGCTTGGCGGCGTCCACGAGCATCGCGTTCTCCGGCGCCTGCACCTCGCGGCCGTCGATCGTCAGCGTGATCGTTCGCTGCTCGGGTCTTGGCATCAGAGCGTCCCGTGCGCGAGCAGCGCCTGTTCGTCGGCGGGCACGGGTGGCACGACCAGCTCGTTGCGCTTGCGCGCGGCCTCAATGTGCGCCTCGAACTCGGGGCGGAACTTGGCGATCATCGAGCCGATCGGCATCGCCATCGCATCGCCGAGCACGCACAGGCAGTTGCCGATGATGTGGTCCTGGACGGAGGCCATGATGTCGAGGTCCATCGGCGTGGCCTCGCCGCAGTCGATCCGCTCGAGCATCTTCACGGTCCAGTTGGTGCCCTCGCGGCAGGGCGTGCACTTGCCGCAGGACTCGTGCCGGTAGAACTGCGCGACCTTCAGCGCCAGATCGACGATCGGCGTCGAATCGTCGACGACGATGATCGCGCCCGAGCCGAGCATCGAGCCGGCTTTGGCGAGCGAGTCGAAGTCGTAGGGCACGTCGAGATCGGCGGCCGTGAGGACGGGGGCGGAGGAGCCGCCGGGGAACCAGCACTTGATCTCGCTGCCCACGGGCGGGCCTCCGGCGAGGCCGTAGATGATCTCGCGCGAGCAGATGCCAAGCTCGATCTCGTAGTTGCCCGGCCGTTGCACGTGCCCGGACACACTCACGAGCTTGGTGCCGGTGGAGCTCTGCACGCCGAGCTTCGCGTACTGCTCGCCGCCCATGGCGATGATCGAGGGCACGGTCGAGAGCGTCTCGACGTTGTTGATCAGCGTTGGTCCCTGATAGAGGCCCTGGTTGGCGGGGAACGGCGGCTTCAACCGCGGGTTGCCGCGCTTGCCCTCGAGCGAGTCCAGCAGGCCCGTCTCCTCGCCGCAGATGTAGGCGCCGGCGCCGCGGTGCACGACCAGCGACAGCGACAGCTCCTTGCCGAGAACCCGCTCGCCCACGTAGCCGGCGTCGCGCGCTTCCCGCAGGGCCGCGTCCAGCACGTCGGCCTGCAGCACGTACTCTCCGCGGATGTAGATGAACGAGCGGGTGGCGCCGGCGGCGTAGGCGGCGATCACGATCCCCTCGATCAGCATGTGCGGGCTCTTCTGCATCAGTTCGCGGTCCTTGAACGTGCCCGGCTCGGACTCGTCGGCGTTGCACACGAGGTACTTGTCGATCGCGCCCTTCGGCAGGAAGGAGACCTTCTTGCCCATCTGAAAGCCGGCGCCGCCGCGCCCGCGCAGGCCCGAGGATTCGAGTTGGGCGAGCACGTCCTCGGGGGCCATCTCAAGCGCCTTGCGCAGCGAGGAGTACCCGCCGCGCGCTTCATAGACGGCGAGCGTGTTCAGCCCGGGCTCGTCGATGTCCTTGAACAGCAGCGTGTCGGTCATCCGCTCTCTCCAGCCTGAGCCTCATGGGCCGGGAACTCGCGCGAGTTCGCGTGCGGGTCGGCAACTAGGCGCGTGGCGAGCTGCTTCTCAGGCAGCACGGGACGCCCGGCGCGCACATCCTCGAGCAGGCGCGGGACATCCTCGAGCGACAGCGGGCCCACGTACACGCCATCGACGGAGGCCATCGGCGCGATGTCACAGGCGCCGAGGCACTCGAACGCGCGCACGTTGAGCTCGGGGTTCTCGCCGGCGGCCTGCTCGATCGCCTCCAGCAGCTGATCGGCGCCGCACAGCGAGCAGGAGATGTTCGTGCACACGTACACGCTGTGGCGGCCCACGGGGGTGTTCTCGAGCATGTCGTAGAAGCTCGCCACCGAGTCGAGGTAGGCGGGTGTCACTCCCATTACGCAGGCGACCTGCTCGATCGCCTCCGGCGAGCACCAGCCGTGCAGCTCTTGCGCGGCGTGCAACGCCGGGATCGCCGCCGAGTGGCGCTCGGGGTAGCGGGCCATCGCCTCCTCGATCGTGGCCCTCAGCGCGGCCGGGACCTCGGTGCTCTGAGGGTCCGGGATCAGCGCCGGGTCCTTCTCCAGGTCGGCCGGGCGGTCCCAGCCCGAGGTGCGCGAGCCGTCGGGTAGGCGCGGAACCTGGCTCATCACACCCATCCCGCGCACGTAGAGCAAGCCGGGCAAGGACGCAGGAAGCGAAGTGTGCTCCGCACACGAGCGCCCGAGGACGCCGATCCGGCGCAGCTATACGTGCGCGGGATCATCGGTCGATCCCTCCGAGGATCGGATCGAGCATCGCCGTGGTGGCGATCATGTCGGCGATGTAGCTGCCCCGGCACATGTGCGAGAGGGCCTGGAGGTTGACGAACGACGGATCGCGCATGTGCACTCGCGCGGGCTTGGAGCTGCCGTCGGAGCGCACGTAGCAGCCGAGCTCGCCCCGGGGGGACTCGATCGGGTGGTAGATCTCGCCCGGCGGCACCCTGAATCCCTCGGTGACGAGCTTGAAGTGGTGAATCAGAGCCTCCATCGAGGTGGCCAGCTCATGGCGGGGCGGTAGCGCGACCTTGCGGTCCTCGGTGATGTGCGGGCCCTCCGGCAGCCCCTCGAGCGCCTGCTCGATGATGTGAACGGACTCGTAGATCTCGGCCAGCCGCACCGCGAACCGGTCGTAGTTGTCGCCGGCCGTGCCGACCGGGATCTTGAACTCGAAGTCCTCGTAGGAGCTGTACGGGTCGGCCTTGCGCAGGTCCCACGGGTTGCCGGCCGCGCGCAGCAGCGGACCTGTGACGCCGAGCCCCAGCAGCGTCTCCGCGTCCAGCGGGCAGGTGTCCCTGAGCCGCTGCAGCACGATCTCGTTGGAGTTCAAGATCGCGCCGTACTCGTCGGCTCTGCCGGGCATGATGTCCAGGAACTCCCGCAGCTTCCGCGCAAAGCCCGTGGGGATGTCCTCGATCACACCGCCGACCTGGAAGTAGCGCGTGTGCATCCGCGCCCCGGAGGACATCTCAAACAGATCGAGGATCAGCTCGCGCTCGCGCAGGCTGTAGAGGAAGATCGAACTCGCGCCGAGATCCAGCGCGCTCGTGCCGAGCCAGATCAGATGAGAGGCGATCCGGTTCAGCTCGAGATGAATCACGCGCAGGTACTGCGCGCGCTTGGGAACCTCGACCTGCACGAGCGCCTCGACCGCGCCGCAGTAGGCCATCGCGTTGAAGTAGTACGCCAGGTAGTCCATCCGCTCGACGATCGGGATGACCTTCCAATAGGCCTTGTCCTCGGCGGTCTTCTCGATGCCCGTGTGCACGTAGCCGACGATCGGTTTGAGGTCGCGCACGACCTCTCCCTGCAGCGTCACCAGCAGGCGCAGCACGCCGTGGGTGGCGGGGTGGTGGGGGCCGAAGTTGAGCGTCAGCAGCTCTTCGCTCGTCTCCCCGCCCGACCGCTCGCCGAGCTGCTCCTGCACGGGCGCGAGCACGATGCCCTGCTCGCGCCGGCGGTACTCAGATGCCGGGCTCACTCGCGCGCCTCCAGCCATTTGGCCTCATCGCGCGTGAAGATCACCGGTTCGCCCCCGATCGGGAAGTCGCGGCGCTGTGGATGCCCCTCGTAGTCCTCGGGCATCAATATCCGGCGCAGGTCCGGGTGGCCCTCGAACACGACGCCGAACATGTCATAGACCTCGCGCTCCTGATGGTCGGCCGTCGGCCAATCCGCCGTCACCGACTCGACCCGCGGCGCGTCGGTGTGGACGCGCAGCTTGACCTTCACACGGTCGACCCGGCGCATGTCCAGCAGCTCGTACACCACGCCCAGGCGCGGCTCCTCGGGGTAGTGGTCGACGCCATGCAGGCTCGCCATGAACGTGTACCCCTTTGCACGCAGGGCAGCCAGGACCGTGCGGATCTGCCCCGGATCGACCACGATCGTCGCCTGCTCGCGGAAGTACACGGTCTCGATCGCGGCCTCGCCCAGATCGCTGGCGAGCAGCTCCAAGCCCGTGGCGTCAGGCATCTAGGTGTCTACCCATCTGACGGTGACTCCTCCGTGCCGACGGCGCCGTAGCGCTCGCGCCAACCCATGTCGGGGTCGTCCTGCACCATCTTGCGCAGCTTCAGAACCCCGTGCATCAGCGCCTCCGGGCGCGGCGGGCAGCCCGGCACGTGCACGTCGATCGGCATGAACTTGTCGGCGGGCACGAGCGCATAGTTGTTGAACACGCCCATCGAGGAGCAGCAGGCGCCCATCGAGATCGCCCACTTGGGCTCGAGCATCTGGTCGTAGAGCCTGCGAATGATCGGCGCCATCTTGATCGACACCCGCCCCGCGAGGATGATCAGATCGGCCTGACGCGGCGAGGCTCGAAAGGCCTCGTAGCCGAACCGCGCGATGTCCATGCGCGGGCCGGCGGCGTGGAACTGCTCCATCGCACAGCAGGCCAGCCCGAAGGCGAGGGGGAAGAAGGAGTTCGAGCGTGCCCACGCGACCGTTTTGTCAAGCGTCGTCGTCATCACGCGCTCCTGCACGTAGCGTTCGAGCTCAGAGCCCTCCAGATGGGCCGGCTGGTTCGCGCCTTCCAGGTCGCCGCCACGTAGCAGCTGACGCGAGTTCAGCTGCTGCACGCGCAGCTCTCCGCCCCCGGCTCCGATGGGTTGGCGTTTCACCTCCACTCGAGTGCTCCCCGGCGCCAGACGTACAGGAAGGCGACGAACAGCAGCACGATGAACACGATCGTCTCGACCAGCGCGTAGCTGCCAAAGGCCCGCAGCTCGACGGCGATCGGGTATAGGAAGACGACCTCGATGTCGAACAGGATGAACAGCATCGCGATCAGGTAGAAGCTGATGCCGAAGCGCATTCCCCGCTTGATCTCCGACGGCAGGCCGCACTCGTAGGGGTCCTGCTTCTGCGGCGTCGTGCGGCGTGGGCCGATGACCGAGTTGAGCGCCGCGAAAGCCCCGCCCACGGCGCCACCGAGAATGAGGAAGACGATCGCCGGGAGATAGCTGCGAAGCACCGAACGCTGTTATATCACCGCTTGTGGCAATGTGTTACATAGTGGCAATCGGCTCGATATCGCCGGATCTGCGGGCGCATATGCCGGCGCTCGGCGGCCCGCTCGAAGGGCCGGGGAGCGCATGACCCAGGCGGTCGTCGCCGGCGCTCTGGCGGTGGCGGTGCTCAACCTCCTCTCGGGGCTTCTGGGCGCCTGGCTGTGGTACGACGGCGAGCCCGGCGAAAGCAGCGCGGGCGTGTTCTGGACGCTGCTGCGCGTGGGGCAGGGATCGGCGCTGGCCTACGCGCTGGCGGTCGGGTCGCTGGCGGTCGCGGGGCGCTACTCCTCTGACGATCTCTTCTATCTGTACGCGCTGCTGCCACTGGCCGTGGGCTTCATCGCCGAGCAGCTGCGCGCCGCTTCGGCGCAGATGGTCCTCGACCATCACCAGCTCGAGAGCGCGCAGGCGGTCGGCGAGCTGCCCGAGCACGAGCAACGGGCGATCGTCAACGAGATCGTCCGCCGGGAGATCGGCGTGATGGCCCTGTCGGCGCTGGTCGTCGTGTTCCTGGCCCTGCGTGCGGCGGGCACGGCCCACGGCTTCTAGCGCGCCGGTCCGAACGGCCGCTCGGTCTCCTCGCCGGCCCCCGCACGGCACTCGTCTCGATCGCCCCGCCGGGGCTGGATGCCCGGCGGGGCTATATATTCCGGCGCGCATGAGGGTTCGCGCGAAGATCGCCGGCACGGTCACGGTGCTGCTCGCCTCGGCCATCGCGGTCGGCGCGTGCGGGTCGGCGACCAACCAGGTCGCCAAGTCCAGCCCGTACTACCGTGGCTCGGTGCTGTTCAGCGAACACTGCTCGGGTTGTCACACGCTCTCGACGGTCGGCGCGGAGGGCTCGGCCACGAGCATCAAGAACCGCGTGCCCACGAACGGCCCGAACTTCAACATCCGCAAGGAGAACCCCGAACAGGTTCTCTACGCGATCCGCAACGGCGGCTTCTCGGGCGCGATCATGCCGGAGAACATCGTCCTCGGCGACGACGCCAAGGCGATCGCCGCCTTCCTCGCGCACTACTCCGGGCACGAGGCCAAGAGCGTGCCCGCCACGACCATCACGCTCTCCACGAAATAGGGCGCCGCGGGACGGCGGCGGCGCGTGCTCGACCTCAAACGCATCCGGGAGGACCCCGACGCGGTACGCACGGCGCTCGCACGACGCGATCCGTCGCTGAGCGAGACCGTCAATGAGATCCTGCGCGCCGACGGCGACTGGCGTGTCGCCACGAGCAGCGCGGAGAGCCTGCGCGCCGAGCAGAAGTCGCGCTCGGAGGCGTTCGCGGCGGCGAAGGCGAGCGGCCAGGACGCGCCTGAGCTGCGCGCCGAGATGCAAGAGATGAGCGCGCGTGTAAAGGCGCTCGTCGAGCAGGCCGGCGCCGCCAAGCAGCAGCTCGACGCGCTCATCGCGCGATTGCCAAACCTGCCCGATGCGAGTGCCGCACCGGGTCCCGAGGACGAAGAGCTGAGGACCGTCGGGGAGGTTCCGAGCTTCCCCTTCCAGGCGCGCGATCATCTCGATCTGGCGGGGGAGATGATCGACATGGACCGCGCGGCGAGCCTGTCCGGCTCGCGCTTTGCCTATCTGAAAGGCGACCTCGTGATGGTCGAGCTCGCGCTCGTAAGCTGGGCCTTGACGAAGCTACGCGGCCATGGGTTCGAGCCGGTGATCCCGCCGGTGCTGGTGCGCGAGCGGGCGCTATATGGAACGGGTTTCCTGCCGGACACCGAGCAACAGCTGTACGCCCTGCCCGAGGACGAGCTGTTCCTGCTCGGCACCTCAGAGGTTGCGCTGGCCTCGCTGCACGATGGCGAGATCCTCGATGCCGAGCGGCTGCCGCTGCGCTATGCCGGGTTCTCGCCCTGCTTCAGGCGTGAGGCGGGAGCAGCGGGAAAGGACACGCGCGGCATCTTCCGCGTGCACCAGTTCGACAAGGTCGAGATGTTCAGCTTCGTCGCCCCCGAGGAGTCGCCCGCCGAGCACGAGCGGATCCTGGCGATCGAGGAGGAGATCATGCAGGAGCTCGGGCTGCCCTACCGGGTGGTGAACATCGCGGTCGGCGATCTCGGCAACTCGGCCGCCAAGAAGTACGACTGCGAGGCGTGGCTTCCGAGCCAGGGCCGCTATCGCGAGCTGACCTCGTGCTCGAACACGACCGACTACCAGGCGCGCCGCCTGAACATCCGCGCTCGCCGCGAGAAGCAGACGCAGACGCCGCACACGCTGAACGGCACGGCGGTCGCGGTCGGGCGCACGCTGGTCGCGCTGCTGGAGAACGGCCAGCAAGAGGACGGCGGCGTGCAGCTGCCCGAAGCGCTGCTGGCGCACGGCGCGCCCGCGCGCCTGCAGCCGGCGCCGGCGAGCGCCTGAGCCCTAGCCGAGCTGGATGTGATCGGCCTCGGCGGCGCCCGGGAACGGCCGCGTCAGGCCGAACTGGTTGAGCGTCGCCTCTGAGACGCCCTCGACCCCGGGCGTGTCGGAGGCTTCGCCGCGCGTGTGCGGGTCGTTGGCAAAGCCGCCGACCTCAACGGAGTGCTGCGGCGAGCGATATCCGGAGATCCCGATTAGGTGCAGGTGCAGCGCCTTGCCCAGCGTGTTCAGGCGCTCGGCGATCGCGGGCTCGTTGCCGACGCTGTAGTTGGTGCCGGCGGCCTGGAAGAAGCCGTAGTCGCCTTCGGTCTGCGAGTTGAATTCTCCGACCGGGCCGGTGTAGGTGAGGACGCCCGAGGCGGCGGCTTCACGCTGCTGGATCTTCGAGAGCTCGTGTTCGAGCGACTGCTTGTGCGACTGCAGTTCGTCGAGCTCGGCGCTCTTGCGGTCACGCGCGCGGATGAACTGCAGCTGGCGATCGACGAGCGCGAGATGCAGCTGGGCGACCTCGTTGCGCTGCACGAGCACGGCACTCGTCGTGCGAGCGTGCGTGGCCTCCAGCGCCGCCAGATGCGTGGTCTGCGCGCTGACGGCCTTCTGCGCTTCGGAGACGTGCGTGGTCGCGGCGGCGTTCTGGCGGGAGATCGCGCGCAGGTTGTCGACGCGCTCGATCAGATCGGCGAACCCGTGGGCGTCGAGGATCACCGTGGCGATGTCCGGCGGGGGCGCCTCATAGGAGGCGATCACCTGCGCCACGAGCACCTTGCGGTCGTGTGCCAGCTCGGCTTGCAGCGCCACGAGGCGAGCGCGGGCGACGCTCAGCTGCGATCTGATGCTGGTAAGCAGCTTGCGCTCGACTTCCAGGCTCGTCTCGAGCGCGCTGAGACGTGTCTGCAGATCGTCGATCGAGCCCTGGAAGCCCGCGATCTGATTGTCATCGGCGCCGATGCCATCGTGCAGGCGGCCTTCATGGGCGCGCGAGGAGGCGATCCGTTCTTCCAGCGAGCCGGTCGAGCCGGAGGCGACGGAGCCGGCGGCGATTGCCGCGAGCAGCGCGACGGCGAGCGCGATGGCGACCCAGAAGCGTGCCGAGAACGACCTGCGCGAGCGCCGCGGAATGGCCTTGCGAGAGCGGGGCATGAACCGGCCAAGCTAGCTAGGGGAGCGCCCGAGCACAAGGGCCGCGGGCTCCTGCAGGCGTGCTTGCAGGCCCATTCCGCTGCCGCCGAGCGGCACTGGCGGGCAGCGAGGGCCGCCGATCACGGCCGCCGGCGCGAAGCCGGGGCGCCCTGGCGCCTGGTGCTCGGCCTCAGCCGATCTGAAAGACGATCGAGCGGGAGGCGCCGTGCTCTGGCGTGAGCGTCAGCTGATAGCGGCCTGGGGAGAGTGGGCCGCGACCGCTCAGGTGCCGGCTCTGGCGTCCGCTGCCGATGAGCATCGTGACTGGCTTGGAGATGATCTTCCAGCGCGAGCGCCCGTGTACGCGGATGCGCTTGGCGATCGACACGCGCACGCGTGCGGGCGCGCTGAGCGTAAAGGCGAAGCCGACCTTCGACATCTTCGGCCGGTGGCGATTGAGCGCAAGGATCGCGCCGCGCGTGAGGCTCAGCGCGGAGACGGTTGCGGCGCCCCCGGAGCTCGAGCCTGGCGAGCTCGTGCCCGTGGGCGCGGGGAGCGGTTCGCCTCCGCTCGGCCCGGCGCTCGCCGGGCTTTCGCCGAGCGGCAGTCCGAGCGGCTGGAAGGCGCCGATCCCGTTGGGTGTTCCCACGCCGCTCGGCCCGTCATAGCCGCTCGCCGCGAGGCAGATCGCCTGGGCCGCACAGCTTTCGGCCTCTTCGGCGGCGGTGCAGCCGGAGAGGCCGGTTTTTTCGTGGAACGTCTTCAGGCATTCGCCGTTGGAGCCCGCGGTCACGTCGTGCAGCGAGCCGGGAGTCTTGGTCAGGCTTTCGTACAGGGTGCGTGCCGGGTAGGCGACGCCCTGCGATCCACCGGCGAGCGCGAACACCGAGGCGATGATCGGCGAGGCGACGCTCGTGCCGCCGATCACCCCCCAGCCCTTGTTGCCTTCGGGATTTTCCGTGGAGTCATAGACGGCCACGCCCGTGTAGGGGTCGGCGTCTGCCGACACGTCGGCGACGGCGCGATCGGAGCCGCAGCCGACCGCGCCCCAGCCCGCCGCGCCCTGCTGCCAGCTGGGAGCGGTGAAGGGCACGCTGCATCCGCCTCCGCCCGCACCGGCGCCTTCCAGAAAGCCGCCGCTCGCGCCTCCGTCGTTCCATACCGTCTCTCCTTCCCAGGCTTTCGTGGATGGGTTCAGCGCCAGGCGCGTGCCGCCCACGGCGACGACGTGCGGCGAGGTGGCGGGGTACTCGGCGAAGCTCGGCCCGCCTTCTTCCAGCCAGTTGAGATAGCCGTCGTCGCCGGAGGACGCGGTGATCACGATGCCGGGGTGGTTGAAGGCCGAGTTGTCCGTGAACGGCTCTTCTCCGCCCCAGGAGTTCGAGATCTCGCTCGCCCCGAGGTTGGCGGCGGTCTTCTCGGCGGTGTACAGGTCGCCGTTGGAGTTCGATTCGGCCTCCACCAGCAGGATCCGGCAGCTCGGGCAGATTCCGTGGGCGACCTCGATGTCGGTCGCGATCTCCTGTGCCCAGCCCCGTTCGGCTTCGCCGCTGGATGCTGGCAGCGGCGCCGGATTGCCCAGCTGGTTGACCTTGCGGAAGCATCCGTTTGCTTCGGTGCAGGCGGGTAGGCCGTACTGGTTGTCGAACACTTCGAGATCCGCTTCGGCGGTCGCGTCGTCGTAGGCGTCGACGATCCCGATCGTCTGCGGACTCGGCGGCGAGATGCCGGTGAGGCCATAGGCCGCCAGTAGGTTGGCCGGCGTGAGGCTGCCTTTGATCGGTTTTTTGAATTCCGTGTCCTCGGAGGGCGAGCCGGGGGCCGAGCCGTGGCCGGCGCGCAGGGCGCGCGTGCCCGGCAGCGACCGGGGCTCTTTGGCAACCAGCCTCAGGCCGAGGCACGAGGCGTGGCCGGGGGAGGGGGCAGAGCAGAGCGAGCTGACGGCGAAGACCGAGGGCGACAGGGGCGCGGGCGACGCCCAGGCGCCCGCTGGGTAGAGCAGCAGCGAGACGCAGCTCAGCAGGAGCAGCAGCGCCGGCGGGAGCCTGGAGGGCCGGCCGAGGAGGGTCCTGATGGGAGTGCGTGTCTTGATCGCGTTCGCCATCGCTTTCACGAACTGCCTCGGCGCCCGTAGTAGCCGCCTTGAGCGCGCTGTGGCGAGTCAGACGGACGTTTGGCGCACGGCGAGAGCGCCGCCCCTTTCGGCATTAGGCTGAAGTCACCGTGTCGCCCGCCTTCGGCTTCCTGCTCGCGCCAGACCCGCCCCCGCGGCGGGTCGGCGTGATCGTCGCGCTGGTGGCCGTGGCACTGAGCACGCTGATCGTCTATCCGCTCAAGCACGTGGCCCCGGTCGTGTCGCTGGGCGTCGTCTACCTGCCGGCGGTGCTGATCGTGTCGATCACGTGGGGCGCGTGGCTGGGGGTCGCCACCGCGCTCGTCAGCGCAGCGGCGTTCAACTTCACGCAACTGCCGCCGATCGGCCGCTTCGCGATTCACGACTCGAGCAACTGGGTCGCGCTGGTCGCCTTCCTGGTCGTCGCGGTTCTGGCGAGCTCGGTCGCGGAGGTCACGCGCGCTCGCGCACGCGAGGCGGAGGCACGCAGGCGGGAGGCGGACCTGGCCGCGGAGATGGCGCGGCTGCTGCTGCGCGGAGACGATCTCGCGCAGGCGCTGCCGACGGCCGCGGCGCGCCTGGCGCAGGCGCTGGAGTTGAGCTCGGCGGCGATCGAGTTGGACGCCGTCGACGGGGACGAGCGGAGCGTCGCGTTCCCGCTGCGCGACGGCACGAACCGGCTGGGGACGCTGCTTGTGGGCGCCGACACCTCCGAGGCGAGCCTGCGCAGGCTGCAGGAGCGCGTCGTGCCGGCGCTGGAGGCGCTGCTGAGCGCGGCGCGAGAGCGCGAGGGGTTGCTGGGGGGAGTGGTCGAGACGGAGGCCCTCAGGCGCGCCGACACGGTCAAGACGGCGCTGCTGCGAGCCGTCTCCCACGATCTGCGTTCGCCCCTGACCGCGATCTCCGCGGCCGGAGAGGCCGTAGGCTCGCCTTCCCTGGCTCCGCACGAGCGTCAGGAGATGGCCGCGGTGATCGTGGAGGAGTCCAGGCGGCTGTCGCGGCTGGTCGACAACCTGCTCGATCTCTCGCGGCTGGAGGCGGGCGCCGCCGAGCCGCGCCGCGACTGGACCTCCGTCGAGGAGCTGATCCGCTCGGCGCTGCGGGAGCTGGCGGCGGGCGCGGAGGAGTTCAGCCTGTCGATCGACCGCGAGCTGCCGCTCGTGAGAGTCGATCCGGTGCAGATGGAGCGCGCGTTCGTGAACGTGCTGGAGAACGCGCGCAGGCACGCCGGCGGGCATCCGGTGTCGGTGCGCGCACGCGGTGTGCGCAGCCTCGTGCGAGCGCCGCGCCAGCCGGTCGCCGCCGGCGCCACCGGCGGGAGCACCGGTGAGCAGCCCGAAGGACGCACGCCGGCGGGCGACCGCGTGATCGTGCGCATCGTCGATCGCGGACCGGGGATCCCGCCGGCACAGCTCGAGCGCGTGTTCGAGCCCTTCTACCGAGCCGGCACGTCCACGGGCGGGCATCGTGGCTCCGGTCTCGGTCTGGCGATCGCTCGCGGGTTCGCCGAGGCGAACGCGGGATCGCTGCATGTGGAGTCGCTGCCCGGACAGGGGGCGACGTTCGTGTTCGAGTTGCCGCTGCGGGAGCCGGGTGGTGGGCGCCGCGCGGACGATCCGCCATCCGATCCAGGGCCTCGAGAGCCCGTGACGGCGCCGGCTCTGCCGCCCGGCGGGCGGGCGCCGGGCGTGTGAGCACGCCCGCCCGGCCCGCGCCGGCCAGCTCCCCGCGGGTGCTCGTGGTGGACGACGAGCCGCAGATCGTGCGTGCTCTGAAGGTGGTGCTGCGCGAGGCGGGCTTCGAGGCGGTTCCGGCGGAGACGGCCTCGCAGGCGCTCGACCTGGCGGCGGTGCGCCCACCGGACGCCGCGATCGTCGATCTGGTGCTGCCGGACGGCGACGGCGTGGAGGTGACGCGCAGGTTGCGCGAGTGGAGCGAGATGCCGATTCTGGTGCTCTCGGCGGTGGGCGAGGAGGAGCAGAAGGTCAAGGCGCTCGAGGCAGGTGCGGATGACTACATCACCAAGCCGTTCGGAGCGCGCGAGCTGGTCGCCCGCCTGCAGGCCGCGCTGCGCCGCGCGGCGCCCGCGGAGGAGGAGCCGAGCATCCTCGTCGAGGGCCTGGAGGTGGATCTGGCGGCGCGCGTGGTGCTGCGCGAGGGCAAGCCGGTCCACTTGACCCCGATCGAGTTCGATCTGCTGCGCGTGCTCGTGCGCAATCGTGGGCGGCTGATGACACACCGCAAGCTGCTCGCGGAGGTGTGGGGCGCGGAGTACGTCGATGACATCCAGCCACTGCGCACGCACATCGCCCGTCTGCGGGCGAAGATCGAGCCGGAGGGCTCGGCGGGACCGCGCTACATCGTCACCGACCCGGGCGTGGGGTATCGCTTTCCGCTGTGAGCCGCCGGCTCACGGTTCGACGAGGCCGTTTCGGATCGCGTAGCGCGTTAGCTCGACGCGATCGCGCATCCCGAGCTTCTCGAGGATGTTGGCACGGTGTCGCTCGACCGTGCTCTCGCTGATCACGAGCGCCTCGGCGATCTGCCGGTTGGTGTAGCTCTCAGCCACGAGCTTGACCACTTCGGTCTCTCGCGGTGTCAGTGGATCGCGTGGCCGCTCGCCGTTGCGCGCTCGTCGTAGATAGTCGTTGATCAGTCTTGTGACCGCGCCGGGATACAGAAATGGCTCGCCGCGTATCGTGGCGCGGCAGGCCTCGACGAGATCCTGGTCGGCGACCTTCTTCACCACGTATCCTGACGCGCCCGCTCTGAGCGCCTCATACAGGTACTGCTCGTTCTCGTGCATCGACAGGATCAGCACGGGCAGCTCTGGGCGGCGCTGGTGGAGCTCTCTGGCGGCCTGCAGCCCCGTCATGCGCGGCATCGAGATATCGAGGATCGCCAGGTCGATATCCTCGCCGAGCGCGAGCCGGACCGCCTCCGCGCCGTCGCCGGCCTCCGCGACAACCTCCAGATCGGGCTGCGCGTCGAGGATCAGACGCAGGCCTCGCCGCACCAGGCCGTGATCGTCGGCCAGCAGGATTCTCGTCGTCAGGCGCGTCACGCCGCACCCGGCAGCGGCGCCTGGAGGCGCAATTCGGCGCCCGTGCCGTCCACTGGTCGCTCGAGCGTCAGCTTCGCGCCGATCAATACCGCCCGTTCGCGCATCCCCCGCACTCCGTTGCCTTCGATGTACTGCCCGCTCGGTAGTCCACGACCCCGGTCGCGCACCGTCAGCGTCAGCAGACGGCCCGTGCCCGCGAGCGTGAGCTCCGCGGTCTCGCTGCCGGCGTGGCGGGCGACATTGGTCAGGGCCTCCTGGGCGACCCGGTAGACGACCAGCTCCGCTTCCTCGCTCAGTCGCGGCAAGGCAGCCTGAATGTGAACGTCGACGCGCAGACCGACGCGCTGGCCGAAGCCGTCGGCCAATGTCGCCAGGGCGCTCGCGAGGCCGAGGTCGTTGAGCGTCTCCGGACGCAGGTCGGTGGCTATCCGCCGGACATCCTCGAGGCTCTCGCGGGCCGCCTCCTGCGCTTCGCTCAGCTCGCCTCGAAGCTCACCGGGCAGTCGCTGTTCCACACGACTCAGCTGGAGCAGAACCGCCGTGAGGGTCTGACCGACTTCATCGTGGAGTTCTTGGGCGATGCGCAGCCGCTCGGACTCATGCGCGGCGAGCACCCGCCGAGTCGACTCGCGCCGCTCGTGCTCCAGTCGCGCGAGCATCTGGTTGAAGGTCAGCGCGAGCTCGCCCGCCTCCGAGGTCGGCTTGGCCCCGGGGATTCGCTCTCCTGGCTTCGCCAGATCGACACGGCGCGCGAGCGTGTTCAGCGCCTGCAGCGGCGCCACGGCCCGGCGCACCAGCAGAACGTTCACCAGCGCGACCAGCGCGAGCGCGGAGACGAGCACGACCGCCTCGTCGACCGCGAACGACGAGATCTTGCGCGGCGAGAGGACGAGGATCGTCACCAGGCACGCCGCGACCAGCAACACGGCGTTGGCCGCCACGACCCGTTGGAATAGCGGCGTGAACCGCTGTCGCTCGAGCGTGCGCGGATGATGCTCGGCGGGAGAGCCCACCATCGCATTGTTGCGCGATGCCGTCGGCCCGCTGCTCAACAGCGCTGCATGTCCAGGTAGGACTGCGCCGCTGGAACCGGCGCCCTCGGGACCACGCGCCCGTTCGGCTTGACACGCGACAGCCGCCCATCCGGACGCTCGACGATCGCGGAGCCGTCTTGCACTCCAACCACCCTGTGATCCTCGGGCAGCTTCGCCAAGCTGGTGCGCTGGCGCCTCGTCGGGGGATCGATCCTCTCGGAGCCTCCCGATCGCCGAGGATGTCGCACGCCGCTCATTCGGGCCATCGGCCTCTCCTGGCGTTTGCCGTCATCACATGCTCAGCCCCGCGTCGGCCTTTGGCTGGGAGATGAGCGGCTCGCGATCGATCCGGCTCGCGTCTCTTGAGCGATCGCCGATCTCCCCCGGCAATGCCTCTAGCTTGCTCAGCATCGCCGTCTCTCGGGACGCGAGCTCCGCCTCGGAGATGTGCAGGGTCTGGCGCACGTCGTCCCGCGACAGGCCGGCCAGCAGCATCCCGAAGATCGGCAGCTCGGCATCGTTCAGCCGGCGGCTCAGCATGTCAGCCAGAGGACGTGGAATCCTCGGCAGCAGTCGCCTGCCACGCGCGACGGCGCGGATCGCCTCGCACAGCTCCGAGCCGAGGCCACCCTTGTTGAGCACTGCATCGGCGCCAGCGACGACGCAGCTTGCCGCCAGGTGGTCATTGGCGTAGGCCGAGTAGATCACCACGTGCGGCGGGTGTGGCAGTCGCCTGAGCCTGCGGCATGCCCACAGCCCGTTGTGGCCGCCGAGGTTGTAGTCCACGATCGCCACGTCTATCCGCCCGTGCTTCGCCTGCTCGATGGCCTGCGCGGCGGTCGCGGAGATGGCCAGGACTCGGAGGTCCGGCTGGTCTTCGAGCAACTGCGCGAGTCCTCGCCGAACGGCCGGGTGATCGTCGACGAGCTGAAGACGAACGGGGCGCGACGTCGAATGAATGCGGCGGCTCTCGCCTGCGTGCCTGTGTTCGCTCTGTCGGGTTACGGTGAGCATCGCTCTCCTCGGGTTGGTGTTCGTAATGGGACCCTCGCACCCGCGCGGGCACTGTGGAATGGGGCCGAGACCCCATCCTCCGCCGGCGGGGCCCAGCTCTCCGTGCGCGCTCGGCGGATCCCCAAAAGCAGCGCGCCAGGTGGCATCGCGCGCGATCGGGCCGTCACGAAATCGTTATGCGCAGTGCCGTGATCGTCATGCGGCCGTGATCCGCGGGCGTCCATATTGAGTGCATGGACGTGCTCGCAATCGTGATCGGGATCGCCGCCTTCGCGATCCTGCTCGCGCTGATCGAGGGGATCGACCGCGTATGAGCACCGAGCCGGTCCTCGGCTTCTTCATCGCGCACATGAGCGGCGCCGACTTCTTCGGCCTCGTCGTCTCGGTGCTCGTGATCGTCTATCTCTTCTACGCGTTGATCCGCGGGGAGAAGCTCTGAGATGACGTTCGGTGGCTGGCTGACGATCGTCCTGTTCGTAGTGATTCTCAGCGCCCTGGCGATGCCGCTGGGGAGCTACATGGCAAAGGTGTACGGCGGCGAGCGGGTGTTCCTCACGCCGCTCTTGGAGTGGCCCGAGCGCTTCCTCTACAAGATCCTGCGCGTCGACCCCAAGCGCGAGCAGGACTGGAAGGGCTACGCGAAAAGCCTGCTCATGTTCTCGCTCGCGGGCTGGCTGTTGCTGTACGTGATCCTGCGCACGCAGGACGCGTTCTTCGTGCCCCATGCGGCTAACCCGCTCGCTTACCACTCGGCCCCGTGGAACGTGACGTTCAACACGGTCTCCTCATTCGTTACGAACACCAACTGGCAGTACTACAGCGGCGAGACGACCATGAGCTACCTCTCACAGATGCTGGGCCTGGCTGTGCAGAACTTCCTCTCGGCGGGTGTGGGGATCGTCGTGGCGGTCGCGTTGATCCGCGGGATCGTGGGTCGCAGCGGCAAGAGCCTTGGCAACTTCTGGCAGGACCTGGTCCGCACGATCCTCTACGTGCTCGTGCCGATCTCCGTGCTTGGCGCGCTCCTGCTCGTCTCCCAGGGCGTAATCCAGAACTTCTCGACGTACTTGAGCGCGCACACGCTCACCGGCGTGAACCAGTCGATCGCAATGGGACCGGTCGCCTCGCAGGAGGTGATCAAGCTGCTTGGGACAAACGGTGGCGGCTTCTTCAACGTCAACTCGGCGCACCCGTTCGAGAACCCGACCGCGTTCACCAACTTCTTCGAGATGCTGCTCGTGCTGATCATCCCGGCGGCCCTCGTGTTCACCTACGGCCGCATGACGGGAAATCGCCGCCAGGGTTACGCGATCTACGGCACGATGATGGTGATGTTCCTCGGGGCGGTCGCCGTCGCCTACATCGCCGAGGCGCACGGCTCGCCGGCCCAGCACGCCGCCGGCCTGCACACGCACGCGATCGCCGGCTCGGGCGGCGGCAACATGGAAGGCAAGGAGCAGCGCTTCGGCATCGCCGGCTCGGCTTTGTTCAACGTCGTCACGACGGTCACATCGTGTGGCGCGGTCAACAGCGCCCTGGAGTCCTTCACCGGTATCGGCGGAGCTGTGCCGTTCGCCAACCTGTCCGCCTCGGAGACGATCTTCGGCGGCGTCGGCACGGGGCTGTATTCGATTCTGCTGTACGTGCTGCTGGCCGTGTTCATCGGCGGGCTGATGGTCGGGCGCACGCCGGAGTGGCTCGGCAAGAAGCTCGGGGCGAAGGAGATAAAGCTCGCCGGTCTCGGCATCTTGGTCACGCCACTGGCTGCGCTCTTCGCCACCGCGCTCGCCACCGCGAGCCACGCTGGTCGTGCCTCGATCTCCGAACTCGGCAAGGGCCCGCAGGGTTTCTCCGAGAGCTTCTACGCCTACCTGTCCCAGGCCAACAACAACGGCTCGGCCTTCGCCGGCTACACGGGCTTCATCCAGCCAAACGCCGGCAACGTCGGCTCTCACGGCGTCACCTTCGCCGACGTGCTCGGCGGCCTGGTGATGCTGTTCGCCCGCTTCGGCCCGATCCTCTTCACGCTGGCGGTCGCGGGCGCGCTGGTGGGCAAGCGTGTGGCGCCGGCCGGCCTCGGCACGATGCGCACCGACAACCCCACGTTCGTGGTGCTGCTGATCGGCGTGATCATCCTCGTCGGCGCGCTCACCTTCTTCCCCGCCCTGCTGCTCGGCCCGATCGTGCAGGGCCTGACGGGACACCTCTACTGACATGCGCCGCGACATCGTCACTTCAGTCATTGCCATGATCGTCCTGACGGTCCTGCTCGGGCTCGTCTTCCCGCTCGTGATCACCGGCGTCAGCCAGCTCGCCTTCCCGGGCAACGCAAACGGCCAGAAGATCTACGTGGGCGGCAAGCTCGTCGGCTCGAAGATCATCGGCCAGAGCTTCCAAAAGCCCGTCCTCGACAAGCACGGAAAGCCCAAGGAAGAAGAAGAAGAAATCGTCACCGAACCCGACCCCTTCTACTTCCAAAGTCGTCCCTCGGCGACTGAAGGTGGGGCCTACAACGCGGCTGCCAGCACGTTCTCAAACCGCGGCCCCAACGACAAGGTCACCGCCGAAGAAGACACCGCCAACATCAAGGCCTATCTCGAACTCGAGAAGCCGTATGACCCCAGGCTGACGGCCGCCCAGATCCCGGTTGACGCGGTCAACACCTCCGGGTCGAATCTGGACCCCGAAATCTCACCCGCCAACGCGCGCATTCAGGCAAACCGCGTGGCCGTTAGACGCCGGCTCTCCCTGGACGCCGTCGACCGCTTGATTGCAAAGTACACCGACTCCCGCGGGCTCGGTTTCTCCGGTGAGACGGGCGTCAACGTGCTCGAGCTCAACCTCGCCCTCGACCGTCTCACAGGAGCCCCACACTGATGTCCTCACAAGCCTCTCCGACCCACGAGCGACAGGCGATCTCGCTGTTCCAGCCGGAGATCGTCAAACGCGCCCTGATCGACAGCCTCAAGAAGCTCGACCCGCGCGTGCAGATCCGCAATCCCGTCATGTTCGTCGTGGAGATCGGCTCGGTCATCACGACCGTCACATGGCTGATCCAAGCATTCGGCGGCAAGCCGCTCGGCGGCGGCCACGAGGAAGCCTGGTACACGTTCACGATCGCCTTCTGGCTGTGGCTGACGGTGATCTTCGCGAACATGGCCGAGGCATTCGCCGAGGGTCGCGGCCGCGCGCAGGCCGACACGCTGCGAACGATGCGCAAGGAGACCGTCGCGAGGCTCCGCGACGGCGCCACGAAGGCCGCGTCAGAGCTCACCCGCGGCGACGTGGTGCTCGTCAGCGCCGGCGAGCTGATCCCAGGTGACGGCACCGTGATCGAGGGCATCGCGACGGTCGACGAGTCCGCGATCACGGGCGAGTCCGCGCCGGTGATCCGCGAGTCCGGTGGCGATCGCAGCGCGGTCACGGGCGGGACGCGCGTGACCTCTGACGAGATCGTCGTGGAAGTCACACAAGAGCCCGGCCAGTCGTTCCTGGATCGGATGATCGCCCTCGTGGAGGGCGCCTCGCGGCGCAAGACGCCCAACGAGATCGCCCTGAACATCCTGCTCGCGGCGCTGACGTTGATCTTCGTGATCGTCGTCGCGACGCTGCGCCCCTTCGGCCTGTTCGCCGGTACCACGATCTCCGAGACGACCCTGATCGCGCTGCTGGTCGCGCTGATACCGACGACGATCGGCGCGCTGCTCTCGGCGATCGGGATCGCGGGCATGGACCGCTTGGTGCGCCGCAACGTGCTCGCGCTGTCCGGCCGCGCGGTCGAGGCCTCCGGCGACGTCGATGTGCTGCTGCTCGACAAGACGGGGACGATCACGATCGGCAATCGGCTGGCCTCGGAGTTCATCCCGATGCCGGGCGTGCCGGAGGCCGACCTCGCCGAGGCTGCGCAAATGGCCTCGCTGGCGGATGAGACTCCCGAGGGCCGTTCGATCGTCGTGCTGGCCAAGCAATACGGCATCCGCGAGCACGACATGGCTCAGATGAACGCCGAGTTCGTGCCCTTCACCGCGCAGACGCGAATGAGCGGCGTGGACTTCGACGGTCAGCAACTGCGCAAGGGCGCCGGCGATGCGATCGTCGAGCTCGTCGAGCGCGAAGGCGGCTCCCCGCCGCCCGAGCTGCAGGTCCAGCTCGACCGCATCGGCCGTGAGGGCGGCACGCCCCTGGCGGTCTCTCGCGACAGCCAGGTGCTGGGCGTCGTGTATCTCAAGGACACGGTCAAGGAGGGCATGAAGGTGCGCTTCGATCAGCTGCGCGCGATGGGCATCAAGACCGTGATGGTGACGGGCGACAATCGCCTGACGGCAGGAAAGATCGCCGAGGAGTCTGGCGTCGACGACTTCCTCGCCGAAGCGACGCCCGAGCGCAAGCTCGCGCTGATCCGCGAGCAGCAACAAGAGGGCCGGCTGGTGGCGATGACCGGCGACGGCACCAACGATGCGCCGGCGCTCGCGCAGGCGGATGTCGGCGTGGCGATGAACACGGGCACACAGGCCGCGCGCGAGGCGGGCAACATGGTCGATCTCGACTCCAACCCGACGAAGCTGATCGAGATCGTCGAGGTCGGAAAGCAACTGCTGATCACACGCGGCGCGCTGACGACCTTCTCGATCGCCAACGACGTGGCCAAGTACTTCGCGATCCTGCCGGCCATCTTCATTGCCACCTACGCGACAAGCCCAGGCGGCAAGGGCCCGCTGCACGTGCTCAACATCATGAACCTCGGCACGCCCCAGTCGGCGATCGTCTCGGCGATCATCTTCAACGCGCTCGTGATCCCGCTGCTGATCCCGCTTTCGCTGCGCGGAGTCCGCTACCGGCCGATCGGCGCCAGCGCGCTACTGCGGCGAAACATGTTGATCTATGGCCTCGGCGGCTTGGTGGCGCCGTTCATCGGCATCAAGCTGATCGACCTGATCGTCCACAACCTGCTCGGAGGCTGAGCGACGAAGCCACCGATCGCTCTGCCGAGCGGATCGGGAGAATGACCGGATGGCCTCCGGTCGCGGGCATCTGAAGGTCTTCATCGGCATGGCGCCGGGCGTGGGCAAGACCTATCGGATGCTGCAGGAGGGCGCCGCCGAAGTCGACAGCGGGCGCGACGTGGCGATCGGCTACCTGGAGCCGCACGGTCGCGCGGAAACGCTCGCGCAGGCCGAGGGCCTGGAGCTGATCCCACGGCGACAGGTCGAATACCGGGGCAAACCGCTGCAGGAGATGGACCTGCCGGCGGTGCTCGCGCGCAAGCCCGAGCTGTGCCTGATCGACGAGCTCGCGCACACCAACGCACCGGGCGTCGAGCACGAGAAGCGCTACGAGGACGTGCGTGACGTGCTCGACGCGGGCATCGACGTGTTCTCGACCGTCAACGTGCAGCACCTGGAGAGCCTCAACGACCAGGTCAATCAGCTGACCGGCGCGCGCGTGCGCGAGACGATCCCCGACGAGGTGCTCTCGGCGGCGGATGAGGTGGTGCTCATAGACCTGACCCCAGAGGCGCTGATCGCCCGCCTGCGCGCCGGCAAGGTGTACCGCCCCGAGCGCGTGCAGGCGGCGCTCAACAACTTCTTCAAGATCGAGAACCTCTCGGCGCTGCGCGAGACGGCGCTGCGCCAGGTGGCCGAGGACGTGGAGGTCAAGCGGCTGGTGCGCGAGCCGGCGGCGGTCGTACGCCGCGACGAGCAGGGGCTCCCGAGCGCGAGCGAGGCCCCTCCGCAGGCGATCGCCGAGCGGCTGCTGGCGCTGGCGACGCTCGCGCCCCATTCCGAGCGGGTCGTGCGGCGCGCCTGGCGCTCGGCTCAGCGCCTGGATGCCCCGCTGGATGTGCTGCTCGTGCGCCCGCCCGGGCGCCCGCCCAGCTCCGAGGACCGCGCGCGGCTGGAGGCGCTACGGCGCCTGACCGCGATGCTGGGAGCGCGCCTGCGCGTCGAGGAGGGCGAGGACGTCGCCGCGGTCGCCGTGGCCGTCGCGCGCGAGCTGGGCGCCACCTACGTGCTGATCGGCACGCCCTCCCAGCGCCGAGGCATCGGCCGCCTCGGCGCCGAGCGCTCCCTGCTCGGGCGCCTGCTGCGCGATCTGCCGGGTGTGGACGTCCGCATCGTCGCCGATCCCACGCTGCGCCGGGACGGCGGCGAAGGGGCTCCGCCGGGCGAGCGCGCGGCGGACTAAACGCTCGGTAAAAGTGCGCCCGGCAAAGCAGGTCGGTGGCTAAACGCCTCGTAAGACTCATTGCAGCACCAGGCAACTCCGCAACCCTGCCTTCCCTGCTCTGTTCCCGTTATGCGTATGACAAACCCCCGCCGCCCACTCTTCCTCGCGACTGCCGCGCTTCTGTGTGTCGCTATCGGTCTCGGCGCGATTGGCCTCACCGGCGCGGCCGCGAGCGCGCGCAAGGGTCCCACCGCGCACGCCTCATCTTCATATCTGACGGGCATCGGCGACGAGCAGACCGAGATGTTCACCGACCCGCACTGGGCGCAGCTGCACACGAAAATCGCCCGCTACATCGTGCCCTACGACGCGGCCGTGCACTCCTACTCGCTGGACAAGGCGCGCGCCTGGATCAAGGCCGGCGAAGCCAAACACATCCAGATGCTGATCGCCTTCTACCACTCCGAGTACACGCCCACGAAGCTGCCGAGCGTCGCCCAGTACCAGCACGACGTGCAGAAATTCGTGAAGCTGTTCCCGCGCGTCAAGCAGTACCAGTCCTGGGATGAGTCCAACCGCGGCAACATCCGCGGCGTGCTGTCGAGTCCCTCGGCGGCATCGGCCGCGAAGTACTACCAAGCGCTGCTGCGCGTGTGCAAGGGCTGCACCGTGGTCGGGCTCGACATCCTCGACGCCGCCAACATCTCCCCGACGCTGCGCTACATCTCGGAATTCAAGCGCGAGATCGGCAAACTGCGGACGCTCATGCCGAGCATCTGGGGGCTGCACAACTACTCCGACATCAACCGCCTGGAAAGCTGGCGCACGCGCGAACTCTCACGCGCGCTCGGCGGGCAGGTGTGGCTGACGGAGACCGGCGGCATCGTCAAATTCGGCGCCGCCTTCCCCAATCGCGGAGGCTCCGGCCTGAGGCGCGCCGCGAAGGTGCTCGGCTACATGTTCAACGTCGCCGCCTCCCAGACGCGCATCAAGCGCCTGTACATCTACGACTGGACCGGCGGCAACGCCTCGACGCGCTTCGACGCGGGGCTGACCGACAACCACCACGTGGCGCGGCCCGGCTACGTCGTCGTCTGCAAGAAACTGCACGGCGCCAAATGCAACGTCAAGGTGAGTAACCACTGAGCTGAGCGCTCGGCTGTGGCTCGGCGCTCGGGCGCCGCTCCCGGCTCGGCGGCGCCCCCGACTCGTTGCGCCACAGGCGCGCCGCGGCGAGCGCCAAGAGGCCGGCCGCGCCGGCGATCAGCACGAGGTTCGTCAGCGGATATCTGCTGCCGCTGTGGAGCTTCAGGTTCAGCGCGGTGTGATCGCCCGCGCCGACGATGCTCAGAAGCCCGCGATGATCGATTCCCAGCACCGTCGGCGCGAGCGCCGCGAACAGTCCCCAGGAGAGCAGCACGAGCGCGCCGACACCCAGTTGCGCCCACGTCAGCCGCACGCGTGAGCTGGCGAAGGCGGCCAGCACGACAGCGCCGCCGGCCGCCAGCAGGAACGGCCAGATGCCGCCCCAGCCGCGCCCCAGGCCGATCGCCGTGGCGATCGTCGGCTGGAACAGGCCCTGGCTGAGATAGCGCGTGAAGACGACCGTCTCGTTCTCATAGCCGACCAGCGGGTGGGTGATCGTGGCGATCGCCGTGGCCGTGATCGAGGCGGCCGCCAACGCGATCGTCGGCCCGGGGAAGCGCTTGAACACGATCCCCAGCGGCACCGCCAGGAACGGCAGCATCGTCGTCAGGAAGCGCGGTCCCATGAAGCCGCCGCCGAACGGCAGGTAGTAGCCGGAGTTGTAGCCCACGTAGCAGGCGCAGATGCCGCCGAACGTCAACGCCTCCGCGCGCCATCCGCGCTTGTACAGGAACACCAGGCCGACCACACCCATCAGCAGCACGGGCGAGAGCGTGAACAGCCCGCGCGAGTCGAACAGCAGCGTCGCCAGCACCTTCAGGCTCGGCAGGTCGATCCCAAAGAAGCCGTGCTGCTGGCGCGGCACGTCGGAGTACGCAAGATGCGTCCAGGAGTGAAAGGCGTAGTGGTTGTACAGCAGCAGCGGCACGATCCCGATCAGCCCGCCCACGATGTAGGCGCCCGCGCGCGTGACCACCCCGCGCGCGTTCAGCGCGTCGCGGCGGGACAGCAGGTACAGCCCGAGCACGAGCGCGACGAAGAACAGCGGGTACTCAGAGGCGACCGCATAGCCCATCGCCAGGCCCGCCAGGCCGAGCAGCACCGCGCTCGGAGGGCCGTCGCGCTCGCGCATCATCAGCACGAACGCGGCGAAGCCCAACAGCGCCGTGAAGACGTGTGAGAAGAGCAGCGTCGAGAGCGGCAGCACCAGCGTGCCGAGGCCAAGCGCCACCGCCGCCGCGACGCCGAAGCCCGGCTCGAAGCGCTCGGCAGTGCGCCACACGAGCAGCAGCAACAACAGGCCCGGCAGCACATTGCCCCACAGCCCGATCAGGTAGATCATCTCGTCTTCGCCGCGCAGCGCCTCCGAGCTGCGCGCGACTTTGCCCGCGTCCAGGAGGTTCAAGGTGTCGTAGAACGGCAGCGCGAACAGCGCCAGCCCGGGGGCGCGCGCCGAGTAGAAGTGACCCTTGTAGAAGACCTTGTCGCCAGTGTTTTCCTGGTAGAGGTCGATGTTCGCGCGGTCTTTGTCCAGCGAGCGGATCAGGTCGTAGTGCGAGGTCTGATTCCAGGAGAAGTCCTGGATGATCGTCGCGTAGGAGAGGCCCACCAGCAGGATCGCGGCGAGCGCGAGGCGCTTGCTCATCAATCGGTTCCGTGCAGCGCCTTGGGGCCGGGGCCGATCTCATAGATGACCAGCGAGCCGACGCGCCGGCGCGTGACGCCCAGCCCGGCGATCGGCTTGGCGGCCGCTTCGGCGGAGTTCGGCGGCTCGGCATGAGCGTAGCCGACGATCCCCGGGAGCTTTGGCATCGTCAAGTGCAGGACGACCGTGCGGATGCCGTAGTAGCGCAGCTTTTCCACGCTGGCTTTATCGGGGAAGCGATGTATGCCCCCGCGCAGGTCATCGACGGCCTTGATGTCGAACGTGCTGTTGCCGATCGGGATCTCATAGAAGCCGTTTGTCGAGAAGTACTGCCAGACGCGATCGGCCGGCCCGTCGCTGGGCATGTCCAGGAGTGGCCCGGGCAGCCCGATCTCAGCCCGCGCCGGCTGCGGCACGACCGGATCGGCCATGTGCCCCGCGCCTTCGCCGACCAGCCCGATCACGATCACCACGCCCACGACCGCCGTCAGCGTGCCGAGCGAGCGCCGTCTGCCCCATGAGCCGGTGTGCCGCGAGAGCCACCCACCGAGCTTGCCGGCGAGCAACTGCGCGCCCGCGCCCGCGAGCAGCGCGAGAAACAGGGTCGCGGTCGTGAACACGCGCCCGGGCACGCGCACGCCGTCCCAGCCGGGGGCGTAGTTGAACAACAGCCGATAGGGGTAGCCGTAGCCGGTCAGCCCGAGGCCGACCGCCAGCACCGAGCAGACGACGACCCCGATCGCCAGGCCGGCTCGCAATCGCTTCGTGAACAGCGGCGCGGCAAGGCCGATCACCGCCAGCAGCAGCAAGAAGCCGCCGGGGAACAGAACCTGCTCGTTCTTGGAGTGCACGTGCTCGCGCGCCCCCGCAGTGATGTCGCCCCACACGCGGTTCTCCGAGGACGCGGACAGCCAGGCGGCGGGTCCCGCCGAATAGACTTTCACTTCCTTCAGCGTGCGCTTCGCCGTCGGGTAGTCGTGGGCGATCTTCAGGTACGGGCGCGCCTGATAGATCGCCACCAGCCCCACCACGGCGATGCCCGCGCACGTGACCACGATCATTCGCCGCGGCAACGTCGGGCGACCCGCCCGCAGCCAGTAGATCGCCGCCAGCAGCGCGAGCACCGCGAGCAGGTAGCTGAACTGCAGCCCCAGCGTGAAGCCGAGGCTGATCTGCCAGGCCGACACCAGCCAGCCGGCGATCACGAGGCCGCGCGAGTCGCGCCGGTAGCCGCGCAGCAGCAGAAACAGCGCCAGCGGGATGCCGCCGGAGGAGATCACGTGCAGGTGCCCGGCCTCGGTCACGCGATAGGGCGCATACGCGAACGCCGCGCCCGCCGCCGCGCCTCCCAACCGCCCGAGCCCGAGCTCGCGTGCTAGGAAGTAGGCGCCGACGAAGCACAGCGACCAGGCGAACAGGAACAGCAGGTTGTAACGGACCAGCGCGGCGACCGTGCCCGAGCCGAAGAACCCCGCCGGGCCGTAGCCGAGCAGCGAGTCCGAGAAGGCGAGGCTCAGCGGGTGGGGATAGAAGACGTTGGCGTCGAACAGATTCAGCGGGTCGTGCAGCATCCCGTGCCCCACCCACGCGACCTGCCACGCCGTGCGCACGGGATCGCCGAGGTCCGGCGCGATCCGGCTGGGGAGGTGCAGCACCAGCGGCCAGCTCGTCAGCACCGCAAGGGCCACTCCCGCGAGGATCACCCACAGGATCTCCGCGCGGCCGAACTGCGGCGACGGCGCCCAGCGCCTCCCGCGCGCTCCTGTGCCGCTCTCACGTGGCTCAGCCGCGGGTTGGCCGGGCACGGCCTCGGTCCCGTCCGCCGCCGAGCCGCCGTCCGCAGTCTCGGGCGTTCCGGGCGGCGTGCGGGAGGGGGTCGGTACGCCGGTGCTCATCGTCTGCTCGTGTTCGGGACCGCAGGGATCGGCGCAGCATACGGGAGCCGCCTGCGACATAACGGCGCACGGGCACCGTGGCGTTATGCCACTTGGGGATTCTGATTTGCGTCACACTGGCTGCATGAAGGTTCTCGTGGTCGGAGCCGGTGGCGTGGGCGCGGCGTTCGCGGCGATCGCCCAGCGCCGGCCGGCGTTCGAGCAGATCGTGCTGGCCGACGTGGCGCCCGAGCGCGTCAAGGCGGTCGTGGCCTCGCTCGGCGAGCCGGGTCGCTTCTCGGCCGAGCGCGTGGACGCCTCCAACCAGCAGGAGCTCGTCGCGTTGATCGGCCGGGTCAAGCCCGACGCGGTGCTGAACGCCTGCGATCCGCGCTTCAACGAGCCGATCTTCGGCGCCGCGTTCGAGGCGAGGGTCACCTACCTGGACATGGCGATGACGCTCTCCCACCCGCATCCCGAGCGCCCGTACGAGCTGCCCGGGGTGATGCTCGGCGAGCACCAGCTCGCCCGCCACGAGGCCTGGCAGCAGGCGGGTCTGCTCGCGCTCGTGGGGATCGGCGTCGAGCCCGGGCTCTCAGACATCTTCGCCAAGCACGCCGCCGAGGAGCTGTTCTCGAGCATCGAGGAGGTCGGGGTGCGCGACGGCGCCGATCTCCTCGTCGAGGGATACGACTTCGCGCCCACCTTCTCGATCTGGACCACGATCGAGGAGTGCCTGAACCCGCCGCTGATCTGGGAGCGCGAGCGCGGTTTCTTCACGACGCCCCCGTTCTCCGAGCCCGAGGTGTTCGAGTTCCCCGAGGGGATCGGCGAGGTCGAGTGCGTGAACGTCGAGCACGAGGAGGTCGTGCTGATCCCGCGCTGGGTGGACTGCGAGCGCGTCACCTTCAAGTACGGGCTCGGCCAGGAGTTCATCGACGTGCTGCGCACGCTGCACAAACTTGGCCTTGACTCCACCGAGCCGGTGTCCGTGCGCGACGTGAAGGTCGCCCCGCGCGACGTCGTCGCCGCGACGCTGCCCGACCCGGCGACGCTCGGCGAGCGGATGACCGGCCGCACCTGCGCCGGCACCTGGGTGCGGGGTACCGGAATCGACGGGCAGCCGCGCTCCACCTACCTCTACCACGTTGTCGACAACGAGCAAACGATGCGCGAGTACGGAAGCCAGGCCGTCGTCTGGCAGACGGCGATCAACCCGGTTGTTGCACTCGAGCTGATCGACGAGGGGACGTGGAAGGGCGCTGGCGTGCTTGGACCTGAGGCGTTCGCTCCGGGGCCGTTCCTCGAGCGACTGGCCGAGCTGGGCTCGCCGCACGGGCAGCAGGAGCTCGCCTGACGTCAACCGTGGGAGCCTGGCGCCGTCGCCCGCGGAGGCTGGGAGGCCGGTGCTGGGCCGGCGGGTCTCACTCTCCAGGCGGCGTTAGAAGTCGACTGGAGCGGGCACCGGCCCGGGGGGCTCATCGAGCACACCGGGAGGCGCCGTTTCGGTCTTTCGTGAGAAGAACTCTTTGAAGAGTGGACGGGTGGCGAGCATGATCGCGGCCCCAAGGACCATCCCGCCAATGCCCATCCACAACGGCAGGGTGATGCCGAGGATCGGAGCGGATTCGACATTTTCGGTTTTCGCATAGAAGAACGCCGCCTTGATGCCGACCCCAAACAGAATCAGCCCGCCGAGCACCGGACCGACGCCCAGGAGCAGCAGGTTACGTGCGCTTTTTCTCAACTCGTGCCGGTAGTACCACGCACAGGCGAAGCCGGTGAAGCCGTAGTAGAAGCAGATCGGGAACCCGACCGCGGTCAGCGAGTCGACGAGCACGCTTTCGGAGAGCAGCAGCAGCACGATCGTGATCGTGATCGCCAGCGCGCCGAAGCCGAGCGTCGAGACGGTCGGGGTGAGGTAGCGCTTGTGAACTCTGCCGAGCAGCGCCGTAACCGCTTTCCAGTGAGCCATCGACAGCGTCGCGCGGGCCGTGGGCAGGATCGTCGTCTGCGTGGAGGCAGAGGCCGACGTCAGCACGGCGATCACCAGCAGCTTGTTCAGCGTGCCGCCGAGCACACCGGAGCCAAGCGCGTTCAGCACGTCTTCCTGGTTGTCTTCGTTGGTGAGGAAGCCGATCCCGTGGAACGACTGCGCCGCGGCCGTGACGACCACGTAGATCAGCACGAGCATGATCGTCGAGGTGACAGCCGCCTTGCCGGGACCGTTGGCTGGATCCTCGGACTCCTCGTTGACCGAGACCCCCGAATCCCAGCCCCAATAGATGAACACCGCGAGCAACAGCGCGACGACCAAATCGCCGAAGTTCATCGCGAACGGGTTGAACCACGACAGCGACGGCTTGATCGAGCCGGCCGGTGGGCTGCTGCCGTAGACCTTGATGAACGCGACCACTGCGAACAGACCGAGGATGAACACCTCGATGCCGAGCAGCACCTGCTGGATGCGCGCTGACAGCTCGATGCCGCGGTAACAGATCCAGGTCATGACTGCGATCCAGATGATCGCCGCGATGATGATCGCGGCTTTCGATTCGCCGAGTTCGGTGAAGCCGAACAGCTTGAACGTGTAGATCGCGGCGATGTCGGCCAGCGAGGCCATCACGATCACATCCGCGAGGAAGATCGCCCAGCCGTTGAGCCAGCCGGTCATCGGCCCGAACGCTCGCGTCGTCCAGGCGAACGTTATGCCCGCGTCGGGGTCGGCGCGATTGAGGTATTTGAAGGCTGAGGCGACCAGCAGCATCGGCAGGAAGGCGACGAGCATCACCGCGGGCGCGTGCACGCCCACGCCCTTGACCGCGACGATGAAGCCGAGCGTCGCCGCCAGCGAATAGGCGGGCGCGGTTGACGCCACGCCGATGACGACGTTTGAGACATACCCGATCGCGCCTTTCTTCAGGCCCTTGTCCATGACCCCTGAGGACGCGGGAGCTCCGGATACGGCGCCGCTTTCGCTGGCCATCGGGATTCCTCTCTCTAGGTTGTGACAGAAGCTACAGCCTCATCTTCAGAAACGGTATGTCCCCGACCGGCGGAGGCACAATGGGCGCGATCCCCAAAACGGACGGGTTTAGTTGTACGTCTCGTACAGTGGGTGGGAGACTTGTTTACCAAGCAGCGCCTTGAGAGGGTCATCTGGACGGAGTAGCGTTGTCCTTAGTGTCCAGTTGGCCAGGAGGGAAGCGTGAGCTCTATGTCGATTGATCTTCAGCAGCAGGCAAAGCGTCACCTGTGGATGCACTTCACGCGGATGGGGAGCTACGCGGACGCCGACGTGCCCGTGATCGTGCGTGGCGAGGGCTGCTACGTCTACGACGAGCACGGCAAGCGCTACCTCGACGGGCTCTCGGCGCTGTATTGCGTGAACATCGGTCACGGGCGCGCGGAGCTCGGGGAAGCGGCCGCCGAGCAGGCGAAGGAGCTTGGCTTCTACACCAACTGGAGCTATGCCCACCCTCGCTCGATCGAGCTGGCCGCGCGCATCGCCGGGCTCACTCCCGGGAACCTCAACCGCGTGTTCTTCACCTCCGGCGGCTCAGAGTCGGTCGAGTCGGCGTGGAAGCTCGCGAAGGCCTACCACGCGGCAGCTGGCGAGCCGAGCAGGCACAAGCTGATCTCGCGCAAGCTCGCCTACCACGGGAGCTCGATGGGCGCGCTGACGGCGACCGGGCTGACGCCGGTGCGCACGCCCTTCGAACCGCTCACGCCCGGCGGCATCCACGTGGAGAACACCAACTCCTACCGCTGGCAGGAAGACCGCGATCCGCTGTGGGCGGCCGATGCGATCGAGGAGGCGATCCAGTTCGCCGGTCCCGGGACGGTCGCGGCCGTGATCCTCGAGCCGGTGCAGAACGGCGGCGGCTGCTTCGTGCCCCAAGACGGCTACTTCCAGCGCGTGCGCGAGATCTGCGACCGCCACGGCGTGCTGCTGATCTCCGATGAGGTGATCTGCTCGTGGGGACGCATCGGGAACATGTTCGGCTGCGAGCGCTTCGGCTATCAGCCCGACATAATCACGACCGCCAAGGGCATCACCTCCGGCTACGCGTCGCTCGGAGCGGTGATTGCCGGCGATCACATCGCCGAGCCGTTCCTGCATGGCAAGGAGATCTTCCAGCACGGCTTCACCTTCGGCGGCCACCCGATGGCGTGCGCCGTTGCGCTTGCGAACGCCGAGGTGATCGAGCGCGAGGATCTGTGCGCACACGTGCTCGAGAACGAAGGTGCTCTGCGCGCGATGCTCGAGAGTCTGCGCGATCTTCCGATCGTCGGCGACGTGCGCGGCGCCGGCTACTTCCAGGCGATCGAGCTGGTCAAGGACCAGCAGACGAAGGAGACGTTCAACGCCGAGGAGTCCGAGCAGCTGCTGCGCGGCTTTCTCTCAGGCGAGCTGTACAAGCGCGGGTTGATCTGTCGTACCGATGACCGTGGCGATCCGATCGTGCAACTGTCCCCGCCGCTGATCGCAGGGCCCGAGCAATTCAGGGAGATCGAGGCGATACTGCGTCCGGTGCTCGGCGAGGCCTCGGAGCGGATGGAGCGATGGAGCTCACTGTCGAGAGCCTGATCGCCGAGCTCGGGCTCGAGCTGGCAAGCGGTCACGAATCGGCGAAGGCGCACGTCCGCTGGGTGCACAGCACCGAGCTGGCAGACCCGACGCCATGGCTGCGGGGCGGCGAGTTGCTCTTGACGACCGGCCTGCAACTCGATGGCCCAAAGGCCCAGCGCGAGCTGATCGGGCGGCTCGCCGACCACGAGATCGCCGGCCTTGGCTTCGGCACTGGCTTCACGCACAAGCGTCTGCCGGCCGCGCTCGTGACGGCCGCGCGCAAGCGCTCGTTCCCCCTGTTCGAGGTGCCGTATGAGTTGCCTTTCATCGCGATCACCGAGCGCGCGTTCGCGCAGCTGGTCAACGAGCGCTACGAAATCCTGCAACGCAACATGGCCGGCGACGTGCTGGCGGAGGCGCTCACCGGGCATCTGTATCCGGAGGACTTGCAAGCGCGCCTGCGTCCCTTTGGGATCGGCGAGCAGGTCGCGGTGCTGGCCTTCTCGCTGGAGGACCCGAGCGCCGCGGCCGCGCGCTTGGAACGGCTGCTGGAGCGCGAGCACATCCATAGTCTCGTGGCGATTCGCGCGGGCCTTCTGTGCGCGGTCATCGACCCGTCCGGGCACAATCCGAGCGAGCTGGCGGGCAAGGTCCGGGGTGAGCTGCGGGCGCGCTTCGGCGAGGTGCGCGCGGCCGCCAGCCGCGCCGCTGCGACGCAGGCGCTGCGCTTGAGCTTCCACGAGGCGCGCTGCGCATTGGAGGCGGTCAGGCTGCAGAACGGGACCGCGCCCGAGGTCGCGACCTACCGCGATCTGGGCGCATTTCAGCTGCTCCTGTCGTTGCAGGACGACGATGCGCTGATCTCCTACTGTCGCGAGGTGCTCGGCCCGATCGAGGAAGGGGAGGGCGACTACGGCGATGAGCTCTTGCGCTCGCTGGACGTGTTCATCGAGCACAACGGGCACTGGGAGAAGGCCGCGGGCGCGCTGTACTGCCATCGCCATACGCTGCGCTATCGCATTCGCCGCGTCGAGCAGTTGACCGGCCGCGACTTCTCCAGCGCACGCGATCGCATCGAGTTCTGGCTGGCTCTGCGCGGGCGGGAGCTCGCACGGTGATGATGTCTTTTGACGAGGACTCCCTGCGGGAGTCGGAGGCGTGCGAAGTCGCACCAGCGAACGGAGCGAGCAGGCCATGAGAATCGGGGTCCCTAGCGAGATCAAGCCGGATGAGTACCGCGTGGCGATCACGCCCGCGGGGGTCAGGGAGCTGACCTCGCGCGGGCACGAGGTGCTCGTGCAGTCCGGCGCCGGCGAGGGAAGCGCGATGGCCGACGAGCAGTTCGCTGCACAGGGGGCGCAGATCGTGGCCGATGCGCAGTCGCTGTTCGCGCAGGCAGAGCTGGTGCTGAAGGTCAAGGAGCCGCAGTCTTCGGAGGTGGCGATGCTGAGGGCCGAGCAGACGCTGTTCACCTACCTGCATCTGGCGGCCGAGCCCGAGCTTGCGAGCGGCTTGCGGGAATCCGGCGCGACGTGCATCGCCTATGAGACGGTCGAGGACGAGGCTGGGCACCTGCCCCTGCTCGCGCCGATGAGCGAGGTGGCGGGCAAGATCGCCACGCAGGCGGGGGCCTTCATGCTGGAGAAGCCGCTCGGCGGCCGCGGGATCCTCTTGGGCGGCGTGCCGGGCGTGGCGGCGGCGACGGTGCTGGTGATCGGCGGTGGCGTGGTGGGGATGAACGCGGCCTTCATCGCGATTGGCATGCAGGCCGATGTGTTCGTGTTCGACCGCTCGATCGATCGTCTGCGTGAGCTGGAAGTGGCGTTTGGCGGGCGCGCCTCGACCGTCTACTCCTCGACGCTTGCGATCGAGGAGATGCTGCCGCTCGCCGACCTGGTGATCGGCGCCGTGCTCGTGCACGGCGGGCGCGCGCCGCGCGTGGTCACGCGCGAGCAGCTGCGGCTGATGCGCAAGCACGCGGTGCTCGTGGACGTGTCGATCGATCAGGGCGGCTGCTTTGAGACCTCGCGCCCGACGACCCACTCTGAGCCGACGTACGAGGTTGACGACATCACCCACTACTGCGTGACGAACATGCCCGGCGCCGTGCCGATCACCTCGACCTACGCGCTCACGAATGCGACGCTCCCCTACGCGATCGAGCTGGCCGAGCTGGGCGTCGAGGAGGCCCTGCAGAGCAACGAGGCGCTGGGTCACGGCTTGAACGTGAAGGGCGGCGAGATAACCCACCCGGCTGTCGCCGAGGCGCTCGGCGTGCGGTCAGGCAGCGTATGACGGTCGTTGACCGCGGTTCACAGCCCCGACAGATACCCCAGAGGAGGGGAGCATCCAGATGGCGAGCACGGTAGAGACCCTCAGCAACTTCATCGACGGCGAGCGCGTGGACTTTGCGGGCGAGAGCGAAGCGGTGCTGAACCCGGCCACCGGCGAGCCACTCGCCGATGCCCCGATCTCGAGCCCCGAGGAAGTCGACCGCGCGGTCAAGGCGGCAAGGTCCGCCTTCGAGGGCTGGTCGCGGAGCACGCCGGCCCAGCGTGCGGAGGCGCTCTTGGCGATCGCGGACGTGCTCGAGGAGCACGGCGATGAGATCGCGCGCCTGGAGGCGCTGAACGCGGGCAAGCCGATCGAAGCTGTCAAGAACGACGAGGTCCCCGTGATGGCCGACAACCTGCGCTTCTTCGCCGGCGCGGCGCGCTGCCTCGAGGGCCGGGCGGCGGGCGAGTACATGGAGGGCTACACGTCCTTCACACGCCGCGAAGCGGTCGGGGTGATCGGGCAGGTGACGCCGTGGAACTACCCGCTGATGATGGCGATCTGGAAATTCGCCCCGGCGCTGGCGGCGGGCAACACGGTTGTGCTGAAGCCGGCCGAGACCACGCCGATCACGACCTTGCGGCTCGCCGAGCTAGCAGCTGAGATCCTCCCGAAGGGCGTGCTGAACGTCATCACCGGACCCGGTCGGCCGACCGGCGAGGCGCTGATCGGCCACCCGGACGTGGACATGGTCGCCTTGACCGGCTCGGTTGAGACCGGCAAGCACCTCGCCCGCACGGCCGCGGACACGCTCAAGCGCGTACACCTCGAGCTGGGCGGCAAGGCGCCGGTGGTCGTGTTCGACGACGTGAGCCTCGAGGGCGCGCTCGAGACGATCGCGGGCACCGGCTACTACAACGCCGGTCAAGACTGCACGGCCGCCACGCGCGTGCTCGCCGGCGGCAAGGTCTACGACGACGTCGTCACGGGCCTTGCCGAGCAGGCCAAAGGACTCGTGATCGGCGACACGCTCGCCCCTGAGACGACGCTCGGGCCGGTCAACTCCGCCCGCCAGCGTGAGCGCGTGGAGGGCTTTTTGCAGCGCCGGCCCGATCGCGCCGAGATCGTGACTGGCGGCTCACAGCCCGATCGCCCAGGCTTCTACCTGGAGCCGACCGTCGTGGCGGGGCTCGAGCAGGATGACGAGCTGATCCAGCGCGAGATCTTCGGCCCGGTGATCACCGTGCAGCAGTTCTCCGATGAGCAGCAGGCGATCGACTGGGCCAACAGCACCCGCTACGGCCTCGCCTCCTCGGTGTGGACGCGCGACGTCGGCCGCGCGCTGCGCGTCTCACGGGCGCTGCGCTTCGGCTGCGTGTGGATCAACGACCACATCCCGCTCGTCTCCGAGATGCCGCACGGGGGCTTCAAGGAGTCGGGATACGGCAAGGATCTGAGCGTGTACGGGCTCGAGGACTACACGGTGGTCAAGCACGTCATGGCGAACTTGGAGTAGCGCGGCGCCGCGCGGCGCTGCACGGAATACGCCGGTGTGCAGGCAGAAGGCTGCTACGGTGGCCCCACGGGCGGCGAAGTCGTCCGTGAGGTTCTTTGTCTTTGTTGGCGCTCGCAGCGCGGATGGGGTCAGTCGAATCTCCATCTGCAGCGGCGGCCAGAGGGTCGCCAGAAGGAGCACCAACACATGAAGGATGCAACGTTCGCCGACCTCGGCGTGTCCGAGGTCGTCGCAAGTGAGCTCGCCCAGCGCGGGATCGCCAAGCCTTTCGCAGTTCAGAAGATGGTCATCCCCGACGTGCTGGCGGGTCACGACGTGCTTGCCCAGTCGCCGACCGGGTCGGGCAAGACGCTCGCCTTCGGCGTGCCGATGGTCGAGCGCATCAAGGACTCAGATCCGCGCCCCTCGGCGCTCGTGCTGGCGCCCACGCGCGAGCTGGCCAGCCAGATCGTCGACGACCTGCGCCCGATCGCGCACGCCCGCGCGCTGTCGATTGCCGCCGTTTATGGCGGCGCGGGGATCGTCAAGCAGGCGCGGCTTGCCGGCCGCGCGCACATTCTCGTCGCGACGCCGGGGCGGCTGATGGACCTGATCGACCGGCGCGACGTGTCGCTGAGCCGCATCAAGCTGCTCGTGCTCGACGAGGCCGACCGGATGCTCGACATGGGCTTTCGCCCGGTCGTCGACCGGATCGTGAAGATGTGCGCGAAGGAGCGCCAGACGCTGCTGTTCTCGGCCACGCTGCAGGGAGAGGTCGGGCGCATCGCCAAGGCCTACACCGCCAACGCCCGCCGTCATGAGCACGCGCATTCGGCCGAGCGCAAGGGCGACGTCGAGCACCGCTTCGTCACGGTCTCCCACGACGCCAAGGTCTCGCGGCTGGTCTCCGAGCTGAACACGTCCGAGCGCGGGTTGACGCTCGTGTTCGTGCGCACCAAGCGCGGCGCCGACCGGCTCGTCAAAAGGCTGAGCAATAGCAACGTGCAGGCCGTTGCGATGCACGGCGACAAGTCCCAGGGCCAGCGTGAGCGTGCGCTCGCCAACTTCGAGTCGGGGGTCGTCGACACACTCGTGGCCACCGACGTGGCCGCACGCGGCATCGACGTGGCAGGGATAACGCATGTGATCAACTACGACATCCCGGCCACGCGCGAGGACTATGTGCACCGCATCGGGCGCACCGCCCGCGCTGGCGCCAGCGGCGTCGGGCTGACGCTCGTGACCCACGAGCAGAAGCGTGAGCTGGCGGGCATGATCGGCGGGCTCGGGCTGCATCGCGAGCTGGAGCTGGGAGGCCTCGCGGGCGACACGACCCGCGCGGGCGCCAATGGCTCCTCGCAGCGACCCGGCCAGGCACGCGGACGTGGCAGGCGTGCGCCTTCCGGAGCGCCGAACGGCGTCCACGGACGGTCGTCCGCAGGTTCACGCAGGGGCTCGGGCAACGCGCGGCGCTCCGCGGGCCGCTCCAGGTAGCGCCCGCGAGCCCTCAACGGCGGGGCCGTCTCAGCTAACGTCGCGCAAATGAACAGTTCGATTCCGCCGGATTCCGAGCTCGGGGAGGGGCAGGAGCGGGATAAGTCGGACGCGGACCTGCTCCGCGACTACGACATCCTGCGCCTGCGTGCTCCGAACCCAGGGCCACTCACTTTGTCGGGCACCAACACCTGGGTCGTGAGCCGAAATCCCACCTGGGTCGTGGACCCCGGTCCCCTGCTGGATGAGCATCTCAAGCGCCTGATGGCCGCGATCGACGCCCGCGGCGGCCTCGGCGGGGTCGCGCTCACGCATGACCACCGTGACCACAGCGACGCCGTCGAGACGCTGCTCGAAGTGCACCCTGCGCCGTTAGCCGCCGGCCGTGGCCAGGCCGACGTGCGGCTCGCCGAGGATCTTCACTTCGGCCCCTTTCAAGCTGTGTCAACCCCCGGGCATGCGCCGGATCACTTCGCGCTGGTGGGCGAGGGCGCGTGCTTCACGGGCGATGCCGTGCTCGGCAACGGCAGCGTCCTGATCACCCCCCATCCAGGTGCGATGTCGGGCTATCTGCTCGCCCTCACGCGCCTGCGCCTGCGCGAGGACTTCAACGTCCTGTGCCCCGGCCACGGCCCGATCGTGTGGGATGCACGGGAGAAGCTCGAGGAGTACATCGACCACCGGATCGACCGCGAAAATCGCCTGATACTGGCGCTCGGCGAAGGACTGCGCACGATCCCGGAGCTGCTGGACGCGGTCTGGCCAGAGGTGCCCGAGGAGCTGCGTGGAGCCGCGACGGCGACGCTCGCCGCGCACCTGGACAAGCTCGAAGACGATCAGGTGCTGCCGCGGGGTGTGCAGCGTCCCTCGGTCGAGGGCGCCGAGTGGTGAGCGGCGATTCGCCCGGCGCCGGCGAGAACGCCAAGACCCAGCCGGTCAACTCGCCGTTCCCGCCGATCGCCGACTACGGCTTCCTGTCTGACTGCCACACCGGCGCGCTCGTCGCCTCCGACGGGTCGATCGAGTGGATGTGCCTGCCGCACTTCGACTCGCCATCGGTGTTCGGGGCGCTGCTCGACCGCGGCGCCGGCAGTTGGCGTTTGGGGCCCTATGGCGTCTACGTGCCGACCGGCCGGCGCTATATCCCCGGAACGAACCTGATCGAAACCACCTGGATGACCCCGCAGGGCTGGCTGCGGGTGATCGACGGGCTGGCGATCGGCGAATGGCATGACAACAAGCTCGGATCGAGTCACACGCGCGCGCCGACCGACTACGACGCCGATCACCTGCTGGTGCGCGTGGTGGAATGCGTTCAGGGCCAAGTCCAGGTCGAGCTGCTGTGCGAGCCGATGCTCGACTACGGCGCCACGCCGGCGGACTGGAGCGTCGCGGACATCAGCACGCCGGGCAGCTATGCGGTGGATGCCGCCAACGGCGATGCCTCCTTCCGCCTGTTCAGCGACATGCGCATCGGCATCGAGGGCAACCGCGTGCACGGGCGGCACACGATGGAGGAGGGCGAGAAGCGCTTCTGCGCGCTCTCCTGGACGGAGGCGCTCGGTGGCCCGCACACGGTCGAGCAGGCCGAGGAGGCGCTCAAGCGCACCAGCCACTTCTGGCGGGCGTGGTTGGCCGACGGGACCTACCCCGACCATCCCTGGCGCGTTCATCTGGAGCGCTCGGCGCTGGTGTTGAAGGGCCTGACGTTCATGCCGACGGGCGCGCTTGTCGCGGCGCCGACCACATCGCTGCCGGAGACGCCGCGCGGGGAGCGCAACTGGGACTATCGCTACTGCTGGATGCGCGATGCCTCCTTCACGCTGTGGGCGTTGCACGCGCTCGGGCTCGACTGGGAGGCTGACGACTTCGTCCAGTACGTCGCCGATCTGAGCCGCAACGAGGACGGCTCGCTGCAGATCATGTACGGGGTCAACGGCGAGATGGACCTCGAGGAGTCGACGCTCGAGCACCTGAAAGGCTACGAGGGCGCCGTCCCGGTGCGGGTCGGCAACGGCGCCTACAACCAGCGCCAGAACGACGTGTTCGGCGCGGTTCTCGACTCGGTCTACCTGCACTCCAAGAAGCGCGACCACATCCCCGCGCGGCTGTGGCCGGTGATCTGCGATCAGGTCGCATGCGCCTCGAAGGCGTGGCGAGAGCCCGACCAGGGCATCTGGGAGGCGCGCGGTGGACCGCAGCACTATGTCTCCTCCAAGCTGATGTCGTGGGTCGCGCTGGATCGTGGCGCGCGTCTGGCCGAACGGCGGGGCGATGAAAAGCTGAGCGAGAGCTGGCAGGAGTTGGCCGAGGAGATCCGCGCGGAGATCCTCGAGAGGGGCCTCGACAGCCGCGGCGTCTTTCGCCAGCACTACGACACCGACGCGCTCGACGCCTCGACGCTGCTGGTCCCGCTCGTGCGCTTCCTGCCGCCCGATGACGAACGCTTGCGCGCGACCGTCATGGCGATCCGCGACGAGCTGACCGAGAACGGGCTGGTGCTGCGCTATCGCACCGAGGAGACCGACGACGGGCTCAGCGGCAAGGAGGGAACGTTCTTGATCTGCTCCTTCTGGCTCGTCTCAGCGCTGTCGGAGATCGGCGAGCACCGCGACGCCGAACACCTGTGCGGGCGCCTGCTCGGCTACTCCTCCTCGCTGGAGCTGTACGCGGAGGAGCTCGAGGCCTCCAGCGGCCGGCACCTCGGAAACTACCCGCAGGCCTTCACCCATCTCGCCCTGATCAACGCCGTGACGCACGTGATCGCCGCCCAGCAGGAAGGGTGAGCACGGGCCCGGCGTCGGCTTCGGCGTCAGCGCGAATCAGTAGCCGGGATCGCCGGGCAGCAGCACGCGCGCGACCTCGCCCTCGACGATCACCTTCGGCTGCACGGGCTGCACGTCGCGCTCGCGCGCGTAGGCGAGCAGCTCCTCCACGGAGGAGAATCCGCTCAACTGCTCGAGGTGCTTGATCGTCGGGAACACCAGCACGATCTTGCCCTCGCCATGCGCCTCGAGCGCGGCCTGTGGTGTGAACCAGCCAAGGTCGACGCACTCCTCGCCGTCCACTTTCGGCTCCTGGCCCTCCGGTAGGGGGGCGAGGAAGAAATGGGTGTCGAAGCGGATCTTCACGGCGGCGGGGGTGATCCAGCGCGAGAACTTCACGAGCGCCGCTGGATCCTCGAGCGTGATCGCGGCCTCCTCGCTCAGCTCGCGGATCGCCGCCATGCGGTGGGCGCCGTCGCCGTCGCCCTCGTGGGCGTCGACGGCGCCGCCGGGAAACACCCACACGCCGCCCATGAACCGCGCCTCGGGCGTACGCCTGACGAGCAGCACCTCCAGCTTCTCGGCGCCGCCACGCAGCAGGATCACGGTCGCCGCCTGCCGTGGAGGTGTGGCCGGCCCCGCGTTGTACTCCTCTCCCGCCGCCAGGCGCTCGCTGTCCCCACGCGTGCTCATCCGCTGACCCTACCGGCCGGTAGTCTTATTCGCATGAGCACCACCACAAAGACCCTGCAGCGATGGATCTGCGAGTCCTGCGGCTTCATCTACGATCCCGGAGAAGGCGACCCCGACGGGGGCATACCCCCGGGCACCGCCTTCGAGGACATCCCCGACACCTGGTTCTGCCCGGTGTGCGGCGCGCGTAAGCGCGACTTCGTCCCCTACGAGGACTAGACCGGCCTGAGCGACTGGGACGCACTGCTCACGTTCGATCGTGAGCATGTCTGGCATCCGTACGGCGCGCTTCCCGCCGGGCTTGCCCCATTGCCCGTCGTCTCCGCCGAGGGCGTGCGCCTGAGGCTGGCGGACGGGCGGGAGTTGATCGATGGCATGGCGTCGTGGTGGTGTGCGATCCACGGCTATCGCAACCCCGTCCTCGATCGCGCCGTCAGCGCGCAGCTGGGGCAGCTGGCGCACGTGATGTTCGGGGGGCTCACGCACGAGCCCGGCGTGCTCTTGGCGGAGCGGCTGCTGGAGCTTGCGCCGGAGGGTCTCGAGGCGATCTTCTTCGCCGACTCCGGATCGGTCTCCGTCGAGGTGGCGATCAAGTTGAGCCTGCAGTTCCAGCGCGCCCGGGGCCGCGCTGCGCGCACGCGACTCTTGACCGTGAGGGGCGGCTACCACGGAGATACGTTCGGCGCGATGGCCGTATGCGATCCGGTCGGCGGCATGCACGGCATGTTCGCCGGTGTGCTCGCGCAACATGTGTTCGCCGAGCGCCCGCCGGACGGATTCGGCGCCGGCCTCGACGCGCGCTGGGCGGCGCAGGTCGGCGAGCTGGTCGAGCGCCATTCAGGCGAGCTCGCCGCGATCATGCTCGAGCCGATCGTGCAGGGCGCGGGGGGGATGCGCTTCTATGCGCCCGAGTGTCTCGCGCTGCTGCGACGGCTGTGTGACGAGCACGAGTTGCTGCTCGTGCTCGATGAGATCGCAACCGGCTTTGGCCGCAGCGGCGCGTTGTTCGCATGTGAACACGCCGGCATCTCCCCCGACGTGATGTGCGTGGGCAAGGCGCTCACCGGCGGCTACATGACGCTCGCGGCCACCCTCTGCACGCAGGCGGTCGCCGGCGCTGTCTCCGAGGGGGAGGGCGGCGGTCTGATGCACGGGCCGACGTTCATGGCCAATCCGCTTGCCTGCTCGGTCGCGCTGGCGTCGCTGGAGCTGCTGCTCGACGGTGAAGGCGAGGGACAAGGCAGCACGGGCTGGCGGGGGCAGGTGGCGGCGATCGAGCACGGCCTGCGCGCGGGGCTGGAGCCGGCTCGCGGACTCCCAGGCGTCGCCGACGTTCGCGTGCTCGGCGCGATCGGGGTCGTGCAGCTCGAGCGGGACGTTGACGTCGCGGCGGCGAGCGCCGCCGCGGTCGATCGCGGGGTGTGGCTGCGCCCCTTCCGCGATCTCATCTACACGATGCCCCCGTATGTGATCGACGGGGAGGATCTTGCCAGCGTGACGGCGGCCGTCGTGGAGGCCGCGCGCGCGGGGTTGACATAAGCGTCGGTTGACGTCCCCCGGCCAATCGGAGATGCTGGGCGCCAGACAACGATTCGAGAGAGTGGGGGACGCATGGCGACCGTAGCCGCCGACGTACGTCGTGATGAGCTGGTCGGGCGGCTCTTTGACAGCACCTTGGGCGCCCTGGACCTCCTCTGTGTCTACGTGGGCGACCAGCTCGGCCTGTACCGGGCCCTCGTGCAGGAGCGCTCTGCGACGTCGAGCGAGCTCGCACGTGCGGCCGGTCTGAACGAGCGATACACGCGCGAGTGGCTGGAGCAGCAGACGATGGCCGGCTTGCTCGAGGCCGAGGATCCGGGCGTATCCGACGACGAGCGCCGGTACTTCATGCCGGCTGGTCACGAGGAGGTGCTACTCGACCACGACAGTCTCAACTGCATGGCTCCGATGGCACAGCTGCTCGTCGCCTGCGCACTGCCGGTGCACGCCGTGCTGGACGCGTTTCGGACGGGCGGCGGAGTTCCCTACGCTGACTACGGTGCGGATCTCCACGAGGGCCAGGCACGTTTCACGCGCCCGATGTTCGACAGCCTCCTTGCGAGCGAGTGGCTTCCCGCCGTGCCGGAGATCCACAGTCGTCTCACGGGCGAGCCCCCCGCACGCATCGCCGACCTGGCTTGTGGGCTGGGCTGGTCGAGCGTTGCGATGGCACGCGGCTATGAGAAGGTCGCGGTCGACGGGATCGACTTGGACGAGGCCTCGATCGAGCGAGCTCGGCAGCTCCTGACTGACAGCGGCGTGGAGGACCGTGTCCGCTTTCACTGCCGTGACGCCGCCGATCCCGAGCTCTCAGGGCGCTTTGACCTGGTGACGATCTTCGAGGCGCTGCACGACATGTCCTACCCGGTCGACGTCCTGCGGAGTGCGCGCGGGCTGCTCGCGGAAGGCGGTCGCCTGCTGCTCGCCGACGAGAGGACCGCCGATCGATTCTCGCCGCAGGCGGGAGACGTCGAGCGCTTCTACTACGGCGTCAGTGTCTTGCACTGCCTACCGGTGGGGATGGTCGGCGAGAACGCCGCCGGGACCGGAACGGTCATCCGCGCCGGCACCGTGCGCGAGTACGCCGGAGAAGCCGGCTTCGGGGGATTCGAGGTCGCGCCGGTCGAGAACGACTTCTGGCGCTTTTACGTGCTGACGCCCTGAGGGCGAGCGATGTGGGCGAGCACGCGCGGGTCGAGCATCCGTGCGGGGGAGCGCCGCCGGCTGCCGACCTGCTCGAAGGCCCGCCGCACGCTGCGCTCACGCGCCGCGGCTCGGTAGAGGCGGCGCTCGAGCGGATTGATCGGCCGGCCGCTGGCCAGGTCGGAGATCATCAGGTAGTGCGGCAGCAGGCGGCGTCGATGCACGCGCCGGTAGCGCTCCAGCGCCGTGTCGAGATCGCGCGCGTCGTCGAGCGCGTCTGCGGTCTCTTCCACCAGCCAGTCCGCGCTCTGGAACGCCCACCCGCAGCCGACTCCCCACAGCGGGTCGGCGGCCAGCGCCGCGTCGCCGACGAACGCGAGGCCCGGGCGTGCGGCGGGACGGTAGACGTTGGGCAGCTCGAGCTTGCCCAGCAGCTTGGACTCGAGCGTGGCTTCGCCGAGGTCGGGACCGTCCGGCAGGGAGTCGGCCATGTGGCGGTAGGAGCCTTCGAGATCCGTCTGAAATTCGCCCAAGCGCTCGCGGTGGGGCGCCAGGAGCACGACCGTCAGGTCGTCCTCGTTGGGGAACGTGTACGCGGCGTCGGGGTCGAGCAGCCACATCCTCGAACGTGTCGTGACGGGGCGCAGGCCACTCCAGTAGCCCCAGTAGAAGAAGCGCATGTGCGGCTTGACGCGGCCCGGCACATGCGCCCAGCGCGCGAGCTTGGAGTCGCGGCCGTCAGCGGCGACAACGAGCTTTGCGCCCAGCACCCGCCGCTCGTGATTGCGGTCCTCGATGGCGACGCCCGCAGGACGGTCACCGCCGAGCAGGCCGACCGCGCTCCAGCCGGCGATCAGCTCGACCCCCGGCGTGTCCGCGGCGAGCTTGCGCAGGATCGGGTCCAGCCGCCTGCGCGTGATGTTGAAGCCGCTGGGCGCGTCGCCCTCGGCGTGGATCCAGCCACTGACCGGCGTCCACAGGTCGATGCTGTTCGGGATCGCGCCGCACTCTTCGATCAGCGGCGCGAGACCGAGCCGCTCGATCGTGGGCTTGGCGCTTGACTGGATGAAGTGCGTGCAGACGGTCTTATAGGCATCGAGCGCGGGCCGGCGCTCGATCAGCGCCACGCGCGCGCCGCGTTGTGCGAACAGCCGCGCGGCGGTGCAGCCCGCGGTGCTCGCGCCGACGATCGCGACGTCGTATTGCTCGGGCGCCGAGCCCGCGCTCATCGCGCGAAGCGAGTCTGGAGGCGCTGAAGGGCCACCATTCCCCGCTCGGCGCGGCTCCCGGGAGCCGGCACGATGCCCAGCTGGCGGGCGAGGTCGTTCATGTCGTAGAAGGCGCGGTAGCGGGCGATTCGCCCGTCGCGCATCGTCCACTCATCGACGCCCTCGACATGCATGGCGCGGCCGGTGGCCGCGAAGCCGGGCGGATCGATCACGCCGCGGTGGTTGCCCTCCATGTACCAGGCCCACAGCACCACGTCGCCGTTGACCGCCAGGGCCGGCGGGTCGGGTTCGCCGAAGTGCAGATCCGGGAAGGCGCGGAAGCTCGTGCGCATGAACTCCTGCACCGCCGGGACGCCCCGCGCCGGCTCGGGCAGGGCCGGGTCCGCCCACACGATGTCCTCGGTGATCAACTGCGCCATCGCATCGGTGTCGCAGCCGTTCCAGGCCGCCATAAAACGCCCGGCGAAGCTGTGCAACTCGGCCAGCGTGTCGGTGGGCGGCGTGCTCACGGCCATCTGGCAACCATAGTCACGCGTGGGGTCTCATGCAAGTGTGTCCGCCGGGACGCCGCCTGCTGTCGGAGCGGTACTGAGAGTTGCGACCCGCCCCCCGATTGCCGGGTTCGCACGGCTCTCAGCTTTCTGCCGGGACCCTCGCCCAGCGGCCCAGCCACCGCCGCCATGGCAGCGGCGCTCCGATCCGCGCCAGCTCGGCTGGATCGGCGCTGTGCGCGCGCGCGAGCACGTTGACCTCTACGAAGCCAAGCCGCGTGATCTGCTCACGGTTGGAGCTCTCCAACCGGGACGGCTGCTCCGGCCAGGGAGTGAGCACGACCGACCGCACCGTCAGCCCGGCGGCGCGCGCCGCTTGGAGGGTCAGCAGCGTGTGGTTGATCGTCCCCAGGCCGGGACGGGCGGCGATCAGCAGCGGCAGCCGCAGCGCGACGGCGAGGTCACAGACCGTGAAGCCGTCCGCGAGCGGAGCGAGCAGCCCGCCGACACCCTCGACGATCACCGTGCTCGGTGCGCCCGCTCCGTTCTCGGCGGCGAGCGCCGCGGAGGACACGAGCCGCTGAGGATCGAGTGGCTCGCCCGCCAGCTCCCCTGCCAGTTGCGGTGAGACGGCCGGGCCATAGCGCAGCGGCGCGACCTGCTCGGGCGACATGCCCGCTGCGGCGGCCAGCAGCTCGTGATCGGCGGGCCACTCGTTGCCCTGAGCGTCGCCAGCGGAGGGCTCGTCGAGACCCGTGACGGCCGGCTTGTGCGCCCGTACCCGCTCGCCCTCGCTCGAGATCGCCGCGAGCAGCGCGCCGCTCAAGATCGTCTTGCCGACGCCCGTGTCGGTCCCGGTGACGAACAGCCCCCTCACGCTACGCTCGCGACGGGCTGTCAGGCCGCGTGGGCGACGGAGGTCTCGCGCTCGACGTCGAACGGCGCGTTTGCGGCGCCCTCGCTCGCATCGGGGGGCGCAGGGGGGCGCCGGGGACGGGGCTGCTCGACGTCGAAGGGCGCCGAGGGTGCGGCGGCCGCGCTCGCGGTGACGAGCTCCCCGGAGTCGTGCTCCGCCTCCGCCTCGACCGCTTCCTCGGGATCTGCCTCCAGCAGTGGCGGGCCCATCTCGGAGGGGTCCAACCCCAGCTTGCGCGCCGCGGCGGCGAGCACGGTCGCGGCCATGCGCATGTCTGAGGCCGTGTGCGAGGCCATCGCCGCCAGGCGCAGGCGCGAGGTTCCGGCGGGCACCGTCGGCGGCCTGATCGCCTGCGCGAACACGCCACCCTCGATCGCCGCCTGGCAGAGGCGCACGGCGTCGCGCTCGTCGCCCACGATCAGCGGGACGATGTGCATGTCGCCTTCGGCGACTAGGAAGCCCTCCAGTGCGAGCGCGCGCCTCAGCACGCGCGCGTTCGCGGACAGCCGCTCGACCCTATGCGGACGCTCTTCCAGCAGCTCCAGCGCGGCCAGCGCGCCCGCGACGGCGGGCGGTGGCGGGGCGGTCGAGAAGATGAACGAGCGCGAGCTGTTGATCAGGTAGCGGACCATCTCCTCGTCAGCGCACACGTACGCGCCGTAGGAGCCGAGCGCCTTGCCGAGTGTGCCCACGATCGCGTCGACCCCGCCCTCGAGACCGGCCTGCGCGAGCGCCCCTCGACCCTCCGGGCCATAGGTTCCGGTCGCGTGCGCCTCGTCGACGACGACGCGCGTGCCACTCGCCTGAGCGAGTTCGACGATCTCCTGCAGCGGCGCCACGTCGCCGTCCATCGAGAACACCGAGTCGGTCACGATCAACCGCCTGCCACGGGCGTCCCGGCGGCCGCCGTGGCGGCGCATGCTCCACAGCAGATGTTCGGCGTCGCAATGCCTGTAAACGACGACGTCCGCGCGCGAGAGGCGGCAGCCATCGACGATCGAGGCATGGTTGAGCTCGTCGGAGAAGATCGTGTCGCCGCTGCCCGCGAGCGCGCCGATCACGCCGAGGTTGGCGAGATAGCCGGAGCCGAACAGCAGCGCGGCCTGCCGGCCCTCGAACGCCGCCAGGCGCTCCTCCAGCCGGCGGTGCACGGTCATCGTGCCGGAGATCAGGCGCGAGGCGCCCGCGCCAACGCCCCAGCGCATCGCGGCGTCCGCCGCCGCTTCGCGCACACGCGGGTGATCGGCTAGCCCTAGGTAGTTGTTCGAGCAGAGCAGCAGCACCGGCTGGCCGTCGAGCAGCACGGTCGGTCCCTGCGGCCCCGACACCAGGCGCAGGCGGCGGTTGCGGCCAAGGCGCTCCAACTCCGCCAGGCGCTCTTCGATCTCACTCATCCCCATCCTCCGCTCATTCCCGCCTCCCGTTGTGTAGCTAGTCAGTCTCCCCAGCCGGCCGTCACGGGGCTGGGCGCGCCCTCCGCCGTCTCCTCCTCCGAGCCGCGCTGGCGGGCGCGCCTGGCCGACGGCGCCCGGTTCGGCGCTCCGTCCGGACGCGGTGGCACCGAGCGCTTGGCGCGATAGCGCAATTGCGTGGAGGGGTCCCACAGCCGGATCGTCAGGCCGGTCTCGCCCGCATCGGCGCCCGCGGGGCTCGCAGCGGGTGCTTGCGCACCGGCGCCCGCGGCCGCGATCTCAGCATCGGCGCCATACGGAGCCTCCAGCAGCGCCTCGACCACGTCGGGTGTCTCCCCGGCGAGCCATCCCGAGCGATTGTCAGGCCGCGGGTTGGCGGCGTTGTCGGGCTGGCGCGCGACGTTCAGGCCGTGCTCGGCGAACATCGCCCGGTCCTCCTCGGGCTCGGCGCCGAGGGTCGTCAGGAAGTTGCCCATCATCACACCGTTCAAGCCGGCCTTGACGGCCAGCGGTTGCAGCTCGCCGAGGTTCTCCACACGCCCACCACAGAGGCGGAAGAGCGCCTCCGGCAGGATCAGGCGGAAGATCGCGATCCACTTGACCGCCTCCCATGGATCGATCAGCTCGCGGTCGCCGAACTTCGTGCCTGGGCGCGGGTTGAGCAGGTTGATGGGCACGCTCGTCGGGTCGATCGCGGCCAGCTCGAACGCCATCTCCACGCGCTGCTCACGCGTCTCGCCGAGGTTGAGGATGCCGCCGACGCACGTCTCCAAGCCCGCCTCGCGCACCGCATCGATCGTGCGCAGCCGGCCCTCGTAGCGGACCGTGGTGGAGACCTCGTCGTAGTAGCTCTCGGCCGTCTCGACGTTGTGGTGAACGCGCTGGATACCCGCCTCGCGGAGCGCCTTCGCGCGCGCCGCGGACATGTGCCCGACCGAGGCACAGCGCTTGAGGTTGGTGTGCTCGCTCACCAGGCGCACGCCTTCCAGGTACTTCTCGAAGTCACGCTTGGAGAGGCCTTGCCCCTGGGTGACCATGCAGAAGCGATGGGCTCCCGCGGCTTCTGCCGCGCGCGCGTGCTCGAGCACCTGCTCGGGCTCCATCAGCGCATGCATCGGCGTCTCCGCCTCGGCGAATCGCGACTGTGCGCAGAAGCCACAATCCTCGGCGCAGCCGCCGGACTTGGCGTTGACCAGCGAGCACATGTCGGTGGAGTCGCCGAAGCGCTCCACGCGGGCCTCCCAAGCGCGCTGCACGAGCGCCTCGATCTGCGCGTGGTCCTCGAGCTCGCCGAGCCGGCTTGCTTGCTCGCGGGTGATCAGCGGCGGCATGGCCGCAGGTTATGGAGCGTCGCGGACGGCTATCCGGCGTTACTTGCTCTGCCAGCGCGCCGGACGTTTCTCGGCGAATGCGCGCATCCCCTCACGCATGTCCTCGGAGGCGAAAGAGGCGCGGCGCAGCTCGATCAGCTCCTCCTCGACCGCTACCGCGAGCTGCCCCTCGGCATCGAGCAGCGCAGCGATCACGCGCTTGTTGCCGAGCTGCGACAGCGGAGCGTTGCCGGCCAGCTCGCCGGCGAGATCGAGCGCGACGGACTCGAGCTCCTCCGCCGCGGCGAGGCGGTTGACGAGCCCCCATTCCAGCGCCGTGGCCGCGTCGATGTAGCGGCCGAGCAGGAACAACTCGCGCGTGCGCGTGGCGCCGATCGCATCCAGGAAGCGGCGCAGGCCCGTGTGCGAGTAGACCAGCCCGAGCTTCGCGGGCGGCATCCCCAGCTTGATGGCGTCCTGCGCCACGCGCAGATCGCACGCGAGCGCCAGCTCCAGCCCGCCGCCGATCGTGTGCCCGGGGAGCACGGCGAGCGTCGGATAGGGGAATCGCTCCAGCGCGTCGATCGCTTCGGTGAACGGATGGGCGACCAGGCGCTCGGCGCGCTCCTCGAACTCCTCCTCGGGTATCTCGCCGATGTCGTAGCCGGCCGAGAACATCCCGTGCGCGCCCGTGACGATCAAACAGCGTGCATCTGAGGGCTCGGCGAGCGTGGCCGTGATCGCGTCGAGGATCGGATGGTCGAGCGCGTTGCGCTTGGCCGGGTTGGAGATCGTCAGGCGCGTGACGCCCGCGACGGGGCTGTCGATCAGCAGCTTGCCGTCGGCCAGCTCACGTGGGGGAGCGCTCTCGGACACCGGCGGACAGGCTAGTCGAGCACCGGCATGAGCAGTCGCGCGGGGTGGCTTGCAGCTAGTCGAGCTCGACCAGCGCGTCGCCCTCGTTGACTGCCTGGCCCTCCTCGCAGAGGATCTTTGAGACGGTTCCCGAGTCCTCGGCCTCGACCGGCATCTCCATCTTCATCGACTCGAGGATCGCGACCGTGTCGCCCTCCTCGATCGCGTCGCCGACAGCGCACTCGATTTTCCATACCGTGCCGGTGATGTGGGCCTCTACCGCAGTCATTGAACCTCCAGAACGCCGCTCGCCGATGACGCTCGGGACAATAGCCTCCACCGCCGACAGCCCGCCATGGCTACAAGCACGTTCGTAATCGTCACCGCCTACAACGAGGCCGAGCGCATCGGGGCGACGCTGGACGCGCTGGCGCGCGCGTTCCCGGGCGCGCCGGTGCTGCTCGCCGACGACGGCTCTCGCGACGCGACCGCCGAGATCGCGCGCGCGCGCGGCGCTCGTGTGGTGCGCAGCGAGCGGGTGATCGGCAAGGGCGGCGCCGCCACGCTTGCGGCCCGCGAGGCGCTCCGCGACGCGCGCACGGGGCAGGCCGGCGAGCACGACGAAGTCACATGCGTGCTGTGCGACGGCGACCTGGGCGCCTCGGCCGGGGAGCTGACGGCGCTCGTGGAGGCGATCGCGGGAGGAGATGCGGACATCGCGGTGGCGGCGTTCGCCCGGCGCGTGGGGGGAGGGTTGGGAGTCGCGCTGGGCTTCGCGCGCTGGGCGATCGAGAGGCGCTGCGGACTGCGCACGACGGCGCCGATCTCCGGGCAGCGTGCGCTCGGCGCGCGCATGCTGGCAGACGTGTTGCCGTTCGCGCACGGTTTCGGCATGGAGGTGGGGATGACGATCGATGCCGTGCGTGCCGGGTACCGGCTGGTGGAGGTCGAAGTCGACCTCGAGCACCGCGCGAGCGGGCGCACGCTCGCGGGCTTCGCCCATCGCGCTCGTCAGCTGGCGGACTTCGTGCGCGCATATCTCGCCCGGGGTAGGCTCGCGCGGAGATGATCCTGGCGATCGATCAGGGCACGACCGGCACGACGTGCATCGTCTTTGACGAGCGGGCCGAGCCGATCGGCAGGGCCTACGGCGAGATCACCCAGCACTTCCCCCAACCGGGATGGGTCGAGCATGATGCGGGGGAGATCTGGGAGGTGACGCAGGCGCTGGCCGGCAAGGCACTCGCCGATGCGGGCCTTGGGCCCGGCGAGCTGAGCGCGGTGGGCATCACCAACCAGCGAGAGACGACATGCGTGTGGGACCCGGCGACGGGCGAGCCGCTGCACAACGCGATCGTCTGGCAGGACCGGCGCACGGCGGCGCATTGTGAGCAGCTGCGGGCGGCCGGGCACGAGCCGCTCGTGCGCGCGCGCACGGGACTGGTGCTCGACTCCTACTTCTCGGCCACGAAGATGCAGTGGCTGATGGAGAACGTGGACGGCCTCGGCGAGCGGGCGCGCAGCGGCCGCGCGATGCTCGGCACGATCGACTCGTGGCTGATGTTCAAGCTGACCGGCGAGCATCTGACGGACGCCACGAACGCCTCGCGGACGATGCTCTACGACATCGCCGCCGGTCGCTGGGACCCCGAGCTGCTGGAGCTGTTCGGCGTTCCCGAGCGCGCGTTGCCGATGGTGCTCCCGAGCGCAGGCGTGTTCGCGCAGACTCGCCCCGACGCCTTGCACGGCCACGTGATCCCGATCTCCGGGGTGGCGGGCGATCAGCAGGCGTCGCTGTTCGGTCACGGGTGTGTCGATCCCGGCATGGCCAAGAACACCTATGGGACCGGTTCGTTCGTGTTGCTGAACGTGGGCTTCGTCCCGCCGGATCCACCGCCCGGCCTGCTGGCGACGATCGCGTCGAGCATCGGCGAGTCTCGCTCCTACGCGTTCGAGGCGTCGATCTTCGTCACGGGCGCGGCGATCCAGTGGCTGCGCGACGGCCTCGGCGTGATTGAGCGCGCCGATCAGACGGAGGCGCTGGCCGCAAGCCTTCAGGGCAACGACGGCGTGTATTTCGTCCCCGCGCTCACGGGCCTCGGCTCGCCGCATTGGGACCCACATGCGCGCGGGACGATCGTCGGGCTGACCCGCGGCTCGGGCCGCGCGCATCTGGCGCGGGCCGCGCTCGAGGCGATCGCCTACCAGACGCTCGACGCGGTGCGGGCGATGGAGGCGGCCTGCGGTCAGCAGCTGAGCGAGCTGCGCGCGGACGGCGGCGCCACGAACAACGGCTGGCTGATGCAGTTCCAGGCCGATGTGCTCGGCGTTCCGGTCGCGCTCAGCGAGCTTGCGGAGACGACCGCGCTCGGCGCGGCCTACCTTGCCGGGGTCGGCGCGGGGCTGTGGCGGATCGGCGATCTGCGCGGGGAGGGGGCGAGGCTCGGTGGCGGCGAGCGGCGCCGCTTTGAGCCGCGCATGGGCGAGGACGAGCGCGCCGGACTGCTGGCGGGCTGGGCGGATGCGCTGGCGCGTGCGCGTAACCTTCCACCGCCCGCGAGGTAAAGCGCTCAGATGAGCGATCTGGCATCGATGCGCGAGCAGGTCTACACGGACCCGCGGCCGAAGGAGTACTTCGACCGCTTTCACGCACGCGCACGCACGCGCGAACCGGACGGGGTGTACGAGCTCGTACGCGTGCTCACCTCGCTGTACGCCTATACGTTCCTGCGTGCCCGTGCGATCTCCACCGAGAACGTCCCCGGCAACGGGGCGGTGATCCTCGCGCCCAACCACTTCTCGTTCATGGACCACTTCCTGATGGGCTGCTACATCCGGCGCAAGGTGCGCTTCATGGCCAAGTCGCAGCTGTTCAAAGGCCCGATGCAGTGGATCTACACCCACGGCGGCGTCTTTCCAGTCCGCCGTGGCGCGCGCGACGAGGAGATGGTCATAACCGCCGATGCGATCCTCGACAGGGGCGGCGCGATCACGATGTACTGCGAGGGCGGGCGCTCGCGCACGGGCAAGCTGGCCGAGCAGGCCAAGCGCGGGATCGGGCGCCTGGCGCTGGAGAACGGCACGCCGGTCGTTCCGATCGCGATCTACGGCTCCTCGCGCATCCGCAACTGGAAGCGGCTGCAGTTTCCGAAGGTGACCGTTCAATACGGCGAGCCGATGCGCTGGGAGCCGATCGAGAACCCGACGCGCGAGCAGCAGCAGGCGGTCGCCGATCAGGTGCTCGCGGAGATCCGCCGGCTGTACGCCGGTCTGCAGGAGCACGGCCGCAAGGGCATCCTCAGGCGCGTGCGCGCCGAGCGCCGCACGCCGAAGGGAGCGGCCGTCGCCTGAGGCGTCGGCTGGATGGCTGTGAACGAGTCCCTGGACGTCGGCGCCGTGATTCGGCGCGTGCTCGACATCTACGTCGATCAGGCGCCCGTGCTGCTGCCGGCCGCCGCTGTGGTGTTCGTCTGCACGGGCATCCTCACCGCGCTGCTGATCGCCGCCGCCCCCGCGCTGGCGCTTCTGGCGATCGTCATCAGCCTCGTGGCGACGACGCTGTTCACGGGCATGATCGTGGAGCTGGTCGCCGACCTCCAGGACGGGCGGCGGGACGCCAGCGTCGGTCAGCTCCTGCAGGCCGTTGTGCCCGTGATCGGCCAGCTGATCCTCGTGGGGATCGTGGCCGGCGTGGGAATCGTGATCGGCTTCGTCCTGTTGATCGTTCCCGGCCTGATCCTGATCACGCTGTGGTCGGTGGTCGCGCCGGTCGTCGTGCTGGAGCGCCCGGGAGTGTTCGCGGCGCTCGGGCGCAGCCGCGAGCTCGTGCGGGGCAACGGCTGGCCGGTGTTCGGCGTGATCCTCGTGCTGGACGTGCTCGTGGTGCTAATCGGCTCCGGCATCGAGATCGCCGCCGACTCGGCCAGCTCCGGCGTCGGCATCGTCGTGCGGGTGATCGTCGGCGTGCTCACCGGGCCTCTGGCGGGCCTGGGGGCGGCGGTGCTGTACTTCCAGCTGCGCGGCGCGCCCGCCTAGCAGGCGCCGCCGAGCGTCGATCCGCTCGCCCCGCCCGAGCCGCCGGCGAACTCCATTTAGGCTACCTGCCACGCGCGGGCACTAGGGTGCTCACGCGAGATGGACGCCACGGTCGAGGCATCGGAGATTCTGCGCCCAGGACTGCTCGAGGGAGTATCCGTGCTCATCGCCGGTCCCTCGCTCACGGCGCAGGACGTGGCCGCCGGGCACGCGCCCAGCCCGACGCAGGACACAGGCGATTCTCTGGCGCGGGCGGTCGGCACGGCCTGCGCTGGGCTGGGCGCGCGGGTAGCGGTGTGGGAGCCGCAGGGGACACCGTCCGCGGTTGATCTGCTGGTGTTCGACGGTGCGGGCGTGTTCGCGCACGGCGGCGCGCACGGCGAGCCGCCCGCTCAACGCACGCCACGGGGTGCGTTGAGCGCGTGCCTGGACGCGGCCTGGGAGGTGACGCACGCGGTCGTCAACGCCGCCTTCCTGCCCGCAGAGCGCCCTGGGCGGATCGTCTATCTGGCGCCCGCGCCCGACGCCGGGACTCATGCGGAGCCCGCGCGGGCGGGCCTTGAGAACCTCGCACGGACGTTGTCGATCGAGTGGGCGCGTTACGCGATCACCACTGTCACGATCGCCCCGGGCGCCGAGACCTCCGGCGGCGAGGTGGCGGCGCTCGTCGCCTACCTCGCCTCGCCCGCCGGGGCCTACTTCTCCGGTTGTCAGCTGGATCTGAGAGGCCCCGCCGAGCGCTGAGGTGTGACCGCTCGCCAGACGCCCCCGAGGGGTCACATAGGGCGATCTACGCGGAGGCCGCCTCCGGATCGGCGCGCACCAGCACCGTGTCTGCGACCGCGATGATCTCATCGACTGGCAAGTCGGCGCGCGAGGCGTGCTCGCGGATCGCCTCGGGGCTGCTCGCCTGGTAGATGCAGACGGTGCCCACGGAGCCGCCGCCCTCCTCCAGGACATAGCTGCGGATCCAGCGGATGTCCTCGGACATCTCCTCGTCGCCGACCTGTTTGGAGCGCCCCGCAGCCGTCTGCAGGTCCTCCGGTGATCGCCAGCCACTCCGGCGAAGGATCACGTACGTGTTCATCGGGAACTACCTCCTGTCGGGGATGTGCCGAGCGACTCTATGCGCTCGCGAAGTCTCGATCAACGGCGTCGCAACGGGGAGCGCGCCATGTGCCCCCCGTTGCGTGCGCTCTAGCCGGTCATCCCGCCGAACATGCCACCGGTCACGTGCAGGGTCTGGCCGTGCACGTAGTTGGACCAGGGCGTGCACAGGAAGAACACGCCACCGGCCGCCTCTTCGGGCGAGGCGGGGCGGCCCAGGGGGATCAGCATCGAGGCCATCCCGCGCATCTGCTCGGGAATGCCCAGCTGGATCTTCTCGCCGTCCTTTTCCATCGTGTTCTCGTCGACCTTCGCCTGCGTCAGGCGCGTGTCGATGAAACCGAAGGCGACCGCGTTGACGTTGACCTTGAACTGGCCCCACTCCTTGGCGACCGTCTTGGTCAGGCCGACGACGGCGGCCTTGCCCGCCGAATAGTTGGCCTGCCCGGCGTTGCCGAAGGTGCCGGAGGTCGAGGAGATGTTGACGATCTTGCGGAACACCTCCTTGCCTTCCTCGCGCTCTTTCTTGGCGGGCTCGCGCAGGTGCGGCGCGGCGGCGCGGATCACGCGGAAGGGCACGACCGTGTGGATGTCGATCATCGCCTGGAAGTGCTCGTCGGTCATCTTGTGGATCGGCGCGTCGAGCGTGTAGCCGGCGTTGTTGACGAGGATGTCGATCTTGCCGAAGGAGTCGATCGCCTTCTGCACGAGCTGATCGGGAACGCCGGGCTTTGTGAGGTCGCCCGCGAACACCGCCGTCTCACCGGCGATCTCGCCGGCGGCCTGCTCGGCCACGTCGCCGTCGAGGTCGTTGATGAGGCACTGCGCGCCCTGCGCGACGAGCAGCTCAGCCGTCGCGCGTCCGATCCCGCGCGCCGAGCCTGTGACGATCGCCGACTTGCCGTCGAGTACTCCCATAGCCTTGTGTTCTCCTTGTCGTATTGAGGTGCGCGGAGGTTATCCGAGCGCCCCCGCAAGCAGGCAAGAGGGCTATGGGTTGATGATGACGCCGAAGTCCTGTGTGTAGATGGCGCCCGCCTGGCCTTTCGCGAGCGATGACAGCGGATGCGGGGAGATGCCGATGCCCGTGTCTCGGAAATGCGCGTCGAGGATGTTCTCCCGGTGTCCCGGCGATGCCATCCACGAGGCGACCATCGCCCGGGGAGAGGCCAGCCAGAGCGTTCCCCAGCCGATGTTCTCGCCGACTTCGAAGCCGAGGCGCGAGCTGAATATGTAGCCGGCCGAGCGCATCCGTCCCAGTGGCGTGTCGCCGTGTCGCCCGATGTGTTCGAAGTAGTTGCCGGCGGCCATGTCCTCGCTGTGACTCTGCGCGGCCTGTTGCAGATCCCCGTCGGCCGTCAGCGTGTTCTCGCCGTGACTGGTTCGTTCGCGATTGATCAGGCACAGCGTCGCGTTGCGAACGGCGTCGAGGTTGTCCGGGCCGGGCCGCAGATCGGCGTCCGGGCAGGAGCTGCTGTGCGAGGCCGGGAGCTTGTGCTGTGTGACGTGGTGCTTGGTCTTGTGCGAGCCGTGATGAAACCCTTTGGAGTGACGCTTGCGGCAACCCGGGTGACGCTTGGAACGGTGGCTGTGGCCGCCGCTCGTGCGAAAGCTGCTGCGCTTGGCGCAATGACGCTTGCGATGGCGCCCGCTGGGGTGATGGACCGAGTGGCTAGAGGCCGATTTCGCGCCGCGCGAGCCTGACGTGGGTGAGGCGAGCGCCGTGGAGGCGGCCGCGCAGGCACACAGACACAGCACGCACGATGCGGTGAGCAGCAGACGGCGATTTGCAGCGATATACGCGCGGCGTAGAGGTGCCACGTATCCCGTATCGGACCGATCCGCGGTGGAGTTGAGCGGATATGCGCAGGTTCAACACTTTGCCCACCGCCGGATCTGGCCGCGAGATTGGCGCCGGATGGGCGCGATGGCGCCCGAGCGCGGGGGCGAGCCGCCCTTACAGTGCCAGCACGCGCCCGAGGATCTCGCGCATGATCTCGTCCGAGCCGCCGCCGATCGGGCCGAGGCGGGCGTCGCGGGCGGCGCGCTCGACCCAGTACTCGCGCATGTAGCCGGCGCCGCCGTGGATCTGTAGGCACTCGTCCATCAACTCGAAGCAGGCTCGTTGGGTCAGCAGCTTGGCCATCGTCACCTCCTTCAGCGGGTCCTCGCCGGCGACGAAGCGGCGCAGGGCGTCGTAGGTGGTGCAGCGGCAGGTGTAGACGGAGGTGGCCAGGTCGGCGAGCTTGTGGCGGATCGTCTGATGACCGCTCAGCGGGCGACCGAAGGCCTGGCGCTCGCGGGCGAACTGCGCCGTGCGCTCCCAGGCGACGCTCATCGCGCCGACCGCTCCCAGGGCCATCGCCAGGCGCTCCCACTGGAAGTTGGCCATGATCAGCTTGAAGCCCTCGTTGAGCTCCCCGAGCAGGTTCTCCTCGCCCACGAACACGTCCTGGAAGGCGATCGTGGCGGTGTCCGAGGCCTGCCAGCCGAGCTTGTCAAGCTTCGAGGACTCCACGCCCTCGCCGCGGTCGATGATCAAAAACGAGATGCCGTGGTGTCCGCCCTCGGCGGTTGTCTTGACGGCCGTGACGATGAAGTGGGCACGCACGCCGTTGGTGATGTAGGTCTTCTCGCCGTTGACCACGAAGCCGCCGTCGACGCGCTCGGCCTTGGTCGTGATCGCCGCCACGTCTGAGCCGGCGCCCGGCTCGGTGATCCCCAGCGCGCCGATCCGCTCGCCGGCGATCGCGGGCGCCAGGTAGCGCTGCTTCTGATCGTCTGTGCCGAACTTCCAGATCGGCGGCGTGGCGATGTTGACGTGGGCGCCGATCCCCGCCGCCGTTCCGCCGGAGCCGATCCGCGCCATCTCCTCGCACAGCACCGCCTCGTGCAAGTAGTCGCCGCCCTGCCCGCCGTACTCGGTCGGGTACTTCAGGCCGAGCAGGCCTTGCGCGGCGAGCTTGGGGAAGACCTCTTCGGGGAACCACCGCTCCTGCTCCCACTGCTGCGCATACGGCGTCAGCTCGCGCTCGATGAAGCCGCGCGCGGACTGTCGCAGCTGCTCGTGCTCGTCGGAGAAGGGAGGTGTGGAAGTGCTCATACAGGCAATTGGTAATCTGATGGTATGCGAGTTGCCATCGACAAGGTTGGGCGGATCGTAATCCCGAAGCAGATGCGCGAAGGACTTGGGATCGAGGGTCCCACGGAGCTGGAGCTAACCGAGGCGGATGGAAAGCTGGAGCTGACCGTGCCGTACATGAAGGCGCATCTGGAGGTGCGCGACGGCCTCTCGGTGATCGTTCCGGACGAGCCCGTCCCACCACTCACAGCGGAGTTGGTGCGCGAAGTGCTCGAAAGCGTCAGGAAGTGATCGCACCCGATGCGAGCGTCCTGATCGCTGCGCTGGCGGAATGGCATCCCGCCCACGAGGTGTCCCGAGCCGCGCTGAAACGGGATGACCGGGCCCTCGTTGCGCATGCGGCAGTCGAGGCCACGTCTGCGCTCAGTCGGATGCCCGAGCCGTTCCGCGTGACCGCGCGCATCGTCCTCGACGGTCTGGATCGTGACTACCCGAGGGCGTGGTTGGTGCTGTCCGGTCTCGACCAGCAGGAGTATCTCGGTCGAGCAGTCGATGCTGGACTCGGCGGCGGGGCTCTCTACGACGCGCTGATCGCCGCGACTGCCGCCGAGCACGGAGCGACGCTGCTCAGCGCCGACCGCCGCGCACGGGATGCCTACGAGGCGATGGGGGCGGACGTCTCCTACGTCGAGTAGTTCCACCCGGCGCATGCGCCGGGTGGCGGAGCCGTACATGTACGGCTCCGAGGGAGCGCACATGTGCGCTCCCTGCCGGCCGGCACATGTGCCGGCCGGGGGAGGGCCGCATGCGGCCCTCCCACCTAGAAGATCGCGATCGGGGATCGGACTACAGCCCGTAGGAGCGCCCGATCACCTCGAGCATGATCTCATCGGTGCCCGCGCCGATGCGGTTCAGGCGCATGTCGCGCCACACGCGCTCGACGTTGTACTCCTTCATGTAGCCGGCGCCGCCGTGGATCTGGATGCACTCGTCGGCCACTTCGCAGGCCACGCGCGCGGAGTGGAGCTTGGCCATCGAGATCTCGCGCACCGGGTACTCGCCGTTGGCAAAGCGCCACGCGGTCACGTACACGAGCTGGCGGGCCGACTCGATTTTCGTGGCCATCTCGGCGAACTTGTGGCGGATCACCTGGAAGTGGCCGATCGCTTTGCCGAACGCTTCGCGCTCTTTGGCGTACTGGAGCGTGGCGTCGAAGCATTTCTGGGCTCCCGCTACGCAGCCGGCTGAGCCGATCATGCGCTCGCCCTGAAGCTCCCACATGATGTGGTAGAAGCCCTTGCCTTCCTCTCCCAGCATCGCCGATGCCGGCACGCGCACGTCCTGGAAGGCCAGCAGCGCCGTGTCTGAGGCGTGCATGCCCATCTTCTGCAGCTTCTGCTCGCGGATCACCCCCGGCGAGTCCATCGGCACCAAGAACAGCGTGAAGCCGTCATAGCCGGCGTCGGGGTCGGTCTTGGTGACCAGCACGATCACGTCCGCCCGGTGGCCGTTGGTGATGTAGGTCTTCGAGCCGTTGATCACGAAGTCGTCTCCGTCTCGCACGGCGCGCGTCTTGATGCCCGATACGTCTGAGCCCGCGTCCGGCTCGGTGATGCCCAGGCACAGGATCTTCTGGCCCTTGATCGCCGGTTCGGCCCACGTGCGCTTCTGCTCCTCGGTGCCGAACTTCAGGATCGGCGGCATCGCCATGTCCGTCTGCACCGCCACCCCCATCGCCAGCCCGCCGCAGTTGGCGTTGGAGATCGCCTCCGCCAGCACCATCGCCGAGAAGTAGTCCCCGCCCTGTCCGCCGTACTCCTCGGGCTTGTCCAGGCCGAGAAAGCCCAGCTCGCCCATGCGGTGGAACACCGAGTCGGGGAACGTCGTCTCCTCCCACTCCTCGGCGTGCGGCGCCAACTCCTTCAAGGCGAAGTTGGTGATCGACTCGCGCAGCTGTTCGTGCTCGTCGGTGAAGATGAAGTGCTTGCGCGCAGTCTTGAAGTCTGGCTTCAGCACGCTCTCGGCGGTGGCGGCCATGTCGGGCGGTCTCCTTGTTTCGATGCCTAGGTGCGGCGGTCAGCGAGCGGCCGGCCGCGTCGACAGAGGACGCTAACGCAGCCACGCCCAAAAGTAAACAGTAGAGCTACGTACTTTTCGCCGGGGGCCGCGCTCAGCGGGTGATCTTGAAGGTGCTCGCGGCGGGCTTGGAGCGGTTGCCCGCAGCGTCCCTGGCAAGCGCGACCAGCCTGTAGCGGCCAGGGGGCAGCGCTTTGCCGCCGAGCCGGCCGCTGAAGCCGAAGTGGTCGATGCCGGCCACGGCTTTGCGCGTGAAGCTGCCGGGCAGCGATCTGTAGCGCGTGCACGCGCGCTTTGAGCGGTTGCTGGGCTTCGGCGCCACGCACCTGCGGCCGCTGCGCCTGCCGCGCAGTGCTCGGTGCACGGTGAATGTCGTCGTCGCCGGCTCTGAAAGCCGGTAGCTCACGCGTGCTCCGACACGCGCTGCGAACACGCTGCCGCCGAGGTTGGCCGCTTTGAAGCTCGCAGGCGAGACGCCCAGGGTGCTCACCGTAGGCGCGAGCAGATCCGGTTTGGGAGGCGCCGGCGGCGGGCTCGGGTACGTGAACACGTCCAGCGGCAGCCCTATCGAGGTGCCCCCGGCTGTGGTCACCTGCACGTCAACCGGGCCGCTCGCATGCGGCGGGGCGATCGCCGTGATCTGTTCGTCGTCCCCGGAGAAGCCCGTGGCGGGCACGCCGCCGAAGGTAACGGCGGTGGCGATCGCCAGGTGCTGGCCTTTGATCGTGACCGCGGTTCCCGCGCCTCCCGTGGCCGGGGCGATGCCGGTGAGGCCGGGAGCGAGAAGCTCGAGGGTGGCGTTGTAGAGCAGTTCCTTGTCCGGTGGCGTAGCAAAGGGAGTCTCGGTATGTCCTTTTATGAAGTAGCCGAGTTCGCCCCAGCTGGCTCCCGCGGCCGGCGCCACGCCGAGGCGAATTTTGCTTTTCGCGAAGTCCACAGTTCGCACGAAGTACACCGCGAGCTTGTCTCCCGCCAGCACCGTCAGCGCGGTCGGGATCGACGAGCCGTCCAGTGTCGTTGTGGCGGCCGTGATCGAGCCGTCGGTGTATGAGCCGTCGCCGTTCGGATGCAGCGAGAACAGCGAGAGGGTGGCTTCCTGCTGTTCGCCGGCCGCCTCCCAGCTGGTCACCTGGCCGTCCGCGGGCGCCACCAGCTGCCGTCCGGCCGCAGGGGTCAGGTTCACCGCTGCGTAGCTCTGGCAGCCGGAGCATTCGTAGTATTCGCTCGGCACGGTGCCGAGCAGGTTGGGGCGGCCCAGCGTCACCGTCGCCGCCTCGCTCGAGGCCGTGGATGCTGCCAACGCCGCAATCAGCGTCAGCGTGGCAACCGTGCAGCGCGTCCCCCGAGACATCGGTTCATCGTAGAGGCCGCGGGGGAGACCCGTGGCAAAGCGCTCCAGGGAGACCGAGGTGAGTTGCCCTCGCACGTTGCAGCAAAAGTAAACAGTAGAGCTACCTACTTCCTGCGCTGCGCGCAATCCGGCTAGGATGCGCCGATGGACGGCTATCCAGTTCTCTACGAGCTCGACGAGGCGGGCGTGGCGACGATCACGATGGACGATCCGGAGTCGCGAAACGCGCTGTCGTCGGAGATGCTCGGGGGACTGTTGATGTCCTTTCAACGCGCGGCTGGGGAAGAGCGCGCGCGTTGCATCGTCCTGCGCTCCTCGCACGAGAAGACATTCTCCTCGGGCGCCAATCTCGCCGGCTTCGCGGACGATCTGACGCTCGTCGAGAAGCACTTCGGCTCCGAGCGCTTCGTCGCCCTGTTCAAGCTGATCGGCACGCTCGGCAAGCCGACGATCTGTGCTGCCGACGGGCACGTGCTCGCGGGAGCGCTCGGGATCGCGCTGGCATGCGACTTGATCGTCGCCTCCGAGCGGGCGACGTTCGGCACCCCGGAGATCAACGTCGGCACGTTCCCCTTCATGATCATGGCGCTGATCTATCGCAACGTGCCGCGCAAGAAGGCCAGCGAGATGCTGCTGCTGGGCGAACGCTTCAGCGCGCAGGATGCGCTTGCTGCCCACCTCGTCAACAAGGTCGTCCCCCACGAGGAGCTCGATGCGGCAGTCAGCGAGTGGGCGCTGAGGCTCGTGCGGCGCTCGCCTGTGATCATGCGCCTCGGCAAGGAAGCGATGCGCCGGCAGATGGACATGTCGCTGGATGAGGCGCTCGCCTACCTGCGCGCCCAGCTCACGATCGCGATGTCCACCGAAGACATCGTCGAGGGCGTGACCGCGTTCTTCGAGAAGCGCGAGCCGCAATGGAAAGGGCGCTGATGAGCGCCCCTAAGGCCGAGCAGGCGACATCGCTTTTGCGACCGCTGGTCGAGGACCTGCACGCGCGCCGCGAGCAGATCGCGCTGGGCGGCGGCGAGGAGAAGATCGCGCGCCAGCACGCCGCCGAAAAGCTGACGGCGCGCGAGCGCCTGGCGCTGCTGATCGACGAGGGCACGTTCACGGAGCTGGGCATCCACGGGCGCCCGCACTCCGCCCAGCGGGCGATGGACGGCAAGCAGGCGCCTGCCGACGGGGTCATAACGGGCTACGGCAAGGTGGAAGGCCGGATGGTGGCGGTGTGCGCTTATGACTTCACGGTCATGGCCGGCTCGATGGGCATGACGGGCGAGTTGAAGGTCACGCGCCTGCGCGAGCTGGCGCTGACCAAGCGGATTCCCTTCATCTGGCTGCTCGACTCCGCGGGCGCGCGCATCCAGGAGGCCGTCGGCTCGCTGTTCGCCGGCTCCGGGCACCTGTTCCGCGAGGAGGTCGTGATGAGCGGCGTGATCCCCCAGATCGCCGCATTGATGGGACCGTGCGCGGCGGGCACCGCCTACATCCCCGGCCTGGCCGACTTCGTGCCGATGGTCAAGGGCCGTGGCTCGATGGCGCTGGCCGGCCCGCACCTCGTGCGCGCGGCGGTCGGCGAGGAGGTCACGCAGGAGGAGCTCGGCGGCTCGCGCGTGCACTGCCGCAAGTCTGGCGTCGGCGACCTGGAGGTGGCCGACGACGAGGAGTGCATCGAGCGGATCAAGCAATACCTGTCCTTCATGCCGCAAAGCTGCGAGGTCGAGCCGCCGACGGTCGCGAGCGTCGACCCAGTGGAGCGGGGCGATGAGGAGCTCTTGGACGTGCTGCCGGAGTCAAACCGCAAGCCGTATGACATGTACGAGGTGATCCGCCGGATCGCCGATGACGGCTTCTACTTCGACATGAAGCCGCAGTGGGCGAAGACGATCATCACCTGCTTCGCGCGCTTCGGCTCACGGCCGGCCGGGATCGTCGCAAACCAGCCAAAGCAGCTCGGAGGAATCCTCGACAACGACTCGGCTGACAAGGCGGCGCGGTTCGTGAACCTGTGCAACGCCTTCGGCATCCCGCTGGTGTTCCTGATGGACGTGCCCGGCTTCATGGTCGGCTCGAAGGTGGAGGCCGGTGGCATCATCCGCCACGGAGCGAAGATGCTCTACGCGGTCGCCAACGCGACCGTGCCGAAGATCACTGTGATCACGCGCAAGGCCTATGGCGCGGGCTACTACGTGATGAACGGCCGCGCCTATGAGCCGGACCTGATCGTCGCTTGGCCGAGTGCCGAGATCAGCGTCATGGGCGCGGAGGGGGCCGTGGAGATCGTGATGCGCAAACAGGTCGAGGAAGCAGACGATCCGGAGGCCAAGAAGGCCGAGCTGATCGCGGCCTATCGCAAGATCATCGACGTCTACATCGCCGCGGGCAACGACATGATCGACGACGTGATCGACCCGCGCGAGACGCGCCTGACGATCTGCAGGGGGCTGGAGATGGCCGAGGGCAAGCGCATCGAGCGGCCGTGGAAGCGGCATGGCGTGGTTCCCGTATGAGCCTGGAGGAGCCCGTCGTCATCACCTGCTCGATCTCCGGTGCGATCGCCAACCGCGAGCAGTGCCCGGCGATCCCCTACACGCCCGCCGAGTATGCGGCGGAGGCGCGGCGGATCGTCGATGAGGGCGGCGTGATGATCCACATCCACGCGCGCAAACCGGACGGCACGCCGAGCTATGAGATCGAGGACTTCCAGGCGATCACCGAGGCGATACGCGCGGAGGTCGGCGACGGCGTGATCGTCAACTACTCCACGGGCACGATCGGCGTGCCGGTGTCCAAGCGCATCGAATACCTGCGCGCGTGCCGCCCCGAGGTGGCGGCGCTGAACATGGGCTCGATGAACTACGCCAAGTACTCGCGCTCGCGCAAGCAGTTCGTGTTCAAGATGGTCTTCCAGAATCCGTTCGAGGAGATCATCGAGCTGCTGGAGGCGATGAACGAGCTCGAGATCAAACCGGAGCACGAGTGCTTCGACGTCGGGCACGTCGGCAGCCTCGCGCCGCTGATCGACATGGGCGTGCTGAGGACGCCCCTGCACGTCGACTGCGTGATGGGCGTCACCGGCGGTATTCCGCCGACCGCGCGCAACCTGGCGGCGATGGTCGAGAACATCCCCGACGGCTCGCACTGGGGTGTGATCGGCATCTCACGCGACCAGTGGATGCTGGTGGCGGCTGCGCTCACGCTGGGCGGCTCGATCAGGGTCGGCCTCGAGGACAACCTGTACCTGCCGAACGGCGAGATGGCGCGCTCCAACGGCGAGTTGATCGCGAAGGCACGGCAACTGACCGAAGACCTCGGGCGGCGCCCCGCGACCGTCGCCGAGGCCCGCTCGATGCTGAACGTCGCGCGGCGTGAGGGGAACCCGGCGTGAGCCTGCCACTCGAGGGCGTCCGCGTACTCGACCTCTCGCGGCTGTTGCCCGGCGGGTTCTGCTCGCTGCTTTTGGCGGACTTCGGCGCGGACGTGCTGAAGGTCGAGGACACGGGCATGGGCGATTACATCCGCTGGTCCCCGCCCTACTACGAGGGCGCGCACGAGAGCGCTAAGTCGGCCCTGTTTCTGTCGCTCAACCGCAACAAGCGCTCGATTCGCCTGGATCTGAAGAACGAGCGGGGCCGCGAGGCGCTGTTGCGGCTGGTAGGCGAATACGACGTTGTGCTCGAGTCCTTCCGTCCCGGCGTGCTCGATCGTCTCGGCGTGGGCTATGAGCGCATGTGCGAGGAGAACCCGGGCCTGGTCTACTGCGCGATCTCCGGCTACGGCCAGGATGGCCCCAAACGCGACGCCTCCGGGCACGACATGAACTACCTCGGCCTGATCGGTCTGCTCGGCCTGACCGGCGAGCGCGGGGGCGAGCCGGTGCAGGCTGCCGGACAGATCGCCGACCTCGGCGGCGGCGCGCTGATGGCGGCCTTCGGGATACTCGCCGCGCTGCGCGAGCGCGATGGCGGGGGCGCCGGCTCCTCCTCAGCGGGCTCGGGCAAGGGGCAGTTGGTGGACGTGTCGATGGCCGACGGCGCGCTGTCGTGGCTGGCGATGGTCGCGGCCAGCCATTTCGCCGACGGCGGCGTTCCGCATCGCGGCGACTTGCCACTCGCGGGCTCCTTGATCTGTTACCGGCCATATGAGTGCGCCGATGGCTGGGTCACGTTGGGGGCGCTCGAGCCGAAGTTCTGGCAGGGCTTCTGCCGTGGCGTCGAGCGCGAGGAGTTGATCGCCAGTCAGTTCGAGGGGCCGGGCTCGGCCGCGCACGAGCAGGTCGTGGAGATCTTCAAGGGCCGCACGCGCGCCGAATGGGAGGCGTTCGCGCGGGAGAACGACTGCTGTCTCGAGCCCGTGCTCGAGCTCGACGAGGCGCTTGGCTCCGAGCTGGCGCGCGCGCGGGAGATGGTCGTGGAGATCGAGCAACCGGGCGCGGCGAGCCCCGTGCGCCAGCTCGGCCTGCCGGTCAAGCTCGCCCGCACGCCCGGCGAGCACGCGCGCCTGCCCGGTCCGGCACTCGGCGAGCACACCGAGGAGGTGCTGCTGGCGGCCGGCTATTCCGAGGCCGAGGTCGCCGAGCTGCTGGCCGCCGGAGTGGCGGCAGGGGCGGCGGCAGCGCATCAGGACATCAGCTTCCAGGCGTGAGAGGCGGGCGATCGACGTGAGCGCCGCCGTCGGCGCCGAGGCATCCGCCGAGCAGCCGCTCTTGAAGATGAGCGAGCTGGCCGAGCGCTCGGGCGTGAGCGCGGGCACGATCCGCTACTACCTGCGCGAAGGCCTGTTGGGGGCGGGCGAGGACATCGTGCGGACGAGCCGCAACATGGCCTACTACCCGCCCTCCTACGTGCAACGGATCGAGCTGATCAAGCGCCTGCAGGAGAAGCGCTTCATGCCGCTGCGCGTGATCAAGGGGGCGCTGGAGGAGGACCCCGATCGCGTGCGCGCGCTGATCGAGCTCGAGGACCGCATCCTCGAGCGGGCACTCGCCGGCGCAGATGACCGCAGTCGCGTGTCGATGAAGGCCGTGCGCGAGCGCTATGAGATCCCCCGCAACGTGCTCGAGCGCCTGGCGGAGATCGGCGTGCTGACGCCCACCCGCTCGGGCTATGACCAGGACGACGTGAAGATCATCGAGGCGATCGCCAACTTCCGCGCGGGTGGCTACGAGGAGGCGCTTGGGTTCACCGTGTACGACACGCTGCGCTATCGCGAGGCGCTCGAGCCGCTCGTGCAGGCGGAGGTGCGCGCGCTGCTGGACCGGCTGGCCGGCGAGGTGGAGGTCGAGCGTGCGACGGAGATCGTGGCCGCCGGTGTCGAGCCGCTGCGCGAGCTGCTCGGGGCGATGCACTCGAAGCTACTGCTCGCCGAGCTGCGCCGCCAGCGCGCGGGGGGCGGCTGAGCTACCACAGCGCGCGGTGGTGCTCGACGACGCCGAGCCCGTGCGCGAGGGCGATGCCGCCCGGCAACATCCCGGAGAACGCGCCGAACGGCGCGCGGTAGTCGCTCTTGAAGATCACCAGGTTCTCCCGGCGGCTGCGCTCGGCCTCGGCGTGAAAGCGCAGCTCCGAGCCATCCTCGCTCCGGATTCGCCGCAGGTTGGACGTGAAGCTCACCGGCGGCGCCTCGCGGGGCTCGCCGGCCACCCACACCGCCCGCTCAGAGCCATGGGGCGGGTCGTTGACGCCCGCGACGAGATTCCACGCCAGCGCCTCCCCGCCCGGGCTTTCGCCGACGCCCGCCGACCACCACCACTCGGTGTGACGCGCGTGATAGCCGGCCGTGTCGTCGATCACCGCGCGCGCCTGGATCGCACGCGCCGCCCCGCCGTCGAGCGCGAGCGTCCCGTGCGCCGCGATGCCGGCCTGCTTGCGCGTCCACACCTGACCGCGGCCATGCGCGCAGAGCGCCTCGAACCCGGCTTCTTCCTCGAGGCGCAGGTCGAGTCTTACGCCCCCGTCATCTACCCGCAGGCGACCGAGCTCGGGCGAGCCGTCTGGCCGTCCTTCGACCAGTTGCAGGGCGGCGCGGCGTGGCAACAGTCGCGTGCGCTCGCGCAGCTCGTCCTCGCTTCGCCGGAACAGCGCCCAGAAGGACTGGTGCGCCGGTCCGACCTGCACGAGCGCCGCGCATGCCATCAGCTCCTCGTTGAAAACGCCGACATAGCGCCAGCGCTTCAGCGGGCGCCCACCGCGCAGCAAGCTCATGTGCGCAGCGCGGTCCACCGGTGCGAGCATTGACCCGGCTGTGCCGGGCGTTATGCTTTGAGGTGTTGACTGACCAGTCAATCTATTCGGTGGATGAGGCGTTTGCGCGTGTCGCGGGCGCCGGCACGCCGGAGGGGATGCGCTCTTGAGGGTCGCTGCAGTCCAGCTGAACTCCACCGCCGACAGCGCGGCGAACCTGGCCGTCGCCGACCGCCTCACGCGCGCCGCGGCCGCGGACGGGGCAAGCCTGATCGTACTCCCCGAGAAGTGGACGGCGATGGGCCCCGACGAGCAGCTGCGCTCGGCGGCCGAGACGCTCGACGGCCCCGCGATCCAGTGGGCGCGCTCCGCCGCGCGCGAGCTTGGCGTCGATCTGGTGGCCGGCTCGATCCTCGAGCGGGTGGCCGGCGAGGAAAAGCTCGCGAACACCTCCGTGCACGTGGACCCGCAGGGCGAGGTGAGGGCGGTCTACCGCAAGGTGCACATGTTCGACGTGGAGGTCGGCGGGCACGCCTACCGCGAGTCGGAGTTGGAGCAGCCGGGCGAGGAGATCGTGCTCTCGGAGGGCGCCGGGGGTGTCGAGCTGGGACTGTCGATCTGCTACGACCTGCGCTTCCCCGAGCTCTACCGGATACTCGCAGTGCGCGGCGCGCGCGTGCTCGTCGTGCCGGCGGCGTTCACGCTGGCGACGACACGCGATCACTGGGAGGCGCTGTTGCGGGCACGCGCGATCGAGAACCAGGCGTTCGTGGTCGCCGCCAATCAGATCGGCGCCCATCCGGGCGGAACCCGCTCGGGCGGGCGCTCGATGATCGTCGATCCGTGGGGGGTCGTGTTGGCGCAGGCTCCCGACAGCATCGGCCACATCACCGCTGAGCTCGATCTCGAGCGCCAGCAGGAGATCCGCGCGCAGCTGCCGGCGCTCGCCAACCGCCGCGCCGAGGTCTACCGCTGGCCCGAGCGGGTGCGCGCATGAGCGGCGCCGGCAAGGCGCCCAGCGCGCGCTCGAAGGCCGCCCCGGAGAAGCGGCGGCTGATCCTCGATGCGGCCGTGCGCGTGTTCGCCCGCCAGGGCTTTCACGCCTGCCGCGTCTCGGACATCGCCGACGAGGCGGGCGTCGCCTATGGCCTCGTCTATCACTACTTCGCCTCCAAGGACGAGGTGCTCGACACGCTGTTCTTGGAGCGTTGGAACGTGATGCTGGAGTTGATCCGGGAGGTCGACGCCGAGCCGATCCCGGTGCGCGAGAAGCTGGGGGCGATCGCGTCGTTCATCATCGACAGCTACCGCCACGACCCGGATCTGATGAAGGTGATCATCGTCGAGGTCACGCGCGCGGCGAACTCGTTCGGGCAGACGCACCTGGCGCACATCCGCACTGCCTATGAGCTGATCGGCACGATCGTCGAAAAGGCGCAGGCGGAAGGCGTGTTCAAGGCAGAGATCGAAGCGCGCTTCGCCGCGATGGCCTTCTACGGCGCGATCGAGCAGCTGCTGACCGGCTGGATCTTCGGCCTGCGCCCACAGGGCGAGCAGGAGCTCGAGCGAGCGAAGTGGCTCGTGATCGAGACGGTCTGCGGCGGCCTGGAGACGAACGCTGTTAGCGAGGCCGCCACTGCGGGCAATAGACTCCCGTAGTGATGGAGAACGAGATGGTCAAGAGGCTGATCTGGTCGGGCCTGCTGGCGGGCCTCAGTGCCCTGTCGAGCATCGTCGCCCACCGCGCCGCCGGGGTCGCGTGGAGGCGTCTGTTCGACGAGGAGCCGCCGGAGTGAGCACCCCTCCCACGCCGCCGCCGGGCGGACAGCGCACCGAGAGCTCACAGAACATCGCCACCGCGATCGCGGAGGTCTCAGAGCGCGCGACGCTGCTGGTCCACGAGGAGATCGAGCTGGCCAAGGCGGAGGTGACCGAGAAGGCGACGAAGCTGATCCGCGGCGCGATCGTCGGCGTCGCCGCCGGCGTGTTCTTCGTGATGGCGCTGATCTTCATTCTCGTGGGCGGAGCCTGGCTGCTCTACTACTACCTCCCCGGCAACGACTTCGCCTACTTCTGGGGCTTCTTCGCTATGGCCGCGATCCTCGTGATCCTGGGAGCCATTGCCGGCCTGATCGCCGCTCGAGCGGTCAAAAAAGGCTCGCCGCCGATGCCGGAGATGGCAATCGAAGAGGCGCGCAAGATCCGTGAGACCGTCAGCTCGGGTACCGAGGCAGACGCCCCGAGCACCGGAGCGCAGAGCTGATGGCACAGCGCTCGTCCTCAGAGATCCGCGATTCGATCGAGAGCAATCGCATGGAGCTCGCAGTCTCGATCGACCGCCTGCGCGGCGAGGTTGCGCACATCACCGACTGGCGCGGACACATCGAGCGCCATCGCAGCGAGTTGACGATCGGCGCGGCCGCCGTCGGCCTGCTGCTCGGGGCGCGCATGATGCGCCGCCGCCGCCGGCGCTGACGACACCCGGCTGCGCTCTTCGGCGAGCGGCCTCCTCAGGCGAGCAGAGAGCGCGGCACGCCGCCTACGCCGATCAGCCCAGGTCCCGTGTAGGTGCCGATCACTGGTCCCACCTCGGAGGTAAAGACGGGCTCTGAGTCGAAGATCTCCCGGCAGCGCTCGATCAGTCGCTCCGCCTGCTCGGTCGCCTGGATCTGCTGCACGACCCAGGCGTCGGAGCCGTTGTCGTGGAGCTCGCGCGCGTAGTCGACCATCCGCTCGAATGCTCGCCCTGCCGTGCGCACGCGCTCGACGGGCACGATCTCGAACTCGAGCGAGAGGATCGGCTTGATCTTCAACGTGCCGCCCAGCCACGCTTGCGCCTTGCCGATCCGCCCGCCGCGCTTTAGGTACTCGAGCGTGTCGAGGCAGAACCAGATCCTCAGCGCCTTGCGCACCTCGCGCACGCGCGCTGCGATCGCATCTTTGCCGGCGCCTGTGCGCGCGGCGGCGCAGGCGGCGAGTAACAGTAGCCCCAGCCCCCCGCACGCGGTTTCGCCGTCGATCACCTCGACGCGGTCGCCGAGGCCGCGCTCGACCAGCAGGCCGTGCGCCTGGCGGGCGGCCTCACAGGTGCCGGAGATGCCGCCGGCGAGGTGGATGGAGACGACGTCACGGCCGTCGTCGATCAGTGGCTCCCAGACCGACAGGAAGTCGCCGATCGAGGGCTGAGAGGTGGTCGGCAGTTCGGAGTCGGTCCCCAGACGCTCGTAGAAGGCGTCAAAGCCGTTCATCTGCAGCTCGCGTTCGGGCTCGCCCTTCCAGCCCACATACAGGCTTACCTGATGGATGCCTTCTCGATCCGCCAGCTCGCGCGGCAGGTAATGAGTGCTGTCAGTGGCGACCGCGACGGGAGGCATCCGCGGCGGGACGCTACAGCAACGCCCCGGCGAGCTCTCCCGACTCGTGCATCTCGATCACGATGTCGCACCCGCCGAGCAGCTCGCCGTCCACGAACAGCTGCGGGATCGTCGGCCAGTTGGAGATCGCCGAGAGCTCTTGGCGAATGCGCGGGTCAGGCAGGATGTCAACGGCCGCGAACGGCGTGTCTAGCTCCTGCAGGGCCGCGACGGTGCGCGCCGAGAAGCCGCAGGCAGGCGCCTCGGGGGTTCCCTTCATGAACAGGATCACCTTGTGCTCGGCGATCGCCTCGGCGATCGCCTCGCGGATCGGGTTGGACTCGCCTGGCGCCGCAGGGGCGGGAGTGGGCGGGGCCGGTTGACCACTGGCCATCGGAAGGTCGCTGACGGGATTACTGGCGGACATGGCTGGCTCCTGGCTCATTGGGTGGTCGTGGGCTGCTGCGTGGCGAACTCTGGCTGCTGAGGCGCGGGTGCCGCGCCGTCCCGAGGAGTCTGCGTCTTCAGCGAGAGAGCGTGAATCGCGCTGCCGATCTCCGCGCCGAAGACCTCGTAGACGAGACGGTGCTGCTCGATCCGACTGTGCCCTGTGAAGGCCTCGGCCGTGACTGTCGCGCGGAAGTGGTCCCCGCCGCCCGTGTAGTCCTCGACCTCGGCGTGCGCGCCCGGGATCGATGCCTCGATGCGGCTCTTGATGTCCTCGGGAGAGGGCATGATTCTTAGCGTAGAGGATCGTGAGGGGGGTTCCGCCTGAGCGCTATACTTTGGAAAGTCTTGGAGCCGCCCACAGGAGCAAAAACTATGATCGAGATCAGCGACAAGGGCGCCGAGAAGGTGCAGGAGTTCCTTGCCTCTCAAGAGGCCGACGTGAGCATGGCGGGTCTGCGTGTCGGCGTGCGCGGCGGCGGATGCTCGGGCTTTCAGTACCAGCTGGCGTTTGACGAGCAACGCGAGAACGATGTCGTGTTCGAGAGCCACGGTTTGAAGCTGCTCGTCGACAGCGAGAGCCTGCCGTTCGTGCGCGGCTCGACGATCGACTACGAGGACAGCCTGCAGGGAGCGGGCTTCAAGGTCTCCAACCCCAACGTCGTGGCCGCGTGCGGCTGCGGCTCCTCCTTCCGGGTCGCCGAGGAAGAGCAGGTTTCCGCCGTCTGAGGCGAGTTCGGCTGCTCGCCGCGCTGCTGCTGCCCGCGGCTTGCTTCTTGGCCGGCTGTGGTGCCTCAAATAGCGCCAGCACCGCCAAGTCCTCATCCGCGCTCGCGCCATCGCCGCGTCCCGCGTTCGGGCTGACCGAGGACAACGCCGCGCTGCTGTGGAGCCCCGATGCTCCGGCCGCCCTTGTGCGTGTGCGGCAGGGGGCGGGCGGCGCGAGCCTGCAAGCCGCCCGGCTGAGGCTGACGGCGCTGCACCCGGCCTACGTGCGCCTGCTCGTCAACTGGGCGGCGCTGCAGCCCAGCGCCGCGCGCCCGGCGGCGCTTGAAGCTCGCGCGAGCGGTTGCGCGCGGGGAATCGGTCCATGCGCCCCCTACGCGGGCGTGCGCGAGGAGCTCGAGGCGATCGCCTCTCAGCAGCGCGCCGCGGCGAGCAGGGGAGAAGCGGGCTTTCAGGTGGTGGTGCAGTTGCTCGGTGTCCCGCAGTGGGCTGCCGGCGAGCCGTCGGGTTGCGAGTTTCCCCAGACGTTCGCCTTCTCACGGCCGATCAACGAGGCGGGCATCGCCGGCTACCGCGCGCTGATCCGCTCGCTGCTGGCGCTGGGCGCGCACGAGGGGGTGGCGTTGCGGTGGTGGAGCCCGTGGAACGAGCCGAACGATCCGGTGTTCGTCAGCCCCCAGCGGCCGAGCTGTGCCGCCGGCTCGCCCTCGGTCGCGCCGGCCACCTATGCCGAGCTCGCCCGGGCCGCCGCCGCCGAGCTGCGCGCCGATGGCGGCGAACACCACCTGCTGCTCGGCGAGCTGAACGCCTTTCAGAGCGGCTCGCCCCATCGCACGAGCATCGCGGAGTTCGTGGCCGCGCTGCCCGCCGAAGTGATTTGCCTGGGTGACGTGTTCTCCATACACGCGTATGCGCGGTACGGCGCGGGGCCCTCGACGGGAGATGCGGTGAAGGCGCTCGAGGTGGCGCTCGACGCGCGCGGCCGCTGCGGCCGCTCTGCGCGGATATGGGTGACCGAGGCCGGCGCTGGCGCGCCCCATCCCGGGCAGGCGAGGCCGGCCGGCGCCGTCGGCGAGCGGGCCGGCTGTCGCGCGCTTGCCCGCCAGCTGCTCGACTGGCACGCCGACCCTCGCGTAGGCGCCGTGTTCCAGTACTCGTTCCGCGAGGACCCGGCGTTTCCGGTCGGGCTGATGAGCGCCGATCTCTCACGCCCGTACCCGGCCTATCGCCTGTGGCTCTCCTATACGCGCGCGCTTGCCGCTGGGCGTCCACCACCACCACCACCACCACCACCCGCTGCCGCGTGCGCGTAGGCTGGCGGCCGTGGCGATCCTCCCGCAGTCACTTCGCAGCCTCTCGCCCGAGCGTCTACGTGACGACGTGCGCGTGCGTGCGCTCGCGGTCGGGCTTGGGCTGATCCCTCCGCGCACGATGCACTCGCCCGAGGATGCGCGAGTGCTGCTGGACGCGGCGCGCGGCGCGCAGCGGGTGGTCGAGATCGGCGTGTACGAGGGCGCCTCGGCGCTGATCCTTCAACGTGTACTGGAGCCCGGCGCGGAGTTGCACCTGATCGATCCATTCGGGCGTCACCCGGACGCGCTGCCGGGGGGATGGGGGGCGAGCGAGTGGGCCACGCGGCGGGTCGTGGAGCGGGCGGGACGCCGTCGCGGAGCGGATGCCCCGCGCATCTGCTGGCACGTCGTCCTGTCCCACCAGGCGGCCGCCGGCTGGTCCGGGCAGGCCGACCTCGTGTTCATCGACGGCGATCACTCAGAGGCCGGCTGTGAGCTCGATTGGTCCTGCTGGGCGCCGCTGGTGACGATCGGCGGCCATGTCGTCTTTCACGACGCGAGGGCCGACCGGCCGGATGGTCGCGGCCTACCCGGTCCGACGGCCGTGGTCGCGCGCAATCTGCGCGGTGGCACTCGCTCGCCGGGCTGGGAGATCGTCGCGGAGTCCGACCGCACGGTCGTCGCTCGTCGCATCGCCTGAGCACCAGGCGCGCCCTGTCCTCAAAGCCTCGATCAAGTCCGTATTGAGGCCGAAAAGAGGCCGAAAAAGTGCCGTTTGGCGGCCGAACACTTGACATTACATCAAGGCCTGTGGTACCTTCGAAAGGACATGATGTCAAGCATCATCATGGGGTCGGCTCGCCCACGCTCTCGAGGCTTGGGTGGATCGTGGGAGGGGGTCGGCGACCGAGCGCTGCGGCGGCACAGGCAGCGTCGAGTGCTCGGGTTTGCCGACGTATCCCCGGCCGCGGGAAACGGCCCGAGTCACCTTTTGGCAGCGATGCTGAAAGGCGTACGAGCAGGGATGTACATGAGCTAGGTAACGGTACGGCTTGACCTTGACGCTGTGGATGTTTTCTGCCAAGGTCGGGATTGGAGGGTCACTGGCTGGGGTACAGCACAGGGGCAAGGACTGGCGCCGGGTAAGTCTGTCCGAGGATGGGGCTTGGGCGCTGGCACTTAATCAAGAGGGAAAAGGAGTATTAGATGCGACGTATTAGGATTGCGGGGCTCTGCCTCGTGGCCGTGTTCGCGATGACGGCCGTTGCCGCCTCGAGCGCCTCGGCCGCTTTGCCGGAACTGTACGAATGCGCCAAACTGACCGTGAAACCGTTCAAAGGTAAATACACCGACAAGGCGTGTTCGGTGAAAGCAACCGAAGCTCAGGAAACCGAAGGGAAAGTCAACAAGTACGAACTGCAGCCGGGCGTCGGCAAAGGCAAAGTGTTCAAGGGCAAAGGCAAAGTCGCCACGCTCTACACGCCGAAAATTGGCGGCGAAGTCAGCTGCAAAACGAACTCGTCCGAAGGCAAAAACGCCTCGCCGAGCGCACAGACCGGTGTCACGGCCAAGTTCAAGACCTGCACGAGCCTCGGCAAAAAATGCTCGTCCACGGGTCACGGCGAGAAAAAAGCGGGCGAAATCTATACCAACCCGCTGCAGGGCAAATTCGGCTACATCAGCAAATCTCCGCTGAAAGTCGGAGTCTCGCTGGAAGCTGAAGGCGGACTGGACTCGGCCGACTTCACCTGCGAAGGCCTCGTCATTGAAACCAAGGGCGCGGTCATCGGCGAAATCACCGGGAACGTGAACTCGTTCAACAAGACGTCGAACAACATATTCACGGTCACCGAAGGCAGCCACGTCCAGATCCCGACCAAATTCGAAGGTGGTCCGGAAGAAGTCCTCCAAACGACCATCAACGGAAGCGGTCCGTTCCCGTCCGGCCAGGATGGCGGCACGATTGTCGTCAAAGGCGAAAACCTGATGCTCAAAGCGTAAGCACGTTGCGCTTCGGGCTCGAGGCTCGGGCCTGATCGGCAAGCAGGTGTGTGGGGCCCCGCGAGGGGCCCCACACTGGTTAAGCGAGGCCCGCTGGAGAAAGGTCGCGCTCGCGCGCTCAAATCGTGGACGGTGCCACCTATGGCGCCTGATCACACCTAGGTGCAACGCTAAGGTCCGCAACCCCCCGCGGGGCGGAGTGTTGGGGTCAGTGACGGGGTGGTTCCCCCTTGACAAGTAGGGGGGGCTGAATAGACTGCGGGACACGGGGATGAGATTGAGGGAGAGGGATTGGATGGGCCGCAGTGACAGCAAGAGATGCAGCGCCGAGCGCGTGCGCCGTGCCCGGATCACGGGCGCAGTAGCGCTATGCGTCCTCGCGGCAATGCTGCTGTTGAGCTCCACGGCGGCGTTCGCCTTCCCCCAGCACGGCCACGCCTTCGGCTCCTCGTTTGGCGAAACGGGCTTGGGCGCGGGCCAGCTCTCCGCTCCGAACGGCGTCGCCGTCAACGAAACCACGGGTGACGTCTACGTCGTCGATCGCGGCAACAACCGCATCGAGCGCTTCACATCCGGCGGCACGTTCATCAGCGCGATCGGCTACGGCGTGGCGGACGGTAAAAAAGAATCGGAGATATGCACGAGCGCCTGTAAACCGGGGGTCATCCCCGAAGTCGAAGAAGAACCCAAACCGCAGAGCGCCAAAGGGCAGCTGTTCCACCCCGAAGGGATCGCGGTGGACAACTCCAAAGCAGGGCCCTCGGCCGGCGATCTGTACGTGGTCGGATCGACGATCAGCGAACGCTCCTACCTCCTGAAGTACCAAGCGGACGGGACCTTCATCGGCGGCTCCTCGGGCAAGGTCAACAGCAAAGAAGAAACGGAATCCTTCGGCCGCATAGAGGGCGTCGCCGTCGACCGGCATGGCGTCGTGTGGACGGATTGGAGCTTCGGCTACATCATCAACTACACCAACGGCGAACCGAACAAGCGCGTCAACAAAGAAGAAGAACCGGAATCCGAAGCGGAACCGACGCGGCCGGGATTTGCCGTCGACTCCGCCGGGGATGTGTTCGTCAACTACGAACCAGCCGAAAAGTACGAAGAGAACGAAGAAACCGGTCTCGGCGAAGGCGGGCAGGAGCCGTGCGAAAAGGCCGCTTGCTTCACCGCCAAGGTCAACACCCACGAAACGAAACAGCTCGCCCCCGGCGAAATCCTGAACCCGGCGCTCGACTCCGGCAAACTGGCGGGCCTGGCCGACGACCTCTCGAACGACAATCTCTATGTCGCGGGCGCGGGCAGCATCGGCGCATTCGCCGCAGACGGCTCGCTGATCCAGCGCTTCGGCGCCGGGCATCTGACGAGGGCCAGCGGCGTCGCGATCAACTCCGGCACGGGCGCCGTCTACGTCGCCGACGCCGGAGCCGACAAGGTCGACATCTTCCCGCTCGAACCGGCCGCCGAACCAAAGATCACCGAACTCTCAGCGGAGGAAATCACCGCGGAAGCGGCGAAGCTCGAGGCGCTCGTCGACCCGACCGGGGCCGCCACCACAGTGACCTTCCAGTTCGGGACCTCGAGCTGCGCGGGCGGCGGTTGCGCGTCCTCCCCGCCGACAGTCCTGCCCGCGGTCTTCGGCGATCAGGATGCGAACGTCTCGCTGGTGGGCCTGGCCCCGGACACGACCTACTTCTACAGGGTGCTCGCGAAAAACTCCTTCGGGGAAGTCACGAGCGGAGAAGAACGAACCTTCACGACGCAGGTCGCCGGCTTCAAATTCTCGCTGCCGGACGGACGCGCCTGGGAGCTCGTCTCCCCGGCCGAAAAAAACGGCGCGGGGATCGAATCGATTCCGCGCGAAGGCGGGCTGATCCAGGCTTCCGCGGACGGCAGCGCGATCACCTACATCACGACGGGGCCCTCTGAATCGGACCCCGAAGGCAACCGCAGCCCAGCATTTACTCAGAATCTCGCAAACCGCACGGTCAGCGAAGGCGCCTCCTCGTGGTCCTCGAAGTCGATCGTGATCCCCTTCGAAAAGGCGATCGGCGACTTCCCGGGCCAGATCCAGGAATACATGATCTTCTCGGATGACCTCAAGCAGGCGATCCTCGAGCCCAGGGGGTTGAACCCCCAGCCCGAACCGGCGCTGTCACCCGACACGACCGAAAAAACCCTGTACGTGCGCCACAACGTCGGCTGCCTGCCGGCGCCCTCGAACTGCTACGTGCCAATCGTCACGGCCGCCAACGACACGGCCGGAACCGAATTCGGCGGCCAGGTCAACGTGCCCCAGACCGGCGTCCACTTCATCGCCGCCTCGCCGGACTCGAGTCATGTGATCCTGTCATCCGAAGTGGCGCTGACGACCGAACCGGTGGCATCCGTTGGCCAGAACTTCTACGAGTGGAGTGCCGGCAAGCCGCCCGCCGAACAGCTGCAGCTGATCAACGTCCTGCCGGGCGGAACGACACCCGCATCGTTCGCGGAAATCGGCGGCATCGCCGCGATGATCCGGCACGTGCTCTCCGACGACGGCTCGCGCGTGATCTTCTCGGCCTCGGGCCATCTGTACATGCGCGACATGGTCAAACGCGAAACCGTCCAGCTCGACACGCCCCAGGGCGTGGAACCTGGGGAACTGGGCCCGCACGAAAAACCACTGTTCCAGACGGCCAGCGCGGATCTCTCGAGGATCTTCTTCACCGACGAACAGCGCCTCACGGGAGAGTCCGAAGCGCAAGGCGAAGAAGGCAAGCCCGACCTGTACGAGTTTGACGCCATCAGCGGCGAACTGACCGATCTTGCCACCGGCAGCGCCAGCGAAGCGGCCGCCCTGCAGGGCCTCGTGCCGGGGGCCGGCGATGATGGCTCTAGCGTCTACTTCGTCGCCAACGGCGTCCTCGCGAGCAACGAAAACTCCAACCATGACAAAGCGGCTCCGGGTGAATGCACGATCATCTCGGTCCCGGGGGCGGCCTGCAACCTGTATGTCGTTCACCTCGAAGGCGGCAAATGGCAGCCGCCGGAGTTCGTCGCGCGGCTCTCCAACGAAGACGAACCCGACTGGTCGGTCCAGAGGAAGCTCTCGGAAATGACCTCACGCGTCTCGCCCAACGGCCGCTACCTGGCGTTCATGTCCAACCGCTCGCTGACCGGCTACAACAACCGTGACGTGGACCCGGCCGCCAAAGGCGCGGCCGACGAGGAGGTCTTCCTCTTCGACAGCAGCTCCAAACGCCTGACCTGTGCGTCCTGTGACCCGACGGGCGCCCGCCCGCGCGGGGTCTTCGACACCGAGGAATCCCAGGAAGGGCAGGGCCTGCTCGTCGACCGCTCGATCACCTGGCAGAACCGCTGGCTGGCCGGAAACATCCCGGGCTGGACGCGCTCGAACCTCGGCGTCGCCTACCACCAGTCGCGCTACCTTTCAGACACCGGCCGCCTGTATTTCAACGCTCCCGACGCGCTCGTTCCCGCGGACGAAAACGGCAAGAACGACGTCTACCAGTACGAGCCGGCCGGGCAGGGCAGCTGCACGAGCTCAAGCGGCTGCGTCTCGCTGATGTCGAGCGGCGAATCCGAAAAGGAATCGGCCTTCCTCGACGCGAGCGCGAGCGGCGACGACCTGTTCCTGCTGACGGCCTCCAAGCTCGTGGAAGCCGACCGCGACAGCAACTTCGACGTCTATGACACCCACGTGTGCACGGGCTCCTCGCCATGCGTGACCGGCTCCTCATCCAGCAAACCAAGCTGCGAATCGGCGGCGAGCTGCAAACCGGGAACGGTCTCGACCCCGGCCTTCGGAGCCGCCGCGAGCGCGACCGCCCCGAGCTCGGGCAACGTGCCGCCCGGCAGCGGCGTGTCTCCGGCCAAGGTGGTCAAATCCGCTACGCCACCCAAGAAACTCACGCGCGCCCAGCAACTCGCCAAAGCGCTGAAGGCCTGCAACAAACAGAAGACGAAGAAGAAGCGAACGGCCTGCAAGAAGCGCGCGCACAAGAATTACGGCGTGAAGAAGTCGAGCCACAAGGCCCGCAAGAGCCGTAGGAGTCACGCACACACGGCGGGGTCGAGGCGATGAGCACCGCTCGCCGGCGGATCTCCTGGATGCTCGCGATGGCCGTGTCCGTCGTGCTGCTCGCGGCGCTCGCCGGCGCGAGTTCTGCATCGGCGGCCGGCGCCTACTGGCACATCACCACCGGGGCGGCTCCGACGCACCTGCCGCCGGGTGGAGAAGGCCAAATCAGCGTCTCGGTAGGTGATCTCGCGGCCGAGGACGCCGCAGCGAGCGTCGCCCACCCGATCCTGATCAGCGACAAGGTGCCGGCGGGCCTTGAGATCGTCGCGTCTGAGACGAAGGGCTACGCCCACCCGCTCAGTGGCGCCACCGGACGCAGCCCGTTCACCGAACTGGAATGCAAAGTCGAAGGCCAGACCGTCACCTGCGCGGTGCCCCACGCGATCTTCGGCTACGAAGGCGCGGAACTCGTGATCCCGGTCAAAGTCTCCGCCGCGGACGGCGCCGACCTGCTCAACGAAGCGAAGGTCGAAGGCGGCGAAGGCGGCGTGCCGAGCGCGACGCGCACCGACACGCTGAAAGTGCGCTCAGGGGGGACTCCGTTCGGCTCGGAACTGTACGAATTCAGAGCCGAAAACGAAGGCGGCGCGATCGACACCCAGGCCGGCGCGCACCCCTTCCAGCTGACGACCACCTTCAATCTGAACCAGACGCTCGAAACGCGCCACCAGCCGCCGCTGCGCCAGGAAGAAACCGCGCCCGAGCTCGTGCGCAACCTGCACTTCAGGCTGCCGCCGGGCCTGCTCGGAAACATCACCGTGCTGCCCCGCTGCTCGGGCGTGCAGTTCGCGACCGTGCTGGAAAAAGACGTCAATCTGTGCCCGGCGAACACGGCGATCGGCGTCGCGCGCGTGACGCTCAACGAACCGACCGTCTTCAACGGTGTGCTGACCGAAACGGTGCCGATCTTCAACCTCGAGCCTGCGCCCGGCGAACCTGCCCGCTTCGGCCTCGAGATCGTGAAAGTCCCGGTCGTCTTCAACACAGCCGTACGGACCGGCAAAGACTACGGGGTGGAAGTCAGCATCCTCAACACCACCCAGTTCGCCACGCTGCTGAAAACCGAAGTGTCGTTCTGGGGGGTCCCGGGCGATAAAAGCCACGACCAGGTTCGGGGCTGGGAATGCATCGGCCACGGTCATTTCGACGCGGGCTTCGAACCGGAAAAACCGTGTAAGACAGCGGCCGAACTGGAACTTCAAGCAAAGCCGTTCCTGACGCTCCCGACCTCGTGCGCGGGAGCGCCGTCGACGAGCGTCACCGGCAACTCCTGGAAAGGCGGCACGCTCGAAGATGAATTCAAATTCGGCTCGCCGCTGGGCGGCTGTGAACTGCTCGGCTTCAACCCGACGATCGGTGTGGAATCGGAAAGCCAGGCGGCGAGCACGCCGACGGGCCTGAACGTCAACGTCCACATGCCGCAGGAATCGACGCTGTCCGCCACCGGTCTGGCTGAGGCCGACCTGAAGGAAACCGTCGTGACCCTGCCCGAGGGCGTCCAGGCGAATCCCGGAGCGGCGAACGGACTCGGCGCCTGCTCGGCCCTGGGCATGGGCTTTGAAGGCTTCGGCATGGGCCTCGGCGAAAACAGCCAGCTCGAAAACAACCTCTTCACCGCCACCGGGGAGACCTGCTCGGACGCATCGAAGATCGGCACGATGTCGATCAGGACGCCGCTGCTGGAAAACGAACTGCACGGCAGCGTGTATCTCGCCGAACAGGACAACAACCTGATCGAACAGAAGCTCGTGCTGTACCTGACCGCCTTCGACCCCGTCTCCGGCGTGCGCGTGAAGCTCGCGGGCGATGTGCACGTCGATCCCAACACCGGCCAGCTGACCTCCACCTTCAAGAACTCGCCGCCGGTGCCGTTTGAAGATCTGAGCCTGAAGTTCTTCGGCGGGCCGCACTCGTCAGGGTCGACGCCGCCGCTGTGCGGCACCTACACGACCACAGGCAGCTTCACACCGTGGTCCGGGCAGCCCGCCGCGCAGAGATCCGCGAACACGAGTGTCACCACGGGCGTCGGCGGCGGACCGTGCCAGACCTCCTTCCCGCAGTCCTTCGCCCCCAGCTTCCAGGCCGGGTCGCTGAACAACCAAGCCGGCGCCTTCTCGGACTTCTCGCTGACGATCGGCCACCCCGATGCCGACCAGCCGCTGTCGGCGGTCACGATGCACCTGCCGCCGGGCGCCGCCGCGATGCTCTCGTCGACCGACCCGTGCCCCGAACCGCCGCTCGGGCAGGAATGGGCCTGCGGCGCGGACAGCCTGATCGGGCACTCGACCGCCAGCTCCGGCCTCGGCGGCTCGCCCTTCACGCTCGGCGGCTCGGTGTACATCACCAAGGGCTACGGCGGGGCGCCGTTCGGCCTGCTGGTCGTCACGCCGGCTGATGCGGGACCGTTCCACCTCGGCAACGTGAACGTGCGCTCGAAGATCTTCGTCGACAAAGACACGGCCGCCGTGACGATCGTCTCGGACCCGTTCCCGACGCTCGTCAGGGGCGTGCCGGCGCAGATCAAACAGATCAACGTGACGGTCGACCGCCACAACTTCGAGTTCAACCCCACAAACTGCAACCAGCTGTCGATCACCGGCACGCTGACCGGCTCCCAGGGCGGCTCGGCGGCGGTGTCCTCGCCGTTCCGGGTGACCAACTGCGCCGCCCTGCCCTTCAAACCGACGCTGACCGCCACCACCAAAGGCGACTCGAGCAAAGCCAACGGCGCGAGCCTCGTCGTCAAGGTGACCTCGACGCCCGGCCAGGCCAACATCGCGAAAACCGCGTTGATCCTGCCGGTCGCGCTGCCCTCGAGGCTCACGACGATCCAGAAAGCATGCATCGACACGGTCTTCGAAGCGAACCCGGCGTCGTGCCCCGATGGCTCGAACATCGGCACCGCCATCGTCCACACACCCGTTCTGAAGAGCCCCCTCACGGGCCCCGCCTATCTGGTCTCCCACGGCGGAGCAGCCTTCCCCGACGTCGAGTTCGTGCTGCAGGGCGAAGGGATCACGCTGATCCTCGACGGTCAGACGAACATCAAGAAAGGCATCACCTCCTCGACCTTCAACTCCGTGCCCGACGCGCCGGTTACGAGCTTTGAAACGACCCTTCCCGAGGGCCCGCACTCGGCGCTGACGGCCAATGTGGCGCCGAGCAAGAAGTTCAGTCTGTGCGGCGCCAAGCTCGTGATGCCGACGACGATCACCGGCCAGAACGGCGTCGTCATCAAACAGGAAACGCAGATTCCCGTCACGGGCTGTAAGAGCACGTCCTTGACGCGCGCTCAGAAGCTCACGAAGGCGCTGAAGGCCTGCCGCAAGCAGTTCAAGCACAACAAAGCCAAGCGCGCCAAGTGCGAAAAGAAGGCACGCAAGCAGTACGGGCCGAAGAAGGCCAAGAAGAAGCCGGCCAAGAAGAAGTAGCTACGCCGGCTCGTTCTGCAGCGAGCGCCACAGGTACCTGCACGCCAGCGTCCGATACGGCCGCCAGGGCTCGGCGATCTCCTCGATCTCGGCCGCCTGCGGCAGCTCGTCCAGGCCGTAGGCACGTTCGATCGCCCGTCGGATGCCGAGGTCACCGACCGCCAGCACGTCGGGGCGTTCGAGGTGAAACATCAGGAACATGTGTGCCGTCCAGGTTCCGAGGCCCTTGACCGCGACGAGCTCGGCGATCACGTCGTCGTCTGAGAGCTCGTCGAGGCGCTCCAGCTCCAGCACGCCTGAGAGCACATGCTCGGCGAGCGAGCGCAGGAAGCCGACCTTCGCGCGGGACAGGCCCGCTGCGGCGCGCAGCTCTTCGGGGTCGTCGGCGAGGATCTCCTGCGGCGTGGGTGGGCGATCGCCGAAGCGAGCGGTCAGGCGCCCGTAGATCGCGCGCGCTGCCAGCACAGACAGCTGCTGTCCGACGATCGAGCGCACGAGCGCGCCATAGTGGTCCTCGCGCTCGGGCCGGCCGTCACGCCCGCCGGGGAGCGGGCCGGCCAGCTCGATGACGCCGGCGAGCACGGGATCGCTCGCGCGCAGGTGCGCGAGCGCCTTGCGCGGCGAGCCTTTGCGGGCTGCGGTTTTCGGCGGCGAGGCCTTCCGCGCCGATGGCTTGCGTGCCGCGGGCTTGCCAGGCTTGCCTTTGGCCGGGGGTTTGCGCGGCACGAGCTAGGCGCCCGGGAGCGCGGCCTCGAGAGCCACGGGCTCGCCGTCGAGCGCGTTCAGCGCGCGCTCCAGCGACATCGCGATGCACGTGAAGCTGGGGGTGTCGCGCACGGTGAAGCGCGAGGCCTCGGTCGTGCGCAGCCGCTGCACGAGATCGAGGAACGTGCCGACGTCGTCGGTGTCGAAGGCGACTACGAACTCCTGGTCGTCGAGGCCGAAGGAGTAGGTCGTGTGGTTGTCCACGCCGGGGTATTCGCGCCCGACCTCGATGTGCCCCTGCATGATTCGCCAGCGCTCGTCCGCCGGCAGCGCGTACCACTCGCGCGACTTGACGAACGGATAGACGAACACGTACCTGCCACGAAACGCCCGCGCGACGGTGCGCTCATCTTCAGAGTATTCCGAGCTCTTGCGCATCCCCAGGAACGAGTACGGGATCTCCGCCCACTTCATCAGCCCGCTCTGCGCCAGCACGACGTGGAACTCGTGGATGCGATCCAGGTTCTCGGCCTCGGAGATCAGCAACAGCTCGGCGTCCCCGCGCGTGCCGACGAGCGAGAAGGCCTGCAGCATGTGCCCGTCGGCGAAGTCCTCGCAGGCGGCCATCATCTCGAGCTTGTGCTGCGCGCGAGGCTCGGGATCGAGCCTTCTCCAGGCCGGGTCGAGCTTCAGGAACGTGTACTTGACGAAATGGCGCGCGCTCACGGGCCCGATTATCGCACCGACCGGCTGATCGACCCCGTCGGTGGATAGAGTTGGAGCGTGCGGATTGCGCTGCTCTCGCCGTACTCCTGGTCCTATCCGGGTGGTGTCACTCGCCACATCGAGGCGCTGGCCTGCGAGTTGACGTCGAGCGGCCACGAAGCGAACATCCTCTCGCCGTTCGACCCCGACGACGGGCTCTCTCGCCGGCTGCATCGAGGCGCCCGCCCGCAGGAGCGCCCGACCCCGGAGGGGTTCGTCTCGCTGGGACGGACTGTCGGCGTACCCGCGAACGGCGCCGTGTCGAACATGGCGCTGACCCCACACGCCATCTCCACCCTGCGGCGCGAGCTGCGCGAGGGCAGCTACGACGTGGCGCATATCCACGAGCCGATCGTGCCGATGGTCGGCTGGGACGCGATGGTCTCGGCTGGAGAGCTGCCGCGGGTCGGCACCTTCCACACCTATTCGACGAATGTGATCACCAACGGCGGCGGCGCCGGCCCGCTCGGCGGGCGCAGGCGGATGAACCGCCTGCATGTGCGAATCGCCGTTTCCGAGGCAGCCTCGTGGACCGCGCGCCGCTTCTTCGGCGGGCGCTATCGCATCATCCCCAACGGCGTCCACCTGCCGGCCGAGATCGATCCGGCACAGGGCGGCACCGAGGGTGAGCCGCTGCGGATCCTGTTCGTCGGCCTGCCCGTCGAACGCAAGGGCCTGCCGGTCCTGCTGCGGGCCTTCGAGGCGCTGCGCGAGCAGGTCCCCGCGACGCTCACGCTGGTCGGCGCCTCATCGGAGGAGATCGCCCACATGATCCTCGACGATCGCGGCGTGCGCGCGCTCGGAAAGGTCTCCGAGGAGCGCAAGCTGGCCGAGCTGGCGCGCGCTGAGGTGCTGTGCGCGCCCTCACTGCACGGAGAGAGCTTCGGGATGGTGCTGACCGAGGCGTTCGCCGCGGCCACGCCGGTGATCGCCTCCGACATCCCCGGCTACCGCGATGTCGTGCGCGACGGGCTCGACGGCGAGCTCGTGCCTCCGGGCGATGCGCTGGCGGTTGCCGAGTCGCTGCGCCGGCTCGCGCTCGATCGCTCCCGCCGCGCGCGTATGGCCGTCGCCGCGCGTGAGCGCGCCGAGCGTTTCTCCTGGCCGCACGTCGCGGCTGAAGTCCTCGATTCATACGAGCAGGCGATCGTGGTGAGCGCGGCCGCCGATCGCCAGGTCCGCGGCCGCGTCTCGCGCGCCGCCCTGCGCCATGGATTCGCACCCGCCGATCTGCTGCCGCCCGTGCCCGCCCAGCGGCTGCCGTCGCTGCTGCCCCCGGCGCCGCCGCTGGCCGGCCGTCCGCGTCGCGTGCGGACCCTGCGGCGCCTTGGGCTGGCGGCGAGCTCGCTGATCGGCCTCGCGCTCGCGGCCTTGGCGCTTCAGCACGTGGGCGTCACGCGTGTGGCGGCCTCGCTGCTCGCGTCGAAGCCGGGACTGCTCGTGGCGGGGTTAGCGCTGATGTGCGCCGCGATGTTTACCCGTGCGCTCGCCTGGCACGCGATCCTCGTGGCCGCGCCCACCTGGCGCCGGGCCAAACGTCGCGATGCGATGCAGGGCACGTTCATCGGCGTGCTGATGTCCTCGACGCTGCCGGCGCGCCTCGGTGAGCCCTCGCGCGCATTGATCGTCGCGCGGCGACTCGGCCGCGCGCGCGAGACGCTGCCGGTGGTCCTCGGCACGATGGTCTCCCAGACGCTGCTCAACCTGCTCGCGCTGGCGATCCTCGCCGCCGTCACGCTGTCGAGCGTAAGCGTTCTCGATGGCCACGACCGGGCGCTGCTGCTGGTCGCGCTCGCCCCGTTGGCCGTGCTGCTCGCGGTCGTGCTTGCCCCGGTGCTGATCCCGCCCGCGGCCGTCTCTCGCTCGCGGCGCCTGCAGGCACTGCTGGCGGGCATGCGCCGCTCGCTGCTGCGTCTGCGCGATGGTCTGCGCGTCTTTCGCCAGCCCCGCCGCGCGGCGGCCGCGACCGTCGCGCAGCTGGGAGCGTGGGCGCTGCAGTGGCTGTCCTGCTGGCTGTTGCTGATGGCACTCGGCCTGGACTCGCACGCGGGCGCGGCCGCCGCCGCAGCGGTGCTGTTCGCGGTCAACGTCACCGCCGTGATCCCGGCGACTCCCGCCAACGTGGGCGTCTTTCAGGCCGCGTGCGTCGCCGTGCTGGCCGGCGCCTACCACGTCTCCACGCCGGACGCGATCGCCTACGGCATCGTCCTGCAGGCCGTCGAGGTCGCCACGGCGCTGATTATGGGCATACCGGCGCTGCTCAACGAGGGACTCTCGTGGCGGGACGTGCGCCTGCGCACGATGCACGCCGGCCCGGTCAAGCTCGGGCCGCTGCCGGAGCGGCAGCTGAGTGCTTCGACTCAGGCGCTGACCGATCCGGCCAGGTGATGCGGCTCGGGCACCGGTTCGCCCGCCTCGCGCATTGCTTCGATGTGCATCGGAATCGCTTCGCCGATCAGCCTTTCGACCTCAGCCTGCGTCTTGCCGACCGCGACACAACCGGGCAGGTCCGGGGAGCTCGCTCCCCAGCCACCGTCCTCGGCCGTCTCGTAGATGACTAGGTACTCGCTCATCGCAGCTCCTTGATCCCGGAGTTTCGCCTGATGCTCGCCAGCTGGCCAACCGGCATCGTATCGCTCCGCTTTCCCGCGACGGTGACAACACGGGGCATGTCGGGGTGCCGGAACTGGCGATGGCTTCCTCGCTCGCGGCTCTGCCGCCAGCCATGCGCTTCGAGCACCGAGACCACCTCGTGGACCTTCTTCGCCACATCCATCTGAACCGACCGTTCGGCCTCGGCCGGGACGGCGCCGCGGGCAGGCATCGGCGCACCGGCGGCGTATCGAACGGGTGATGAGCGACGCCTGGGTCTACATGCTGCGCTGCGGAGACGGCTCGCTGTACACCGGCTGGAGCACCGACGTGGAGCGCCGGGTGAGCGAGCATCGTGCGGGCAGGGCCAGTAGATACACGGCCAGCCGCCAGCCGGTCGAGCTGGCGTTCGCGGCGCCGATGGCCGACCGCAGCGCGGCGCTGCGCGAGGAGGCACGGATCAAGACGCTCGGTCGAGAGGCAAAGCTCGCGCTGATCGCCTCAGGGAGCGCCGTTGCGGTCCGCCCGCACGAGCCACACCGGGGTGTGGCGTCCGGTTAGGGCATGATGGGGAGCATGGCAACCAGCCGCCCCACGGCCCGCAGCGTCAAGATCGGCTCCGATGAGCGCACCGGATGGTCCTCGGATCGCCCGCGCCGTGACGGCGCTCCCGAGCGCCCGGCCAACATCTCCACCCACTGCCGCGTGCTGCAGCCGGCGGATCGCCTGCGTTACTCGCCGGGCAGCCTGTTGGTGGTCGTCTCCGCATCGGCGAGCGAGCGTGAAGGGTTCGTGACGCGCCTGATCGAGGACCGCTCATGCCTGCTGTCACTGGCCAAGGTCCGCGGTCTGCTGGCCGGGCGGGTCGCGGCCGAGGAGATCGAGACGCGTGCTGAGGAGCTTCTGCAGGCGGCGGTCGCAAAGCGCCTGGAGGCCAAGGAGACGGTCGTGCTGGCGGCCGACACGCTGCAGCCCGAGGAGCGCGAGCGCTTCGTGCGGATGGCGGCAGCGCTGAAGCGTCCCCGCCATCTGATCCTGCTCGAGACCTCGCGCGATCAGGTCGCCGAGGAGGACCTGGCGCCGCTCAACGAGTTGCGCCGGGCGCTCGACGCCGGCGAGTTGGGAGCCGAGGGCTTTCAGACCGCCCTGCGTCTCGGCGGCGGCAGCGCCTCCGAGGTCAAGCGGATCCTGTTCCGCCCGCCTCCGCGCGAGGACTAAGAGGCTTCGCCCGCCATCGCGGGCTCGTCCTCGGCTTCAACTGCTCCCGGAGGCGGATCTGAGTCGTCCAGCTCGCCGAACAGCGATGGGTCGCGGCTGGAGCCGCGGATCAGGTCATCGGGCGATCCGTCCGGGAGCAGGCGGCCTTGGCGGGTGCCGAAGTAGATCGCCTGCGGGTGGTGGGCGATCAGCGCGAGCGTCGACTGCTCGGGCTCGGGCGCGTAGCCGTCGGTGATCGTCATGCCGATCTGTTTGAGGTCGAGCAGTTTCTCGACCTTCAGGTGCTCTGACTGCTCGGGCACGGCCGGGTAGCCCCACGAGTAGCGCCGTCCCTGGGCTGCATCGATGCCGAGCATCTCCCGGGCGCGGTAGTGCAGCCATTCGGCCAGGCCCTCGGCGGTCTGCACGCCGAGTCCGTGCACGAACAGCTGCTCGGCGAACTCTCCTTCGGCCTCGAGCTTCGCCATCAGCTCGGTCACCTCCGAGCCGACGGTCACGGCCTGCACGGCGATCACGTCGAGCTCGGCCGGCGCCTTGCCGTCGACGGCGGGCCGGAAGAAGTCGGCGAGGCAGATCCGGTCGCCCTTCGGCTGGCGCGGGCAGACGAAGCGCGTGAGCTCGCTCTTCGGCGAGAGCCCGGTTGCGCGGTCCTCCGGGTCGAGCACGATGATGTCGTTCCCGAGCGAGTAGCAGGGGAAGAAGCCCAGCAGCGCGCGCGGGTGCAGGTAGGTCTGCTCGCGCCACATCCGCTCCAGGCGGGGCCGGAAGTCATCTCGCAGCAGCGTCTGCCACGCCTCGCCTTTGACGCCCCGCCCGCCCCAGTGGAGCTTGAATAGCACGTGCGTGTCGAGGTGCCGGTAGACCTCGTCGAGATCGACGTCGATCTCCCGCACGCCCCAGAACGGAGGCGTGGGGATCGGCGCGTCGGTGCGCGCGGGTGAGCGCACCGTGTCATCAGCCAGGTTGACCTCCTCGACGGGCGCCTCGCCCTTGGCACGAAACTCGCTCGCGCCGGCGAGCAGCTTCTCCACGAGTGCGCCGCGAGCATCCTCGTCGACCAGCTGATCCATCACGGCCAGGCCCTCGAAGGCGTCCTTGCAGTAGAAGACGCCGGGCTCATAGACCTCCTCGGAGTCTTTGCCGCCGGGATACAGAGTGCGGTAGCCGAACGCGCGGTTGATCGCCGCGCCGCCGATCAGCACGGGGTAGGAAAGGCCCTTGGAGTGCAGCTCCTGGATGCAGGCGGGCATCTGCTTGGAGGTCGAGACGAGCAGCGCCGACAGGCCGATCGCCGTCGCCTCGTGCTCGACGGCGGCATCGAGGATCGTCTGGATCGGCACCTGCTTGCCGAGATCGACGACCGTGTAGCCGTTGTTCGTGAGGATCGTGTTGACGAGCGACTTGCCGATGTCGTGCACGTCGCCGAACACCGTCGCGAGCACGACCGTGCCCTTCGTGTAGCCCTCGATCTTGTCGAGGTATTTCTCGAGCTGCGCGACGGCGCGCTTCATTACCTCGGCTGACTGCAGCACGAACGGCAGGATCAGCTCGCCGGCGCCAAACTTGTCGCCGACCTCCTTCATCGCCGGCAACAGCACCTCGTTGAGCGTTGGCACGGCGCCGATCTTCTCGACGCTTTTGTCGATCTGCTCCTCGACGCCCTCACGGCGGCGGCGCAGGATGTGGAAGTGCAGCGCCTCCTCGGGCTCCATGCCCTCGGTCGGATCGGCGGCCCCTCCGACGGCCTCCTCCTCGCCCTTGGACTCGAAGTGCTCGATGAACTTCTCCAGCGCGTCCTCGCGGCGATTGAACACAAGGTCATCGGCCAGCTCGCGCTCGGCGTCGGGGATCTCCGAGTAGGGGGTGATGTGGTTCGGATTGACCATCGCCAGGTCGAGCCCCGCGTCGACGCAGTGATGCAGGAACACCGAGTTGAGCACCGCCCGCGCGCCGGGGGAGACGCCGAAGGAGACATTGGAGACCCCCAGCGAGGTCTTTACCGACGGGATCTCCGCCTTGATCGCGCGGATGCCCGCGATCGTCTCGACGGCCGAGGGCCGCCACTCCTCATCGCCGGTCGTCAGCGTGAAGGTCAGGCAGTCGAAGATCAACAGCTGCGGGTCCAGGCCGTGCTCCTCACAGCACAGATCGCGGATGCGCTTGGCGATCTCGACCTTGCGCTCGCTCGTCTTGGCCATCCCGACCTCGTCGATCGTCAGCGCGATCAGCGCCGCGCCATGAGCGAGCGCAACCGGGACGACCCGGTCGAGCTTGGCGCGGCCGGCCTCCAGGTTGACCGAGTTGACGATCGCTCGCCCGGGTATCTGCTCGAGCGCCCGTTCGATCACCTCGGGCTCGGTCGAGTCGATCTGGATCGGCGCGGGCTGCGTGAGCGACACCTTCTTGGCGACCAGGCGCATCTGCTCGTCCTCGTCGGTGCGCTCGGTCAGTGCGACACACAGGTCGAGCACGTGCGCGCCGCCGGTCACCTGGTCCTCGGCGATCTGCACGAGCCCGTCGTAGTCGTCGGACAGCAGCAGCTCCTTGGCCTTGCGTGAGCCCTGGGAGTTGACGCGCTCGCCGACCATCGTCGGCGCTGGCTCCTGTTGCAGCGGGGTGGCGGCGATCATCGAGGAGAGGTGGGGCGCACGCGGGGCGGGGCGACGCGCCACCGGGCGCCCGGCGACGCGCTCCACGATCGCCGCGATGTGCGCTGGAGTCGTGCCGCAGCAGCCGCCGACGATGCCGACGTCATAGCGCTCCACGAACTCCTTCAGCGCTTCGGCAAGCGGTTCCGGCTGCTCGGGAAAGATCGTCTCGCCGTCAGGGCCCTGCAGCGGCAGGCCGGCGTTCGGAATGCAGGCGACCGGCACGGGGCAGAACTCCCCGAGGAAGCGGATCGCGTCGCGCATGTCCTCCGGGCCGGTCGAGCAGTTCAGCCCGATCACGTCCACGCCGAGCGCCTCGAGCGTCGTCAGCACCGAAGAGATGTCGGTGCCGAGCAGCATCTTGCCGCCATTCGGCAGCAGCGATACCGAGGTGTGGATCGGCAACGCGCGGCCGGTGCTCTTGAACGCCTCGCGGACACCGAAGATCGCCGCCTTGACCTCCAGGATGTCCTGGGCGGTCTCGATGATCAGCAGATCCGCGCCACCGTCGATCAGCCCGCCGGCCTGCTCGGCGAACACCTCGACCAGCTCTGAGAAGCGGATCTGTCCCAGCGAGGGGTCCTCGGAGGCCGGCAAAAAGCCGGTCGGCCCGATCGAGCCCGCGACGAAGCGATCCTCGCCCGCGGCCCTGCGTGCGATTTCCGCTGCCTTTGTGTTGATCTCGACTGTGTAGTCGGCCAGGCCCCACTCTTCGAGCTTGATCCGCGAGGCCTGGAAGGTGTCGGTCTCGAGCACCTCTGCGCCCGCCTCGATCATCGAGTCGTGGACGCCCTCGATCACGTCCGGGCGATTGAGCACGAGCGCCTCGTGGCACTTGCCGGCCAGGCCGCCGTAATCCTCGGCCGTCAGCTCGAACTGCTCGAGCGTCGCGCCCATGCCGCCGTCGTAGACGACGACGCGCTCGGAGATCGTCTTCAGGTAGTCGCGAGCCATCAAGCAATGCTAGCTAGCCCGCGACTACCCGCCGCACGGCGGGTCACCCGACGACCGGCGCCCGGAAGCGGCTCCGCTACCGCTACGCCGTCTGCAGGTTGTGAACCGGGAACTCCTTCACGTCCGGAGGATTCGGGAATCCCCGATCGCCGAGGCTTTGAAGGCGGGGCAGGAGTCGCTCTGCGGTGAAAGCGTCAAAGGCCTCGCGCGACTCCCAGAAGTCGATGATGCCCCATCCTCCATCTACCGGGCCCGCCGAGTGGACGATCATGCCCGCTGGCGGGTTGGTGTCCACTTCCATGATCGCGTGTGCCGCGTCGTAGCTCTCCTGCGTGCCTCCACTGAACTTCAGCCTGATGCCGACCGCCATGGCGGATCCTCTCCTCGAGTGTGTCGAGCGAGCATACGCCACGCACAATGCAGACGAGCGGCGCCGACGCGCGACGCCGCATCTGTTGAGCCCTCAAGGAGGCGGAGGCGCTCAAGACCCGGCTACTTGATGAACAGCATCTCCGCGTACTTGGGGAGTGGCCACAGGTCATCGGCGACGAGCTTCTCCAGGCGGTCGGCCACATCGCGGACATCTTCCATCGCGGGGATCACACCGTCGCGCATGTAGAGCGCCTCCTTCTGGGGAGAGCTGTCCGGGTGGTTCTCGTCGAGGTTCGCGTCCTCGAGCTTCGTGAGCGCGAAGTGCAGCTCTTTGATGAGCGGCTCGATCTCGCCGACGAGATCCTCGAGGCCGCTGGCCCGCAACTCGATGAGGTATCGCACGGACGCCGGCAGCACCATCGTGCGGGCGATCGCCGCCTCGGTCTCGGCCTCGATGTTGATGTTCATCACGTACTGCTCGGTGAACACCTCATAGCGGGACTCGAGCTCGCGCTTGGAGAGCACCTTGTATTTCTTGAACGTCGCGACCGTTTCTTTCTGAACGAGCCACGGCAGGGCGTCGGGCGTCGTGCGCAGGTTCGCAAGGCCGCGCTTTTCGGCCTCCTTGTGCCACTCCTCGGAGTAGCCGTCGCCGTCGAAGACGATCTGCTTGTTCTTCGACCAGACGTCCTTGACGACGCTCGTGACGGCCTTCTCGAGGCTCGCGCCGGAGCGTTTGAGGGCACCCTTGAGCTTGGCGCTCAGCTCGTCCACCGATTCGGCGACGATCGTGTTCAGCACCGTATTGGGAAAGGCGGGCGAGGAGTTCGATCCAAGTGCCCGGAACTCGAACTTGTTACCCGTGAAGGCGAATGGGCTCGTGCGGTTGCGGTCTCCTCCGTGCAGCGGAAGCGGAGGCAGCACGGGCGTGCCGAGCCCCAGGAACGAGCCAGGCTTGGAGGCCTGCACCTTGCCGTTCTCGATCGCCGTAAAGACCCTCTCGAGCTCGGCGCCCAGGAAGATCGAGATGATCGCCGGGGGCGCCTCGTTGGCGCCCAGGCGGTGGTCCTGTCCAGCGCTTGCGATCGAGGCGCGCAACAGCTCTTGATGCTCGTTGACGGCCTGAATGACGGCCGCGCAGAAGAACAGGAACTGCAGGTTCTCCGCCGGCGTGTCGCCCGGATCCAGCAGGTTCATACCGGTGTCGGTGCCCATCGACCAGTTGTTGTGCTTGCCCGAGCCATTGACGCCGGCGAAGGGCTTCTCGTGCAGCAGACACACCAGTCCGTAGCGCCTGGCGGTGTTCTGCATGATCTGCATCGTCAGCATCTGATGATCGGAGCCAACGTTTGAGTTCTCGAAGATCGGCGCCACCTCGAACTGATTGGGAGCGACCTCGTTGTGGCGCGTCTTGATCGGCACGCCCAGCTTCGCGAGCTCCAGCTCGACCTCGAGCATGTAGGCGAGGATGCGCTCGGGGATCGAGCCGAAGTAGTGGTCGTCGAGCTCGTGACCCTTCGGTGGCTTGGCGCCGAACAGCGTGCGGCCGGTCGTCACGAGGTCGGGCCGCTCAAAGAAGTACTGCTCGTCGATCAGGAAGTACTCCTGCTCGCAGCCGGTCGTCGTGAAGACCCGTGAGGCGTCCTCGACGCCGAGCAGATCGAGCGCTCGGACGGCGGCGCCTGAGAGGGCGTCCATCGAGCGCAGCAGCGGGATCTTGTGGTCCAGCGCCTCTCCCGTCCAGGAGGTGAAGGCGGTCGGGATGCACAGGAGCGCGCCGTTGGGGTTCTCGAGGATGAACGCGGGGGAGGTCGGGTCCCAAGCGGTGTAGCCGCGCGCCTCGAAGGTCGCGCGAATGCCTCCAGTCGGAAACGATGAGGCGTCGGGCTCGCCCTGGATCAGCTCCTTGCCGGAAAACTCGGCGAGCGCCGTGCCGTCGCCGTCCGGGCCGTAGAAGGAGTCGTGCTTCTCGGCGGTCGATCCCGTCAGCGGCTGGAACCAGTGGGTGTAGTGCGTGGCGCCTTTCTCCATCGCCCACTCGCGCATCGCGGTTGCGACGGCGTCGGCCAGCGACGTGTCCAGCGCCTCGCCGCGCGCGAGCGTCCGCTGCAGCGCCTTGTAGACGTGCTTGGGCAGGCGGTGGCGCTGCACGGCGGGGGAAAAGACGTTCTCCCCAAAGACTTGGTTGCCCGCGATGGTCAAATCCAGAGAGCCGAGCGCGGCTCCGTTGGAGCTCCATTGGGCGGCGGTGACGTTTTGCTGGCGGGTCCGTGGCATGAGCGGAATCGATTCCTCCTGGGAAGGGTCGGCGAACGGGCGTAAGAGCCGAATGCAATCGTAATGCGAACCCGGCGCGAGCACATCACCGGCTGGCGAAACCGGACGGGCGAGGGCTTGGACAGCGGGCCAAACGACTCGCCGGGGGACCCGTGCGAGGCGCCTGCGGAGCTGGCGCTAGGGGCTCGTCGGGTAGGCGCCGGGGGCGACCCGGCCGGTGTTTGGGTTCACATGCGTAGCCGGCGGCGCCGGCGCGATATGGGCCTCCATCGTGGCCGCGAGTAGGCCCCCGTTGGGGAGCGTCGCCTTGGCCTTGCCGCCGAGGCTTGGGACGACCAGCAGATGAAGCCTGTGGACACCTGCCTTGACCGGCACGACCTTCCACGTGAACGTTGCGGTCTTTCCGGGCGCGAGCGGACCGAGCGCCCAGGTGTTGACGTAGGCGGTCTGGCCGCCTCCGGGCGGGCTGACCGCCTGGCTCTCGGCGGGCCGGCTGGGATTCGGCCCCGGGCCCTGTTCGACCACCCAGATCGGCCGCTTGTTCGCGGCGAGCAGGGGGTAGGTGCTCGTGTAGTAGAAGGAGTCGACCGTGACGCCGATGTTCGGGATCGTGCGGGTGTCGGCGTTGACGACCTTGATCCGCATGAATGTCGGACGCGAGACCGCCTGTTTGGGGGGGAACGTCAGATCGGTGACGTTGATCTTGTAGGTGTGTTCGGGTTCGCTCGCGTCCTGCCTGGTGCCGCCACCACAGCCGCTCACAAGCAGCGCGGTGCAGGCACCCAGCAGCATCAGCACCCCAAAGACATTCCGTCCCCTCACGATCAGGCCACGATATCAGCGGCGCTGGCGCGCCGTCACCGCTCCCCGCGCGCTCGCGCGCGGGTCCGGCGGCCGGTGGTGAGTGGCGCATGGGGGGCGCATCGCGTAGAGTTGTTCAGACCACCGACCGCGACCCGAGGAGGGGCAGGAAGAGATGGTTCGTAGCGTCGCCGAGCGGGCATTTGTTCCGGCGCGGCACGTGCTCGAGGAATTCGGGGACATGATGATCCTCACGGGTCGGACGATCTGGTCCGCCCTGCGGCCCCCGTACCCTTACGGCGGGGAGCTCGTCTCCCAATTCCTCTTCGCGCTGCGACTGTGCTGGTTCCCGCTGCTCGTCTCGACGGTCTGCATCTGCTACGCCGCGCCGGGGCTGCAGGCGGCGAACTTCCTGACGATCTTCGGCGCGCTCGATCGTCTCGGTGGCTTCTTCGTGCTCGGAGCCGTCCGCGAGATCGGCCCCAGCGTGACAGCGATCGTGGTGGCCGGCGTGGCCGGCACGGCGATCACCGCCGATCTCGGCGCGCGCAAGGTGCGCGAGGAGCTCGATGCCCTGCAGGTGCTCGGCGTGGACCCCGTCAAGAACCTGGTCGTGCCCCGCTTCTTGGCGCTGATGGTCGTGACCGGCCTGTTCGACATCTACGCGCTGCTGTTCGGGATCTTCGGCGGGATCATCGCCGAGCTCGTAAACGGGCAGCCGCTCGGTCCGTTCTGGGGGACGCTGTTTGCCAACGCCTCCACGACCGATCTGTGGGGATCGGTGCTGAAGACGACGATCTACGGAGCGATCATCGCGATCGTCTGCTGTTACAAGGGCATGACTGCCTCCGGCGGCGCCGAGGGCGTCGGGCGCGCGGTCAACGAGGCCGTCGTGCTCGCCTTCACCGCGATCTTCTCCTTCGACTACGTGTTCACGCAGACGCTGCTCGCGACGCATCCGCAGATACTGGTAATCAAGTGAACCCTGGAACGCCGATGACCTTCGCCCAGCGGCGTCCTCGATCGCTCGTGTGCGGAGCACACTTCGCTCCCTGCGTCCTTGCTGGGCTCGATCCTCGACGCCCCAGGGAAGCGCGAGGGGGGGCTAAGCGGTGAACGAATGGCTGGCAGTACCGCGCGAATGGCTTGGGGCCAGCGGTGAGATCGGCAAGTTCACGGGTGGCATCGTCCGGGACGTATGGGGCCTGCGGGTATTCAGGTTCTTCGGGGAGGCGCTGCGCCAGTCCGGCATCCTGATCGTCGGCTCGACGGCGATCATCTGGACGCTGATGTTCATCCTCGGCCTGCAATGCGGGATCGAGGGCGCGTACTTCACGGCTGCGCAGGGAGCGCCCGCCTATTCGGGCGTGTTCACCGCGTGGTGCGATCTGCGCGAGATCACTCCCTATGCCTTCGGCTACATGATGGCCGCGAAGGTCGGCACCGGAATCGTGGCCGAGCTCGGCGCGATGCGCATCTCCGAGGAGATCGACGCGCTCGAGGTGATGGGCATCAACTCGATGACCTTCCTGTGCGCGACGCGCCTGCTGGCCGCCTGGCTGGTGCTCCCGTTCATGTACCTCGCGGGGATCGGCGCGGCCTTCCTGGCCTCCTATATCGCCGTCGTGCAGCAGATCGGCTACGTCTCCTCCGGGGGCTACTTCCTGATCTTCTGGCAGTTCCAGAATCCACCGGATTTCCTGTATAGCGTGATCAAGGCGATGTTCATGGCCACGGCGATCGTGCTGGTCGCCTGTTACTACGGCTACAACGCCAGTGGTGGGCCCGTGGGCGTGGGCCGGGCGACGGCGAAGTCGATGGTGCTCAACCTCGTGCTCGTGCACGTGATCGGGATGCTCGGAACGCAGATCTTCTGGGGCGCCAATCCGCGCGCGCCGATCGGCGGCTGAGGATGGCCGACGACGTGGTGGGAGCGCACGGCGACGCGGAGGGCGCCGGGGAGTCCTACGAGCAGATCGAGCATCACGACGCTCCAACCGAGCCGGGCGGGGAGGCCGGCTTCGCGGCCGCCGAGCCCGACGCCGCGCAACGCGAGCGCTCCAGATCCGAGCGTCCGGGCGGCGACGCCGAGGCGGATGAGTTCGCGTTCCACACCGGGACGATCCGCCCCTCCAAGTCACCCGACGCGATCGAGTTCGTCGAGGTGCACAAGTCCTTCGGACGCAACCACGTGCTGCGCGGCCTGAACATGGGCCTGCCGGAAGACAAGATCTCGATGATCATCGGCCCGTCTGGCACCGGCAAGTCGGTCTGCATCAAGCACATCGTCGGTCTGCTCTATCCCGACGAGGGCGATGTGCTCGTGCACGGCGTCTCGATCCCGAGCCTGTCCGACGCCGATCTGTTCGAGATCCGCAAGAAGTTCGGCGTGCTCTTCCAGGACGGCGCGCTGTTCGGCTCGATGAACCTCTACGACAACGTCGCCTTCCCGTTGCGACAGCACACCGAGAAGGGGGAGGAGGAGATCGCCGAGATCGTCAACGGCCGCATGCGCGAGGTCGGCCTCGGCGGTGAGGGCATGAAGATGCCCAACGAGCTCTCCGGCGGGATGCGCAAGCGGGCCGGGTTCGCGCGCGCGCTCGTGCTCGACCCCGAGATCGTGCTGTTCGACGAGCCCGACTCGGGCCTCGATCCCGTGCGCACGGCGCTCCTGTGCGAGCTGATCAAGGAAATCCACGCCGAGAACGGCGGCTGCTACGTCGTGATCACGCACGACATCATGAGCGCGCGTCGCGTCGCCGAACACATCTCCGTCCTGTGGAAGGGACGGATCGTCGAATCCGGGCCGGCGGAGGATCTGTTCGCGTCGGAGAATCCCTTCGTCCGCCAGTTCCTCTCCGGCGAATCGGCCGGACCGCTGGGGATGGAGTAAAGCCCCGCTCAACGGCGCTTCGGGGTGGCCGCGAGGCTAGCCTTCATCTGTGAACGCATCGAGACTCTTGTCGGCTCTCGCCGGTGGCGCAGCCAGCCGGCCGCGGCTCGTGATCGCGATCGCGGCCGTGCTCGGGCTGGCGGGCGCCGGGCTGGCTCTGCGCCTGCGCCCGACGGCCGCCACGAGCACGTTCGTGTCGAGCTCGAGCCCCGAGTACCGGGCGACCCAGAGCTTCTACAAGCGCTTCGGCGAAGAGCCCGTCGAGGTGCTCGTCAAGGGCAACCTGCAGAGGCTCGTGCTGAGCTCCGATCTCGACCGGCTGGTGGGTCTCGAGGGCTGCCTGTCGGGCAACGTCCCGGCGAGCGCGCTTGCGAGCGAGGGCGGGAGCAAGGGGCCGTGCGGGGAACTGGCGCGGGCCAAGACGGTGAAGGTCGTGTTTGGCCCCGGCACCTTCGTCAACGAGGCCGCGACCCAGATCAACGAACAGCTGACCTCGCAGACCAGGCAGGCCGACGCTCAGGCCAAGCAGGCCGAACATGTGGTCACCGCCGCCGCGCTGAAGCGGGGTCTGAGCGAAGAAGAAGCGCGGGCGCTGGGCAAGCAGGCCAGCAAGATCACGACCGCCCGCTTCCAGGAGGGCCTTGTGAAGCTCGCGCTGCAATACGGGCTCACGGCCCGCCCCGGGCTCGACGAACACAACTTCGTCTCCGAGCTCGTGTTCGACTCGAGCAAGCCGGCGGGCACGCCCAAGCAGCGCTTCGCCTACCTGTTCCCGAGCCCCAGCGCGGCGCTCGTGTCAGTGCGGCTGAAGGCGGGGCTGTCCGAGTCGCAGCGAACGCACACGATCGGGCTGATCCGCCGGGCGGTCGCGATGCCACAGTGGCGCCTGCAGAACGGCGGCTCTTACCTGGTGACGGGGGAGCCGGTGATCGTCTCCGATCTGACGCGCTCGATCACCAGCTCGATCGAGCTCCTGCTGGTGGCCGTCCTGCTGGTCATGGGGGGGACGCTCGCCCTGATCTTCAGCGGGCGCCCGCGGCTCTTGCCGCTCGCGGTGGCGCTGCTGGCGGCTGCGCTGACATTCGGCGCGCTGTCCGTCGCCGGCGCATCGCTGACGATGGCCTCGATCGCCGTGCTGCCGGTGCTGGTGGGGCTCGCGGTGGACTATGCGATCCAGTTCCAATCGCGCGTGCAGGAGGAGTCTGAGCGGGGCGAGCGCGATCGCGCGAGCGCGGTCCGTCGCGCGGCCGCGGTCGGCGCGCCCACGATCGCCACGGCGGGCGCAGCGAGCGCTGGCGCGATGCTCGTGCTCGTGCTCTCGCCGGTGCCGATGGTGCGCGGCTTCGGGGTGCTGCTGGTGGTGGGCGTGATCGTTGCCTTCCTGTGCGCGCTGAGCGCCGGTGCGGCGGTGCTCTCGCTGACTGGCAGCGAGCCCGCCGCTGGCGCGTCGGCGCGCTTGCGTGGGCTCGTGGGAACTCGCCTCGACGCGGCCTGGCGAGGGGCGCGCGAGCTGGTGCGCGAGAACGCGCTCACGCGCCTGATCTCGCGGGCGGCGCTCGAGGGCGCGGTGCGCCGGCCGCAGCGTGTGCTGCTCGTGGGCGTCGCGCTCGCCGCGCTTGGCTGGGGCCTTGACACGCAGACGAAGGTGGAGACCGACATCACCAAGCTGGTCCCCCAGAACCTCAGCTCGCTTGAAGGCCTGAACGCGCTCGAGCGCACGACCGGCGTGGGGGGAGAGATCGACCTGATGGTCGCCGGCAAGCATGTGGACCGGGCCGCGACGATCGAATGGATGAGCGCCTATGAGAAGGCCGTCCTGAAACGCTTCGGATACAGCGCTACGCGCGGGTGCGGCAAGGCACGGCTGTGCCCCGCCTTCTCGCTGCCGGATCTGTTCTCAAGCGAAGCCACCTCCACGCAGAGCGCCCCGCCCACAAGCAAAGGCGCCGCGCCCAAACGCGCGAAGCTCACCCAGGCGCAGGTCGACAGCCTGCTCGGCGCGATCCCGCCGTATTTCTCCCAGGATGTGATCACGCCGGACAGGCGCGTTGCGACGCTCGCGTTCGGCATCCGCCTGATGGGCCTGGAGCAGCAGCAGCGGTTGATCGAGGAGATGCGCTCGAGCCTGCATCCTCCGGCGGGTGTGAGCGCGAAGCTCGTGGGGTTGCCGGTGCTCGCGGCGAAGTCGGCCGCGCAGGTGGCCTCCCCGTGGCGGCGCCTGGAGACGCTGCTCGCGGGCCTCGCTGCGGTTGCGCTCGTGCTGCTGATCGCCTTTCGCGGAGATATCCGGCGCGCGCTCGTGCCACTCGCTCCGATCGCGCTGGCGAGCGGCTGGTCGGCGCTGATCCTGTTCGCCGTGCGCGTGCCACTGAACCCGATGTCGGTCACGCTGGGCGCGCTGGTGATCGCGATCTCCACGGAGTTCAGCGTGCTGCTGTCCGAGCGCCACCGCCAGGAGCGGATCGCGGGTCACGACACGATCGAGGCGCTGCGGCGCGCCTATCGCCGCACGGGCGCCGCGGTGGCGGCCTCCGGGGTCACGGCGATCGCCGGCTTCGGGGTGCTGGCGCTCTCGGACATTCGGATGCTGCGCGACTTCGGCGTGGTGACGCTGATCGATCTGAGCGTGTCGTTGATCGGCGTGCTGGTGGCGCTCCCGGCGGCCCTGATGGTCTTTGGCGGTGTCGCAGAAGATGGCGGGCGGGGCGAGCGCGTGAGGCTTCGCCGCCGCCGCAACGAGCCGGTCCATGAGCCCGTCTGAGCCGCGGCGCCCGCCGCGCTACGGGGGCTACGTCGGCGTGCTGGCGCTGGTGATCCTGCTGCTGATCACGATCAACACGATCGTGACGAAACCAAACGGCGTCAAAGGCGTCCCGGTCGGCCAGAAGATCCCGCCGTTCGCGGTGCCGCTTGCGCTGGGAACGCTGAGCGGCGACGCCGATACGGCGACCGTCGCCAACGAGGGCGCCGCGGGCCGCGTGCCCGCCTGCGCGGAGCGCGGCCCGCAGATCCTCAACATCTGTGAGCTCTACGAGCAGGGCCCGGTGGTCCTGGCGCTGTTCGTCGACGGCGGTTCCTGTCCGGACGTCCTCGGCGATCTGCAGGCGCTGTCCTCCTCCTTCCCCGGCGTTCGCTTCGCCGCCGTGGCGATCAAGGGCCAACGTCCGCAGGTGCGCCGGCTGATCCGCTCGCGTGGCCTGCGGATGCCGGTGGGGATCGACAGCGACGGGGCTCTGGCCTCTCTCTACAAGGTCGCGAGCTGTCCGCAGCTCACGTTCGTCTACCCCGGCGGAGAAGTGCAGAGCAGCGCGCTGCTCGCGCGCCCGGCGCCGGCGGTGCTGCGCGCGCGTGTCAGCCAGCTGCTCGCCGCAGCGCGCGCACGCGGCTGGAAGCCCTCCTCCGGGTGAGCCCGCCGACCGTGCCCACGCCGCGGGAGCCTGGAGAGGGATCGCAGGCGAGCGCCCCCGGCTCCGCGCCGGAGCAGGGATGGTGTGCGCGAGAGGTCGAGGAGGAGCTGCCGGGGTTGCGCCTGCTGAGCGCCGAGGTGCGCGTGACGCGCCGAGGCTCGCTCGTGGGCACTTCGCCCGGCGATGTGAAGGGGCGCCTGCGCGAACTGTCCAACCGCTTTCGCGGTGCTGCGGCGGTGGCGATCCGGCGCGAGCCGGTGCCCTCGGCCTACCGCGTCTTCTTCCGTCACATCGGCTTGGACCCGGAGGTCGTGCGCACGCCGATCGAGGCGGCTGTGCTCGAGCGGATGCTGAAGGGCGGCTTTCTCTCGGGTGGCCTGCTCGAGGATGTGCTGCTGATCTCGCTGCTGGACACCGGCGTGCCGGTGTGGGCGCTGGACGCCGAGGCCGTGGAGGGGCCACTCGGAATCCGCTCGAGCGTGCAGGGCGAGCCGCTGGGTCGATCGGCGCGCGCCTTGGCGCTGCCGGCGGGCCGGCTCGTGATCGCGGACGCCTCGGCGCCGCTGGCGGTCCTGTTCGGGGAGCTGGCCCCGGGGCACGAGCCGCAGGGCGAGAGCCGGCGGCTGGCGCTGTTCGCGGTGCAGGTGGCGGGCGTGCCCGAGCTGTACGCCGAGGAGGCTCTGTGGAGCGCCCGCGCGGCGCTCGAATCCTCCTGAGGCGCTCGTCGCGCCACCGAGGCTGCCGGCGTACCCGGCTGCGGGCATTGGTAGGATTGTCACTTCCGGCACTACGAGGAGGAGTCGGTATGAGCCTGTCCGAGCAGCTGACCATCGATCGTGGCGCTCCAGTCACTCCGCCGGTTGACGAGCGCGCGGCGCGCGGCTCCTTGCGCAAGCAGGTGGCAAGGCTCGAGCGCGAGTTGTCGGAAACAGTCGCCGCCGGCTTCCCGCACATCGAGCCGATCCCTGGAGGACCCTCCTTCGCGGGACCGCGTCTGTTGAACCTCGAGCAGCTCGAGCTACAGCGCGACCGGCTCGCCGGGCGCGTGCAGGACATGCGCCAGCGCGTGCAGGAGCGTGTCGAGCACGAGCGCCGGGCGCAGGAGCTGCTGGAGGGGATGAAGCTCGAACCGGGCCGCTACAAGTTCGTGCGCCTGCCGGTTAACGATCTCGGCCAGGGCGGCTGCGGGGTCTGGGAAGTACGTCCGCGGCTCGGCCTGATCGGGATGCTGGCCGGCTGGTGGCACGTCAAGCTCTCGTCAGGCTGTCCGTTACCCAGGGGGTCGCGCTCCATGCGCGACCCCGATCGGCCGAGCTGAGCAGCTCCGCAAGCGTACGCCGCTGACGGTCGGTCATCGAGCCGACGGTCTTCTTCTCGGACATCGGAATCTGGGCGAGGAACTTGCGGCAACGCGTCTGGCCCCAGCGGCGCTGGCTCATCAGCAGGTCGGCCACCGCCATGCTCTTCGCCTCCCAGGGGCAATGGAGGATCACCTCGGCGACGTCGATCTCGTCCATGGCCACCTTGCGCTTGAGCTCCGCGCGGGCGAGGCGAACCTTGTTGGCGCGTTCCAATGCGCGCATGTACTGCGGAGGAGCGGGGGCGATGGCTGTCGCGTTCATTTGGGACTCTCCCCGTCGCGGTCGCGAGGCTCCTCGCGGCGCAACATCCGTGCTTGATTTTGACGAGTAACACACTGCTGCAGCCGTCCAGAGCCCACCGGGGGCCAGTGGGCTGGTCCCTGGGAAATCCCCCTTGCGATGGAAGCTGTGGGGCGAACCCCGAACGTCATGCAGAGCGCTCCCGGAAGCTACGACAGGGCGGGGCGTCCGGTCAACAGCCGACTCGCGCTTCGTACGCTAGAAGCGACCTTTTTCTTTGGCTCTCGACTTGTGAAGATATGGACAAGTCGGAAGCTCGACTCGAGCGTAGGTCTGCTCAGTTCTGCTCGCCTCCAGGAAGCGGACCGTGCTCGGCCTCGAACTCGCGCTTGACGCGGCTGAAGCTCTCGAGCGCGCGCTCGAGCGTCGCCTCGTCGTGCGTGGCCATCACGCTCGTGCGCAGCAGCGCGCCGCCAGGTGGCACGGCGGGGTGCAGGGCGGTGTTGACGAACACGCCCGCGTCATACAGCGCGCGCCACAGCAGCGCGGCCTTCCAGTCGTCGCCGACCAGCACAGGCACGATCGGGGTGACGATCGAGTACGGCTCGGGCGGGCCGCCCAGCAGCCCGGGCGCATGCCCCTGCACGCGAGCGTCCGAGGGCAGCATCTGCGGCGCCACGACGGCGAAGCCACGCTCCTGCAGGCCATCGCGCAGGCGCCGGGCGTTCTCCAGCACGCCGGCCAGCAGCGGCGGGCCGTCCTCGGAGCGCAGCACGCGCAGGGCGGCGAGCGCGGCGCCGATCGCCGCCGGGACGGCCGAGGCGGTGAACAGGAACGCGCGCGAGGCGATCCGCAGGTAGTCGATCACCTCGTGCGACCCCGCCACGAAGCCTCCACAGGAAGCCAGCGACTTGGAGAACGTGCCGACGCGCAAGTCGACACGATCGGCCACGCCCAGCAGTTCAGCCGTGCCGGCGCCGTGCGTCCCGAGCACGCCGGCGCCGTGGGCCTCGTCGACCATCAGGCGCGCGCCGTAGCGCTCGCACAGATCGCAGATCTCCGCCAGCGGCGCGATATCGCCCTCCATCGAGAAGACGCCATCCACCACGACCAGCACGCCGCCGCCGTCGCCCTGGGCGCGCTCGAGCATCTTCTCGAGCTTCTCCAGGCGGTTGTGCCGGAAAGGGCGCAGCTTGGCGCGCGAGAGCAGGCAGCCGTCGAGGATCGAGGCGTGATCGCCGGAGTCGACGATCACCGTGTCGGCCGGGCCCAGCAGCGTGCCGAGGGCGCCGAGGTTCGCCTGATGGCCGGTCGTGAACACGATCGCATCCTCCGTGTCCATCCACTCGGCGATCTCGCGCTCGAGCTCCAGATGCAGCGGGATCGTGCCGTTCAACAGGCGCGAGCCCGTCAGCCCCGTGCCGAAGCGGTGCAGCGCGTCCTCGGCGCCCTGCAGCACGCGCTCGTCGGCGGTCAGGCCGAGGTAGTTGTTGGAGCCGAGCATGATCCGCTCGGCGCCCTCCATCTCGACGACCGGCATGGCCGGCGAGGTGAGCAGGTGGAAGTACGGCAGGATCTCCGCCTCGCGTGCCGCCGCGAGCAACTCGGAGCGGTCGTGATCGCGCACCTTTGCAAAGACGTCGGTGGAGGTCTGCATGTAGTGTGCCTCGGCCGTGGGAGTGGAAATCAGATCCGTCTCGGGTGGAAGAGATCTGAAAGCCTTCATCGACCTCCCCTTTCGCCTGCATGCTAACCATCCCCTGTGGGTGCCCCCGCTGAAGCTCGAGCGGCGGCTGTTCCTGAGCCGCCGCATGAACGCGTTCTTCAGCCATGGCGAGGCCGAGTACTTCCTGGCGCTGCGCGATGGGCGCGTCGTTGGGCGCGTGAGCGCTCAGATCAACCACGCGTTCAACGACTACCAGGAGAAGAACTGGGGCTGGTTTGGCTTCCTGGAGTTCGAGGATGACCAGGAGCTGCTCGAGGCGCTGCTTGACGCCGCCGCCGGATGGCTGCGCGAGCGCGGCACGGAGCGCATCGTCGGACCCGCGAGCTTCACGATGAACGATGAGAGCGGCATTCTCGTCGAGGGCTTCGATCTGCGTCCGATGATCGCGCAGCCGTGGACCCCGCGCTACTACCAGCAGCGCGTCGAGCAGGCCGGCATGACCAAGGCGATGGACCTGCTGATGTGGAACCTCGAGGTCTCCGACCGCGAGCAGGTGCTGCCGGTGATCTTCGAGCTCGCCGAGAAGGTTCATAGCGAGCACGGGATCCGCGTGCGCCCGATGCGCCGCCGCCAGCTGCGCAAAGACATGAACGCGTTCGCCGAGGTCTACAACGCGGCCTGGTCTGAGAACTGGGACTTCGTGCCGTATTCCAAGAAGGATCTGGACGCCTTCGCCCAGGAGTTGCAGCTCGCCTTCGACAAGCACTGGTTCATGCTCGCCGAACGCGAAGACACCGGGGAGGTCGTGGGCATGGCGATCACGATCCCCGACGTAAACCAGGCGCTCGAATTGATGAACGGCCGGCTGCTGCCGCTCGGCTGGTGGCGCTTTTTGCGCAAGGGCAAGGTCATCGACCGCGTGCGCGTGGGCTTTCTAGGCGTCAAGCCCGAGTATCAGCACACCGGCGTGGCCGCGAAGCTGTACGTCGAACACTTCAACGCCGCCGCGACACGCCCTCAGCACGGTGGCGAGATGGGCTGGATCCTCGAGACGAACACCGCGATGAACCGCGGCATGGAAGCGATGGGGGGGCGGATCGTCAAGCGCTACCGCGTATACGAGCGCGAGCTGTAGAAGAGGTCTGCGACGCCCTCTACACTCCGCACCGTGAGCGCCTCCCCGCACGCCGACTCCTCGCAGGCCGGCCTGCCCGACGAAGAGGCTTTCGGCGGGCCGATCGGGGGCGACACGGAGGAGATCGACGCCTTGCCGGTGCTGGTCGACGGCGCGGGCGTCGTGCACGCCCATCGCTCCGGAGCCGAGCTCGGCTCTGCGGGCGCGATGATCCCGGCGGTGCAGGCCGCCGCCGTGGCCGCCGGCGGGTTCGTGGCCGGCGCCGCAGTCGTGGGCCTCGTGCATCGCCGGCAACGGCGCTCGGGCGCCCTGATCAAGGGCCGCAAGGGTGGCCGGCGACTGAGCCGGGGCGGGCGCCGCACGGCGCCGAGCGCCGGCGAGCTCGTGCAGATCGTGGGCAGCCGCTCGCTGCTCGTGGACGTGCACCTGCTCGGCGGTCGCGACTAGCGTCGGGGTTTCGCGCCGGCAGATCGACGCTAGGGTCTGGATTCGTCCTCAACAGAAGGGGGTCCGGTCATGGCACACGAGTTCAGCGCCTCAGCGGTGATAGATCGACCGATCGAGGAGGTGTTCGAGTTCCTCGCCGATGGGACGAACGACCCGAAGTTCAGCCCGCGGGTTCTGCAGATAAGCCGCAAGCCGGATGGCCCAATCGCGGTCGGCGCCGTCTTCGAGAGCAAGGTCAAGGACGCCGGGATGACGACCGACCGGAGGTTCGAGCTCACCGAGCTCGACAGCCCCACCAAGATCCGCTGGTCCGAGCGCTCGAAGAACATCGTCACCGTCCCCGCCGGCGGCTATGACCTCGAGCGGCTGAGCGACGCCCAGACGAAGGTCACGATTCACAACGCCTTCGAGGGCCACGGGTTCGGCAAGCTGATCGTCGGCTTCGCGGCGCGGGCCGCGCGCAAGGACGGGCCGGCGTTCGCCCAGCGCATCAAGGCGGCCGTTGAAGCGTCCTGAGCGCCCCGGGCACTGTGTCGAGCTGCGCGTCGAAGTGCGCCCAGCGGGTCCATTCCGTCTCCCCGCAGGTGGCACGGACGGAGCGCTTCGCAGCCGTGGGGGTGTGCTCGAGCGCCTGCTGCACCACGAGCAGGAGCCGGTGCTCGTACGCGTCGCCCAGACTTCGCGGGAGCGGGTCCTGCTCGGCGCGCGCGCCCGGAGCCGCTCGGCGGCCGCATACGGGATCGCGCGGATGCGCTTCGCGCTGGGCGTCGATGAGGATCTGCGTCCCTTTCAACGGCGCTTCGCGCGCGATCCGCTGATCGGCCGCTCGCTGCGACGGCGGCCCTGGCTGCGTGTCAGGCGGCGCCCGGAGCCGTTCGAGGCGCTCGCCTGGGCGATCTGCGAGCAGCTGATCGAGTACGAGCGCGCCGCCGCGATCGAGCGCCGCCTGCTGGCCGTGATGGGGCGTCGCTGGGTGGGCTGGGACGGGGGCGCGAGCCAGCTGCGCGATCTTCCCGAGCCGGCGGCTCTCGCGGGGACTGCGCCGGCGCTGCTCGAATCGCTCGACCTCGCCGCTGGGCGCGCGATCACGCTGGTGCGCGCGGCGCGAGAGGTGGCGAGCGGGCGGGTCGATCTTCACGGCGACGATCACGAGCGCGCCTGGCGCAGGTTGCGGGCGATCCCGGGGATCGGGTCCTGGACGGTCGAGATGCTCGCGCTGAACGGCCAGGGGCGCCACGATCAGCTGCCGGCGGGCGATGTCGGCCTCTTGAAGCTGGTCGGGCGGATGCTCAGTGGCGGCGATCCGCGCGCTCGCGCCCGGGAGCACGAGGTGCGCGAGTTCTTCACTCCCTACGGCGAGTGGGCCGGTCTCGCGGCCGCGCACATGATCGGACTCTGAGGGACGGCGTCCGGCGGCCGGCAACCGCTAGCGAGGCTCGCCCCGGGCGTCCTCGATTCCGACGGCTTCGAGCGCCTGTCGCCAGCTCAGGAAGTTGCTGAACTCGCCGATCTGCTCGTCGCGGAAGTCCGCATAGGCCACCCCGATCGGCTGGCGGATCGACACGCCCTTGATCCGCCCGGTCGTCTCCCCGAGCATCACCGCCCTGTCTCCGAGCTCGCGCAGCTCAGAGGGGACGATCTGGAACTCGTCGAAGCTCTCGGTCCACACGGCCATGATCGCCCGCAGCCCGTCGTGGCCTCGATACGTCGGCTGCTCGATCCACTCGGGGAACGGATGCACGACGAGATCGGCGCGAAAGCAGGGCATCGCCGCCTCGACTCCGCCGGCATTGAAGAGGTCGATGGATCGTTTCGCAACCGCGACATTGTCCCCCGACATTGCCCGGCGAGTATCACATAGTCGAACGACATGAGCCTTTCATGTCAGTGGTTGTCCGGCCCAGTCAGGGCACGAGCACCGCGGCGCCGGTGAAGCGCCCGGCGCGTAGGTCCGCGAGCGCCTCGTTGGCCTGCTCCAGCGCGTAGGTTGTCACGGTCGTCCTGACGGGCACCTCCGGGGCGAGCGCGAGGAACTCCTCGGCGTCGGCTCGCGTGAGGTTGGCGACCGAGCGCAGCACCCGCTCCTGCCACAGCTCGCTGTAGGGGAAGGAGGGGATATCGCTCATGAAGATGCCGCCGCACACGACCGTTCCACCCGGCATGACGGCTCGCAACGCGAGCGGAACCAGAGCGCCCACGGGCGCGAAGACGATCGCGGCCTCCAGCGGCTCGGGCGGAGAGTCCTCCGAGGCGCCGGCCCACGCGGCGCCCAGCTCGCGGGCGAATGCCTGGGCCGGCTGGTCGCCGGCGCGGGTGAAGGCGAACACCTCACGGCCCTGCGCAACACAGACCTGCGTGAGGATGTGGGCGGCCGCCCCGAACCCGTACAGGCCGATGCGCCGCGCCTGGCCGCACATGCGCAGCGCGCGATAGCCGATCAGCCCCGCGCACATCAGCGGGGCGGCCTGCGTGTCCGGGTAGCCGGCGGGGATCGGAAAGCAGTAGCGCGCGTCGGCGACGGCGTACTCCGCCATCCCCCCGTCGATGTCGCAGCCGGTGAACAGCGCGTGCGGACAGAGGTTCTCCCGGCCGCTCGCACACCAAGGGCACTCGCCGTCGGTCCAGCCGAGCCAGGGGACACCGACGCGATCGCCGGGCCGCGCGGCGACGGCCCCCGAGCCCTCGGCCGCCGGCCTGCTCGCCGTGTCTCCGAGCGCCTCGACCGTAGCGATGATCTGATGCCCGAGAATCCGCGGCGGCGCCTTGATTCGCAGCTCGCCGTCGAGCAGATGCAGGTCCGTGCGGCAGACGCCGCATGCGTGCACGCGTAGCAGGAGTTGACCGGGTCCTGGCTGCGGGACCGAGCACTCGACGGCCCGCAGTGGGCGCCCGAGACCCTCGAAGATCATCGCCCGCATCATCGCCTCAGCCGAAGAACAGCTCCGCTGTCTCGTACAGCCCGGGGTCGAGCAGCTTCGGCTCGCGCAGGGCGTCGGCCAGCGAGACCTCGACGATCTTCGTGCCGCGCAGCCCGACCATCGTCCCGAAGCGCCCGGCCGCCACGGCGTCCATCGCCGCCACCCCGAAGCGCGTCGCCAGCACCCGGTCGAACGCGACGGGGCTGCCGCCACGCTGCACGTGGCCGAGGATCGTCACGCGTGTCTCATAGCCCGTCAGGTGTTCGATCTCACGCTCCAGGGCCACGCCGATCCCTCCGAGGCGCGCGTGGCCGAAGGCGTCGGTGCCGGTCTCAAGGCGCGTCTGCAGCTTGCCGTCGCGCACGGTCGCGCCCTCGGCGACCACCACGATCGAGAAGCTGCGCCCGCGCGCGTGGCGAGCGCTCAGATGCGCGACGACCTGCTCGACGTCGAACGGGCGCTCGGGCACGAGGATCGCGTCCGCGCCGCCCGCGATGCCAGCGTGCGTGGCGATCCAGCCGGCGTGCCGCCCCATCACCTCGAGCACCATCACGCGGTTGTGCGACTCGGCCGTCGTGTGCAGGCGGTCGATCGCTTCGGTGACGATCTGCACGGCCGTCTGGAAGCCGAACGTCACGTCGGTGCCGCCGAGGTCGTTGTCGATCGTCTTGGGCACGCCCACGATCGGGATGCCCTCGCCGTGCAGGCGCAGCGCCACGCCGAGCGTGTCCTCGCCGCCGATCGGGATCAGGGCATCGATCTTCCGCGCCTCGAGCGTCCGGCGAATCGCCGCGCTGCCATCCTGCCCGTCGGCGAACGGATTCGTGCGCGAGGTGCCGAGGATCGTTCCGCCGCGCGGCAGGATGCCGGCAGTGCTCGTGAGCGTCAACTCGACGGCGTCGTCGGCCAGCACCCCAGCCCACCCGTGGCGGAAGCCAACGAAGCTGTTGTGCTCTTCGGCCAGTCCCCGCCGCACGACTGCGCGGATCACGGCGTTCAGCCCGGGGCAGTCGCCTCCGCCGGTGAGCAGACCGACCCGCACGCCGGGTCTCTAGATCCCCTGCCCGGGCAGGAACTCGTTGCTGAAGGGGGGCAGCCCGGCGCTCGGGTTGTTGTGCAGCAGCTGGTGGGCGAACATCCAGCTGCCGAACGAAGCCCAGGCCGTCGGGCTCTGCCAGCCGAACGGCTTGCCCGCTTCGGTGGGCTGCGCGGCGGGCAGCGTCTTTTCGATCGATGCCAGCTGCAGCTTCCGATCGAGCGACGGGTTCGCCTTGACGAGGAGCGACGCGGCCGCGGCGGGATTCGCCCTCGTCTGCTTCTCGCCACGCGTGAGCGCCTGCAGGAACGCGCGCAGATCCTGACCGCGTTTGTGGGCCTCTTCCTCGCGCACGACCAGCACGAGCTCGTTGTACTGCGGAACGCCCGCTTTGTCGACCGGAATCGTCAGCGGGCGCTTGTGCATCTGTTCGAGCTGGAGCGCCTCGTAGTTCCAGAAGCCGCCCAACGTGGCCGCGACCTTGCCCGAGAGCATCGCCGGCACGAGGTTGAAGCCGACGTTCGCTTCCTTCACGCTCGCGGGGTTGACGCCCGCGTTCTGCAGCGCGGTTCGCAGCTCGGCCGCCTGGTAGGGGATGCCAGCCGTGCCGACGGTCTTGCCCGCGAGATCCGCGACCTTCTTGACGTGCTGAGAGGGTAGGGCGATGATCGAGGTCAGCGGCCGCTGCACGAGCGCTCCGATCGAGACGAGCTTCAGTCCCTGATCGCGAGCGAGCAGCAGCTCGGGCTCATAGGAGATCGCCATGTCGACCTTCCCGGCGGCCAGCAGCTTCAGCGGAGCGGAGGGATCGGAGGGGGCCTCGGGCCGCACGTCGAGCCCGGCCGCACGGAAGTCGCCGTTGGCGAGCGCCGTGTACAGCGCCGCGTGATCGGCATTCGGGAAGAAGTCGAGCGCGATCGTGAACGGCCGGGCCTGCGAAGTCGAGATCACATCCTGCTTGGAGCCACACGCGGACAGAGCAGCGGCACAGCACAGCGCCAGCACTACGGTCAAGGCTCTCAAGTCGTCTCTCCTCTGGGTTGGGCGGCCCACGGCGCCAGGCGGCGCTCAGCGAGCGTCAGGGCATAGAAGCAGCAAATCGCCAGCGCGAACAGCAACAGCGCCGCGGCATAGGCTCGCGGGGTCTGAAGCGCGGTCAAATCGGCGTTGATCTCATGCCCCAGCCCGGCGTGGGCGCCGCTCGTGACCGTTTGCGACTCGGCGATGTAAGCGCCGATCACGCCCACGGCCAGGGCGATCCGCGCGCCGCTGATCGCCGCCGGCAGCGCCGCCGGCAGCTCGGCGAAGCGGAACGCCTGCCAGCGGGAGGCGTCGAGCGTGCGCAGCAGCTTGAGCTGGGCGGGATCGATCGCCGCGAGGCCGTCGACGGTCGTGACGAGCACGGGGAAGAAGCAGATCAGCACGATCACGACCAGCTTGGGGAACACCCCGAACCCCCACCAGAAGACCAGCAGCGGAGCGATCACGGCGACCGGCACAGCCTGCGAGCCGACCGCCAGCGGGTAGACGGCCCGGCGTAGCGGGCTGAACAGATGGATGAGCACGCCCAGCGCGAACCCGAGCGCGAGCGCGAGCGCGATCCCCAGCACGATCTCCTCGGCTGTCGGGGCGAGGTTGGCGCCCAGCAGGCCGGCGTTCTGCCAGCCCGCGGCGGCGATCGCATGCGGCGCCGGCAGCACGAACGAGCTGCTCGCCCCGGCATCCACGTACACCTCCCAGGCGCCCAGCAGCACGGCCACGAGCAGCAGCGGCGCGAGCACCGCCAGCGCGCCCCTGCGGATCGTGGCGCGGCGATCCGTACGGGGGCTCACGCCACCGCCCCGCGCCTTGCGCCACCGGCCCGCAGGATCTCCAGCGCGCGCTCGCGCAGGGCGATCACCTCGGGGTCCGTGCGCGCGCGCGGGCGGGCGGCGTACACGCACAGCTCTTCGATCACCCGGCCGGGCCTGGGCGAGAGCACGAGGACGCGATCGGCGAGCATGATCGCCTCCTCGACATCGTGGGTGACGAGCACGACCGTGCGCGGCTCGCGCACGAGCGTGCGCGCGAGCCATTCCTGCATCTCACCGCGCGTGATCGCATCGAGCGCGCCGAAGGGCTCATCCAGGCACAGCACCGGCTTGCCCGAGAGCAGCGTGCGCAAGAAGGCCACGCGCTGGCGCATTCCACCGGATAGCTCGTGCGGATGCGCGTGCTGGAAGCCCTCCAGGCCGAGCTCGCAGAACAGCGCCGCCGCGCGCTCGCGAGCCGCCGCGCGCGAAAGACCGGCGATGCGCAGCGCGAGCGCGGCGTTGTCGACGGCGGACAGCCACGGCAGCAGCAGGTCGTGCTGTGGCATCAAAACTGCAGGCTCGCAGGCGAGCGTCCCGCCGTCGGGCGCCTGCAGTCCGCAGATCAGCTCGAGCAGGGTGCTCTTGCCGCAGCCGCTCGGTCCCACCACCGCCAGCAGCTCGCCACGGGCGGCTTGTATGGAGATGCCTGCGAGCGCCTGCACACCTCTCCCACGGCGGTCGGCGTAGGTGCGGCTGACGTTCTCCAGCGCCACCGCCGCGGCGATTGCACCATCGCTCGCCGACGCCAGAGCCGGCGGCTGTGCGCGGGACTGCAGTTGGGTCGCCACTTCGCTCCCTTCGCGGGCATTACCCCACAGGTTCTAAGGGTCGGCGCCGGGGGAATCGCTTCCCGGGCGCCATCTCAGCCGGCCTTCCCGCCAGCCCCCCTGGTGTCTGCTTCGCTGCCGCTGATGCTACCGCGCGGCGGCGATCACCGGGCGGGTCAGAGCGCGCACGAAGTCCTCCAGCTGGGCGGTCGTCCAGCACTCGAACGCGGTGCAGAACTCCTCGTAGGCGGCGATCACCGAATCGCCGTAGTTCCAGTACAGCCGCGGCTCGGGATTCAGCCAGAAGGTGCGCCCGGCGCGCGCGGCGATCTGCGCGAATATGTCAGCGCGCGGGTCGCGCCCGTTGGTGCGCGCGTCGCCGAGCACGATCACGGTCGCGCGCGGGTGCAGGTCGTCCTCGACCTGCACCAGGAACTCCGACCACACACGCCCGTAGTCGGTGTAGCCGGAGATATCCGCTACGCCCGCGTCCGAGCCGATCCGTTCTGAGACGGTTTTGAAGTTGCGCTCGTGCTCGAAGATGTCCGTCACCTCCGAGATGCGCTCGATGAACACGAACGAGCGCATCTTGCGGAACGTGTCGTGCAGCGCGTGCAGCACCGACAGGAAGAACACCGAGGCTGAAGTGACGCTCGTGGAGACGTCGCACAGAACGTAGATCTCCGGGCGTTTGGGGCGTCGCGGCCGGTACTTCAGCACGACCGGCACACCGCCGGTCTGCAGCGAAGCGCGCATCGTGCGCCTGACGTCCACGTGCGCATGATGGCGGTGGCCGCGGTTCTGCATGCCCTGCGTGGCCAGCCTCCGGCGCAGCTGGGTGACGACCCGGTGCACGGCGGCCAAATCGGCGAGTGGGCCGGAGGGGAGTGCCCGATCCAGCTCTCCCAGTGGCCGCGCGGGCGGCAGGTTGCCGGTGCGCTCGATCTGCGAGCGCTCCAGCTCGCGCCGCAGCAGCGCCTCGAAACGGCGCAGCGCCTCGCGCGGCAGGCCGTCGTGGCGCGGGTCCTCCTCCGGCAGCTCCGGCTGGGGCTCGGCGCGCAGGCCGAGCGCGCGGCGGATCCGCTGCACGTCCACGCCGATCACCCCAGAGCCCTCCTGGCGGCGGGCGAACGCCGCGATCGCCATCCGCGCGAGATCGCGCATCGTCCCCTCCGAGCCGTCCCTCAGAGCCGCCGCGATCTGCGCGCGCAGCGCGTCGAGCTCATCCTCGGAGAGCTCCCCGAGCATCGCCTCGTCCTCCTCGCGCACGCCCTCGCGTGCCGCCGCGACCTCCACGGCGCGGAAGAAGAAGCGGTCGAACACCAGCTCGAAGATGCGGCGGTCGTCCTGGCTCTTGGCGAGCGTCGCCGCGAGTGCCTCGCGGAAGTCCTCCTGGGAGGTCCAGGGGATCTCGCGCAGCACCTCGAAGGCGTCCAGCAGCTCGGAGGTGCCGACCGCGACGCCCTCCGCGCGCAGCTCCTCGCCAAGCTCCAGGATGCGGGCCGGCAGGCCCTCAGGCGACATCCGCCGGCGACCCGAGCTTGAGCCCCACTCGCTCGGCCACCACGTCCATATCGGTGCGGTGCTTGACGATCACCGACATCGTCTCCGTGAACGTCTCCGCGTCGATGTCCTGCACGCCCAGCAACAGCAGCGCTCGCGCCCAGTCGATCGACTCGGCGATCGACGGCGGCTTCTTCAAGTCCAGGTCGCGCACCATGCCGATCACCTCCACCAGCCGGCGGGCGACGGTCTCGCGCAGCTCCGGCGCGTGCAGGCGCACGATCTCGAGCTCGTGCTCGAGGCCGGGGTAGTCGAGCCACAGGTACAGGCAGCGGCGCTTCAGCGCCTCCGTCAGCTCGCGCGAGTTGTTCGAGGTGAGCAGCACGATCGGGTGCGTGCGCGATTCCACTCGCCCGAGCTCTGGGATCGAGATCTGGAAGTCCGAGAGCACCTCCAGCAGCATCGCCTCGAACTCCTGGTCGGTCTTGTCGATCTCGTCGATCAGCAGCACGACCGGCTGCTCGGAGGCGATCGCCGTCATCAGCGGCCGCGCGAGCAGGAACTCCTCGCCGAAGATGTCCTCCTGGACCGCGTCCCAGCCGGTCCCCGACGCCTCGGCCTGGATGCGCAGCAGCTGCTTGCGGTAGTTCCACTCGTACAGCGCCTTCGCCTCATCGAGGCCCTCGTAGCACTGCAGCCGCACGAGCTCGCGGCCGAGATATTTGGCCAGCGACTTCGCCAGCTCGGTCTTGCCGACCCCGGCGGGGCCCTCGACCAGCACCGGCTTGCCGAGCCTCGTGGCCAGATAGGAGACGAGCGCCGTCGACTCGCCGGGCAGATAGCCGACTGAGCGCAGGCCCGCGGCGACGTCTTGCACGGAGGTTGGCGCCGGAGCGATCGAGTCCGGCTGCGCAGGCGGTGAGTCGGGCATCCTCAGCGCAATGATAGGCCGGGCCGCCTACTCACCGCTCGGCGGCTCCTCCTCCTCGAAGGACATCTGCTCGGCCGGGGCCGGTGGGTAGCGCGGCCGGCCGCGGGCGGCTTTGCGGTTGCCCGGGGCCGGCGAGGAGGGTGGGCGCACGGGCCGCGCGGGGGCTGGCGCGGATCGCGGAGCCGAGCGCCCGCCGAGCGCCGGCGCGGGGGAGATCGTCGTGACCTCCTGCTCCTTCTCGGCCGTCCGGCGTGCGGGGTCCTCGGTGCGAGGCGCTCGCCGAATCGTCTCTTGCTCCTCGGGGTCGGGCCCTCGCGGGCGCTCGGGATCGCGCTGCGCGGGCGGCTGTTCTCGCTCGGCCGCGCGCATGCGCGTGCCTGCGTAGAACAGGCCGAGGGCCAGCAACAGCGCAATAAAGATCCCCCACTCGACGCCCACGGTCGCGGTGATGCGCTGATTTCCCTGCAGGCCCGGCTTGTCGAGCAGCCGGTAGAAGATCAACAGCGCCGCCCAGCCGCCGGCGATCATCACGATCAGCCCGTCACCGCCGGGCAGCTGGAACTCGCGCCGCTCGGCACGCGCGAACAGCATCGCCAGCACGCCGGCACTGACGAGCAGCACGGCCGCCTCGACGAACGAGAACGCCTGGAAGGCGCTCAGGCTTTGCTGCGTCGCGTGGGCTGCATCGCGTACGACGACCGTATTCGTCTTGCTGTACCACGGAAACAGCATCGAGACGAACAGCCCGAGCGCCGTGAGCGCCGCCAGTCGCTGCTCGCGCTCGGACGCACGCCATGCGTGCGTCAGCCTCGTCATCTGTGCTCGTCTCTTCGCCGGATCGTAGTGATCTGCCTCACCCGTCCAGTCTAAGAGCGCTCCGGCGCTAGCGGCGCGATACGGAGATCGTGCCGCTCGTGGTGGCGAAGTTGCCCGCCTGGTCTCTCGCCGTGAGCGTGACGGTGAACGTTCCACCGCCCGCCGGCGTCGACCACAGCAGGCGCGGTCTGCCACGCCCGAGCGTCGCGCCGTTGCTCCACACCACACGATTGCCCTGACGGATGCTCAGGCGCACGCTCGAGAGCTTCGACAGCGATAGCTGCACGCCCGCGCGCGAGCCGCCGCGCAGGCTCTTCGTCAGCAGTGAGACCGCCGGTGGGGTCTTCAGGTCGGCCGTGAAGCGCTGGGCCGTCGTGCAGTAGATCTGATCGCCCGCGATCGGCGTGGCCGGCGGGGCCGAGGCGGCTCGGCGGGCCAAAGTTCTCGACGCGGCCGCGCTGGGGGCGGTGCCGCCGGAGGGGGTCGTCGGCGTCGTGGTCGTGGTCGTGGGCGGCGCCGCGGTCGGCGGCGGAGGCGTGCCGGCGGTCGAGTAGGGCAGGCCTTTGCGCGTTCGTTCGCACAGGTGCTGCAGGAATTCGGTGAGCAGTTCGTGGTAGTTGAGATTCGATTCGCCGTACTGGTCGTACAGCGACCACGCGCCCGTGTCGTAGTGGGGCACCTCCGCGCGCGCCTCCGCGTCGCCGGCTTCGAACAGTTTCAGCCCGAGGGGGTCTTTGGTGATCTGGGTGAAGTCGTACAGGCCGACGACCGCCTGGATGAAGCCGTTGAGGATCTTGTCGCTGGGGGCGTAGGTGTACTCGGCGTAGTAAGCGCCGGCCGGCGTCTTGACGCGCACTCCCGCCGGGGGCGCCGTCTGGAAGATGCCGAGCGCCTGCTGGGCAGCCGTCAGCAGCGCTGGTTCTTTGAATCGCTGCCACGAGCGCGCGAACACCTGCAGCGCGGTTCCCTGCGAGAGGCCGCTCGTCCATGGCGGCGCGCCGCCGTCGAAGCGGAATAGGTACTCCCACGCGATCCCGCCCGCCCGCTTGGTGGCGAGCGGCAGCACTTCGCCGAGCAGCTGCCGCAGGTTCGCGTTTTCGTGGCCCGAGAGGAAGTAGCCGTTGCCCTCGCCGAACGTGCCCAGCCACTGGATCTCGATCCCCTGGCCGCCGTAGTACTCCCACACGATCTTGCTGCCGGGGAAGCTCACCCGCGTGCCGCTGGAGACGAGCGGTTCGGTCGTCCACCACTGGCGGTTGCGTTCGAGCGTCAGGAACAGCGCCGGCAGGCGCGAGGGGATGAAGCCGCCCGCGGCGGCAATTGCCTGCACGTTCGCCAGCACCGCGCCAAGCTCCGTGCGGCGCGTGCCGCTGAGCCTGCCAAGCGAGCGGTTGGCCGCCGCATAGGCGGCGCCGTACTGTTTGTAGGCCGCAGGCGTGATCGCTCCGCTGCGCTGAAGGGCCTGAAGCGCCGCCGTCACGCTCGGCCCGCGAGCGCTCGAATGGGCGGCGGGACGCCGCGCGGCCGAGGCCGGCAGGACGCTCAGCCCGATCAGGCTCAGGACGCCCAGGGCGAGCGCCGAGAGATGCTTGGCGCGCACGTGGCGCATCCTACGCACGGGCCGGGCCCTGGATGCAGGGCCGCTTGCAGCCGGTCGACCTCGGAGAGAACACGCCCATGGAACACCTGCGCGCGCCGTGTAGTTGCGCACGTCCGGCCGCCAAGGCGGCTGGCGACCGGGCTATTCGCGGTCCAGCTCGAGATCGTCCGGCTCGAGCTCGTCGATCTCATCGACCTCGTCGATGTCGTCCTCCTCGCCCGCCGCCAGGCGTACGCCGCCGGGCTTATAGGTGCCGCGGAAGTGCTCGATCAGCTCGTCGCGCCGATCTTCGTCGAGCGGCGACTCGTCGGAGATCAGCACCCACTCGGCGGCCTCGAAGTCGTCCACCTCGAAGATCTCGTGATCGACCTCCGGTGAGTCGTCGACGACTATCAGCACCTCGGTCTGCGGATTGAAGTAGGTGCCGGGGCGGATCGTCAGCTCGTCGAGTCCGAAGCGGCGCGGGTCGCTCATGGCGCGGTTTATACCCGACTTGCCGACCGGCGTGTCACGGGCTCAGTTCGGCCAGCGTGCGCTCCACCTCGGCCTGCACCTCGAGCGGCTCCAGCCCCCGGCGGGCGCGCCGTTCGTTACGGGCCACGACCAGCTGGCGCACCTCCTCGAGCAGACCCGCATCGGGTGCGGCGGGCTGCGACGGTCCCAGCAGCCGCGCGACCTCGGCGTCGACGTCGAGCGCCGGCTGGCCACGGCCGACCATGCGGGCGCTGCGCGCGTTCAGCATCTGGCGGATCTCGAGCTCCTGCTCGGCGCGCCCCGCCGCCGACTCGACGGGCAGCGGCGGCGGACCCGCGGCCGGCTCGCGATCGCCCGTGAATCCTTCGTCGCCGATGTGGTCGTACACGCTTCCGCGGCTGAACAGGAACACCAGCGACATCACGACCGACAGCGCCACCGCTCCAAATACGACGATCGGAAAGGCGCTCTGCAACACAACTGGATTGTTGCTCATCGCCCCGCTCTCCGCTACCCTGGCAAACCTAGATTGACTGACCAGTCAATCGATGACACGTGCCAGCCCTTCGCCACCCCCGTTAGGAGATCCCGAGAATGGTCGATTTCACGCTCACCGACGAGCAGAAGAACCTGCGCGAGATGGCGCACGACTTCGCCGCCAAGGAGATTCGTCCCGTCGCCTGGGAGTACGACAAGGACGGCACGTGGCCCCAGGACATCATCGAGAAGGCCTGGGAGGTCGGGCTGATGAACTCGCACATCGAGGAGGCCTATGGCGGCGCCGGCGCCGGCTATCTCGACGGCTGCCTGATCGAGGAAGAGCTCTCGTGGGGCTGCTCGGGGATCCAGACCTCGCTCGGCTGTAACGGCCTGGCCACGGCGCCGATCGCGCTTGGCGGCTCGGAGGAGATCAAGAAGAAGTACCTCGGCATGCTCACTGAAGCGCCGAAGCTCGCCTCCTTCTGCCTGACCGAGCCCGACGCCGGCTCAGATGTCTCCGGGATGCGCACGACGGCCGTCAAGAAGGGCGACAAGTACGTCCTCAACGGCTCCAAGTGCTTCATAACCAACGGCGGCTACGCCGACTACTACACCGTCTATGCAAAGACCGACAAAGACGCCGGCCACCGCGGCATCTCGGCGTTCGTGGTCGAGCGCGACTGGGGCGTGGTCGTCGACAAGAAGGAGGACAAGCTCGGACAGCGTGCCTCCAACACCGCGACGATCTCCTTCAACGACGTGGAGGTTCCCGCGGAGAACCTGCTCGGCGAGGAGAACAAGGGCTTCAAGCTCGCGATGATGACGCTCGATCGTACGCGCCCCGGGGTGGCCGCGATGGCCACGGGCATCGCCCGCGCGGCGTTTGAGTTCGCCACCGACTACTCGCGCGAACGCGTCCAGTTCGGCGTGCCGATCGCGATGCACCAGGCGATCCAGTTCATCATCGCCGACATGGCCACGGAGATCGAAGCCGCGCGCCTGTTGACCTGGAAGTCCGCCGTGATGCTCGACTCGGGTGAGCGCAACACGCTGGTCTCCTCACACGCCAAGCGCTTCGCCGCCGACACGGCGATGAAGACCGCGACCGAAGCGGTGCAGGTCTACGGCGGCTACGGCTTCATCAAGGAGTACCCGGTCGAGAAGCTGTTCCGCGATGCCAAGATCATGCAGCTGTACGAGGGCACCTCGCAGATCCAGCGCCTGGTCATCGCCCGCGAAACGTTGCTTCCCCGCCACGTCGAGGAGCCGGCGGCCGTCGGCGGCGTGGAAACCGTCGCCGTCTAGCTCGACTCCCACGTTCGTCGGCCGCGCTGCGAGGGAGCCCGGGCGGGGCTCCCTCGGCCGTGGCCCGTCGGCCATGGCCAGCTGCCTCACGGCAGCGCAGGCCTTCAGCGAATCAGCAACGGCGTGCCGTAGTTGGACACCTGCGCGCCGCCGACCACGCGCACGAGCACGCGGTACACGCCTTTTTTGACGGGCACCACGCGGCTGAACTTCGAGCTGCTCGCGTTGTTGTGCTTGAGGATCGTGCCTCCGGCGAGCACGCCATGGCCGCGCGTGATCCGCAGCATCCCGACCTGCTGCCCGTCCGCGGCCGGCGTGACCGTCCCGTAGATGCGCGCGAAGCCGCGCCGCTTGGTGCGGGCGACGTGGCTGGAGATCCTCACCGCGACGTTCTCGGTGGCGACCGGGCTGAGCACCGGCGCCTTGGTCGTCGTGATGACCCTGAACTGCGTGCTCAGCGTCAATGCGGCCACGCCGAAGGAGAAGCTGCCCGTGCTCGTCGTCAGCTCGGCGTTGCCGAGGTTGTGAAAGCCCGCCGTGAACGGGAAGTCACTGGCCTGTAGCACGACCTCGCGATTGGCGTTTTCGGTCCCCGACAGCGTCCCCTGAACCGTGACCGTGCCCCCGAACAGAACGGGGTTGGGGGAAGCCAGGATCTGCAGCGAGAGCGGCACCTTGGTCGTCAGCAACGTGCGATCGCCGCCGATCGAGGCCCCGGCTGCATTGACCGCGACGAGCCGGTAGTGGTAGAGCGTCAGCGGCTGCAGGCCCGTGATTCCCAGCCTGACGCTGACCGCGTTCGTGCCGGCGCCTGCGTCGGCGATCGTGGTCTGCGCGCCGTACATCCTGGTCGGCCCGTATTGGAAGTAGTAAGAGGTGTTGCTGCCGTTCGGATTGACCGATCCGATCAGGGTCGCCGAGTTGTAGCTGACGTCTCGAGACCCGTTCGTCGCGACTTTCGGCTGGGTGGCCGCCAGCGCTGTGGTTGCCGGCGCCAGCACGGCGAGCGCTGCCACGCCTGTCAACGCCACGCGCAACGCGTGACGCCGCCTGCCGCAGGCGCCGCTGCCTTCACGGTTGCGCCGATCCGTTCGGACTGCCTCTGATTGCTCCATATCTGCCTCCCTACCCGCGATCGCCCAGATCCATTCCCAATCACCAAACCCCGCGGGCGCTGAGAGGTGCGGTCGAGCCCGCGCGCCGCTAGGCTCCCGCAACCCTAGTCAGAAGAGGAGACCGAAAGCATGTTCGTGTTCAAAGCCGCCGTCGTGGGTGCAGGGACGATGGGCGGACAGATCGCCCAGACGATCGCCGCCGCGGGATTTCCCGTGGTGCTCAAGGACATCGACGACGCGCTCGTGCAGGCGGGGCTCGACGAGGCCCGCAACGTGACCAAGGGGCAGATCGGCAAACTCGTCGAGAAGGGCAAGATCACCGCCGAGCAGGCCGAGCAGCAGATCGAGGCGGTCGTCGGGCGCATTCACGGCACCACCTCCTACGATGGTTTCGGCGACGTCGACTTCGTGGTCGAGGCGGTTCCGGAGAAGATGGAGATCAAGCAGGCGGTGTTCGCGCAGCTCGACGCCTGCACCCCCGGTCACGCGATCCTCGCCTCGAACACCTCCTCATTGTCGATCTCCGAGATCGGCGAAGCCACGCTGCGCCCGGACAAGGTCGTCGGCTTCCATTACTTCTATCCCGCCTCGATCATGCCGCTGATCGAGATCGTCGAGGGAGATGAGACCTCCGCGGAGACCGTCAGCGCGGCTGTCACCTTCGCCCAGGCGATCCGCAAGCAGCCGATCACCTGCGCGGAGGTGCCGGGATTCGTCGTGAACCGCATCCTCAACTCGGGCAGCGCCGAGATCTGGCGCGAGCAGGAGGAGAAGGGACTTTCGATCAAGGCGATCGACGAGGGTCTCGGCGGCGCGGGCGTGATCCCGATCGGGCCCTATCAGCTGATCAACCTGCTCGGCCTGGACACGGTGCTGCACGTCGCCGAACACCTGATCGAGTCCTACGGCGAGGAACGCTTCTACGTGCCCAAGGGCATGCAGAAGCTCGTCTCCGAAGGCAAGCTCGGCGCGAAGAGCGGCGGCGACGGCTTCTATGACCCGGCGGGCGAGGCGAACATCCCGGGCGACGGCGAGCCGGACATCGAGGAGCTGGTCGAGCTGATGTCGCTGAAGACCTTCCTCGAGTCGTGCCTGGTGCTCGAGGAGGGCGTGGCCACCCATCGAGACATCGACTTCGGAATGATGGCCGGCGCCGGGATGGACCCGCGCCGGGGACTGCTACCGCCGTTCATGAGGGCCGACAGCGAGGGGCTCGACACGGTGCTCGAGCGCATGGAGAACGCGCAGGAGCGCTACGGCGAGCGCTTCACTCCGCCGACGATCCTGCGCCGGCTCGTCGCCCAGGGGCGACTCGGGCAGAAGAGCGGACAGGGCTTCTATGCCTACCCGCAGCCCGACGCCGAGCAGCCCGCCGAGGTGATCAAGCTCGAGACCCGCGAGGACGGCGTGGCGATCGCCTGGCTGGCCAACGGGCAGATGAACTCGATCTCCCCGCAGGTGGCGGCCGACCTCGGCAAGGTCTGGGACAAGGTGAAGGGATCCGGGGTGCGCGCGCTGGTGATCGCCTCCTCCAATCCGTTCCTGTACTCCGCGGGCGCCGACATCAAGGCCTTCACGACGATGGACGCCTCGGCGGGCGAGGCGCTGATCCACGAGACCCACGCGTTGTTCAAAGAGCTGGGCAGCGGGCGGATCGCGACGATCGCGGCCGTCAACGGACTGGCCTTCGGCGGCGGCTGCGAGCTCGCGATGGCCTGCGATGTGCGCATCGCAGCGCGCTCGGCGCTGTTCGGCCAGCCGGAGATCAAGCTCGGCATCGTCCCCGGGTTCGGTGGAACACAGCGGCTGCCGCGCCTGGTCGGCGTCAACAAGGCGCTCGAGATGAACCTCGTGGGCGATCCGCTGCTGGCCGACGAAGCGTTCGAGTTCGGTCTCGCCAACCGCGTGGTCGAGGATCATGAGCTGCTCGACACGGCGCTCGCGTGGGCGCGCAAGCTCGCCGCGCAGGCGCCGCTCGCGCTCGAGCAGATCAAGACCGTCTCCGCCGCCGGCGACCTGGACGAGGGCATCGAGGCGGAGAAGCGCGCGTTCGCGGCGGTGTTCGCCAGCGCCGACGCCAAGGAGGGCATCTCCGCGTTCCTCGGCAAACGCGCGCCGCACTTCGAGGGCCGCTGAGGTGTCGCCGGGCTCGGCCGGCGCTGCCGTTCTGCGAGGCGTGTATCGCAATGGCTGATACAGGTCTCGCGGTGGCCCGGGCGCAGGCGCAGAGCGCGCCCGAGCCCGCGATCGAGCGCCTGGCCGAGCTCGTGCGCGGCGCACGTTCGGTAGTGGCGCTGACCGGCGCGGGGATCTCGGTGCCCTCCGGGATCCCCGACTTCCGCACGCCGCGCACGGGACTGTGGGAGAAGGTGGACCCGATGCAGGTCGCGCACATCGACGCGTTTCGCAGCGACCCCGTGCGCTTCTGGAGCTTCTACGGCGAGCGCTTCGCCACGCTGGGCGCCAAGCTCCCCAACGACGCCCACCGCGCGCTCGTCACGCTGGAGGAGCGCGGGATGCTCGACGGCGTGGTCACGCAGAACATCGACATGCTGCATCGCAGGGCGGGCACGCGCGAGCTCGTCGAGGTGCACGGAAGCATCGCGACCTGCTCGTGTCCGAGCTGCGGCGGTTGCGTCGAGCTCGAGGAGGTGCGCGCGCGTCTGCGCGCCGATTGCGACGGCGTGCCGCGCTGTGCTGAGTGCGCCGGGCCGCTGAAGCCCGACGTGGTGCTATTCGGAGAGATGCTCTCCGCGCCGGTGCTCGAGCGCGCCCGCGCGCTCTGCGAGGGCGCCGATGTGCTGCTCTGCATCGGCTCCTCGCTCGAGGTGCATCCGGTCGCCGCGCTTCCCATGCTCACACACGAGGCCGGCGGCACGATCGCGATCCTCACGCAGGGCGCCACGCCGCTCGACGGAATCGCCGGCGTGCGGTCGAGCGGCGACGTCGTCGATGAGCTCGACGCGCTGGTGGATGCCGTGGGAGCCGAGTAGGCGCTCCAGGCTCAGCCCGGCAGCCGCGCGACCGTCAGCAGATACTCGGCGTTCGCTCGAAACGTGCCGTCCTGCGCCTCGTTGGCCTCGCTGTATAGCCCGATCAGCTCTGCCTGCAGCTGGCCGTAACGGCCCTGCGGCTCCAGCGCATTTTTGGCCATGATCGCCGGTCCGAGGATGCGCTCGTTGTATTCCACCCAGCTCTCCGGCGAGTCGTACTCGAAGGTCACCATCCTGCGCTCGAACGACAGCTCCGCGCCGCTGCCGGCGAACAGCGAGCTGACGTGATCCTCGTTGCCCCACATGACCGGCGGCTTCAGCTCGGGTGGCGGGGGCGGCATATAGGAGCCGACCGTCTTGAACATCTTGCCGTTCAGTCCCTCGGCGGTCCAGGCGGTGAACACGATCGTGGCGCCCGGGCGCGCGACCCGCACGAGCTCTCCGGCGGCGACGTCCTGACGCGGGGCGAACATCACGCCAAAGCAGGAGGTGACGCGATCGAACGAGGCATCTTCGAATGGGAGCTCCTCGGCGTCCCCCTCGATGAAGCTCACATCGACGCCGGCGTCCGCGGCCCGCCGCCGCGCCACCTCCAGCAGCTCGGGGGTGAGGTCGAGGCCGGTGACGTTTGCGCCTGCCCGCGCAGCCGGGATCGCGACGTTCCCGCTTCCCGTCGCCACATCCAGCATCTCAAGGCCCGGTCCCGCGCCCACGCGCTCGACCACCACCTCGGCGACGCCCTCGATCCTGCGCGCGATGTCGGGGTAGTCCCCGATCGACCACATCATCTTCTGCCCTTCCTTGATGCCGCTGACGTCGATGCTCATGTATGTCTCCTCCTCATCGATTGACTGTCGAGAGCTCGTGCTTGCGCAGGTCACGCCCAGGGTCTATGTCCCAGCGGGCCGCCACCGCGGAAAGCCTGTCGTCAAGGCTCCAACGATCGGCCAGCGAGGCGCCCTCGTGCTCGGGGCTTGCCCCCTTCAGCGCCATGCAGCCGCCGTTCTCCCCGATCGCGCGGATCGCCCGCACCTCCTCCTCGCTCAGCCGGTTCTCAGCGTCGACCGCCGCAAGCTCCGCGCGCTTCTCCTCGATTCCCCGCGCAGCAGCTCCGCTCTCCTGGATCAGCGTGGGAGCCACGCAGCGCACCGGCGGATGGGCGAGGTTCCACGCGCACGCGAGCTGCAGCATCGTCAAGTCGTGGCGCTCGGCGTAGGGGCGCATCCTCTCTAGCTTCTCCCGGCCATCCTCGACCCAGCCGGCCGGGCGGAACTTGCGGTGGTCGTACTCTGCGAAGGAGTGACCCGGCAGGACGTCGTCGTGGAACAGGCCGCCGTAGTCGACGACGCGCGTGATCAGGCTCACCTCGTGTGCGCTCGCGGCCGCGAGCGCGAGCTCTGCGGGCCATGGCTCCAGCGGGTTGAGGATGATCATCGCCCAGTCGATCTGCGCGGAGAACCGCTCGAAGCAGTCGATCAAATCGAGCGTGAACCCGTTGGCCGGGCCGGGGGCGACGCCCAGCAGCCGTGTCAGCCCGGCCTCGCGCACGGCCTGCATCCCCTCCCACACGGCGGCGCTCGTGTAGCCCGTGCGATCCGGGTTGTGCAGAAGCAGCACGTCGAAGCGCTCGACCCCGCAGCGCTCCAGGCTGCGCTCGGTGGCCACGCGGATGTACTCGGCGTACTCGCCCTCGCCGCGCAGGCGCGAGTCGGTGAAGCGCGGGAAGCCTTTCGCTCCTTCGCGCTCACCCTCGTAGAAGTCGTGTCCGATTGCGCCGATCAGGCAGTAGTCCTCGCGCCGGCGGCCCGCCAACGCCGCGCCGAGCGCCCGGTCGGCCTCGCCGGCGCCGTAAGCGTCGGCGGTGATGACCGTGTCGATGCCCTCGCCCGGGCGCAGCAGCGCCCGTAGGCGCTCGTCGGCGAGCGGCTCGCCGAAGTGCATGAAGCGCCCGCCGCTCCATGTGCCGACCGCAGTCGTCGTGGGGTCCATATTCACTTCAGCCTAAACCCCGACGCCGTGCGTGCTCTCAGCGCGGCCTCCAACCGCTCGAGCGCATGCCTGACGACATCCTCCTCGGGCCCCTCCGCCTCGCCGGTCTGCTGCTCGGGCGCGCCGGCCAGCGCGGCCTGTGCCTGCTCGGCGACACCGCTCCTCAGCTTTTGCAGCTCGGCGATGCGAATCGCCAGGTCCTCGCGGCGCTCGGCCGGGAGCTCGACGAGCGCGGCCGCGTACGCCGCCTCCAGCTCGATCGCCGCGTGCGCCCGGCGGCCCTGGTCGAGGTCCAGCCGTGCGCGCAGCACGAGGTCCTCGCACACGAGCGTCGCGCCACGCGCGCCGAGCAGCTCCGCGAGGCGCTCCTGCGGGCGCAGCGCGGCTGCGCGATCGCCGATCCGTTTGCGCCGTACGCCCGCCCGCCCTCGCCAGGGCAGCTCGCGAGCGTGCGTCCACTCGCCATCCGCGACCTGCTCGCCCTCGCCCCAGCCCGCCCGGATCACTAGCGCCTGGCTGGGGGAGACCTCGTGGATGTAGGGGTCCGCCGATGCGATCCGGTGGAAATGAAGGACGCGATTGAGCACCGCGACGGCCGTACGTACTTCCCGTTCGGCGTCGAGATCGGACATCCAGGCCTGCGCCTGGCGCTCGGCCGACAGCGAGACCGGATCGACGATCGTCGCCCGTGCGGTGGCGACGGGAGCGGGGTCGGGCGTGGCCGGGGCCGGTCTCGCGCGCGAGCCGACACGTCCCACGCCAAGCCATCGCTCTCCCCGTGCCGGCTCGCGCCGCTGCGCACCGAGCGTGCCGAGCACGACCACGCGCTCGGGCTCGCCATCGGCTTGCTGGCGCAGCAGGTAGCGGCCATCCGGTGGCCCGAGCTCCCAAGGAAACTCCAACTGCAAGAACAGGAACAAGCGCTCCGGCATGGCTGCACCGTATCCTTCCTCCGTGGCGGCGGGACGAGGAGCCCGCCCCGGGGCCTGCGAGCCCTTCGATCTCGACCATCAGGAGCGCATGGATGTCTGACGGAAGCACCATCGCCAAGAGCCTGCGCGACCGGCTGAGTGAGAACACGGAGGAGCGGCTCGGCAAGGCGCTCTCCGACCTGTTGGAAAACCCCCTGATCACAGGGGCGATTGGGCGGGCGTTCGACGCTCGCGAGAAGGCTTCGCAAGCACAGGAGGTTGCAATGGGTGCACTGAACATTCCCTCGGCTGCCGACATCGAACGGCTGACGCGCCGGTTGCGCGCGGTCTCGCATCGGCTCGAGGGCATCGAGGATGGCGTACACAGGCTCGACCGCGCGCTCTCGCCGAGCGCAGTCGAGGCACGCCTGTCGGCGATCGAGCAGCAGTTGAGCAAGCTCACGAGCAAGCTCGGGCCCAGCGCGAGACGCGCCGCTGGGGCGGCCGCGAACAAAGCCTCGAGCAGCAGGACCAAACCGGTGAAAGCCAAAGTAAAAGCCAAAGCCAAAGCCAAAGCGAAACCCGCCAAAGCGAAAGCGGCGGCCAAAGCGAAAACCAAAGCCAAAGCGGCGAGCAAAGCGAAAGCGGCGAGCAAAGCGAAAACGGCCAAAGCGAAAACGGCGAGCAAAGCAAAAGTGACGCGCGCCAAAGTCAAACCGGCAAAAGCCAAAGCAAAAGCGCCGGCCAAAGCGAAAGCAAAAGCTAAAGCGGCGAAAGCGAAAGCTGCCAAAGCGAAAACGCCGAAAGCCAAAGCCAAAACGGCTCGCGGCAAAGTCAAAGCACGCAAAAGCTGAGCGCTCAGGCTGAGCGCTCAGACGGCGAGCGCGGCGAGCGCGGCGGCGCCCATCCGAGCAGCGGCGGCGAGCAACGGCTCGTCGTCGATGTGCGTGCGGGTGCCGCTGGAGCCGAACGTGTCGGAGACCGCCAGCAGGCAGGCAACGGGTGTGCGCTCGCGGGCGCCGAGCGTGAACAGCGCGGCGGCCTCCATCTCGATCGCCAGCGCGCCACGGTCGTCGCGCGGCGGCGAGCCCTCGGGCTCATAGAACAGATCCACGGTCACGATCGTGCCGGCCTTCGCGGCGGGCGCGCTCTGCACGAGCGCCTCTGTGAGCGAGGGGTCGGCGGCCGCGCGCTCGCCGGCGCCGAGCGCGCGCGAGGTGCCGTCAGCGCAGATCGACTCGCGGGCGATCACGAGGTCTCCGAGCGCGAGCGAAGCGTCGAGGGCGCCGCACGTGCCGACGCGGATCGCACGCCGCGCGCCCAGCGCGATCAGCTCGGTCAGCACGATCGCCGCCGAGGGCCCGCCCATTCCCGTCGCCTGGATCGTCAGTGGTTGTCCGTCGGGCGCGGCGCCCGTGTAGCCCCACAGGCCGCGATGGTGGTTGAACATGCGCGGCTCCTGCAGCAATGTCTGGGCCAGCGCGAGCGCGCGCCCGGGGTCGCCGGGAAGCAGCACGCGCTCGGCCAGCGGCGCGGTCGGGCGCACGTGAATGGGGTTGACGCACATGGGCGTACTGTCGGACACCGGCCGCGACTTTAGACTGCGTGGCATGGGAAAGCCCTTCGCGTCGCGTTCGCGTGGCTGAGCCCGGAGACGATCCCGCGCCGGACGCCGGTGAGCCGACGCTCGCGCAGGTGGCGGCACGCGCGGGCGTCTCGCCGGGTACGATCAGGCGGTGGGTCAAGAAGGGGCTGGTGCCTGGTTATGACGGGCACTGGACGCCCGCCTCGGCAGCGTATGTGCGTGTGGTCGCGCGCCTGCGCGCTCGCGGTCACACGCTCGAGCAGATCAAGCGGGCCAGCGACAACGGCCAGCTGGCGGTCGGTCCGATCGAGAACCTGCTGAGCAGCTCCGAAGGCCGTTACACGCTCAAGGAAGTCGCGCGCAAAAGCGGGCTCGAGCAGGCGCTGATCGAACGGATCGTCACCGCGATGGGTCTCAGCGGGCCGTCTGCGGAGGCGATGTCCGATGAGGACGTGGAGATGATGAAGTACGTCGCCGCGACGCTCGAGGCCGGGCTTCCGTCGGTCGCGTTCCTGCAGCTTGCGCGTGTGTACGGGCAGGCGATCGCGCAGATCGCCGAAGCGGAGGTGCGGCTGATCCACCTGTACGTGCACGAGCCGTTGATGCGCGAAGGCATGCCGAACGTGGAGATCGCCGAGGAGATGGAGGGGCTCGCGCGCGAGCTGATCCCGTTCGTCGTGCCGTTGCTGCGCTACGTGCACGATCGGCTGCTCGGTCACTTCATCGAGCAGGACGTGATCGGCCACATGGAGACCGACCTCGCGGAGAGCTCGCCCGAGGAGGGCCGCGTGCGCGTGGCGATCGTGTTCGCCGATCTCGCCGGCTATGCCCGCCTGACCGTGGAGCGAGGCGATGAGGCGGCACTCGCCGCCGTCGAGCGGTTCGTCGAGGCGGTCGAGCAGAGCCTGCCGGCGGACGCGCGTGTGATCAAGACGCTCGGCGACGAGGTGATGGTCGTCGGCCCCGACGCGGCCGGGCTGACGGGATGGGCGGTCGGTCTGCGCTCGGCGATCGCCCCCGATGACCCGCCGCCGCGAATCGGCATTCACTACGGCGAGGCGCTGTACCGCGATGGCGACTACTACGGCCGGGAGATCAACCAGGCGGCGCGCGTGGTCGCACGGGCCGGCGGTGGGGAGGTGCTCGTCACGCGCCCCGTCGTCGACGTGGCGGCGGGCGTGGACGGCGTCGAGTTCGAGCGGATCGGCGAGGTCGGGCTGAAGGGGTTCTCCGAGCCGACCGAGCTGTTCACGGCCTCCTCCAGGGAGGGGTAGGGCCGGGTCGTGAGCGGCGAGGCGCTGCGCGAGGCCGTTCGCTCGGGAGGGCTGCTCGCTGCGGGACGGCCGCTCGTGGCGATGCTCTCGGGCGGCCGGGACTCGGTCTGCCTGCTCGACGTCGCGGTCGCGCTGTGCGGTAGCGAGCTGGTGTGCGCGCTGCACGTCAACTATGGCCTGCGCGAGCAGTCCGACGGCGACGAGCGCCATTGCGCCGCGCTGTGCGAGCGCCTCGGCGTGCCCCTGGAGGTCGTGCGCGAGCGGCGCCCCACGCGTGCGCGTGGCGAGGGGCCGCCAGAGGATCAGCCGGGCAACCTACAGGCGTGGGCGCGCGAGGTCCGCTACCGCGCGGCCGGGCGCTTGGCGGAGGAGCGCGACGCGCTGCTCGCGACCGGGCACACGGCGAGCGATCAGGTGGAGACGATCCTCTACCGGCTGGCCGCCTCGCCGGGCAGGCGCGCGCTGCTGGGGATGGTCGCGAGCGAAGGGCGCCTGATCCGCCCGCTGCTGGGAGTGACGCGCGAGCAGACGGCCGCCTACTGCGAAGCCGAGGGGCTGTCGTGGCGGGAGGATGAGAGCAACGAGGACGAGCAGTACGCGCGCGTGCGGGTGCGCCGCGGGCTACTGCCGGCGCTGCGCAGCGTGCATCCGGCGGCCGAGTCCAACGTGCTGCGCACAGCCCGGCTGCTGCGCGAGGAGACCGAGCTGCTGGACGCTCTCGTGACCGAGGAGCTGGGGGGTCGCAAGGGCATCACGATCTCCCGCCTGGGAGAGCTGCCCGCGGCGATCGCCCGCCTGCTCGTAGTTCGGCTGGCGGAGCAGGCCGCCGGAACCTACGTGCCGCAGGCGGGCGAGCGCGTCGAGGAGCTGCTCGCGCTCGGGCGCCGTGGCGGGCGGGCGGAGCTGCACGTGGGGGGGCGCGCGGGCGCCGTGATCGAGCAGGGGGTCCTGACGATGGTCAAGCTGCCGCCGCGATCGCGGCCGGCCGGTTCGCGGCCGCCGTCACAAGCGCCGCCGCACGGCAACTAGACTCTGCTCGGTGGCCAGTCCCGTGCGTGCGCCAGAGCAGTCTGAAGTCGGAGAGGTGCTCGTCAGCGCCGAGGAGGTGCAGAGGCGCGTGGCCGAGCTCGGCGAGCAGATATCGCGCGACTACGAGGGGCGCTCGCTGCTGCTGGTGGGGGTGCTGAAGGGCGCGGTCTTCTTCCTGAGCGATCTGATGCGCTTCATCGAGATCCCCGTCGAGGTCGATTTCATGGCAGTCGCCTCCTACGGCTCGGCCACCGACTCCTCGGGCGTGGTGCGGATCCTCAAGGATCTCGACGCGGCGATCGAAGGCCGCGACGTGCTGATCGTCGAGGACATCGTCGACTCCGGTTTGACGCTGCAGTACCTGATGCGCAACCTCGGCTCGCGCAATCCGCGCACCCTGGAGGTGTGCGCGCTGCTGACCAAGCCGGAGCGTCGGAAGGTCGATCTGCCGACCCGTTACGTCGGCTTTGAGATCCCCAACCGCTTTGTCGTCGGCTACGGGCTCGACTACGCCGAGCGCCATCGCAACCTGCCGTTCGTAGCGGTGCTGGAGCGTTAGATACGGGGCTCTGAGACGGCGGTGGGGAGCCCCCAAACGCCGGAAAGCCCACCCCCCCATGGTACGCTAGAGCACTGGTGAGCTACCCCCTAGGCGGCGCCAGAACCCTCAGGATGACGTCATGAGCCGTTTCTTCAAGAGCGCCGCATTCCCGATTCTGATCGTGGTCGTGCTCGCGTTCCTCGCGGTCAAACTGGTCAATCCCGGTTCGAGCTCGAAACGCTCACACAGCTACCAGACGCTGGTCGCCAAAGAGATCCCGCAGGGCGAAGTCAAATCGGTCGAGTTCAAGAACAAGGGCAAGTCCCTCGACGTCAAGCTGAAGAACAAAGAAGATTACGAAATCGGCTACATCGATCAGGCGGCGCCGGAACTGATCAAAGAACTGCGCAGCGCTGGGGTCTCCTACAACGTCGAATCGGAAAAGAGCAGCGCGCTGTTGAGCCTGCTCACGTACATCATCCCGTTCCTCCTGTTCTTCGGGTTCTGGATCTTCCTGATGAACCAGGTGCAGGGTGGCGGCTCGAAAGTGATGTCGTTCGGCAAGTCGCGTGCCAAGCGATTGTCGGCCGACTCGCCGAAGATCACTTTCCGCGACGTGGCCGGCGTCGATGAGGCCGTCGAGGAGCTGCACGAGATCAAGGAATTCCTCGAGAATCCGAAGAAGTTCCAGGCGCTTGGCGCGCGCATTCCCACGGGCGTGCTGCTGTACGGGCCACCGGGCACCGGCAAGACGCTGCTGGCGCGCGCGGTGGCCGGCGAGGCGGGCGTGCCGTTCTTCTCGATCTCCGGCTCGGACTTCGTTGAGATGTTCGTCGGCGTCGGCGCCTCGCGCGTGCGCGACCTGTTCGAGCAGGCCAAGCAGAACAGCCCCTGCATCATCTTCATGGACGAGATCGACGCCGTCGGGCGCCACCGTGGAGCGGGTCTCGGCGGCGGCCACGACGAGCGCGAGCAGACGCTCAACCAGCTGCTGGTGGAGATGGACGGCTTCGAGGCGAAGGACAACATCATCATGATCGCGGCCACCAACCGGCCCGACATCCTCGACCCCGCGCTGCTGCGCCCCGGCCGCTTCGACCGCCAGATCGCCGTCGACCGCCCGGACCGCAAGGGCCGCGCGAAGATCCTCGAGGTGCACACGCGCGGCAAGCCGCTGGCGAAGGTGATCGACATCGATGCGCTCGCCGGTCAGACCCCCGGCTTCACCGGAGCGGACCTGTCGAACCTGATCAACGAGGCTGCGCTGCTGTCGGCCCGCACGGGCAAGCGCGAGATCGGCCAGGACGAGCTCGAGGAGGGGATCATGCGCGTGATCGCCGGCCCCGAGAAGAAGACGCGCGTGATGAGCGAGAAGGAGCGCCTGATCACCGCCTACCACGAGATGGGCCACGCGCTCGTCGGCCACTTCCTCGAGCACTCCGACCCAGTGCACAAGATCTCCGTCATCTCCCGCGGCCAGGCCCTCGGATACACGATCTCGATGCCGCAGGAGGATCGCTTCCTGACCACGCGCGCGGAGCTGAAGGACGCGATGGCGATGACGCTCGGCGGGCGTGCGGCCGAGGAACTGGTGTTCGGCGAGATCACGACCGGCGCCTCCAATGACATCGAGAAGGTGACAGCGACGGCCAAGCAGATGGTGATGCGCTTCGGCATGAGCGAGAAGCTCGGCCCGCGCGTGTTCGGCCACGATCATGGGCAGCCGTTCCTCGGACGGGAGTTCTCCACCGAGCCCGACTACTCGGATGAGATCGCGCGCGAGATCGACGATGAGGTTCGCCGCATCATCGAGATGGCGCACCAGCGCGCACGAGAGATTCTCACCGAGCACCAGCAGGATCTGACGAAGATCTCCGAGATCCTCGTCAAACGCGAGACGATCGAGAAGGAGGAGTTCCTCGCGCTGCTGGCTGGCAAGAGCGAGGAGGAAGTGTTCGGCATCGAGGAGGCCAAACCGCCCGAGCTGCCGGCGCCGTCCGTGCCGGCCGATCGCACCGAGCGTGAAGCGCCGCGCACGATTCCCCGGCCGGGGCTCGCCGGTGGCACCGCCGAGCTTCGTGGGAACGATCCGGAGCGCCCCGAGCTGACCTAGATGGCCGGTCCCGAGGGCTTTCGCCTAATGGGGATCTTGAACGTCACGCCTGACTCGTTCTCCGACGGCGGGCGCTTCCTGCAGGCTGAGGCGGCGATCGAGCATGGCCGCACGCTCGTCTCCGAGGGGGCGGAGATCGTGGACGTGGGCGGCGAATCGACGCGACCGGGCGCCGAGCCCGTATCCCCGCAGGAGGAGCGCGAGCGCGTTCAGCCGGTGATCGAAGGTCTCGCCGCCACGCGCACGGGGGCGCAGATCTCGATCGACACCTCCAAGGCGAGCGTCGCCCGCGCGGCGCTCGAGGCCGGCGCGAGCCTGGTGAACGACGTCAGCGCGCTGCGCGCGGACCCGGGGATGGTGGAGGTCGTGGCGGGCGGCGGAGCTTCATGCTGCCTGATGCATTCCCCGGGTGAGCGCCGCGCCGCGCAGGCTCCGCGCTACGAGGACGTGGTGGACGACGTGAAGGCGTTCCTGGAGGAGCGCCTGGCATTCGCCGTGCGCGCGGGGATCGAGGAGCGTCGCGTGCTGCTGGACCCCGGTATCGGCTTCGGCAAGACGGTTGAGCACAATCTGCAGCTGCTGCGGCGCTTGGACGAGCTCGCGACGCTGGGCCGGCCGATCGTGATCGGAACCTCGCGCAAGAGCTTCTTGGCACGGATCGCCGGAGACTCGCCGAGCTCCCGGCGGCTGGCGGGAACGGTCGCCACGAACGTGCTCGCGCTGGAGCGCGGCGCGAGCGTCTTTCGTGTCCACGAGGTCGCCCCCATGCGCGCCGCGCTCGCGGTGGCGGCTGCTACGTTGGCTGTAAATGGATAGCGAGGAGCACTCCGACGACGCAGACGAGCTCGAGGGTGAAGGAGGCGAGCCGGAGGAGGATCGCGAGCGTTCACCGGAGTCGGTGACGGTCGAGATCACCGGCCTGTCGCTGTACACGCATCATGGCGTCAGCGAGGCCGAGCGCGAGGTCGGCCAGCGGCTGGTGATGGATCTTCGCCTGGACATCGGCGAGACCGACGCGACGGTCACGGACTCGATCGAGGACACGGTCGACTACGCGGAGGTCTGCCAGCTCGTCGCGTTGATCGCTCAGCAGCGCTCGCACAAAACGCTCGAGCGCCTGTGCAGCACGATCGCCAGCCGGCTGCTGGTCGACTACCCGCTGGAGGGGGTGTGGGTGAAGGCGTCAAAGCCCGAGCCGCCGATCGCGCTGACCGTCGATGAGGTCTCGGTCGAGGTCTGGCGCGAGGCCGAGGCGTAGCCGATCGCCGCCCGCAGATCCTGCTCTTGACAAATTAGTTAGCAGTCACTCATAATGCGGGGGAGTGGCGATTCCCTTGGCGTTGGAGTGGGCGAGAGCGTGATGATCGCGCGGCTGACCGAGCTGGCGAGCGCCCACACGCGGCGCGTGCTGATCGGGGCGTTCGTGCTGTTCGGCGTGGCTGTGGCGCTCGGGACCCCGGTGGTCTCCTCGCTGAAGAGCCAATCCTCTGACTTCCAGGACCGCAAGGCGCAGAACCAGCAGGTTCTGCGGGCGATCGAACATGCCACCGGCCAGTCCGCCGACTACGGCGTTGCCGCGCTCGTCCCCAGCAACGGCGACGCCCGCCGAGATCCGGCGGCGGCGCGTGGGGCCGTGCGGGTGAGCGGGCTGCTGGCCGCGAGCCCGGGCTTCCAGCGCGCGCTCGACTACCCGGCCACGCACCTGCCGCAGCTCGTCTCGCGGGATGGCAGCCAGACGCTCGTGCTGGCGGCCTTTGCCACGCGCGAGCGAGCGAAGGCGGCGGTCGCTCGCATCCGCCCGCGACTTGCGGGCAGCGGCGTGCGTCTCGGCGGCAACGATGTGGCGTTCAGCGAAATCAACGAGCGCACGACCTCCGATCTGAGCCGGGCCGAGATGTTCGCCTTCCCGATCCTGCTGCTGCTGTCCTTCTGGGTCTTCCGGGGTCTCGTCGCCGCGGCTCTGCCGCTGCTGGTGGGCGGCTTTGCGATCGTGCTGACGTTCCTGGCGCTGCGGCTGATCGACCAGTTCGCGGGGATGTCGATCTTCGCGGTCAACCTCGTCACCGGCATGGGCCTCGGCCTGGGGATCGACTACAGCCTGTTCGTGGTCGCCCGCTACCGCGAAGAGCTGGCCGCGGCGGGCGGCGATCGCTCGCGGGACGTCCGGCGCGCGGCGATCTCGCGCACGCTGCAGACGGCCGGGCGGACGGTGCTGTACAGCTCGCTGACGGTCGCCGGCGCGCTTGCGTGCATGTTGGTGTTCCCGCTGCGCTTCCTCTATTCGATGGGCGTCGGCGGCGCGATCGTGGCGCTGTCGGCGGGCGCCGTCTCGCTGATCGTGCTGCCGGCGGTGCTGATGGCGCTCGGCCCGCGCATCGACGCGCTTGCGCCCGCCCGCTTCCAGCGCAGCGCCGAGCGAGCGGCCGGCGGCGCCGAGCAGGGTGCCTGGTTCAGGCTCGCGCGCGCGGTCATGCGCCGCCCGGGGGCGGTCGCGCTGGCGACTGGAGCGGCGCTGATCGTGATCGCGCTGCCGTCGCTGCGGCTGCAGCTGACCCCGGCCGATGCCCATGTGCTGCCGTCCGGCTCGGAGCCGCGGCAGGTGGCCGAAGCGCTCACGCACGACTTCGCCGTCGACGGCTCGCAGACGATCACGATCGTCGTGCGCGCATCAGCCGCCGGAGCGGTCTCCGCCGAAGGCGGCGGCCAGACTGTCGCCGCGCTGGCGAGACGGGCGCAGCAGAGCGCAGGCGCGCAGGCGCGCGGCGCTCCTGCGCGGTATCTCGGCCGTGGCACGTGGGAGATCGAAATGCTGCCGCGCGGCAGCGACGGCGATCCGGCCAACCAGCGGCTCATCAAGCGGCTGCGAGCGCTGGCGGGACCCTCGACGCTGCTCGTGGGCGGCCCGACCGCGTGGTTCGTCGATCAGAAGTCGGCGATCGCCGCGCACCTGCCGCTGGCGCTGACGATTCTCGCGCTGGTGACCGGCGGCTTCCTGTTCCTGATGACCGGCTCGCTCGTGCTGGCGTTGCTCGCGCTGGCGATGAACCTGCTGACGGTCGCCGTGGGGGCGGGGCTGCTGGTGGCGATCTTCCAGGACGGCCACCTCTCGAGTCTGTTCGGCTTCACCTCGATCGGAGGCTTGGAGGAGTCCAATCTCGTACTGTTGTTCGTCGTGGCCTTCGCGCTCTCCACCGATTACGGCGTGTTCCTGTTCTCGCGGATCAAGGAGTCCCACGACGAAGGTCTCTCCACGCGCGCGGCGGTCGCGCACGGATTGGAGCGCACGGGGCGCCTGGTCACGGCTGCCGCGTTGCTGTTCTGCGTTGCGATCGGCGCCTTTGCGACCTCGCACATCTTCTTCGTCAAGCAACTCGGCGTGGGCGCGGCGCTGGCGGTGGCGATCGACGCGACGGTCGTGCGCGCGCTGCTCGTGCCGGCGCTGATGGGCCGCCTGGGCGAGCGCTCGTGGTGGGCGCCACGGCCGCTGCGGCGACTGTACGACCGCTTCGGCCTCGGCGAGGGCGCCGGCATGATCGGCGAGGACGGCCTGGGAGGCGCGCGCACATGAGCACCGCCGAGCGTTACAGGGTGGCGATCGAGCGCATGGACATCGACGCCGTCGGCGAGCTGTTCGCGCCGGAGATCGTCTTTCACAGTCCCGTCACCTTCTATCCATTCGTCGGCAAGGAGACGGTCACGCGACTGCTCGGCGAGGTCGCGCAGGTGTTCGAGGACTTCCGCTTCACCGATGAGCTGGAGATGGACGGGGCGCACGCGCTGATCTTCCGCGCGACGGTGGCCGGCAAGGAGATCGAGGGCATCGACCTGCTGCGCTTCGACGGGGAGGGTCGAATCGCCGACTTCACGGTCATGCTGCGGCCGATGTCCGCGTTCGTGCTGTTCGCCCAGGCGATGGGCGAGCGCGCGCAGGCCGCGGGTCTGCAGACGACGCGCGCCTGAGCCTCGTGGCGGCGCGGATCGGACTGCTCGGGCTCGGGTCGAACGTCGGCGAGCGGCGCGGGCGCCTGCAGGCGGCGATCGACGGGCTGGCGCCGATCGGCGTCACGCCGCTGGCCAGCTCCTCGACATATGACACAGACCCGGTCGGAGAGGTGCTCGATCAGCCCAGCTTCCTGAATGCCTGTGTGCGCGTGGAGACCGCCCTGGAGCCGCTGGCGCTGCTCGACTCGGTCAAGGCGCTCGAGCGCGAGCTGGGCCGTGGTGGCGCCGAGATCCGCCACGGTCCGCGGGCGATCGACATCGACATCCTGCTGCTGGGCGAGCTGGAGCTGCACGAGCAGCGCATGTCGCTGCCGCACGAGCAGCTGCTCGTGCGCCGCTTCGTGCTGATCCCGGCGCTGGAGCTGGACTTCGACTGTGCCGTGCCGGACGGCCGCCGCCTGTCCGACGCGCTGGCCGTGCTGTCGCTGGCGGAGGGCGTGCGCTGGGCGGGCCCGCCGCTTCACATCGCGGGCGCTGCCTAATCGCTCAGTGCACGACGATCTTGCCGCGCATTCCCTGGCGGACGTGGATCGTGCACACGTAGGAGAACGTTCCCGAACGCGTGAAGCGGACGCCGAAGGTGCCCTTCGAGCCGGTCTTCGAGTGCAGGCCGCTGAAGGTGACGTTGTGTTCGCTGTTGCGGATGTTCCAGCTCCACGTGACGCTGTCGCCACGTTTGATGTTCAGCGTGCCCGGTTGGAAGCGAACGCCTTTGAGCGTCACCGCGTGGCTGGCGGCCGAGTGCGCTCCGCCGAGTGCGCCTGACGGAACGGCGGCAGCCGTCACGGCCACCACGAGGGCGATCGGCAGGAGCAGGGTCGTGCGTTGGCTCATGCTCCGTTAGACGCCGCCGCGCCGCGGATCTTCCCGCGTGCTTGCACGCGAGCGCCGGCGAGTGTGCTCAGGAGGCGATCGTGTCGTGATCGTCCCAGCTGGCCAGGTGCAACAGCGTGGCGCTGCTGACGCCTCGACCGGAGATGACGCACAGGTGGCCGTTCCGCTGCCAGGTCACGACCTTCACGCCGTTTCGGGAGAGCACCCAATAGGGGGCGCCGTCACGCCAACTGGCGCGCGCGCCACTGTGCGTGTGCTCCGGAGCGGCGCCCGAGACGATCGCGTAGCCGACGCGCTGGCGGTGGCGGTTGGCATAGAAGATCGTCGTGACCGTCCGCCCGGCGATGCGATCGGTGCGCGAGCCGGTCGCGCGCCAGCCGAAGCGCCCGCCCCAGTAGGGGAAGGAGACGCCGTCGACGCTGGCCGCCAGCTCGGCATGGTTGCGCGAGCTCTCGGGGGGCGCGACGGCGGTCGCCTCGCGCAGGGTCAGCGCGGATGCCTGGCTGAGGCTCGGCGCCGAGCTGCCACCGCCGCCCAGCCCCACCGCGATCGCGACGGCAACCGCCACGGTGGCGATCGCGCCGGCGGCTGCCAGCCGCGGGCCGCCGGCGAACGGACGGGCCACGGCGCCGCCACGGCGGCGCCTGCCATGCGAGGAACCGCCGGCGACGAGCGCCTGCACCCGCCCGTGCAGCGAGTCGGGCGCACGCACGTCGATCGATCGCAGATACTCGACCAGCTCGGATTCGGTGGATGGGCGCGGGTCGGTCATGGCAACTCTCTACTGGGGAGGACTCCACGGGCCTGCATTCGTTCCCGCCGGGCCTGCGCCGGCTCCGCTCGCCTGGACGGAATATCGAGCGTGCCCGGCGGGTCCTCGCCGTCCTCGGGCTCGGGCGCCAGCTGCTTGACGATGAGCTTGCGCGCACGAAACAGCCTCGTCGTGATCGTCGCCTCGCGGACGCGCAGCGCGCGCGCCGCCTCGCGGTATGAGAGGCCGAGCACGTCCACCGCGACGAGCGCCATGCGGAAATCCTCGGGCAGCGCGGCGATCGTCGCGTACAGCTCCTGAACCTCCAGCGCCTGCTCCGGGCGCCCCATCGGCTTCGGGTCGGCGCTTACCACCTCCTCGAGTGCCGCCACCGTCACGGGCCGGCGGCCAGCCGTGCGGCGGCTGGTCAGAAAGGTGTTGCGTAGGACGCGCATCAAGTAGTAGAGATCGTCGTCGCCGTGCAGCACGCGCTGGCGCGAGAGCACCCGCGCAAACGTCTCCTGTACGAGATCCTCGGCATCCTCGCGCGAGCCGCACAGGCTCCAGGCGGCGCGATAGAGACGGTCGACGTGCTGGCTCAGTGACTGTGGATCGAGGATGCGCATGGCGTCGGGCGTTCGCGTGGGCGCGGCGGCGCGGTCGGCCCATACGGCGACTGTAGCGCCGCACGCGAGTTAGCGAGGGCGTCGCTCGCCACGAGCACCGGACGGCAACGATGCTGTGGGAAGGATCGGCGCCGGCGGGCGTCTGTGCTCGTGAGGGCTGCTCGCGCACGCGCGCGGGCGCGCCAGGCGGTTCGATCATCGGGAAAGGCGGGTCGGGATCATGCGCAAGCGCTTTCTGTTGGGTGTGGCGGTGCTGCTGGTCGGCGCGCTCGTGATCCTGCCGGCGGTCGCCGGCTCGGAGACGAGCCCGCAGATCGAAGCCGTCAACAGCACCGGCGTCTACAACGAACAGCTCCACCATTGGAGCCCGTCGCACGCCAGCGTCGGCGAAGGAGCGAGCGTCACCATCGCCAACCCGACGACGGTCCCGCACGGCGTGCGCTGGTTCAGCGGGCCCGCGACTCCCTCGTGTAGCGCGGGCGTTCCCGTCGGCACCGACGAAACCGCCTCCGGCAAAGAATGGAGCGGCACCTGCACGTTCGCCACGGCCGGCACGTACACGTTCTACTGCACGGTCCACGGGCCGGCGATGACCGGCGTTGTCACGGTCGCGGCAAACGGCGCCGTAACGCCGGGCGCGCCCTCCACACCACCCGCCTCCGGCGGCGCCGGTACGACGGGGACCCCGGGGGCCGGCGACTCCGGCGCGGCAAATGCGCCCGGCTCGCCGCTGGACGGCGGCGCAGTCCATGCGATCAAGCTCGCCTCGCTCCAGCACGGCAAGGCGGTGCATGGCTCGATCCGTGTCTCGACGGCCGGCGCGCACGGTCGGCTGGAGGTCGATCTGCTGGCGAGGAGCGCGGCGCTGAGAAGCGCTGCTCGCTCCGCCCGCGTGGGCATCGGCAGGCTGGTGCGTTTCCCACTCACCGCCGGCAAGGTGCCCTTCTCGGTGGCGCTGTCGGCGAAGGCCAAGGGGGCGCTCAAGCGCAGAGGGCATCTGGCGGTGACGGTCAAGCTCGTGCTGAAGCCCGCCGCCGGCGCTGCGGTGACGGTCACGCGCAGCGTCCTCATGCGCCCCTGAGCGGGGCGGCGGCGTGTGGCTCAGGCGCTCGCGGGCGTGGGCGTGGGGATCCACGCGGCCGGAAGCACGCCCGCCTCGACCTCGCCGATCATCGGCGGGAAGTAGCGGGCCAGCTGCGCGGCTGGACGGCCCTCGATCAGCGCGCTGACGTCGCCGATCGTCAGCAGCAGGCGGATCGTGCTGCCGATCTGCAGGTCGGCGGCGTTCGGCTGCTCGCCGCCGAGCAGGCCGTCCGCGATCCAGCCGTCGATCCGGTCGAGCTGTCCGGGCAGGGCGGCCACATCCGCCTGCACGGCCTCCTCGCGCGCCTTGTTCCTGATCGCCATCAGGCGCGCTGTCAGCGGCACGGCGGGACGCATCAGCGAAGCAGGCAGTGGCAGCTTGGCGTCGCCCACGTAGCTGAGCATCGCGTAGGGGTTGCTGAGGAACGCCAGGTCCAGGATGCGCCGCGGTACTGCCTGGAGGACCTCGTCTCCCCAACGCTCGGCCTCGAGCACCTGCGCGTAGGTGGGGCTTCCGGCGGGCGGCAGCAGCGCGGGCTCGGGCACGAGCGCGTCGAGCCGGCGCAGGATCGCGCGCGAGCCGGCCAGGCGCTCGCCGTCGATCCGTATGCCGGGAACGGTCGTGCCGCCGTAGCGCAGCGGGCCGAGCAGAATCTGCGACAACGGCAGCAGATCGACGCGGTCGTAGGGGATCGACTTGAGCCCCAGCGCGACTTCGACGACGGCGCACGGGTGCGAGCCGGGAAGCACGTAGAGCTTGGCACGCATCGCTGTCATCGCTCGCCGAGCATAATGATCGCCGATGCTGCTCGTCGTGGACGTCGGAAACACACAGACCCACTTCGGCACGTTCCGCGGCGAGGAGTTGCTCGAGCACTGGCGCTTTGCGACCGTGCGCCAGTCGACCGCCGACCAGCTGGGCGCCGCGCTGAACAACCTGCTGGGCCTGCGCGGGTACGGATTCGGCGACCTCGACGCCTCGATCGTCTCCTCGACCGTTCCGCAGCTGGAGCCCGAGTGGACGGCGATGGCGAGCCGCTATCTCGGGCACGAGATGCTCGCGGTCGGGCCGGGAACCAAGACGGGCATGGCGATCCGCTACGACAACCCGCGCGAGATCGGCGCTGATCGCCTGGTCAACGCGGTGGCGATCCGCGAGCGCTTCAGCGGCTCGGCCGTGTGCGTCGATTTCGGCACCGCGACCACCTTCGACGTCGTTTCGGGCGACGGCGAGTACGTTGGCGGCGCGCTGATGACGGGCATCGAGATATCGCTCGAGGCGCTCTCCGAGCGCGGGGCGCGCCTGCCGAAGGTGGATCTCGCGCCGCCCAAGAGCGTGATCGGCAAGAACACGATCGACGCGATCCGCTCGGGCGTCGTGTTCGGCTACGCGGGCGCGATCGACGCGATCCTGCGCCGTCTGTACGAGGAGATCGGCGAGCGGGCCGAGGTCGTCGCCACCGGTGGCCTGGCCGGCCTGGTCGTTCCCTACACCGAGGAGATCGCACACGTCGACGAGCTGCTGACGCTCACGGGCCTGCGCCTGCTGCACGAGCGCAACTCCTAGCGACAGCTACTGCCGGCCCCCGGCGCCGGGGCTCAGCCGAGAGCCCCGGATGGCGCTCGGCGCAGGCCATAATTGAGGGATGCCGCATCCGACCCGCCTGACCGACCCCTGGATGCTCGGCTCGCTGCGTGTGCCCAACCGCGTGTTGCTGGCGCCGCTGGCGGGCATCGGCAACTGGTTCGTGCGGCTGCAGGCCAAGCGCTTCGGAGCCGGGATGGCCGTCTCGGAGATGGTCAGCTCGCACGCGATTCACTACGGCAACGAGAAGACGTGCGTGGAGATGCTGCGCATCGACCCGCGCGAGCGGGTCTCGGGGCCGGTCTCGATCCAGCTGTTCGGCGAAGATCCGGAGATGATGCGCTCGGCGGCCGCGCGGGTGGCGCGGGTCGGCGCGGACGCGATCGACATCAACATGGGCTGCCCGGTGCCGAAGGTGCGCAAGACGGGTGCGGGAGCGGCGCTGTTGGAGAATCCGGATCGCGCGGTCGCGGTCGCTCGCGCGGCCGCGGAGGGCGCCGCCGGCGCGACGCGCGGTGGGCTGCCGGTGACGGTCAAGCTGCGCTCCGGCCTGCGTCCCGGCGAGACCAGCGGCTTCGAGCTGGCGCACCGGCTGGTGGACGAGGCGGGGGTGGCGGCGATCGCCTTTCATCCGCGCTCGGCGGCGGTTCACCACAAAGGTGTCCCCGACTATCCGCTGGCGGCGCGCCTGGTGGAGTCGCTCGCGGCGCCGGTGATCCTGACGGGCGGTCTGAACGACGCCGAGAGCGTGCGGGCGGCGTTCGAGCAGACGGGCGCGACCGCGGTGATGCTCGCGCGCGGCTCGCTCGGCAACCCATGGCTGTTCGCCGAGCTGCTCGGAGCGCGCGAGCAGGCGCCCGGTCCCGAAGAGGTTCTACGGGAGCTCAACTGGACGATCGAGTGCGCGGTCGAGCACCTCGGCGAGCCGCGCGCGACGCGCTATCTGCGCAAGTTCTATCCCTGGTATGTCGACCGCCTGAGCCTCGACTCGGCGGCCGCCAAGCGGCTGCGGGAATCGCTTCAGAGCGCGGAGCGCCTGGAGCAGGTGCGCGATCTGCTGGAGCTGGGGCGGGCACCGGTCGCGCTGGCCCTTTAGGGCTTGGCTGAGGCGGCTGTGGCCCCGCTATACTGCTGCGCTCTCCGAGGCCGTCCGCCGCAAGATCCCCGCCCGGAGGCGGGGTTTTGTTCGTGTTCGGCCGAACCACGAATCCCTGATCGAGGGTCACATGCCGAAGGACGTCATCCTCACCCCAGAAGGCCTTACGAAGCTCAAGGACGAGCTCGAGCTGCTGTCCACCGAGAAGCGCCGTGAGGTGGCCGAGCGGATCAAGGAGGCGAGGGAGTTCGGGGACATCTCCGAGAACTCCGAGTACGACGACGCCAAGAACGAGCAGGCGATGCTCGAGAGCCGGATCGCCCAGCTGCAGGAGAAGCTGCGCATGGCGACCGTGATCGAGACGAAGGACCTCTCGACAGACGTCGTGCAGGTCGGCTCGGTCGTGCACGTCAAAGACGAAAAGACGGGCAAGTCCGTCAAGTACACGATCGTCGGCTCCGCCGAGGCCAAGCCGGAAGAGCACAAGCTCTCCAACGAGTCGCCCGTCGGTCGCGCCCTGCTCGGGCGCAAGCGCAACGAGACGGTCGCCGTGAAGGTGCCGCGCGGGCCCGCGCGCAAGCTGAAGATCACCAAGATCGACGTCGGCCTCAAGTAGAGGAGGGCCTGGATGGCCCTCTCGCCGATCGTCGTGGCGGGCGTAACGTTCTCCTGCACTCGTAGAGTAAAGCCCGACACGGCCTGAAGGCTGGATGCCGGTCTCAATTGCGATGAGCGAGACACCCAACGATCCCCCCACCTCCGAGTCGAGCAAGCACGGCCTGAGCGAGCTGATGGCCGAGCGCCGCGCGAAGGGCGAGCGGCTGCGGGAGTCAGACCCCGACTCCTTCCCCTACACCTTCAAGGGCGCCGAGCCGATCGCAGATGTGCTCAGCGCCTACGAGCACCTGGATGCCGGTGATGAGACCGAGGAGAAACACCGCGTGGCCGGGCGCCTGGCGGCCCGGCGCGGGTCGGGCGGCGCGGCGTTCCTGGACCTCGTCGACCGCACTGGGAAGATTCAGCTGCACGCGCGCTTGGACGTGCTCGGCGAGGAGGCCTTCGAGCGGCTGACATCGCTGGACCTCGGGGATCTGCTCGGCGTCGACGGCGCCGCGCTGCGCTCCAGGCGCGGTGAGACTTCGCTGCGGGTCGACGGCTTTCAGGTGCTGGCCAAGGCGCTGCGCCCACCTCCGGACAAGCACAGCGGCCTGACCGACGTCGAGACCCGCTATCGCCGGCGCGAGCTCGACCTGATCTCGAGCGAGGAGGTGCGCGCGCTGTTCGTCGATCGCGCGAAGGTCGTCTCGGCCGTGCGCGCATACCTCGACGGGCAGGGCTTCGTGGAGGTCGAGACGCCGGTGCTGCAGCCGCTCTACGGCGGCGCGCTCGCGCGGCCGTTCACGACCCGTCACAACGCGCTCGAGCGCACGCTGTACCTGCGGATCGCCACCGAGCTGTATCTCAAGCGGCTGATCGTCGGCGGCCTGGAGAAGGTGTACGAGCTGGGCAAGGACTTCCGCAACGAGGGCGTCTCCACCAAGCACAACCCCGAGTTCACGATGGTCGAGTTCTACGAGGCCTACGCCGACTACGAGGACGCGGCCGTGCGCTTGGAAGAGCTCGTGCGGGCGGCGGCCGCGGCGATCTCCTACGCCGGGGAGATCGACTTCGCGGGCGCGTGGCGGAGGGTGAGCTTCTATGGCGCCGTGCTCGAGGCGACGGGCGTCGATCTGGCGAGCGCCAGCGACGCCGATGCGCTGCGGCAGGCGATCGTCGAGCGCGATCTCTCGTTGCAGACCGAGGAGGCGAGCTGGGCGCAGATGGCCGACGGCCTGCTCTCGAAGTTCGTCGAGCCAAACCTGCTGGCGCCGACGTTCGTCGTGGACTATCCGGTCGAGCTCTCCCCGTTCGCTCGCGAGCATCGCTCGCAGCCCGGTCTGGTGGAGCGCTGGGAGGCGTTCGCGGGGGGGATGGAGATCGCGAACGCCTTCTCGGAGGTCAACGACGCCGACGCGCAACGCGAGCGCTTCGAGGCGCAGCGGAGCGCCGCTGCGGGCGGCGACGAGGAGGCGCAGCCGTTCGACGAGCTGTTCCTGCAGGCGCTCGAGCAGGGGATGCCGCCGGCGGGAGGCGTCGGCGTCGGCATCGACCGGCTCGTGATGCTGTTGACGGGACGCGACTCGATTCGCGAGGTCGTGCTGTTCCCGGCGATGCGCGACTGACCGGCGGAAATTCCCTGCTGAGGATCACCATTGGCGTTCAGGCCTCAAGCCGGAAGGCCGCCCTGACGATTGACCCCCACGGGGCCGGGTGGTCGGTTGGTAGACTGCCGTTGAGGCGTCGATCAGACCACATAGCTCTTTGAGGCACCGTCCTCGCAGGAAGGAATCAACCATGTTCGAGCGATTCACAGAACGGGCCCGGCAGGTGGTCGTTCTCGCGCAGGAGGAGGCGCGGACGCTCAAGCACAACTACATCGGAACCGAGCACATCCTCCTTGGCCTGCTGCGCGAGGAGGAGGGTCTGGCCGCGCGCGTGCTCGAGAGCCTGGACATCACCGTCGAGCGGGTGCGCGCGCAGGTCGTGCGGATCGTCGGCTCCGGTGAGGAGGTCACCTCCGGGCAGATCCCCTTCACGCCGCGTGCCAAGAAGGTGCTCGAGCTGGCGCTGCGCGAGGCGCTGAGCCTCGGTCACAACTACATCGGCACCGAGCACATCCTACTGGGCCTCGTGCGCGAGAACGAGGGCGTGGCCGCTCGCATCCTGCTCGACTTCGACGCCGACTCCGAGAAGATCCGCAACGAGGTCATCCGCATGCTCTCCGGTCCCGGTGGGCGCCGCCAGGGTCAGTCCGGCGGCTCGGGCTCGGGCTCGGGCGCCGCTCCCGGCGAGGGCAAGAAGTCCTCGAAGCTGCTCGACCAGTTCGGGCGCAACCTGACGAAGCTGGCCGCCGAAGGCAAGCTCGACCCGTGCGTCGGGCGCGAGACGGAGATCGAGCGGATCATGCAGATCCTCTCGCGGCGCACGAAGAACAACCCCGTGCTGGTGGGCGAGCCGGGCGTCGGCAAGACCGCCGTGGTCGAGGGCCTGGCCCAGCGGATCACGAGCTCCGACGTGCCCGAGCTACTGCGCAACAAGCAGATCTACACGCTCGATCTGGCGGCGCTGGTCGCCGGCTCGAAGTACCGGGGCGAGTTCGAGGAGCGCTTGAAGAAGGTGATGAAGGAGATCACCCAGCGCGGCGACATCATCCTGTTCATCGACGAGCTCCACAACCTCGTCGGCGCGGGCGCGGCCGAGGGCGCGATCGACGCCGCCTCGATCCTCAAGCCGGCGCTGGCGAGGGGCGAGCTGCAGACGATCGGCGCGACCACGCTCGAGGAGTACCGCAAGTACCTGGAGCGCGACTCGGCGCTGGAGCGCCGCTTCCAGCAGATCCGCGTCGAGGAGCCGTCGATCGACCAAACCGTGGAAATCCTCAAGGGTCTGCGCGACCGCTACGAGCAGCACCACAAGGTGCAGATCACCGACGAGGCGCTGCGCGCCGCCGGCGAACTGGCGAGCCGCTACATCTCCGACCGCTTCCTGCCCGACAAGGCGATCGACTTGATCGACGAGGCCGCCTCGCGCATGCGCATCAAGTCGATGACCTCACCGCCGGCCAACCGCGAGCTCGAGAGCGAGGTGGAGACGACTCGCCGCGAGAAGGAGGCGGCGATCGAGGCCCAGGAGTTCGAGAAGGCCGCCGCCCTGCGCGACACGGAGCGCAAGCTGACGAACAAGAAACGCGAGCTCGAGCAGGAGTGGGAATCCGGCGAGACCGGCGACCGCCCCTCGATCGGCGAAGAGGAGATCGCGGACATCGTCTCGATGTGGACCGGAATCCCCGTGTTCAAGCTGACCGAGGCCGAGACGCAGAAGCTGATGCGCATGGAGGACGAACTGCACAAGCGCGTGATCGGCCAGCACCCGGCGATCGAGGTCATCTCCAAGGCGATCAGGCGCTCGCGCGCCGGCCTGAAGGACCCCAAGCGCCCGACGGGCTCGTTCATCTTCCTCGGCCCCTCCGGCGTCGGCAAGACCGAGCTGGCACGCACGCTCGCCGAGTTCCTGTTCGGCGACGACGACGCGATGATCCGGATCGACATGTCCGAGTACATGGAGAAGCACGCCGTCTCACGGCTGGTCGGCTCGCCCCCCGGCTACATCGGCTACGACGAGGGCGGGCAGCTGACCGAGGCCGTGCGGCGCAAGCCCTACAGCGTGCTGCTGCTCGACGAGATCGAGAAGGCGCACCCCGATGTGTTCAACATCCTGCTGCAGATCCTCGAGGACGGCCGCCTGACCGACGCGCAGGGGCGCACGGTCGACTTCCGCCACGCGATCGTGATCATGACATCGAACATCGGCGCCGCCGAGATCGCGCGCAACACGCCACTCGGCTTCGCCGTCTCCGAGGACGAGACGGGCATCACCTACGACGACATGAAGGGCCGCATCATGGGCGAGTTGAAGAAGGTGTTCCGGCCCGAGTTCCTCAACCGGATCGACGACGTGATCGTCTTTCACAAGCTGCAGAAGGAGGAGATCAAGCAGATCGTCGAGCTGCTGCTGCTGCGCATCCGCGAGTCGATGGCCGAGCGCGAGCTGCAGCTGGAGCTGACCGGCGAGGCCAAGGATCTGCTGGTCGAGAAGGGCTGGGACCCATCGATGGGAGCGCGCCCGCTGCGGCGCGCGATCCAGCGCTACATCGAGGACCCGCTCGCCGACTTCGTGCTGCGCGAGCAGCTCACCCCTGGCGCGACCGTCGTGATCGATCCGACGCCTGAGGGCGAGGAGGGCGAGGTGCGCCTGACGATCGTCAAGCCGAAGAAGCAAAAGACGCCGGTCGGCGTGGGCGCCGAAGGAGCCGGCGCCGAGGAGCTCGCCGAGGGCGAGGACGCACCGGCGGATGAGCCGGCGGAGATCGGCGAGCCCGGCGAGGAGTAGGTGGGCGCGGCCCTTGCGGGACGCGACAGCTTGACTATCGTGCGGCGGCGATGAGCTCGGTGCCCGCGCAGCTGAAGATCTCGCCGATGATCGCCGCGGACTGGCCTGCCGTAGCGCGGATCTACGAGGCCGGCATCGCCGGCGGCAATGCGACCTTCGAGTCAGCGGTGCCCAACTGGGAGCAGTGGAGCCGCGCGCACGTCGAGGACCCCTGCCTGGTGGCCCGCGACCCCTCCGGCGAGGTGCTCGGCTGGGCGGCGCTAGGCCATGCCTCGGCGCGCCCGGTCTATCGCGGCGTGGCCGAGGTGAGCATCTATGTCGATCCGCGACACGTGGGCCATGGAGTCGGGCGCGCGCTGCTGGAGGCGCTCGTCGAGGCCTCCGAGAAAGCCGGCTTCTGGACGCTCGACGCCGGCATCTTCCCCGAGAACGCGGCCTCGATCGCCCTGCACGAGGCCTGCGGCTTCGAGCTTGTGGGCGTGCGCCGGCGCATCGGACAGATGCCCGGCGGGCGCTGGCGCGATGTGCACGCCTATGAGCGCCGCAGCGCGAGCGTCGGGCGGGACTGAGCGCGCGCGGGCGAGGCTAGAAAGGCACGTTGGGAAGCATCGTCCCCATCGACCCGTAGGCTGAAAACGTGGCCCGCGACACCATCCACAGCTGCTCGCAATGCGGCTTTCAGTCTGCGCAGTGGCACGGCCAGTGCCCCGGATGCGAGGCCTGGAACACGCTCGTGGAGGAGCGCGTGCGCAAGGGGCGTTCAGAGGGGCGCTCCAGCGGCCGGCGCGGCTCCGGCGCTGAGCTGGGCAACAGCCGGAGCGCGGCTCGCCGCAAGGCGGGAACAACGCTCGCACGACCCCTGAGGGACGTCGGCGGCGAACCGCTGAAGCGGATGTCGACGGGGATCGGCGAGCTCGATCGCGTGCTCGGCGGTGGCTTGGTTCCCGGATCGCTGGTGCTGCTCGGGGGATCGCCGGGGATCGGCAAGTCGACGCTCACGAACATGGTCCTGGGCAATCTTCAGCAGGGCTCGCATCGCACGCTGTACGTCAGCGGCGAGGAGTCCGCTGAGCAGGTGCGTCTGCGCGCGGAACGGCTCGGGCCTGGAGCGTTGAAGGTCCCGATCCTGGCCGAGACCGACCTCGACACGATCCTCGAGACGATCGCAGCGGAAGCGCCCGACGCCTGCGTGATCGACTCCGTGCAGACGCTGAACGCCGCTGAGCTCTCCGGCGCGCCGGGCTCGGTCGGTCAGGTGCGCGAGGTCGCCGGGCAGATCATGGAGCTGGCCAAGGCTCGTGGCACGGCTGTGATCCTGGTTGGGCACGTGACCAAGGACGGCGCGCTCGCGGGCCCACGCGTGCTCGAGCACCTGGTCGACTGCGTGCTGCAGTTCGAGGGCGAGCGCGAGCGGCCCTACCGCGAGCTGCGTGCGCTGAAGAACCGCTTTGGATCGACCAACGAGGCCGGCTTGTTCGAGATGCGCCAGGGCGGGCTGGTGGAGGTGCTGGACGCCTCGGCGCGGTTCGTCGCGGAGGCCACGCGCGCACCCGGAAGCGTGGTGCTGGCGGCGATGGAGGGCTCGCGGCCGCTGCTCGTGGAGGTGCAGGCGCTGGTCGCGCCGTCTGAGCTGGAGCAGCCGCGGCGGGTCGTATCGGGCCTCGATCGCAACCGCCTGGCGCTGGTACTGGCGATCCTCGGCCGCCACGGGCGTGTCGGAACCGGCGGCGCTGACGTATTCGTGAACGTTGTCGGCGGCGTGCGCGTCGATGAGCCCGGGTGTGACCTTGCCGTCGCGCTGGCGGTCGCCAGCGCCAGCCGTGGCGTGCCGCTGAACGGCACCCCCAGGGCGTGCTTCGGCGAGCTGGGGCTGACCGGCGAGTTGCGCTGGGTCGGGCATCCCGAGCGGCGGCTGGAAGAGGCTGCCAAGCACGGCTGCGACGGGGTGATCGCCCCGCCGGACAGCGGCGGGCGGGCGTGCGAGGCGGCGACTTTGCGCGAGGCGCTCGCCCTCGCGCTCCCAAGTGGGCCAAGGCACCTGGCCGAGGCGGCCGCCTGACATGCCGTGCGCCCGTGTACGAGGCGCTAAAGGAATGCTAAATGCCCTAGAATGAAGGACCGTGGCTCTACGATCCGGCGAAGACTTTGACACAGAAGTAAGGCCGGAGCCGGGTTTGATGAAGGCACTGGAGATGATCGCTCCCGGCACGGCGCTGCGGGAGGGCATCGAGAGCATCCTGCATGCCCGCACGGGTGGCCTGATCGTTATCGGCGAGCCCGAGGATCTCAGCTTTCTGAACTCCGGCGGCATCAAGCTGGACATCGACTACACGCCGGCGTTCCTCTATCAGGTCGCAAAGATGGACGGGGCGATCATCCTCAACGCGAACGCCACGAAGATCACGATGGCGAACGTGCAACTGATGCCCGATCCGACGATCCTCTCGCACGAGACGGGCACCCGGCACCGCACGGCCGAGCGCGTCTCCAAGCAGACGGAGGCGCTCGTGATCGCGATCTCCCAGCGACGCGAGGTTGTCTCGGTGTACGTGGACGGCGCCAAGTACATCCTCGAGGACATTCCCGTGGTGCTGGCGAAGGCCAACCAGGCGCTTGCGACGCTCGACAAGTACCGCACGCGCCTGGATCAGGTCTCGACGAGGCTGACGGCGCTCGAGTTCGAGGGCGGCGCGACGCTGCACGACGTGCTGACGGTTCTACAGCGCTCGGAGCTGGTGACGCGCATGGCGGTCGAGATCGAGCGCTACATCGTCGAGCTGGGCAGCGAGGGCCGCCTGATCGAGATGCAGCTCGAGGAGACGACCGTCGGCACCGCCGCCGAGAAGGCGGCGCTCGTGCGCGACTATCTGTTCGGCTACTCCGACGAGGCGTTCGCCGCCGGCCTGGAGGAGATCGGACGGCTCGCGCACCAAGATCTGCTCGACTTCGGGCGGCTGGCGGAGCTGCTCGGATACGACCGTAAGCTGAACACGCTCGATTACCCGGTGTCGCCCCGCGGCCACAGGGTTCTGGGGCGCATCCCGCGACTGCCAAAGCTCGTCGTCACCGAGATCGTGAACGAGTTCGGGGGCTTGGACGAGCTACTCGCCGCGACCGACGCGGAGCTGGAGGCAGTCGAGGGCGTGGGGGAGATCAGGGCGAAGGACATCCGCGAGGGCCTGCGCAGGCTGCAGGAGATCAACCTCGTGGACCGCTACCTGCAGACTTGAACGACGGGCCGCCACACCGGTTGGCCGAAACAAAGGAGAACACCATTCCGCTACAAGCAATTCAAGAAGACGCGCTGGACGAGGAGCTCGAGACGACGCGCGAGGTCGAATACATCGAGTTCGAGCTCGGCGACCATGTCGTCTACCCCCATCACGGCGCGGGCAAGGTGCTGAAGAAGGAGGAGATGGAGATGCTCGGCGAACGGCGCGAGTACCTCACGATCAAGATCCTCCACAACGACATGACCGTGAGGGTTCCCACCGAGAACGCCGCGCTGGCCGGCTTGCGCAGGGTGATCGACGAAGAAACCGTCAAGAAGGTTCTCGACGTGTTGCGGGATGAGGTCTCAGAGATGCCCAAGAACTGGAACCGGCGGTTCAAGCACAACCGCGACAAGATCAAGACGGGCGACATCTACGAGCTGGCCGAGGTCGTGCGCAACCTGTCCCTGCGCGAGAGCGAGAAGGGCCTGTCGACCGGCGAGAAGCAGATGTTCACGCGCACCAAGAAGATCCTCGCGTCCGAGCTGATGTACGCGCTCGACAAGGACGAGGAAGAGGCCGAGAGCTACCTCGACGAGCTGCTCGCCGACTCGGCCACCAGCCAGATGGCCGGCGCCACGGCCGAGTAGCGAGGCTTTCGCGCACGCCCCAGCAGCGGCGATCGCCGCCTGGCGCGTGCGCGACAGTCTCCCCGGGCAATGACCATCGCCCTGATCGTGGCGGCCGGCCTCGGCGAGCGTCTCGGGGCAGCGGGCCCGAAGGCGCTCGTGGAGCTGGCGGGGGCGCCGATGGTGCAGTGGTCGATCGACGCGCTGCGGCAGGTCGATGGGATCGAGCGGATCGTGCTCGCCCTGCCGCCCGGAGCGGCGCCGCCACCGGGCGTCATCGGCGTGGATGGCGGAGCGGCGCGCTCGCAGTCGGTGGCAAGGGCGCTCGAGGCCGGCGGCGAGGGCGACCCGGTGCTCGTGCACGATGCCGCGCGGCCGCTGCTCACCGCGGAGCTGGCGGGCGCGGTGATCGATGCGCTGGAACGCGACCGGAGCGCCGACGCGGCGATCGCGGCGGCGCCGGTCACGGACACGATCAAGCGGGTCGACGAGCGCGGCGCCGTGAGCGAGACGCTCGATCGCAGCAGCCTGTGGGGGGTGCAGACGCCGCAGGTGTTCCGCCGCGCGGCGCTCGAGCGCGCGCTGGACGTGAGCGAGGAGGTGCTGGCCGGCGCCACCGATGACGCCGGGCTCGTGGAGCGCTCCGGCGGGAGGGTGATCGTCGTGCGCTCCGGCGAGCAAAACCTCAAGGTCACCACGCCGCTGGATCTGCAGATGGCCGAGATGCTGCTCGCGCGGCGCGCGGCGCCGTCATCCTGAATCCTGCTTGAATCGCACCCCGCCACGTGCTGACCGACTATCACCTCCATCTCCGCTCCGACGACCTCGACTCCACGGCGGATGCGCACTTCACCGAGGCCAACGCGGAGCGCTATCGGGCGGTGGCCGGCGAGCGCGGCATCGCCGAGCTGGGCGTCTCCGAGCACTTCTACCGCTTCGAGCAGGCGCTCGGGGTCTGGCGTCACCCGTTCTGGCTCGCCAACGCGCACGACGATCTCGATGGATACTGCGGATTCGTGCGCGAGCAGACCGACCTGCGGCTGGGCATCGAGGCGGACTTCGTGGCCGGCGCGGAGGACCGCATGGCGAACCTGCTGGAAGCGCGCGACTTCGACTACGTGATTGGCGCGGTTCACTTCCTGCGCGATCACGCCGTCGACATGGACGACCACAGCGTGTGGGAGGCGGGGCACTCCGCCGAGGAGATCTGGCGGCGTTACTTCCAGACGCTCGGAGAGGCCGCCCGCAGCGGGCTGTTCGACGTGCTCGCGCATCCCGACCTGGTGAAGGTGTGGGGGCGTGAGCGCCCACTGCCCGAGGGGGATCTGCGCCGCTACTACGAGCTGGCGATCGAGGGAATCGCCGAGTCGGGCATTGCGGTCGAGGTCTCGACGGCCGGCCTGCGCAAGCGCGCCCAGGAGCTCTATCCGGCGCCGGCGTTCCTGCACATGTGCTTGGAAGTCGGCGCGCCGGTGTCGCTCTCAAGCGACGCCCATCGCCCGGAGGACGTCGGCGCGGACTATGACCGCGCGCTCGAGCTACTGGAGGCACTCGGCGTGGGGGAGCTGTGCGTGTTCGAGCGCCGCGAGCGTCGTCTGGAGCCGATCGGTCCAGCGGAGACGGGCTCGTGAGCAGCTTCGCGGGACTCGGCTATGACTCTCACCGCCTAACCGACGGGCGCCGGCTGGTGATCGGCGGGGTGGAGATCGCCCACGACCGCGGCCTCGACGGCCACTCAGACGCCGACGTGCTCGCCCATGCGGTGGCCGATGCGCTGCTCGGCGCCGCCGGGCTGGGCGACATCGGCGAGCACTTCCCCGACACCGACGAGCGCTGGCGGGATGCCGACTCGATGGGACTGCTAGCCGAGGTCGTGGCGCTCGTGCGGGGGCGGAATCTCGAGATCGTGAACCTCGACTGCACGGTGCTGATGGAGCGGCCGAAGCTGAGCCCGTATCGCGCGGGGATCCGTGAGCGATTGGCCTCGGTGCTCGGGTTGCGCGCAGAGCGCGTGAACGTGAAGGCGAGCACGGGCGAGGGCATCGGGTTCGTCGGGCGCGCGGAGGGCGTGGCGGCGCTCGCCGTCGTGAGCCTTCGCGAGGAGCGGTGATGCGCGCGGTGCGAATACACGACACGCGCAGCGGGGAGGTGCTCCCGCTGCGGCCCGCGCATCCCGGGCGCGTCGGCATCTACGCATGTGGTCCGACCGTCTACAGCCGCATTCACATCGGCAACGCGCGCCCGTTCGTGATCTTCAGCCTGCTCAAGCGCTTCCTCGAACACGAGGGATATGGGGTTTCGCTGGTCGTCAACGTCACCGACGTCAACGACAAGATCTACGACGCCGCGAGCGTCCAGGGCCGCCCGAGCGCAGAGCTCGCGGCGGAGATGACCGAGCACTACCGCGCCGACACCGATGCGCTGGGGCTCGGTCGTCCCGATCACGAGCCGCTGGCCTCGGAGACGATGGGAGCGATCGTCGACTACATCGGCGCGCTCGTCGACTCAGACCACGCCTACGCGGCCGGCGGCGACGTCTACTTCCGCGTGCGCTCGGATGCCGGCTACGGCAGCCTCTCCCATCGCCGTCTCGAGGACATGGACCAGGGCGAGGAGGTGGAGGGTGCCGCGCGCAAGGAGGACCCGCTGGACTTTGCCCTGTGGAAGGGGCACAAGCAGGGCGAGGACACGGTCTGGGAGTCGCCCTGGGGGGACGGGCGCCCGGGCTGGCACATCGAGTGCTCGGCGATGGCCGAGCAGCTGCTGGGTGTCGGCTTCGACATCCACGGAGGCGGCTCGGACCTGGTGTTCCCCCATCACGAGAACGAGGCCGCCCAGACGCGTGCCGCCCGCGGTGAGGAGCTGGCGAAGCTGTGGATGCACAACGGGATGATTCAGTTCACCGGCGAGAAGATGGCCAAGTCGGTGGGCAACATCGCACTCCTGCACGAGGTGCTCGCCGACTACGGGCCCGAGGCGGTCGTCATGTACCTGATCTCCGGGCACTATCGCCAGCCGCTGGCCTTCTCGCCCGCCGAGCTCGAGGACGCCGATCGGCGCCTGCAGCGCGTGCGCGACGCGCTTAGGCGCCTCGATGCGGGCCATCCCAGCCCGCCGGACATGGCCCACCACAGGGACGCCTTCCTCGATGCGCTCGCCAACGACTTCAACACGCCGACGGCGCTCGCCGCGCTGTTCGAGTGGGTGCGGGAGGCCAACCGCCGCGGCAGCGGTGTGGGCGATGCCGACCTGCGCGAGATGCTCGGCGTGCTCGGGCTCGGCGCGCTGACGCCGCTCGCAGCCGCCGGGGACGCAGCCGCGATCGATGCCGACGCGCAGGCGCTCTTGGCACAGCGCGAGCAGGCCCGCCAGGCGCGCGACTTCGACACGGCCGACCGGCTCCGCGACGAGCTGCGGGCGCTCGGCTGGGAGATCCGCGACGGATCGGATGGCCCGGAGCTCATCCCGCTGCCGGGACAGTGATTCTCTACGGCCGCAACCCCGTCTCAGAGGCGCTGCGAGGACGCCGCGCACACGCTGTCGGCGAGGTGTGGGCGACGGCCGGCGCGGCCCGCGAGCCGTGGCTGAAGTCCGTGCAGCCGCGCATCTGCGCTTCCGAGGAGATCGAGCGCCGCTGCGGGTCGAGCGCCCATCAGGGCGTTTGCGCGGATGCGGGCCCCTACCCGTATGCGGGAGCCGAGGAGCTGTTGGGCGGCTCAGAGCCGCTCGTCGTCGCGCTCGATCAGGTCCAGGACCCGCAGAACCTTGGGTCGATCTGCCGCACTGCCGAGTGCGTGGGGGCGGCGGGCGTGGCGATCCCCGAACGCCGCGCAGCCGAGGTAACCCCCGCCGTCTGCAAGGCCTCGGCCGGAGCCGTCGAGCACCTGCGAGTCGCGCGCGTGCGCAACATGGCCGACTTCCTCGCCGACGCCCGTGGCGCCGGCTGCTGGTGCTACGGCGCCAGCGCCGACGGCGAGGCCGGGCAGGGCCCGGTTGCCTACGACGCACCGGACTATCGCGGCGGCGGGGTCGTGCTGGTGCTGGGCAGCGAGGGCAGCGGTCTACGGCCGCGGGTGGCGAAGGCATGCGATCAGCTGATCGCGCTGCCGCTGCACGGGCGGATCGGATCGCTGGGCGTCAGCGCGGCCGCCTCGGCGATTCTGTACGAGATCTTGCACAGCCGCGCAGGAGGCCTTGACAACTCTCCATAACTGTGCGAGGCTCGCGCCCACATAACGCTGTACCTAAGGTTGATGAAGCCTTAGGCCTACATAGCTTTGGCGCCGGGGGAGGAGTGCGCCACTGAGCAAATTGGGGCCTGCCCAGAAATGGGCGGCCGCAGAAAGGATCTGCTCGTGGCACGAATCTCCCATAACCCTAACTCTGAACCTAAGGTCGATGATGGGTACCTGATCGCCCTCGCAAAGCAGGGCGATCGCTATGCATACGACCGGCTCGTCAGGCGCTATCACGGTTTCGTGCGCCTGAAGGCCTCCTCCTACTTCCTGGCGGGCGGCGACTCCGAAGATCTGATCCAGGAGGGGCTCGTCGGCCTGTACAAGGCGATCCGCGACTTCCGCACCGACCGCGAGTCGAGCTTTCGCAACTTCGCCGAGCTCTGCATCACGCGCCAGATCATCACGGCGGTCAAGACGGCCACGCGCAACAAGCACACGCCGCTGAACCAGTACGTGTCCTTCTCCTCGACGCCGGCGGGCGCCGGGGACGACGTGCCGACGCTCGACCAGATCCTGCCCGGATCCACGGTCCACGACCCCGTCAACCAGGTCATCTCCTCTGAGGAGCTGCGCTCGCTCGTCGGCTGCCTCTCGAGTGCCCTCTCGGAGCTCGAGAGCCGCGTGCTGTCGCTGTACCTCGACGGCTACTCCTACGAGCAGGTCGGCGAGCGGTTGGAGTGCGACACCAAGACCGTCGACAACGCCTTGCAGCGGGTAAAGCGCAAGGTCGGCGCGCACCTGCAGGCCCGCGCCGTGGCCGCCTGAACGGGCTGCGGCCGCCCCGCAGGACGGCCGCAGCACAGAGGACGACCGGGAGCGTGCTCCCGGTCTGCCCCGTTAGACGTGACCTTCAGACGGCGGCGTCGAGTTGCCCGGGGCCTCGGGTATCAACGCCGAGGCGAGCGCCGGGGTCACTTCGGTGCTGAACAGCGGGCTGGCGACACCCTGGTTTTCGGGGTCTCCAGGCACCTTCACGCGGTACTTCTTGGCTCCGCTGTTGAACGGCGTGTGCGTGATCGAGTAGGTCGAGTCAGCGCTCACCGTGCCCACCTCCACGACGTGGAAGCCGATCCCCGAGGCGTTCTGGGCCTGCAGGTAGACGGCGTGGCCGGCGTGAGCGGGCGTGACCGTGCCCGAGAACGTCAACGGCTGACCGGCCTGCACCGTGCTTGCGGAGGCCGCTGCGGTGAGCCCGTACTTGACGCCCTCGAACAGCCGCGCCGAGGATTTGCCGGCGCCGGTCACTTGGTAGAAGGTGCTCTGCAGCGGCGTCTGCACTGCGAACGAGTAGGCGCCACCGCCGGTGCTGACGGCGTTTGCCACTGGCGAGAATTTGCTCTGCAGCCGCGGCCGCGCGAGCAGGGTGAGCGGCGTGCCCGCACCGGCGGCGATCGTCCCGCTGATCGTCACCGGCTGCCCGTAGGAGATCGGGTCCGCCGAGCTGTTGATCGTCAGCGCCGGATTCTGAGCTTGGGAGATCTCGTAAGAGAGCGATTCCGATGCTCCCCGCGAGTTGAGGTGGCGCGGGCGCACGACTACGCGGATGTTCGCGTCACCGGGCACCGCGAAGGTGTGCGTGATCGCATACGTGCCGCCCTGGCCGACCTGGCCCAAGCCGATCCGCCGCCATTCTTCGCCGCCGATCGCGTTCTGGCGCTGCAGCACGACGATCGCGCCGGCGTCCGACGGGCTGACGGTGCCGGTGAACGTGACTTTGTTTCGCAGGCCGAAGCGCAGCGCGTGGGAGTGAATGAAGGGACCGGCGCCGGTGAACAGCTGCGAGCCGTCCGCCGGGCCGCTGAGGCTGACTTTGGGTGAGACCTTCACCGGCCTCTGCCCACTCTGGACGCCCACGGCGGTCGCGTAGAAGAAGCTGTTCGTCTGCAGCGCCGGTGTCGTCAGCTGGTAGTGGCCGCTCGCGTCGGTCGTCGCGGTTCCCGCCGTGCTCACGCCGGGCGTGCCCGCGGAGCGCTGGAGGATCGTGACGGCCTGGTTCGCGGTGCTCGTCCCGGCCGGGCACTGAAGCGCCCCGAAGACGACGGCGGATTCACCGGCTTCGATGAAGCGGGGAGCGGCGTTGAGGTTCAGACGGCAGTGGCCGGCGTGGATCCGAGCCGCATGTTTGTGGTGTTTGAGTCCCGGATGTTTGGCGGCCGAGGCGCCGGCAGGGGCCAGCGCGACCAACATCGCCATGGCTGCCAGGGCCGGGACCAGCTTGATTGAACGCATCTGTGCGCCTCCTTGTGACTTTTGGGTCGTCGTTGGCGTGGTGGGAGCTGCTCGGCGCCACCCAGTCGACGATGCCCCCTGACCGGCTGACTGCCCCACTAACCCGTCGGTGGCAGCTTCGATGCGGTGCCGGACGCCAAACGTTCGGCCAGTGCACGGATGCGTGCACAAGCCCCCGTACGGACGGCGCTTTCGCGGGTTCGGGGCGTCTGGGAAATCGCTACCGAGCCGCTGTAGCTCCCCGGAGATCCCGCCTAGGAGCCGGACCCGGGCTCCCGCCGGCTCCACCTCGAAGCCCACTCGTCGATGGGCGCGAGCGCTTGCAGCAGGCTGCGTCCCTCTCGCGTCAGCTCGTATCCGCTCGGGTCGCCCGTCGTGAGGATCCCCGCCTCGCGTAGTTCGCGCAGCCGCTCGTTGAGCACGCTCGAGGAGACGTTGCCGCAGCGCACCTGTAGCTCGCGGAAGGTGGCGGCCGGCTGCTCGCGCAGCTCCCACAGGATCCGCAGCACCCAGCGACGGCCGAGCAAATCGAGCAGCGCCATCACCGGCCGCCCGGTCTGCGAGCCGCGCACCGGGCGGCCCGGCAACGGGGCGCGAGCCGGGCGCCTCATGCTCGCCGGCCCGCCGCTCTGCGTGGGCTGCTGTGAATCTCGAAGCACATGTCGATCAGCATGATCGCACGGGCTGGGGAGGCGTATCAGCGCTCCTGCTCGGCCAGAAACGAGCTCAAGCACGCGTTGTACGGCGCGCCGGTCGCGGGAATCGTGTGACCCCGTCCGCTGATCACGGCGCGGGCTGCCTGCAGGCGATGCGCAAGCGTGTCGCATACCGACTCGAACACGGCGGAGTGCCCACCGGAGATGACGAGCTTGGGAAACGCGGCCGCACGCAGAACCTCCAGAGGGGGATCGGCCTCCCACGGTGGGCGTTCGCTCATGCACAGGCGCGCGCCCTGCAGCAGCTCGCCGGCGAGCTCCGCGGGCGTCTCATGCGTGGAGCCCACGCCGCCGCGAAACGCCTGCAGGAACTCGAGCGGCGTGAGCTCCGTGCGGTGCTCGTAGAGGAGCTCGCCGTTTGCGATCTGCGCGTCGACCTGCGGATCGCCGGCCGCGATCCGCAGACAGCCCGGCTCTGAGACGCTCAGCGAGCGCACCGCGCCGGGCCGCAGTGCCGCTGCGTACAGCGCGATCACCGCTCCATAGGAATGCCCGACCAGGTGCGCCCCCTCGCCGAGCAGTTCGGCGATCAGCGGCGCCTCGGCCTCGAAGTCTCCGCGCGCCAGCGGCGGGCTGTGCGCGAAGCCCGGCCGGTTCGGCAAACAGAGGGTGAAGCGCTCGGCGAGCTCGAGCTGGTGCCGCCACGTGCGCTCGGCGCCGACGACGCTGCCATGGACGAGCACCACGTCCGGCCCCGACCCCGTGCGCCTCACCTCCAGATCCGCCGCGAGCATCGAGTCAGGGCCGGGCGAGCTAGGGGACGATCACGTTCGCGGGGTCGGGCTGCTCGGCGGCCGGCGCCTGGCTGTAGTCGCCGAATGGGCCGTCGCGGCGGGCGACCACCGAGCCGACACCCTCCCTTTCCGCCAGCCCGATGAACTCCTTGGCATCGGGCGTGTTGCGCATCAGCCCGTCGAGGATCGGTCCGAGCGTCTGCGTGGATGCCAGCCCCATGTTCTCGTAGGCCTGGTTGACGATCAGCTTCATCGCCGCCAGTTGCGAGAGCGGGATCGCCGCGAGCTGCTCGGCCCGCTCGCGCACCTCCTCCTGCAGGCGCGCGAATGGCACGGCGGCGTTGATCAGGCCCGCCTCGGCCGCCTCGATGCCCGACAGCGGTTTGCCGGTGAGCGCCATTTCCTTGGCCTTCGTCAGTCCGAGCCGATACAGCCACATCCCGGTCAGGTAGCAGCCCCACATACGCGAGTAGGAGGTGCCGATGCGCGCGTCCTCTGAGGCGATCACCAGATCGGCGCACAGCGCCATGTCGCTGCCTCCGCCCACACACCAGCCGTGGACCTGCGCGATCACGGGCTTGGGCGAGCGCCACAGGCTCATGAACCTCGGCACCGAGCCCATGCTCGGCGCCGTCGCCGCGACGAAGTCCTTGCCCGGGTCCCACGATCCGTCGGTCGTGATGTGCTCGTCCCAGTGGTGAAAGCCGCCGCCGAAGTCGAAGCCCGCGCAGAACGCGCGGCCCGCGCCGCGCAGGACGATCACCTTCACCTCGGTGTCCTCGATCGCGGCGTGGACCGCCCCCTCGAGCTCTTCGGGCATCGGCGGCACGATCGTGTTCAGCCGCTCGGGGCGATTCAGCGTGATCGTGGCGATCGCATCTGCGGTGTCATACAGCAGCGTCTCGTAGGACATCGATCCTCCTCGGATAGACGGGTGGGCCGCGCGGGTACCCCAAAGGCTGTGATGCCGCCCGCTCGCCCTTCGGGTGACGATGCTATTGCCCGCCCGCACCCGCCCGCACCCGCCCGCATACGGGCACGGCCGGCAAGTCCAAGCCGAGCAACACCATTTTGGACGTGGGTCGAACGACCTGGGCGCCTCGCGAGAACACAATTTGCCCATGTCTCGCACAGCCACGAAGCTGCAGGCGCGACCGGGATCGGGACCGGGCTCGCGTGCGACGCCCACGCTCGACTCCGAGGGCACGCCTGAGCGCCGCGAGCCGCGAGCGAGCTCGAAGGACTCCTTCGAGGAGGGTGCGGCGGCCGGCCCGTACGCTACCGAGCACGATCGCCGCATGCGCGAGTCGATCGAAGAGGTCGATCTGGAGCAGTTGAGCGCGGCCGTCGCTCGGGACGCCGAGCAGCGCGGTGTCTGTTTCGGCAGCGCCGACGGCGAGCAGGCGTTTCGCATCGACCCCGTTCCGCGCCTGATCGGCGCCGCGCAATGGCGCGAGCTGTCAGCCGGCGTGGCTCAGCGGGTGCGGGCGCTGGAGTTGTTCGTGCGAGACGTGTACGGAGCGCAGCGGATCCTGCGAGACGGCGTGATCCCCGAGCGCGCGCTCGCCGGCGCCCAGCACTACGAGCCGCTGCTGATCGGCATGGGCGAGGCGATCGGCACGTGGATCACGGTGGCGGGCCTGGACATCGTGCGCGATCGTGACGGCTCGTTCAAGGTGCTCGAGGACAACCTGCGGACGCCGTCGGGCATCGCCTACGCGGTGGCCACACGCGAGGTTCTCCGAGCCCACCTGCCGCCCCCGAGCGGCCTGACGGTGCGTTCGCTCGACACAGCTTTCGAGACGCTCGGCAGCGCTCTGCGAGCCGCGGCGCCGCAGGGCTCCGGCGAGCAGCCGGTGGTCGTGCTGCTGAGCGACGGGAAGGGCAACTCGGCCTTCTTCGAGCATGCCGCGATCGCGGAGTGCCTCGGCCTGCCGCTGGTGCTCGCGGGGCAGCTGTCGGTTCGCCGCGGCCGCCTGTTCGCACGGCTGCCCGGCGGCGAGCGGGCCGTCGACGTCGTCTACCGGCGCACCGACGAGGATCGGCTTGCCGACGAGCACGGCAATCCGACGGCGCTCGCGCGGCTGCTGCTCGAGCCGGTGCTCGAGGGCAAGCTCGCCTGCGTCAACGCGTTCGGCACGGGTGTGGCCGACGACAAGCTGCTGCACGCCTACGCCGAGGACATGGTCCGCTATTACCTCGGCGAGCAGCCGCTGCTGCGCTCGGTCGCAACCTACGATCCGGCCCAGCCGGGAACGCTCGAGATGATCCTCGAGCGCATCGGCGAGCTGGTGATCAAGCCGCGCAGTGGACATGGTGGCTACGGCGTCGTGATCGGTCCTCACGCGCGGCCGGAGGATCTGCAGACGACGGCGGCGGCGCTGTCCGCGCAGCCCGAGCGGTTCGTCGCCCAGGAGACGGTCATGCTCTCCCGTCACCCGACGGTGACCGACGGGCGGCTCGAGTTGCGCCACATCGACCTGCGCCCGTTCGCGATCTCAGGCCCCAAGGGCGTGCGCGTGCTCCCGGGAGGCCTCACGCGGGTGGCCTTCGAGCGGGGTGCGCTGATCGTCAACTCCTCCCAGAACGGCGGGAGCAAGGACACGTGGGTGCTGGCATGAGCAGGCCGATGATCGGCGTGACGGTCTCTGAGATCCGCCACAAGGAAGATGTCCAGAGGGTTCGTCACGGCGAGCCGCTGCAGACCGAGATGACGCTCGGACTGCCCTACATGCGCGCGGTCGAGATGGCCGGCGGGCTGCCCGTCGCCCTACCGCCGCTGAGCACCGAGAACGTCGACTCGCTGCTCGACCATCTCTCGGGACTACTGCTGACGGGCGGCCCCGACCTGGACCCCTCGAGCTACGGCGCGCCGTCGCACCCCGAGCTGGGCCCCACCGACCCCGTCGTGGACGCGTTCGAGATCGCGCTCTGCAAGCACGCCTACCGGCGCAGAATGCCGATCCTCGGCATCTGCCGCGGCGCGCAGCTGCTGAACGTCGCCCGTCAGGGAACGCTCCACCAGCACGTTCCCGAGCTGACCAACGGCACGATTGAGCACCGCCAGTCGGAGATCGGAACCCGCACCAGCCACGAGGTGCGGGTGGCGCCCGACAGCAGCCTCGCTCAGACGACTGGCGGCGGCCCGGTCAAGGTCAACTCCTTTCACCACCAGGCGATTGACAGGCTGGGTCTAGACCTGCGCGCGGTCGCGTGGTCGCAGGACGGGCTGATCGAGGCCGTCGAGGCAAAAGACCGGCGCTTCGCCCTCGGCGTGCAGTGGCACGCCGAGACGCTTGTCGCGGACGCCGAGCAGCTGTCGTTGTTCGAGCACCTGGTAGAGGCCTCCAAGCGCAGCGCGCCGGCGCGCCAACGTGACCTACGCGAGACGGCGGATCGGGACCTGGGCGAACAGGAGGACTCCGGTGCCCGCGCAGTCTAGGATCGCCGGCGAGAGCACGCTCGCCCCGCCCACTCCGGAGCAGGCGCTCAGACCGGGCGGCGAGGTTCCCGCGCCCGGCTCCTGGTCGCAGTGGGCGCCGGCTGGCGGCACGCCGTGGACGATCGGCGTGGAGGAGGAGGTGATGCTGCTCGACCCCTCCGACTGGTCATTGGCCTCGAAGGCCGACACGGTGATCTCACGCACGACAGGTGAGCTCGCCTCGCACTCGAGCACCGAGACCCATGGCTCGGCGCTGGAGCTGCGCACCGATCCGCACACGACCGTCTCGGCGGGGCTCGCGCAACTGGAGGATCTGCGCGGCGATTTGGCCCAGGAGCTCGCGCCGCTGGATCTGCGAGCGGCCACCGCCGGCCTGCACCCGTTCACGCTGTGGCAGGACACGCAGATCTCAGATGGAGATCGCTATCGCTTCCTGTACGGCTCGATGCGCGAGCTAGCGAGGCGTGAGCCGACGTTCGCGCTGCACGTGCACGTGGCCGTGCCCGACCCAGACGGCGCGCTGCGCGCGATCAACCGCCTGCGCAGCCATCTGCCCCTGCTGCTTGCGCTGTCGGCCAACTCGCCCTTCTGGCAGGGCCGTGAGACCGGGCTCGCCTCCGCACGCACGCCGCTGTTCCAGGCCTTTCCCCGTGTCGGCATCCCGCGCGCGTTCCTCGACTACGAGGACTACGTGAGCACGATCGACCTGCTGCTGCGCTGCAAGGCGTTTCCCGAGCCGACGTTCCTGTGGTGGGACGCGCGCCTGCAGCCGCGCTTCGGGACGATCGAGGTGCGGATCATGGACGCCCAGACGACGGTGGCGGACTCGGCGGCGCTGACCGCGCTCGTGCAGTGCCTCGTGCGCTTGGAGGCGAACGACGGCTCGGGCGCGGACCCGCGGGTCGACCTGCCCGAGGTGCTCGCGGAGAACCGCTTCCTGGCCGCCCGCGATGGCGCCGATGCAAGCCTGATCGACGCGCGCCTGGGCCGCCGCTCGCCGGTCCCGGACGTGCTGGATGCAGTCGTGGAGATGTGCGCCGAGCACGCCGAAGATCTCGGTTGCCTGGAGGAGCTGCAGTGGACGAGGAACCTCGCCGCCACGCCGCGGCCGGTGCGCCAGCTCGATCTCGCGCGCGGACCCGACAAGCTGCCCGGCCTCGTGGAGGCGCTCGCTGCGCTGTTCTGATCGGCCGGCGTCGCTCGGGGCGGTCCCCGCACACGGGCACGTCGTTAGTGTCCACGGCACATGACTCCATCGGTGCCCAGCTGATCGCCTGTGCGTGCGCTCGTGCAGAGGGTCACTCGCGCGGCCGTGGCGGTCGAGGATCGCGTGATCGCAAGGATCGGTCCCGGGCTGCTCGTGCTGCTGGGGATCTCCCGCGAGGACGACGCGGCCGGCGCGGAGCGTCTGGCGGAGAAGGTGCGGGCGCTGCGCATCTTCGAGGACGCCGGCGGCCGCATGAACGAGCCGTTGGGCGAGCGGGAGATCCTGTGCGTGAGCCAGTTCACCCTGTACGGCGATGCGCGGCGCGGGAACCGCCCGAGCTTCGTCGCGGCCGCCCCGTCGGAGATCGCCGAGCCGCTGTACGAGCGCTTCTGCGAGCGAGCGGGCGCGTTGCGGGGGGAGTTCGGCGCGCACATGAGTGTCGAGCTCGTCAACGACGGGCCCGTGACCGTGATGGTGGAGACGTGAGCGCGACGGGTTTGCCGGAGCGGGGCGCGGTGAAGCTGTACGTGATCCCCGGCTCGCACGCCTGCCGCGCGGCGATTCTGGCGCTGGCGCACAAGGACATCGAGCATCGCCGCGTGGAGCTGCCGACCGGGCCGCATCCGTTCCTCGTGCGCATGTTCGGCTTTCCCGGCCACCCGACCCCGATCCGCAACGTCGACGGGCGCGCTCACGTCTCGCTCGCGCTGCTCGACCGCATGGGAACGGTGCCGGCGCTGAGCTTCGGCTCCGAGCGGATCCAGACCAACCGCCGGATCTCTCGCTTCCTCGATCGCGTACAGCCACAGCCGGCGCTGTTCCCGGCCGATCCCGAACAGCGGCTGGCGGTGGAGGAGGCCGAGCTGTGGGCCGATGAGGCCTTTCAGATGGCGGCTCGGCGGATCGTGCTCGCGGCCTCGCTCCACGGTCTCGACGCGCTTCACAACCGCGGCAACCGCGGCCGCCTTGGCCCGCTGCTGTCGGCGAACGAGACGATGCGGATGATGGGCAGCCGGATCGCCGGCCGCTTCGCCTTTCGCGCAACCTCCGACAGCGAGCGGGAACTGCTCGACTCGCTGCCGGCAATGCTCGAGAAGATCGACGCCTGGATCGATGCAGGGGTGCTGAACGGGTCGGCGCTTTATGCAGCTGACTTTATGATCGCCCCGAGCCTTGCATTGCTCGCCTACCGCCTGGATCTGCGGGAGGACATCCAAGCGCGCCCCGCCGGGGCGCTGCTCGAGCGTGTGCTGCCCGAGCTGGCGCCCGGCGTCGGCTGAGCGACGGCTAGCTGACTGGCCGCATGCTGCTCAGGCGATTCCGCGGTCGAGCTCTGCGAGCAGTGCCTTCGTCTGCGACGCGATTCTCTCGCGGATCGCCCGCACTTCGGCTGACGACTTGCCGTGCGGATCGGGGAGGTCCCACTCGACGTAGCGCTTGCCGGGTATGTGCGGGCACGCATCGCCGCAGCCCATCGTCACGACCACGTCCGCGCGCTCGGCGAGTTCGCGCGTGAGGAGCACGGGCCGGCGCTCGGAGAGATCGATTCCGAGCTCGCGCATCACGTCGATCACCTCGGGGTGGATGTGGCCGGCAGGCGTCGTGCCGGCCGACAGCGACGTGTGGCGACCGGCCGCTTCTCTTTCCAGCAGCGCGGCGCCGATCTGCGAGCGTCCCGCGTTCTGCCGACAGACGAACAGCACCGTCGCCATCAGGAATCCTCGGCAAGTGGCTCGGCGACGGAGATGACGGGACGCTCGTCGCGAACGAACTGGTAGGCGAACGCCCCGAGCGGGGCGCCCAGCAGTGGTCCCGCGAGATAGATCCAGAAATCTCGCCATTCACCGGCGATCAGCGCAGGGCCGAACGAGCGCGCGGGATTCATCGAGGCCCCCGTGAGCGGTCCCCCGAAGAGGGCATCAAGCGCAATCGCTCCGCCGATCGCGATCGCGGCAGGCGCTCCGGCGGCTCTGGTGTCGGTGGCCACGCTGAGGATCACTAGCATCAAGAGGGCGCTCATAACGGCCTCCACAACCACGGCGCGCCCCACGGCGATCGTCGGAACCGTCGCGCCCAGGGCGGCGGGCTTGGCAGGCCAAACCAGCCACAGCAGCATCGCGGCAGCCGTTGCGCCACTGAGCTGCGCGGCGACGTAGGCGATCGCATCACGTCCCGGCAGATGGCGAGTCAGGAAGAAGCTGCCGGTTACGGCAGGATTGAAATGCGCGCCCGAGAGGTGGCCGAACGCCGCGATCCCAGCCAGGATCACGAGGCCGAATACAAGGCTGATTCCGACCGTGCCCAGCGCGCCGCCACGCTCTGTGTCGGTGATGATCGCTCCACACCCGGCGAACACCAGCGCGAAGGTGCCAAGCGCCTCGGCGCTCGCGCGCCGTGCGAGGCCGGGAGTACCGCTCATACCGCGACTGCCGCGAGGCGCGAGCGTGCGCATGAGGGCATCAGGCGAAGCCCAGCCATGCGCCGAGCTGTTGGAGCGGCTCGGGGTTGACGTGGTAGTAGGCCCACAGGCCACGGCGCTCCGTGCTCAGGACGCCTGAAATGGTGAGCACCCTCAGATGCTTCGCGAGCGCGGGCTGAGACATCGCGAACAGGGGCAGCAGCTCGCACTGGCAGACGGCCTCTGGCGAAGCCTTGCGCACCGCATCGACGATCCTCAACCGCGTCGGATCGGCGAGCGCCTTGGTGATCACAGCCAAACGGCGGGCCTGCGCCGACGAGAGATCGGGCTCCACAAACGGCTCGCGACAGCCGCCCGGCTGGCGCTCTCGATCGGAGATGACTGGTGATGCCGTCGCCATGGGAAAAGTATACCCAACCAGACGGTTATGTATGAGCCGGCCTCCGGCCCACGACTTACTTCACGACACCCCCACTCGCATTCACCGCGTACCAAACGCCGCCGAACTGCGACGCTCCGACGTAGACCGTTTCCCCGCGTTCGCTCGCGGTTGCGTAACGGTAGAGCGGATGCCCGGCGTAGGTCACCTGTTTGGTGCCGTTCGGCAGCTTGATGCTCGACAGCAGCGAGGCTTTCACACCCGGCCCGGCGGTTGGCGCGGCGCTGGTGGTCAAGGCCGGCCAGGTGAGTGCGCATCCGCCGGTTGTCACACACGTGTTTCTCTTGGTCGAGTCCTTCGTGAACCTGTACAGCGTGAAGCCGGCGGTATCGACCAGGATCTTGCCGAGGCTGGTGTGGCGCAGCTGAATCTTCGCGGCGCGGCTGTCATGGGCTGCCGGCCCCGCGGCGGCCGAGCCGGTCGGGATGGCCGCGCACGCGATCGCGGCCAGTAGTGCTGCAAGGAGAGTGTGGGTGCGCTTCACGGGACTACCTCCGGTGTGGGGTTCTGGCCGCGAGCCGCTGGGCAGCCGGCTTCGGTCCTGGTCGTGCCGTCAAAGTTCCAAGACGCCGATGTCAGGAGAAACTTCCCACGTGCGGGCCGGGTGGCAGACTCCTCGGGCATGGCAAACGTCACCTTCTCGGTGTGCGCGGCCGCGGCCGCGCTGGCGGTCGTCGTCCTCTCGGCGATAAAAGGCGTATGGGTCGTCGCGGGGGTGTTCGGCCTGCTCGTGGTCGGCTTCCTGCTGCGCGCGCGTGAGGGCAGGAGGTAGGGAAACCGCGCAACAGGCCGCTCCCGTTCGTGGCACTGCACTCCTGCCTGGGACTTTCTTTGCCGCTTACGCCAGCGAATCGGCCATACTCGCTCTGATGCAAGAACACACTGCCGGGTCTTGGAGGTGAATGCCAATGCCAGCGGCTCGTTGCGAGGTGTGCGCTGTCGAGAATCCCGCTGAGGCGCGCTTCTGCATGTCCTGCGGCGCGCCCCTTGAGCGGCGTTGCGGCTCGTGTGGCGCCGCGGCGAGCGATGGAGCGCGCTTCTGCACCGACTGCGGGGCGGAGATCGCACCCGGCGGCGGGACCGCAGAGCCCGGCGCAGCGAGTACCAGCGGCGAGGCGGACGCGGGCGTCGTAGAGGTGGCGCAGACGCTGGACGAGCGCCGCACCGTGGCGGTCCTGTTCGCCGACCTGTCGGGCTACACGGCGGTCGCCGAGAAGCTCGACCCCGAGTCGGTCAAGCGGCTGCTCGAGCGCATCCTGGGGCGGCTCGGCGACGAGGTGGCGCAGTTTGGCGGGCACGTCGACAAGTTCATCGGCGACAACGTGATGGCGATCTTTGGTGCGCCGATCGCCCACGGCGACGACTCCGAGCGGGCCGTGCGAGCCGGCCTCGGGATGCAGGAGGCGATGTCCGAGATCAACGCGCCGCTCGCCCAGCAGCACGGCGTCACATTTGAGCTGTGCGTGGGGATCAATACCGGCGAGGCGCTCGCCGGCCGCGTGGGCGGTGACTACACCGTGATCGGAGACAGCGTGAACGTCGCTGCGCGACTGCAGGCGGCGGCGCGCCCGGGAAGCGTGACGGTCGGCGAGCGCACCTATCGCGCCACATGCGAGGTGATCGAGTACGCCGCGCTCGAGGAGCCGCTGCGGCTAAAAGGCAAGGCCGAGCCCGTACCCGCTTGGGAGGCGCTCGGGATAGGCCAGAGCGCCGCCGCGCCCGCCTCGGCGCGCCAGCCGACGCGAGCGCCGCTGGTCGGCCGCGCCGCCGAGCTCGCTCAGCTACACGAGCTGATGGAGCGCGTCGCGCGCAAGCGCAGCTCACATCTGGCGACCGTCATCGGCGAGGCCGGCGTCGGCAAGTCGCGTCTGCTGAACCAGTTCGAGGAGGAGCTTCACCTACGTGAGCTACGGCCACTGGTGCGTCGCGGACGCTGCCTGCCCTATGGCTCGAACATCGTCTACTGGCCGCTAGGCGAGGTCATACGCGCCGAGTGTGGGATCGTCGACGGCGATCCTCCATCGGACGCTTGGCGCAAGCTCTCGGAGCGGCTCGGCGAGCTGCTCGGCGACTCCGATTCAGACAACGGCCGATCCTCTGCCTCGAAGACAGCCGTGATCTCTCGCCTGCTGGGGATCGAGACTCCGGCCGATCCTGCGCTGATGGATCAAGAGGACGCCCAGCGCTCGCGAGAAATCTTCTTCGCGGCCGTGCGCTCATGTGTCGAGGGGCTCGCACGTGAAGCGCCACTCGTGCTGATCTGGGAGGACATCCACTGGGCGGATGAGGGCATGCTCGACTTGATCGAACACCTCGTCCAGTGGGTTCGCGCGCCGGTCCTGCAGGTGTGCCTCGCGCGCGATGAGCTGCTGGAACGCCGCGACGGCTGGGGAGGAGTGCGCCGCGACTCGACGACCCTGTTCCTGGACCCGCTCGGCGAGGCCGACACACGCGAGCTGGTGCTTGGACTGCTGCACGCCGACGAGCGCCAGGAGAGCGTCGTGGCCGCGATCTCCGCGCGCGCGGAGGGCAACCCGCTGTTCGTCGAGGAGATGGTGCGCCGCCTCTCCGAGGAGGACGGCGCGATCGCAGCGGAGATGCCTCCCACCGTGCAGGCCCTGCTGGCGGCGAGGCTGGACTCGCTGGAGCCGTTCCAGCGGCGTCTGCTCGCGCATGCCGCGGTGATCGGCCGGACCTTCTGGGAGGCCGCGCTCGCGCCCGTCGCCAGCGCCGAGGGCGGCGATCTGGAGGCTGCGCTGCGCGCCCTGCGGGAAAAGGATCTCGTCGTCGCGGGTGAGGGCAGCGCGCTGGCCGGCGAGCCCGAGATGGCTTTCAAGCACGCGCTGATCCGCGACGTGGCGTACGAGATGCTTCCGAAGTCAGTCCGCGCTCAGAAGCATTTCGAGGTGGGCGGCTTCATCGAGGCTCGTGCCGGCGAGCGGGTCGAGGAGGTGGTCGCGCTGCTCGCCGAGCACTACGGTCGCGCCGCGCAGCTTGGCGCCGAGCTGAGCCTCGCGCCCGCGGACGTCGAGCCCTATCGGGTCAAGGCGCTGCACTACCTCGAGGCCGCGGGCGATGCGGCGATGGCCTTCTACTCCAACGCGCAGGCGTTCACCAACTACGAGGCCGCCCGCGAGCAGGCCGGCGGCGATGCCGCGGCAGTCGCGCGCATAGTCGAGAAGCAGGGCGATGTCGCCCTGCGGCTGGGTCGGGTCGACATCGCGATCGAGGTGTGGGAGCGAGCCCTCGAGTACCACCGCGGCCTCGAGGATCTCGAGCGGGTCGCCGAGCTGCATCGGAAGATCGGCGCCGCGCTCGCGCACAAGGGCGAGCGCAAGCAGGCGATCGAGCATCACCAGCGCGGGATCAACCTGATCAAGGACGGAGAGCCGTCGCTCGCGCTCGTGCGCCTATACGAGGAGGCGGCCTGGCTGTACATGCAGACCGGCGACAACATGCTGGCGATCTACGCCTCCGAGAAGGCGCTGCGGCTCGCCGAGCGCCTCGGCGAGGTTCGTGCCGCCAGCCGCGCGCACGGCATCTTCGGGCGCGTGTTCGGACGCATCGGCGACACCGTCAAGGCGCGTGAAAACCTCGAGCGAGCGGTCGAACTCGCGCGCGGCTCGGATGCGCACGAGACGGTTCTCGCGCTGCTCGCCCTCGGCCATCATCTGGAGAGCTCCGACGGCGATTACACGACCGCCGGCGAGACCTACCGGGAGGCGCTGACGCTCGCGCAGCAGATCGGCGACGTGCCGGCGGAGATCGAGCTGCACGCCGCCGTCGCGCAGCTCGCCCTCTACTGTGGCGACTGGCCGGCGCTCGAACGCTCTAGCGATGCCAGCGCCGAGCTGTCCGAGCGCGAGGGGCTGATCGGCAAGCTGTGCCTGCCCTACGCGCTGCGCGGGCGCCTGCACTGGCGCGACGGCGAGTGGCTGGAGGCCGAGCGCGCCTATCGCCGCGCACACGAGCTGGCCGGGCAGATCGGCTGGTCGGAGGTGTGCTTCGACGCGCTCTACGGGCTCTCGACGACGCTACGCGATCAGGGCGACCTGCAGGGAGCCGATACGGCACTCACGGACGCGCTCGATGTGTGCGAACGCGCGGGCCTGATCGTGCAGTCGATCCAGGCCAACTCGGCGCGCGCTGTGCTGTACGTCCTCTCCGATCGCTACGCGCAGGCGGGCGAGGCGGCGCACGAGGCCGTCGAGCTGGCCGAGCGCGTGCGCTATCCGGTCGGCAAGGCGGCCGCGATCGAAGCGGCCGGCATGGTTGGCTCGCCCGCCGAGGCGCTCGTCGAGTTGCGACGGGCACGCGAGGCGTGGCAAGCGCTCGAGCGCCCACTGGAGGCCGCACGCTGCGAGCTGCTGCTTGGGCAGCGGCTGCTCGATAGCGACTCCAGCGCCGCGCGCGCGGCGCTGGAGTGCGCCGCCGCCGAGTACGACGAGTTGGGTGTCTCGCACCTGGCCGCGCGTGCGCGTGGGCTCGCGGGCACGGAGGTGGCCAGCCAGTAACCCGTGCCAGGCGCGGCCGGCGCGATCAGCCCGGTTTGATCTCCAACTCGCGTGATGGTCCCGCCAACGAGCGCCCGGCGCGCCGCCTTGTTCGCGGGCGCTTCAGAAAGCCGGAGAGGGGTCTCGAACCCCTGACCTCCTGTTTACAAGACAGGTGCTCTACCAGCTGAGCTACTCCGGCGCGATCGGCGGCAAACCCCCTCCTCGTCAACTGTAACGCGGCTCTCGCGCACGGTGTATTGAAGAACATGGAGCAACAGTGCATCGAGTCCCAGCCGGCGGAGCGTGACGCCGTGCGGCGCCCCGAGCGGATCAGGCGCATCATCCGTCGTCCGGCGGGCGCAGGCACGCTGGCGCTCGGCGCCGGAGCAGAGCCGCCCGCCGCCGAGCCCGCCCAGCGGCCCGCGGAGTCCGCCACCGATCTGAACGGCTTTCGCGAGCACGCCTTGAGCAAGGGCGTCAACCCGTTTCTCTACTGGAGCCTGCGCGCGCTGCTCGTGCCGTTCTTCCTCGTGTACTTCCGTTTGAGCCGCGTCGGCCGTGAGCATCTGCCCAAGAGTGGCCCGCTGCTGCTGGCCTCCAACCACCGCAGCTTCCTGGACCCGTTCGTGATCGGCACGCTCGTGCGGCGTCCCGTCTACTACATGGCCAAGCGCGAGCTGTTCGAAAAGCCCTGGCAGGCGTGGATCCTGAATGGGCTCGGCGCCTTTCCGGTGGACCGCGGAGCGGGCGATTCCGGCGCGATGGACACGGCCCGTGCGATCCTCGCGCGGGGAGACTGCGTGGTGGTGTTCCCGGAGGGCACGCGCACGCGCCGCGGGCCGCTCGCGCAACCGCGCCGCGGAGTCGGGCGGCTGGCGCTCGAGACCCGCGTGCCGGTCGCGCCCGTGGCCGTGCTCGGGAGCGAGAACGTTCGCCGCGGCTGGCGCATCCGCCCGCGCAAGGTCCGTCTACGCGTTGGGCGCCCGCTGCGCTTTACCGGCGCCGAAAGCTCCTCGCCCGCGCTGGCGGCGGGCGTCACGGATCGCATCTGGGCATGCGTGAGCCTGCAGTGGGAGTGGCTTGGCGGCGCCCCGGCGCAGGAGCAGCCCCTGGAGTCGGCCGTCAAACCGCCCGCTGCCGCTGCCGCTGTCGCGGGTCCCGCACGAGACGCGCCCGCGGACCGTCCCACCCCGGCCGAGGCCGCCAAGCCGCCGGCCGGCGAGACCGCCGACCAAGGGGAGGCTCGCGCGGCTTGAGCCCGCCAGTGCCCGCGGTGTGGCGGGCGCGACAGGTGGAGCAAGGGCCGGGGGATAGGGTGTGCGATGAGTGAACGAGCCCCTCAGCAAGAAGCCGAAGGCCCAGCTCGACGCGGAGTTCTCCGACCTCTACCGCGCCCACCTGCGAGACGTCTACAGCTACGCCTACTACCGGGTGGGAGACCATCACGACGCGGAGGATCTGACCGAGCAGACCTTTCTGCAGGCCTACCGCCACTTCGAACGCGCCCAGCGCGAGTCCGACGGCCGCCCGCTGCGTCCCTGGCTGATCCGCATCGCGCACAACCTTGCCGCCAACCTGTACCGCGACCGCTCCCGCAAACCGGCCATGCCGATCGACGAGACGAGCAACCTGACCGCCCTGCACACGACCGAGCAGCTGGTCGAAGGACGCGACGAGCTCAGCCGCGTGCTCGACGGGGTGCGCCAGCTCCCGGACGACCGACGCGAGGCGCTGATCATGCGCTTTGCGCTGGGTATGGACAACCGCGAGATCGCGCGCGCGCTCGACCGCTCAGATGGCGCCACCAAGGTGCTGATCCACCGCGCGATCAAACAGCTCGAGGAGATCGTCGGCGACCCCCGGCAGGATCTGGACGATGACTGAGGCGCTGCCCAACTTCGAGGGTCTGCTGCGCGAAGCGCTCGCGCCTGTCGAGCCGCCCGAGGATCTGGCCGAGCGCCTCGAGAGCACGCTGACCACGATCACCGAGCTGGCCGCGGACGAGCTGGAGGCGTGGGAGCTCTCGGCGATGCGCGATCCGCGCAACTGGGTGCGCCCGGCGGCCGCGATCGTGGCGGGTGGCGCCGCGGGCACGGCGCTCGTGCTGCTGCGCGCCCGCAGGCGCAGCCAGGCCTCCTCCGGCCCGTTTGCCGGCGCACGCTGGCCGAGCTTCGACCGCTCGGCGGCCGAGCGCGCCGTCAGGGACCTCGGGCGTGAGACGCGCAAGCTGCTGGGCGATCGCTGACCTTCCGTTAAAAGAGCCAAGCTAGGCTCTTGGCAGGAAATGGCCACCTGCTACCGCCACCCCTCGCGCGAGACGGGGGTCTCCTGCTCCAACTGCGGTCGGCCGATCTGCCCCGACTGCATGACCACGACGCCCGTGGGCATGCGCTGTCCGGAGTGCTCGCGCCAAAAGACGGTCGTCAAAACGATCCGCGACACGACTCGTCGGCCCGAAGTCACGATCGCGCTGATCGTGATCAACGTGATCGCCTTCCTGGCCGAGGGCAACATCACGATCACCGGCCATCCCACCAACAAGGTCTACGAAGAAGGCGCCCTGCTCGGCAGCTTCCCGGGGCTGCCGGAACTGGGCGTCGCGCACGGACAGTGGTGGCGGATCGTCACAGGGGGATTCCTGCACGAGAACCTCCTGCACATCGGCTTCAACATGTACATCCTGTGGATCCTCGGGCAGATGCTCGAGCCCGCCCTCGGGCGGTTGAGGTTCGGTGTGATCTACGGCGTCTCGCTCCTGGCCGGCTCGCTGGGCGCGCTGATCGTCACGCCCCACTCACCCACCGTCGGCGCCTCGGGAGCCGTGTTCGGCCTGATGGGAGCCGCGGCCGTGGAGATGCGAGCGCGCCAGATCCCGATCATGCAGAGCGGTGTCGGCGGCCTGATCCTGATCAACCTGATCATCAGCTTCACGCTTCCCGGGATCTCCTGGGGCGGGCACATCGGCGGCCTGATCGGCGGCACGCTGACGGCGCTCGCGATCCAGTTCGGCAGCCGCTACCGCTCGCAGGCGCTCGCGCTGGGCATGTGCGTTCTGCTGGGCGCCGCCTGCTTCGCCGGCTCGATCGCCGTGTCGAGATCGACAGACCTCGAATCCAGCGGGGCCCCGGCGCGCGTCGTGGAAGCCGGCTAGCGAAGTCAGCCCGGCCGCGGCGCTCCCAGCGGCTCGACGGCGAGCGCCTCGGCGGGCGCGCTCGGTAGCTGCTCGGGGTGCAGGATGTGTCCCAGCAACTCCAGCCCATCGGTCAGGCGCGGGCCGGGGCGGGAGAAGTAGGCGGATGCGTTCACCGCCACGATCCTGCCCGCGTTCAGCGCGGCAAGCTCGCTTGCGTAGGTGATCGCCTCGGCGTGCGCGCGGGAAGCGTCATAGCCACATGGCATCACGATCACCACATCGGCCGCGGCGTCCGCGGCGGCCTGCCAGGAGACGATCTGAGAGGACTCCGCCGGCAGGCCCAGCACGTCCTCGCCGCCGGCCAGTTCGATCATCTGCGGGGTCCAGTGCCCGGCCACGTATAGCGGGTCCAGCCACTCCAGCGCGAGCACCCGCGGTCGCGGCTGCGCTCGCACCGAGAGCTTCACGCGGTCGATACGCGCGGCGATGTCTCCGACCAGCTCGATGCCCTGCTCGCGGCGTCCGGTCGCCTCCGCGATCGTGCGCACGTCGCCGAGGCTCTCGCCGAGCGTCTTGGGGTCGAGCGCGATCACCCGCGGGCGCGACGGCAGCTCCTGCGCGATCGTCTCGACCTCCTCGTAGGAGACGGCGCACACCGGGCACAGCGCCTGGGTGACGATCAGATCCGGCTCGAGTTCGGCGAGCGTCTTCCGGTCGAGCTCGTAGATCGCCGCGCCCGCCAGCGTGCGCTCGCGCACCGCCGTGTCGATCTCGCCGGCGCTCAGACCCGCCGGGAGCACATCGCGCGTCGCTCGCCTGCGCTCCAGCGCCGGCGGCGGATAGTCGCACTCGTGCGTGACAGCGACCACCTGCGGGCCGAGGCCGAGCGCAAACAGCAGCTCGGTGGCATGCGGGACGAGGCTGACGATGCGCACGACCATGACTGTACGAACCGGCCCACGACCGTGTCGCCACGGCCCCCGCCAGCTATTCTCGGCGCTGGATGAGTGTGCTCAGCGACGCGCAGATCGAGCAGCGACTACGGGGTGGCGGCGACTGGCGCAGGGGTGAGGGTCAATCGATCGCGCGCGAGCTGAGCTTCGCCGACTTCGCTGCCGCGATCGTGTTCGTAAACCGCGTCGCCGAGCTGGCCGAGGCCGCCAACCACCACCCCGACATCCTCGTGTACGGCTGGAACAAGGTGCGCCTGACGCTCTCCACACATTCACAAGGCGGCATCACCGAAGCCGACTTCGCGCTGGCCGGCCAGATCGACGCCGTTGCCTGATCCCGTGCCGCGGCGATCGGGCTTCCGACTCTCGCCCTTGCTAGGTTAGGCAGGTCGGCAAGCGATGAACGACGACGAAGAACTTCCCCGAAGTAGCGTGGCCCCGATGGGCCTCCTGCATCCCCGTCGTCCCGGGCGGCGTCCACGCGCCGGGCGCCAGCGCGCCCCAGGGATCGTCCCCGCGGCGTGAACGGTCTCAAGCTCACCCTCACGGCGCTGCTGATCGCGATCAACGCGTTCTTCGTGATCGCCGAGTACGCACTCGTGCGATCGCGCCGCGCCCGTCTGGAAGTCCTGCGCGACGAGGGCGCCAAAGGAGCGACACTCGCGCTGACGCAACTCGCGAACATCAACCGCTACATCTCCGCTGTGCAGATCGGGGTCACGATGACCTCGATCGGCATCGGCGCCCTTGGCGAGCCCGCGCTCGCGGATCTCCTCAACGGGGTTCTCGGCGGCCCGCTCAGCCATGGGGTGGCGATCGCCATCTCGGTCGCCATCGCGTTCCTGTTCATCGCCTCCGCGCAGCTCGTCGCGGGCGAGATGGTCCCGAAGTTCTATGCGATCGACAGGGCCGAGTCGGTTGCCCGGCGGGTGGCCCGCCCGCTGGAGTGGTTCAGCGTGCTCTTCCATCCGCTGATCCTCGCGCTGACTGCCGTCGCCGACCGGATCCTGCGCCTGCTCGGAGTCGACATGAATCTCGAGCGCGGCGGTGGCTCGCCCGATGAGCTCAAGCGGCTGATCGCCGAGTCTCACGCGGGCGGGCAGATCGACCCGGGCGAGGCGGGAATGCTCACTGGCGTCTTTCATCTTCACGAACAGGAGGCCCGTCAGGTGATGACCCCGATCCCGGCCGTCGTCACGATCGACGTCGCTCAGGATGTCGAGACGGCGCTGCAGCTGTGTGTCTCCAGCGGCCACACCCGCTTGCTCGTGACCGAGGAGGACGATCGTGACCGCGTGCGGGGGATCGTGCACGCCAGCACCCTGATCGGCCAGCTCATGCAGGACGGGCCGAGCTCGCCCGTGGCGCCGCTCGTCCACGACGCGCCGATCGTGCCCGAGACCAAGCCGCTCGACGACCTGCTGGCCGAGCTGCAGCGCCAGCGCACCTCGATGGCCGTGGTCGTCGACGAGTACGGCCGCGTTGTGGGGATCGTGACGGTCGAGGACATCATCGAGGAGGTCGTCGGCGAGATCACCGATGAGACCGACCCGGCGGCGGGCGAGATTCGCAGGCTCGCCAATGGCGACTGGTTCGTGCGTGGGCATGTGGCCGTCACGGATCTGGCCGACTACGGCCTGCACCTGCCCGTGGACAGCGACGCCTACAACTCGATCGGCGGCTTCGTGTTCGCCGAGCTCGGGCGGCTGCCGAGGCGCGGGGACACCGTCGCCGCCAACGGCTTCTCGATTCGCGTCGAGTCCGTGCGCGACAACCGCATCGAGTCCGTGCGCATCCGCGAGCGCCGCCAGGTCCACCCGAGCGAGAGCGGCGAGCCGGCCGGCGAGTGACTGCCGCCGGCGTGGCGGTCTAGCGAGACTCGCCGCCTCGCCCCGATCCTCGCCGCGCCGTTAAACACGTCCGGCCCGCGGGGGGAGCGGGCCGGACGATGTGCACTGGGAGGAGGCGGGTGTGCAATTGCGACTCAGATGTCGCATGAACAAGTATTCCCCGCTTGATGAACGCCAGCTAAAAGTCGCCTCAGGCGAGCTAAATTTCTCACGAGCGCGGCGACGCGGCGAGTGCTAATAGGCGTGAAAGCCGCGCCCGCTCTTGCGCCCGAGGGCATCTTCGGCGATCAGATTCTCCAGGCGCGCGGGGATCGGCACGCCGATCGCCTCGCCGATCGCCCTGCTGACGTCGAGGCCGACGAGGTCCAGCAGCGCCAGCGGGCCCATCGGGTGCCCGGCGCCCAGACGCATGCACGTATCGATGCTCGCGGGGTCCATGCCCGTCTCTTCCAGCAGCCGCACGGCGCTGAACAGATATGGAAACAAAAGCCGATTCACCACGAACCCCGGCACGTCGGGCACCTCCACAGGGACCTTCTCGAAGGTCTCGCACAAGGCGAGCGCCCGGCTGCGCGTCTCCGCGCTGGCCGCCTGCGGGAACACGAGCTCGACGAGCTTCATCTTCGTGACCGGGTTGAACACATGCAGACCGAGGAACCGCTCGGGGCGCCCGCTCGCCTGCGCGAGGCGCTCGACCGACAGCGAGGAGGTGGTGCTGGCGAGGATCGCCCCGGCATCGAGGATCGCGTTCAGCTCGCCCAGCAGGCCGGCCTTCACGTCGTGGTCCTCGACCACGGCCTCGACCACGAACGTGGCGGTGGCGAGCTCCGCCGGGTCCGTGACGATCCGCACATGTGCTGGGTCCACCTCCGCGCCGAGGCGCTCGAGGCCCTTCTCCACAGCCGCACGCGCACGATCGGCCGAGCTCTCCGAGCGCGCGAGCACCAGCACCGGCCCGTGATGGGCCGCTGTCGTGGCCAGGCCACAGGCGATTGCGCCGCTGCCGGCGATGGCGAGCCGTTTGTTCTGCACGAGTGGCTGATCGTTCACGACAGGCGAGCTCCAGGGTGATTGACTGACCAGTCAATCTAGAAAGCGCGTGACCGCGGTAGAGTATGTGCTGAAGGGGCCGGGCACCTTCCAGAAGCGCCCCGAATCGGTCGGGAGCGCCCCGAGTTCCTCTCCATCAATGCTGCGCAACAGACCGTAGGAGGACTCCCAAATGAGGCAAGCAGAGGGCCGTGAGGTCGTCATCGTCGAGGCTGTGCGCACGCCGATCGGGCGCGGGCACAAGGAGAAGGGCTACTACAAGGACACCCATCCGAACGAGCTGCTCGGGCGCTGCTACACCGAGGTCATCTCGCGAGCCGGCATCGACCCGCTCGAGGTCGAGGACGTCGTCGCCGGTTGCGTGCAGCAGTTCGGCGAGCAGGGCTTCAACATCGCCCGTAACGCCTGGCTGCAGGAGGGTTTGCCGATCGAGACACCCGGCACGACCGTCGATCGCCAGTGTGGCTCCGCGCAGCAGGCGGTCAACTTCTCCGCCGCGCTGATTGCCGCCGGCGTGCATGACGCGATGATCGGCTCCGGAGTGGAGCACATGGGCCACCTGCCGTTCGCCGCTGGCATGAAAACGCAGGAGGAGTTCGGCTATGCGTTCACGCCCGAGCTGATGGCCAAGCACAACATCGTCGGCCAGGGTCTCGGCGCGGAGATGATCGCCGACCAGTGGGAGATCCCGCGCTCTGAGCTCGACGAGCTGGCCGTGCGCTCGCACAAGCTCGCCCACCAGGCCACCGAGGAGGGCCGCTTCGAGCGCGAGATCGTGCCGATGAGCGTGGACGGCGAGACCTATGTCGCCGACCAGGGCATCCGCCCGGACACGAGTCTCGAGACGCTCTCGCAGCTGAAGACGGTGTTCAAGCCGGACGGCAAGATCACCGCCGGCAATGCCTCGCAGATCTCCGACGGGGCCGCCGCGGTGTTGCTGATGGCCGCCGAGAAGGCCGAGGAGCTCGGGCTGACGCCGCGGGCGCGGATCGTCGATCAGACGACCGTCGGCTGTGACCCGGTGAAAATGCTCGAGGGACCGATCCCGGCGACGCGCAAGATCCTCGACCGCAACGGCATGAAGATTGACGACATTGACCTGTTCGAGATCAACGAGGCGTTCGCCCCCGTCGTCGCCGCGTGGCGGCGTGAGCACAGCCCCGACATGGATCGCGTGAACGTCAACGGCGGCGCGATGGCACTGGGGCACCCGCTCGGCTCGACCGGCGCGCGGCTGCTCACGACGCTGCTACACGAGCTCGAGCGCTCCGACAAGGAGATCGGCTTCGTGACGATGTGCTGCGGCGGCGGTCTCGGCACCGGCACGCTGATCCAGCGCGTCTGAGTCTCCCTGCAGCCCTGACGGACGGCCTACGGCCGGCCGTCAGGTGCCCGGCCCGCCCCCCGTCCAGTCGACCGCGACGGGGGGTAGGGCCAGCAGCGCTACCCACGTTGCTGCGTCCGCACGACCGCTGACCGCGATCGAGTGAGCTGCCTGGAAGGCGCGCAGGTTGGCGGTCGTCTGCGCGCCAAAGACACCGGTGACTTCCTGTGAGGGGATCGCGCCGGCGAGGTGCTCCTGCAGCCACAGCACCTGATCGCCTTTGGAGCCACTCGCGAGTTCGGGGTAGGTGCCATTCGGCGTCACGCTCGTGAGTGGTGTCAGCGGCGTGGCGAGCGCACTCCAGCCGGAGGCCGGCGTCTCCTGCCAGTCCCAGAAGGAGAGGCCCGTGGCGCCATAGGTGATCGCCTCCTGGCGGAAGCGCAGCACATCCGCGCCGCTGACGCCGCCGTAGGTCTGTCCCAGGGGGAAGATCGGGCGCTCGTAGATGCGGTTGCCGATGTAGGTGTTCGCATAGACCGTGTCCACCGAGGTGCCGATGTCCTTCCAGTACATCTGTGGAGCGTTGTACTGCGCGCCGTTTGGTCCCAAGAAGACCGAGTAGGGAAGCGAGGGGTGATAGGAGACGTAGGGGAAGGAGGCCAGCCCGATCGGATAGGCCGGGCCGACCTTTGCGCGCAGGCTGGTGATGTAGGTCTGGGCGGCCGCGTAGTGGCCCTCGTACTGGGACTCGGCATCGATCACCAGGCAGTCGGCGCCGTTGGCGGCCGCCCGCGCTCCGAGGTTCGCCTCGCCGACTGGGTTGCTGCCGTAGACGTACTGCCAGGCGCAGACTTTCAAGCCGTTCGCGTGCATTTCCGCGATTAGCTGCGGGGAGAACTGGCTCCAGTAGTTGCTCGAGCCGTCGGAGCTCTTGACGAACAGTGTTGAGACGCCGGCCGCGCGGGCGCGCGCGACGATCGCCGCGTTGTTGCCTTTCTCGGATGCGCTCATGTACCAGATCCACATGCCCTGGCCGTCGAACGCCGTGCCGCTGACGGCCCCAACGCTTGTGGCGATCGGCGGGGATTTCGGCTTCGGGGGGTGCAGCGCGTGGCGATAGACGTAGATCGGGCCGTATGAGCTCGTGTGCCGAGCGCGGCTGAGCAGCACCATGATGCGCCCCGAGTGCGCCCTGCTGGGGACCGTCACCAGCAGGGCGCCCTTCGTCTGGCGCAGGTGCGAGGCCGGCGAGGTGCGGCTGATGCGCGCGCCCGCGGCTTTCGGGAACGCGACCGTCATCCCGGCTCTTAGGCCGATGCCCGCCAGCAGCAGCGTGCCGTGCGTCGAGACCTGGCGGGGGTTGCCGCTGCATCTGGCCGCGGGCGTGCACTTGACGCTCGTGATGCGGATCGTCGTGACGTGCGCGCCCGTGCTGCCCGTGCCGCCGGAGGAGGCCGCCAGCGCGGGCGGGGGAGAGCCGCCGAGGAGGCTGAGCAGCAGCGCGGTGACGGCTGGCGCAAGGACGAACCTGCTTCGCGTGTGGGTGGCTGTGAGCGCCAAGACGATCCCTTTCGCGGCGGGCCGGATGCTGCGCCCGGTAGGCGGCGTCAGAGGTTAGCCGCTATGCCTGCGCAAACCGCGCAGCGGCACGGAAGTTGCGTCAGCCCCAGCGGAACCCGAGTGCCGAGGGCGCCGGCGCGAGCGGGCTCGTGGGCAGCCCGGCGGCCGGCTCGGGCAGGTTGAAGCCGGTCGGCGCGACGTCGTTCGGGGCGTCGCCGTGGAACAGCGATGCGAGGTACTGGATCTGCTCGCGCCCCACGCTCAACTCGAACTGCCCGCCGCCGTAGTTGCCGATCCCGTTGGCGGCGCAGAAGTCGTATGCGTCGAGCAGATTGCGCAGCCCGCCCAAGCGCGAGGGCTTGATGTTGACCATCCGCGGGGGGTAGGGCAGGGCTTCGATGTCCGCGATCGAATGGATCGGCGCATCCCAGGAGAAGCGCTCGCGATGCTCCGCCAGCACGGCGTCGGTCTCCGGCGTCAGCTTTGGGTCCTCGATCCACGCCTGCGCGAACGTCTCGACCACGCGCCGGTAGAGGACCGGATCGGCGGGCTGGTCGACGATCGAGCCGGAGTAAAGGCCCTTGAAGTCGACCGAGTCGACGGCGCCGGTGGCGAGCAGCTCCGCGATCAGGCGCTCGTCCCAGGAGCTGGTCGGGTCGAGCTTGAAGCGCAGCTGCGGGTAGCGCTCGAGCCACCGGCGGATCGGCTCGGCTGTGGGTGGCTCGCCGAGCCGTAGCGAGACGACGAAGCGCACGGGCTCGGGCCTGCGCGCGAGCGCCTCGTGCAGCGACGTGCGCGCCTGGCGCAGCGCGAGGTCGAGCGCGGCCGACTCATACGCCCACGTTCGATAGCGCGCCGAGACCTCCCGTTGCGGCGGCTCCGCGAACAGCGACAGCGATGCGAGGCGCTCGGAGAAGGACGCGAGCGTGAAGCGCCCGGCGAGCGGCAGCAGCGGACCTGCCGCCTGCAGAATGTCGTGGTCGACGGCATCGTAGGTGACGTCCTCACCGACGCCCTCCGCGCCCCCTCCACGCAGGTGGATGACGGTGCTCTTGCGCTCGAACTCGCTCGAGACCTCTGCCTGCAGGGGCTCGAGCGCGTAATCCTCGATCTCCACCGGCAGCTCGGCCAGCATGTCCCAGGTGCTCACCTTGAGGCGTCGCTTTCCAGGCGGCTGACCAGCTCGTCGAGACGCAGCTCCTCGAGCGCATCGCCGACCGCGCTCAGCTCGCGCGCGCACAGCTCGATCAGCTGCTTGCCCTCCTTCACTAGCTCGAGCGTCTCGTTGAGGCTCGCATCGCCGGAGTCCAGACGCCGGATGATCTCCTCCACACGCGCCGAGGCGGCCTCGTAGGTCAACGGCGCGGGCGTCTGCGACGCGGCGGGCTGTGGCTCGGGGCTCGTCATCGTCTCTGAACTCGAGCCGCGACGGCGCCGTCGGCGAAGCGCACGCGCAGATCCAACGCCGCGCGCGCCTGCGCGGCGTTGACGAGCGGCTTCTCATCGAGCGACTCGACAAGCGCATAGCCGCGCTCCAGCGTGCGCTGTGGGTCGTGGCCCGCGAGCGCCAGCGCGAGTCGCCGAAGATCCTGCGGACGTCGCCGCCGGCAGTCCAGTAGCGCGGAGTCGGCCTTGCGCTTGAGCACCAGCGCGCGCCGCTCGGTCAGGCTGCTCTCGCCCTCGATCCGCCTGCGCGAGGTGGCACGGGCCTCGCGCAGGTGCTGATGTAGGCGTGCGCGCTCGCGCTGCAGGTGCGCGGCGGGCGCCCGTGTCAGCGTCGAGAGCAGGCGCGCCCGTGAGAGGACCGCTCGCCGGCCGTGCTCGCGCAGCCGCGACGCGACGGTCGGGAGCTCGGCCTGAGGGAGCAGCGCTCGCCGGCCGTGCTCGCGCAAACGTATGGCCGCCTGCGCCTGGCGCTCCCGTGCCTCCTGGCAGTCAACGCCGACGGCCGCCTCGGCGGCGTGCGTGGGCGTTGAGCAGCTGACGGCCGCCACGTCGTCCAGCAGCGTGCGGTCGGTGTGGTGGCCGACAGATGCGATCACGGGCACGCCCAGCAGCGCGACGGTTCGGCAGAGCGTCTCGTCGCAGAAGCACAGCAGGTCGGCGAGCGAGCCGCCGCCACGGGCGACGATCACCGTCTCGACCCGCGCGACGGCCGCGAGGTCCGCGAGCGCGAGGCCGATCGCGGGCGCCGCGTGCCGATCCTGCACGGGGGCAAACCCCCACACCAGCCGCCCGGCCCAGCCGCGGCGGGCGAGCGCCGCGAGAACGTCGTCGCGCGCCTTGCCCTGCTCGCCGGTGATCACGCCGATCGTGCGCGGCAGCAGCGGCATCGCAAGTCGCTTCTGCGGCTCGCAAAGGCCCTCGGCGTCGAGCTGCCTGCGCAGCCGCTCGATCCGCGCGAGCAGATCGCCCTCGCCGGCCACGCGCAGGTCGGCGACGGAGAAGGAGAAGCCGGGTGAGGCGCTCGCGCTGCCGGGGTAGTAGTCGCAGCCGCCGGCCACCACGACCTGCATGCCCTCGGCGGGCACGCTGCCATCACGCGCGAGGATCGCGTCCCAGTCTCGGCGCCAGGCCGCGCACGGGATCGCGCCACGCGCGTCGCGCAGCTCAAAGTAAACGCGCGCCTTGGAGGGGCGCAGGTTCACCAGCTCGCCGACTAGCTGCACCCGCGCGAAGGCGCGCAGCTTCGAGCGCAGGGCGGCCGCGTACTCTCCGACTCCGAACGGCCCGGCCAGCGCGCTACCGGGGATGCCGGTGTCCGCCGGCTCGAGAATCAACTCGCCGGCCTGTTCTCCGCTGGGGGGCGTGGACGGCATGAAAACCCAGCATAGGCGGTACGATCGACGTCAATGCGCAGCAGCGGACCCCGGCCTGACGGCAATTAGCGACGACCGTCGTGGCCAATCGCAACAAGGGCCGTCCGAGGCGCTCGCGCAAGCGCCGCCGCGCCGCCGCGAAAGCTCCCGGCGCGACCACCGGCACCGAGCTCGCGCAGTCCCCGGACGAGCAAAAGCCCGCCGCCGCCCGCCCGGCGGATGCCCGCAGGCGCCGGCAAGCCGTCGCTCAGCACAGCAAGGGCGGTGGCTTCAAAGATCCGCAATCGATGGGCGAGCGCCCGCAGGCGCCCTGGCATCCGCTGCCGCTGTCGGAGCTGTTGATCCTCGTCGGTGCGATCGGTACGGTGATCGGCCTGCAGAAAGGGGTCTCAAACGGCGGCCCCGCCCTGATCGCGGGTCTCGCCGCGGTCCTGATCGGCACGCTCGAGGTCACGCTGCGCGAGCATCTCAGCGGCTACCGCTCGCACACGCTGATCCTGGCGCTGCTGCCGACGATCGTCTTTGACACGGTCCTCGCGCTTGTCGTGGCCGCGTTCGTGACGCCGGTGCCCACCGGCTTCAAGGTAGCCGTGCTCGTGCTCGACGTGCCGCTGTTCGTCTTTCTGTTCAAGCTGCTGCGGGCGCGCTTCAAGGATGCGCGCCGCGAGCGGGTCTTCGCCGGCAGTCGCTGAGCGGCGCTCAGGGCCGCCCGATCGCGGCCGAGTCCAGCGAGGCAAGCGGATGCTCGCCGGGGGCGCCGCTCTCACCGCGTATCTCGCCGGCCCGACCCAGGCGCTCCAGGCGCGCGATCTCACGCTCGCCCTCGATGCGCGCCGGATGTCCCTCGGGCACGCCCGCGATCAGTTTCGCGATCCGTTCGCGCAACTGCAGCGCGAAATGTGGGGTAGACGCGCCCATCAGCCGGCGCACGTCCTCGACCGTCACCTCGTGCGTGCTTGCCTCGCGGCGCGGGTCCTCGGCTTGGCTCAAGTTTGCTTGAATCGGATCGCGGTCATTCGGCAGTCGCTACGGATTCTTCGGCAGCTGAGGGATTGCGAGGAGCGATCTCCAGCACGGCGTCGATTTCGGCTTGGGCCAGCGCCGAGATCGCCTGTTCGTCGCCGATCAGCCAACCGTGATTGTAGACCGAGCGAACCGGCGGGATGGCTGTCGTGTAGCCGGGCTCGATGTCGCTCAGGTAATGCGCCAGCGCGGGCGGCACCGTCGCGCCGCCTTCGAGCAGCAGCAGCGGCGCGAAGTCGCCGTGCGCCGATAGCGAGGCGGCAGCCGGTGCGTCCGCTGGGTTCGAGGCGTTTGCGAACACCAGGCCGTGACCCGCTTCGTGGACGCCCCACCCGAAGGAGCCGTGCTGGAAGCGAGCCACGGAGATCGCGTTCTCGACGGGGTTGCTGCTTTCGACCGTGCCCGGCGAGTCGTTGGTGCCCGGCGTGCCCGCGACGCGCACGACCGAACCGAACCGAGCCAGCGCGGCGAGCGTCTGCTTTGGCACCGCCGAGGCGGCGACCACGTAGATCGTCGGCCGGTGCAGGCCCTTCAGCACGGCGCTTGTCGCCGGCGGGACGCCCGTGGCGCCGAGCAGCAGGATCGGCGCGGCGCTCTCTGCGGCAAGCGCGGCGGCCGGCATCTGCAGCGCTCGCGGGGCTTGCCCGGCGAGCACGATCACCTGCCGGGGGGCGTGGCCGTGAGCGACGCTGAAGAGGCTCTCGACCGCGGCGGCCGTGCTCGCGGGATCGGCGGAGACCGCCACCGTGTGCGTGCGATAGCCGCTCGGCGCAGCGGTTGAGTTGCCGATCCGGATCACCTGGGCGCCGCCCAAGGCGGCCGCTCCGATCGGGCGCATCGCCCGCAAGGCGCGCGCGCTCGCCGCGGGCAGCTCGCCACCGTTGGTGTAGAGCAGCGGGGCGCCCAACGGCGCGCTCGCGAGCGCTGAAGCGCTCAGCGACGCGGGCCAGTCGTGTTCGTCGACCAGCACGACGGCCTGCGGCCGCGTGGCTGCCGTCAGCCCCGGGTAGACGGCCGCGGCGACCGATGCCGCGTTGCTTGCGGCGTCGGGGCCGCCGAGTCGCGTGGTGTTCTTGGTCGAGACGCCGAGCACGCCTCGTGCCGCCGGGGGGGCGCCCAGGCCGACGCCGCCACCCGAGGCGTCCGAACCCCTCCCCTTGCCGCATCCGCTGAGCAGGACGGCGAGCAGAAGCCCGCTGAGCGCGAGCACGGCGGAACGCCGAAGCGAAGGGACGCGCATGGCCGAGCACACTAGCGCGCGTCCCGGAGCGCGAAACCCGCCATGCGCGTGCTCGTCGCGGTCTCCGCGCGACTCTCGCTCGCGGAGACCGCCGAGGGCCGCCCAGGCGCCTCCCACGCAGGCTGAAACGACCCAAATCCCCGCCATTGCAGGCAAATCATGCGAGGCAGCACGCATGTTCTGCAAGCGTCCTTGCACTTTGCTAGCCTGCGGCCCAACGCCGAATCCCTGATCAGACATCAGGGAACGGGGGACCCAATGTTGTTGGGGCGAATCTCACGGTGAAGTCGTGGGAAGCGCAGGCTCTTTCAGCGCTAGCCCGTCAGCTAACCCCGCAGGCCTACGAAAGAGGTTGTCGCTGTGCGGGTGCGAACCCTAGGTGCTTTTCTTGGATGCCTGACGATTCTGGCTACGGTGGCCGCCCCGGCGATGGGCGCCACTACGGGCGGTGCCTCCGCCGGTGGCACTAGCAAGGCGCCCGCCGCTGTGGCTCCCGCGACGCCCCCGATCCACCTCTCCCCGATCGTCTCGAAGTCCACCCGTCTCACCTACAAGGGCCCGATCTACCAAAAGACCGCCGCGGGCGAAGTCGTCCCCTACCAGGCTCCCACGGCCACCGGCCCGCAGACCTCCCCCACGGGTGGGAGCCCGGTCGGCGTCGCCGCTGACAACAGCAAGCCGCAGCTGCTCGTCCCCGGAGCCCTGGCCCGCTACGTCAACGGTCTCGCCGCCGCGCCGATGTCGGCGCCCGCGTCCGTGCAGCAGGTCATCTGGACCGCCAACCAGATCATCGGCCTGCCCTACATCTTCGGCGGCGGCCACGCATCCTTCGTCTCGCCCGGCTATGACTGCTCGGGCACCGTCTCCTTCGCGCTGCACGGCGGCAGCCTGCTGACCACGCCGGAGGACTCCTCGGAATTCATGAAGTGGGGCTCGCACGGTGCTGGCCGTTGGATCGCCGTGTTCGGCAATGCCGGTCACGCCTACATGGACGTGGCCGGGCTGCGCCTGGACACGAGCGCGGCGGACGACCCCTCCAACCAGCAGGGGCCGCGCTGGCGCCCGCTGCGGTCCGCCAACGGCGGCTACACGGTCCGCCACCCGCTCGGGCTCTGACGGCGGCTCCGCCACTCCCGGTCGGCTAGGCTTGGAAGATGCCGGCGCACGACCGTCCTAATCGGCGGCGCCGTCGAATTCCTCGCCCCGAAGAGCAATAGGAGGATCAGATGGCCGGCCTGACCGGGCGTATGTCAACCGTCGTGAAGGCGAAGGTCTCGAAACTTCTCGACCGTGCCGAAGACCCCGCCGAGACGCTGGACTACAGCTACTCCAAGCAGGTCGAACAGCTGCAGAACGTCAAGAAGGGGATCGCCGATGTCGTAACGGCGAAGAAGCGCCTGCAGATGCAGGAAAAGACGCTGCAGCAGAGCGTCGTCAAGCTCGACACGCAGGCCCGCCAAGCTCTGTCCGGCGGCAACGAGGAGCTCGCACGGACGGCGCTGGAGCGCAAGAACGTCGCGCAGACCGAGCTTCAGGGTCTCGACACGCAGGTCACAGAACTCGAAGATCAGCAACAGAAGCTGACCGACTCCGAGCAGAAGCTGCGCGCGAAGATCGAGGCCTTCCGCACGAAGAAGGAGGTCATCAAGGCTCAGTACTCCGCCGCGGAGGCGCAGGTGCGCATATCCGAGGCGGCAACCGGCGTGGGCGAGCAGATGGCCGACGTCGGCCTGGCGATGCAGCGCGCGGTCGACAAGACCGAAAACATGAAAGCGCGAGCCGACGCCGTCTCAGAGCTGGAAGCCGCGGGGACCTTCGATGACATCACCGCGCTCGGCTCCGGCGAAGATGACATCGACCGCCAGCTCAAGCAGCTCTCGAGCCAGCCCGCCGTGGACGACGAGCTGGCGAAGATGAAGGGCGAAATCGGCGGCGGCGAGCAGCCCGCGCCGCCCGCGCCCGGTCCCGATCAGATTCCGGCTCAGAGCGGGTCGGACGGGCAGGGCGCCAACGGCGCCGAGGGTGCCAAGCAATGATCGTGCGCATCTCCGGCGAGGATCAGTATCGCCTCGCCGATGACCAGGCGGCGCGTCTGAACGACCTGGACAACGCAGTCGTAACCGCCGTCGAGGCCGGCGACGAAAGCGGCTTTGCCAACTCCTTCGCCACGCTGCTGGACTACGTTCGCGACAACGGCACGCAGATCGCCGAAGACGAGCTGGCGGGCTCGGATCTGATCCTGCCGCCCGCCGACCTGAGCCTCGCCGAGGCCGGCGACGAGTTCACCGGCGAGGGCTTGATTCCCGACTAGCAGCGCCTCGCGAGCGCCAACCGTGCCGTTCGTGGCGAGGGGCTAGATCGGTATTCCCCATAGCGGGAACCAGCGCTCGATTTCCGCCTCGAGCGGCATTTCCGCGCCGATCTGCGCCTTCAGCTGCAGCTCGCGCTCGGTCGAGCGCTCCTGGGTGTTGCCCGGGGCGGGCACGAACGGGTACCAGGACCCGCGCTTGTAGTTGTAGATGAAGTAGATGCGCCGTTGCTTGGCGTCGGCGAAGGCGAACACCGCGCACAGCAGCCGCTCGCCGTAGCCGGCCGTCTCGATCGAGCTGGAGACGGCGTTGATGCCGACGGCGAGATCTTCGACGCTCGGCGTCCCGGGTGGATTGCGCAGGATCATCCAGCGGTAGCCGTAGCTGTCGTCCTCGGTCGAGACGCTCGTGCCGGTGTCCCCGCCGGTGGCGGTGACGACTTCTTCCATCTCCTTCAGAGTCGATTCGAACTCGCTCGTGGCGAGCGCCTGAAAGACGATCGCGGCGGTCCCCGCGGGCTCGATCTGGTGCTCGCTCTGGAGCGAGACGTAGGCGGTCGCGATCGCGAACAGGCGATCCGGCGCCGGGCCCTTGACCTGGCGGCGGCCGGTGAGGATGTCGCGCAGGCCCACGGTCAGGCGGCGCTCTGCAGCTGCGACTCCAGGCGCTCCAGCGCGGCCAGGCGCTGCTCGAGCGGCGGGTGGTCGGCGAACAGGTTCATCAGCGATTCCTTCGTCCTGGCGGGCAGGATGAAGAAGGCGCTCATGCCTTCGGCACGGCGCAGATCCTGGCTGGGCACGCGCTCGATCGTGCCGCTGATCTTCAAGAGTGCCGAGGCCAGCGCGCTGGGGCGCCCGGTCAGCACGGCCGAGCCGCGGTCGGCGGCGAACTCGCGGTAGCGCGAGAGCGTCCGCAGCAGCACGAAGGAGAGGGCATAGACGACGACCGACACGAGGATCACGACCATGATGTCGCGCTCCTCTTCATCGCCGCCGTAGCCGCCACCGAAGAACAGCGCGAACTGCGCGATCATCGAGGCCAGCGTGGCGAAGAAGCTCGCGAGCGTCATCACCATCACGTCGCGGTTGATCACGTGCGTGAGCTCGTGCGCCATCACGCCTTCGAGCTCGGCCGGTGAGAGCAGCTCGAGGATGCCGCGGGTCGCGCAGACGGTCGCGGACTTCTGCGAGCGGCCCATCGCGCAGGCGTTCGGCATCGAGGTCTCCATCACGCACACGCGCGGTTTGGGCAGATCGGCCTGCACGCACAGTCGATCGACTATCCCGTGCAGCTCGGGCTCCTCCTCGGGGGAGACCTCTTTGAGGCCCATCGCCGCCATCGCCAGCTTGTCGGAGCCGAACAGCTGCACGAGCAGCAGCCCGACCGCCACCACGACGATGATCCCCGCGCCCGCGCCGGCCGCGAACAGCACGCCGACGAACACCGCGTAGAGCAGCCCCAGCAGGAACAGCGTCACCAGCATCCGCGCCTGCAGGCCGGTGTCTTTGCCGAAGTTTGCGCGCCCTTTGGCCATTGGCATGATTGTCGCAGAAGCACATACGGGTGCCCTAAAGTGCCGCGAGACCGCGATGCCCGTACCTGTGCTGCCATGAAGCCCGAAATCGTCGTCTTGGGCATCTCGATCAAGACATTCGGCGTGGCCTTCGCGATCGGGTTCATCGCTTGCGGGCTGCTCGTCGCGCGGCGGCTGGGCGAGCTCGGCAAGCCCGTCGACTGGGCCTATGAGATCGTGTTCGCCGCGCTCATCGGTGGCGTGATCGGGGCGCGCGCCTACTACCTGATCCAGAACTACGACTCGGTCAAGCACGACCTGCTCGGCAGCGTCTTCTCCGGCTCGGGGCTGGTCTGGTACGGCGGCGCGATCGGCGGCGCGATCGGCGTGGTCGGCTGGATGCGCTGGCGCAAAGTGCTGGAACTGCGGATGTTCGATATGTGCGCGACCGCCCTCGCGCTCGGCTATGCGATCGGGCGGATCGGCTGTCAGGTCTCAGGCGACGGCGACTATGGGATCCGCTCGCACCTGCCGTGGGCGATGGGCTATCCGCACGGAACGCTGCCGACGCCGCCCGGCGTGAGGGTGCAGCCGACGCCGATCTATGAGACCGTCGCGATGTGCCTGGTGGCCTATCTGCTGTGGTGGCTGCGCGACCGCGTGCGCCCGGGCGTCGTGTTCGCGCTGTACCTGCTGCTCAGCGGGCTCGAGCGTTTCCTGGTCGAGTTCGTGCGGCGTAACGACGAGGTGTTCGCGGGCCTGACCTCGCCGCAGCTGGAGAGCCTTCTGCTTTGTGCGATCGGGGCGGTGTGGCTGGCGCTGCTGACGCGCCGGCGCGGAATCGCGGGACTGCGCCCGGCGGGCGCCTGAGCAGAGCCTTGCGACGGCCCGCAGAGCCGGCAAGCGATAATCCCCGGCGATGGCCACCGGGACAAGCCTCTCCGACGTGTTCCCCCTGGGCAGCCGGCTGAACGAGCGCGGCCGCTTGGAGGTGGGCGGTTGCGACACGATCGAGCTCGCCAAGGAGTTCGGGACGCCGGCGTATGTGGTGGCGGAGGACGACCTGCGCGCCCGCGCCCGCGCGTTCGTGGCGGCCGGCAAGAACGAGGGCCACGAGGACTTCCACGTCGTGTTCGCCTCCAAGGCCTTTCCCTGCACGGCCGTGCTGGAACTGTTCGCGCGTGAGGGGCTGTGGTGCGATGTGGCGACCGGCGGTGAGCTGCACCTGGCGCTGAACGCGGGCTTTCGCCCGCAGCGGATCGTCATGCACGGAAACGCCAAGTCCGAAGCGGAGTTGCGCGCGGCGCTGCACGCGCGCGTGGGGCTGATCGTGGTGGACAATTTCGATGAGATCGAGCGGCTGCAGCGGCTGACGTCGGAGGGTGGGGCGGGCGAGCAGGAGCGCCAGCCCGTGCTCGTGCGCGTGACGCCCGGCGTGCGTGGTGAGACACACGAGAAGATCTCGACCGGCCAGGCCGATTCGAAGTTCGGCTTCTCGATGGAGCAGGCGGGGGAGGCGCTCGCGCGGGTGCGGGCCGTCGCGGGGCTGTCGCTGGAAGGCGTGCACGCGCACATCGGCTCGCAGCTCTTGGGGCTCGAGCCGTTCCGCGCGGAGGCGGCCGAGCTCGCGAAGCTCGGGGACTTCCCCGTGTGGAACCTCGGCGGCGGCCTCGGCGTGCGCTACACCGCCGATCAAGAGGCCCCGCCGGCGATCGAGGAGTACGTCGCCGTGCTCGTGAAGGCCGCTGACGTGCACGGGATGGGCTCACGGCGCCTGCTGATCGAGCCGGGCCGGTCGCTGAGCGCGAACGCGGGCGTGACGCTGTACTCGGTGGAGAGCGTCAAGCGCAACGTCTCGCTGTGGGTGGCCGTCGACGGCGGCATGTCCGACAACCTGCGCCCGATGCTCTACGGCGCCGGCTACGAAGCGCACGTGGCCGATCGCTTCGACGGCACGAGTGAGTGCGTGCTGGCGGGCAAGCACTGTGAGTCGGGCGATGTGATCGTGCGCGCGGCAAGGCTCGATGACCCCAAGCCGGGCGATCTGATCGTGACGCCCGCGACCGGCGCATACGGTTATGCGATGGCCAGCAACTACAACGGCGTTCCCCGCCCGCCGGTGCTGTTCTGCCGCGACGGCGACGCGCGCGTGGTGGTCAGGCGTGAGAGCTTCGAGGATCTGACCGTGCGCGATGTCCGCTAGCGCGTCGAGCGCTCCCTTCAAGGTCGGGCTGCTCGGTCACGGAACCGTCGGAGCGGCGTTCGCCGAGCTGCTGGCCGAGCGGGCCGAGGAGATCGAGCGCTTCAACGGCCGCCGGCCGGTGATCGGCGGCGTGCTGACGCGCTCGCAGGGGGACTTCGAGGAGATCCTCTCCGAGTCGGACTTGATCGTCGAGCTGATCGGCGGCATCGAACCGGCGCGCGAGTACCTGCTGCGGGCCATCCGCGGCGGCAAGGACGTCGTCATCAGCCAACAAGCAGCTGCTCTCCCAGCACGGCGAGGAGCTGTTCGAGACGGCCCGCGAGCTCGACGTCAGGCTGCGCTTCGAGGCGGCCGTGGCGGGCGCTGTGCCGGTCGTGCGCGTGCTCGAGGAGTCGCTGTCGGCCACGCCGATCGAGCGCATCCACGGGATCGTCAACGGCACCACCAACTTCATCCTCACCGAGATGGCCAAGGGCGCGAGCTACGCCGAGGCGCTCGCGGAGGCTCAGCGTGTCGGCTACGCCGAGGCCGATCCCTCAGACGACGTCAGCGGCCGTGACGCGGCCGCCAAGATGGCGATCCTCGCGCGCCTGGCGTTCGGCTCGCCGGTGCATCTCGACGACGTGCGCTACGAGGGCATCGAGCATCTGCACGGCGACGATCTGGAGTACGCCCGCGAGCTCGACCTGGGGTTGAAGCTGGTGGGGACCGCCGAGCGCTGTGAGGGCGGCCTGTCGGTGCACGTGTATCCCACCTTCCTCTACTCCGGGCACCCGCTGGCGGCGATCTCCGGGCCGTTCAACGCGGTCACCGTCGAGTCCGAGACGATCACCGAGCTGACGATGTCTGGCCCCGGAGCGGGCGGGCGGCAGACCGCGAGCGCGGTGCTCGGGGACGTCGTCAGCGTGATGACCGGCGGCGCGCGGCCACCGGCGCCGCCCTTGCCGCTGCGCCTGATCGATGACGTGCAGAGCGCCTTCTACCTGCACCTGGACGTGGCTGACCGCCCGGGCGTGCTGGCCTCCGTCACGCAGGTGCTGGGCGAGCACGACGTGTCGATCAAGTCGGTCGTGCAGCGCGGGATGGGCGAGCACGCGCGGCTGGTGATGGTCAGCCACCCGGTGCTCGAGTCGCGTCTCAGAGCGGCGGTCGAGCGGGTCGGCGAATTCGACTTCGTGCGCTCGCCGCCGCGCACGATCCGGGTGATCGAAGAGGAGTTTGGATGAGCGAGGTCCCGCCGGTACCGCTGCCGAGGGTCGAAGGAGCGGCGTTCTCGGGCACGCACGTGCCGCTGATCGAGCGCTACCACGAGCGCCTGCCGTTCGACACGGGCGACAAGCTGGTCAGCCTGCAGGAGGGCTCGACGCCGCTGCTGCGCGCGCCGGTGCTCTCGCAGATCGTCGGGGCGACGGTGCGCCTGAAGCTGGAGGGCGCCAACCCGACCGGCTCCTTCAAGGACCGGGGGATGACGTGCGCCGTCTCTGCCGCCGTGCGCGACGGCGCCAAGGCCGTGATCTGCGCCTCCACGGGCAACACGGCGGCCAGCGCGGCTGCCTATGCGGCGCGCGCGGGCATCACCTGCGCGGTGATCGTGCCGGAGGGCAAGATCGCCCAGGGCAAGATGGCGCAGACGCTCGTGCACGGCGCGCGCGTGATCTCGCTGAAGGGCAACTTCGACCAGGCGCTGACGCTCGTGCGCGAGCTGACGGCGACGAATCCGATCGTGCTGGTGAACTCGGTCAACGAGTTCCGCATCGAAGGCCAGAAGACGGCTGCCTTCGAGATCCACGAGGCGCTCGACGGCGCCCTGGACGCGCTGTGCATCCCGGTCGGCAACGCGGGCAACATCACCTCCTACTGGCGCGGCTTCAAAGAGCTGGGCGCGGCGCCGAAGATGTTCGGCTTCCAGGCCGAAGGGGCGGCGCCGCTGGTCGAGGGAAAGGTGATCGAGCACCCGGAAACGGTCGCCAGCGCGATCAGGATCGGCAACCCGGTGCGCTGGGAGGACGCGATGGCGGCCGCCACGGACTCGCGCGGGGCGATCCGCGTTGTGAGCGATGCGGAGATCCTTCGCGCCTACCGCCTGCTGGCCTCGCGCGAAGGCATGTTCTGCGAGCCCGCCTCGGCGGCATCGGTCGCGGGCCTGCTCAAGTACGGCGCCGACGACGCGGAGCAGGTCGTGTGCGTGCTCACGGGTCGCGGGCTGAAGGACCCGGAGACGGCGATCGCCAACAACGACGGCCTGGTGATCCAATGCGCCGCCGAGAGCGAGGCGATCGAGGAAGCGGTGCTGGGTGATCCGTAGGCGGGCCGTGCGCGTGCCCGCGTCCTCGGCCAATCTCGGGCCCGGGTTCGACTGCATGGCCGCGGCGCTTTCGATCCACCTCGAGCTCGAGGTGATCGAGACGGGGGAGTTCGCCGTGGAGTCCGATCTGCCGATCGCCAAAGGGCGCGAGAACCTCTGCGTGCAGGCGTTCGAGCGGCTGCATCCGGCCGATGGCTTCACGTTCAAGATCCGCTCGCAGATCCCGCTCTCGGGCGGGCTCGGCTCGAGCGCCTCGGCGATCGTCGGTGGGCTGATGGCGGCCGATCACCTGTTCGAGCTCGACGCCGACCTGCTCGCGCACGCAAGCGCGCTGGAGGGCCATCCGGACAACGTCGCGGCGGCCCTGTACGGAGGCTTTGTCGTGTGCGCCGACGGACAGGCCACGCGCTTCGAGCCCCCGACCGGGTTGGAGGCGCTGGCGGTCGTACCCGAGCGCCCGGTGCGCACGAGCGCCGCCCGCGCGGCGCTATCGCAGCAGGTGCCGCTCGCCGATGCCGTCTTCAACGTCGCGCACGGGGCACTGTTGACGCTGGGCCTCGCAAAGGGCGACTGGGACCTGCTGGCGCGCGGGCTGCAGGACCGCCTGCACCAGCAGCAGCGCTCGCAGCTGTTCCCGCGCTCCTTCGAGCTGGCCTTGCGCGCAAAAGAGCTGGGGGCGCTCGGGGCGACGATCTCAGGAGCCGGCCCGACCGTGCTCGTGTGGTGCTTCTACGAGCAGACGGGCGCCGTCGCCGAGGCCCTGCGTGCGGAGATCGAGGGGTGGGCGACGCTGCTGCGGGCGCCGTTCGAGGCGCAGGGCGCCTACGTCAGCGAGCTGTAGCTAGCGCAGTTGCGCGAGCCGCTGGCTGGCATCGCCGAGGGCGGGCAGGCGCGTGAGCATTTCGCTGGCCACGTCGAGGTAGTCGGCGCCCAGGTCCGGGCGATGGTCGAGGATCGAGGTTGCCCGCTCGGCGGACTCGGCGTAGGCGATCGAGGAGCGCACGACCGTGTCGAACACCTGCTCGCCAAAGCGCTCCTTCAGCGAGGCGAGCGCCTCACGCGAGTGGACCGTGCGCATGTCGGCGAGGTTCAGCAGCACGCCCAGCACGGTCAGCTGCGGGTTCAGGCCGTCCCGCGCGAGCTCGACGACCTCCATCGCCTGCTCGACTCCCTGCAGCGCGAAGTACTGGGCCTCGGCGGTGATCAGCGCCTGATCGGCGGCGACCAGCGCGTTGACCGTCAGCAGCCCCAGCGATGGCGGGCAGTCGATCAGGACCAGCTCGTACTCCTCGGGCACGTCGGTGAACGCGCGTCTGAGGGTCAGCTCCCGGCCCATCTTGCCGCCGAGCATCAACTCGGCTTCGGCGAGGCTCAGGTTGGCCGGGATCATGTCGTCGTGGATCGCCTCGGCGGTGCTTGCGCGTCCCGCCAGCACGTCGGCGATCGTCGGCTCGACCTCCGGCGGCAGGTCGAAGTAGTCGGACAGGTTGCCCTGCGGGTCGAGGTCGACGGCCAGCGTCCGCACGCCGCTGCGGCGCAGGGCGTCGGTGAGGGTGCGCACGGCGGTCGTCTTGCCGGTGCCGCCCTTCTGAGAGAGCACGGCGATCGTGTGGGCCATTGTCGGGGCGATACTACGCGGACGGCCAGCCTGGGGCTGCGGCGATCGGCTCAGCGCGCGCTGTGCAGCGCGCCCGGCCCGGCGCCGCCGGCGCCCGCCGAGACTTCGGCCGCGATCACCAGGAAGCTGAGGCGGTAGCGCCCGACGATGATCTCGTCGCCGTCTTTGAGCACCTTGCCCTCGATCCGCTCGCCGTTGACGAACACGCCGTTGAGGCTGCGGTCGTCCAGCACGCGCACGCCGTCGGCCTGGCGCACGATCAGCGCGTGCCGGCGGGAGACGGTCGGATCGTCAAAGCGCACATCCGCGGCCAGGCTGCGCCCGATGCGCGTCCACTCGCGCGTGAGCGCGACCGTGCGCGGCTCGCCGCTCTCCTCGAAGCACAGGTACTCGCCGGGCTGCTCGATCCGCTCCCTGGCCTCCGCCAGCTGCGCGTCGAGGTCGCTGGAAGGCGGCTCGGAGAGCATCCCCCCGTGGCGCGCCGTGTCCTGTGCCGAGCCCAGCGGCTCGGCGTTGAACAGCGAGGCGCGAACGAAGTCCCGTCCGGCGCACCCGGGGCAGTCGGTGAGCGTGTCCATCCCCGTGAGCGTCAGCACATAACCGCAACTACGGCAGCAGAAAGAGCCCGCGCCCACGAAGGTGCCCGAAGTCAGTAGTTCCATACCCGTGCCCTACTCCTCCTTCCTCCTCGCCGCTTCGCTGGGGATGCTCGTCACCGAGGGAAAGCTAGTAGCGATCATAACAAGTTGGTAAGCGCGGCAGAGTCCAGATTTCCGCATCTTCCGGAAAGAGAGACGCCCGCGGTCCGCCGCGACGCGGGGTAATCGCCTCCAGCCCCGGCGGGCATCGGGCCGAGCGCCGGGCGGACGGGGCAGGAGGAGCGGCGCCGGCGGCGAAATCCGGCTCGAGCATGACTTCCACGGTGACCGACGTCGAGCAACTGGAGCGGTTTCTGCTGCGCCGCGGCGTGGGTGCGCTGGAGGCCGATCGTCATCGCTGCTCGGACTGCGGGCGCACGCCGCTGACGGGCGAGCACGTCCATCTGTACGACGGGCGCGAAAGCGGAATCGTCTGCGAGCTGTGTCGCTCGCTGCGCATCGAGGCACCCGTCGCCAGCGAGATCGTGCGCCACTGCGAGCACGGTCACACCGTGCGGCTGACCGCGCGCGCCGCCTAGCCGCATCCTGGCGCCGTCCGGGCAGGGCGGTCTTTAGACTGGCTCTCGCCGTGGACCCCGTGACCGTATCGACCGTCATCTCCGCTCCTCGCGAGCAGGTGTTCGACTATCTCCAGGACATCGCCAACCACGGCGAGTTCACCGATCACTACCTGGTCGACTGGCATCTGACCCGCATCGACTCGGTCGGGCGCGGGGCGGGCGCGCGCTTCCGCGTGAAGGCGCCAGGGAACCGCTTCAGCTGGGCCGACGTGACGTTCGTCGAGGTCGATCGCCCGCACCGGATCGTCGAGGCCGGCCGTACCGGCAAGAACAACCGCATCCGCACGCTCGGCGTCTACGAGCTGGCGCCGGGAGCGTCGGGGACCACGCGCGTGCGCTTCACGCTGCAGACCGAGCCGGCGACCTTCGCCGACCGGATCATCGAGAGCCTTGGCGCGCGTGGCTGGACGAAGCGCAAGAACACGCGCGCGATGCGCCGGCTGCGGAGCATCCTCGAGCGAGGCGAAGGACGCGGGCGCCGCGTGACCGTCGCCGCCGGATAGACTGCCGCGTCGCATGTCCAGCCGCCTGCGCAAGTCCCCGCTTCTCGCGCTCTTCCTACTGCTCGCAGCCTTCGCGCTCGGGGCTTGTGGAGACTCTCACAGCAAGGTCACCACCGGCACCTACGCTGGCGAGTCGGGCGTCGCCGCTCCATATCTGGACGTCGGACCGCTGACCTACCAGGTGCAGATCTCGCGTCAGCTCAACCCCTACGACGTCGAGGACGCCTCCTACCTGCAGGGCGTGCCGCCCGCCGAACGCCGGTTGCGACCGAGCCAGGAGTGGTTCGGGGTGTTCATCCAGGTCTACAACAACAGCTCGCTCGCCCACCCGGCCGCCAGCAACCTCACGATCGCCGACACGCAGGGCAACCGCTACCTGCCGATCGTGCCCGGGCCGACCAACGAGTTCGCCTATCGCGGCGGCATCGTGCCCGCCAAAGGCCGGATCCCCGTGCTCGACTCGATTCCCTCCAACGGTCCTACACAGGGCGCGCTGCTGCTCTTCAAGATTGACATCGCATCACTCGACAATCGGCCGCTGAAGATCACGATCATCGATCCGAAGGACGCCGCCGAGCGGGCCACGGCGGAGCTCGACGTCTAACGACTCGCCTGCAGGCCGGCTTCCAGCACCTGCCGGGCGACCGGCGCGGCCGTGTCGCCGCCGGCCCCGTCTTTGACCAGCAGCACGCCCACGACGATCCGTGGGCGCAGCGCCGGCGCGAAGGCCGCGAACCAGGCGTCGGTGTTGCTCGCTTCGCTGTCGGCGCCCTGACAGCCGCTCGCTTCCTGCGAGCCCGGTTCTTCAGATTCCGCTTCTGAGGAGGTGCACTGGGTCTTCAGTTCGGCCGTGCCCGTCTTGCCCGCCACCACCACTCCCGGGATCGCCGCCGAAGTGCCGGTGCCGTTGCGCACGACTTCGATCATCAACCGCCTGACCGTGCGCGCGACCGACGCGCTTGTCGCCGGCACGCCCGCCACGTGACGGGGCGAGGGCGTGAACGTCGGCTGGGGCCGGTGGCCGCCGTCGGCGATCGTGGCGGCCACGCCCGCCATCTGCAGGGCGCTCGCCTGGACCTGGCCCTGGCCGATCGCCGTCGATCCAACCTCCAGTTCGCCGTGGATCTCAGAGCCCGCCGGCAGCGTGCTTTCGGCGGCGCCTTCGATCCCCGGGCTCTTGTTGAAGCCGAACCGTTCCGCCATCGCCACCAGCCGCGGCGCGCCGAGCTTGACCCCCAGCGGAGCGAATACCGAGTTGCAGGAGACCGCGAACGCGAGCGTCAGCGTCCCCCCGCATTCCTCGCCGTTGGCGTTGCTCAGCTTGACGCCGTCCAGCGTCGCGTAGGTCGCGTAGGGGAACACCGTGCGGGGCGTGGCGATGCCGGCCGCCAGCGTCCCGGCGAGCGTGATCATCTTGAACGTCGAGCCCGGCGGCTGAACGCTGTTCAGGCCGATGCCCGCCACCGCCAGGATCTGCCCGCTGGTGGGCGCCATCGCCACCACTCCGCCGAGCTGGCTGCCCAGTGCGCCGACCGCCGCGCGCTGAACAGCCGGGGAGATCGTCGTGCGGATCGCCGGCGCCGGATGGGGTTCGGCGCTCGCCAGCACGCGCCGCCCCGCGAGCAGCTCGCCGCCGGGCATGCCCCGCAGGCGTGCGTCCAGCGCCCGCTCCAGGCCGCTCGTGCCGACGACCGCATCGGCCGGCACACCCTCTGACTCGAGCGCCTGGCGGCGCTCGGCCGGCGCCGGTCCCACTTCTCCCAGCACCGCGCCCGTCGTTTCTCCCAGCGGGGAGCTGCGTTGGCCCGCTTCCGTCGCCGCGCCCTCGGCCAGGACCGACCCGTCGCGCGCCAGCAGCGTCGCTCGCCGTGGCAGCGTCGTGCGGCGGGTGAGCACCTCGCCGGGACGCACGCCCGGGAACGTCAGCGATCGCGACCACGCGACCACCGGATGCTCACCACCGTCGTTGACAATCCTCAGCCGGAAGCTCAGCGCGAGCGTGCCGAACAGGCGTGTCTGCACGCGCACCGGCACCGCCACCACGCCGCCCGCGGCGTCGCGCGGCTTACCCAGCACCCGCGTGCCCGTGCCCGTGGCCGTTCTCAGCGCGTCCTGGTATGCGGCCGCGAACTCGCTCGCCGAGGTGCGCCGCCGTGAGGCGGCATCGATGTCGGCGTACATCGTGGCGTAGTCGCTCCGAGCCCATGCCGCGGCGAACTGGCCCGCGAGCGTGTTCGCGGCGGAGGACCCGTGGTTGGCGCCCACGATCAAGCCGATCGCGAACGCCACGCCCGCCAGCGCGATCACCGGCCGGGCCCGCCGCATCCGCCGGGTCTGGTTGTCGGTCAAGGCGCGGTAGAACATGGCAAGGTGACGGAGCTCGACTGGATCATCGTCGCGTTCGCGGCAATCCTCGCGGCTTTCGGGTTCCGGCGGGGGTTCATCGTCGGCGTGCTCTCCTTTGGCGGCTTCGCCATAGGTGCATTCCTCGGAACGCGCTTGGGTCCTCTTCTGCTTCCGCAGGGATCCTCCTCGCCCTACGCGCCCGCCTTTGGGCTGATCGGGGCGCTGCTCGGCGGGGCGATCCTCGCGGGCGGCATGGAAGGCCTCGGCCTGATCGTCAGGCGCGCGCTGATCGTCCCCGGGATCGGCCTGCTCGACGGCCTGCTCGGCGCCGTGCTGGGCGCCGCTCTGGGACTGGGGATCGTCTGGATCGTGGCCGCCGTCGTGGCCCAGACGCCCAGCCAGGACGAGCTGCGCGCCGACATCCAGCGCTCGGCGATCCTGCGTGAGCTGAACGTGCTGTTGCCGCCGTCCGGGCCGGTCCTCAACGCGCTCGCGCGCCTCGATCCGCTGCCGTCGATCGCCGGCCCCGCTCCCGACGTATCCGCGCCCTCACCGCGGATCGCGCGCGCACCGGGCGTGTGGGCGGCCTCTCGGAGCGTCGTGCGCGTGCTCGGGACCGCCTGTGGCCTGGCGATCGAGGGCTCGGGCTGGGTGGCCGCTCCGGATGTGATCGTCACCAACGCGCACGTGATCGCCGGCGAGCGCGACACGACCGTGCAGGTTCGCGGTCAGTCGCCCAGCCTGCCCGCCCGCCCGGTCGCGTTCGACCCCCGCAACGACGTCGCCGTGCTCGAGGTGCCCGACCTCGGCCTGCCCGCGCTGAGCCTCGTGCCGGACCCGGTCTCGGGGCGCTCGGGGGCGATCCTCGGCTATCCACAGGACGGGCCGTTCGACGTGCAGCCGGGGCGCATCGGGCGCACGCAGACGGTCCTGACCGAGGATGCCTACGGCAACGGCCCGCTGCCGCGCCTGCTCACGCCGCTGCGCGGGCTCGTGCGTCCCGGCAACTCGGGCGGGCCGCTCGTGGACGGCGCCGGGCACGTGCTCACGACGGTCTTCGCCGGCACCGTCAGCGGCGGGCCCCACGGCGGCTACGGCGTGGCCAACGCGACCGTCGCCTCGGCGCTCGGCGAAGCCCGCGCACGCGCCCGCAGCGGCATCGGCGTCAGCACCGAGGGGTGCGCGGCGGGCTGACGCTCGTGGGCTGGCTCCTCAGCAGTGCAGGGTGCAGAGGGTCGGCGCGGGCGGGGCCGCGTAGGCGACGTACCAGACCACGAGCACGATCACGGCCACGTACACGTTCACCATCACGATCCGCTCGAGCGCCGTGATCCCGACCTTCTGGCTGACATGCCGCTCGGACTCGGCGCGCATGCTGCGCAGCCAGGCAGATCGCCGTTCCTTGCGCTCGCGCCCGGTCAACTCGTCGTAGACATTGTTCAGCCACGTCAGCAGGATCGCCATCGCAAAAACCAGCACGGCCAGCACGATCACGACCACGCCCACCGCCGCCATGCTGAGGCCCTGGCGTCCCACCACCCGCGAGCCGACCCACACCGCCAGCAGCGGGCAGCCCGTCCAGATGTTGACGGCCACGAACGCGGTGGCGGCGGCCATCGCCAGTCGCTTTGCAAGCAGCGAGCGGCCTTGGCTCACGTGCTCACCGGGATCGCTCGCGCCGCCGCTCGCTTGCGGCGCGCGTCCTTGGTCGCCCCCTTGGCCTGCTCGGGCGCGTCTGAGTTCGCCTTGCTCCTGCGGACACGGCTCGCGGGGGAGTCCGGCTCGAGCGTGGCCGCTCCCTGCCCATCGATCGCCGCTTGGACAGCGCCCAGCCGGCGCACCAGCCGGGTGCGCACGCCCTCGAGCTCAGCGGCGCTGAGCAGCGCCGGGCCCGTGTGCCGGCGTGTCCCCTCAGACAGAGGTGCGACGCCGGGGTTAGAGGCTTCGATCTCCCCGAGCGCCTGCTCCAGCGCGGCGATCTGCCTGCGCAGCAGCCGCCGCTGGGAGGCGGCGGCGTCGAGCGGCTTGTCCGCGGCCTCGCGCGAGACGTACAGGGCGGCGGCCACGTCGCGTGGGTCGGCTCCGCTCTCGCGCGCCTCCTGCGCGGCGCTTGCGGCGATCGCCGCCGCATCGGAGGATCGGCGCGCCATCGGCGCGACGTAGGTCCCGCTGCCCTGTTGGCTGTCGATCAGGCCCTCGCGGTCGAGCCGCTGATAGACGCTGCGAACCGTGTTGACGTTCACGCCCGTCGCCTCCGCGACCTCGCGCAGGCCGGGCAGCCGCTGGCCGGCTCGCAGGCGACCCGCCTGGATGTGCGCCCGCAGCGCCCACGCGAGCTGCACGCCGATCGGCACCTCGGCGTCGCGGTCGATCGAGACGCTGAAGGCGTCGATCCCGACCGCCGGGTGATCGGCCGTATCGGCTGTCGCACGTTGATCGCCCATGGCCAAACATTAGCGCTTCGGGGAGTCAAACCTATAGTGTGTTGGTTATCTAGTACAGTAGCCCAATGGCGAGCGGCAGACCGTCTCCTCAGGGCAGCGCGAGTGGTCAGGGCTCAGCGAGCGGCGCCGGGGTCGCGGTGGGCGCCGGTCGGCGGGAGCGCGCGCAGCGGGCGGTCGGCCCCGCGCGGCGCCTGCTCGAGGAATTCGGAGACATGATGATCCTCACGGGCAGGACGATCTCCTCTGCTCTGCGGCCCCCGTACCCGTATGGCGGCGAGCTCGTCTCGCAGTTCCTGTTCGCGCTGCGACTCGTGTGGTTTCCGCTGCTGATCACGACGGTCGCGATCAGCTACGGCGCGCCCGGTCTGCAGGCGGCCAACTTCCTGACGATCTTCGGCGCGCTCGATCGCGTGGGCGGGATCTTCGTGCTCGCGGCGGTCCGCGAAATCGGGCCGCTGATCACCTCGGTCGTGGTCGCCGGAATCGCCGGCACGGCGATCACGGCCGACCTCGGCGCGCGCAAGATCCGCGAGGAGCTCGACGCTCTGCAGGTGCTCGGCGTCGACCCGGTCAAGAACCTCGTCGTGCCGCGCTTCCTCGCGCTGATGGTCGTGACCGGGCTGTTCGACATCTACTCGCTGCTGTTCGGGATCTTCGGCGGGATCGCGGCTGAGCTTGTCAACGGCCAGCCGCTCGGCCCGTTCTGGGGCACGTTCTTCGCCAACGCCTCCACGACCGACCTGTGGGGGTCGGTGCTGAAGTCGACCTTCTTCGGCGCGATCATCGCGATCGTCTGCTGTTACAAGGGCATGACCGCCTCCGGCGGCGCCGCGGGCGTGGGGCGCGCGGTCAATGAGGCGGTGGTCATCTCCTTCCTCGGCATCGGCGCCTTGAACTACGTGTTCACGCAGACGCTCCTGGCCACGCACCCGAACATCCTGGTGATCAAGTGAGCGAGCTGCTGGCGATGCCGCGCGAATGGCTCACGTCGAGCGGCGAGATCGCCCGCTTCACCGGCAGCATCGTGCGCGATGTGTGGGGCCTGCGCGTGTTCCGCTTCTTCGGCGAGTCGCTGCGCCAGGCGGGCATCCTGATCATCGGCTCGACGGCCGTCATCTGGTCGCTTGTGTTCCTGATGGGGCTGGGCGTGTGCGGCATCGGTGGTGCGTATTTCACTCTGTCAACGGGTGCGCCTGCCTACTCGGGAGTGTTTTCCGCGTGGTGCGATCTGCGCGAGGCCGTTCCCTATGCCTTCGGCTACATGATGGCTGCCAAGATCGGCACTGGCATCGTGGCCGAGCTCGGCGCGATGCGCATCTCCGAGGAGATCGACGCGCTCGAGGTGATGGGGATCGACTCGATGGTGTTCCTCTGCGCCACGCGTCTGCTCGCAGCCTGGATCGTGCTGCCGTTCATGTACGTCTCGGGGATCGGCGTCGCCTATCTAGGCTCCTACCTCGCGGTCGTGCAGCAGCTCGGGTTCGTCTCCTCGGGCGGGTTCCTGTTGATCTTCTGGCAGTTCCAAAATCCGCCCGACCTGCTGTTCAGCGTGATCAAGGGCATGAGCATGGCCACGGTGATCGTGCTGGTGGCCTGCTATTACGGCTACAACGCAAGCGGCGGGCCCGTCGGCGTGGGCACGGCGACCGCCAAGTCGATGGTGCTGAACCTCGTGTTCGTGACCCTGATCGGGATGCTCGGCACGCAGGTGTTCTGGGGAGCCAATCCGCGCGCGCCAATCGGCGGTTAGGCGCAGTCGTGGCGGCGAGCGGCCGAGCGCGCGAGGACCCGGCGCCGAGCCCACCCGCTACGCTGACCGCGATGTCCAAGACCCTCGTGATCGCCGAGAAGCCCTCCGTGGGGCAGGATCTCGCGCGCGTTCTGAAGGGCCCCTTCAAGAAGCAGGAGGGCTGGCTGGAAGGTCCCGAGCACGTGATCACGTGGGCTGTCGGGCACCTCGTGCAGCTCGCCGAACCGGACGAGTACGACCCCAAGCTGAAGCGCTGGCGGATGGAAGATCTGCCGATCGTGCCCGAGCGCTTCAAGCTGGTCGTTCGCGACGAGCGCTCGCGCAAGCAGATGTCGGTCGTCACCAAGCAGATCGGCCGCGAGGACGTGCAGACGGTGGTCAACGCCTGCGACGCCGGGCGCGAGGGCGAGCTGATCTTCGCCTACCTGTACGAGAAGGCCAAGGGCAAGAAGCCGGTCAGCCGCCTGTGGCTGAACTCGATGACGAGCACGGCCATGAAGGAGGCGTTTACGGCGCTGCGCCCGGCCGCCGAGTTCGCGCGCCTGGAGCAGGCCGCCCGCTCGCGCTCGGAGGCCGACTGGATCGTCGGCATGAACGCCACGCGCGCGGCCACGATCAGGCTGCGCAGCTCCTTCGACGGCGCCGTCTCGCTCGGGCGCGTGCAGACGCCTACGCTCGCGATCATCGCCCGCCGCGAGGAGGAGATCAAAGCCTTCGTCCCCGAGCCCTACTGGCTGGTCGACGCGGCCTTCGAAGCCGACGGCAAGCGCTCCTACGAGGGCCGCTTCCACGAGGGCGCAAAGCCGCGCATCGCCACGCAGGAGCAGGCCGAGGCGATCGTCGCCGCCTGCCAGGGCAAGCCGGGCAAGATCACCAAGCTCGAGAAGAAGGAGCAGCGCGAGAAAGCGCCGATGCTGTATGACCTGACGACCCTCCAGCGCGAGGCGAACAACCGCTATGGCTTCTCCGCCAAACGGACGCTCGGCGCGGCGCAGCGCTGCTATGAGGAGCACAAGGCGCTCACCTATCCAAGGACCAACTCGCGCTACCTGCCAAGCGACATGGTCGCGGAGATCAAGCCGACGGCTGAGCTAGTGGGTGCGCAGCCTGAGTACCGCGCGGGCGCCGAATACGTCGCCGGCCTCGACCTGCTGCCGCTGGCGCGCGTGGTCAACGACGAGAAGGTCACCGACCACCACGCGATCATCCCCACCCGCTCCGAGCACAAGCTGGACAAAATGAGCTCCGACGACCGGCGGATCTACGACATGGTCGCGCGGCGCTTCCTCGCCGTGTTCCATCCCGAGGCGGTGTTCGAGAACACACGTGTGGAGACGACCGTCGGCGACGGCGACGGCCACGTGTTCCGCACGCGCGGCAAGCTGCTGCTCGTGCCGGGCTGGCGCGGCGTCTACGACGAGGTCGCGGCCGACGCCCGGCCGAAGGGCGAGGAGGACGAGGGCGCCGATCAGCAGCTGCCGCGGCTGGAGGACGGCGAGACGGTCGCCACCAAGGAGATCGCCAGCGAGCGCAAGGAAACCAAACCGCCGCGCCGCTACAGCGACGCCTCGTTGCTGGGCGCGATGGAGACGGCCGGCAAGCTGGTCGACGACGAAGAGCTGCGCGAGGCGATGAAGGAGTCGGGCATCGGCACGCCGGCCACGCGCGCGGCGATCATCGAGCGGCTGATCACGGTCGGCTATGTCGAGCGCGACGCGCGCGCGCTGGTGGCGACCGAGAAGGGGCTGAACGTCGTCAGGCTGCTGAACGAGCACGCGCTCACGTCGCCGGAAATGACGGGCAATTGGGAGCACCGCCTGGGCAAGATCGAGCGCGGCGAGGACTCGCGCGAGGACTTCATGGGCGACATCGCGGGCTTCGCCGAGGAGACGGTCAAGAAGCTGGACGAGACGCTCAAGGACGTGCGCATCCCGCGCGCCAAGCTCGGGCCGTGCCCGGTCTGCGGGCACGAGATCAACGAGAACCGCAAGGGCTACTCGTGCTGGGCGCGCGAGGACCCGGGCTGCGGTTTTGTGATCTGGAAGTCCAAAGCCGGCAAGACGCTGCCCGTGGCGATCGCCCGCGAACTGATCAAGACCGGCTACACCGAGCGCCAGGTGACCGGCTTTCGCGGGCGCAGCGGGCGCTCGTTTCGCGCGAAGCTCGCGATGAGCCAGACCGAGGAGGGGAAATGGCGCGTGGAGTTCGATGAGGAGTGGGCCAAGGAGGGCGCCAAGCCGCCCGAGGCCGAGGCCGAGAGCAGCGAGCTGACGAAGGCCGCGGCCAAGGGCAAAGAGCCCGCCACGGTCGGCCAGCGAAGCGCCGCGTAGCGAGCCCGTTCGCGCCGTCGTTTGAGCCGTTCGGAGGGGCCCGGGATGTCGGGCGAGTGCGCGAGGATGGGCAGAGATGCCGATCACGCTGATCACCGGCCCCGCGAACGCGGGCAAGGCCGAGCTGGTGATGGACGCCGTGCGCCGGCACCTCGCCCACGGCGAGGAGCCGCTGCTGATCGTCCCCACGCGCGCCGACGCCGAGCACTATCTGCGCGAGCTGGCCGGCGAGCGGGCGGCGATGGGCGTGCGCGTGGAGCGTTTCGCGGCGCTGATCGGGGAGGCGGTGCGGCGTGCCGGTGTGCGCGAGCCGGTGCTCGGCGGGCTGGCGCGCGAGCGCCTGCTCGAAGCGCTCGCCTCGCGCGCCGGGGCGCCGCCGGTTGCGCGGGGATTCGTGCGCGCGCTGGCGGAGCTGCTGGCCGAGCTGCAGGTCAGGCGCGTGACGCCCGCGAGGTTGCACGGCGCCGTGGCGAGCTGGCTGGCGGCCGACGGGCCGGGGGTCGCGCGTCCCGAGCTGGGACAGCTGTTCGCCGACTATCGTGCGGCGCTCGAGCGGCTCGGGCGTGTGGACGAGGAGCAGCGCGCGGTCAGGGCCCTTGATGCCCTGCGCGAGCGTCCTGCCCTGTGGGACCGCACGCCCGTTCTGTTCTACGGCTTCGACGACCTGACGCGGCTGCAGCTCGACGCGATCGAGACGCTCGGCGCGGTCGTCGGAGCCGAGGTCACCGTATCTCTGGCCTATGAGCCAGGGCGCACAGCCTTCGCCGGTCGCGCGGCGAGCTTTCACGCGCTCGCCCCGCTGGCGTCGGCGCTGCGCGAGTGCCCGCCGCGCGAGGAGCACTACGCGCCGCGCTCGCGCCTCGCGCTGAGCCATCTCGAGCGCTCCCTGTTCGAGCCCGGCGCCGCGCGGGTCGATCCGGGGACGGCCGTGCGCCTGCTGGAGGGCGGCGGCGAGCGCGCCGAGTTGGAGCTGATCGCGAAGGAGATCCTCGTGCTGCTCGATCGCGGGACGGCACCCGAGGAGATCGCCGTGCTGAGGCGCCAGGCCGGTGTCGACACGGACCTGCTCGAGGAGGTCTTTGCGGCGCTTGATATCCCCTTCGCCCTGCAACGCCGCCGGCCGCTCGGCGACACGGCGATCGGCCGCGCGCTGCTCGGGCTGCTGCGCTGTGTGCCGCTCGCTGACGGCTCGCCGGCGGGCGAGCTGGGCGATCTGCTCGCCTGGCTGCGCGCCCCCGGGCTGCTCGAGAACGCCGCGCTCGCGGACGCGCTCGAGCTCAGAGCTCGCCGCAGCGGCGCGCTCAGCGCCGAGCAGGCCCGCGGCCTGTGGGAGGAGCGTCACTGGCCCCTGGAGACGATCGACCGGCTCGCCGAGGCACAGGGGCGCGGGGCGCGGGCGTTGTGCGAGCGCGCCGTGCGCGAGCTGTTGTGGCTGTTCAGCGCCCCCCGGCGGGCGAGCGCGGAGGTGCTCGGGTCTGAGGAGCGGGATGAGGCGCGGGCGCTCGCCGTCGCGCGGGCGGCCCTCGCGGAGCTGCGCGAGCTTGCGCGGATCGCACCCGATCTCGCTCCTGCCACAGCCGCTGAGCTGGCGCGCGTGCTGGAGGGGACAGAGCTGTTCAGCGGCGAGGGTCCCGTGCCCGGCGCCGTCGCGGTGCTCGACCCGCTGGCGCTGCGCGCGCGTAGGGTCAAGGCGCTGTTCGTGTGCGGGCTGCAGGAGGGGGCCTTTCCCGCCCGCGCTCGCCCGCAGCCGCTACTGGCCGAGGAGGAGCGGCGGCGGCTGGCCGAGGTCTCCGGCCTCGTGCTCGGCGAGCACGAGGACGTGCTGGCCGCCGAGCGCTATCTGCTCTACGCCGCGATCTCGCGCCCGCAGGAGCAGCTGTTCCTCAGCTGGCACGTAGCCGATGACGACGGCGAGGCGCAGCCGCGCTCGCTGTTCGTGGACGACGTCTGCGATCTGTTCGACCGGCGGCTCTCAGAGGAGCGCCTGCGCAGGCCGCTGGGGGCCGTGGAGGAGGCTCTTGCGGAGACTCCGGCGCCGCTCACCGCGCATGTGGGCGGGCCATTGCGCGACGAGCGGCTGCTGGGCGCCCTGCGCGAGCACGTCTGGTCGGCCTCCTCGCTGGAAAAATGGATCGGCTGCCCGGTGGGCTGGTTCGTCGAGCGGATGCTGCGTCCCGGCGCCTTCGAGCCGCAACCGGAGCCGCTCGCGCGCGGCGGGCTCGCCCATGCGGCGCTGAAGGACACGCTGGAGGGCCTGCGCCGCGAGACCGGCTCGGCACGCGTGACCGGCGGCGTCCTCGGGCGGGCGCGCGAGCTGCTGGCCGTGGCGTTGGCTGAGAACGAGGCCGAGCACCCGCTGTCGGTCGCGCCTGAGCGGCGCACGGCTGTACGCCGGCGGCTGCACGCGGACCTCGATCGCTACCTGCGGCACGCCGCCGACAGCGAGAGCCAGCTCGAGCCGCGCGAGCTGGAGCTCGGGTTTGGCTTCGCCGAGGGCGATGAACGCGGCGAGGCGACCGAGCTGCCCGTCCTTGACCTGGGCGGTGGCGTCAGGCTGCGGGGCCGGATCGACCGCATCGACGTGGGCGCCGGCGGCGAGGCGGTGGTCTACGACTACAAGAGCAGCAAAGCCCCACCGGCCGCCAGATGGATCAAGGACGGCAACCTGCAGGTGGCTCTGTACATGCGCGCGGCCGAACGGCTGCTCGGCGTGCAGGTCGTCGGCGGCCTCTATCAGCCGCTGTCGGGGGAGGACCTGCGCGCTCGTGGCGTGCTCGACGGCGACAGCGGGGTCGAGATCGAGTGCGTGCGGCCCGACGTTCGCGATCACGCAGACGTGCAGGAGCTGCTCGCAGAGGCGCTCGCCGCCGCCCAGCAGGTGGCCGCTCAGGCCGGCCGGGGCGAGCTGGAGGCGCGCCCACAGACGTGCGCCTTCAGGGGCGGCTGCATGTACCCGACGATCTGCCGGTGCGAGCGGTGAGCGCGGCTGGGGCGGGCGCGGCTCGGCGAGCGCAGGCCGAGACGCTGCCTGGGCTTGAGCCGCCGGAGCAGCGGCCGGTCGCCGGTGGACCGGGCGAGGGCCTCACGGCCGAGCAGGAGCAGGCGGCAGCCCGTCGCTCGGAGCCGCTGATCGTCTCGGCGGCGGCCGGGAGCGGAAAGACCTCCGTGCTCGTGGAGCGTTTCGTGAGAGCCGTCCGCGACGACGACGTGGCGCCGGGGCGGATCCTCGCGATCACGTTCACCGAGCGCGCCGCGGGGGAGCTGCGCGCCCGCGTGCGAGCACGCCTGCTGGAGCTGGGAGACCGCGAGGCGGCACGCGACACCGAGGCCGCCTTCGTGGGCACCTTCCACGGCTTCTGCGCGCGCCTGCTACGCGCTCACCCGCTGGCGGCGGGGCTCGACCCCGACTTCGCGATCCTCGACGAGGGTCTGGCGGGGCGCCTGCGGGAGCTGGCGTTCAAAGCGGCCCTGCGCACGTTCCTCGTGGGCGAACGCGACGAGGCCGTGGACCTGCTCGCCGCCTACGGCGTCGATCGCGTCCGCGCGATGCTCGAGCGCGTCTACGGGGAACTGCGCAGCCGCGGCCAGCGCCGGCCGCGCCTGCCGGCGCCCGCGATCGGCGAGCCCTCCGAGCAGTCCGAGAAGAACGCAGCCGGGGACTGCGTGCTGCTCGATCAGCTGCTGCAGCTCTTCGGCCAGGCATACGAGCAGCTCAAGGGCGGGCGTGGCGCAGTCGACTTCGATGATCTGGAGCTGCTCGCACGGGCGCTGCTGGACGAGCGCGAGGGCGTGCGGGCCGCCTGGTCGGAGCGCTTTGAGCTGCTGATGGTGGACGAGTTCCAGGACACCAATCCGCGCCAGCTGGGCATCCTCGAGGCGCTGGAGCGCGGGAACCTGTTCACGGTCGGCGACGAGCTTCAGTCGATCTACGGATTCAGGCACGCCGACGTGCGGCTGTTCCGCGAGCGGCGGGCTGAGCTCGAGAAGGGGGGCGCAAGCCTCGCCTTGACGCGTAACTTCCGCAGCCGCGAGCCGCTGCTGGAGGTCGTCAACGCCGTCTTTGCGGGGCGCTTCTCGAACTATCAGCCGCTGGTGGCGGGTCGCGGCGGCGACGCCCGGCCGGACCAGGAGCCGGCGGTCGAGCTGCTGCTGACGGACGCCGGGGGCTGGGAGGAGCGGGAAGGGCTGGCCGCGGCGCTCGCCGCCGGGTTGCCCCATGCGCAGTCGTGGCGGCAGGCGGAGGCGCGGATGCTGGCCCAGCGGGTCTCCGAGCTGGTGTACGCCGGGCAGGCGCGGGCGGGCGACGTGGTCGTGCTGCTGCGCGCCTCGGGGGACCTGGAGGTGTTCGAGCGGGCCCTGCAGCTTCGTGGCCTGCGCACGCTGGCGGCCGTCGGCACGTTCTGGGGCCACCAGCAGATCGGCGATTTGATCGCCTACCTGCGGGCGCTGGCCAATCCGCTCGACGAGGAGGCGCTCTACGGCGCGCTCGCCTCGCCGCTGGTCGGCTGCTCGAGGGATTGCCTGGCGCTGCTCGCGGACGCCGCACGCGCTGATCGCCGCGGAGTGTGGGAGACGGCGCTCGGCGCGGTGGCCGGCGAGGACGGGCTCTTGCTGCGGCTCCCCGCGGGCGACCGTCAGGCGCTGGCGAGCTTCTGCGCGCTGTTGCAGAGCGAGCGCGCGGGCGCCTCGCGGCGCACGCTCTCCCAGCTGATCGTGCGGGCAATCGAGGCGAGCGGCTATCGCGAGCACGTGCTCGCGCTCGAGTGGGGCGAGCGGCGACTTGCCAACGTGCAGAAGCTGCTGCGCCTGGCACGCCGTTTCGAAGCGAGCGAAGGCCGCGATCTGCGGGGCTTCCTCGATCACGTCGAGCACCTGAAGGACGCCGTCACGGTCGAGCCGGACGCGCCCGTGGACGGGGTCGAGCCCGACGCCGTGCGGCTGATGACCGTGCACGCGGCCAAGGGCCTTGAGTTCCCGGTCGTCTGCCTGGCTGACCTCGGGCGCCAGCCCAACACGCAAACGCCCGATCTGCTCGTGGACGGCGATCGCATCGGGGTGCGCCTGGTCGGTCTCGACGGCGCCCGATCGAGCCCGGCGCTGGACTACGAGCAGCTCTGTGCGGAGCGCCGGCGAGCCGAAGCCGAGGAGGAGGACAGGGTTCTCTACGTCGCCATGACCCGCGCCCGCGAGCGGCTGCTGCTGAGCGGCTCGATTGACTTCCAGCGCTGGCCGCGATCGGCCCAGGCTCCGACCCCGATCTCCTGGCTGGGGCCGGCGCTCTGCGAGGAGCTTCCGGCGACCCTCCAGAGTGGCGCGGCGGCCGTGCACGACCTGCGCCTCGGCGCGGCGGGTCTCGCGGGGGCAGTGAGCGTGCGCTGCCGGTTGAACACCCCGGCGGGCGCCGAAACGACGCTGGGCATCTCCGGCGATCGCGCTGCGCCGGTCCCACGCTCCGCGCCGGCCGCGCCCGCGGCGCCGGCCACTCCGCTGCCGCGGCCTCCCGGATCGACCGCGGCGGCGGGTGAGCAGCCGCGGGTGTCGCGAACGCGCGAAGCGCATGTCGAGGACCCGTTCCCAGCCCTCAGCTACACCTCGCTTACCGAGTTGGAGCGCTGTGGCTACCGCTATTACCTCGAACGGGTGCTGCGGCTGGGCGAGGACCGCGCCGCGGCGCGCGCCGCGGCGGGGAGCACGGGCCTGGAGGCGCGCGCCCGCGGAACGCTCGTGCACGCCCTGATGGAGACGCTCGACTTTGCGGCGCCGCGCCCGCCCGCGCCCGCGGAGGTGGCGCTCGCCGGGCGCGAGCTGGGGCTGCGCGTGGGGGAGGGCGAGCGCGCGGAGATCGCCGCGCTGATCGCCGCCGCGAGCCAGGCGCCGCCCGCCGCGCGCGTGGCGGCGGCTGAGACCGTGCGCCGCGAGCACCCCTTCGCGTTCTCGCTGGGCGAGCGCGAGCCACTCGTCACGGGCGTCATCGACCTGCTGGCGGGGGAGGCGGACGGCTCCCTGCTCGTCCTCGACTACAAGAGCGACAGGGTCGCGGCTGACGTCGAGCTGGGCGAGCTGGTGGAGCGCGAGTACGCGATCCAGAGGCTGCTGTACGCGCTCGCCGTGCTGCGCGACGGCGCCCTCGGGGTCGAGGTCGTGCACTGGTTCCTGGAGCGCCCGCAGGAGCCGGTCGCGGCGCGCTACACGGCCGCGGATCGGCCGGCGCTCGAGGCGCGGCTGGCGTCGAGGATCGCACGTGCGCGGGAGCGGCCGTTCGCCGTCAGTCCGCGCCCGCATCGTGGCCTGTGCCTCACCTGCCCGGGACGAACGGGCCTGTGCTCGTGGGGTGAGACGGAGACGCTGCGCGAGGATCCCGGCGCTCCGGCGGGCGCCGGCGGCGATCACCCGTGAAAGTCCCTGAACGCCGGCCTTCCGGCCCGTCGCGGCGGGGGCGGGATTCTCGCTCGCTGCGGCAGTTTGCGGGGCGGCTGCGCTGCTACGCTTTCTGGCTCCGCCTCAGGTGCCCGCCTGCCCGCGCCACGGGGGATGCACCGCCCCAAGGGAGCACTTCCATGAACTCGCACATCATGCAGCCGCCAAAGGCCGTCGGACTCTACGACCCTCGCTTCGAGCACGACGCATGCGGCGTGGGCATGGTCGCGCGCCTGGACAACAAGCCGACTCACGAGGTCATCGAGCGTGCGATCACGGCACTCGAGAACCTCGAGCATCGCGGCGCCAGCGGCGCCGACCCACGCACCGGCGACGGCGCGGGGATCCTGATGCAGATGCCCGACGAGCTGCTGCGTGGCGCCGTCGGCTTTGAGCTGCCGGCGCCGGGCGCCTACGGGGTGTTGATGTGCTTCCTGCCAAACGACGCGGCCACCCGCGGGCGGCTCGAGGCGCTGCTGGAGCGGACCGTGCTGGCCGAGGGTCAGCGGCTGCTCGGCTGGCGCGAGGTGCCGGTCGACGCGGAGCAGACCGGCGAGGTCGCCGGGGCCTGCCGCCCGGTGATCCGCCAGCTGTTCGTCGGCGCTGGGCCCGAGCAGGCTGCCGACCAGGACGCGTTCGAGCGCAAGCTGTACGTGATCCGGCGCGTCTGCGAGCTGACCGCCGAGGAGCCGGGGCTGTACGTGGCGTCGAGCTCCTCGCGCACGCTCAACTACAAGGGGATGCTGATCAGCTTTCAGCTGGCGGCCTTCTATCCGGACCTGCGCGACGAGCGCGCCAAGAGCGCGCTCGCGCTCGTGCACTCGCGCTTCTCCACCAACACCTTCCCGAGCTGGGAGCTCGCGCATCCCTACCGGGTGATCTGCCACAACGGCGAGATCAACACGGTGATGGGCAACGTCAACTGGATGCGCGCGCGCGAGAGCGAGCTGCGCAGCGAGCTGTTCGGCGAGGATCTGCCGAAGATCCTGCCGGTCGTGAGCCCGGGGAACTCGGACTCGGCGACGTTCGACAACGTGCTCGAGCTGCTGTTGCTGGGCGGCCGCTCGCTGCCGCACGCGGCGATGATGATGATCCCGGAGGCCTACCGCAACCGCGAGGATCTGCCCGAGGAGCTGAAGGGCTTCTACGCCTTCCACGCCTGTCTGATGGAGCCGTGGGACGGCCCGGCCTCGGTTGCCTTCACCGACGGCCGAGTGGTCGGCGCGACGCTCGACCGCAACGGCCTGCGTCCGGGTCGCTGGGTGGAGACCACCGACGGGCACGTCGTGCTCGGCTCGGAGTCGGGGCTGCTGGAGATCCCGCCGGAGCAAGTGCGCCGGCTCGGTCGTCTACAGCCCGGCAAGCTGTTCCTCGTGGATCTCGAGCGCGGGCGGATCGTCGAGGACGAGGAGGTCAAGCGCGAGGTCTCCACGCGTAAGCCCTACGGGGAGTGGTACACGCGCAGCGCAGTGCCGTTCGCCGAGTTGCCGCCGTCTGATCAGGTGACGATCTCAGACCAGCCGCTGCGCGCTCGCCAGCGTGCCTTCGGATATTCCCAAGAGGATCTGCGCGTGCTGCTCACGCCGATGGCCCGAGACGGGGCGGAGCCGGTCGGCTCGATGGGCAACGACCTGTCCCTGGCGGTGCTCTCCGAGCAGGCGCCGCCGCTGTTCTCCTACTTCAAGCAGCTGTTCGCGCAGGTCACCAACCCTCCGATCGACCCGATCCGCGAGGAGATCGTGATGAGCCTCGCAACGAGCCTCGGCACCGAGCTGAACCTGTTCGCCGAGACGCCCGAGCACGCGCACAAGCTCGTGCTGAACCAGCCGATCCTGCTCAACCGCGAGCTCGAGACGCTCAGGCACGTCTCCCACGACGTGTTCGCGGCACGCACGATCAACATCACCTGGTCGCGCGAGGAGGGGGCCGAGGGGATGCGCGGGGCGCTTGACCGGATCTGCCGCGAAGCGCAGGAGGCGATCGACGAACGCGTCAACATCATCGTCCTCTCAGACCGCTTGATCGGCCCTCGCCGTGTTCCGATCCCTTCGCTGCTGGCGGTGGCCGCCGTCCACCACCATCTCGTGCGCGAGGGCACGCGCCTGCGCGCCGGGATCATCCTCGAGTCCGGCGAGCCGCGGGAGGTCCACCACTTCGCCACGTTGATCGGCTACGGCGCGAGCGCGATCAACCCCTATCTGATGCTCGAGACGCTCGACGACATGGTCCTCAACCAGAAGGCCATCACACGCGCGGGCGCCGATGGGAGCGAGGTCGTCGTCGGCGCCGTGGAGGCTGCCGAGAATGTCGTCAAAGCGCTCGGAAAAGCGCTCTTGAAGACGATCTCCAAGATGGGGATATCGACGATCCAGTCCTATTGCGGCGCGCAGATCTTCGAGGCCGTCGGCCTGGAGCGCGAGCTGATCGACGTCCACTTCACCGGCACGGCCTCGCGCATCGGCGGAGTCGGCCAGGACGTGCTGGCCGAGGAGGCGCTCGAGCGTCACGCCCGCGCCTACCCCGTGCCGCAGGACGACCTGCTGCCGGTCGGCGGCGTCTATGCCTGGCGGCGCGACGGCGAGCACCACATGTGGAACCCCGAGACGATCGCGCTCGTCCAGCACGCCGTGCGCAGCGCCAACGGCGACGTCGGCGCCGCTTTGAAGGGCGACGGCGAGGCGTACGAGGCCGTCCGGGGGAGCGCGGCGTTCGAGAAGTACCGCGAGTACGCAGCCGCGATCAACGAGGACGCGGCGCGCAAGGCGACCCTGCGCGGCCTCTTGAAATTCGGCCCCGCCGGCACGAGCGGGCCGGCGGCGATCGCGCTCGAGCAGGTCGAGCCGGCGAGCGAGATCGTCAAGCGCTTCTGCACGGGGGCCATGAGCCTCGGATCGATCTCGCGCGAGGCGCACGAGACGCTCGCGATCGCCATGAACCGCCTCGGCGGACGCTCGAACACGGGCGAGGGCGGCGAGGACCCGGCGCGCTTTCAGCCGGACGCCAACGGCGACAGGCGCCGCTCGGCGATCAAGCAGGTGGCCTCGGGGCGCTTCGGCGTCACGATCCACTACCTCGTCAACGCGGACGAGTTGCAGATCAAGATGGCCCAGGGCGCCAAGCCCGGCGAGGGCGGTCAGCTGCCGGGCCACAAGGTCGACTCCTACATCGGCTCGATCCGCCACACGATGCCCGGCGTCGGGCTGATCTCCCCGCCCCCGCACCACGACATCTACTCGATCGAGGACCTCAAGCAGCTGATCTACGACCTGCGCTGCGCCAACCCGAAGGCCGAGGTGTCGGTCAAGCTCGTATCCGAGGTGGGCGTCGGAACGGTGGCGGCGGGCGTCTCCAAGGCGAACGCCGACCGCGTGCTGATCGCCGGCCACGACGGCGGCACCGGCGCCTCGCCGCAGTCCTCGATCCAGTCGGCGGGCGTGCCTTGGGAGATCGGCCTGGCCGAGACGCAGCAGACGCTGCTGCTGAACGACCTGCGCTCGCGCATCAGGGTGCAGACCGACGGGCAGCTGAAGACGGGCCGCGACGTCGTGATCGCCGCGATGCTCGGCGCGGATGAGATGGGCTTCTCGACGGCTCCGCTGATCGCGACCGGCTGCATCATGATGCGGGCCTGTCACCTGAACACCTGCCCGGTTGGGATCGCCACGCAGGACCCCGAGCTGCGCAAGCGCTTTCAGGGTACGCCCGAGCACGTCGTCAACTTCTTCTTCTTCGTCGCCGAGGAGGTGCGCGAGATCCTCGCCTCGCTCGGGCTGCGCTCGCTGGACGAGGCGATCGGCCGCGTCGACCTGCTCTCGGCCCGCGAGGCGATCGACCACTGGAAGGCGCGCGGGGTCGATTTGACCCACATACTCACGCACATCGAGTTGCCCGAGGGCGCCCCTCGCCATCGCGTCGAGCCGCCGCCGGCGGTGCTCGAGGACGCCCTGGACTGGCAGCTCGTGGAGTGCTCCGAGCCGGCGCTGCGGCGCCGCAGCGGGCCGTCGATCGGCGACGGCCGGGTCAGGCTGGAGTTGCCGATCCGCAACCGCAATCGCTGCGTGGGCGGCATCCTCTCCAGCCACATCGCCTCCGAGCATGGGGCAGAGGGCTTGCCCGAGGACACGATCGTGGTCGACTTCGAGGGCTCCGCCGGGCAGAGCTTCGGCGGCTGGCTGGCACCCGGTGTCACGTTCACGCTGAGCGGCGACGCCAACGACTACGCCGGCAAGGGCCTCTCCGGGGGCGTGATCGCGGTGCGCCCACGCGCCGGTATGGGCGAGCACTTCCAGGCGGAGCGCAACGTGATCGTCGGCAACACCGTGCTCTACGGCGCCACGCGCGGCCGTGCCTTCTTCCGCGGCCTGGCGGGCGAGCGCTTCGCGGTGCGCAACTCGGGCGCCAACGCGGTCGTGGAGGGCGTCGGCGATCACTGCTGCGAGTACATGACGGGCGGCCGCGTGGTCGTGCTCGGACCGACCGGGCGCAACTTCGCCGCGGGCATGAGCGGCGGCGTCGCCTACGTGCTCGATGAGCAAGGGGAGTTCTCCAGGCGCTGCAACATGGGCATGGTCGGCTTCGAAGCGCTCTCGACGGCGGACGCGGCCGAGTTGCGCGTGCTGATCGAAGAGCACCGCCAGCGCACGGACTCGCCGGTCGCCGCCCGTGTGCTGGGCGACTGGGAGGAGCTGCTGGCGAAGGGCGCGTTCGTGAAGGTGATGCCCCACGACTACAAGCGCGTTCTCGGCGAACAGGCCGACCGATCGGAGATCGGCCAGCAGGCGGCGGTGCCGGCCTGATGGGCAAGCTCGGGGCCTTTCTCCAGATCGAGCGCCACGGCATCCCGCAACGGGACCCGCGTGAGCGCGCCCACGATTACCGCGAGTTCCTGCTCACGCGCCCCGTCGGCGAGCTGCGCGAGCAGGGCGCCCGCTGCATGGACTGCGGTGTGCCCTTCTGCCACAACGGCTGCCCGCTGGGCAACCTGATTCCCGACTGGAACGACCTCGTCTATCGCGATCGCTGGCGGGAGGCGATCGATCAGCTGCACGCGACCAACAACTTCCCCGAGTTCACCGGCCGTCTGTGCCCGGCGCCGTGCGAGGCGGCGTGCGTGCTGGAGATCCGCGAGGGCGATGCGGTCACGATCAAACAGATCGAGAACTCGATCATCAATCGCGGTTGGGCGGAGGGCTGGGTCGTCCCCAAGCCGCCTCGCACGGAGAGCGGTCAGGGGGTCGCCGTGGTCGGCTCCGGGCCGGCCGGCATGGCGGCGGCGCAGCAGCTTCGCCGCGCCGGACACCGCGTGACGCTATTCGAGCGCGATGAGGCGATCGGCGGGCTGGTGCGCTTCGGCGTCCCGGACTTCAAGATCGAGAAGACCGTCGTGCAGCGACGCGTCCAGCAGCTGATCGCGGAGGGCGTCGAGCTGCGCTGCGGCGTCGACGTCGGGCGCGACGTGAGCGTGGAGGAGCTGCGGGGAGAGTTCGACGCGGTCGTGCTTGCGACCGGCTCGCGCGTTCCCCGCGATCTGCCGGTGCCCGGCCGGGAGCTGGAGGGCGTTCACTTCGCGATGGACTATCTCTACCAGCGCAACCGCTTCGTCGCGCGCGAGCTCGGTCCCGAGCCGGAAGTCGCTCAGCCGCAGCAGCGGCAAGAGATCACCGCCAAGGATCGCGACGTGGTCGTGATCGGCGGTGGTGACACCGGCGCGGACTGTGTCGGCAACGCGCTCCGCGAGGGCGCGCGCTCGATCACCCAGCTGGAGCTGTTGCCCGAGCCGCCGCCGCGCCGCCCCGACGAGCGCACGCCGTGGCCGCAGTGGCCGTTGAAGTACCGCCTCAGCTACGCGATGGAGGAGGCGCAGGAGGCCCACGCGGGCGAGCAGGACTACTCGATCGTGACCACCCGCTTCTCCGATGACGGAAACGGCGGGGTCGCCGCGCTGCACGTCGCACGGGCCGAGCCCGAGCCGCCGTTCGCCGCGGTACCGGGCACCGAGCGCGAGCTGAAGGCGCAACTAGTATTGCTGGCGATGGGTTTCCTGCATCCCGAGCAGGAGCTGCTCGACCAGCTCGGCGTCGAGAAGGACCCCCGCGGCAACGTCAAGACGGCCAAGCCCTACGCAAGCTCGGTGGAGGGCGTCTTCAGCGCCGGCGACGCTCGCCGTGGCCAGTCGCTGATCGTGTGGGCGATCAACGAGGGCCGCCAGTGCGCGCGGATGGTCGATCGCTACCTCGCGGGGCGGCGCAACGGGCAGGCCGCCTCTGTCCCGCCGTTGGCGGTGGACGAGGGCCTGGCCGGGCACGCCGACGCCGACGAAGGTCCCGAGGGCCCGCCGAACCACGCCGGGCCTGGCATCGTCGCCAAGGACTAGCCTCGCCCGCCAGGGGTATTTCCTCTACGCTGAAACCCTGATGAGCGAGGCGCTCGAAAACGGCCGATCGGACTCCGGCGGGCGCCCGCGCACCTGCATCATCGGCGCGGGCTCATCCGGCATCGCGACCGCCAAGGCGCTGCACGAGCGCTCGATCCCGTTCGATTGCCTGGAGAAGTCCGACCGTGTCGGGGGCAACTGGGTGTTCGCCAACAAGAACGGTATGTCGGCGGCCTATCGCGATCTGTTCATCAACACCTCGCGTCCGCGCATGGAGTATTCGGACTTCCCGATGCCCGAGTCCTATCCGGACTTCCCCCATCACACGCAGATAGCGGCCTACTTCGACGACTACGTCGATCACTTCGGCTTCCGCGAGAAGATCTCCTTCGAAACCGGCGTGCAGCACGCCTCGCGCCGCGAGGACGGCGCCTGGGAGATCGAGCTCGAGAGCGGGGAGACGCGCGAGTACGACGCGCTGCTCGTCGCCAACGGCCATCACTGGAATGCGCGCTGGCCGGAACCCGCGTTCCCAGGCGCCGAGCAGTTCGCCGGCGAGCAGATGCACGCGCACTCCTACATCGACAACTCGATCTTCGCCGGCAAGCGGGTGGTCGTCCTGGGGATGGGCAACTCGGCGATGGACATCGCCGTGGAGTCCTCATACGTGGCGCAGAGCACCTATCTGGCGGCCCGCCAGGGCGTGTGGATCGTCCCCAAGTACCTGTTCGGGAAACCGGTCGATCAGTTCCGCAACGACCCGCGGGTGCCATTCAAGATCCGCCAGCGCTTCGTGCAGGCGCTGCTCAAGAGCTATTCTGGCCCGCCCGAGCGCTACGGCCTGCCCAAGCCCAATCACCGCTTCGGCGAGGCCCACCCGACGGTATCTGGGCGCATTCTCGACCGCATCCAGCACGGGACGATCGAGCCGAAGCCGAACATCGCCGCGCTGGAGGGCACGCGGGTGCGCTTCGCCGACGGCAGCGTGGTCGATGCCGACATCGTCGTCTACTGCACCGGCTACAAGATCACCTTCCCGTTCTTCGACGAGCAGCTGATCTCAGCGCCGGAGAACCACATCGAGCTGTTCCGGCGCGTCTTTCACCCGCAGATCCCCAACGTGGCCTTCATCGGCCTGCTGCAGCCGCTCGGCGCGATCATGCCGCTCGCCGAGGCCCAGGGCGCGTGGGTGGGCGACTACCTGCTGGGCGACTACGCGCTGCCGGCTCCGAGCGCTGTCCGTGCGGACATCGAGCACGACCAGCAGAGCATGCGCGAGCGCTACGTGGCCTCCAAGCGCCACACGATCCAGGTCGACTACGACGACTACCTCCACGACCTTGCCAAGGAGCGCGCGGAGGGACTCGACCGGGCGCGCGCGAAAGGCTTTCAGCAACCGGTGCCGTGCCGACCTTCTGCCGTCACAACCGCTTCCTAGAGCGCTGCCCGATCTGCAGCAAGACGCTGCCGGGGCACGCTGCGGGCGCGCGACCCGCACGCGGCGGCGCGAAGGCACGCGGCCCGGCCAACGGCGGCTCGGCGCGGCGGCGCAGCGGGCGCGGCGAGAGCGTTCACGTGCGTCGCCAGGAGCGCGCCGCCGAGGACGGCTATAGCTGCGAGCTGCTTCCGGGTCTGCGCGCCTCCGCCGACGCCGAGCGGCTGATCGACGAGATCGCCTTCGCAAGCGGGCGCCTGCTGTTGCTCGGCAGCGATCCACCGGACCTCTACGGCGAGGCTCGGGCGCTCGCCGAGCGCGATCTGGAGCAGGCGACGTGGACGTGCTTTCTGATCGCCTATCTCTGTCCGCTGGAGGGCGAGGACCCGTTCGCCGGCGTCCGCCTGGCCCTGGCCGGCGACTGGCGGGCATTGGACGAGCTCTCGGAGATCCCACTGGGCCCGCGCAGCTCGCACAACGCAGCGCGCGGCGCAGAGACGCTGAACGCCTATCGCAACTGGGTCGGGCAGGCCTCCTCGCAGCAGCTCGCGTTCGCGGGAGAGTCCGGCTGGAGCCCGCAGCGGCGCTTCGAGCGGCTGTTCGAGCGGCTCGCGCTGCCCGGTTTCTCGCGCGCAGGGCGCTATGACCTGCTGGTGGTGCTGGGGGCGCTGGGCCTGTACGAGCTGCAGGCGGACTCGCTGCACCTCTCCGGCGCGCGCGGGCAGTCCGCGAGCGATCCCGCGACGCTGGCCGCCAAGCGCGTATTCGCGATCGGCGATCCGCTGCTCTTGGAGCGCCGCGCCGCGGCGCTCGCCGAGGCGATCTCGGTCCCGGTGGAAGCGCTCGAGCCGGCGCTTGCCGGCTGGGGGGTGGGCGAGCGGGCAAGCCTTGGAGTAGCGCCCGGCACCTGCGATCGCGACGCGCTGGAGCGCGCCCGCGAGGCGCTTGGGCTCTGAGCAGAGCACGACCGCACGCGGTCCGTCCGCCGCGCTCGCGTCGTCCGCTGGCACGCCGAAAGTGCCGTCCACACCGCCGCCTACAGTCCTTCCTGTCAGTTGTTTCCATCCCCGCGGGAGTCACGATGCCCCTTTGCTTCATCGAGCCCCAGGACGCCATTCGAGTGATCGCCGAGTCCGTCGGGCGCGAGGCACGCCGCCAGCTGGTCAGCGAGGTCGTGCGCGCGTGGGTGGACGACATCCCCGACCAGGAGCTGTCGGTCCACTACGCGAAGGCGATCGCCGATCTCGACGAGGACGACCTGCATCTGCTCGCCGCCTGGCACGCCTCGCTGGAGGTCGGTCAGCCGATCCCCAACACGGACTTCCTCGTGGGAGTGTTCCCCAGCCTCGGCGAGAACCGGCGCGAGGCGCTGAAGATCGCGGCGGGCTTCCGCGGTGAGGAAGCCTTCCAAGCGGGCGTCTCGGAGGAGCAGGCCCTCGACACGGTCCTGCCACGGCTTTCCCGCGATCGTGCGATCGAGCTCGCCACCGAGTGCATACAGCTGTACATGTGGGACCGCCTCGGCTGCGATAACTAGCGCTCTCGCTAGACTCGGAGCATGTCCGAGCTTGCGGCCACGCCGACCGTCGATGACGTGATGGACGCCCTCTCGAACGTGATCGATCCGGAGCTTGGATTGGATTTCGTCGAGCTGGGGCTGATCTACGGCGTGGCGGTCGATGACGGCAATGTGAACGTGACGTTCACGCTCACGACCCCGGGCTGCCCGATCGGCCCGCAGGTGACAGAGCAGATCGAAGAGTTCGTGGGCGAACTGGATGGCGTCAAGGTGGTCGAGTCGGAGATGGTGTTCACGCCGCCGTGGTCGCCGGAGAAGATGAGCGAGGACGCGAAGTTCGCACTGGGCTACTGAGCCCCCGCCGCGCCGCCGGCTGACGAGCACTCGGCGCTGACGGCGCAGCTCGCGGACCGCGTGTATCCCCGTATCAAGCCACCTCGTGGAGCGTGAGGGCTCGCGGCGCTCAAGTTCGGCCGATGGAGGGCCGATGAGGCACGCATCAACGCATCGCCGTGGCCGTCCCCCTGGGCGGGGCGGGCGATCGAAGCCTGCCATCTCCACGACCAAGGAGCACGCCGTGAACAGCTTTCGCAAGACGACCATTCTCTGTTTGACCGCGCTCGCCGTGATGCTCGCCGGCGCCGCCCCCGCGCTCGCCGACGAGGCGCTGACGCCGTCCGCCTCCGCCCTGGAATTCTCCCCAACCGAAGTCCATGGCAGCTATCCGCAGCAGAGCGTGAGCCTTCTGAACGGCTCGGAAGCCGCGACGAACGTGAAAGCCGTCGAAATCACCGGCGGCGACGCTGGCGCCTTCTCGGTGTCCGGCAATAGCTGCGGAACCGTAGAACCGACGTTCTCCTGTGAAGTGAGCGTTCAGTTCCAGCCGCAGACTCCGGGTGCCAAGAGCGCCACGCTCGTGCTAACCGACAGCACCGGAACGGTCGAAGTCGCGCTTTCGGGCACGGGCACCACCGGAACGCTCTCGGCGAGTCCGCTCGACTTCTCCATGGTCATCGACGGCGATAGCCGCTCCGAACAGGTGAGCATCTTCAACTCGGATGCCGCCACGCACATCGACGGGGTGGAAATCACCGGTCCCGACGCCTCCTCCTTCAGCATCGACTACGGCAACTGCGCAGGCAACACGTTCTACGCCAACAACTCCTGTGGCGTGGGCATTCGCTTCTCGCCCTCCTCGCCGGGAGCCAAGAGCGCACAGCTGCTCGTCACGAGCGACGCGGCCAACACGCCGCTCGTCGTGGCGCTCTCGGGTGTCGGCGCGGAAGGGCCGCGGCTCAGCGTCGACCCGCAGCAGGCCCTGCTCGGCAACGTCGCCCTCGGCTCCTCGCTGGAACAGACCTTCACCGTCTCGAACACGGGCGACTACCCCCTCGCCGTCCAGGGGGGATTCGTCGTCTCCGGGACGCCTTTGATGTTCCCGATCGTCGGCCAGACGTGCAGCAATCGCTACATCGAACCCGGCGAGTCGTGCACGATCACCGTTGCCTTCAAGCCCACGGCTCTTGGGCAGAAGGATGCCTCGATCATCCTGATCACCAATTCTCAGGCGGGCGTGTCCGCGGTGGGGCTGGAGGGCACCGGCGTTCCCGCCGGCGACTCCTCGCCCTCCGTCGTGACCGCTCCGATCTCCGAAGCGCCCGCCGCCGCGGCTCCGGCGCTGATCGCGCCGCCCACGACCGTCGGCCCCGTCGCCGCGCCGGACCTGCACCTGCGGCTGATCTCGCTGTCGCGACACCGCTCGCGGTTCACCGTGAACACCGGGATCGGAGCGCTCTGCCCGGCCGGTGTCGCGCTCTGCCGGGTGCGCACCGTCCTCACGGCCAACCTCGCCTTGCGCGGTGTCCATGGCGCTCACAGTGCTCGCGTCAAGACGCCCGTGCTGCTGGGCTCGGCGGTCACGAGCTTGCGCGGTGGCCAGCGGGCGGCAGTGCACGGGCAGCTCTCCCACAGTGGCCTCGCGCTGCTCGAGCGCCGGCGTCATCTGAAGGTCTCCGTGATGGTCGCGATCGCCGCTCCGGGCACGCCGACAGTGGTGCAGTGGCGCACGCTGATGCTCGTCGCGAGGGTCGCCCCGATCGTCGAGGGCTGACCCGCGCCGCGCGGCGCCCGCTCAGGCGGGCGCCGGGACCGGCTGGCGCGCCAGCGAGAGCAGTGTCGCGAGCTCCGTGGCGATGCTGTCGCTGATCGTGTCGATGTCGGGCAGCGCGTCGAAGTCGCCGAGCAGCCCGAAGTTCATCTGGCCGTTGTAGGACATGATCGCGATTGCCAGAGCGTGGTTTTCAGGCAGGAAGGCGACCGGATAGGCCTCGAGCATCTCGCGCCCGAGCACGTACAGCGGGAACTGGGGACCGGGCACGTTCGTGACGAGCAGGTTGAACAGGCGCGTGGAGAAGTTCAGCCGCGAGGCCTGCGCGAGAATCGTCGGCGGGGCGAAGTTCTGCGCGCCGGAGATCACCTCGGCGCCGAGCGCCTGCTTGGACTCCTTCAGGCCATCCATCGCCTGCGAGACGAACCGCAGCCGCTGTACCGGATCGGCGATGTAGACCGGCAGCGGCCCGCGCATCACGACGATCCGGTTACCGCCGTCGCCGTGCTCGTCGACAGCTCGCACGGAGACAGGCACGAGCGCGCGCATCTCCACGCCCTCCGTGCGTCGCCCTCGGGAGATCAGGAATGTGCGCAGAGCGCCGGTCACGACCGCGAGCACGACGTCGTTGACGGTTCCGCCAAACGCGTTCTTGATGACCTTGAAGTCATCCAGCCTGTTGCCGATGCCGAAGAAGCGCCGGTGCGGGCCGATCGGGACGTTCAGCGGCGTTTCCGGAGCCGGGTTCAGACCCGCCCAGACGATCTCGCCGACCCCCTCAGCCGCCTCGCGCGCCCGGGCGACGGCTCGATCGGGGTGCGTCAGCGCGTCGATCGCGCCCTCCGCCAGATCGACTCCCGCGCGCACGGCTCCCCGCACGCCCGCGGCGAGAAGCTCGGCGGTCCCCGGTTCCGGATGTGGCTGCCAGGCGCGCCCGGAGTGGCGGATCGGCGGCGGCTCGGGGGAGAGGTCGAACAGCACGGTTGCCAAGTCGACGCCGGCGATGCCGTCGATCAGCGCGTGATGGGTCTTTGAGATCAGCGCGAAACGATCGTCCTTCAGACCCTCGATCAGCCACATCTCCCACAACGGCTTGGAGCGGTCGAGCTGCTGGGAGAAGATCCGTGCGGTCAGGCCGCACAGCTGCTCCCAGCCACCGGGTGTCGGCAGCGCGGTGTGGCGTATGTGGTACTCGAGGTTGAAGCTCGGGTCGTCGATCCACACGGGCCGGCCGCTGTCGATAGCCGTGAATGCCAGCTTGTGGCGATAGCGCGGGACGAGGTGCAGGCGCCTGCGAATCTGCTCGAGCAACTCGCGCACGTCAGGCGCCGGACCCTCGACGATCGTCAGCCCGCCCACGTGCATGTGCGAGTGGGCGCCCTCTTGATGCAGAAAGGAGGCGTCGACGGGAGTCAGTCTGTCGAGGTGGCGTTGGGGCACCAGCGCTTAGGGTACCTGGGCGCGCCCTACAATGGCTCTCGTGCCGAACACCGTCGAGAAGCTGCTGCTCGCGGCTCCACGTGGATACTGCGCGGGCGTCGATCGTGCCGTGCAGACGGTCGAACGCGCGCTGGTGATTCACGGCGCGCCGGTGTACGTGCGCAAGGAGATCGTCCACAACAAGCACGTCGTCGAGCGCCTGCGCGAGCGTGGCGCGGTCTTTGTCGAAGAGGAGACCGAGGTGCCCGAGGGGGCGGTCTGCGTGTTCTCCGCCCATGGTGTCTCTCCCGCCGTGCGCGAAGGCGCGAAGGCGCGCGGACTGCAGACGATCGACGCGACCTGCCCACTCGTCACAAAGGTGCATCGCGAGGCGCTGCGCTTCGCCGAGGACGGCTACACGATCGTGCTCGTGGGTCACGACGGCCACGAGGAGGTCGAAGGCACGATGGGCGAGGCCCCCGAGCGGATCGTGCTCGTGCAGAGCGAGCAGGATGTGGACGAGCTCGTGGTGGAGGACCCCGAGCGCGTCGCCTACGTCACGCAGACGACGCTTGCGGTCGATGAAACCAGCGCGATCCTCGAGCGCCTGCGCGAGCGCTTTCCGACGATCGCCTCTCCACGTACCGATGACATCTGCTACGCGACCACCAACCGCCAGGCGGCCGTCAAGCAGCTGGCCGACGGCTGCGATCTGATGCTCGTGATCGGCTCGCGCAACTCCTCCAACTCGGTGCGGCTCGTCGAGGTCGCCCGCGACTGCGGAACCGAGGCGCACCTGATCGACAAGGCCAGCGAGGTGCGCGAGGAGTGGCTGAAGGACAGGCGCGTCGTGGGCATCTCCTCCGGGGCGAGCGCGCCCGAGAACCTCGTCCAGGATCTTGTCGACTTCTTCCGCGCACGGGGCGTCGCCGACGTGGCGGAGTTCCCCGTGATCCGCGAGGACGTGCGCTTCATGCTCCCCAAGCAGATCCGCGAAGCAACTGGCGCCGCGAATCCCGCATGACGACTGCGATTGCGGTGCCGCGCAGATCCTAGGATGAACGCGCCCGTCACCACTGCGTAGCCTCAGACCGCTCAGCGGCTCGCTTCGTGGCCGCCACTCGCCCCAACGCCCAGAAGACATGCGCACGCTGATCCTCTCCGACCTGCACCTCGGCAGCGTCTCGCGCTCCGATCTGCTGCGCAGGGCAGATCTGCGCGAGCCGCTGTTGCGGGCGGCGGCGGAGGTCGATCGCGTGGTGCTGCTCGGCGACGTGCTCGAGCTGCGTCACGGCCCGCCCCGTGAAGCGCTGGCGGTCGCCCGGCCGTTCTTCGAGGATCTCGGCAAGGCGATCGGCGGCGGCGAGCTGATCGTGGTCGCGGGCAATCACGATCACGCCACGATCGAGCCGTGGCTGGCGCAGCGTGCCGAACAACCGGCGCCCGATCCACTCGGCGTCGAGCAGCTCCTGACCGCCGAGGAGACCTCGCCGATGCTCGAGCGCTTCGCCGAATGGGCGGCTCCGGCGCGCGTGCGCTCGGCCTACCCCGGGTTGTGGGTGCGCCCGGACGTCTACGCGACGCACGGGCACTATCTGGACTGTCATCTGACAATTCCCACGATCGAGCGCCTCAGCGTTGGCGCCATGGGCCGCCTGCTGGGACGCCCGCCTCAGACGCTCGCCACGGTCGAGGACTACGAGGCCGTGACCGCGCCGATGTACGCCTGGAGGCACGCCGTGGCCAGAGACGCGCGCACCGGAGACACGCTCAACGGGATCGCGACCGTGCACGCCTGGCGAGCGCTCTCCGGGGCAGATCGCGGCGGCAAGCGCGATGGCCGGGACCAGGGGGGGATCGCCCGCCGGCGTGCCTCGCTCGCCCGCAGCCTGCGCATGCGCGCGCTCGTGGGCGCCTTCCCCGTGGCGGTGTCCGCGCTCAATCGCCTCGGCCTGGGCCCTCTGCGCGCAGACGTCTCATCGGGAGAGCTTCGCGGCGCGGGACTGCGCGCGATGGGCGAGGTCGCCGCGCGCCTGGATCTCGGCGATGCCCATGTCGTGTTCGGCCACACCCACCGCGCCGGACCTCTGCCCGGCGATCACGAGCGCGAGTGGGACGGAGGGCAGGCGAGCGCGGGCGGCGTCCGCACGCGGCTCGTGAACACGGGCTGCTGGACCTACGACTCGATCTTCCTCACCTCGACCCCCGGCGAGAGTCCCTATTGGCCGGGGAGTTGCGTGCTCGTCGAGGACTCGGGCCCGCCGCTGTTGCGGCGGCTGCTCCTGGACCGCACGCACGCGGAGCTCAGGCCAGCCCCGGCGTGAAGCACGTCGCATAGCAGCGCACGCCCAGCCCGGGCTCGAGCTCGAGGACGCCGGCCGTGTGGCGGTCGTGCTCGATCAGCAGGTGGGCGCCGGGGTAGCTCACGGCAAGCTCGTGCGCCTCGCCCGTGGAGCTCTCGCCCACGCGCAGCGTGCCCTCCCCGCCGATCACAGCCCACACTCCGCCGGCCTCGTACGGGCCGCAGTACGCCCCCGGCTGATCCTCGGTCTGCGGCTTGAGCAGCGTGCCCGGCGCGTCCTCGGGACGCAGCGGCGCGAGCGGCTCGCGCTCGGCTCCCAGTAGCTCCTGGATCGCCAGCTCCGTCTCCTCGTAGCCGCCCTCGCCGTAGTGGTACTCGCACAGGCGCGCACGCCCGTCGAACAGGTAGCGCGCCGGCCAGCCCTCGTTGCCGTAGTCCTGCCAGACCTCCAGCTCGCTGTCGATCAGCACCGGGTAGGCGATGCCGAGCCGCGCCACCGCGGCGCGCACGGCGTCCTCCTCCCGCGAGGGATCGAAGCCGGGGCAGTGGACGCCGATCACCCGCAGACCCTGCTCGCCGTAGCGCTCGTGCCACGCCTTCACATATGGAAGCGTGCGCAGCGAGTTCGGCCGGCAGAAGTCCCAGAACTCAACCAGCATCGGCCGCCCACGCTGGATGATGCTGGCCTGCGCCCCAGCCGTATTGACCCACGGCAGCTTCCTGGGGAACAGCGGAGCAACGATCGTGTCAACAGGCGCGCGCAAGTCCGTTCACCGCGCCGCTGAGAGGTGGGAGTCGCAAGCCTGCCAAGGACGCAGTGAACGAAGTGTGCTCCGCACACGAGTGATCGAGGACACAGGCAGGCGCAGTGAATCGCGCCTCTCAGCCGATGGAGCCGACCATCTCCAACTGAATCAGGCGATTGAGCTCCACCGCATACTCCATCGGCAGCTCCTTGGTGACCGGCTCGATGAAGCCGTTGACGATCATCGCCGCCGCCTCGTCCTCGGTGAAGCCGCGCGAGCCCATGTAGAAGAGCTGATCGTCGGAGATGCGCCCGACCGTTGCCTCGTGGGCGACCGTCACGTGCGGGTTCTGGATCTGGATGTCCGGCCAGGTGTCGGATTTCGATTCGCCGTCCATCATCAGGCCGTCGCACTGCACGCGTGCTTTGGAGCCCGCCGAGTTGTGACCCATCTTGACCAGGCCGCGGTAGCCCATGATGCCGCCGTCCTTGGAGATCGACTTCGCGAGGATGTTCGAGGTCGTGTTCGGCGCCAGGTGCACGACCTTCGCGCCCGTGTCCTTGTGCACGCCCTTGCCGGCCACACCGACGTTCAGGTGGTCCGCGCGCGCGCCCTCGCCCATCAGGTAGGAGCCGGGGTAGAGCATCACGTACTTGGCGCCCATCGATCCGCCGACCCACTCGACGGTGCCGTTGGCATCGACGATCGCGCGCTTGGTGTTGAGGTTGTAAACGTCCTTCGACCAGTTCTGGACGGTCGTGTAGCGGGCCTTGGCGCCCTCGTGCACGAAGATCTCAACGACCGCCGAGTGCATCGAGTTGACGCTGTAGGTCTGCGCGGTGCAGCCCTCGATGTAGTTCACCTCGGCGCCCTCGTCGGCGACGATCAGCGTGTGCTCGAAGGTGCCCTCGCCGGCGCCCTCCATGCGGAAGTAGGACTGCAGCGGAAGGTCACACTTGACGCCCTTGGGGATGTAGCAGAAGGCCCCGCCCGACCACACGGCGCCGTGCAGCGCCGAGAACTTGTTGTCCTGCGGCGGGACGCATTTGTTCATGAAGTATTTCTGCACCAGCTCGGGGTACTCGGTTATCGCGGTGTCCATCGAGCAGAACAGGATGCCCTGCTTTGAGTACTCCTCCTTCAGGCCCTCATACACCGGCTCCTGGCGCCACACGCCGACGACGCCGGCGAGGTGCTCGCGCTCGGCCTGCGGGATGCCCAGATCCTCGTAGGTCTGCTTCATCTCATCCGGCACGTCGTCCCAGCTGTTGAAGCGCCCGGCGGTCGGGGGGGAGTAGAGGACGAGGTCGTCGAGGTTCAGGCCGCTCAGGTCCGGACCCCAGGTGGGAACGGGCTTGCGTTCGAAGATCTCCAGCGACTTCAGCCGTTTCTCGGCCATCCAGTCGGGCTCGCCCTTGATCTTCGAGAGCTCGCTCACGACCTCGCGCGAGATGCCCTGACGGGCGCGCAGCTGACCCTGGTCGTCCTCGACGATCGGGCTGGGCTTGGCGATCTTCGTGCGGTCAATCGTGGCCATGAGGCTCCTCGCTACCGGGGGCTGGCGAATCCTGTGCGCTCCGCTAGGAATTGTATCGTGGGCGCGGGCGTGTCCCCGAGACGGCCCGCCGGTCCGGGGTCACCAGCCCCGCCAGTCGCGGGTCTTGGCGACCGGCAGCTGCTCGGTGTCCAACGGCAGCCTGTACTTGTCGGGATTGGAGTGGTCGTAGGGGATCGTCGGGAAGTTGACGACCATCACGTCGGTCTGGCCGATATTGCGCTCCGCGTGCCACACGCCCGGCGGGATCGTCACGAGCCGGCGGCGCAGCTCGCTGAGCACGAGCGTCGCGGTCAGGCCCGTCGTGCCCGAGTCCTCGCGCTCGTCGTAGAGGACCAGTTCCAGCTCGCCGCTCAGGAATGCGTAGCGGTCGTGGTGCTCTCGATGCACTCCCCATCCCTTCGCCAGTCCGGGCCGGATCGTGAACATGTAGGCGAACACCATCGGGTCCGCCTGCACGCCCCAGCGCGGGTCGAACAGCTCGCAGACCGTTCCGCGCTCGTCGGGATGGGTGACCAGGTCGCGCAACAGCGTCCCTTCGGGCAGCGCCTGCAGACGCTCTCCGGCCCGTGTGACTGTCTCCCGATCGCGGATGATGCCCATCAGCGCACTATATGCGGGCTATCGTAGGGCCGTGGCAAGCGGCTTCACGATCGCAATCCCGACCCACGATCGCCGCGAGACGCTGCTGCTGGCCGTCCGCAGCGCGTTGATGCAGACTCGCCCGCCGGAGCAGATCATCGTCCTCTGCGACGGCTGTACCGACGGCTCGGCGCAGGCGGTGCGCGAGTTGGGGGATGAGCGCGTCGAGGCGCTCGACCTGCCGAAGCTGCCCGGCTACGCCTACGAGCATCGCAACATCTCCTTGGAGCTCGCACGCGGGGAGGCGATCATGTGGCTGGGCGATGACGATCTGCTGCTCCCGGACCACCTGGAACGGCTGGGTGAATACTGGGACTCGGGCGCGGTCGAGATCGTTCAGAGCCCCGCCGTGGTGGTCTGGAAGGACGACTCGCTGACCTGGGTGGGACTCGATTGGAGCATCCCCAGCCACGTCCGCACGCTGCTCGACCGCAACACAAACGTGATGTCATCCGTGCTCGTCAGCGTTGCCTCGGCGCGCGCTGCCGGCGGATGGGACGGAAGCGTCGAGCGTGCCGGCGACTGGGACCTGTGGAAGCGGCTGATTGCCGCGGGCGCGCACCCGGCGATGACGTTGGAGCCCACCGTGCTGCACTTCCGGGCCACCGAACGCGATCAGCCGTGGCCGCGGCGCGTAGAGCAGAACTCGAGGTGGTTCGCGCGAATCGCCGAGCCGCGCTCGCTGGCGGAGGTTCGCGGCGAGCTGCGTCCGCTGCGCGCCCAGCGCGAGGCCGAGTGGATGGGCGAAATCGACACGCTCGCGGGCGAGCTCGAGCAGGCGCGTACCGAGCTGGCACAGGCTCAGACAGAGGTGGAGCAGGTACGGGCAGCGGTCAAGCAGCCGCGTGCGGAGCTCGAGCGGTTGCGCGAGGCCGAGCGTACGCTCGCGCGCGTATACGCCGGCGGATGGTGGCGACTGCGCGGTCGCATACAGCCGTTGATGGATCTCGCCAAGCGCGTGCGTAGGTAGGAGGCCAGGTCGGGGGCGTGGAGTGCTCGGGCATCGCCCGCCCAGCATCTCGCAGCCCCGCTCAGCCGGGCCAGGCGTTGTCGCCGGTGACCGCGCCCCGTATGGCCTTCAGGTTGAGCAGCGCGCACTTGCGCCGGGTCGCGGAGACGGGGATTCCGAGCAGCTCGATCATCCAGTCGGCGTCGAGCTTGCCGGCCTGCTCCAGCTCCATCCCCTTGAGCTCCTCGGAGGCGATCGACGCGGAGGCCTGGGAGATCGCACAGCCGTGCCCATGGAAGCGCAGGTCCTCGATGCGGCCGTCCTTGACGAGGATGTGCACCCCCAGCTCATCGCCGCACAGCGGGTTGTGCTCCAGGGCCTCCAGATCGTGCGGATCGAGCTCGCCGAAGTTCCGTGGCCGCTTGTAGTGATCGAGGATGTAGTCGCGGTAGAGGTCGTCCATCTCAGAGTCCGAAGATCTCACGCCCGGCCTGCAGCGAGGCGACGAGCGCGTCGATGTCCGAGGCGTCGTTGTAGACGCCCACCGATGCGCGGGCGGTCGCGCTGACCCCGAGGCAGCGCATCAGCGGCTGCGCGCAATGGTGCCCGGCGCGGATGCACACGCCGCCGCGGTTGGCCAGCTCGGCCACGTCGTGCGGATGCATCCCCTCGATCGTGAACGACGCCAGCGCACCCCGCCGATCGGCCTCGGGCGGCCCGACCACGCGCAGCCCGGGAACCTCGGCGAGCCGTTCGAGCATGTACGAGGTCAGCGCCCGCTCGTGCGTGCGCACACGCTCCATTCCCAGCCCATCGAGGTAGTCGACCGCCGCGCCCAGGCCGACGGCCTCGGCGATCGGCGGCGTGCCCGCCTCGAACTTGTACGGAAGCTCGTTCCAGCTGACCGACTGGAAGTCCACGGAGGCGATCATGTCTCCGCCCGTCAAAAACGGCTGCATCTGCTCGAGGATCTCCGCGCTGCCGTGCAGCACGCCGACGCCCGTCGGCCCGAGCGCCTTGTGGCCGGTCCACGCGTAGAAGTCGGCGCCGAGCGCGCCGAGCTCGACCGGCATCTGCGGGACGGCCTGCGCGCCGTCGACGAGCGACAGCGCGCCCGCCGCGCGAATGCGCGCGGTCATCTCCGCGACCGGGTTGATCGTCCCGAGCACGTTTGAGACGTGCGCGAAGGCGACGAGCTTGACGTTGCCACGGGCCAGCTCGTGCTCGAGCGCATCGAGCGACAGCTCACCGCGCTCGTCCACCTCCAGGTAGCGCAGCTCCGCGGAGCGCTCGCGGCAGAGAACCTGCCAGGGGACGAGGTTCGCGTGGTGCTCCATCTGCGTGATCAGCACCACGTCGCCTGCCCCGACGTTCGCGCGCCCCCACGAGTAGGCGACGAGGTTGATCGCCTCGGTCACGTTCTTGGTGAAGATCGTCGTCTGCGGCTCGCCGCCGACGAACGCCGCGACCCGCCTGCGCGCACCGTCGTAGGCGGCGTCAGCCTCCTGAGCCAGCGCATAGACACCGCGGTGGACGTTCGCGTTGTGAGCGCGCAGGTGCTCGGCCTGCGCGTCGATCACGACCCGCGGCTTCTGCGAGGTGGCGCCCGAGTCGAGATACACGAGCTCACGCCCATCGAAGCGGCGCGCGAAGATCGGGAAGTCGGCCCTTACCTCGAGCGTTCTCTCAGCGACTGGTGGCATAGGCCTCGATGTCCTCGCGCGCGGCGGCGAGCTTCTTGGCCACCTTCGCGCGCACGAGCTCCTCAAGCGGCGCGTCCTCGAGCTCTGAGATCAACGGCTCGAAGAAGCCCTCCACGATCACGCGCACGGCCGCTGGGCGGTCGAGCCCGCGTGTCTGCATGTAGAAGATCGCCGTCTCATCCAGCTCGCCGACAGTGCCCCCGTGTGAGGCGGAGACGTCATCGGAGGAGACCAGCACCGACGGGATCGCGTCGATCCGCGCCTTCGGCGAGAGCATCATCGAGTGAAACTGAAGATACGTGTGCGTCTGCTGAGCGCCCGGGTCGATCTGGATCAGGCCCTCGAAGCTCGCGCGGCTCTCACCCGTGGCGGCGCCACGCCAATGCACGTCCCCGCCCGATGGCCCCGTCTCGTGCAGATCGACCGCGAACACGTCCAGGTGCTCGTGCTCCTCGGTGAACAGCAGGCCTCGAAAGGCCATGTCTCCACCGGGCTCTGAGATCGCCAGCTCGAGGTGCTGGCGGACGAGATGACCGCCCAACAGTGCCGGCAGCCAGTGGCAGTAAGCGTCACGGCCCACCCCGACGAAGCGGGTGGACACATCGAACACCTCGCCCCGACCCCAATCCTGCACCTGCGCCAGGCGACAGCGCGCGCCGTCCTGCAGGTACAGCTCGAACGCGCCCGCGTGCAGCGCCTGCCTGTGCCCCTCCGGGTAGCCGTCGAAGTCCTCGGCCAAGTCGTACTCGTGCACGCGGAACTCGCTCGTCGGCCCGCCGAGCACAAGCGTCCGCGCGTACTGGGCGACGCCGGGCGTCTCGATCGCATAGACGATCTCAAAGGGCTCCTCGACGACGACGCCCTGCGGGACGTGCAGGAAGGCTCCACCGGTCCAGAAGGCCGCGTTGGCGGCCTCCAGCTTGTGGCGGTCGATCGTCAGGCGCTTTGAGTACCACGGCACGACGAGCTCCTGGTGTCGCAGAAACGCCTCCTCTAGCGAGCACAGGATCACGCCGCGCTCCGCCAGGGCGGGATCGAGCTCGACGTGCACGACCGAGCCTCCGCTCTGAACGATCCTGCCCGCGCGCGGGCGATCGGCAAGTGTGCGCGTGACGACGTCGGGCACGGCAGTGGGGGCGGACGCTCCCGCCTGAGCCTCCAGCGCATCGAGATCGAGGCTCTGCAGGCTCGTCGTCCAGAACCCCGAACGCCGCCAGATCGGCAGCTCTGAGGTCTCATACGCTTTCAGCGCGGCCTCACGCAACTGCTCGAGCGTGCGCCCGTTGCCGGCGCCAGACCCCGCGAGTGCGTGATAGAGGGTCGCCTCGCGGTGGCGCCCGGCCTTGACCTGCACCGGCGCCGCGCCGTTGGTGCTGTCAGTGGGCATGGTCGCCTCGCCCGGCTCAGGCACCGGCGTCACCGGCTGCGACCGCGCCGGCCTCACTCGCGCCGAACTCCTGGCGGATCTGGTCGTAGCCCTCGCGCTCGAGACGCTCGACCAACTCGACACCGCCCTCGAGCACGATCCGACCGTCCATCAGGATGTGCACGAACTGGGGCTTTACGTAATGCAGAATGCGCTGGTAGTGGGTGATGATCAGCGCGCCCAGGCCCTGCTCGTCGTGCAGGCGTTGAACGCCCTCGGCGACCGTCCGCAGCGCGTCGATATCAAGGCCTGAGTCGGTCTCGTCGAGGATCGCCACATCGGGGGCCAGCATCGCCATCTGCAGGATCTCCGCGCGCTTCTTCTCGCCGCCGGAGAAGCCGTCGTTCAGATGGCGCGAGGTGAACGCTTTGTCGACGTCCAAGAGCTCGATCGCGTGCTGCAGGTGCGTGCGGAACTCCTTCACCTGGATCGGGTCCTCGCGCTTGGCGTTGATCGCCATGCGCAGGAAGTTGGCGACTGACACTCCAGGGATCGATACGGGGTACTGGAAGGCCAGGAACAGCCCCGCCTTGGCGCGCTCGTGTGGCTCTGCCTCGGTGATGTCCTCGCCCTTGAAGGTGATCGAGCCCTCTGTGATCTCATAGGAGGGGTGGCCCATCAGCGTGCTCGCGAGCGTGGACTTGCCCGAGCCGTTGGGTCCCATCAGCGCGTGTATCTCTCCCCGCGAGATGTTCAGGTCCACGCCTCGCAGGATCTCGCGATCCTCGATGCGCACGTGCAGGTCTCTGATCTCTAGGTCGGCCATGTTCGTTTTTCAGGCTCCAGTGGTGAGGGGTTGTGTTTGCGTGTCGATCCAAGTGCCCGGCAGCATCGGCCCATCCGGCAGCGTAGGGCCGAGCACGAGGTCGGCGAGCGTCGTTTCCTGCAGGGTGCGGACGATCGCAAAGCGCACCTTCGTCCACAGGAGCTTCGTCGGGCACACGTGTCCGGGGTCTGACTCGCGCGAGCAGACGATCGTGCCGTCCGATGCCTCGGAAATGCACTCGATCGGGGCGATCGAGCCCTCCAGGGCCTCGACGACCTCGGCCATCGTGATCTCAACGGGCGAGCGCGCGAGCATGTAGCCGCCGCGCGAGCCGCGCCTGGAATCGACCAGCCCGGCCTTGCGCAGGCGCGCGACCAGATGCTCCAGATAGGCCAGCGGCAAGCCGTCGTGCTCGGCGATCTCCGCCAGCGAGATGGGATCCCCGCCCGCCCGGCCCTCGCCGGCTCGCCGAGCCAGCTCGACCATCACGCGCACGCCGTACTCGGCCTTGGTTGAGAACATCATCTCCGCAATACCTACCTGCGAACTAGGGTATCAGCAGGGTCTCCCGCTCCCGGGCGGAGGATCTGCCTCAGAAGAGCTTGCGAACGTCGTGCGCGAGGGCTTCCGGGGTCAGCTGTTCGAGCTGGAAGAGCACCCGCCTGGCGCCGCCGCGATCGAGCACGAACACCGACGCGGCGCGGTCGAATGCAGCTCGCCCCCCGCTCGCGGGTGTGACGTTGTAGGCATGCCAGATCGGCTCGAGCGTGGCGGTGGAGCCGGTCAGATACCGCACCCGGCCCGTAAGCGAGACGCGCGCGAGGAATTGCCGGACGTGGGCGGGCGTGTCCGCGCGCGGGTCGGCGCTGACGATCAGCACGGGCACGGGGTGCGGAAGTTCGTCCAGCGCGCCGCGAATCTGCTGGGCGATCACCGTGCAACTGCTCCCGCACGTCGAGTACAGAAACGCGAGGATCACCACCCGGCCGCGATAGCTGCTCAGCGACACGCGCCGGCCACTCTGGTCGGCGAGCGTGAAATCGGGCGCGGGCGCGCCCGCCCCAAGCGCCGCGCCCTCAAAGCCCGAGCCCGCTCCTGGGGAGGCGGGCGAGGAGGGCGAGGAGGAGCCGGACCGTCCGCCGGCGATCAGCGCGATGACGAACGCCAGCAGCAGCGCGGTCGTGAGCAGGGGAAGGACGATCGCGCGCTTACGCATGCTCGCCCAGGGTACGTGAGCGACGAACGCTCGCGCCCTGTAGACGCTTGCGCTCCGGCAGTTTCAGTGACGCTCGAAACGGGGAAAACCACGCTATACTTTATGAAGTCAATGAATCCCGACCGTGGTTTAGGAGTTTCCCGATGAGTCCCTCTGGAGCCGAGCTTCTCCGCCAAGTCAAGAGCCAGATCGAAGAGGTCGATCCCTCCGAGGTCAACGAGCTGATCGACGAGGGCGTGACGGTGGTGGACGTGCGTGAGGCGGATGAGTACGGAGCAGGACACCTGCCCGGCGCCAAGCACGTGCCGAGGAGCTACCTGGAGTCGCGGATCGAGGGCGTCGTGCCCGACCGCTCGACGCAGGTGATCCTCTACTGCGCATCGGGCAATCGCTCGGCCTACGGCGCGCGCACGCTGCGCGACGAGCTCGGCTACGAGCACGTGCGCTCGATGACCGGCGGGATCACGCTGTGGAAGGACCGCGGCTATGAGGTGCAGGTGCCACGCTCGCTCACCCCCGAGCAGCGCGAGCGCTACTCGCGCCACATGCTCGTACCGGAGATCGGCATGGAGGGTCAGCAGAAGCTGCTCGACGCGAAGGTGCTGCTGCTCGGCGCCGGCGGTCTCGGCTCGCCGACCGCTCTGTATTTGGCGGCCGCCGGCGTGGGAACGCTGGGGATCGTCGATGACGATGTCGTCGATCTCTCCAACCTGCAACGCCAGGTGATCCACTCGACCGAGCGCATCGGCACGCCGAAGGTCGACTCCGCGGAGGAGTCGATCCGCGCGCTCAACCCCGACGTGAAGGTCGTCAAGTACCCCGTCAGGATCGACGCCTCCAACATCGTCGAGATCATCGAGGACTACGACGTGATCGTCGATGGCGTCGACAACTTCCCCACGCGCTATCTGCTCAACGACGCGACCGTGCGCCTGAAGATCCCGGTGGTGTCCGCTTCGATCCTCGGCTTCGATGGCCAGCTGTCGGTGTTCAAGCCCTATGAGGGTCCTTGCTACCGCTGCCTGTTCCGCGAGCCCCCGCCGGCCGAGTTGGCCCCCTCCTGCGGCGCCAACGGCGTGCTCGGTGTGCTGCCCGGGACGATGGGGCTGCTGCAGGCAACAGAGGTCGTCAAGCTGATCGTCGGCATCGGCGAGCCCGCGATCGGGCGCCTGCTGCTGTATGACGCGCTCGGCGCGACGCTCACGGAGGTCAAGGTCCACCGTGATCCCGAGTGCCCGATCTGCTCGCGCGATCCAGAGGAGATCGCCGATGAGGAGCTGGGCGTGTTCCCCGACTACGAGGCGTTCTGCGCCGCGGCCGGATAGCCGGTAGGTTAGGGCGGCCGGTTGAAGCCTCCACATCGCACGAGCGCGCGCCAGATGCGCGTGGCGTGCTAGTCATCAGCACCATGGCCACGATCAAGATTCCCCCAGTCCTGCGCGCGTCGGTGGGCGGCGAGAAGCAGGTCAGCGCCTCCGGTCAGAACGTCGGCGAGGTGCTGCGGGATCTCGCCTCCAGCCATCCGGAGACCAAGAACCAGCTGTTCTCGGCCGAGGGCGAGCTCAACCGCTACGTGAACGTGTATCTGAACGACGAGGACGTACGCGTGCTCGACGGTCTGCAGACGGCTGTTGGCGAGGGCGACACCTTGGTGATCCTGCCGGCGATGGCCGGCGGGGCTTGAGCGGCCGGCCGCGAGTCGTTCGGCGCTGCGCGCGGCTCGTTTAGGGCCGTTTTTTTGGGGCAAGGCTGATATATTTTTCTATATCACAATGGTCGGCAAACTGATCAGGCGGCAACGCGAACAACTCGATCTCAGCCAGCGCTCGCTTGCGCGCAGGGCGGGGACGACGCAGGCCGCCGTCAGCCGAATCGAGCGGGGCTTGACGTCGCCGACGTGGGAGACGATCCGCGCGCTGATGCTGGCGATGGGCTACGAGCCCGAGCTGGGAGTGCGCCGGTTGGAGGGTAGGTGGGACCCGGTCCACCTGTCTGCTTTGCGGCAGCGCCCAGCGGCTGAGCGTCTCGAACTTGCGATTTCCGCCAACCGTCTTGCCGGTCGCCTGCGCAAGGCCGGCGCGGAGGCGCGAGGTGCCGAGGCCCAGGAGCGGTGAGCCGCGACCTGCGCGTCCGGCCGTCGGCCGGCAGGCGCGCGCCGCGTCAGATGGCGGCGGTCTCCGTCTCGGTCGTGGGCTGGGCACTCACCCCGGCCGCCGGCACGTGGCTCATGGCGTGCTCCGCCAGCGCCGTGATCGTCAGCGACGGGTTCACGCCGACATTCGCGGGAATCGCCGAGCCGTCGCACACGAGCAGATTCTCGTAGCCGAACACGCGCTGATGGGCGTCCACGACCCCTTGCGAGGGGTCTGGGGCGATCACTGCGCCGCCGAGGATGTGTGCGGTCGAGGGGATGTTGAAGAGCGCCTCCGTGACCGAGCTCTGGGCGATCCCGCCGGTGCGCTTGGCAAACCACTCGGCGGCTTCGTTGGCGATCGGGATGAACGTCGGGCTGGGGCGCTCTGGGTCCTGTTCGGTCGTCAGCCACAACGATCCGAACGGCCCTTTGCGAGGGCGCAGCGCGATCGCGTTGTCGAGCGTCTGCATGACAAGCAGGATGATCGTCCGCCGCGACCAGTGCTTGGGGAACAGCGCCTTGGCCAGGCGCCGCGGATGCAGGACCATTTGGGCGAGCAGCTTCAAGGGGCGCGTCAGGCGCGTCCCATCGCCGACCAGCAGCGTGTACAGGCGGTGCATCGAGTCGCCGTCGTCGCCGTAGGTGACCGTCTCGATATGCGTGTTCGGGTCGGGGTAGATGGAGGAGGTGATCGCGACGCGCTTGATCAGCTCGTCGGGGTAGTCCTCGGGGACGGTGACGGTCAGGATCGACTCGGAGTTGGTGCGCACCAGCTCGCCCAGGCGCCGGGAGATGCGAGGAAGCGAGCCGTTTAGGCGGCAGCGCTGCAACAGCTTGTTGGTGCCGAGCGGCCCGGCCGCAACGACCACTCCACGAGCCCGGTCGACGCGGCGGTCCTTGCGCAGCCATGCGCCCGAGCGCGCGCTTTCGACCTCATAGCCCTCGGCGCCGTCGGGCGAGCCGATCGGGCGGACGTCGAGCACCGTGCGTTCGGGCATCACACGTGCGCCGCGCTTCTCGGCGAAGTACAGGTAGTTCTTCACGAGCGTGTTCTTCGACCCGTGCGGGCAGCCGACCATGCAGCGGCCACACAGCTGGCAGCCGGTGCGATCCGGCCCCTCGCCGCCGAAGAACGGGTCCGCGACGGTCTTGCCCGGCTCGCCGAAAAAGACGCCGACGGGGGTCTTTTTGTAGGTGTCGGCCACACCCAGCTCCTCGCCGAGCTCGCGCAGCAGCTGATCGGCGGGGTCGTCATGCGGGTTCTGGACGACGCCGAGCATCCGCTGCGCCTCAGCATAGTGAGGCGCGAGCGCGCTCTCCCAGTCCTCCATCTCCGACCACTGGCGATCCTCGAAGAACTGCCTGGGCGGCACGTACAGCGTGTTCGCGTATCCGAGACTGCCGCCGCCGACGCCACAGCCGGAGACGACCGACACGTCTCTGAAGGTGGTCAACCGGAAGATGCCCTTCATCCCCAGCATCGGATTCCAGAAGTAGCGCTTCAGGTCGGCCGTAGAACTCGGCAGCTCGTCGTCTGCGAAGCGCCGTCCGCACTCGAGCACGCCGACCGAATGGCCCTTCTCCGACAGCCGAAGAGCCGAGACGCTGCCGCCGAAGCCGGAGCCGATCACCAGCCAGTCGAAGTCGAAGCTGTCGTTGTTGGAGTTCATGGCCGAGCGCCCCGAGGACGCCGGGGCCTGGGAATCTTAGTCGTTGACTGGCCGCCCAGCCAAACTCGCCGGCGGAAGTGGTGGCGCCGGGCACTCACGACCGCTCGCTACCCTCCAGCCCCACGGCTTCAAGGGCGCTCTCCGGTTCGCGGAAGGCACGGAAGCGGATGACCTTCCCGCGTCGGAACTTGAGCATCCAGCCCGCAGGGGACTCGGTCTCGATGCCACTGGCTCTGCCGCGGTAGTGCAGGCGGCCGACGAGCACCACGACGTCGCCCAGCCCGAGCGCGTCGTCCACGTCGGCGCGCACGATCTCCCAGGCGTCATCGAGGTCGCTCATGTACTGACGCGTGCCCTCGTGTCCGCGGTAGACCCCTTCCTCGCCGAGCTTTGCGAAGAACGAGCGCCACTCGATCTCGCGGTCGGCAAAGGTCAGCACGCGTGCAAGGTCCCGGCGGCTGAGGGCATCCAGGACCTGGGCGGCCGTCTCCATGTTCGCTTGGGGCATCGCCCATCCCTTCCGCTCGGCTTCGCGCCCGACCGGCGGCGGGCCCGTGGAGTATCTCGTAGGCATCTCGCAGGCGCCGCGCGGAGCGCCTGAGCGTCGCGCAGGCCAAACTCATCCACCACCTCTCCTGGGGTGGTGGATGAGTTTGGATCGAGCACGCGATGTACCCGTTCAAGACGCGCGAGATAGGCAGGCTGGACCCACGGCGTAGCCAAGCTGCCGCGGACTTTGCCTCTCCCAGTTCCAAAAGTGAAACTTTCGGCCACGGGAGTCGTCCACCGCTACCCCTAGAGTCTGGCTCGACGTTATCTAGGCGTCGTATACCACTGGGCCCCCACCCTCCCGTTTGTATGGGAGCGTGATCAGGGAAACAGGGCCGTATGGCTTGGTTAGTAGTCCAGCACCAGCGGCCAGCTAGAACGTCTCGGTTACGTCTCATCCGGCCCCTCGGCTTTTCGATCGGAAGTCGGGGGGCCCACCTTCGTTGCCGATCCTCGGCAACGTTCAAGAACAGTAGTAGGTCGGTCGGATGTTCGGTGTTAGCGGGATTTCCCCTGCAAAAGCGTCACTATTTTGCGCGCGCGCAGCGTATTGTGCCGCGCGCGGCCGTCTCCAACACGCGCTACGATCCCTCTCATGGCCGATCTTAACCGGATGGCCCACCGGCTAGTCCAGGCGGCCACGGAGCCACGCGAGAAGCCAACGGTGGCCCAGGTCAACGGCCACAAGGGCGGTCTAAAGGGCGGAAAAGCGCGGGCGGACAAGCTCTCGCCCGAGAGGCGATCGGAGATCGCGCGAAAGGCGGCAGCGGCACGCTGGCAGCACTAGGGCACGTATCACGCCTTGCGGCTACGTGAGCGTCCTGTCGCAACATTGTGATCTCCGTCCCACCAGAGAAAGAAGAACTCAGGGTCCTCGAAATGGCCCCAGATGCGCCACTTGTACCGGTGGAGATGCAGTTGCCATAGGCCGTCCTCTTGCTCGTTGACCCGAGACAGCATTTCTCGACCAGCCGGCGTCATATCGTCCACGCCGATGAACTTCAGCCAGCGTTTGTGGCGCAGATTCGAGATCAGTTCGCCCTGGAAAACCGCAAGCTCAGCCTCAAGCTCTCGCACATCCGACCCCCGTAGGTTCTGGCAACCGAACTTGCCCTCATGCTCAAGGCGCCCGAAGCGCCAAATGAGGTGTCGATCCGATGTTGCAGGAAGGTCCGGCTGTTCGGTAACGCGCTTTGAAGCCTTTACCTTCCAAGCCTTGCCCTTGACGCGCTTATCCACGCAAGCGAAGCCTAGAGCGATCCGTAGTAAGACGCCATTGCATCGTGCGTGATGACCGTTTCGCTGGAGGCTCCAGCAGGCAACCCAGCGCGAGCGTCCTTCCACGGAGGCTCTTTGTGTGTGCGCTCGCGCAGCTTGAGGCCGCTCCGCTTTCCGTAGTGCCTGAGCACGACATCAATCGACTCACGCTGGGCCGCGGTCAATCGAGAGATGTTGCCCTTCGGCCATTTCGCCATCTTGAATCTCCCACGATGTTCGCGGAACAGAGCCGGGACTACTGGCCCGTTCGCCCAAGCCTCGACCTGCTCGCCAAAAAGCGGCTCGCTCTCCCAGGTGAGATGCCACGCCTGGGAGTAGTAGACGAGCTTCTGGAGCTTCCAGGTGTCCATCTCGCCCTTTTGCTCCAGGATGTATCTAGCTACGTCGTGCGCGGATGCCATGGCGCCGAGGATAACTCCGTTATCAGCGGCAGAGAAGAGGCGTTTCTCGGTTCCGTCTGGCACCTCAAGCATTATGGTCAGTATGAATCGCTTGAGCACAGAGAGGCGCGCGCAGATCATCGGCTGTCTTGTTGAGGGCAACTCGATTCGCGCGACCGTGCGTATAACCGGGGTGAGCAAGAACACGATCACGAAGCTCCTGATCGATCTCGGGGAAGCCTGCGCGGGCTATCAGGATCGTGAGCTGCGGAACTTGCCATGCAAGACCCTCCAAGTGGACGAGATATGGGCGTATTGCTACTCAAAGCAAAAGAACGTCCCACAGGAGCACATCGGGACATTTGGCTATGGCGACGTATGGACGTGGACGGCGCTCTGCGCCGACACAAAGCTGGTTCCGTCCTGGCTGGTCGGAGAGCGCACGACAGAGGACGCCCGGTGCCTGATGGCCGACTTGAAGAACCGGCTCGCCAATCGCGTTCAGCTAACGACCGACGGCCATCAGTCCTACGTCGCGGCCGTGGGGCTGACGTTTGGCAATGAGATCGATTGGGCGCAGATGCAGAAGCTCTATGCGGCCAATGGCGGCGGCGAACGTCGCTACCGCCCGGCGGTCTGCACCGGGACCAAGACGCGAGTCTTGAAGGGTGCCCCCGATCTATCGAAGGTCAGCACGTCCTACGTCGAGCGTCAGAACCTGACGATGCGGATGGGAATGCGCAGGTTCACACGGCTAACCAACGGCTTCTCAAAGAAGGTCGAGAACCTTGCTCACGCTGTCAGCCTGCACTACATGCACTACAACTTCGGCCGCGTGCATCAGACCATCGAATGTACGCCAGCGATGGCCGCAGGAGTTGCTGACCACCGCTGGACGCACCAGGAGATCGCAGGATTGCTCGATTAGACGACTTGGCCGACCATCTGCACCATCCGTACCGCGGCGCGGGTGGCGAACATGAATCCGTCAGCGGTTCGATGGACCAAGCCAGCTCGGAGAATTCCTCGAATGGCGTCCATCGGATGCTTCGATTCGATCTCTCGTCCAATATCCTCTACGGACCAGATCGGCTGAACGCCGTCCGGGTCGGTCAGCAGGTAGACAACGTCACGTTCCATCCGATCGTACATGCGTGCCAGGACCGGCATATCCTCGTCGTGCATGGGAGTTCACGCTCCTGTGTCACGGCCCCCGGCAGTTCACCGCTGCGCGGGGGCCCAACTTGGTCTCTGGACCGGGCGAAGCTAGCGCCCCGCACGGTCTCAAGCCAAACTCATCCACCACCTCTCCTGGGCCCCGCTATATTCCGTGAAGTAATGGCAGTTGAGAGGCTGAGGAACCGCCCCTGCGGGGGCCGTTACGGCGACATCGTGCAGTCGATCGGCAACACGCCGCTAATCGAGCTGCCGAGTCTGTCGCCGAAGCCGGGCGTGCACATCTGGGCGAAGCTCGAGTCGCACAACCCAACCGGCTCGGTCAAGGATCGTGTCGCGCGGGCGTTGATCGAGGACGCCGAGGAGAAGGGTGCGATCGAGCCGGGCCAGACGATCCTCGAACCGACCTCCGGAAACACCGGCATCTCCCTGGCGATGATCTGCTCGCGTAAGGGCTACAAGCTGAAGGTGGTCATGCCGGAGAACGTGACGCCCGAGCGCACGCAGCTGCTCGAGATGTACGGCGCGGAGATCGTCTACTCGCCGGGCGACCAGGGCTCCAACGGCGCGGTTGCGATGTCCTTGGAGCTGGCCGCGGAGGACCCCTCGATGTACATGCCCTACCAGTACGGCAATCAGGCCAACCCGAACGCCCACTACAACGGCACGGCGCTGGAGATCCTCGAAGAGCTGGATGAGATCTCGGCATTCGTGGCCGGGCTCGGCACGGGCGGCACGCTGATGGGCAATGGAAGGCGCATGAAGGAGACATTCGGAGACGCTGTGAAGATCGTCGCGGCCGAGCCGATGCAGGGCGAGCCGGTGCAGGGACTGCGCTCGCTGGACGATGGCTTCATCCCGCCGATCATCGACATCTCCCTGCTGGATCGCAAGATCTTCGTGACGAACAGCGATGCGATCTCCTGGACGCGCAGGCTGCTCGACGAGGAGGGGGTGTTCGCGGGCGTCTCCAGCGGAGCGATCGCGAGCATCGCCGTGCGGATCGCGGGCGAGCTCGACGAGGGGAATGTGGTGTTCGTGGTGGCCGATGACGGCTGGAAGTACCTCTCAAGCGGCATCTACACGCTGCCGATCGAGGAGATCGAGAACCTGGACTCGACCGTCTGGTGGTAGCTGGGTGCTCATCGCCCGCCCTCTGCTGCATGAGCTGATCGCGCACGCGCGCGAGGACGCGACGATCGAGTGCTGCGGCGTGGTCGCGGTGCAGACGCCGCCGGACGGTGCGGCCAATGCGGCCAAGCGTGCCGTCCGCGTCTACCGGGCCGAGAACGTCCACGCCAGCGCGCTGAAGTTCGAGATCGCCCCGCGGGAGCTGCTGAGGCTGTCGAACACGATCGAAGCGCAGGACTGGGAGATCGGCGCGATCTACCACTCTCACGTGCGCAGCCCGCCGTATCCGTCGCAGACCGACATCGCCTTCGCCGCCAACTGGCCGGGGGTGGAGTGGATCATCGTGGGTCTGGCCGCCGGCCAGGAGCCGGAGGTGCGCTCGTATGTGATCGACGGTGGAAGGGTCGAAGAGGTGGCGATCGAGGAGCTGGGGAGTTGAGCGACAAGCCGCTCATCTGCCCGGGATGCGGGGCCTCGCACCCTCGCTCCGAGCGCTTCTGCGCGGCGTGTGAGATGCCGCTCGTGTATCTGCCGGGCAGCGAGCGCGGGGCCAGTGAGCGCCAGCGCAAGGCGCGCAAGATCAAGCCCCAATACGCCGAAGGGGCGCTCGTGAAGGTCGCTCGCGCGGAGAGTCAGCCGGAGGCGGAGCTGATCGAGACGCTGCTGCTCGAGGAGGGCATTCCCTCGATGCTGCGCCGCTCAGGCGGCTTCGACGTGCCCGATTTCCTGGCCGCGGGCCCGCGCGATGTGCTGGTCCCCGAGTCCGGCGCCGAGGCGGCTCGTGAAGCGCTCGCCTGGGAGCAGGCCCAGCCGGAGGACTAAAGGGATCTAGGCGAGGACCGGCTGACCGGCTTCGGGCTGACCGGCTTCGCTGGTGATCGCGCGGATCTCATCGGAGGCGCGCTCGAACTCGGCATCGGAGAGCACGGGCGTTCCCTCGAAGGGAAGCTCGCGCTGCAGCTCGATCCAGGCCTGCGAGGCCGTGTACTCGTCCTTGACCTTCACGGTGACCGGTCGCGGGATGCGATATGTGCGCAGCAGCAGCACGTGCAGCGGCTGGTGGCGCCGCCAGCCGAGGCGCTTTTCGGCGTAGTCGGGGGTCCACACGTAGAAGGGGGAGAGGGCGTCGACACAGCGAGGGTCGGCGATCGTGAAATGAGCGGCGACCTCGGCCCAGGCGCGGATCCGCACGCGGTCGGGCTGCTGGACGGGAGCGCCTGAGGTGAAGGCTTGCAGCAGCGGCTCGCCGTCGCTCCAGACGCCCTCCTCGAGCGCGCGGCGCAGCTCGGGCTGGTGTGACTCGCGCACCAAGTCGCCCGGCTGATGGTCGAAGGTGGGGTACAGGAAGAACCGCTCGTGGGCGAGACGGAAGGGCTTGCCCGGTTCACGGATTCCGCCCTTGCGGAGCGTTAGGAGCTGCTCGCCTTCCGCTAGCGCACGGACGGTGACAGCCCATTCTTTGAAAGCAATTGGCATGAAGTGGAGGTGAGGCTGAAGAAAAGCTTCTGATTTTGGGGCTGCGCAGCGACCGGAAAAACGACCGCCGTTCCATTAAAGATACGAAACCCAGGCGGAAATCCCAAATCCCCTGCAAATCGACACCTTATTTGGCGATGCATATTGACAACAGCCGCCCAAGATCGTTTCTGAATACCGCTACTTCCCACCGCCATTGGTCTCGACGGGATCGTCCGCCGCTCCGAAGCCTCCGCCGCCGGGCGTCTCGATGCGCAGCCGTTGCCCTCGGCGAAGGGTGCCGGTGACCTTGCCTGGCAGAAGGGCGCCGTCGAGCAGGTCACGCCCCCGCGTCCCCGGAGTCCCGCCCGCGGCGCCGGGTGGCGGATGGCGGCGGCGCTCGGCGATCAGGGAGAAGGCGATCTCCGTGAGCGCTTCGATCTCGCGCACGACGCCGTCGCCGCCGCGGTGGCGCCCCGCGCCCCCGGAGCCCCGGCGCAGCGCGTACTCGAGGACGCGCAGCGGGAATTCGCGCTCGAGCGCCTCGATCGGCGTGTTGAGCGTGTTGCTCATGGCGACATGCACGCCGCTCGGGCCGTCGGCGTCCGCACACGCCCCCTGGCCGCCGCCGAGGGTCTCGTAGTAGGAGAAGACGGCCTCGCCGGCGCCCGGCCCGGCGGTGCCCATCGTCAGGTTGTTCATCGTGCCCTGGCCGAGCGCGCGCCCGAAGGCCGCCAGCACGAGATCGGCGACGCGCGAGGAGGTCTCGACGTTGCCCGCTGCGACGGCCGCGCCGGGGCGGGCGTTCAGCAGCGAGCCGTGCGGGGCCAGCACCTCGACCGGCCGGTAGGCGCCGGCGGAAGGCGGGATGTCGGGGTCGGTGAGGACGCGCACGGCGAACAGGCAGGCCGAGCGGGTGACGGCGAGCGGGCAGTTGAGGTTGCCCTCGTATTGCGGGGCGCTGCCGTCGAAGTCGAGGACCAGCCGCTCGCCGGCGACGGTCGCGCGCAGCCGCAGTCGCAGATCCTCGCCGGGCGCCTCGAGCAGATCCTCGGCGAGGAGCACGCCGTCTGGCAGCGCCGCCAGGCAGGCGCGGGTGCGCCGCTCGGCGTAGTCGAGCACCTCGCCGGTGGCCGTGCGCAGCCGATCGACGCCCAGCCGCGCGGAGAGCTCGCTCAGCCGCAGCGCGCCGGTGCGGTTGGCGGCGAGCTGCGCGCGCAGATCCGCGCGCCGCTCCTGCGGCTGGCGCATGCGCGCGACGATCTCCTCGAGCGCACGATCGTCCAGTGGGCGGGGCGCGATCACGACGCCCTCCTCCTCGAGCGTGCGGCTGTCCGACGGCATCGATCCGGGCACGCGCCCGCCCACGTCGGCGTGATGGGCGCGGCTGGCGGCGAAGCCGAGCAGCGGGCCGGCGCGGGCGACTCGCGCGCTGCCGGCGCCCGCGCTCGTGCCGGGCTCGCCGTGATGGAGATCTACGCCGGCAAAGACGGGTGTGATGACGGTGATGTCGGGCAGGTGGGTGCCGCCGGCGAACGGGTCGTTGAGGATCCAGGAGACGCCCGGTGCGTGGCGCTCGTCGAGGACGGCGGCGACGGCGGCGGGCATCGAGCCGAGATGCACTGGGATGTGCTCGGCTTGCATGATCATCTCGCCGTCGGGGTCGAAGAGGGCGGTGGAGGCGTCGCGGCGCTCCTTGATGTTGGAGGAGTGGGCCGAACGGATCAGCACCACGCCCATCTCCTCGCAGGCGGCGTGCAGGGCGCCAGTGAGCACCTGCAACTCGATCGGGTCGAGCGCGCTCAAGACCGGTCCTCCAGTTGGCAGCTCCCATAGGCGTCGACCTCGCCCGACCAGCCGGGGGGGATGAGCAGAGTGGACTCCGACAGCGCGCACACGGCGGGGCCGCGGACCCGCGTCCCGGGCGGCGGATCGCCGCGCAGGACGGCGCTGTCGAGCGCCTCGCCCGCGAATACGACGGCGACCGCGCCCCCCGCGGGCGGTGCGGTGCTCATGTGCGTGACCGTCCCCGCCCCTGCGCCCGCCCGCGGCCGCAACTCGGGCGTGGGCCCCCACACGGACACGCGCACGTTCACGAGCTCGACTTCGGCCGAGTCGTCGCGATAGCCATAGCGCTGCTCGTGCGCGCGGGCGAAGTCCTCGCGCAGCGCGTCCGGATCGACCGACTCGGACCGCTCGACGGACAACTCGAAGGACTGGCCCCGGTAGCGCAGCTCGTAGCGCACACGCAGCCGCTCGCGAACCCCGGCGAGCGAGGCGCTGGCCTCGGCGATCAGCGCCTCGCGCTCGTCCGCCAGCCGCTTGCCGGTGAGCGAGTGGCCGCCGAGCATGACCGTGCGAGAGACGTCATGGCGGGGAGCGGCGGCGGCCAGGCCGAGCGCGCACAGCACGCCGGAGGCGCGCGGGCAGAGGACACGGCGGATGCCCAGCTCGCGGGCCATCGCGCAGGCGTGCAATGGGCCGGCTCCGCCGAAGGGCATCAGCACGAAGCGGCGCGGGTCGATGCCGCGCTCGACGGTCAACAGGCGCAGGGCGCCGAGCATCTCCGACTCGGCCACGCGCACGATGCCTTCGGCGCAGGCGAGCGCCGTCATGCCCAGCTCGCCGGCGATGCCGGCGACGGCGCGCTCGGCGGCTGCGCGGTCGAGCGCGAGGCCGCCCGCCAGCGGCGAGTCCTCGAGCAGCCGGCCGAGCAGCAGGTTGGCGTCGGTGACGGTCGGCTCGTGCCCGCCGCGTCCGTAGCAGGCTGGTCCGGGGTCCGCGCCGGCGGAGGCGGGCCCCACGCGCAGGGCGCCGCCGGAGTCGCGCCAGGCGATCGAGCCGCCGCCGGCGCCGACCGTGTGGATGTCCAGGGCGGGCAGCGCCAACGGCCTGCCGGCGACGGCCCGCTCGGCGGTCTCGGCCACCTGCGAGCCGTCGATCAGGCAGACGTCACAGGAGGTGCCGCCCATGTCGAAGCAGAGGACGTTCGGCTCGCTCGCCAGCTCGGCCAGCAGCAGCGCCCCGCCGACCCCACCGGCGGGCCCGGAGAGGACGGTCAGCGCGGCATGTGCGGAGGCACGGGCGGGGTCGGTGAGCCCGCCTGAGGACTGCATGATCTGCGGCTCGGGCAGACCGCTCGCGCGGGCGTCGGTCGACAGTCGCCGCAGGTAGTCCTCGAGCAGCGGCGAGAGCGCGGCGTCAAGCGCGGTCGTCGCCGTGCGCTCGTACTCGCGAAAGGTCCCCACGAGATCGCTCGAGAGCGACAGATGGGCTTCCGGCAGCAGCTCGGCCACGAGCTCGCCGAGCAGCCGCTCGTGCTCGGGGTGGGCATAGGAGTGCAGTAGCGCGACCGCGACGGCCTCGGGTCGGGCGCGAGCCAGCTCCCCTACGAGCTCGCGCGCGCCGTCGGGGTCGAGCGCGAGCAAAGCGCCGTCGGGTGTCATGCGCTCGGGGGCCCCGAAGCGCAGCTCGGCGGGCACGAGTGGGGCGGGTGCGGACTCGCACAGCCGGTACAGGTGCGGACGGGCCTGGCGGCCCAACTCGATCACGTCGGTGAAGCCGGCGGTGGCGATCAGCGCGGTGCGCGCGGTGCGGCCCTCGAGCAGCGCGTTGGTCGTGACGGTCATGCCGTGCGCGAAGCGCCGCACGTCCTCGGCGCGCGCGTCGGCCTGCTCGAGCACCTCGCGCACGGCGTCGAGCACGGCTAGCGACTGCTGTGCGGGCGTTGAGGGAACCTTGGCGGTGTGGACGGAGGAGTCCGCGCTCACGAGCACGGCGTCGGTGAAGGTTCCGCCGACGTCGACCCCGAGGAGCATCCCCGGAGCCTACGCGACGGCTACGCGGCGGCGAGCTCGCGATCCTCGGTGTCGGCCAGGTGCTGGTGGGACGGGCAGTAGCCGTTGTGGGGAAGCGGCACGCGCTGGCAGGCGGCGCCCTTGCGGGTCGTCGCGCGGCACTGCGGCGGGGCGCCGCTGACGGCCGTGTAGCCCTCGAGCGGGTGGGCGGCGAGGAACTGCTGAGCGTAGGCCAGATACAGGCAGACGACATGGTGCACGTGTGACTGGGCGGACATGGGGAAGTAGCTGCGGATGTCCAAGAAGAGCGTGCGCTCTGGCCGGGCGAAGTAATGGCGGTCGGTCGCCAGGCGCGTGACGACGGCCTCACAGGCGCGTAGCACGGCTTCGTGGTTGCTGGCGGCCGGCGAGCCCGTCGGCGGAGGGAGTATCTGAGGAGCTAGCTCCCTGTAGATGGCCCGGCTGAATTGGTACATGACGAGAACTCCTGACCCTCTTTGTTGGTGGAGCACACCCATCGCCCTCACAGACTCCGAACGCCTCCAAATCCTTCTACGACCGCAAACACGTCTCCGATCACAAAAGGATCGAGATAAAGAGCGATCTGCGATCTTTTTAAGTAGGACCCCTACGGGGTCCTGATCGGCGTGCGCGCCGCCTCACACGGCGCGATCGAATGCCGGCGAGCGAGACCGGCGAGAGCCTCAGGACCAGGTCTGCCAGGAGATCTCCTGGTCCCCCTGGACGAGCACGTGACGATGGTCGAGCGAGGGGTCGCGCTCGGGGTGGTCAAGGCGCCGGTGGGCGCCACGGCTCTCCTTACGGGCGAGCGCGCAGCGGGCGATCAGCCGCGCCAGCGGATGGGGGTCATCGAGCAGCCCGGCGAGGCCGTCGGCCGAGCGGACGACGCCCGCGTCCCGCCAGAGCGCGGCGCGGGTGGAGGACTCGGTGACGGGGGTGGGGGAAGCGCGCGCAGCGCCGCGAGCTCCGCGGCGCTCGGCTGCGCCGTCGCGGGAGCGGGCTCGGCGAGCGCGTGGAGGATCGCGCGGCGGGCGAACACGAAGCACTCGCTGAGGGAGTTGGAGGCGAGCCGGTTGGCGCCGTGCAGTCCTGTGCAGGAGGACTCGCCGACGGCATACAGGCCGGCAAGGGTCGAGCGGGCGTACAGGTCGGCGACGATCCCGCCCATCATGTAGTGGGCCGCGGGGGCGACCGGGATCAGCTCGCGCGTCGGGTCCAGGCCGGCCTCGCGCAAGGCGCTGACGACGTTCGGGAAGTGGGCCGGGTCGACAGACCGCATGTCGAGGCCCACCGATCGCTCGCCGGAATCCGCCAGCCGCGCCTGGATCGCCCGGGAGACCTCGTCACGGGGCGCCAGCTCGTCGACGAACCGTTCACCGTCGCGGTCGTGCAGGGTCGCGCCCTCGCCGCGGATCGCCTCGGTCACGAGGAAGCCCTCACGACCGGCCACGCCGATCACGGCCGTGGGGTGGAACTGCAGCAGCTCCAGGTCGGCCAGCGTGGCGCCGGCGGCATGGGCGAGCAGCAGGCCGGTGCCCTGAGAGCCGGGCGGGTTGGTGGTGCGCGCCCACAGCGCCGCCGCTCCGCCTGTGGCGAGCACGACCGCGCGCGCGGCGATCAGCTCATCGTCGTCGCAGATCAGGCCGCGGCAGCGGGCGTCGGAGCTCCACAGAGCGCGGGCGCGAGCGCCCTCCAGCACGGTGATGCGCGGCTCGGCGGCCGCGCGCGCAGAGAGCTGGCGGACCACCCGCCGGCCGGTGGCGCTACCGCCGGCGTGGACGACGCGGCGGACCGAGTGCCCGCCCTCCAGGCCGAGTGCCAGACGGCCGGAGCCGTCGGCGTCGAAGCGCACGCCGAGCGCCTGCAGATCGCCCACGCACTCGGGCGCCTCGCGCACGAGGATCTCGGCGGCCGAACGCCGGACGAGGCCACGCCCCGCGAGCTCGGTGTCGCTCAGGTGCAGCTCGTAGCTGTCATCCGCCGCCAGCGCGGCGGCAAGGCCGCCCTGGGCCCAGTAGCTGGCCGTCCGTGCAAGGGGCGTGGCAGAGACCAGCACGACCGTGGCGTGCTCGCGGGCGGCGCAGAGCGCGGCGTAGAGCCCGGCCGCGCCCGCGCCCACGACTGCGACATCGGCCTCACGGGAGGCCGCCAGAGAGGGGGCGGGCATCGCGGGGAACCGTACCCGCCCGCGGGTCGCTCAGGGAGTCGGCGCGGCGGTCGTCTTGCCTTCCCTCAACCGCAGCAGCCGTTCGACGACCCCGCCGGGGCGTGGCCTGACCTTGCTAGAGGAGGTGGGAGCGATGGATGTCGGGGGGGCGGTCGCGCTCGACGTGCTCGCCCCGGGGTTGCCGGTCGTGGGGGTGCTCGCGCCGGGGGCGGCGGTCGCGGGCGTGCTGGTCGTGGGGGCGCTTGTGCTGGGAGCGGCGGTGGCCGTCGTCAGGGGAGTCGTCGCGGCAGGCGCCGCGGTGACGGTCCTGGTGACCGCGATCGAGCTGGAGCCGGAGCTTCCGGTGAGCTTCACGAGCGCGGCAGCGAGCACCCCGAGCGACAGTGCGATGACGCTCGCGAGCACGGCGATCGGGATCTTCCAGTTGGGCGTCGCCGCCAAGCGCGTGCGGGCGGCGGCTCCGCAGTTCAGGCACCACTCCTGTTCGGGGTGCAGTGGCGCGCCGCACAGCGGGCAGGCCTCGCTCGCGGTGGCTCGCGTGGGGGCCGCGGGGGGCGGGCTGCCGGACGCAGGCTGAGCCTCAGTGCCGGCGGGCGGCTCGGAGTCACCTCCGGCAGTATGCGTGGGCGTCGCGGCGACCGTCACGAGCCGGCCGCCGGTGGGCGGATGATCTCCGTGGGCTGGTCCTCCTCGGCCTCGGGCGGCGTCTGTGCGGGGGTGCTAGGCGAAGGTGGCTTCGGGGAGCGGCCGCCCGTCGCGGCGCCCGGGTCTCCCTGCGTGGCGGGTGCGACAGGCGCGAATGTCTGTGTCGCGGGAGGCTCCGATGCCGTCGCGGGGGCCGGCGGGGCGGCGGGTGCGCTTGGCGCGGGCGCCGGAGCCGACGGGGCGGGCGTGTGCACGGCGGTTGCGGGAGCGGCTGGAGCTGGTGCGGCCGGAGCTGGCGCTGGCGGTGGCGGAGCGGCGGCCGCTGGGGCGCCCGCGATCGGCAGGTTGGAGTTGCGGCTCAGCGACAGGCCGCAGTTCGGACAGAAGCGATCCTCGCCGCCGTGGATCGCGGCGCAGCGGGGGCAGGCGGTGATGCCGGCCTCGCGCAGGATCGTGACGGGCTCGCGCTCTGATAGCGCCGTCTCGAGCGCCCGCAGCTCGGCGTCGATGTGGCCGAGCGTTTCGAGCTTGGCGATTACGAGCGGGTCGTTGCGCTGGCCGAAGCGGTGCAGGTTGAACACGAGTCCGCCGAGGTCTCGGTAGGCGAGCTCACGGGCCTTGCGCAGGAAGCGCGCACGCCGGCGCACGCGGCCGCGCGAGCCGAAGCCCGGCGCCTCGACGGATGCGCCGGCCTCCAGCGGCTGGCTCTCCTCCTGTGGCTGCGCGGGAGCCGTAGCAGGAGTCGTGGCGGATGTCTGATCCACGGCCGACCCATGCTACCCAGAGCGCTCCCGGATCGTGCGCCATACCCCGGCGAGGCGCTCGGCCATCGCCGTGGCGGAGAAGCGCATCGCGCTCTGCCGTCCCGCCACGCGCGGGTCGGGCGCGGCCAGCTGGGGCTCCAGCGCCGCGCGCCAACGGCCCAGCTCGAAGGGCGCGCAGAGGGCGCCCTCGATGCCGTCCAGCGCCTGCTCGTGGATGCCGACGGGGGTGGCCAGCACGGGCACGTCGCAGGCCAGCGCCTCCAGCGCGGCGAGACCGAAACCCTCACGATCGGAGGGCACGAGCACGGCGTTTGCGGCGTTGATCCACCAAGGGACGCGGGCCGGCTCGACGCCGCCGAGCGTGAGCAGCTCCACACCGAGCGCGCCGGCGAGCGCGAGCGCGCGGTCGTGGCGCTTCTCCGAACGGGCGGGATCGGCGGCGAACAGCAGGTATGGACCTCCGGGATCAAGCCCCAGATCGGCTCGTGCCTGCGCGCGCGCAAGCGGCTGGAAGCGCTCGACGTCGACGCCGCAGGGCAGCACGTGCGCCCGTTGCCGCGCGCCCTCACCGGGCAGCTCGTGGGCGAGCGATGCGGAGACGGCGCCCAGCACGTCGATTCGCGGCAGCACGGCGCGCGTGGCCAGGCGCGTGCGCGGATGGCGCAGGTCGGTCCCGTGCACGGTCAGCCCGCGCACGTGCGCGGGCACCGCCAGGGCGGGCCAGGCGGTCAGTCCGAAGTGCGCATGCACTACGTCGAAGCGCTCGCGGTGGCCGAAGCGGCGGCGCAGATCGCGGGCGGCCATGGGCAGCGCTCGCCCGCCGGGAGCGAACTCGTAGAGCTCCACGTCCGCCCCGCCGAGGCCGCGCAGCGCGGCGACCTGATCGCGGACGAAGCTGCCGCGCTCGGGGTGGACGGCGTCGGGCCGCATGTTGGAGACCACGAGCACGCGCACGATCCCCCGACCGTAGCGCTCTGGAATGATGGCCCGCGTGACAAGCGCTTCCGAGATCGCATCCGATCCGCGCAAGCGGCCGATCGGCGTGTTCGACTCGGGCGTCGGCGGGCTGACGGTGCTGCATGAGCTGCTCGTGAAGCTGCCGCACGAGGACTTCCTGTATCTGGGCGACACGGCGCGCTTTCCCTACGGGGAGCGCACGCCGGAGGAGCTGGCGCGCTTCTCCGCGGAGATCGCCGAGGAGCTGCGTCGGCGCCGCACGAAGCTGCTGGTGGTGGCCTGCAACTCGGCCACTGCAGCGGCGCTGCCGAGCCTGCGGCGGCGGATGAAAGAGACGACGCTGGGCATCGACGTGCTCGGCGTCGTGCGCCCGGAGGCCTCGCAGGCGGTGGCGGCGACGCGTACGGGCAGGATCGGCCTGCTGGCAACGCCGACGACGGTCGCCAGCCTTGCCTATGAGGAGGCGTTGCTGGTGATCGACCCCTACGTGGCGTTGACCGCCGTGCCCTGCCCGAGCCTGGCGGCGATCATCCAGGCGGGCGAGCAGTTCGATGAGCGCCTGGTGCAGACCGTACGCGAGGCCTGTGTGCCGCTGCGCAAGGCGGACGTCGACACGGTCATCCTCGGCTGCACGCACTATCCGCTAATCCGCCCGATGCTGCAGCGGATGCTCGGCCCGCAGGTCGAGCTGATCAGCTCGGGCGGGGCGCTGGCGCGCCAGGTCGAGCATGCGCTGAGCACGCGCGGCCTCGGCAATCCGAGCACGGAGGAGGGCGACTACAGCTTCCTGTGCACAGGCGATACGGAGGCCTTTCACGAGCTGGGCACGCGCTTTCTGCAGATGCCGCTGGGAGTGGTCGAGCACGTCGAGCTGGCCGAGGTCGAGGCGGTCGCATGAGCGCCCGCAGCTACGGACGCGGTCCCGGCGAGCTGCGTCCGACGGAGATCGAGCCCGGGTTCATGCGCACGGCGACCGGCTCGGCGCTGATCTCGGTCGGGGAGACGCGTGTGATCTGCACGGCCTCGGCGGAGGAGAGCGTGCCGCGGTGGATGGCCGGGCGCGGCAAGGGCTGGCTGACGGCGGAGTACGGAATGCTGCCGGCCTCGACGGGCCAGCGCAAGCAGCGCGACGCGACGCGCGGGCGCCAGGACGGGCGCACGGTGGAGATCCAGCGCCTGATCGGCCGCTCGCTGCGCGGCGTCGTGGACCTGAAGGCGCTGGGCGAACGCACGATGTATCTGGACTGCGACGTGCTGCAGGCCGATGGGGGCACGCGCTGCGCGTCGATCACCGGCGCGTACGTGGCGCTGGCGCTGGCCTGCGCGAAGCTGCAGGCGAGCGGCAAGCTGGAGAGCTCGCCGCTGACGGGCTCGCTGGCGGCCGTCTCGTGCGGGATGGTCGCCGGAGCGGCGCTGCTCGACCTCGACTACTCCGAGGACTCGACGGCGGAGGTCGACGCGAACGTCGTGATGACCGGTGAGGGTGGCCTGGTCGAGGTGCAGGCGACGGCCGAGCGCACGCCGCTATCGCGCGCCCATCTGGACGAGCTGCTGGCGCTTGCCGCCGCGGGCATCGAGCAGCTGCGGGCCGCGCAGGAGCAGGCGATCGCCCAGGCGGCTGTCGTCTCGCCGTGATCGAGGTCGGTGCGCTGAGTTGAAGCTGCTGCTGGCCACGCACAACGAGCACAAGCGGCGCGAGTTCACGCGACTGCTGCCGGACTCGCCTGAAGGGCGGCAGTGGGCGCTGCAGGCGCTGCCGGACGCGGTCGACTTGCCGCCCGAGGATGGCGAGACGTTCGCGGAGAACGCGCTCGGCAAGGCGCGTGCGGCTGCGGCTGGCACGGGGCGCCCGAGCATCGCGGACGACTCGGGCATCGAGGCGGCCGCGCTGGGCGGCGCTCCTGGCGTGCGCTCGGCCCGCTATGCCGGCGAGCAGGCGAGCGATCAGGAGAACCTGCGGAAGTTGCTGCGCGAGGCGCCTGCGGGCAGCGCGCTCGAGTACGTGTGCGCGATCGCCTATGTAGATCCGCAGCGGGGCATCGAGCGGATCTTCGAGGGACGCTGCGGCGGGCGGTTGGCGGGCGAACCGCGCGGAGAGCGCGGATTCGGCTATGACCCGGCGTTCCTGCCCGACGATCAGCCCGGCGGGCAGACGATGGCCGAGCTCTCCGATGAGCAGAAGGACGCGATCAGCCATCGCGGGCGGGCGGCGCGCGCGCTGTTCGAGTGGCTCGCGTCTAGGTCAGGTTGATCGCCGCCGCGATCGCCACGGCCAGGCCGAGACCGGCGTAGCCGGTGTAGCCGCCCAGCAGCAGCAAGAGCGCCGTCAGAAGCGCGACGAGCACGGTGGTCAGCCAGGCGACGCGGGTGACGCTCATGCGCGCATTCTTGCGGATGCGCCCGTCCGCAAGTGGTGTTAGCGTCGAATGCACGGTTTCACGAACGAGGAGGGCCAAGTGACGAAGTCCGAGCTGGTCGATCAGGTGGCCGATCGCGCCGGTTTGACCAAGCAGGATGCCGGCCGCGCGGTGGACGCGGTGCTCGCCACCGTCGAGGACGCGCTGCGCCGAGGCAGCGACGTCACGGTGGCCGGCTTCGGCAAGTTTCACGTGAGCGATCGCGGCGCCCGCATGGGTGTCAATCCCCGCACCGGAGAGCGCATCCAGATCGCCGCCTCGCGCGTGCCGCGGTTCACCGCGGGCAGCGGGCTGAAGAGCGCGGTGAAGGGCCGCTGAGCCTGGCGCGCGCGTTTGGCGACACGCTGGCCGAGCGCGTGGCCGAGCGCGAGTCGCAGATCGTGCTCGGCCTGGACCCCGATCCGGGCGCGCTGTGGCCGGGGGTCGCCGATGGCGTCGAGATGGGCCTGGGGCCGGGCGATCGCGCGGCCGTGGCGGTCGTCGGGCACTGTCGCGCGGTGATCGACGCCACGGCCGAGGCGTGCGTTGCCGTCAAGCTCCAGCTGGCCCGCTTCGAGGCGCTGGGCGCCGGTGGCTGGAGCGCGCTGGCGGCGGTCGCGGCGCACGCGCGCTCGCGGGGCCTGCTGGTGATCGCCGACGGCAAGCGCGGCGACATCGACGTGAGCGCGCGCGCCTACGCGGCCGCCCTGACCACGGGTCTCGATACGCCGTTCGGGCCGATCGACGGCTTGGAAGCGGATCTGATGACGGTCAACCCGTTGATGGGCGCCGATGCGATCGAGCCGTTTGTCGAGGCCGCGCGCGCGGCCGGGGCCGGCGTGCTGGTGCTCGTGCGGACGTCCAATCCCGGCGCGGCGGACGTCGAGGATCTGCTCGTGCAGGGCGCGGGCGCGGTCTGGGAGCACCTCGCGGCGATCGTCGAGGAGCTCGGCCGGCCGGGCATCGGCGCAGCTGGCCTCAGCGATGTTGGCGCGGTCGTCGGGGCGACCGAGCCGGCCCATCTGGCGCGCGCGCGCGAGTTGATGGCCACGGCCACGTTTCTGCTCCCCGGCGTCGGCGCGCAGGGGGGGCGGGTGGAGGATCTCGCCCCCGCGTTTGCCCCCGGGCGCGCGGGTGGGCTGATCACCGCCTCGCGCAGCATCGTCGGCGCCCACGGGGCCGGCGGCGGCGAGCCGGCGGTGGCGGCGCGGGCGGAGGCCGAGCGACTGCGGGAGGCGGCCTGGCGGCTGTCGGATTAGGCCCGGACACCGGGCCGGGTTCGCTAGCCTTGTGGTGCGCTCCACGGCAGCCAGCCGTTGACCGAGCCAGAAGAGGGGTACCACCAAGATGATCATCACGGTCACGCTCAACGCGGCGATCGACAAGTCGCTGTCAGTGCCGAACTTCCGCCTGGGGAGGCGTCATCGCACCGTCGAGCAGCGGACGATGGCCGGCGGCAAGGGCGTCAACATCGCGCGCACGCTGAAGGCGCTTGGCCAGCCCGTGATCGCGACGGGCTTCGCGGGTGGAGCGACCGGCACGCACATCGTCGAGCAGCTGACCGAAGAGTCGATCCTCAACGACTTCGTGCGCATCCGCGAGGAGTCGCGCACGAACACCTCGGTACTCGATCCGACCACGGGCGAGCAGACGGAGATCAACGAACGCGGCCCGGCGGTCTCCGAGCGCGAGATCGAGCTGTTCAACGACAAGCTCCTGTACCTGGCGCGGGGAGCCGCGATCGTCGTGTTCGCGGGTTCGCTGCCGCGCGGGGTCGAGCCCGACCTGTACGCGGGGCTGATCCGCGACCTCGAGCGGATGGAGGTGACGACGGTCATCGACACCGACGGGGAGCCGCTGCGCCAGGCGGTGCGCGCCGAACCGGATGTCGTCTCGCCGAACGTGCTGGAGGCCGAGGAACTGGTCGGGCACGAGTTCGCGGGCGAGCAGGAGCGCTCGCAGGTCGTGCGCGAGATCGCCGCGCTGGGGCCGCGGGAGTCGATCATGACGCTTCCCGACGGCTGCTTCGCGCAGGTGCTTCTCGATGGCGAGCCGCACATGAAACGCGCCCGGATCGAGCCGCGCGAGCCGATTGCCAGACGCGGCTCGGGCGACGCTTTCCTGGCGGGCTACGTCGCCGGCCGCTACGAGGGCCGCACGCCCGACCAGTGCCTGCGCTTGGGAGTGGCCTGCGGAGCGGAGTCCACCGGTCGCCTGGAAGCGGGACTGATCGATCCGCGCGAGGCGCGGCGGCTGATGGGCGACGTCGAGCTGTCCTCCGTGGAGGCGCCCGCTCAGGTCAGCTGAGCCGCCGCTGTGGTCAGCCTGCGGGCTCTCAGCCTCCGGCGACGTCGCGGCGCAGGAACACCAGGTAGGCAGCTGCCAGAGCGGGCACGGCGTACAGCGCGCAGACCCACAGCGAATGCCAGATCGGCGCCCAGTCGGTGGGTGTGCGCAGCAGGCCGTGCCAGTTGTTGTACTCACTCGTCAGCAGGTAGGGCTGCGCCGCGCCGAGGCCGGGAATCACGCTCACGAGCGCGAGCAGCAGCGTCAAGGCGAGCGTGCCGACGACCGCCGCGGCGCTGTTGCGGGTGACGGTCGAGAGCAGGATGCCGATGCTGACGACCGTCAGCAACGGGATTAGATAGCAGGCGTTGGCGGCGAACACGAGCAGCAGGCCTTCGCCCGCGGGCACGTCGGAGCCGGAGAAGGTCGTGACGTGGTTGAAGCCCCACGAGGCGACGCCGGCGATCGTCGCGACGGCCGCCGATAGGAACACGGCGATCGTCGCGTAGGTGATCGCCGCGAGCGTCTTTGCGGCGAACACCTGGCCACGGTCGACCGAGCGCGTGAGGATCGTCTTGAGCGTGCCGTTGCCGTCCTCGGTGGCGACGATGTCGCCGGCCACCAGCGCCGCCGCCAGCGGCAGCAGGAAAGCGGACTCCAACAGCAGCGTCAGCACCGGGGTCGCGAGCCCCGACTGGGTGATCTCCGAGAAGAACACGTTGGCGCCTTCGTGAGCGTGGTGGTGGTGGAGGTTCTGCGCAAGCACGAAGATCAGCGGGAATGCGACGCCGATCGCCAGGCCCAGATAGGTGCGCTTCTGGGAGATCAGCTTGCGCAGCTCCCAGCGCCAGATCGTCGCGACCCCGGGCCGCCGCAGATGCGCGCGAACGCCCGCGGGCGTTGCTGAGGATGCGGCGGCGCTGCTCATCCGATCTCGACCGCCGGGCGCTCGCGGGATGGTCCCTGTGCCCCTGTGCCGTCCGTGTCCGTGTCCGCGCCGGGAACCTCGCCCTCGGTCAGCCGGAAGAACAGATCCTCGAGCGTCGCCAGCTCCGGGGTGAGCGCAAGGATGCCCACGCCGGCTTGCCCGAGCGCAAGCGTGAGCGCGGCCACCTGGCTCTCCTCGGCCTGGAAGCCGAGCCCGTGCTCACCGGCCGCCGCGTGCTCGACGCCGGGCTGCTCGCGGGCCACGCGCAGCGCGAGCGGATCGTTGGTCGTGCGCAGCCGGTAGCCGGCGCCGCCCTGACGGCGCAGATCGGCGAGCGCGCCCTCGTAGACGACGCGCCCGGAGTCGACGATCGCGACGCGATCGCACAGCTCCTGCACCTCCGGGAGCTGGTGGCTCGAGAGCAGCACGGTGATCCCCTCGCCGGCCAGACGGCGGATCAACAGGCGCATATCGCGCATCCCGGCCGGATCGAGCCCGGTCGCGGGCTCGTCCAGGATCAAGAGGCGCGGGCGGCGCAATAGCGCCGCGGCGATCCCCAGGCGCTGGCGCATCCCGTGCGAGTAGCCGCGCACGCGATGGCCGGCGCGCGGTGTCAGCTCGACGATCTCCAGCACCTCGCCGATCCGGCCGCTCGCTCCGTCGCCGTCGAGCGCGGCCAGCAGCTCGAGGTTCTTGCGAGCGCTCAGATACGGATAGAAGCGCGGCGCCTCCACGAACCCGGCGACGCCCTCCAGCGCCCGCGCGCCCGCCAGCAGCGGGTTGCGCCCGAACAGCTCGACGGTGCCCTCCGTGGGCGTGATCAGCCCCAGGGCCATGCGCAGCGTCGTGGTCTTGCCGGCGCCATTGGGCCCGAGGAAGCCATACACGTCACCGGCGCGCACGTTCAGATCGACGTGGTCGACGGCCACGATCTCGTCGTAGCGCTTGACCAATCCCCTCGCCTTCACGGGCGGCGCCTCCGCCACTGGCGGCCCGGCGTCGCTCACGCTAGAGGCCTCGGGCGACTGCCTCGATGGCCGCGGGTGTGACGGAGCCGATGAGCAGATAGCGCACGCCGGAGCGCTCAAAGCTCAGCAGCGTCCCGAGCGCTGTCGGCAGCTCGGTCGCGGCGGTGCCGTTGATCTTGACCTGTGGCAGTCCCTCGGGCGTCTGGGTGTTTCCTTCGCCGCCCTTGGCCTTGCCTTCGATCACCGCGATCCCGGTCACGCCGTGTCCGTGGATCGTGACCTTCGGCCGGCCGTGCTCGCCCGCGGACTGCCCGGAGCTCCCGCCGGCGTGCTCGCCGTCGATTGTCACTTCTTCGACCTTCGCATTCGGCGGCGGGGTGAAGTCGAACACCGAGTCGGCCACCGGGCCGTAGGAGATGTCTGTGGCCGCCAGTTCGATCACGGGCGAGGAGCTGGTGGAGGAGTAGATCGCGGTGCGCAGCGGCACGCCGTTGGCGGCGTCCCAGGAGAGCTCGGCGCCGCCGATCAGGCTGCCGCCTTCCTTTGGCGAGATCCTTGTCGTATACGCCTCTTGTCCAGCGACGTTCGCGGGCGTGGCGCCGGAGAGGCTCGCGTGCTCGCCGAGCTTGGAGATCGCTTCTTCGATCTTCGCCACGGTCGGAACCTCGTGGGCGGAGCCGCCGCCCGCCGGAGCGCCGCCTTCGGGGGCCGGGAGCGTATAGCGGTAGAGGGTGTTGGAGGAGGCGTCGTAGACCGTCAGCGTGTGCCCGTCGTAGAGAACCTGCGTGTCGCCCTTTTCGGCCTGCAGCTCAAGGCGTGCGCGGCCGTCCTTGGCGATCCACAGCCGCCCCGTCGCGCCCGAGAGCAGCGGGCTCGAGCTGAGCTGGCTCGCCTCGCCGCTCCCACTTGCGAGGCTTGCCCCTTCGAGCAGATGATCGGTCAGCTTGACGCTGGCGGTGACGCCATCGACTGGGGGCGCGGCGAGTGCCGCGTGAACGGCCTCGGGAAGGGCCTTCGGCGGCGGCTTGGGCCCTGAGCCGGTCGCAAGCGCGATCGCTGTCGCGGAAACGGCGATCGCAACCACGAGAAGGCAGAGCAGCAGGAGGCGCGAGAGGGGGAGACGGCGGAGCATGTTCATAGCGGCTGGGCCTCCTGGCAGTGGCTTCACACTGAGGTTAGCGCCGAACCTTGAGCGCTTCTAAAGGTTTCGGCGCTTTTCGCCGCTGGCTCTCATGTCGCTCTCACCGGACGCTTGTGAAACGCTCGCTCGGTCTCCCTGGGCGGCCATCCTCCAGCAGCAGGCCTCCGCCGAGCGGCCCCCACCCGGCGTCCCGATCGGCCGTCCGGCGCCGCCACCCGATATCTTCTCGCGCGCATGGTCATCGCCATCATTCTCTTCTGGGCCCTGCTCGGTCTCGGGGTCTTTTTCGTCGCGATGCGCGGCGGTCCCCGCGGCGCGCGGCAGTCGCTGCACGCCGAATCGAAGCTCAGCCAGCGCGTGGTGGTGCTCGGAGTCGTCGTGCTGTTCGTGTTCGGGCTGGTGGTGCCGGCTCTCGTGCTGGCCTTCAACCGCGACAACAAGGCGAGCGTGGCCGTCGGCGGCATCACCCTGACCGCCGAGCAGCAGCATGGCCGTGAGCTGTTCGCCAAGTCTTGCGCCGTCTGCCACACGCTCGACGCGGTCAAGTCGGTCGGCCGCATCGGCCCGGATCTCGACGTGCGCGTGGGCAGCGACATCTCCACGCCCGCCGGGCGCAAGGCGCTCGTGCTGAACGCGATCACCGAAGGCCGTGCGCGCGGGCTGGGACAGATGCCGGCGGGGCTCTACCAGGGCAAGGAAGCAGAAGCGGTGGCGGATTTCGTAGCCGCCGTAGCCGGCCACTAACCCTTACGCGCCGCTTTGGCCATCCGTCTATACCGGTGATCGTGGGCCATCGGTAAGGTGCGGCGGGATGTCCGAGTTGCCCAAGACGGCGGAGGATGTGAAGGCGATCGTCGCCGAGCGCGAGATCCGCTTCATCCGCTTCTGGTTCACCGACATCCTCGGGCAGTTGAAGTCGTTCTCGATCAACGCCCAGGAGCTCGATGACGCGTTCGAGGCGGGCATGGGCTTCGACGGGTCCTCGATCACGGGCTTCAACGCGATCGAGGAGTCGGACATGATCGCGATGCCCGACCCCTCGACGTTCGCCGTGCTGCCATGGCGCCCGGAGGAGCAGGGGGTGGGGCGGATGTTCTGCGACGTGATCACACCCGAGCGGACCCCGTATGAGGGCGACCCGCGCCACGTGCTGCGACGTGCGCTCGAGCGGGCGCACGCGATGGGCTTCGACACGTTCAACGTCGGCCCCGAGCTCGAGTACTTCCTATTCCGCGACTCGCGCTCGACCGAGGTGCTGGACAAAGGCGGCTACTTCGACCTGACGACGCTCGACGCCGGCTCTGACGTGCGTCGCGAGACGGTGCTGGCGCTCGAGCAGCAGGGCATTCACGTCGAGTACACCCACCACGAGGTCGGACCCTCCCAGCACGAGATCGACATGCGCTACGCGGACGCGATGAAGATGGCCGACGACTGCATGACCTATCGCATCACGGTCAAGGAGTATGCGATGAAGTACGGCTGGCACGCGACCTTCATGCCCAAGCCCCTGTACGGCGAGAACGGCTCGGGTATGCACACGCACCAGTCGCTGTTCAGCGATGGCCGCAACGCCTTCTACGACGCCGATGACCAGTACTTCCTCTCGGACGTCGGCAAGGCGTTCATCGCCGGGCAGCTCAAGCACGCCAGAGAGATCTGCTCGATCTTCGCCCAGTGGGTCAACTCCTACAAGCGCCTGGTCCCGGGCTTCGAGGCGCCGGTCTACGTGGCCTGGTCGCGCCGCAACCGCTCCGCGCTCGTGCGCGTGCCGCTGTACCACCCCGGTAGCGAGCGGGCCACGCGCATGGAGCTGCGCTGCCCCGACCCCGCCTGCAACCCGTATTTGACATTCGCCGTGCTATTGCAGGCCGGCCTGGAGGGCATCGAGAAGGGCTATGAGCTGCCGGAGCCGATGGAGAAGAACCTCTACCACCTCTCCGGCGAGGAGCGCCGGCGCCTGGGCGTCGAGCAGCTGCCGGAGAGCCTTGGCGAGGCAATCGAGATCACAGCCCAATCAGAGCTAGTCCTGCGAACGCTCGGCGAGCACATGTTCAATCGATACGTCGAGATAAAGCGCCAGGAGTGGGACGACTACCGCGTGCAGGTCACGCAGTGGGAGCTCGACCGCTACCTGTCGATCATCTGAGATCCCCAGCCCTCGTGGGCCTCGGCGGCAGCCTCGCCAGCCCCAGCGGCTAACCGCGCGCGGGAACCGGGCAGGCGATCGGGCGAGCGGGGGACAGGCGCCAGTGCAGCGCCTGCAGCAGATGCCCGAAGGCGCTCGGGTGCCGCGGCGCGATCTCGTGCAGCAGGCGCAGCACCGAGACGGCGTGGCGCTCGTAGTCGGCGTCGCCCGTCAGCTCGGCCAGGCGCAGCAGCCCGACCGCCGCGCTTGAGGCGCCCGCGGGGATCGGCGTGTCCTCCAGATCCTTGCGCCGCGCGATCAGCGGCTCCTGGTCTGAGGCGGTGGAGAAGAAGCCGCCCCGCTCGGGGTCTGCGAAACGGGCGATCGTCTCCTCGGCCAGCGCGATCGCCTGCTCGAACCAGCGCTCTTCGCAACTCGCTTCGAACAGCGCGATCATCGCCTCCAGCAGGAATGCGTGGTCCTCCAGGTAGGCGCCGATCTTCGCGCGCGAGTGGCTGTAGGTACGCAGCAGCCGCCCGCGCTCGTCGCGCAGGTTGCGCAGCACGAACTCCGCGCACTCGCGCGCCGCGCCGAGCAGCGGCTCGCCGGCATTCGCGTCGAAGCCCTCGGCCGGGTGGTCGCGCAGATGCGCGCCGGTCTCGGCGAGCGCGGCGATCATCAGCGCGTTCCAGGCCGTCAGCCGCTTGTCGTCGAGGCCCGGGCGAACGCGCCCGGAGCGCGCCTGCAGCAGCCGCTCGCGGATCAGCTCACGGGTCGCCTCCTGCGGCCGCGGCCCGCGGTCCTCAAGCACGTTCAGGCCGGGCTGAGGGTGGTGGGGGTCGAGGAAGTTGCCCTGCTCGCTGGCGCCCAGCCAGGCGATCGCCGCGGGCGCGTCTGCCCCGAGGACGGCTGTCAGCTCCTCGATGCTCCACACGTAGAAACGACCCTCCACGCCCTCGGAGTCGGCGTCCAGCGCTGAGTAGAAGCCGCCCTCGGGGCCACGCATCTCGCGCAGCGCCCAGCCGAGCGTGTCGAGACACACCTCCAGCAGGCGAGGCTCGCCGAAGGCCTGCCAGCCGTGCAGGTACGCCCGCGCGAGCAGCGCGTTGTCGTAGAGCATCTTCTCGAAGTGCGGCACCGTCCAGGTGGCATCGACGCTGTAGCGGGCGAAGCCGCCGCCGATCTGATCGTGGATGCCGCCGCTCGCCATCGCCAGCAGCGTCTCGAGCGTCATCGTGCGCTCCCCGCGCAGCAGCAAAAACTCGATCACCGAGGCCTGTGGGAACTTCGGCGCCCCGCCGAAGCCGCCGTGGCGCGCGTCATAGGACTCGCGCAGCTTCGCCACCGCGGTCTCCAGCTCCTGCTCGGAGATCGGCTGCGCGGAGGGGGACAGCCGCGCGCCGCCGGAGAGCTGCTCGCGCAGCCGCTCGCCGCCCGCGCGGATCTCCTCGCGGCGCTCGCTCCAGCTCTCGGCGATCGCCTGCAGCACCTGCGTCCACGCGGGCATGCCGAGACGGGGCTCTGGCGGGTAGTAGGTGCCCCCGTAGAAAGGCAGCTGCTCAGGAGTCAGAAAGACGTTCAGGGGCCAGCCGCCGTGACCGGTCATTCCCTGGACGGCCTCCATGTACAGCGCGTCGACGTCCGGGCGCTCCTCGCGGTCGACCTTCACGCACACGAAGCTCTCGTTCATCAGCTCGGCCGTGCGCGGGTCCTCGAAGGACTCGCGCTCCATCACGTGACACCAATGACAGGAGGAGTAGCCGATCGAGACCAGCAGCGGCTTGTCCTCCTTGCGCGCTCGCTCCAGCGCGCGCGGGCCCCACGGCAGCCAGTCGACCGGATTCCGCGCATGTTGGCGCAGGTAGGGAGAGGTCTCGGCGGCGAGGGCGTTGGGCATCTGCGGGCCAGCCTAGTACTGGCCGCGCGCCCGCGGCGCACTGGCTCAGCGCTCGGGTGCGCCGGCAGCGGCGACCAGCCCCGCCAGCGGCAGGGTGAGCGGGCGCGTGGGCCATTCTCCGGTGGCGCCCGCGCGCGAGAGCCTGACCTTGGCGAGGCTGACGTTGAAATGCTTCCCGCCGAGCGTGCCGCTCACGCGTTTGTTGGAGGACAGCCGCACCGTTCCCGGCGAGGCGCCGGCGCCGGAGATGCGGATCGTCGCCGGCTGCAGTTCGTGGTCGCGCACGGGGAACATGCCGCTCAGCTGCACGCCACGCACGAACGAGAAGCCCTTCAGCGTCGCCGAGGAGGACGTCAGCCGAGCCGAGCCGCCGCGCAGCCCGCCGAAGCTCGAGCCGCTGGGCAGTTCCTGCTGGGCTTGCAGCGTCGCCGCCACCACCTGGCGGTCGAGGTCGACGATCGCGTCGAGCACGGCGGTCAGCGTGCGCCCCGGCTTGCCGCCCAGCCCTGGGGGCGCGTGCACGTAGGCGAGCTTGCGCGGGGCGATCGGGGTGGGGGCGAACATGTCCGTGCTCGACGTGCAGGGCTGCACCGGCGAGCCCGCGAAGAACGCGCCGACGGCGGCCTCCGCGCAGCCGCTGAAGTCGCTGCCGAGCACCGAGTGGCCCGTGTGGGGGACGATGAGCACCTGTGAGCCGGGGATCGCCGCCGCGACTTCCCTGGCCCCGGAGGTGGGCGTCCTGAGATCCTGTGCGCCGGACAGGATCAGGGTCGGAACGTTCGGCAGCGCCCCGGGTGGGGAAGCCGCCACCGAGGCGTCCGGCCAGGAGGCGCACACGGGAACGAGGCTGCTGCTCAGCGCGGTGCTCGTGTCGAACGGATAGAAGTCCGTGCCCGGCAGGCTGTGCAGGGAGGCGAGGGCTTCGCTCAGGCGCGTGGAGGCCGAGGCGGAGCGCTGCCAGGGGAATGGCGCCTCCTCGCAGGAGGTGGCGACGAACAGGGCGTTGTTTTCTTCTTCCCTAGCCATCCGTTCGGCTTCGGTGTTGCGGGGTTTGGTGGGCACGTTCGGCACGAAGCCCGCCGCCAGCAGGTACAGGCGCAGCAGCGGGCCGGGATCGCCTCTGAGCGCCGAGCGCACAGCGGCCGGCAGCAGCGCCCGCAGCGCCGGGTTGAGGTCGCCGGCCTGCAGGATCTCCAGCAGGTCCAGCTCGTTGATCGAGACCGAATGACGGCGGCCACGGCCGTCATAGGCCGAGCCGCTGAGGCTGTGCTTGCGCAGTTTCACGATCAGCCGCGCGAGGTCGGCGAGTGGGTTGGGGGTGATACCCGCGCAGGCATGGCTGGAGCACAGCTCGTCGAGCACCGAGCCGATCGCCTGGAATCTCGATATGCCCCACGGTTCGGGGCCGTTGCTCGGCACGACCGAGTCGAGCACCAGCGCTTCGACGTGCTGCGGATAGCGTTCGGCGTACTCGAGCGCGACCTTCGTGCCGTAGGAGGTGCCGTACAGGACGAGCTTCTTGTAGCCGGCGTTGTGGCGGATCGCCTCGATGTCTTCGACCGATTCCCTCGTCGTGAAGGCGCCACGCGCGGGGCCGATCTGCAGCGCACACAGTTCCACGAGCGCCCCGAAGGTGCTTTCGGTGGCGTTTTCAAGTGCCCGTTCGTCGTTGAACACCGGGCAGTTGAGAGGATCGGAGTGGCCCGTGCCGCGCTGGTCGAAGATCAGCAGATCGCGCGTGCTCAATGCCGGCGCGATCGCTTTGGCTAGCAGCTCGGAGAGCGGGTCGGCGGCCTGCCCGGGTCCGCCGGCGAGCGCGAGCACGGCGCTCGGGCTGGGGGTCGCGCCGAGCGCTTTGCGCTCGATGCTCAAGGCGATCGTGCCGGGCGCCTGGCCCGAGCGGTCGAGCGGCACCGCGAGCGTCGCGCAGGACAGGCCGGTGGCATTCGGGCAGGCGCTGAACGTCAGCGCGGATGCAATGGATGCGTGCGCGGCCACCAGCACGCCGATCGACAGCGACGCCGCGAGCGTGATGGTCAGCGTCCGCCTTGACATCCACGGACACGTTAGCGGTCGAGGTGGCGACCGGGACGCGGTCGGCGCCCCGGGCGATCAGCGGTGCACGACCGCTTTCAGGAGGCGGACTTGATGACGCCGACCATGTGACCGTCCGGATCGGCGAACAGGCCGATCTCGATGTTCTCGTTCACTTTCTCCGGGCCCATCATCCGCGACCCGCCGAGGCTCTCGGCCTTCGTCAGCGATGCCTCGACATCGGGCACCTCGACATAGAAGGTCACGTGACCGGGGCCGTGGCCGCCGCTGATGCCACCGCCGATCCCGATGCCCTCCGCCGACAGGTTCGCCTCGCGCTGCACGAGCCCGTAGTTCATCGGATTGCTCGCGTCGATCTCCCAGCCGAACAACTCGGCGTAGTAGCGCTGCGTCGCCTCCGCGTCCTTGCCCATGATCTCGAAATGCACAACCGGAGCCGCCATGTCTCTCCCTTCCGCCCGGACGTGGCCCGCGCGTGTCGATGAAGTGGTCGTTCAAAGCAACCCTACCCATGCCAGCGAAGGGCGAAACGGAGGCTCGCGGTAGGCTCCGGCGCGGATGTCCGCAAATGAGCGCAAGATCGTCCAGGCTGCCGCGGCGCCACCGGCGATCGGCCCCTACAGCCACGCGGTGGCCGCCGGCGGTCTGCTGTTCTGCTCGGGCCAGATCCCGCTCGATCCGGCGAGTGGGGAGCTCGTCGGCGACACCCCCGCCGAGCAGGCGCGCCGCTGCCTCGAGAACCTGAGCGAGGTCTGCCTCGCCGCCGGGACGACGCTCGCGCGGGCCGTGCGCCTGACCGTCTACATGACCGACCTGAGCGCCTTCGCCGCGGTCAACGAGGTGTACGGCTCCTTCTTCGCGGCAGAGCCGCCGGCGCGCGCGGCGGTCGGCGTCGTGGCGCTGCCGAAGGGCGCCTACGTGGAGATCGACGCGATCGTCGCGCTGTAGCTCTCGTCCCGGTCGGGCTCGGCGCCTTGTAGGGCGCGGGTCAAGAGCTTCCACAGCGTCGCCCGCTCGTCGGGATCGAGCGCCTGTAGAACCTCGTCCTCGATCGTTTCCTGCGCGCGCTCGGCGCCTTGCAGGGCGCTGGCGCCCCGCTTGGTGATCTCGACCAGATGCCGGCGGCGATCGTGCGGATCGCGCAGGCGGGCTACGTAGCCGAGATCCTCCAGCTCGTTCAGCAGCAGCACGACGTTGTTGGCGTCCATGCACAGCGCCTCGGCCAGCTCCTGCTGGGGAGCGCCGTCGTGGTCGCGCACGTAGCTGAGCGCCATCAGCAGGCGCAGGTGCATCCCCAGCAACTCCTCGCTGCTGCGCCGGTAGACCTGCTTGGCCAACCGCGTCAACAGGACCATCGAACCTGGATCACACGACCGAAGCTCGTCATTCATAGTGCCGCCGATTATACCACTAGATAGCGATCATAAATATTAAATAGATGATACTTGCTCTAATGATGATCCTTGCTATGGTGTTCCCTTCGCCCACCGCAGAAGGAGCAACATGAGCACCACAGCCATCAGCGCCCCGCATTCGATCGATGATCAGCAGACCGGCACACAAGCCGATTCCGAGCGCAGGCGCGAGCGCCGCCGCTGGATCGCCCTCGGCGTGCTGTGCCTCGGGCAGCTGATGATGGTGCTCGATGCGACGATCGTGAACGTCGCGCTGCCGTCGATCCAGCACGATCTGCACTTCTCGCAGAGCAACCTCACGTGGGTGATGAACGGCTACCTGATCACCTTCGGCGGCTTTCTGCTGCTGGCAGGCAGGATGGGGGACCTGGTCGGTCGCAAGCGGGTCTTTCTGACCGGCCTCGTGATGTTCACGCTCGCCTCGGTGCTGTGCGGCGTCGCCGGAGATCAAACGCTCCTGATCGTCGCCCGCCTGCTGCAGGGAATCGGCGGGGCGGTCGCCTCCAGCGTGATCCTCGCGATCATCGTCACGGAGTTCCCCGAGAAGGTCGAGCAGGCCAAGGCGATGGGCCTGTACGCGTTCGTCTCAGCCGGCGGTGGCTCGATCGGGCTGCTGGCCGGCGGCGTGCTCACGCAGTCGCTCGACTGGCACTGGATCTTCTTCGTCAACGTGCCGATCGGCGTGTTCGCATTCCTCCTGGGGTCGGCGCTGATCGAGGAGAACGAGGGCATCGGCCTGGCCGGCGGCGTCGACTGGCTGGGGTCGATCCTGATCACGCTGGCAACGATGTTCGGCGCCTTCGCGATCGTCAAGTCGACCGACTTCGGCCTGTTCTCAGCACGCACGCTGGCGGCCGGCGGCGCCTCGCTGGCCCTGCTCGGCGCGTTCCTGGCGCTCGAGGCGCGCATCGCCAACCCGATCATGCCCTTGCGGATCCTGCGCCTGCGGATGCTGATGGGATCGAGCCTCGTCCGCGGCCTGCTAGTCACGGGCATGTTCTCGGCCTTCTTCCTCGGAGCGCTGTACCTGGAGCGCGTGCTCGGCTACGACGCGATCCAGACTGGCCTTGCGTTCCTGCCGCTGACGGCCTCGATCGCGGTCCTCTCGCTGGGTGTCTCGGCTAAAGCGATGGAGCGCTTCGGCTCGCTGCAGACGCTCACGGCGGGCCTCACCGGCATCTCCGGCGGGCTGCTGCTGCTGGCGCTGGCCGGCGTGCACGCGAGCTACTTCCCGGGCCTGTTCTTCGCCTTCCTGCTGCTGGGGCTGGGGGCCGGCGCCTCGTTTTTGCCGCTGCTGACGATCGGCATGGCCGATGCGCCCAAGCGCGACGCCGGCCTCGCCTCGGGGATCATCAACGTCTCGGTGCAGCTGTTCGGCGCGATCGGCCTGGCCTCGCTGGGAACGATCGCCACCGACCACACGAAGTCGCTCAGCGCCGGCGGACACTCGCTGAGCGAGGCGCTGACCGGCGGCTATCACCTCGCCTACGTCGTGGCGGCGGTGTGCGTCGGGCTCGGCATCCTCGCGGCCTTCCTGCTGTTGCGCCCGCCCGCCGGCACGGTGCAGCAGGAGGTCGAGCAGCTCGAGCACGACTTCGAGCGGGGCGCGGCTAGCGCTCAGCCCGCAACGCAGCTCGCCTGACCTTGCCGCTCGCGGTCTTTGGCAGCTCCTCGGCGAAGTCGATGATCCGCGGGTACTTGTAGGGGGCGGTCTCGCGCTTGACGTGCTCCTGCAGCTCGCGCACCAGCTCGGGCGAGGGCCTGTAGCCGCCGCCGCGCAGCACGACGATCGCGCGCACGACCGCCCCGCGCTCCTCGTCCGCCGCCGCGACCGCCGCCGCTTCGGCCACCGCGGGGTGGGCGACGAGCGCCGACTCGACCTCGAAGGGCCCGATCCGGTAGCCGGCGGAGATGATCACGTCGTCGTCGCGACCCTCGAAGCGCAACCAGCCGTCGGGGTCCTGCGAGACCAGATCGCCGGTCCGCCAGGGACCGCCGGTGCGGCGGTCATCGATGCTCCACCTTCCGTCCTCGTCCCGCCGCACGTGCTCATCCAGGTAGCCGAGGAAGAAGGTCGGCACGGTCGCCGGGTTGGCCGTCAGCTCGCCGTCTTTGACGCGCAGCCCGACGCCGGGAAGTGCTCGCCCCATCGAGCCCGGCCGCGCCGCCTCGCCGACGGGGCTGCCCGTCATCTGCCCGGTCTCCGTCTGCCCGTAGCCGTCGCGGACGTCAAGCCCCGTCGCCTCCCGCCATGCGCGCAGCACCTCCGGGTTCAGGGCCTCGCCCGCGGCGACCATCCCGCGTAGGTGCTCGAATCTGTTGAGCGTTGTGCGCTTGGCCAGCACGCGGTACTCCGTGGGCGCCATGCACAGCACGTTGACGCGCTCTCGCGCGAGCAGCTCCAAGCGCTCCTGCGGATCGAAGCGCGCGTCGTGCAGCAGCGCCGTGGCGCCCGATAGCCACGGCGCGATGAACACGTTGCGGGCGGACTTCGACCAGCCGCTCGCGGCCGTGCACCACACCAGCGCGCCCGGCCGGGCGCCCAGCCAGTGCTTTGCCTGCAGGCGCTGGCCGAGCAGATAGCGCTGGCCGTGCACGACGGCCTTCGGCTCGCCCGCCGTCCCGCTCGTGAACGCGATCAGGCACGGGTCCTCGGGCGCAAGCTCGATGGCGGTAGCCGGCTCGCCGGAGAACAGCCGCTCGTCGGGCACGAGCACGACGGGGCAGTCCGGCCGCGCGCCCTCGAGCTCTGCCCGATTTCGCTCATCGGCGAGGATCAGCGAGGGGCGGGCGGTATCCAGCCGCAGCCGCAGGTCTTTGGCGCGTAGCTGCTCGGTACACGGCAGCACGACCGCGCCGATGCGAAAGCAGGCAAGCATGCTCAGGACCCACTCCGGGCGGTTGCCGATCAGCGTCATCACCACATCGCCCCGCCCGATCCCGCGAGCCGCGAGTGCGCCGGCCAGTTGCGCGCTGCGCTCGCCGACCTCGCCGAAGCTCCACTTGCGCCTGGAGCCCTCCCGCGTGAGCTCCACGAGCGCGACTGCCGTCGACGGCTGGCGCTCGAGGACCTCGCCGGCGAAGTTCATGGCGGTATTCTCCCCCTACCAGCCCAATAACGACCTTGGAGCGCTAAACAGCATGGCCGTAGCCGCCTCCCCGTACACCGACATGACCGACGAGCAGAAGGCGATCACCGAGATGGTGCGCCAGTTCGCCGACGAGCAGATCCTGCCGAACGCCGAGCACTACGACCACGAGGACTCCTTTCCCGAGCCGATCGTCGAGCAGATGAAGGAGCTCGGTTTGTTCGGGGTGACGATCCCCGAGGAGTACGGGGGCATGGGCCTGGACCTGACGACCTACGCGATGATCGTCGAGGAGCTCTCGCGCGGCTGGATCTCGATCTCGGGCGTGATCAACACGCACTTCATCGGCTCCTACCTGCTGATGAAGTTTGGCTCTGAGGAGCAGCGCCAGAAGTACCTGCCGCGGATGGCCACGGGCGAGATCCGCGCCGCCTTCTCGCTGTCCGAGCCCGAGCTCGGCTCCGACGTGCAGGCGATCAAGAGCTCCGCCAAGAAGCTCGACGACGGCGACTATGAGATCAACGGCCAGAAGATGTGGGTGACCAACGGCCTTCGCTCGACACTCGTGTTCGTGCTCGTCAAGACCGACCCCGACGCCGAGCCGCGCCACAAGGGCTTCACGTGCTTCATCGCCGAAAAAGAGCCGGGCGTGGGCGAGAACACCGGTGACTTCGCTGGCCTGAACGTGCCGCCGCAGATCAAGAAGCTCGGCTACAAGGGCGTCGAGTCGACCGAGCTCGTGTTCGACGGCTACCGCTGCCCGGCGGAGAACATCCTCGGCGGCGAGCAGGCCGGGTTGAACAAGGGCTTCGCGCAGATGATGGACGCGCTGGAGGTCGGCCGCGTGAACGTCGCCGCCCGCGGCGTCGGCATCGCCCAGCGGGCGCTCGAGCTGGGGCTGCGCTACTCCCAGGAGCGCAAGGCGTTCGGCAAGCCGATCGCAGAGCACCAGGCGATCCAGTTCAAGCTCGCCGACATGGGGACGCAGGTCGACGCGGCGCGGCTGTTGACGTTGCGCGCCGCGCGCCTGAAGGACGCCGGCGTGCGCTCGGACCTGGAGGCCGGCATGGCCAAGCTGTTCGCCTCGGAGGCCGGGCGCTTCTGCGTCGAAGAATGCCTGCGCATCCATGGCGGCTACGGCTATTCCAAGGAGTATGAGATCGAGCGCCTGTACCGCGATGCGCCGCTGCTGCTGATCGGCGAGGGCACCTCGGAGATCCAGCGCATGGTCATCGGGCGCAAGCTGCTCCAGCGGCATAAGATCTAAAACGCATGTCAGAGGACGCCAAGGCTCTGATCGAGCTTGCGACGCGCCGCTTCCTCGAGGAAGTGCCGGCGCTCGCGCCGATGAAGCTGATCGTCGGCGTCGAACTGCGGGGAAGGGGGGACGTGCAGCACTTCCGCTTGGAGATGCCCGACGTGAAGGTCACCAAGGGCCCGGCCGCGGACGCGCGCGTGCGCACGGAAATGCGCCGCGAGTTCTTCAACGTGATGGCGCGCGAAGGCAAGGTTCCCGACTGGATCGAGGCCTTCACCTACGGGCAGGCGAAGGCCACCGGACCCGATCAGATCCTGAAGCTGATCATCAACGTGGTCGAGCGCCACGAGGAGCGCCAGCGCACGCGCAAGGCGCGCAAGCCGGCATAGTCACGACCGGCCGCGGGGCCGGGCGAGGTTCAGTGGTAGGACGTGAGCTGCTGCGCCAGGAACGCCAGCGACAGAAGCAGGAAGATGCACATCACTATGAGCGAGAAGTTTTCGTTCATGCTCTGTACTGCACGATAGTGCAGAACGCACCCGCTGGGAATCAGGCGAGAACCGCGCTGTCGTCGTACAGCTTGATGATCTTCACGGCGCCGGCGGGCGAGGCGTCCAGGCACAGGCGGCACAGCACGCACTCGTCCAGGTTCTCCTCGACCAGCCGCAGGGCGCCGCTCTCGCCCTGGGCGTAGATGTCGACGGGGCAGGCCTCGGTCAGCTTCTTCGCGAGCGAGGCGTCGGATGCGGCCTGGTCGTCGACCTCGACGGCGATGAACATGCCATCGGCCCTCATCGTGCCGCGGCCCCCTGCCGCTCGGCGATCTTCTCGCCGATCATCTGCGGGATGTCCTCGATCCGCTCGGCGACCGTGATCCCGGCCTGCGCCAGGCGCGCGATCTTCTCGCCGGCCGTGTCCTCCTTGCCTTCGACGATCGTCCCGGCGTGGCCGAAGCTCATGCCCGGCATCTCATCCATGAAGCGCCCGGCCATGAACGCGACGACCGGCAGGCGCGATTCGTTCTCCGTGACCCAGCGTGCGAGCTCGGCCTCCATGCGCCCGCCAGGCTCGGTGTAGATCACGATCCCCTGCGTCTGCTCGTCGGCCTCGAACAGCGGCATCAGCTCGGCGTAGGTCTGCCCGATGATCGCGTCGCCCCCGATCGACACGGCGGTCGACTGTCCGAGGCCCGCGGCGCTGAGCGTCGAGGACATCTCCGTGGTCATGCCGCCGGAGCGCGAGATCACGCCGATCGGCCCGGGCGTGTAGGCCTGTGCGGCGTTTTTCGCGGGGCCGCCGATGCCGCCCATCTTGATCACGTCCGGGACGATGATCCCCAGGCAGTTGGGCCCGATGATGCGAGCCCCGCGCAGGCTCGCCAGCTCGACCATCTGGGCTACATCACGGCGGGGAATCCGCTCGGTCACGATCACGATCAGCTCGACACCGTTCTCGATCGCCTCGAACACCGCGTCCTTGGTGAAGGCGGGGGGGACCGTCACGACCGAGCCGTAGATCGGCGCGCCGTGGTCGGCAACGGCCTGGGCGACCGTGTCGAACACGGGCACTCCGTGCACGTCGCGGCCCAGGCGCCCGGGCGTGACGCCGCCGACGACCTTCGCGCCGGCGCCGTAGTCCAGGCACTCTCTCGTCAGGTTCACGGCCTCGCGGCCGGTGATCCCCTGGACGATGAACGTCGTATTCGCGTCGATCAGGATGCTCACGCTGCCACCCCCTGGATCTTCTCGACGGCGCGCCGTGCGGCCTCGTTGAGCGAGACGCTGCGGTCGGCATAGTCGACGCCGTACTTCTCGAGGATCTTGAAACCCTCCTCCTCCCACGCTCCGGGGATGCGGAAGATCGCGATCTTCTCGGCCGGGTCGTGGCCGAGCTCCACACAGGCTTTGATGACGCCCCGCGCGACGATGTCCACACGCGTGTTAGAGACGATCGACATCATCACCGCGATCTTGTCCACGCCCGGCTTCTCGAGCACCAGCTTGGCCAGGCCGCAGGCCTTTGCGACCGATGGGTTGCCGCCGATCTCGCAGTAGTTGGCGGGCTTGCCGCCGTGCGCGCGCACCGCGTCGAACAGCGTCAGCGAGCCACCGCCGGCGCCGATCACGAGGCCGAGATTGCCGTCGAACTCGGTCACGTTGCCGGCGACGCCGCGATGGTCGGTGGCGTCGACCTGCTCGCCGGCCAGCTCGAACGCGGTCGCCTCGCGCGCCTGGCGCGTCTCCTCATCGCCCACGCCCAGATCGGCGAGCAGCCTCTTGTGGCGGCCACGTGCCTCGTTCTCGATCTCCATGTGCGCGTCCAGTGCGATGAACGAGCCGTCCGCCAGCCGTCCGAGCGGGTTGATCTCCGCGAGCGTCATGTCGTTCTCCACGAACAGCTTCGCCAGGCGCGTGACGATCGGAACGAGCTTGTTGAGCGCCGAGCCGGTCACCCCGGTTGAGGCGATCACCTCCTTGGCCTCGAAGTCGCCGAACGGAAGGATGTTGGAGAAGTGCCGCCGCCCGACCTTCTCCGGCTGCTCCTCGGCGACCTGCTCGATGTCGATGCCGCCGACCGGCGAGAAGATCATCACGGGCTGCTTGCGCGTGCCGTCCCACACGACGCCCGCGTAGTACTCCTGCTCGACCTCCGCCTTCGGGTCCACGAGCACGCCGCGAGGAATGTTGCCGCCGATCTCCAGCTTGAGGATGTCCTTGGCGTAGGACTCGGCTTCCTCGGGCGTGTCGGCGAACTTGACCCCGCCGGCCTTCATGCGCCCGCCGGAGAGCACCTGCGACTTGATCACGGTCGGCCCGCCGATCCGCTGCGCGACCTCACGCGCCTCGGCGGCGTGGGTCGTGAAGCCGTAGTCGGTGACCGGGATGCCGGCGCGCTTGACGACCTCGCGCGCCTCGTACTCGAAGAATCTCATTGGGTACCCATTTCGGCGCGGAAGCCTATACGGCGGCGCTAGACGGCGGCCGGCTGCGGCGCTGGCCGGCCGGCGTCTGCGCCGGGCAACCCGTAGGCCTTGGCGAGCTCGGGGTCCTTCTTGGCGAGCATTTCCGCGAGGTTGACCATCACCTTGCACTGCTTCCAGGTGGCGTCGTCCTGCATCTTGCCGTCGATCATGTGCACGCCACGGCCGTCGGGGATCGCCTCGATCACCTTCTTGGCGAACGCGACCTCCTCGGGATCGGGCGAGTAGACGCGCTTGGCGATCGCGATCTGGCCGGGATGCAGCGACCACGCGCCGACGCAGCCGAGCAGGAACGACGCGCGGAACTGCGTCTCACAGCCCTCGGCGTCGGAGATGTCGCCGTAGGGGCCGTAGAAGGGCAGCGCGCCCACCGACGTGCACGCGTCGACCATGCGCGCGATCGAGTAGTGCCACGGGTCCTGCTGATAGCTCGGGCGGGGCGCGTCCGGCCGATCGGGATCGGGATCGGCGATCGTGCGGTAGCCGGGGTGTCCTCCGCCGACGCGCGTGGTCTTCATCCGGCGCGACGCCGCCAGGTCGGCGGGGCCGAAGCTCATGCCCTGGATGCGCGGGCTGGCGCAGGCGATCTCCTCGAGGTTGGCGACGCCCTGGGCGGTCTCCAGCACGCAGTGGATCAGAATCGGCCGCTCGATCCCGGCCTTCGCCTCGAGCTGGGCGAGCAGGCGGTCGGCGTAGTGGATGTCCCACGGGCCCTCGACCTTCGGGATCATGATGACCTCGAGCTTGTGGCCAATCTCTTTGACGAGCTGGGTCAAATCGTCGAGCACGTATGGCGAGGCGAGCTCGTTGACGCGCGTCCACAGCGCCGTGTCGCCCAGATCCATCTCCTTGCCGACCTTGATCAGGCCCGCTCGCGCGGCCTCCTTCTTTTCAAGCGGCACGGCGTCCTCGAGGTTGCCGAGCAGGATGTCGACCTTCGGCGCCAGATCGGGCGTCTTATCCACCATTTTTGGGTTGGAGAAGTCCATGAAGTGGATCATCCGCGAGGGCTTGAAGGGGATCTCGCGCGCCGGCTCCGGCGCGTCGATTGCGAGGGGCTTGAAGAAGTCGCGGGGGTTGCGCAAGTCGGTCTCCTGGGTGTCCGGAATCGGGGGCTGCTCCACCGTGAACGGTATCGGCTCGGCTGTGCCCACTAGAGTCTCAGGCCCATGACCAGCCATTCGAGGAGACGCTAGGACCCCCATGAGCGAGACGCAATCCGTCGAGACAGAGCAGGCCGCGCGCGAGGCGAGCGGCGCCCACCCATATGGCCGCTACCTGGAGGAGTTCGACGTCGGCGCCGTCTACAAGCACTGGCCGGCAAAGACCGTCACCGAGTCCGACGACCACCTGTTCTGTCTGATCACGATGAACCACCATCCGCTACACCTGAACGACGTGTACGCGGGCAAATCGCAGCAGGGGCGCAACGTGGTCGTGGGGCCGCTCGTATATTCGTTGGCGCTCGGCATGTCGGTCAGCGACGTCAGCGGCAAGGCGATCGCCAATCTGGCCACCGAAGAGCTCAAGCATCCGGCGCCCGTGTTCCACGGCGACACGCTGTACTGCGAGTCGGAGGTGCTCGAGAAGAAGGAGTCGCGCTCCAAGCCCGACCGCGGCACGGTCAAGGTGCACACGCGCGTGCTCAACCAGGACGGCGTGCTCGTCGCGGAGTTCAAGCGGCTCGTGCTCGTGCCGCGCAAGAACCCCGGGGACGGCGCGGCCGAGGGCAACGTCGAGTAGGGGTGCGATAGGCTCTCCCGACCGCCCCAAACGGGCGTTTTTCCGTTCCCGGGGCCGGCTAGGCCCTTCGGCAGCGCCGATCGACCGGAGATCGAGCGGCCGCGCCGGACACGACCGCGAGATCGAGGAGCCGTTTGCATCCCATGAACACGACCGCTTCCGCCCCCACCACGAACGAGCGCCTGCTGAGCTGGGTAGGGGAGGTGGCTTCCCGCACCGAACCCGAGGACATCTACTGGTGTGACGGCTCCGCCGAGGAGTACGACAGCCTCTGCCGGGCGCTCGTCGAGGCGGGCACCTTCGAGCGACTCTCCGACGCTAAGCGGCCGAACTCGTACCTCGCGCTTTCAGACCCGGACGACGTCGCGCGAGTCGAGGACCGGACGTTCATCTGCTCCGCCACCGAGGAGGAAGCGGGGCCGACGAACAATTGGCGCGATCCGCAGGAGATGCGCGAAACGCTCGGCGAGCTGTTCGCCGGGTCGATGCGCGGGCGCACGATGTACGTGGTGCCCTTCTCGATGGGCCCGCTCGGCTCGGACAAGAGTCATGTAGGCGTGCAGCTGACCGACTCGATCTACGTGGCTGTGAGCATGAGGATCATGACCCGGATGGGCCAAGGCGCGCTCGACGCGCTCGGCTCAGAAGGCGACTTCGTCCCCTGCCTGCACTCCGTGGGAATGCCGCTCGGCGAAGGCGTCGAAGACGTGCCGTGGCCGTGCAACGCCGAGAACAAGTACATCGTCCACTTCCCCGACACTCGCGAGATCTGGTCGTTCGGCTCCGGCTACGGCGGCAACGCCCTGCTCGGCAAGAAGTGCTTCGCCCTGCGGATCGCCTCGGTGATGGCGCGCGACGAGGGCTGGATGGCCGAGCACATGCTGATCCTCAAGCTCACCTCTCCGGAGGGCGAGGTCAAGTACATCACCGGCGCCTTCCCGAGCGCCTGTGGCAAGACGAACCTGGCGATGCTGATCCCCACGCTCGAGGGCTGGACGGTCGAGACGATCGGCGACGACATCGCCTGGATGAAGTTCGGCGAGGACGGCCGGCTGTACGCGATCAATCCGGAGGCGGGCTTCTTCGGCGTCGCACCGGGGACCGGCGATGACACCAACCCGAACGCGATCCGCACGATCGAGAAGAACTCGATCTTCACCAACTGCGCCAAGACAGATGACGGCGATGTCTGGTGGGAGGGCATGACCAAGGAGAAGCCCGCGCACCTGATCGACTGGCACGGCAACGACTGGACGCCGGACTCAGAGGCGCCGGCGGCGCATCCGAACGCGCGCTTCACCACCCCGGCCTCTCAGGACCCGGCGATCGCGGCGGAGTGGGAGGACCCCACGGGCGTTCCGATCGACGCGATGCTGTTCGGCGGGCGCCGCTCGACCGTCGTTCCGCTCGTGACCGAGGCCCTCGACTGGGAGCACGGCGTGTTCCTCGGATCGATCATGAGCTCGGAGAAGACGGCCGCAGCGGCGGGGACGGTGGGCGAACTGCGCTTCGACCCCTTCGCGATGCTGCCGTTCTGTGGCTACAACATGGCCGACTACTTCACCCATTGGCTGCAGATGGGACGCCACGAGGGTGCGCAGCTGCCGAAGATCTTCTACGTCAACTGGTTCCGCAAGGATGAGAACGGCCGCTTTTTGTGGCCGGGCTTCGGCGAGAACTCGCGCGTGTTGTCGTGGGTATTCGCGCGTTGCGCCGGGCATGGCGCAGCGACCGAGACCCCGATCGGCCTGATCCCGCCGGTCGGCGCCGATGGCATCGACACGCGCGGACTCGACGTCTCTGAAGCCGACATGGCGGAGCTGCTGCGCGTGGATGTCGAGGAGTGGAAGTCCCAGTTGCCGCAGTTCCGCGATCACCTCGCCAGGTTCGACCGTCTGCCGCCGCGGCTCGATGACGAGCTGCAGGCGCTTGAAGATCGCTTGGGGTAGGAGACCGGTCGCGGTCGCGACCCGGTAGGGACAGCGCAATGAGTGAGCCCCCGCCGGCGCAGCCCTCGCGCCGGCTCATGACAGCGGCGCGCCGGCTCAACCGAAACGCACGGCTGGTCGGCGCCGCGCGTCACGTGCGCGAGTTGACGATGGGCGACGAGCAGATCGACGACCGCCTGTCGAGCACGCCGGGCCGCCCGGCCGACATCGCCGTCCGGCGCCTGGCGTCGTTGCGCAGCGAGCGGCCGGGCCTGATCGGCGAGTTCGGCCTGGCGATGCTGCAGAGTTGGCAGAGGGTCTCCGAGTCACAGGGGCGCGGACGCGGCGAGCTCGATGTCGCCGTGCTGTTCACCGACCTCGTCGGCTTCTCCACGTGGGCACTCGAGCGCGGCGACGAGCCCGCGATCGCGCTGCTACGCGAGGTCAGCGAGGCGATCGAGCCGCCGATCGTGCAGCATCGAGGCGAGGTGGTCAAGCGACTTGGCGACGGGCTGATGGGGGCGTTTCGGGACGCGCCCAGCGCCGTGGCGGGGGCGTTTGAGGCCTGCGAGCGAGTGTCATCGATCGAGGTCGATGGTTACCGCCCGCGGCTGCGCACGGGCATTCACCTAGGCCGTCCGCGCAAGATCGGCCGTGACTACTTCGGCGTCGATGTCAACATCGCCGCTCGGCTCTCGCAGGCGGCTGAGCCCGACGAGATCCTGGTGTCCGATCGCACGCTGTACGCGCTGGACGGTGGCGCGGTGATCGCCAGCCGGCGGCAGTTCAGCGCAAAGGGGGCGCCGGCCGACCTGATCGCCCATGCGGTGGCGCCGGTCGGCTAGTGCGAGCGAGCTAGTCGTGGCCGTGGGTCTCGCCGGCTGCCGCGGGCGGCCGTGACTCCTCGGCCAGCGAGGTGATCGTCAGCGAGCCGCGGGCCGAGGACTCGAGCACCTCGGTGGCCTCCTCGAGCGAGCGCGCGTACAGCTCGACCAGCAAATGCACGATGATGCGCGCGTCGTCCTCGTGCTTGTGAAAGCGCACGTGCGTGAAGAACTCGCGTACCCCATGATCGCCGAAGGCTGCATAGGAGAGCGCGTCACCGGCCTCGGGCCCTGAGCAGCTCTCGACCTCGTCGGCGTCCACCGAGACGGTGCACGAGGCGACCCATGGGGTCCCGGCGATCATCCGTTCCCAGCGATCCTCGATCGGCTCCACGCGGCTGTTGTTGAAGCCCAGGTGCGGCTGATCGTGCATGCAGTCCAGGCACTGCACGACCGCCTCCTGCAGCTCGTCGATCACTTCCGCGCGCTCACCCGTGTCGGGGTCGATCTTGTGGATCCCCTCGTAGTGAACCTGCACCTCCAGATCCTGGGACCAGCAGCGATAGCAGCGCAGCCAGCTACGCGCACCGGTCTCCGGCGTCGAACTCTCCATCGGGCCATTGTAGGGCTCTCCATGGCAGCGCCCGCGTGTCAGCGTGCACGGCGTTCTGAGACTCGCAGACGGAGCGCCCGGGGCGCTCCGTCTGCTTGAGCCTTTTCGACTGCGTCCGCTTCGCTCGACGGCGGGCGCTCGACGGTGTGGACTCAGTGCTTGTGTTTGTGCTTGGGCTTCAGGTGGACCTTGACGGTGACCACGTGGCGGAGATGAGTGACGGTGCCCGCGGGCGTGAACACGAGCGTCGTCTTGACGTTCAGGGTCTTGCCCTTCTTGAGAGCGGCGAGCACCTTCTTGCTCGGCTTCAGGCGTAGCTTGTAGCGCCCCGCCCTCGTGACGTTGAGATGTGTGCGCCCGAACAGGACGGGCTTGTTGTTCACGCACTTGCCGTGCTTCCTGACGAAGCCCTTCTTGCACTTCTTGGCGGCGACGGCAGGCGGCTGTCCGAGCCGGTTGAACAGACCCGCCGTGACGCTCGCGAGGCTTGCCCCTTCGCTGACTTCCCCGGTGTCATCGGCACTGCCGGGCTCGGGGAATTCGTATTCGCCTTCGATTTCGCCGGTTTTCGTGTTGCCGGTGGCTTTTTTCGTTTCCACCGGGGGTTTCGTCAAGGGCGGGACGATCGTCGTTTTGGTCGTCAGATTGACGATCGGCGGTGTCGGCGGGAGCGCCGGTGAGCAGTCGGCGGGCTGCGTCACGTTGAACACGTTGCTCTTGATCGTGCCATTGGGGTCGATCACCTGAAGCGTGTGCGCCCCGGTTGGGATCACCGGGATCTCGATGCGGTCCGACGACGGCGTCTGCGCGGTCAGCGCTTCGCCGCCGTCGAGGCTGACGGTCGATCCGAGCAGGAAGTTGGTTCCGTGGATGACCGAGACCGGAACCACCGTCGTGCCTGAGCAAGTGTCGACGCTCGTGATCGCTGGAGGAGGAACATCGAACGGTGTCGCCACGCGCACGTTGTCGATCAGCCAACCGCGAAAGCCGTTGTAGAGGTCGTCCTCGGTGTCGAAGTGGAAGCGGACCTTCACCGTTTTGCTTCCGATCGCCGGTGACAGGTCGACCAGGTACTCCTTCCAGTCGGGCGAAGTCTGCAGGCCGGTGTTCGAGTACGGCTGGTAGTGCGCGCCAGCGGGATTGTCGGCGGGGTTCAGCAGGCCGGCCGCGTGCCATTCCACCCCGCCGTCAGAGGAGTATTCGACCGACATCAGATCGTATCTGTCGGCGTCCACGGCCTCGATCTCCCACCAGGAGAAGAAGTGCATGATCGCCGACTCGGCACCTTCAAGGCTAAACGACGGAGATATCAGGTAGCCGTCCTGAACCGCGCTGGATTCGCATCCGTTGAGACTCGGGATGCCATTTTCCAGATTGCCAAATTCGAGGAAGTCGTCACCGCAGAACGTTCCCGTTCCAGGCTGCCCGAACCAGGCCACGTGTGTGCCTTCATAGGCGCTGGGTAGGTGCCCGCTGTCACCGGTAGCGAGCGCGACGAGGTTTGGGTTGATGTCGGGGACCTTGATGAGGTCTTTCTGGGGTTCGTTTTCGACGTGCCAGAAGTTGTGCGCTTCGCCAGATTCGCCTGCTTCGACGCTCCATGTCCCGAGGACGCCGCTCTCCCAGTTCTGTTCGAGAACGTCAGTCGCGCTCGCCGGGGCGATGGCGGGACCGATGCCGATTGCGAGGACCGTCGCGATCGCGCCCAGCAGTCCGTAGATCCGTCGTGAACGCCTGACATTGCGTCCTGCGGCTGATGCAGTCATCGATTTGCCCCCTTTGACGATCCCTTGGATCTTCCCCAAGCGAATATCTGACCATGATCCCAGGCGAGCGAATCCTAGAACATCGCCGTCTGGCGTGCGAGATGGTGTGTTCGGCGCGGCTTTTCAGCTCGCGGGCTCATTGGGCGGCGGTGGCGCACAACGGCGACTCTGCATCCGCTCAGTGAGAAGCGCTCTGGTGTTTCCTTCTTTTCTTCTCGGGCACCGTCACCTCCAAGCTCCGCACGGTCGGTCTGCCGCCGAGTGCCGCTCTGTAGGTCAGCTTCGCGGTCAGCCTAACCTTCCGGCCATGTCTGAGCGCGGCCTTCACCTTGCGCGAGGGCCTGACGGTCAGCTTCAGCGGAACGCGGGCTCTGCCGGTCGCCTTGAGCTTCCCCGAGACGGTCGTCCGCTGGCGGCACCTGCCCTTGATCCTGATCTGGCTCTTCTTGCATTTCTTCGTCTTGGGCTCACCGGTGGCCGCGAGCGCCGCGTCGCGCGAGATCGTGGCGGTCGGCACGGTCACCTCCACGAGCGCCGTACCGGCCTGCGACGGCACGAGCACGATTGTGATCGTGCCGTCGGAGTTGGCCTTGACGCTACGGAGCGTGTACCTGCTGTCGGGCGTCAGCGTGGGCGATACCGGCAGCCACGTGATCTGCGCGGCGGAGGCCGGGTCTTGAGGCGTCTGCGTGCCCGTTCCGGCGAGGTCGAGGAACAGCTGCACGGTGTCGATTCCGGCGGCCGTTCCGGAGTAGCGGATCGTGGCTAGGCCGGACGCGCTCGTCGTCACGCTTCCCGATTTGGGGTTCGCGCCTCCGGTCGAGTAGACCAGTGGCCTGCCCGCATACGGCGTGCCCACGTTGTCTGCGGCGGTCACCGTCACGGTCGCGGTCTGCCCGACCGAATGTGTCTGTGTCACCGGCTGTACGCGGAGCGCGGACGGGATCTGCGTGCGATTGACGATCGAAAAGCTCTGCTCGTCCCCGCTCGCCAGCCCTTTGCTGCGCATCTGATCCCACTCGACGCCGACAGCGTTGTCGACGTCGTTCGCGTCGAGTCCACCTGTGAACGCTGTTTCTTGCTCGATCGTTTCCGAGAGCCTCTGCCAGATCGTGGGATATGCGAGCTCTTCGAAGGAGGACCACGGCAGGGCCGGGGATGGGACCTCCTGCAATCCCCCGAGAACCCCGGAAGCCGTGTTCTGCCCCCCGACGAACCGTGGAGGCCCGGCGAGGAACACGCCGCTGCCCTGATCGCTGCCGCTGACGAACAGGTCGGCGGCGTAGATGGCGCGAAAGTACAGCGGGCCCGCGCTCACGTTCTTGACGTTGTAGCTCGACGTGAAATAAGGCGCGCCGTTGACGTATGTCGTCGTCTCGGTCACGAGCGCGTCTTTGACGCTGGAGGAGTCGACGACCTCGAAGGCGGTCGTCTGGCTGTATGGGCTCGCTTCGGTGCCATCACCGGCGACGTCGGACTGACTGACCGGTGTGTACAGGTTGAACGCTCCGGTTTCGGCGTTCAGCTTGAAGCCGAACGTGCGCCCCTTCAAGGCGGTCGGCTGCCCGCTGCCGGCGGTTGGAAAGGCGAGCAAGAAGCCACAGTCGGCGACGGGGCTGAACACATACGGATCGCCGCCCGGAAAGAAGTTCCCCGCCACGCGCCCGTTGACGATGTAGCTCGACTGGCATTGCCCGCGCGGACCGACGTACACGCTCATCGGGCTCCCGTCGATTTTCTTGGCGCTCGTGTCGGCCGCGTCTGCTGTGCCGGCGAGCGCGCCGAGCGCCGCGGCGCCGCTCATGAGCGCCAGCGCGATCACTGCTCGAAGGTGTGATGGCTCGTTTGACGGCATCGTCACCCGAATGTGAATGCGTATCCGGACACGCCCGGCGCGAAGCGTAGGCTCAGGCGGTGGCGTTCGGCGTGGGGGAGGGACACGAGCGTGTAGAGGCGCTGGCCGCGGACGGTGACGGCGCCGCCGTGCACGTCGGCGCCGTCGTATTTGGCGGGGATCGGATGGCCGTCGAGCAGCACCTGGACGCGGCGCGGCGTCCCGCCGGCCGAGCTCAGCACCAGGTACACGTCCTTGGCCTGGAACTCGACATCCACGCCGGCTCCGGCGGCCGCGGTGGCGGGCTGGGCGGCGACGTCCCAGGTGCCGCTGTAGGCGAAGTCGTTGAGCGACAGGCCATCGGCTGGCGGCGAGCCGTAGTCGTGCACGCCCGGCTTCGGCCCGTTGACCCACCCCTGTGCGCGGGCGCTGCCGAGGTAGGTCTCAGGGGTGGCCTGCCGGCTGGGGACGATCACGTCACTCGGATGGCTCTTGCCGCCGACGTCGCCGCCGGCTTCGGCCAGCAGCGCGCGGATCGCCGTTTCGGTCTGCGCATAGTCGCCCTCGCCGAAGGTTGCGTAGCGCACCTGGCCGCTCGCGTCGATCAGGTAGTCGGCCGGCCAGTACTCGTTGCCATAGGCGTTCCACGTGCCCATATCATTGTCCTGGACCACGGGGTAGCGCAGCCCGAACTGTTTGATCGCGTTGGCCACGTTGGCGGCGTCGTGCTCGAAGGCGAACTCGGGCGTCTCCACGCCCACGATCGTCAGGCCATCCTTGCGATAGGAGGCGTCCCACGCCTTCAGATAGGGGAGCGTGCGGATGCAGTTGATGCACGTGTACGTCCAGAAGTCGACGAGCACCACGTGTCCATGCAGCGATGCGAGCGACAGCGGCCGGCTCTGCGGCGTGTTGAACCAGTCCTGAGTTTCGGTGAACTCCGGCGCCGTCCCTAGATCGCGCAGGCCATGTGCGGCCTTCAGCAGGCTCGCCTCACTCGCGTTCGCCGGTGCGGCTTCGACGCTACCCGCCGAGCCACCGCACGCCGAGGAGCCATTGGCGGGCGCAAACCTCGGCTGACGGCCGCTGATCTGATGCAGCCGGCGGGTCACCGTGCTCGAGCACTCGAGCGATGCCGTGAGATTGACGTCGGGGATGTGTCGAGCCACGAGCTGATCGAAGTTGACGTCGAGGTTGGTGGCGATCGCAAGCGCCGTGAGAATCATGATCGCCCCCATCACGCGCTGAAGCTGCGGGCCGCGACCGGCCTTGCGGACGCGGTCGAACAGGCTCCGCCCGCCAAGCGTGAGCCCCAGCAGCACGATCGCCGAGCCGGCGGCGTAGGCGAGCGCGATCGCGATTGTTTTGCCGGTGGCCGCGCTGACCGAGATCACCGCCGCGAGGATCGGGCTCGCGCACGGCGTGTAGACGAAGCCGAGCGCGGCGCCCACCAGCAGGCCCGAGCGAAAGCCGTCGCCACGCGAGCGCGGACCCAGGCGCGCGAGTCGTGAGAGCGGCGCCTCGATGCGCGCCGCGAGGCTTGGCATCAGCAGGGCGACGCCGAACACCAGCAGGACGACGATCGCCACGTCGCGCAGCGGATCGCTGCCCAGGCCGACCCCGTCGACGACCTTGGCCACGCCCACGATCGTGACGGTGAAGGTGATCGAGAGCCCGAGCACGATCCCTAGTGGCCGGCGCCGGCCGCCGACGCTGCCGGCGGAAAGCAGGGCGGGCAGCACCGGCAGCACGCAGGGGGACAGTGCCGTGCCGGCGCCCGCGAGCACGGCAAAGCCGAGGAGCACGAGCATCAGCTGGACAGGCTACGTATGCGACGGCGCCTGCGCGCCGATTCCGACCCCGAGCGTCGCCGCGAAGTCGGTCTTTGGGATCGGCCCGATACATGGGGAGCCGGCCCCGGCCTGCATGTAGCGCTCGACGCCCGCGCGTACGGCGGTCTCGTCGCCGACCGCTGTCAACTGGTCCAGGAACTCCTCAGAGACAGCCCGCTGCATCCCGGCCAGGTCTCCGGCGGCGGCGTCGTATGCCTCGATGTCGGCGCCGAAGCCCGAGCGCTCGATCATCGCCCGGTAGAACGGCAAGCCGAAGTAGGGAATCAGGTCGCTGCGCATCACCGCATAGGCGGCCTCGCGGTCGTCCGTCAGCGCGGCGGGCACCGCGGGGACCACGTCGAAGCCATCGAGCGTCAGACCCGCGCGCTCGCGGCCGGCCGTGACCTCGGGGATCACCACGTCGCGGATGTATTGCGGGCTGCACAGCCACAGCAATACGCCGTCGGCGATCTCACCGGCGAGACGCAGCATCGCGGGCGAGAGGGCGGCGATGTAGATTGGCAACTGCGGCCGGGGATCGAGGCCGTGCAGACGAAAGCCCGTCTGCCACTTCTCCCCGCTGGGCGGGTCCTCGCCGCGCAAGATCGCACGCACGATCCCCGCGTATTCGCGCATCTCGGCGACCGGCTTGTCGATCGTCTGCCCATGCCAGCCTTCGACGACGGGCCGGTGGGAGACTCCCAGGCCCAGCGTCAAGCGCCCGCCGGAGAGCTCGTCGATCGTGGCGGCCGTCTGGGCCATCGTCGCCGGCGTGCGCGTGTAGATCGGCACGACCCCGGTGCCGACGCGAATGCTGCTGCTCGCCAGCGCATAGGCGCTGATGACCGTCAGCGACTCGCGCCCGGCGATGTGCGTCACATAGACCGACTCGTAGCCGAGCGACTCCGCGAGCTTGACGCGCTCGATCGCCTCATCGAGTGAGCGCCCGGTCGAGATGAAGCAGCCGATGGCCATGCCCGGCAGCATATGACAGCCGCGTCGCGCAGCGCCCGCGCGATCGCTCAGCGCTTGACGATCACGTAGACGACCGCCAGCGCCAGCGCGATCTGCCCGAACGACAGCGCGGTGCCGAGATTCGCCGCGCCGAGGGCGCCCGCGAGGGCGCTGGCGAGCACGAACGCGCCGAGGATCAGCAGCAGGTTGATCCTCATGCCCGCGCGGGCGCCGATCGTCTCATCGCGCGCGGGCGCCTCGCTCGAGCGCCGCCACGAGCGCCGCCGTGTCGAGGCTCGGCTTCTGTTGCTCCAGCAGCAGTTCGGCTGCCCGCCTGCCGCCGAGCGCGCGCAGGCCGCTCTCGCCGTGCTCGTGGGTGTAATCCGACAGCGCGTTCGCGCGCCGTGCGCGCAGGCGCCGCGTAGCGAGCACGCCGGATGCCCGGTGCTCGTCGAGCGCGGCGATCAACTCGTCGATGCTCTGTGGCGGGGACAGCGAGGACACGGCCACGACGCTGGTCGAGGTAGAGCCCAGCGAGCGCAGCGCCGCGCTCACGTCCCGGCGCGTCTGCGTGGCGATCTTGCCGAGGTCCGCCTTCGTGACGACGAGCACGTCCGGGATCTCCATGATTCCGGCCTTCAGGAACTGCAGCACGTCGCCGCTGCCCGGTTGCACGACGACCGCGACGGTGTCGGCCACGTCGGCCACCTCCGTCTCCGCCTGCCCGACGCCGACGGTCTCGATCACGACGATGTCGAATGCGGCCGCCAGCGCGTGAGCGGCCGCGCGTGTGGCCCATGCCAGCCCGCCGAGACGCTCGCCCGCGGAGGTCGAGCGGATGAAGATGCCCCGGTCGGCGGGGTCGAACTCGATCCGCGCGCGATCTCCCAACAGCGAGCCGCCCGAACGGCGTGAGCTGGGGTCGACCGCGAGCATCGCCACGCTGCGGCCCTGCTCGCGCCAGTCCCTCAGCAGCGCCGAGAGCAGCGTCGACTTGCCCGCGCCCGGCGGGCCGGTCACGCCAATCACATGGCCCGGCGCCTCGCCGCCGAGTGCCGCCGGCGCGACCTCGCCCAACAGCGCCGCGGACTGCTCGCGGTCTGCGGAGGTGGTGCTCTCGAGCAGGTTCAGCGCGGCCGGTGCGGCGCTCACGTCACGTTCGCGCAGCCGTGCCCCGAGGGCGGCTCCGACCCCGTCCTGCAGCCGCGGTGCCCCGCTCACGCCGAGCCGTTGGCGGAGGCGCCGTTGCCGGCGAGCGGCATCTCCTCGTCGCTCAGGAGCTCCACGATGTCGCGCATGATCCGCGTGATGTCGAAGTCCTTGGGCGTGTAGACGGCGGCCACGCCCGCTTCGCGCAGCGCGGCGACGTCCTGCTCGGGGATGATTCCCCCGACGATCACAGGCGCCGTCACGCCCGCCTCGTGCAGCGCGTCGATCACGGCGGGGATCAACTCGCGGTGGGACCCCGAGAGGATCGACAGGCCGATCACATGCACTCCCTCCTGCAGGGCGGAGGCGGCGATCTGCGAAGGCGTCAGGCGGATGCCCTCGTAGACCACGTCCATGCCTGAGTCCCGGGCGCGCACGGCGATCTGCTCGGCGCCGTTGGAGTGGCCATCCAGCCCAGGCTTGCCGACGAGGATCTTCGGCCGTCGCCCGAGCTTCTCCTGCAGGCGCGAGACCTCCTCGCGCAGCTCGCCCAGCTCTCCGTCGGCTGCGGCGGCTGCGGCCTCGCCAACGCCGGTGGGAGCGCGGTAGCTGCCGAACACCTCCCGCAGCGTGCGCGCCCACTCGCCGGTCGTCGCGCCCGCTCGCGCGGCGGCGATCGTCGCGACCATCAGGTTCTGATCGCCGTCGGGCTCGCGCGCGACTGCGGCCAGCTGCGCGAGCGCCGTATCGGCAGCCGCCTGGTCGCGTTCGGAGCGCCAGCGGCGCAGAGCGTCGATCTGCTCGGCTTCGATCGCCGGATCGACGACGAGGATGCCGCCCTCGGCATCGGCGGTCAGCGGCGAGATCTCCGACTCGGCAAAGCGGTTCTGGCCGACGACTACCTGCTCGCCGGACTCGATCCGGCGGATCCGCTCGCGGTGGGAGTCGACGAGTGCCCCCTTCATGTACGCGACCGCCTCGACCGCGCCACCGTGCTCGGCGACGACCGCCATCTCAGCGCGCGCCCCGTCCAACAGCTCCGCGACGAGGCCTTCCATGACCGTGGAGCCCTCGAAGATGTCGGGGTACTCGAGGATGTCGGTCTCATACGCAAGCACCTGCTGGATGCGCAGCGACCACTGCTGGTCCCATGGGCGCGGCAGGCCCAGCGCCTCGTTCCAGGCGGGCAGCTGGATCGCGCGGGCGCGCGCGTCGCGGCCGAGCGTGACGGCAAGCGCCTCGAGCACGATCCGCTGGATGTTGTTCTCCGGCTGCGCCTCGGTCAGTCCGAGCGAGTTGACCTGCACCCCGTAGCGGAAACGCAGATGGCGCCGGTCCTGAACACCGTAGCGCTCGCGCCCGAGCTCCTCCCACAGAATCGACATCGCGCGCAGCTTCGCGTGCTCCTCGACGAAGCGCACGCCAGCGTTGACGAAGAAGGAGATGCGCCCAAAGACCTGTTCCATCAACTCCTGCGCATCTGCCTCGTGCTCGGCGCTCGAGCTGTCGTCCGGGCGCGCGACGCGTTCACGCGCCGCGTCGAGCACGGCGATCGCGTTGCTCATCGCGTAGGCGATCTCCTGCACCGGCGTCGCGCCGGCCTCCTGCAGATGATAGGAGCAGATGTTGATCGGGTTCCACTTGGGGACGTGCTCGACCGTGTAGGCGATCATGTCCGCGATCAGGCGCATCGAGGCGGCCGGCGGGAAGGCGTAGGTTCCACGCGCGAGGAACTCCTTGATGATGTCGTTCTGGGTGGTTCCCTGCAGCTTCTGCTCGGGGACGCCCTGCTCCTCGGCGGCGACGATGTACAGCGCCAGCAGCCATGCGGCGGTCGCGTTGATCGTCATCGAGGTGTTCATCTCCCCGAGTGGGATGCCATCCATCAGCGCGGCCATGTCGCCGCGATGGGAGATCGGAACGCCGACCTTGCCGACCTCGCCGCGTGCCAGCTCGTCGTCGGGGTCATAGCCCGTCTGCGTCGGCAGGTCGAAGGCGACCGACAGGCCTGTCTGGCCCTTTTCCAGGTTGCGCCGGTAGAGCTCGTTGGAGGCCTTGGCCGTCGAGTGGCCGGCATAGGTGCGCATCATCCAAGGCCGGTCGCGCTCTGGCAGCCGCGGAGACTGATCGCCGCTCATGCAGGCAATTGTACGGCCGCGCCGCGCGCATTATCCTTCGGCCTGTGAGCGAGACCATCGAGGCACCGCGCACCGGAGCGCCAGGGAGCGGCCTCGGAGGCTCGTGGCGGGTGATCGTTCGTAACGACGATCACAACACCTTCGACCATGTCGCGCGCACGCTCGCGCGCTTCATTCCCGGCGTCACGCTCGCGCGCGGCCACGAGATCGCCAAGGTCATCCACACCTCCGGCAAGGCGATCGTCTACACCGGCATGCAGGAGCCGGCCGAGCACTACTGGGAGCAGCTCAAGGGCGCCGGCCTGACGATGGCCCCGCTCGAGCAGTGCTAGCTCAGGCGCTCTCGCCCTCGACGACCCGCGCGCCGTTGCCGGAGTCGTGGCCGTTGCCGCTCGGAGTGCTCTCGCGCAGGATCGCTCCACCGGCCGTACGATCCCACCAGCCGTAGAGAACCGGCACCTGATACCAGCTGGAGTGGATCGCGCGGAAATGGACCATCTCCGGCCCGGCCCAGTAGCGCTCCCAGTCGGCATGGTCGTCGAAGCTCGCGAACTGCTGAAACTTGTAGCGATCGTCGCGCATGCGATAGACCGCGTAGGAGTTCGCGCCGTAGCGCAGCGCGGTCGCCGCGACCTCGTTCAGCGCCGCCTCGAAGGGATCGGCGCGAAAGCCCGTGGCGTACCACGGGACGATCACCGTGCCGGCCACTACGCGCCCACCTCCGCGTGGATCGCCCCCGGACCCTCGGCCGTCTTGCCCTCGCCCTCGCGCTCGGCGCCGACCAGGATCGAGATCTTGCCGAGATGCTTGTTTTCCAGCATCAGCTGGTGCGCTTCGGCGACGCCGTCGAAGCCCAGCGTGCGCCACAGCACCGGACGGATCTGGCCGCTCTCGATCAGCTCGTTGGCCTTCGTGCACTCATAGGCGTTGGCGAAGTGCGATCCCAGGATCTCCTTCTGGCGCATCCACAGGTAGGCCACGTTGAAGTCGAGGTCAAGACCCGTGGTGCCGGCGCAGATCACGACTTTGCCGAACGGCTTGACGGTGAACACCGACGTCGGGAACGTCGCTTTGCCGACGTGCTCGAAGACGATGTCGGGGGCGTCGCCGAGCACCTCCTTGACACGCTTGGCGAAGGCGCGCGAGACGCCGAAGCGCTCCTTCTCCTCCTCGGCGCTCTCGCCGCCCTTGCGCATCATGCCCGAGAACTCGGCACGGTCGATGTAGTCGACCGCGCCGAGGCGCTTGACCAGCTCGCCCTTCTCCGGCGAGGAGACGACGCCCACGCTGTGGGCGCCCGCCGCAGCGCAGATCTGCGTGGCGAACACCCCGAGGCCTCCCGCCGCGCCCCAGATCAGAACCTTCTGGCCCGCCTGCAGCTTGCAGCGGGTGAGCAGCATGCGGTAGGCGGTGAAGTAGACGAGGCCGTAGGAGGCCGACTCCTCCCACGTCAGCGCGGCGGGCTTCGGAAGCAACTGCTGGGCCTGCACCTTCGTGAACTGCGCGAAGGAGCCCCAGGTCGTCTCATAGCCCCAGATCCTCTGCGAGGGCGCCGCCAGCGGGTCGAGGCCGTGGACCTCGGGGTCCTCGTATGAAGCCTGGTTGCAGTGCACGACGACCTCATCGCCCGGCTTCCAGCGCGTGACGCCGGCGCCGACCTTCCAGACGACGCCGGAGGCATCCGAGCCGCCGATGTGGTGGCCGAACTCCGGGTGGTCGCCGTACTTCATGACCGACACCGGCTTGCCGAGCGCCGCCCATACGTTGTTGTAGTTCACGCCTGCGGCCATCACGCGCACGATCACCTCGAACGCCCCCGGCTCGGGAACCTCGATCTCCTCGACCAGAAAGGCGTCCTTCGGATCGCCATAGCGCTCCTCGCGGATGACCCACGCGGCCATCGTCTTGGGGAGCTCTCCGGGCTCGGTGCTTACCTCGGATACTTGCTGCAGGTCGATTGCCACGTGCGTTTGACCTCGCGTGTCGGGGACGGATGCGCCCGCAATCCTACCCACCACGGTTGGCTCAGGAGGCTTGACGGCGCTCTCCTCGCCAGAGCAGGCGCAATCCCGCGCCGAGGCGTCTCGGTCACTCGGGCATCGCGCCCAGCACGCGGTAGGGAAAGACGTCCTCATAGCCGAGGCGGCGATAGATGTGCTCGCCCATTCTCGACGCCTGCAGCGAGACGACTTCGGCGCCCAGCTCGAAGGCCTGGTTCGTCGCCTGCACCGTGCACGCCGCCGCCAGCCCCCTGCCGCGCGCCTCAGGCCGCGCGGCGACCCAGCCGATCATGCCGACGCCGGCTGCCAACCACGCCGACGCACATGCCACCGGACGGCCATCCTCGTGGGCAACGCATGCCCAGACGTGGTCGCGCTCCAGCAGCTGCTCCGCATCGAACGCCTCGCCGAACAGGCCGTCGGGGAAGCCGAGGGACGGATATGCCGCGTTGCAGATCGCCCAATACGCTTCCGCTTCGCCCGTGTCTGAGACCGCCCGCACGTCGCCCGGCAGCGCATCGAGCGCACGCCGGCAGACCATCTCGGGGTAGCGGTCCTCGACGACCGTCATACCCGCCGACAGCGCGGCCCGCTCCAGCTCGCGGTCTCCCGGCCAGGTGAACGTGACGAAGCCCCGATCGCGACCGAAGAAGAACGAGCGTGCTCGTTCGAGCAGACCGGCCGCATCGCCGCCCGGCCCCTCGCGCATCACGCCGTTCAAGAACGGCAACGCGCTGCGGCTCGCGAACAGCAACTCCCCATCGCGGAACCGCACCGTGGCCCCCGGAAGGTCTGTCATCGAACTGCTGACCTGCATCAGGTTGCGATGCACACGGCTCGCGAGCGCGAGGTCCATAGCGGGACGATTAATACAGCACGCCGTCCCGCCATCGCCGCCGGGATCGATTCCGGCTCGGATCGCTCGCGCTCGCGGGACTCGCCCAGTAGGCGGCGGGATCGGCGTGCAGGAGCGCCACCTCCGGCGCTCCTAGCGCTCCTCAGACGTGCAGCGTGTCCCGCGCCGGGACCTCGGCGCCGTCCGGCGCGATGAGCCTCTCGGCCGCCGGAGCCATGTCCGCAATCGATGCCTGAGACGGCACGCCGGCCGGCTGCCGTGCGGCCGGCGCGCGGGCGGAGATGAGCAGCCAGGCGAGCGCCGCGCCAAGCAGCGCCAGCCCACCGGCCACGAACAGGGCGTTGGACAGGCCGTAGACGTAGGTGTGGCCGAGCGCATCCTGCACTCCGCCGGGCAGGTTGGCGTTGTTCGCACCGGAGCCGAGCGCTTCGACGAGCGTCGAGCGCTGGCTCGTGCTCGCGTGGGGCAGGAGCGTTGCCAGCTTGTCGCGTCCGAGCGTGGCGATGATCGCGCCAACGACGGCGACGCCGAATGTCCCGCCGACCATCCGAACCATCGAGAGGATGCCCGATGCCACACCGGCCTTCGCCTGGTCGACCGAGTTCATCGCCGCGGTGCTCATCGGGGACATCACGAAGCCGATCCCGATGCCCATCGTCACGAACGCGACGAGCAAGAAGCCATAACCCGAGTGCGTGGTGATGCCGGTCATCCAGAACATCGCGAAGGACACGCACAGGAGGCCGCCGGTCATCAGCGGTCGCGGGCCGACGCGGTCCGCCAGCCGTCCGGCGACCGGCCCGGCGATCATCACGAGGATCGTCGAGGGCAGGAAGCGCAGGCCCGCCTGGATCGGCGTGTAGTGGAGGATGTCCTGCATGTACAGGGCGAGGTAGAAGAACATCGCGAGCATCGAGAAGGAGACGATGAAGGCCACCAGGTTCGCGCCGAGGAACGAGCGTGAGCGGAACACCTGGAAGTCGATCATCGGGACGCGACGGCGCAGCTCGATCGCCGCGAACCCCGCGAGTGCGACCGCGGCGACGGCGAACAGGGCGATCATCCGCGGCGAGCCCCAACCCCACGAGTTGCTCTCGACGAGCGCCAGCACGAGCGCGGCGAGGCCGATCGACAGCGTTGCGACGCCGGGGAGGTCGATCTCGCTGAGGGTGCGGCCCGCGCTCTCGTCGCGCGACTCGCGTGCGGCGAACAGCGTTACGACGATCGCCGCGATCGCCACGGGGACGTTGAGGAAGAAGATCGACTGCCAGCTGACTTCCTGCACGAGCACGCCGCCCACGACCGGGCCGATCGCGAGCGCCATCGCCGACACGCCGGCCCACGTCCCGATCGCGCGTCCGCGTTCCTGCGGGGCGAAGGTGTTCGTGATGATCGACAGCGTCGCCGGCATCATGAAGCCCGAGCCGATTCCCTGAACCGCGCGGAAGGCGACGAGCCAGGTGTCGCTCTGCGCGAGGCCGATCAACAGGCTCGAGGTGCCGAACACGACGACGCCGAAGATGAACATCCGGCGTCGGCCGAACAGATCGCCCAAACGTCCCGCGGTCACCAGCGTGACGGCGAACGACAGCGTGTAGGCGTTGATCGTCCACTCCAGCGAGGAGGTCGTCGCGTGCAGGCTGCGCTGGATCGACGGCAGCGCGACATTGACCACCGTGTTATCGAGCATGATCATGAAGAGCGCGAAGCACATCGCGCCGAGCGTCCACCAGCGTCGATTCTCCTCGTTGAGCTTGAGCAGGCGGATCCGGTTGGTCACTGCGAGACCGACCGATCGTCGGGTCGATACGCGGCGATCTCCGCTCGCCGCGCGAGGATCAGGCTCAGCGCGTGCTCGAGCGCCTGCGCCTCCTCGCTCTGCAACGAGCTGATCAGCTCCTGCAGAGCCGACAGGCGCGCCTCGTTGAGCGCCAGCGGGACCTTGCGCCCGGCGTCGGTCAAGCGAACGCGCTTCATCCGGCGATCCGCCGGGTCCTCATCGCGGTGTACGAACCCGCGCTCGAACAGCCCGTCCACGGCGCGGCTCATCGCGGGCAGCGAGACGCCCATCGATTCCGCGAGCGCCTTCACGGAGCGCTCTTCGCCGTCTGTCTCGATCGCGCACAGCGCCTTCAGCTGGGTGAACGAGAGATCGAGCTCGCCGATCGTCTCGAACGTGCCCACGTTGGCCGTGCGCATCAAATAGCTCGCCAGCGCGTACATGTCGCGCGTCAGCTCCTCGCGATCGGTCTGCGCGGGGATGGAGGTTGCTTGCATGCACGCAATTATATACGTTCGTGCAATTCTTGCATCTGTGAGGTGCATCACACGACAGCCATCGCGCTACGCTGGATGAGATGTCGCAACCCGAGCCCTCAGAGGAGTCCGAGCAGGAGCCGGAGCAGGGCCCGAACATCATGATGCCGCCCGAAGAGTTCGCGGGAAAGTGGGCGAACGCGGCGGCCATCGCCCGCACTCCTCACGAGTTCACGCTCGACTTCCTGCGGATCGGGCCGCAGGGGCAGCAGGGAATCGTCGTCTCGCGCGTCTCCTTCTCGCCGCTGCTGGCCAGCCAGCTGCTGGACCTTCTGACCGAACAGTGGCAGTCATATACCGAGGAGTCGGGCGTGCCGCCGAAGGACGAGCTCGATGAATGAAGAGGACCCCTTCCAAGGCGCCGAGGAGGTCGAGGCGACGAAGGTCGAGCTGAAGGGACCGAACGTCACGAGCACGTTCGACACGCCGCCGACTCCTGACGCGGTCAAGACGCACGAGGCCGCGATTCGTAAGCACCTTCGCAGCCGCCGCGACGGCGACGGCGAGAACGGCGAGAACCCGCAAGAGAGCTGATGCGGACGCGCCCTTGGCGCCCGCGAATCGCCGTGGCGCTCCTCAGCGTGCGGGCGCCGAGCGACTGAAAGGCAGCTCGGCGACCTCCGCGCGCACGCCGTGCTCGCCGACGCTCACCGTCGCACCCGGCTCGGCCTCGCGGCGCACGAGCGCCAGCGCGATCGCTCCCAGATCGGGCGACTGCGCGACGCTGCCGAGCGCTCCCACGGTCCGCTCGCCGAGGCGCAGCTGCTCGCCCTGGGCGGCGGGCGCGGACAGGCGCAGGCCGCGCAGGTGGCGGTTCGGCTTGCCCTTGTAGTGCAGGCGTGCGACCGTCTCCTGGCCGACGTAGCAGCCCTTGGTGAAGCTCACCGCACGCTCGTTCAGGCCCGCCTCCTGGGGGATCGTCGTCTCGTCGATGTCCACCCCGTAGCGGGGACGCCCGCGTTCGACGCGCACGCACTCGGCGGCCTGCTCGGAGATCGCAAGCGCTCCGCGCTCCAGCAACACGCCGCTCAGTCGCTCGGTATCGGGCGCCTCGCAGATCAAGTCCACACCGACGTCCGTGCGCACGGCCAGGGCCGCGACGCCGGCGATCTCGGCGGGCGCGCTCGAGTGCTCGGGCGCCGCCAGTCCCTCCGCCGCGGCGATGCGCAGCGACTCCGGGCCGATCAGCGACAGCAGGCCGCGCTCGATCGTGCGCTTGTGCAGTTCCACGTCGTAGCCGATCTTGGAGCGGCGGATCGTGTCGAACAGCGCTTGCAGCGCAACGCGCTCGGTGTCGAGCAGCAGTTCCACGGGCGCGCCGGTGGGCGCCGTCCCGCCATGGTCGCCGCTGGCGAGGATGCGCAGATCGCCGAGCATCTTGCCCTTGTGTGTGAGGAAGGCCGCGTAGCAGCCGTCCCCGGCGCGCAGATCCGCGAGCTCGTTGGTCACCTGGCCGTTGAGGAACTCGACCGCGCCGGAGCCGCTCAGCGCGAGCTTGCCGCGCTCAGAGCGGTCGAGCAGGCCACAGCCCTCGCGCAGCGTGCGGTGCTCGGCGGCGAGCGCGTCTGTGGCGGGGGCGGACACGGCTTCGAGGATAGCCACGCTAGGCTTGCTGGCGATGGGCCTGGCCGACACCTTTCAGGGGATCGTGGACTCGCTGCCGGACGATTGGACTGACCTCGAGCTCGACCTGCGAATCGCCGACGAGTCACGCTACGTGGAAGCGGCGCTGTATCTAACGACGTGCAACGCGCGGCCGTATTCCCACCATGACTGGCACTGGCGCCTGCTCGTCGCCCACCGTTTCGGGCATGCGGCCTCGGCGCCGACGGTGCATGGAGCGTTGTGCCTGCTCGACGACGCCGGTGTCGAGGGGGAGCTCGTGGTGCGCGAGACGCGCAGCGGGCGCGCGGAGATCACGCATGGCTGGGGCCGTCCACAGTCGGCTCGCGAGGAGTTCCGCCGCCTGCGGGCGCAATAGCGATGGCGCGGGTGCTGGCGCTCGTTCCGGATCTGCTGTTCGGATCGCGCGTGCAGGGAGCGCTTGCGGCGGCCGGACACGACATCGAGCTGATCGCCGGGGAGGGCCGGCTGCGCGAGCGGCTGGGCGATCCCGAGGCGCCGCCGGCGGGTGTGCTGATCGTGGACCTCACGAACCCGGCCTTCGACGGCGCGGGCATCCTCGAATCGCTGTCGGCGGCGGGCGAGCTGGAAGGGGTGCACACGCTCGCGTTCTACTCGCATGTCGACACGCACGTGCGCGAGCGTGCCGAGCGGGCGGGCTTTGAGATGACGGTGCCGCGCTCGCGCATGGCGCGCGAAGGCGCCGAGCTGATCGCGCTGCTCGCCGCCGGCGATTGACGTTGGCTATGGTCGCCGCGCGGGGCGCAGAGCGTCTCGTCCAGTTCGAACCTCGATATGAGATTGGAGATCCAACGATGATCTGCACGTTGACCGCACGCCGCTTGAAGCCCGGCTCATATGACGCCTTCCGCGCCGCCTGGGACCCCGGCGAGGACGCCCCGGCCGAGGTGATCGGCCGCTGGAATCCGATCTACCACGTGCGCGATGTGAGCGACCCGGACGTGGTCATCTCCTTCGGCTTCTTCAACGGCTCGCTGGAGGAGCTGCGCGACATCCAGTCGCAGGCCGGCCGCGAGGGGCAGGTCGACAGGGTCGCGGAGACGGTGCAGGAGGTGCTGCTCGACGGCTCCTATGAGGTGGTCGAGCAGCTGCCCTGAGCAGGTTCGCGGAGGCAGCCGAGGCGGACAGCGCAGCTATGCGGCCGCGTGGCGCTCGGCGCGGCGGACCAACGGGTGCTCGGGGCTCGCCCCGGGGCCGGGAAGCGCGCGTGCCTCGCGCACGGACAGACGTGCGCCGCACTGCTCGCAGATGCGGTGCTCGTCGATCTTGCCGCCACAGCCGCGGTGTTCGAGCACGACGGGTGGGCCGGCTGCTGGCGCGGCATAGCGGTCGCCCCACTGCATCAGCGCGACCACCGTCGGCCACAGATCCAGACCCTTCTCGGTCAGTCGGTATTCATGGCGCGGTGGGCGCTCCTGGTAGAGGCGCCGCTCGAGCACTTCCTGCTCGATCAGCCGTGTTAGACGCACCTGCAGCACGTTGCGGGCGACGCCAAGATTGGCCTGGATCTGATCGAAGCGGCGTAGTCCGAGAAACACGTCGCGCACGATCAGCAGCGACCATCGCTCGCCGACGACCTCGAGCGCGCCCGCGATCGTGCACTTCTGGGACTTGTAGTCGTTGCCGAGCATCTCTCAGAGCAAGGATAGCCGTTTAGAGTTGCATCACGCAACTCACCTGCTAGGGTGCGTTTCATCATGCAACGGAAATGGCGCGTATCGCTGATTGTCTGCGTCGGGGTCTTCATGTCGAGCCTCGACCTGTTCATCGTCAACATCGCCTTCCCGGCAATCAGCGGGCACTTTGGCGGCGTCTCACTTGGCTCGTTGTCGTGGATCCTCAGCGGCTACGCGATCGTGTTCGCGGCGCTGCTCGTGCCCGCCGGACGCTGGGCCGATGCCTTCGGACGCAAGCGCGCGTTTCTGCTCGGCCTGGCGATCTTCGTGCTCGCGAGCGCCGGCTGTGCGCTCGCCCCGTCGGTCGAGGCGCTGATCGCGGCCCGCATCGTGCAGGCGGCGGGTGGCGCGCTGATGCTGCCGACGTCGCTTGGGCTGATGTTGCCGGAGTTCGGAGCCAACGAGCGCCACCTAGCGATCGGCGTGTGGGCTGCCACCGGCGGGATCGCCGCTGCGGCCGGGCCGCCTCTGGGGGGTCTGCTGGTGCAGGCAGACTGGCGCCTCGTGTTCCTCGTGAACGTGCCCGTTGGGCTGCTTGGCCTGATCTTCGGGGCGCGGACGCTCGTCGAGCGCAAGGAACGTAACGCCGTGCGTCCGGACTTGCTTGGTGCGATCGCGCTGATCATCGCGATCGGCTCGCTGGTGGTGGCGATCGTGAAGGGGCAGGAATGGGGTTGGGACTCGGCCTCGATCCTCTCGCTGCTGGCGGTAACGGCTGTGCTGCTACCGGCGATCTGGTGGCGCTCCGGACGTCACCCGGCGCCGATCGTCGACCCGGCGATGTTGCGCGTGCGTAGCTTCGGGCTGGCCGTGGCGGGTTCGGTGCTGTTCTTCGCCGGCTTCGGCGCGATGCTGCTGACGGGCGTGCTGTTCTTGACCTCCGTGTGGCACGAGGACGTGCTGAGCGCCGGGCTGATGCTGTTCCCTGGCCCCGCGATGGCGACTGCCTTCAGCGTGCCCTCGGCGCGACTCGGCGCGCGGATCGGCTATCGGATACCCGGCGTCGTGGGGGCGATCCTGTTTGCGATCGGATCGGTGTTCTTCATCACGCAGACCGGCAACACACCCGCGTATCTGTCGGAGTATCTGCCCGGCATGATGATCAGCGGCGCCGGCGTGGGGCTGATCATCCCGACGCTCACCGGCGCCGGAGCCTCGTCGCTCGCTCCTGAGCAGTTCGCGACGGGCGCGGCCGTGCTGACGATGGGCCGCCAGATCGGCGCTGCGCTCGGCGTGGCGATCCTCGTGGCGGTGCTCGGTACGACAGCGAGCGACGCGGCCGACTTTCACAGCGCGTGGCTGATCACGGTGATTGGCGGATTGGCGGCGGGGCTCACGCTCGCGGCGCTCGGGCCGCTGGTGCGCACGGCGGCGGCGGAGGAGCCCGCGCTCGCCGAGCCGGAGATCGTCGAGCTCTTGATCGTCGAGCCACTGACGATGGATGCCGCGACAGCGGAGTGCGTGGCATGAGCACAGTCGCCGAGCCTGGCCTGCGCACGCGCACGTTCAGCTGGCAGGACCCGGCGGCCGCGGCTGCCGATGGGATGAAGCTCGCGGGCATCGAGTACATCAGCGCGATCGCCGACGGGACGCTCCCGGCGCCGCCGATCGCGGTGCTGCTCGGCTTTGAGATCCTCGAGGCGGAGAAGGGGAGGGCCGTCTTTGCGATGCATCCGGCGGAGTGGATGTACAACCCGATCGGCTCGGTCCACGGGGGTATCGCCGCGACGCTGCTCGACTCGTGTATGGGCTGTGCCGTGCACACGACGCTCGACGCCGGCGTCGGCTACTCGACCACCGATCTGCAGGTCCGCTATATCCGCGCGATGAGCGATGCGACCGGCCGCGTGCTCGCGGAAGGGCGGGTCGTACACGGCGGCAGGCGCACGGCAACCGCCGAGGGCCGCTTGTTCAGCGAGGCCGATGAGACGCTGCTCGCCCATGGAACGACCGGCTGCGCGATCCTGCGCTGAGCCGTCGCAGCACGGCCGATGCTCAGCTGGCGCTCGTCGCCGTCCCGCCACCAGAGTCGACCGCCATGTCCTCGCCTCCGAGCGCGACGATCGCGCCGTTCGGCACGCGCTGGCCGTTCGGCAGCCAGTGGCCGGCGCGCACCGACACGGCGGCGCGGATGACCATGCCATGACAGACGACCAGCGCGGGCAGCTGACCGCGTTCGACGTCCTCGAGCGCGGCGCCCACGCGCAGCTCCTGCTGCGCGAAGGACTCACCGCCGGGGAAGGCGAAGGACGGGTCGCCGGCGATGAAGGCGGCGAACATCTCGGGCGCTTCGGCTTGCACGTCGGCGAACGAGCGGTTCGTCCAGTCGCCGGCATCGGTCTCCATCAGCCGCGGGTCCTCGCGCGGCTCGAGACCGATTCGCGCCGCGACGAGGTCGGCCGTTTCGCGCGCTCGCAGCAATGGGCTGCACCACAGCGCCGCGAAACCGTAGGTGCTCGCGCGCTCGGCCAGCTCGGCCGCCTGCGCGCGACCGGTCTCATCCAGCGGCACGGCCTGCTGTCCCTGGTAGCGGCCCTCGAGGTTGTAGGCCGTCTGACCGTGACGCGCGAGATAGAGCCCCGTCGTGGCTACGGGATGAGGAGGGTCGCTGTGAGGCGGGTCGCTGGGCAAGCCGGACGGAGACTAAGCGCTCTCGCCGGCTCTCGGCTCCAGAACCCCGCTGTCGGAGGACCCGACCGCCTCGAGCCTCGCCGGGTGCAGATACAGGAACTCGTACAGCAGCGCCGCGACGGCTGCGCCGGCGATCGGACCGGCGTACCAGACCCAGGCGTTCGACCAATAGTCGCCGATCAGCTGCGGGCCGAAGGCGCGTGCGGGGTTCATCGCGGCGCCCGTGAAGGGGCCGCCGAAGAGGACGTCGATCGTGATCGTCAGCCCGATCGCGAGGCCCGCGATCGACTTGAACGTGCCGCGCTCGTCAACTGCGCTGGCGAACACGACCCAGGCCAGGAAGAACGTCATGATCGCCTCCAGGCCAAAGGCCGAGGCGGCGTCGACGCCATTGCCGATCGCCGGCACACCGAGCTTCACCGCTTCCGTCGTCTCGTGCGGGATCAGCTGGTGCACCAGCAGGGCCGCGAGCGCCGCGCCGGTCAGTTGGGCGACCCAGTAGAGCACGCCGAGCGCGGGCTTGATGCGCCGCGTGATCAAGAAGCCGAAGGTGATCGCCGGGTTGAAATGAGCACCAGAGATATGCCCCATCGCGGAGACCATCACGCCGATCGCCAGGCCGTTGGCGATCGCCACGCCGATCAGCGTTGGGTCGTGGATCTGATTGGCGGCGACGGCCGCGCCGGCGCCGATGAAGATCAGGGTGAAGGCGCCGATGAACTCGGCTACGGCCCGCCGAAGAGCATCCTCGAACATGTGCAAAAAGCTACGTTCCCGATCGGACGGACTCCGCGGGCGCGGCGAGCCGAACGCCTACACTCCCGGTGATGCGCCGCAGGGTCACGTTCAGCCGCAATCTGACGCTGTCGCTGTCGCGGACATGTCGCTGTTATTGCAAGTACTGCGCGTTCGCGACGCACACGGCGCACCTGTACGCGCCCGAGGAGGTGCTGGAGATCCTCGACGGGGCCGCGCGCCGACAGGTCAAGGAGCTGCTGGTGCTGACGGGCGAGCGCCCCGAGGTCAATCCACAGGTGCGTGAGAGGCTACGCGAGTACGGGCACGAGGACTTCACCGGCTATGTCGTATGGGCGTGCGAGCGGGCGCTCGAGCGGGGCCTGTTGCCGCACACGAACCTCGGCGTGCTCTCCCGCGAGGACCTGGCGAGGCTGCGTGAGGTGACCGCCTCGCAGGGCTTGATGCTCGAGTCGGTCTCAGAGCGGTTGATGGAGACGGTTCACGCGGGCTCGCCGACCAAGCACCCGGCGCGTCGCCTGGAGACGATCAGGACGGCGGGGGAGCTGAGGATTCCGTTCACGAGCGGCATCCTCGTGGGCATCGGGGAGTCCGAGTCAGAGCGCGTGCAGTCACTGGAAGCGCTGGCGGCCGTGCACGCTGAGCACGGACACGTACAAGAGGTGATCCTGCAGAACTTCGTTCCCCACCAGCGCTACTACGGCGAAGAGCCGGCCGAGATCGCCGACGCGGCGGCGCGCGAATACTGGCGCACGGGCGTGGCCGACTCGCGTCCGAGCCTGCCGCTGCCGGAGTGGGCCTGCCCGGTCAGCATCGAGGACATGAAGCGGTTGATCGCAGAGACGCGGCGGCTGATGCCCGACGTAGGCATCCAGATCCCACCGAACCTCGCTGACTGGTGGAGTGAGCTGGTCGCGGCGGGCGCCACCGACCTGGGTGGGCTGAGCGCCAACGGCGATCACATCTCACCCGAGCATCCCTTCCCCTCGCCGCATCAGGTGCGCAAGGAGCTGCAGGGCGACGGCTATGCGCTGACCGAGCGTCTATGCGTGTACCCGTCATACATCGACTCCAAGTGGGTGGCGCAGGGTGTGATGGACACGATCAAGCTCAAGTACTGGAGCTTTATCCCCCGACGCGGCTCCGGGCGTGCCGACCCGCCGGCGCCGATTCGCGGAGAGCTTGTCTCCGGTGCGATCGAGAGGGGGCGCGATGGACTTGCGCTGAGTGCCGAGGAGCTGACGGCGCTGTTCGCGGAGACGCGAACCGAGACGATCGAGGAGATCCGCGAGGCCGCTGATGAGCTGCGTGAGGAGCTCGCGGGGGAGACGGTCACGTTCGTCGTCAATCGCAACATCAACGTCTCCAACGTATGTGTCGTCGGCTGCGCATTCTGCGGCTTCGGCCAGGGCAAGCGCTCGCCAGACGCCTACGAGCACGACCGCGAGGAGTTCTCACGACGCGTGCACGAGGCCGTCTCCTACGGCGCCAGCGAGCTGTGCATCCAGTCGGGCATTCACCCCGACTGGTCGCTGGAGGACTATCTCGGCTGGCTGCGCTTCGCCAAGGAGCTTGCGCCGCAGCTGCACCTGCACGCCTACAGCCCGATGGAGATCGCGCACATGTGCGATATCTCCGGCCTGCCGCCCAGCGAGGTGTTCGCGCAGTTGCGCGATGCTGGCCTCGGATCCACGCCGGGGACCGCCGCGGAGGTTCTTCACGACGGCGTGCGCGAGCGCATCTCCCCGAACAAGCTGCCGGTCGCCCGCTGGGTGGAGATCGTCGAGGCCTCGCACAGCGCCGGGCTGCGTTCGACCTCGACTGTCATGTTCGGCCATATCGAGGAGCCGTGGGAGCTGGCCGAGCACATGCGCGTGATCCGCGAGTTGCAGTTGCGCACAGGTGGGATCACCGAGTTCGTGCCGCTGTCCTTCATCCCCTTCCAGACCCTGCTGGGACGCACGCACGGAGTGGAAGAGATCTCTCGAGAGGAGAACCTCAAGCACACGGCCGTCTTTCGCCTGGCGCTCGGCCGCACGATTCCAAGCCTGCAGGCCTCGTGGGTGAAGATGGGCCTGGACGCCGCCACCGAGGCGCTGCGCTGGGGTGTCAACGACCTCGGCGGCACGCTGATGGAGGAGTCGATCAGTCGCCTGGCGGGCAGCTATCACGGCACCAAGCTCGACCCAGAGGAGCTGATCGCCGCCGCCCACCGGGCCGGCCGTCCAGCGGCCGAGCGCTCGACGCTGTATGAGATCAGGCGGCGCTACGAGCTGCCGATCGCCGCCTGAGCGGCTCCTCAGCGCGCGACCGTCTTGGGAGAGGTCGCGGGTATAGGCGCCGCTTGAGAAGCGGCGAGGCTGCGCACGGCGGCGGCGATCGCGGCGGGGTGCGTGTAGGGGGCCATGTGGCCACCGGGGACGATCGCCAGGCGAGCGTTCGCAAGCGTGGCGGCGAGCTTGCGCCCGTGGACCGGCTCGATGAGCTGGTCGCGGGCTCCCTGGATCACGATCGCGGGCACCTGGATCGCGCCGAGGCGCTCATCGATCTGATCGATCACGCCGTTGGCCGCGAGCTGCTCGCCGGCGAACGCTTCGAGGTTGCCGCGTGTCGAGTTGATCGCCAGGAGACGCTGGTGGTGTGCCGGGTTGACCGGCTGCGGGTGAAAGGCTTCCTCATCGCCCTTTTCGACAGATGCGGTGGTGAGTAGCTGCCCGAACAGGGCATTCGCGACCTGGTGGATTACGGGCAGTTGCAGGAACTGCACGACATGTGCCTGCACCTCATCAAAAGTGCCGAGATGCTGGCCGGCGGCGGCCGCGTCGACGAGCACGAGGCCGCTCACCTCGCTCGGATGGCGCTCGGCGAACCCCAGCGCGACTGTTCCCCCATAGGAGTGCCCGACGAGGACCGGCCGCAGCAGATGCAGTTGGCGCATGAGCGCGTCAAGTGTCTCCAGTTGTCGATCGAACGAGACGTAGCCGCTGCCGGAGTAGCCGAAGCCGGGCCGGTCGAAGGCGATCGTGCGGTGACCGGCGAGCAGCGGCGTGACCGCGTTGAAGTCTTCGGCCGTGCCGGGGAGCCCGTGGATCAGCACGACCGGAGTGCCGCTGCCCGGGCGTTCGAGATAGTGGACGCGCAGCTTGCCGACCTGCACGAACGAGCCGCTCGGCTTGGGCTCCGTCGGCAGGCGCCCGTAGGTCCAGTTGAGAACGACGACGATCAGCGCCAGCGCGGCCAGGACGGCCAGCAGGATCCTGCGCATCTAGGGGTCTCCCCGCATCGCGGGCAGACTAACCACCGTGCCAGCGTCTGCGTCCAGCGCCTGCGTCCAGCGGCCCGCGCGGCGGCCGCTCCCGATCCGCGCGAACGGCTCAGGCGCGCGCGAACTGGCCGTGGAAGCTGAAGGGGATGTGGTGGGGGACCTGCGCGCGTGCGATCTCGCTCAGGTCGCGGGCGTCGAGCACGAGCAGGAAGGAGGTGCCGGCGGTGGCGTCGAGCACGACCGACAGCAGCGCGCCGTCGTCCTCGCCCTCGGCTTTAGGGCGCGACACGAATACCGGCTCACCGGGATAGCAGCCCGGCTGCGCCCAGGACAGCGCGGCGCCGTCGCTGGTGTCGATCTTGACGATCCGCTCGAGCCAGCCGCCGGGGCCGTTGGCGTTGCCCCACACGTAGCGGTAGGGGCGCTCGTTGCAGCGGCCGTAGTTGATGCGGGGCAGCTCGATCTGCTCCTCAGACAGTCGCTCGCGGCTGACCGATCGGTCAGCCAATCCCAGGCGGAAGCGGGTCAGCTCGGGAGCCGCGACGGGCTTTCCCTGGCGCAGGCGATCGAGGTACAGATCCTCGATCACGCCCGCGTCGGCGAAGGCGCACATGTCGACCACGACCTGATCGCCGTCCTCGTAGGCGTTGACGTGGTGGAAGGCGAAGCAGGCGTCCGTTTGAAAGCCACCGGTGGCCTCGCCGGTCGCGCGATCGACGAGCGTGAAGCGCGTGCCCAGCTCGGGCTTCCAGGTGTAGTTCTCGATGTACGGGCGCCCGGACAGAGCGAGCGACAGCGGGTTGACGACGAACGGGAACTCGGCGAGCACCAGCCAACGCTCGGTGAGCCCGAAGGAGTGCATGTAGGCGGGCTCCTTGACCGGGATCTTCCCGATCGTGCGCGGCGTGCCGACCTGAGGGTCGACGGCGAAGAAGCGGTAGCTGCTGACGCGCCCGAGCTTGGCCGCGTAGTTGAGCATCCCGTGGTTGGCTCGATCCATGTGCGGGTGCGCGGTGGTGAGCTGGCCAGGCACCTCATAGGGGCGCAGGCCGGCTGTCTCGAGCGTGTGCGGGTCGAACTGCACGGGCAGCGGCGTCTCGGTCATCGCGATGAAGCGCTCGCCCAGCCGCGTGACGTTGATGTTGGCGTTGTCCGGGAGTGTCTTACCGGGGGAGAAGAGGGTCTGCACGCGCTTGAACAGCGAGCGACAAGGGTCGGTGGCGAACTCGCCGAAGACCATCTTGCCCTGCTCCTGGGCGGCGCGGTAGGAGCGGCTTTGCAGGTAGCGGTTGCCGTAGGAGACTCGCCCGTCCTCGATCGTGAAGCGATGCAGCATCGCCAGCCCGTCGAACCAGTGGCGCATGTGCTGCTCCCCGACCTCGAATTTCGCGGGTCCGGTGCGCAGCAGCGAACCGCTCAGCCAGTGGGGCAGCTCGCCGCTCAGCTCCAGCTCATCGAGCACCGTCTCCTGCTCCAGGGTGGTGAAGCCGAGGGTGGGCTCGGTTGCGGGAAGTGCGGCAGCGGCAGTTGCCATGACGATTCCTCCTGAATGGTTCAACTCGGACCATACGTACCGTACGCTAGTCTGGCGAGCATGTCAAGCCCGCGTCTGACAGAGGCCTCCTACATCGTGCTCGGCCTGATCGAGCAGATCGAGCCGGCGACTCCGTATGACCTCAAGCAGGTCGCGCAGCTGAGCACGAGCCACTTCTTCTCGGTGCCGCACACGCAGCTGTACACGGAGTGCGCGCGCCTGGCGACGGAGGGCCTGCTGGACGAGCGTCAGGAGCAGACGGGCAGGCGCCGGCGCATCTACCGGCTGACCAAGCGCGGGCGCCGGCAGCTCGAGACCTGGCGCAGCGAACCTGCGACCGACCTGTACGAACTGCGCGACGCGGCCACCCTGAAGCTGTTCTTCGGCGGCGATCCGGCGACGCTGGCGGCGACCCAGCTGGAGTCGCACCGGCGCCGGTTGAAGGCCTATGAGGAGCTGCGGGCCAACATCGAGAAGGCCCCGCGCGGGCAGCGGCTGGCGCTCGACTGCGGGATCGGCCACGAGCGCGAGTTCATCCGCTTCTGGTCGCGCGTGGTCGAGGATGCCTGAGTCAGCGGAACAGGTCCTCTGCCAGCGGCCGCAGCAGCTCCACCGCGCCCGGGCCGTCCTCCTCGGTGCAGAAGCGCTCGAGGCCATCGAGGATCACGACCGGCTCGCGCGAGTCCTTCGCCCGCGCCAGCTCGGCGACGGCGGCGGCCGCGTCGGCGATTGCCAGCCAGGTCGCCCGCAGCTCCAGTCCGGCGGCGTCGGTGCGCCCGCGCCAGTCATCGAGCGGTTGCATTCCGGCCAGGCCGATCGCCACGTCCAGCTGCCCATGGCGCCAGGCGCGTCCGAAGCTGTCGGCGATCAGCACGGCGACGCTCGTGCCCGTGAGCTCCCGCAGGCGCGCTCGCAAGCTGCGAGCCGAGCCGTCGGGATCGCGGGGAAGCAGCACGAGCGTGTCGGGATCGCTCGCGTTGGAGGCATCGACGCCCGCATTTGCGCAGACGAAGCCATGAGCCGTGCGGCAGATCAACACGCCGCGCTCGGCGCGAAGGATCTCCTGGGACTGGTCGATCACGACCTGCACGACGCGCGGATCGCGATCCTGCTCGGCGCCCAGCTCGCGGGCGCGGGCGCTCGGTTGCACCTCGTCGAGCGCGATGACCGAGCCCTCGCACTTGGAGACCGCCTTGTGGGCGATCACGAGCAGCCGCCCGTCGCGCAGCTGTGAGTCCGCGCTTGCGGCGATCAGCGATGCGAGATCGTCACCGGCGCGCAGCTCGGGAATGCCGGCGAGGGCGCGGGCGCTGAGGCTTGCCACGACGCTCTTTCAGTTCAGCGAGTGCCGCTGATGGAGAGGATATCCGTGCGTTCGGGCTGGCCGAGAACAGCTCGCGTGCGCGAGGCGCGCGCGTGGGCGCCCGCGAAACGGTCTCGCAGCGCTTGCAGGTCGGCGCCCGTGTCGATGTCCAGCAGCAGCGAGGAGGGGCGCTCCAGGCGCGCGCTCACGCCCGCCGCGAGCGCCAGCTGGCGATGGCGCTCGCAGCTGCCCGGGCCGAAGCTCGGGGCGATCGCATCGGGAGGGCTCAGCAGCAGGCCGTTGGTGCCGGTGCCGTGACGGTCGGGCACGATCACGACCTCGCGCCCGTCGCCATCGGGTTCACGCGAGCCGAGCAACGCCTCGAGCTCGGCGGGATCGAGCGCGGGGCAGTCGCCGGGAACGCACAGCACCCGTTCGATCCCCTCGGCGCTCGCCCGGCTCACGCCAAGCGCCACAGCCGCCGACTGGCCGTCCTCGGGCTCATCGGCGACGAGCAGCGCTCCGTGCTCGCTGGCGCGGGCGAGGATCGAGGGCTCGCGCGTGACGATGATCGTGAGCTCGATCGACGGGGTCCGCGCGAGTGCGAGCAGCACGTCCTCGACCATCGCGCTGGCCAGCTCCAGGCGCAGCCGCTCGGCCACGCTCACGCCGAGGCGGGACTTGGCCTGCGCGAAGCGCTTGACGGGCAGGATCGCGGCGGTGCGCATGTTCCGCAGACGATAGTGGCGCTCAGGCGCCGCGCGGCAGGCGATCGGCCATCTGCGCTGAGAGGAGCCGGTAGCTCACCAGCCGAGCAGCATCATGCCGACGCTCACGCCGGGGCCGATCGTGACCACCAGACCGAGCTTCCCCGGTGCGGGCCGGCAGTGCTCGATCGTGTCCCTGAGCACGTACAGGATCGAAGGGGTGCCGACGTTGCCGTGCTCGGCCAACGCGTTCCAGCTGAGGGCCACGTCGTCGTAGGAGAGCTCGAGCGCGCTTTGAATGTTCTCGATGATCCGCCGCCCGCCCGGGTGCACGATCCAGTGATCGATCTGTGATTTGCTGAGGCGATTGCGGTGCAGGAAGCGCTCGACCACGCCCGGGAGCCCCGCCCCCGCGAGATCGGGCAGCTCGCGCGCGAGGTGCAGGTAGCTGTCCTCGTCGTCCATCCGCATGCTGACGGCATCGAGCGTGCCGCCGATCTGGTGCACGCGGGAGGCGAGGATGGTCGGGCCCTCTGAGCGGGCATCGCCGGACAGCAGGACCGCTGCGCAGCCGTCGCCGAAGATCGCCGAGCCAACGGTCTTGGCCTTCGGGTCCTCGGGCGTGGCGCGCTTGAGCAGCCCGCTCATGCTCTCGGCGGTTACCACCAGCGTCTGCTTGTTGGGGTGCTGGTGCAGCGACTGCGCCGCCAGCCGCATCAGCGGAACGCCGCTGGCGCAGCCCACACCGGTCACGTGGTACTTGTCGGTCGCCGGGTCCATCTCGTAGTGCTCGATCAAGCGGTGGGCGAGCGAAGGGCAGCCGAGCGAGTAGAGGCTCGAGCTGAACACGGTGCCAATCTGCCGCGGGTCCAGATCGAGCGCGTCGATGGCGGCGATCGAGTGGCGCATCAACTGGTCCTCGATCTGCGCGGTGCGGCCCTGCAGCGTGCGATCCAGGAACTCGTCGCCGAGGTCGAGGTGGCGGCGCTTGACACCGCAGCGCTCGAAGATGCCCTCGGCGAACTCGTTGCCCTGCAGGCCAAGGCGGGCGAGAACCTGCTCCTGAGAGAAGGCGGTCTCAGAGTTCGACACGGCGAGCGCGGCGATCCGCGGACCGGCGCGGCGGGCGCCGCGGTGCGGGCGCTGCGAAGCGGCAATCAGGCCGGCAAGTACGGATAATTCGCCGCTGCGGTGCGGAGCGGTCTGCACAGTCGAGACTCCTTGATGGACGAGGGCGCCGCGCGGGACGTCCGGCTGGCAACTTTGACGATATGCACAAGAACCCTTCCCCAGGACACTTGACACGCGGTTCTTATCCAGTTCTTCGCGAGGCCCCGGCCGCGATCTGCTGCTATTGGCCCGTTCATCGGAGGGCAGGCAGAGCCCGCCACGCCAACAATCGGAGGACCAAATGAGGCTGATAGGCGCAGGGCTGCCGCGCACGGGCACGCTCACGCAGAAGCTGGCGCTCGAGGAGCTAGGGGTGGGCCCTTGTTATCACTGGGTCAACGTGATCGCCGACCTCGATCAGGTCGCGCTGTGGGAGCGGGCGCTCGACGGCGAGGCGCCCTGGCAGGAGCTGTTGGCCGGCTGTGACTCGACGGTCGACTGGCCCGGCGGCTACTTCTACCGCGAGTTGATGGACGCCTATCCAGAGGCCAAGGTGCTGCTCAGCGTGCGCGAGCCCGAGTCTTGGGAGCGCAGCTTCCGCCAGACGATCTGGACGATGTCCCACGGCCGCTCGCTGATGCCGCTGCTCTCATACGCCCGCGCCGAGGTCGACCCTCGCTGGAAGCGCTATCTGGCGTTCGTGGATCGCATGTTCTGGGGGCCTGAGGGCACGTTCTCCGAAGGTCATTCAGAGCCCGCGCAGATGATCGAGCAGATGAAGCGTCACAACGAGCAGGTCAAGAGCGCGGTGCCCGCCGAGCGGCTGCTCGTATGGGAGGTCGGCGAAGGCTGGGAGCCGCTGTGCGAGTTCCTGGAAGTGGACGTCCCCAGCGGGCCGCTGCCGCATGCCAACGACCGCGACACGTTCTCCGAACGCGTGATCGGCGGCGCGCTCGACTCGCTACAGGCCTGGCGCGAGCAGGGCGCGAAGGTGGCTAGCTGAGGAGCGCTTCGGCGAAGTCGAGGGTCTGCGCGGCCAGGCGCTTGCGGCCCTCGGCATCGTCCATGCGGGTATCGGTCCGCAGCGTCGGCAGGCGATCGCCGACGTTCTCGTCGGTCACGATCCCGTCGAGCAGCTCGCCGTAGAAGTCGACGATGCCGTCGGCGCTGCAGTCGAGCGCGGCGAACGCCATGAAGGACGCCGTCGGCCCCTTCAGCACCTCACCGCCGACGATCGGGCTGACGGCGATCACGGGCGCCGCGGCCGCGACGAGCGCGTCGTGGATCCCCGGCACGGCGAGGATCGGGGCGATCGAGGCCAAGGGATTTGAGGGGCCGATCACGATTGCGCGGGCACGGGCGATCGCCACGAGCGCCTGCTCTGTGGGGGCCGCCTGCTCGGCGCCGCGGAACTCGAGGCCCTCGACCAGTCCCTCGGCGCGATCGCGGATCATGAACTCCTGGAAGGAGCGCCAGCCCGCGGTGCCGTGGACCCACGTGCGCACGGGGTCATCGCTCATCGGCAAGACACGTGCGCGCACGCCGAGCGCCGCGTTCAGGCGCGCAAGAGCGGCCGTCGGCGAGAGTCCCTCGGCGAGCATCCGCGCGCGCTCCACGCACCACGCCAGGTCGCGATCTCCGAGGTTGAACCACACCTCGCTGCCGAGCGCCCGCAGGGCGTCCATGACGGCGAACGTGTCGCCGTCCAGTCCCCAGCCGCGCTCGTCGATCCGGTCGGCCAGCCAGAAGGACACGAGATCGGGGTCCGGCGAGACGTGCGCGCCGTAGATCTCGATGTCATCGCCCGTGTTCACGATCGCCGCCAGCTGTGCCGGGTCGATCACGTCCGCCATGCCCCGCACGAGCTTGGCGCCGCCGGTGCCACCAGCGAGCACGACGACGTCTACGCTTTCTGCTCCCGGGCCTACTCCCACAGCCGCTCGGCCAGCCCGGTCAGGTGGATGCCGGAGTGGACCTTGTAGCGGGCGTTGACGCCGATCAGCAGCGCGGTCAGCGACTCGGTGATGCGCGCCGTCTCAAGGCGCCCGCCGTCGACGCAGCGCAGGCCATCGATCCGCTCGATCAGCAGCGCGGCCTCGCGCTTGTCATCGCGCGCATCGCCACACACCAGCACGTCCTGTTCGAGCGGGTGCTCGAGATCGTTGAGCGAGGCGGCGCTGATCGTGTGCAGAGCGGAGACGACCCGCACGCCCTCGGGCGCCATCTCCTGCGCCTGCTCGGCGGCCGAGCCCTGCCACACGCCGAGCATCCGCGTCGCCTTGCCGCTGACGGCCGCCGCCAGCGGCACGGTCGCGTCGATCAGCAGCTGGCCGGGCACGAGCACGTCCTTCAGGTTGGCCAGCGTCTCGGAGTGGTTGCGAAACGGCACGCTCAGGATCACCCTGCCGGCCTCGCGCACCGCATCGGCGTTGGCGTGGCCGGAGAAGGAGCCGCCCGGGATCACGGCGAGCGCGCGCTCGGCCGCTTCCTCAGCGCGCGCGGCCTCCCGCGAGCCGATCGCGATCGGCACGCCGGTCCCGCCGAGCCGTACCGCCAGCGCGAAGCCGAGGGCGCCCGAGGCGCCGATGATCGCGACCGGATCGGTGGGCGAGGTTGACAAGGCGGCCGAGTATAGGCTTCCGCGTATGAGGCTCGAGGGAAAGACCGCGCTCGTGACGGGCGGCGCGTCGGGCATCGGCGCGGCCACCGCCAGGCGCCTCGCGGCGGAGGGCGCGCGCGTGGCGATCGGCGATCTCAACGAGCAGGGGGCACGCGAGATCGCCTCCGAGCTGGATGGCTTCGGCTTCGTCCTCGACGTCGCCGACGCCGAGTCCGTGCGCGCTGGCGTGGCGGCGGCCGTGCGGGAGATCGGCGAGATCGACGTGCTCGTCAACAACGCCGGCACCGATCGCTTCGCGTTCTTCGTCAACACCGACGAGCAGCTGTGGGACTTCGTGCTGGGCGTCAACCTGCGCGGCGTGCTCGCGGTCACGCACGCGGTGCTGCCGGCGATGCAGGAGCGCCGCGCCGGTGTGATCGTGAACGTCGCCAGCGAGGCCGGGCGGGTCGGCTCGCAGGGCTCGGTCGTCTACTCCGCCGCGAAGGCCGGCGTGATCGGCTTCACCAAGGCGATCGCTCGCGAGGCCGCGCGCTACCGCGTGCGTTGCAACGCGGTGGCGCCCGGGCCGATCGAGACGCCGCTGTTGAACGCCGCTCCGGCGATGCTGGGGGAGATCGGCGAGCGTCTGAAGAAGGGGATGGTCGACGCGACGGCGATGGGCCGCTCGGGCGAGCCCGGGGAGGTCGCCGCGGCGATCGCCTTCTTGGCGAGCGATGACGCCTCATATGTGACCGGGCAGACGCTGAACGTCAGCGGCGGCCTGTCGATGTGGTGAGCGCGCCGATGGCCGAGCTTCCGCGGCAGGTCAAGATCAGGGAGGTGGGTCCGCGGGACGGCTTTCAGAACGAGCCCGAGACGATCCCAACCGGGCAGAAGCTCGAGCTGATCCAAGCGCTCGCGCGCACCGGGCTGCGGCGTCTGGAGGTGACGAGCTTCGTGCGCGCCGATGTGATCCCCCAACTGGCCGACGCCGGGGCCGTGCTGGAGCGCCTGGAGGTGTCACAGGATGTCAGCGTGAGCGTGCTGATCCCCAACGAGCGCGGCCTCGACGCGGCGCTCGAGCATCGCGCGAAGATCGATGAGATAAACGTATTCCTGTCCGCGTCTGAGACGCACAATCGCAAGAACGTAAACCGCTCGATCGCCGACTCGCTGGCCGCTTTGGAGGTCGTGCTCGCCCGCGCGAATGAGGAAGGGCTGCGCTGCGAGGGCGTGATCTCGACGTCCTTCGGCTGCCCCTATGAGGGCCACGTTCCGCCAGAGCGGGTGCTCGAGATCGCCGCGCGGCTGCGCGACGCCGGCGCTCAGGAGATCGGCTTCGGCGACACCACGGGCATGGCCAATCCTCTGCAGGTGCGGGAGTTCTTCGCGCTGGCCAAAGACGCGCTCGCGGAAGGCGTGGAGCTGACGGCGCACTTCCACAACACGCGCGGCCAGGGCCTTGCGAACGTGCTGGCGGCGCTCGAGGCGGGCGTCGACAGCTTCGAGTCGAGCTTTGGCGAGCTGGGCGGCTGTCCGGTCCCCGCGGGCGCGACCGGCAACATCGCCACCGAGGATCTCGTCTCGATGCTGCACGAGATGGGCATCGAGACGGGCATCGACCTGAAGGCGCTGATCGACTGCGCGCGTCTCGCTCAGCGGATTCTTGGCCGCTCGCTGGGCAGCCACACGCTCGTCGCCGGGCCGGTCGACTGGCGCTGAGGCCGCGCTCAGCCGGCGACGGGCGCGGACTGCTCGGCGTCTGTCCGCTCGGCCTCGCGCATGCTCTCGCGCATCGCCGCCACACAGAACTCCTGCGTGGCGATCTCCATCTCGAGCGTCTGCGCGAGCGCCGGGCGAGCGGAGGCGTCGATCACGCGCTTGGCCCGGCCGACGGCGACGTGCGAGTTCGCCAGCAGCTCGTCCACGAGCGCTTGCGTGGCCGCTTCGAGCTCATCCGGCGCGACGATGCGGTTGACCAGCCCGATGCGCTCGGCCTCGGCTGCATCGATCGTCCTGGCCGTCAGGATCAGCTCCTTCGCGCGACCCAGCCCGACGACCGCCGGCAGACGTGTCGAGCCGCCGACGTCGGGAATGATCCCGAACTTCACCTCCGGTAGCCCGAACTGCGAGTCGCTCGAGGCGATCCGCAGGTCGCAGCCGAGGGCGACCTCCAGTGCGCCGCCGACGCACGTCCGGTGGATCTGGCAGATCACCGGCTTGGCCATCTCTTCGCAGACGTTCGGGCAGTCCAGGAACACTTTCCGGAACGGGCGCAGATGGCCGGGCTGACCGGCCGAGGCGGCCAGCTCTACGAGATCGACGCCCGCCGAGAACACGGGCCCCTCACCGCGCAGGACGACACAGTGAACGCCCTCGTCCGCCGCGGCCTCGCGCAGCGCCGCGCCCAGCGCGAGCAGCAGTTCCTGACTCATCGCGTTGCGCTTCTCCGGGCGGTTCAGGATCACGTGGCGAACCACGCCGCGGTCCTCGGTGACGACAATGCTCATCGGTGGCTCCTGACGATCGGTTGCCGGCCGGCTCGGCTAGCTGGCGCGGCCGGATCGGCTTGAGGCTAGCGCCGCCGCGCCGTCCGCGGCGCGCGGGGCGGGCGCGCGGGTGCGCGCTTCTTGGCGTGAGGGGGCGGAGCCGGCTCCGCTGACCCCACCCGGATCGGGGGCAGGATCAGCGAGGCCGGCTCCGCCCGATCCCTCCCCGTGGAGCGGCTCGGTTGGGGCCGCGAGCCCGTGGACCGATCGGACACGGCTCGCTTTCCCCCGGCGATGGTGCTTCATGGCAGACAGACGCCGGGAACGATGGAACCTTCCCGCGCATGTTTCTTCCACCTGCGGCCTCTCCGGCACGGCGGCGGGCGGCCGGGGCGTAATAGGCTCCCCGACCAACCGGAGAATTCAAGCGGAGGTCTCATGGCGCAGCAGATCGAGAAGGTGGGAGTGCTCGGAGCCGGGCTGATGGGTCACGGCCTCGCGCAGGTGGCGGCGCAGGCCGGATACGAGGTCGTGCTGCGCGAGGTCGACGAGGCGACCCTGGCCAAGGGCATCGGCAAGATCGAGAAGCAGCTCGCGCGCGCGGTCGAGAAGGGCAAGTCCAGCCAGGAGGACGCCGATGCCGTGCGTGGGCGGGTCAACGGCACCTGCCACTACCGGGATCTGGCCGATTGCGACCTGGTGATCGAGGCGATCACCGAGAATCTCGCGCTGAAGCTGGAGATGTGGAAAGAGGTCGATGAGATCGTCAAGCCCGAGGCGGTGTTCGCGACCAACACCTCCTCGCTGGCGGTGATCGATCAGGCGGCCGTCACCGGCCGTCCCGGGCAGTTCGTGGGCCTTCACTACTTCAATCCGGCGCAGGTGATGAAGCTCGTGGAGGTCGTCCGCTGCGTGACGACCACCGACGAGGCATTCGAGACGGCGCTGCAGTTCGCGCGCTCGGAGGGCAAGCTCGCGATCCCCACGAAGGACAAGGCGGGGTTCATCGTCAATCGGCTGCTCGTGCCGTACATGCTCGACGCGATCCGCGCGTTCGAAGAGGGCGTCGGCTCGGTCTCGGAGATCGACGAGGCGATGAAGGCCGGCGCGGGCCATCCGATGGGGCCGCTGACGCTGGCGGACTTCGTCGGGCTGGACACGCTCGGCTCGATCTGCGACGTGCTGTTCGAGGAGTTCCGCGAGCGCCGCTTCGCGCGCCCGCCGACGCTGCGAAAGATGCTCAGCGCCGGCTGGTTCGGGCGCAAGTCCGGGAAGGGCTTCTACGACTACGCTGGCGAGGCGCCGGTGGAGAACGCCGGGATCTGACGCGCGCGCCCGCGGTCAGGAGGGCTAACCTTCTGGCATGGCCGATCTGTCGAGCATGCGTGTCGCGGACGCCGATCGCGAGCAGTTGGTGGATGAGTTGCGCGAGCACGCGGGCGACGGCCGGCTCACCTCCGAGGAGCTCGAGGAGCGCGTTGGCGCCGCCTACAGCGCATCGACGCGCGCCGATCTCGACAGGCTGCGGGCGGACTTGCCGGTCAGCTCGACCTCGGTGAAGCTCGCGCTCGGCAAGCGCAAGCGGCACCTGCGCCGCCGCCTGCTGCAAGAGGCGGGCGGATCGCTGGGCGTCTCCGTGCTGAGCGTCGCGATCTGGCTCGCCAGCGGTCCGAGCGGGAGCTTCTGGCCGGGATGGGTGATCGGCTTCACGTTGCTGCCGGTCGTGCGCGACGCCTGGCGGTTGTTCGGCCCGGCCTCCGATCACGAGCTCGTACAGGCACGGCTGCAGGCGCGACACGAACGCCAGCTCGCGCGTGGGCGCCGCCGTCGCCTGTATCGCGGGTTGCCGCGTCCGTGAGCGCACTCGGCAGGGCCACCGAGCGCTCGCTTGCCGGCGGGCCCGAGCGTCACCATCAGAAGTCGGGCGAGCAGGGCAAGCTGCCGGTGCGCGAGCGGATCGCCCTGCTCATAGACGAGGGCAGCTTCGCCGAGGAGGCTTTGCTTGCGAATTGGCAGGAGGATGGACTGGGGGCCGACGGCGTCGTGATCGGCGTCGGCGAGATCGGCGGGCGGCCGGTCGCGCTGATGGCCAACGACCCGACCGTCAAGGCCGGCTCGTGGGGGCCCAAGACCGTCGAGAAGATCCTGCGCATCCAGGAGCGTGCCCTTAGTCTGAGCGTGCCGATGGTCTACCTGGTCGACTCCGCCGGGGCGCGGATCACCGAGCAGGTGCAGATGTTCCCGGGTCGCCGTGGCGCGGGCCGGATCTTCCACAACCAGGTGAAGCTGTCGGGGGTCGTGCCGCAGGTATGCGTGCTGTTCGGCCCGAGCGCAGCCGGCGGCGCCTACATCCCGGCGTTTTGCGACATCGTGATCATGCGCGAGGGCAACGCCTCGATGTACCTGGGCTCGCCGCGGATGGCCGAGATGGTGATCGGCGAGCAGGTCAGCCTCGAGGAGATGGGCGGCGCGCGCATGCACACCGGCGTATCCGGCTGTGGGCACCAGTTGGTGGGCAGCGATGAGGAGGGGGTCGCCACCGCGCGGCGCTACCTGTCCTATCTACCTAACAACTGGCAGCAGAAGCCGCCGCTCGCCCCGCCGGCGGGCGCGCAGGCGCTCCCGGATGGACAGGCGATCGCGGAGCTGATCCCGGCCGATGAGAACAAGCCCTTCGACATGAAGAAGTTGATCGCCGCCGTCGTCGACGAGGAGTCGCTGCTCGAGATCCACCCGCGCTGGGCGAAGGAGCTGATCGTCGGCTATGCGCGGCTGGAAGGCGAGGCGATCGGGATCGTCGCCAACCAGCCCAAGCACAAGGGCGGCGTGCTGTTCTCCGACTCCGCCGACAAGGCCGCCCGCTTCATCTGGAACTGCAACGCCTTCAACGTGCCGCTGCTGTTCCTGGCGGACGTGCCTGGCTTCATGATCGGCACGCAGGTAGAGCGCGAAGGCATCATCCGTCACGGCGCGAAGATGATCAGCGCGGTCAGCGAGGCGACCGTGCCGAAGATCTCCGTGGTCGTGCGCAAGGCCTACGGCGCGGGGCTGTACGCGATGGCGGGCCCGGCCTTCGAGCCGGACTGCTGTTTGGCGCTGCCCAGCGCGTCGATCGCCGTGATGGGCCCGCAGGCGGCGATCAACGCCGTCTACTACAACCAGCTGCAGGCGATCGACGATCCCGAGGAGCGGGCCAAGCGCACGGAGGAGCTGCGCAGCGAGTACGCCGAGGATATCGACATCCTGCACCTCGCCTCCGAGCTCGTGATCGATGCGGTGATCGAGCCCGAGTCGCTGCGCGGCGAGCTCGTCCGCCGCTTTGCCCATGCCGGCTCAAAGCAGCGGACGTGGCCCGCCAAGCACAACCCCGTCACGCCGGTTTAGGCGAGCGGGTGTTCGGCCGCTAGACGGCCGGTGACTCCGGGACGGGCGGGCCGGGCGTGCCGGCGGTGCGCGTCTGAGTGTCCTGGAACGGCGGGTAGGTCTCGGTCAGCAGGTACAGGTAGGCGTCGCTGCGCGCGGTGTAGGAGTTGGCCAGCACCAACAGGTCGAACAGCCCGCGTGGCATCTTGCCGGTGATCACGATCACGACCCAAGCGGCGAACGCGCCGATCTCCAATAGCAGGCCCATCACGTAGCGCAGGATCACGATCGGGATTGCCAAGATGATGCGCACGAGCGTCTTTAGGCGGCTGTACTGCTCCAGCTGCACGAAGTCCATGCGCACGGGGTAGGCCGGGTCCGGCGAGCCGCTGAAGGGCGGGTAGTTGTCGGTCAGCAGCGCTCCGTAGGCCGTCACACGCGCCAAGAAGCGGTTGAAGTTCGCCACGAAGTCATACAGGCCCTTCGGGTAGTGCCCGGTGATCACGATCGCGAACCACGCGATGAAGATCGCGATGCTCGCGATGATCCCGAAGATGTACAGCACGATCGCCACGGGAATCATCAGGATCAGGCGGAAGAATGTGGTCAGCCGATTGCGCTGCTCGACGTAGTCGGCCTCGAAGCTGACTGGATAGGACACGAGACGCTCCCCTTTTTGCGGTTCGTTTATGTGATCCGGCTTACGCCCGGGAGACCTTCGACGGCGATCACGCCGTTCCCCCCAACCTCGATCAGGCGTCTGCTGAACATCCTATGGCGGTCATCGGCGGGCGGACAGCGATATTCAATAGATTTGATGTTCAGATGGACGCAGCCGAGCTCGCCTATGCCGGAATCGCCCGCCAGGCCGCGCTGATCGCCGGCGGGGAGATCTCCTCGCGCGAGCTGGTCGAGCTGTACCTCGAGCGGATCGCGCGACTGGACCCGACCCTGAACGCATTCCGCGTGGTGCTCGGCCACCGCGCGTTGCTGGAGGCCGATCAGGCCGACGCGCGCCGCGGCGCGGGTGACGAGCGCCCGCTGCTGGGCGTGCCGATCGCGGTCAAGGACGACATCGACGTCGCCGGCGAGGTGACGGCGCTCGGCACGAACGCGCACGGCGGACCCGTGCGCGCGGATGCCGAGGTCGTGCGCCGCCTGCGCGAGGCGGGCGCGGTGATCATCGGCAAGACGAACGTCCCCGAGCTGTGCACCTGGCCGTTCACCGAGACGGCCACCTTCGGCGCGACTCGCAATCCCTGGGATTTGCAGCGCGCACCCGGAGGGTCCAGCGGCGGCAGCGCCGCGGCGGTCGCCGCCGGGCTCGTCGGCGCGGCACTCGGCTCTGACGGCGCCGGCTCGATTCGCATCCCCTCCGCCTGGTGCGGGCTGTTCGGGCTCAAGCCACAGCGCGGGCGCGTGTCGCTGGCGCCGCGCTCGCGCGCCTGGTACGGGCTGTCGGTGAACGGCGTGCTGAGCCGCACGGTGGCCGATACGGCTTTGTTCCACGATGTCGCCTCCGGGGCAATCGACGTGGACGAGGACCGCGCTCCCGCGCCCGCCGTGCCCTTCTCGCAGTCGGCCGCCACGGCGCCGGGACGGCTGCGGATCGCCTTCTCCACGCGCGTGCCGCCCGGAGTGATCGCGAAGCTGGACGGCGACGCCGAGCGTGCGCTGCGAGACACGGTCGAGCTGTTGCGCTCGCTCGGCCACGAGGTCGCAGAGCGCGATCCCGACTATGGGCTGGGCACGCTCTCGGCATTGATCCCGCGCTACGTTTGCGGCGTCAGCGAGGACGCCCGCGCGCTCCCGCATCCCGAGCGCCTGGAACGGCGCACGCGCGGGATGGCCCGCCTGGGCGCCCTGATTGCCCCGGCGATGCTCGAGCGCGCGCTCGCGGGCGAGGCTGAGCTCGCGCGCAGGCTGAACAGTGTGTTCGACGATCACGACGTGCTGATAACGCCGGCGACCGCTGCGCCGCCGCCGCCGATCGGCAAGCTGGAGGGCCGGGGCGCGGCGTGGACGCTCAACGCCGTGGCCGGTTGGGTCCCATACAACGGCGTCTGGAACGTGACCGGCCAACCAGCGGCCGCGGTGCCCGCCGGCCTCGGCTCCGATGGGCTGCCGCGGGCGGTCCAGCTGGTCGGGCGTCGGAACGACGAGGCGACACTGCTGTCGCTTGCAGCGCAGCTCGAGGCCGAGCGCCCGTGGGCGCAGCAGCGCCCGTCGGCACTCTTGTGAGCGAAGCGAGGGCGCCCGGCCCTGACTCGCCCGGCTCGGGCGCTCCCGACGCCGACGCGCTGCTGGAGGTGGCCGTCGAGGCGGCGCGCATGGCCGGGGAGTTGCTGCTGGGGCGCGTGCGTCACGGCGCCGAGCGGCACGTCAGCGCCAAGAGCACTCCCACCGATCTGGTCAGCGAGGCGGACCTCGCCTCCCAGCGGGCGATCCGCGAGCTGCTCTGCAGCCGGCGGCCGGATGACGGTTTCGTGGGCGAGGAGGAGGGTCTCTCAGAGCAGGGCAAGAGCGGGCTCAGCTGGGTCGTCGATCCGCTGGACGGAACCGTCAACTTCCTGTTCGGGATCCCGCATTGGAGCGTGAGCGTCGCCGTGCGCGACGGGGCCGGCACGGTGGCTGGAGCCGTGTTCGATCCCAACCGCGACGAGCTGTTCACGGCGAGCAGAGACGGTAGCCCGGCGCTTGTGGGCAGCGCTGGAGCGCTGGAGCCGGCCGGGCGAGAGGGGGCGGATCTGGAGAGCGCGATGGTCGCCACCGGGCTCGCCTACGACGCGGAGGTACGCCGGGCGCAGGGAAAGGTGCTCGCGCGATTGGCGCCGCACGTGCGGGACATCCGCCGTTTCGGCAGCGCCGCTCTCGATCTGACGTGGACGGCGGCGGGGCGCTACGACGCGTACTTCGAGCGCTCGGTCAAACAGTGGGACATCGCCGCCGGCGCGCTGATCTGCGAACGCGCGGGCTTGCGTGTGCTGGAGCTGCCCGTCCACGAGCAGCTTCCGTGGGGGATCCTCGTCGCCCCGCCGGAGTTGGCCGAGCCGCTGCTGGAGTTGGTCGGGGGGCCTTAGCCGGAAGGGTCGCGGCGTGTTAGCCGCCGGTCCCGGCGCCGGTCAGGCCCGCGGCGTCGCGATCGCGCAGCGCCGCCAGCGCCTCCGCGTAAAGGCGCTGCTTGATCGCGCCGAGCGTGGCCGGGTCCTTGCCCGCCAGGGCCGCCGCCAGCTCGATCGCACGCGGGAGCACCTGCTGCTCCTCGACGGCCTCCTCGACGATTCCGGCGGCGGCCGCGTCGATCCCGCCGTAGCGGCGTCCGGTGGTCATCGCCTCGTGCGCCGGGCGCGGCGACAGACGGGCGACGATCAGCGCGTTCATGCCGGTCGTGAAGGGGATGCGGATGTCAACCTCGGGCAGGCAGAAGAAGCCGCGATCGGCGCGCATGACGCGCTGGTCGTGCGCGAGCGCGAGCATCGCGCCCGCCGCGAACGTATGTCCCTGTAGCGCGGCGATCGCGGGCACGTCAAGCGACAGCACGCGCGCCAGCAGCTCGTGCACGCGCGGCACGAACTCCTCGATCAGCTGGGGGTTGGCCGCCATCCACTCGAGATCGAGGCCGTTGGACCAGATCTTGCCGGTCGCCGTCGTCACGAGCGCGCGTGGCGCCGGCGCCGCCTGGACCTCGTCCAGATGGCCCTCCAGGGCGTCGAAGAAGTCGACGTTGAAGCGGTTCTCGCCGTCGCCGAGGTCGAGCAGGTAGACCTCTCCGTCACGGCTGAGGGTCGGAACGGACTGGACCTCGCTGTCGGTGCTCACGTGCGGCGCCTCCTAGTGCTCGATGGGAGGAGCGCGCGTGGGCGCTCCGGTGTCGGCTGTCGTTGTGCGATCTTGTCAGCTTCTCGATCAAAGACGGGAGACGAGCATGAGCGATCAGGCCACCAGAGCCACCGAGTTCTTGACGTTGCACAGCGCCGAGACGCCGCTGCTGCTGCCGAACCCATGGGATCTGGGCTCGGCGAAGCTGCTTGCCTCCTTGGGCTTCAAGGCGCTGGCCACGACAAGCAGCGGCTTCGCGGCGACGCTGGGGCGGCTGGACGGCTCGGTCACGCGCGAGGAGGCGCTTTCCCACGCGGCTGCGCTCGTGGGAGCGACCGACCTGCCGGTGTCCGCGGACCTGGAGAACGGCTTTGCCGATGACCCGTCGGGTGTCGCGGAGACCGTGCGGCTCGCGCTGCAGACGGGGCTCGCGGGATGCTCGGTGGAGGATTTCTCGGGGCATGAGAACGAGCCGATCTATGAGACCTCGCTGGCTGCCGAGCGTGTCGCGGCCGCCGCGGAGGCCGCGCATGCGGGGCCTGTGCGCCTCGTGCTCACGGCACGGGCGGAGAACTACGTGCGCGGTCGCTACGACCTCGTCGACACGATCTCCCGTATGCAGGCCTACCAGGAGGCTGGGGCGGACGTGCTGTTCGCGCCCGGGCTGCGCGATCTGCAGGACATCCGCCAACTCGTCGCGGAGGTGGATCTGCCGGTGAATGTGCTCGCGCGCCCTGGCGCGCCGTCGGTCTCAGAGCTCGCGTCGGTAGGCGTCAGCCGCATCTCGGTCGGTGGCGCCTTTGCGTTCGCCGCGCTGGGAGCGGTCGTGGAGGCCGCCAACGAGCTGAGCGGAGAGGGGACCTATGACTTCTGGGAGCGCGCCAAGCTCGGCGTGCAGGCCGCGCATTCGGCGTTCGGCTGAGAACCGCTCGCCGAGCGCTCCTCGCCCATTGGCTTCGCCGATCGAGGTCATCTCCGCGGGCGTCCTTGGCCGGGAGAGCACTCACGCCGTCGGCCCTACGTGACATGCTCGCGGAGGTCACGCTGCTCTCTCGACCTGTGGCCAGATGCCAGATCACCGAAAAGCGATTCGTCCAGGCTCGCGAGCACCGGCCGGACAGGCCGGTTGCTTTTGGACGCGCCGAGACGCCATTCACTCACGCAAGGAGATTCAGCACATGAGCTCACGACACATGATCCGCGTCACACCAGTGGCGGCCGCGCTGCTGGCAGCGCTTGCGATCATCCCCAACGCGGGGGCGCGGCGCGCGCAGGCCACGGCCGGCTGCACCCCGGTATCGAACATCGAGGCGATCATCGACGACTCTGGCTCGATGACGATCACCGACGCGAACAGGCTGCGCGTCGCGGCGCTGGAACTGCTGATCGAGACGCCCGGAAACGAAAAGATCACGCTCGGCGCGATCGAGTTCGGCGGTGCCTTCTTGCCCGGAGAATCATCCAGCGACACGGTCTTTCCCCCGCAGCTGATCGGGCCGAACGCAAGCACCATGCAGGCGGCGCTGAACGAAAAGATCAAAGCCGACAACGGCCTGACGGACTACAACTCGGCCTTTGCCAAGGCCAAGGCCGACGACCCCGGCGCGAAGGCCTGGATCTTCCTCACCGACGGCGGCCACGATGTTGGCGCCTACCTGAACGGCCACCAGGGCGGCCCGCCGACGTACGTGATCGGCTTCGGCAGCGCGATCTCGGGCGCCGACGGGCAGCGGCTGCAGCAGATTGCCACCGACACGGGAGGCAAGTACTTCCCCCAGACCGACGCGAGCAACCTGCAGGCGGCGGTCAACGAGATCGGCACCACGCTCACCTGCCAGACGCCGCCGACATCCTTCAAAGATGTCTTTTCAAAGGTCGGCCAGAGCAAGAGCCACGCGGTCCCGCTCGCGAGCAAAGCCCACTCGGCTCAGATGACGCTGTCGTGGTCGAGCCCGCTCGACTCGTTCACGATCTCGAACGTGCGGATCGTGCGCAAAGGCAAGACCGTCGCCGTGGCGGCACGCAAGCTCAAGGTGACCAAACGCGAAGGCACGACCTTCCTGGTGGCAAGGTTCTCGCAACTCGTGCGTGGCAGCCTGCGCTTCAAGGTCCGCGCGACGAGGATCGGGTCCGGAAGTCCGCGCGTGAACCTGACGAGCCAAGTAACACAGTCGCGCTGATCGGAGCTACCGAGGATCCGGCTGCGTAGGGGAGCCGGAGCTCGCAGAGACGGGGCGCCCTGGTTGGGCGGCCCCGGCTCTGCGGGTGCTCTGCCGCGTGGCCCCGCTCCCGGAGGCATCTACACGTCCGGGCAGCGGCTCGGCCCGCTGTCTGACACGAATGCGGCGGGTGGGATTCGAACCCACACACCCTTTCGGACAGGGCCTTTTGAGGGCCCCGCGTCTACCATTCCGCCACCGCCGCAAGCGAGTGCTCAGTGTATGCGAGGCTGGCGGCGCAGTCGCGCGGGACGGGCGGTGCGGCTCAGGCCGGCTGCGGCGGGGCACCCGCGTACACGTCGGGCCCGGCGGCCGGATCGCGGCGCTCGATCTCGACGTTCCAGCCCTGTGAGAAGCCTCGCATGGCGAACGCGACCAGCAGCATCTGCAGGGGGACGATCAGCAGCGTGAGCAGCCCGAGCAGCCCGGCGTCGATGGCCGGCTGCTCAAAGCCCGTCTTGTCGCGGGCGAACCAACTCGGACCGGCCACCAGCGAGAAGATCAGCAGCAGCACCGCGAGCACCGCGGAAACCGGCAGCACACCGCGGTTCCAGCGTCCCGCGAAGAACGCGAGCGTGACGTACACGAGCACATAGCCGATCTGGATCGGCACGGCGCCCTGAAGCACGCTCCAGCCGCCGAGCGTCACGATCAGCACGAGCGCGGCGCTTGCCAGCAGCAGGATGATCACCGTGGCGCGCGTGGCCTGCACGACAGGCTTGTCGCGGTTGGGATGCGTGACGATCACGTCATCCGGCTGCGAATCGGTCGGAGACAGCCAGCCTGGGGTGGAGGACATAGCAACATCACCATACAATCTCGTGCCCTCTCACGCGCGGGCGTGGTGGAATTGGTAGACACGCCGGCCTTAGGAGCCGGTGGGCGAAAGCCCTTGGGGGTTCGAGTCCCTTCGCCCGCATCGCCTTGCGCGAGGTTGGATTCTTCTCCCGAGGTGCTCTTGCTCAATAGTGGCGCAGCGCTGTATCCGCGCCGATGTGCGATCCGAGTGGGACGACGGGCCTCAGGGCGCCGTCTCGCGCGCGATCTTCCAGCCGGACTTCAACGGGGCGAGGAAGTAGGGCGGCTCGTCCGTGGCGAGGCGTTCGTCGTATTTGTAGTCCTTGATGTAGCCGGTGCCACCGCCCGTGCCGACGATTCCACGGTAGTTCTGCGCGATCGCGCCGTAGACGTGGAGGTTTCCGAGTTGTTCTCCACAAGCGAAGTTGTCCACCGCGAAGGAGTGCGCCGTGGATAGGATCGCGGCATAGATCCACGGGTTTTCAAGCGTGCCCGTGGCATCGGGGGCGTTGCACGCGTTGACTTCCTCGCTGCCGAACTGAAGGATTTCGTTCGTGTATTCGCACTTGGTCGACGAGAGTTCGACGTCTTTGATGGCGTGTTTTTTGCCGTATTCTTTTTCTTTGCATTTAGACCCGGAGGACTTCGTGTAGGTTTCGCCGACGGGGTGATATACGCGCACGTTGTTGCTCGCGATCAGCCCCAGCGACGCGGTGCCGGGAGGAGCGTTCCCCAGTTTGCCCGCGAGGCTGCTCGGATAGATGTTGTTGTTGATGATCAGATCGTTTTCGGCGCCGATCGTCAGCGATTTGCTGTAGGTGCCGCTGACGTACACGTTTCCGCAGCCTTTCTCGTTTTCTTCCTCTGCGAGGCTGTCCGATTTTGGAGACATGTAGGCGTAGGCGCAGGCGGGGCCGGAGGTGGCGCTCTTGACGTAGATGAGGCCGTTTTCCGGCCAGTTGATCGTTTCTTTGGTTTCCGTGTACGCGCTGCCGTTGTATTTGTAATACGTGACCGCGATCGTGTTTGCCGATCCGTTGAGGACGAGACGTGTCAGACCCGCGAACAGGTTTTTCGATTCGACGTAGGAGAGCAGGCTGGTGTCGCTCTGCGGCGGGACCAGCGTCGCGCCCGCCGTATAGCATTTGCTCGCCGTGTTGTATGTGCCTTCGCCTGGGCACGAGCCCGACGAGGGGGCTGGTGAAGGGGTGTTGCCGGGGGATGTGTAGGTGCCGCCGTTGATTTCGACGACATCGGCGGGTTCGTGACCGCTGCGCCCGAAGGTCGTTTCGCCGACGTAGGCGGAGTCGTTTGTGTGCATGGGTCCGTTGACGACATCTCCGTCGGCAAAGTGGATCACCGCGCAGTCGAGGTTTTTCGGGTTCCACGTTTTGTAGTACGTTTCCGCACATCCCGCAGGCGCTTCATACAGTTTGGGATCCTCGGTTTCGAAGTTGGTGTAGTAGACGTAGTCGAGGAAGCCCGAGACCTTAAACGTCGCAACGACGGAGCGCGTGTTCGTTCCGGCGGTGCCCGTCGACTTGATCCGGAACGTGTTTGCGACCGCGCCTTTCGACTCGATCATCGAGGAGAACGGGTTTGCCGTTTCGCAGCTTTTGGCCGTCGAGCTGGAGGCCGGGAGCAGCGTCACTTCGTAGCTCTCGTTCGCTTCTTCTGGCACGGTGCCTTTCGGCCCTTCGCAGGTCTGCCAGTAGCTGGGGTTGGCCTGAAGCTTGTACTCGTACTGCTGAATGCCCCCGAGCGCGGCGTAGTAGGCCTGCTTCTGGGTGAGATCCTGATGGGAGAGGCGGATGTCGCCGTTGGCCGCCGTGAAGGCAGCGACCATCAGCAGACTGGTCACCATCATCACGCCCAGCGCGATGATCATCGTGAAGCCCTCCTGTGCAGCCAGGCGGACGCGCAGCGCGGCGATTGAAGGCGTCATTCGCATGGCGCCGCCACGATCGTGCTTTCGGAGTCAGGGGCGCTGAACGCGAACGTGACCTGGCTCTTGTAGTCGGCGCTCCGGCCGAGTTTCGTGTTCCCGTCGGTGGGCGCCGCGTTGAAGCCGATGACCACCGATGAGGCCTGCTTGGCCGTCGCTTCAGTCAGTTTTTCCGTTGTCGGCGACGCAAGCAGTGGCGTGAGGGCGCTGAGCCCTTCGGTGCCGCTGCTGGTCGCCGCGCTTGCGTACTTGTAGTACTGGAAGATCGGTTCGCTCCCGGTCTGGGAGATCTTTTCGCCGATGCGGATGCCGGCGGGGGGGCTGGCATTGGCGGATTCGAGTTTCGGGAAAGTGAAGTTGGGGGCTTCGCCTTTCGTGCTCTTGTACGTGTAGTCGGTCAGCGTGCCGGCTTCTTTGTTCCACACGATTTGGTGCTTTTCCGCCGAAGTGATCGCTGCCGCTTCGCTGCGCGCGCCGATGAACACGAGTTCGCTGCCCGAGCTTTTTTCCTGTACGGGCGTGAAGCCGGGGGATAGGCACGCCGAGCGCAGCTCCTGGACGAGTCGTGTCATCGTGACGCGTCCGAGCTGCGTCGCCTGCACGACGTCGACCGCCCGTGCGGTCTGGTGCAGGGAGACTTCGAGAATCGCAAACAGAGCGCCGCTCACGATCAAGCCTGTGACCATCGCGACAAGCGTCTCCATCAGCGTGAAGCCTCGCTCGTCTCGCGCCACGTGCCGAAGAGTGCGACCGGTCATGGGCATTTGCCTTTCGATTCGACGGTGATGCCGGTGGCTTCTTCAAGCGGCTTTTCTTCGGCTCGCACTTTCGCCGCGGCTGTCGCTTCAGTTTCTTCTTTTTCTCGTTTTTCTTTCGCGGGTTTCGCTTCAGTTTCTTCTTTTTCGCGTTTTTCTTTCGCTGTTTTGGCGGCGGCTTCTTCGCTTTCGCGTTTCGTTTTGGCCGTGGCCGCGGCTGTTTCTTCGGAGGCCCGTTTTTCTTTGGCGGTTTTTTCTTCGCCTTCTTTCGTCACGCGAGCGTTGGTCTGCGTGGTTTCTTTAGTTTTGCGCTGAGCGTTGGTGATTTTTTTTTCGGTTTCTTCTTTCACCCATTTTTCGCGTTCTTCTTTTTCTTTTTTTTCACGAGCGACTCTGGCGGTCGTCATTTCGGTTTCGGCTTTTTCCCGAGCGGTTTTTGCGGCTTTCGCTTCTGTTTCTTCTTTTTCGCGTTTTTCTTTCGCAGTTTTCGCTTCTGTTTCTTCTTTTTCGCGCTGTTTTTTGGCCGGTTCGGCGGCTGCTTCTTCCGTCGCGCGTTTTTCTTTCGCAGTTTTGGCGGCTGCTTCTTCCGCGGTGCGTTCCGCGGCCGATTTCTGCGCGAGATAGATCTTCGGCGCCGGGCCTTTGGCGGCGGTGTTGTTCAGCGTGTAGGTGTAGATCTTGTTGGCCGCTTCTTTGGCCACGCACAGCGTCGAGGTGCCAAATGGCTGGAACGGCGCTGTGAGATGACCTTCTTTCGTGAGGAACTGGTTGTGCGCGTAGTTGGTGCCCCACGCGTTGTTCGGCGTCGGCGCGCTCGCACATTCGGTGCTCGTGATCTTGACGGGTAGTTCTTCGCTCGCGGCGACCCCTTCGTGTCCGGCGCCCGAGCGGTTACCCGTCAGGGCGCTCAGGTTGACATAGGAGAGAGGCACCTGGACGGTGGCGGCTTTGCCGGGTTCCACGGTCGGCGGCGAGCTTGCAAGGGCTTCTGAGGGGACGCTGGTTTTCGTGCAGTCGCCGGCGTACACGGACCACGTCGACGATGGGAACGGGAACAAATCGCCGGCGGGATAGAGGGTCGCCGAGGTTGCCACGGCGGCGTTTGCGGGACCGGCAGTCGTTGCTGTCGATTCATACGTGCTCGGCGCGGACTTGTAGCGTTCTTCGGCGCCAAGTTCGTATTCGAAGCGTGTGCTGCCGACCACGAATTCGGGCGCGACGCCGATATTGCTGTTGATCGCCACGAACGTGTCGCCGGTGACTTCTTTACCTTGCGCGATCGGTTTGCCTTCGTTTGTGAACGTGGCCTTGATCGATCCGCCCTGGTTGTAGGTGACGGCCGTGTGCGTCGTGATGTTCGGCGCGATCGTGACTTCTTTGGTGGGCACCTGCAGCGCCCCGCTCGGAATCACGTATCCGATCTTTTTTTCGATTTCCAGCGTCGCCGATGTCGCGGCAAGGCCGCCGAAGATAAGACATCCGGATGCGTTGGTCGTTCCCTGAAGGCCGACTTGCGATGCGGATTCATTCGGCGCGTATTTGACGAGTGCTGTCACCCCCGCGACTCCGGCGGTCGGTGTCGGCGCATTGCCGATGTCCACCTCGAGCGCTGAACCCACTGGAGGCGTGATGATGCTCGCCTGTTTGACCGCCGGACGTTTGGTGGCCGTCTGCAGTGACCAGGTGACGGTCGAGGCGATCTGGAAGTTGGCGCCCGTCTGCGCCGTCGCCTGGGTGGCCGAGCAGCCCGCGGTCGACCCCGACGCGGCCACGTGCTTGGCTTCCTGTGTGATCGTGTAGATCGTCCCGTTGACCGTTCGGGTGTATTCATGAGGCGAGCTCGCCAGCGCGTTCAGCGCGCTCGCGGGATTGGAGCGAAGCTGCTCCTGCGATTGGGCTGCGAGGACCGCCGCCTCGTTGTGACGGCGTTGTTCGGCACTGGTCCGGTTGACGACATCGAAGCCGGTCAGGGTGGCGATCACGATCAGTCCCACCAGCAGCGCGCTGATGATCACCTCAATCAGCAGGAACCCATCCTCCGATCCACCTCGCAGGCGAGGTGGATCGGCCGCTGTACCACGGGCCGGGTCGGCGCCTTGGGGCGATTGCGGCCGCAGCCCGCCGATCCCGGATCGACCGGCTGAGTTGGGCTTGGCGAAAGGCTTGTGCATGGTGGCAGGTGTAACCCCGGACTGTGTGTGCTTCGGCATGCCGGAGCCGCTGCTTGAGTGCGGGGCGCTGGCGTAAACGTCCTGACGGGCGCGGCGCCGGTGGCTCGGCATCCTCTACGGCGAGGAATCTGCCTGCCGGCGACGCGCTCCGTGAGGCCCGAGCCGTGAGCATCGGCCCGCAGCGCCTAGAATCCTGGCTCCTGGGGGACTGGTGTATCGGTAACACGGTGGTCTCCAAAACCGCAACGCCAGGTTCGATTCCTGGGTCCCCCGTTCAAGGAATCGGCGCTGTAGAGCCAAATCCGGCTCTGTAGTGCCGATTCGAGCCGCAGCGCGGGCGGCAAATCTTCCGCTGGAGACCGCTGGAATCCGGTCGGTTTGCGGAGGTTCGGTCCCTTTTCGGTCCCTTGAGGGTGCCCTCAGTGTCTGCGGCAACTGCGGTGCTGAGTACTGGTTCTGCGGGTACTACCCGCCTGAGCCGTGGGACGGTGAGGCGTGAGCGTCAAGACCGATTGGCGCATGTGCCCAAACGAGGCGTGCGAGAGCTACCGGGTGGCCACGCGGCTCCTCGGCGGCTGCGAATGTGGCTCAGCGCTGGTCGCCTATGCGACTGAGGTTGAGCCGACCAACGAGCAGCTCGCCCGTCTGGTCTCGCTGTTCGCCACCCAGACCCCCGAGGTACCCAACGTCAGCGTCGAGATGGTGCAAGACCTGCTTGATCGCAAGCCCGAGCTGCAGCGGTTTTCTATGGCGGTCTGGAGAGGGCTCTGCCCGGCGTGACCGCTCGTCCAAAGATGGCTTCATCTGCTAATCTCCATAAAACAGATCTACAAACATGACAATTGGGCGAGCCGCTGTCGCGAACTGAGAACTGGACGAAGAGATGAAGATCGACGTGCATCAGCATCTGTGGACCGAGCCGCTCGTGCGGGCTCTCGAAGGGCGCCGGGAGCTTCCGTTCGTACGGCACGAGCAGGGGCTCGCGGTGCTGTTCCTGGCCGGCGAGCGCCCGTATGTCATCGATCTGGCGAGCGAGGCGCCCGAGCGCCGCGCGGCGCTCGTCGAGGCCGACGGCCTCGATTGTGCGCTCCTCTGCCTGTCGAGTCCGCTGGGCATCGAGGCGCTCCCACGCGAGCAGTCGCTGCCCTTGATCGATGCGTACCACGCGGGCGCCCTCGCGCTCGACGGCCCCTTCGGCGTGTGGGGCGCGATCGCGCTCGATCGTCTCGATCCGGACGACGTGGATCACGCGCTCGACGGCGGCTGCGTCGGGTTGTCGCTGCCCGCCGGCGCGCTTGGCGGCGTTGATGCTGTGAGCTGCCTGCACGCGGTCCTCGCGCGCCTGCAGGCGCGTGGGGCTCCGCTGTTGATCCACCCCGGCCCCGGGCCCCGTAACGGGCGGATGGCTGCCACGGGCGCCGGGGAGCCATCGCTTGGCGACCCGCTCTGGTGGTCGGCGCTCACACGTTACGTGGCCGACATGCACGCCGCCTGGCTGGCCTTCCTCAGCGCGGGCCGTCAGCAGCATCCAGAGCTGTGCGTGATCTTCTCGATGCTCGCCGGGCTCGCGCCGCTGCACGCCGAGCGCCTCTTCTCCCGCGGTGGCCCGGCGCAGGCGACCCGCGACCCGCTGCTCTTCTATGAGACCTCCTCGTACGGGCCCGCAGCCGCGCGGCGGCTGCAGGATGTCGTCGGCTCCGAGCAGCTCCTGTACGGATCCGACCGCCCGATCGTCGAGCCGGGGGAGCACGGGATGCCCGCCGGACTCGACTGGGACGAGGTATCTGAGAGCACGCTCCGCGCTTTTGGCGGCGCTGCGCAGATGGCAGGCGTGCGATGAGCGCCGCATCCACCTCGCTCGGGCAGGCGCCGGGATCGCTCTCGTCGGTGTCGCGCCCGCGCGGGCGCGACCTATCGGGCCCGGAGCTCGAGACGTTCGTCGGCGAGCTCGCCGACCGCCCGGAGCTGTGGATTGAGTTCGTCAAGCACGACTCCACCCAGCGCGTCTACGAGGAGCTGCTGAGCGACGAGCACCTGACCGCCTGGCTGATCTGCTGGATGGACGATCAGGACACCGGCTTTCACGATCACGACGTCTCCGCCGGCGCGGTGGCCGTCGTCGGCGGCCGCGTGCACGAGGAGCGCCTGGCGATCGGCGGATCGCCGAGCAGGCGCACGTTCGAGGTGGGGGAGTCCTTCCACTTCTCGCCCGCCGACATCCATCGCGTCCGTCACGGTGGCTCCGACCCTGCGGTCACCCTACACGTCTACTCGCCGCCGCTCGAGCGCATGGGCGCCTACGCGATCGATGACGTCGGCGTGCTCGCCCGCCATCCGGTCCTCTCCTCGGTCGAGTTGCGTCCGCTCGAGCGGGACGGTCAGCGGAGCGCGACCTCCTAGGCCCCCGGCTTGCCCCCGGAGCGCTGCCGCACGCCGTCCTCGCCGGCGATCACGATCGCGCTGACCAGCTCCGGCTCGAACAGCCCGTGCTCGACGACGCCCGGCGTCTCGCTCAGTCTGGCGGCGAGCGCTCGTGGGTTCTCGATCGGCCCGAGGTAGTCGGCGATCAGACCGCCATCGGGGCTCTTCTCGACCTCCCGCAGGCTCGCCGGGCTCAGGGCTTTGAGCGTGCTCTGGACGCCGAATGGCACCAGCTCGAGGGGCACGGGAGGTGTCAGCCGCCGCACGGCCTTCTCGGCCGAGACGATCACCACGAAGCGGCGCGCGGCCGCGGCGACGATCTTCTCGCGCGTGTGCGCGGCGCCGCCGCCCTTGATCAGCCATCCATCCGGGTCCACCTGATCGGCGCCGTCGATCGCCAGATCCAGCTCGCCCAGCTCGTCGAGATCCACCACGGTCAGGCCCATCTTGCGCCCAACCCGTGCCGTCTCCGGTGACGTCGCCACGCAACGGGCGTCTGGCAGCTCGCGTTCGCCGAGCGCCTCGAGCAGATAGGCGACCGTCGAGCCGGTTCCCAGGCCGACGCGCATCCCATCCTGCACGAGCTCCGCCGCGGCCCTCGCCGCAGCGCGCTTGTAGTGGGCGACCGCGTCGGCGTCGCTCAGTTGCGGCGGCTGCCGTGGCCCAGTCGCACCCGTGGACGCCATGGCGCGGACGTTATCGCCCCTGCTTCTCCGGTGAAACGCAGGCGCTCGGGCGAGTCCGGCCGATGCAGCAGGAAGCCCTGGCCGATCGTGCAGTCCAGTTCCCTCGCTAGCGCCATCTGGCGAATCGTTTCGATCCCCACGGCGACCGCCGTCAGGCCCGATTCGTGCGCGAGCGCGATCATCGCCGCCACCATCGCGCGCGTCTCGCGGTCGCGCTCGAAGCTCTGAATCAGCCCGCGGTCGATCTTGAGCATGTCGAGCGGGAGGTTCCTCGGCAGGCTGATCGTAGACTGCCCGGCGCCGAAGCTGTCGAGGGCGATCGCAACGCCGAGGCGCCTGACTTCCGTGAGCGTCGCGCGCGCTCGCTCGGGGTCGCGCAGCACGGAGGCCTCGCTCACCTCCAGGCACAGCGCGCGGCCGGGGAGCTGGAAATTGGCGAGCTCCTTGCGCACGCGCTCGGCGAGATCGGGCTCGGCCAGCTCGCGCGCGGCGACGTTGATCGAGATCGGGATCGCCAGCCCCTCGCGTCGCCAAGCGGCGGCCTGCGCACAGGCGGTGTGCAGAACCCAATGCCCGATCTCGACGATCAGGTCGCTGTCCTCGGCGCGTGGGAGGAATGTAGCCGGAAGCAGCTCGTCGATGCGCGATTCCTCGTCTCCGTCCGGATGCCAGCGGACGAGGGCCTCGCAGCCGACGGCGCGGCCGCCCGCGAGTGGCAGGATCGGCTGGTAGGTGAGCAGCAGCTCCTGTCGCGGCAGCGCCTCGAGCAAACGCTGGCCGATCTCCAGGTGCGCGGTCATCTCCTGACGCAGGCCCTCGTCGAACAGCTCGAAACGTCGGCCACCGGCCCCCTTGGCGCGGTACATGGCGACGTCAGCCTCCCGCAGCATCGTCTCTGCGTCCGTCTCTGGATCGTGTGACACGGACACGCCCACGCTGGCTGGCATCGACACCTCGACCGAGCTGACCAGAAACGGCTCGCTCAGCGTCTCCAGCACGCGCTCGGCGAACGCGAGCGCTTCGGCGTCGGTCTCGATGTCCTCGGCGAGGATCACGAACTCATCGCCGCCGAGGCGCGCGACCGTATCGCTATCGCGCATCATTTCCGCCAGCCGCTCGGAGACGGAGATCAGCAGGCGGTCCCCGACATCGTGGCCGAAGTTGTCGTTGACTGCCTTGAAGCGGTCGAGATCGATGAACAGCAGCGCGACCACGCCCGGACTGCGGTGCAGACGCGCCAGTGCCTGGCGGGTGCGGTCCATCAGCAGCAGCCGATTGGGCAGATGCGTCAGCGGATCGCGCAGTGCCTGGCGCTCGAGCCACATGCGGTCGGTGACGTCCTTGGCAGCCGCGTACCACGTGTCCCCGTCGCAGCGCGCGCTCCACAACAGCCAGCGCCAGGAGCCGTCGCGATGGCGGTAGCGGTTGGTGAAGTTCTCGAGCTGCGCCGGGCGATTGGCGCCTGTGAGCATCAGCGTCAGCGTCTGCTCCACGTCGTCGGGGTGGATGAACTCTTGAATCGGCTCGGCCTGAAGCTCCTCGCGCGTCCATCCCAATACCTGTTCCCAGGCGGGATTCAGCAGCGTGAAGCGGCCATCCAGCGAGATCGTCGCCAGCAGGTCGCTGGTCATCTCGAACAGCCGCGCGATTCGCTCATCGCCCTGTGGAAGCAGCTCGCGCTCGCCATCGCTTGCCACAGCCGCGCTCGAGTCGTGGCTGACGATCTCGAGGCCAGCGATCGACTCGGCGTGGGTGCTCTGGGTGGGCAAGCGCATGGCCTGCTCATCACGTCGGCCCGCCGGCGGCCGATGCTCGGCGACGCCCTGTTTAGTGGACGTATTGACTAGCGCGAGCGCCCGTCAGCATTGCGATTTCGCGCTCTCAGGAACCCGCGGCGCCGAGCGGCGAGGACGGCTCTGAGCGGCCCATCTCCGCTGCGGCAGAAGGCTCCGGCGAACCGGCGTCACCGCGCAGGAACCGCCAGATCGCCAAGCACATCAGCACCGTCATGATCACTGCGCTCGACGCGCACCACTCGCAGATCGCGTGGATCGAGAACAGCTCTCGGTATGTGAGGTAGGCGCTGAAGCCGAAGCCGACCACGGTGAAGGTCGCCGTGGCAAAGCGTGTCGTCTCGTTTTCCGGCGCGAGCAGCGAGGCCAGGATCGCCACGTAGCCGATCAACCCGATCAGCGCCACGGGGACGCCAGCCAGCTCGGAGTAGATCGAGGACTGCACCTTCGCGCAGCTGCCCCCGGCGGTACACACCGGTTTGATGCCTGCGTAGTGAACGTAAGTCAGGTAGCTGGCGACGCCAAGCCCGATGACCGTAAGGACGACCATCATGATCCTCAGGGTCCGGGCGCTCACGGGCGTCCTAGCTCTTGAGCTGCTTTTCGATTGCCTCGTTGAACGACGACGGGTCGCTCAAGGAGGTGTATTCGAGCTTCTTCATCGAGCCGCCGGTCTTGCCGATCAGGAACGAGGGTGTGCCTGTGAAGCCATTGTTGTTCGCGCTTTGCGCGTCGGCCGCGATCGAGTTCTCGTATTTTGTGTCGTTGCGTGCGGACGTCCACGCGGCCAGGCTCAGCCCCGGGACCTGCTGCGCCAGTTTCTGCAGGTAGCTCTCGGTCACGTATTCGGTGCCCTCTTCTCCCTGCTCGTGGTAGAAGAGCTCGATGTAGTGCCACGCTTTTTTCTGTGGGCCCGCCGCAAGCGCCGCGACCTGCTGGGTCTTGAAGGTTTCCGGTTCCCTCGTCGCCGTCTCGAGCGACAGGTATTCGATCTTCAGCTTCCCCGTGCGCACGTAGTTCTGGATGATCGAGGGCAGCGCTCCGAGCGTGAACTCCTTGCAGACCGGGCACTGCAGGTCGCCGTAGTAGCGGATCGTGACCGGCGCGTTCGGGTTGCCGAGCGTTGCTCCGTTCTGCGGGATGCCGTTCAACTCGGCCGCAACCTGCTTGCTGACGGTTTCTGTTTCCTTGCCCGTCTTGGGGACGGACGTTTTCGAGCTGCCGCCCGTGGCGAGCAAGATCGCGACGATGATCACGACCACGACCCCCGCCACTGCCCCGAGCCGGATCAGCCGAGTGCGGCGTGCAGCCCCCGCCGCCTCCGCCTCCTCCATCGCCTTGCGCTCCGCGCGTGCCTGCTCGCGGCGCTGCTTGCGCGTGAGATCCTGCTCGTCATCCTCCACCGTGCTCATAGGGCAACTTTTACAGGTTTCCGCTCAAGCGTGCCTAAGTACATGCCACGATGGTGACCGGTCACCATCGTGGACGCGCCTTGTCGGCGTGCCATCAGGCCCCCGTAGCTCAGCCGGATAGAGCATCGGACTTCTAATCCGAGGGTCGCTGGTTCGAATCCAGCCGGGGGCATTTTCAAAGCCCGTGACTTGCTGGCCGAAACGGCGCCGGGTGATGCGCCTCAACGGCATCCGCTGCGCGCTGGGCGTCCAAAGCTGGCATCCGGGCGTGTAAGGGGGGAGGGGGGATTGACAGGCGCACGCCAAATCGCGGGCCTCGAGGCGCGTTCGAATCGCGCCGGCTCGCACATCGATGCCGGCGTTTGTGAGTCGGCGCCGGGGGGTAAATGCGCTCAGGGTCCTCTCGGCACGGAACGTCGGAGCGTCTCCCGCCCGCTCGCGGCGCGCCCAAGGTCCCCGCCTGGCGCGTCGCGAGCTCTTCGGCTTGCCGCGCCGGTCGCCGCGCGGGTGTGACGGTTTGGTGTGACGGTTTGGGAAGGTAAGGGCGCCCGGCGGAGTCTCCTTCGGGGAGGGGCCGCCTCCGCCGCGCCAACTGTGGGGGCGGCGCAATCCTCGTGCGGCGCGTCCCGCTCTCTACTCCCCGCCGGGGCGCGCCGCCTGCTTGCGCGCCGATCGCGACTAGCCAGGGACACGGTCCGCCGACCGACGTACGCTGCAGCGCGTGCATGCCCTCGAGAAGTTGCGCAGCCGCTTAGCCGAGCTGGCCGATCTCAACTCGCTCGGCATGCTCGCCGCGTGGGACCAGAGAGTCATGATGCCCAGCGATGGCGCGGAGGCGAGGGCGCATCAGCTCAGCACGCTCGCCGGTCTCACGCATGAGCGTGCGACGGCCGAGGAGATCGACCTATGGCTCTTGGAGCTCGAAGGACAGGCCCTTGACGGAGTGGACCTTGACGTCGTGCGTATCGCCCGCCGCGATTGGGATCGAGCTCGCCGTGTGCCCGCCGAGCTGGCGGCCGAGATGTCCCACGCCCACGCCGAGGGCCAGGAGAGCTGGCTGACGGCGCGCGAGAACGACGATTTCGCGGCTTTCGCCCCCGCGCTTCAGCGCAACGTCGAGCTCGCGCGCGCTTACGGCGAGTGCGTGGCTGACGGCGCCTCCGACCCGTACGAAGGACTTCTGGGCGACTACGACTTCGGCCTGCGCACGGAGGATCTGCGCCTGCTGTTCGCCGCGCTGGGCGATGCGCTGGCGCCGCTCGTGGCCGATGCCAGCGTCCGCACTCCCCGCCGCTCGCTCGAGGTGCCCGCCGCCGCTCAGCAGATCGCGGTGGCCGCCACGCTGCGCCGGATCGGCGTCGAGCAGACGAGCTGGCGGGTGGACGTCGCGCCACATCCGTTCACCGCATGGATGAGCAGGCGCGACTCCCGTCTGACGACGCGCTACAGCGACGGCGATGTCGAGTCGCTGCTCAGCTCGTTGCACGAGTACGGCCACGCCCTCTACGAGCGCCAGATCGACCCGCTGCTGGAGCGCTCGAATCTCGGGCAGGGAACGTCGATGTCGATCCACGAGTCTCAAAGCAAGCTGTGGGAGAACCACGTGGCGCGCGACAGCGCGTTCGCGGAGGTGCTCGCGGCTGAGCTCGGCGCCGCCGGATTCGCGATCGATCCGGCCGTGCTCCACATGACACTCGTGGGCGTCGAGCCATCGCTGATTCGGGTGTCCGCCGATCCGCTCACCTACCCCCTGCACATAATCCTGCGCTTCGAGCTGGAGCTCGCGCTCATCGACGGCGTCCTGTCCGTCGCGGATCTGCCCACCGCCTGGCGTGACGGGATGCGCCGGCTGCTCGGTCTGGAGGTTCCCTCCGACGCGCTCGGATGCCTACAGGACATCCACTGGGGTGGCGGCGCCTTCGGCTATTTCCCCAGCTACGCGCTTGGTTGCCTGATCGCCGCCCAGCTGTGGGAGGTCATGGAGGCGCAGCTCGGATCGCGCGAGGAGGATCTGCGCCGCGGCGACGTCGCCGCGATCCAGGACTGGCTCGCCGAGCACGTACACCGCCACGGACGGCGCCTCGACACGATTCCCCTCCTCCAGAGGGTCACGGGCCGTGGCATCGAGGTCGAGCCGTTCCTGCGATACGTCGCGCCGCTGGCCAGCTGACGCGTTCCACTTCCCCGGGGACCGCTGGGTAGAGGCTGTTCGGGGCCTTCCGGATTCCCTGATCGGAGGGCCCAGAAAGCTGCCTGGGGCGTTTCCGACTCTTGTTTTATCTCAGGCGCGATCGGGTAGCTAAACAGCAGGGCCTCACAGACCCCCCGGTAAAGAGGTCCTAATGGGGACGGGACCGTTCCCCGGCCGCTCTAGACAGATAAAGCCCCCGTCCCCCGCGCGGGGCTTGCGGGAGCGGCGGGGCGGTCCTGGGTCGGCTTGCGGCGCGCTCGGCGTCGATCACGGGCACGCCGCGACGCTGCGCGCCGTGGGTCTGCTTCACCGTCGTTCGACTTCAAGCGTGCTATGAGCGGCACGGTCGTCGGGACGACACCGGCACGGGCTGTGGCAGCTGGGATGATGGCTCGTTTGTTCGTCCTCACCGTGCTCGTCTATCCGGTGGTGCTCGCGCTGCTGTGCCTCGGCACCGGTCTGTTGGTCGATCGCTGCAGCGGCCGCTTCCTGCCCACCGCGCTGCTGCCCGGCGTCGGCGCGGCCGGGCTAATAGCGCTCTCGCAACTGAGCACCTATCTCTCGCCACTCGCGCCCGCGACTCCATATCTGATCGCGGCGACGGCGCTGGGTGGTCTCGCGCTGTCGCGCTCGCGGCTCGCCCTCCTGATCGAGTCCGCTCGTTGCTGGTGGTGGCTGGTGGCCGTGCCCGTGCTCGTCTATCTGCTCGCGCTCGCTCCGGTGCTGCTCGCCGGGCGGCCGAGCTTCTCCTCCTACATGGCGCTTGCCGACTCCGCCGTGCACATGGTCGGCGCGGACTACCTGATCCACCACGGCCAGGACTACTCGCACCTGGACCTGCGCAACTCCTATGGGCTGTTCATCCACAACTACTTCCACAACGGCTATCCCTCCGGCTCGGACACGCTCTTCGGCAGCAGCGCGCTGCTACTGAAACAGCCACTCATCTGGGCATTTCAGCCATTCAATGCCTTCATGCTGGCAATCGCCTCAGGGCCGGTCTGGCTGCTGGCGCGCAGGACAGGCCTCTCTGGGGCATGGGCGGCGCTTGCCGCGCTCACCGCCACCGTGCCCGCGCTCGTCTACGGCTACGAGCTGGTCGGCTCGATCAAGGAGATCAGCGCTCTCCCGATGATCTTCACACTCGGCGCGCTCGCCGTTCTGCACCGGCGCTGGCTGTGTATGGCGAGCAACCGCGCGATCCCCTTCGCGCTCGTGCTCGCCGCCTGCGTCTCTGCCCTCGGCGTGGGATCTGGCGTCTGGGCGCTCGCCGCCACCGCGATCCCGCTCGTCGTCGTGATCGGCGAGCTGCGCGCGGGACGTGCGAGTGCGCGCACGGTGTTGAAGACGGTCGCCGTCGGCGCGCTTGTGATCCTGATCGCCGCCTGGCCGACCTGGGCCAACGTCTCGGAATCGCTCCACGTCGCCCAGAACATCACCGCGACGAGCAACCCCGGCAGCTTACGTGCGCCACTGTCATGGACACACGTGCTCGGCGTCTGGCTTCGCGGAAGCTACAAGCTGTCACCCACCGGCGCCGCACTCGCGCTCACCGACGTGCTGGGCGCGATCACGATCGCCGCTTGTGCGCTCGGCGCCTTTCACCTCCTGCGCACCCGCCGTTACGCGCTGGCCGGCTGGCTCGCCTTGATGCTTCTCGCGTGGTTCGCGCTCAGTCGCTCGACCAGTACCTGGGTGAACGCCAAGGCCCTCATGATCACCTCGCCTGTCGTCGTGCTGCTGGCCTGGGCCGGGGTCGCCGCATTGCGCCCGGCCGGTGCAAGGATGGCGGTGCGACCCTCCATGTGGCTCGCCGCTGCGCTGCTCGCGCTCGCGCTCGCCGGCGGAATCCTTGCTTCCGATCTAGCCCAGTACCACAGCTCCAACCTGGCGCCCACCGCCCGCTATGACGAGCTCGCGTCGCTCAACAGTCGCTTCGCCGGGCGGGGTCCGACGCTGTTCACCGACTTCGATGAATACTCGCTCTACCAGCTGCGTGACCTCGATGTGGGCGGAGCGAACTTCGTCTACCCGTCACCCGCGCTCGCCGGGGTCGCGCGTGGCCACGGATATCCGGTCGACCTCGACCGCATCTCGCCTATCGTCCTCCGCTCCTATCCGCTGATCGTCACTCGCCGCGATCCCACGACCAGTCCGCCACCCTCCGCCTACCGGCTGCTCTGGCAGGGTCGCTTCTACCGAGTGTGGGGCCGGCGCACCGACGCTGCGCCGGCGATCCTGCACGTCGGCCTGCGCCCTGCGCGCCCACCGTCCTGCGCGCGCGTCCAGCGCCTCGCGCGGGCCGCCAACGCGGATCACGCTCGACTGCTCGCCGCTCTCTCACCCGAAATCCTGCGGATCTCTCTCGCGCACATCGCCCATCCTCGCGGCTGGGGCCATCAGCGCATGGGCCTCGCCATGCGCCGGCCCGGCCGGCTGTCTGCCACCTTCACGATCCCGTATTCCGGCGTCTGGCACCTGTGGCTGCAGGGTCAGTTCATGCCGGCGGTCGAAGTGGGCATCGACGGGCGCCCGCTTGCTTCCATCTCGGGCCAGCTCGGCGGCAACTCGCTCGTCCCCGACACGACCACCCCCACATCCGTGCGGCTCTCCGCCGGCGCGCATACGATCACCGTCACCCGCCGCGGCTTCAGCCTCGCACCGGGCAACGGCGGCTCGGCCGTCCTCGACTCGATCTTCTTCACGCCCGCACGCACTCCCACGCGCAAGTTGATCGAAGCGGCCCCCGGCTCGAACCCACGCGCGCTCTGCGGCCGCTCCTACGACTGGATCGAGCTGGCGCCTGCCTAGGAGCGCCGCCCAGGTCTCCAACCGGCACGCCGCGCAGGATCCACGAGGACGCCATGGCCGTCGCGCGGGGCCTTGTTGCCGAACACGAACGAGATCCTCTCAATCCTCTCCATCGGGTCCTGAACATACGCTCTCGTCGATGGAGCACACGAACGAGATGCCGGCCGGCGACCAGATCCTGCTTGGCGAGAACATGCGGCTGCTGCCCTCCTTCCCTGCGGGCTCGTTCCAGCTCATCTACATCGATCCGCCCTTCAACACCGGCAAGGCGCAGGTGCGCAGGACGCTCGAGGTCATCGGCGACGAGCACGGCGAGCGCGTCGGATTTCAAGGGCGCCGCTACCGCACTCGGCTGCTCGCCGAGTCCTCATACCGGGACTCTTTCGAGGACTATCTCGGCTTTCTGGCGCCACGCCTGGAACAGGCCCACAGGCTGCTCGCGCGCGAGGGCACGCTCTATTTCCACATCGACTACCGGGAGTCTCATCACTGCAAGCTGCTGCTCGATGAGATCTTCGGGCGCGATTGCTTCCTCAACGAGATCGTCTGGGCCTATGACTACGGCGCCCGCTCCAAGCGGCGCTGGCCCGCCAAGCACGACACGATCCTCGTCTACGTCAGGGACCCCTCCGCCTACTTCTTCGATTCCAGCGAGGTCGATCGCGAGCCCTACATGGCCCCCGGACTCGTGACCGCCGAGAAGGCCGCTCGGGGCAAGCTGCCCACCGATGTCTGGTGGCACACGATCGTCCCAACGAACGGGCGCGAGAAGACCGGCTACCCGACGCAGAAGCCCGAGGGGATCGTGCGGCGCATGGTCCAGGCCTCCACCCGCCGTGGCGATTGGTGCCTGGACTTCTTCGCCGGCAGCGGCACGCTCGGAGCGGTCGCCGCGCAGCTCGATCGCCGCTACCTGCTGATCGACTCCAACCCCGAGGCCGTTCGCGTCATGCGCCAGCGGCTGGGCACGGCCGGCGATGACATGCGAGCCTTCGGCGCGTGTACCACATAGAGATCCGCCAATTTCCTCACAACGCGTGCCACTTCAACCTCGCCGAGCCAAAGCTCGCCGCGATCGTGTTGCCGTGGGCGCGCGAGGAGTGGATCGAGATCGGCGAACGCAAGTGGAACCCAAACCAGGCCACGCTGAAGATCATCGAAGGCCCCGAGCTACCTCTCGATCAGCTGACGATGGGGCGTGGATGGCGTCACGCCGAACGGGAAGGCCAGGATGTGACCGAGCGTGTGCTGCAGGCGGCCAAAGCGCAGGTCGCAGCGGCTGCCGCGACGCCGCCTGGCTCTACGGCACAGGGCGGCCAACAGAGCCCCTCTGTAGAGATCGGCCTGCTCGCCGATTCCCTCGGGCTGGAGCTGCTTGCGCTGCTCGAAAGCGGGCCTGCGCCGCTCTTCGATGCCTGGCGGCTGGCCCAAGCACGCCTTGCCGGGCGTCCCGCCAGTGAGTGCCTCGCACTGGCCGAACGAGCCGTCTCCTCGCTGCTGGCCCGGCGGTTGATCGCCTTGGAGGCTCTTGACGAGCCGACCGCGGAGGGCCCCGATGCCGCTGAAGGCGGTGCGGAAGCGCTCACCGGCGAGCAGATCGAGCCCGCCCTCCGGGATGCTCGATGCTGGAGCCGGACGGCCGAATCCGGCGCCCTGCTCATGCGCAGGGGCTGATGCGCGGGCGCTAAACTCCTGCTCGTCGCTCGTGGTGGGCGTAGCTCAGTTGGTAGAGCTCCTGGTTGTGGTCCAGGCGGTCGCGGGTTCAAGTCCCGTCGCTCACCCTTCGAAAGAACGCCGCAAGCACAGGGCTTTTGCATCTCTTTAACCATCGGGACGGACTGGTCTGGGGTCCAATTGGGGTCCAAATCCTTGAAGCCCCTAGTCCCAGCCTCTCGCTTGCGCAGGCCGCAGAGGGCTGGCTTGCCGAGCGCCAGGAGGAGAAGGGTCGCCTTGCACGAGCATGAGCCGAAGTGGCGCGCAGACCCCGTCGCTTGCCTGTCCCGAGTTGGAGCTGTCCGGCCCAGAGCTGCCGCGAACGATTGGCCGGGCAACCTACGGCTCCCTGGGTTCGCGCGTGCGCCTCACCAACTCGCCCAACCAAAAACCCAGCCCGAAGGACCGATGAGCGACTCACGCAAGCACCAGATCGCCCCGGTCTGCGCCGGTATCGAGGCAGCTCCAGGGGCTTGGAGGAGGCGGCCGGTGAGCGGCCGTTGCTACTTGAGTCGATAAGCGCATTGGTTGGAATCCGACTAGTATTTCGACTGTGCGGGAGGTGCTCAAAAGAGAGCGGGCGATCTCGATGCGCTCACCGGTCAACTGGACTGTGCTGGGCCTCGTGATCGAACGTCCGAGCTACGGATGGGAGCTCTGGAAGCGTTTCGAGCGGCTCTACGGCGACGTGCTGGCTGTAGGCAGCGAGTCCAATATCTACGCCGCGCTCAACAAGCTCAGAGAAAACGAATTCATCGAGGAGGTGGAGGGGTCGCGGAGCTTGGCTCCAGGAGCAACCCGCCAGCCCAAGCCGCACTATCGCGCGACCCGCAGGGGCCTTGAGGCATACGAGGCCTGGGTCATTGCCCAAGCGCGCGAACACTCACGTCGCTCACTTCAGTTCGCGCGCCAGCTTGGCGCGTTTGCCCAGCAGCCGCAAACGGCGCTTGCGATTCTCGGCCGGTACGAGCAGGCGTGCTTGGACGATAAGGAAGCGCGGATACCCACCACCAGCGAGTTTCCGGCTCGTGTCGTCCCAGGGCTTGCCGACCGTTTGGCATCCGCCTACGGGCGTGGCATCAAAACGGCGACACTGGGGTGGATCGCGTATGCACGCCAGGAGTTTGAGGCTCTGATCAAGGCCCCACCGCGATGAGCCTGCTTGAGCTTAGAGGTGTCAGCAAGTACCACTCACGCGGATCGCGTCGGATCGAGATCCTGCGAGAGGTGTCGCTTGAGATCGACGCAGGCGAGTTCGTCGCTATCTGGGGCCTGCGCCGCTCGGGGCGCTCAACGCTGCTCGCGGTAGCCGCCAGTGTTGAACAACCAGACGCCGGTACTGTCCTGTTCGCCGGCAGGGATCTTAATGCCCGGGGAGCAACGGGGCTGGGCAACGGCGTTGGCTACTGCCACCATCTGACAGGCGCGCCCAGTCGGCGAAAGGTCATCGACAACGTTCGCGCCGGACTGCTCGCCCGTGGGATGCCCGTGCCTGCTACCCACTCCCACGCCCACAAGGCGCTTGAGCGAGTCGGCGTGGAGCGGTGCGCGGAGCTTGCGCTGGGCGATCTCGACGCCGCGGAGGCGATCCGCGTTTCAATCGCCACCGCTCTCGTTCTAGGCCCGCTTCTGCTCGTCATCGATGAGCCTACGAAGGGCGTGGACCTTCTCGATCGCGACAAGCTCATTTTGCTGCTGCGTTCGCTTGCAGACGAGGGCATCGCAGTTCTGGTTAGTGACGGTGATGGCAGCGGGCTGTCAGATGCGGACCGAACCCTGTCACTCGCTGCCGGCGAGTTGCGTGGCAAGACCACGCCGCAGATAGGTTCGGTCCTCCCGCTGCGGGCAACAGCAAGGAACACGGCCGCGTGAGTAGCGGCGCTGGCGGGGCCAGGGGCTCCGGCGCGCGTGCCCTAGAGCTTGAGAACGTCGTCAAGCACTACCGCGGGGCCACGGAGGAGGTTCGTGCCGTAAATGGTGTGAGCATGACGATCTCTGAGGGTGAGATGGTGTCGCTGCTCGGGCCGAGCGGCTCAGGCAAGACGACCCTCCTGTTGCTCATGGCAGCCCTACTCCAAGCCGAAGAGGGCGCCATCCGATATGGGGAACGCGATCTCGCATCGCTCTCAGAGAGCGAGGTATCCGGCTATCTGATGCACGAGGTCGGGTTCATCTTCCAGCGCACCCATCTCTGGCCACACAGTTCGGCGCTTCGCAACGCGGCCGAGAAGCTCGTCGTGACCGGAATGGGGGTGCGAGACGCGCGGGAGCGGATGGTTCCATGGCTCGAGCGGGTTGGTCTTGGCGATCGACTCGAGTCTCCCGCCGGTCAGCTCTCCGGAGGGGAGCGCCAGCGCTTGGCGATTGCGCGAGTGCTCGCGTGTGAGCCGCGTTTGATCCTCGCTGATGAGCCCACCGGGAGTCTTGACAGTGAGCGCAGCAAGCAGATCGTCGAGCTACTTCGCTCGCTGTCTCACGATCGTGGCGCGATGGTTGTGATCGTCACACACGACTCGGCCGTGGGAGACCTGGCCGATACGCGCTACAAGCTGCGCGATGGCGTCCTCGTGGACGACGAACCGCTGCGCTCAAAAGTTTCGCCGAAGTAGGGTCGATGGCACGCTACGAGGTCACTCGGCCAAGAGCCTTCATGAGCTTCTCGGCGCTGCGCTTCTTCTATCGCGAGAGGCTCCGCCAGCAGGCGGTTCAGGAGCTGTTCGCCGGCTTGGGGATCGCCGTCGCCGTCGCCCTTCTGTTCGCCGTAACCGTCGCGAGCCAGAGCGTTACCAGCTCGGCCGAAGAGGTCAATCGAGCGTTGATCGGGCCGGCCGATCTTCAGTTGCGAGCGCGAGGAGCTGAAGGTCTTGACGAAAGCATGCTGGGCCGCGTCGAAAGGCTCAGGGGGGTCAAGCTCGCGGCGCCGCTTCTCGAACAGACAGCGACGATCAAGGCACAGGATGGCGCCAGCGTGACCGTCAACCTCGCTGGCGCGGTGGTCAGCCTGGCAGTCCTCGATGGCCTGGTCCACACGCTGCCGATCGCAACGCTCGAAAAGGGGGGCATGGGTCTCAGCATGGCTAGCGCGAACGCGTTGGGGATACGGCGCATAGGCGTCCAGTCGAGAGGGCCGGAGGTATCGCTACAGCTACGAGGAGTTGCGATCCCGCTTCGAGTCAACGCCGTACTCGGGACCGAAACTGTCGGCGCGCTCTCGCAGGCGCGCGTGGCGGTGATGCCCCTCGAACGCTTGCAACGATTCGCCGGCCTTCCTCATCGTTTGACACGCATCCTCGTGCAGTCAACGCCTGGCCAGCAGGCGCTCGTGCGCTCAGAGCTCACAAGCCTCGGTGCCGGAAAGCTCAACGTTGCGCCGACAAGTCAGGATGTCTCTCTGCTGCGCGAGGCGCTGCGGCCGAGCGAGCAAGCGAGCCTATTCTTCGCTGCGATCAGTGCATTGCTCGGGTTTCTGCTCACCTTCAATGCGTTTCTACTGACGGTGCCCGAGCGCCGCGAGGCGATTGCGGACGGTCGCCTGAGTGGCATCCGCTCCACTGCGATCGTCCAGATGGTCCTGTTCCAGGCAGTTTGTCTCGGCGTCGCTGCAACGGCGCTTGGCTTGCTCGTCGGCTATGGCTTGTCCGTCGGAGTCTTCGCTCAGACGCCCACCTATCTCGCGCAGGGCTTCACATTGGGGGCCAGCACGTCCGTTGGGATCACGCCACTCTTGGTCGCCGGAGTGGGGGGCGTCCTGGCAACGTGCCTCGCATCAATCGTCCCGCTGCTCGATCTGCGCCGTGGCCGTGCAGCGAATGCCGTATATCTAGAGAGCGGCGAGCCCGGAAACGCCCTCGGGCGCCGCACCGCGCTTTGGCTTGCGCTTGCGGCAGCGATTCTTGTCGTGATACGCGCAGTTGCGAACTCCGCTCTGCCGTCCCTGGCGCTGGCCTGGAGTGCCCTACTGGCATTGGCGGCCGTCCTATGCGTTCCGCTCCTCTTCGCGGGCGTGCTGCAGCTTGCTAACGCTGCCGCGCATCGGTTTCAGGCTCGACTCAAGCTGCTCCCGCTGGCGCTCGGAGCGCTTAGCGAGACCACCCTGCGCTCGCTCGCGCTGGTCGCGACCGGAGCGGCGGCTCTCTTCGGCGCTGTAGCGCTCGGAGGCGCCCGTGATGACCTGGTCCGAGGCATTGGCGGCTTCGCGCTCCACTATTCAAGCGAAGCAGACATCTGGGTAGCCACACCGCACGACAATCAGTCCGTGACCGCTTTCTCCTCAGACGATCGTGCACAGCGGATCGCTCGGGTTCCTGGAGTCCAGAGCGTGACTGCGCTCAACGGAGGTCTGCTCGACGTGGGCAATCGCCGTGTTTGGGTTCTCGCTTGGCCGTCGAGCAGTCCCCTGGACTTCCTCGACGGCCAGGTCATCGAGGGCAGCCGGGTGAGCGCTGCCGCGCGCTTGCGAGATGGCGGCTGGGCGACCGTCTCACGGCAGCTCGCTGCGGAACACCATGTAGGTGTCGGTGGCACCCTCACGCTGCCCACGCCGAGGGGCAATATCCCAATGCGGGTTGCTGCGCTGACCACGAACTTCGGCTGGACTCCCGGGGCAGTGGCGTTGAGCACTGCCGACTACGCTCGGGGTTGGGTCGCCCCACAACCAACCGCGCTTGCCGTAGAGACACATGCCGGCACCAACCCGCAGGCTATGCGCAGAGCGGTCGAGCATGCCCTCGGACCCAGCAATGGTCTCGATGTCCTTACCGCACACGGGCGAGAAGGGAGGATGATTGGGTCGGTCCGCGAAGGGCTCGCCCAGCTCGCGACGATATCCACGCTTCTGATACTCGCCTCTATCCTCGCGATGGCGGCCGCCCTGGCATCGGCTATCTGGCAGCGCCGGAGCTCCCTCGCAGAACTAAAGCTGTCCGGAGTGAAGCGACCACGCCTACGAAGGCTCTTGTTGCTCGAGTCCGCACTCACGCTCAGTGTCGGGACAATCGCGGGAGCCGCTTGGGGTATCTATGGCCAGGTCGCCCTCGACGGCTACCTAACGAGCACGACGGGCTTTCCGGTCAGAAGCCTCGGCGCGAGTTGGCGCCCGGTCGAGGTGCTCGTCTTGGTTTTCGCTGCCTCACTTGCGATATCGGCGCTCCCAACATGGTTCGCAGCGCGCGTTCCTGCGCGCACAGCGCTTGAAGAGTAGATCGGCGCGGCCTACTCCTACGCGGCCTACTCCTACATAGGGAGGGCCTCGTGCGCGTCACGGGTCATCGGGCTAGGCTCACGGGCAGTGTCCGCCATGGGCAGCCGGAGGTTCGTCGCACGCGCCGGATTGGCGCTGGCTTATGCTCACGGGCGCTACTGGTCAAGCGTCGCCCCCCTTGTGCGTCGCTTGCTTCGCAGATGGGAGGCACGCGCCGCGGAGATAGCCGATCCGCACCTGAATTATCTGGCGCGCGAGAAGCTGCGCAATGAGCGGTTCAACGTCGAGGTTGCGGCGATGATCGCAACCATTGCTCCGATGGAGCACCGCGAGCGGGCTGTCGAGGCGATCGTTGCCCTGCAAGTCATGTACGACTTCCTCGACGCATTGACAGAGCAGCCGGCCACTGACCCGATTCGTGACGGACTTCAGCAGTCAGGGGCCTTTCTCGATGCGCTCAGCGTGTCCACGCCGTCACAGCGCGAAAACTACGCCTGCTACCTGTGTGGCAGCGACGGAGGCTATCTCGAGGACTTAGCCGTCACGGTCCGCGATGCCCTCCTCGGTCTTCCGGCCGTCGACGCTATCGCCGAGGTCATCCCCGCGTGTGCCGCTCGCTGCGCCGAGGCGCAGGTGCGCGTACACGCCGTCTCTAACGTGGGCCTCGGGCAACTCGAACGGTGGGCGGAGTGCGAAGCTAGAAACACCGAACTGGAGTGGCGGGAGTGGCTTTTCGGCGCGATGGGGTCGGTCGTCGCCGCCCATGCGCTCATCGCGCTCGCCGCCGACCGACGCGCGACGGTAGCTCAAGCCGGCCAGCTCGATTTGACATACCTGTCGCTCTGCGTTCTGACGACGGCGCTGGATCATCTGGTCGATCATGAACGCGATGCGCTTACTGGCGAGGAGAGCTATCTATATCTCTACTCAACTCGCCAGGATCTTGCCCGCCAGATCGCGCTAGTGACCCGACGCGTACTCGACCGCGTGCACACGATTCCCAACGGCCCTCACCACGCGATGATCCTCTCGGGAGTGGTCGCTTACTACACCTCTCAGCCTGGCGCGATGGGCGAGTTCGCGCGTCCAGTGATCATGCATGTTCGGGATCAGCTACGCCCTCTCATCACCCCGACGCTCGCGACTATGCACGCATGGCGCATTGCGAAGCACCTGGTGCCAGGTCGCGATTCGACCTCGCGCAAGCCCGTGCCGCCGGTGCGGCGATGATCGTTGCACATGAGCGATCAACGTCTAGCTCTGTCGTTGTCTCGCTGTAGGGCGTGGCGGTCGCCCAGATGCGATCGACGCGGGCACGCAACGGTGGTATGAGCGGCAGCGGTTGTCTGGTCCTCGAAGGCGAAGTGGGCCTCGAACGGAAAGCCCCCTTTGGGGCATCTCGGCGGTAGTCGAAGTCCGCTCGGAGCGTAGGGCACTCGCCGACCGTGCATCCACCGGTAGTAGGCAAAATGCCCGCGTCCTCGACTGGTCGTTCCGAGCGCCATTTGAAAACGCGTGACCGCTACGTCGGGGGCGCCGGGAACGCTCGGGACAAGCGGGACGCTGGCTTCGATGCCCTCGCTGTAGGGTGGCTCGGCCGGGGCTATCGTTGCTGGAAAGACGAGTTGGGCGAAGACCGGGGATTCTGCGTCGGCGTACACGAGCAATGCGAGACGGCCAGACCGTACGGGAGCTGAGAACAGTTCGATCCGTGCGCTCTCTGTGATCATTTCGCCACCAATCGGGATTTCCGCCGTCGCAGTGCCCCGTCCCATCAGCGCATTTGCCGGACAGCCCTTCGGCCCAAGCGCTTCGAGCCGTGACACGAGGCAGTTTTCGATCCCCAATCCGCTTGTCGCAATACCCATTTCGCTCGGCAGCTGCACGCTCACGCTTCGCAGAGGACTCTGACTGTCCGGCGGGATGCTTGAGATCCTGAACGCAAGTGAGATCGTCGCGGGCGCTCCAAGCTCCTTCGGATGAAATGATGCGGCCAAGCTGGCGCGCTGCATAGCCATGCCGTCAGCGGAGCAGAGTGCCGAGGGAGCAGCAGCGGCGAGAGCAGCAAGGATAAGTCGAGCAAGTCTCGCCTGGGTTTGTGTCACCTCGGCTAATACGAAAGGTTGCCGGTTGTCTGTATCGTCAGTTCCAGACGCGGGCTGCGCCGGTTATAAACGCCATAGAGCCTTCCGCTGCCGCGGGCGTGCGAATACCGACCTGTTCCGCCAAGCACCTTCAGCGTGCCGCCAAAGCTCGCGTGGCTACCGGATTCATTCAGCTTCGCCGACCCGTAGCCGCGCACCGATCCACCACGGGAGTAGAACGTAAACGATCCCGAGATGTCTGCAGTGATTCGGACGCGCGCACTGACCGTGCCCGCGAGTGCGCCAGAGGCCCGGCCTTCCTCGAACAGGTAGGAGCCCCGGGCGGCCACATAGTGCAGATGCGCGACGACTGTAAGGTGCTCGGAGTGGGGCATCGTCGCCCGCGGTGCGGCTTCGCTTTGGGCACACGAGAAGGTCGCGATGAGCGCCAGCGCAGCGACGATTCGCCCTCGCCCTCGCATGCGGGAGGGCAGCCTCCGTAGCTGCAATGCCATGCGAACAATCTTACTCCTTTGTGCCTAGCTCAAACCGGCCAGCGGAGGGTCCACAGTTCCACCAGTGGGAACGACTCAAGTTCTTAAGCCCTCACGATCTGCATTATCGCCGCTCCACTGACATGCGACCGTGGTCGTGTGGACGCGGCGCGGACTGACCGCCAGCATGATCCGGCGCACGGACTCGGGGGCCACGCTGGCCACCCGAGGCGTGAGGGCACGCTGGGTGCCACGTAAGGCGATCATAGGCCCCTCTCCATGCGAGATGGGCCTCAGGGAGGGTGCAGGCTTGGGCCGGGCGGCTCCCACTCCGTCCGGCCCGGGCGCTGCGGCGACCTTGGGCGCGCCCAGCTGCGCCCGCCTCGCGTTGGAGGAGGAGGGCTCTTCGTGTCGTCGACTCGGCTTGGACCTAGTCCGGTCGACCCTCGCGCATGCGGGACGCGCGTGGCGATGCGTGAGGGGCATGCGACTAGTCGGAGGCCGCCCGCTGTGACCTCTCGCAGCGTTACTGTCTCCGGGCAGCTCGTGCCGTATCTTCGTGCTGGACTCAAGCGTGAGATCGGCTCACGCCTTGCGATCCTCCAGGCTGAGATCGAGACGGAGCTCGACCCCAAGACCTACTCTGCGGCGCTAGAGCGTCTTCAGTCAGCGACCGCGTTGTTCGATCTGATCGGTCTGGAGTACCGGTCCGATCAACCCGACCTAGAGGTGGATCTAAGGCGACCGGCGCCACTGCTCCTAAAAGCACTGGAGACGCAGCACCGTATCGAAGTTCAGCGCTTGCAGGACGCCGCTGCTGACGGCGTCCACCTGCCGCAGTGTGACGTGCCGGAGCTCGGCGCCCTGGTGTTGCTCATCCGCCAAAAGACCGGTGCCCAGTCACTACATCGCCTCGGGATGCGGCGCAGAGGCGATGGGTAGGTCTCCGGGCCTTCTTGGCAACCCGTGGCCGTATCTAGGCGGGTGCTCTCGGAGGACACCGTCGAGTGTTGCGAAGCCTCATCGCGGTAGCTCAACTCTGCCACGTATCGGCCGAGTAGCTGAGGGTAACGCGTCGTGTGCCGCGTCTTGGACCACATCGCACGCTGCCCGGAAGTTTGAGCGTAGTGCCGCTGACTCTCTGCCTTGTGCGCGCGCCACGGTCGTCAGCTGGTCTCGCTGCATCGACCTCGCGAACTGATGGACGGCCAACTGCAGCGCGTCGCGGGACGCAACCTGAAGGCGCTTCGCGAGAATCGGGGTCTAAGTCAAGAGTTCTTCGCACGGCTTCTCGGCGTACATCGCACCTACCTAGAAGGTGTCGAGCTGGGTCAGCACAGCCTCACCCTGAAAAACATCGAACGAATTGCGCGGCTCATCGACGTCGAGCCGATAGCCCTGCTGACGCAGACCGCGCCATCAGCACACGCCGCTGAGCGTCGCGTTCAATGACCCTAGTCGAGGAGTGTGATGCCGCCTCGCGCCGCTCCTCAGCGCGACATTCAAGTCGTCTTGGAATTGGTGCGAAGCGTGCATGACAGTAGACCGTCGAAAGACTGAGCGCAACGCTGCCGATACGTCTCGTTCGACGCAAGCGGCGAGCGCCGGATGAACGCCAGCGGATGGCCCTTGACGGCCGACAACGCGCGTCTGATTCGAGAGATCGTTGCGACGAACCTTCGGCGCGAGCGCGAGCGCACGGGCATGTCACACCGCACGCTCGCGGGCAGAAGCGGCCTAGACACAGGCACGGTCGCGCGCATTGAGGCTTCGCGACGAGAGGCGAAAATATCAACGCTCGTAGCCTTTTCGTTCGGCCTCTACGTGCCACTGCCCTCGTTGCTGGTAGGCGTTCCGAGCCCGGAGCCGAACGAGGACATGTGGGTCGTCGGTCCTACGAACGCGGCAGTGTGGACTTTGACCCCTGAGAACGCGAGCCTGATTCGACAGGTCGTGGGGAGGAGCCTCCGCCACGAGCGCGAGCGTGCAGGCATGTCGCAGCGTACGCTCGCGCGCAAGAGTCGCGTCGGGGAAGACACGATCGTACGCACCGAGCGGACACGCCAGGAGCCCAAACTCTTGACCCTCGTCGCTTTGTCGTTTGGCCTCCATGTACCCCTGATGTCGTTGCTCGCGGGGGTCCCGAGCCCGTAGCCGACCGAAGCCCGATCCCGACGAGGCTTGCACTTAAACACTGCACAGTTACCTTTTTGTCGTCGGCATAAACGCTGGTAGACAGGATTCCGCTATCCACATAAGTTCCGCCTGGCTGGCCCCCTTCCGTGGTGCCTGTGTGGGTCCACCCACCAACACCACGCTGTAAGCGGAGAGAGGGGAGGTGGGCCAGCAAACAACAAGCTCTTCGTTTTCACGATGCCCGACTCCAAGATATCGATCACGTGGCCCCCTCTGGGCGAAGCTGGCTACACCGCTTGCTCATCATTCTGTTCGGCAGATACTCGCATAGCACTGCTTAACACTAGACCCATGACTACTTCGGTGGATCACTCAGCGTTCGCAACGAGCTTCGAGGTAGCCATTCGCCTCGCCATGCACCTATTAGCTGGCATGAGGAGGTTGTAGTGAAGATACGTAAGGGGATTGCTCTTCTAGCGCTTGCAGGGGCATGCGTGGCTGCCGGTGCAGCGCTTGGCCAATCAGAGAGTTCGCACCCGAACGATGCCACAGCGACCCCCAAGTACCTGATCGCCCGAAATGAGCTTCTCCAGGCCGTGTCTCGCGGCGACTTGGCACGCACCCATGCGACGCAAGCTTTCCCGCTCCGTTGAGCCGACAGTAATCGCTACGGAAGTGCTGGATCGCCCATGACCCACAGCATATCGCACGTCAGCGCCCTAAAGCCGGATTCCGTCTGAGTCCTAGCGGATACTCCGGCACGCGGTGAACCAACTTCAGCCGATGTCCGCGCTACGTCGTCGAGTGCTTCGCGCCAACGGGATTGCCAGGGTCGTGGACGTCTGGCAAGATCTGAGCATCCCCTGGCGCTTGGCGGGTGTGGCGATGACGTCAGTCCTTCTCGCCGCACCGATCACAGCGGGTGTTCTCCTGTTCAATTCGAAGGACTGGGGAAGCAAGCTCGCGGGCATCGCCGCTGGGATTGCCGTCGTCTACGCCGGCTATCAGATTCGTCTCACCCGCACGGTTGCCAAGCAGACTCTTGGCTACCAGTACTTCGAGCGCTTCAGCCGCTACTCGCTGGAGAGCCCCTACGCGATGGCCAAGGAGTTCTCACTCTCTCCTCCGACGAGCGCAACGGAGGAGCAACGAAGGTGGGATGAGTTCAAGTATTGGGAGAAGCACGAACCACAGAAGGTGAGTGATCTCATCTTCATCTTCAACTTCTTCGAGGAGCTGGGTGGCGTTTACAAGCACGGCGCCGTCGATCGAGGCGTCATCAACGAATATCTCGGCAGGTTCGCCCTCGGTTTCTGGAAACAGCTGGGCTGGTTTATCCACCGGATTCGCGAGGACCGAACCAAAACTCTCTTCGAGGACTGGGATGCGATGTGTGTAGCCGTCGAACGTGCACAGAAACGCAAGGACCAGCTGCGGGAGAAATGTCCATCCTGATCGTCTAGCCGTTGCCCGTAACCCAGCTTCGCTCACGAAAGGGCGGGACGGCCGTGCTGGCGGATCGGTGGGAGGATCGCTTGTGGCGTTGCTCGCCGAAAGGCGACCTGACCGGCCTCGGCGCCGCTCACCTCTCCTCACGAACCATCTCATCCAGCGTCCTCCCGCTGAGCACCGACGCGGGCTGCTCGGCGACGATGTCCGACCCCGAGCGCGCCGCCTCGTCCCGCCGCTTGACCAGCAGCCACTGGGGCTTGGCGCCCGCTCGCGTGCGTTGCAGCGCAAAGCCCCCGTGGAGCTTCTCGCCATGCAGGACGAACACGGCGTGGCCGCGCTCCAGCGCCTCCGGCCAGGCCACCCTGCCACCCTGCTCGTACTGGCCGCGATCCCAGACTATGACGCCACCGCCGTCGGTGGGACCCTCGAAGATGTTGTGCTCCATCTCGTGATCGGCGACCTGCACTGCCAGGCGCTTCACCGACGGATCTTGTGACGGGCCCTTGGGCAGCGCCCAGGAGCGCATGACGCCGTCGACCTCCAGGCGCAGGTCGAAGTGGCGCGCCGTGGCAGCGTGCTCCTGCACGACGAAGGCGCCGGCGCTCAGGCCGCGGATGGCGAATTGCTCGTGGCCCTCGACCCGGGCGTCCTCCGTGGTCACATCGGCGACCGCCGCCCCCGCCGGTCCCCCGCGCAGAAACGCGATGAGCGTGCCGATGGCAGCAGATGAGCCCTCCGCGTGTACCGCCACTGTGCCGTCATCCTCATTACGTACCCAGCCCATCACGCCGAGCTCGCGCGCACGACGTCGGGTGGCCTCGCGGAAGCCGACGCCCTGAACGGCCCCGCCGATCACGGCTCGAATCGCCCGGGTGCTCGAGTCCAATACGGAGTCCAAGAGGGCGCAAGATGGCACAACGGGGCGCGAGTCATCGCCGTGACTGCACCCTCGGCAATAGGCTGCAGATCGTTCGCTCGTGGCCGATGCCCAGCTCATACTCATCGCGGGCGGCCTCCTGGCATGTGGAGTGCTCGCCTCGCTGGCCGCTTGGCGCCTGCGCATCCCCGGACTGGTCCTGTTCCTGGGAGTTGGGATGCTGCTCGGCTCCGACGGCTTGGGCTGGCTCGATTTCGCGGACTATGCGCTGGCCCGCAGAGTGGGGATCATCGCGCTCGCGCTGATTCTGTTCGAGGGCGGCCTGACCTCGGGCTTCGAGGAGATCCGCCCGGTCCTTGGCTCGGCCGTGAGCCTCGCGCTGGTGGGCACCGTCGGGACGGCGCTGATCGTCGGAATCAGCGCTGCCTGGCTTTTCGACTTCTCGGCACTGCAGAGCTTGTTGCTCGGATCGGTTGTCGCATCGACCGACGGCGCGGCGATCTTCGCGCTGCTGCGCGAGTCGACGCTGCGGCGCAAGCTCGCGCGCACGCTGGAGGGCGAGGCGGGACTGAACGACCCCGTCGCCGTGCTGCTCGTTCTGGGGCTGATCGAATGGATCCAGCACACGGGGTACGGCGCCGTGGACATGCTGGGACTGTTGGCCGAGCAACTCGGGATCGGGCTCGCCGTCGGGCTTGGCATCGGATGGCTCGCGGTGCAGGCGTTCCGTCACGTTCGCCTGGCGACCGCGGGCCTCTACCCGGTCGCCTCGCTCGCCGTGGTGGCGCTGGCCTACGGCGGCGCGGCCAGCTTGGAAGGGTCCGGCTTCTTGGCGGTCTATCTCGCCGGTCTGGCGCTGGGGGGCGCGGCGATCCCCGCCAAGCAGACGATGACCGTCTTTCATCAGGGCTTGGCCTGGGTGGCGCAGCTGGCGATGTTCGTCGCGCTCGGCCTGCTCGTCTTTCCCTCGCAGCTTGGCGGTGTCGCAGTCGAGGGCACCGCCCTGGCACTCGTCCTGATGTTCGTCGCACGCCCCGCCGCGACCTGGCTTGCGACCGTCGCCGGCGATTACAGCGCGCCCGAGCGATTGATTCTCGGCTGGGCCGGTCTGCGCGGCGCCGTGCCCGTGGTGCTCGCGACCTTCCCCGTCCTCGCCGGTGTCCCGCACAGCCTGCAGTTCTTCAACATCGTCTTCTTCGCGGTCGTGCTGTCGGCGCTCGTGCAGGGCGCGACCTTCGAGCCGCTGGCACGGCGGATGGGGCTGACGACAAGCGAGCCCGCGCTGCCGCGACCGCTCGCCGAGGCCGGCACGATCCACCGGCTGGGCGCCGAGGTGCTGGAGTATCCGGTTGCACCCGACGACGCGATCGCCGGCAGGCGAGTCCGCGATCTCGGGCTGCCCCGGGACGCCGTCGTGAACGTGATCGTCCGCGACCGCGAGGCGATCCCGCCGCGCGGCTCGACGCGCCTGCGCGGCGGCGACGTGCTACATGTGCTCATGCGCCTGCAGTCGGCCCGCCATGTGCACACCCTCACCGACCGCTGGCGCGCGGGCCCGATGGACGCCCCGCCGCGTCCCCCGCGCCAGCCGGCGGCCCACCAGCCCGTGTTCTCCGTGTGGCCCTGGAGCGAGCGCGACGGCGACCCGGCGCACCCCGCCGCCGTCGGCGGGCAGACGGTGATCGAGCAGCTGCGAATCCGCCGCGACGAACCCGGCGGCCTGTGGGTGCTCGCCGACGGCCGCTACGCGGTCTCCGGCCGGCACGCCGCGATCGGCGGGCGCTACGCGATGACTCAGTGGGCATCTCGCCGGATGCGCGATGCGCAGCCCGACGAGCGGGCCTGGCTGCAGACCGTCGTCGGGGCGCTCGCGGCTGACCGTCACGAATGAGCAGACGCCGGCGGACGCTCCGCCAACGTAGGTCGCGATCAGCTCAGACCCCAGCGCGGGATCATCGCCTCCAGCCCGGCGACGTAATGGGCCGGCAGCAGCCGTTCGCGAGCTCCGTCGATCAGCCCTTGCACGTATGCGAGCGACGGGCGGATCTCGATCGGCTCCTTCTTGATGACCGTGTAGGCCATCGCCGTGTGCGAAGCCCCGTCGGAGGTGTGCACCATGACGTTGTGATGCTCATACCAGGAGCCGCGCCCCTCTTTGGCGTCCAGCTCGCCGAGTTGATCTCGCTCCAGCTCGTACAGCGCTCCCCACACCTCGCCGTGCGGCTCGGGAACGATGTCCGCGACTCCCGTGCCCGTGCGAACCGAGCGGCGCGCGAACAGCAATTGAAAATCGGGCAGGCGCGCCGCGCCGATGAAGCGATGCGCCGCGCACGCCCTCTCCATGACCGGAGCGGCCATGTTACTGCCGTAAGCGAAGTACTCCATGCCGGGCGGGAACGATAGCTGGGCGATCCGCCCGCTCGGCGGCGCGCATGTGGCCGCGCCGGGCGGAGCAGATAGCTTGCGCGCACGAGCCATGAGCGTCGCAACGGCCATCGCACTCGCCCTCGCGCTCGTCTCGACGACGCTCACGAATCTCGCCTATCTGCGTCAGCACGACGCGGCGGCCGCCCTGCCCGCGCTGTCGCTGCGCCGCCCGCTTCACTCGATCGGGCTGCTGCTCGCCAACCGCCGCTGGCTGTTCGCCTTCGCGATGGAGTCGTGCGGCTTCCTGCTGTATGCGGCCGCGCTCGCGCTGGCGCCGCTGGCGCTCGTGCAGAGCGTCGTGGCCGGTGGCATCGGGCTGCTGGCGTACATGTCCTTCCGCCTGGCGGGTCGCAGCCTTGGCACGCGGCGGCTGATCGGCGTAATCGTCTCCGTGCTCGGCCTGCTCGCGCTCGCCGTGTCACTGGCGGGCGGCAGCGATGAAGGCGCCAGCGGCTCGACCGCCGCGGTGCTTCTGTGGATCGGCGGGACGGCGGTGCTCGCCGTGATCGTGCTCGTCCTCGGCCGCCGCGTCCTCGGCGCCGCCGTCGCGAGCGCGCTCGCCGGCGGACTGTGCTTCTCGGTCGGGGACATCTCGACCAAGCTGGCGACCCAGGGGGGAGCCCGCAGCGCGTTCGTGCTGACGCTGATCCTCGGCTATGCGCTGGGGACCTCGCTGCTGCAGATCGGCTATCAGGCCGGCGGTGCGCTGACCGTCGCCGGGCTGGCCACGCTGCTGACCAACGCGCTGCCGATCGCCGCGGGCGCGATCCTGCTCGAGGAGCCCGTTCCAGCGGGCGCGCTGGGCGTGCTTCGGATACTCGCGTTCGCGGTCGTCACGGCCGGTGCGGTGCTGCTCGCGCGAGACGAGGATCGCCCGTCGCAAAAGGCCTCCGGGCCCGAGATGACGGCGCCGCGGCACTAGACGAATCTCCCATTGCGCGCGCGCTCGCGCTCGCCGATCATCCAGGGGATGGCTCATGCGAACGCGCGCCGCGCGCGTAAGCAGCACCGATCGTCCCACCGCCGGCGCCCGCGTCACTCGGGCTTCGTCCACGGCTCGCTGCCCGTCTACTCGGGCCGCTTCACGCGCGCGCACGCCGAGCGGCTGCTGTGGCGCGCCGGCTTCGGACCCAAGCCGGGCCAGGCCGCGAAGCTCGCCAAGTACGGGTTGCGCGCGGCCGTCCTGTCGCTGACCCGCCCCCACAGCCGCGCGCTCGAGGGACCGGCGCCGACGGTTGACGACGGCAAGCCGATCGCCCCGTATGACGCGTGGGGAAATGACGTGCTGTGGTGGCTCGACCGGATGGTGCGCACGCGCGCTCCGCTGATCGAGCGGATGACGCTCATCTGGCACGACTGGTTCGCAACCAGCAACGAGCTCGTCAACTCGCAGCGGCTGATGATCGGACAGAACCAGACCCAGCGCGCCCTGGCCCTGTCGAGCTTTCCGAAGATGCTCACCGCGATGACCGTCGATCCGGCGACGCTCCTGTGGCTGTCGGGCGCCGGCAGCACGAAGGACGCGCCCAACGAGAACTACGCGCGCGAGATGCAGGAGCTGTTCGCGCTCGGTGCCGGCGACGGCTACAGCGAGCGCGACGTGCGCGAACACGCCCGCGCGCTGACCGGCTGGACGAACGACTGGAACGACGCGACCGGCGAGCCCGACAATTTCCACTTCGACGCCGAGCAACACGACGCCGGTGTGAAGGTCATCTACGGCCATCGTGGGCGCTTCGGCTGGCGCGACAGCCTGCGGCTCGTGCTCGCGCATCCAGACCACCCGCGGCATCTCGTCACCAAGCTGTGGTCCTACTTCTGCCCGCGGCCGCTGTCGGCGCACGACACGCGCGCGTGTGAGCATCTGTACCTCTCGAGCGGCAAGCAGATCCGTCCGGTCGTGGAGGCGATGCTGATGCACCCACTCGTGCACGCCGGCCCGCGCATGGTCAAGCCGCCGATCGTGCAGATCGCCGGGATGCTGCGCGGCATCGGGCGCTTCATCGACACCGATGCCTGGGCCTGGGAGTCGAGCCTCACCGGGCAGATGCCCTTCTATCCGCCCAACGTCGCCGGCTGGGAAGCCGATCGCTGGCTGAACACGGGCACGTGGCTGGCGCGCTTCAACCTCGCGGCGCAGATGATCGACGACAAGCGTGCGTTGAAGCCCAAGCCGAGCTCCGGCAAGCAGCCGGCCGCTGCCGATCCCCACGCCCTCGCCAAGCAGGCGCTGGACTTCTGGGGCGATCCCACAGTGAGCGCCTCGACCCGCGCGGCGCTCGTCTCCTACGCGAAGTCGGCCGCCGTCGATGCCGCCACCGAGTCCTGGGAGCGCGAGCAATATCCCGTGCTGGCACTCGCCGGCCTGCGCGCGCTCGTCGTCGCGACTCCCGACTATCAAACCTCCTGAGATGCGCACGCCCGGCCCCCATCGCAACTGCGCCTGTCAGGACTTCAATCGCGCCGAGTTGCTGCGCCACGCCGCGGCCCAGGCCGGGCGCGGGCTGCCCGCGATCGAGCCCGGGATGCCGACGCCTGCCGGCACCGGCCTGTCTCGGCGCAGCTTTTTGATGGCCTCGGCCGGTCTCGCCCTGTCGGTCTACGGCGCCGGGCGCCTGATCGACCCCTCGCGTTTCGAGGAGGGGATCGCCAGCGCCGCCGCCGGCCCGAAGCAGCCCGTGCTCGTCAGCGTGTACCTGCAGGGCGGCATCGACTCGATGTCGGTTCTCTATCCGGCGGGCGATCCGCTTTACAGGAAGTACCGGCCCGTGCTGGCGTTGCCCGATGGCGCCGGGCCTGCCTTCGTTGAGGACCCTCGCCTGCGCTGGCACCCGCGGGCCACGCCGCTCGCCGCTCTGCACGGGGAGGGCAAGCTGAGCGTGCTGCCGGCCGTCGGCTACTCCGATCCCGACCAGTCGCACTTCACGAGCCGCCACTTCTGGGAGGTGGGCGCCACCCAGACCGATCTGCTCACGGGCTGGATGGGCCGCTATCTCGATCTCGCCGGCACGCCGGATAACCCGCTGCAGGGCCTGTGCCTGGATGAGGCGCTGCAGCCGTCGCTGGCGACTGCGCGCATGCCGGTGGCCGCGATCGACTCGCCCGCCTCCTATTCCTTCTACGCCCGCGACGTGTGGGGAGCGCCGCAGGACGTGATGTTCGACTACTTCGACACGATCGGCCGCGTCGGCGCGCGCTCCGGCGACCCCGCGATGGCACAGTCGGGCCAAGCGGCGCTGATGTCCAACACGCTGCGCAAGCAGCTCACGCCCTTTCAGCCGAGCGGCGACGCCGATGCGCCGCCGCTGCCCGCCGGCTACCCGAGCTCCGAGGACCGCTTCCCCGGGCGCATGGCCGGAGTCGCGCAGCTGCTCGCGGCGGGGCTGCCGCTGCGCTGCGTGAGCGTCTCCACGGAATCGGTCTTCGACACGCACGACGGCCAGGTCGCACCGTTCGAATCCGGGCTCGACCAGGCCGCGCAGACGCTCTACGCCTTCCAGCGCGACCTCGAGGCACGTGGCCTGGCCGATCGCGTGCTGACGCTCGTGTGGTCGGAGTTCGGCCGGCGCCCCGAGGAGAACGCCTCGGCCGGCACCGACCACGGCGCGGCCGGCTGCGCGTTCGTGATGGGCACGCGCGCCGCCGGCAGGATGATCGGAGAATGGCCGGGGCTCACAGCCGGTCTCGACGAGCTCGGCAACGTGCGTGCGACCTCGGACTTCCGGGGGCTCTACTGCTCCCTGCTCGAGCAGTGGCTCGGGCACGAGGCCGCTCCGATCGTGCCGGGAGCGGCCACCCTCCCGCGCGTGCAGGTCGTCAGATGAGGGCACGCCTGCTCGCGCCGCCGGCCGCGCTCGCGCTGCTCGCCACGCTTCGGCTTGCCGGCAGCGTCGCGGCCCGCCCTGTGCCGGCGCACCCGCCCACGCCGGCCTCCGCGCCCACACCCACACCCGCGAGGCCGCATACGGCCACTGTGACCGGCTCGCATCTGCAGATCACGCAGGTCGAGTACCGGCTGATGCTCTCCCGCGGCGCCGTCAAGGCCGGCCCGGTCAGCTTGCAGGCGATCGACCGCGGCTCCGATCCTCACGATCTGCGCCTCCTTTCCCTGTCCTCGCGCCAGGAAGTCAAGGCCCCGCAGTTGACTCCCGGGCAGCGGTGGAGCGGCGTCGTGTACCTCAAGCCCGGCCACTACCACCTGTGGTGCTCGCTGCCCGAACACGCCAAGCGCGGGATGCGCGCGACGCTCACGGTCGTGCGCTGAGCCGCCGCGCTGGCTCAGCCGAGCGCGCGGTGATGCGCGCGGCGCGGCCTCGTCGTGCGTGCGGCGTGGGGATGCAGCGCGCCGCCGACGAACATCACGGCTACGAGCAGCCCGCCCAGCGCGAGCGCCGCGTCGAGGCGGAAGGCCGTGTGCAATCCGGTCACGAATGCGTCCCGCACGAGCGACTCCAGGCGCGCGGCGACGCCGGCCGAGTAGCGCGCGACGATCTGATGACTCGATGAGGTGCCGGCGAGGATGCCCTGCACGAGATTCGCCTGCGCCTCACTGATCGACGCGCCGAGCGAGGCCAGGTGCGAGTTGAGGTTGCTGGTCGCGGCCGAGGTGAAGATCGTCGTGTTCAGGCCCAGCCCGATCGACCCTCCGGCGATCTGGAACATGTAGATGATCCCGCCCGCCAGGCCCGCCCGCGAGGCATCCAGCGCGGTCACGCCGGCGGTCGTGATCGAGGAGTAGAAGAGGCCCATGCCGACGCCCAGCACGAGCATCCCGGCGACCAGCTCGCCGTAGCCCGAGTCCGCGCCGATCAACGACAGCAGGAAGATGCCGGAGGCGATCGCTGCGCATCCGAGCGAGACGATCAGCTTCGGCCCGAGGCGCGCGTACAGCGGACCGGCGATGAAAGAGGTGATCGCGAACGTTCCCATCATCGGCACGAGCCCCGCGCCGGCCTGCAGGGCTGTGTAACCGAGGATCTTCTGCATGAACTGCGGCAGGTACAAGAGCGCGGCGAAGAACACCGCCGACATCAGCAGCACCGTCAAGCAGGCGGCGCTGAAGTTGCGGTTGCGGATCACGTCTCGCGGCACTAGCGCGACCTCGCCCATGCGCCGCTCGATGAAGGCGAAGCCCGTGAGCATCGCCACCGAGAAGGCGATCAGCCCGATGATCCGCGGATCGCCCCAGCCCCAGTCGGTCACCTGATCCAGGGCGATCAGCATTGCGACGAGGCCCAGCGAGAGCGCAGCGACGCCCGCATAGTCGATCCGGCGATCCTCCGTCTTCGGCTCGGTCTGATGGATCGCATACCACGTCGCAAGCACTCCGAAGGCGGCGATCGGAACGTTCACGAAGAAGATCCATCGCCAGCTGAGCGCATCGGTGAGCAGTCCCCCGAACATCGGCCCGACCGCATTGCCGATGCCGGCCGCGCCGAGGATCAGCCCGCCGGCCAGACCGGCCTTGCTTTCGGGCAGCGCAGCGAAGGTCATCCCGAGGATCGCCGGCCACATCATCGCCCCGCCGATGCCCATCAGCGCGCGACAGGCGACCAGCCAGCCGACGCTCTGCGCGGCGCCGCCCAGCACCGAGAAGCCCGCGAACACCCCGGCGCCGATCATGAAGATCCGCTTGCGCCCGAACATGTCCGCCAGCCGGCCGCCGACGACGATCAGCACGCCGAACGTCAGCGCATAGGCGTTGATCACCCATTGGACGGTGCCCACGGAGGTGTCGAACTGCTTCTCGATCGCCGGCAGCGCGACGGCCAGCGCGGTGAAGTCGTTGGCGACGATCAGCACCGCCACGCCCATCGCGATCAGCGCGAGAATCGTCTTGCGGTCGAGCGGCTGCTCGGGCTCGGGGACCGAGGATGTCGTCGCAGCCGCCACCGCGCAGCTGACGATAACGCCGTCCGCCGACGTCGAGCACGAGCCGCTCCCGATCGCCGGGCACCATCTAGGCTTCCAGGCACGATGCACATACGCGCCTGTCTCACCGAATGAGCTCCGCCGTGGACATTGACAGCAACGAGCCCGAGCCGCTCGAGCTCCTCGATCGCTGGCTGGAGGATGCCCGGACGGCCGGTGTGCCCGCGCCCGCATCGGTCGCCTTCGTGACCGTCGGCGAGGACGGGGCGCCGTCGGCACGCACGGTGTCGCTGAAGCGTCTGCAGGGCGGGGCGCTCCTCTTTACCTCGGCGCTGTGGACGCGCAAGGCGCGCGAGATCGAGCACAACCCGCGGGTCGCGCTGCTGTTTCACTGGCCCACGATCGGTAGGCAGGTCCATGTCGCCGGGAAAGCCGCGCTGACCGAGCGTGCGCTTGCCGTCGAGCTGTTCTCCGAGCGCGATCTCTCCCACCGCGTCCAGACGCTCGTCTCACGGCAAGGCGAGCCGATCGAGGACATCGAGCCGCTGCGCGCGCGCCACGCTCACCTGATGGAGGTGCTCGAGGCCCCGCCGCAGTGCCCGCCCGACTGGGGGGCGATCCGCGTGCTGCCGGAGATTGTCGAGTTCTGGTCTGAAGCCCCCGACCGCCTGCACGACCGGCTGTTGTACGAGCGCGCCGATCCGGGCTGGACGGTCACACGCCTGTCGCCCTGAGCGCTTCGGGCGCAGGCGCCGACGCGGAAACGGCCGGCCACCGGGCCGGCCCCGTGCAGGTCGGGCTCAGCTGCGGCGAGCGCTGACGAGCACCGTCTCATACGGCATCTCGAACGATCCGCCGATCGTCTCGACCGCCTCGCCGATCGCCGCCAGCAGGCGCTCGCGTTGCGCCGGCGGCAGCGCATGGTGATCGCTGTGGGTCTGCAGCAGCTCGAGCCAGTCCGCCGTCTCGTAGTCGTGGCTCCAGCGGAAGTTGCGCACCTCGGCGGGCGTGAAGCGCCCCGAGCTGGCGATCCCCTCGACCGTCGTCTCGGCGCGGGCGTCGTAGTTGCCGAGCATCACCGAATAGCTCTCGAGACCCGGCGCCAGGCGGGCGTAGATCGGCGCGAACAGCTCCTGCACCTGCTGGGGCGGGTCACCGAAGTTCCAGAACAAGCCGATTCGCCCCTGCTCCTCGAGCACCGTCGCCGCCTTGGCCGCGCCGGCGACGGGATCTATCCAGTGCCAGGCCTGCCCCGAGATCGCCAGGTCAAACCGACGCCCCGCTGCCCGCCAATGCTCGAATTGCGCGACCTCGACCTCCACGCCCCGAGCACGGGCCAGCGCGGCCATTCGCTCGTCGATCTCCACGCCGAGCACGTCGCAGCCTCGCTCGGCCAGCAGCGCCGCGGCGATTCCCGTCCCGCAGCCGATGTCAAGCACGCGCTCGGCGGGCTCGCTCAGGAGCGCCTGCACGAGCGCGCGCGGGTAGGAGGGGCGGGTGCGATCGTACAGCTCGGCCACCGCCCCGAAGGACTCCGCGCGGGAGCGCTCGTGGTGGAGCATCCGCGCATCATCCCAGCTCGCGATAGGCTCGCCCCGCGAGCGGGGCGACCGCTTGCTGACCATGGCTATCGAGTCCAAGAGCGCCAGCACGACCGACACCCCGCTCGCCGCCGCGCGGCGCGTGGCTCCGCGGGCCGCCGAGCTGGCCGAGCAGATCGAGCGCGAGCGAGCGCTGCCGGCCGAGCTGCGGGCCGAGTTAGTCGAGGCGGGCCTGTTCGGGCTGTGCCTGCCGCGCGCGCTGGGCGGCCGTGAGGCGCAGCCGGCCGAGATGATCCGGGCGCTCGAGGAGTTGGCTCGCGGCGATGGCGCGACCGGCTGGTGCGCGATGATCGCCTCCACAAGCAGCCTGCTGGGCGCCTACCTCCCCGACGAGGACGCGCGTCTGATCTATGCCGACGGGCATGGCGTCAGCGGCGGCGTGTTCGCTCCACGCGGCCGCGCGGAGCGCCTCGACGAGGGCTACATGGTCAGTGGGCGGTGGTCGTTCGTCAGCGGCGTGCAGCACTGCGACTGGGTGATGGGCGGCTGCATCGTGTACTCGGGCGAGCAGCCCGAGCTGCTCGAGAACGGCAGCCCCGACGTGCGCCTGATGCTGATGCCGGCAGACAGCGTTGAGGTAATCGACACGTGGTCGGTCTCCGGCCTGCGCGGCACGGGCAGCCACGACATGGCCGTCGAGCAGGAGCCGGTGCCCGCCGCACGCGGGGTTTCGCTGTTCACGGACCCTCCGCGCCAGCCAGGCGCTCTCTATTCGTTCCCGCTGTTCGGGTTGCTGGCGGTGGGTATCGCCTCGGTAGCGCTGGGCATCGCCCGCGGAGCGATCGAGGATCTGATCGTGCTGGCCGCCGGCAAGACCCCGGCTGCGAGCCTCAAGACGCTCGCGCAGCGCGCGGCCGTGCAGGCCGAGGTCGCCCGTGCCGAGGCGGCCTTGCGCTCCGCGCGTGCGCTCATGCTCGAGGAAGCGGAAGCGGCGTGGGTGGCGGCGCAGACGGGGGCGCCGATCTCCGACGAGCACCGGCTGGGGCTGCGCCTGGCGGCCACCCATGCGACGGGCGCGGCCGCCGAGGTCGTCACCGCCATGTACCAAGCCGGCGGCGGCTCCTCGATCTATGACTCGAGCCCCCTGCAGCGGCGCTTTCGCGACGTGCACGTCGCAACGCAGCACATGATGGTCGCGCCCACCACCTGGGAGCTGACGGGGCGCCTGCTGTTGGGCCTGCCGACCGACACCGTGCAGCTGTAGCGCGAGCGGCCGGCGAACTGAGCGCGCCAGATGCGACTGCTCACCTACGACGACGGCTCGGGCGCGCAGGCGGGGATCCTGCTGGCGGCGGAGATCGTGCCGCTCGCTGCGCTCGACGCGCCCGCGAGCTCCGTGCGCGGACTGCTGGGCGCGCTCGACGCACACGGGCTGGCCGAGCTGGGCGAGCGAGCCGCCGAGGCCGATCGGCGTATCGCCCGCGCGGAGGTGCGGCTGCTCGCGCCGGTGCCCGATCCGCAGAAGATCATCTGCCTGGGCCTCAACTACCGCGATCACGCGGCGGAGGCCGGGCAGGAGATCCCGGCGGCGCCGATGTGGTTCGCGAAGTTCGCCAACTCGCTGATCGGCTCCGGCGAGCCGATCGTGTTGCCGGCGGCCTACCCCGACCACGTCGACTACGAGGCTGAGCTGGCCGTCGTGATCGGGCGAGCGGCCAGCCGCGTGAGCACCGAGGAAGCCCTCTCGCACGTCGCCGGAGCAATGCCGTTCAACGACGTCACCGCCCGCGACCTGCAGTTCGAGAATCCGCTGTGGACGAGCGGCAAGGCGATCGACACGTTCGCCCCCTGCGGTCCGGCACTCGTGACGCTCGATGAGATCGGCGACCTGCAGGCGCTGGGGCTGCGCACGCGCATAAGCGGCGAGCTGCTCCAGCAGGGCACGACGGCCAATCAGATCTTCGGGGTGGCCGAGACCGTCGCCTGGCTGTCACGCACGATGACCTTGCTTCCGGGTGACGTGATCACGACGGGCACGCCGGCCGGAGTGGGCGCCTCGAAGGGGCGCTTCCTGGGCGATGGAGACACCGTCGAGGTCGAGATCGACGGGCTCGGCACGCTCGTCAATCCCGTGCGAGCCTAGCCGGCGGGGCCGGTGCGGAGCGCCCCGCGCAATCCGCGTAAGCTGGCCGTGTGATGGGGAGCGGCAGCGATCGGAGCGGCGCCACGGCGGTCGAGCCCGCGCCGCGAGGGCGCAGCCCGTTCGATCGGGCGGGAACGGAGCGTGGCGAGGACGGCGTCGTGCGCTACAGCGAGCGGCCGGCGTCGCTCGTGCAGCTGCTGAGAGCGAGCGTCGAGCGCGACGGCTCGGCCACCGCGCTGGTCGAGCTGGGCGGCTCCTCGCTCAGCTACGGGGAGCTGTGGGAGCGCGCCGCGCGGGTCGCCGGCGGCCTGCGTGCGGCCGGGATCGAGCGCGGCGATCGCGTCGCCTTGCGCCTGCCCAACGGGATCGAATGGGTGCTCGCGTTCTTCGGCGCGCAGCTCCTCGGGGCCGTGGTCGTGCCTGTGAACACGCGCTTTACCGATGAGGAAGTCGCGTACGTGGTGCGGGACTCGGGCGCTGTGTTCAGCTTCGCGCCCGGGAGGCTTCCGGATGGTGAGGCGTTCGCAGTCGAGGATCTCGCGCCGGATGATCTGGCGGCGATCTTCTACACGAGCGGGACGACCGGCTTCCCCAAGGGGGCGATGACCTCCCACCTGAACTTCACCACCAACAGCGAGAACGCGTTCCGGTCGCTGTTCGCCGATCGCTCGGAAGGACCGGGGGTCTCCACGCTCGTGTCCGTGCCGCTGTTCCACGTGACCGGCTGCAACAGCCAGCTGATCTCGGTGCTCGAGTTCGGAGGGCGGGTGGAGATCCTCGCCAATCCGCTCGATTTCGACGGGTTCTTCGAGGCCGTCGGCGCTCATGGCGTCAGCCTGCTCGTCTCCGTGCCGGCAATCTACCACGCGGTCATGCGCCACCCCAAGTTCCCCAGGCTCGACGTGAGCGGCGTTCGCTGGGTCTCCTACGGCGGCGCGCCGATCTCGGAGAGCCTCGTGCACGCGATCAAGGACGCCTTCCCCAATGCCCGTGTCGGCAACGGCTTCGGCCTCACGGAGACCTCCTCGCTGACGTCGTTCCTGCCACACGAGGAGGCCGCCGAGCACGCCGACTCGGTCGGCTTTGCGATGCCCGTCGTCGATCTGGCGATCGAGGAGCCGGACCCCGAGACGGGCGTCGGCGAGCTGCTGGTGCGCGGGCCGAACGTCGTGCGGGGCTACTGGAACAAGCCGCAGGCGACGGCCGAGGCGTTCACCGGCGGCTGGCTGCACACCGGCGACTTGGCGCGCGTGGACGACGAGGGGCTGCTGTACATCGTCGATCGTAAGAAGGACATGATCAACCGCGGCGGCGAGAACGTCTACTCGATCGAGGTCGAGAACGCGCTCGCCTCGGCCCCCGGCGTTGGCGAGGCCGCCGCCGGGGGGGTGCCGGATGAGATGATGGGGGAGAAGGTCGGCGCGGCGATCGTGCCGAGCGCCGGCGCGGAGATCGATCGGGCGGCGATCGTCGCGCACTGCCGTGAGCGGCTGGCCGACTTCAAGGTGCCCCAGTACGTGGCCGTGCGCATGGACCCGCTCCCGCGCAATCCCGGCGGGAAGGTTCTAAAGGCGCAGCTGCGCGACGAGACCGACTGGGGCGAGCCGCTCCGCTAGTCCCAACGAACGCGAGGAGAGCCGAATGTCAACCGTGCAGACCGTGCAAGGCCCCGTCGATGCCGAGGAGCTGGGTGTCGTGCTCGCGCACGAGCACGTTCGCTTTCGCGACGAGGCCGTCGCCGCGGAGTGGCCGGGCCGCTACGACGAGCAGCTCGAGCTCGATGCCGCGCTCGTTGCCGTGGAGGCGGCCAAGGAGCGGGGCGTGCGCACGATCTTCGACCCGACGGCGATGTACGGCGGGCGCGACGTGCGCTTCATGAAGCGCGTGGCCGATCAGACGGGCGTGCAGATCGTCGCGTGCACGGGCATCTACAGCTACGACCACCTGCCGCACTACTTCGAGAGCCGCGACGTCGACGTGATGGCCGACCACTTCGTCGAGGACATTGAAACCGGGGTTCAGGGGACGGAGATTCGCGCGGCCTTCCTGAAGTGCGCCGCCGACGCGGCCGGTGTGACCGAGCACGTCGAGAAGATCCATCGCGCGGTCGCGCGCGCGAGCCTGCAGACGGGCGCCCCGATCATGGCCCACTCGATGCCGGCGGTTGGCACGGGTCCGCGTCAGGTGGAGATCTTCGAGCAGGAGGGCGTCGACCTGGCCCGCGTGCAGATCGCCCACTGCGGCGACAGCGAGGACGTCGAGTACATCGAGGGGCTGATCGAGAAGGGCGTGTACGTCGGTCTCGACCGCTACGGCCTCGAGATGTACCTGCCGATCGACAAGCGCAACGCGACCACCGCCGAGCTGTTGCGCCGTGGGCACGCCGAGCGGCTGATCGTCTCCCAGGACTTCTGCGCCACGATCGACTGGTTTCCAGCCGAGGCCGCGGAGGTGTTCGAGAGCCAGGGGGCGATCCGCAACTGGTCGATGACGCTGGTCTTCGACGAGGTCGTGCCGTGGCTGCGCGAGCAGGGCGTGATGGACGACGCGGGCTTTCGCACGGTCTTCGTGGAGAACCCCAAGCGCTGGCTGACGGCCTGAGCCTCAGCGGCGTCTGCGTGAGCTCACCGGGAACACGTGCGGCGCTCGCGGCGCTGGGCGTCTCGCTGCTGCTGCTCTTCACGGGCTGCGGCTCCTCGCACTCGCAGTCCGAGCCCGCGGGTCTCGTTGCGATCGGCGATGGCCTGAAGGGCCCAGCTGGCCTGAAGGCGAGCACGTACGGCCAGGGACCGGCGACGGTCGCCGGGGCCGCATTCGATCCCCGTGGCAGGCTGTGGCTGACGGCCGCGGGGCTCTCGGCGCACACGTATGACGGCGTGTACGTGATCGCCCGGCCGGGCGATCACGCGGTGAAGGTCGTATCGGGGGTGAAGGACCCCCTCGGCGTCGCCTGGTTCCGGGGCAGGCTGTATGTCGCCTCGGTCGGGCGGGTCGACGCTTTTGCCGGCTTCGATGGCAGGCACTTCGCCTCTCGCACGAGGATCCTCGCCGGCCCGGTCGCGGGCGGGGAGAACAATCTGCTGGCGATGACCCGGGACGGTCGCTTCGCGATGGGCGTGACCGCGACCTGCGATCATTGTGAGCCGGGCTCGCCGTACTCGGGGTCGATCGTCTCCTTCCGCCCTGACGGCGGCGATCTGCGTCTGTACGCGAAGGGCATCCGGGCGCCGATCGGCCTCGCCTTCCTCCCGGGCACGAGCGATCTGTTCGCGAGCATGAACCAGCGCGACGATCTCGGCGAGAAGACGCCGGGCGACTGGCTGGCGGTCGTCCGTGAAGGCCAGGATTGGGGCTTTCCGGCCTGCTACGGGCAGGGCGGCGCAGCCTGCACCGGAGTGCCGCAGCCGGTCGCCGTGCTCGGCAAGCACGCCGCGGCGGGCTCCGTGGCGATCGTGACCGGTCAGCTCGGCGCGGTGGTCGGAACCTCGGCGCTCGTCGCCGAGTGGGGCTCGGCGCAGGTCGTCGCAGTCGCCCTCACGCATACGGGCTCCACCTACACGGGCAACGCCACGCCGTTTCTGACGGGCGTGAAGAATCCATTCGCGCTCGCGCTTGCACCGGACCGCTCGCTGATGGTCGGCGATTGGAGCACGGGGCGGATCTACAGGATCGGCGCGGGCGAGGAAAAGACATCGACAGAGGAGGGCTGATGAGTAAATCCAAGGCACCGGCGCGAGGCGCGGAAATCGACGGCCTCGTGCTCTCGGGCCTCGCCGAGTTGGCCCTCGGGGCGCTGACTGGCTGGCCGTACGCCGTGGCGATCGCCGATCCCGCGCGCGCACGTGAGCTGGGCATCCGCTCGACGGCGAGGATGCGCCAGTGGCACCTCGACCTGATCGCGCTGGGGGGCCTGACGGTGCTCGCCGGCACGGCGCTGCCGGGGATGCCGGCGCGCGTCAAGTGGCCGCTCGGAATCGGCGCGTGGACGAACGCGATGTCCTTTGGCGTGCTGGTGCTCGCCCCGGATGCCAAAGATCATCCCCTGTATCGCGCCGGTGTGATCGGCTCGTTCATCACGACCAGCACCGGCTTCGTGGGTATGGCCGGCGAGGGGTTCGCGCGCTGGCGGGCAGGACGCTCTCGGTGAATCGGTCACGCGTGGAGGCCTTGGTAGGGTTGAGCCGAGGTGCCGCGCTGACACCCGGCCAGGGCAAACCCGATCGCGACGATCGACCGCCAGACGCGGCGCGGCCCGCGGCGGTGAGGACGCTGCCGGCGCAGTTCGACGAGTGGCAGATCGAGTTGCACGGGCGCCGCGTGATCTACCGCGTGGCGGGCGCCGGCCCACCCGTCGTGCTGATCCACGGGATGCTCAACTCCTCCAGCCACTGGCGCTCGGTCGCGCTGAGCCTGGCCGATCGATACACGGTGATCGCACCCGATCTGATCGGGCACGGTGACTCGGCCGCGCCGCGTGGCGACTACTCGCTGGGCGCGCATGCCGCCAGCATCCGTGACCTGCTGGCCGCGATCGGGGTGGAGCGTGCGACGATCGTCGGGCACTCCCTTGGCGGCGGCGTGGCTATGCAGTTCTTCTACCAATTCCCCCAGCGCGTCGAACGACTCGTGTTGATCTCCAGCGGTGGCCTCGGCCGGGAGGTCAAGCCGACGCTCAGAACCGCCGCGCTGCCGGGCGTCTCGGCGCTGTTGTCGCTGACGATCAAGCCACGCCTGCTCGCGGCGCTCACCGGCGCCGGCAAGCGGCTGCGCGACCGCGACGTGTACGCGGGCGTGTACCTGCAGGCCGTCGCACGGGCGCTGCGGCCACTGGAGAACGCCGGCGCGCGCCAGGCCTTCCTGCACACCCTGCGCGCGGTGATCGACGTTCACGGCCAGCGCGTCAGCGCCACCGACCGGCTGTACCTGCTGGAGTCGCTGCCGACGATGATCGTGTGGGGAGAGCGCGACCACACGATCCCGCTCAGCCACGGCCTGAGCGCCCACGAGGCGATCCCGCACAGCCGCTTTCGCACGCTCCCGCGCGCGGCCCACTTTCCGCATCTGGAGGATCCGGACGGGCTCTCGGAGTTGCTGGGGGAGTTCCTCGCGGAGACCGAGCCCGGGCTGATCGAGGACGGCGACTGGGGCGCGATCCTCGCCCGCCGCTCGCCACGCTCACGCCGGATCGGCGATGCCGCGGCTTGAGTGCGCGCTCAAGCTCGGGCCGATCGCCACGTGCTCGGCGACAGCGTCTCGATCGCCAAGGCAAAGCGCTCGCCCGGTGTGACTTCAACACGCACGCGCGCGTCGCGATCGGAGTCGTGCCAGACGGGCGCTGCCGGCTATGCCTTCGCCCGCGTCTTGGTCCACTCGGCCTTGTGCGCTCGCTTCGCGGCCTGGTAGTCGATCAGCGCTTGCGGCGAGTCGACGTCGCCGAGCGTCGGATGCCACGGCACGAGATCTTCGGCCACCTTGACGCCGAAGCGCTTGGCGAGAACGGAGCCGAGGGCCTTGACCTTCATCTCGCCGAAGCCCGGCAGCGCCGCGATGTTGGCGCGCAGTGTCTCCGCGTCGGCGGCATCGCTCCACACACGCGCCGCGTCGCCGCCCAGCTCGTCGCGTACGTACACGGCCAGCTCGTGCACGCGTCCGGCCATCGAGCCGGGGAAGCGGTGGATCGCCGGTTTCTCACGGAAGATCGGCTCGAGCTCAGTCGCGGCCAACGTGTCTGCGTCGATCGCCCCGAGGCGCTCGCGCAGCGCGAGCGGGCCAGAGAAGGCCTTCTGCACCGAGACCTGCTGGTCGAGCACGAAGCCGATCAGCAGCGCCATCGGGTCGGAGGCGATCAACGCGTTCGCCTCTTCGGAGTCGGTGAAATACAGACGGCTGGTCACTCGGCCAATGGTATCCACGGCACTAGCGAGGAGTTAGCTGAAAGATCGGGATCACTCGTCCGGCCCTTCTCGCCTGCTCGCGGTAGTCGGCGTACTCGGGAAAGACGCGGTCGGCGAGACCCCACAGTCGTTGTCGCTCGGCCGCATCCTCGACGATCTCCGCACGAAATGGCAGGCCGCCGAAAACGATGTCGGGGTGCCTGCGTAGGTTGTGGTACCAGGCGGGGTTCGTCGGCAGGCCCCGCTTTGAGGCAATGATCGTCACCCGATCGCCGTCGTGGAAGTACAGCGTCGCATTCCGGCGCGGCCGACCCGTTCGCGCGCCTCTCGACTCGAGCAGCCCAACGGCAAGCGGCCCCGCGGTGCTGAGCCGGCCCTTCGTGAGCCTCAGCAAATGCGGGTCGAGCTTCCAGGCGATGTTGACGGCGAGCCAAGCACCCGCCTTGGTGGCGGAGAAGCGGGCCACCGCGAGATACAGGCGGCTGCGGCGTCCATATGGATCCACGTAGCGGAGCTTGGGAGTATGGGTCACGGCGATCAGGGGGTCTTCGTTTGGCATAGTCGCACGGCTTGCGCTCATTATCCGCTGCGGGCGGCGGCCGAAGGGGATGTCAAATGGGCCGGGATCGGATAAGCTGATGACAACCCGTTCGACGTGCTCCACGGGGAGCGAGTCGCTCGTCGCGCTGGCGCTGCAGACCTGCTGGCGGGGGAGAAGGTGCGTAGGGCGGATATCGCAGCCGGTCTCTAGAGGTCCGGGAGTGATCGTCAACCAGCAAGGAGAGGATGGACGGATGGCACGGATCAAAGGACTGACCCTTTTTCTGATCGGGGTCCTCGCGATGAGCATCTGCTTCGCGACAGCCGCGCAGGCCGCTCCCGGCGCCGGCCAGGCGCAGGCGGTGGCGAGCGCGATCTCCGAAGAACAGCAGCAGGAACTCGACGAAAAGGAAAAGGAACGGATCGAAGCGGCCAAGGAAAAGATCCTGGAAAAACGTGAAGCTCAGAAGGAAAAAGCCACCGAAAAGAAAGAACTGCTGAAAGAAAAGGCCAAGGAAAAGAGCGAAGCTGCTCGGGAAAAGGCCAAGGAAAAGAAGGAAGAAGAAAAGGAAGCGAACGAGGCGCTCCTGGAAGAAGCAGAGGAACAGGGACGGCTTGCGGAAGCTGAAGTAGAAGTCCAGGAAAAAGAGGAAAAGGCGAAGGAAAAGGCCGCGGAACTGAAGGAACGGGCGAAGGAAAAGAACGCGGAACGAAAAGAACTGCAGAAGGAAAAGGCCAAAGAAAAGAAAGAACTGCAGAAGGAAAAGGCCAAGGAACTCCTTGAAAAGGCGAAGGAAAAGGCCGCCGAACGCCGCGAAAAGGAAGAAGCAAAGCTGGAAGAAGAAGCTGCAGGCGTTTGATCGCCCGTGCTTCTGAGGGGCTGGGGCTGGGCCGCTGAGCGGCTCGGCGCCGGCGACAGAGGGCCGCCGATCGGGCGGCCCTCTGTCGTTCTGGATCGGTGTGGGACGATGCTCGACTAAGGCTATGGGCAGGTGGCCCCCCGGCCGTCGAGGGGCATCGGTACGCGCCCGTGAGCCTCATCTGCGCATAGATCTGTCAACGGGGGAGGGGTCTTGGGCGATCGAGATGAGCTCGCAGCGCTCTTCGACCTGACTCCAGTAAACGATACTGCTCAGATCGTCATCTGACGACTGGCGATCAAGCAGTGCAAAGTGTCACACCATTCACACCGCTCGTCACGGTCTCAAAATTCTGCTTCTTGATACTTTTCGCCGTCTGACATGGAAGGCCTTTCTCGAGCAAGCACAAAGGAGCGCAAGTGTTCAAGCGAACGTCCCGCGCCGCACTCGCCGCCTCGGTGATCGCACTCGCCGGACTGGCGATTCCAGCAGTCGCCGGCGCAGCTGCCGTGTACGTATCGAACTCGGCCCCCGTGGTCGTCAACGGAAAAAGCTGTGCGCAGCCTCGCTACGGCGCCATTCAGGCGGCGCTTGACGCTGAGGGCGCGGGGGCGACGATCAACGTCTGTCCCGGCACCTACGCCGAACAGCTCACGGTCACCAAGCGGGTCAAGTTGACGGCGGCAGGAACCGCCGGCTCGGCCAAAATCACTGTTCCGGCAGTGCCTGCGAACACCAAAACGACTTGCGACGAAGCTCCAGGAACGGAAGGCTTTCAGCCCGATCAGGATGCGCTCTCGATCTGCGCCACCGGGAACACCACGCTGACCGGCCTGACTTTCGAATCGAACTGGCCGGCCGGAACCTGTAATGAAAGCCTGTATGGCATTCTCGTCGCCGGTGGCGCGAGCGTCAAAGCCACGAACGTCACGATCAAAGGCGCGGGGGCTCAGCCGATCAACGGCTGCCAGGGCGGTGTCGGCGTTCAGATCGGCATGGCTTGGACGACCCCGGTTCAGGTGGGGCATGCCAAGCTGACCGGCGTAACGGTCACCGGGTATCAGAAGAACGGCATCTCCGTGGATGGGACGGGTTCTACCGCGGCTATCTCCAAGGCCACGGTCACAGGCGCCGGAGCGACGCCGGAAATCGCCCAGAACGGCATCCAGGTCAGCAATGGCGCGCAGGCCAAGATCAAGTCGTCGAGCATCTCGGGCAACGAGTGCGATCACGCCTCCTGCGGTGCGGACGCGTTCTCCTACTACCAGTCGACGGGTCTGCTGTTCTACGGCGCCGCCGCCGGCTCGAGCGTCACAAGCTCCAAAATCAGCAGCAACGACATCGGGGCCTACTACTACTCAACCAGTCCGACGCAGCCGAGCTCGCCGGAGGTGACGATCTCCAAGGACGTCTTTACCGGCAACCGATACGAGGCGATCGTGCTCGATCAGGGGAATGCCTCGATCAAAAGCGACACGATCAGCGGTCCCGGCAACATCGGCATCGACCTGTTCCAGTACGAAGGCCAGACATACGCGCCCGACTCGACCGGGTCCAGTCTGCGCATCGAAGGGCAGAGTCAGGCCGGGGTGAAGGTGGAATCCGACAAACAGCCAGGGGACCTGCCCGGGAAATTCGTGCTCAGCAAAAGCACGTTCTCTGGGAATGGGACCGTGCTCGACAACGAAAGCAGCAATTTTGAAGTCGTGTTCTAGGCGGTCGTCTGGGGTCTGACGGGGCGACGTGGAGAGGCGCGGCGGGGGCTGCGCCTCTCCACGTCGGCGACGCAGATCTAGGCTGTGTGCAGGCCTGCGCGTCCAAGCTGGGAAGAAGTGAGGCGAATGGACAAGAACCCACTCATCGATAGCGACGGTCTCTCAGGCAGTCGCGACGATGGTGGTTGCGAGGACTGGTGTCAGGCATGCCGATGCCCGTGACGCCGGGCAACGGCAACGGCGGGGGCAACGGCGGGGCCAACGAAAAACCCGCAGCCTGGATTGTGGGCACGCTTGCGACGGTTGCACTGCTGCTGAGCGCCGTCGGGATCGGCACCGGGGACGTGCCGCGCGTTCTGCGCAACCATCCGTGCCTCGCCATAGCGATGTTCGTGCTCGTCGTCATCGGCAGCCTCATAGGTGCGTGGGGGGCATCGCGCGTGCGGGCGGGCTCGAGCGCGCGCTTCCAACTCGTGGCGAGTGCGGTGCTGCTGGCCGTCGCGGTGGTGCTCGCCGTGATCATCGGAATCAAGTCCGCCACTGAACGCCCCGAACCCGGCATCACAACAGCAATCGTCGTCAATCACCAACGCCGACAGATCTTTCGCTTCGCCGTGAAGGACAGCGGCCTGAAGTCATCGGACAAAATGACCATCAAGGTGACTGCGGTGGCCTTTGTGACCGACAGACGAACGAACAAGACGGAAGTCTTGAGAACACCGCTCTACGTCGAGTCACTCGGACCCGACTCGGCGGGCAATATCAATCAGCAGGGGGAAGTGCCGGTGCCTCCCGCACCGATCAACGACCTTGAAGTCCAGGCAGGGATCGGGGAACTCACGTCGTGCCAGAGCGACAACAAGTCGCCTAACAAGGCTGAAAGCCCAGGGTGTAGCCGCCTGCACGTCGTGCGGCACTTCGAGAAGCCACAGCTGACGATCTCCTGGCGTAACGACCGCCACAGCCGTGCGGGTCTGTTCGTCCACGTCTCGGCCCACGACCTGGGGGAACACCGCGTCGTTCTTCGCATCCTCGGCGCCGCGAGCCCACATCACACGATCCTCGCCGCGAGCTGGCCGCCCACGGCAGTCGGGATCATCTCGAAGTCGATCACGGCCATCATCCCCGTCAAGACCAAGCGCATCTGCGTCGCTGCCAGCACCACGCAGACGAAACCAGGCTGCTCGGTCCGTCCGGGCAGCGGTACCGCGCTCGTGCGCGAGTTCGTCCCGGCGCCCTAGCCCGGAGAACCGGGCGTTCGCCTACAGCCCCCGGCAGCGACCGCCTACGGCCGCGCGGAGGCCGAGCGTCGAGCGGCCAGTGCCGATCAGCGGTACGGCAATGAACAGGTCGAGCCGGCTACCGTTTTGCACCGACGTGCCGAACGACATCCGTCGGAGCCGACGGCGCTGAGAAGAGGGTGGTCAGCCCAGATGGGGTCGTCGCGTTCTTGCTCCGTGCGCGCGTCAGGCTCGATAGACGCTGGCTGATGGTCCGGAAGCCTGCGGTGCCTCGCGCCGGCGTGAAGCCCGGCTTTGACTTGATCGCCTTGATGCTCTGTTGAAGGCCGCTGATGAGGACCGCCTGATTGGCACGTTCGAACGCCGGTCGTTCGGCTTCGAGCGTTTCGAAGAGCTTCAGCTGGGCCGCTTCCGGACCGCCGATCACGGTGCGCGCTGCCGCAAGGCCCGACTTCAGGCGTTCCCGCACGAGCTTCGCCTGGGCGATCTGGGCGTTGACCGCGGACGGTTCGATCACCTTTTCGATGCCCGACAGGCAGGAGCGCTTCGTGCACTTGCCGGGGTTTTTGGCGCGCGTGCGTACGCCTCCCAGCTGACGCGAGAGGCCGTTGATCAGCTGGGTCTGGCCGCTGACCTGCTGTTCCACGTTCGCTGCCAATTGCGCAGCATCAAGCGAGCCCTGGGCCACTTCCAGGCCTTTGATCGAGTTGAGCAGGCACGCGCGCGGCCCAACGATGCTGAAGAACTTCGCCTTGAACTCGCTGAAGCTGTGGATGGCGCCGGGGCTTTCCCTCAGGACGCGGACCATCGTCGGGCGGTTGGCGCATTTCTCGAGGCCCGTCAAAGCCGTGGCGACGTTGCCCTCCTGGCTGAAGTTGGTGCCGTCTCCGCAGGTCGCGGGCGTGCCCGCCCAGTACTCGGCCCATCCCTCGTTGAAGGCGAAGCCTTCATTTGAGAGTTGGCAGAGCGAATGTGTTTTGGGATATCCGAATCTCGCCGCGTCGAACAGGAAGTGCGCGGTGCCTCCGTCAAAGGAGTGCCTGACCGAGTGCGCGAACTCGTGGAAGTTAACCGAATAGCCACCGTCCAGGCTCCCTCGCCCCGTTTCGTAGCTGGACGGCCATCTGGTCGTGTCGGTCGTCGTAAACGGCGTGCCGCAGCAGGGGAAGTCGGCGCTGATCGAGTAGTGGGAGTCGGGCGGGGCGCTGCCGATCACCTGTTTGTAGTTCTGGTAGGCGTTGTGCGCGCCCTGCCAGATCGCGCACTTCGGCGTGCCGGCGCCCTTGTCCTTGTCGATTTCATACGTGCCGAGGTTGACAATGCCCGCGTGGCTGCCCACGGTTTCGGTTTCCGTGCTCCAATCGCTGAACGAGTACCACTCGCCGAGGTTGACCCCCTGGTCGTCATTGAGCACGAGCTTTGCGTAGAGGTCGAAGTTGCTGCCGGCCTGAACGCTCAGGTTGAACGAGCCGGTGGTCGTGGTGTGCGCGGCGCCGAGCTTGTCGTCGAACCAGTACGAGTTGCTTTTCCACAACTCGACCCGTGCGCCGACGAGCGGAGTCACCATGCCGCGGTTATTGCAGAGCCATTGTCCCTTGACTTGGAAGTTCACGCTCGCGCTCGCGCTCGCAGGGCTCGACGCCGCAACTCCCAGCACGCCAGCGACGGCGAGCGCAAGTACGCGGCTGACGGCGCCTGAAGGCCTGCTACGGATATCAATCCTCAACTTGCGCATGCGCTGCCCCCTCTTCGCGGTTTAGATCCCTGCGCTCCGGCGTAGGCCCGTTTCGAGAACAATGCCAGAAGCGAAGCCGCAAGGAATGGGAGAGAACCCTTGTGAGTCGTGGCGCAGGCGTTGATGGCGCCTCGAAGCCGGCCACGACGGCGGGGTCGGGACCCGACCCCGCCGTTTACGTCGGCTCGCCAGCGGTGCGGTTCAGCGTGTCGTGTGCAGGGCGCTTGCGGGTTGCGATGCCATGCGGCTCGCGGAGATCAGGCTCGCGGTCGACGGGCAACTCGGCATTCGGTCTCGTGGGACTCGGTCAGCTGGTGTCTTGAGCCAATCGCGGGAAGAACTGGTGAGCGATGCCGCGCAGGGCCGCGAGGATCTGTTCCGCAGACGGCGGCGCGCTTGGGTCGGCCAACTCCGGCGGGACAGCGTAGCCGGCCTCTCTGGCGTGCTCCAAGAGCCCGCCGCTCATGGTCTTGCCGAGCGTGCTCAGCGCCTTGCCCATCTGCACCATGTCCATATGGAGCTCCGGCACCGGCAGTGCCTCTGCCTCTGGCCAGCTCGCGGGGTCGCGCGGAGTCTCGCGGGAGAGCAGGTGGTCAAACGGGGCGGCGGCAGCGTCGCGCGCGGTGAAGGGATCGCCGAGGCCCCAGACCTTGCGCAGCGTGGCGATCATCGAGGTGTGTCGGTGCTCGTCGTTGATCACCGTTTCCTCGTCGATCCACGGGGAGACGATGATGGCCGGAACCCGGTAGCCCGAGCGGTCGAACTTGAAGCCCATCTGTCCTGCAGGTGCGCTCGGGTCCGGCGGGGGAGCCGGCCCCGGCGGGACGTGGTCGTAGGTACCACCGGGCTCGTCCCAGCCGATGAAGAACAGCGTGTTGTAGGCATTCGAGCCCTCCGGGGTGGCGGCCGATCTGATCGCGCGGTATATCCGGGCGAGGTACGCCTCACCGCCCCTGATCGATGAGGGTGGGTCGATCGGTAGGTTCATGTCGCCGGGGATGAACGACCGGCCGCAGGCGGGGTGATAGTCGCTGTGCCCGACCGTCAGGTTGGGCTCGATCAGGCTGAAGTCCGGCAGGGTGCCTGCTGCCGTGTCACGCTCGAACTCCGCGTATGGCACGAAATGGGTCGCCAGGCGCTCCTTTAGGCGGGGCATGTGGATCAGGCCCGTGAACGAGATCGCCATTGGCTCCTGGATGTAGACCTTCCACGTGCGCCCGTGTGCCTCCAGGCGCTCGAACAGCGTTTCGGCGGTGTTGTGCTGGACGAAGTTCGACACCGGGCTGTTGACCACGAAGCCGGACGAGGTCCCGGCGGTCCAGAAGGACCGATTCATGAACGTCTGCGAGGGGACCTCGGAGAACCAGTGGTCGAATACGCCGAAGCCCCTAGCGATCCCGTTCAGCACGGGCACCTGCTCCGGCGTGTAGCCGGTCATGATCTGCGCGTACTGCTCGTAGGTGGGCTGGTTCCCGATCTCTGCTGTGTAGGTGCTGATGTAGTCGGTGACGAAGCCATCCATCGTTGGCACGGCGCCCGGCTCGGGCGCGTTCCATGGCGCGCTCACCTCCTCGCCGATCTTGAAGCGGTTGTGCTCTTCGAGAGTGTTGAAGAGCTGTGTGTTGGTGTGGTAGTACTCCTCGCCCGAGTCCGGGTTCGGCGCGTCCATGTCCGTTGCGACCGTGTAGGGGACGGCCTTTCGCTCGGCGCCGTGCTCCGCCCACTCCGGGATTGGGTTCGAGAGGTCTTTTCCGAGGACACCCTCGAAGACCTTGCCGTCATCGGGTCCGTAGAGATGGCCCAGCAGGTTGTCGAGCGAGCGGTTCTCGAACAGCACGAGGACGACGTGGTCCATGGCGTGCGCGCGGTCATGTCTCATTGGGCGTCTCCACGGTTATCGACGATGCTTACGGGTTCAGGCGCCCGGCGCCGGCTCTTGGGTCTCCGTGAACAGCGCTCCCTGTGCTGCCGCCGAGCCCGAGGCGCCGCCGCCACGGCCACGCAGGACGAACGCGATCGCCACGGCAACAACGGCGCCTGCGATAGGGCCTGCCACATACACGAGGTAGTGCGAGAAGTCCCCTCCGACGAGGTCCGGGCCGAAGGTTCGGGCTGGGTTCATCGAGGCGCCCGAGATGGGGCTTCCCCAAAGCCCGGCGAGTGCGATGTAGCTGCCCACGCCGATCGCACCGAAGAGGCCCACGTTCTGGGCGCCTGAGGCGGTGCCGAGGATCACACTGACGAGGCCGACGGTCAAGATGAGCTCCATCCAGAAGGCCGCGCTCGCTGAGAAGGCAGCGGCGGGATAGTTCGAGCCGTACGTGGCCGACACGTTGACGACCGCGTGTAGAAAGAGTGCCGCGAGTGTCGCACCGATCAGCTGCGCGACGATGTAGCCGGGCACGCGCCGCCATTGGAAGTCGCGGCGTAGCGCGAACGCGATGCTGACCGCCGGGTTGAGGTGCGCGCCGGAGACCTTGCCCATGAACAGGATGATGGCCAGCACCGTCAAGGCCGGCGCGACGACGGCGTCCGTATGGCTGATCACGCCCGGAAAGGCGTGACCCATCATGCCGCCACCGGCTGCCGCAAGCACCAGGAAGAACGTGCCGAGCAGCTCGGAGACCAGGCGTCGCCATTCTTGGCGAGGATCGTTGAAGTCCGTGACCCGTTGGATGAACTCCCGCTCGTAGTGCGCGACCAGGCCCCCCGGCTGAGCGCCGGGCGTAGCGGCGATTGGCTCTGTCGGTGACGGTGTCCCCATCCCGTGTTGGCGTGCATCCTTGCACAGCGCGCGGCGCGTACCGCCTACCTCGGGCCACCCCCGTGGTGACGGCTCGTCTTGGCCAGGCCAGGGGTCTAGGCTAGCGCGCGCTATTGAGCCTTTACCTCTCAACCGCCTTGCTAAGGGGCTGTCACGGCGTACTCGCCAAGAACGAAGGGTGTGCCCACTGCTTTCACCGTCCACAGCAAGGCAACGCCTGATTCCCGTGTTAGGCGCGGTTGAAAGAGTTCAACATCTGTGGCTTCGGTCGCATACAGACACAGGTAGCCAGTTGCCGCCTCGCCTTCGCCGGGGCAGTGTTCCGCGCTTTTCCCGGTTACAAAGAGGATGTGTGAGAACTGTATTGGGCCGAACAGTGGCTGCGCGTAGCTGATCGCGGTACCGATGTATCCAAAGGGTTCGGTTCCTTCTTGTCCGTGGTCGAACCCACCGGCGGCCGCAAAGGTACCAGTCTCCGTTTCGCCCGAAAAAAGCGGCGTTTGAGCTGTGAGATCTTCTCCAGGTTCTCCGGGCTCTCCAGGTTCGCCGTCTCCGCCTTTTGATCCGGCGCCCCCCGTGGCGCCTGTGGCTCCAGCTGTGCCGGATGGTCCGCTCACACCCCGAGATCCTACTCCGCCCTTGAGCTTCCGGAGAACCTTCGGGTTAATCTGCTTGGTGGAGTTGATGAGGTAGTGATCCGCCGCCAATGCCCCACCGCTCATGGCGAACAGGAGCGCCAACGTAGCGACAACATTCGCGTAGTTGAGATGCCTCCGTATTGGTTTCATGTGTGGAGTCCCGCGACAGCTGCGGAAGGTACTCGTTCCGTTCCTTCGCCTCCAAAGCTCACAATGCGCCTCCCTTTCACACGGCGTTCTATCGCTGTCTACCCAAAGACGACGTACGGGGTACGTCGTCTACGGAATCCTCGAGGACGAGCGCTCCTAGCTTCAGCGCCCTTATGTCGTTCACGACTTTCGGCCGCGCGCGGGCGCTCACGGCGTGTCCGGGCTCAACTTCGATAATCGAGGCCACAGCTCGCATCACCTGATCGGCGTGGCTGACTGCGCGGGCGGTCTTTAGCGACAGTCGCGACTGGATCAGACGGCGATCTTCAAGTGCGGGGAGTTCGAAGAAGCTCCGGTCGTTCTTACCGGCCAGTGGCTTTCGGCGAAAGCATTTTCGAGAACTTCCTCCGCGCTGAGTACCTGCTCCGCGTAGACCCTTGCGACGCCGCGGGCGGCCGTTTGCTGCTGGCGTTCTTCGCGTTCGAGTTGCTTGTTGAGGATTGCCTGGTTTCCAACGTAGGTGGCCAACCCGCCCACAGCCGCGCCGGTGATAGCGGCGATAGCAGCGATCAAAGCGATACGAAGCTCGCCCGACATGCCGCTATTCAAGCATGTTGAACTTCTGCGCGAGTCCGTGTCCCGAGCACCTCCTAAGGAGGTGCAGGGTGCGTGGGATGCAATGGCCGTCGCGATCGCCAAGGACTACATCGGCGTGGTGCGCTACCGAGACGTGCTCTATCCCGGTAAGCATGACCGGTTGGTGGAGCCGGAGACTTGGCACGAGGTACAGAAGCTACTGAGCGCCAAGAACTACGCGGGTGAAAGCAGCGCAAGTACCCTCACTACCTGAAGGGCAGCATCTACTGTGGCCAGTGCGGTAGTCGCTTGATCGTTTGTCACGCCAAGGGTCGGGGCGGCACCTCTCCCTACTTCATCTGCATTGGCAGGCAGCAGAAACGAAGGGAATGTAAGCAACGGGCTATCCGCATTGAGCAGGCAGAGGCAGCCGTTGCGGCCTACTACGCAACTGCTCGGCGGTAGTTCAATCTGGCGTTCTTTACGCGATTGCTTCTCGATAACGAGGACCGGGTCAGGGCCGAGCTGGCCGAGCCATTTGGGATGCTCTTGGGCGAGGAGTTGCGGCGGCTGCCGTGGTTCAGGCTGACCAGGAGCAACGGGAAGCCGTGGAAGAGACGTTGCGGCGGCGAGCGGTGGCGGGTCTGTTGATCGAGAGCGAGGGGCTCTACAACCCCAGCCCCTTTCGGAGCCGGGGTTTGAATCCGAAGATTTTGGTGCACTTGATAGGACGGCTTTCAAACCCTTCGGAGCCCTTGGAGGCCGCACTACGGTGGGCTTGTGGTGGCTCGACGAGCAGGCGCCAGGGCGGCGCGAGCTCTGACGAGCTCTGAGTGCGAACAGCGAGCCAGGCGTGGCAAGCGATCCAGGTGCGATTGTGCACTACGCTCCGTGGATCAGTCCTCCCGCGACCCTTCTAATATGGTTTCAACTGCGTTCCCCGGAGCTGGCCGAAGACTTTGAGCGTCTGATGGCGGAGGATCGAGATATCGTACGCGGGTCGCTGGACACGATGTCGGACTGGCGCCTCACGCGGCCGACGGACGTGCCCGGACAGGCGATCGGGCAAGCCGATTACGTCCTGATCGCAGAGATCGTCGAGGTGGAGCGCTGGGAGCAACAGGCGAGCGAGCACGTCCAACGCTTGGCGGACGACTTGGCGCACCTCGTCTCGAACCGGGGGATGCTCGTCGTGCGTCCCGTTCTTTGAAATCCGCGGTCGGTGGAGGGTGATCAGACCAATGCTGCAGACGAGCTTGCGAAGCGGGGTTGCGGGCGCGGCCGCGACGGTGGTGATGACGCTCGAGCAGCCACTCGACAAACGCCTCTTCCACTCCGAGTACGACGACGTCGAGATCCTTGGCAAGCTCGTGACGCGCGGCGACGACTGGCGACTTATCGGCTTCGCGCTCCACGTTCAGAACGGCGCGATCTTGGGCGTCGCATACCCGCGGCTCAAGCCGTCCTTGCCCGGGCCGGCGGTTGTACGCGGCCTGCTGGCGGGCCTCCTCGAGCACGTCGCGACCTGGCCGATGACCGTGATGGTCGACCGCTACCATCCTGCCCGCAAGGAGCTGCCGAAGCTCGTTGCGAACCCTCGAGCCTTCGGCCAGGCGACGATCCGCCACGCAGTGTTCGGGATCGTCCTCGGGCTTCTCGAGGACGCTCTGAACCACCGCAGCGCATAGCTCACGTTGTAGCCGGCGGGCTCCTGCCTCCACGCGCCTGCTGAGCGCGCTACTCACCCATCCACGGCATCCACGGCTAGCCGCGCACGTGCGCGAGGATGTGCGACAGCCTCACGCGAAGGTACAACTAGACGAAGCGCTTCACGAAGTCGAGTGCCGTCTGTGCCACCTCACGCCAGCCGCTGTCGATTGTGAGCGAGTGTCCGCGGTTGGGGATCCTGGCGATCTCGGTGACGGACTCGTTGTGCTTCTGGCGCTTGTAGGCGGCGTTGGCGATCGCCCACGGGACGGTGTGGTCCTTCTCGCCCTCGATGATCAGCAGCGGGCCACGGTCTGGATTCCTGGGATCGACCTTGGCCTCGGTGAAGGGGTTGAGGTTTGCGTTCGCCATCTGCATCAGGGCCACCCCGGGGGAGGCCACGTGGTACGTGTCGTATAGGTGCCGCGCCTCCTGGTCGTCGAGCGCATTGGCCCATCCGTACTTGAACTGGTCGAACGTGAGGGTGATCGCGCGGCCTCGGTTGAGCGGATTCCGCAGCACCGGGCTGGCCGACTTCAATGCCGAGAGCGGCAGGGGCAGGACGCCTCGGAACGGCCCCGCGTCGATGGCCACCGATGCGGCTGAGAGTCCCCGGTCGGCAATCATGTAGGTGAGTAGGCCGCCCGTCGAGTGGCCCATCACGGCGGGCCTCTTGTCGAGCTGGTCGATCACCTTGGCGGTGTGGTCGGCAACCTGCTTCAGTGTCTTCTTCGCGAACACCTCGGGGTTGGCACGGGCTTCCTCGACCGTTTCCGGGTCGTCCGGCCAGGAGGGCGTTACACCCGCGTAGCCGCTCTCCTCGAACAGACCGACCCAGGCGTCCCAGCTGCTCGGCAGCAGCCAGAGCCCATGGATGAAGACGACCGGCGTCTTGCCGCTCGAGTTGGCTTGATCGATCTGGCGTTGCTCGCGCTCGGTGATCTCGGCCATAGTGCGGCTCCTTCTCCTGGGGCGGCGGACAGCACCCCGGACGAGTCTACCCCAGTCAATACCTTGCCCGGCCGTCTCCCAACGGGGGCCAATTTCGGCCCAATGCGCCCGAGTGGACTCGAACCACCACGGACCAAATGGTCCACAAGGCCCTCAACCTTGCGCGTCTACCAATTCCGCCACAGGCGCAGAGTGGGCGAGTATAGCCTCGGCGCGGTCCTGGGCTGCGTCGGCGTTAGCACCAGACCTCGCATCCCTCGGCCCGCCCCTTGCATCCGTCCAGTCACGCCGCTACAGTACGAACAAGTGTTCGTTCCAGGCCAAAGCCCACTCACACGGGGAGTCGAGCAGACATGGATCTGACCAAGCGCCAGCAGGAGATCTTTGACTTCATTCGCAAGTACTCGGCCCGCTACGGCTATCCGCCGACAGTGCGCGACATCGGCAAAGCGGTGGGGCTGGCCTCGTCCTCGACAGTGCACGCGCATCTCGCGAACCTCGAGAAACTGGGCCTGCTGCGCCGCGACCCTTCCAAGCCACGCGCGATCGAGCTGCTCGATCGCGCGGTGGGCAGCGCCGTGGGGACTGTGCGTGGGATCGTGCGCCACGACGGCCTGCCGCTCCTGGGCTCGGTCGCCGCCGGGCAGCCGATGCTCGCGGAGGAGAACATCGAGGACTACTTCTCGGTGCCGGAGATCGCGGGCGGTGGTGAGGGGGAGTACCTTCTGAGGATCCGCGGTGACTCGATGAAGCAAGCGGGCATCATCGAGGGCGACTTCGTGGTCGTCCGCCCACAGGACACCGCGCGGGACGGCGACGTGGTCGTGGCGCTGCTTGGCGAGGAGGCGACGGTCAAGCGCTTCTTCCGTGAGAGCGACCACATCCGGCTGCAGCCCGAGAACGATGCGATGGAGCCGATTCGTAGCAAAGAGGTGACGGTGCTGGGCCGTGTGGTAGGCCTGCTCAGGAGCGTTTGAGGCGACTCAGTCGGGTCGCGCTCACAATTGGCTCGGCCCCAATGCCTTCACAGCGAGCTGGCAAAGCGCTACCTTGGCTGAGCAGGTCAGGCAGCCGCGGAGGCCTACGCCTTCGAGGAAAGTCCGGACATCAAAGGGCAGGGTGGTCGATTGACCCGGGGAAACCCGCGGGAAAGTGCCACAGAAACAAACCGCCTACGCTCGCCGTCCCACGTGAACGGCGAGCCGGCAAGGGTGAAATGGTGCGGTAAGAGCGCACCAGCGTCGCGGTGACGCGGCGGCTGGGCAAACCCCGCCCGATGCAAGGCCAAACAGGACCGCTTGCAGGTAGCCCGCCGAGGTCCAGGTAGGCCGCTCAGATGGATGGTTGCTCAACGACAGAATCCGGCTTATCGACCTGCTAAGGAAAAGCCCCGCTCCGGCGGGGTTTTTCTATATGTCGATTCGCTGGGTTCTTTCCTGGCTAAGCACTCGACGGCAATCGGGGCGATCTCTATGGAATCGCTCGGCGCAGGCGACCGGGGACACCCCGGCATCGCTCCGCACCGCGCCACAAGCTCTATCAGACCCGCCGGTGGCTTGCAACAGCGGCCCATCGGCCAGGCTTGCGTCGGGCTCTCGTGGGACCGCCGCAAGGTCCGGCGCTTCTCGGCTCGGGGGCAGCCAGGTTTGGGTCACCCTCACGACACGCCACGGAGGTATCGACATCGTCCTGACCCCCGACGGTACAGACGGTACGAGGAGATCGCCAAGACCGCGACACGCGCGGCTGGAGGGCACGGAGATCGTCGTGCCGGTCGCCTCGGCGGAGATGATCCTGCAATCCAAGACGGCCGCGGATCGCCGAAGGACCACGCTGTGCTCGACCGCATGCGCGACATCCTGAATCCCCTGCCGACGCTTTGATTAAATACCGAGCAGTTGCGCCGGCTCCTGTACGATGCGGTTCGCGGTTGGCTGAACGCCGCTGTCGCGGAGGTGTGCCTACAGAGACTGCCAGCGTTGGCGGATCGTGGCGATTCGGCGGATGCCCTGCTCGATCGTCGCGGGTGGCTGGTTGCCGTAGCCGAGGATCAGCCCGGGTGGGGCGCGTTGCTGGTCGTAGTAGGCGCTTGAGAGGCCCTGGACGGCTACTCCCTCCGCGAACAGGGCGCTCAGAAGCTCGTGCTCCTGCTCGCTGGCAGGTAGGTGGAGGAGTGCGTGAAGGCCGGCGGGGATTCCTTGCAGCCGGGTGTCTGGGAGGTGGCGGGCGACGGCGCGGTCGAGGGCTTGGCGGCGCCGTTCATATCGCGGGCGCATGCGGCGCACGTGGCGGTCGAGCTCGCCGTTGTCTAAGAAGACCGCGAGTGTCAACTGCTCGAGAGTGGGTGTGCCTTGGTCGTCCATTGCCTTCTCGCCCGCGATGGTTCCGCGGATCAACTCGGGGAGGATGCTCCAGGCTAGGCGCAGGCCGGGTGCGAGTGTCTTGCTGGTCGTGCCGCTGTAGATGACGTGGTCAGGGGCGAGTCCCTGTAGCGCTCCGACTGGCTGGCGGTCGTAGCGGTACTCGGCGTCGTAGTCATCCTCGATGATGAGCGCCTCGTTGGACCTGGCCCATTCGATCAGCGCCCTGCGGCGCGGCGGTGAGAGGACCACCCCGGCCGGGAACTGGTGTGCCGGTGTGACGAGGACGACGTCTGCACCCGTTTCACCGAGGTGCTCTGTATCGATGCCGTGCTCGTCGACTGGGACAGGGATCGGCTCGAGTCCGAGGTGGGTCATAAGGGCGCGGTCGACCACGAAGCCGGGATCCTCAACCGCGATGCGTCTGGCTCCTCCTCTGGCGAGGGCACGCAGTGTCAGCGTGATCGCCTGCGTGTGGCCGCTCGAGATGAGGATGTGCTCGGGCTCGGCGACGGCTCCGCGGACCCGCCCGAGGTAGTAAGCCAGGGAGCGCCGTAGCGCGAGCGCACCGCGCACATCGCCGTAGCCCATGTCGCTATAGGCAGCGTCCTTCAGCGCGGCTCGCAGCGAGCGCACCCACGCGGCGCGCGGGAACTGAGAGAGGTCGGGGTGCCCGGGGTGAAAGTCATAGCCTGGCTCCACCGGGGATGCTGGCGGCGCATCTGGGCTCTGGCTCGAGTGTGCGGCGATCGCGACGCGTGTCCCGGCTCCCGGGCGTGCTTCCAGGTAACCCTCTGATTTCAGCTGGGCGTATGCCTCGACGACGACCCCCCGGGAGACCCCGAGCTGGACGGCCAGCGCCCGCGTCGTGGGAAGCGGAGCGTGCGCCGAGAGCCGCCCGGCGCGGATCGCCTCTCGCAGGTGCCTCTCGAGCTGTGCGTGCAGTCGACCGGCGTCGCGGGAGAGTTCGATCAGGATCTCGAGTCCTGTCATTGGTCCTCTCTGGAACATGAGATTGGTCCTGGTAAAGAGACCATGATTGGGCAAGGCTACCTACAGCGGATCCGAAAGGAAAGGACGAGATATGGCGCAGGTCACGGTTGTCGGTGGAGGACTCGCGGGCCTGGTCGCCGCGATCAGGGCGGTCCAGGAGGGCGCTTCGGTGCGACTGCTGGAGGCGCATTCGCAGCTGGGTGGTCGCGCGCGCTCGACTGACGGCCCGTTCGTGGCGAACTTCGGGCCCCACGCCCTTTACAAGGGCCTCTCCAACTGGCGGTGGTTGAAGAAGCACGACCTGCTCCCACCCACGGTCACGCCGCCTCCGCTGGGAGTGCGCTACCGCCACGCCGAACGGCTTAGAAAGACCCTGCCGCCGCAGCTGCTGCGGGCTCTGCCGCTGATGCTGCGCTCCGCACCGGCAGAGGAGGACTTTCGCTCGTGGGTCGCCTCCCGAAAGGGCAGCGCCAGTGCCGAGCTGGCGTGCGGGCTCGCGGGAGCGCTGTCCTTCCATCACGACCCGGGCTCGCTTTCGGCAGCGTTCGTCGCCGAGCGCCTGCGCTGGGTCTACGCACCCCCGAGCATCCGTCATGTGAAGGGAGGATGGGGCGAGCTGACAAGGCGCCTGGGCGAGCATGCAGAGCAGATCGGGGTGTCGATCCAAACCGGGGTGCGGGTCACCGAGATTCCGGACCCACCAGTCGTTCTCGCGATGGAGCTGCACGAGGCCCGCTCGCTGCTGGCCGACGAGACGCTTCGCGCCGAGGGCGCGATATGCGCGCTGCTGGACCTCGTCCTGGAGCACCGGCGGGGAGACCCGATCGCGATCCTCGACCTCGAAAACGGAGCGCTTATCGAGAGCTTCTCCTCCCGTGACGGCACCGTTGCCCCGGATGACTGCCGGCTAATCCAGGCGCACATCGGCATCAAGGGCACCGACGGCGCAGAGGAGGGCACTGCCCGCCTTGAACTGCTGATGGACGAAGGGTTCCCCGGCTGGCGTGAGCGTCTGTGCTGGCGCCGCCGGCAGGTCTCGCTCAATCGCACAGGAGCCGTCGACCTTCCTGGCCGCAGCTGGAAGGATCGCCCGGCGATCGACCGCGGCAACGGGATCTTCCTCGCAGGCGACATGGTCCGCGCGCCAGGGTTCCTCAGCGAGGTCTCCTTCACCAGCGCCCAGCAGGCCGCTAGCGCCGCCACGGCATGGCCCTTCGGTGCCTCCGAGCAAGCTACAGACCCGCCCACGTTCGTGGTGCCCGAGCGATGACCGTTCTGCTCGCGGGAGCCACGGGCACCCTCGGACGCCAGCTCGTCGCCGAGCTCGCCAAGCGCGGCGAAAGTGTCCGCGCGCTCCTTCGCAGTCAGACCCGCGCGGCGACGCTCACGACGCTGCCGGCGCAGCTCGTCGTCGCGGACCTCACTGCCCCGGACGGCGATCTCGACGCAGCGTGCCGCGGAGCTGACACCGTGATATCCGTCGCCGGACGATCCTGCTCAACAGCGAGGCTGCCTGAGCACGGCCGGTTTCGCCCCGTCGACCTCGACGGCAACAGACGGCTGCTCGAAGCCGCGGTCAGAGCCGGCGTTGCCCGCTTCCTCTATGTCTCTGTCCTCAACGCACACCGCCTGCGAGGCCTGGAATACGTCGACGCCCACGAGGAGTTCGTGCAGCTGCTGCAGGCCAGCTCGCTCCAGAGCACCGTCGTGCGCGCAAACGGGTTCTTCGCCGGCTTCCAGGAGATCCTGCCCCTTATCTACTCGCCCGGACCCGTGCCCCTCATTGGTCACGGAGACGCCAAAGACAACCCAATCCACGAGGCGGACCTCGCAGTCGCGTGCCTGGACGCCCTCGAGGCAGCCCGCCCCGAGGTGAACGTTGGAGGGCCAGAGACCTTCACTCGCCGCCAAGAGCTCGAACTCGCATTCCGCGCGATCGGACGTCGCCCGCGCATCATTGCCCTGCCTCCCGGCGTCTTCCGCGCAGGAGCGGCCGCGCTGCGGCCACTCGATGCGCGCCGTGGCGAGGTCTTGAAATTTGTCGCCGAGATCAGCACGACCGACATGATCGGCCCGCCTTCCGGCGAGCACACCCTCAAGGACTACCTGTCCTCTCTCGTCGAGCTTGACAGCAAGCAGTAGCGGCACGAGACCGGGGTGAATCGGCACGACGCGTTGGCGCCCGCCCTTGGCGTTGCGCGCGCGGATCAAACGCCGGTCAAGGTCTATGTCGTCGCAGTCGAGGGACAGCAGCTCGGCGCGGCGTAGGCCGGCGTAGGCGAACAGCGCCAGCAGTAGGCGATCGCGCTCGACCTTGTATTCGCTCTCGCCGCTCGACCTGCTAAGGAAAAGCCCCGCTCCGGCGGGGTTTTTCTATATGGCGATTGGCGAATCGCCGGGTTCTTTCTGGCTAAGCATTGAGGCGGCAGCCGGGGCGATCTCTAGTCCGGCAGATGCTCCTCGTCGGCTTCGCCGTATGCCGCGTCAGCTTGCTCGCGCTCACGAGAGGCGTCCTGCGTGATCTTCGCCGGCGCGTGCTGGTCGCCGTGAGAGGCGTGTTCGATCAGTTCCTGCTCGGCCAGCTCGAAGCCCTCGGATTGCCCGCCTCCGGCCTCCTCGACGGCAAGGCGCTCTTGGCGTCTGCGCTCTGCCAGCTCGAGCAGCGGATCGGAGGGCTCACCGGCCATCATGAGGACTGTACTCCCGGCGAGCGGCGTTTGTGGAAGGTATCCCCCCTAGGGGTATGCTGAGTGCCAATGACGCGACAACGTGGATACACGGCCAGCAAGGACGAGTTGCAGCGGCGCCTCGCGCGCGTGGAGGGGCAGGTGCGGGGCGTCTCGAAGATGGTCGAGGAGGATCGCTATTGCATCGACGTGCTCACGCAGATCGCGGCGATTCAGGCGGCGCTGGACAAGGTGGCACTGGGGCTGCTGGACGATCACGCGCGCGTCTGCGTGATCGGCGGCGAGGGAGCGAAGACCGGCCGGCGGGAGCGCGAGGAGCGCACCGAGGAGATGATGGCGGCGGTCGGGCGGCTGTTGCGGCGCGGCTGACTAAGCCTGCAGCTGATTGCGAGCGCTCTGCATCAGCGACTCGACGCTCTTGAGCTCGTCCAGCGCGGCGAGCATCGCGTCGAGCTGGCAGTCGACCTTCGCCGGCCATGGCTTCTGCGGGTGATCGTCGAGTGTCTTCAGGCCATTGCCGGTGATGAGCGCGACGACCGTGTCGTCGGGCGCGAAGCGCCCGGCGGCGGTGAGCTTCTCGAGCACGGCGATCGTGGTGCCGCCGGCTGGCTCGGTCAAAAGGCCCTCGGTCGCCGCGAGCAGGTCGATCCCGGCGAAGATCTCCGGGTCTGAGGCGAAGCCGGCCGTGCCGCCGCGTTTGTGCACCGCGTCGATCACGAGATAGCCGTCGCCGGGGGCGCCGATCGCCAGCGAGTGGGCGGCCGTCTCGGGCATCACCGGATGCACCTCGGCTTCCTCGGCGAGGATCGCCGTGCTGATCGGGTTGCAGCCGCTCGGTTGAGCGATGTGGATGCGTGTCCGCTCGGTCTCTGAGAGGCCCAGGAGCTGCAACTCACCCAGGCCCTTGTGCATGCGCGAGGACAGCGTGCCCCCCGCCGCGGGAGAGACGATGTGGTCGGGCGAGCTCCAGTCGAGCTGCTCGACGATCTCGAAGGCGGCGGTCTTGGCGCCCTCCGCGTAGAACGGACGCAGGGTGATGTTGGCGAAGTCCATGCCCGTCGTTTCGGCGACTTCGCGGCAGCGGCGGTTGGCTTCGTCGTAGTTGCCCTCGACCTGGCAGACCTTCGCGCCGAGCGCCATGCACGAACGCGCCTTCATTTCCTCCAGGCGATTGGGGTAGAAGATGTAGGCATCGACGCCCGCCTTTGCGGCGAGCGAGGCGACGGCCGTGCCGACGTTGCCCGTGGAGACGCAGCCGATCTCGCTCTTGCCGCGCTCGAGCAGGCGCGCGACGGACATCGAGACGACGCGGTCCTTGTAGGAGAGGCTCGGGCGGTTGCTCGAGTCGTCCTTGAGGTACAGATTGCTGAGGCCGAGCTCGGCGCCGAGCCGGTCGGCGCGGATCAGCGGGGTGTAGCCCGAGAACTGCCCCACTCGCGCCTGCGCGCCGGCGTCGACGATCGGGAGCAGCTCCTCGAAGTGCCAGATGTTGTGGGGCCGCTCAGAGCTGGGAAAGTCCTTGAAGTGGCTGGCCGCCAGGTCGTAGTCATAAACAACGTCGAGCCCCTTGCCACAGTCCGGACAGGCGAACACCGTGGACTCGAGCGGATAGCTGTTGTCACAGCGGTGACAGAGCAGGCCGGTCGCGCACGAGCGCGTCCGCTGGATGGCTCCCTGTTGGGGACTCTCGATGGTCTGCGGGCTCATGCGGGCACCTGAAACGATACGCCTGGCCACGGCGTCTGCGCGCCGTGCTCGTCGTTGCCGAAGGCGAGCCACAGCTCCTCGGACATGTGCGGGGCGAACGGCCCGAGCAGTTGGGCGAGCACCGACAGAGCGTCGATCAGGGCGTCGCTGTCGGCCTGGCTCAGCGCTCCTTCGCGCGCGAGTATGCGCTTCTCGTAGTCCTTGATGCGATCGAACAGCCGCATGACATTACGGACGGCGCTGTGCATCTCCAGGCTCTCCATGTCCTGCGTGATCTTCTCTACGGCCTTATCCGACCACTGGGCGAGTTTGAGCCGGAGATGCTCGGTGGTGTCTCTGATCGGCTCGCCGTCGGAACCCTCGACGCCGGCGGGTAGCTCCTCGGCGGAGGCGAGCTGCTTGGCGGCTGCGAGCCGCGACTGCGAGAACTCCCACACCTGCGTCAGGAACCTGTTCGATCGCAGCACGGCGGAGTCGCTCCAGTTGAGCGTCTTCTGCGGGCGGGCCGCGTAGAGGACGGCCAGGCGCACCGTGTCCGCGCCATAGCGCTCCACGAGCGCGTCGGGATCGACGACGTTGCCGAGATGCTTGCTCATCTTGCGCCCGTCGCTGATGACCATCTCGTGGAACAGGCAGCCGGCGAAGGGCTCGCCATCGGCGAGGAACGCGAGCGGGCCGATCTGGCGCAGGGCCTTCGTGACGATCCGCTGGTCAAAGACGAAGTTGCCGCTGTCAGAGCCCGCGACGACGCGCTCGGAGGGCAGCCAGTGGCGCAGATCTGCAAGCGCGAGGATGTCCTCGAGCGGCTCGTCGCGCGCCTCGGGCGGCACGCACGCGGGGATCCACAGCCAGAGCGCGTCGAAATGGCAGTCGAGCGTGTCGGTCTCGCGCTCGGCGGGCCCGCCGCACTCCGGGCAGGTGGTCTGGACGAACTCGCGCAGCTCGGCCAGCGGGTTGCCAGCGCCCGTAGGGGTGATATCGAGCGGCAACGGCACCGGAAGCTGCTCCTGCGGCACGGGCACGGCGCCGTGCGTCTCGCAATAGACGATCGGGATCGGCGTTCCCCACGAGCGCTGGCGGGAGATAGAGAAGTCGTCGGCCTTGTAGCGAACGGCCGGGCGCGGTGACGAGACGACTGCGTCCGCCGCCGCCGAGGCGCTCACGCCGCCGCTGCCCTTCGCGGCGAGCAGATCTGAAAGCCGCCCGGCGATTACCTCGTCGGTGCGGTCCTCCTCGGGGATGCCGAAAACGGCGGTCGCGCCGAAGCGCCCGTCGACGACCGGCGAGATCAGCACGGGCAGCACGCGCTCCCCGTCGGGGGCCACGAGCATCCTGCCGGTGTCGATCAGGGCGATCGCCTCGGCATCGCGCGAGCTGCGCTGAAGGCCGCCAGAGCGCAGCTCCTCCAGACGCTCGCGCAGCACCGGATCGGCCGCCCAGGCGTCGATCTGGGGGTGCTTAGGAGAGATCAGCACGAAGCGCGCTTGCTCCAGCGCGCCGGCGTGGGGGGTAAAGACGGTCAACTGGCCACCATCGGGGCCGATCAGATCCGCCTCCACGCCGTCGACGCGGCCGAGCACGAAGCGCTGGCTGGCGAGGGCAACCTCGTCCCAGCGGCCGCCGCCGGCCAGCTCCTGCAGGCGCAGGTCGTTCTCCGGCACGTGGGCACTGATGCGCAGGTACCACTGCGGGCGCTCGATCAGCCGCACGGGGTTGTGGCAGCGCCAGCAGAGGCCGTCCTCGACCTGGATCGTCGCGAGGGTCGTCTGGCAGGTGTCACACCAGTCCACGTTGCCGGTGCCCCGATAGACGAGCCCGGCGTCGAGCAGCGTCAAGAACAGCCACTGCGACCAGCGGTACATGATCGGGTCGGAGCTGAGGAACGAGCGTTGCCAGTCGAAGGAGAAGCCGAGCCGCTCGAGCTGGCCGGTCATGTGCTCGGCGCAGCGGGCCACCCACTCGCTCGGTGGCACACCGCCGGCGATCGCGCCGAGCTCGGCGGGCAGGCCGAAGGCGTCGAAGCCGAAGCTGAACAGCACGTCGTCTCCACGCGCGCGCCGGAAGCGCGCATAGGCGTCGCCGATCGAATAGCTGCGCACGTGGCCGATGTGGACGTTGCCCGAGGTGAAGGGGGCGGAGGGCTTGATGTAGAGGTGTGGCCGATCGTCGAGGATGGCAGGTGTGCTGGCCGCGTCTCGCTCGCGCCAAGCCGCCTGCCGGCGGGCCTCGACCGCATGCGGGTCATAGCTGTTGTGGGCTCCGCCGCTCATGTCCGTCGAGGATATCCAAGGGGATCGGGGCGGGTTCGCCATTGCTATGCTCAAACCCAGTTGGCTGACGTCTGCGACAACCTCCCAACGGCGCCTCGCCGACCCCCAATTGGCCCCGCCCCGAGCGGGGCCTTCTCGTCCGCACCGACTGCGAGGATTGAGCGATGGAAGTAGAGATTGGACGCGGCAAGAAAGGCCGTCGAGCCTACGGATTCGACGACATCGCGATCGTCCCATCGAGGCGCACGCGCGACCCCGACGACATCGACATCTCCTGGAAGCTCGGGCCCTACCAATTCGAGCTGCCGATGCTCGCGTCGGCGATGGACGGTGTCGTCTCGCCCCGCACGGCGGGCGTGATCGGGGGCCTGGGCGGCTTGGCGGTGCTGAACCTTGAGGGAATCTTCACCCGCTACGAGGACGCGGAGGAGCAGCTCGAACGGATCGCGCTGCTGCCGAAGGATCTCGCCACGCGCGAGATGCAGGAGATCTACGCAGAGCCGATCAAGCCCGAGCTGATCGCCCAGCGGATCGCGGAGATCAAGGAGCAGAAGGTCGTGGTCGCCGCGTCGCTGACCCCGCAACGGGTTCTGAAGTACCACGAGATCGCGATGGAGGCGGGCCTGGACGTGCTGGTGATCCAGGGCACGGTCGTCTCAGGTGAACACGTCTCGACGGTCACCGAGCCACTCAACCTGAAGGAGTTCATCCCCTCACTGGACGTCCCTGTCGTGGTCGGCGGATGCGCCTCCTATCACACGGGTCTGCACCTGATGCGCACGGGCGCGGCGGGCGTGCTCGTCGGCGTCGGTCCCGGTGCGGCCTGCACTACCCGCGGGGTGCTCGGGATCGGCGTGCCGCAGGCGACAGCGATCGCGGATGTGGCGCACGCACGCTCGACGCACATGCTGGAGACGGGCGAGTACAGCCAGGTGATCGCCGATGGCGGGATGCGCAACGGCGGCGACGTCTCGAAGGCGATCGCGCTGGGCGCGGATGCCGTGATGATCGGCTCGCCGCTGGCGCGCGCGTATGAGGCGCCCGGGCGCGGCTTCCACTGGGGCATGGCGACGTTCCATCCGAGCCTTCCGCGTGGCGCCCGTGTGGCCACGCGCCAGAACGGCACGCTCGAGGAGATCCTGACCGGGCCGGCGCGCGAGAACGACGGCACGTTCAACCTTTTCGGCGGCCTGCGCACGTCGATGGCGACGTGCGGGCACAAGGACCTCGCCGAGTTCAACCGCGCAGAGGTCGTGATCGCTCCGGCTTTGCAGACGGAGGGCAAGTCGTTGCAACGCGATCAGGAAGTGGGAATGGGCGCCACCAACGGGAAGGCTGCCGCGCTCGTCAATGACTGAAACCGCTGCCACGGCGCCCAAGCCGGCGCAAGCGCAGGGGGCCACGATCGAGGCGGCCAACGAAGAGGTCGTCGTGATCGACTACGGCGGTCAGTACAGCCAGCTGATCGCGCGGCGCGTGCGCGACTGCGGGGTCTTCAGCGAGTTGCTGCCGCATCACGTCGCGCTGGAGGAGATAACCAGACGCAAGCCGCGCGGGATCATCCTCTCGGGCGGGCCAGCGTCGGTGTATGCAGAGCAGGCGCCGCGACTGGATCGTGGCCTATTGGAGCTGGGCGTGCCGGTGATGGGCATCTGCTATGGGATGCAGCTGCTGATGCACGAGTTGGGCGGGCGCGTCGAGCAGGCGGATGTCGGCGAGTTCGGCCGCTCCGACCTGCACGTCTCCGCGCCCGGGGTTCTGCTGCGGGACATGCCGCGCGAGCAGACGTGCTGGATGTCCCATCGCGACACCGTGTATGAGCCGCCACCCGGATTCACCGCGCTCGCCTCCTCGAGCTCCTCGCCGGTCGCGGCGGTCGAGGACATCGAGCGTGCGATCTACGGCATCCAGTTCCACCCCGAGGTGGTGCACACGCCCTACGGCCAGGAGATCCTGACGAGATTCCTGACAGAGGTGTGCGGCTGCGAGCAGACGTGGTCGGCAGCCTCGATCGTGGAGGACCAGATCAGGCGCATTCGCGAGCAGGTCGGCGAGGCGAACGTGATCTGCGGGCTATCGGGCGGCGTGGACTCCTCGGTTGCCGCGCTGCTCGTGCACCGTGCGGTCGGAGAGCAGTTGACGTGCGTGTTCGTCGATCACGGGCTGATGCGCAAGCAAGAGGGCGAGCAGGTCGTGAGCGCGTTTCGCGATACGTTCAAGGTGCCGCTGGTGGCGGTGGATGCGGAGGAGCGGTTCCTGCGGAAGCTCGCGGGGGTGACCGAGCCGGAGGCCAAGCGCAAGGCGATCGGAGCGGAGTTCATCCGCGTCTTCGAGGAGCAGGCCGCGAAGCTGGTCGACGCCAGCGGCGGTGAGGGCGCTCAGTTCCTGGTCCAGGGAACGCTGTACTCGGACGTGATCGAGTCCGGTGGAGGCACAGGCGCGGCGACGATCAAGTCTCATCACAACGTCGGCGGGCTGCCGGACGATCTGCAGTTCCAGCTGGTCGAGCCGTTGCGAGCGCTGTTCAAGGACGAGGTGCGCGCGGTGGGCGCCGAGCTGGGACTGCCCGAGCGGCTGGTGTGGCGCCAGCCGTTCCCGGGGCCGGGCCTGGCGATCCGGATCGTCGGAGGCGAGGCGACGAAGGAGCGCCTGGACGTGCTGCGCGAGGCCGATCACATCCTGCAGGAGGAGATCCGCAAGGCGGGCCTCTATCGCGAGCTGTGGCAGTCCTTCTGCGTGCTCCCGGACGTGCGCACGGTCGGCGTGCAGGGCGATGAGCGCACGTATGGATACGTCGTCGTCCTGCGGGCGGTCACGAGCGATGACGCGATGACGGCCGACTGGGCGAGGCTGCCGTATGACCTGCTGGAGACGATCGCCTCACGGATGATCAACGAGCTGCGCGAGGTCAACCGGGTGGTGCTCGACATCACATCGAAGCCGCCCGGCACAATCGAGTGGGAGTAAGTCGGGCCTTGTCTCGCCGCTCCTGACGGCGTCCTCCCTCGCTCGCGTGCGAAGCACGCCACGCTCGGTGCGTCCTTGTCAGGAACGACGATCCTTCGGCCCTTGGCGGGCTGTTCTCGCCTTTTTTCGGGAGACCCGTGCGCCAGTCCCCCGAACACCCGTAGTGGCGCCGGTCACCGCAGCGACTGCCGCCGCGGACGCCTGAGAAGCCAAATTTTGCGGCTTCGAGGTTGTCGGGGCACGTAGCCTTACGAATGGGCGGGCGTTCGCCTATGATGTTCGCTTCGCCGCGCGACCGATCGCCGATCGGCCAGCGTGGCCTTTTTCACGCCATGGCTCCCTCGACAAAGACCTACGTAGCAAAGCCGACCGACCGCGAGCGCAACTGGGTCGTGGTCGACGCGAACGGCAAGACGCTCGGGCGGATGGCGACACAGATCGCCGATGTGCTGCGGGGCAAGCGCAAGCCCGAGTACACCCCGCACGTGGACACGGGGGACTTTGTGGTGGTGGTCAACGCGGAGAAGGTGCACGTGACGGGCAACAAGCGCCAAGACAAGCGCTATTACCGCCACTCGGGCTATCCCGGCGGGTTGCGCTCGCGGACGTTCGAGGAGCTGCAGGCGAGGCGCCCCGAGGAGATCATCAGGCTGGCCGTGAAAGGCATGCTGCCCCGCAACCGGCTCGCGCGCAAGCAGCTGACGAAGCTGAAGATCTACGCCGGGCCGGAGCACCCGCACGTCGCCCAGAAACCGCAACCTTTGGAGATCGAGCGCTGATGGCCGACGAGCAGAACCCCGAGACACCCGCCGAGAACGCCGAGCCTTCCGCGGAGGACACGCCGCAGGCCGAGCAACACGCCGTCCCGAACGAGGAGGCCAGCGAGATCGCCGGCTCGGCCGAGGACGCGGCGCTGGAGGCCGCGCAGGAGGCCAAAGAGTCACCGGGCGGGCAGAGCGCGCCGGAGCCGCCCACCGCCGAGCCCGGCGGCGAGGGCCATGCCGCGCCCACCGAGGAGGCGCTGGAGATCGCCGGCGTCGCCGAGGACGCGCCGCTTGAGGCCCTGCAGGAGGCCGAGGACGAGCAGGCCGTGCAGGCCGCCGTCTCAGAGGACGACGCGGAGGAGGCCGAGGAGGCGACCCCGCGCGTGAAGCCGTCGGTGCCGGGAGCGCATCTGGAGGTCGACATCGTCCCCGAGGGCGCCGACCCGCTGGGGAGCGGCGAGGGCTACGAGGATCCCTACGCGGTCGAGGACGAGGCGGGCGAGCAGGTCCCGGCGGGCGAGGGCGCGGAGGAGGGCGAGGAGGCTCTCACCGAGCCGATCGCCACGGCCGCGATCGACCTGGCGGCGGGCGCCCGCTACCGAGCCACGGGCAAGCGCAAGACGGCAATTGCGCGCGTGACGCTGCGGCCGGGCAAGGGCACCTATCTGGTCAACGGGCGCACGCTCGAGCAGCACTTCCCGCGCAACACGCTGCAGCGGAACATCCGCCAGCCGCTTGAGACGGTCGGCTATCAGGAGAAGATGGACGTCGTCGCGCGACTGCACGGCGGCGGCATCTCCGCCCAGGCGGGGGCGCTGCGCCATGGCGTATCGCGGGCGCTGTTGGAGGCCGACCCGAACCTGCGGGGAGAGTTGAAGCGCAGAGGCTTCCTGACGCGCGACTCGCGCGCGAAGGAGCGCAAGAAGGCCGGGCTGAAGAAGGCCCGTAAGAAGCCACAGTTCTCCAAGCGCTAGATCCACACCGCAAGGGGGAAGCATGACCCGCAAGCTGTTCGGGACCGATGGCGTTCGTGGCGCGGTCGGAGACTTCGTGACCGCCGAGCTGGCGCTCGCGCTCGGGCGCGCGGCAACTGCGCAGACGGGCGCCGAGCGCCCGCAGGTGCTGATCGTGCGCGACACGCGCGAGTCGGGTGAGATGCTGCAGGCCGCGGTGGCGGCGGGAGTCAGCTCGGCCGGTGGGGACGCGCTGCTGGGCGGCGTGCTGCCGACGCCGGCCGCGCCGCTGTTGATCGGGCGCTACGGCTTCGACCTGGCGGTCGTGCTGTCGGCCTCGCACAATCCGTATGAGGACAACGGCATCAAGTTCTTCGCCGGCGACGGCTACAAGCTGAACGATCAGAAGGAGCACGCGATCGAGCAGGCGATCGAGGACCACCCGGCGCCTCGCGCGGGTGCGGCGATTGGCCGCGTGCGCGAGTTGAGAGGGGCGCCGGAGGACTACCTGCGCGAGCTGCACACACGCTTTCAGGGGCTCGAGTTGAGCGGCGTGGACGTGCTGCTCGACTGCGCCAACGGCGCCACCTATCATGTCGCTCCGGAGATCTTCCGGCGGCTGGGCGCGCAGGTGACGGTGACCGCGGATGAGCCGGACGGGCGCAACATCAACGCCGGCTGCGGCTCCACGCACGTGCAGGCGCTGGCCGAGCAGGTCGTCTCCGGCGGGCACGCGCTGGGCTTCGCCTTCGACGGCGACGGAGACCGCGTGCTGGCGGTCGATCGCCTGGGGCGTGTGGTGGACGGCGATGAGCTGATGGCGCTGGCGGCGCTTCACCTACGAGACTGCGGGCGCCTGAGCGGCAACGGCGTGGCCGTCACGGTGATGACCAACTACGGCTTTCACTCGGCGATGGAGCGCGAGGGTGTGTCGGTCGCGACGACGAACGTCGGGGACCGCTACGTGCTGGAGGAGTTGCGCGCGCGCAGCTGGGTGCTTGGAGGCGAGCAGTCGGGGCACATCATCGAGATGGGCTTCAATCGCACGGGCGATGGGATCGCGAGCGCGCTGCTGATGCTGGAGGCGCTGGCGGGCGGCGACTTGAGTGAGCGCCACGCGATGGCCAAGCTGCCACAGCGCCTTGTGAACGTACGCGTACGCGATCGCGACGCGCTTGCGCAGGCTGAGAGCGTCGATGACGCGGTGCAGGCTGCCGCGCGGGAGCTAGAGGGGCGCGGCCGCGTGCTCGTGCGCCCGAGCGGCACCGAGCCGCTCGTCAGGGTGATGGTGGAGGCTCCGAGCGAGCAGGAGGCGCAGGAGGTCTGCGAGCGGCTGGTTGCGCTGGTGCAGGCCGAGCTGGGCTGAGAACATGCGTCTGGCAGCGCCTGTGCAGGTCGAGATGAGCCTAGTGGCGCTGGTATCTTCGATTCGATGTGCGGCATCGTTGGCTACGTCGGTGAGCGCCCAGTTCGCGGGCTGCTGCTCGCCGGGCTGAGCAAGCTCGAGTACCGCGGCTATGACTCGGCCGGGATCTCGGTGATCGCCGACGGGCGGATCGAGGCGGTGCGAGCGGTCGGCAACCTTAGCGCGCTGCGCAGCAAGCTCGACGTCGGCGAGCAGGCGCAGTCGCGTAACGGCGCGGTCGCTGTAGCCGCGAGGCCCGCGAGCACGGGCATCGGTCACACGCGCTGGGCCACCCACGGGCGGGTCAGCGAGGAGAACGCGCACCCGCACTACGACAGCGGCGATCGCATCCACGTGGTCGTCAACGGGATCGTCGAGAACTTCATGGCGCTGAAGGAGCGCCTGACGGGGCAGGGAAGCGTGTTCACCTCCGAGACGGACGCCGAGGTGATCGCCCATCTGGTCGCGGCGCACTACGTGGACGACCTGGCCGATGCCGTGCGTGCCGCCTACGCGGAGCTCGAGGGCCACTACGCGTTCGTGGCGATGAGCCTGGACGAGCCGCAGGTGCTGGTGGGGGCGCGCAAGGAGTGCCCGCTGATCATCGGCCGTGGCGAGGGCGAGCAGTTCGTGGCCTCGGCGGTGCCGGCGTTCCTGGCGGAGACCCGTCGGGTTCAGTACCTGGAGAACGGCGAGATCGTGATCCTGCGACCGGAGGGCGTGACGATCACAACGGCCTCCGGTGAGCGGGTGCAGCGGGCCGTGGAAGCGGTCGACTGGGACCAGGAGACCGCCGAGAAGGGCGGCTTTGACACGTTCATGCTGAAGGAGATCCACGAACAGGCCGACGCGGTGGCCGACACGCTCTCCGACCGCACGGCGCGCGGCGACGGCGTCGACCTCGACGAGGAGGGCGCGCTCGACGAGGCGATTCTCGCGGGCGTCAAGCGGATCGTCGTGGTCGCCTGCGGAACCGCCTACCACGCGGGCCTGATCGGCCGCTACGCCCTGGAGGAGTGGGCACGAGTGCCGGTCGAGATGGACATCGCCTCGGAGTACCGCTATCGCAACCCGGTGGTCGGCCCCGGCGATCTCGTGATCGGCATCTCCCAATCGGGTGAGACGGCCGACACGCTGGCAGCCATGCGGCTGGCCCGCGAGCGCGGCGCGACGGTGCTGGCGATCACGAACACGCGTGGCTCGCAGGCCACGCGCGACGCGGATGGCGTGCTGTACACACGCGCGGGTCTCGAGATCGGGGTCGCCGCGACCAAGACGTTCGTCTGCCAGGTGGCCGTCATGTACCTGCTGGGACTGCGCCTGGCGGAGCTGCGTGGGACGCTCGAGCCCGCGCGTATCGCCGAGCTGGTGGGAGAGCTAAAGCGCCTGCCGCATTGCATCGACGAGCTGATCGAGGACTGTGAGACGCGCACGAACGTGATCGCGGAGACTTGCTGGAACGCCGAGTTCTTCCTCTACATCGGGCGCCACGTGGGCCTGCCCGTGGCGCTGGAGGGCGCGTTGAAGCTGAAGGAGATCTCCTACGTCTCGACCGACGCCTATGCGGCCGGTGAGATGAAGCACGGCCCGATCGCCCTGCTGGACGAGGCCACGCCGGTCGTGTGCGTGGCCACGCGCTCGCCGGTGCTCGAGAAGCTCGTCTCGAACATCCAGGAGGCGCGAGCCCGCGGCGCGCACGTGATCGCCGTCACGACGGCTGCTGACGGGGTCGTCGACCCGCACGTCGACGCGACGCTCGCGGTGCCGGCGACTGACTGGATGCTTCAGCCGATCCTCGCCGTGATCCCGTTGCAGCTGCTCGCCTACGCGATCGCCCGCCACCGCGGGCTGAACGTCGATCAGCCGCGCAACCTCGCCAAGACGGTCACGGTCGAGTAAGCGTGAGCGGGGGCTGCCGCGCTCCCGAGCCACCATCTAGCATCGCTGATCGTGGACGACCTGCCCGACTGGCTGACGCCGTTGCCCGACGCCGAGACGATGCGGGCGGTCGATCGCTGGGCGATCGAGGAGCAGGGCGTGCCGAGCCTCGAGCTGATGGAGCGCGCGGGCGCCGCGGTGGCGAGCGCGGTCGAGGTCCACGCCTCGGATGGACCCGTGGCGGTCGTGTGCGGAAAGGGCAACAACGGCGGAGACGGATTCGTGGTGGCGCGGCTGCTACGCGAGTCCGGCCGGTGGGTGACGGTCGTCCTCGTGGCCCCCGCGGAGGAGCTCGGCGGCGACGCGGCACGGAATCTCGAGCGTCTCCCGGGCGATCCACCGGTCTCGTTGAGAGACGGCGCGGCGGCGATCGAGAATGCGGCGGTGATCGTCGACGCGCTGCTCGGCACGGGCTTCGCCGGTGAGCCCCACGGCGCGAGCGCCGAGGCGATCGACGCGATCAACGTCGCCGGCGCGGCGGTCGTGGCCGTGGACGTCCCCAGCGGTGTCGAGGCCTCGACGGGGGTCGTCTCCGCCCGTGCGGTGCGCGCTGCGGTGACGGTGAGCTTCCATGCCGCCAAGCCGGGCCTGTGGATCATGCCCGGAAAGGAGCACGCGGGCGAGGTGCGCGTGATCGACATCGGCATACCGCGTGGCGCGTCGCAGAGCGCGCGGATCGGCCTGATCGCCGCATCGGTGTGCGAGCAGCTTCCGCGGCGCGGGGCGGCCTCGACCAAGTTCGCCTCCGGCCAGGTGCTGGTCGCAGGCGGATCACGGGGGCTGACGGGTGCGCCGAGGATGGCTGCGCGCGCGAGCATGCGCGCGGGTGCGGGCTATGTGATCGCCTGCACACCGGCCTCACTACAGGACGTGATCGCGGGCGGCGACACCCCCGAGCTGATGACGCGCGGGTTGGAGGAAGAGGACGGCGCGCTCGCCCCGGCGGCGGTTGCGGGCGTGTTGGAGGGCATCAGGCCCGGTGGCGCGCTCGCCCTCGGGCCCGGCCTTGGACGCAGCACGGCAGCGGTCGCCTTCGCGCGGCAGCTGGCGCGCGAAGCGAACGCGCCGATGGTGCTGGACGCGGACGGTCTCAACGCTCATGCGGGCCGGCTCGGCGAGCTGGCGAGCCGAGAGGCATTGACGGTGCTCACGCCGCACGCGGGCGAGCTCGGACGGCTGCTGGAGCTGGACAGCGAGAAGATCGAGCGCGAGCGCCTGCTGCACGTGCGCGCGGCGGCCGAGCGGGCCGGCGCGGTGGTCGTGTTGAAGGGTGACGACACGCTGATCGCCGACCCCACGGGGCGGGTTGCGGTCAGCCGTGGCGGCAGCCCCGCGCTCGCGACGGCTGGAACCGGCGACGTGCTCACGGGCGTCATCGCCGCTCTGCTCGCACAGGGGCTGGAGGCGTTCACCGCCGCCGCGACGGGGGTCTGGCTGCACGCCGCCGCCGGCCGCGAGGCGGCGCGGCGCCAGGGCGCCGTAGAGGGCGTGATCGCCGGGGATGTGATCGAGTCGCTACCCGCGGCACGTGCCGAGGCGGGCTCATGACGGCGCCGCGCGCGCAGGCGAGCGTGAATGTGGCGGCGCTCGAGCGCAACTGCTCGCGACTTCGCTCAGAGCTGCGCGAGGGCGTCTCGCTGTGCGCGGTTGTGAAGGCGGACGGATACGGCCACGGGGCGGCGCAGAGCGCACGCGCGGCGCTCGCCGGCGGTGCGAGTTGGCTGGCCGTCGCGAGCGCGCAGGAGGCGCAGGAGTTGCGCGGGGCGGGCGTGAGCACCGCGCGCGTGCTGGTCATGGGCGCGCTCACGCCGCCCGAGCTGGCGCTGGCGCTGGCGGCCGACGCCGATGTGGTCGTGTGGAGCGAGCAGCACGTGCACGCGGTCGCCGCCGCCGGCGGAGGACGGGTACACGTGAAGCTCGACTCCGGCATGGGGCGGCTCGGAACGCGCGACTCCGGCGAGGCCTCGCGCGTGCTCGCGCTGTCGCGGGAAGTGCCGGGCGTCGAGCCGGTGGGAGTGATGACGCACTTCGCCACAGCCGACGATCTCGGCGACGAAGGCTTCTTCGAGCGGCAACTCGAGACGTTCACGCGCTGGGCGCAGACGGTCAAGGCCGAGCAGCCGCAACTGCTCGCGCACGCGGCCAACAGTGCCGCCGTGCTCCGTGCCCCCGACGCGCAGTTCGACATGGTGCGCTGTGGGATCGCCGTCTACGGGATGGACCCGTTCGGCGAGGATCCCGCGCCACGGGCGCTCGAGCCGGTGCTGGAGCTGAGCTCCTACGTGGCCGAGGTGAAGGCGTGCAGGGCGGGGGAGAGCGCGGGGTACGGCCGGCGCTTCGTGGCCGAGCGCGACACGTGTCTGGGGGTTCTGCCGATCGGCTACGGCGATGGCTGGCGGCGCGGGCTCTCGAACAACGCGGAGGTGCTGATCGGCGGTCGCCGCCATCTGCTCGTCGGGACGGTCAGCATGGACAATGTCACGGTCGACTTGGGCGTCGATCGAGGCGTCGAGCGGCTGCGGGGCGAGCCGGCGATCCTGATCGGCTCACAGGGCAGCCAGCAGATCACCGCCGAGGCGGTCGCCGGCAGGCTCGACACGATCAACTACGAGGTCACCTGCTCGTTGACGCCGCGCGTGCCGCGCGTCTATCACCGCGATGGCGTCGCGATCGAGCAGGGCGCCGGGGATCCGCCGGCCTGGCTCCCCGCCCGGGCATGAGCGACGGCCTGCAGGCCATCCGCAGCGGGCTGGCCGGCGCCCCGGCGTGGCTGGTGGGGGGCGCGATCCGCGACCGCGAGCTGGGGCGCTCGACGGCTGATCTGGACGTGGTCGTCGAGGGCGATCCGGCGCGGGCCGCCGCCGCCGTGGCCCGAGCGGCGGGACGCGCTGCCTGCTTTGCGCTGTCGGAGGAGTTCGGCGCATGGCGGGTGGTGGCACGCGACTCTTCCTGGCAGGTCGATGTCGAGCCGCTGCGCGGCGGCTCGCTGGAGGCGGATCTGGCGCTGCGCGACTTCACGGTCAACGCGATCGCCGAGCCGATCGCGGGGGGCGAGCCGATCGATCCGCTCGGTGGCTTGGCAGATCTCCGGGCGCGCCGGCTGCGGATGGTCGCGCCGAGCGCCTTCGCCGAGGATCCCCTGCGCGTGCTGCGCCTGGCGCGCGTCGCGGTCGAGTTGGAGCTCGAGCCTGAGGCCGACACGCTGCTCGCTGCCGGCGCGCACGCCGCGGGGCTCGAGAGCTGCTCGCCCGAGCGCGTGTTCGTCGAGCTTCGGCGGATCGTCGGCGCTCACCACGCGCTGCGCGGACTGGCGCTGATGGGTGAGCTGGGTGCGACGGGCGTCGTGTTGCCCGAGCTCGAGGCTCTGCGTGGGGTCGAGCAGAACCGCTTCCACCACAGCGACGTGTACGGGCACACGATGGAGGTGCTGGAGTGGACCGTGGCCCTGACGAGCGCCGCGGCCATCGATCCGCTGGAACCGGACTCCGTGCTCGGGCCCCATCGGGCTGAGCTCGCCGCGCTGTTGGCCGAGCCGCTTGCCGATGGGATGACGCGGGGGGACGCGCTGAGGTGGGGAGCGCTGATGCACGACGCGGCCAAGCCGCTCACACGCGAGGTTCGCGCCGGCGGACGCGTGACGTTCATCGGTCACGACGAGCGCGGCGCGCAGCTTGCTCGCGAGGTGCTGAGGAGGCTGCGCTCCAGCGAGCGGCTGCGAGCGCATGTGGCGGCGCTGGTGCGCCAGCACCTGCGATTGGGCTTCCTCGTTCACGAGCCTCAGCCGCTGTCGCGCAGGACCGTGTTCGGCTATCTGAACAGGTGCTCGCCCGTCGAGGTCGACGTCACGCTGCTGTCGATCGGCGATCGCCTCGCCACGCGTGGCGATCGCGCGCAGGAGTCGATCGATGCGCACCTGGCGGTCGCTCGTGGCCTGCTGGCGGACGCGCTGCGCTGGCGTTCAGACGGGCCGCCCGCGCCGCTGCTGCGCGGGGACGAGCTGGCTGAAGCGCTCGGCATCGACACGGGCCCGCGTGTGGGCGAGCTGTTGGCGGAGCTCTCAGAGGCCCGCTACGCGGGCGAGATCGCGACTCGCGAGCAGGCGCTCGCGTTCGCGCGTGCGCGCCCGCATGAGGGCAGATCCGAATAGGCTTGCGCCGGTGTCCGATCCCAACTGCATCTTCTGCAAGATCGTCGCGCGCGAGTTGCCCGCGACGATCGTCGACGAAGATGAGCGCACGATCGCGTTCATGGACATCTCGCCTGCCACGCGCGGGCACGCGCTGGTGATCCCCCGCACGCACAGCCCCGACCTGCTCGGCATCGAGCCCGAGGATCTGGCGGCTGTCGCGCTCGCCTCCCAGCGACTGGGCTCGCGCGTGAAGGAGCGCCTGGGAGCCGACGGCGTGAACCTCCTGAACTCTTGCGGCGCCGTCGCCTTTCAGACGGTCTTTCACTTCCACGTACACGTGATTCCGCGCTATGAGGGCGATCCGTTGCGCCTGCCGTGGGACCCGACGCCCGGCGATGCGCAAGAGATCGCGGCCACCGCGCAGGAACTCGCGGGGGAATAGCGAATTGTTCAAGCCGCTACATCTGCCCCTCTGTCGTGTTGAATGGACAACATGAAACGCATACACATGGCGATCCTCGCGAGCTTCGCGCTCGCCCTTGCGCTGCCCGCGGTATCGCCGGCGACGCTCGCAGAAGTTGGCGTGATCCCGCCCACGACCAGTCCCGCGACAGTTCCCAGCTGCCCAGCCAGCCCCTGCCTGGCCGTCAGCCGCACGACCGGCTTTCAGGTCAAGGTCGGCGCCAACTCCAACCTCGTGAGCGCGCCCCGCGCGGGCACGATCGTCGCCTGGACGATCAGCTCGGCAAGCCGAATGCCACGCAGGTCAAGTTCTTCAACGCCAACGAGGGCGGCGCCTCTGAAGCCGGGATCGCGATCCTGCGCGCGCAGAAGAAACCGAACCTCACCTACAAGCTGATCGCGCAGAGCCCGCCCGTCAAGCTGCAGTCCTACTTCGGCAAGACCGCCCAGTTCCCGCTGGAAAGGACGATCGCGGTCAAAAAGGGCGACATCGTGGCGCTGACCGTGCCGACGTGGGCGCCTGCGCTGGCGCTGGGCTTCGGCAAGGACACCTCCTGGCGCGCCAGCCGCTCGAAAAGCCAGTGCGCGAGCACCAGCGCTCAGAGCACTCAGACGGCGATCGGCAGCGCCGTGCAGTACTTCTGCCTGTATCAGACGGCGCGCCTGACCTACAGCGCCACGCTCATCTCAACACCCTAGGGCGTCGCTGGCCGGCGCGAGCTGCGTCCTCGGGCTGCGCGACCGCGCACGTCGCGCTGCCGCGCCGCTCCTTGCGCGGCTAGGCGGCGCCGGCGCCCGCCCGGTGCGGGCTCGACGGCGGCGGCTGATTTGCGCGCCGATTGCCTTCGCTGGAGGCGGCTTTTTCTTTTTCTTCGGCGGATGCGCCGCCCGGCGGCGCCGCCTGCTCTTCGCCGCTCCGCTCGAGCTGCCGCCGCTGGTCGGTTCTTCGGTCGCTTCGTTGCCGCCGGCTTCATCGGCGGTCGAGGCTTCGCTGGAGGTGCCCGTTTTGGTCGAGCTGGTTGACGTCGAAGTCGTCTGCACGGCCGCCTTTTCAGCGCTCGTGTCGTTCGGCGGCGTGATGTCCGGAGTGCTCTTCGGCACAGCGTCGGAGGAGCTGCCGCCGCCCCCACAGGCGCCGAGGGTGAGCCCCGCGAGCAGCAGGGCGAGCGCGACGACGACGGCGCGAGTCATCGGCCGCCAGCCGCCGGAGAGCCGAGCGGGCCCATGCGCCGGCCGCAGGTGGGACAGTCGTTGAGGTCCTTCTGCGCGAGCTGCTCACACCACGGGCAGAAGCGCAGGTTCTCGACCGCCCACGGCAGCCGGGAGGAGGAGGGAGCGAGCGGCAGGACCTTGCCGACGACCTCCAGCGGGCTCGCCGGATGTCGCGGTCGACGATAGATCTCTCCGGGCACCGCCTCGATCACGATGTCGCGGCCGCTGGCGGGGTTGCGGAGGCGGTAGCGCTGGCGCGTGCTCACGGCCGGGACTTTATCGGAGCGGCGGCGGGAGAGGGGATCGGTAGGCTGCCGCGGTGCGCATCCTCATCTTCCACGGCTACCTGCTCGGCGGGACCGGATCGAACGTCTACAACGCGCGCCTGGCGGCGGCGCTCGTGAAACTCGGACACGAGGTGCACCTGCTCAGCCAGGACCGTCATCCGGACGCGCAGCCGTTCGTGAACGCAATCGGAGACTGGGACGGCGGGGCGTTGCGGGTGCGTTCACTGCGCGAGCCGAGCCCCGATCGGCCGGGGCGCTGCACCGTCTACCGGCCGGACATCGGCCGGCTGCTGCCGGTTTACGTGGCCGACCGCTACGAGGGGATCGAGGCACAGACGTTCGACGAGTGCAGCGAAGCGGAGGTCGCGCGCTACATCGACGCGAACGTCGCAGCCGTGCGCGAGCTGTGCGCGCTCGTGACTCCCGAGTTGGCGCTCGCCAACCACCTGGTGATGGGTCCGGTGATCCTCGCCCGTGGGCTTGCCGACCAGGTCCCATACGCCGTCAAGGTGCACGGCAGCGCGCTCGAGTACACCGTCAAGCCGTCTCCCGAGCGCTTCCTCGGCTTCGCTCGCGAGGGGCTTGCGCGAGCACGCGCGATCCTCGTCGGCTCACATCACACCGCCGCCAGCCTGTGGGATGCGCTGGCGGACCCCGAGCTTGCCGCGCGCACACGCCTCGGCCCTCCGGGCGTCGATGTCGAGCGCTTCGCCCCCCGCGATCCCGCGCGTGCCGCCGCCGGCGTGCGCGAGCTCGCCGTGCGCCTGCGCGCGAGCGGGGCACGGGAGCAGCAGCCGGCGGATGCGTTCGCGCGCGACGAGCAGGCGGCTGCGGAGGCGCTCGCGCGCCTGGAGCCCGAGCGCGACCGGCTGGTGGCGTTCGTGGGCAAGCTGATCGTCAGCAAGGGCGTCGATCTGCTGCTCGCCGCCTGGCCGCTGGTGCTCGAGCACGTGCCGCAGGCACGGCTCGTGGTCGTCGGCTTCGGCGCCTACCGGGACGGGCTCGAGCGTCTGAGCGCTGCGCTGATGGCAGGTGAGATGGAACAGGCACGCGCGATCGCCCTGGCGGGCCGGGCGCTCGAGGACCGCGGGGCGCCCGCGCAGCCGCTGCGCCATCTGCTGGCATTCCTCGATGGGCTGCACGGACAGGATCGCGAGCGCTATCTGGCCGCGGCTCGCACGCTCGATGAGCGCGTCGTGCTGACCGGCCGCCTCGATCACGAGGAGCTCGCCGAGCTGCTGCCGGCCTGTGAGGCGCTCGTCGTGCCGAGCACCTTTCCGGAGGCCTTCGGCATGGTCGCGGCAGAGGCCGCCGCCTGCGGAGCGCTGCCGATCAGCGCCGCTCACTCGGGACTGGCCGAGGTGAGCGATGCGCTGCAGCGGGCGGTACCTGCGCAGGCCGGCAGCTGGCTGTCCTTTGCGGTGGACGATGATGCCGTGCGCGCCCTGGCCGAGCGCGTCCTCGGCTGGCTGCAGGCCGATCCGAAGCTGCGCGAGCGCACGCGCGCGGGCCTCGTCGGCACGGTCCGCGAGCGTTGGTCGTGGGACGGCGTGGCACGCGGTGTGATCGCGGCGGCGCGCGGCGAGCTGGACGGCCTTCAGAGGCCGTGAAAGCGAAGCTGCGCCCGCTGTGAGCGGCCGTCGAGGCACCCGCTGCTTCGGATAGTGTTCCGCCCGCTCATGAGCCGCGCGCACGCTTTCCCCGCCATGGATGGTCCCGGCCGCAGTCGCCGGCGCGGGCTCGCGCTGCAATCGGCCGCCGCCGCTGTGCTGGCCGCGCTTGCGCTCGTGACGGCCGGCTGCTCGGTCAAGGGCGGCACCGAGAACGCGAACGTGATCGAAGGCAAGAAGCAGTTCGTCGCCAAGTGCGGCTCCTGCCACACGCTCGCGCGCGCGGAAACGAAGGGCGTCGTCGGGCCGAACCTCGATGAAGCCTTTCGGGCGAGCCTGCACGAAGGCGCCAACCGCAACACGGTTCGCAGCATCGTCGAAGGCCAGATCCAGATTCCCAACCCCCAGGGGGCGATGCCCAAGGATCTCGTCACCGGCTCGACGCTGAAAGACGTCTCCACGTATGTCGCCCAGTCGGTCGACAGGGCCGGCAAGGACACCGGCCTGCTCGCGACAGCCGTGCAAGCGCCCGGCGCCGGCAAGCCGGCCGTCGAGAAGGGCGGCAAGCTCTCGATCGCGGCAAGCCCGAGCGGGCAGCTCGCATATGTGACCGACAAGGCGAGCGGAACTCCGGGCCCGGTCACGCTGGAAATGCCGAACCTGTCGGGCGTCTCGCACAACATCGCGCTCGAAGCAGGCGTCAACGGAGCGACAGCCAAGGGCGCGGTGATCGCTTCCAGCCCGTTCACCACCAAGACGACCTCCACCGTCACGGCCACGCTCAAGCCCGGCAGCTACACGTTCTTCTGCGAGGCTCCGGGGCACCGCCAGGCCGGCATGTACGGGACGCTTACCGTCAAGTAGCAGCCGGGCGCCGCCGGCCGTGTGGCTGCGCTAGCCGCGAAGCAGTGGGTCGTGGGCGAAGAACAAGAACCACACGGCGAAGGCGACGATCGCGAGCGCGACGACGATCGTCGCGATCAACTCGAGCGCGCCGATCCAGGCTCGCTTGCGCGGCTCCATCTGATATGTCGCTGCGTTTGTCAAGTAGGCGTGGTTGATCGCGCCCACTCGGTGGACTGGTGGTTGTGGTCGGGAGGCCGGGACGCCGGACTCGGTATCGGCGTTGCCAGTCTGATGATGCGGGGGTTGGATACCCCAGGGCCCGGTTTCGTGCTGTCGGCGTGCGCTCTCTAGAAACGGGCGTGGCGCTCCTGCTCGGATGCTGCCCATAGAAGGGTCGCGCGTGCCGGCCGCGTGTGGCCCGGCGCCCCGGCCTCCCGGCCTGTAGGGCTGTGGGCGGGTTTAGTCGGCGGTGGCTGCTGCCCAGAGGAAGCACGCGAGCTCGCGTGCGCACGCCACGACGATCACGTTGTGCGCCTTGCCGCGGGCACGCATGCGGTGATAGACACGGTGCAGGCGCTGTTGAGCCCTGTTCGCGATTTGCAGGACATGATCGGGCTGGCCTTGCTGGCGGTTGCGCAGCGTCACCCCGATCCGTGGAGGGCGTCCGTAATGCCAGGCCGACTCGACCAGTAGCCGGCGGGCGAACCCCGAGCCCGTCTTCGTGATCGAGCCCTGGTGGAATGTCTCCCCGGACTGGTGCAGTGATGGGATCAGCCCGAGCCATGCACTCAGTGCACTGGCACGCTCAAAGCGCTGCCAGTCGCCGCCGAGCTCGAGGTGAAGCGCGAACGCGCTCAGCGTGTCAACGCCCCGGAAGCACCTCAGTCTTGCGACGGTGGGCCACCACTGCTCATCTTGCGCCAAGCGCGAGAGCCGCTCGGCGATCGCCGCCTTGCGCGCGCTCAGCCCGTCGACGGAGGCGATCAGATCGGCGAGCACCAGATCACTGACGGCCTCCTGAAGCTGTTGACGTGCGAGCCAGCGCCGGTGCGCCACAGTCCAGGTCGAGGACTCGGGATAGACCCGGCCATGACGCAACAGCATCTTTGAGATCCGATGGCGGGCGCTCATCAGATCACGCCGGCACGCATCGTGTGCGCGCGTCAGCTCGCGGGCGGCCTCGACCTCGGCGGGCGGGACCACAACACTCGTCAATGACCCGGCAAGCAGCAGCCGCGCGAGCAGCTCCGCGTCCTTGCGGTCGGTCTTCACCCGCTCCGATGGACCACGAGGTGTCTTGCCCGGAGCGATCACCTCCACGGCCACCCCGGCCGCAACAGCGGCGCGATAGAGCCCGAACCCGGTTGGCCCCGCCTCATAGCAAGCACGCACCGGACCAGGCAGGCCTTGAAGCCAAGCGACCGGCTCCTCGACGCCCGGTCCGAACCGCGCACGCAGCACCTCACCGCTCGAAATGTCAATCGCCGCAGCGTGAGTGGAGCGGGCGTGGACATCGAGCCCCGCATAGGTCACCATTCCGGTCATGGCCGGACCTCCTCATCGAATTGGGGTCAGCCGGAGCCGTTCTCCGGCCAGACAAACCCCCGCGAGGAGTGTCCGGCCTGCTAGCTCCGACGGTCAACCCGGTGGGCGACCTACGGCATAGGGTCTAGAGGATCGCGCGGAGGATCTCGATCAGGCCGACGACCACCACGAAGACCACGATCGCGTACAGCAGCAGGCGAAACGCCTCGGCCTCTGAGCGAAGCGGGTTCAGCACGTCCGCGACTTCCCTCGGCGAGAGCACGGTCGCGCACGGTCCATGGCGCTAGATCACGTAGACGGTCGTGTACACGACGAGCCACATGATGTCCACGAAGTGCCAGTAGATGCCGGGCACCTCGACGCCGCGATGCTCCTCGGGCGTGTAGTGGCCGCGGAAGGCCCTGATCGTGACGAACAGCAGCAGCAGCAGCCCGATGAACACGTGTGCGCCGTGCAGGCCCGTGAGCGAGTAGAAGATCGATGTCTGCGCGTTGTCCTGCGGGGCGAAGCCGATGTTCGCGTACTCGTTGATCTGGATGAACAGGAACGTGCAGCCGAGCAGGAAGGTCGTGAGGATGCCCGCCTTCAGGCCGAAGCGGTTGCCGTTCTTGATCGCCGTCTGCGCCCAGTGCATCGTCATCGAGGAGGACACGAGGATCGCCGTGTTGACGCCCGCGACCGCCACCGGCAGGTCCGTCCCCGGGGCCGGCCAGGCGTCGCCCTGGGCCACGCGTATGAAGAAGTAGGCCGTGAAGAAAGCGCCGAAGACCATCACCTCGGAGATGATGAAAAGCAGCATCCCCAGCAGTTGGGGCTCGACGCGTGAGCTGCTGTTGGCCGCCGGCGGGCCGTGGTGGTCGTGCTCGCCGTGAGCGGCCGGGTGGGCGATGCTGGCAGCCTCCATCACGTCCTCGCTATGCGGCTGGCGCCGCGGTCGAGGTGGCCTGGAGGTCGACGACTACGTGCTCGACCGGCGCGGAGGTGGCGTGGCGCACGCGCTCGATCAGATCCGCGCGCAGCCAGCCCGAGCGTTCGTCCGGGAGCGTCGAGATGACGACGTCGTCGACCCTGAACAGCTCCAGCGCGTTGACGGCCGCCGTGTAGGGGTCGGGGTCGCCGATCATGCCCGAGGAGAGCAGCCCGTCGCCGTGCAGCTGGTCGAGCATCGCCGCCAGGCGCGCGCGTGCGATTCGCGGCGCGCCGCCGCTGCCGTCGGGCTGGGGCACGACGACGATGAACAGGTGCTGACCCAGCCCTCCGGGCTGTGCGCCCCCGTCGGCGGCCTTCGCCCGCAGGTGGTCGAGCAGCTCCTCGCCGCCGAGCGTCTTGCTCGCGAGCACCAGGCTGACTTTGAAGGCGAGGCCCTCCTGCTCGAGGTCGATCACGACGTGCTCGACCGGCAGCCCGGAGGCGTTGCGAATCCGCTCGATCAGATCCCGCCGCAGCCAGCCGGAGCTCTGGGCCGGATGCGTGGAGATGATGATCTCCTCCGGCCGGCGCTCGGCGACGGCGTCCATCGTCGCCAGGAACGGGTCGGGGTCGCCGACCTCGCCGGTGGCCTCGATCGCCTCGTCCGCGACCAGCGAGAGCGCAAGGTCGACCCGCGCCTGGGCGGATTCGCGCACGGCCTCGTCGTAGATCACGAGCCCCGCCGAAGGCTTGCTCTGGGGCACGACCAGCCGGAAGCGCACATCGCCGCCCGCGGCCCGCTCGCGGACCAGCTCGAGCAGCTTCGCGCCGCCGAGCGTGCGGTTGGCAACGACCAGGATCTCTTTCATCTGCTCGTCACCTCGCTCACTCGCTCGGCGCTCGCGCCAGGCCTGAGCCGGCGCCGACCGTGGCGGGCTCCGGCGTGAAGATTCCGTGCACGGCGCCGGGGACGCCGTACTCGTAGGGACCGCCGACGACGGTCGGCAGGCGGTCGAAGTTGAAGATTGGCGGCGGCGAGGAGACCTGCCACTCGAGTGTCATCCCGCGCCACGGGTTGCTCACGCTGCGCGGCCCGCCGCGCCAGCTCGTGACCATGTTGTAGAGGAACACGAGCGTGCTCAATCCGAGCGCAAAGCTCATGATCGAGATCGCCATGTTCAAATCGCCGAACTTCGAGGAGTAGTCCTCCACGCGCCGCGGCATCCCCTGCAGGCCGAGGATGTGCATCGGCCCGAACGTCAGGTTGAAGAACACGAACGTCGTCCAGAAGTGCCACTTGCCCAGGCGCTCGTCGTACATGCGCCCGGTCATCTTCGGGAACCAGTAGTAGACGCCGGCGAAGATCGTCATCAGCGACCCGCCGAACAGCACGTAGTGGATGTGCGCGACGATGAAGTAGGTGGCGCTGACGTGGATGTCGAAGGGGATCATCGCCAGCATCACGCCGCTGATGCCGCCGAGTGTGAACGTCGTCAGGAAGCCGAGCGCGAACAGCATCGGCGTGTCGAGGTGCAGCACCCCTCGCCACAGCGTCGCCAGCCAGGAGAAGATCTTGATGCCCGTCGGCACGGCGATGATCGCGGTCGTGATCGCCATCGGGATGCGGATCCAGTCGGCCATCCCCGAGGTGAACATGTGGTGCGCCCAGACGGTGAAGCCGAGTCCGACGATCGCCAGCAGCGAGAAGGCCATCATCCGGTAGCCGAAGATCGGCTTGCGCGCCTTCACGGCGATGATTTCGCTGACGATCCCGAATCCGGGGAGCATCATGATGTAGACGGCCGGATGGGAGTAGAACCAGAAGACGTGCTGATACATGAGCACGTCGCCGCCCTTGGCGGCGTTGAAGAAGTTGAAGCCCAGCGCGCGGTCGAGCAGCACGAAGAACTGCGAGGCGGCGATGAACGGGGTGGCGATCACGACCAGCAGCGAGGTCGCGAAGTTGGCCCACACGAGCAGCGGCATGCGGAAGAAGCTCATGCCCGGCCCGCGCATCGTGATGATCGTGACCAGGAAGTTCAGCGCGGTCATGATCGAGGAGGCGCCCGCGAACTGCACGCCGAGCGAGAAGAACGTCTGCCCGATCGGCGCGTCCACCGACAGCGGCGCATACGCCGTCCAGCCGTCGGCAAACGCCCCACCGGGGGCGAAGAAGCTCCCGAGCATCATTGCCCCGGCAACGGGCAGCAGCCAGTAGGAGAGCGCGTTCAGCCGCGGGAAGGCCATGTCCGGCGCGCCGATCATCAGCGGGATCACGAAGTTGCCGAGTCCCGCGAACACGGGGATGACGAACAGGAAGATCAGCAGCGAGGCGTGCACGGAGAAAAGGCCGTTGTAGGTGTTGGCGTCGACGAACTGGGCACCCGGGGCGGCCAGCTCGGCGCGCATCAGCATCGCGATCAGGCCACCCACGAGCAGGAAGAAGAAGGAGGTGACCGTGTACTGGATGCCGATCACCTTGTGATCGGTGTTGATGCGGAAGTAGTCCTTCCAGCCGCGCGCTCCGTGGCTGGAGTGCTCCTCGGCCCGCGTCGGGCGTCCGATCGCCCAGTAGAACCAGTAGTCAAAGCCGCCGATCCCGATCAGGAACAGCAGCGGCACGGCGATCAGCGAGACCGTCAGGATCGCTTCGCCGGAGAGGAAGTGGCGGAAGGTTTCATGCCCGGTCGCCATCCGCACGATCCACGTCAGCCCGGTCGCGAAGGCGACGCCAAGCGCCATCAGCACGGCGGCGCGGTAGAAGCCCGGTGCGCGAACCCTCGCGGCCATCAGCGTGCTTCCCGTCCCGGTGTCATCGGCTTCCCCACGCGCATGTTCGCCACATTATCCCGAAGCCACGCTTGTCGCGGCGCTCGCGCTGCCCGTGCTCGAGCCGCCCGCGCCGGAGGACCCAGCCGCGGCCAGCCGGCCCTTCAGCCACGCCTGGAATTGAGGCCGCGAGACGACGTGAACGGTGGAGCGCATCGTCGAGTGCCCGAGCCCGCAGAGCAGGTTGCAGACGATCGGATAGCTGCCGATCCGGTCGGGCGTGGCGCGGTACTTGACCGTGATGCCGGGCACCACATCCTCCTGTAGGCGGAATGCGGGGATCCAGAAGGCGTGGATCACATCCTTGGAATGGAGCGCGAAGCGCACGGATTCGCCCTTGGGGAGGTACAGCTGATCGGATTCCACCGGAGCGCCGCCGGTGACCGACGGCGGATACTGGAAGCTCCAGGCGAACTGCTGACCGGTGACGCCCACGCTGATCTCGTGCGCGGGCGTCTTCTCGTTGTCGTGCAGGATCACGAACGAGTAGGAGACGAGCCCGAGCAGGATGATCGCGGGGATCGTCGTCCAGATCACCTCCAGGCGTGTGTTGCCGTGGATCGGGGGGCCGTCCTTGAGCTCCTCGCCCGGCTTCATGCGGAACTGCCAGGCGCAGTACAGGATCACCGAGACCACGAGCACGAAGATCGGGATCGAGGCGATCACGAGCACGTGATAGAGCTCATCCGTGTTCTTGGCCTGCGTCGAGGCCTGCACCGGAAACCAGTGGATCCAGTAGCTGAGGCCGATTCCGATCGCGATCGCGACGACCGCGGCGACGAGCGTGATGATCAGCGAGCGCTGCCTAGCCATGGACTGCGCTGGCTCCGGCGCGCGCTGGGTCGTTGTCTGTGTCTGCGGCGGTCCTCTCCATCGGGAGGCGTGATCCTAATGCCTTCGTCCCCCGAACGGCTGGGAGCTTGACGCGGGCGGACCGCGGCCCTTGACGCAGCCATACCCGCGTACTAGATTGAGCCAATCGTTGCAAATGGCTCGAGGGGCCGTTTAGCGAGACATCGAGCGGGAAAGGAGCGGCCATGCAGGTCCGTGAGGGCATGAGTCAGACGGTGCTGACGGTCGGGCCCGATCACACCCTGCGTGCGGTTGCGCGGCTGATGTCGCGGCGTCGTGTGGGCGCTGCGGTCGTCATGGACCCCGACGCCAACGGCCCGGGGATCATTACCGAGCGCGACATCCTCACCTCGCTCGGCGAGGAGCAGGATCCCGACGAGGAGGTCGTCGCCGACCATCTCACCAGCGACGTGGTGTTCGCGGCGCCCGACTGGTCGCTCGAGGACGCCGCGGCCGAGATGCTGCGCGGCGGCTTCCGCCACCTGATCGTGCTCGAGCGGGGAGAGACGATCGGCATCCTCTCCGTCCGCGACGTGGTCCGCTGCTGTCTGGACACGAATGCGCAGGAAATCGCCGCACCGCTTCGCCCCGGCACGACCGAAGGCGCCCAGCGCATCAGCGACGCGGTGGCCTCGGGTCTGCAGCTGTAGCCCGCTCAGTCGAGCGGCAGCTCGTCGACTTCCGCGCGGGTGTCTTTGATCCAGGCCGCAACGCAGCCAATCGTCAGAGCGCCGCCGAGAATCGTCAGCACGATGAAGGTCGTGATGCCCACCAAGATCAGTGTGATGCCCACCGCGGTGAGCACCGGCAGGATCGTCGGCCCGGGAAGGTGGATCTCCTCGCCGACGGGTGGGACCTCGGGATCGAGCGGGCTCACGAGACGTAGATCGCCGCCACCACGAAGGTGATGCCGAACATGAACATGCAGATCGCGGTAACGATCAGTCCCGTACGGATGTTCTTACGTGCCAGGCGTCGAGTCATCATCGCGGGAAAGAGTACCTCCTGCCGCCTTCCCGGCGGCGCTCGAACGACACCCTCCAGGCGCCGAGGTCACAGATGCGCATCGGCCACCATCGAGCAGAACAGCAGCGCCAGGTAGGCGAGCGAGAAGAGATACAGCTGCAGCGCCGAACGGCGGTCGGCCCGGCGGTACAGGCGCGCCGCGCCGGCGATGAAGCCGAGCCCCAGCGTGAGCGAGGCGACCAGGTAAATGCCGCCGAAGCCGCCCGCGCAGAACGGCAGCTGGGTGACCGCGTACAGCAGCACCGAATACAGCAGGATCTGCCGGCGCGTCTCGGCCTCGCCGCGCACGACCGGCAGCATCGGCACGCCGACCTTCTCGTACTCGTTCTTCATCAGCAGCGATAGCGCCCAGAAGTGCGGCGGCGTCCAGAAGAACACGATGAAGAACAGGATCACCGCCGTGCCGCTGACCGAGCCCGTCACGGCCGCCCAGCCGACCAGCGGCGGCACGGCGCCCGCGGCTCCGCCGATCACGATGTTCTGGGGCGTGCGGCGCTTCAGCCAGACCGTGTAGATGAACACGTAGCCGAGGAAGCCCGAGAACGACAGGGCCGCCGCCAGCGGGTTGACGGCGAGCGTCAGCTCCAGCAGCGAGAGGGCGGCGAGTGTGCAGCCGAAGGCCAGCGCGGCGTTCGGCGAGACACGCCCGGAGGCGACCGGGCGCGAGGCCGTGCGCGCCATGCGCGCGTCGATGTCGCGGTCGAACCAGTGGTTGACCGCCCCCGCGCCGCCGGCTGACAGGTATCCGCCCAGGCAGGTGAGGGCCACCAGCAGCGGCGAGGGGTCGCCCGCCACGTACATCGTCGCGATCGTCGTCAGCAGCAGTAGCGACTGGACCTTCGGCTTGGTCAGCTCCAGATAGTCGCCCAGCAGCTGACGCGTACGTGGCGCTGTGCCAAGCCGGGGTGCGTCGAGTGAGGAGGCGGCGCCGGACATCTACACCCCGACCTGTGTGGCCCCTGCGGGCACGACCGCGCCCGAGGCCTGCGCGCCGTTGGTGCGCCGCTCGATCTCCCGGCGGATGTCCTTCATCGGTTCATAGGAGCGCACCTGTGGGACCGTGTCGAAGTTGTTGGCGGGCGGGGGAGAGGTGGTGAACCACTCGAGCGTGTTCGCCTTCCACGGGTCGGGACCGGCGACGACGCCGACCTTCAGGCTGCGCGCGACATTGAGGATCGTCACGATCACTCCCGCGCCGAGGATGAACGAGCCCACCGTCGAGATCACGTTGTACAGCTGCAGGTGGCCGATGTTGTCGTACTCATAGATGCGCCTCGGCATACCTTCGAGGCCCATCACGTGCTGGATCAGGAAGGTCACGAGGAAGCCCACGAACATCAGCCAGAAGCTCAGCTTGCCGAGCCCCTCGCTGAGCATCCGCCCGGTGATCTTCGGGAACCAGTAGTAGATCGCCGCGAAGATCGTGAATACCGAGCCGCCCATCAACACGAAGTGGATGTGCGCGACCACGAAATAGGTTTCGTTCAGCTGCCAGTCGACCGGGAAGATCGCCAGGAACACGCCCGAGATCCCGCCGATCAAGAACAGGCCGATAAAGCCCGCGCAGAACAGCAGGGGCGTCTTGAATTCGACCGTGCCGCGCCACAGCGTGGCGATCCAGTTGAGGATCTTCACCCCCGTGGGGACGGCGATCAGGAATGAGCTGAGCATCACGAACACGAGGATCGCCTCCGGGATCGGGGCGGTGAACATGTGGTGTGCCCACGTCAAGAAGCCGAGGAAGGCGATCGCGACGGTCGCGGCGGCGATCGCCTTGTAGCCGAAGATCGGCTTGCGCGCGAACACCGGCAGGATCTCCGAGACCAGCCCGAAGCCCGGCAGGATCATGATGTAGACCTCCGGATGCCCGAAGAACCAGAACAGGTTCTGCCACAGCAGCGGCGAGCCGCCGTTGGCCGGGTCGAAGAAGTGCGTCCCGAAATGACGATCGGTCAGGAGCATCGTCACCGCGGCGGCGATCACCGGCATCGCGAAGATGATCAGGACGGAGTACGTGAGGATCGCCCAGACGAACAGCGGCAGCCGCCCCCAGCTCATGCCGCGGGCGCGCATGTTGGCGATCGTCGCGTAGAAGTTGACCGCGCCGAGAATCGAGGAGATCCCGGTCAGGTGGATCAAATAGATCCACGCGTCCTGCCCGCCGCTGGGGGAGTACAGGGCGCTCGAGAGCGGCGGGTAGCTCGTCCAGCCCGCTTCCGGCGGATTCCAGAACAGCGAGGCGTAGAAGACGATGCCACCCGCCAGCAGCAGCCAGTAGGAGAGCGCGTTCAGGCGCGGGAAGGCCATGTCGCGCGCGCCGATCATCAGCGGCACGAAGTAGTTTGCAAGGCCCGCCATCATCGGCACGACGAACAGGAAGATCATCGTCGTTCCGTGCGTCGTGAACAGCTGGTTGTAGGCCTGCGGCGTGACCAGCGTGTTGTCCGGCGCTCCGAGCTGCAGGCGCATGATCAGCGCCTCGACACCGCCCAGGCAGAAGAACACGAACGTCGTGACCATGTACATGATCCCGATGCGCTTGTGATCGGTGGTCGTGATCCAGCTCGTCCAGCCGCGCGCCTCGGGCTTGACGCTGTGGGCTACGACCTGCGGGACTGGGGCGAGTTGGGTGGCCATTTGGTGCGCGGGTTCCTCTGTGTCCTAGGGGTTTTCGACCTGTCCGGCGCCCGTCTGGGCGTTCAGTTTCGCGCGCGCGACCTTCGCCAGCGCGTTGGCTTCGGCGATCAGCTTCTTCTGATAGGCGAGCCACGCTTCGAACTGAGCCGGTGGGACCGCCTTGACGTTGGCGAGCATCCGCGCGTGCCCGCGCCCGCACAGCAGAGCGCATTGGCCGTGGTAGATGCCGGGCTTGGTGATCTTGAACCACGTGTAGTTGTGGTAGCCGGGCACGGCCTGGAACTTGCCGCCCAACTCCGGGATCCACCACGAGTGCACGACGTCGGAGGAGCTGATGTCCAGCGTGACGGTCGTGTCCGTGGGCACGACCATCTGCTCGTAGGAGTACGGCGCGCCAAGCCCGTCTGATTCGCTCGCGCCCGGGTAGACGAACTGCCAGATGTACTGACGGCCGATCACCTGGATGTTCAGCGACTTGCCGTTCGGAGGCAGCTTGCGCTCCGAGCTGGCGTACAGAAGTCCGCTGCTGCCCGCCAGCTTCTCGCCGTTGACCCCCGAGTTGGGCGGATTCTGGATCGATGACAGCTTCGCGAACGTGAGGATTGCCAGGCCAACCAGGATCACCGATGCTGCCACCGTCCAGCCGACCTCCAGGCGCGTGTTGCCGCGGATCTGGGCGGCCGTTGCGCCCTTGCGCGCGCGGAACTTCACGAGCGCGTAGATCAGGCCACCCTCGACCAGCACGAAGATCACGAGCGCGACATACAGCGTGATCTCGTACAGATTGCTGATCTGATCGGCGTTGGACGAGCCGCCAGACTGCGGGGTGAAGAACGCGAGCGTTGCGGAGACGAGATGGCCCAAGGCGGCGGTGATTCTATTCAGGCGTGGACGGGATGCGCTTGATGACGTATGCCACGAGCGCCGTCTAGCGTCCGGAGAAGCGCGCAGAGCGCTTCTGCACGAACGCCAGCGCGCCCTCCAGAAAATCCTCACTGCCCGCCATCTCCTGCTGAATCTGGGCCTCCAGCTCGAGCTGCTCGGCCATCCGCGAGAACAGCCAGTTGTTCAGCTGGCGCTTGGTCCCGGCGTAGGATCGCGTCGGTCCGCCGGCCAGCCGCGCCGCCAGCGCGGCGGTCTCCTCTCCCAGGCGCGCGTCCGGCACGACGCGGTTGATCAGCCCCCAATCGAGCGCCTCGGAGGCGCCGAGACGCTCGCCCAGCATCGCCAGCTCGCTCGCCCGCGCCATGCCCACGCGCGTCGGCACGAACAGCGAGGAGCCGCCGTCGGGCACGAGCCCGATGTTCACGAACGCCAGCAGGAAGTAGGCGCTCTCGGCCGCCAGGATCAAATCGCAGCACAGCGCCAGCGAGCAGCCGATGCCGACAGCCGGCCCGTTGACCGAGGCGAGGACCGGCTTGGGCATCTCGCGAATCGTCTGCATGATCGGGTGGTAGCGCTCGGTCAGCGTCTTGTACACGTCCGGGCGCCCGTCCTCTCTGACCTCGCCTGTGCCCCCGTCCTTCAGATCGGCGCCTGAGGAGAACGCGCGACCGGCGCCGGTCAGGACCACGCAGCGCACCGCATCGTCCGCGGCGGCCGCCCGCAGCGCCGTGAGCAGGTCGGCGCCGAACTGGGCGTTCCAGGCGTTCAGCGCCTCCGGGCGGTTCAGCTCGACCGTGGTGGCGCCGTCGTCGTGGCGCACGTTGACCGTCTGCAGTTGGGTGCTCGACTCGCTCATGGGCCTCCTCTTCTTCGCGCGGGCGGTGAGTCACCGGGTCGCGGCACTGCCCGCGCCGGCTGACGTGTTGATCCTATGGTGTGCGGATGCAGCGGCCCGTGATCGGCATGTGCACCGCGCTCGAGCGCGCGCGTTGGAGCGTGTGGGATCAGCAGGCGGCGCTGCTGCCTAACAACTACATCGAGGCCGTCCAGCGGGCCGGTGGCCTTGCCGTGATGCTGCCCCCGGACCCTCAACTGGTCACAGAGCCCGCCGAAGCGCTCGAGCTGATCGACGGACTGATGCTCGCGGGCGGCGCCGACATCGATCCATCCGCCTACGGCCAGCCGCGCCATTCCCAGACCGTCGACACGGTGCCCGAGCGAGACGCCTTCGAGATCGCGCTCGTGCGTGCGGCGATCGAGCGCGATCTGCCGCTGCTGGGGATCTGCCGGGGGATGCAGCTGATCAACGTCGCCTGCGGCGGCACGCTCTGCCAGCATCTGCCCGAGCGCGTGCGCCACGACGACCACCGCCGCGCGCTCGGCTCCTTCGACGACTCCGATCACGATGTCCAGGTGCGCCCCGGGACGCTGGCCACCGAAGTGCTTGGCGCCCCAGTCCACGCGACGAAGTCTCATCATCATCAGGGCGTCGAGCGGATCGGGGCGGGGCTGGAGGTGAGCGCGACCGCGACGATCGACGATCTCGTCGAGGCGATCGAGATGCCCGAACGGCGCTTCGTGCTCGGAGTGCAGTGGCATCCCGAGGCGGACGCAACCAGTCCGGTGATCGGCGCGCTCGTGCGGGCCGCGGAGGAGCGCGCACGCGCCCGGGAGGTCCGCTCCTGACCGCCACGCGCGGCTCGGTGGGCTCCGGGTGCGGTCATATACTCGGCGCAGTGCGGCGGTCGACGGCCCTCAGAGCAACCGCCTGGGGATTGGTCGCGGCGGGAGTCGCGGCGCCACTGCTGCGCAAGCGCTTGAATGTGGCGCCCGTCATCCCACAGGCGGTAGCCTTCGCTGCCCCGCTCGGCCTATGTGTCGCGATGCGCCGCTCGCCGGTGCGCGATGTGGCCGTCTGCAGCCTGCAGATGTGGGCGTACGTGGCGGCGTACAAGTCGCCGCATGACGATCCCGGTGTGCAGGAGCGCCGCACGCACTTCTCCTACCCGATCGCCGCCGACCGCGTGCTCGGCCTGGGCGAGCTGCCGACCGTGCGTCTGCAGCGAGCGCTCGCCCGCCAGGGGCCAGACGGCCCGGAATGGCGTGCGCTCGACCGCGTGCTCGTGTGGGCGCATTGGGCCTGGTTCATGGTCCCGCACGGCTCTGTCGCCTACATCCTCGTCCGCCATCCGCAGCGTTTCCCGCGCGCGGCCGTGATGACCTATGCAGTCTTCAACATCGGCGCGAGCTTCTACTGGCTGGCTCCCACCGCGCCGCCCTGGTACGCCGCGGAGGTGGGTGCGCCCGGCGCCGGCGGACGTCCCGCGGTGCGGCGCATGATGGTCGAGTACGGCGAGTCCTTCTGGCGAGACGGCTGGGGGCCTCTCTACAGTGTCCTTGGAGGCAACCCCCTAGCTGCGATGCCCTCGCTTCACTTCGCCACATCCCTGATGGCCGCGCTCCTGCTCGCCGAGGTGGGGCCGGTCGCGGGCGCGCTCGGATTCTCCTACGCGATCGCGCTCGGCTTCGCGCTCGTGTACTTGGGCGAGCATTACGTCGTCGACCTACTCGCGGGCGCCGCGCTGACCGGCGCGGTGCGATCGCTTGGGCCAAGCGTTCGGCCGCTGCTCAGGCGCGTGGGCGGAGCCGTCGCGGCGCTGGAGTCGATGGCTCAGGAAGGCGGTGCGGCGAAGGTGTGAGCGAGCATGCGCTGGAGGAGCTTGAGGCGGAGCTGAGCGGGGGCGCCGAGCACGAGGAGATGCCGCGCATCGCGGTCACCCGTCGGCGTGCCTTCGCCTTCGGGCTGTTCGTGCTCACGGGGATCGCGTTCTTTTACTTCGTGCTGCCCAAGCTGGCAGGAGTTGGCACGAGCTTCCACCGGATCGAGCAGGGCGACAGCTGGTGGATCGCGGTCGGCGTGCTCCTCGAGCTGCTTTCCTTCTGCGGCTACATCATGCTGTTCCGCGCCGTTTTCGTGCGCGGGCAGACGCGCATCGGCTGGCCCGAGAGCTATGAGATCACAATGGCCGGCCTGGCCGCCACGCGCCTGTTCGCGGCCGCCGGCGCGGGCGGGGTCGCGCTGACCGCGTGGGCGCTGCGGCGCTCGGGTATGTCACCGCGCATCGTCGCCTGCCGGATGGTTGCGTTCATCGTGCTGCTCTACACAGTCTATGCCGCTTCGCTCATCATCGACGGGATTGGCCTGGGGACCGGCCTCTTCCCGGGCGGAGGCTCGTTCGCGCTCACCTTCCTGCCGGCGATCGTCGCGATCCTGCTGTTCGTCGTGACGGGCGCGGTCGCCGCGCTGCCGCACGACATCGAGCGGCGTATCGGCAAGCGCGCGGCCGGCTCGGGGCGCAGCGCCCGCTGGCTGGCAACGGCGGTGACCGTACCCGCGCTGGCGGCGAGCGGCGTTCGCACCGCGATCGAACTGGTGCGTACGCGCGATCCCAAGCTGTTGGGCGCGATCGCCTGGTGGGGCTTTGACATCGGCGTGCTCTGGGCGATGTTCCACGCGTTCGGCGATCCGCCACCGTTCACCGTCATCTGGATGGCCTACTTCATCGGCATGCTCGGCAACCTGCTTCCGCTTCCCGGCGGGTTCGGTGGCGTCGAGGGTGGCATGATCGGCGCCTTCGCGGCCTTCGGCGTGGACTTCGAGCTGTCGGTGCTCGCCGTCCTCTCCTACCGCGCCATCTCCTTCTGGCTGCCCACGATCCCGGGCGCGATCGCGTATTTTCAGCTGCGACGGACCGTTGCCCGCTGGCAGGAAGAGCAGCGCGCCGGATCGACTGCGGGAGCTCGCGCGGGAGCGGCCGAGGCGCCCGGCGCCCTGCGTGGATCGGTCACACAAACCTAGGCGGAGACGCTATACTTTACTTAATGAAGTGCCCGAACGGAGAGAGATGAGATGAGCGAGATCGAGAACGTGATCATCATCGGCAGCGGCCCCGCCGGTTACACGGCCGCGCTGTACACCGCGCGCGCCAACCTGAACCCGCTCGTCATCGAGGGCTTTGCCTGGGGCGGCCTGTTGCAGCAGACCACAGACGTCGAGAACTACCCGGGCTTCCCCGAGGGCATCATGGGCCCGGAGATGATGGGCAAGCTGCGCGCGCAGGCCGAGCGCTTCGGCGCGCGCCTGTTGACCGAGGATGCTGATCGTGTGCAGCTCGCCACCGAGCCAGGCGGCGTGCATCACGTGTGGGTGGGAGACAGCGAGTACCGCACCCGCACGATCGTGCTGGCGATGGGCGCCGAGCACAAGAAGCTGTGCGTGCCCGGCGAGGAGGAGCTCTCCGGCCGCGGAGTCAGCTACTGCGCCACCTGCGATGCAGCCTTCTTCCGCGACACCCAGACGATCATCGTCGGTGGCGGAGACTCGGCGATGGAGGAGGCGATCTTCCTCTCGAAGTTCGCCAGCAAGGTCACGATCGTGCACCGCCGCGCCGACTTCCGGGCGTCCAAGATCATGCTCGAGCGCGCCCGCGCGCAGGAGAACATCGAGCTGCTGACCCCCTACACCGTCAAGGAGTTCGTCTCCGGTGAGAACGGGGCCCTGGGTCACGCCAGCCTGATCAACACCGAGAGCGGTGAGGAGCGCGAGATCCCCGTGACAGGCGCGTTCATCGCGATCGGCCATGAGCCACAGTCGCGGCTCGTGCATGGTCAGATCGACGTCGACGAGGAGGGCTACGTCGCCACCGAGGCCAAGTCCACCCGCACCAACCGCCCCGGCGTGTTCGCCGCCGGCGATCTCGTCGATCACACCTACCGCCAGGCGATCACCGCCGCCGGCTCCGGATGCCAAGCGGCGCTCGATGCCGAGTGGTACCTGCGCGATACTCCCGAGGTCCCGACTCCCGAAGGCATGCCCGAGGGCGACTTGGCCGAGGCGCAATGGATGCCGATGGAGCCAGAGCCGGCCGCGACCGAGTCCGCGTAGCTCCGCGGCCTCAGCGACCGCCGGGGAGAGCGCCCTCCAGCTCGAGCAGATAACGCTTGCGATCGGGTCCTCCACCGTAGCCTCCGAGCGCGCCGCCGCTGCGCAGCACGCGGTGGCAGGGAACGACGATCGGGATCGGATTTGAGCCGAGCGCGTTGCCGGCCGCACGCGAGCCGCGCGGGCTGCCCGCGTCGGCGGCGACTTCGGCATAGCTGAGCCACCCGCCGTAGGGGATCTCCGAGGTCACTCCCAGCACGCGCCGGCCGAACGGCCCGACGAGTGTCCAGTCGAGCGACAGCCCGAACTCGCGCCTGCTTCCGCTGAAGTACTCGTCGAGCTCACGCCGCATCGAGTCAAGTGAGGCCGGCGCCTCCACGATTCGCGGCGAGACCCTGATCGCCAGGCGTTCGAGCACCGCATCGACGTCTTCCTCGGGAAAGGCCAGGCGCACCAGCCCGCGCTTGGTGGCGGCCAGCAGCAGCGGTCCGAACGGCGAGTCCACGGGCGCGTAGCTGACGTCCGCGAGACCCTCCTCGGCGGCGCGTGCGCTGAGGCGCCTCGCGGCCGACGCCGCTTCACGCCCGCCCATGTCCGCGCCGGCCTGCGCGCCGTTGCCGTTCTGCTCGGGACCCGCGCCACGGCGGAGCGTCTCCTCGATCTTGCTCATGGCTGGCTGCTTGCGACTGGTCATGCCTGCACCGCCTTTCTCAACTTGGACAGTCCCTCGTGTAGAGAGCGTCGCGCCGCCTCCTCCGAGCAGCCGATCGCCGCCGCGATCTCGCGATGCCGCAAATCGCCCACGTAGCGCAGGACGACCGCCGAGCGCTGGCGCGCGGGTAGCTCGCCGACGGCCTCCCACAGTCCTTCGTCTGCCGCCGGCGCCGACCGCGTGGCGCGGGCGTCGACGGCCTCCACATCCTCGACCGGCAGCGCTCTGCGAGCGCGTGCTCGATGGGCGTCGAGCGCCTTGCGATTGGCGATCGTCAGCACCCAGGCGCGCAGGTTCGAGTCGGCGCGCAGACGCGGATATGCGCGCAGCGCGGCGATGAACGTCTCCTGGAAGCAGTCTTCGGCCTCCTCGCGCCCAACCGCGGAGACCAAGAAGCGCCACACCACCTCGCGGTGCGCGTCGAGGAAGCGTTGAAAGGGCGGCAGCCCGGCGCTCATGTAGGTAGAACGCTCGTCGCCGGCAAATCGTGAGGCCTGTTCAGCCTTCGCCGTCGTACTCGAAGAAGCCGGCGCCACTCGTCCGTCCCAGGCGCCCCGCGTGCACCATCCGCCGCAGCGCGGGCGCCGGGCGATAGCGCTCCTCTTTGTACTCGCCGCACAGCGACTCCAGCACTCCGAGCACCTGATCGAGCCCAAGCTCGTCCGCCCACGCGAGTGGCCCGCGCGGGTAGCTCAGGCCGAGCATCATGCCCGTGTCGATGTCCTGCGCGTCGCCTACGCCTTCGCCGAGCGCAAACGCGCACTCGTTGATCACCTGGCAGACGATCCGTCCGAGCACCAGCCCCGGCGCATCGCCCACCCACGCGACGTGCTTGCCGAGCGCCGCGAAGAACCGCTCCGCGCGCGCCGCCGCCACCGGCGAGGAGCTCTCGTTGCGCGTCAGCTCGACGAGCCCGGCCTGCGCGAGCGGGCCGAGCACGTGGAAGCCGACCGCGCTCCCGTGCGGGTCGAGCGCTCCCAGCGATCCCGCTCGGCACAGCATCAGATGCGCGCCACCCTGCGGTGAGGTCTGCTCGCGCGGCTCTGCCCGGCCCGCCTCGGCGGCATTGCTCTCGGCGTCCGGCGCGGGCAGGGGCTCGCACTCGACGATCAGCGCCGGCAGCACGCCGCCCGTGGGGTCGTGTGGCGAGCGCACCTCATAGCCGGCCGCGGTGGCCGCGTCACGCAGCTCGTCCGCGAGCGTCCCCGACCCGGCGATCACGACGACCCCCTCGCCGTGCCCGGGGGCCTCGCCCGACAGTGGCTCAGGGTCCTCGGGGCGGTGGCGGGAGTCGCCCTCGCGGTCATATGAGTAATAGCCGCGCCCACTCTTGCGCCCGTGCAGCCCCGCCGCGGCGTAGCGGGCGCTGATCGGCGACGGTCGCCAGCGAGGCTCGCCGAAGCTCTGCTCGAAGAAGCTCTTTGAGATCTCAAAGCCGATGTCGACTCCCACCAGATCCATCAGCTCGAACGGGCCCATGCGAAAGCCGCCCTGCATGCGGCAGATCCGGTCGATCGTCTCGACGTCCGCGATTCGCTCCTGCAACAGCCGCAGCCCCTCCAGGCCGAACGGCCGATTGCATCGGTTGACCAAAAAGCCCGGCCCGTCGCTCGCCCGGATGACCGTCTTGCCCATTGCCTCGCCGGTCGCCTGGGCGAGCGCCAAAGCCCGCTCGGAGGACTGCTCGCCGGCGACGACCTCCAGTAGCCGCATCAGCGGCGCCGGGTTGAAGAAGTGCATTCCCACGACCCGCTCCGGATGGCTCGCGGCGGGCGCGATCGCGGTCACGAGCAGCGAGGAGGTGTTGCTCGCCAGCACGCACTTCTCCTCGACGATCTCCGATAGCGCCCGGTAAAGATCGTGCTTGAGCTCCATTCGCTCTGGCGCGGCCTCGATCACCAGCTCGCACGCCGCCAGCTCGCTCAGGCTGTCCACAGCCTGCAGGCGCTCGCTCGCGGCGCCCGCCTGCCCCTCGCTCAGGCGCCCCTTCGCGGCTTCTTTGCGAAATCCATCCCTGGCGCGCTCCGCTCCTCGCTCGAGCGCCTCGGGAACCGGGTCGTGCAGCAGTGCGCGGGCGCCCGAGCGCGCCGCCAACTGGGCGATGCCCGAGCCCATCGTGCCTGCACCGAGAACCCCGATTACGCCAGCGGGATCGACCTCCGGCCCGGCGGAGCCGGGCCTCTCATCGTTCTTGACGCGCTCCCGCTCGGACATCGGCCCTCTCGTCGCCGCCCGCTCAGGCGGGCACGAGGGCTCCGATACCCGTCATCGCCCGTCCGATGATCAGTTTCTGGATCTGCGAGGTGCCCTCGTACAGGGTCGTCACACGGGCGTCTCGGAAGTAGCGCTCGACTGGATGGTCATCGACGTAGCCCGCGCCGCCGTGCACCTGGATCGCGAGGTTCGCGCACTCGAGGGAGGCCTCCGTCGCGTGCAGCTTGGCGATCGAGGTCTCAAGCGTGTTCGGTCGGCCCTTGTCCTTCAAAAAGCCCGACCGCCAAACGAGCATCCGCGAGGCGTCGGTCTTCAGCACCATGTCCGCGATCATCGCCTGCACGAGCTGGAAGCTCGCGATCGGGCGGCCGAATTGCTCGCGCTCCTTGGCATAGTTGACCGACTCCTCCACGCAGCCCTGACAGATGCCCACGCATCCGGCGGCAACCGAGTAGCGACCGGAGTCAAGCGCCGACATCGCCACTTTGAAGCCCTCGCCGATCTGGCCGAGCATCTGCTCGTCTGAGACCTCCACTTCATCCAGCGCGATCGAGGCCGTGTCGGAGGCGTGCAGGCCCATCTTGTGCTCGATCGTGCTGGCTTTGTAACCGGGCTGGTCGGTGTCCACGAGGAAACACGCAAGGCCCTTGTACCCGAGCTCCGGGTCGGTCTGCGCGAAGATCAGCGCGACCTTTGCGTAGTTGCCCATCGAGATCCACATCTTCGCGCCGCTGATCACCCAGCCCGTGTCGGTCTTCTTCGCGCGCGTCTTCTGATTGGCCGCATCTGAGCCGGTGTCCGGCTCGGTCAGCCCGAAGCAGCCCAGCCACTCGCCCGCGCACAGCTTCGGCAGGTAGTGCAGCTTCTGCTCCTCTGTGCCCCACTTGAGGATCGCCGAGCAGACCAGCGAGGTCTGCACCGAGATGACCGTTCGGATTGCCGAGTCCCCGCGCCCGATCTCCTCGACGATCAGCCCGTAGCTGAGGTAATCGAGACCCGCGCCGCCGTACTCTTGCGGAACGATCGCGCCCAAATAGCCCTGGTTGGCGATCTTCTTCACCAGCTCCAGGTCGAAGTGATGGTTGCGGGCGTTTTCGCGCGTCTGCTGGACGATCTCCTTGTCGGTGAACTCCCGTGCGGTGTCCTTGATCAGGCGCTGCTCGTCGGTCAGGTCGAAGTCCATCCCGCTCCTCTCAGCTACAGCTTTGGCGTTGTCCACGGCGCGGTGACACGCCGCTCGATCTCCTCGGCAATCCCCTCGATCGGCACCCGCTCCTGCGCCAGCGAGTCGCGGTCGCGCAGCGTGATGGTGCGGTCCTCGACGCTCTGATGGTCGATCGTCAGGCAGTAAGGCGTGCCGATCTCATCCTGGCGGCGATAGCGCTTGCCAATCGAGCCACCCTCGTCGTACTCCGCCTGTACGCGTCCGCGCACGAGACGGTGGACCTCCTGGGCTAGCTCCGGCTGACCGTCCTTCTTGACCAGCGGCAGGATCGCGGCCTTCACGGGGGCCAGGCGCGGGTGCAGCCGCAGCAGCGTGCGCTGCTCGCCCTCGCCGGCGCCCTCCTCGGCGACCACTTCCTCGTCGTAGGCGTCCACCAGAAATGCGAGCGTCGCGCGGTCGGCGCCGGCGGCCGGCTCGATCACGTGGGGGACGTAGCGCTCGCCCGTCGACTGGTCGAAGTACTCGAGCTTCTCGCCCGAGAACTCCGCGTGGCGGGACAGGTCGAAGTCGCCGCGATTGGCGATCCCCTCGAGCTCGGAGAAACCGATCGGGAACAGGTATTCCACATCGCTCGTGCCGGAGGAATAGTGCGAGAGCTCATCCGCGTCGTGCGCGCGCAGGCGCAGGTGATCGGGGCGGATGCCGAGGCTCGTGTACCACAGCTCGCGCTCGGCCAGCCAGTGCTCGAACCAGCGCTCGGCCTCAGCCGGCGGAACGAAGAACTCCATCTCCATCTGCTCGAACTCGCGTGTGCGGAAGATGAAGTTGCCGGGCGTGATCTCGTTGCGAAAGGACTTGCCGATCTGCGCAATTCCGAACGGCGGCTTCTTACGCGAGAACTGCAGCACGTTCTTGAAGTTCACGAAGATCCCCTGTGCGGTCTCGGGGCGCAGGTAGGCCGTCGAGCCGGACTCCTTCACCGGGCCGATCGTCGTCTCGAACATCAGGTTGAAGTCGCGCGCCTGCGTCAGCTCGCACTCCTCGCTATCGCCCGGGTGCTTTGACGGTTTGCGACCGCACTCGAGCTCCTGCAGGTGGTCCGCGCGATAGCGCTTGCCGCACGTCTTGCAGTCGACCAGCGGATCGGTGAAGCCTTCGAGGTGGCCGGAGGCCTCCCACACGCGCGGGTGCTGCAGGATCGCCGAGTCGATCGCCACGATGTCGTCGCGCTCGGTCAGCATCGCCCGCCACCACTCGTTCTTGACGTTCGACTTCAGCAGCACGCCGTAGTGACCGTAGTCGTAAGTCGAGCCGACGCCTCCGTAGATCTCCGAGGAGGGGAAGATGAAGCCCCGCCGCTTGCACAGCGCGACGATCTTCTCCATCGTCACCACGTCATCCGTCACAGGGGTCTCTGACTTGTCCATGCGGAGGCGATTTCCGTTCCATTGGGGGTGGGCGATCTGCGGGTTCGGAGCCTGCGCCGGCCCCGGCGGCGATCATAGGCGACGGGACGCGCTCGGGACCGATCGGCGTGGCCGCATGTCCGGGCGGATGGGTTCAGCGCCGGCGCAGGGGCGCGTAAGATGGCGCCCCGTGGCGCGCATATTGATCGTCGGCGGGGGCTGCCGGGGCCGGCAGTTCACCGCGGAGATGATCGACCGTGGCCACGCCGTGCGCGCCACCACCCGCACCGAGGCCGGTCGCGCGGCGATCGAGGCCAGCGGCGCCGAATGCTGGATCGGTACTCCCGACCGCCTGGCGACGTTGCGGGGGGCGCTTGAGAACGTTACGATCGCCTGCTGGCTGCTGGGCTGCGCGACGGGCTCCGTGGAGCAGCTGGAGGCGCTGCATGGCTCGCGCTTGGAGTTCTTCCTGACGCAGGCAATCGACACGACCGTGCGGGGGTTCATCTACGAGGCGTCAGGGACGGCGGTCCCGGCGGAGGTTCTTGCCGGCGGCGAGCAGATCGTGCGCTCGCTCGGAGAGCGCAACGTCATTCCCGTTGCGATTCTGCGCGCGGGCGGCGAGGACGTGGGCGGCTGGTTGGCCGATGCGGATGCGGCCGTGGACTCGCTGCTCGCGGGCTCATAGTCCTCGCTCGTCCACTGGTCGATCGCGGCGCGCCCGCATCAAGCCCGCGGGTATCCGATCCGATGAGCGACTCACGATGGCCCACGAACGCTCTCGATACGCCCTGCTCGTCTCCGCTGCCGGCGCGATCGTGCTCGCTATCTCGATATTCCTGCCTTGGTACGGCGTCAGCTTCACCACCCGTGGGATCGCCTTCGCCCAGCAGATGGGAAGCGAGGTGGCCGCTCAGCTCGGCAGCACGACGCTGCAGAGCTACATGGGCGAGCTGCACGCCAGCCTGAGCAACCTCGCCGGTCATCAGTTCCTCGCGCTGAGCGCTCATCAGGCGCTCAAGGATCTGAACATCGTGCTGCTGATCCTCGCGGGACTGGGCTGCCTAATTGCGCTGCTCGGCCTCGCCGGTCCCGCCTCGGCGTCCTCGGAGGCGAACCGCGCCCCCCTGGCGCTGCTCGGCGGGGTGGCGGCGGTGTGTGTTCTCTATCGGATGGTCGCTCCGCCGGCGCCGGACGGCGGCCTGCTCGCGCTTTCGTTGCGCGAGGGCGCGTGGCTGGCGCTGCTCGGCTCTGCGGCGATGATCGCCGGTGCGCTCTGGCCGATCCGCTCCGGCGCCGTGAAGCCTTCGGCGGCGAGCGCGCAGAGCGTGTGGTCAGAGCTCTCCGGCTGGACACCTGAGACCTAGCTTCGGCCGGCTCGTGGCCGACTCGCGTGGAGGCGGCGCCGCCCGAGCAGTGGCTTGGGCGTCCGCTATCCTGGAAAAGTAATCTCTGTAAAGCCGATCAGGATTTGTCATGAGGATCGGCTTCCTCCTTCGGAGCACACGACGGCCACCTGTCGAGAAAGGAACATCAATGACGCTGCAACTTGGCGACGTAGCACCCGACTTCGAGGCCGACACGACCGAGGGCCGGATCAAATTCCATGACTGGATCGGCGACTCCTGGGCGGTGCTCTTCTCTCACCCGAAGGATTTCACGCCCGTCTGCACGACCGAGCTCGGATACATGGCCAACGCAAAGCCGAAGTTCGACGCCCGCGACACGAAGATCATCGGCCTCTCGGTCGACGCGCTCGACAACCACGAGGCATGGGCCAAGGACATCGAGGAGACACAGGGAGCCGCCCCCAACTACCCGATCATCAGCGACAGCGATTTCAACGTCTCAAAGCTGTACGGGATGCTCCCCGCCGACACCTCTGGCGACGCGCTCGAGCGGACGCCGGCCGACAACCAGACGGTCCGCAACGTGTTCGTGATCGGCCCCGACAAGAAGGTCAAGCTGATCTTCGTGTACCCGATGACCACTGGGCGCAACTTCGACGAGGTGCTGCGCGTCATCGACTCGCTTCAGCTCACCGCCAAGCACAAGGTCGCCACGCCCGTCAACTGGAAGTCCGGCGAGAAGGTGATCATCGCGGGCTCGGTCTCCAACGACCAGGCCAAAGAGGTCTACCCCGATGGCTGGGAGGAGCCCCGTCCCTACATCCGGATCGTGCCGCAGCCCGGTTAGGCCAGCGACAGCCGGCCGTCGGAGCCGCTCGCCTCTAGCCGCTTGAGCAGGTTCTCGAGGATCCGTGCGGTCGCGCCCCAGATGAGGTGCCCGTCGAGGATGTAGGCGTCGGTCTCGAAGGCGATTCCGCGCCGTTCCATCCGCGTGCGCGTCTTGCTCTCTCGCAGGGCGTGCAGCGGCAGCTCCAGCACGGCATCGACCTCCCGTGGCGAGAGCTGCCAGCTGATGCCGGCGGGGATCGTGGCGACGAACGGGTGGATCAAATAGTTGGTGACGAATGTTGAGATCGGCGGCAGCTCGCCGAGCAGGCTGACCGAGGAGCGCGGCAGCCCGATCTCCTCCTCGGCCTCCCGCAGGGCGGTGACTTCCAGGTCGCCATCCTCGGGATCTTGGCGGCCGCCGGGAAACGAGATCTCACCCGCATGACTGCGCAGGTCCGCGCGCCTTCTCGTCAGCACCACGTGCGGCGGCTCGGACTCCGAGGCGACGAACAGCGGCACGAGCACCGCGGCGCGCACCGGCTCGCTTGGTTTGCTCTCGGCGGCGGTGATCTGATCGATGGCGCCGGAGTCGCTGCGCTCAGGCGGCCAGGTGGACGCGCTCGATGCGCTCCTGGAACATGACCTCGCCGTCGAGCGCACGGTGAACCGGGCACTTGGCGGCGATCACCCGCAGGCGCTCGACCTGCTCCTCGGGGAGATCCTCGGGCAGCCGCATGACGAGCTCGAACTTCGTCGGGCAGCCGCGCTCGGCGGGGCTGTACTCGACATCGACCTCGATGTGGCCGATGTCCCAGCCCTTGCGCGCGGCGTACATCTCCATCGTTATCGCCGTGCAGGAGGCAAGGCTGACCGCGAGCAGCTCCTGTGGATCCGGCCCGCTGTCCTGCCCGCCGGCGTCCGTCGGCTCATCGACGGTCAACTGGTGATCGCGCACCTGCACGGAGTGCCTGAAGGACCCTCCGTCGCGTCGTGCGGTGGCTTTCATCCGTGCCAGCCTGTCCGATCCGTTCATCTCGCTCCTTTCAAGAGCTCCTGAGCTATATACAAGGGTACTGCTCGGACTGCTCTAGGACAGCGGGTTGAACAGCAGTCCTGTGAGCAGCTTGGGGAAGAAGAAGGTCGACTTGGGCGGCATGTTCTCGCCCTCCGCCGCGACATCTCGAACTTGGGCGATCGGCGTCGGGCGCATCAGGAAGGCGGCGTCGTACTCGCCACCGCGCACCATCGCGATCGCCTCGGCCGTGTCACGCGCATAGAAGAGCCCGTTAAAATGGGAGATGTCATCGTCGCTCAGCCCGAGCGCGCCCTTCAGCAGCAGCGTCTCCAGCACGCCGGTGTCGAGGTGGCGGTAAGCGTCGGAATGCTCGCTCAGGGCGGCGTCGGCGATCGCCTGGCTCTTCAACGTCAAGCGGAGGGCCCGCTCGTCCTCGGAGTTCACGTAGCCGAGTTGTAGCGGCCCCTCGCCTGGGGGCGGGGCGAGCTGATCGAGCGGCACCTCTGAGATCTCGAAATCGCGCTCCAGCGCCTCCGCTAGCGCTTGGCGGCTCTCGGAGTCCAATTTGTTCACGAGCCGATGGGTCGGGAACACGGTCAGCCCAGGGTCCTCGAGCGCGACCAGGCACATCAGGATGAAACGGTGCTCACCATCCCCGCCGACCTCCTCGGCATACGCGTCCATCGTCTCGTAGCGGTGATGACCGTCGGCGATCAGCAGCTCGGCGTCGCGTGTGGCGGCCTGCACGGCGGCGATCGCCCGTGGGTCTGAGATGCGCCACAGGCGATGGACCGTGCCGTCGGCGTCGGCGACCTCGCCCCAGGGAGCCTCCGTGGTTGCCGGCTCGAGCGCGCCCCAAGCGGCGTTCGACGGGTCGGAGTACAGGGAGAAGATGGGGGAGATGTTTGCCCGCGTCGCACGTGTAAGGCGCAGCCGGTCCTCCTTTGGTCCTGGGTGCGTGCGCTCATGCGGGCGCACCCGCCCGGGCCCGTAGCCCTCGATCCGCACGCGGCAGAAGAAGCCCCGCCGGGTGCGTCGCTGTCCGTCCGGGCCCGCGTAGTCCTGGGTGTGGGCCCACAGCGCCGGCTCGCTGTCGCGCACGACGGCGCCCTGGAGCTGCCAGCTCTCAAACAGTTCACGCGCCGCGGCGTAGGGGTCGGGCTCGCCCTGGGGGAGATCGACGGCGGCCACGTTGAACGGCGAGCGGGCGATCAACGCCGCGCGCTGGCTCGCGTCGATCACGTCGTACGGCGGCGCGACCACGTTCGCCAGGGGACCGGCGACTGAGGAGTCGTAATGCAGCGCGCGCAGCGGTTGGACGTCGGCCATGGCGGTGGCGGAGGCTAGCAGCGCGAGGCGCGGCGGTTGCACCTCGAGGTGACGTGCGCCAGTGACTTATGCGAACATACGTTCGTATGGCGCACTCGCGTTACCTCCGCCAGATGGCCCGTCTGCTGCGCGTCGAGCAGCAGTTGACCGTCGATCAGCTGGCGAAGCGCCTCGCGCTTCCGCGCAGCACGATCTACTACTGGGTGCGCGACTTGCCGTCGCGCTCCTCACACGCGCGGTATGCCTCGACGGTCTCGAAGCGGGGCCGGGACACGGGCGGGAAGCGACGGGTCACGCGGTCTCTACGCGAGGCCGCCTACGAGGACGGATTGCGGTCCTTCGAGGAGCTCGCTGCCCAGCCCACGTTCAGCGATTTCGTGTGCGTCTACATCAGCCGGGGCTACAAGCGCGATCACACGCGGGTTGCCCTGAGCGACTCCGACCCTGCCGTCATGCGGTTGGTCAATCGCTGGATTCTGCGGCTAACCGACAGGTCGCCGTTCCTTGCCGTTCAGTACCGGCCGGAGCAGAGCTTGACCGAGCTGCGGTGCTTCTGGGGTGAGACCGTCGGGGCCGATGCCCGGACAATTCGTGTACGCGGCACATCGGTCGGCGAACCGGAGATCGAAGCCTCGAGCGAGCCGTCGCGTCACGGAGTGCTCACGATCACCGTCGAGGACACGCTGCTGCGCGCTCGCCTGCAGGCTTGGATGCGCCGAACCCGCGAGAGCTGGCTGTAGACTCGATCAGACGGGGCGTGGCGCAGCTTGGTAGCGCACCTGCTTTGGGAGCAGGGGGTCGCCGGTTCAAATCCGGCCGCCCCGATCAATGAATCCGGCGTTTCAGGCCGTGACAACAGTCTCGGGACTAAGCAGGGATTGAGCAGACGCACGGACAGCCTCGCTGCGCCGCTATTCCCGGGGGTAGGCAGGGACCGAGGACGCCCAAGAATCGGCAATCGCCTTCAAATCGACACGCGACGTAGTGCCGTCAACGCTCCGCCGCTTCGATCGCCGCCACAAGCCCGCCCATCGTCATGTCGAGCGCTCGGGCAATGCGCCGCACGGTGTCCCACCCCGGCACCGACTGCCCCAGCTCGATGCGAGCGAGCGAGCCGGTCGTGATCCCCGCACCGAACGCGAGCGCTTCGCGGGTGAGGCCGCTGTCCTCGCGCAGCCTGCGTACAGCAGCTGCGAGCGCTGGGTCGGGCTTAGGCGAACGTGGCACCAGCGACAACATGCCAGCGACACGCGATTCGGTCCATGTGTTTGACCAGATCGAATTGACCGCATACGATCCACGACATGATCATCCCACATAGCCGAATCGAGATCCGCGTGTCGGCCTCCGAGCGGCACCTGCTCGAGGACTTTGCGGCCGCCCACGGAGTGTCCATCGAGACCCTGGTGCGCGAAGCCCTCACCTTCCCTCCGGTCGTCGAGCCCGCCGGGCGGCGCCTGCAGGTGTGCAACAGCGCCGCACCCGCGGGAGGTTCAGCGCCAGATCGTGGCAGCTGGCGGTGAATACGGGTACGCGTGACCGGCAAGACGCGCGCGCGATGGCGTAGTCGGGGGACAGCGGTACGGCGGGCGGGTGCGATCGGAGCGGGCGCGGCCGTCATGGCTGGCCTGGCGCTGATGCAGCCCGAACCCCATGGTGTCGCCGGCGTGATTGTGAGCCGCACAGCGACCCGCCGAAGTTTGCTGTCTTGACCTCTTGCGATCCTCCGCGATAGCGTTTCCATACGAACATATGTTCGCATGCGTGTCAACCGGTAATCCGCGACGCCGGGCTTCGAGAGGGACCGTCACGCTTGGTGCACGCGCCGACACGGTCTTACGAGCCCTTGCGGCCTCGTGCCGATTGTCTGAGAGGAGCGCCCGTCGTAGGCTGAAGGCATGTCCCAATCGGCGCCGCACCGAATCGTCGTCGTCGGGGGTGGCTTTGCCGGTCTGCAGGCGTCGTTGAAGCTCGCCAAGGGACCGGTGGAGGTCGTGCTTGTCGACCGCCGCAACTTTCATCTGTTCCAACCGCTCGCCTACCAGGTCGCGACCGGCGCGCTTTCGCCTGGTGAAATCTGTTACCCGCTGCGGGCGATCTTCCGCGACCGACGCAATGTTCGCGTTCTGCTGGCCGAGGTCACCGGCTTTGAGCTGGCGTCGCGTCGCGTCGAGTTGCGCCCCGCGGTGGAGGGCGTGCCGGCGCCAGCGTCGCTGGAATACGACAGCCTGATCGTGGCCGGTGGATCGCGGTATTCCTACTTCGGTCAGGACGCCTGGCGAGATTCTCGCTCCCGAGCTGAAGTCGCTGGAGGGGGCGCTTGACATCCGCAGCCGAATCCTCACTGCGCTGGAGGCGGCGGAGTGGGAGCGCGACCCCGAGCGCCGGCGGGCGTGGCTGACGTTCGTGGTCGTCGGCGCGGGGCCGACGGGCGTCGAGATGGCCGGCCAGATTGCCGAGATCGCGCGCGACAGCCGCCGCGACTTCCGTCAGGCCGATATCGGCGCGGCGCGAGTCCTGCTCGTGGAGGCCGCCGACCGTGTGTTGACCGGCTTTCCGCCGTCGCTGTCGGCACGCGCCGCCAAGGCGCTCGAGCGGCTCGGCGTCACACCGCTGCTCGGCCATGCCGTCACGGATATCGAAGCGGGAACGGTGACGACGAGCGGGCCAGACGGATTCGTGGCGAGCCACGCCGCGCGCACGGTCGTGTGGGCGGCCGGAGTGACGCCGTCGCGCCTCGCGGGCGCGCTGGCGCAGGCAGCCGGCAGCGAGCTCGATCGCGCCGGCCGTGTGATCGTCGAGCCCGATCTAACGCTGCGCGGCCACGCGGAGGTTCTCGCTCTGGGAGACATGATCGCGATTCGCCGGGACCATGGGCTCGAGACGCTGCCCGGACTGGCGCCGGTGGCCATGCAGCAGGGGCGCCACGCCGCGGCCGCGGTGTTCTCCAGACTTGCCGGCGATCCGCCGCGTCCCTATCGCTATCGGGACAAGGGCAACCTTGCGACGATCGGCCGTGCGCATGCTGTCGCCGATCTCAAGGTGCTGCGCATCAGCGGCTGGCCCGCATGGGTCACGTGGCTGGCGGTGCACCTGTGGTACCTGATTGGCTTCGAGAACCGCCTGCTGGTCTTCACTCGCTGGGCGTTCAGCTTCCTCACGCACGGCCGTGGCGCGCGGCTGATCAGCGGCCGGACAGCGGCCCTGCGGCGCGTGGGGTAGGACCGCGGTATTGACGGTAGCCGCCAGCGGCTACCGTGGACCGATGCCCGCTCGCAGCGATGCGTCGATCAAGCGCCTGACGCTGATCGCCTGCATCGTCGGCTCCGGGATCACGTTGCTGGACGGCACGGTCGTGAATGTCGCACTGCCGACGATCCAGCGCGCGCTCGGCGGCGGGCTGGCGGCGCAGCAATGGGTGATCAACAGCTACCTGCTGACGCTCGGCTCGCTGATCCTTGTGGGAGGCTCGCTCGGGGACCTGTATGGCGAGCGGCGTGTGTTCGCGCTCGGGGTTTCGGGCTTTGGCATCGCGTCGGTGGCGTGTGCAATCGCACCGAGCATCGACGCGCTGGTCATCGCGCGCGCCCTTCAGGGCATCGCCGGGGCGTTGCTCGTGCCGAGCTCGCTGGCGGTGATCGTGAACACGTTCTCGGAGTCAGAGCGGGGGGCCGCGATCGGCAGCTGGACGGCGTGGGGCGCGATCGCGGGTGTGCTCGGCCCGCTGGCGGGCGGCGAGCTACTGGCGATCGGCTCGTGGCGGTGGATCTTCTTGATCAACGTGCCGCTAGTGCTCCTGTGCCTGGCGCTGATCCTGTACGCGATCCCCCGCTCGGCGCCGCGCGAGCGTGGCGACCGCCGGGTCGACTTCCCGGGGGCGCTCTTGTGTGTCGCCGGTCTGGGCGGCCCGGTGTTCGCGTTGATCGAGCAGCCGCGGCTCGGATGGTCGAGCCCCGCGGTGGTCCTGCCGCTGATCGCCGGCGTGGTTTTCCTGGGCACGTTCGTCTGGTGGGAGTCGCGAGCACACGATCCGATGCTGCCGCTCGGGCTGTTCCGCCGCCGGAACTTCTCCGCCGGGAACATTGAGACGTTTGCGATGTACGCCGGCCTGGCGATCCTGTTCTTCTTCCTGGTCTTGTTCTTGCAGCAGATCGGCGGTTACTCGCCGCTGAAGAGCGGCCTGGCGATGCTTCCGGTGACGGTGATCATGTTCGTGCTCTCGCGCCGCTTTGGCGCGCTCGCCGACCGCTTCGGGCCGCGCTTCTTCATGGGTGCGGGACCGCTGGTTGGAGCGTGCGGGCTGCTGCTGTTCCAGCGGATCGGCTCGGAGGTCGATTACGTCACGGAAGTGCTACCCGGGCTGCTCGTGTTCGCGCTGGGACTGTCCATGACGGTCGCGCCGCTGACGGCGGCGGTGCTGTCGGGGATGGAGACGCAGGCGGGCATTGCCTCAGGCGTAAACAATGCGATTGCGCGGGTCGCCGGTCTGCTCGGCACGGCGGCGGTCGGCGCTGCGGTCGCGACTTCGTTCGGCTCGGCGCTCGATCGGCATCTGCTCGGGCAGGCGCTCTCGCCGGCTGCACGCGCGGTCGTCAGCCAGGCCAAGCGGCTTCCGCTGGGCCAACCGGACGTGCATGGCCTGGCAAGCGCTCAGGCGCGGACGGTGGCGAATGCCGCCGAGCAGGCGTCGCTGCACAGCTTCCATCTGGGCGTGGCGATTGCGGCCGCGCTCGTTGCGCTCGGGGGCATCGTCGGGGTGCTGGGAATTCGTAACCCGGAGACGGAGGTGCCGGCCGAGAGCTGTGCTGGTGGGCAACTGGTGGGTGCGAGCTCGGAGATCGACTGGGACCTGGAGGAGGGCGGCGCTCAGCCGGCACAACCGGTCGGCTCGGGGGCGTAGCCGGCCGGCGGCTGTGGCCCGATCTATACCGGCTCGCGCGCATAGGCGCGCATCGCGTCGATAATCGGGCCGAGCTTGCGCCCGCGGTCGGTCAACCGGTACTCGACGGTCGGCGGGCTGGAGGGGATCACGGTGCGCTCGACGAGTCCCGCTGCCTCGAGGTCGCGCAGGCGCTCGGAGAGCATCCTCGGAGAGATACCGGCGACGGCCTCGGCGAATTCGTTGAAGCGCAACGCGCCGGTGAGTGCGGCGTAGATGATCGAAAGCTGCCAGCGCCGCTCGAGGAGGTCCGCGGTCTGGCGGACCTCCTCGGGGACGGGCTTACAGCGTTCAGACGTGCGCGACATCGCGAGCGGGCTCCAGTGCGCGGTCGAGCACCTCCTGGACGGTCATAACCGGGTGGAAGCTCATCTGCTTGCGAACCTCCTCGGGTATCTCGTCCAGATCGCCGCGGTTGCGCTCGGGCAGGATCACGTCGGTCAGGCCAGCGGCGTGGGCGGCGAGCGCCTTCTGCTTGAGCCCGCCGATCGGCAGCACGCGGCCCTGCAGTGTGACCTCGCCGGTCATGCCGACCGTGTGCTTGACCGGGCGGCCGGACAGCAATGAGGCAAGCGCGGTGACCATCGTCACGCCCGCACTCGGACCATCCTTGGGGATCGCGCCGGCGGGAACGTGGACGTGGAACTCGCGGTTCTCGAACGCGCTCTCGTCGATGCCTAGCTCCTCGGCGTGACCGCGCACGTAAGAGAGGGCGATGCGGGCCGACTCCTTCATGACGTCGCCGAGCTGTCCGGTGAGCACAAGGCCGTTGCCGCCGGAGCCGCCGGTCTTCATGGCGGTGGCCTCGACGAACAGCACGTCTCCGCCGGCGCCCGTCACGGCCAGTCCGGTGGCGACGCCCGGTGTCGCGGTCCTGGCCGCCGACTCCTGGAAGAACTTCTGGCGACCGAGCGCGTCGCGGACGGTCTCCAGGTCGATCTTCACGGGGGTCGCCTTGACCTTCTTGGCGGCCTTGGCCTTCTTGGCGGGCTTCTTCTGATCGGCGGCTGCAACCTTGCCGTTGCTCGCGGCAGCGGACTTTTTGGAATTCTTGCCGTCTGCCTCGGGCTGCTCCTCCGGCGAGTTTTTGGCCTCGGTCTGCGCCGATGCGATCTTGGTCGCGGTCTTGCGCAGCACCGTGCCCAGCTCGCGCTCGAGGTTGCGGACTCCAGCCTCGCGCGTGTACTCGGCGATGATCGTGCGCAGCACCTCGTCGGAGATCTGGACCTCGTCCTCGTGCAGACCGTTACGGTCGCGCTGGCGCGGCCACAGGTAGCCCTTGGCGATCGCGAGCTTCTCCTCTGAGGTGTAACCGTCGAAACGGATCACCTCCATGCGGTCCAGCAGCGGTCCGGGGATCGTGTCGGCGACGTTGGCGGTAGCCAGGAACATGACCTGAGAGAGATCGAGCTCGACGTCGAGGTAGTGGTCGCGGAAGGAGTGGTTCTGCGCGGGGTCGAGGACCTCGAGAAGCGCCGCGGAGGGGTCTCCGCGCCAGTCCGCGCCGACCTTGTCGACCTCGTCGAGCAGGATCACCGGGTTCATGGTTCCCGCGTCGCGCAGCGCCCTGACCAGGCGTCCTGGCAGCGCGCCTATGTAGGTGCGCCGGTGACCACGGATCTCCGCCTCGTCACGCACGCCGCCGAGCGACATGCGCACGAACTCGCGGCCGGTCGCGCGGGCGATCGACTCGCCGATGGAGGTCTTGCCTGTCCCGGGCGGGCCGATCAGCGTGAGGATCGCTCCCGACTTGGGGTCGGCCTCGATGCCGCGATCCTCGCGCAACTTGCGTACGGCGAGGTACTCGGTGACACGGTCCTTGACGTCTTCCAGACCGGCGTGGTCTGAGTCCAGCACGGCGCGCGCCGCGACCGGGTCTAGGTGCTCCTCAGAGCGCTTGCCCCAGGGCACGGCTATCAGCCAGTCCAGATAGGTTCGAATCATGCTCGACTCGCCGGTCTGCTCGCCCATGCGCTCCAGGCGGGCAAGCTCCTTCAGCGCCTGCTCCTCGACCTCCTCGGGCATCTCGGCCTCCTCGATCTTGGCCCGGTACTCGTCGGCCACGGAGGCGTCGTCGTCGCCCAGCTCCTTGCGGATGGAGTCCATCTGCTTGCGCAGGAAGTACTCGCGCTGCTGCTTCTCGGCGCCCTCCTGGACGTCGTCGCGGATGCGCCGGCGCACCTGCAGCTCGGCGAGGCTCTCGCGCTGCAGCTTGACGGCCAGCTCGAGGCGGTCGGTGACGTCGAGCGTGCGCAGCAGCTCGACCTTCTGCTCGTAGGACAGGTTGGGGGAGTAGCCGGCCGAATCGGCCAGCGCGCCCGGCTCGGCGATCGCGCGCAGGAACGCGGCGATGCGTCCGTCGTCGCCGCGCAGCTCGAGGATCTCCTCGACGATCGCGCGGTACTCGCGCTCGAGCTCGCGTGTGCGGCCGTCGACGGGCTCCTCATCGGGCCGCTCATCGACCTCGACGCGCAGCTCGCCCTCCGGTCCTGTCTGGGCGGCGCCGATCAGCCCGCGGTGCTCACCGGAGATGGCGACCGCACGGCCGCCTCCGGGCAGGCGAATCTGCTCGGTGACCTCGGCGATCGTGCCGACCTCCAGGAACTCGTTCTCATGGCGGGGGACGAGCACGACACGCTCGTCGTCGCCGACGTCGATCGTCAGCGTGATGCCCATATTGGGGAACACGACGGTGTCGTCGAGGGGGATCAGGCGGAGCAGGGGCTTTGGGGGAGTGGGCTGGATCTGGGGCTTGTCTGCGGGAGGGGTCATAGGTAATGGCTCCATATGAGCTTACGAAAGTTTAGTTAGTATAGCGCGCTGTGGTTGCGCGTGCAAGTACTTTGGTATGACCTTGAAAATGGCTTGGTAGAGCCAAATTTTTAGAGGAAAGGGGTGCGCGCCGACCGGATTCGGGTTCGTACCGCTCGGCCGCCGGGCGGGCTGCGCGAGACCTGAGGGGCATCCGACCGGCTCGCGGACCTGCTGACAGTAAGCTGCGTGCTGCTTGCGATCGAGGTTATCTTGTGGACTATCAGCCTCACGGGCTAGTCTTGAACTCATGGACGTCGACGACTCTCAAATTCACTCGAAACCCCGGCCATCTCACGGGCTTTCCGAGACTGCGCCACCCGGGTTCTTCATCGCCGAAGGACGCAGCTTCATCCTGGTCGCGGCGGATCACGTAGTCAGTGCAGCCCGAAGGCTGCGGAATGCCGTCTTGCGCCGCCCCCACAACGCGGGAGCAGACAGCGACACCGACCCGAGCGCCTGACAGAGGCTGCAGACCTACTCCGGCTCGTCGAAGCTGACCTCGACGGTCTCCTCCTCGATCCGTTCCTCGACTTCAGCGGAGGACGTGAGCGCGCGCTTGTCGGCGTCGAGCAGGGGGGCGGAGAAGAAGCTGCGCGGCCACAGGCGGTGCAGGCGAACGACGTTGATCTCGGCTGCGAAGATCGTCAGCTGGGCGCCGAGGTAGATCCAGGCGAGCAATCCGAGCACCAGCGCGAAGACCCCGTACAGAGGCCCGGTGCGTTTGAGCGTGTGGTCGATGTAGTAGCCGCCGAGGTGCTGGAGCAGCTGCCAGCCGACGGCGGCGACAAGGACGCCTGGGAGCAGATCACGCCAGGGGATGTCGATTGCCGTCAGCAGTTTGAACGCGGCCATGAACAGGATCAGGTTGACCGCGAACGCGACGAGCACGCCGCCGAGAACTTCGAGCGTCCCGTGGCTCGCGGCCCCGACGAAGCCGGCGGCGGTGGTCGACACGATCATCAGAGTCCCGAAGATCGCCAACATGCCAACGCCGCGCAGACGCTCGTGGATGAAGTTGGGGCGGCTCTTGAACGGCACATTCCAAAGCCGGTTGAACGCATTCTGGGCGGCGCTGGTGATGCCGAGGCCGGCAAGCAGCGAAAAGAGGATGCCGATGACAAGGGCGGCGGTGCTGCCGGTCAGCGGGTGGAGCTTGAGCTGGTCGCTGATGATCGGGAACTGCCCGAGCGTGCCGTCGAGGATCTTCTGGCGCTCGGCTGGATCGCCTTGGAGCACGAAGCCGAGGATCGTGACGAACACGAGCAGCAGCGGGAACAGCGAGACGAACGCGTAGTAAGCGATCAACGCGGCGAGCTGGCCGGCCTGGTCGTCGCCGAACTTCTTGATTACGGCTGTGAGGAAGCGGAGTCCCCATGTCTGCTGCTGGCGGCGGTCGAGCGCGTGGAGGTGGTCGGTGACGCTCATCTGGATGCTCGCGCCAGGCCGGCGGCAGCCCCGCATCGGGGCCGGTGGGCGAATTGGAGGGGGGGTCTCGGGGCGCTTGCGCTCGACATCCCTATGTGTCTACTCGATGTGAGCGTGAAAAACGAGGGGTGGGTGGGGGCTGGCCCGCCGCCGGATCGAGGTCGGCGCTCGATCCGGCGGAGGAGGTAGCCGTCGTCGCGCGCGCCAAGCGCGGTCTGCTCCTGAATGCGAACCGCTTTCGGCTGCGATGGGAGGATCTCGAGGACTGCTACAGCCAGGCGACGCTTGAGCTGGTCAGGCAGGCGCGGGCGGGGAGCACTTTCGAGAATCGGCGTCATCTCGGCAACGCGCTCGAGCTTCGCTTTCTATCTCGCATCAGAGATCGACGGCGGGCGCTCGGGGGGCGCAGCCCGATGCAGGCGGCGCTCGAGACCGCCGCCTCGCTCAGCGCCGCCGGCGAGGGAAGCTTGGAGATCGCAGATGGCTGCGCGGAGGTGGAGCGGCTGGTGATGCTGCGCCACGACCTGGAGCGCTTGGGGGCGCTGGCTCGCGAGCTGAGTGCGGACCAGCGGCTCGTCTTGGCATCACAGCTCGGGCATGAGAGCCGCGCCGAGTTTTGCCACCGGTTCGGCTGGTCGCTGGAGAAGTACCGCAAGGTCGCACAGCGCGGACGGGCACGCCTGAGGAGGTCGATGGAACTCGAGGAATCCAGTGTCCCGTCCGGAGCGCGGCTGTCGGAGAAGGGGCCAGGGACTCACCTATGACCATCTCTCCCCCCACTCATAGGAGCGTCCCGAGGGGACGCCGGCCGTCGGTTGAACGGACGACGACTCGGCGATGCCCATCCGCGCGCAAGCGATCGGGGGCCGGGTGTTCCCCGCACCGGCTCCCGATCGCCCGCGTGCGCGGCGGCGTCGATCTGGGTGTGAGCGCGGCGATCGTGGGAGGGCGGACGGCCAGGTCGCGTTTGCTTGCCGATGGTGGCCTGCCATGAGGTCGCTGAGTCGGCGCCGGGACGCCCCCTACCGCGTGTATGGAGAGGACGAGTTTCTGAGCAGCGGTGGCTCGATGACCGAGTCTCCGCCAACCGGCCCAGCGCGCGAGGAGCAACGAGCGCGCCGGTTCGCGGGTCTGGCGCTGCTGGCGGGAGCGCTGGGAGCAGTCGGCGGGGTGATCGTGGCCCATGGCCCGTCGTCGGCGAAAGACGTCGTGCGCAAGGCGCGTGGACGCTCTGAGGAGCTCGGGCGGTCGCAGCTCGCGATCAAGGCCGTCTCCACCGGCGTTCAAGCGCCCGTGCGGCGTACGGACGCATCTGGACGGCGAGCGCCAAGGCCGCGGCGCTCGCCGATCTCGCGCCGGCCGATTCGCGGGCGCGCGACCGAACATGCCGACTTTGCCAGTGTCCACCCGGGCCGCCGCGAAGCTCACCCACGGACACTGGCGCGCTCGAGTGCGGCGCGGGCCGCTCGCCTCGCACCGGCGCGACGGACCGAGTTCGGGTTTGAGCGCTGAATGCGAGCGATGAGCCAGGGCGTCAAACGATCGTCAGTGAGGATCTCCACGCGTCGGCTGTGGCAGATCCGCCTGGCACGCTCGTTACCGCGATATTTGCTGTACGGACTATGCGCCGCCGGGCTGGCCGCGAGCGCGCGCTTCGCGATCGACCCGCCACGCGTGCCGGTGCCCGTGAGATCAGCCGCGCGTGCGGTGCAGCCCGATCTCGCGGCTCAGGGTTATGCGACGCTGTTCGCGCGGCGCTACCTGACATGGAGCGCCGCCGAACCGGACAACAGCCAGCGCTTGCTGGCGTCGTTCGTGGGCCCCGGCATTGACGCAGATGCCGGCTTGCGACTGCCGGCCCAAGGCGAACAGCGTGTCGAGTCAGCCGAAGTCGTGCAGGCGCGCCAGCTGGCGCCCGGCGAGCACGTCTACACCGTCGCCGCTCAGACGGACAGTGCGGGGCTGCTGTACCTGACGGTGGGCGTAGTGCGGAAGGCCGACGGCGTTCTGGCATTGATCGGGTATCCGGCATTCGTGGGGCCGCCTGCCTCCGGCCCGGCACGGGCGCCTGCCCGGACACGCGAAGTCGCCGACTCTGCGCTCACCGCCGTCGTTGCGCGCGCGCTGCGCAACTACCTCGCTGTCTCGGCGGAGGAGCTGGAGGCGGACCTCGCGAGCTCAGCCCGTGTCTCGCTGCCGAGCCTGACGCTCACGCTGACATCGGTCGAGCGCCTGAGCTGGTCATCCGATGGAAGCTCGGTACTCGCCGCGATCGAGGCTCGGGACGGGCGTGGCGTCTCGTACGCGCTCGATTACGAAATCGATGTCGCCCCGGTCGGGGGCCGGTGGGAGATCACGGCAATCCAGATGGACCCGGACGCGTGAGAACGCGCGACGCCAATCTCGAAGGAGGAGCCCGAATGCAAGTCGTCACCGACCGCCGTGTCTGGCCGGCCGCCGCGAAGTCCTCGCCGTGGCCGGCGAGCCGCGTGTCTCCGTGGATGCGATCGACGGCGGGAGCAAGTCTCGTGGTCGCCCTGCTCGCCTGCGCATCCATCTCGCCGGTGACCGGAAACGCAGAGGCCGCGGTCACCGCGCCCCATCCCACAAGCGCCGAGCGGGCAGCAAGCTCGAGCAAGGAAGGCGGCTCACTGGAAGCGGCGGCGGCGAAGGCTGGTGACACCGGGCGGGCTGTGGCGATGAGCTTGATCGGCCTGGCTTTCGCCGTAGCGGCGACTGTGCTGGCGTTTCGCCGCGACTTCAAGGAGGCCGCGGGTGTATTTGCGGTCGGGATCGTGTCTGTCCTGCTCGCCACCCCCGCCGGGGTGGGGCTGTTGCGTGACACTGTCAACTCGCTGTTCGGTGCGCAGTGATTGAGATCCGCTCTTACCGGCGTGTGTTCGAGCTCGAGCGGCGTATCTACCGCATCGACCGCCTGCGACTGAACCCCGGCGGGATACCCGTCAGGGGAGTCGTGTACTTCCTTGCGATCCTGGCGGTGGCGGTGCTCGCCGGAAGCCTGCCGATATGCGCGATGGTCGCGCGGTCGTTGCCGTGGTACGTGCGTTACCTGGCGTTGCCTGGCGCGAGCGCCGCGGCGCTGGCCGTAATCCGCATCGAGGGCCGGCCGTTTCATCTGGCGGCCCACGCGCTCCTGCGCTATCGAAGCGGACCCCGCAGACTCGCGGGTCTGCGCCGGATTCACTCGCACACCGGTTCGGCACCCGGGAAGCGGTGGCGCCCGGAGCCCGTGACGATGCTGCCGGACGGCTCCGACGGCAAGTTGCGTCGTCTGCGCTATCGCGGCCCGGGGGCGTTGCTGGTCGCGGTGGCACACGAGCGTGAGCTGGGCCGCGGCGCTCTCCGGCTTCTGGGGCGCCGCCAGCGACTGATCGTGAGCCAGAGGCCCGGCGTCCCGGCTCCCGCGCGCGGGGAGGTGATCGTGCTCGAGCGAGCCGGGCGGCTGACCGTGCGCCAGGGATGAGCTCACCGATCGGCTTCACATACGGCAACTGCGTGTTCGCCAATGGGCTGACCGACGCCTGGGCCGGATTTGCCGTCGAGGTCGCCTCTTATCAATGGCTGAGTGAGGGCGGCAAGCGCGCGCGGTATCTGGCCCTGCTCGGTGCGCTCGAGGCGATCCAGGCGGACGTGCAGATCATGCGAGTGGGGCGGCGCTGGGGGCTTGACCGTTACGCGCGCGAGCTCGTGGATGAGGCTTCGGCGAGCGCTGGCGAGCACGCTCATACGCGCGCACGCGAGCGATATGTGGAGCAACATTGCAGGCGCCTGGGAGGTATTGGGCAAGCGCGACCGGCGGTGTTCGTGTTCGTGAGCCTGCGTGATCCCGAGCGCGACGTCTCCTCATACCTCTCCAGCATCGCCGAGCGGCATCCCCGGCAATGGTGGGAGTCGCTCACGCGCGCCTTCGCGATGCGCGACCGGCGGCTGCTGAAGGCATCGGAGCTCGAGCAGGCGCGTGTGCGTGCGGACCAGGCTCATGCGCGGCTCGCGGACTTTCTGCCGGTGCGCGCAGCGCGCGGGGTCGAGTTGCAGTGGCTCATGCGCAGGGCCTTCTGCCGCGGGCTGGGCGAGCCGGAGATCGACGGGCTGCACGAGCCGCGGGCGCTCATCTTCGAGCGCAACGGTGAGGCCGTCTTGGCACCGCTCGAGGGGGATGTGCTGCGCTGGATGGACGGCTACGTTGAGCACGGTGGCCGGGCGTTGCGGATTCAGGGGGAGCTCGGGACGAGCTGGCAAGCGCAGCTCGTGCTGGGCGCCTTGCCCGAGCAGACCCAGTTCCCAGGCGCGCGGGCAGAGCTCATGTTCGCTCCCGCGGAGAGCTTGCCCTTCGGCATCGATCTGTCGCTGAACGCACGCTTTCTGCCCAACGAGCTGGCTTTGCGGATCGCGCGAAAACGGATTCAAGATGCCGATCAGATCGTCCGTGCGGAGTCCGACGGAGAGCAGGGGGTCTCAGATCTCGGCTACGCGCGCACGCAAGAGGCTCGCGACCTGCTCGCTCACCTGCAGGCCTCGAGTCGCCCGCCGTTGCTGCGCACGACGCTGGCGATCGCCATCGGCGCTGAGGACGAGGCGCAGCTGGAGGAGCGCGTGGAGATGTGCAGGCGCGCCTACGGAGAGATCCGCCTGCATCGGCCGCTCGGCGATCAGCTGCAGCTGTTCCTTCAGCACCTGCCGGCGCAGCGCACGCGTGTCGCCGGCTACGACGACACGCTGACGACCGAACAGGTTGCGGCGATGATGCCCACCGCCGGCCATGCAGTGGGCTCGCGCAAGGGCTTCTACCTGGGCTACACCCTGTCGGGCTCTCGTCAGCCGGTGAGGTTCAACCTCCGCGAGGGCTCGGACAGCGACCGCAACACCACGATTCTCAGCGTCGGCGCGCTCGGCTCGGGCAAGACGACGCTTGACCAAAAGCTGAAGTACGAGGGCTTCCTGCTGGGCGCCCGCGTGGTCGACTGCGATCCGAAGGGCGACCATCGTTTCCACCTGCTGGAGGACGTCGCGCCGCACACCGAGTGCGTGACGTTGCGACCCGACCCCAGCCTGCGGGGCGTGCTCGACCCGCTGCGGGTCGCCCCTGAGCATCTGCGCCAAGACGCCGCCGTGTCGTTTCTGCGCGACCTGCTCCCGGGACGGGCCGAACCGGCCTGGGAGACCGCCGTCGTCGGGGCGGTCGATCGTGTGCTCAGGCGCTCCGCGGCGCCGACCTGTATGGAGGTGGTGCGGGCGCTGCGCGATGGCGACGAGTTCGATGTGCAGGTGGGCAAGACGCTCGAGGTGTACGCCCGCTCGGGCCTCACACAACTCGGGTTTGCCCACCCCGACGTGAAGCTGCCCGTTCTCGGACATCGACAGGTCACCTATCTGCCGATCCGCGACCTGCCCGGCCCCGAGCCTGGGACCAGGCGCTCGGAGTACTCGCAGGCGGAGCGCATCGGCGAGCAGATCGTGCGGCTGATCGCGATGTTCGCGATGCACCTGATGGGATTGGAGCGGGAGCGTTTGAAGCTGTTCTCGTTCGACGAGGGGTGGCGGCTGCTTGGAGATCCGGCCGGGCGTGCGCTGCTCACCTCGCTTCAACGCATGGGACGCTCGGAGCTGGCGGTGCCGATCATCAGCACGCAGCTTGTAAGCGACACGCTGATGGGCGAGCGGGAGTCGCTCGAGAACCTGATCGGCGCGACGTTCGTGTTCGGGATCCGCTCTGAGGCTGAGGCGGGGCGGGCGCTGGCGCTGCTCGGCCTCGATCCGGAGGACGGGAGGGCGCGGCAGAGCTTGCTCGAGCTCGACGCGGGGCGCTGTTTGTTTCGCGATCACCACGGGCGGGTGGAGGCGATTCAGGTCGACGTGGTCGTGCCGTCGTTGCTGCGCGCATTTTCGACCACGCCGACCGGGGCGTGAGCGAGCTGGCCGGCCGCGGCCTGATCAGGCGAGGAGCGCTGCTGGCGCTACTACTCATCGCGAGCGTCGGGTGCGAAGCCGCGGTTGCGAGGGAGCGGGCCTCGCCGAGCGCCGATTTGCCCTCGTCCGACTCCCGTGCCCCAGCAGTTGGCGGGCGGGCGAGCACCGGCAGGAAAGCGGCGCCGAGCGGGCCGCCGCTCGCGTCGGGCCAGAGCGCCGGCGGCGGGGATGAAGATGGCGACGCGCCCATGCCGCAGGGCGAAGTGGACCCGCTTGTGAGCAATGGCCTGGGCAGCCCGCTGTGCAACGGAGCGCTCAGCTCGGAACTGTCGGGAGCGAGCCGCCGTCGTTGCGAGACGTCGGGCTTCGTCGCGGCCCGCGCGCCGACGGGCGACTACGGGATCGACGTGCACATCGATACGGGAGTCCTCGGTCTCAGCTCTGGCGGACTGCTGATGACCGTCCAGGATCTGTTCGTCACGCCCGTGTGGATGGCGCTCGTGTGGGTCGTGCACGCGCTGGTCGTGATGCTCGAGTGGTGCTTCACGGTCGACCTCTTGGACGACGCCTCGGTCGGCGGTGGTGTCGCGAAGGGGCTTCGCCAGATGCAGGGCACGTTCACGAATCCGTGGCTGGCGACAGCGCTGGCCGTGATGGCTGTGGTCGCCGCGTACAACGGCCTCGTTCGCCGTCGCGTGGCCGAGACCGTCGCTCAGGCCATCCTGGCACTGGCGATGATGGCCGGGGGGATGTGGGTGATGCTCGACCCGGAGGGGACCGTCGGCGCACTTGGCGGGTGGGCGAACGAGGCGGGCCTCGGCACGCTCGCCGTAACGGCCAAGGGCACGCCGGCACGAGCGGGGCGGGCGCTCGCGGACAGCATGGGCATGGTGTTCTCCGCGGCGATCGAAGTGCCGTGGTGCTACATGGAGTTCGGCGACGTCGGCTGGTGTCGCAACCCGGCGCGCATGGATCCGCGCCTGCGTGCAGCCGGCCTGCGGATTGCCGCGGGCGAGCGGGCGCTGGTCGGCTGCAAGCTGGATGGGACCTTTCTATCCGTATGCGCCGCACCCGGGAGCGCGGCCGCGAGGACCCTCGAACACAGCGCCGAGCTGCTGCGGGATGCTCGAAGCAACGGGGCCATATTCCTCGCCCTCCCGGCCAACGGATCGGCTCGTAATGCGATCAACGACGAGGGATCGTTGCTGCGGGCGATCTGCCGGACGAGCGATGCGACGAGATGCCGCGGGCCGGCCGCCGCACAGGCTGAGTTCCGTACCAACGGCGGGACGTGGGCGCGTGTGGGAGGCCTGCTGCTGATCGCGGCGGGCGTGCTTGGGATGATCCTGCTGCTCGGGTTCATCGCGTTGCGGCTGCTCGCCGCCTCGCTTTTCAGCCTTCTGTATCTGCTGCTCGCGCCCGCTGCCGTGCTCGCACCTGCCCTTGGGGAGAGCGGGAGGGCGGCATTCCGCAGATGGGGCGCACAGCTGCTGGGCGCCGTCGTATCGAAGCTGCTGTTCTCATTCCTGCTTGGCGTCGTCCTGGCGATCCTTGCGATCCTGGCGAACCTCGAAGCGCTCGGCTGGTGGACACAGTGGCTGATGATGTCCGCGTTCTGGTGGGGGGCATTTGCGCGCCGCCACCAACTGCTCGACAGCGCCGGCGGCGCGCTCGGCCGCGATCAGGTGGGCAGGCAGCGCACGGTCGGCCAGCGGATGAGCGACGCGCTGGACGCGCCCCGCAGGACAATCGCCGGGGCGCGAGCGGCCAAGCAGCGGCTCACCAAACGGGCGCCCGATCCGGATCAACGCCGCAAGCTGGCACAAGCGGGACGCGAGCGTGCCAAGGCGTCGAGCGGAGATCAGTCGCTACGCACCCTGGAGCACGATCTCCGTGAAGCGCGCGCCCATGGCGAGAGGCTTCCAGAGGCCCAAAAGCGCCTGTCCGCGATGCGGCCTCAGCTCGAGCGCGTGAGGGGCGAGCACGGCAGGGCGCTGGCCGGCGGGGATGCGCGCCGGGCGGCCGAACTCGCGCATCGCGCGCAGCGGATCGAGGGCGACATCGGCCGCGAGCAGCGCGAGCTGAACTTGGCAAAACGCATGCTCGGCAGCGACGGGCAGACGCGGGGCGCACGCAATCCTCTTGGTCCCGAACAGGTTGAGGCGAGGGAGCGATTTCTCGATGCGCAGGCCGCACTGCCGGGGAGCCGCGAAGCGCTGGGCGAGACGGCGGGGCGGCGCCGTGAGTACGTGGCGCTCGCTGGCCTCGCCGGATACGGACAGCGGGAGTATGAACGCCTCGATCCGCGCGGCCAACGCGCCGCCCGCCTGGAGATCGACCGCGAACTGGCGCTACGCAGGGAGCTGAGCGCCACCGCCAAGCAGCTCGCCCGTGGAGCCGATGAGCCGGTGTTGCGGAGCCGGGAGCGGCGCGGCGCGGACCGAGAGTTCTACAGGGCCGTCGGGGAGCGGATGCGCGAGGGCGGGAACTCGATGCCCCGGGCGCGCGTCTCGCGTTCCGGGCTCGAGACGTGGCGAGCGGAGGGGTCTGCCGGCCGGGGATCGGCAGCACCGGCCAGATCGGCTTCTGCGCCGGAGTCAAGCGTGATGCGCGACGCGCGTGAGGTGGCCGCGCGGCGCAAACGACAACTCGGCAGGGATCGGCGTTGAGCGGTGGGTTAGAGCGGGGGCGCATCGCATACGCGCGGAGGACGGCACGTTGGCATTGACGGCCGGATCGGCAAGGACGACCGCTGGTGGACGGGCTACCGCGCGGGCGATTGCGACAGCCGTCACCGCGCTGTTGGGCGTCATGTTCATGCTCGTGGCGGCGCTCGCGGGCGTCGGTGGGGCATCGTTGGGCGAGAATGCGCGAGGCGCCGAAGCCGATACTGACGGGCTCATCTCAGCTCTCGCGCGCCGGGACATTCCGCTGTCTTATCTGCGCCTGTATGAGCAGGCCGCGCAGAGGTACGGCCTGGACTGGGCGATCCTCGCAGGCATCGGGAAGCTCGAGTGCGATCACGGACGCGATCCCGATGCTTCGTGTGCTCGCGAGGGCGCGGTCAACTCCGCGGGTGCCGGTGGGCCGATGCAGTTCCTCGCATCGACCTGGGCCGGATACCGGGTCGACGGCGACGGCGACGGCACGGCCGATCGCTGGAACCCGGCAGATGCGATCTTCGCGGCAGCCAACTACCTGCGCGCCTCGGGAGCGCCACGCGACTACCGAGATGCGATCTACGCCTACAACAGGGCGGGCTGGTATGTCGTGGCCGTGCAGCGCTGGGCGGCCAGATACCGGGGAGCCGTAGGCTCGCGGGCCGTGCTCGCGGACCCACTGACGGGCGCAGAAGGAGACAGCGACAGCGCTGGGTCAGGCCCGAGCCTGCAGGCAGGAACCTCGACCGACGTTCGGCTGATCGCTGGAGCGCGGGCGGTGCTCTCGCCTGACGACGGACGCCTCGCGATGATCCCCGCGAGCGCTCCGGCGACGGTGCAAGCGATGATCGTCGCCGGGAACGAGCTAAGGGAGCTGCCATACGGTCCCGGCGGCCACCCTGATCCCCGTGGAGCGTTCGAAGAGGACTGCTCGAGCACAGTCAACTACGTGCTTTACCGCTCAGGCGTGCGCCCCATCGCCGAAATCGTCAGACGCAACCCCCTGGCCCGGGACTACATGCGATGGGGCCTGCCTGGACCAGGGCGGTGGGTCAGCATCTACGCGACCACGATCCCTACCGATCACACGTTCATGCTCGTCGCGGGGCTCCGGCTGGACACCAGCCACAGCGGCACCGACATCGGTCCGAACCGCGACGAAGATGGCCCCCGCTGGCGGATCCTCGACCACATCCCCACGTGGGCGCACTGGTCAGTCCGCCACCCGCCGGGGTTGTAAGGTGGCGCCATGCCCGCCCGCAAGGTCGACTACCTGCTGATCGGTGGAGGTCTCGCATCCGCCAACTGCGCGCGCTGGCTGCGCGAGGAAGGCGCCGAGGGCGAGGTGCTGCTGGTCGGTCGCGAGCCCGACCCGCCGTACAACCGCCCGAACTGCTCGAAGGGCTACCTGCAGGGCAAAGAGGAGCGCGAGGAGGCCTTCTTCCGCCCGAACGAGTGGTGGGGCGAGCAGGACATCGAGCTGCTCACGCGCACGAGCGTGACTGCGCTCGACGTGCAATCGCGGACGGCCAAGCTGTCGAACAAGGAGGAGATCGAATTCCGCAAGGCGCTGATCGCCACGGGCGCGAACGTGCGGCGGCTGAACGTCGACGGCTGCCATCTGGAGCAGATCCACTACCTGCGCACGCTTGGCAACTCCGATGCGATCCGCGAGGGGACCAAGGACGCCGAGGAGGTCGTGCTGATCGGCGGCTCCTATATCGGCTGTGAGGTCGCGGCTTCGCTGACGCTCGTGGGCAAGCACTGCACGATCGTGATGCAGGAGCAGAACACGCTCGAGCGGGGCTTCGGCGCGCGCGTCGGTCGCTTCTTCCAGGAGCTCCTGGAAGCGCACGGCGTGACCGTACACGGCGGCGATGAGCTGGAGCGCTTCGAGGGCGATGACACGGTCTCGAAGGTCCTCACCAGGGGTGGGCTCGAGCTGGCGGCGGACGCGGTCGTGATCGGCGCGGGCGTCACGCCGGACGTGCAGCTCGCCGAGCGCGCCGGGCTGCAGATCGGCGAGCGCGGGGGAGTGACGTGCTCATCGCGCCTTGAGAGCTCGACCGCGGGGGTGTTCGCCGCGGGGGACATCTGCGAATACGAGTCGGTCGTGCACGGCGGCGCTCTCATGCGGATCGAGCACTGGGACGTCGCCTTCAACCACGGCAAGACCGCCGCTCTGAACATGCTCGGTAAGGACGTCGCCCACGAAGAGGTCCCGTACTTCTTCTCGGTGCTGGCCGATTGGGGCGAACTGGAGTACGTCGGCCCGGCACACGACTGGGACCAGGAGATCGTCCGCGGTTCGATCGAGGACGGATCGTTCTCCAACTGGTATCTGAAGGACGGCGCCGTCAAGGCCGCCCTCAGCTTTGGGCGCTCGGACGATCTGGAGAGCGCCCGGCGGCTGATCAAGGCGGGCGAGAGTCTGGACGAGACGCAGCGCTCCGCACTCGGCGATCTGGATGCCGATCTCGAGACGATTGGGCGCAGCGCGTAGCTCCCGCGCCCGGCGGGCTGGAGCGCGCAACGCGCCGCGCCGCCGCTACGCCTCGCCGTTGCGTGTGACGAAGCCGGTCGCGACGCGACTCAGCTCGTGACTGGAGATGACGCGGTCGATCAGCCCGTACTCGCGGGCCTGCTCGGCGGTGAAGTAGCGGTCGCGATCCATGTCGTCGTGCACCTGCTCGAGCGGCTGGCCGGTGTGTCGTGCGTAGATCTCATCGACGTGCCCGCGCAGCTCGAGGATCTCGCGGGCGTGGATCTCGATGTCCGCGGACTGGCCCTCGAAGCCGCCGGAAGGCTGATGGATCAGGATGCGGCTGCTCGGCAGCGCCATCCGCTTGCCCGGCGCGCCACCGGCCAGTAGCAACGAGCCCATGCTCATCGCGACGCCGAAGCAGATCGTCTGCACGTCGGGCTTGACGAACCGCATCGTGTCGTAGATCGCCAGGCCCGCGTACACGACCCCACCGGGGGAGTTGATGTAGAGGGAGATGTCCTTGTCGGGGTCCTCGCTCTCCAGGTGCAGGAGCTGCGCGACGACGAGGTTCGCGACCTGATCGTCTACGGGTGTGCCGATGAAGACAATGCGCTCGTTGAGCAGCCGGGAGTAGATGTCAAACGAGCGCTCGCCACGTGCGCTCTGCTCGACGACCATCGGTATCAGTGGCATCTGCTCTATCCTTTCGACAACTGATCGGTTGTCAGCACAATAGCAACCATATGGTTGTCAAAGGAGGCCGTCATGCCGGTAAGCAGGGAGGTCGATGTCGAAGCGCCGCCAGAGGAGGTCTGGGAGGCGCTCGTCACTGAGGAGGGCCGAGAGCGGTGGCTCGGAGAGCCCGAGCGCGACATCCACATCGAGGTGCTCGACGCCCCGCGTCGGCTGGTGTGGTGGTGGGCCGGAGCCGATCAGCCCGCGACGCGCGTCGAGTTCTTGATCGTGGCTGCGCCCGCGGGGACGCGCGTGACGGTGACAGAGAGCGAGCCCTCGTTCCCGATCGCGATGCTGGCGGCGAGCTTCGCTTGCGTGCTCGCTTGAGCGATGAGATCGGCCAGGTGTTCGCGGCGCTCGCCGACCCGACTCGGCGGCAGATGATCGAGGCGCTGCTGCGCGACGGCACGACCAGCGTGCCGTCGTTGACGGCCTCGCTTCCGATCACGCGTCAGGCGGTCGCCAAGCATCTCGCGACGCTCGATCACGCGGGCCTCGTGGAGCGTGCTTCGCTCGATGGGCGCGAGGTGCGCTATCGACTGCGCGACGGTGCGCTCGAGTCCGCCGCCGCATGGCTCGACCGGGCCGAGTTCGCCTGGGGGGACCGGCTTGCTCGCCTGAAGGACTCCGTCGAGCGCTGAGGTTGACGCGCGCCCAGGGTGGCCGGCGATCTCGCTGGGAGCGACCCTCGGGTAGGATCAAGCCTGTTCAACGGCCGGTGGTCAAGGGAAGTCGGTGTGAATCCGGCGCGGACCCGCCACTGTGACCGGGGATGCCCACCGCGGCGCGGGAAGCACGCGCAGCCACCGATCCGCCCTCGCGGGACGGGAAGGCGCGGAAGGGTAGGCCCGGGAGCCAGGAGACCTGCCTCCGGCCAAAGCCCACTAGCCCTCGTGGAAAGGGGTTGGCTCCATGCTCAAGACCTGTCGCTTTCATCTGGCGCTCTGCGCCGTGCCTCTGTCGCTCGTGGCCTTCGCGCCCGCCGTCCATGCCGCCGGACCCGCGACGGCCACTGTCCGCGTGGAGGGGGTGAGCCAGACGCTCGTTCCCCCGACCGAAGTCACGACGACGACCGCGGCCGTGATCAGGGACGGCAATTCCGAACACTCGTGCTCGGGAACCAGCGCTCTCGGCGCGCTGCAGCTCGCGACCTCGGGAAACTGGAACGGGACTTGGTTTGGAGGTCTCGGCTACTCCGTGGAAACGATCGCCGGCGAGAGTCATCAGTTTGAAGAAGGCGCCGCTGCCAACTTCTTCTGGAGCTTCTGGCTGGACAACAAGCCAGCGACGACCGGCCTCTGCGAAGCAGAGCTGCAACCCGGCGAGAGCGTTCTGCTGTTCCCCGACTGCTTCAGCGAAAGCGGCGGCTGCCCGCCACCGCCGAATCCGCTTGGAATCGCCGCGCCCACGACCGCGCAGGCCGGCTCGCCGTTCACGGTGACCGTGACCTCCTACGCGAACGCGAGCGGCGCCGCCTCGCCGGCGGCGGGTGCGACGGTCAGCGGCGGCGGCGTGAGCGCGATCGCGGACGCCGGCGGTCACGCCACGTTGAGCCTTCCGAACGCGGGAGTCGTGACCCTTCAAGCGAGCGCTCCGGCATCGGTTCGCACCGAGTCGAACGTGTGCGTCCATGCGGCCGACGACGGCGCCTGCGGGTCCGGCAGCCCTTCCGGCGCGACGGCCGGGGCCGGCGGCTCAGGTGCCTCGGGCTCGGCCTATCGCGGCCCGTACGCGGTGGTCGCGAAGGTGGCGGGAGTGCTCGACGGCCATCGCTACGCACGTGGCCGGGCGCCGCGGACGCTGACGGGCAACGTGCTCGCGCATACTGCGGTCGCCACCGTGAGTCTCGAGCTGCGCCGCTCTCATCGCGGTCGCTGCCAGGCGTACGACGGCGCTCGTGAGCGCTTCGTCGCCGCGGCCTGTGGCCACGGCGACTTTTTCAAGGTCTCGACGAGCCCGAGCTTCTCCTACCTGCTGCCCGAATCGCTGCGCCCCGGCCGCTACGTGCTGGACGCGCAGGCGAGCGACGCCGCGGGCAATCACACGCAGCTCGCCCGGGGCACCTCGAGGATCGTGTTCTATGTCGGCTAGCGCACGCGCTACAGGCGCTGAAGGCATCGTGGGTGATGCGCGCTAGCGATCTCCGAGGCCGGGCGCCTGCGTGCTCGCGGCGAGGTCCCGCGCCGGCGCTCGGCTGCCGGCTCGCGGCACTCGGTCTGATCGCGCTTGCGCTGGGCGGCTGTGGACTCGGCGCGGGGCACGCGCCGAGCGCCGTCCAGCTTACGGTCACCCGTGACTTCGGCGCGACGGTCGTGCGCTCGTGGGGCGCTCCTCGGGTTCGCGGCCAGGAGACGGTCATGAGCCTGCTCACGCGCAACGCGAACGTGAGCACGCGGTTCGGCGGCGGCTTCGTGCAGAGCATCGACGGCCTCGCGGGCGGTCAGCAGGGCGGAGCGCCGGTCGACTGGTTCTACTACGTGAACGGGATCGAGGCCCCGGCGGGGGCGGCCTCGACGAACGTGCATCCCGGGGATCGCATCTGGTGGGACCGGCACGACTGGAGCCAGACCGACGATGTGCGCGCGGTCGTCGGATCGTTCCCCGAGCCGTTCCTGAACGGGATCGACGGCAAGCGGCTGCCGGTGCGCGTCGAATGCGCCGCGGTCTCGGGCGCCGCCTGCCGCACGGTCGTGGCGCGACTGCGCGCGGCCGGCGTGCGTGAGGGCGTCGCGGCGATCGGCAGCGGCGCGGCGGAGCCGCAGACGCTGCGCGTGGCGGTCGCGCCGTGGAGTCAGGTCTCGGGCAACCCCGGCGTCCAGCAGATCGAGCACGGGCCGAGCGCGAGCGGCGTCTATGCGCGCTTCTCCGCGGACGGCAAGACGCTCGCGCTGCTGGATCAGAGCGGCAAGCGCACGAGCGAGCTGACGAGCGGGGCGGGGCTGATCGCCGCGACGCGCGATGGCAAGGACGCGCCCGTGTGGCTGGTCACCGGAACCGATGCCACGGGCATGACCAGAGCCGCGAGCGCTTTCAGCACCGGCACGCTTCAGAATCGTTTCGCGGTGGCGGTCTCACCGTCGGGGACGCTCGCGCTGCCGCAGCCACAGTCATGAAGCCGATGACCGGAACGCTTCGCTTCTACCGCCGCATCGCCAGCCCGCTGCACGCGACGCGGGCGAGCGTCGGCGCGGCCTGGGCGCTCGCGCTGACCGTGGCCACGCTCGTGCTCTATCACCCGCTCGCGCTGCTCGCGCTGCTGCTGGCGGTGCTCGGCGCGGGCTTCGCCTCAGGCGTGGGCGCTCAGCTGACGCGCTCGCTGCGCACGGCGCTGATCGTGGCGCTGCCGATCGTGCTCGTGAACGTGCTCGTCACGCGACAAGGGCTGACCGTGTTCGCGCGGCTCGGCGATCTGGGCCCGTTCGGACAGGGCGACTTGACGGTCGAGGCGGTCGTCTACGGCGCGGTGATCGCCCTGAAGGTGACGCTGTTGATCTTGATCACGACGCTGGCCGGGCTGGCGGTCGATCCCGATGAGATGCTGAGGATGTTCCGCCGCTTGTCGTTCCGCTCGGCGTTGACCGCCTCGCTGGCGACGCGCATGCTGCCGGTGCTCGCCGCCGACTCCCAGCGCCTGGCCGAGGCGCAGAGGACGCGCCCGCAGGGCGCTCCGAGCGGAGCCCGCGGCCGGGTCGCGCTGTTGGCGGCGGTCGTCGGCGGTTCGCTGGACCGGGCGATGGACGTGGCCGCGACGCTCGAGGTGCGCGGCTTTGCGACGGCCGCACGCGCTCCGCGCGTGCGGCGGGCGTGGTCGCGCCATGACATCGCCTTCGCGTTCTCGGCCACCGCGATCCTCGCGTTGAGCCTCGTCGGCAGGCTCACGCAGGCGGCGTCCTTCAGCTCCTATCCTGCGATTCACCTGCACCTCGACGGCTCGACGCTCGTGCTCGCCGGAGCGCTGATCCTCGCCGCGCTGCTGCCGTTCTGCGATCGCCGGGGGATCGAGCCATGAGCGAGCCGCTGCTGTCGTTCGAGCGCGTCAGCTACCGCTACCCCGGCGTCGAGTCTCCCGCGCTCCACGACGTCAGCTTCGAGATCCACCCCGGCGAGTTCTGCCTGCTGGCGGGCCTGTCTGGAAGCGGCAAGTCCTCGGTGCTGCGCGCCGCGTGCGGCCTCGTTCCGCACTTCCACGGCGGGCGCTTCGCCGGGCGGGTGGCGCTCGCGGGCCTCGACACACGCGAGCACGGGCCCGCCCGGCTCGGGGCGTTTGCCGGTGCGCTGTTCCAAGACCCCGAGACCCAGCTCGTGACGAGCTCCGTGCGCGCCGAGCTGTCACTGGCCTTGGAGAGTCGCGGGCATGGGGCGGCAGCGGTCGCCCGGGGAGTCGAGGAGGTAGCGCTCGCGCTCGGAATCGACGCGCTGCTAGATCGCGCGACGCACGAGCTCTCCGGTGGAGAGAAGCAGCGCGTCGCGCTCGGCGCGGCGCTGGCGGGCAGACCCCGGATCGTCCTGCTCGACGAGCCGACCTCGCAGCTCGACCCGGTGGCGGGTGACGAGTTGATCGGTCTGTTGCGCAGGCTCAACCAGGAGTGGGAGACGACCGTCCTGCTCGCCGAGCACCGTCTCGAGCGATGCCTGACCGCAGCCGACCGGGTGATCGCGCTGGAGCACGGACGGATCGCCTGCGACGGCGACCCGAGCGCGTTCCTCGGATGGAGCAGCAAGCGGGCGCCCGCGCTGCAGACACCCGGCGCGAAGCTGTTCGCGCTCGCTGGGCTGCGCCCCGCCCCCGTGGGGGTCCGCCAGGCGCGCGCGACCCTGCGCGCGCACGGCCTGCTCCCGCACGAGCAGCAGCTCGAGCAGCCGGTTGCAGCGAGGTCTGGCAGGCGCCGCGAGCGAAAGACGGCATATGCGCTGAGGCTGCGTGGGGTCTGGCATGAGCTGCGCGACGGGCCGGCGATCCTGCGCGGCGCCACGCTCAGCCTCGCGCCCGGCGAGAGCGTCGCGCTGATGGGGCGCAACGGGGCCGGCAAGTCGACGCTGCTGCGGCACGCCGCGGGCCTGCTCGAACCCACTCGCGGGCGGATCGAGCGCGCGGGCAGAGTGGCGCTTCTGTTGCAGAATCCCGGCGACTACTTCATCCACGAGCGCGTGGCCGAGGAGGCCCCGGCGGAGGCGCTCGAAGCGGCGGGACTGTCGGAGATGGCCGAGCGCAACCCGCGCGATCTCTCCGGCGGTGAGCGCCAGCGCCTGGCGCTGGCGATCGTCACTGCTATGCCCACCGGCGACCGCGACCGCGATGGCAATGGCGACCTCGGCGCGAGCCCGGCTCGCCCCGGTCGGGAGCCGCTCCCCGTCGACGCGCTCGCCGAGCCGGCGGTGCTCGCGCTGGATGAGCCGACGCGTGGCATGGACCGCCAGGCGAAGGCCATCCTGGCCGGCGAGCTGCGCCGGCGCGCGGGGGAGGGGCAGGCCGTGATCGTCGCCACGCACGATCCGGAGTTCGCGGCCGCGTGCGCCGATCGCGCGATCCTGCTGGCGGACGGGCGCGTGATCGCCGATGGCCCCGCTTCTGAGCTGCTGGCGGGTGGCTGGTACTTCGCGACCGAGACCGCTCGCATCCTCAGCGGCGCCGGGGGCGCGCTGCTGCCCGAGCAGGGCGCCGAGCTGCTCGCGCAGCGCACGCTGGCGGAGGTCGCGCTGTGAGCTGGCCGCTCGCTTCGCTGCTGCTCGTGAGCGTCGTGCTGCTGGCCGGCTGGCTGGCGTACGAGCGTGCGCGCCCCTCCGCGCGGATGGTGGCGGTCGTCGGCACGCTGGCGGCGGTCGCCGCGCTCGGACGGGACGCGTTCGTGGCGTTGCCGGATGTCAAGCCGATCACTGCGATGACGCTCGTCGTCGGCTACGCGCTCGGCCCGCTGCCGGGCTTCACCGTCGGCGCGCTGGGAATGCTCGCGTCGAACTTCGTTCTCGGGCAGGGCCCGTACACGCCCTGGCAGATGGCCGCGTGGGGCATGGTCGGTCTCGCGGGCGCGGCGCTCGGGCGGCTCAGCGGGCGGCGGCTGGGGCGTGTGGAACTGGCGATCGCCTGTGCGCTGGCGGCGTTCGGAGCCAAGGAGGTCATGAACGTGTACACGTGGACGATCGGCGCCAGCCACACGCCCGCGGCATTCCTCGCGGTGGCGGTCGCGGCGTTCCCGTTCGACCTGACCGATGCGATCGCGAGCTTTCTCTTCGGCTTCGCTTTCGGCCCTGAGTTGGCGAGGCTACTGGCGCGCATGCGCGCGCGCATGGACGTGAGCTGGGAGGCGGCGGAGCCGCCCGAGCCGCAGGACGGGCCACCGGCGCGGGCCGGCGGGCTGCGCTCGCTGGGCGCCACGGGACCACTGCTCGTCGTGCTGCTGGGGGGAATCCTGCTCACTGGTATGCCGCGTGAGGCATCTGCCGCTACCGGGACACCACGGGCGGCAGCCGCCCGCGCCAACCTGTCCCGGGAGCTCTCGTTCCTGGTGAGCGCGCAGAACGCCGACGGCGGCTTCGGCGGCTCGCCCGGTCAGCGCAGCAGCGAGCTGTACACCGGTTGGGTGGCGATGGGGCTGGCCGCCGCCGGGCGCAACCCGGCGGGCGTGCGCCGTGGCGGGCGCTCGGTGCTCGACTCGCTGCGAGGCGAAGCCTCGACGCTGCAGGGTCTCGGCGACGTCGAGCGCACGATCCTCGCCGTGCGCGCCTGCGGAGCTTCGGCCTATTCCTTCGCGGGGCGCAATCTGGTCTCCGAGATGCTCCATGCGCGCGCGTCCGATCACTCCTTCGCGCATCAGGTGAACTTGAGCGCCTTCGCGATCTTCTCCCTGCGCGCGGTCGGGCACTCGGCAGGATTCGACCCGATCGGCCAGGCGGCGGGCTGGATCGAGGGCCAGCAGAACCACGACGGCGGCTTCGGCTTCGGCGCGCGCGGTTCGAGCAGCGACGTCGACGACACGGCCGCGGCGCTGCAGGCGCTCGTGGACGCGCATGCGCGCAACGCGCGCGTGCTGGGCGCCGCCGCTGCTTATCTCGTGCGGGCCCAGAATCTCGACGGCGGTTTTCCGCAGCGCTCCGGCGACGAATCGAACGCACAGTCGACGGCGTGGGCGGTACAGGGACTGATCGCGGCCGGGCGCAACCCCGACACGGTTCGCCGGCGCGGTAGTCGCACGCCGATCGGCTATCTGGAAAGCCTGATCACGCCGGGCGGCAGCGTTCGCTACTCGCGCACGAGCGCGCAGACGCCTGTGTGGGTGAGCGCCCAGGCGCTGATCGCCCTTGCGCACAGGACGTTCCCCGTCGCCGGATGAGGCGATGATGCGGGGCTCGAAGCTGCTTCAGCGGCTCTTTAGCACCCGCCCTACCCTTTAGAGGATGTCCGAACACGCATATCCCACCAGGGCGATGCCCCGTGGGGGTCGTGTCGAGCGTCCCGCGCGCTCGGGCGCGGCCGGTGCGCTGGCGCTCGCCGTCCTGTGCGTGGCGGCGCTCGCGCTGGTCTGGGTCGTGTTCGAGCTGGTGCCGGCGGCGCAGGTCAGGGACGCGGTCGCCCTGCACGACTTCACACGCCTCAGCGGCCCGCACGTGGACCACGGCGCCAAAGTCCTGCTGCATCTGCTCGACCCGCTGCTGTTCACGATCTGGGGCGTCGTGCTGGTCCTGTTCTCGCTCGCGCGTGGGCGCCCGCGCGTCGCGCTGGCGGTGGCGTTCGTGATGGCGCTCGCGCCGCTGGCCTCGGAGATCTTGAAGCCCCTGCTGGCCCATCCGCACGTCAGCATCGGCGTCACGCAGGTCGGCTCGGCCTCGTGGCCGAGCGGGCATTCGACGGCGGCCGCCGCGCTGGCGCTGTGCGCGATCCTCGCCGCCCCCGATCGCCTGCGCCCCGCGGTAGCGGTGCTCGGCGCCGCCTTCACGCTGGCCGTCGGCGCCGCGCTGCTGATTCGCGCCTGGCACATGCCGAGCGACGTGCTCGGCGGCTATCTGATGGCCGCGCTGTGGATGGCGCTGGCGGTCGCGGCGTTGCGAGCGTCCGAGCGCCGCTGGCCCTCGCGCCCGTAGTCAGGAACGGGGCGGCTCGGCGTCCGCGCCGTGCGCGCCCGGCTGCCACAGCGGCTCGGGCGCATCGCCGGCGCCCGGCTCGGCGTTGGTGGCGCGGCTGAGGATGAACAGCAGGTCTGAGAGCCGGTTGAGATAGCGGACGACCTCGGCATTGCCCTTGCCGCCGACGGCGATCGAGCGGCGCTCGGCTCGCCGGCAGACGGTGCGGCAGACGTGCAGGTGGGCTGCGGCGGGGGTGCCGCCGGGGATCACGAACGAGCGCAGCGGCTCGAGCTTGGCGTTGACCTCATCGCAGGCGTGCTCGAGCCAGTCGGTGTATTCCGGGCCGACGCGCAGGCGCCCGCGCGGGTCGACGCCCGCGGGGGAGTCCGCCCCCGGTGGCGGCACCGACAGATCGGCGCCGACATCGAGCAGGTCGTTCTGCACGCGCCGCAGCCACTCGGCGAACTGCGCCGGGAGGCCGGGCTGCAGCAGGGCAACCCCGATCGTGGCATTCAGCTCGTCGACCGTGCCGTAGGCCTCCACGCGCGGATGCAGCTTGGAGACACGGCTCATGTCCCCCAGGTGGGTCTCGCCGTCGTCGCCGAGCTTGGTGTAGATGCGAGTTAGATTGACGGTCATCGCAAAAGGCCGGTGCCGGCCGCGCATCTGATGATAAGGCCGCTCACCGGACTACCGCCGATCGGCACGATGGGATACGTTCCCGCCCTGCTTATGCGGATCGGTGTTCCGAAGGAGACCGCGGCGGGCGAGCACCGGGTGCCGCTCGTGCCGGAGGTCGTGAGCAAGCTCGAGGCCAAAGGCCTCCAGATCGTCGTGCAGCACGGCGCGGGCGCCGACGCGCTCGTCCCGGACGCGGCTTTCAAGGAGTCGGGAGCGGAGATCACCGAGGATGCGGTCGCAGTATGGGGGTGCGATGTGGTTGTCACGATCGCCCCGCCCGATCCCGAGCAGATTCGTGGACTCGGGTCGGGATCGATCTTGATCGGCTTCCTGGCGCCGCTGTCGAGCCCGCAGACGACCCGCGCGCTCGCGGACGCGGGCGCGACGGCATTCGCGATGGAGGCGATCCCGCGGATCTCCAGGGCGCAGTCGATGGATGCGCTCTCATCGCAGGCGAACGTCGCGGGCTACAAGGCCGCGCTGCTGGGGGCCGAGGAGATGGGTCGCTTCTACCCGATGCTGATGACGGCCGCCGGCACGATCCCGCCGGCCAAGGTGCTCGTCCTGGGCGTCGGCGTGGCGGGCCTGCAGGCGTTGGCGACGGCCAAGCGCCTGGGCGCGCGGACGACCGGCTATGACGTGCGCCCGGAGGTGGCCGAGCAGGTCCAGTCGCTGGGGGCGCAGTGGCTCGATCTGGGCCTCGAGGCCAGCGGCGAGGGCGGCTACGCGCGCGAGCTGACCGATCAGGAGCGTGCCACCCAGCAGCAGGCGCTGACGGACGCGATCAAGGGCTTCGACGTGGTGATCACGACCGCGCTCGTGCCCGGGCGCCCGGCGCCCGAACTGGTCACGGCTGAGGCCGTTGAGGGCATGAAGCCCGGCTCGGTGATTGTGGATCTGGCCGGTGAGACGGGCGGCAACTGCGCGCTGACCGAGCCCGGCCAGACGGTCGTTCGCCACGATGTGAAGATCGTCTCGCCGCTGAACCTGCCCGCGAGCATGCCCGAGCACTCCTCGCAGCTGTTCGCGCGCAACGTGCTCGCGTTGCTGGAGTTGCTGGTCGGCGAGGATGGAACGCTGAACCTCGACTTCGAGGACGAGATCATCAAGGGCGCGTGCGTGGTGCGCGACGGTGAGATCGTCCACCCGGGGGCAAAGGCGACAGTGGAGGCGGCGGCATGATTCTCGCGAGCACGCTCACGACCAACCTGGCGATCCTCGTGCTGGCGGGCTTCATCGGCTTCGTGGTGATCTCGAAGGTGCCCAACACGCTGCACACGCCGCTGATGAGCGGCACCAACGCGATCCACGGGATCGTGCTGCTCGGCGGCCTGCTGATCGTCGGGCTGTCCGGAAACGACGCGTTCAACAAGGTGATCCTCGTGATCGCGATCGCCTTCGGGACGATCAACGTCGTCGGTGGCTTTCTCGTCACCGACCGGATGCTCGAGATGTTCAAGTCCAAGCCGAAAGCGCAGGCCAAGGACGCCGCCGGCGAGCAGGACGGCGACGGGAAAGGGGCGGCGCAGTGATCCTCGCCACCTCGTTCCTGCAGCAGCAGAGCTTCCTCGACGTCCTGTACATCATCGCCTTCTCGCTGTTCATCCAGGGGCTGCGCGGGCTCTCCGGCCCGACGACCGCGGTGCGCGGCAACCGCATCGCCGCGGTCGGCATGGCGATCGCCGTGATCGCGACGTTGCTCAATCCACTGGAGGGCAACTGGGGCCTGATCGTGCTCGGCGTCGCGCTCGGCACGGCCGTTGGCGTGCCGGCGGCGCGGCAGGTGAAGATGACGGCGATGCCGCAGATGGTCGCGCTGTTCAACGGCGTGGGCGGCGGCGCGGTGTTCCTGATCTCCTGGTCGGAGTTCCGCCTGACCGACGGCTTCTCGTTCACGCCGACGTACATCGCCGTCTTCTCGCTGTTCGCCGCGATCGTCGGCTCGGTGTCGTTCTGGGGCTCGAACATCGCCTTCGGCAAGCTCCAGGAAATCATCCCCGGGCGGCCGATCAGCTTCGGCTCGGCGCAGCAGATCGTCAATCTCGTGCTGCTGATCCTGGCCGTCGCCGCGGCCGTGGACATCGTCGCGGGCGATCACTCCGAACTCGTGTTCATCGGGCTGCTGGTGTGCGCGGCGCTGCTCGGCAACGCGGTCGTGCTGCCGATCGGCGGCGCCGACATGCCGGTGGTGATCTCGCTGCTGAACGCCTTCACCGGCCTCTCGGCGGCCGCGACGGGCATCGCGCTGGACAACACCGCGCTGATCGTCGCGGGCATGATCGTCGGCGCCTCCGGCACGATTCTCACGAACCTGATGGCCACGGCCATGAACCGCTCGATCCCGGCGATCGTCGCCGGCGGCTTCGGCGGCGGGGGAGCCGTCGAGGGCGCCTCGGGGGCGGGCGAGCACGCGGGCACGGTGCGCTCCACGAGTGCCGCCGACGCCGCCATCCAGCTCGCCTACGCGAGCCGCGTCGTGATCGTCCCGGGCTACGGGATGGCGGTCGCCCAGGCGCAGCACGCCGTGCGCGAGCTGACCAAGGAGCTCGAGGCGCGCCAGGTCGAGGTCAGCTACGCGATCCATCCGGTCGCGGGGCGGATGCCCGGCCACATGAACGTGCTGCTGGCGGAGGCCGACGTGCCGTATGACCAGCTGAAGGAGATGGACGACGCCAATCCCGAGTTCCAGCGCACCGACGTCTCGCTGGTGATCGGCGCAAACGACGTGACCAATCCGGCCGCCAAGAACACGCCCTCCTCGCCGATCTACGGCATGCCGATCCTCGAGGTCTCCGACAGCCATTCTGTGATCGTGATCAAGCGCTCGATGAACCCCGGCTTCGCGGGCATCGAAAACGAGCTCTACTACGACTCCAAGACCGCGATGCTGTTCGGCGACGCAAAGACGGCGGTCTCTGAGATCACCGCCGAGCTGGGGCAGATCTGATCCGCGCGCGTCTTTTGATCGCGTGCCTGTCGCTGCTGGCCACGCTGCTGCTGATCGCGCCGCTCGCCGCGGCCGCGCGCGTGCAGCCGCGGATTGTGGCCGGGAAAGACACGGCGATCGAGGAAGCCCCGTTTCAGGTGGCGCTGTATGACCCGCAGGTGCTGGGTCCCGGCGAAGAAGACGACGTGCTCGCCGCGCAGTTCTGCGGCGGGGCGATCCGTGACGCCACGCACGTGATCACGGCCGCGCATTGCGTGACGTTCGGCGGCTTCGAAGCGGCCGCGCCGGAGGAAATCGAGGTGCTCGCGGGGACGAACGACCTCGAAGAACCGGGCGTGGGATCGATCAAGGACCCCGTCGTCGCGACCTCTTTCGACCCCGAATGGAACCCGTTCTCCGGCGTTCACGACATCGGCGTGCTGACGCTCGAAAAACGGCTGTGGCCGGAAGGCGCCACACCGCCGATCGACGGAGCCAGCAAGATCGCGCCGATCGGATTCGGCGAAGCCGCGGTCGCGGCTGGAGACAAAGTCACCGTTAGCGGCTGGGGCTTCACCAAAGCGCTGACGGCCGAACAGGAACCCACCGAAGAAGAAGAAAAAGAAGGCCATCCGGCGACGCTGCAGTCCGCCACCGTGTCAGTCGTCTCGCTCGCAGAATGCTCTGAAGACTACGAAGCGGAAAGCTCCGAACCGCTCGGCGAAACCTTCATCTGCGCGATCGGCGACGAACTTCCGACGGCCGACGCGTGCTTCGGCGACAGCGGCGGACCGCTGTTCAGTGGCACGCCCGGGTCTCCCGCAGACCGCCTGCTGGGGGTCGTGGACTTCGGCGCCGGGTGCGCGCAGAAAGAGTTTCCCGGCGTCTATCAGAGTGTGCTCGAGGCGAAAAACCGTGCATTCGCCGGCTCGAACCCGCCCCAGGCGCCTCTCAACCTGAGCGTCCCAAGCATCACGGGGGCAGCCCAGGCGGGCCAGACGGTCAGCTGCGATCCGGGCTCGTGGCTCGGCGCGCCCGAGTTTCTGTACCGCTACTTCCGCGACGAATCGACGATTCTGCACCCGTTCGCGGTGAAAGCCCTGACGCCCAAATACTCGAGCTCCGCGGCCTATGCGGTGCAGAGCGGCGACGCCGGGACGCGCATCTTCTGTGCCGTCGTCGCCCACAACGGCGGCGGCGTCGGCGAAGCGATCGGCGAGGACGTGAACGTCTCGGCGGCTGCGCAGCCGGCTCCCGCCGTCCCGGCAGCTGCGAACGCGCCGGCCGTCGTGAAACCGGCAGCCGTGCCGAGCCCGCCGACGCTGCGCGTCGTCTCCAGCCGCTGCCGGGGCACGAGCTGCGCGGTCAACGTGCACGCCTCCAAAGGCACGGGCGCCGCGCTCGTGACGGCGGTCGACGCCAAGCTGACGTTCACCCGCAGGGTCTCGTGCCGCAAGCACGGCAGGCGCGCGACGTGCAAGCGCACGTTCAGGCGCAAGCTGGCCGCCAAGGCCACGCCGGGCGGGCATTTCGTGATCCTCGCGACGGGCCTGAAGCCGGGCCCCTACACGCTGACGCTGGTCGCCATAGACAAAGCCGGGATTCGTCAGGCGCAGGCGACGAAGGTCGCGCTGCTCGTCAAGCCGGTGCGCGGGAAAAGGCGCTAGCGGGCAACGGCCGCTCCGCCGGCTCTGAGACACTGCGGTCGTGATCGAGCGCAGCCAGGCTATCGCCGCGCTGAGCGAGGATGAGTTCGACGTGATCGTCGTCGGTGGCGGCATCACCGGGGCCGGCGTGGCGCTGGACGCGGCCACGCGTGGCTACAGCGTGGGGCTGCTCGAGCGCGCCGACTACGCCTCGGGAACGTCTAGCCGTTCGAGCAAGCTCGTGCACGGGGGCCTGCGCTATCTGCAGAACTTCGATCTCGGGCTCGTGCGCGAGGCGCTGCTCGAGCGCCAGCTGATGGTCGCGTTGGCCCCACATCTGGTGCGGCCGCTGCCGCTGGTCGTGCCTGCGTTCGACGGCGCCCGTCCAGACCGGCTCGTGGGGGTGGGACTGAACCTGTATGACGTGATGTCCGTCGACCGCGAGCGCCTGCGCTCGCGCCGGGGCAGGCGCGCACGTGGCAACGGCGAGCGCAGATCGGCCGGCAAGCCGGGCGCCGAGCAGAACGCCTCGGCGGGCCAGCCGGAGGGCGGCGAGTCGTGGAGCCCGGAGCGCCACCGGGTGATCTCGGGCGAGGAGGTCCTCGAGCTGCTGCCAGCGCTCGCGGGTCGCGAGCCGACGAGCGGCTACCTGTTCTACGACTGCCAGACCGATGACGTGCGCCTGGTTCTGACCGTACTCGGCGAGGCCGAGCGCTTCGGCGCGGTGTGCGCCAACCGCGTCGACGTGACCGGCCTGCTCGAGGACGGCGGGCGCGCGCGCGGAGTGCAGGCGCTCGATCTCGAGAGCGGCGAGCGCTTCGAGGTGAACGCGGCCAACGTGGTCAACGCGACCGGCGTGTGGGCCGATGAGCTGCGCCCGCAGGAGTTGCACGACGAGGCCGAGCTGCCGCGGATCCGTCCCAGCCGCGGCACGCACGTGACACTGCATCACGACGATCTGCCGCTGATCGGCGGCGCGATCGTGCCGGCCGGCTCCGGGCGCTCGATCTTCGCGCTGCCATGGCTCGGGCACACGCTCATCGGCACGACCGACAACGACTACGAGGGCCCGCTCGATCACATCGCGCCCTCGGCTGACGATGTCGACTATCTGCTGGAGGCGATCAACGACTTCTTCGGCGCGGCGCTCGGTCGGGCGAACCTGACGGGCGCCTATGCGGGCGTGCGCCCGCTGATCTCGACCGGCGATCCGAAGAAGTCGGTCGACATCTCGCGCAAGGCCGAGCTGTACGAGACCTCCTCGGGAATGATCACGATCACGGGCGGCAAGCTCACAACGTGGCGGCGGATGGCGAAGATGACCGTCGATCGGATCGTCGAGCGCGACGCCCGCGACGCACCCTGTCGCACGCACGAGATCCCACTCGGCCAGGCGATCTCCGTCGATGAGCTGCCGCCCGTCGAGGGCGTGCCGGCGGAGTCCTACCCCGCGCTGGCCGCGCGTTACGGATATGCGGCCCACGAGGTGCTTGCGCTGGCGGCCGAGCGTGGGGAGCTGGCACAGCCGATCGTGCCCGGTCTCCCCGACCTGCTCGCGGAGGTCGCGCTGGCCGCTCGCCACGAGCAGGCGCGCAGCATCGGCGACGTGCTGCTGCGGCGCACGCGTTTGGGCCTGCTGGCCGCGCGCAGCCTGACGGGCGAGGAGCCCGATCACGCCGGGCCTGTCTCGCGCGTCGCGGGCATCCTCGCCAGAGAGCTGCGGTGGAGCTCTGAGCGCACGAGCGCTGAGATCGAGCGCTTTCGCGAGGAGGCTCGCGCGGAGGGGCTCCAGGGAGCGTGAGCACGCCTCGCGACGCCCACGCCGGCGAGCGGCGAGCGAGCCCCGTCTTGCGCTTGCGGGCGGTCGATCGCGAGCTCGAGCTGGGCACGCGCCCGTGGCTGATGGGCATCGTCAACGCCTCGCCGGACTCCTTCAGCGACGGCGGGCGGCATCCGACGCTCGAGGCGCAGGTCAAGCTGGCGCGGGAGCTGCTCGACGCCGGGGCGGACATCTTGGACGTCGGCGGTGAGTCGGCGACCACGGGGCGGCCCCCGGTGCAGGAGCAGGAGGAGATCGAGCGGGTCGCGCCGCTGATCGAGCGACTGGCGGGTGAGCTTGGCGCGCTCGTCTCGGCGGACACCTACAAGCCGCTGGTCGCACGCGCCGCGATCGCCGCCGGCGCGCGCATCGTCAACGACGTCAGCGGCCTGCGCGATCCGCAGCTCGCGAGCGTGTGCGCCGAGACGGGCGCCGCGCTGGTCGTGATGCACACGCGTGCGGCTCCGCGGGAACGCGTTCAGGACCCCGATCTTTACACGGACGTGACCGCCGAGGTGCTCGCTTTCCTCGCGGAGCGGATCGCCCTCGCCAAGACCGCCGGCGTGGCGGCTGAGCAGCTGATCGTCGATCCCGGCCCGGACTTCTCAAAGACTCCCGGGCAGACGATCCGCCTGCTGGCCCAGGTGGGACGCCTGCACGAGCTGGGGCGCCCGCTGCTGATGGCGATCTCCCGCAAGGACTTCGTCGGGGCGCTGACCGGCCGCCCTCCGCGTGAGCGCCTCGCCGGCACGCTGGCGGCGCTCGCCCATGGCGTGCACGAGGGCGCGCACATCTTTCGCCTCCACGACGTCGCGGCCGCCGCCGACTTCCTGGCCGTACGCGCGGCGCTCGCGGGCGAGCGGGAGCCGAGCAGGGATCTGGCGCTGGAGGAGGAATTGCGTCATGACCGCCTGAGTGGCTGAGCTCGCCGGCGAGCTCGTGCCCGCGTGTCGAGCTGGCCGCCCGGGCAAGCCGCTAGGCTGAGGCCTGTTCATGGGTGCCCGCCGCTGTCCAACGCGGCGGGACGCCAACCACCCCACCCAACAGAAGGAGACGGACACCATGACAGTACTTGAGCGCTCCGAGCTTGAGGCGAGCCCGCTTGCCGACCTGCACACGATCGCCGATCAACTTGGCCTCGACGGCTTCAGGCGATTGCGCAAGGCGGCGTTGATCGACACGATCCTGGGCGACGGATCATCCGGCGAGCAGGACGGCAAGGCGCCCACGGGCGCCTCCCCGGAGGAGCCGGCTTCCGAGGAGGAGGGCTCGGGCCGCTCAGAGCGATCGCCGGGCAGCCGCAGCAGGCGCCGTGGCGGGCGTTCCACGGCCGGGCGCGCGCGCCGCTCATCGGCCTCCTCGCGTGCCGACGCGGGCGAGCAGGACGCGCCCGCCGAGAAAGCCGAGCGTGCCACGAGCCGCGACAGCGCCCCGGAGGAGGGCGGAGCGATCGCCGAGGGCGTCGTCGAGCTGCTGGGCAACGGATCGGCCTTCCTGCGCATCTCTCCACCAGAGCCTTCCGACGGCGACGTCTACATCTCGGCGGCCCAGGTCCGCCGCTGTGAGCTCGTCTCCGGCGATCGCGTGAGCGGACCGATGCGCACGCCGCGACGCTCCGAGCGCTACCCCTCGCTGGTTAGGATCGACACGATCAACGGCGCCTCGGCGGACAGCGTCTCCGACGGCGCCCGCTACGACGACCTGCCGGTCAGCCACCCGAGCGAGCACCTCGTGCTCGGCTCAGAGGACCCGACGCTGCAGGCGATCGAATGGCTGACGCCGCTCGGGCGCGGCTCGCGCGCGGTGATCGTGGGGGCCGCTCGCGCCGGCAAGACCGAGACGCTGCGCAGCCTGCTGGGCGCCGTCTCGGCTCGCGAGGATCTCGAGATCACGCTCGTGCTGGCCGGCTCAAGGCCAGAGGAGATCGCCCAGTGGCAAGAGGGCGCGCCCGCGCCCGCCGCGGCGCTGAGCTTCGCGGCCTCGGCCGACTCGCAGAGCCAGGCGGTCGAGCGGGCGATGGACGCCGCCAAGCGCGTCGCGGCGCGCGGGGGAGACGCGCTGGTGCTGATCGACGGTCTCGACGGTCTGCACCCGCACGCGGCCCGCAAGGCGCTCGCGGCCGCGCGCAACCTGCGCGACGCGGGCTCGCTGACGGTGATCGCCACCGCCACACGGCCGTTCGGCGGCGAGAGCACCGTGATCTCACTCGATGTGGCGCTGACCTCCACCGGCCGCCAGCCGATCCTCGATCTGGGCGCCAGCGGCACGCTGAAGCCGGAGTTGCTCGTGGGAGAGGACGGCGCCCGCGCGATCACCCAGGCACGTGCGGCGGCGCTGGAGGCAGCCGGCCAGTAGCGCTCTGAGGGGTTGCGGCGCGGCGCCTAGCGGCGATATGCGACGCGGCCCCAGGAGGGCTCCGGCGCCAATTCGATCGGCTCGCCGCCGACGTCCGAGCGCGGGTCGGCGGGCTGCACATAGGCGAAGCTGCCGGTCTCTTCGTCGAAGGCGACGCTCAACTCGCCCTCGTTGACGCGCTGGTCGAGCCATGCCCCGCGGAACACCAGCCGGCGCAGCCAGTGCACAAGCGAGCGCTCGGCCGGTCCCACCAGCTCCGGCCAGCAGTCGTTGACGTGCTGGCCAAGCGCCGAGGCGGGGTCTGAGATCTCGCCGTTGACAGCGAGGTTGACGAGATCTTCGAGCTCCTCCTCGCCGAGGCGGCCGCCGACGAAGCCGACCTTGATCGCCGCCTGCTCGCAGCGCTCGGAGAAGTCCTCCTCGTTGAAGGTGAAGCGCAGCTCTCCATATTCGAGGACGAAGTCCTCTCCCGAGTCGTAGTTTCCGCGGCGCGATGTTTCCATGTGAAGGGGCCGGGAGTCGATCGGGACCCGGGTCGTCGGGATCATACGATGGTCTCCTGCTCGGCTGGCGGGGGTGCATGGGATTTTGCATCTGCTCGCATCCTTCGGCCGTTCCGCTTTGTCGTGGCCCGCCGTCCGATCGGGCCTCTATACGCTCCGCGGAGATGGCGCGCCTGACTCAACACGGCCTGCGGCGGGTGCTCGGCACGAGCGCCCTGTTCTCGACCGCCTACGGCAACGTCGGCTCCTCGATCTACTACGCGCTCGGGCTCGTCGCCTCCTATGCGCTCGGCCTCACGCCGATCGTGTTCCTGATCACCGGCGGGATCTTCTACCTGACCGCCGCGACCTACGCCGAGGCGACGGCCATGTACCCGGAGGCGGGCGGCTCCTCGAGCTTCGCCCGCCATGCCTTCAACGAGCTGTGGTCGTTCTTTGCCGCGTGGGCGCAGATGCTCAACTACACGATCACGATCGCGATCTCCGCGTTCTTCGTGCCGCACTACATCGGCGGGCTGTTCTGGCCGGCCCTGCAGCATGGCCCCGGTGACGTCGTGTTCGGGATCGGTGTCGTGACGATCCTGTCGCTGATCAACGTCGTCGGCGTCAAAGAGGCCGCGGGCCTGAACATCGTGCTCGCGATCACCGATCTGGCGACGCAGCTGCTGCTGGTGGTGGTGGGCATCGTGCTGGTGCTCTCACCGGACGTGCTCGTCGACAATGTCCACCTTGGCGTTGCCCCGAGTTGGAAAAGCTTCCTCGTCGCGATCCCGATCGGAATGATCGCCTACACGGGCATCGAGACGATCTCGAACATGGCCGAGGAGGCTCGCGACGAGACCAAGACGGTCCCGCGGGCGATCAAGTTCGTGGTGCTCGCCGTGTTCGCGATCTACGCGGCCCTGCCGATGGTCGCCCTGTCGGCGCTGCCCGTAACCAAGAACGCTGACGGCCACTACAGCACGCTGCTGGGGACCAGCGAGGCCGAAGGCGGGTTCGCCGGGGATCCCGTGCTGGGGATCGTCAAGCATCTGCACCTCGGCGCGCTACAGTCGGCCGGCGAGATCTACGTCGGGCTGCTCGCCGCCACGATCCTGTTCATCGCCACCAACGCCGGGATCATCGGCGCGTCGCGGCTGATCTACTCGATGGGGCTTCACCGGCAGGTGCCCGACCGGCTCAGCCGCCTGCACCCGCGCTTCTCGACACCGTGGATCGGGATCCTGCTGTTCGGCGGCGTGGCGTGCCTGACGATGATTCCCGGCAAGGCCGAATTCCTCGGCAACATGTACGCGTTCGGGGCGATGCTGTCGTTCACGATCGCCCACCTGTCGGTGATTCGCCTGCGCGTGAAGGAGCCTGACCGGCCACGGCCGTACCGGGGCCCGGGAACGTTGAAAGTCGGTGGGCGTGAACTGCCCCTGTTCGCGCTGGTTGGTGGGCTTGGCACGGGGCTTGCCTTTCTGACCGTCACGCTCTTGCATCTCGACGTCGCCGTGATCGGCGTCTTCTGGCTCGCGTTCGGGATGCTCCTGTATGTCTTCTATCGCCGCGGGCAGGGGCTCGACCTGCGCACGACGGCGCTGGTCGCGCGCCCTGAGCGCCCGCCGGACTTCGAGGAGTTCGACTACCGCACGGCGCTCGTGCCGATCTTCGGCGCGGACATCAGCGCCAGCGCGCTCGGCGCCGCCGCGAAGCTGATCGGCGAGGACGGCGTGGTCTATGCGATCTTCGTGCTGCCCGTGCCTAGCCAGCTGTCGCTCGATGCCGGACTCGAGGAGGAGGAGGCGCAGGGCCGCTCGGTTCTGGAGAGCGCCCGCATCAAGGCGCGCCGCGCCGGCATCAAGATCCACACCGGGCTGATCCGCACTCGCAATCCCGGGGCGGCGCTCGTTGCGGAAGCCGAGCGCGTGGACGCCGACGTGATCTACTGGTCCACGATCCACGCCCCGACGGGCGAGCAGCGGATCGGGCCGACGGCGGTGTACCTGCTCGGCAAGCGCCCCTGCCGCGTGATCATCGAGACCGAGAACCGCCCGTCGCGCACGCGCGAGCCCGCGCCTGTTCCAGCTTGAGCGCCGCGCCGGGTGCTCCGTGCCGGCAGCGACGCGGCCACCACAATCGTTATGAAATCGTAATGCGCCGCCCGGCAATCGTTACGCGCTCGTAAGGCGCCCGCGCCTAGCGTCGAAGGGGTGCAGGCCGCCCCGCCGCGATCGTTCCCGAGACGGCACGCCGGCGTTAGATGGCGCGCCTGACAGAGCACGGCCTACGCCGCTCGGTCGGCGTGCCGGGCCTGTTCGCGACCGCCTACGGCAACGTCGGCTCCTCGATCTACTACGCGCTCGGGCTCGTCGCCGCGCACGCCCTCGGCCTCACGCCGGTCGTGTTCATGTTCGCCGGTGGCCTGTTCGTGCTCACGGCCAAGACCTACGCCGAGGGCGCGGCGATGTTTCCCGAGGCGGGCGGCTCCTCCTCGTTCGCACGGCACGCGTTCAACGAGATCGTCTCGTTCTTCGCCGGCTGGGCGCTGACGCTCGACTACATCATCACGATCGCGATCTCGGCGTTCTTCGTGCCCCACTACCTGGGCGCGTTCTTCCCGGCTCTCACGCACAACCCCGGGGACATCATCGGCGGGCTGGTCACGATCGCGCTGCTGGCCGGCCTGAACATCCGTGGGCTGGGGGAGTCGGCCAAACTCAACCTGTTCCTCGCCGTCGCTGACCTGTGCACGCAGGTTCTGCTGGTGGGGCTGGGGCTCGTGCTCGTGTTCAACCCGTCGCTGCTGGTCGACCAGGTGCACCTCGGCGTGGCGCCCACCTGGAGTCAGCTGATCTTCGCGCTATCGGTCGCGATGGTCGCCTACACCGGGATCGAGACGGTCTCGAACATGGCCGAGGAGGCCAAGGACCCCGGCCACGACATCCCGAAGGCGGTCAACCTCGTGCTGTTCGCGGTGCTGGGCGTCTACGCGGGCATCTCCGTCGTGGCGCTCTCGGCGCTGCCCGTCGTCGAGCACGCCGGCCACTTCACGACCGCGCTGGGCACCACGTACGAGAACGATCCCGTGCTCGGGATCGTCTCACGCCTGGGCCTGCATGGCACGGTGCTCACGATCGCCCGCGACTACGTCGGCGTGCTCGCGGCCACGATCCTGTTCATCGCCACGAACGCCGGTCTGATCGGGATCTCGCGGCTGTCGTGGTCGCTCGCCGAGCACCGCCAGCTGCCGAGCATCTTCTCGCGGCTGCATCCCACCTTTCGCACGCCGTGGTTCACGATCGTGTTCTTCTCCGTGCTCGCGGGCGTCCTGATCCTGCCCGGCGAGACCAACCTGCTCGGCAACCTCTACTCGTTCGGGGCGATGCTTTCGTTCACGACCGCACACGTCGCGGTGATCGCGCTGCGTGTCAAAGACCCCGACCGCGAGCGCCCCTACCGGATGCCGTGGAACGTGCCCTTCCGCGGCCGCCAGATCCCGCTGACGGCGGTGCTTGGGGCGATCGGCACGTTCGGGGCGTGGTGCGCGGTCGTGGCGCTGCACCCCGAGGCCCGCACGATCGGCGTCCCGTGGATGGTCCTGGGGATGGCCGGCTACTTCCTCTACCGCAGGCGCCAGGGCCTCGATCCGCGTGCGCGCTACAAGATCGCGCGCCCCGAACGTCCGCCGGACTTCGAGGAGTTCGACTACCGCACGGCGCTCGTGCCGATCTTTGGCGCCGACGTCAGCGCCAGCGCCCTGGGCAGCGCCGCCAAGCTGATCGGCGCCGACGGCGTGGTCTATGCGATCTTCGTGCTGCCCGTCCCCAGCCAGCTCTCGCTCGATGCGGGCCTCGAGGAGGAGGAGGCGCAAGGGCGCTCGATTCTCGAGAGCGCCCGCATCAAGGCGCGCCGCGCCGGCATCAAGATCCATACCGGGCTGATCCGCACGCGCAACCCGGGGGCGGCGCTCGTGGCAGAAGCAGAACGCGTCGGCGCCGACGTGATCTACTGGTCCACGATCCACGCCCCGGCGGGCGAGCAGCGGATCGGGCCGACGGCGGTGTACCTGCTCGGCAAGCGCCCCTGCCGCGTGATCATCGAGACGGAGAATCGCCCCGCGCGCTCACGCAACGGCGCCCGCGCGCCGGCCCCCGTCTGAGCGGAACCCGCGTGCTCAGCGCGCGGTCCGGACAGGCCCCGTCCGCTCAAGCGCGCCCGAGCGCCGCCGTCAGCGCCTCGTCCAGGTGCGGGTGCCCGAAGGTGTAGCCGAGCACGAGCGGCTTGGCCGGCACCACGCGCGCACCCCCGGTGACGATCTCCGCCATCTCGCCGTAGAGCAGCCGCAGCGCGGCGCCCGGCACGGGCAGCAGCGCGGGACGCCCGAGTGCGTGCCCCAGCGCGCGGGAGAACTCGCGGTTGCTGACCGGCTCCGGTGCGGTTGCGTTGATCGCCCCGCTCCAGCGCTCGTCCTCGAGCGCCGCGAGCATCATCCCCACGAGGTCGTCACGGTGAACCCACGCTATGTACTGGCGCCCGCCGGCGACCGGGCCGCCGACGCCGAGCCGGAAGGGCGTGAGCATCTTCGCGAGCGCCCCGCCGTGCCGGTCGAGCACGACGCCCGTGCGCACGAGCACGACCCGCACGCCCAGCTCCTGCGCCTGCGCGGCCTCGTCCTCCCATTGCCTGCAGATCTCGGCCAGGAAGTCGCTGCCCGCGGGCGCGTCCTCGTCGAGCGGCTCCTCGCCGTGTGCTCCGTAGTAGCCGATCGCCGAGGAGCTCACGAGCGTGCGCGGCCGGGGCTCGGCGGCGCGCAGGCCGGCGAGCAGGTTGCGGGTGCCGAGCACGCGGCTCTCGCGGATCGCCCGCTTGGCCTCGGCGCTCCAGCGCTGCGCGACGTTCTCACCCGCGAGATGCACGACCGCATCGCGTCCGGCGAGTGCCTGCGCCGGTGCCGGCTCGCTCATCAAATCCCACGCCACCGCCTCGAGCGGCGGCCCGCTGGCCGGCGCGAGCTTCTCTCTTGCGCGCGCCGGGTCGCGCGTCAGTACGGTGACGCTCGCTCCACGCTCCCGCAGGGCGGCGACCAAGGGCGGCCCGATCAGCCCCGTGGCGCCCGTCACCGTCACCCTCATCCCGCTCACCCGCTCAGCTTCTCACACGCGCCCACGCACGCAAGCTCTACGTAGGCCTAACCCGAGGACCCGCCCCTGCGAGTCGGGTGCCCGTCGCTCGAGGTGCTGCCCGTCATCGTGTCACCCTGCGCGAACCCGACCTCGTGACCTGCCCGTGCGGTGCCGGCGGCGCGTGCCTCCTCGGCGACGGCGGCGGCGACCGCCGGCGCCACGTCGCGGTTGAAGACCGAGGGGATGATGTAGTCCTCGCGCAGTTCCTGCTCATCGACGGTGTCGGCGATCGCGCGCGCGGCCGCCATCTTCATCTCCTCGGTGATCGTCGGCGCGCGCACGTCCAGCGCCCCACGGAAGATCCCCGGGAAGCACAGCACGTTGTTGATCTGGTTGGGATAGTCCGAGCGCCCGGTGGCGACGATCCGCACGTGATCGGCGGCCTCCTCCGGGCTGACCTCCGGATTGGGGTTGGCCATCGCGAAGACCATCCCGTCCTTGTTCATCCGCGCGAGCGCCTCGGCCGGCAGGGCGCGCGCGCCGGAGAGCCCGATCAGGAGGTCCTCGCCGTCGATCACGTCGGCCGGCGTGCCCGCCCGGCAGTCCGGGTTGGTGGCCTCGGCGAACCAGCGCTTGGCGGGGTTCATCGAGCCGTCGAGGTAGTCCTCGCGCTGAACGTGCAGCGCGCCGCGAGAGTCGGCGCCGACGATGTGGCGCACGCCGCCGGCGAGCAGGATCTTCGTGACCGCGATGCCCGCCGCCCCCAGACCGATGATCAGCACGTTGAGATCCTCCATGTGCTTGCCGGTGAGCTTGACGGCGTTCAGGAGCGCCGCCATCACGACCACGGCGGTGCCGTGCTGGTCGTCGTGGAACACGGGGATGTCGAGCTCGTCCTTCAGCCGTTCCTCGATCTCGAAGCAGCGCGGCGCGGAGATGTCCTCCAGGTTGATGCCGCCGAACGCGGGCGCGATCAGCTTGACGGCTTTGACGATTTCCTCTGGATCGGTCGTGTCCAGGCAGATCGGGAAGGCATCGACGCCCGCGAACTCCTTGAACAGGCAGCACTTGCCCTCCATCACCGGCATCGCCGCGCGCGGGCCGATGTCGCCGAGGCCGAGCACGGCGGTGCCGTCGGAGACGACGGCGACCGTGTTGCGCTTGATCGTGTATTGGAAGGCCCTGTCCTCGTCCTCGGCGATCGCCAGCGAGACGCGCGCCACGCCCGGCGTGTAGGTCATCGAGAGGTCGTCGCGGGTCTTCAGCGGATGCCGGTTGTGCTGTTCGATCTTGCCGCCCACGTGCAGCAGGAACGTGCGGTCGGTGGTGTCGATCACCTCGACGCCCTCCAGGGCGTCGATCACGGTGATGATCCGCTCCCAGTGGTCCTGGCTGGAGGCGTCCACGACGATGTCGCGCAGGCTGTGGCTGCCGTCGACCTCGACCAGGTCGACGGCTCCGACCATGCCGCCCGCATCGCCGATCGCGCCGGTCAAGAGCCCGAGCGTGCCGTGCGCGTCGTCGATCCGGACGCGGATGGTGAGACGGTACTGCGCGCTGGGTGTGGCGCTCACTGAAGGGTCTCCTCGGTAGTTGGGCGGCACGGCATGTTAGGCGTATCCAGTCCGCCGCCGCATTTCCGCTACGTGGGAGGCCGGGCGCTCGATGCCGCGCGTGTCCTCGTAGAGTGACCGTTCAATGGCGAGCACCACGAGCGCGAAGGCGGCGAGCGCCGGGCAGGCGGCCGGGGATCGGCGGCTGTTCCTGATCGACGGCCCGAGCCTCGTCTACCGCGCCTTCTTCGCGTTGCCGGAGTCGATCGCGACCTCCACCGGCGTGCCCACGAACGCGATCTTCGGGTTCGCCTCGATGCTCGTGAAGATCGTCACCGAGTACGGCGTCTGCCCGACCGTCGTCGCCTGGGACGCCGGCACCTCCGGGCGGACCGAGCTGTTCGCCGAGTACAAGGCCCAGCGCCGCTCGCGCCCGGACCTGCTCAAGCAGCAGTGGCCGGCGATGGAACCGCTGGTCGACGCGTTCGGCTACAGCAACGTGCGCGTCGAGGGCTATGAGGCCGACGACGTGATCGCCTCGCTTGCCGAGCAGGCGCTGCGGGCCAGCCCGCCCGTGCCGGTGATGATCGTCACCGGCGATCGTGACGTCTTTCAGCTGATCGACGCAGATGGCCTGATCAAGGTGATGGCGACCGCCAGGGGGATCACCGACACGAAGATCTACGACCGCCAGGCGGTCATCGACCGCTATGGCATCCCGCCCGAGCTGATCCCCGACTTCTATGGGCTGAAGGGCGACACCTCCGACAACATCCCGGGCGTGCCGGGGATCGGCGACAAGACCGCCAGCGATCTGATCAACAGCTATGGCCCGCTCGAGCAGGTGCTCGCGAACGTCGAGCAGATCAGCGGGACCAAGCGCAAACAGAATTTGATCGAGCACGCCGAGAACGCACGCGTGTCCAAGCGCCTGGCGACCGTGCAGCGCGACGTGGCGGTTGACTTCGACCTCGCGGCGGAGGCCACGCGCGAGCCCGATCGCTCACGCGTGCGCGAGGTGTTCCGCGAGTACGAGTTGCGCGACCCGCTGCGGCGCCTGGAGGAGGCGCTGGGGGATCCAGAGGTGGCCGCGCCCGTGCCGGTCTCAGAGCGCAAGCTGAGCGCGCGCGTGCGCTCGGGAGCGCCGGCGGACATCGCACGCCTGGGCGGCGTCGACTCGGAGCTGTGGGTGGTGGCGCGCGAGGTGCAGGCGCCGGAGGGAGCGCTGTTCGCCGAGGGCTCGCCGTGGCGCTTTGCGGTGGGCGCGGACGGCGAGGTGCTGTGCGGGGACTGTACGGGTCCCGAGGAGGTCGTGGCGGCCTGCGCTGAGCGCCCGCTCCTCACCCACGACGCCAAGACGCTTGGGCTGATCGCCCCCGGGCTCGTGCACGACACGCTGCTGGGCGCCTACCTGCTCGACCCGGCCAGGCGCGGCTACCCGTTCGCGGAGCTGTGCGAAGAGCGCGGCCTGGCGAGCGACCTCGAGGACCCGCTCGCGGCCGATGCGGTGCTGCTCGGCGCGCTCGCCGCCTGGCAGCGCGAGCAGATCGCAGAGCGCGGGCTACAGGAGGTGATGGGGGAGATCGAGCTGCCGCTGGTGTCGGTGCTGCGCGAGATGGAGCTGCTCGGCGTGCGGCTGAACCTGGAGCGCCTGGCGGAGATCACCGGCCGCGTGCGCGAGGAGCTCGCCACGCTTGAAACGGAGATCTTCGCGCTGTCCGGGGAGGAGTTCCTGATCTCCTCCCCTCAGCAGCTAGGGGAGATCCTGTTCGAGAAGCTCGGCCTCTCGCGCAAGCGCCGCGGCAAGACCGGCTTCTCGACCGACGCGCGCGTGCTGCAGGCGATCCGCTCAGAGCACGAGATCGTGCCGAAGATCGAGCGCTGGCGCGAGCTCTCGACGCTGGCCAAGACATACCTCGACGTGCTGCCCCAGGTGGTCGACGAGCGCTCACGCATCCACACGACGTTCCTGCAGGCCGGAGCCCAGACGGGCCGGCTCGCGAGCACGAACCCGAACATGCAGAACGTCCCGATCCGCACCCCGCTGGGGCGGGAGATCCGCGGGTGCTTCGAGGCCGAGCCCGAGCGCGTGCTGGTCTCAGCCGACTACTCGCAGATCGAGCTGCGTGTGCTCGCGCACGCCGCTGGCGAGCCGGTGCTGAAGGAGATCTTCGAGAAACACGAAGATGTGCACACGGCGACGGCCTCGCAGGTCTTCTCGGTCGCCGCCGCGGACATCGATCCGGGCATGCGCTCGAAGGCGAAGATGATCAACTACGGGATCGTCTACGGGCTCTCCGACTTCGGCCTGGCCGATCGCCTGAACATCCCCCGTGAGGAGGCGAAGGCGTTCATCGACGCCTACCTCGAGCGCTTCCCGCGCGTGGCGGCGTTCATCGCCGAGACGATCGAGCGGGCCAAGCAGGAGAGCTATGTGAAGACGCTGTGGGGCCGCCGCAGGCAGATCCCCGAGCTGCAGGCGCGCAACTACCAGGTACGCACGCTGGGCGAGCGGCTGGCGGTCAACACCGTGATCCAGGGCACCGCCGCCGATGTGATCAAGCTGGCGATGGTCCGCTGTCACGGGGCGCTGTCGGAGTCCGGGCTGCAGACGCGCCTGCTGCTGACGATCCACGACGAGCTGCTGTTCGAAGGCCCGCCGGCGGAGGCGGACGCCGCCCGCGCGCTGATCGAGCGCGAGATGTGCGGCGTGTGGGAGCACGACCCGCCGCTCGCCGTCGACATCGGCGTGGGCCAGAACTGGTTGGAGGCGAAGTGAGCGAGCGGCGATGAGCAGGGGACTGGCCGTGGCGATCGGCGTGGGCGCGGGCTGTCTCGTCGGCATGCAGGCTCCGATCAACTCGCGTCTGGGAAAGACGGTCGGGGGCGTGCAGGCGGCGAGCTTCTCGTTCATCGTCGGCACGATCGCGCTCGTCTCGATCGCCTACATCCTGCGCGGCGGGCTTGGGAGCCTCGGCAGCATCGGGCGGGTGCCGTGGTGGGCGCTCGTCGGTGGGCTGCTGGGCGCGGTGTACGTGTTCGTGGCGCTCGAAGCGGTGCGCACTCTGGGCGCCAGCGGGCTGACCGCCGTGGTCATCACCGGGCAGCTGTTCATCTCGGTGGTGATCGATCGCTTCGGGCTGCTCGGGGTCGCTCGCCAGAGCGTGGGGGCGCAGCGGATCCTCGGCCTCGCGCTGCTCGTTGCCGGTGTCGTGCTCGTCGTGCGCAAGTAGCGCCGCCGCGCGGTGCCCGGCGCCGGCGCGGTCAGCCGAGCGCGACCTTGAAGCCTTCGCACCAGCTCGCGTAGCGCGGCGTCCAGCCGAGCTCGCGCTTGGCCAGCTCGTTGGAGGCTCCCTGGGCGGTGGTCATGACCGCGACGCCGTAGCTGCCCGCAGCCAGGCGAGCGATCGCGGCGGGCACCTTCCGCGGGGGCGGCGCGGCGAGCGCCTCGGCGAGCGCCGGCAGCCATTCCGAGACGCGTGCGGGCGCGTCGTCGACGATGTTGTAAACGCCTGGCGCCGCCGCCTTCAAGGCCGCCACCGTGGCGGTGGCTGCGTCGTCGACGTGGATGAACGACCACACGCCCGTGCCACCGCCGACGATCGGCAGACGCCGGCGTGAAACGCCCACGCTCGTCGAGCCGTCCTTCGAGATCGCGCTGCCCGGCCCGTAGAAGTAGCCGTAGCGCAGGACCGTGCCGCCGGCGCCGCGGACGCTGCGCTCGAGCGCTGCCACCGCGCCCGCCGAGCGCCGGTAGGCCTTCGCCGCGTCTGCTGTCTGCAGCAGCGGGTCATCCTCTCCGTGCACGGTCCCGGGCGGCCCGGGCGCGTAGGAGAAGGCGATGCTCTGAGCGATGATCCGCGAGGCCCCGGCGGCCTGGGCGGCCGCCACGAGGATCGCGGTGCCCTCGCTTCGCAGGCGGTCGTTCAGCGCGAAGTCCCGCTCCATCCTGCGCGGGTCGATCCGTGGCGGGATCGAGGTCAGCTGGTGGATCACCGCATCCGGCCGAGCCTCGCCGACAGCGCTCCGCACGGCTTCGGCGTCGAGGGCGTCGGCCACGACGGCCTCCGCCCCGGCGGCGCGCAACTGCTCGAGCTTGCCCGGCGATCTGGTCATGCCCGTGACGTGATGACCGTCGGCGAGCAGCACGGGGAGCAACCGCCGGCCGATCACGCCCGTGGCGCCGGCGAGAAAGACCCTCATGCAACCGCGGTCGCGCTCGCGCCGGCGGCGGTGGTCTCCCGCGGCGCGTCCGCGGTCTGCGGCGTCACGCACACCATTCCCTCGCTGAAGCCCGCTGGGGTCATGTCGAAGGCGCTGTTGAAGCGCGCACGCATGTTCTCCAGGGCGATCACGTTCGTCAACTCGACGAGCTGGCGCTCGTCGAAGTGCGCGCGCATCGCCGCGAACAGCTCGTCGGTGACCGCCGCCGGCGTGCGGCTCATGGCCGTGGCGTAGTCGAGCACCAGCCGCTCGAGCTCGCTGAACTGCTCGCTATCGGAGTAATGGGGCATCGCCCGCAGCTGATCCTCGGTGACGCCCTCCTCGCGGGCGATCGAAGAGGCGATGTCCATACAGAACTCGCAGCTGACGACCGCCGCCGCCCTGGTCTCGGCGAGGACCTTCAGGCGCTCCTCCACGCGATGCTGCTTGCCGGTCGCTCGCTCGAACGCGCCGTAGCCGATCAGCACGCTGGGCGCGTGCGCGTAGACGGCGACCGGGTCCACGTCGCGCCCGAGCTGCCGCCGCGAGAGCCGGTAGATCAGCCGCACGATTGGGTTTGCCTGCTTGGCCGAGATGAGCTCGATCCTGGTCATCGCTGAACCTCCAGGGGTCGCATGGACTCGCGCGCGAGCCACGCCAGCGCGGCGGTTGCGAGCGCGAGAGAGATGAAGTTGGCGGGGCCGAGCCAGCTGCTGTGCGCGGCGCCGATGTCGAAGAGGTGGTTGAGCGCGTGCAGTCCGGATTGCAGCGCGACACACCACAGGATCGGGGCACGCCAGGAAGGCCGCCGGTCGGCGATCAGCAGCATCACCGCGAACGCCGCGTAGAAGGTCGCGACGTCGCGCAGATAGTGGTCGTTCTGCGCCCCGTACGGGCCGATGTCGGTGAAGAACGTGTGCGGCGCCACGACCATCGTGAGCGCGAGCAGCAGGTAGACGGCGGCAAACGCGAGCAGACCCACACGGACCGTTGACATGCCGCTACTGTACCCCAAAGGTGGTTCCCAAACAGTGACCAATCAAGCCACAGAACCGGGTACCAGTTTTGGTCCCGAGCTGCTGATCGGGCTGCGCGGCGGGCGGCGGAGGGCACAGCTGGAGGACCGTCTGCGCGAGCTGGTGCGCGACGGCACGCTGCCGGCCGGCAGCCGCCTGCCGTCCTCGCGCGCGCTGGCGGGCGACTTGGAGGTCTCCCGGCGGCTGGTGGTGGACGCCTACGCGCAACTGCTCGCCGAGGGCTACCTACTGGCCCGCCAGGGCGCGGGCACGTACGTCGCGCCGACGGCTGGCGTCGCCGACGGCGCCGGCTCGGACGCGCCCGCACGCAGGCCGCGCTTTGACTTCTTCCCCGGCGCGCCCGATCTGGCCTCGTTCCCGCGCGCGCTGTGGCTGCGCGCGCTGCGCGACGTGCTGCGCTCGGCGCCGCCGAGCGCGTTCGCCTATCCGGACGCGCGCGGGGCGCCCGAGCTGCGCAGCGCGCTCGCCTCCTACCTGCGGCGCGTGCGCGGCGTCGTGGCCGAGCCGGGCTCGATCGTCGTGTGCGCCGGCGCCACGCAGGGCCTCGCGCTGCTGGGACGGGCGCTCGCCCGCCAGGGCATGGACGCGATCGCGGTCGAGGACCCGGGTTTGCCGCCGCATCGCGCGGTGCTCGCATATGCCGGGCTGCGGGTGCGCGGGGCGGCGGTCGACGAGGAGGGCATCGACGTCGGCGCCGTGGACGCGCCGGTCGTCCTGACGACGCCTGCGCACCAGTCTCCGACGGGCGTCGTGCTCTCGCCCACGCGCCGTGGCGCGCTGGTCGAATGGGCGCGCGCCGGGGGGCTGGTGATCGAGGATGACTACGACGCCGAGTTCCGCTACGACCGCGCGCCGCTCGGCGCGCTGCAGGGCCTCGCGCCCGATCGGGTCGTGTATCTCGGAACGACCTCAAAGACGCTCGCCCCGGGTCTGCGGCTTGGCTGGCTGGTGCTGCCGGCGTCGCTGCGCGATGCGGTCGTGGAGGCGAAGGTGCTCGACGACTTCGGCTCGGCCACGATCGAGCAGCTGGCGCTCGCGCGGTTGATCGAGACGGCCGCCTACGACCGTCACCTGCGCAAGGCCCGGCGGCGCAACCGCGAGCGCCGCGACGCGCTGATAGCGGCGGTTACGCGGCATTTGCCACGGGCGCGGGTGAGCGGCATATCGGCCGGGCTGCACGCGCTCGTGCGCCTGCCGCGCGCCGTCGAGGCGCATGCGCTCGTGAACCGGGCGGCCGAGCGCTCGGTGGGCGTGTACCCGCTGGCGTTTCACATGATCGACCCGCCGGGCGCTTCAGACTCGCTCGTGATGGGTTACGCCGCGCTGTCGGAGCCCTCGATCGAGGAGGGCGTTCGCAGGCTGGCGGAAATCCTGGACGGGCTCTAGCGAGGAGGCTCACGATGACGGAGGACCCACGAGCGACCACACGGCGATCCACTGCCCGCCCGACCGCGCGGCCGGTCCCCGGCAGGCGCCTCCCAGGCGCGCTGCCCTCCGCGCGCCTGGCCGCACGAACGGCGCCGCGCGGCGCCGTGGAGATCGCGCAGGCGCCGCGGACAGGTTCGCTGGCCGAGCTCGAAGGCCACAAGCGCGCGCTGCTCGTCACCTACCGGCGTGACGGCACACCCGTGCCGACGCCCGTATGGGCCGCGTCGGCGGGCGGCCTGCTGTACGTGCGCTCGGAGCGCAGCTCGGGCAAGCTCAAGCGCCTGCGCAACGACTCGCGGCTGCTGATCGCGCCCTGCACCGCCCGTGGCAAGCCGCTGGGGGCGCCGCTGGAGGCGCGCGCGGATGCTGGACGCCGAGCAGGAGCCGCCGGCCGAGCGGGCGCTCGCGGCGCGCTACGGATTTGGCCGCGAGTGCTTCGAGCGGGCGATGGACGCCCTGCGCGTCGACATGTGTTACCTGGAGATCGCGCCCGGCGCTTGGGGCTAGGGACGGCTCAGGCCGACGCGGCGGCGGCGAGTCGCGGGCGCATATGGGCGCGCGGCGCGGGGCCGGCGAACGACGGCGGGGCGATGTCGAGGTAGTGCTCGAAGATCCACGTGGCCACCCGGCGGTTCTCCAGGGCGCGGACGAAGGCCGTGATCGAGCGGCTCGGCGTGAGCCGGCCGACCGCCTGCTGAACGCCGAGCAGCCAGCGGTATTTGCGCGCATGCGCCTCGGAGAAGGCGCCGTAGCGCCGCAGCGCCTCGCCGCGGGCCTGGCGGCCGTCGATCACCCCGCGTAGCTCGCGGCCGCAGGCGAGCCCGAAGTAAAGAGCCGTGCGGATGCCCTCGGCGGTCAGTGGGAGACAGTGACCGGCGGAGTCGCCGGCGAAGAACACCCCGTCCTCGACGGCCGCGCGCAGCTCGTGGGGAATCCAGTTGCCCTGGTAGCCCTCAGGCGGCAGGTGCAAGTCGCGAGCCAGCCGCACGGTCGGCTCCTTGACGTGGTGCGAGGGCCAGAAGGAGCCGACGCCGACGCGCATCTCATCGCGCGCGGGAAAGCTCCAGGAGTAGCCGGCTCGCACGTAGCGGGGATCGATCCACAGCTCCATGTGCTCGCCAAGGCCCTGCGGGTGGACCTCCAGGCCACGCGAGAGGCACGCGTTCGGCGGCTGGATCGTGGGGCCACCGGAGAGCACGCGCCGCCACCCGAGCGCATCGACGATCAGCGGGGCCCTCAGCGGCCCGCGGTCGGTGTACACGGCGAAGCCGTCCCTGCCGGTGACCGTGGCCGTCTGCAGCTCGAGCTCGCCGTCGTCGGCCTGCTCCCACAGCAGCGCGCACAGCTCGCGGTAGTCGAAAGTCGAGAACGACCACGGCAGCGGCCAGCGCGAGCTGTGAAAGGGCGTGTGCACGAGCAGCTCGTCGAAGCTCTGGCGCAAAGAGTCCTGCAAGTCCAGCGCGCGCAGCCAGCGGGTGGGCATCGCGCAGGCCGAGGTCTGGCGCTCGCCGAGCTCATAGCGGTCGATGATCAACACCCGCGCCCCCGAGCCCGCGAGCTCGCGGGCGACGGCCAGGCCGGCGAAGCTTGCGCCACAGACGAGCACGTCGCAGTCGCGCTCAAGACGGGTGCGCTCGGCTCCCCGCTTCGTCGCTCGAACAGGCATCTGCCCAGCAATGATACGGCTGCGCTAGGCTTCGCCAGTGCAAACGGTGATGGAGAATCCTCAAGCCCGAGTGGTCGAGGGGTCCAACGGACTCCTGCTGGAGATCGACGGCGAGATCGTCCCCAACTACGAGGCGACCTTCCGCACGATCGAGGAGGGTGAGGTGGTCACGGGCAACGTCGTCCGGATCGACAAGGACGAGGTTCTGGTCGACATCGGCTACAAGTCCGAGGGCGTCATCCCGGCGAACGAGCTGTCGATCCGCAAGTCGGTCGATCCCAAGGACGAGGTGCACCTCGGCGAGGAGGTCGACGCGATCGTCATGACGAAGGAGGATCAGGACGGCCGCCTGATCATGTCCAAGAAGCGCGCCCGCTTCGAGAAGGCGTGGCGGCGCATCGAAACGGCGGCCGAGTCCGGAGAGCCCGTGGAGGGCACCGTCATCGAGGTGGTGAAGGGAGGACTGATCATCGATTTGGGCGTGCGTGGTTTCCTCCCCGCGTCGCTGGTCGATATCCGGCGTGTCCCGAATCTCGACGAGTACATGGGCACGAAGATCGAGACGAAGGTGATCGAGCTCAATCGTTCGCGCAACAACGTCGTTCTCAGCCGCCGTGCGGTGCTCGAGGAGGAGCGCAAGGAGGTACGCCAGCAGATCCTCGATCGCCTCGAGCCCGGCCTCGTGGTCGAGGGGCAGATCTCGAACATCGTCGACTTCGGCGCGTTCGTGGACCTCGACGGGATCGACGGCCTGATCCACATCTCAGAGCTTTCGTGGTCGCACGTCAACCATCCGAGCGAGATCCTCACGATCGGCGACACCGTGAAGGTCAAGGTGCTCGACATCGACCGCGACCGCCAGCGCATCTCGCTGGGTCTCAAGCAGACCCAGGAGGATCCCTGGCAGCGGATCGTGGACACCTACAACGTCGGCGACGAGCTCGCGGGCAAGGTCACGAAGGTCGTCACCTTCGGCGCGTTCGTGGAGATCCTCGACGGCGTCGAGGGGCTCGTGCACATCTCCGAGTTGGCGCCGCACCATGTGGAGAGCCCCCGGGAGATCGTCCACCCGAACGACGAGATCAGGGTCAAGATCCTCGAGATCGACTCCGAGCGCCGCCGTCTGTCGCTGTCGGCCAAGCGCGTCGAGGATCAGATCCTGCCGGTCTCGCGTCCGGGCGAGCCGACCCCAACCCCGAGCGCCGACGGCGAGGACGCGGTCGTCGAGGCCGCACCGGAGACGGGCGAGGCGCCACAGGCCGCCGAGGCGGCGGCTGCGGTGGAGGTCGACGAGGCCCCCGAGGCGGCGGCTGTCGAGACAGAAGCCGCTCCCGAGATGGAGGCGGCGGTCGAGACCGCGCAGCCACCCGAGGCCCCCGAGGCGGCGGACGCGCCCGCGGCGGCGGAGGAGCCGGCGCCTGCCGAGCCCGCTGAGGCAAGCGCGCCCGAGGCGCCCGAGGCCGTCGCGGCCACTGAGGAGCCAGAGATCGGCGTGGAGCCGGAAGCCAGCGCGGAGCCAGAGGCCGGCGAGGAGCAGCCGCAGGCAGATGCAGCCGCCGGCGATGAGGGCTCCGAGCCCGCCGTCGAGCCCTCGCAGGGCTGAAACGACCTGAACGGCAGCAGACGGGTGGAGCCGGTGGTGCCGTTCATCGGGCTGACCGGAGGCATGGGGGCAGGCAAGTCGACCGCGCTGGCGGCGCTCGAGCGGCTTGGCGCGGCGGTGATCTCCTCCGATGCGATTGTGCACGAGCTGTACGAGGGCGAGCCGTTGCGTGAGGCGATCGTCGGGCGTTGGGGCTCGAAGGTGGCGCCCGGGGGAGTGGTCGACCGCTCGGCGGTGGCCGAGCGCGCGTTCGCGAGTCCCGAGGAGCGGGCGTGGCTGGAGGGCCTGCTGTGGCCGCTGGTCGGCGCGCGCGTGGCCGGCTGGCTGCAGGACGTGCGCGCCGGCGGCGCCGGTGGCGCGCGTGCGGCGGTCGTCGAGGTCCCGCTGCTGTTCGAGGCGGGGCTGGAGGGAATCTACGACGCGACGATTGCGATCGTCGCCGATGAGCAGGTGCGCCGCGAGCGCGCGGCCGCGCGCGGACACGCCCTGGCGGACGAGCGCTCGGCGCGTCAGCTCCCACAGGAGACGAAGGCGCAGCGAGCCACGTTCGTCGTGCGCAACGACGGCGGCGAGGAGGATCTCGAGCGCGCGTTGTCGGCGGTTCTTGACAAGCTTGGAGGATGAGCCGGCGAACGCTTGGCACGATCGCGGCTGCCGCTCTGATCGTGCTGCTCGTGGTCGTGATCGCCTCCGAGGTGAACCACGCTGTGAACAAGCTCGGATTGCCGCTGACGAATGCGAGCGTGATTCGCAAGCAGGCGGCTGAGAAGCACCTCGACCCCGCGCTGATCGCCGGAGTGATCTACGCCGAGAGCAAATTCGAGCCGAGCCCCTCCTCGGCGGGCGCCGAGGGGCTGATGCAGATCCTGCCGGCGACCGCCTACTTCATCGCCCACCTGTCAGGGGGCAGCAGCTTCACCGAGAGCGATTTGGCGACACCGGCCATCAACGTGGCCTACGGCAGCTATTACCTGCGTTATCTGCTCGACCACTACAACGGCAACGAGATGCTCGCGGTCGCCGCCTACAACGCGGGCTTGGCCAATGTCGACCGCTGGGTCAAGGACGCCAAGGCAGAAGGCAAGAAGCTGACGGTGGCCGATATTCCCTTCGCGGAGACGAAGGCCTACGTGCAGCGCGTGCTCGCCGCCAAGCAGGCCTACCGCACCGCGTACGCGCGCCAGCTCGGCCTCGACTAGGAGGGGCTAGCGAAAGTGGTTGACGCATGGTCGGGCCCTCCGAGCTTCGGCGGTCCATACAAATTGGCCAGGGCGACAGCGCGAACTGCCCCCGGGCCGTGGCAAAGGAGCCGTAACTCCCATGCACGACGAGGGTATGCCGGACCCGGCACGCGCGTACGACGAGGCCGAACGCGACATGCTCTCCTGCTCACAGAACCGAACGACGGCCAGCCGATCTGGTCTTCGGCGACGGATCGCCGTGCTACTTTCGTCGTTGTCACGGAGCGCTATCTCCTTGATCCAGACCCCCGGCGGCTCAAACCGCGCGGGGGTCGCTTTTGGCTCTAGAAAGCTAAAAACTACAGGTCGATCCGACGGCATCCCTAGTCATTGCGCGGCGAGGCGGCTTCCAAGTTGACGGGATCTGTTTCCTAAAGGTTGCGTTCCGGATGCCGATGCGGGTATAACTCTGTTATCGCAGTCGGGAGGGCCTGTTCGAGGTCCGCGGAGTCTTTAGGGCTCCCCCGGCTGCTTTATTGTGCTCGCAGCCATGTACCTGCTGTACGCCGACGAGTCGGGGGATCTTTCTGATCCGAACACCAATGTGTTCGTCGTCGGGGCAGTTGCCGTACATGAGGAAGCCGTGCGGCCGCTCGCTGGCGAGATCAACTCGACTATCAACCGCTACCTCGGCCGAGCGATTGGGATGGAAGTCGAGCTACATGGGGCACCGATGCGCGGCGCACGCGGCCGGTGGAAGAAAATCCAGCCCTCTAAGAGGCGCGGCCTGTACCACGCCATGATGAAGAAGGTCTGCTCCTGGAAGCACGTGGACAGCGCTTCGAAGATTGAGCCGTTTGTGGTTGTCATAGACCGCAACCACTCCCAATCGCCCACTGAGACGGCGTACGGCGAGTTGCTCTTCATGTTCGACAACTTCTTGCGTGAAGGGCGCCGGGAGGGGCGTATGCACAACGGGGTGTTGATCGCGGACCGTAGTCGCTACGAGCGAACGCTTGAGGCGTGGGTGGAGCTTGCACGCACCCGCTTCAAGCGTCCCCGCCAGGACCCTCGACGGCTCTACGCCCTCGCGGAGACCCCTTTCTTCGTCGATTCGCAATCCACGCGACTCATGCAGATAGCCGATTTGGTTGCGCACGCCTTCTATCGCGCATACAACGCTGGCGATGATGCATTCGCGGCGAGCTGCCTACCTGCCCTCATGGATCAGACACCACCGCGCATCGTCCATTTCACAAGCGACGCGAACTGCCAATGCTCCGCCTGCGCCGCAGAGCGTGGGGTAGTAGCAGCCGCTGGATGAGGTAGCGGTAGCTGAACCGCCTCTAGATCGGCGGCTGGCGCTGGACTAGCGAGTTCGCTAGACCCTCCTAGGCGCTCGCTACGGTAGGGGGCGATGCCGGACTTCAAGCTCGACTCGGTGTTCACGCCGACTGCCGACCAGCCGCAGGCGATCGCCGCGCTCGCCGAGGGGATCGTCTCGGGCGAGCGCTATCAGACGCTGCTGGGGGCGACGGGCACCGGCAAGACGATGGCGATGGCAGGCGTGATCGAGGCCGTGCAGCGCCCGACGCTGGTGATCGCCCACAACAAGACGCTGGCGGCGCAGCTGTGCAACGAGTTCCGCACGTTCTTCCCCGACAACGCGGTCGAGTACTTCGTGTCCTACTACGACTACTACCAGCCCGAGGCATACGTCCCCAGCAGGGACCTGTACATCGAGAAGGACTCGGCGATCAACCAGGAGGTCGACCGCCTGCGCCACGCCGCCACGGCCGCCGTGTTCGCCCGCCGTGACGTGATCGTGGTCGCCTCGGTGTCGTGCATCTACGGACTCGGCTCGCCGGAGACCTATGAGATGAACATGCAGATCCTCAACCGAGGCCAGGAGATCGACCGCGACAAGCTGCTGCGCAAACTCGTCTCGATCCAGTACACGCGCAACGACTCCGTGCTCTCCCGCGGGACCTTCCGCGTGCGCGGAGAGACGCTGGAGGTGTTCCCCGCATACGCCGAGACGGCGTTCCGGGCGACGCTGTTCGGCGATGAGGTCGAGCGCCTGCAGCACTTCGATCCGCTGACGGGCGAGCTGATCGCCGACGACCTCGAGCACGTGGCGATCTGGCCGGCGACGCACTACAACGTTAAGGAGGGCACGATCGAAGCGGGGATCGCGGAGATCGGCCGCGAGCTGAACGAGCGTTGTGAGCAACTCGAGTCCGAAGGCAAGCAGCTGGAGTCACACCGCCTGCGCCAGCGCACGCAATACGACATGGAGATGCTCAAGGAGGTGGGCTTCTGCTCGGGGATCGAGAACTACTCGCGAATCCTCGACGGCCGCGAGCCTGGCGCGCGGCCGTACTGCCTGATCGACTACTTCCCCAAGGACTTCATCTGCCTGATCGACGAGTCTCATCAGACCGTGCCGCAGATCGGCGGCATGCACGAGGGCGATCGCTCGCGCAAGCAGACGCTCGTGGAATACGGCTTCCGTCTCCCGAGCGCGCTCGACAACCGCCCGCAGACCTTCGAGGAGTTCCTGTCGATCACGCCGCAGCTGACCTTCGTCTCGGCGACCCCCGGCGAGTACGAGCGCACGCAGTCCACGCGCATCGTCGAGCAGATCGTGCGCCCCACGGGGATCGTCGATCCGGCCGTGCAAGTGCGCGAGACCAAGAACCAGATAGACGATCTGATGAATGAGGTTCGTACGCGGGTCGATCGCGACGAGCGCGTGCTCGTGACCACGCTGACGAAGAAGATGAGCGAGGACCTCTCGCAGTACCTGCTGGAGATGGGCTTCAAGACGCGCTACCTGCACTCGGAGATCGACACGCTCGAACGCATCCAGATCATTCGCGACCTGCGGCTGGGGGAGTACGACGTGCTGGTGGGCGTGAACCTGCTGCGCGAGGGGCTCGATCTTCCCGAGGTCTCGCTGGTGGCGATCCTAGACGCCGACAAGGAGGGCTTCCTGCGCGGGGAGACCTCGCTGATCCAGACGATCGGCCGCGCCGCGCGCAACATCGAGGGCACCGTGCTGATGTACGCGGACAAGGAGACGCGGGCGATGAAAGCGGCGATCTCCGAGACCGACCGCCGCCGCGAGATCCAGCTCGCCTACAACGAGGAGCACGGGATCACGGCGGCGACGATCGTCAAGGGAATCTCCGACATCGCCGAGTTCCTGCAGGCCGAGTCGAAGGTCCCGCGCGGGCGCAGGAGCAGGCGCAAGCGGGGGGCGCCCGCCGAGATGCCCAAGCACGAGCTCGAGCGAATGGTGATCGAGCTGGAGGAGGAGATGATCGCCGCGGCGGACGATCTGCGCTTCGAGTACGCCGCGCAGCTGCGCGACGAGCTGCGCGAGCTGCGCCGCGACCTGCGCGAGATCCAGGCGAGCGAGGCTCCGGTGGGCGCCGATCCGCCGGCCGATGACGGCGCCGGCGACGCGCCGGCACGTGAGACTCCGAGCGGCGACATCGCCTAGGATTGCCGCATGGACATCGACCGTCAGGCGATCGAGCGGCGCGACTTTCCGATCGCCCGGCGCGGATATGACCCCGCCGCGGTGGATGCGCATCTGCGGCTGCTGGCGAACGAGATCGAGGATCTCCAGCGCGAGCTGACCGACGGCGGCCAGGAGTCCTCGCTGGCCTCGACAGCCGGCACGCAGGTGCAGAGCATTCTCGCGGCCGCCGAGGCCGCGGCCGCCGACATCGAGCGCCAGGCGCTCGCGGATGCGGCGTCCGCCCGCGAGGACGCCGACGCGGATGCCGCGCGCACGCGCGAGCAGGCGATCGAGCAGGCCCGCGCGCACGTCGCGGCCGTCACGGAGGCGACCGCCGTGCTGCTGGAGCGCGTCGGCTCGATGGACGGCCAGGTGCACGCGCTGGTCGAGAGCCTGCGCGCGGGTGCCGGCCGCTTGGCGGACGATCTGGCGGCGGTCGACACGAACATGGAGGAGCTCTACGACGCGGCCTCCGGGACGGGTGGCACACCGACGAGGGCGGTCGCCGCGGCGGCCGAGCCGGCGCGTACACCGGCGCCGGCGCCCCCAAGCCCTGCGCCTCCGATCCCCGCGCCGCCCGCTCCGCAGGCGCCCGCGCCGGCTCGCTCTGCACGCGCGCCCGCTCGCGGAGGCGAGAACGGCGGCGCCGAGGCCGAGGCGGCTCGTGCCGAGACACCCGCCGCCGGGGACGGCGATCTCGACGGGGCGCGTCTGATCGCGCTGAACATGGCGCTCAACGGCGAGTCGCGCGCCGAGGCCGATCGCTACCTCGCGGAGAACTTCCAGCTGGCCGACCGGCGGAAGCTGATCGACGAGGTGTACGCCGCGATCGAGGGCTAGGGCGTCCGGATTTTGCGGGTTTCGGCCGCTGCCGGGAGGCGAACGTCTGTTCGCCGTCATAGTATGACTGGCAGATGCCCGTCGGCAACCAGATAGTCGTCTCAGGCGCCCGGGAGCACAACCTGAAGGACATCTCCCTGTCGCTGCCGCGCGATGCGCTGGTGGTGATCACGGGCCTGTCGGGCTCGGGCAAGAGCTCGCTGGCCTTCGACACGATCTACGCCGAGGGACAGCGCCGCTACGTCGAGTCGCTGTCGGCCTACGCGCGGCAGTTCCTCGGCCAGATGGACAAGCCGGACGTCGACTCGATCGAGGGGCTCTCGCCGGCGATCTCGATCGATCAGAAGACGACCTCGCGCAACCCGCGCTCGACGGTCGGCACCGTCACGGAGATCTACGACTACCTGCGCCTGCTGTGGTCGCGCGTGGGCAAACCCCACTGCCCGATCTGCGGCCGCCCGATCGTCGGCCAGTCGGCCGAGCAGATCATCGATCAGGCGATGGAGCTCGCCGACGGCACGCGCTTCATGGTGCTCGCGCCGATCGTGCGCGGGCGCAAGGGCGAGTACGGAAAGCTGCTGGAGGAGCTGCGGGGCGACGGCTATGCGCGCGTGAAGATCGACGATCGCGTGCGCATGCTCGAGGAGTCGATCGTGCTCGACAAGCGCTACAAGCACGACATCTCGGTCGTGATCGACCGGCTCGTAATGCGCCATGACGTGCGCAAGCGACTGGCGGACTCGATCGAGACGGCGGTTGGGCTGGCCGAGGGGCTGGTGGAGCTCGAGATCGTCGGCGCCGCCAAGGACGAGTCCCAGGCGGCGCATGCCACGGGCGCGAAGGGCGCGCGCGCGGCGTCCGCGCAGATCGTCCCCGGCGAGACGCCACCACCCGGCACGATCTTCACCTTCTCCGAGCGCTTCGCGTGCCCCGAGCACGGGCCGTCGCTGGTCGAGCTGGAGCCGCGGATCTTCTCCTTCAACTCGCCGCACGGCGCGTGCGACCGCTGCACGGGTCTCGGCTCGCAGATGGAAATCGACCCGGAGCTGGTCGTGCCCGACCCGGCGCTGTCGATCGGCGAAGGGGCGCTGGCGCCGTGGGCGAACAGCACCTCCAACTACTACGAGCAGGTGACCGAGGCGATCGCCGAACGCTATGGCGTCGACCTCGAGGCTCCCTGGGAATCGCTGTCTGAGGAGCACCGCGACCTGTTCCTCGAAGGCACGAACGGCGAGCCGATCCAGGTCAGCTATCGCAACCGTTACGGGCGCCGGCGCTCCTACGCGACGCGCTTCGAGGGGATCGTCAAGAACCTCCAGCGCCGCTATCGCGAGACCGACTCGGAGTGGACGCGGGAGAAGATCGAGGAGTTCATGTCGCTGCGCGCCTGTCCGGTGTGCGGCGGAGCGCGCCTGCGCGCGGAGTCTCGCGCGGTGCTCGTCGCGGGCACACGGATCGAGGACTTCTGCGCGCTCTCGGCGCGGCGGGCGCTCGAGTGGCTGCAGGAGGTCGAGCTCTCCGAGACCGATCGGCACGTCGCGCGGCTGATCCTGCGTGAGATCTCCGAGCGGTTGCAGTTCCTGGAGAACGTCGGCATCGGCTACCTGTCGATGGACCGCGCGGCATCGACGCTGTCCGGTGGCGAGGCGCAGCGGATTCGCCTGGCGACGCAGATCGGCTCCTCGCTGGTCGGCGTCCTGTACATCCTCGACGAGCCCTCGATCGGGCTGCACCAGCGTGACAACTCGAAGCTGATCGGCACGCTCGAGCGCCTGCGCGAGCTGGGCAACACGGTGATCGTGGTCGAGCACGACGAGCAGACGATGCGCGCCGCCGATCATCTCGTCGACCTCGGGCCCGGGGCGGGTGAGCACGGCGGAGAGATCGTCGCGCAGGGAACGGCCGCCGAGGTGCAGCGGGTCAAGGCCTCGCTGACGGGACAGTTCCTCGCGGGCACGCGCACGATCGAGCCCCCGTCCAAGCGGCGCAAGCCGACCGGCTACGTGGAGATCCTCGGCGCCAGCCAGCACAACCTGCGCGAGATCGACGTGCACATACCGCTCGGCGTGCTGACGTGCGTGACGGGCGTCTCGGGCTCGGGCAAGTCGACGCTCGTCAACGAAGTGCTCTACAAGGCGCTAGCCAACCGCCTGCACCGGGCCCGTCAGCGCCCGGGGGCGCATCGCGCAATTCACGGGCTCGACGAGCTCGACAAGATCATCGCCGTCGACCAGTCGCCGATCGGGCGCACGCCGCGCTCGAATCCGGCCACCTACACGGGCCTGTTCGACGTGATCCGTGATCTCTTCTCGAAGACCCAGGAGGCCCGCGCGCGCGGGTACAAGCCGGGCCGTTTCAGCTTCAACGTGAAGGGCGGACGCTGCGAGGTCTGCCGCGGGGACGGGCAGATCAAGATCGAGATGCACTTCCTGCCCGACGTGTACGTGCCGTGCGAGCAGTGTCACGGCAAGCGCTACAACCGCGAGACGCTGGAAGTGCGCTTCAAGGGCAAGAGCATCGCCGATGTTCTCAACATGCCGGTCGAGGAGGCGCTCGGCTTCTTCGAGCACATCCCCAAGGTGCGCAGGCGCCTGGAGACGCTGTATGCGGTCGGGCTGGGCTACGTGCGGCTGGGCCAGCCAGCCACGACGCTCTCCGGCGGCGAGGCCCAGCGGGTGAAGCTGGCGACGGAGCTGTCGAAGATCGCCACCGGGCGCACTCTCTACATCCTCGACGAGCCCACGACCGGGCTGCACTTCGCCGACGTGCAGCGGCTGCTGGAGGTTCTGCAGCGGCTCGTCGATGCCGGCAATAGCGTGGTCGTGATCGAGCACAACCTCGACGTGATCAAGTCCGCCGATCGCCTGATCGACATGGGGCCCGAGGGCGGGGAGGAGGGCGGCATGGCGATCGCCGTCGGCACCCCCGAGGAGGTCGCGGCCGAGCCCGCCTCACATACGGGGCAGTTCTTGGCGGAGATCCTCACGCCGGCGGCCGCGCCGGGCAAGAAGCCCGCGGGCAAGGGCCCACGACGCAAGCGGCGGGCGAAGGTCGCCGCTTGAGCGAGGTCGCAGGCCAGGCCCGTTCGTGGCTGGCGAAGTGGCGCTGGTATGAGCGCAACTCGCTGCCGTGGAACCGCGCTCAGATCCATTGGCAGTTCCTGCGTCGCGGCGCTTTCATGCGCTGGCCGATATACGGCAACGTGCTCGAGGCGCTGCGCGAGCACCGCCTGGAGATCGGCGAGGGAGCGCTGCTCGAGCCCGGCGTGTGGATAACCGCTCCTGGGAGCGCGCACGTGCGCATCGGCGCGGGCACGTTCCTGAACCTCGGCGTGATGGTGGCGGCCGAGCAGCTCGTGGAGATCGGCGATCACTGCATGCTCGCGAACGGCTGTTTCGTGACCGACGCTAGCCACCGCTACGACGATCCCGAGAAGCCGATCACGTGGCAGGGCTTCGACAGCAAGGGGCCGACGCGGATCGGCGATAACTGCTGGCTGGGAGCCAACGTGGTCGTCACCAGCGGCGTGACGATCGGGGAGCGCTGCGTGATCGGCGCGAACAGCGTCGTGACCGCGGATCTGGAGCCGTTCTCGATCGCCGCCGGGGCGCCCGCACGCGTGATCAGGCGCATCGAGTACCGCTAGGCTGAGCGCCAGTGGAGCTCTACGACGCGATGCGATGCGCCCCCACCACCAGGCGCTTCACCTCAGAGCCGGTCGCGCCCGAGGTGCTGCGGCGAGTGCTCGAGAACGCGCGCTTTGCTCCGAGCGGCGGCAATCGCCAGGCCTGGCGGGTGCTCGCGGTGAGGGACGCGGAGACACGGCTGGCTCTGCGCGAGCTCTACCTGCCGCACTGGCGTGCGTACATGCAGCAGACCGGCGGCGCGGCGATCCTCGCCGACCCGGGCGACTTCGACGCACGGCGGGTGCGGATGCTGCGGCGCGCCGACGAGTTCGCCGAACGGCTGCACGAGGTGCCGCTGCACCTGGTCGTGCTGGCGAGCTTGGGCGATCTCGCGATCGTCGACGCGGGCCTCGAGCGCCCAAGCATCGTCGGCGGCGCCTCGATCTACCCGTTCGTGCAGAACGTGCTGCTGGGGTTTCGCTCGGAGGGGCTCGGCTGCGCGCTGACGACGATCCTGGCGCCCGCCGAGTCGCAGGTCAGGGAGCTGCTGGCGATTCCCGAGGGGCTGGCGATCGCCGCGTATGTCGTGGTCGGGCATCGCGCCGACCCCTGGCCTGAGCGCCTTGCGCGTCATCGGGTCGAGGAGTTCGCGTTCGCCGAGCGCTACGGCGAGCCCCTGGCCTGACGGCCGTAGAGGCGCCCACCCGGCCCAGGCCGATGCGCCACCACGCCTCGATCGGCTGGTGCGGGAATCGAGTTTGGCCGCGATATCCACGCCTGCGTCGAGGAGTAGTCTGAGTCCGATAGTCGGGCTATCCAGGGGGACGAAATGCCACAGGGCGTGCCGAGGCAGCCGCATCCGGACGGACTCGAGATCAATCGCACGACCCGGGCGCCGGAGACGCGCTCGGACGTCGGCATCGCGGTGGAGACCGAGACGCGGGGAAGCCCGCGCAACCGGCTCGTGACCGTCGGCGACTCGTTGACCCACGGCTTTCAGAGCGGGGCGATCTACAACACGGACCTCTCCTATCCCGCGATCATCGCCTGGGAGCTGGGTTGGGACGAGCAGTTCCGGCGCCCCCACTACCCCGCATTCGGCGGGATCCCGTTCAACATCGAGCTGCACATTCGCGAGCTCGAAGCGAGCTTCGGCGACGATCTGGCGTTGTGGGAGCTGCCCGGCGCGTTCTTCCAGGTTCATCATCGCCTCGCCGAAGCCGAGCACTGGTGGGACAAGGGCCCGGGATCGACGATTCCTCCACGCGGGCCGATCAACCACAATCTCGGCGTCTATGGCTGGGATCTGCGCGATGCGCTGTCGCGCAACGCCGACAACGCCCACGAAGGGCTGCGAACGCCAAACGGCCATCACATCCTCCCGCTGATCCGCAACGCGGATCAGATCTCGGCCGGCCGGGTGCTCGGCTCGGCGCGCACGGACGGCGGACTGCCGATGACGCCGCTGGAGGCCGCCGCGGCGCTCTCTCGCGACGGCACCGACGAGGACCCTCAGGGCGATGGCATCGAGACGCTGATCGTGGCGCTTGGCGCCAACAACGCGCTGGGCAGCGTGCTTGGCCTGAGCGTGAAATGGAGCGGGCCCGGCTACGCGGATCTCCAGCAGAAGGCCAACTACAACGTCTGGCAGCCGGAGCACTTCGCGGCGGAGTGGTCGCATGTCGTCGAGCGGGTGCGCGACATCAAGGCGCGGCATGTGATCTTCGCGACGGTCCCGCACGTGACGATCGCCCCCGTCGCGCGCGGGGTCGGTGGCAAGCTCGAAAAAGGCTCACGCTATTTCCGCTACTACACGCGTCCGTGGATCTCCGATGCCGACTTCGACCCCGCGGACGACCCGCACCTGACCGGCGCTGAGGCGCGGGCGATCGACTCGGCGATCGACGCCTACAACGACACGATCGTGGCGTCGGTCAAAGCCGGGCGGGAAGCGGGGCGCGATTGGCGCGTGCTCGACCTCGCCGGACTGCTCGACCGCATCGCGCGCAGGCGCTATGTCGAGGACCCCGACGTAAAGTTGCCGGCGTGGTGGACGCCCTACGAGCTGCCTCCACAGCTGCAGGCGCTCCGACCGCTCCCGCCCGACTCGCACTTCTTCACCTCCGGACCGGCGGGGAGGACCGCCGGCGGGCTCTTCTCGCTCGATGGGATCCATCCCACGACGATCACCTACGGGCTGATGGCGCAGGAGTTCATCCGCGTGATGGAGGAGGCGGGCGTCGTTTTCATGCGCCGTGACGGGATCACGCCACGCGCCGGGCAGGTGAGCGTCGATTGGGACCGGCTGATCGCCAGGGACACGCTGATCGCCAGCCCGCCCAAGTCGCTGGACTCGGACGTCAACCTGATCGGATGGCTCGATGAGCGGCTCGACATCCTGAAGAGGCTGTGGGCCGGCGCGGCGTGAGGAATCGATGATCCCGGGACGCTGCAGGCGTGCGGCGGGAGCGGCGAGCGAAGCCGCTCAGCCCAGCCGCACCTGCAGCTCGGCCAGCTCCTCGGGGTTGATCGAGTAGGTGTGCTCGGGGCCGGGATAGCGGCGCGTGCGCACGTCCTCGGCATAGGCGGCTACGCCCGCGTTCATCTCCTGCTGGAGGTTGGCGTAGCGCTTGACGAAGCGCGGCCCGAGGCCGTCGCGGATGCCGAGCAGATCGTGGAAGACGAGCACCTGCCCGTCGGTCGCGCCGCCGGCGCCGATGCCGATCACGGGGATCTGCACGTGCGGCATCAGCTCCTCGGTGACCGAGCTGGGAATCGCCTCGAACACCAGCGCGAAGCAGCCGGCCTCTTGGAGCGCGAGCGCCTCGGAGGCGATCCGCTCCGCGGCTCCGGCCGTGCGCCCCTGCGCCTTCCAGCCACCGAGCGCGGTCGAGGTCTGGGGCGTGAGGCCCACGTGTCCCATCACGGGGATGCCGGCGCCCACGATCGCGCGCGCGCGCTTGACAGAGGCCTCGCCGCCGCCCTCGAGCTTGACGACTTCACAGCCCGCCTCCTTGACCATCCGCATGGCCGTCGTGATCGCCTGCTCGTCGGATACCTCATAGGAGCCGAATGGGAGGTCGCCGATCAAAAGCGGCGTGCGCAGGCCGCGGCGCACGGCGCGCGCGAGCACCAGCATGTCGCCGAGCTCGACGGGCGTCGTCGCGTTGTAGCCCAGCACCGTCGTGGCGGCCGAGTCGCCGACGAGCACCAGATCGACGCCCGCGGCCTCGGCGGCGCGGGCGCTCGGGTAGTCATACGCGGTGACCATCACGATCGGGTCGCCGAGCCGCTTCTTCTCCATCAGCAGCGGCAGGGTCATCGGCAGGCGCCCCGGGTCAGACGGGGCCTGTATCTCGGGCTGGCTGGACATTGCGATTCCTCTCTGACGCGGTTGACCCCCGGCTAGGACAGCAGGGTGGCCACCTCGTCGTCGATGGTGACGATGCGGTTGGTCTGCGCCTCGACGTGCACGACACGAGGCTCGTAGCGCTCGAGCTCGGCCTCGTCGTAGGAGGCGTAGGAGACGACGATGATCGTGTCGCCGTGGTGCACGAGCCGGGCCGCGGCGCCGTTCAGCTGCATGGTTCCCGACCCACGCTCGCCGGCGATCGTATAGGTCTCGAAACGCGCGCCGTTGTCGATGTCGAGCACCTGCACCTGCTCGTGCTCGAGCATGTCCGCGGCCTCCAGCAGGTCCGCGTCGATCGTGATCGATCCGACGTAGTGCAGGTCGCTGCCGGTGACCGTGGCCCGGTGGATCTTGGACTTGAGCATCACACGTTGCATCAGGCGATCACCTTTCGTGGTTGCGTTTCGATGGCCGGCGCGATCGCCGGGCGCAGCAGGACGTTGTCGATCAGGCGGGTCTCGCCGATCCGTGCCGCGACGGCCAGCACGCTCTCCCGCGCCAACTGCTCACACGGCTCGAACGTCTCCGGGTCGACCAGCTCGAGATACTCGGGCTCGACGCCGTGTGCGAGCAGCGCCTCGCGGGCGGCGGCCAGCAGGCCCACGGCGGACCGCTCGCCTGCGGCGGCGCGCTCGGATGCCGCGGACAGCGCCGCCGGCAGCGCGAGCGCACGGGAGCGTTCCTGCGGCGCGAGCAGGATGTTGCGGCTGGACATCGCCAGGCCGTCGGGCTCGCGGACCGTCGGGCAGGCCTCGATCCGGACCGGCAGGTTCAGGTCGGCGACCAGCCGCCGGATGACGACGACCTGCTGCGCGTCCTTCTGGCCAAAGTAGGCGACGTCCGGCAGCGCCATGCAGAGCAGCTTTGTGACGACGGTGCTCACGCCGCGGAAGTGGCTGGCTCCGCGGACCGCGCCCTCGAGCCGGTCGCTCACGCCAAGCACCTCAACCGCGGTTGCGAAGCCGGGCGGGTAGACCTCGTCGGCGGGCGGGGCGAACAGCATGTCTGCCCCGGCCCCGGCGGCGAGGTCGGCGTCGTGTTCCTCCCGGCGCGGGTAGCGCTCCAAATCGGAGCGCTCGTCGAACTGGGCGGGGTTGACGAACAGCGAGACGACAACCAGGTCGCAGTTGGCGCGCGCGCGCCGGATCAGCGACAGGTGCCCCTCGTGCAGGGCGCCCATCGTCGGCACCAGCGCGATCGTGTGCCCCGCGCGGCGGGCGGGTGCGAGCGCGGTGCGCAACTCGGCGACTGAGCGCACGGTCCTCATGCGCTCAGCGAGGGTTGGTTGACGGGGCTCATTGATTTCGGTCCAGTTCCCTACGGATACCGGCACGACAAGAGATGAGAATATGCATCTGCTTCAAGGTCCATCCCGAGCTGGCTCGATGACGGCCTTGACAGAATGATACAGCCGGCACGGACACTCGTGTGGGCGCTCGTGGCGTGTGTGAGCAGACTCACATATCGATGAGCGGTCGCCTACTGCGCCAGTCCGGCGGCCTCGCGGGCCTTGTCGTGGTCCAGATAGGCGCGCAGGCGCCAGATCTTCCCGCCACGCAGGTCCCAGACCGCCCCGACCGGTGAATCGACGGGGACGCCGCCGCCGCGCCCACGCCCCACGAGCCGGCCGAGCACGAGCACGACGTCGCCGAGATCGTGGAGCTCATCGGGGAGAAGCCGGAACTCGTCCCACGCGCTGCTCAGCCTGCCGAAGTACGTCTCGACGCCCTCGTGCCCCCGGAACACCTCGCCCTCGACGGCCCCCAGCCCGGCCGTCCACTCGAGCTCCGGCGTCGTGAGGGCGGCAAAGGCATCGGCATCACCCGCGCTGAATGCCTCGATCGCACGCCTGACGATCTCCACGTTCTCCTTCGACATCGCCCGCCCAGTATTCCGCAGCCGGTGAGCGCTCGTGTGCGATCGTCGACCCCTGGCTCACCAGGCGTCGACGAACGGGCGCTGCTTGCCCGGGCGCTGCCACCACTGCTCGTCGGTATCGCCGAACAGTGTCGCGATCCAGCGCGTGGAGTCCGCGGGGTCGATCACATCGTCGATCTCGCCGTAGGCGGCCATGTTCACCCCGCGCCCGCGCTCATAGGCTGCGGCGACGGTCGCCTGAAAGACGCGCTCGCGCTCAGCGTCGTCCTCGATCGCCTGCAACTCGCGCCGCATCCCCAGGCGCACGGCTCCCTCCAGGCCCATCGCGCCGAACTCCGAGGTCGGCCAGGCGATCGTGAACAGCGGCGCCTTGAAGCCACCGCCGGCCATCGCCTGCGAGCCGAGGCCGTAGCCCTTGCGCAGGACGATCGTGCCCGCGGGCACGGACAGGTTTGCCCCGGCAAGGAACATCCGCGCGAAGTGGCGCACGGTCGCCGTGCGCTCGGCCGCCGGGCCGACCATGAAGCCGGGCGTGTCGCACAGGAACAGCAAGGGCAGCCCGAAGGCATCGCACATGCCGATGAAGCGGGCTGCCTTGTCGGCCGCGTCGGCATCGATTGCGCCGCCGAGATGCTCTGGATTGTTGGCCACGACGCCCAGCGGGCGCCCGTCGTGGCGGGCGAGCGCGGTGATCATCCCCGGCCCAAAGCCGCGTCGCAGCTCGAGCACGGAGCCCTCGTCGAACAGCGTCTCGACCACGCGGCGGATCTCATAGACACGCTTGCGCTCCTGCGGGATCAGGTTTCGCAACAGCTCCTGGTCGGGGAGATTGCCGCGCGTGACGGGGCCGCGGAAGTAGGACAGGTAGCGCTTGGCGGCGACGACCGCCTCGTGGTCGTCGGCAACGCGTATGTCGACCACGCCGTTTGCGTCCTGAACGTCGATCGGGCCGACTTCGCCGGGCTCGAACACGCCCAGCCCGCCGCCCTCGATCATCGCCGGTCCGCCCATGCCGATGCTCGAGTCCTCGCTGGCGATCACCACGTCACAGCAGCCGAGCAGCGCGGCGTTGCCGGCGAAGCAGTAGCCCGAGGCGATCCCCACCAGCGGCACCAGCCCGCTGAGGCGCGCGAACAGCGCGAACGCGCGGCAGTCCAGGCCGGCGACGATCGGCATGTCGACGTCGCCGGGCCGCCCGCCGCCGCCCTCGGCGAACAGCACGACGGGGAGCCGGCGCCGCTCGGCGATCTCGAACAGGCGGTCCTTCTTGAGGTGGTTGCGCATGCCCTGGGTGCCGGCGAGGACCGTGTAGTCGTAGGACATCGCCACACAGGGGCGCCCGTCGACCTCGCCGACGCCCGCGACGAGGCCGTCGGCGGGAGTGCGTGCGATCAGCTCCTCGCGCGTGCGCCGGGTCTCCTGGGCGGCGAACAGCAGCGGCCCGTACTCGACGTAAGAACCCTCGTCGAGGAGCTCTGAGAGGTTCTCGCGGGCCGTGCGCCGGCCGCGCTCGCGCCGCCGGGCGACCGCCTCAGGTCGCGCCGCATCCAGGCCGACCGCGTGGCGCTCGCGCACGGCCTGCAGATCGGCGCGAACGGCATTCGGGTCGAGGGCGGCGGGAGCCTCGGCGCTCTGCTGCGCGCCGGCGCCGGCGCTCAGCACGAGCAGCAGCTGACCCTCCTCGACCGCGTCGCCGACGGCGACCTCGACGCTGCGCACGACGCCGCCGGTCTCGGCCAGCACCTCGTGCTCCATCTTCATCGCCTCGAGCACCATCAGCGCCGTGCCGGCGCCGACCGGCTCGTCGGCCCCGCGCGCGACGGACACCACCACGCCGGCGAACGGAGCGGTCACGGCAACCTCTACAGGGGACGGCATCGCGAGATCATTGCGCAGGACAGCCGACTACCATCCGGCCGTGTCCTCCGAGGAGAGCGAGATGGCGGCCTCCGAGCGGCGCGAGGCGCTGAAGGAGGTGTTCGCGCAGGCGAAGGGCTGCACGCGCTGCACCGAGTTGGCGGAGACGCGCAAGACGGTCGTGTTCGGCGCGGGCAACGCGGACGCCGAGCTGATGTTCGTGGGCGAGGCGCCGGGCGCGAGCGAGGATGAGCAGGGGGTGCCGTTCGTCGGGCGCGCGGGCAAGCTGCTGGAGACGCTGCTCGGGGAGGTGGGGCTGAGGCGCGCGGACGTCTTTATCGCGAATGTCTTGAAGTGCCGCCCCCCCGGCAACCGCGATCCGCTTCCGATCGAGATCGAGAACTGCCATGAGTATCTGCTCAGGCAGGTCGAGCTGATCCAGCCGGCTGTGATCTGCACGCTGGGCAACTTCTCGACGAAGCTGCTGCGCGGCGACCCCACGGGCATCACGCGGCTGCACGGGCAGCCGGAGGTGCTGACGCTCGGCCGGCGTGCGGTACGGCTCTACCCGATCTTCCATCCGGCGGCCGCTCTGTACACGCCCCGGATGCTGGAGACTCTCCGCGAGGACTTCGCGCGGCTGCCCGAGCTGTTGGCGAGCGGGGCACCCGAGCAGCCGTTGCTGGAGGATCCGCCGGAGATTCTGGAGGCGGCCGAGCCGCCGCAGGCACCGCAGGCGCCGAGCGGAGCCGCCGAGGAGGCTTCCGAGCCCGACCAGTTGGACCTGTTCTAGACGTCTTCTGGACGATATCTCCCACATTTTCCCTGCAAAGAGGGGATCTTTGTGGTGTGTCGAAAACCTTCCCCCCAAGGCCTAAAGTCGGCGACCGTCGCTGCCGATACAGGCCATGTCTCCATCCCTCCAGGAGTAACGACCGGCCCGCGAATCTTTCTCCCGCGGGCCGGTCGCTTTAACGGCCCGGGCCCGGTTGGCTCTACAGTCTCGTCGTGGCCGTGCGCATCGTCGACACCTCGGACCCCGCGGAGACGGAATCGCTGGGCGCCGAGCTGGCCGGAAGTCTGAGAGACGGCGACGTCGTGCTCGTGCGCGGGGAGCTTGGCTCGGGCAAGACCACGCTCGTGCGCGGCGCGGCCCGCGCGCTCGGCGTCACCGACCCCGTCACCAGCCCCAGCTTCAGCATCGGCCACCGCTACCGGGCACCCGCTTTGACCGTCTCGCATCTGGATCTCTATCGCCTGGGAGACCTCGAGCAGGAGGATCCGGCGTTGCTGGCCGACTATCTCGGTCCGGGCCGGATCGCCTTCGTGGAGTGGCCACAGGAGTCCGAGCGCGAGTTCACCAGTGCGCGCCTGCGGGTGTCGCTGGCCCATCGCGGCGCCGACCGGCGGCGGATCGAGGTGGTCGAGAGATGATCGTGCTCGGTCTCGACACCGCCACGCTGTCGAGCGCCGTCGGGTTGCGGTTGGCCGACGGAAGCACGTTGCAGGCGCGCGATGACCCCGGCAGCGGAGATCGCCCCGGCCACGCCACGAGGCTGCTGGCGATGGCGGGTGAGCTGCTCGCCGCGGCGGGCGTCGGCTGGAGTGAGCTCGACCGGATCGCTGTCGGACTTGGTCCCGGGCGGTTCACCGGTTTGCGCGTCGGGGTGGCGAGCGCGCGCGGGCTGGCGCAGTCGCTGTCACTCGAGCTCGCCGGCGTCTCGAGCCTGCGGGCACTTGCCCATGCCGCTCAAGACGAGCAAGGATCGGGGCAGGCTGTGCTCGCGGTCATCGACGCGCTGCGCGGAGAGGTGTTCGCCGCCGCCTATCCACCTGTCGGCGACCAGCGGCCGGAGCGCACTTCGCAGGAGCTGGTGTTCGAGCGGCCGCTCGCACCTGGTGAGTTGGAGAGCGTGCTCGCGCGGATCGAGGAGCGTGGCGGGGCGCCCGGGCAGCGGTGGCTGGCGGTCGGCGATGGCGCGCTGCGTTTCCGGGCAGAGCTGCAGAGTGCGGGCGTGAGCGTTGCCGCCGAGAACTCGCCGCTGCACCTCATAAGTGGCGAGGCGATCTGCGAGCTCGGCGCGCGCGCGCAGGCGGCCGGCGCCTACGAGCAGATCCTTCCCGACTACAGGCGTACGCCCGACGCGGCGTTTTCGCGCGAGCGCGCTGTCAGCCTGGAGGGCGCACGGACGTGACCGAGCCCTCTCCATTCCCACTTCCAGCCGACGGCTCCTCCGCGGATTCCTCCGCGCCGCTGGAGATCCGCCCGCTGGCCTATCCCGATCTGCCCGAAGTGCTGGCGATCGAGCGCCGCGTGTTCCCGACGCCGTGGTCGCTGGCGATGTTCGTGCTCGAGCTGTCCAAGCAGACGGGGATCTGCCTGGCGGCGATCGATCGCGGCGCAGGCGGCGAGGAGCGGCTGGTCGGCTATCTGATCTGCTCGCGCTACGACACCGTCTGGCACGTGATGAACGTCGCCGTGGACCTGCACCGCCAGCGCATGGGGCTGGCGTCGAGGCTGCTGGCCGAGCTGTACACGCGGGTCGCCGACGGGGACGCGCGCTTCACGCTCGAGGTGCGCCGCTCCAACGCGGTCGCGATCCATCTGTACGAGCGGGAGGGCTTTCGCGCGGCGGGCACCCGCCGCCGCTACTACCAGGACAACGGCGAGGACGCGCTCGTGATGTGGCGCACGCCGGCGACGCGCGTGGGCTCACTGGAGGACGTGCCCAACCCAGGGCCTGTATGAGCATCCTCGCGCTGGAGACCAGCTGCGACGACACGTGCGCGGCGGTGATCGACGCCGACGGGCACATTCGGGCGAACGTGATCTCCTCGCAGGGCATCCACGATCGCTTCGGCGGCGTCGTTCCGGAGATCGCCTCTCGCCATCACCTGGAGCTCGTCAACCTGGTCGTCGAGGATGCGCTCAGCGCCGCTTCGATCACGCTCGATCAGGTGGAGCTGGTGGCCGCGACGCAGGGCCCGGGACTGGTTGGCGCGCTGCTCGTGGGCCTCTCCACGGCGAAGGCGCTGGCAGCGGCCAGGGAGTTGCCGTTCGCGCCGGTCGATCATCTGCAGGGGCACGTTGCCGCGAACTTCCTCGTGCCGGCGGCCGTGGCGGAGACGGGTGAGGCGGCCGGTTCGCCGTTCGAGCCGCCGTTCGTGTGCCTGATCGCCAGCGGCGGGCACACGCTGCTTGCGCGCGTGACCGAGCACGACGGCTTCGAGGTGCTCGGCCGCACGCTCGACGACGCGGCTGGCGAGGCGTTCGACAAGGGCGCGAGGATGCTGGGCCTCGGCTACCCCGGCGGCGCGGCACTCGAGCGGCTGGCCGCCGGTGGGGACGCGGGCGCCTTCCCGTTTCCAGGTTCGCGCGGCGAGCGCGCGCGGGGGGGACGGGGGACGAGCAGTCAGGCGTTCGCGCAGGGGCTCGACTTCTCGTTCGCCGGCGTCAAGACGGCGCTGCTGTACCGCCTGCGCGAGCTCTCCGAGGACGATGCGCGCGCGCGAGCCGCCGACCTGGCGGCCTCCTACCAGGCGGCGATCGTCGACAGCCTGACCGAGCGCGCCGAGCGCGCGCTGGAGCAGACCGGCCTGCGGCGGCTGGCCGTCGGCGGCGGCGTCGCAGCCAACGGCGTGCTGCGCGAGCGGCTGGCGGGTCTCGGGGTCACGCTGCACGTCCCCGAGCGCGTGCTGTGCACGGACAACGCCGCGATGATCGCGAGCGCCGCGCGCTTTTCAGAGCGGCTTGCCTACCCGGACTACCTCTCGCTCGATGCGTATGCCTCCGGGGAACGACCGCGATGAGCCTGATCACGGTCTACTCCGCGCCCGACTGCCATCTGTGCGCCGAGGCGATCGACTCGCTACGGGCGCTGCAGGGCGAGCTTGGGTTCGATCTGAAGGAGCTGGACATCACCCGCGATGAGATGCTCCATCGCGCTTATCTACGAGCGCGTTCCCGTGGCCACGTTGGACGGAGAGGAGCTGTTCGAGCTGTTCCTCGACGAGACGCTCCTGCGAGAGCGTCTAGAGTCACGCCGATGAGCTATGGAGAACCGATTACGCGCTCGCGGGAGGCCGAGCGGGACGCTGGCGCTTCCCCCAGCGAGCGCCTGTCGCTCGGCGTGGCCGCGCGCCTGTCGCGCTATCTGCAGGTGCTCACGCAGGCCAAGAAGATGGGCAAGGAGACGATCTCCTCGCAAGAGCTCTCGGACTACACGCACGTCAACTCCACGCAGATTCGCCGCGATCTGTCGGGCTTCGGGAAGTTCGGCAAGCGAGGCGTGGGCTACAACGTCGAGGCGCTCGTCTCGCAGATCCGCAAGATCCTGCGAACCGCCGGCCAGCACAACATCGCGCTGCTCGGCGCAGGGCACCTCGGCCAGGCGATCGCCTCCTCGGACATCTTCGCCGACCACGGCTTCCGGGTGGTGGCGATCTTCGACGTCGACGGCGACAAGGTCGGCACGAACGTCGGCAACCAGGTCGTGCGCCACACAGGCGAGTTGCGTCAGGTGGTCGAGGACGAGGACATCGTCGTCGGCGTGCTGGCGGTGCCCACACGTGCCGCGCAGGGGCTCGCCGACGAGCTCGTTGAGGCTGGCGTGAAGATCATCTTCAACTACTCCGAGTCACTGCTGCTCGTGCCGCCGGAGGTGACCGTCCACACCTCCAGCCCCGCTGTCGATCTGCTGTACGCGCTGTACTTTTACTTGACCTGAGCCCTCGCTCGAACCGGATCGTCCCCGCAGACCTGAACGCCATGAACAGCCTGGATCTAGACCGAGCTGCCGAGACGTTTGCCGAGGCCTCTGACTTCACGGTCGGCGTGGAGGAGGAGTTCTCGATCCTCGACCCGCGGACACTCGATCTGGTGCCGCGCTTCGAGCAGCTGCGCGCCGCCGCAGAGAGCGACCGGCTGCTGCACGAGCACATCACCGGCGAGCTGATCTCCTCGGAGATCGAGATCATCTCCGGCGCCGGGGCCGATCTGCACGATGCGCTGGAGCGCCAGCACGAGCGCCGCCGGCGCCTGCTCGCGCTGGCCGGCGCGCAGGGCGTCGCGCTCGGAGCCACCGGGACCCATCCGTGGGCCGACTACCGCGAGCAGCCGATCATCGACACCGAGCACTACCAGCGCGTCGAGGAGGGGCTGAAGTACGTGGCCTGGCGCAACAACACGTTCAGCCTGCACGTACACCTGGGCGTGCGCGACATCGACCGCGCCGTGCGCGTGTGCGATCGGCTGCGGCCGCTGCTGCCGCTGCTGCTCGCGGTCTCCGCCAACTCGCCGTATCTGGACGGCCGCGACACGGGGCTGCATTCGGCGCGCACGCAGAGCTTCACGAAGAGCTTTCCGCGTTGCGGCGTGCCCGACGTGTTCGGCGGCTGGGCGGCGTATCGCGAGTACATCGAGTTCCTGCTGCGGACGAACTCGATCGTCGAGTTCACGCAGGTGTGGTGGTCGGTGCGCCCGCACTTCAGCTTCGGCACCGTGGAGGTGCGCATCTGCGACGCGCAGGCGACTGCGCAGGAGTCCGACGCGCTCGCGGCGCTGATGACCGCGTGCATCGCGCAGGCCACTCGCGACGTAGACGAAGGGGTGCCGTTCGAGGACCCCTCCACGCGGTTGATCGAGGAGAACATGTGGCGGGCGATCCGCTTCGGGCTGGACGGCAAGCTGATCGACCTGGAGCGCGGCGAGGAGTACCCGGCGCGCGAGGCGATCGAGCGGCTGGCCGCGTGGGCGTCGCCGATCCGCGCGGAGCTCGGCATCGAGTTCGCCTTCCCCGAGCTGAACGGCGCGCAGCGACAGCGCCGCATGATCGATGCGGGCGCGACGCGCGAGGAGGTGTTCGCCGCCTCGGTGGCGGAGACTAGAGAGACCTATTCACAGGAGGTGACGGTGTGAGCACCGATTCAGCAGGGGCGCCGGGTGGACCCGGCGCCGGGCCCGGGGGAACCCCGGGACAGCCGAGCGAGGAGGAGCTGCGGGCGGCGTATGAGGCGGAACTCAGCCGCATCACGAGCGCCGACATGATGCTGCAGGCGGCCGTGTCGCTGCTGAACATCGGCAGTCACAGGCTGGCCCCGCGCGTGCCGGCGCCGGCGCCTGGCGAAGAGGCGCCCGGCGGGCCTCCGGCGGGCCAGGATCTGGAGCAGGTGCGCGACGCGATCGACGGGGTCAAAGCGCTGCTCGAGATCCTCGAGCGCAGGCTCCCCAATGAGCTGCGCCCGCTTCGCGACGCGCTTTCGCAGTTGCAGATGGCCTACGCGCGCGAGATGCAGGCGAGTGGAGCGCCGGCCTCGCCCGGGGCGGCCGAGCCCCGCGCGAGCGAGCCGCAGGCGAGGCCCGGCGGCGCTGCCGCGGAGCGGCAGGACCAGCCCGACCGGCCGGGCGAGCAGGGCTCGACTGGTCCCGGACCGGCCGAGTCGAGCGGCCGGCTGTGGGTGCCCGGGCGCTGAGGCGCCGCCAGTAGTCTTTCTGCGGCGCGGCACGATAGACTGCGCGCGCGTTTGCACCGGGTGAGCGCTCGTGCTGAGCGATCCGGGCGTCAAATGTGCGCGCGACGATCCTCGCGCGGCACGCCAATCAGACCGCGGAGGATTTTCTGTTGAGCAGCTTTCTGACGAACCATGGGGTCGTCGTCGCCCTCGTTTGCGCCGCATGCGCCGTCATATACGGCCTGGTGACCACACGTACCCTGCTCGCGCTGTCGCCGGGCAATGAGCGTATGCAGAGCATCTCGCTCGCCGTTCAGCAGGGCGCCCGCGCCTATCTGAACCGCCAGTACACGACGATCGCGGTCGTGGGCGTCGTGCTGTTCGTCGCGCTGATCTTCATCCAGGACATCGCCGTGGCGTGCGGGTTTGCGATCGGCGGGCTGCTCTCGGGCGCCACCGGCTACATCGGCATGAACGTCTCGGTTCGCGCGAACGCGCGCGTCGCCGAGGCGGCGCGGGGCGGCGTCACGCCTGCCCTGCAGGTGGCGTTCCGCGGCGGCGCGATCACGGGTCTGCTGGTGGTCGGGCTCGCGCTGATCGGCGTCGCCGGCTACTACGGCGCGCTCACCTCGTTCTTCGACGACAGCCCCAAGACCGCGGTCGATGCGCTGATCGGCCTGGGCTTCGGCGGCTCGCTGATCTCGGTGTTCGCGCGACTCGGCGGCGGCATCTTCACGAAGGGCGCCGACGTCGGCGCCGATCTGGTCGGCAAGGTCGAGGCCGGCATCCCCGAGGACGATCCTCGCAACCCGGCCACGATCGCCGACAACGTCGGCGACAACGTCGGCGACTGCGCCGGCATGGCCGCCGACCTGTTCGAGACCTACGCGGTCACCGCCGTCGCGGTGATCCTGCTCGGGGTCCTGAGCTTCCACGAGTCCACGCGCGTCGCGCTGTATCCGCTCGTGATCGGCGGCGCGGCGATCATCGCCTCGATCATCGGCACGTTCGCGGTTCGCTCGAAATCGGGCAACGTCGAGCGGGCGCTCTTGCAGGGGCTGGCGGTGTCCGGTCTGCTCGCGGCGGTCGCCTTCGCGCCGATCACCTACTGGATGATGCGCAACCTGACCTTCAGGGTGGTCGGCGACGCGGTCAACACGCCGGGCTGGTTTCACCTGTACCTGTGCTCGCTGATCGGAATCGCCGTCACAGCGCTGCTATTCGGGATCACCGAATATTACACCTCGACCCGTTTTTCACCGGTCAAGAAGACCGCCAAAGCCTCGATCACGGGCCACGCCACGAACATCATCCAGGGCTTCGGCTCGGGGCTTCAGGCGACCGCGCTGCCGGCGATCGTGATCGTGCTGGGGATCCTCGGCTCGTGGAAGCTCGCCGGTGGTGGCGTGACCGGCATCTACGGCATCGCGATCGCCGTCATGGGCCTGCTCTCGCTGACCGGGCTGATCGTCGCGCTCGACGCATTCGGGCCGATCACCGACAACGCCGGCGGCATCGCCGAGATGGCGGACCTCCCCGAGGAGGTGCGCACCGTCACCGACCGGCTCGACGCGGTGGGCAACACGACGAAGGCCGTCACCAAGGGCTATGCGATCGGCTCTGCCGTGCTCGCGGCGGTCGTGCTGTTCGCCTGCTTCCAGAAAGAACTCGAGGTCAAGGTCGGACACTTGATCTCCTTCGGGATCAACGAACCGCCGGTCCTTATCGGCCTGCTCGTCGGAGGTCTGATGGTGTGCCTGTTCGCCTCGTTGTCGATCGAGGCGGTCGGCCGCGCCGGCGGTGCGGTCGTCGAGGAGGTGCGCCGCCAGTTCCGCGAGCACCCGGGGATCATGGACTACACCGAAGAGCCCGACTACGCGACCTGCGTGGACATCGTGACCAAGACCGCGCAGCGAGAGATGATCCTGCCGTCGCTGCTGCCGATCGTGCTGACGCTGATCGTGGGCCTGATCGATCAGCAGGCGCTCGGGGGCCTGCTGATCGGCGTGATCGTCGTCGGCTTCTTCTTCGCCGTGCTGATGACCGCGGGCGGTGGCGCGTGGGACAACGCCAAGAAGCTGATCGAGGACGGCGCGTTCGGGGGCAAGGGCTCGGAAGCGCATGCCGCCTCGATTACCGGCGATACCGTCGGCGACCCCTTCAAGGACACGGCCGGGCCGGCCATCAACCCGATGATCAAGGTCGCGAACATCGTGGCGATCCTGATCATTCCGCTCATAACCTGAGACTCCCATCGTGCGTCGCGCTCGCGCGCGGGCTTGCAGGGATGGGCTCACACAACTCCAGCGGACCCCTAAGCTCAGCTTGAGATGACCGGCCGAAACGTGCATCGCTCGGGCACGTTCGTGCTCTCCGCGCTGATGATCGCGATCGGCATCGCCCTGATCGTGCAGGTCGTGGGTGGGCACGGCAGCGCGGTCTCCGCGCGCCTGATCATCGGCGTGCTGTTCCTCGCGGCGGGTATCGCCCGTATATACCTGGAGCGCAAGCGGGACCGCCAGGCATGAGCGCGGGCGAGAACCCGGGAGGGCAGGACGCTCCGCAGCAGAGCGGGGGTGCGCAGGCGCCCGCCGCCGGCGCGCCGGCAGGGTCGTCGCCGCAGGGACCGGCGGATGCCCACGCGAGAGGCCCGGGACTCCGAGCGCGCAGCGCTTGAGATCTCGGCGCGATCGCTCTCGACGCTGCGCCGCAGCGTCGGCTCGCCGCTGCTGTTCGCGATCGTTTATACGCCGCTGGCGAGCGCGATCTACTTCTCGCTAGGGGTGATCGCCGGCCACGCGCTCGGGCTCACGCCGGTCGTGTTCCTGATCGCGGCGATGCTGTTCACGCTGACGGCGATGACCTACGCCGAGGGCGCCTCCCTGCACCAGGAGCGAAGCGGCTCGACGGTGTTCGCCCGCTATGCCTTCAACGAGCTCGTCAGCTTCATAGCCGGCTGGGCGATCCTGCTCGACTACATCATCCTGATCGCCGTCACGAGCTACTCGGCGACGCAGTACCTGCGGGTCTTCTGGAGCCCGCTGGGCAACAGCGCCGAGGCGCTGGGGCTGGCGCTCGTGTTCATCGCCATCGTCGTGCTGGGCAACATCCGCGGCTTCGGCGGCCGCCGAGCACGCCGGATCGGCGTGCTCGTGATCGCCGATCTCGCGCTGCAGGCGTTCGTCGTCGTGGTCGGGCTGGCGCTGTTCTTCGACCCGAGCACGCTGCTCGATCCGATCCACTTGGGCAGCGCGCCGACGTGGTCGAATCTCGTGTTCGCGCTGACGGTCGCCGCGATCTCCTTCACGAGCCTCGAGTCGGCCGCCGGCTTGGCCGGGGAGGTGAGAATCAGTCGCCGTGCCCTGAAGCGGCTGGTCGTGAGCGGCACGGGCACCGTGGTCGTCGTGTACGTGGGTATCGCGCTCGTCGCGGTCACCGCGCTGCCGGTGCACGATGGACACACCGAACTGGCGAGCCGCTACCTGAACGATCCGATGATCGGGCTGGTCGCGCACATGCGCCCACACTGGCTCGCCGAAACGCTCCGCTACCTGGTGGGAGGCCTCGCGGCGCTGACGCTCGTGGCGGCTGCGAACTCGGCGATGCTGGGCCTATCGCGGCTCGCGTATTCGTTGTCCACCAACCGCCAGATCCCGAGCGGGCTCGGGCGCTTGCATCCCCAGCGCTCGACGCCCTACGTGCTGATCATCCTGGCCGGGCTGATCGCGGCCGGGCTGGTCGTGCCGGAGGATCTGGATTTCCTCGTCGGCATCTATGCGTTCGGCGCGCTGCTCGCGTTCACGATCGCCCATCTGTCGATCATCAGGCTGCGCTTCTCAGACCCCGACGGCAACCGCCCGTATCGCGTGCCGCTGTCGATCAAGGTGCGTGCCGCGCAGCTGCCGCTGCCGGCCGTCCTCGGTGCGCTCGTCTCGGGCGCGGGCTGGGTGGCCGTGATGGCTCTGCACGACCCCGCCCGCTACGTGGGGCTGGGGTGGATGCTCGCGGGGATCGCGCTGTACGTGATCTACCGCCGCGCGGATGAAACCTCGCTGCTGCGCCGTGTGACGGTTTCGCCGGAGGTTCTGCGCGCCGAGCAGCCGCGCGAGCGCGACTACGGCTCGATCCTCGTGCCGCTGTTCGGCACGAAGCTCGATGAGGACATCGTGCAGACGGCCGCGCTGCTGGTCTCCGGGGAGCCGACGGATGACGCGGCGATCGACGCGGCGACGATCGAGGCCGTGTGGATCTTCGTGATCCCGATGTCGCTGCCGATCGACGCGCGGCTGCCCGAGGCGCAGGTCAAGGAAGCGCGCCAGGCGCTCGCACGGGCAAAGGCGGTGGGGGAGGAGTACACGGGAGTGCAGGTGGCGACGGCGACCGTGCGCACGCGCCGTGCCGGATATGCGATCGTCGACGAGGCCAAGCGCCGTGGGGTGGAGGCGATCGTGCTCGGCGCCGAGGAGCCGTCGCTGATCCGCGGTGGCGCGCGCCTGGGTGGGCGGGGCGGGCCGCTTGAGAACTTCGTCGGAGACGTCACCAAGTACGTGGTGAGCAAGGCCGAGTGCCGGGTGATCGTCACCGCGCCGGCCGCCGGCGACTCGGAGGCCGAGCGCCGTTCGGCGCTCGCCCCCGCTCGTGGTTAGAGCCGAAGCCTTACATGGTCTAATCTCCGGCCCATGTTCGTCATGATCGTCGGCGCGGGGCGCGTGGGCTCGGCAGTCGCCAAGTCCGCGCTCGCCGCGGGCCATGAAGTGTCCGTGCTCGACGAGGACCCGCTCTCGCACGAGCGCCTGGACGCTGGCCAGAGCAAGACCTGGGAGGACGCCGACGGCCAGTTCACGGTTGGCACGGCTCTGGAGATCGACGCGCTGATCGGCGCGGGGATCGAGCGCGCCGACGTGTTCATCGCCTCGACCGATGGCGACAACACGAACGTGATCATCGCCCAGATCGCCCAGCGGCGCTTCGGCGTGGAGAAGGTGATCGTGCGGGTGATGGACCCGGCGCGGGCCAACTGGTACGGCGAACAGGGTCTGCACACGATCTCCCCGACCAAGCACGCGATCGAGATGTTCGAGCGCGCGCTCGCGCCAGAGTCCGCCTAACCGCATGTACGCGATCATCGTCGGCGCCGGCAAGGTCGGGCGCAACCTCGCGCGAGAGCTGATCGACAAGGGCCACGAGGTCACGCTGATCGAGTGCTCCAGGCAGCGCTACCTGGCGATCGAGGAAGAGTTCGAGCACTCCGTGCAGTACGGCGACGCGACAGAGCTGTGGGTGCTCGAGCGCTCGGGCATCCAGCGCGCCGACCTGGTGATCGCGGTCACGGGCGACGACGAGGACAACATGCTCGTATGTCAGGTCGCCAAGGAGAAGTACCTGTGCGATCGGATCATCGCGCGCGTCAACAACCCCCGCAACCACGACCACTTCAGGCTGCTTGGGATTCAGCCGGCCGTCTCGGCCACCGACCTGATCCTGCGCCTGATCGAGCACGAGGTGCCCCGTTACGGCCTCGTCCACCTGCTCGCCCTGGAAGAGGAGCGCTTGGAGATCATCGAGCTCGAGGTCAGCGCCGACGCGCCAACGGTCGGCGAGAAGGTCTCGGACATCGCCCTGCCGGAGGGCAGCCTGATCATCTCCGTGCTGCGTGGCGGCACGGGCTTCGTGCCGAAGGCCGACACGGTGATCGAAGCCGGGGACGAAGTGCTGCTGGTGCTGGACCCTGGGCTGGAGCAGGCGATCACCGCCTACTTCGCGCCGAACGGGCACGAGCCCGGCCTCTAACCTCTGCCGCGGCGCCCACGATCACGCTACGCCAGAGCGATCGGGCCGCCGGTTGGTTTGGCTATTCTTGTCGGTGCTGCGTTGGTCCGGGATAGTCCAATTGGCAGTGACGCCCGGTTCTGGTCCGGGAGATTGGGGTTCGAGTCCCTGTCCCGGAGTACGCGAAGGCCCTGCGAGTGCGGGGCTTTCGCCGTCCTAGAGGACTGGCGACTCGCCTCCCGAGAGTCACCTCACCAGGTCAACTCGATCTCGAGCTCGCGCTCGTCGCTCTCGATCTCCAGCTCGACCTTGAGCTGCACCTGGTCGGGGACGTGAACGGTGAAGCGCATGCCGCCTCGCTCGAACTCGACGTCGTTGTGCCGGGCGAGCATGTCCGCGAGGGTCCGCAGACGCTCGGCCACCTCCTCTCTGCTGATCGTTTCCCTCTGCTTGATCTCAAAGATGTCCATCCGGTCTCCTTGGGTTGTGGTGAGCTTGGTTCGAGTCGCCCTCAGGCCGCCTGCGCGGCCCAGTCACGGTACAGCTCGAAGTAGCGTCCCTCGGAGGCGATCAGCTCGTCGTGGGTGCCCTGCTCGGCGATCTGGCCGTGCTCGAGCACGACGATGCGCCCGGCTTGACGGATCGTCGAGAGGCGGTGGGCAATCACGATCGAGGTGCGTCCGGAGAGCAGTTGACGCAGGCCCTCCTCGATGCGTCCCTCGGTGTACAGGTCGACGTTCGAGGTGGCCTCGTCCAGCACGAGGATGCGCGGGTCGGCGATCAGCGCGCGGGCGAAGGCGATCAGCTGGCGCTGGCCGGCCGACAGCTGCGCGCCGCGCTCGCCGACTTCGGTGTCGTAGCCGTGCTCCAGCTCGGAGATGAACTCCTCGACGCCAACCGCGGCGGCGGCCGCGCGGATCTGCTCCTCGCTCGCGTCGGGGCGGCCGAAGGCGATGTTCTCGCCGATCGTCCCGGAGAACAGGAACGCCTCCTGGGGCACGATCCCCATCTGTGAGCGCAACGAGGAGCTTGCGACCTCCCGCAGGTCGTGCCCGTCGATCAGCACACGTCCCTCGGTCGGGTCATAGAAGCGCGCCGCGAGCTTGACCATCGTGGACTTGCCCGCGCCGGTGGCGCCCACGAGCGCGACCGTCTCCCCGGGTGGGATGCGGAGGGTGATGTCCTTCAGCGCAAATACGGAGTCCGCCACGGCGCCGTTGGCCCGTGCGCCATTTGCACTCGCACTCGGGCCGCTTGAGCCGGCGCCGTTTGCGCCGGCGCTCGCGACGGGCTCCGGCGCCGTAGCCGACCCTGGGGCGGCCCCGGAGCGGCGGGGCGCATAGGCGAAGGAGATGTCCTCGAAGGAGATCTCGCCTTCGATGCGCGGCAGCTCGATCGCGTCTGAGCGGTCCGTCAGGTTCGGGCGCACGTCGAGCAGCTGGAAGATCTTCTCCAGGGCGGCCATGCCCGACTGGTAGGTGGTGTAGAGCTGGGAGAGCTGCTGGATCGGGTCGAACAGGTTCGCGAGCGCCGCGATGAAGGCGACGATCGTGCCGACCGTGATCGTGCCTTCGATCGCCTGGTAGCCGCCGTACAGAACGATCCCCGCGATCGCCACGCCGGAGAGCATTTCCACTGCCGGGAAGTAGGCCGCGTTGAGCTTCACGGTCGCCATGTTGGCCTCGCGGTTCTCCTCGTTCAGCTCGGCGAAGGCCTGCTCGTGAAAGGGCTCCTGGCCGAAGCTGCGCACGACGCGGATGCCCGAGAGGGTCTCCTGCAGGTAGGCGGTGATCGCCCCGATCGTCTCTCGGGTGCGCCGGAAGGCGCCGGCGGAGGCGAGGCGAAACCACAGCGAGCCGCCGGCCAGCAGCGGGAATACGAGGAAGGCGATCAGCGCCAGCTTGACGTCCAGCGTGATCAGGATCACGATCGTCCCGAGCAGTGTGAGGCCCGACTGGAAGAGTGTCACCACGGAGTCGGTGACGAGGCTGTCGAGCGCCTCCACGTCGTTGGTCATGCGCGAGATCAAGACGCCCGCCGGGCGGCTCTCGTAAAAGCCGATCGGCAGCGATTGCAAGTGCGTGAAGATGCGGATGCGCAGGTCGGCCAGAGCGCGCTGGCCGACCCAGCCGACGAGGTAGGTCTGGATGTAGGTCATCAGCCACACGAGCAGCGCGGAGAAGAGAAAGGCGATCACGACCAGCACGAGCGTTTTCGTGTCGTGCTTGGAGATGCCCTGGTCGATCGCCACTTTCGCGAGCAGGGGCGGCGTGAGCGTGGCGGCCGTGCCGATCAAGAGCGCCACGAGCATCGCCGCCGAGCGGCGGCGGTAGGGGCGCAGCAGTTGCAGAAGGCCCTTGAGGTTGCGCCCGCGGGTGCCTTTGGAGGCGCGCTCGCCGGCCCATTGCGCGTGGCCCATCGGCCCCGTGCCCGGACCCCTGCCGACGGCGGGGCTCACAGGCCGCTCACCTGCCGCTCGCGTTCGGCCAGCTCCACGCGCTCGTCGGTCAAAAAGACCTGATCGGGTAGGCCCTTGGTGACGATTTCGCGGTAAAGCGTCGATTCGTCGAGCAGCCGAGCATGATCTCCGTGGGCCAGCACGCGCCCGTGGTCGAGCACGACGATCTCATCGGCGAGCGCGATCGTGGAGAGGCGGTGGGCGATGATGAAGGTCGTGCGCCCGGCCATCGCCTCATCGAGCGCGACCTTGATCAGGCGCTCGGTGGAGGAGTCCACGGAGGAGGTCGCGTCGTCGAGGATCAGTACGCGCGGGTCCGCGAGCAGCGCACGGGCGATAGCGAGGCGCTGGCGCTGGCCGCCGGAGAGGCTCAGCCCGCGCTCGCCCACGCGCGTCTGTAGGCCCTCGGGCAGGCGGTCGATGAACTCCTTGGCCTGCGCGCGAGAGGCGGCCAGCTCGACCTCCTCGAGCGAGGCCTCGGGGCGTGCATAGGCGATGTTCTCGGCGACGGTCGCCGAGAACAGGAAGGGGTCGTCGCTGACGACGGCGATGGCTTTGCGCAGCGAGCGCAGCTCGACCGAGCGCACGTCGGCGCCGTCGATCAGAACCTCGCCGGCGCTTGTGTCATATAGGCGTGAGATCAGCGAGACGAGGCTTGTCTTGCCCGAGCCGGTGGCGCCGACGAGCGCGACCGTGCGACCGGCGGGCACGTCGAGATCGAGCTCGTGCAGCACCGTGCGCGCGTGCTGCGCGCCACCCGCGCGAGCGCTCACATTCGCGCCGGCGGGTGGCCGCGAGCCGTCCTCGCGCTCGTGCGCGTAGGTCGCGCCGAACTCGTCGTTGTCGTCGTAGCGCAGGCTGACGCCGCGAAACTGGACGTGCCCGTTGCCCGCTGGCAGCGCTGGTGCGCCCGCCGGGGACGTGAGCTGTGGCTCGCGGTCGAGCACCTGGAAGATGCGCTCGCCGGAGGCGGTCGCGCGCTGGGCCAGGCCGAGCGTGACGCCCAGCGAGCGCATCGGCGCGATCAGCATGTTCAGGTAGAAGTAGAAGGCGGTGAACTGCCCGAGGGAGAGGCTCGAGTGGATCACGCTGTTGCCGCCGATCAGCAATACGGCCGCCAGGCCGAGCTGGGGCAGGAAGCCGATCATCGGGTTGTACCTGGCCTCCAGGCGCGTGGCGACCATCGCCTGCTCGAACACGCGCGAGACGCTGTGGCGAAAGCGGCGCAGCTGCAGCGGCTCGCGGGCGAAGGACTTCACAACGCGCACGCCGGAGATGTTCTCCTCGGCGTTGGCCGTCAGCTCGGCGATCCGCTGCTGGACCTCCTGGATCGCGGGACGCGCGCGGCGGCCGTAGCGCTGGGAGATGACGACCACGAACGGGACCGGGGCCATCGCGATCAGGCCGAGCTCGGGGTCGATGATGACCATCGCGATCCCCGCGAGCACGAGTGTCAAGGCCGACTGCAGGATGAACACGAGCCCATAGCCGAGGAAGAAGCGAACGGCCTGCAGGTCGACGGTCACGCGCGACATCAGCTGACCGGTCTGCTGGTGGTCGAAGAAGCCGAGCTCCAGACGCTGCAGGTGGCCGTAGAGCAGCTGGCGCAGGTCGTACTCGATGCCGAGTGACAGGCGCCCGGCGATCAGACGGCGGAAGTACGTCAGCACCCAGCGGGCGAGCACGACGACGACGATCGCCAGGGAGAGCATCAGCAGCACATGGCGGTCGTGCGCGTGCAGCTCGGTGCGATTGAGCTGAGCGTCTTTGGCGCCGGTCTGGATCGCGTCGACGGCGCGGCCGGTCAGGTACGGCAGCAGAACGGTCATGACCATCGCGATGCTGGCCAGCACCCACGATGTGGTCAGGCCGCGCTTGTAGGGGCGCAGGAATCCGAGTAGCCGGTAGAAGGTGCTCATAGTTGTACGGTCAACGATTATCGCAGGGCCCGCAAAGCGGGGCTCTGCGACTGCGGTAAAGACGCTGCTCCTAAGCTACGTTGATGCCCGATCCGCCGAGACCGTCGCCGGCACCTGGCGCCCGAGCGGGGCTGTGCGACACGTGCTCGCACCAGCAGGAGGTGCGCAACACACGTGGCTCGGTGTTCTCGCTGTGCAAGCGCTCCCGAGATGACCCAGCTTATCCGCGCTACCCGCGCGTGCCGGTGCTCGCCTGTCGCGGGTATGAGCGCAAGAAGCCTTGAACGGATTTGATGATTGCCGGCACGGCCGGCACGGATTGCGCGGCGGGGAGCGAAACCGGGCGCGGGTGGAGATGGGCCCTGCGCGTCTCAGCCCGCGGCGCTCGTGACGGGCTCGCGTGCGTCCGTTGCGGGCCGCTCGCCGGCGGAGACGAAATCGCGGCTGCGGACGAGCACGAAGGCAAGCACGGCGCCGGTCAGGGCGACGATCGCGGCGATCGTCGCGATCTGCGTGAAGGCTTCGTTGAATCCGACGCGATAGGCGTGGTTGAGCGCGGCGCTGGCGGCGGGGGAGAGGGAGTGGGCGATGTGTCCGACTTCGCCGGACTGCAGCAGCGTCGCCAGGTGCCCGTGCGCCGCGCTCAGGACCTCGTGGGCGCGTCCGCTGGCGAGCAATGAGGCGGTCGTGCCATGGGTGACGGTGTGCTGGAAGATCGCGCCGAGCCCGGCGATGCCGGTCGCGATGCCGACCTGGCGGAATGTCGAGTTAATGCCCGAGGCCATGCCGCTGCGCTCCTGCGGGACGACGCCGATCGCGGTTGAGGCCAGCGGCGGGTTGACGAGGCCGACACCCGCTCCGGCGAGAACGAAGGACGGGATCAGCGTGGTCCAGCCCGTGTCGGCTTCGACGGCGTTCAGGGCCAGCAGCCCGAGCCCCACGAGCATCAGCCCGGAGCCCAAGAGCAGGCGCACGGGGACGCGTACGCTCAGACGCCCGGCGATCGGCGCGACGGCGAAGGACAGCAGCGTGGTGGGCAGGAAGCGCAGCCCGGCCTGCAGGGGGGTGTAGCCGAGCACGTCCTGCAGGTACAGGGTCAGGTACAGGAACATCGCAAAGAACGAGGCGGACATCGCGAAGGCGACGATGCTCGCGCCCGTGAAGGCGGGACGGCGAAACAGCGTCAGGTCGAGCATCGGACGGCTCTGTAGGCGCTCGGCCACGACGAACGCCACCAGCAGGATCGCGGAGACGCTCAGCAGCGTGACGATCTCCGTGGAGCCCCAGCCCTTGCTGTTTCCCTGGACGAGCGCGTACACGAGCAGGAACAGCGAGCCGGAGAACGTCACGAGCCCCGCCCAGTCGACGCCGGTGGCGTCCGGGTCGCGCGAGTCGGCGACCTGTGTGAGCGTGATGAACACGGCGATCGCGCCGATCGGCACGTTCACGAAGAAGATCCACTCCCAGCCGATGCCGGAGGTGATCAGCCCGCCCAGCACGGGCCCGATCGCCACCGCTCCGCCGGTTACGGCGCCGAACACGCCGAAGGCGGTCCCGCGCTCCTTGCCGTGAAAGGCGTCCCCGAGCAGCGCCAGCGAGGTCGCGAACATCATCGCGCCACCGGTGCCCTGCACGGCGCGCGCGAGGTTCAGCATCAAGGGCGTCGTCGATAGCCCGCAGACCGCCGAGGCGCCCGTGAACACCAGCAGGCCGGCGACGAACACGCGCTTGCGCCCGATCAGATCGGCGATCGAGCCGGACGTCAGCAGCAGCGCGGCGAGCGTCAGCGCGTAGGCGTTGACGACCCATTGCAGATCGGAGAAGGAGGAGTGCAGCGAGCGCTGGATGTCGGGCAGCGCGACGTTCACGACGGTGATGTCGAGTAGCAGCATGAAGATCGCCACACAGACGGCGATCAGGGTCCACCACTTGCGCTCCACGAACGTCCCTCGCTCTCGCTCGCTTGCGATTACCGCAACGCACTATATGAATGGCGCGCGCCCACGCCGGGACGCGTCGCTCGCCGCTCGCTATGAGTCCTGCAGGTGACGCGCGAGGAACGGCACGATCTGCGCCCACAGCTTCGCCGCTGGCGCCGGGCGGTAGGTCGGGCGGTAGTCGGCGAAGAACGCGTGCCCGGCGCCCTCGTAGGTGTCGACTTCGACCTCCTGCCCGCTCGTGGATGCCGCCGCGAGCAGCCGCTCGCCCAGCTCGGGGGAGGGGTTCTGATCCTCCGCTCCGACCGCCGCGAGCAGCGGGCAGCCGAGCTGGCCGGCCAGCTCCAGGGGCGGTGTCGGGCGTGGCGGGGTCGAGCGCTCCTCGGGCGTGGCCCGGTCGATGAACCCTCCCCAGCAGTCCACGGCGGCGCTCAGGCTCGTACTCGTACAGGCGAACAGCAGCGTGTAGCGCCCGCCCATGCAGAAGCCGATACAGCCGATCCGCTCGGTCACGTCCTCGCGGGCGCGCAGGTGATCGGCGGCGCCCTGCAGGTCGCCCAGCACGCGCTCGTCGGAGATCGAGAACAGGCGCTTCATGATCGCCTCCAGATCGTTCGCTGGCGGCGGGCCGCCTTCGCGCGTGTACAGGTCCACGCCTAGCGCCACGTAGCCGAGTCCGGCGAAGCGATTGGCGACGTCGCGGATGTGCTCGTTGAGGCCCATCGCCTCGTGAATCACGATCAGGCCCGGATAGCTTCCGGGCTCGGCCGGGCGCGCGAGATAACCGTTCACCTGGGCCTCGCCGCCGCCCGCGAAGGTCAACTGCTCACCGACGATCGCGCTTATGTCAGCGACCGCGCCAGGCACTCCTTCGGGGCTCGGTTTCACCTCGACGCTACCCATCTCCATACCTCCTAAAAGTCGTTTAGAGAATCGCCTTCGGATAGGCGCGCGTGGCGGCCGCGAGCATCACCCCGAAGAAGGCCGCCACGACCAGGAAGTCCAGCCACACCTCGCCCGCGCCGCCGACGCCGACGAGCATCTGGCGCAGTCCCTGGACCTCGTAGGTGAGCGGGTTCACGCGAGCGATCGCGTGCAGCCAGCCGGGCATGATCGCCAGGGGGTAGAGGGCGCTGGAGGCGAAGAACAGCGGCATCATGATCAGCTGGCCGATGCCCATGAAACGCTCGCGCTCCTTCACTGCGGCCGCGAGCAGCATCGACATGCAGGCGAACGCGGCGGTGCCGAGCATCAGCATCGCGAGCGTCCCCAGGACCCCGGCGATGCTCCAGCGTACGGCGATCTGAGCGATTGCGATCACGATCAGCAGCAGCACCGCCTGCACGAGCGCGCGCACGCATGCCCCGGCGGCCTTGCCGAGCACGATCGCCGAGCGCGGCAGCGGCGTTGCCAGCAGGCGCTGAAGCTGGCCGACGTCGCGTTCCCAGATCACCGCCAGCCCGAAGAAGATCGCGATGAACATCGCCGCCTGCGCCATCACACCCGGGGCCAGGTAGGCGCGGTAGTCGAGCGTTCCCAGGGTCAGCGAGCGGTTGCTGCTGAGCGCTGTGCCGAAGATGAACAGCCACAAGAGCGGCTGCACCGAGCGGGTGATGATGTCGAGATGATCGTGGCGCAGCTTGCGCATCTCCGCCTGGGCCATCGCATAGGTGCCGTTTCCCACCGAACGCAGGCCGGCGCGCGAGAGCAGCCCCGAGGAGCGGGGTCCCGCTCCGCTAGCCGAGCCGGCGGGCAACGCTGCGCTGGGCGCGGACATCCGCGAGCCTCCCTTCCTGCTGTCCGTCAATCGTGTGGCCGGTGACGGCCGTGAAGACCTCCTCGAGGCTCTCGGTGCTGTGGCGCTCGAGCAGCTCCGCCGGCTCACCCTGCTCGACTAGTCGCCCGGAGTCCATGATCGCCAGGCGCTCGCAGTAGCGCTCGGCCTCCTCCATCAAGTGCGTGGTCACGAGGATCGTCGTGCCGACCTGCTCGCGCAACGCGCCCAGGTGCTCCCACACCATCCGCCGCGCGGAGGGATCGAGGCCGACGGTCGGCTCGTCGAGGAACAGGACCGCCGGGCGATTGAGCAGCGCCGTGGCGATCTCCAGGCGGCGCAACATGCCCCCGGACAGCGTGCGGGCGAGCCGGTCGAGCATCGCCTCGAGATCCATCGCGCCAATCGCCTGCTCGATGCGCTGCTCGCGCTCACGCCCGGGCACGCCCGTCACGCGGGCGTAGAAGTCGAGGTTCTCACGCGCCGTCAGCGCGCCGTCGACGGAGATCGCCTGGGGGATGTAGCCGATCGCGGCGCGCACGGCCAGACTGTCGCTGCGCACGTCCATGCCGGCCACCAGCGCGCGGCCCGCGGTCGGCGGCAGCAGCGTGGTCAGAACGCGGATCGTGGTCGTCTTGCCCGCTCCATTGGGGCCAAGCAGGCCGAACACCTCACCTGGAGCGACCGCGAAGGACACACCGCCGACGGCCGTCGCCTGATCGAAGCGCACGACCAGGTCGTCCACGAGCACCGCCGGGTCTGCTCCGGCCTGTGTGTGGCCGGGCGCGCTCATGAGCGCGGCGCGCGCGTGCTGGCAAGCGATTGCGAGGGGGGGAAGGCGCCCCCCGCGTGCGCGTCCAGCTCGCGGATCTTGCGCTTGACGCGCTTGCGCGTCTCGCTCAGCTCGTCTTCCAGCTTGCCGAGCTCGGCGGCCCGATGGCGCACGAGCGCGAGCTGGCGGTCGAGATGTCCGAGCGCCTCGCTCAACAGCTCGCGGCGGCGCTCGGCATCGACGTCCTCGCGGCGCAGCTGGGCGCGCACCTCCGCGCGCGCCTCCTCGGCCGTCAAGAGCGTCTTCAGCTCCTCCAGGGAGACGCCCAGCAGCTCCTTCATGCGCATCACCTCGCGCAGCCGCTCGACCTCTGCCTCGGTGTACACACGGTGCTGGCCCGAGGGTCGCGCGGGGGCCTCGGGCAGCAGGCCGATCTCCTCGTAGTAGCGGATCGTTCGAGGGGTGGTGCCGACCAGCCGCGCCACGTCGCCGATCCGCAGGCTCTCGGCGTGCGGCTCTGACGGACTGTCGGGTGTCTGGCGCGCGCTCATGAGCGGCCACTCAGCGTGCCGGCGGGAATCGAGGCGGCGCGGCCGTCCTCTTGCCCTTCATCGAGGCCTGGGGCGCGGACCTCCTCGGCCAGCGCTTCCTCCCAGTCCGGCATCGCGGGCTGCTCCCGCTCGTCCGAGCTCACATGGCGAGGGCGCAGCAGGCACACGCCGGCGCCCAGCAGCGAGGTCGCCGCCAGCACCCACAGGGCCGTGTGCATGTTGGCGATGAACGGCTCAAGGCGCGCGTCGGACAGGCCGCTGGCAAGGCCGGAGAAGATCGCGAAGAGGGTCGCTTTGGGGATCGCCGAGGTGACGATCGCGAGCACGAAGGCGATCGAGAGCACCGCGCCGGTGTTCTGCAGAAGCGTTCTCGCGCCGGCGGCAATGCCACGTCTCTGCGCGGGGACAGAGCCCATCATGGCGGCCGTGTTGGGGGAGTTGAACATGCCCGAGCCGACGCCCACGACCATCAGCCACAGCCCGCTCTGCCAGTAGGGCGTGCCGACGTTCAGCGTGGTCATGCCCGCGAGACCCGCGGCGCTGACGAGCATGCCCGCCGCCGCGAGCGCTCGGGAGCCGTGGCGGTCGGCGTAGATGCCGGCCAGCGGTGAGGCGATCAGCATTCCCAGCGCAAGCGGGATCAGCTTGATCCCGGCTTCGATCGGCGTGTTGCCCTGGGCGCCTTGGAAGTAGAAGACGAACAGGAACATCAGCGCGAAGCGCGCGAGGCCGTTGATGAAGGCCGCCGCGCTGGCGGCCGCGAACAGGCGGCTTTTGAAGATCTTCAGATCGAGCATCGGCGCGCGCGAGCGGCTCTCGATCAGCACCCACAGCGGCAGCAGCACGGCCGCGGTGACGAGGCCGCCGACGACGATTCCGTCGTCCCAGCCGCTCAGCCCGCCCCGGGAGACCCCGAGCACGAGGCCGGTCAGCCCAACTATGAAGGTGATGTTGCCGAGCACGTCATAGCCGCGCACCGAGTCGGGTTTGGCAAGCTCCCGCAGGACCAGCGCTCCCCAGGCGGCGCCGGCGAGCGCGAGGGGGACGTTGAACCAGAACACCCAATGCCAGGAGATCGCCACGAGCGCGCCGCCGAGGATCGGGCCGAGCACCAGCCCGATCGCCGCGACCATCGTGTTGGCGCCCATCGCCAGGCCGAGTTCCTCCTTCGGGAAGGCATCCGTTACCAGGGCGGCGGCGTTGGCGAACAGGAAGGCCGAGCCGATCCCCTGCAGGATGCGCCACAGGATCAGCGTGGTCGCATCGCCGGAGAAGCCCGCGCCCAGCGAGGCCAGCGCGAACACCAGAAAGCCGCCGACGTATGCGCGCTTGCGCCCGAACAGGTCGCTGAGGCGACCCGCCATCAGCACGAGCACGGTGGCGGCGATCAGATAGGCGAGGATCACCCACACGAGCGCCAGCAGGCTCGCGTGCAGCGAGCGCTCGAGATCCGGCAGCGCGATGATCAGCGTGCCCGAGTTGGTTGCCGCGAGCAGCATCCCGAGGCTCGTGCAGGAGAGGGCCCACCACTTGTAGCTCTCATGCCCGGCCTCGACGCCGAAACGGGACTGCCGGGCCGGGTCCTGGCCGTGCTGCGCGGTGGGCGATGCGTTCAAGCCGGCACGCTCCTTCGATCCGATCCAAATTGACGTGAACGTAAGGATCACAATAGCAGGATCGGTGGGGACGGCCGGGCTGCTAGAACATCTGCAGATGAGTGATTCCAAGCTCAGCAACTCCGAGCAGCCGAAGGTCGTCAAGTCCGATGAGCAGTGGCGCGAGGAGCTGACTCCCGCCCAGTACGACGTTCTGCGCAAGGCCGGCACCGAGCCGCCGTTCACGGGCGAGTACGTCTACAACAAGGCCTCCGGCGACTACCGCTGCGCGGCCTGCGGGGCGATGCTGTTCGGAGCCGATACGAAGTTCGACTCCGGCACCGGTTGGCCGAGCTTCACCGAGCCGGCGGTCGCCGAGGCGGTCGAGCTGCGGCCCGACAACAGTTTGTTCATGAAGCGCACCGAGGTGATCTGCCGCACCTGTGGCGGGCACCTGGGACACGTCTTCGACGACGGCCCTGGACCGGGCGGGGAGCGCTACTGCATCAACTCGGCAGCACTGCAGTTCCAGCCGGCAGCGGGCACCGCCGAGGACGCGCCGGCGCCGGCGTCGGCCGAGCGGCCGGATTCCGACACGCGCTAGGGTCCGATCGCATGATCATGCAGGACCAGTCCAAACGGCTGGCCCAGCCGCTGCGCTGGGGCCGTCGTGAGAAGACCGCCGTCGGAGGGCTGCTGGCCGTGCTGGCGGCGACCGCGATCGCGCTGGTCGTATTCGCGGCGACCAGCGGTTCGCCTGGCCGCCGCGACTGCGTGAAAGTGACGTTCGCGAGCACTCTCGGCGGGGCCGTGCTGCAGGGCTGTGGCGAACAGGCCAGGCGCATCTGCGCGGCCGGGAGCTTCCACTCGATCGAACCGGAACTGCGGGCCGAGTGCCAGCGGGCCGGATTCGCCTTCACCGGTCGCAGCTAGCCCTCCAGCGGCCCGATCCGCCGCCCCTGTTGACCATCTGAGGGGCGTCTATACAGATGTCTAAAGGCCATTGGCAAGTGTTGGCCAGACTGTCCCTACCACGGTCATGACCGGGCGGATTTCATACAGGACGGCAATTGGCGCAGATCGCGTGCATGCGTAAAGCGGGGCGCCAGGTAGATCCACAACCGAAGGAAATGGAGGCACATGACCTGGGACGCATATCCACACTGGCTGGTTGCCGGCGACAACGCGTGGCAGATGACGGCCGCGACGTTCGTTGGGCTGATGAGCCTTCCGGGACTCGCGGTCCTGTATGGCGGGGTGATGCAGAAGCGCTGGTCGGTGAACAGCATGATGCTCTCGTTTGTGGCGTTCGCGCTCGTGTTGGTCGCGTGGGTGCTGTGGGGTTTCAAGATGGGCTTCGGCACCCCGCTCGGCAAGGGACACGGGTTCTTCGACTCCTTCTGGGGTAGGTCGGGGACCGTGCTCGGCTCGGCGGTCGAGGAGAGTCAGGCGGCGATTCCGTCGATCACGGAAGGACCGCCGTTCCACTTCCCGATGGCCTCGCTCGTGTATTTCCAGTTCGTGTTCGCCGCGATCACGCCGATCCTGATGCTCGGGTCGATCCTCGGGCGGGTGAACTTCAAGGCGTGGATCCCCTTCGTGCTCCTGTGGATCACCTTCGTGTACACGATCAACGCGTTTTTGATCTGGGGTGGTGGTTATTTCGGATTCCACGGCGCGCTGGACTACTCAGGTGGCTATGTGATCCACCTCGCGGCCGGTATCTCCGGATTCGTGGCGGCGGCGGTGATCGGGCCGCGGTTGCAACGAGATCGTGAGGTCGACGCTCCGAACAACCTGCTGATGGTGGCAGTCGGAGCTGGGCTTCTGTGGCTCGGCTGGAACGGCTTCAACGGTGGAGACCCCTACTACGCCGGCGCAAACGCCTCGGCGGCGGTTTTGAACACGAACATCTGCACCGCGGTGGCGATGCTCGTGTGGATCGCGTGGGACTACATCTTCCGCGAAAAGCCGTCGCTGATCGGGTCGGTCAACGGAATGATCACGGGGTTGGTGGCGATCACGCCGGCGGCCGGTTTCGTCAATGGCTGGTGCTCGATGTTCATCGGCATCATCGCCTCGACGATCGTGTGGTTCGCGATCCGCTTCGTCAGCCGGGCGCCGATCTTCCGCAACGTGGACGACACCCTGGGGGTGATCTATACGCACGGGTTCGCGGGGCTCACCGGAGGGTTGTTGACGGGAGTGTTCGCGGATCCGAAGATCGTCGAGTACATCGGCAGGGGCGGCGCCTCCGACCTGCCCGGCAAACCTGGCCTCGTGCACGGCAGCTGGACGCTGCTTCGCTGGCAGGCCGAGGCCGGGCTGTGGGTGATCGTGTTCAGCGGGGTGATGACGTTCATCCTGCTGAAGCTGGTCGGCATCTTCGTTCCGCTTCGTCTCTCCGACGAGGAGCTGGAGATCGGCGATCACGCGATTCACGGCAACGAGGTCTATCCCTCGGACGTTCCAACGCTCGGCGGCCCGCACGCGCCGCCACCCGCGTTGCAGCCCAACCCGGCTTAGGGCGAGGCTGGCATGGCCTACGGCGCGTTCATCCCCGCGGACGCGCTGTAGGCCGCAGACGGCGGCTCGTGGCCCCGCTTCGGCAGGGCCACGTCCGTTTAAGGCTGCTGGGTAGCCAGGCCGATCGGGCAGCTGACGCCGGTGCCGCCGAGCCCGCAGTAGCCGTTCGGGTTCTTGGCGAGGTACTGCTGGTGGTAGTCCTCGGCGTAGTAGAACGGCCCGGCCTCGGCGATCTCCGTCGTGATCTCGCCGTGCCCCGCCTGATTGAGCATCTGCTGGTAGGCCTCGCGTGAGACCTCGGCGGCTTTGCGCTGGTCCTCGCCGTGCCAGAGGATCGCCGAGCGGTATTGGCTACCGACATCGTTGCCCTGGCGCATCCCCTGGGTGGGATCGTGGCCCTCCCAGAACAGCTTCAGCATCTGCTCGAGGCTGGTCTTGGCGGTATCGAAGGCGACCAACACGGCCTCGGTGTGGCCGGTGCGCCCGCTACAGACCTCCTCGTATGTGGGATTGGGCGTCAGCCCGCCGGCATAGCCGACCGCCGTCGTGTAGACGCCGTCGGCCTGCCAGAAGATCTGCTCGGCGCCCCAAAAGCAGCCCATGCCGAAGATCACCGTCTCGACTCCGCTCGGGAAAGGGCCCTTCAGCGGCGTGCCCAGCACCTCGTGCTTGGATGGTACGAGCATCTCGATCTCGCGCCCCGGCAGAGCCGAGTCCGCGTCCACCATGTGCGTCTGCTTGCGTGTGAAGAGCATCATGCCTCCAGGCTAGTCGATCGAGGTCGATCCACCGTATGGGCAAGGGCTCACCGCATCGGCATGGCCGCTAGGCCTCGGGATTGCGCGGCGCATAGCGGTGGTGCAGCATCAGCGCGTTGCCGTCGGGGTCTGAGAAGAAGGCCATGTGGCAGACGCTCGTGTCGAGCGTCTCGCCGCGGAAGCTCACCCCGCGCTCTTCAAGCAGCTTGCGCGACGCTTCGACATCGTCGACGTGCAGGGCCACCTCGTGACGCATCGTGTGGTGCTCGAGCCCCATCTTCTCCGCGTCGATCACGCTGAGCGTGAGGTTGCCCGTCTCGAACTCGGCGAAGTGGCGCTCGGGCATGTACACCGAGCGGCGCAGGCCCAGCGTCTGGCCGTAGAAATCGGCGGCGGCGCGCACGTCGTGTGTGGGCAGGGCGACGAAGTCCACGCCGCTGATGAGCTGCTCGGTCGCTGTGCTGGAAGGTGTCATTCGCTTCACTCCCGGTCGGCGTTGGCGGTCGGCGCCTCGGCGCCGCGCGTCAAGCGCGCGTGGCCTTCGAAGCGCTTGTTGCGATCGTAGAACGTGAACGGATGCTGCCGGGACGTTGCCGGGAGTCGGCGCCGCGCCGCCACGCTCCTCGCGCCGCGGATCCTCTCAGCGGCTGTAGGATCGCGACCATGGGCGGGCAGCCGGTCGTGCGATATGAGGTCTCCGACCGGGTCGCCCGCATTACGCTTAATCGCCCTGAGCGCGGCAATGGGATCACGCCGAGTCTGATTGCCGGGCTCGTCGAGTGCGTGCAACGCGCGGATCTCGACCCAGCGGTGCACGTGCTGTTGCTCGCGGGGGAGGGGCCTGGATTCTGTGGGGGCTATGACCTTGTGGAGAGCGCCGAGGGCATGGGCGTCGCCGGCGCAGAGGGGGGTGGCGAGCGCATCGGCGCCACTGGCGCCGACGGCGCCCGCGCGGAACCGCCACCCGGATCGCCACTGGATCCGATCGTGATGGCGGCCAATCACGACCCAGCCGGGACCTGGGACCCGATGGTCGACTACGCGATGATGAGCCGCAACGTCCAGGGGTTCATGAGCCTGTTCCACTGCGGCAAGCCGGTCGTGTGCATGGTGCACGGCTTCTGCGTGGCTGGCGGGACCGACATGGCGCTGTGCTCGGATCTGCTGGTGATCGCCGCGGACGCGAAGATCGGCTACCCGCCGGCGCGCGTGTGGGGGTCGCCGACGACCTCGCTGTGGGCGCACCGCATCGGCGCCCAGCGCGCCAAGCGGCTGCTGTTCACGGGCGACTCACTCTCCGGCGAGGAGGCGCTCGAGTGGGGCCTTGCGATCGAGGCGCCGCCGGCCGATCGCCTGCGGGAGCGAACGGAGATCCTCGTGGAGCGGATCGCGCGGATGCCCGTCAATCAGCTGATGATGATGAAGCTGCTGGTCAACCAGACGCTGTACGCGCAGGGACTGCACGCGACGCAGGTGCTGGGAACGGTCTTCGATGGCATCACCCGCCATACGGCCGAGGGCTATGCCTTCCAGAGCCAGGCCGCAGAGCGCGGTTTTCGCGAGGCCGTACGCGAGCGCGACGAGCCCTTCGGAGACGTCGGGCGCTCTACCTTCAAGGGCTAGAACCATGGCTCTATGGTGAGTGCGTGGCACTGATTCGTGCAAGTGCGCCCCTTGCCCGGGAGCTGCCCCGAGCGTTTCCCTCGCGGCAATTTCACGTGCGCTTCTGGGATGGCGGCGCGGTTGCCGCGACGTCCCCCGGCGCGCCGACGTTCTTCGTGCGACACCCCTCCGCGCTCGCGCATTTCCTGCGCGCTCCCGGAACGCTCGGTCTGGGGCGGGCGTACACCGACGGCTCGCTGGTCGTGGACGATCTCGACGCTGCATTTCTGGTCGTGGACGAATGGGAGCCGCCGCCCCTCGGCGGCGCCGAGCGCCTGCGCCTGGGGCTGGCAGTGGCTGTAGCCGCGGCGCCGGGCGGGCTTCCGCGGCGCCCCAGTCTGGAGCTGATCCTCCACGGCCGGCTGCACAGCATCGAGCGTGATGCCGCGGCCGTCCGCTACCACTACGATGTCGGCAACGACTTCTTCGCGTTGTTCCTGGACGAGTCGATGACCTACAGCTGCGCGATCTTCTCTCGTGGTGCGCAGACGCTCGAGCAGGCCCAGCTGACCAAGCTCGACCTCATCGCGAGCAAGCTCGGGCTGCAGCCGGGAATGCGCGTGTTGGACGTCGGCTGCGGGTGGGGGAGCTTCGCGATCCACGCCGCCAAGCAATACGGCGTGACTGTCACCGGCGTCACGCTCTCTTCGCCCCAGGCCGAGCTCGCGCGCGAGCGGGTCGCCGCCGCGGGGCTCTTAGAGCAGGTGGAGATTCGCGTCGCCGACTATCGCCAGCTGCCGCGGGCGTCGTTCGATGCGATCTCGAGCATCGGCATGTCCGAGCACGTCGGCGAGAGCCAGATCGACGTGTACGCGCGCTCGCTGTTCTCGCTGCTACGTCCCGGCGGGGCGTTGCTCAACCACGCGATCGCCACGCTCGACCCCGACCACGAGCCCCTCGAGGACGTCTTCTCCACGCGCTACGTGTTCCCCGATGGCGAGCCGCTGGCGCTCTCCCGGGTGGCGCTCGCGCTCGAACGCACGGGCTTTCACGTCGAGCACGTGGAGGGCTTTCGCGAGGACTATGCGATCACGCTGCGGCACTGGACGCGGCGCCTGGACGAACATCTCGAGCAGGCCGAAGCGCTCGCCGGCGCGGAACGCACGCGTATCTGGCGCTTGTACCTGCGCGCCGCGCGACACGGCTTCGACACCGCCCACACAGCCGTCTACCAAATCCGCGCGCGCCGCCCCGGGTGATCGGGCGCGCCCCAGCCGCTGCAAGCGATCCGCCGACGCGCCACTCCGCCGGGGTCTAGAATGGGCGAGACCGCGCGGATGTAGCTCAGCTGGCTAGAGCGTCGCCTTGCCATGGCGAAGGTCGAGGGTTCGAATCCCTTCATCCGCTTTCGCAAAAGCCCTGGAAATCCGGGGCTTTGTGCGTGTAGGGCGGGGTCGACCTCCCTCGTAAGGGCCGTGGGTACCACCTGTGGGTACCAAACGCCCGTCCGCTGAGCGCCGGCTCTCCGGTATTGCGTGATCCGTCCGGCGGCCCACGGAAGGTGCCGTGATGGCCAAACGTCGCAGAGACCCGAGGGCTCCGGGTCGGCCGCGGATGCCGTCCGGCCCGTGGTCGGTTCGCCTTCATCCGCTGGCGCGCGCCGAGGTCGACGCCTTGCCCGCGCAGGAGCGCAAGGCGATCGATAACGCCCTCGACAAGCTAGCCGCGCTTGGCCCGATGCTGCCCTTCCCGCACTCGAGCAAGGTCATGGGCGACTCGGGCGGCTCGCTCCGGGAGCTGCGCCCTCGCGCCGGGCGCAGCGCGTGGCGATGCATCTACGAACGGATCGGCGAGGTCTTCGTGATCGGCGCCCTCGGCCCCGAGGCCCAGAAGGACAAGGCCGGGTTCGACGGCGCCGTCAGCGCGGCCAAGACGCGGCTCGGCGAGATCGAGCCGTGACGAGAGCTATCGCTATTACAAGTTTGGTATATTGATCCGGATGAAGCTGTCCGATCTTCCGACCCATGAGGATGTTCTCGCTGAGCATCTAGACGCGGACCCCGAGTACCGCCGGGAGTGGGAGCGCACCGCGCTTGCGCGTGCCGTGGCCGTCAAGGTGATCGCCTACCGCGCAGAGCACGAGCTCAGTCAAACGGCGCTCGCCAAGCGACTGAAGATGAGCCAGCCGGCTGTCGCGCGGCTGGAGAGTGGGGAGCACAACCCGACGTTCCCGATGCTCCTGCGAATCTCCGATGCGCTTGGGATCGAGTTGGCGATCGACATTGCGCCGAGCGGACAGGAGCCTCGGCTGATCGGGAGTCGGGCTCGGCAGAATGCCTTGGAGTCCTTCGAGGGCAGTGGTTATGCGGTGGTCGTTGCCGCCACTTGAGCACTTCGTCCTGACGCGGCCTCAAGGCGAGAGTCGTAGATCCAGATTCTGCCGTCTCGATTGAGTTGTGGTCAGTTGTTGGAGGGGCGAGGCATGGGGCGCGGGGATCGGTTCGGGTGGGTGCCGTCCCTCCGGTCTTGAGGTCGACGGCCAAGATCTGTGCGTCGAGTGGTCATCAGTCGCTCGCGTTCCTCTCGAGCGTGGCCCGAACCGCTATAGGTCGTTTTCGATCTCGTCGCGCAGTAGCCAATCCCGAAGCTCGATCAGGAACGCTTGGTCATCCTCCCCGATCCCCTGTGCATGAAAGACCCGGTTTCGGGTCTCGTTGAGTTGCTTGATCCAGGCGAGTCGGTTCTTCCACGTGCCGGAGAGCTGCTCATCGCCGGGTCGGGTATAACGCTTCTCAAAACGCTTCTGCCAGATCGGGTGGCTGTAGGCGAGCACATCGTGATAATTGATGAGGTACATACAGTCCCAGGGTGTCACGTGTTTGCTGGGCGGTAGGTCGAGGTTCTTCTCGATCGCGTCTTCCGCGGTGCTCTTGCGCACGGCCCGAGGAATGCCCTCCGACTCCCAGGCTCCGGCGAACTCATCCTCAAGCCGTTGTCTGATATCGCGCTTCATGAACGCCTCCAGCTCACCGACGATTTCCCGCGCCTCAGCGATGTTCTCTTTGTCCTGGCCTTTGAGGTATTCCTCAAGGCCGGGTGGGTCGAAATCTCGGCGCTTCTCGCGGATGGCCTCCTGCAGTCTGCGGTAATAGCGAGCCCGTCCTCCGGCACCGTAGCTCTTGCGATACTCCGCCCCCTCCTCGCCGCTCATCCCGTCGAGATGGTCGATGAGCGGGTCGAGGAAATACCGGCTGGCCTCCAGCAGCTCCTCGGTCGATGCAGTCAGCGGGTCGATGCCTTGCTTGGCCTTGAGGTGGTCGACAATGTCGCTGAGAACGCGCAGGATCGACTCAATGCCGACGTTGATGAAGACAAACCCGCCGTCGTCGTTTCCCCGGGCGTACTGTGCTGGCAGCCCCTCGCTGAGATAGCCGAACGCACCTGCGAGGAACGGCAAGAGCAACTTCGCGGTCGGCAGATTGCCGCCGGCGTAGAAGGTGCCCTGCTCCTTCGCGGCGGTCTTGGTGAACGTGCCGATGAAGTTGCCGCGAACCAGCCCGTTGTTGATCGCGTCGATCGTGATGCAGCGCAACGTCGACCTTGAGTTCTCCCCGATGATCACCCGGTCATACAGCGGGGAGCTCTTCTGCTCCCCGAGATGCTGGGCCACGTGGAGTCGCAGAGCCCGCGCGCGCTGGGTGTAGTCCTCGGAACTCCAGAGTAGGTCGGCGTTCAGGGTGTTGCGCAGATTCTTCGGTACCGCCTGCTGATTCTCATTGACCTGCATGAACAGCTCGACCTGCTTGTCGCGGGGAAGATCGATGAAGGCGACGACCGGTATCAGATCTGTGTCCGCACGGTCGGATTTGGCATAGCCGTATAGGCGATGTTGACCGTCGATGATGTAGGCGGCTCGGTAGGTCTGCGGGAGGTGCAGCAGTCCGAGCTTGGCTTTGCTCTGGGACTTCCCAGCGAGGTCGAACTTCAGGTCCCCCTTGCCCCTGGCCGTCTCGATGTTGACGACTATCGAGTTCGGGAAGAAGCCATGGTTGTCGACGAACTCGGCGACCTTTTTCAAACGAGACTTCTTAATAATCCGCTGGTAGGTCGGCATCAGAGCGCTGTTGGCCTGATTGCGGTGCAGCACGTAGGCCATCTTCAGCAGCCGTGCTGGCTCGATCGCGAACGAGTAGTAGGTATGGCCGCCCATCGCACCACGAATTGCCGGTGTCGTTGGTTCGAGGTTCGGGATCTTCTGACCGGCGAACAGGGCTCCGAGCAGCTGGTACTTGGCTGCGGCACCGAGGTGGCCGGCAAGGGTGAGGTAATACTCGATGGCGTCCTCGTCTACGTGGAACACGTCGGCCGCCGCGAACCGCTCCCTCACGGCCTCTGAGAGCGTGTAGTTGTTGGTCGCCAGTACGAACTTGACCTTGTGGTGGGGGTACTCGGGTCGGAGATGCTTCAGTATTCCCTCGCGCTTTCCGGTGATCGCCTCGATCTCAGTCTTGAACTGACCGGACTTGCCGATGTTCGTGGTGGACTTGCACTCCACGATCAGGACCACCTCGTCATCAACGGCGAACACGTCGATCTGCTGGGTCTCGTTTTCCGCTGCCCCGTAGCGCAGCCTGAATGAGCGTCCGCTGTTAAGGCGCGGGAACTGAAGGCGGGCGAGGGTCGCCCAGACGCGGTCCTCGAAGGCTATGTCGTGCGCCTTCTCCTTGCGCATCTTGAGCTTGTACTTGAGCTCTCGATCGACGATCCAGCCCTCGGCTTCATACTCGGCGAGCTGACTCTTGCGGATGTCCTCTACGAGGTATGGAGAGAGACGTCGACGGGTCTCCGCTGGGATCTTCGTTACCGGCAGCAAGTGATCTCGGATGAGCACGCCCGGTAGCGGGTCTCCGGTCGAAGCCATCATCGCCCGCGCGCCTTGAGGTTCGTGAACAGGAGCTCGGTCGCGCTGCCCCGGGTCGCGTTGACGCCGCCGATCACGTTGCGCCGGCTGGTGTTCATTTGAACCCCCCCGCGTCGCCTGAACAGCTTAGCGATCGACGGGTGGGCGGCGTTCGCCAGGATGTAGTACGCGCCGCGCGAGGAGATCTCGTCGATCAAGGCGCTGAGCCGTTCCTGATCCTCGATTGAGAAGATCTTCTGGTTGTACTTGATGAAGCCGTTGTTGTTGTGCGCGACGGTGTAAGGCGGATCTAGGAAGACTAGGTGCCCCTCCTGCACTCGCTCCAGGCATCGTGCGAAGTCCCCGACGTACAAACGGGCATTGCGCAGTCGCCGCGAAACCTCCCACAGATGCTCAGCGGTCGGGATCTGTGGCGAGGCACGGCCACCGAACGGGACGTTGTAGACACCTTCGAGGTTGACCCGGTAGATGCCGTTGAACGAGGTGTGGTTCAGGTAGAGGAAGCGGGCTGCGATCTCGACCTTATCGGTAGGGGTGCAGGCGCGTACCGCGTAATACATGTCTGCGTTGTTGGGATACCGACTTACGCGGTCGGCGACCTGCACCGGATGATCGCGGATGGCACGGTAAGCCGCGATCAGCTCCGCATTCGTATCGCCGAGGAACGCCCGCTCAAGCCCATCCAGCCCAAAAAAGACCGAGGCGCCCCCGAGGAACGGCTCGTGATAGATCGAAATCTCGTGGCCGAGGACAAGGGTCCTGATTGTTGGCAGGAGCCATCGCTTACCACCGGCCCACCGAACCGGCGAGAGTACTCTTCCGGATATTGGAACCGCCAACCCCATTGAGGCGGACGCTAACCGCGTCGGCGGACGGCCGCCCGCGCGAGCGTCGCTCGGACCTAGCCGCGACTGGCTTGCGGGGTACGCCGGCGGGACGCTCGCCGCCGGCGGCAGCGGACTTCATGCTGCTAGCCGTTCGAGATGCCGAGTCGCTCGGACACCTGGCGGCGCCGTGCCCAGCGCTGGCGAGGCGTCGCCGCGGCGCAGCCGAAGCCGACCAGCGATCGGTCCCGCGTTTGAACGCGGCGCGTCAGATATGCAGACCCGACGCAAACCGTCCGGGTCGACAGGCGGCCCCCTCGACATCAGCACCTGCGCGACTCGCGTGTCCCTAGCCGACCCGAGTCCGAGACGAGGCGATCTCCGCTTCGCCGCGACGCCAAGGGCTCGACATACGACATGCACAGGTGTGCGAGCGCTGTATCAGCGTCATCTAATTCGCTGGCCGCTTCGCGGCGCTCCGGGTCTATATGGGCTGTGCTGACCGCCGCAAGCATCGGCGCCGCCAAAGCCGGCGGCTACGCCCGCTACCTGGAGGCGAAGACGATCGAGCCAGAGCGCGGCGACTACTACCTGAGCCCGACCGGCGAGCCGCAGCAGGCACCTGGGCGTTGGCTCGCCTCGGCGGACACGCTCGCGCGCCTTGGCATCGAGGGGCAGAGCGTCGGGGGACGCGACTTCATCGCCCTGATGGAGGGCAAGCACCCACGAAGCGGCGCCTGGCTTCGGCGCGAGGGCGCCGGCGGTGGACGCGGGGGAGGGGTCGATCTGACCTTCAGCGCGCCGAAGTCGGTCTCGGTGATGTGGGCGCTCGGAGACGAGCAAAGCCGCCGCGAGATCGAGGCCGCCCACGCGGCGGCAGTCGAGCAGGCTATGGGCCACCTGCGCGAGAGTGTCGCGACCGTCCGGCGGAGCGGGGGAAGGATCGAGGAACCCGCCGCCGACCTGATCGCCGCCGAGTACCGCCACACCACAGCCCGCGCCGTGCTCGACGGCGAGGCGCCCGATCCCCAGTTGCACAGCCACGTCGTCGTCACGAGCGCGGTGCGCGAGGACGGGCCCATCGTCGCCGTCGCCTCACGCCCGATCTTCCGCTCCGCCCGCGAGGTCGGCGCCTACTACCGCTCGGCGCTCGCGCAGGAGCTCAAGCAGCGCGGCCACGCGATCGACCACGGCACCGGCAAAGAGGGCCGCTTCTTCGAGATCGCCGGCGTCCCACGCTCGGTGATCGAGTCGTTCAGCGCACGCGGGCGCGAGGTTGTGCGAGCGATCGAGCGCTTTCGCGCCGAGCATGGCAGAGCGCCCGAGGTCGGCGAGCTGCAGGCGCTGAAGCTCGAGAACCGCAGGGCGAAGGTGGTCGTCACGAAGGCCGACCTGCAGCGCGCATGGAACGAGACCGCCGCGCGCCACAACTTCGACGCCGATCGCCTCGTGCACGACGGCGCGCCGGCCGAAGCGCCCGAGTCCTCGCTGGAGGACCGCATCGAACAGCGCTTGACCGAGCGCGCCGCGACGTTCCCCGCGAGCGAGCTGCGCGCGGTCGCACTCGAGCAGTCAACCGGCGAGCTCTCACCAGAGCAAGCGGTCGCGCTGACGCAGACGATGATCGCCGAGCGGCGCGTGCTGCCGCTTGAGGGTGGGTTGATGACGACGCTGAACGTTCGTGCCCGCGAGCAGGCGATCGAGCGCCGGTTTGCGGAGTTCGCCAAGCCGGCAGAGCGCGATGTCGGTGAGCCGTCGCGTACGCGGGCCGCGACCCTGATCCGCGATCGGATCGGTGCGCCGCTCTCTGAGGAGCAGCTGAGCGCGCTGAGAGCGATCACCGGTCCCGAGCGTGGCGCGGTGCTCGTCGGACCGGCCGGCACGGGCAAGGGTGTCGTGATCGACGCGGCCGCCCGCGCCGAGCAGCTCGCCGGCGCCGAAGCGTTCGGTGTCGCGGTCGCCGGCGCCACGGCGCAGCGCCTCGGCCAGGACAGCCCCGCGCTCGCTGGCCGCGCGCTTACGCTCGACGCGCTTGTCGCTCGCGCCGATCGCGGCCAACTCGCGCTCGGGCAGCGCACGACGGTGTTCTTCGACGAGGCCGGCATGGCGGACACCGCGCGCCTTGATCGCCTGACTGAGCTGATCGCCGATCGCGGGGCGAAGCTCGTCGTGATCGGCGATGCCGCGCAGCTGCCCCCGATCGGCGCCGGCGGGATGTTCGAGCGCCTCGCGGAGCTCGTGCCGAGCGCCGAGCTCTCGAACGTCAGACGTACGCTCGATCCGGCCGAGCGGCGCGCCTGGGCGGAGCTGCGCGCCGGGCGCGCAGAGCGGGCGATGGCCCACTACCTCACGGCGGGACGTCTGCACTTTTCAGATGAGCGCGATCAGGCCGTCGAGCACGCGGTGAGCGAGTGGGCGAAGCTGACCGAGCGTCACCCGGTCGAGAAGGTCGCGCTGATCTCAGATGCCTCCAATAAGGAGATCGACCGGATGAACGCCCGGGCGCAGCACCACCGCGCGGCGCGCGGGGAGCTCGGCGACGTCGAGGTTCAGGTCCCCGGCATCCACTACGGCCTGCGCGCGGGCGATCGCATCGCATTGATCGCCCAGCACCGCCAGCAGGGCATGGCGCGGATCGAGAATGGCGAGCGCGGGGAGGTGCTCGCGATCGAGCTAAACGGGGCGGCGCTGATCGAGTTCGACTCCGGCGAGCGCCGCAGCTTCACCGGCGAGGAGCTCGAGCACGTGCGCCTGGGCTACGCCCAGCACATCCACCGCGCCCAGGGCGCGACCGTCACGCGCACGCTCGTCGTCACCGGCGGCTGGCAGACGAGCAAGGAGCCCGCCTACGTCGAGGCGTCGCGCGCGCGTCGCGGCACCGACTGGTTCCTCTCGCGCGAGGACCTCGGCGTCGAGGGACAGGACTCAGAGCGGATCGCACGGCTTGCGCAGCGGATGAGCGAGTCCCGCGCGCAGGTGCCCTCGCTCGAGTACGCGGAGCTGCCCGATATGCGCAACGGCCCGGGCTTTCGCGATCCAGTCGAGCACGCCCGCGCGATCCCGCCGGGCATCGCCCGTGTGCTTCAGCGCCTCGCCCGAGAGGTGGCGCAGCCTGAGAGGGACCGATGAGCCGCAAGTACCAGGTGACGTTGTCCGATCCGGCGGCCGAGCAGCTCGAGCAGCTCGCCGCCGGCGCCGGCGAACCGCCGACGACGCTCGCCGGTCACTTCGTCCGAGGCGAACTCGCCCGCGCCGCCGGCGAGGGCAAGGTGCGCTCGCTGCGCCAAGGCACGCCCGTGACCGGCGCGCTGCCGAGCGGCGGGCGGGCGCGCTGGCTTGAGCCATACGGCGGCGATGTGGACTGGCGCGCTGAGATGTGGGGACAGCTCGTCGCGCTGCACGGCCGCTACTCGAAGGCCCTCTCCTGGCTGCAGGAGAATTGGTGGGAGGAGGAGGCGTTGCTCGAGACGCTCTGCGCGCTCGCGGTGTGGCGCGCAGAGCTCGACGACAGCGGCGTCGACGCGCGCGAGGAGCTCGCCTTTCAGCTACAGCTGCGAGAGCTCTCCCACGTCCTGCGCGCGGCCGGTGGCGGCGTAAGCAAGGCGTGGAAGCCGGGAGCGATGCCCGACTCCTGGCGAGAGGACTAGAGGAAAAGCATCAACTTTGCATCCTTCTCCCACGCCAAGCGCCCGGCGGCGTACGGTGGGGACAAACCAAAAAACTTGACCCCGGCGACAGTTGGAGCTGCCCCGGGGTCGTGGCACAGGAGGTATGAACTCCCATGCGTCATCACCGTACCCAAGCGGGCTCGGATGAGCACCGCCCCCTTCAACGCGCGATCGTGGGCGTTCTGCTCGGCGAGGAGCACGACGGACCCTGGACTCGCGAGCGTCTTGCCGCGAGCGTTCACGCCGATCGTTCCGTCCTCGACCAGGCGCTCGAGCGCCTGCAGGCCGATCAGATCGCCGTGCTCGAAGGCGAGCGCGTGCTGCCCTCGCGCTGCGCGCGGCGCTTGGAGGAGCTGGGGCTGATGGGGGTATAAAAGCGCCGCCGCTGATCGTCGTCGTACGCTTCGTGAGTGAACATCACGATCAATGACATCACCTTCGATCGCGGCCACTACGACGCCGACGGCGACGTTCTGTACCTGGGTCGCGGGGACACGAGCGCGGCTTCGAATGGTGCGCTCACGCCAGAGGGACACGCGGTGCGCTACGACGAGAACGGGGACGTAATCGGCGTCACGATCATCGACGCCCGGCGAATCATCGAGCACGACGGATATCTGACGATCACGCTGCCACACGCCGTCCGTGTGCCGGCGCGCGATCTCGCCTCGGCGCTTGGCTGATCCGCCTGGCTGCTCGGAAGGCGCTTACACCACACTCGCTGGCCGATCTCTGCGGTTCGGGGTCATTACGTACATGGGCCAAGCTGCGCCGAAGGCAGTCATGGGTAGAGGGCGACTCACCGCCGACGACGTGCTGACTGGACGCGACGTCGCTCGGCTTCTCCACGCGCCTGTCTCAACGGTCGAAGACTGGGCACGCAGGGACATCCTCCCCAGCGTCAAGATCGGCAGGCGCAGGCTCTACATCCGCCAGCAGATCGAAACCGCGCTGATTGGCCAGGCCGCGGAGGATCGCCCGAGCTGATCGATTTCGAGATCGGGGCGTGACCTACGCCGGGATCGTGTCGACGCCGTTCTCGGCCAACGGCGCGAACGCCGCCGTGAACGCCTGAGCCTGCTCGGACGCTGGCCGCGCGTGCAGGTAGCGCCCCGTCGTCCTGAGCGCGCTGTGTCCCATCGCGCTCTGGATCGTCACGACGTCGACGCCGCGCGCGGCCAGCAGCGAGCCAAAGGTGTGGCGCAGGTCGTGGAAGCGCAGCGGCCGCACCTCGGCGGCGTTCTGCGCGCGCCGGTAGCGACGGCGCAGCGCGGACCCGTCGAGCGGGCGGCCGAACACGTTGCAGAAGACGAGCTCACCCGGTGCGGTGAAGTGCTCGCGGCGGCTCAGGCGGTCGAGCGCGGCGGCCGCCTGGTCGGCGAGCGGCACTCGGCGAACACGCCCGGACTTCGTGGTCGATTCGACGCCGGCGCTCATCGCGCGCGCGACGGTCAGCGCCGATCCGGCGAAGTCGACGTCGCGCCAGCGCAGCGCAAGCAGCTCGCCTTGGCGCAGGCCGGCGTAGGCGGCCACGCGGATCAGCTCGGCGTCCTGGCGGTCCTCCGCCTGCCGCGCGCTTCGCTCGCCGTCGGAGATCGCCGGGAACCTCGGATCACGGTGCCGCCCGTCGGCGAGCGCGCGCGCGATCGCCTCGATCTCGTCAGGCGAGTAGAAGACGAGCGCGCCCGGGCTCGGCTCGCGGCGTTTGTCCGCCTCGTTGACAGGATTGCCCGGCAGCGCGAACGTCGATGGCTTGCAGCCGTGGTTGAACACCGTGGAGATGACTGCGCGGTACTTGTTGACCGTGCTCGCCGACGCGCCCGTGGCGCTTACCGCCGCGAGCACGTCGTTGACCTCGCGTGTGGTGATCTTCGATGCCGGACGGTCGCCGAGCGCTGCCATCACGTGCGCGCGCAGCGTGCCCTCGCCGCGCTTGCGCGGGACCCCGGGCTCGCCCAGGACGCTCTCACGATCGCGCAGGGTGGAGGGCTTGGCGCCCGCGACGTCTGCGAGCCAGCGCAAGTAGTCATGGGCGACCTCGCGGAACGTCACGCCGCGGGTGCGGCGCTCCTGCTCGAGCCGTGCCGCGTCCGCCGCTTCGTCCACGTGGGCGGCCGCGATCTCCGCCGCTGCGACCACCGCGCCACGTTCGTCGTAGGAGCCGTCGGGCACTCGTCCGCGTCGTCGCTTCCACGCGCCTGTGGAGGAGTCGCGCTCGATCCACGCGGGCCCGATGCGGCGCTTGACCTGTTGCCCTCGGTGGCGGAACTTGGCCTCGAAGAACGGCTGGCCGAGGCTCTCGCGGACGATCACGTTGGCGGTCGGCTTCCTCGGCATCGACCAACCTTACACCGTGGGTACCACGTGGGTACCACCCTCCGCCGTGGGTACCGCTTTGGGTACCAAACGAGCCTGATTCGGCACCACAAAGCCGTTTCAGCGATACCCAAAATCCCCGAAAACAGGCGCCTCGGGGTGCCTGCTGTGCGTTGCCATGGCGAAGGTCGAGGGTTCGAATCCCTTCATCCGCTTCAACAAAACCCCCGGATTTCCGGGAGTTTTGTCGTATGTGGGTAGGTCAGGACGGTGTGCTCAGACCCGTGGGTAGCAGTCATGGGTAGCAAACAGTCGCGGGAATACGCGTTGCCGTCGCGATCGCAGCACGACGTGGGAGAAGACAACGGGGTCAGGCGCAAAGCGCTGGCGAGGAGGGCGGCGCCGGTTCCGACCGACCCGTCAGCGGGGCGACTTGCGGTCGCTGCGAAAGGGCTCGTCTGTCAGCCCGCCCTGGAAGAAGTCCTCGTTCAGCAAGTACACGAGAGCGAACGGGTCGGAATCGTCGTAGCGCAGCTTGTCGCCGTCGAGGAACGCTCTTTCCGAAAGACCCGCCTGCTGGATGTGCCGGCGGATCCGCTCGACTGACACATTGGAGAGGTGTCCACGTTCGGCGATCGAACGTAACCGGCGCCTCAGCCGACCGTCGGTCCGTGCGCGCTCGGCGAGCTGCACCCCACCGTCATGCGCGATCGGCAAGTGCGTTCTCGATCGCGCCGACCCACTCCGGGATTCGCTCCTGCAGCGCCGGCACTTCGCGGAACAGCAGCTCGAAATAGTCCTGTCGCAGCGCCGCGACGCCCTGCTCGGTCACGATCAGGTCGAAGTGGTCGTCCAATGCGAAGATCGGGCCCCCGATCCGCGTGAGCGACTGCCCGAGCATCGTGTAGAGCTTCCCGGTACGCGCCGCAGTGTGCGGATTTGACTTTCGTACGAAAGCGACGTCCCCCTCGGGTGTGCGTGCGAATGCGGCGTAGAACTGCAGCGCCCGACGTGGCAGCGAGGCTGCGTTGATTACCTGCAGCGGCTCTGTTGGGAGCACGATCGCCGCGATCTGCGAGTCGCCGATTAGCTGGGGGTCCTCAACGACCAAAGACTCCTCGACTTCGAGTTGCATGTCGGCCGTGTAGTCACGAGGGTCGCGTTCGTCGAGCGTCTCGAGCGTTCGCTCGCAAGCTGCGTGAAGGTGGTCGCTTACGTTCGGGGTAATCCGGACCTCGCCACCCGCATAGCCGTCGCCCTGCTTCCAACCGACGATCAGCCCGAGCTCGTCCGGCAGGGGGTTCCGGTCGAGGCCCAGCGGAAGCGTCACGTCGATTTCCTCGGCGCGTACTGGAGGTAGACGCGCTCGCTTAGGCGTACTGCCGACAAGCTGTCACCGCGTCGAACCGTGCCCCGCGCGAGAACGAAGCCGCTCCAGTTGGAGCCAATCTCGATCGCGTAGAGTCGCCACCCAAACAGGTACAGGGTCGGGTTGAACTGGACGAGGCTCGAGCGGATGTAGACGATCGCAACGATCACCAGGAACAGTCCGTAGCCGATCACGTCGCGCAGATTCGGCTGTGCGACCGTTACGAACGGAAGTAGGTACGTCGCGAGGTAGCCGGCGACCTCCGCGCCACGGTCCTCGACCGTCCGGACAGGCCAAGGGATCGCGGTGACTTTACGAAAGCGCCACAACACCAGCGCACCGGAAACGACGCCCAGCACCGCGAGGAACGCGCAGGTGATGGTCAGCATGCTCGTGCGAAAGCGGATCGCGAGAATCGCGAACAGCGGTGCGTACGAGCTCAGGAACAAGGAAAGCTCAACGACCAGGTCGCTCACTCGCTCGCGCATACGCTCCCGACGGCTCGGCTCAGTCGAAGGGGGTGGTGGGGAGGCCTGCATGGCGACGCTCAGATCTCGCACAGCTTGACACTGCGTTCGTCCAGACGGTCCAGGGGCTACGCCGCATACAGCCCTGTCGAGGTGGCTCGCCAGCGTACTTGCTCGCGATGATCGCAATTCCATTGACCGGAATCTAGTGTAGGGCGCGGCTGTACCCCCAGATGGCGGGGGTACGCGTTGGCCCTTTCCATCTCGTCGGACTCGATGCGCGCAGAAGGCCGATCGGAACGCGCTCTACGAGCTCATCGTCTCGATCAGTTTCGTCGTCTGCTCGATCAGCCGATTCGCGCGATCCGGTCCGAGTACTCCGTACGGCTGCGTCGCGCTTTCGGCCAGATATCGGAAATACGGATCGTTCATTACGGCCGCGAGCTCGGCGGCGATGTACTGGCGTATCGCCTGCGGCTCCTGAGCTGTCTCGTTGGCCAGCTCGGGCCGTCCGTCGATGAGTACGAGTACGTCATGCAGGTCCAGGCTCGCGAGCACGTCCTTCTCGCCGCGCCCCTTCCACGCCGCGAGCTTTGTCGCGACAATCGCCGCGGGACTAGCGGCCCGCACACGCATGCCCGAGGGCAGGTCGCGTTCGACGGCCGTGTCAATCGCGTGTCGGTACCACGGGTTCGAGAAACCGAGGATCTCCTCCTCCTGCGGCATCACATCCAGCACCAGCCCCGTGTCTCGGTGGTTCCAGCGGCAGATCACCGACGAATCGCTTGCCTCCGTGAAGCCTCGGGCGCGCAGCCGCTCGGCGAGTCGGTAGTAGCCGGCCCGGGTGCTGACCGCGCTGATTTCATCGACATCGTCGGTCGCCCGCGTCGGGGGAGCTGCCCGGTCGCTGATCCACAGCTCAATGCTCGCGCCGCCGACGAATACGACCTCCTCCACGAGCGGGCCGAGCGCTTGTGCTGCGAGGTCGACGGGTTCGAGGCTTACCGACTGTGCGGGAACGGGATCGTCCGCAGTGCCTCGAGGAGCTCTCCGGCGGCCACCTTGCGCGTCCGCACGTCCCCTGCGCGCAAGGAGTCGATGATTGCGAGAAGGCCCGCGAGCTCAGGGTTGTCTTCGCTGGCACGCGGAGCTGAGGGATGAAGCGGCTTTAGGGCTTGGCCGCGCACGTTGCCAACTGCGTCCGGCCATACAGGCGGTGGCTCGTCTCTGCGCTGGCGGATCGTCCTTGAGATCGGCTCGGCTGCCCATGCCGCCGGTACACCCCTGGTCAGCTGTCCGAGTTCTGCCGGAGCGATGAAACGGACTGCGTGCGTGAGCAACTCCTCGAGGTTTGCTCGGTTGACTGCCTTTGACGCTTTGCTGTACAGCGCCGCCTCCTCGGCTCGTGCGAGCGAGCGGTACACGAGCGTGTGGTCGACGTGCAGGTCCCGGGCAAGCTCGCGCAGAGAAGCCGACTCGCCTTCCTCGGCGACGGCACCCGCAAGCACGTAGATGTCCGTGGGGCTCAACACAACGATAACGTAGCATGTTGCGCAACATACAACGCATAGCATATTGCGGCGCCTGGGTCAGAAACGCCCAACCCGCGCTGGCCAAGCTCCTGAAAATGAGTCAGCCGGCCGTGGCGCGGCTGGAGGCGGGGAGCACAACCCGACGTTCCCGATGCTCCTGCGTATCTCTGATGCGCTTGGGGTCGAGCTGGCGATCGACATCACGCCAAGCGGTCACGAGCCGCAGCTGATTGGCAGTCGGGCGCGCCGTAGTGCCTTGGAGTCCTCTCTTTCACAGCTGCCCCCCGATCGCCCGCCCGAGCGCGGCTGCGGCGAGGCCGGCGGCGAGGCTCAGCAGGATGTTGACGATCGCCGCCAACACTCTCGTGTCCTCGGCGAGCTGCTGCGTCTCGAGCATCCACGTCGAGAAGGTCGTATAGGAGCCGAGCGTCGCGGCGCCGGCGAGCACGAGCAGATTACCGCCGACCGCGAGGCCCGCGAGCAGTCCCAGCAGCAGCGAGCCCGTTACGTTGACCACGAACGTGCCTAGTGGCAGCCTGTCGGTCGCGCGTGCGGAGACCAGCGAGTCGATCAGGAATCGCGCCGTCGCGCCGAGTCCGCCGAGCACGGCCACGCCCGCCCATATCCCCGGGCTCACGAGAGCACCCGCGCACGCCGCACCGATGCCGTCGCGATCCAGATCGCGAGGTATCCGGCGGCGACGCTCGCCAGGGCATAGCCCGCCGCCAGCCCGTAGCGGTCGTGGTCGATCATCCGCAGGATCTCGACCTGCATCGTCGAGAAGGTCGTGTACGCACCGCAGACGCCGGTGCCCAGAAGCGGCCGACGGTAGGCCGACAGCGGCAGGCGCGTGGCGATGCACCCGAGCGCGAAGCAGCCGCTGACGTTGATCGCAAACGTCACCCACGGCCACTCAGAAGGCTGACCTGCGAACCGCTGCCCCAGCCAGACCCTCAGCAGCGTCCCGGCGACTCCGCCGAGGAAGATCGCGGCCAACCTGCGTCTGTCCAGATGCGGCATCGTGATGAAGCGCTCCTCTCGCGTGGATGAGGTGGTTCGCGAAAGGGGTCATCAGCCCTTGTCCGGGTGGGCGGTTCGGGGACCGCTCGCAGGCGAGCGATCTCGCGTCAGGACTCCATCTGACGCCTCACACCGTAGCGCACGGGGTTCGCCGGCAGTGGGACTGAAGCCTCGTCTCGAGGAAGGTATCGGCCACCGTCTCCACGGGCCAGAAGGCCCATCAGCTCGAGCTCGCTGAGCGCCAGCAGCACCTGGCCGGGATCGCCGTGCTCGCCGATCAGCCGCTCGGGCGTGTCGCTGCCCGCCGCGACCGCCTCGAGGACCCTCGCCAGCCCCAGCTCGAGCTTCGGCCGCGCCTCGCTAGCGGGCGCGCTTGCGCCTGCGCCGGTCTCGTACAGCAGCTCCAGTAGGTCCGCCGGTCCTCTCACCAGACGCGCTCCGCCGAGCAACAGGGCGTGCGTGCCGCGCGAGGCGGGCGAGCTCACGCGCCCGGGCACGGCCGCCACCACCCGCCCCTGGGCTCGCGCGAGGTGCGCGATCGCAAGCTCGCGCGGATGCTCGCCCGCCTCCACCACCACGGTGATCGCCGCCAGCGCGGCAACGATCCGAGCGCCTGCTGCGGCGCTCCAGCGCCGTGCCGGGCAGCCACATGGAAGCTCCGCCACCACGCACCCGCTGCGCTGGACCCGCTCGCGCAGCAGGCGCCGTTTCGCCGGCGCCGCCACATCCACACCGCCTCCCAGGACCGCGAGCGAGCCTGCGCCGAGCTCCAGCGCGCCCGCCTGCGCCGCCGCCTCGATCCCATCGGCCAGCCCGCCCACGATGGTGACGCCGCTTGCCGCAAGGCCGCGCGCGAGGGACTTGGCCGTCTGCACCCCATAGTCGGTGGCCCGCGTGCTCCCGACGATCGCCACGACCGGCGCGGTCGTGAGCTCCAGCAGCCGCTCCGCTCCACCCGCGACGTGCAGCATGTATGGAGTCCCGTCGCCGGTCAGCGCAGGCGGGTAGCGGGCATCGTGATGGCAGAGTGCCTGCACTCCCTTTGCGTGGACCGTCCGCTCGGGGTCGAACGCGGCATATCGTCCTTCCAGCTCGGCTGTCCGGCGGCCCGCGAGCGCCCGCAGCAGCTCGCCGTCATCGAGCGCGAGCAGTTCCATCAACCGCGCACAGTCGTGTCCGTGATAGTCGAGCAACGGGCTGAGCTCCGCCAGCAGCCAGCTGCGGCGCGTGCAGTGCGCGCACGCGCTCGGGGAGCCGTCCGCGCTCGTGGCGCTCATGCCGCCCGGTTGTCCGCGAGGGCCGCCTCGGGACGCATCGCGATCGCGGCGCCGACGTCGCGGGCGCGCACCTGCTCGCTGCCTTCGAGGTCGGCGATCGTACGTGCCACTCGCAGCACGCGGTGCTGTCCGCGCGCGCTTAACATGCCCCGTTGGGCGGCGCCTCGCAGCAGCTCCTCGCCCCGCCTGCCGAGTTGGACGTGCTTGTGCAGCAGGCGCGCGCTCATGTGCGCGTTGACTGTGATCCCATCCGCCCGCAGCCGCTTCGCCTGACGTTCGCGTGCGCAGCCGACCAGCTCGCGCGCCTGCTTTGTGCTCAGCGTTGCGGGTGCGTTCAGGTCGTGCTCGCCACCGTGCGCAAGATGCGCGAGCACGTCGATGCGGTCGAGCAGCGGGCCGCTCAGGCGCCGTCGGTGACGCGCGAGATCCGTTTCGCTGCACCTGCACACTTCCCAAGCGCCCGCGAAGCCGCACGGGCAGGGGTTCGTCGCCGCGACGAGCATGAAGCGCGCCGGATGCACGGCCGCGTGTCGCGCCCTGACGATCGCCACACGACCGTCCTCGAGCGGTTGCCGCAGCGCCTCGAGCGCCGGGCGCGCGAACTCGGACAGCTCATCGAGGAACAGCACGCCGTTGTGCGCCAGCACCGCCTCGCCCACTCGACCACGCTGTGCGCCGCCCACCAGGCCGGCCGCCGTGATCGAGTGGTGGGGCGCGCGGAACGGGCGCTGGCCCGCGAGCCTGTCGGTGGTCGAGCCGGCGATGCCGTGAATGCGCGCCACCTCGATCGCCTCCTGCCGGCTCGGTGGGGGCAGGATCGAGGCGACGCGCTGGGCGAGCATCGTCTTGCCGGTTCCCGGCGGGCCGCTCAGGAGGCAGTTGTGGGCGCCCGCCGCGGCGATCACGAGCGCTCGCACGGCGTGCTGCTGGCCGCGCACGTCTTCCAGGTCGAGCCTCTCGATCGCGCTGTTCTGGGCGAGTGTCGCTCTTGCGCGCGTCTCGGCTGCCGCGGGCCGGGGAGCGGGATCGGCGGCGCCGCCGCGGAGAATGCGCACGGCGGCGTTTAGGCGCTCGGCGACCGCGACGCGGAGCCCGTCGACCAGTTGCGCTTCGTGTGCCAGTGGGCCTGCCAGGACGAGCGTCCGCAATCCTGCATCGCGCGTCGCCTGGGCCACCGCGAGCGTGCCCCGGCAGGCTCGCACGTGGCCGTCGAGCGCGAGCTCTCCGAACAGAGCGTGACTCTCCAGCAGCCCGTCCGGAAGCTGCTCGCTGGCCGCCAGGAGCGCGCAGGCGAGCGCGAGGTCGAGAGCCGGTCCGGCCTTACGCACGTCTCCCGGTGCCAGGTTGGCGGTGATGCGCCGGGCGGGGAATGCGTAGCCGGAGTTGAGAATCGCCGCCCGCACGCGCTCGCGCGCCTCCCGCACCGCCGCGTCGGCGAGCCCCACGATCGTGAACGCCGGCAGGCCCGCGCGGATGTCGACCTCGACGATCACATGGCGCGCCCGCAGTCCGTCGATTGTGAACGTGTGTGCCCGCGCAAGCACGGCGGCCCTCCTCGCTGTCGCTCTTTGTCGGAGACGAGCAGGCTAGGTGGGGCTTGGGATGAAACTCCTGAGCGGGAGTGGATGGGCGGTTCTCGACCGGCATGTGCGCGCGGCACGCGCCGCCTCCCGGCGTGCCGCAGAGCCGAATCCCAGCACCAGGCGGCGCTCCCGACGCAAACCGCTGGAGACCGTGTTTATTATGGGTGGGTACCGAAAGCGTATGCAACGGGAGAAATGCTCGGCAAAGACCACAATCCCCTGATGCGGATTGTCCACGACGCCCGTATTTACCTGAGGGCAGTGCTGTTGGCGCTGTTCGGTGCGCTCGTTCTCGCGGGAAGCGCCCAGGCCGCGGTTGAGTCTCAGCCCGGCGAGTCGGTCGAACAGGTCGGCGACCCGCCCGCGACACCCGCAGAAGCAGGCGGGACGGAAACACCCACATCCACCGGCGGCGAAGATGCGAGCGGACCGGAAGGTCGGGAATCCGATCCCGCTGGCCCGGGTGGGACGGAAACCCAGGAAGTCGTGCCACCGGGCGAAACGCAGGAAACTGCGCCCACCGAACCTGGCCCTACGGAAACCGTGGGAGCTGGGCCAGAAGAAACCCCAGAAGTCCAGCCGTCGGGCCCTGTCCCGGTGGAAACCTCAGAAGTCCAGCCATCGGGCCCTGCCCCAGTGGAAACCCCCGAAGCGGTGCTTCCGAGTCCCGCTCCGGGAGAAACCGCCGAAGCCGGGCCGGTTGCCGGTGGGGCGTCTATGACTCCGGATCCCCCGAGCACCCAGCAGGGTCTTTTGACACACGCCGAAGAAAGCAACCAGGAAGTCCCGAGTGCCCCCGCGAGCGCGCTCACGGCGGTCTCTGCCGCCCCGGTGCGCGTGGCGGAAACCCCGGCTGACCCCTCTGCGGGCGTCGCCTCGGTCGGCGAGCCGGCGGGGATGACCGCCATGCAGCTGAGCGGTGACTTCAGTTGCGAGCTCTCCGCGCTGGGCGGACGCATGACGGACAACTGCACCGCGGGCTGGCTGGGCTCTCAGCGCCTCATGTCGAGCTCGCCTGTGGCGTTCGCCGTCCCCGCCGTGTCTCTGGCCGCTGCCGTCACCGCGGTCGCACCCGCGCGCGGCACGCACGGCAGCCCCGCAGTCGGCAACAGTACTCCGGGCAGCCCGGCTCCTGGACCCGCTCCTGGCGGCAGCTCGGGCTCGGCGACCGGCGGCGTCGCCGGCTTTGGCATCTCACCCTTGCTCACTCTCGCGGGCCTCCTGTTGATGGGGGCTCCCCGCGCGATGCGCCGGCTGCGGCTCTTGTGCCGCCCGTGGCGTACCGCGTGCTTCGTTCTGATTCCAGAGCGCCCGGGCTAGCTCCTCCCGGCCACCTCACATCTGGCGCTGGATCTCTGCGATCCAGGGTCGCTGGAAATCAATTCGAGGCTCTCCGGAAGGAGTAACTGATGAAACGCCATCAAACAGGGATGGCGGCGAGTGTCTGGACAGGGAACGAGAGCGGCGCGGTGGCAAGCGTCGCAAATCAGACGCAGACTGTCTTCAACGAGAACACATTGGCGAAGCCCGCTTCGAGCGAGGGTGGCTTCGTGCCGGTGAGTGTCAGCGCCAGGACGCACACGCTGATCTTGACCGGCGAGCTGGACCGCGGTTCGGCCCATGCTCTGGAAGCGGAGATCGAGCGCCTGTGCGAGGAGCGAGTCACCGGCATCACGCTGGACCTCCGCAAGCTCAAGTACATCGACTCGATTGGGGTGGCGGTGATCGCGTTCCGCTGCGGCCTCTGCCAGCGGCGTGGATACGACTTCACGTTGATCCCCGGGTCGCGCTCGATCCAGAGCATCTTCGAGCAGGCGGGCCTCAGCGAGCTGCTGCCGTTCGAGGAGGAGGATGAGGTTGCGGCCCCGCGGATGCCCGCGTTGGTGCTCAGCCACCGCTCCAGGGACGGTTGCGAGCAGTGACGGGCGGGGTTCTCTTTGAGCTGCTGGAGGGAGACCGCGTCTGTGCCTGGAAGCGCGCTTCGAACGTCTCGGTGTGGGCCGCGACGTTCGAAGCTGCTTCTCAAGCACGTGGGGGCCCGGGCAAGGGGGGCGAGACGCAGGCGTCTCGCGGCTCGGTGTAGGGCGGGACTCTCGGCCGGGGTGGACGGCCGAGAGTCCCGATGGCGCGTTTGCCAGCGGCTAGAGCCCGGCGGGGTGACGGGCGACGTAGCCGCCGGTCGAGCTCATCGAGCTCGACCACCGCGACCCGCCTTCCTGCGCGGCGATCGTGTCGAAGCGTTTGCCGTCGACGACCATGAAGGCGTGTTCGGAGTTCGCATAGACGGTGATGTGCCGTCCGGGACCGGGCTCGCCGTATGACTCGAGCGCCGAGGAGTCCTCTGGCGAGCTGAGCAGGCCACCGCCGTGCAGGGCGTAGGAGACCGAGCCCGAGCAGTCGTACCCGGAGGACTGGAAGGACCCGTGACCGCCGCCGTACACGTACGGCCTGGTCGCGATTTCATCGCCCGCGGCGATCACTCGCGCGACGATTCCCGAGCCTTCGGAGGTTCCGCTGCTGCGTGAGGAGCTGCCGTGCGAGAGCGCCGAGCGCGGAGGGGTGAGCGTGCTCTGGCTGCTGATGCCGAGCACGCTCCATGTCGCCGGCCCGACGACGCCGTCCACGGTCAAGCCGTGGCGGGCCTGCAGGCGCCGGATGGCGGCCTCCGTTTCCGGGCCGAAGGTGCCGTCGGCTTCGAGGTTGAGCGCCGACTGCAAGCGCTGCACGGCATCGCCACTGCTCGCTTCTTCACTCGAACCCGATTCGCCATCCGTGCTCGCCGCTGTGGCGCTGGCGCTCGAGTGATGACGGGTGGAGGCGTGCGCGAGGGCGGACGCCGGCGGAGTGAGGGTGACCTCGCTGCTGATGCCGAGCACGCTCCATGTCGCCGGCCCGACGATGCCGTCGACGGTTAGCCCGTGGCGCTCCTGCAGGCGGCGGACGGCGGCCTCCGTTTCCGGTCCGAAGTCGCCGTCGGCGCTCAGATCGAGCGCGCTCTGCAGCCGCGAGACGGCATCGCCGCTCGCCGCTTCGCCGACACTCGAGGAGGAGACGCTTGCGATCGACGGACGGCTCGATCCGTGCGCGCGCAGCGCGGCGCTCGTCGCCGGTCCGGCGATGCCGTCGACCGTCAGGCCCCTGCTGGCCTGGAAGGAGCGAACCGCCTGCTCGGTTTCCGGGCCGTAGATCCCGTCGACGCCGATGCCGAGAGCCTCCTGCAGCAGTTCGACCTGGCGGCCTTTGCTTTCCGAGCTCAGCGAGATGCTGTGTTCGGTGGTCGTCGGCGGTTCGGCCGCGACCGCCGAACCCTCGGCGAGCGTGGCGGTCGGCCCGACCGTCAACGCCGCGAGGGCGCCCAGCGAGATCCGCTTGGCTCGTGAGCTGGCTGGAACGAAGCGCAGCTCGGCTGCCCGTCTGCGAGCGCGGGAGCGGCCGAGGGACAGGTCCCAGGGCTCCTCGGCGGCGAGATCGCGGCGGTCGAAGCCGCGGTTGCCCACGGCAAAGGATCCGAGGTCGAACAGCGGCCCGGAGGCGCGGGGGGCCGAGTTGTTCCCACGACGGCGAGCGCCGGCACGGCGTTCGCGCGCCCGGCGAGCGCGGGAACGCTCCATGGAGGCGTCCCATGGGTCGACCACGGCAAGATCACGGGGGTATCCCGACATGCGAAGGCGTCCTTTCTCCATTGCTTGGCGCCTACGGGGTTAGCTGTCGGGCTCGCGTAACTTCTACGCTACGCCACACCTTGTGGCGATTCGCCCCCGCAGCCTCTCGGCTGCATTGGGTCCCCCGCTCCTTCACCCCTTGGGGTCAAGGACTCGGCACGAACGCGCTGCAAACTAGCACGTTTTCATGCAAGACGTCTCGCATGAGGAGGTTTGCACAGGTTCTTGCCGACGGGCGTTTGAGCCGAGCAGGCGCGCCCGGCGGCGTGCGCTGGTAACTTCGCCTGCGGATGCGCCGAGACGGTTTCAACTTCCGCCTGCTGCTCGCGCTGGTCGTGTTGCTCGTGATCGCGGGCGGGGTGGCGCTACTCGCTAGCGGCGGCTCCTCGACCTCGAAGGCGAAGGTGGCGACCGCCTCCGAGCACGTCTCCTATCGCGCCGAAGCGCAGCTCTCGCCACCGACGCAGGCGCCCGCGCTCGCGCTGCGCAACTACCTCGGCCAGCGCGTCGACATCGACTCCTACCGCGGCAAGGCGGTGCTGGTCACGTTTCTCTACACCGACTGTCCCGATGTCTGCCCGCTGATCACCTCGAACTTGCGCGTCGCACAGAATCTGATGGGCAAGGCGGCGGCCTCCAAAGCGGAGATCATCGCGGTGTCGGTCGATCCGCATGGGGACACGCCGAAGGCCGTCGGCGCCTTTCTTGCGCGGCATCAGATGACCGGCCGGATGCAGTATCTGATCGGCTCGCCGCATGAACTCGCGCAGGTGTGGAAGGCCTGGGGGGTGGGCTCCGAACGCGACGAGCAGCAGCCCCAGTTCATCAACCACTCCGGGCTGATCTACGGGATCACGGCCTCGGGCAAGCGCACGACGATCTACGCGGCCAACTTCAAACCGGCCGACATCGCCCACGACGTGCCCCTGCTGGCCACCCACTGATCGGCCCTTGAGCTGATGGGCAGACGGCCGCGACTGCTCCTGTGGACGCTCGCGGTCGCGGCGATTATCGCGCTCGTCGTGTTCGGTCTGGCGTCCAATCGCTCGGCCTCACTCGGGCGCTCGGCGCCTGCGCTTCCGCGCGAACACTTGGCTGGCCCACCGGTCACACTCGCAGGCGTGCTCTCCACCGCGCGCGGCCGCGCGACGCTCGTGACCTTCTGGGCCAGCTGGTGCGGGCCGTGCGCCCGGGAGGCGGCCGCGCTCGAGCGCTTCTCCCGCAGCCCCTCCGGGCGCGGGCGCCTGGTGGGTGTCGACTGGAGCGACGGTCTTGCGGGGGCGCGCTCGTTCATCGCGCAGCACTCCTGGAGCTTCCCGAACGTGCGCGACGGCGAAGGGCTCGTCGGCAACGACTACCGCCTGACCGGCTTGCCCACCACGTTCGTCCTGGATCCCTCCGGCCGTATCCGTGCGGCCCTGCGCGGTCCACAGAGCGCGGGCTCGCTCGCTCGGGCGATGGCCAGCGTCAAGGACAGCTGAGCGGGCGATAGCGATCGGCCGCGTGTGTGTGTGTCGATCGTCGCGGGAGCGGCACTGTGCGCGGCCGCTGCGGCCAGTGCTGCCGGCGCGCAGGCGCCGCCGCCCGCCCGCGCTTTCATGTGTTCTTCAAGGGCGGCTGGCTGCCTGAAGGCGAGGGGCTCGTAAACCAGGCGGCCCGTTTGGAGCGCCCGGGGATGACCTTTGCGCTGGCCGTGCTGACCAATCACGACCCGTCGATGGTGTACGGCGAGCGGAGCATCGCGGGCGTCACCGCCCGCCTGCTCGGCCGCGCGCGGTGAGCGGGCCGTGCTGCCCGGGCTTTGATGCTCGGCGGATCGCCTGCCGGTGGCCCCATGTGGGTTGCTCTAGGCTGTCATTCATGTGCCGGAACATACGAACACTCCACAACTACGAGCCGCCCGCGACCGACAACGAGGTACGCGACGCGGCAGTTCAATACGTCCGCAAGATCAGCGGCTCGACAAAGCCCTCGCGTGCCAACGCGGAGGTCTTCGAGCGGGCGGTCGATGAGATCGCCCTCGCCACGGAGCGGTTGCTCGAAGGGCTCGTGAGCTCGGCTCCGCCGAAGGATCGGGAGATCGAGGCCGCCAAGCGGCGAGCGCGCTCTCAGCAGCGATTCGCGGCCTGAGCGATAGCGAAGAGATGCGGGCGGTGCAGGTGAGCGAGCCGGGCGGCTCGTTCCAGTTCGTCGAGCGCGATCTGCCGTAGCCGGGGCGCGATCGGGCGCTTGTGCGCGTGTACGCCCGCGGGATCTGCCTTCGCATGATGATCACGACGGGCGCGTAGCCGGCCTCGGCCTCCCTGCGCTCGCTCGGAGAGCTCACCCGTGAGCGTTTGTCGGAGATCCGCATGTATGGTTGCCCGATTCGCCGACGCCGATTCGACTGGAGCGACTTATGCCGATGCTTTGCATTGCCGGGCAGTTCCGAGTGACGTCAACTGAGCCTGACGGCGACTCGATTCGTTTCGTCCCTCGTGATACGGCCGACTGGGACAAGGTCGACGGTGGTCCCGCGGTGCGGGTGAACGCTCAAGGAGGAGCACAGCTGCGGCTTGACGGTATCGATGCGCTCGAGACCCACTACACCCCACATGGTGGGCATTCGCTGCATCAGCCCCTCGATCTTGCGCATGCAGCCAGCGCGGAGCTGCTCAAATGGATCGGGTTCCGCGACGTCGTCCGTGCCGGCGAGAAGATCACCGCTGTGGCGCAGGACAATCAGCCCGGGTTCGTGCTCACGCGAACCGCTGACAAGTACGGTCGCTGCGTCGCGCTCGTCGGCCGCGGCAAAGCTCCCGGGCGCAGCGGCGCCGAGGTCGCCGTGGACAGTGCCCTGCTGCGTAAGACGGCCAACTACCGTCTAATCAGCACGGGTCTGGCCTACCCGACGTTCTATACGAAGCTCTACGTCGATCTCCGCAACGAGCTCGCCAAGGCATCCGTCGCTGCGCGCAAAGCGTCCAAGGGCGTGTTCGCCGCGGACGCGACGCAGACGGGAGTCAAAGTAAAGAAGCTGAGCACCCTGACCGACGAAGCCGTGATCCTGCCGAAGCTCTTTCGCCGGCTTGCCGACTACCTGCAACTCGGCGACGGCAATCCCTCCCTCGCGGGCTTCGCGGCCTTTCTGGCGCAGCGCGATGATCGGGTCCTCGTGATATCCACCGGGCAGAAGACCGGCTTTGACAACCTTGTCGTGGTCAAAGGTCAGCTCGTCAGGCTTACGGTCGCGCCTGAGGATCTGATGTTCGACGAGGGGTAGGCGTAGTGCGGATGTAGGATGGCCAGATGCTGACCCCGTGCCGCCTGGGCACGCTTGCGGGCACCGTCTGTCTGATGCTGTGCCTGGTGCCGACAGGCGCAGGCGCACAGAGGTCTTGCGCTTCACATCAGGTGAGGCCCCGTCTGATTCACCACGCAGCCCCTCCGCAGCGCCTCCTGTCATCACTCTCAGTGCTTCGCCGCCCGCAGGAGTCGGCCGACCTTCAAGGCTTTGAGCTGAGCGCGGGCTTCCCCAGCCTCGTCACGGGCCTGGTTAGTGTGCCGGGCATGGCGGGCTCCGCGCTCGCCACTGCCTCGGTCATCGACGCCGACTACATCCGCAAGGTGGGCTTTGTCGGCGGGCGCCCGGAGTACGTGGCCCCCGCGCGGGTGCTGACCGTTGCTCCGATCTCCCGCCGCTGTTTGCGGCGGCTCTCCCTAAAGGCTCATCGCTACCAGCTCAAGCTCGAAAGGGCCGACCGTGCGCGCGGGGTCGTCTTGCTGTTCTCAGGCTCGATATTGACCTACAGCGAACTGATCAGCGGCGCCCAGACGGGTGTCTTGGGCGGAGCTCCCCCAGTGATCCCCGGCGCACTCCCCATCGGCGCTGAAACCCCCACCAGCGCGAGCACAGAGTTCGTGTTCGGGATCGTGCCCGATGGAGTCTCCTCCGTCACGCTTCGCTCCGAGGACAACCCCGACATCATGGCGCCGGTCGCCGTCAACTTCTTTTCGATTGAGGTTCCCGCTTCGTTTCACCACGGCTCGGCAACCGTCATTTGGCGCGACGCGACCGGACGCACGCTACCGGCCTCGGCAGAGGGGCCGTTTTTCTTGCCCGAATAGGCCATAGCGCTCACCCACGCCACTCCAACCAGCTGTATGGCGACTGACTAGACGGATCATGTGCTTCGATGTATCGAGCGCCAGTTGACCTTGTACACAAAGTCGCCGACAGGATCGCTCACCCAGGCAAAGTCACCGTCGACGGTGAGGTCGCTAGAGGCGGTGTTTTCGGGTTGATCGGTTTCGTAGTATGGGACTAGGTAATTCCCTACTTCTGTCTTACTCGTGGCGTTGATTCGAGTCAGCACCCCTCCGCCGGGACTCCACACGAGGACCGCTCCGTCCACGACCGCGATGTCGTCGTAGTTGATGCCCGCGTCGACTTTGATGTTCTTGATGATGCGGCTGTGTTTCGGATCGACAGGTTCGATGACAGTCACCGCGTTGTATTTGTCACTGGAGTCGGCGACCCAGACCAAGCCCATCCCAAATGCGATCCCGCTGGGGGCTGAGTCCGGTCGTAGAGGTATCGGCGTCACGTCGTGCGTGCTGAGGTCGATCCGTCTCACCCACGATGCCCCGAGGCCGTTGGTTGCAATCGCCCAAATGGAGCCTCCGCCCATGGCGAACACGCCGGTGAATCCTGGGCCGGCGTCATACTCGTCGCGCTTGGTGCCGGTGTGCAGATCAAAGCTGGCGATCGCCTGCCCATCCGCCGACCCGATCCAGAGCAGGCCCCGGCTGATCGCAAGCTCGTCAAGCGCACGGACCTGTCCGTTGATATCGACCGGTACCTCTGCCCCGACCTGGAACGAGCCGGGGTCGATCCGCACGAGCCCCGTGCCCTTTCTGACGCCGACCCACACCGAATCTTCGCCAGCGACGATCTTGCCGGGCTCAGGCGGAACTTTAGAAGGTCGCTGCTTGTCTGACGACCGCTCGATCCTGCTGACCCGTTGGAGTCCAGGGCTTGTCACCCAGATCGCGCTCTCGTCAACCGCGACTCCTTGCGGTGAGCCGCGCACGGCGATTTCGTTGGGCCCCGGCGAATGTCCTGCGCCCCCTCCCCGCAGCGCGACAGCAAGGGCGACGGCGGCCAGAAGGACTGCAACGACGACGACCATAAGCATGCGGTGACGACGGAGTGGTGGCGGGCCGCTCGGCGCCGATGAACCCGCCGCTGACGGACGGGACGGCAGACCATGCGTCGCCCGTGGCAGAAGTGGCTGGGCTGTGACAGGGGTCGCATCGAGGGCTGCGCGGGCCGCCTCGGCGACGCTCGGGACGTCCTCTGTGGCGACTCGTTCGAGCTGGGTGCGAGCCGTCAGCGCCCGGCTCGCGTCAGGACCCCTCAGCAGCTCGGTTAGCTCCGTGACGGCGCTCGCACGGACTCGTGGTCGCGCGCTCTCCAGGAGCGCGATCAGCTCCTCCGGCAAAGGCGCCGGCTTGACGACTGTGCCGCGGGGGCTTTGTGCGATCAGCAGATCGCCCTCGGAGCCGTAGCTCCACAGTGTCGGGGTCTGGCGCGTCTCCCTCGCTCGGACCGTTTCGTAGGCGTAGTCGTAAAGCTCGCTAACCGTGATCATGCCGTCCCCGTTTCGGTCCGCGTCGCCGCTGCGCAAGCCCTCCACAAGCGCGCTCGTGAACACCGACGACACGCTGTCGCCAACGACGCGGCCGCGCTCAAACGAGTACTCCGTTGCCCGCGAGCCGGTGAGAATGACCCGCCCTCGTCCTTCAAAGCGCTCGCGCAGAGCGAGGCTGCCCTCGCCCTTCGCGCCTTTGGCGAACGCTCCGCTGTGGCAACAGTCGAGCACCAGGATCTGTCGCCGGGACCTGCAGTCCTCCAATTGCTCGTTCAGCCACGCGGACGAGACGGCAGTCGCGGACAGCAGCGCGCGGTCGGTATCGACGGTGGCGTAGTAGAGCCGACCGCGATCATCGAGCACTCCGTGGCAAGACAGGTACACGAGGGCGAGGTCGCCTGGACCGATCTGCGCGCAGAACTGCGCGACCCGTCGCCGCAGCAACTCGGCCGGCGCATCGAGCACCATCTCGACATCGAACCCGCCGACCCCAGCGTCCTTGAGCACGGCGGCGAGATCTGAGGCGTCCTGACCGGGCGCGCGCAACTTCGCCAAAGTCGGGTCAACATAGGACCCTGTCGCAACAACAAGGGCGAGCCGACGCCCCGTCGCTCCTTCAGCCGTCGTCTGCATGGCGAGCGACCCACTGCTCGACGAGCCGGCTCTGTTCGTCTGAGGAGACCCCCGTCACCTCGAGCATGTCGCCGTCGAGGGTCAGCTTTACGCTTCTTGCCTGCTGGCGCCCTAGCCATGCAACCGTCGTGTCCACCACCGACCTCAGGATCGGCGACTTCAGCGCGATCTGAATCGCGAGCCCTCCGAAAGCAAGCAACTCGGCACCCTTCGCCCCGTCGGGTGCTTCGCCGCGGCCTTCCAGTCCAACCGCGTCGACGTCGAGCTCGAGTAGCTCATCGCGCAGGCCCTGGGCCAGCTCAAGCAGCTCCTCGGCGTCGAAGTCCGGGCCGGCGTCGAGCACCGCCGCTAGTTCGCTACTGATGCTGCTCACATCGTCCCTATCGCGCTGTGCATGGCTATGAGCGTAATGGTCTTGGTCCTCTTCTGCAGATCAGAACATCAGAACTGGCAGGATAATCTGAACTTGTGATGTCTGAGAAGGCGACGAGCTGTCAAGACCGGCACGAGGCCCGCGCCGCCGCCGATCGCCTCGCCGAGGAACGGTGGTAGGCGATGTCGCGGGAGAACGTGGAGATCGTGCGACGCTGGGTGTGGGCATTTGAGCACGACACCGACACATTCCTCGAACTCGTGCATCCAGATATCGAGTGGGCGCCGTTCGAGGAGAACCACACCATCTTCCACGGTGTCGAGGGCGCCGAGCAGGTCAGAACAGGATGGCTGGACGCGTGGGCGGAGCATCGCATCGACATCGAGGAGATCATCGATGCGGGAGACGACCTTGTCGTCGCGATGCACCTGGTTGGCCGCGGGAAGGGCAGCGGCGTCGAGGCCGATGTGCGGCTCTACCCCCACATCAAGCTGCGAGATGGCCAGGCCGTTTACGTCTATGAGCACCAGGATCGGGCCGAGGCTCTAAAGGCTGTGGGGCTGGCGGGGTAGGCTGCCAACGCCCGGGCTGCGCTGCGGCCATTCTGCTTGGGCAAGACGGCCGACATGCTGGTCTTCGCCACGACGCCAAACCGGCAGCCGATCGGCGGAGTTGGGCCCTACCGGCGGTTCCTGAGCGCTAGCAAGCGGGCCGTGAGGCTTCGCCCTTCCCTGCGCGTCTGCACGAAGGCGCTTTTGGTAGCCCTCGCTGTTTTGTCTGTCGTGGCGCAGTCAGCGTGCTCCGCAAAGGCGTGGTTCTGCAGGCCATATCCATCTAAGGCGACGACCGGAATCGAACCGGTGTAAACGGCTTTGCAGTGCGCCGAAACACGGTGCTCTCCGCATCTCACGGGGTTCCCTGGTGCTCTCGGATGCCCTGCGGCGCCCCCCGAAGTCGCTCGTTTGGGGAGCCCTTGGGGAGCCAGGCGGCAAACGTGGCCGTCAGGGCGGGCAGGGCACCGCGGTTCGCGCGATGGCGTGAGAGCCATCGAGAAACCGAAAGCTGGCGGCGAAGGGAATCCCCCGCTGGGACACCGCCGCGGGACCGCGATGCCTCTCGGACAATTAGAGGCCTTCCGGCGCTTGGTGGGGACAGCTTATTGGAATCATCTCACTACCCACATCATCGGGCACATGGATTATCGTTCCGGTTGTTCGGATCAGACCCGAGACCGGGAAAGCGATGTCCCAAGCGAGGATCGACAAGACGAGGTGGATGCGTGGGACCTCAACGCCTCTGCGAGGAGCATTGCTCGGTCTCCTGCTTGAGCGCCCCGGCCATGGCGGCGAACTGGCCAACCGCCTCATCGCACGGCTTGGTGCGACCTGGCGGATCGATGCCAACGACGTATATCGGCTGCTCGAACGACTAGAGAACGAGGGTCTCGCCTCGTCTCGGGAGGAGCCGCGGCGCGGCAATGAGCGACGGACGCGGCTTGTATACCACGCCACCGAACAGACATCGGCAGCCTTGACGCTCTGGATAGAGACGCTCCTGCCGCGAGAGCCCGTGCGTTTGGGACTTCAAGCGAAGCTGTCTGTAGCTCGCGAACAAGATGCTCCTCGGCTGTTGGTGGCTCTGAAAGAGCACGAGCGCGAGTGTCTGTTGCTTGCGCAGCTTGTTGCTCCGACCGATGGACAGAGCCATTCGTGGCCGGCTCTGCGCCTGGACTGCACGCGCAACGCGGTGTATGCGCAGCTGCAAGCCGAGGTCGATTGGGCGTCGGCGACGCGGCGGCGTATCAACGAGTACACGGCACGACGCGGATAGCGCGGCCGCGTGCCGATGGCTCCTCTGATCTCGTTCTCGCGAGTGTGCAAGGGCTTCCCGGACGGGGGAGAGCACACGCTTGTTCTCGATGAGGTGTCATTCGAGATCGAGGGGGGCGTCTCCGTCGGGGTCTATGGTGGGCGACGCTCAGGCAAGTCAACCCTGCTCCGCGTAGCGGCGGGCATTGAGTCCGTCGATTCTGGAGTGGTCCGTTTCGGCGGCCGGGATATTGCGGAGATGGCCTCCTCCGAGCGTGCGCGCCTGCTGGGAGGTGCGATCGCGTTCATGGCGGCGAACGATTGGCGCCCGAATCCCAGCGAGACAGTGCTCGACTACGTAGCGCTTGCGCTGGGGAGCCATGGCTTGACGGTGCGAGAGGCCAAGCGCAGGGCGCTTCGGACTCTCGATGAGGTGGGAGTAAGAAGTGGTTGTGCCGAGGACAACGCGGGGTCTCTCTCGCTTGCCGAGAGAACGCGAGTGATGCTTGCACGGGCACTCGTCCGCCGCCCGCGGCTGCTGATCGTGGATGAGCCGGCGTTGATGCCGGGCCTCGGCGACCGTGACCGGTTCTATGCCCTGCTCCGCTCCACTGCGCGGGACCGCAACATGACGCTCTTGATGGCTTCGGAGGAAATGGCGGCGCTTCAGGGTGTTCAAGTGCTGATGTCAATTGCCGACGGCGAGCTTTGCTCGACCGAAGAACGGGCCACCGTCGTGCAACTCCCCACGCGACGGCGGCCGGGTGCGAGGCGCCAGGAACGGTGAGCACGCTTGAGTTGCGGAAGGTCGTAAAGCAGTACTCGATTGGCGGAGAGTGCGTTCGCGCCGTAGACGGGATCTCGCTGACGGTCACGACCGGCGAATTTGTGGCCCTCTACGGGCCAAGCGGCTCCGGCAAGACGACCGTGTTGCTGCTAGCCGCAGCGCTGATTGCTGCGGAGGAAGGAACGGTGCTGTTCGACGGGCGCGATGTTGGTCAGATGAGCGAGCGCGCAAGGGCGCAATATCGCGGCAGGGATGTTGGTTTCGTCTTTCAGTCGTTCTACTTGATGCCGAGAACGTCTGCGCTCGATAACGCGACGATCAAGCTGATTGGTGAGGGATACACGCTGGCCGAGGCACGCCAGAAGGCTCGGCCATGGCTTGAGCGACTCGGGCTCGGGGACCGCATTGAGCACACGTCCGAGCAGCTTTCGATGGGCGAGCGCCAACGTGTGGCAATCGCACGCGCATTGGTCAACGAGCCGCGGCTCCTGCTCGCCGATGAGCCCACCGGGAATCTCGACTCCGTGCGCTCGCGAGAGACCCTTGCCCTCATGAGGGACATTTGCCACGAGCGCAACATTCCGGGGCTGCTCGTCACCCACGATCCCAGTGCACGGGGTCTGGTCGATCGAGCTTGCGCGCTCCGTGACGGGCATCTGCAAGACGGCTCGAATGCGGAGCTCATGGCAAATTCATTGTGAGGCATCCGCTAAACCCCAAGATCTTTGGCTTGCGCCTGAGCATGCTGATCTATATCTATGGGCGTCGGCTGCGGTCCCACTTTCTCCAGGAGTTGCTGGCTGGCAGCGGAATTGCGGTTGGCGTGGCGCTCGTATTTGGGGTGCTGGTGGCAAACGCGAGCCTCACGGGCTCGGCAGGAGAGGTGGTGCATCAGGTCGTTGGCTCCGCTCGACTACAACTTGCGGCACGCTCACCGAACGGCTTCGACCAAGGACTCGCGCGCACCGTCGCGCAACTTCCCGACGTCCGCACCTCAGCGGCTATCTCGCGCACAAACGTAACGATTCTTGGCTCAAGAGCCCGTCATCCCGCACAACTCCTCGGCGTCACCGATGGTGTCGTAAGGCTAGGAGGCCTCGGGACGCGCTATTTCGGACAAGGCGGGTTTCGACTGGCCGGCGGGTTGCTTCTGCCAGCGAGTGTCGCAAGGGCCGTTGGCGCCGAGGCGGGCGACATGGTCACAGTTCTCGCTGCCGGGAGCGCGCGCAGAATCAAGGTCGGGGCGGTCCTAGAAGGCGCCCCTTTTGGCGCCCTAGCCTCTAGTCCCGTTGCCGTTACTCTGCTGCCGGTCGCGCAGCGGCTTGCGGGACAGGGGGGGCGGTTGACGCAGATACTCGTCGAGCCGCGGGCTGGTGATGAAGCGGTCGTGAGGCGCGAGCTGCGCCGAATCGCGGCGGGTCATTTGGACGTGCTTGCAGCGGATAACGAGCTGCGGTTGCTCGACGAGGCCGCCAAGCCCACAAATCAGTCAACTGCCTTGTTCTCAGCAATCAGCGTCATGGTCGGCTTTCTCCTCGCCATGAACGCAATGCTCCTCACGATGCCCGAGCGTCGACGCTTCGTTGCCGACACACGCATGCAGGGTTACGACTGGCGGCAGATCGTCGTCATCCTCGGCTTCCAGGCGTTGCTCCTTGGAGTTGTCGCGTCGCTCGCCGGTATTGCCCTTGGGGCGCTGCTATCAAGGACGTTCTTCCATCAGGTACCGGCATACCTCACCAGCGCCTTTCCGATCGGTACTCAACAGATCATTCACGTCGGAACGGTTCTCGCGGCCATCGCGTGTGGCGTGGCTGCAACGGTAGTAGCGTCTCTCTCGTCTGCCCTGGACCTGTGGCCAGGCCGCTTGCCGGACGCTGTACTCCGCGACTCCGCAGGCGGAGCGGAGATGATCCGGCGAGACACCACGCGCAAGCTCGGACTGATCGGCGGAGGACTGGTCTTCGTCATCACTGCCTTGGCCTTGATCGTGCCAGTGTCCACAATTCTCGGCGGCGTTGGGCTCGCATTGGCGGCGCTGCTCGTGATTCCCGCGGGGTTCGTGGCCGTGGCGCACGGCCTAACAACGGCAAGTGAGCACGTCAGCAGCAGGTCCCTGACGATCGCCGCCTCCGAGCTGAGGGCAATCACGACCCGGTCAGTCGCGCTTGCGGGTATAGCTGCACTGGCCGTTTACGGCAGCGTCGCCATCGGCGGTTCCCGCGGGGATCTGATTCACGGACTGGATAGGAACTTCGCACAATTCCTCGACACCGCAGATATCTGGGTGACAACCGGGGGAAACGATCTCACGACCAATAGCTTTCGTGACGATGGGGCCACGGCGGCACTTGCCCGAGTCCCCGGCATTGCATCGGTTCGCACGTACCAAGGCGGATTCCTCGACGTGGGTCCTCGCCGTATGTGGGTCATTGCTCGGCCTCCTACCGATTCCTCGCTGATTCCAGCTAGTCAGCTACTCGTTGGGCGTCGAGCCGGAGCCACGCAGCGTCTACGCTCAGGCGGATGGATGACGATCTCGAACGGGTTCGCTGAGGAACGGCACCTTCGCGTAGGCAATTTCTTCCTATTGCCCACGCCGTCGGGTGCGGCGCGGCTCCGCGTCGCCGCGATCACCACAAACCTCGGATGGGCTCCCGGTGCGATCATTCTGACGACCGCCGACTATCGTCGCTATTGGGACAGCGCCAATCCCTCGGCGCTTGAGATCGGCCTGAAGCCAGGCGTGGGGCAGCCCGCAGGCAAGCTCGCGGTAGAACGCGCGCTCGCCGGGCGGCACGGTCTGGGTGTCCAAACGCTCGATGAACGCCGAGCCCAATACGCAGCGGACTCGCGACAGGGACTTCAGGCGCTCAACGAGATATCGACCCTGCTGCAAATCGCAGCGGCGCTCGCCGTTGCCCTCGCGTTGAGCGCCGCGATCTGGCAGCGACGAGCACGGCTTGCCTCGTTCAAGATCCAAGGCTACGACCAAGGGCAGCTTTGGCGAGCACTACTACTGGAGAGCTCAATCATGCTCGCGACGGGCTGCGTCGCGGGCGCCCTTCTCGGTGTTCTCGGCCACGCGCTTGCGAGCCGCTGGCTGACGCTGCGGACGGGTTTTCCAGCCCCATTCTCCATCGCGCTTGGGCAGGTCACTGCGACGCTCCTACTCGTGACGGGTATCGCTTTGGCCGTGGTCGCACTTCCGGGTTTAGCCGCGGCTCGCGTCCCGGCTCGTGCAGCGCTCGAGGACTGACCTATGAATAGCTTCGCTCGGGCGCAAAGCTATTCGGATGAGCGCGATCTTTTCAACTCTTGGTGGGCCGGTCGTCGCCTTCTCGCACATCGCCGCCCGCTACTGGTTGGGAGTGTTTCCGCACGTTTGCCGGGAGATTCGGCACTGGCGAGAGCAGGCGCATCGGATACCCGACGCGTCGCTTCGCGCTATCGCGCTTGAGACTCAGCGTGCTGAGCAAGGGAACCTCGAGGGAGCAGCCGCGTTTGCCGTACTCGCGCCTCGTGCTCACCGTGCGTCGGTCGTGCGGGCGCTGATCGCCTATCAAGCGATCTATGACTACGTGGACGCTCTGACCGAGCAGCCCAACGCTGATCCCACCCTCAACGCTCAACAACTGCACCTCGCGCTACGCACCGCGCTCGGCTCAACTGCACATCATCCGGCCTACTATGCCCATAATCCTCGATCCAACGACGACGGCTACCTGAGAGCGCTATGCGAGGCCTGTCGTGGCGCCTTGAGTGCCCTGCCGTCTTACGGGTCGGTTGCGGTACCCGCGTTGCGGGCCGCGGAGCGCATGTCCGTCTATCAAGGTCTCAACCACGACCGCGCTGGCTCGCGTGAGGCTCTTGCCGATTGGGCATCGGGCCTGACTCCGCCGGACACAGGTCTTAGATGGTGGGAGACGGCAGCGGGTTCGGCCTCGTCGCTGGGGGTCTTTGCCCTGATCGCGGCCGCCGCCCAACCGATCGTCCACATCGGCGAAGCGACTTCGTTGGAGCGCGCGTATTTCCCGTGGATCGGCGCCCTGCACGTCCTACTCGACAGCCTTATCGACCAGGCAAGTGATCTAACGGCCGGGGAGCACAGTCTCGTTGCTCACTACGTCTCCTCCAAGGAGGCCGGAGACCGACTCAACGCGATCGCAGTCCATGCCATGGACTCGACCAAGACTCTTACCAACGGCACCGCCCACGCCGTCATCCTCGCCGGCATGACGAGCTTTTATTGCTCGACTTCGCAGGCCTATTCTCCGAGCGCTCGTCCAGTAGCCGCCGGGGTGCTGGATGCGGTGGGCTGCGCGGCCTGGCCCGCGATGCTCGTGCACCGACTCCGACGCGGCATGGCCAACCATCACGTAAGCGACCAGCCGCTCTCATGACGGTGCCTGCCCCGGAGCTTGAGTTTCAAGTATTGGATTTTCCTCTTGTTTGGACACTGAGGGGGCGGCACGATGTACGCGCATGACGGCGGATCGGCCACTGGGGAGTCAGTGCTCCTCCCAGTCGGGCCAGCGGCAAGGGGCACCCATGCTGGCCCTCTGCTCGGTCTGGCGTCCGTGTCCCCGTTGCGTAGCGGGCCGGAGAACCCCGATGTCGCTCCGGTCCGCGCGCAACGTAAGAACCGCGTCATGACCGAACCACCGATATCCATTGAGCTAACCAGCGCGCAGACCGCTCACGTGGTTCGTCATGCAGCGGAAGGCGACGGGGTATCAGCCCTACTCGTTTCGCTCAACGATCCCGCAGGTCTGCCGCAAGCCCTGGGTTCGACGTTTGACGACCTCCGATATTCACGTTCGCTCATGCGAGCTTTGCTTGTGTTGACGGCCCTTCCCATTGACGGCAGCGGTTGCCACTTGGCCGATCTGTCAAGGAAGGTTGACATGAGGCCAAGCACGACCTTTCGCTACATCGCCACGTGGGTGGCGGTGGGGGTAGTGGAACAGGACGGCGACTCGCGGTGTTATCGCCTCTCCGTGAAGTGACAGAGATACGAATGATGTGAAAAACACATGTAGCCATCCGTACTTATTCTAGTTATACAAGTCCATCAGATTATCGGACTATAGAGTCTCGAACATGAACGGCGGGTAAGTCAATGAGCCTGCCAGAACGACACGACCAGGCAGTCACATCAATCGAGGGGGCAAAACTGATGCACGCGAGCAAGACACGCCGGGGCCGTCATAGTGCTACTCGGCATCTCCGTCAGCCTCCTGACATGAGTCACGCCAGTGGGCACGTAACAAGCCGCGACGTCATAAGCCGCTCGCATCCGTGATGCTGTGCCCACCCACAACGACCTGAAATGGGAGACGCTTGTGCTGATACCGCCACTCCGACGAATGACCGCATCTGCCGCACCGTCACGCTGCCTCGTCACTCTCTGGCTAATGATGTTCATGCTGCTCGGCGGGCTCGCGGGGTCGTCGGTCACTGCCGCATCCGCGCACGCGGAAAGCTCTGCCTCAGCGGGCCAGTCGGACGTGCTAGAAGAGTCGCTGGTCGTGCCCGGCGTGCAGTGGCTGGACCAAGGGGCGCAGAGTGTGGCAGCCGAAGCGGCAGATCGCGACAGCCCCGAAGCCGTCAGCGCCCGAGCCGCGAGCCTTACGGCCTTCGAGGATCTCGACACAGCACAAGCGGTAAAGCTGGCCGGGGATGCGTTCCCGGCAACGATGGATCAGCCGGCGGGCGGCCCGCCGGAGCTGCCGACCGGCCAAAGTATCTCGAATTTCGTGAGCCCCGATGCTGCGCAAGTCAACCTCGGCGATGGCCAGCACGGCGTAATCGAATCGACCGTGCCGATGGCGATTGGCTCCTCAGGCGGTTGGTCGCCCATCGACCTCGCCTTGAGCGACTCGAACGATGCCTTCGTTGCTGCCAATCCGCTAGTGGCCGTGCGAGTACCCAAGCGTGTCTCAGGAGGTGTGGAGATCCCGGACAGCGGACTCTCACTGACGCCAGTAGACACCTCAGACTCGCCGTTGGACGGCGCAACGGGCGTCCTGGACGGCTCGGCGGTGCTCTACGCCAATACACAGCCCGACACCGACACGGTTGTCAAGCCAACAACATTCGGGTTTGACACAGTGACCATCTTGCGCTCGGCGCAAAGCCCGCAGCAGTTGGCCTACAAAGTCGGCATGCCTCCAGGCGCGAGCCTGACCCAGGAGCAAGGCTCAGGTGCCGTAGACGTCGTCAAAGAAGGTGCGACGATCGCGACCATACCGCCGCCCCAGGCTCAAGACGGCGCAGGAACTACCGTTCCGCTTGAGATGTCCGTATCAGGGGACATCCTCGTGGTGAAAGTAGAGCACCTCTCAAATAGCTATCTCTACCCAATCGCCGTGGACCCTGAATTCAACACGACGACCGAAAACCTCACGCCGGGGAACTGGCACTTCACACCAAGCGAAGCTGAACATCATTTCACGTACTCAGCGGGATCTGAAGGGCTCTCGATGGATCACAAAGGGAGCTTTCCTGCTACCAACTGGGCAAGCGTTGCGATGCAGACCAACGGAAACTCACACATCTATGAGGTTCAAGTCACTGACATACTCTGGACAGACTTTGCGAGTAGCACGTATGAATACAAACCGAGCACCTACCCGTATCTGGACGCCTATCTCGAAATCCGTAAGGAATCCTACGAATCACACCAAGTAACCCTATCGGGTACGCCTTACCTCAAAGCGGCGACAATCTGCGCGGCCGAAGGTTGCGCGTCATCTGGCGGCTTGGAAAATAACGCGGTCAACTTCGAGGTGACGACCGTGGAATCCAGCGCGGCACTCGAAGCGAGCGGCCACCCCGAGGCGATCCCGTACGGAGGCGCTCTCCAATCGGTGACAACATACATTTCTCAACCCAAAGAAACCCACTCCACGGTCCACTACAAGACGAGTGCGACAGAACTGGAATACACAGCAGGCCAGAAAACGTTCAATATCTTCAACGGCACGCACTGGGTCGGCCCTAGATCGGGTGGCGCCTTTGAATTTGAATCGAATGACAATGGCCTCGGTGTCTCGGCCACGGCTGTCGAAGCCTGGAACGGGAGCAAATGGGAAACCCAGCGCTCGAAAAACTATCTGACACAAGAAGGGGGGTGCATCGGGGTTCACTGTAGTGCGGCACAGCACGAAATCATCACTTACACAATGATCAATGGCGCCATGCCCAACGGAGAAGGCAAAGTCCGAGTCTCGGCACACGATCCAATGGCGGCGACGTCCTCCATCGAACACGGCGAAGGCGAAGCCACTCTGAAAGTTGATGCAGAAAACCCGCACGGGTTGACGCTGAGCGGCCTGGCGGGGACGAGCGAAAAATATGAACTTGGAGAAGTCGAGGCTCACGTCACGGCGGAAGCCACTGATGGCGAAGGCTCGGTACCGAGCTCTGGAATCAAATCGCTTACCTTGGCCGTTGATGGCAAGGAATTGGTCAAAGCCGCAGGCTCGTGCTCTGTCGGCCCCTGCTCGGCGAGCGCCGAATGGGCAATCAACGGCTCCGAACTAGGCGTTGGCACGCACACTCTTACCGTCCAGGCCGTGGACAATGCCAACAACTTCGCGACCAAGGACTTCACGTTGAGCGTCTATCACGCAAGCCCGGTGGCGCTGGGTCCGGGCTCGGTAAACCCCGAGTCCGGCGACTTCGCGCTCGAATCGGCCGACGTTGCGATCAGCGGGGGGTCAGGATCGCTTGCCGTCACCCGCCACTACGACTCGCTCAATCCGAAGGAGGGCGAAGAAGGCGCGCTCGGTCCGCAATGGACGCTGAGTCTGGGCAGCCTGGCGAGCTTGGAAGTCTTGCCGGATGGAAGCGTGATGGTCGTCGGCCCGGCTGGGCTAACCCACTTCTCGGTCAAAGCGGGTGGTGGGTTTGAAGCGCCGGTCGGAGACTCAAGCCTCCAGCTGAAAGCTGAAGAAAATGGCGAACACAAAGTCATTGCGTACTACCTGGAAGAGCCGGCTAGTGGCACTAGCACGAAGTTCACGCTCCCAAGCGGCGCCAACTCATGGATGCCGACGTTGACAAAAGGCCCGGTCGCGACCAATACGGTCACCGACGAATACACGACGGCCGAACCGGAACCGGGAAAGAAGATCGTTGAGCCGACACTTGAGGTAGCGCCGCACCCGCAGGCGACGTGCGAAGTGAAAAAACTAGAAAAAGGCTGCCGGGCACTTGAATTCGTGTATGCAACGACGACGACAGCCACGGGCGAAAACGCGAGCGAATGGAAAGACTACAAGGGGCGTCTCAAGGAAGTGTCGTTCATCGCCTACAATCCGGCGAGCAAAGCAATGGTGACTACGGCCGTGGCGCGCTATGAATACGACAAACAAGGACGGTTGCGCGCCGAGTGGAACCCGAGCATCTCACCAGCTTTGAAGACGACTTACGGGTATGACGCGGAAAGCCACGTTACGGCCCTGACGCCGCCCGGGCAGGAGTCGTGGATATTTACGCATGGCACGACAGCGGGCGACTCGAGGGCAGGGCGACTTCTAAAGGCCGTCCAAGCGCCCACCTCTTCCGGGCTCTGGGCGGGATCGCTCCCGAGTAACACAGCAGCCCCGAAAATCACGGGCACTCCACTCGTGGGCACGCCGCTGAGCGTCTCAACCGGGACCTGGAGCAACAGCCCGGTGGCCTACGCCTTTGAATGGACGGATTGCAATGCGGCTGGCGGCGAATGTGTACCGATTGCTGGAGCGACAAATGCCAGCTACACCCCCGTTCTGAGCGACGTCGGACATAGGCTCGTCGCCAAGGTAAGTGGGCTGAACGGCGGCGGCGCTGTGGCCGCGGCAAGTGCAGCCTCCGGCTCGGTCAACATTGCTACGGAATATGCCCTACCCAGCGGGAGCGCTCCGAGTGGAGTCGCGGCCGGGCCGGACGGAAAGGTTTGGTTCACCGCGAAAGGTACCAACAAGATCGGCAAGAGCACGACTTCGGGGGCGATTACCGAATATGCGCTTCCTGCGGGCAGCAGCCCATACGCAATTACTGCCGGCCCCGATGGCAAGATGTGGTTTACAGACAACGGGACCAACAAGGTTGGGAAGATCACGACGGCGGGTGTAGTTACCGAATACGCTCTTCCGGCAAGCAGCGCTCCGTATGGAATTGCTGCGGGTGCAGACGGCAACCTGTGGGTCGCGGAGTGGGGCCCTGACAAGATTGCGAAGCTAACACCGTCAGGTGCGATCACGCACTATGCGCTGCCGCCCGGAAGCGCCCCGGTCACAATTATCGCTGGGCCTGACGGCAATCTATGGTTTGTGAACGATGGCACTCACAAGATCGGGAAGATCACGACGTCCGGGGCGCTCACCGAATACACCTTGCCGGCCGGGCCGTATCTGGTTGGCATCAGCGCTGGCCCCGACGGAAACGTGTGGTTCACTGTAGCCGGGGGGACAACTGGCAGCAAAGTCGGCAAGATCACACCCTCCGGGGCTATCAGCGAGTACCCGCTACCGGTAGGCTATCCGTCTGCGATCGTCACGGGCCCCGACGGCAATCTGTGGGTCACGACCGAAGGCGCACAGCTCGCTAAGGTCGCGTTGTCGGGTGCGTCAACCCTTTACACGCTGCCTGGTGCCGGGGCGTTCTCGATTGCTACGGGACCGGACGGCAATCTGTGGCTTGGCGTGCCCTCGACGAACAAGCTCGGGAAGGTGCCGTTCAACACCAGTCAGGGCGAATCGCACCCACAGCCCGGATGGACCGTTGACTACGGCGTGCCGGTGTCGGGCGCGGGTGCCCCGTATGAAATGGGACTTAACAAAACAACGGGCAAACCAGAACCCGAAAAATGGGGACAGGCAGACGACCCGGCGTATGCCACAGCGGTGTTTGCGCCTGACACCCCCCAGGACTGGCCCGCTACGGGCTACAAAGGCGCCACGGTGTACTACCTCGATAGCCAGGCCCGTGCGGTCAACACGGCCGCGCCGACGGGCGGCATCTCCACCGAGGAATACAACGCCGAAAACGCGGTCGTGCGCAGCTTGAGCGCGGACAATCGGGCTGCGGCGCTCAAAGAAGCCAATTCGGCTGAAGTCTCCAAACTGCTCGACACCCAAAGCGCCTACAACAGCGAAGGGCAGCTACTGGAAACCCGCGGCCCTCAGCACATAGTCAAGCTGGCCGTAGGAAAAGAAAAAGCCGGCGAAGAAGTGCAGGCGCGCAACCACGTCAAGTACCACTACGACGAAGGCGCTCCCTCGGGCGAAACGTATTCCCTGGTGACGAAGACCGAAGACGGGGCGGAAACGGCGAACAAAGAAGAATTCGACAAGCGGACGTCCGTCACGTCATATAGCGGTCAGGAAAACCTTGGCTGGAAACTGCGCCAGCCGACCTCGACGGTTACCGACCCCGCTGGCCTCAACCTGATCCATAAGACAACGTACGACGCGAATACGGGGAACGTGGTTGAAACGCGGAATCCGGGCGGAAACTCGGAAACGGTCTACCCGCCGGCCTTCTCGGCTGCGGTGGGCAGCGAAGGGGCGGGCAACGGCCAATTCAACCGTCCGGCAGGCGTGGCGACTGATGCCAGCGGCAATACATGGGTGATCGACAAGAACAACGGCCGAGTCGAGAAGCTCTCGCCCACGGGCACGTTCCTCGCGGCCTACGGCAGCAAAGGCACTGGCAATGGGCAGTTCATGAACCCATGGGGCATAGCGATCAATCAAAGCAATGGCAACGTCTACGTGGCCGACACCGACAACAACCGCATCGAGGTTCTGAGCCCCTCCGGAGCGTTCGTCGCCTCCTACGGGACCGCGGGGGCGAGTGCGCTGAAAGAACCGATTGGCGTGACGCTCGACTCCTCTGGGGACATCTGGACCACTGACTGGGCTCACAACCGAATCGAGGAGTTCTCTGCCACCGGGGAATTCATGAAAGAAGTGGGGACCTACGGTACGGGCAGCGGCCAACTCAGCGGGCCCACGGGCATCGTTATCTCAGAAGGCAGCGTGTACACGGTCGACTCGGGCAACAGCCGCATCGAGCAGTTCTCGCTATCCGGCGAATACGTCGGGCAGTTCGGAAGCAAAGGCTCAGGCGCAGTCCAGTTCAAAGAAGCAGTCGGAATCGCCGCGAACCCGAGCACCGGCAATCTCTACGTTGCGGACACCTACAACTACCGCGTACAGGAGTTCAGCCCCGCCGGGCGCTTCCTGACCGAATGGAGGACGTGGGGGCCCAAACACGAAATCTCCTACCCAACTGGCCTTGTGGTCAACAGCACCGGCAAGCTCTACATCACCGATCAGTTCGCCAATCAGCTCTCGTCGTGGACTCCGCCGGAAGCTGGCGCCGCGCGCCTGACCTACGCATCGCAGTTTGGTGCGAGCGGCTCGGGCAGCGGCCAGTTCTCGACGCCGATCGCCTCCTCGATCGACGGCCAAGGCTACATCTGGGTGACTGACTACGGCAACAACCGAGTCGAGAAGTTTTCGTCCAAAGGTAGCTTCATCGCCGCATATGGCACCGAAGGATCGGGCAATCTCCAGTTCCACGGCCCGGGAGGGATCGACGTCAACCAGAGCACGGGCAACGTCTACATCTCCGACGCCGGAAACCATCGCGTCGAGGAGCTGTCCTCTTCGGGAACGTTCGTCAGGGCCTTTGGCTTCTCTGGTGCGGGCGAACTGAGCAGTCCTGGAGGGCTGAAGATCGACTCCGCCGGGAACGTCTGGGTCCCTGACATGAGCGCAAACAAGATCGTTGAGTTCTCATCTACGGGAACCTTCATCGCCACCTACGGCAAAGAAGGCACAGGCGAAGTGCAGTTCAAACGGCCAGTCGCCATAGCGTTCTCCGGCACAAGCCTGTGGGTCACGGACTCCGGCAACCATCGTGCGCAAAGGCTTTCGAGTACCGGCACGTATCTCGGTCAGTACGGCGGCGAAGGCGAAGGCAGTGGCGAACTGTATTCGCCCGAAGGGATAGCTGCTGACTCCGCTGGCAACCTCTACGTCGTGGACGACGGCGCAAGCCATGTGCAGGAGTTCTCTTCAACCGGCGTCTATCGTGCGACGTTTGCCACCAAAGGCTCAGGCGAAGGACAGCTGAAAGCACCGATCGGCGACTCGATCGACGCTGCTGGCAACATGTATGTAGTCGATAGCGAAAACAATCGCGTGGAGAAGTGGACGGCGGTCAACCAGGCGGCTCATGCCACTCAGAACGTCTACTACACGGCCGGCACGGAAGCCAGCGTGGCGGCGTGTCGGAGCCATCCCGAGTGGGCCAACCTCCTATGCCAAACGCGTCCGACGGCACAGCCGGGAACGAGCGGCCTGCCAGAACTACCGACAAAGACCACCGTCTACAACATCTGGAACCAGCCAGAAGTCATCACTGAAGCATTTGGCTCGGTCACCAGAACCAGGACGACGACGTTTGACAGTGCTGGACGGCCGTTGACGACCGAAATCATGTCCGCCAACAACGTGCCACTTCCGAAGGTCACTGATACGTACAACACGACCAACGGAACCCTTGAAAAACAAAGCACGACGTTCGCAGGCACAACCAAGACGATCACAAGCACATACACCACCTGGGGGCAGCTCGCAAGCTACACCGATGCCGATAGCAACACGGCAAAATACATTTATGACGAAGACGGCCGCGTCACAAAACTTAACGATGGCTCAGCCGAAGGAGCAGGCGAACAGAGCTATACCTACGACAAAGTGACTGGCTTGTTCACGCGCCTTATTGACTCGGGAGCTGGCACCTTCACGGCCGCCTACGATGTACAAGGCAAGATGACCAGCGAGAGCTATCCGAACGGCATGAGTGCGTACTACACCTATAATTCGGCAAGCTCAGCCACGGTGCTCGAATACAAGAAGCTCACTCACTGCACCGAAAACTGCACGTGGTTGAGCGACTCGATCGTTCCTTCGATCCACGGCGAAACGATGAAGCAGACCAGCAACCTTTCCGAAGAGCCGAACTACAGTTATGATGCGGCCGGACGGCTCACGCAAGTCCAGGAAACCCCGGTTGGCGAAGGCTGCACAACGCGCATCTACAGCTATGAAGAAGACGGCAACCGCACCGGCCTTACGACTCGCAAACCAGGGCCGGAAGGCAAATGCGCGCCCGAAGGCGGAAGTCTCGAACCGCATACCTATGATCCAGCTGATCGCTTCACCGACGCTGGCGTGACTTACGAAGCGTTTGGCAACATAACGACCCTTCCGGCAGCAGACGCAGGCGGGACCGAAGGCTCTGAAATCACAAGTGGCTACTACGTGGACGGCCAACTCTTCAATCAGCTTCAAAACGGAGAGACGAGCGAATACAAGCTCGACCCCGAAGAGCGCACGCGCGAAACAGTCACAAGCGGCAAAACGGCTGCGACCTCAATTATGCACTACGACGAGTCGGGCTCGACAAATGCCTGGACGGGCGAATCTGCTGGGAAATGGACACGCAATATCTCAGGCATTAACGGCGCGCTTGCGGCTGTCCAGAGCAACGCGACAACGGTGGTGCTTCAACTACATGATCTGCAAGGCAACATCGTCGCGTCGGTCGGCAACAGCGAACTTGAAACGAAACTCACTTCTAAGTACAACAGCACAGAGTTCGGCGTCCCTCAGCCTGGGACCAGTCCGCCAAAGTATGCGTGGCAGGGTGCATCCGGAGTCACGAGCGAACAATCCTCTGGCTTGATCGCCAAAGACGGCGTGACCTATGTCCCGCAGATTGGTCAGCCACTGCAGGCTCCGTCCAACCTGACGCCAGGCGTGCCGGACAATTTCGCGACACCGTACGTAAGCACGATTGCGCCCTGGGTTGCCGCCTTTGCAGCATCGACGGCTGCAAATGCGACTGCCAAGCGCGAACAGGAAATCAGAGAACGGGAAGCGGCGGAACGGCCGCCAGGGGTAGTTCCGGTTCCAGAATGCAACATAGAAACAGAAGGCTGCGCCGCAGATCCGGAACATGGCATGAACCTGTATCACTGCACGGTCAGCAGCCATTGGATCGACAAGGCGCTAATCGAGGGAGTAGTCAACTGCGCCAAACAAACCCAGTTGATTGTGATGCAGATCGAGATTTGGCGCGTCCAAGACGGGAAATATGTCCGAGTGTTTCTAGGAAAGGAACACTTCTATGCGAAACGGCACGTCGAATGGGACGTAGAACCGCCCGACCATTGCATTCCTCAAAAATGGTATAGAGGGTGGGTGTACGGTTCGGTGTGGCTATATGGGCAATTCGTTTGGTCGGGGTCTGGCGTCAATCCCCGCAACTCGCAGTGCTATCTCTCGGGGCCTGGTCTATTTGAAGACCCGGTTGGCGGTGAGCCGGGCGGAAGTGAAGCGGACTGAACGAGGCGATATGAGAGTTGAGGAGGCCAAGTCAACCACGTACCGGTACAATCCGCGCGTGAGCAGGATGTTTCTTGTGCAGGCGGTGACCGTGTGCGTGCTCGTCCTGACCGCGTGCGCCAGCGGTCATCCAAGCGCGGCGCTGGTTGTCAGACACGATCAGATCCGGCTCGTGCCCGATATCGAAGCGGGCGAAGTCGGCTGGTGTGCTGTCACGTTGAAAGGGTTCACCTGCCCGGACGGATCGACGGAGGCGCCAATCATCAGTGAGTCATGGACTAGAAGCAGCCCGCCGCCGATAACGCAAGGCTACGTTGTTACGACTAATCAGGTCCGTGCGGTTTCCATCAACGGCGGTCATCCGATCGCGACTCGTAGCGAGTCGACGCTTCCCAACGAATTCCGCGTTGTGGCAGTCGAGGTTCGTGATCGGCACGGCGCGTTGGGCTCAAACCCGCGGACGATTCGCCCCAACGTAAGACTGTTTGATGGGAGGGGAAGACTTATCAGTGAGCGACGCATACGGGTCGGCCTCTTCCGGCTGCCGACCGCCGTTGTACCGGACCCGGATCATCCGACGCACGGTGCATGTCGGATCGAAGATCAGCCGGTGCCGATCGTCGGCCTTGTAGCGGATGAAGCAAATGTTGCGACTCAAGTTATCCCCGATAAAGACCCGCTCGGCAAGGCTTTCATGTCGTGTGCGAACACCAAATACCACCTTGGCGGGCAGCGACTGGCCGCGGCGGTGCTACTCGACGCATCACATCCGGGGCTTGCGCCGCCGCGTCTGCCAGCTATGCGGCCGCTGGCGGGCAGTACTGCGATAGTCGAGGCCCCCGGCCTTGAAGGAGAGATGGCCGCGCGTCGGGTCTCGGGCGGGTGGCTCGTTGTTGAAGGAGGGAACAGTGTCGGGCAACGGGTTGCCGTGGTAAGACATCTACGGGCGTCGATTCATTTGTGAATCGAGAAGCACTGCGAAGACGGGGATCGGCTTCATTCCGCTCGCAGGCCCAGCCATTTCGGCCGGGGCGTCTATCGCTGAGAGCACGCTTACGGTCGCAGTGGTCGAGGACGGGCCAAAAGGGTGTTGAAAGAGTAGGCCGCGAGTATCGTCTCCATGGATGAAGCTGGTCTACCTTTCGATCTGCGCGATCTTCAAGGACGAGGCGCCTTATCTGTCTGAGTGGATCGAGTTTCATCGGCTCGTAGGCGTCGAGCGGTTCTTCCTCTACGACAATGGCAGCAGCGACGGCGGCCGGAAGGTCATTGAGCCGTGGGTTCGCGCGGATGTCGTATCGGTCGCAGACTGTTCGATCCCGTTGGACGAGGGCGGCCAGAGCTTGGCCTACGCAGATGCGCTGAGGCACGCCCGAGGTCGGACACGCTGGCTTGCATTCATCGACCTCGATGAGTTCCTGTTCTCGCCAGGTCAGGTGTCGCCGCCCGACGTGCTCAGGGAGTTCGAGGCGCATCCGGGCATCGTCGTCAACTGGCAGGTCTATGGCTCGTCCGGGCTCACGGCCAGGCCGAATGGCCTGGTGATCGAGAGCTTTGTGAAGCGCGCGAAGGTGCAATGGGTTCGCAACCGTCGCGTCAAGAGCATCGTGGACCCCGAGCGCGCCGTGCGACCGATCGGGCCGCACTTCTTCGAGTACGCCAACGGAGCGCTTGCGGTCACAGAGGATCATGAGCCGGTGCGCGTGATCGAGCGTCGCGCATGGGCGCGACGGATGCGGTGTGGCCTGGTGCGGCTACCGCTGGTCGAAACTGACCCGTATGCGACGCGCCACTCCTCTGTCAAGCGAGTCTCGGTGAGCCGCTTGCGGCTCAACCACTATGCCGTCCGGTCGCGGCAGGAGTTCGAGCAGAAGACGGCGCGACACGGTAGCTCGCGCCTTGCGCCGCGCTACTTCGCCTACCACGACCGCAACGAGGTCCATGACCCTGCGCTCGTCCCCTATGCGCGCCTGGCGCGCGCGCAGCTCGTGGCAATCGAAGCTCAGTAGAGCCGGCGTTGCGCCCGGGGTGGCGTGTCCCGCGAAGCCGTTTGGCCGCACCTATCTAGGATGGCACCGGCTCGCTGAGTGAGCACGACTCCTCAATTCTGTGGGCGATTGCTACGCTTGGCTCTGCTGCGGTCGCAGGATCCCGTATCAATCCCGCCCAGTAGATGCACCTGCAACGGTCGGCTCGCGCGCTGGCGCCGCACGCGAGACATATAGGTTTCGATCCGCGCTGCGTGATCCGGACATTCGCAGATCGAGCGATGAGTTTGGTGGCGTCCCCTTGGCCCCCAGTTGTCGTTGGCTCGGCGCACGTAAGTACGACACAGCCACCGCGCAGTTTATGAGTGTGGAACCAGCGATAGAAGGCGGCGGCGAACACTATTCTTATGCGAAAGACGATCCGGAAAATCGCTCAGATCCGACAGGTACGTGCAGCCAGCCCGAACCCTACGCTATGCGCCCTGGCCACGGCGACTCTAGCTGCTGCCTCCCTTGCAGTTGCGACAAACCCATACAATCCGGCAGCGTGGGCCGTTTACTTTGCGGCGATAGCTTACTATAAGGAAAAGTGCCACCCGGCATCAGCGTGACGTGTCTAGGTGGGCGGCCGGCCCCCCTCTAGAAAGGTCATTTTAACGGGGGTTACGGGACACGGGCGCAGAAGAAATGTTTTCGCAGTTAGCCCTGCGCCACCAGCGACTGCTGGAAGCGGCGCCACGTGAGCCGGCCTGGTCTTGTTGCGGACGCGACGATCAACGGTGAGTCTGACCGCTGGCCGGAAGCGATCTTGATGCTCCGCTAGGTCGCCATTGTAACCCGAGAACAAGGGCAGCCAAGGAAGCAATACGTCGAAACGCACGTCCAACATGGCATAAGGGCCGGCGCGACCGTCTGCCTCGGTTCTGCCATCACGAGTGGAGCGCCACGCCAAACTCCGTCGAGGCGGATTCCCGGCGCTTCACCCGAGTCTATCTTTCGGTTGGCTAGAACGTACTGACGCTCTGCGAACACAGTCTGCTCAGCATTGGAGTTTGGTTTCGTCCCAATACAGTTCATCGGGTGGTTCCGTAGCCGCTTTAAACCACCCGGAGTTCAGCGTTTTTTCACATTCCACTGTCTCTTCACATTTGCTCGTGATTACATGGCTGCAGCCCCCAAGGAGTTTGAAGCCGGCCGTCGCACTCACTTCGAGCGAGAGGGCTTCTGCTGAATGATTCCGGACCGTGACTTTCTGCGTAGTTTTGCCGCCGCCTGGGAATTTCACCGGCTTTGGTTCAACGGTGATGATGCTGGCTTCTTTTTCACCCCCACCGCCTTCGCAGGCCGCGGCGATGGTCGGCAGCGACATTGATATGGCGAGAACGGCGCTCGTGGCCACCGCGATTATGCGCCTGATGGTCCGTTGGTATAACCGGTAATCTCTGTCACGCATTGTTCGTCTCCTCTGTCGGGATCGCTAGTCGAGTTCTTCTTCGATTGCTTTCTTGATGTCTTGTGCGTCAACGGGTGAGAGTGGGTTCATGTACCCGTTTTGCTTGGATATGACGATGGGGGCGCCGGTTGGTGAGAGCTTGTAGTGATAGCGTGGGTAGATGACGAGGTTGCGGCCGGCGAACTTGCGTAGGGGCTCGCCGGTCCGGCCGATCCGGAATGCTGGCGTGTCGTGAAACCCGAGAGCGCGGGCGGTGTGGTCGTCAGCGACTACTGTCTTGGCGAGCGGGACAACCCGGTTGTTGTTCCACTGGGCGAGATTGAGTGCTGGTACTTGTCTGGCGATTCCGTCAAGGTATTGTTCGGTCACGTAGGTGGTGTACTCGGGTCCTTGCTCGTAGTAGAAGGTCGACAGGAAGTTCCACATCTTGTCTTGTCGACCGGCGGCGAGCGCGGCGGTTTGCTGGATGACGAACACTTTGGGGTTGAGGGTGTCGGTCTTCAAGGCGCGGTATTCGAGCCGCAGGATGTTGGGCCGTACAAAGTCGTTGACGATGGCCGGGAGGAATGCGAGAAACCAGTGCCTGACGTCTAAGCACTGGAGGTCGCCGAACATTTGCAGCGTGACCGGTGCGTTTGGTGAGCCCAGGGCGTTCCCGTGCTGTGGAATACCTGAGAGCAGGGCTCCGACTTTGCTCGCGACAGGCGCATTGGGACTGTTCGATGCTGTGCGATGTGACGGCGAGGCGACACTGACGAGAACCGCGAGTGCGACGGCAAGCACGCATCCGATCCCGAGAGCCCCCAACAGCACATCGAGCCGCACACGCGACGATTTCCCACGCTTCGCACGTTGCGCCGAGGTTGGCGCGTGAATCGCCGCACGTGACCTGTGGCTCGACATGCCGTCGCACCCCCTAGTCCTACATAGTCGCCGGCGACCATCAACGATGAGGTCGCAGTATGTGCAGCACCGGGAGTCACGGTACCGCTGACGTAGCATAGATTCAGCGGACGAGTGTGAAGAAGTTGAGTCCTCAGATAAAGAGCCTGCAAATTGCCAAGAAACAATTTGGAAAACCAGGCTTGATCTTGGGTGTTGGTGTCTCCTACTCGGGTTGGTGCCGGCGAACACGGCTGCGGGCGGCTCGACAGCCCGACGGGCTGCGTGGGGTAGCCAGAGGAGACGCCCCGCACGGCGGCGACAGGCTCAGTTAGCTAGTGGCGGTGATCTATCGGATCGGCGCGGGCAGCCGGTCTTAGATCATCCGTGCCTTCGCTCGACTGCATCTTGTAGCGGCCGAGGTCCGGCTGGAAGGCCGTATTCAAGCCTTGCTCCCGAGCGGCCAAGACTCCTCGATCCAGATGACGGCGATATTTGGCTCTAGAGCGGTCGCAGGATTGGGTCCTGATCCCGCCCCCGCTATGAGAAAAAGCCCAGCTCGGGCTGGGTTTTTCGTGGCGTGGCGGGGGTGGCCGGAGGGGGCCAAGGTTCCAATAGGGTTCCGTTTGCGCTCGTTCTGGCGCCCGGTGCTAACCGCAAGCGACGCGGCTGCGGGTACCGCTGCAGCCCATCCGATCACCCTGAGTCTCGGGGAAGAAGATCAGTATCGAGTGCGAGCACGCAAGCGGTAGCCTGATGCCCGTGCAGCTGCGTCATCTAGAGATCGTGAACTTCAAGGCGATCACGCGGTTTCGCCTTGACGATCTGCGCGATGCGGCAGTCATCGCGGGCCCGAACGGCTGCGGCAAGTCCTGCGTCCTCGATGCCATACGGCTATTGAAGTCGGTCTACGGTGGCTACCAGCAGAACGAGTGGCACAACTGGTTCGGGGAGTTCCAAATCAACTTCAACCAGAGCCCGCAAGAGCTGCTGCGTCTGCTGCAGGACCGTCAGCGCGAGCTCGTGATCGAGGCGGACTTCGCGTTCACGCCGAGCGAAAAGGAGCACCTGCGCGCGAACGCGACAGACCTGTTGATGGCCGCCTCCTGGAGGGAAGTCGTGCCCGAGCTGGCAGACTGGAGAGCGCTTAACACTGCGCCGCTCGCCTCGCAGTACCGCGCCCACCACGAGGAGGTCGTGCGCCGCGCGACCGAGGCGAAAATAGAGTTGCTCGGCGAGTTGCGGGAGGAGGTCATCCGCGCGCGTTTCAGGCTCACCCCCAGGGCCGAGCTGATCGCTGACCCGTCACGACTTCTTGAGCTCGCATTCAGCCGTTACGAACCAGGGCAGATTGGCGTGCTCGACTTCCACGGAGCTCACCGGCGCTATGATCGCGAGCGCGTTGGTGGGGTCAATCTCGACCTCACGAGCGTGGAGAACCAACGTCGCGAGCGTGCGCTCTACAACTCGCAGAACAAGTACGCCGGTCTCAAGAGCGAGATGGCTTCGATGTACGTCCGACGCAAGCTGGCGGAGGAGGCGGGCAGCGACGAGCTTGCAGAGCAGGCTGATCTTGTCGACTCGCTACGCGACCTCTTCGAGACATTCTTCCCAGGCAAGGAGTTTCTCGGTCCGCAGCCGACGACGGACGGCGGTGTGGAGTTTCCGGTTCGATTGCGGGACGGCAGTGTGCATGACCTCGATGACCTCAGCTCGGGCGAGAAGGAGGTCCTTTACGGCTACGTCCGTCTGCGCAACTCGGGCCCAAGGACCTCTGTGATCCTCCTCGACGAGCCCGAGCTGCATCTCAATCCGCGGTTGCTGAGGGGCCTCGCGCGGTTCTACCTCGAGCATCTGGTCGCCGAGGGCCAGAATCAGCTGTGGCTGATCACCCATTCCGACACGATCCTGCGTGAGGCGGTCAACCTGGAGGGCTTCCAGGTGTTTCACATGCGCCGCGGGGACCGGTCGCGCCAAGCCGAGAACCAGGCCTCGCCGATCACGACCGGCGAAGAGATCGAGCGCCTGGTCATTGAGCTCGTGGGGGATCTGGCGGCGTACCGGCCCGGGGCGAAGGTCGTGCTCTTCGAGGGGGCGGGCGACGTCGAGTTCGACGTGCGCATGGTGCAGCGGTTGTTTCCCGAGTTCGACGCCGCGGTGAACACGGTCGCCGCCGGGAACAAGCGCCAGGTGACGGCCCTGCACGAGACGCTCGACCGGATTGGGTCGGACACACTGGGCGCTCGCTTCTACGCGGTGCGCGACCGAGACAGCGGCCTCGAAGAGGCTGCGGTCGCGCGGCAGTTCACCTGGGGCGCCTACCACATCGAGAACTACCTACTTGATCCCGAGTACGTCTACCGGGCGGTCAGCGAGCTTAGCCGCGGCGACGCGGAGTTGACCTCGCCACAGCGCGTCGATGCCGCGCTCAGGGACTGCGCTCGCGGGACGGTAGGTGAACTGGTGCACCATGAGCTCACCGTGCACGCCAACGATCTGCTCGTGCGGGCGCTGAACGTCGGGGCGGACCCGCTGGCGCAGGAGCTCGCGCTTGCATTCGGCAGCTCGATCGCCGCGGCGGTCGAGCGCGTCAATTCGCTCGGCGAGGGTGAGCTGGCACTCGACGCATTGGGCCGCTTTGAGCGTGACAGGCGAGCCGAGCGCGAGCGGGACCTCGAGACGGACGCTTGGCGCGACACGTTCCGCGGCCGTGACGTACTGCGCCGGTTCGTCGCCAACCATGTTTCAGGGACAAACTACGAGGCGTTTAGGGACCTCGTGCTGGCGCGCATGAAGGAGCAGGGCCACCAGCCGGCGGGCATGGCGGAGATCCTGACAGCGATCCTCGCCGACGAGTTTCCGATGGCGGCAGCGTCCGCACTCGAGGCGACCACTGCGTCGGCCGACTAAGTCCGGCTCGTGCCCACGCGTAGGCAGCTCACAGGGAAGCTTTACCGCGATCTACGCAGAGCACTGGGCGTCAAGCAGACCGACTAGTAGACGATAACGCCGGCGGCGATCTCCCGAGACGCAGCGCTTCGCAGTCCTCGAACAGACCAGATGCACAGGGGTGCGTTTGGGGACTATTTGGTGCCCAACTGGATGGCCGGTCTGGGTCGCTCGCGTTCATTGGAGGGCGTGATGACCGCTTCGAGCATCGGCGCCGCCAAGAGCGGCGGATACGCGAGGTATCTGGAGAGCAAGACGATCACCCCAGAACTCGGCGACTACTACCTGACTCCTGACGGCGAGCCGACACAGGCCCCAGGTCGCTGGCTGACAAGCCCCAACACCCTTGCGAGGCTGGGGATCGAAGGAGAGCAGATCGAGGGCAGGGACTTCATCGCATTGATGGAGGGCCGTCACCCTCAGACAGGCCGCTGGCTTCGTCGCGCGGGAGCGGATGGAAACCGTGGGGGAGGGATCGACGTGACATTCAGCCCACCCAAGTCCATCTCCACAGTCTGGGCGCTTGGAGACTCTCGACAGAAGGCGGACATGGAGGCTGCGCACGCCGCCGCGGTCCAGCAGGCAATCGCTCATCTAACAGAGACCGTGCCGAGCGTCCGCCGTCGCTACGGCGCGGAGGTTCTCGAGGAGCCAGCCCGAGAGTTGGTAGCCGCGGAGTACCGCCACACCGTTGCCCGCGGAGTGCTGGCGGGCGATCCCCCCGACCCGCAGCTTCATTCCCACGTCGTGCTTACGAGCGCCGTGCGTGAGGACGGGCAGATGGTGGCTGTGGCGTCCCGGCCGATCTTCCGCGCGGCTCGCGAGGTAGGAGCGTTCTACCGCTCAGCGCTCGCAACAGAGCTTCAACAGCGCGGCTACGGGATCCAGGCGGGGCTTGGGAAGGGCGGCAGGTACTTCGAGCTCGCCGGAGTGCCCCAGGGGTTGCTGGGTGCGTTCTCTGCGCGCAGCCGTGAGGTCGCCCAGGCTGCCGAGAGGTTCCGTGCGAGGTGGGGCCGGGCGCCTGAGCGTGGAGAGCTCCGCAAGCTGAAGCGCGAAACCCGCAAAGCAAAGACCCTCTCTACCTGCCATGACTTGCAGGTGTCATGGGATGAGACAGCCGCTCGCTTCTGCCTCACAGAGGGAGAGCTCGGCTTACCTGCCGCAGACGTTGACGCCCGCGAGCGAGCCGCGCCGCTGGAGGATCGCGTAGAAGCCCGGTTGACCGAGCGCGCTGCGACGTTCACGCCGATTGAGATGCGCGCCGTCTTGCTCGAGCAGTCCGTCGGCGAACTCACGCCAAGCGAAGCGCTCGCGCTTTCGCGCTCGATGATCTCCGAGCGGCGGATCTTGCCGCTACAGGGCGGCAGCATGACGACGCTGCGCGTGCGGGCGCGTGAGCAGGCGATCGAGCGCCGGTTTGCTGAGTTTGCGGGCGCAACGGATCGCGATGTGGGGGAGGTGGCCAGAGAGATCGCTCGGGAGGAAGTCACGAACCGGATCGGTGGAGCGTTCAGCGATGAGCAGGCAGAAGCCCTGGAAGTCTTGACCGGCCCAGAGCGCGGAGCCGTCCTGATCGGCCCCGCCGGGACGGGGAAGGGTGTCGTGATCGACGCGGCGGCACGGGCTGAGCAACTGATGGGGCGAGAGACGTTCGGGGTCGCGGTCTCGGGTTCCACCGCTCAACTCTTCGGAGGAGCAACGCCTGCCCTCGCCGGGCGCACGTTGACCCTCGACGCATTGGTTTCAAGAGCCGGCCACGCTCGCCTCGTGATCGACGCCGAGGCGACGATCTACTTCGATGAGGCCGGGATGGGTGACACCGATCGCTTGGAGCGGCTCACCCACGTGGTCGAGCGCTCAGGCTCAAAGCTCGTCGTGATCGGCGACGCCGCGCAGCTGCCCTCGATCGGCGCCGGCGGCATGTTCGAGCGGCTCAGCAACCTAGCTCCCAGCGCGGAGCTCTCAGACGTCAGACGCACGCTTGACCCGGCCGAACAGCGGGCGTGGGCGGATCTACGCGCCGGGCGCTCTGAGAAGGCGATGGCGCACTACCGCTCGCGCGGGCAGCTTCACATGGCTGACACTCGCGATCAGGCAGTAGAGCAGGCGGTCAAGCACTGGGCTGAGTTGACCAAGACATATCCCACGCAGGAGATCGCCCTGATCTCCGATGCCTCGAACAAGGAGATCCACCGCCTGAACGCCCGAGCCCAGTACCACCGCGCAGAGCGCGGTGAGCTCGGCGAGCTCGAGCTGGCCATCCCAGGCGTCCACTACGGCATCCGCGAGGGGGACAGGGTGGCGATGATCGCTCAGCACCACGAGCCCAACAAACCGAGGATCGAGAACGGCAGCCAAGGCGAAGTCCTCAGGGTCAACTCGCAATACGAAGCACTCATCAAGTTCGATGACACCGGCTATCAGCGAACGCTTGCGGGGGAGGATCTCGCGAACGTTCGACTCGGCTACGCGCGACACATCCACCGCGCCCAGGGCGCAACCGTCACGAAGACCTTGGTCGTGACCGGCGGCTGGCAGACGAGCAAGGAGTCCGCCTACGTCGAGGCATCCCGGCCTCGGCAAGGCACCCACTGGTACGTCAACCGAGAAGACCTAGGCAGCGAGGGTCAAGACGAGAACCGAATCGAGCGGCTCGCCCAACTTATGCGCCGAAGCAACGCGCAGACTCCATCCCTGGCCCACGCTGAGCTACCCGATCATGACTGGGGACCCGGCATGGATCTCGCGATCGCCCCGAGCCGTGCCCGCCTGATCCCTGGGCTCGGGCGCGCCATCCACCGACTCGCCACGCCGACGCCGGAGCGCACGCGATGAGCCACAGCATCAAAGTGCTCCTGCCGACCCCTGCCATGACCCGGCTGCAGGAGCTGGCGACATCCGCGGACACACGCACGGCGACCCTCGCCGCGCAACTCCTCCAAAACGCGATCGGCCAGTCGAGTGAGGACGGGAAGATCCCACCAGCAACCCCGATCACGGTCCACAAAGGAAGCGACCGCGCACCATGGCTTGAGCCCTACGGTGGGGACTCCGACTGGCGCCAGAACATGTGGGGCGCCATCGTCGCCCTATACGGCCGCTACCCCCGACACCTCGAAAACCTCAAAGACCAATGGTGGACCGACGACGCTCACACGGAGACCCTCTCGGCACTTGCGACATGGCGCCAAGAACTCGACGACACCGGGACAGACCCACGCCAGGAGCTTGCATTTCAAAACCAGCTCAACGATTACGCCGAGCTACTTCGCCAGCAAGGCGGTGGCGTTACGAAGGCGTGGATACCTGGAGCGCCGCCTCCTGGGTGGTCTGTCGTCTGACAGCTCAGCGCTTCGTGGTCAACTGGCGCCAGCATGTTGCCGTGGCTCGGCCAGCGCTGCACGTCTCAGCTTCCGCGCCTGTCGGAGAGCTTGGCAGCACACGCTCGAGAGCGGCGAACGTGGGGCAGCCCGAGATGCGCGTCGGGCGTGGCTGAGAGGCTCGGATGCGATGGGCTCGCCAGCGAGCTGCTCGTGGCCTCGCCGCACTGGCCGGGCGCGGCGACCGCAGCTCACCCGCGCTCGCGCTCGAGCAGCAGCGCGAACGTAGGACAAGCGGCCGCTGCCCGCTTGGCGTGGCTGACGAGCGCGTGCGGCAGCGGCTCGTCGTCGATCATCGGATAGCCCCACTCGTCGAGCGTGATGCGCTCGGGCAGCAACTCCGCGCACATGCCGTGCGCCTCGCACGCGATCGGGTTCAAGTGCAGGCGCTGGCTCATCAGACGGTCACCGCCCGGAGCCGGCTGGCACCGACCCGTGCGTCGAGTGCCAGCGGCAGCTCGGCCGGGCGCTCGCATGCACTGCAGCGACCGTGCCTGGCGTGGTCGGCGAACTCGTCGGAGAACGTCTGCAGTGCGCTGAGGATGAACGTAACGGCGCCGTCCGGGTGACCGCACGCACCACGGCGACGCGTCAGCGACGCGAGCCGCTCGATCCGCCTGCCCGTGTTGCCCTGTGCTTCACCTGCCTCGATCTCCTCGATCGTGCTCGCGAGCGCGCCGAGGCCGTTGACGCACGGCCCGCACTGGCCGGCGCCCTGATCAGAGAGCCAGCGCGCGATTCGCGCCGTCTCGGCTACCGCGCACGCGTCCTCTGAGAGGAGCGCAACGACGCCGGCCCCAAGCGAAGCCCCGTGCACGGCCAAGTGCTCGTCGGCGAGGGCGACCCCGCGCAGCAGCGTGCCGTCGATCCACGTGCCCGCGTAGCCGCCGAACAGCGCCGCGCGCGGCTGTCCTTCGAGCCCGCCTGCGGCGTCGACCAGCGAGCTGAGTAAAGCGCCGTGCTCGATCTCATAGACGCCCGGGTGCGCGACCGGCCCGCCGAGCGTCACGAGCGCCGACCCCGGCCGGCTCGCCGTGCCAAGCTCGCGAAACCACGTCGCTCCGTGGCGCGCGATCAGCGCGACGTGCGCAAGCGTCTCGGCGTTGTTGATCAATGTCGGACGACGCTTGACGCCCTGCTCGAACGGCATCGGCGGCGTGAACTTCGGGATCGCCGCGCCCCCGTTGAGATGGCTGACTAGCGCAGACTCCTGCCCGGATACGTAGCCGCTGGGCACGAGGTTAAGCCTGACCGGAACGCGTCCCTGCGATCCGCTGCGTTCCTCGATCGCCAACGCGATGCTCTGAGCGCTGTGCGGAGCGGTCTCACAGACGCAGACGACGATCTCGTCCGCGCCGAGCGCCTCTGCGACGAGCTGGCTCCCGTCGAGCACCAGGTGCGGTGCGAGCTGGCACAGCGTGCTGTCCTTGAGGCTCGCCGGCTCACCCTCGGCTGCGTTAACGACGACAACCGGGCGCCGGCGCGACGCGTTCACCGAGCGCAGCTTCCTCGCCGTCGGGAAGCCGGCGCCGCCGTGCCCGCGCAGGGCGGCGTGCTCGAGCAGCTCGATCAGCGGCGACTCGCGGCGCCTGTGTCGGCGCTCGTGCGGCAGCTCCCCGTGTGTGCGCAGGTGCCCGTCGAGGTCGACCGTGCCGTGGTCCGGAAGCCCCGCGAGCAGCCTCGGCAAGGTCATCGGCGCCTTCCCTGCGAGCTCGCGTGGGCTGCGTGGTGTCCGAGCAGCGACTTTGGCGTACCTGAGCGGCGCGCCCATTCGCTGCCGAGCGGGCCCGCAGGGAGCCACACGAGCAGGAACAGCGAGAAGGCGCCTGCGCCGCCGAGCGCCGCGCCACGACGTGCGAGGTGCTCCGGCCAGTCGGCGGCTACGCGCAGGAGCACGGCCGCGAGCACGACTGCCGCGCAGAAGATGCTGAGCGCGAGCAGCCACGTGCTCGCCACGTCGCTGCCCGTGCCGAGGCCGTGCAGCAGCGCGATCGGCCAGCTCGCATACGTCAGCCAATGGATCGCACGCCAGCTCGCGTAGCCGAATCGCTGGCGCAGCATACTCGTCAGCGTGACCGCGATCAGCAGATCGAACGCGATCGCGCCGAGCCCGAGCCAGAGCGGGCGGTAGGAGCCCGCGAATGGGACGAACGCGTCGAGCAGCGAGATCGGCGCGAAGCTGTCGAGCACCGACGTGAGGATGTGCAGGACGAGGAACACCATCGCCAGCAGCGAGACGTTGCGGTGCAGCGAGTCGACGACGAAGCGTGGCCAGCGCGGCGTGCTCCAGCGGCACACGTCGACGACGCCGAGCACGATCGCGAACGTCAGCAGCAGCAGCGCGACGGCACCCGTCGAGCGCGTCAGGTACCAGTACGCGCTGCCTCCCGCCGATGCGGCGAGCACGCTCATCGACTCACCGCCGGCTCGCGAGCCTCGTCGCGGTCGAGCTTCGCCGGCCACTTGCCGATCGTCCTGACGCCCCCCTGCAGGTCGACCAGGCGAGCCGGGAGGCCTTGCCGGTTCAGCCAGTCGAGCGCGCCCCCGCTTCGCACGAGCGCGGCTGTCGTGGCGATGTTCGCCTGCGCGCAGTCCTCCGCAGCGACGCTGACCGTGCGCCAGTGCGACCGCGAAGGCGCCGCGGTCCGCGGGTCGATGATGTGGTGCATCGTGCGCCCGGCGTGACTCCACCGCCGCACGGCGGTGCTCGACGTCGCAAGCCCGCCCGAGACGATCGAGACCGTCTGCCCCGGTGTGTCGAGGCCGCTGCGGTGATCGTCTGTGACCCTGATCTGCCAGCCGCCCGCCGGAGCCTGACCGCTGACGGCGATGTCCCCGCCGAGGCTGATGAGCACGCCGCAGCCGGCCGCCGCCGAAGCGGCCGCCGCCGCGCGATCTGCCGCCCACGCCTTCGCCGTCGCGCCGAGGTCGAGTCGCACCCCCGCTGGCACGCGCACCGTTGAGCGCGCGCGGTCGAGCGAGATCGTCCGCCAGCCGATCAGCGCGTGCAGCGTGACGCCGTTCGCCCCCGGCTCGCCGCACGGCGGTGCGAGCTCGCGCCAGGTGCGGTCGTATCCGTTGAGCTCGAGTGCTCGCCCGACTGTCGGATCGACGTTTCCTTCCGTCAGCGCCGCCGCGGCAAGCGCGAGCTCGAGCGCTTCCATCAGCAGCCGGCCGACGTGGACGGGGCACCCCGCGCGGGCGTTCAGCAACGAGAGCTCCGAGTCGGCGCGGAAGCGGCTGCACGCTCGGTCGATCGCCTCGAGCGCGAGCTCAACCTCTTTGCGCGCCACGCGTAGCCCGCGCGGTTCGCTGACACGCAGCTCGACGCTCGTACCGAGCGCCTCCCATCGTGCGCGGCCCGGCACGTCCTCATCGCGAGATCGAAGATCGGTCACGAGGCCCCCGAGACGACCGGCGGGGCCGCTTCTTCAGCTGGCGCTGGCGCCGATTCGTGCGTCACTTCCGGTTCGTGTGCCGGTTCGACGGGGGCAGATTCGTTGGCCGGCGCTGCTTCGCGGGGCGCTTCTTCGCTTGGCGCCGATCCCTGCGCCGGTGCCGTCGGTTCCGACGCCGTGGTCGATTCCGTCGTTGCTTGCGGCGGCTGCTGTGGCGGGTTGAGCGTGTGCGTCGAGGAGGTATGGCTGGTGCGATGGTGGTGTGCTTGCGTGCGCGTGTGCTTCGCCGCCGCCGAGCGCGTCGCGCTTTTCCCTGGAAACGCGTGCGCTGCCGCCTCGAGGAAGAGGCCCGTGAGCGCCACGCTTGCGGCGATCAGCCAGCGGTTGATCCTCGTCAGCTTGCGCAGCGAGCTGTCACGGACGTGTGTGTTGTGCGAGCGCATTTCGGGTCAGTGGTGAAAGTGCTGTGAGGAGAGCCACGGAGCGAACTGCGGGATGACGAGGATCGCGAGCACGACACCTCCCGTGAGCGCGCTGATCAGCGCGAGCGCGCGGCCGTTGCGACCGGGTGGCTGATGGCCGTTCACCGCTGGACGGGTGTAGTCGGCGCGCAGAGCGCGCGCCACGGTCGGGAGGTGCGCGAGAACGTGAACTGCCATGAACGCGACCCAGACGAAGAAGCTGATCTTGTGGATCGGGAGCAGCGCTCCGCGCGAGTTTGGCCCGATGAACAGCAGCGCGACACGACGAACGTGCTGAGGACGACGACCGAAGCGATCAGGCGCAAAGGCGTCGGCGGCGGGCCCTTCTGCCGGTATCTCCGGTTTGCCGTGTAGTAGCGCGCAAAGCGATAGCCCGTGCTGCTCAGCTTGAGCACGACGGGTCCGATCAGCAGCATCCCGACAAACAGGTGAACCCACAACAGCCGTGCCAGCGAGATGATTGTCAGCCCGATGACGGCAAGCAGCACAATCAGCACAGCACCGGTCGCCGCGGTCAGCCGCTCGTTGCCGGCCGTGCCTCCGCCACCGGTGCGACGTGTTCTCGGCCGCGTGAGAGCGGATGCGCTCGCTTGGTGCTCAATAGCCACGCAAGCAGTGTTCGAGCGGGGATTAACGACTCGATAACCCGTTGATGAGAAAGCTCATCAAAAGCGCCTGTGCGGTAAACGCTCCGAGCGGGCGCGCCTATGCTTGATCGATGAGCATGGCTGCGCGCCCACAGCGGGGTGAGCCGGCGCGAAGCGTGGCCGTCGGCGACTCGCTTGCGCCGACCCGGGTGCTCGTGATCGAGGACGAGCCCGGGATTGCGGACTTCCTGCGACGTGGCCTGACGGCCGAGGGGTTTGTCGTCGAGTCGAGCCTCGACGGCGCCGAGGGCGAGCGGCTCGCGCTCGGCGGCAGCTTCGACGCGATCGTCCTCGATCTGATGCTTCCCGGCCGCTCGGGCCTTGAGATCCTCGCGTCTGTCAGGCGCGCGTCTCCGACGATGCCCGTGATCGTCCTGAGCGCGCGCGGTGAGATCGAGGACCGCATCGCCGGGCTTGAAACGGGGGCGGTCGACTACCTGGTCAAGCCATTCTCGCTCGCCGAGCTCGTCGCGCGGCTGCGCGTGCAACTGCGCGTCGTCTTGCAGGCATCGGCGAGCACGCTGCAGGGCGAGGGCATCGAGGTGAACCTGCTGACGCGCAAAGCCCATCGCGACGGTCGTTCGGTCGCGCTCTCGGCGACCGAGTTCGAGCTGCTTGCCTGCCTCTTGCGCCATCACGGGCAGGTGCTTTCGCGCGAGGAGATCCTCAGCGCCGTGTGGGGTTACGAGCACGACCCCGCGACGAACGTCGTTGACGTCTACGTCGGCTATCTGCGCCGTAAGCTCGGCCGGTCAGGCGATCCGGCGCCGATCTTCACCGTGCGCTCAGTCGGCTATCGGCTCGGCACGCAAGCGACCGAGCGCAGCGGCTGATGCGTATGGCATACGCCCGTGTCGGACTTCGCTGGCGTCTGGCCGGATGGATCGCACTCGTCGTGCTCGCATGCACGGCAGTCTCCTTCGTCGCCGTCTACCGGGGCACAGGGGGCCAGTTGCGTCGTCAGATCGACACCGAGCTCGGCGGCGATTCCAGCGAGCTTGCACGCAGCCTGCAGCTCGCCATGCCGAGGACGCCGCGCGGCGCCTTCGAGATGTCCAATCGCTATGTCCACAGCCAGCCGTTCGCGGCTACCTCGACGCTGCTCTTCACGCTGATCCCCGGTGCGTCGACGAGCACGAATCGCCCGGAGCTGTTCACCGCCGAGGTGCCAGATAACGGTGAGAGCGCGGCCAAGCAAACCGCCGAGAACCGCCTCTCGCAGAGGTTGCTCACAGCGGGCCCCGGCTACTCGACGCTGACGCTTCCAGACGTCGGCGAGCTGCGCTTGCTGAAGCGCTCCGTCCGTCTGCCCGGCGGGCAGCGGGTCACGGTCGGCGTGGGGGAGCCGTTGGCGACCGTCGCCCAGGCCCAGGCCGGCGTCGCACGCGCGTTCATCCTGGCGGGCGTCCTCGCCCTTGCCGGTGCTCTGCTCGGCGCCTGCCTAATCGGTACACGTGTCTCGCGGCCGTTGCGCCGGATGGCCGTCGTGGCGGCGCGCGTCGATGCGGGCGACCTGCATCCGCGCATCCACGATCCAGGCGGGCAGTCGCCCGAGGTCCGGGTGCTGACCGACGCCTTCAATCACATGCTCGATCGGCTGACCGAAGCGTTCGCGGCGCAGCGTGCGTTCGTTGCCGATGCGTCGCACGAGCTGCGCACGCCGCTGACGGTCGTCGCCGGTCAGCTCGAGGTGCTCGCGACGCAGCCGAATCCGCCAGCGGCGGAGGTACGGCGCGTCGAGTGCCTCGTGCAGGCAGAGATCGCTCGCATCGGACGCCTCGTCGATGACCTGCTGCTGCTGGCGAGGATGGAGCAGACGGAGTTTCTGCAAGTCGAGACCATCGACCTCGCTCCGTTCGTGCACGAGCTGTGGGACGGGATGAGCCTGCTCGCGGTCCGCCGCTTCGAGCTCGGCGAGGTTCCGCGCGGCAGCCTGCGCGGCGATCCCGATCGGCTCGCCCAAGCGCTGCGCAACCTCGTCGCCAACGCTATCGGCCACACAGGCACCGGCGATGGGCTCGTCCGTATGCGTGTCGAGCTTGGCGCGTGCGATGGCGTGCGCTTCTTCGTCGAAGACGACGGTCCCGGAATCCCCGTAGAGCAGCGCGAGCGGGTTTTCGATCGCTTCCATCGCACCGACACAGCGAGGGATCGCGTTGCGGGGGGAACGGGACTCGGCCTGGCGATCGTACGCGCGATCGCCGAGGCCCACGGAGGCCAGGTGACCGCCGCGCAGTCGCCCGAGGGCGGCGCGAAGATCGTGCTCGAGCTCGCGCACTTCTCCGCCGCGCCGATCCGCGAGGAGGGCCGGCTCGATGGTGCCGCGGCTGAGGCTTCGATCGCCTCGAGGTGACTCGCGCGACTCGGGCGCGCGACTCGGGCGCGCGACTGCGACGCCGCGGCAGGTGAAACATCGCTGTGCGTCACAGCGTCGGCCCGTTCGAGAGCGACATATCAGCCAGGCGCGGCTTGGCGAACGCCTGGCGAACACCTGGCTGGGAAGCCGGAGGAATCGTCGGGTAGCGCGTGTCGCGCCGATCGCCCGAGTCCATTGGACTTTCATGCCGCTTGCTGTCCGCCGGTACCTTCGTTTACCCGCCTTGTTTAGCCTCGACAAGGCAGAGGTCATCGACTATCGCCGAGGTCTCGGCTTTTACCGAGTCCGTCGTGCGTTAGAGAAGGGGGTGAGTCCATTTGGGCCCACCCCCTTCATCGGTCTCGTCAGACGTATGTGCCAGACGTCAGCGCTTGAGCTGCACCCAGCACGTCATCGAACCCATCGTCTCTCGCTAGCACTTCAAGTGGCCGTCGAAACCCCAAGAGTGGGTTTCTATTTCGTAGCCACGCGACGATTCCGTCCGGGTCGAGCATCTCACCGAGAACCACAACTAGCGCTCGGAGCTCGTCAATGCGCTCCGCACTGTCGACTCGTGGTATGGCTGATCCGTCTAGCCATCGTCTAACCGTCCGGTCCTGCGTGCTCGTTAGGAGAGCGACATCCCGTTCGCTTACGCCCACACGCCTCTTGAGGGCGCGAAGGACGACTGAGACCGCTTGGTGGACCGCTAGCTCTTGCTGTGTTGTCGCATCTAGCATCATTTTCGCCCTTTTCGGTCTGAGCTGGTTGATGGCTGTGCAGTCGCCTCGACTGCGCCACGGCCGTGGGTGCTGAGACGGTCTGGCCGGCCATGATGAGTCGGTCGCCAGATGCGTACTGGAACCCGAGGGTAGGGCGATAAGTTGCGCATATGTAGGACACGGCAGCAGCCGTTCCTTTTTCGGGATGAGCGGCATGGATTCAGCCTCGACGGGCCGAGCTCATGTCCGGCTTGATCGGTTGAGCCACAGGCATTCTCCTTTGTACTTAGGGTGTCTATTCCTTTCTGGATATGAGGCATAGTTCGCCCCAGTGAAATTATGTCCTATAATATGCCCCCTGTCAAGGAGTCAAAAACAGCCCTATGACGGTCCGCAGTTTTGCGCGACCCTTTGAGAAGGTGCCATAGAAGTTCGGAGGACTGTGGCGCCCTGGCGAGGGAAACGGCGTTCCACCCGAGGAGCCTTGAATGCGTAGGAGAGGACGTTCTGCGGTTTGTAGATCCGATCCCAAACTCCGGAAGGTTGATCTTGAGTGTTTTCGTATCACTGGAAGAAGTACGCACGCCATCGCTGATCTTGTCCCGCGCAGTGTGCGGGGAGGTCGCTACCACCTGCCTGGCTGGCCGCAGCCGTTTTATGCATCCTTGACGCGAGAGGTTGCGTTCGCCGAGATCGAACGGCACGCGGCGGCACCTATCGCCAGCGCGCGCGTCACGCGAGCGCGCGTCCAAGCCATACTTCTTGATGCATATTCGCCAGAGGGGTTGGTGGCCCTTGGACTTCGCAAGCGTCACCTGGTTCGCGCTGATCATCGAACCTGCATTGCCCTGCGCTGCTTGCCCGCGAAATGGGCTGTCAAGGGCTTTTGGTTCCAAGCGCAGCGGCGACAGGTGTAAATGTCGTGATCTGGCGCCAGGAGGTTCGGAGTGCGGTGCAGATCATCTCATGGGAGATTGCAGAAAGATATCCGCGTGCGGTGGAAGCTTGACCGGCCGGCGCTATGCAAACATGTGTTCGTATGGGTAAGAGAAGCGTCGCAAAGCGAGGCCCGCCGACCGAGCACGCGGGGCTTCGCTTCCAGAGGCAGATCACCGGATTGCCGCGACCACGGTTGTAGAAGGCGCCGAGGGGATTAGCCCGGCGATGTCCTGAGCTTGTTGAACCCATTCCTTGATAGCGGCGCGCCGATGAGTTGGGTCGTGCCGGAGCCCGTGACGTTCTGCCTGGCATACGTAAAGCAACAGCGCGGCCGTGGGTGTCTAGGCCCAGCAATGTAAACGAGCGTTTGCTTGGGCTACTCGCGACATAGGTGTAGCGGAACCTCGTCACCCCTTGGGTGGCCGCTTCGGGCTACTCGCGTTCAACTACGGCATGTACGCACGAACAGCGCGGTCCGAGGCTCGCGCAGACGGGCTCGCCCGAGATGGCCCCGGGCTCCTTACGGCCGATCAGGTTGCCGTCCGTCTCGGAGTTCCGCCGTCTTGGGTGATGAAAGCGGCGCGAGCGGATCGCATTCCGAATATTCCCGTCGGCCGCTACCGCCGATTCAGCTGGCCAGATATCGAAGCGTGGCTAGAGCGCCAGCGGCGTGGGTCATGACCGCGCCGGGGCCTCCCATAAAATGCCGCGCATAGATAGGGGAGCCTCCCCGGGGTTGCACCCCCGGGGAGGCTCCGGAACGACGGTCGAGCGGCGTTTACGCGCCCTCGACCCCGGCATCAGGAAAGAGGTCCCGATGCAAGCTAAGAAGACGCATGCGAAGGTCAGCGTCGCGATATCTAGGACGCGCAAGGGCAAACGACGTAGAGAGCCGGTTTGGATCATGCGTTACCGCCTTGCGTCCGGAAAGGACTCGAGCAAGGTGCTTGGGCTGGCGTGGACGAAGAAGGGACGTCCGCCACGCGGCTACCTGACTGACGGTGAGGCCAGGGTCAAGGCCGAGACGTTCGCTGCCCAACATTCAGCGGATACTCCGGATGCCCGTCGGACGTTCCGTCTGGCGCTCGACGCGTTCCTGCGTTACTCCGCCGAGGAGAAGGGACTGCGCGGTTCCACGCTGCACGAGTACCGGAAGATCGGCGAGCGCTTGGCCGCGCGGCCGTGGAGGGGCGAGTTGTGTTGGGCCGATCGCGTCTTGGATACGTTCACCGACGATGACCTTCTTGCGATGCGCGAGGAGCTCGTCAGGGCCAGGCGCGGCGCCGACACGGTGAACCACTATCGCCGCGTTCTCCGCGGCGTCTTCGGAACGCACCCCAGTAGCCCGGCGCTCGCTTGGAGATGGATGGCTCAGAAGGTCGAGAGCGAGGGCAAGTTGCGGTTCTACACGCCCGAGCAGATCCGAAGGCTCATTGCAGAGGTGCGCTCGCCGCTCGACGCGGCCGCATACACGGTCGCGACCGAGGCGGGCCCGCGGCTGAGCGAGATTCGTGCAATGAAGGTTGGCAACGTCGACTTTGAGGTCGGAGTTCTGCGATTCGAGGATGGGTTCACCACGCATGGCGGGCATGCAGGCAACAAGGGCCGCAGGGTGCGATCGGTCCCGATGTCCGCCAACGTACGTGCGGCTCTTTGGTCCTTCTGCTCTGGCAAGGGGGCGGAGAGGCTGGTCTTCGAGCACGAGGCCAAACCCGGGGAGCCGATCTGCGGGGTCGGGCTCTACCGGCGGTTCCTGAGCGCCAGCGAGCGGGCCGGTCTGCCGAGGCTGCGCCTGCACGACTTGCGGCACACATTCGGGACCCAGGCGATCCGTGTCTTCAAGGTCCACGAGGTGCAGCGGATGATGGGCCACCGCCACATCACCACGACAGAACGCTACCTGCACTACTCGCCCGATCCTGATGGAGCGGCGAAGCTGACTGAGCTCTGGGGAGATGGCGCAGACTCGGACGCGAGCAACGTCGTCGCGATCCGACGAGCTGCCTGAGCGGGTCCTCAATGGCGCAGGAGAGGGGCGGGCCGTGAGGCTTCGCCCTTCCCTGCGCGTCTGCACGAAGGCGCTTTTGGGGAGCCCTTGGGGAGCCCTCGCTGTTTTGTCTGTCGTGGCGCAGTCAGCGTGCGCTGCAAAAGGCGCCGTTTTATAGGCCATATCCATCTAAGGCGACGACCGGAATCGAACCGGTGTAAACGGCTTTGCAGGCCGCTGCGTAACCACTCCGCCACGTCGCCAGGAGGAACGGCAAGCGTATCGGGCCGCCGCGGTTGTCGGGGCGATCCGAGAGGCCAGGCTTCGCCAACGTTCGCCGGTCAGCGCGACCCCCTATCGCGTTCTGCCGGCTGCTTATCAACGATTTCCTGGTCCGTTAGCAGAGCTTTCACGGATCGTTAGCCCCCGCACAGCACGCGCGCGCAACATGACCTCATCCCGATCCTGTCCGGAGGTCAGCCGTGAAACGCCACGTCGTACCGATGCTGCTCGCGTCGCTCATAGGGGCAGCTGTCGCGATCGCCGCAGCGGTCGCCGTCCTCGCCAGCGGTAGCTCCAGGTCGGTCGAGGGCACAACTGTAGCTTCCCAAGGCACCGCACTCACGCACGGGATGCGTCGCACGGCAGCCTCGGCGGCGCTCACGGCCACCCAGATCTATCGACGCTCCTCCGCTGGCGTGGTGTCGGTCAATGCGGTGACCTCGGAGGGCGCAGACAGCGGCACTGGCATCGTGCTCGACGACGACGGCCTGATCCTCACCAACGATCATGTGATCGCAGGCGCGAGAAGCATGACCGTCTCCTCGAACGGGTCATCCAGCGTAACCCGCCCGGCGACGCTCATCGGCGAGGAAGCCAACAGCGATCTGGCGCTGATCAAGGTCGATCCGTCGGGCCTTGGCCTCAAGCCGTTGAGCCTCGCGAGCTCGAAGTCGCTGCAGGTCGGCGATGCGGTCTATGCGATCGGCAATCCGTACGGGCTCGATGAGACGCTCACCCGCGGCATCATCTCGGCGCTCGGGCGTTCCATCTCCGCGCCCGACGGTGCGACGATTACCGGGGCGATCCAGACTGACGCTGCTCTCAATCCTGGCAACTCAGGCGGGCCGCTGCTCGACGACCAGGGCAATGTGATCGGCGTGAACTCGCAGATCGCAAGCGGCGGATCCACCTCCGCCGCTACCCAGCCGGGCAGCACCGGCGTCGGTTTCGCGGTCTCATCGGATACGGTCGCCAAGGCGATCAAAACGATTGAATCCGGCAAAGGCGTGTCCTCGGTTTCGGGCGATCAGAGGGCGGTCGAACCCGGAAGCAACGCCTCGCCGTCGCCGTATGGCAGCCAGTCACCGTACGGATCGGGAAGTCCTTACGGCGAAGTTGAAGCAGGTGTCGAAGGCGGCAGCCAGGACCCTGGAGCGATCCATGGCGAAAACGGCGCGGAGGGCTCGCGGGAATCCGAAGACGGCGGCTCAGAAGCCGAAGGCCAGGTCGTGATCGTTCCCTGACGCCCCACGAGATCCGGGCGCCCTGTGCGGCTCCGCCCGGGCCTGGAGGTCTGCCCGGGTCTCGTGGGGCGTCAGAGTTCGTTGTAGCGGCGGGGCTTATCGCAAGCATTGCGCGTTGATACCCTTGCAAGTCGATCCCGGGCGATTAGCTCAGCTGGGAGAGCGCCGCCTCGACAAGGCGGAGGTCACTGGTTCGAGCCCAGTATCGCCCATTACGTCAAGAAGCCAGCGTTCGCGGGCTTCTTACTTCGTTCGGCAGCTTGGCCACTAGCCGTCGACTTGTGCCTGGCGAACGTATGGCGAACGCCTCACCTCATCGCGTGCGCTTCGGATGACCTCTGAGGCGGGTTTCTGCGGTTGCCCTTCCAGTTCGCGCAGCACGCCGGCGTAGTGCTTGGCGAGCGTGGCAACGGAGTGCCCCGCCTGCTCCGCGACGTAGGTCAGGGACCGGCCCTCCCACAGCAGCAACGACACGAACGACCCGCGCAGCCGGTACGGACGCATGTCGCCCGACACCCCCGCATCCTTGGCCACCGGCTGGTAGATCCGCCGCCGCCAGTTCTGCCAATCGTGCAGCCGCCACTCGTTGCCGCTTTGGCGCGGAAAGATCAGGGCGCTGCCTGGTGGGCGTCCCTGCGCGAGCCGCCATTCGGCGAGATCCTGAGCGAGCGGCGCCAGCAGGTCGATGACGCGGTCCTTCTCGGTCTTGCCCGCGTGGACGTGCAGGATGCCCTGTCCAAGATCGTCCCAGCGGGCAGCCGTCGCCTCGTCGGGCCGCGCACCGCCGTACGCCAGCAGCGATGTCAGAGTGGCGTCGCGCAGCGACATGCCCGAACGAATCCTCTCGACCATCAGCGGCGCGAGGGGCTGCGGGCGTTTCGTCGGGGGCTGGCGCGGCTTGTCGATGACGCTGACCGGGTTGCTCGGGATGAGGCCGCGTACGACCGCGCGACGGAGAATGCCCTGCAGCAGCATCACCGCCTTGCGCTGGGTCTGCACGCCGACGCCGGCCGCTCGAAACTGAGCGCATAGATCCTCGACGAGGGCCGGCGTGATCTCCCGCAGCTGATAATCCCCGAGGCGCGGCAGCAGGTGGGTGCCCCAGACCTCGAGATACCGACGCTGGGTGGACTCCTTGAGGTTCGGCACGGCATAGCGCGGCCACCATTCATCTCTGACGAACTCGGCGAGTGTGACTCGGCTCTGAATGACTCCGGCCGCAAGCGGGCCGAGCTGGCGTCGACGCTTCACGTCGAGCTCGAACGCCTGCGCGTCGCCCTTCTTCGTGAACAGTCGCGTGCGCTGTCGGCCGCCCTCGCGCCAGCGCACCTCGTATTGACCTTGGCGGTCGTCTCGCTTGTGGACGCTCATGCCTGCACTGCCTTTCGCTCGATCTCGCGCAGTTCACCAACGCTACCGACACGTTGGGACCTCATCGTGGGCCGCAGCGGACCTGTCCCGGGCGCCGGTTTGGCGGACGCGCTCGCGATCGCGGGCCGCCCTTCGATCCACGCCTCTGCATCCTCTTCGCGAATCAGCAGCTTGTTCGTGGGGCGGAATGCCCGTAGGCGGCCGGCTGAGATCGCACGCCGCACCGACTTGTGCTCACACCGGGCCAGCGCAGCGACCTCGCGGACGGTCATGTAGACGGTCATGCCCATAGATGACCCCGAGCGCCCGCTGACGGCCAGCGAGTTCCTGTGCGAGTCCGGCTTCCGTCCGGCATCTCACCCGAATTGGGTCCAAGTTTGAGGCGGGACACGCTGATCCCGTTCCCCTGCCATTCCCCGATGACGATGAGGCGGCGGGTGCTCTCCCGGGACTCGCTGGCCCTGTACCGCTTGAGTGCTGCGGCCCCAAGTAAAGACGTCCTCGACTTAGCGGGCCGGCGGGTGCTTGCCCCTCATGGCAACGCTCTTCGTTCCAGAGAACGGAACCCGTTGATAGATTAGAGTGCTCGCGAACAGAGGGACACGTAGGGGGAAGGGGACCGTTATGCGCCGACCAGCGCCTCGAGATGTGCTCTGGCCCGTCATTTTGTTGTTGGCACTCCTCGCGATGACTGCGGCAGCAGCGTGGGGAAAGGCCGCGAGGCAGCCGGCGATCGTGATTTCGGCTCCCCACAGCTCCCTCGCCGGCGCAGCGATAACTGCAAGTGGTCGAGTAGGGGCGAACCCCGGAAGGGATCGCGCCACGCTCCAAGTGCTGCGCCGCGGAGTCTGGGTTGCGCAAGCGAGCGTACCGCTGCGGCGTGGCAGCTTCGTCTTCGTTTGGACGCCATCGATCAGGCCGGGAACGATTCAGTTTCGGATCATCGTCCGTACGCCACACCGCCGCCGGCTCGCGAGCCATATACACAGGGTGATCGTCCTCGCCAAGCCAGAGCCAAAGCGTGCCGTCGAAGGCTACAGGGCGCCGGAAATCGGTGCGCCCGAACCACTGAATCGGCTCGCGCCCGAATTGCCGAAACGCCCGCCAGAAGTCATCGGTCCTCCGATCATCCCTCCAATCGAAGAAGGGCAGCCACCACTTCACATCGCCGGGCCACCGACTGACTTGATGGTCGGTTCCGCGCAGACGATCAACCTCCCGGCACCCCTGGTGAACATCGAATCCATCACCGCCGTGTCGGGCACGGAGGGTCTCTCCGCGGAGCCGGCGGCCGGGCAGCTCGAGCTCGCCGCCGCAGCTAGCACGCTAACGATCGCTGGGACGCTTCAGGTCGAAGGCAGCGGTTGCACCACGATCGAATGCGGGCGGCGGTTCATCCTTACCATCCCTACGACGGTGGTGCCGCTTTACACGCCCTCGGGCCCTCTGGAAGAACTCACCGAACCCTCCCCGGACCGAGCGGTCGCATCGACAGAAGCTCATCTCACAGACGAGCTGCTGATCGTGCTCGGAACACCCGGCGCGCCCGGCAGTCAGGACGAAGCGAAGGCCGACGCCCAGGCCGTCGGCGGAACCGTGACTGGAGGCCTGGCCGGAACGGGTATCTATGAGATCCGTTGGCCCAGCACACAAGACCTGGAAGCCCGCACCAACGAACTCCGCCTCAGGCCGAGCGTAACCGCGGTCTCTCCGGTCTCTCTTACCCCTATCGAAGCCACAGGCTCCTTTCCCGAGGTCGACTCGGTTTTCGACACCCCAGAATGGACCTGGCCATACGCCCAGACCGATGCTGCGGGGGCATGGTCGATCTCAACGGGCACTTCAGTACGTGTCGGGATCATCGATGAAGGCAACGTCTACACACAGCACGAAGACCTTTCCTCGGTGGAAACGATGAACCGAGGCAAATGGGTGTATCAGCCGCAGGCACATGCCACGCACGTAGCCGGTCTCGCGTGTGCGGAGGCCTACAACGCAGGGATGGTCGGAATGGCGTGGGGTTGTCCGATCGTTAGTGCTCGCGCCGGCCATGGTAGCGATTACGCGATCTACGTCCTGCAGTCGATGTACGCAATGGCGCGCCGCGGTGATGTTCGGGTAGTAAACATATCTCTTGGCACCAACGTCGCGAACAAGAACGGTGACGACTGCGCGACTGCTTCAGAGGTCAGGCAGTTGGAAGCCCAAGACGCAGCAGAAGCCCCGCTGTTTCGCCAAGTCCTGGCGGGAATTGGTGCATCGATCGTGTGGACCTTCTCGGCCGGAAATGACTGTGCGCCCACGGTGGCGAGTCCTTGGGCGGAGAACGCGTCGCTGTCGAACGTGCTGACGGCAGCAGCCACCAATTCAGATGGCAGTCTTGCGAATTTCTCCGACTACGGAGACGCTGTGAAGCTGGCGGCGCCGGGCGGCGTGGCTGTCGCTCCACTTCCAGCCGAAACCGGACTGATGAGCACTTGGGTGACGTCGTGCACCGCAGACCATGTTTGCCCCTGCACTGAGAGCCTCGGTAGCACTGGCTACTGCGGCGACTACGAAGCCGACTTCGGGACCTCGATGGCGGCTCCGCTTGTCGCGGGGGCTGCAGCGGACGTCTGGGCGGCAGACTCAAACATCAACGCCGCCGAAGTCGGTCAGTGCATCACGACCACGGCCGGGACGGCAGGGTGGGCCACAAGTCAAAGCGAGTCCCCCATCGACGCTCCCTACACTCCGACGATCCCATTCACGGGCCAGGCCACGCCGATCCTCGACGTGCAAGCTGCTGTCGAATGCGCCGCCCGGAAAGCTCGGGAAGACGGAGAACGCGAAGCGCGTGAACGAAGGGAACGTGAAGAAGTAGAACGCGCGCGCGAACAAAGGGAACGGGAAGAACGGGAACTTAATGAAGGCGGAGCGAACCGAGTCACCGACGTCTCGCTGGGCAGCGGAGCCAGCTGCGACGTTCTGATCAGCGGGCACGTCGAATGCTGGGGCACGAACGCCTTCGGGCAGCTCGCCACGGGTAGCACCGAAGGTCCAGAAGAATGTCCGAATTATGGGTCGTGCAGCGCGAGGCCGAGGCTCGTGGCAGGCATCGAACACGCAGAGGAAGTTCGGGTCGCCTCGGCCTACACACAGGGCTTCGGAGACTATTCAGGCAACTACGTCTGTGCCCGTGAAACCACTGGCGCCGTTCTTTGCTGGGGCGAAGATTCCCTCGGAGAGGCTGGCGGCCCTAGTCACGCCAACGTAGTGGCCAGGCCCACCCGCGTCGAAGGGATAACCCACGCCGTGGCGCTCAGCGTGGGGTACTGGTACTCATGTGCGCTCGAGAGCACGGGTGCTGTGTCATGCTGGGGTAACAACTATTACGGTGAGCTGGGAGTTCCCGCTGGTACGGAACTTGAACCATGCGGCGAAGCTCACTGTAGTGCCAAGGCGGTTGCCGCCGACGGGGTGCAGGGAGCGATTCAAATCAGCGTCGGCCCGTTCGGAGCGTGCGCCGTCCTCAAAAACGGGAAGCTCATGTGCTGGGGGGCCCGGAGAGGCGTTGAAGAACCGGAATTCAACGAACTTCGCACCGAACCGGTTGAGGTGTCCGGAATTACACAAGCGACGTCCGTGTCAGTATCCCCTGAATTCACATGCGCCGTGGACAACGGTCACGTGAAGTGCTGGGGGGCCGACCTCGACGGACAGCTCGGCAACGGTGAACGGACATACTCGATTCCAACCCCCGTGGAAGTCCACGGCATCTCGACCGCCACGAGTGTGTACACCAGCTACGGCTGGAACAGCGGCCGTCACGGCGATGCATGCGCAATCCTCGCCAGCGGGAACGTCGATTGCTGGGGATACAACGGGCAGGGCGAGCTTGGCGACGGGACGACCACTACAAGCGCCGTGCCGGTCCAAGCCAAAGGGATCGAGTACGCGGAAACGCTCGTCATGGGCACCGGCTACAACTTTGGCGAAGAGTTCATCTGCGCGGTCGAGCACGGTGGCGCCGCATACTGTTGGGGTGAAACCTACTACCTGAACAAGGAACCTATCCTCGAAGCGACAAACGCGCTCGGTGTCGCAATAGGCTACGACCGCTTCTGGGGCGACCGCTACGACTGCATTCTGCTGCGCACAGGCGTGCTGGCCTGCGATGGCATCAACGACTACGGCCAGCTCGGCACCGGCCAAGACGCTGCGAACTCTCTTTTGCTAAGACGCCGCGCTCCGACCGAACGGCCACGTCCAGGCCGGTCGGCACCAGTCGAGCCTGAATCCACTAGGAGACTCGAAGCGCGCTCCGCCGATGGCGCATTTCCCTCCGGCTGGTCAGCCCATAATCGGTAGGTCCCTGGTTCGAGTCCAGGCGGGCCCACAAAGAAACGGCCCGCAAACGCGGGCCGTTTCGCTTGGATCACCCGGCCGGGGGGGCGCCCCGCCAGAAGGGTGGCAACGAAAGTGGCAACTGGCGGTCAGGACGAGGCCGCGCGGCCGTAGCCCGGCACGGGCAACCCAAGAGCCTTGCGGTGCGCCTTGTCCTCGGTCGGCCGTTCGGCGGCCACCTCGGGCGTGCGTGCGACTGACTGCGCCCACGTAAGTGCCGCCGGTTGGGTCGCCGTGCCCACGGCTTCGACGTACGGCTCGAAGTCCTGACCCGGCCCCGCGTCGTGCATCTCCTCGCCCTTCGGAACCCATCTCATGGCGGTGAACACGCGTACATGCACAATTCGCGTAGGCCGAAGGGCTATGGCGGAGGAGGGGGCGGAGAGGAAGGCGAAGGCCGCGCCTGTGGGGGCGGATGATCGGACGTGCTTTGTAGTGTCTGCGTTCGGGAAGGCTCCTGAGGAGAAACGGGCGCGAAGCCAGGTTCATAAGCACCTCATCAAGAAGGTTCTAGAGCCGCGTGGATATGTCGTCGAGCGCGCAGACCAGATTTCTGATGAAGGACTGATTACCAGGTCGCCCACCGGGTTGACCGTCGGAGCTAGCAGGCCGGACACTCCTCGCGGGGGTTTGTCTGGCCGGAGAACGGCTCCGGCTGACCCCAATTCGATGAGGAGGTCCGGCCATGACCGGAATGGTGACCTATGCGGGGCTCGATGTCCACGCCCGCTCCACTCACGCTGCGGCGATTGACATTTCGAGCGGTGAGGTGCTGCGTGCGCGGTTCGGACCGGGCGTCGAGGAGCCGGTCGCTTGGCTTCAAGGCCTGCCTGGTCCGGTGCGTGCTTGCTATGAGGCGGGGCCAACCGGGTTCGGGCTCTATCGCGCCGCTGTTGCGGCCGGGGTGGCCGTGGAGGTGATCGCTCCGGGCAAGACACCTCGTGGTCCATCGGAGCGGGTGAAGACCGACCGCAAGGACGCGGAGCTGCTCGCGCGGCTGCTGCTTGCCGGTCATCGACGTGTGTTGTGGTCCCGCCCGCCGAGGTCGAGGCCGCCCGCGAGCTGACGCGCGCACACGATGCGTGCCGGCGTGATCTGATGAGCGCCCGCCATCGGATCTCAAAGATGCTGTTGCGTCATGGCCGGGTCTATCCCGAGTCCTCGACCTGGACTGTGGCGCACCGGCGCTGGCTCGCACGTCAACAGCTTCAGGAGGCCGTCAGTGATCTGGTGCTCGCCGATCTGATCGCCTCCGTCGACGGGCTGAGCGCGCGCAAGGCGGCGATCGCCGAGCGGCTCTCGCGCTTGGCGCAAGATGAGCAGTGGTGGCCCACCGTCGCAAGACTGAGGTGCTTCCGGGGCGTTGACACGCTGAGCGCGTTCGCGCTTCACCTCGAGCTCGGCGGCGACTGGCAGCGCTTTGAGCGTGCCAGTGCACTGAGTGCATGGCTCGGGCTGATCCCATCACTGCACCAGTCCGGGGAGACATTCCACCAGGGCTCGATCACGAAGACGGGCTCGGGGTTCGCCCGCCGGCTACTGGTCGAGTCGGCCTGGCATTACGGACGCCCTCCACGGATCGGGGTGACGCTGCGCAACCGCCAGCAAGGCCAGCCCGATCATGTCCTGCAAATCGCGAACAGGGCTCAACAGCGCCTGCACCGTGTCTATCACCGCATGCGTGCCCGCGGCAAGGCGCACAACGTGATCGTCGTGGCGTGCGCACGCGAGCTCGCGTGCTTCCTCTGGGCAGCAGCCACCGCCGACTAAACCCGCCCACAGCCCTACAGGCCGGGAGGCCGGGGCGCCGGGCCACACGCGGCCGGCACGCGCGACCCTTCTATGGGCAGCATCCGAGCAGGAGCGCCACGCCCGTTTCTAGAGAGCGCACGCCGACAGCACGAAACCGGGCCCTGGGGTATCCAACCCCCGCATCATCAGACTGGCAACGCCGATACCGAGTCCGGCGTCCCGGCCTCCCGACCACAACCACCAGTCCACCGAGTGGGCGCGATCAACCACGCCTACTTGACAAACGCAGCGACATATCAGAAGCCGCCCGGGACGAACTGGCGAAGAAGGTTGACGCGATCGAGGCGGCGGGATTTAAGGCCTTTCCGAACCCAATCACGTCGGTCCGCGACGTGTCCATTCTCCGCGAAAGCGGCAAGCCCGAGGCCCAGGACAGCGCGGCGATATTGACGGCCGTCAATGAGGTGAGACAGGAAATGCAAGTCTTGCAGCGGCAGGTCAGGCGGAACGCCCCAAGGGAAGCGCCACGCGTTCGCTTGACCGCGGCAGAGAAGGAGCTAATTGCGGCCCAGGTTCTAGAGGCGTTGCGCGACCGTGACGGAGGACCGATGACGCCGGGCGCACTCGCGCGGTCGTGCATGCGGGCCTGATGCACCTGTCAGAAGCGGGCGTGGTCGAGGCCGGTGACGGTGGTTGGCAACTCCGAGCGTGAGGTGCCGCCGGTGGCAACTCGGTGGCAAGAGACAGCACGGTGCTCGACCGAGCCAGGCGTGTAGCGGCGAACGCTCCAGCCTGTATTTCGTGGCTCGCCCGGACCAGGCGACACTCAGTCGGAGTACCGGCTGGGTCTCATAATCGGTAGGTCCCTGGTTCGAGTCCAGGCGGGCCCATCCCGAAACGCCCTGTAAACCCAACAGATCTGAGAATACCGGCGGCCCCGGATGGGGGCGCCGATTTCCCCGGCGATTTCCCCAGAGGGCCGCTCTGGGGGCACGACGCCACCTCAGCGCGACTTCCAACCACGAGCTATGCCGGCAGAGAATCTCGACACCAGGACCGACGCGGAGTTGATCGCCCTGTATGGCCAGGTCATGAGTGCGCTCCACCGACGCGGCATCGTGCGATCGGGCAACAACCCGATCGCTGATATGGCCGAGCGGCTCATCGCCGACTACTACGGCGTCTTACCTCAGCCTCCGAACAACAAATCGTTCGACGTTCTGGCGCCCGACGGAACCATGATCGAGGTCAAGGCGCTACGACGCACCAAACCATCGAGGCGCGGGCTATCACCGCTCCGGACGCTCGACTTCGACAACGTGGCGATCGTCGTCTTCGCCGCCGACATGCGCTTGGAAGAGGCGGCCTTCGTGCCGCTTGCGGCTGTGCGCGACCACATGGGGTGGTCGAAGACGTGGAACTCCCATCGTCTTTCGCTGACGCAGAAGTTGCTAAGCGACGAGCGTGTCCGGAGAGTTCCTGCTGATGAGTTCTTGCGCCGCAGCGCAGCGCAGAACGCGCGTTAGGCAGCGGCGATCGCGGCCGTGAGATCGTCCACGTTCGTCTCGATCAGGTTCGGCACCGTGATCGTGAGCTTGCCGTCTCGGTCGAGTAGCCATTTCGCATTGACGATTGTCATGCCGATGATGTCTCCCTGCTCGTCCAGCCGCAGTGCGTGCCCCTCCGGCGTTCCGAAAGTGTCTGCCGCCTTGCGCTGCTCGCCGCGTCGCAGATAGAGGACGTCACCCTCGCGGTCGTAGGACACATCATCGAACTCGTATTGACCGACCTGAACCATCATCTCCTCCAGCCTATCGACCGCGGATCGTTCGATTGCGGAAACGCCGTGACGACACGATCTGCGTCGCCGGCGAGCTCGGTGACGACGCGAAGCCAGCGCAGCGGACCGCCGCGGCGGAAGTAGCGCTCGCGGCCCGATCTGATGTCCGGTTCGCGATGGTCCGGCGTGCTGATCGTTGTCATCGTCTCTCCGAGATAGTCGCCCATCTCAATGTGCTGCTCCAGCACATGATCCCACGCCGCCTGGTCGAGCTGGACGAGATGGCCCTCGGGGTTGCGGGTCTCGGCGATGATGTCGGGTCGCGCCATCTCCCAACGCTAAGTCCGTTCGCGGATGGAGCCAGGGCCGCAGCTCGCAAAACCGCTTCGGCGTGCGCCTAGCGCCTCTGGAGCACTCTTCGCCGCTCCTTGCGGTCTGGCACCTCTCTGCACCGATGCGATGCTTCGGCGCTCGCCGTGTGGCACCTTGACAGCGGGGGGCGAGCTAGCACCCGCCGGGACCTCCATTTGTGCCGCCTCATCTGATTTTCTGAAACATCCCGTCTACCGCGACGCGTGCGCCCGCCCGCTAGGTTGCGACTCGTGACGGACTACACCGACTTCGATTGCGCGCTCGAAGAGCAGCTCGCCCGCACCGCAAGGTTCGTGCGCGCGGCCTTTCACGTGCACTCGATCGACAGCCACGACTGGGGCAAGGAAGCCAACGCCCAAACGAATAAGCGCGAACTTTTCATCGCTCGCGAGGGCCAAGAACGCTACCTCGACGCGCTCGCGAAGACGGGCCTTGAGCTGGTCTGCATAACCGACCACATGAAGTGCGGCTACGCCTTCGAACTGGCAGCCCTCGCTGAGGGGCGTGACGACATCACGGTGCTGCCCGGCATGGAGATCTCCTGCGCTGTGCCGCCCGCCCACAGCGAGGCGATCCACATCCTCGTCGTCTACCCGCCTGACGCGACCCCAGACATGATCGAGCGGCTGTTCGTTGGCCAGGACAACCTCCCAGGGGCGTCCCAGCGCACCGGCGAGGAGCAGGCGCACTTCAAGACGCTCACAGACATTCGGGGCCTCGTCGACAAGGCGGGCGGACTGTTCGCGCTCGCGCACATCGACCAGCTCCCTCGCGGGCACCGCTGCTTTGTGCGCAACGTCCGCGGCGACAGTCTCGACATGTTCGCGATCGATCGCAACGGGGCGGAGGAGAAGCGGGCGATCTCAAACGAGTATGCCGAGTACCTCATCGAGCTCGACCCGCACGCCGTCGAGGTTCGTGGCCACGCCGACCGCAAGCACTACTGGAAGGTCACGGCGGCCGGCGGCGCCACCCGCACCTTCGCCTGCATCGCCCGATCCGACCATCACTCGATCGAGGCGATGAACGACCCCAACACCGTCACGCACATTAAGCTCTCCCGGCCCGACATCGGCTGCGTCCGTGACGCGATGCTCTTTCACCAGACACGGATGCGGTTCGCCGAGGACCTTCCTGCCGCTCCCTCGCCACGGCTGGTCGGGATGCGTCTGCGAGGAGGAGGGCTCTTCCACGACGCGACGGTCGCGTTCAACGAGAACCTCAACTGCCTGATCGGCCCGCGCGGTTGCGGAAAGAGCACGATCATCGAGGCACTCCGGTACGTGCTCGGCCAGCGCCCGCTGCTCGATGACCCCGGCGCGCACGGCGGCGACGACCGTAGCTACGCTGGCCTCGCGATTGCAACCCAGGAGGCCAACCTCCGCGACAGCGAGATCGAGCTGATCTATGAGCAGGGAGGTCAGCGGCACGTCCTGAGTGCAACCTACGAGCCTGACCAGATGGTTACGACCAAGGTGTTCACACTCGACGGCGCCGACTGTCACGTCGCCGGCGACCAGCTCACCTCCGCCTACCCCGTGCGCATCTTCAGCTGGAGCGAGATCGAGACGCTGGGCCGCCGACCCCGGCTGCAGCGACTCGTCGTCGACCGCCTTGCCGACGAGCTGCCGGCGCTGCAAGAGCGGGACCGCACGCTGTGCGCCGAGCTCGTGGTCAACCGCGAAGAGATCAAGAGCAGTCTCAACACCCTGACTGACTTGCTCACCGAGGATCAGAGTGCGCTCCGGCGCTGGGCCGAGAACACCAGCGCCTACGAGCGCCTCAACACCGAGGAGATCCAGGCTCTTTTCAGGAACCTCGACCAAGCCCGAGCGCAGATTGCCACGCTCGAGGGCCTCGACGCGGGGCTCGCGGCGATCGAATCGGCGACAGCTGCCCTCGACGGTTCGCAAGCCGACCTGCTGGTTGCCGGTGGACTCGAGGAAGCCGACGAGGCGCTCAAGGAGTGGTGGGACCAGGAGGTCGCGCCGGAGTTGCAACTCGCTGCGCTCGACGACACAATCGCGTTGCACAAGCAGCAGATCGTCGCCGAGCTGAAAAAGCGCCGCCGGGTGATCACAGCACTACTGCTCCAGGCGCGGCGGGACACCGAGTCCCATGAGGCAGCGATCCGTGAGCAGACCAACGCCAGCCCGGACAGCGCTATCCAGCGCGACCAGCGTGAGCAGGCACGCAAACGACTCGCGCGCTCGATGGCGGTGCGCGAGCGCTACCAGGCGGAGTACGCCACTCTGCGGCAACTGCTAGGCAGCCGTGCCGGCTCGCTCGAGCAACTGCGGGACACGAACGTCTCAATCAGCCAGGCGCGCACACACATCGCCACCGAGCTCGCGGACCGGCTCGCCGGGATCGACCAGCGGGGAGCGGAGATCGCGATCTCCGTCGAGGCCAGCGCTGACCGTACCGACTACGAGCGCTTTTTGGACGACGCCTTCCTCAACAGAGAGAGAGGCGGCCACTTCCACGCCAAGGGCGTAGCGGCCAGGCTCAGCCGACTCACACCCGTCGAACTCGCGTGGGCGCTCCTCGCCGCCGATCAGGAGCAACTCACCGGCGAGGATCTCCTCGACACCGAGCAGGCCGCCAGGCTGATCGGCGCGTTTGCCGTCTTCGATGACGACCCCGACACGGGCGTGACAGTCGTCGACGAGGCCCTACTGGAGTTACTCGAGCTTCAAGAGCAGCCGCTTGAGGATCTCGTCACGATCCTTTCCGACGGTCGCCCGGTGCACGAGCTTTCGCCTGGAGGGCGCAGCAGTGCGATGCTCCCGCTGATTGCCCTCTCCGACGAGGTGCCGCTGATCATCGACCAGCCCGAGGACAACCTCGACAACCGCATGGTCGGGCAGACCCTCTCCTCGATCCTCGCCCGCTTGAAGGAGCGGCGGCAGATCATCCTGACAACGCACAACCCGAACATCGTGGTCGGCGGCGACGCCGAGCAGGTGGTCGTACTCGACGCGCCCACCAGCCGCAGCGCCCGCGTCGAGGCCACCGGAAACATCGACCGGCCCGAGATCATCGACGCGGTGATCAAGATCATGGAGGGTGGCCGTGAGGCCTTCCAGGAGCGAAGCCGCCGCTACGGCGAGCGTGTCGCGCCTTAGCGGCCCGTCGATGATGGGCGGATCGCCTGCGCAGCACGAGAACCGTTTTCTGCGCGTGGCCGGTGAGTGCTCACCTGCTCTCGTGTAACGCGCTTGGCTTCGGCTGACCCCGAAGACGACGCTAAGGCACCCCACGACCTCCGGCCGCCCGTCTTCGCGCTCGTCGGCAGCTCGCCTCCGGTCTTGCCGCCACGCTCCGGCCTTACAGCCTGCGGGCTGCCCGCTCGCGGCTCGCTGACGCTCACCGACTCATGCGGCCGGCGCACAGCGCCAAGCTCGTTGCTCCTATGTCAAGCGAGACCCGCAATTTGCGGACAAGACAACGGCAACCGTTACGCCGGGTCACGTCCCTACGCTCGCGCCGCCGTTGAAAATGCCCACCTATTAGGATCTAGCACTCGATGAGGTCGAGCAGTAGTTAGGAGCGGTGGATCTGTGCATGATCACGTTGGGCCTATAGAAGCGGACGCAGACAGAGGCGCGCTCATGGCATATTCGGGTCGTTTTGAGGTAGTCCTCGGGCTCGAAGGCGAGCTAACCGACACGTGGCGGGCCGCATGGCGCGACTACGATTGGGACGCCGACGATGAGTGTAGGCCTGGCTTCCGCCCCGAGATCCGTGTCACCGAGCTCGGCCCCGAGGTTTGGTTTGACTGCTTGGATGAGAGTACGCTCGAGTACGACACGTCGGTCGTCATGACAGCGATCGAGGCGTGCAACTATGGCCTGCGGGATCTGCGTGCCGTAGAAGCCCATCGTCGACAGACAGGCTGACTCGCGCGGAAGGCTGGAGGAGTAGCCGGTGGTAGTGCCGGGCAAGGTGACGCTTCAGGCACCGCATAGCCTCGATGCGACTCTTGCCCTCGGCTTCCTTGCGGGCGAGGTAGGCGCGGGTTTCGGGGTCTAGGCGACCGCGGGTGATTGCGATCACGTGCAGGGCGCGGTTGAGCTGACGATTGCCTCCGCGATCGAGGCGATGACGATCGCGTCGACCCGAGGAGACCGGGATCGGAGCGACGCCGGCCATTCTGGCGAAGTGTGCATCGCTCGCGAAGCGCTCGGCGCCGGCAGTCTGACCGATCAGGATCGCGGCAGTCAGCGGCCCGCAGCCGGTCTCGGTCAGCAGCTCAGGACGATGGACTCGGATCAGATCTCGCAGTTCGCGCTTGATCGCCTCGGCTTCACGAGCGAGCAGCCGAATCCGTTTGGCCTGTTCTTTGGCGATGCGCGCCCGGGCGGTTTGAGAGAGCGTCCGCAAGCGCCGGTTGATCTTCTCTAGCTGGCCGGGGTAGTCGAGCTTGCGCGGAGGTATAGAGGCCTCAAGCGCCGGGTCGAGGATCACGAGGTTCCAGCGCAGCCTGTTGGTCAGACGGATGCGCTCGTTGACCAAGTTGTCGCGGTGGTCGCAGAGCAACCGGATCTCCATCGCGCTTTCGTCCAAGTACGCGGCCGGGAAGCGCTCGATGCCCTCTCTGAGAACCGCGCGGGCGATCGCTCTGGCGTCAATCTGATCGGACTTGCCCGGCTCGCGTTCGCCGCGGCGTGAGGCGCCCATCAGCTTTGGTGCGACGCGTACCACTCGCTCCCCGGCGGCGATCAGCGCGTGCTCGAGGTGCTGGGAGACGTGCCGACAGTCCTCGATCGCCCACACGATCTCCTCGCCCAGCTCGTGCGCCCAGCGAAGCGCATCGAGGTGTCCCTTCTCGGCGGCCGGGATCTCTCGCTCTGAGAGCAACTGTCCCGTGGCGGCGTCACGGCCGCCAGGGCGTGGGTGCTCTTGTGGGTATCCGCTCCGATCACGATCATCCAGAACGTCCTTTCAATCGATTGGTTCTCGCTTGAACTGGACCTCCGGCGGACAGGCCTTTCCTTGGGGCGATTGCCACGCTCCTATTAGGTCACGCCGACGGTCCCGGGCGGCGGTAGACGACATAACGGACGTGGGTCAGGCCGGAGCACCGGCCGACAGACAGACCACGAGTCAGCCCACCGTCAGCCCGAGACCCAACCCGGCCTGCCGGACACAACAGACGGCAAGGCCTTCCTGCCAGAAAGCAACCCGGCCGGACGACCGCCGCGTCGACCAACAGGCCCGTCGCGCCGGATCACCATCCGGCCCTAGAGGACACTGGCAGGAAGGACAGACCAGATGCACAAGGGTGCGATTAGGGCCTCTTTGGTCCCTAACTTGATGGCCGATCGTTGCCACTCGCGTTCAAAGGATGGCGTGATGACCGCTTCGAGCATCGGCGCCGCCAAGAGTGGGGGATACGCGAGATATCTGGAGAGCAAGACGATCACCCCAGAACTCGGCGACTACTACCTGACTCCCGACGGCGAGCCAACGCAGGCCCCGGGTCGCTGGCTGACGAGCCCGGGCACGCTTGCGAGGCTCGGCATCGAAGGGGAGCAGATCGACGGCAAGGACTTCATCGCATTGATGGAGGGCCGTCATCCTCAGACAGGCCGCTGGCTTCGTCGAGCGGGAGCGGATGGGAGCCGTGGGGGAGGGATCGACGTGACATTCAGCCCACCCAAGTCCATCTCCACAGTCTGGGCGCTCGGAGACTCTCGGCAGAAGGCGGACATGGAGGCTGCGCACGCCGCCGCAGTCCAGCAGGCAATCGCTCATCTGACAGAGACTGTGCCGGCCGTCCGCCGTCGCTACGGCGCGGAGGTTCTCGAGGAGCCCGCCCTGGAGTTGGTAGCCGCGGAGTACCGCCACACCGTTGCCCGCGGGGTGCTGGCAGGCGATCCGCCCGACCCGCAGCTTCATTCCCACGTCGTGCTTACGAGCGCCGTGCGTGAGGACGGGCGGATGGTGGCTGTGGCGTCCCGGCCGATCTTCCGCGCAGCTCGCGAGGTCGGAGCGTTCTACCGCTCAGCGCTCGCAACAGAGCTTCAACAGCGCGGCTACGGGATCCAGGCGGGGCTTGGGAAGGGCGGCAGGTACTTCGAGGTGGCCGGAGTGCCTCAGGGGTTGTTGGGCGCCTTCTCTGCGCGCAGTCGTGAGGTCGCCCAGGCCGCCGAGAAGTTCCGCGCGAGGTGGGGCCGAGCGCCTGAGCGTGGAGAGCTCCGCAAGCTGAAGCGCGAAACCCGCAAAGCAAAGACTCCCGTTACCCGCCATGACTTGCAGGTGTCGTGGAACCAGACAGCCGCCCGCTTCGATCTCGCAGACGGGGATCTCGGCCTGCACGTCGCAGACGTTGATGCCCGCGAGCCATCTGCGCCGCTTGAGGATCGCGTGGAAGCCCGGTTGACCGAGCGCGCCGCGACGTTCACGCCGAGTGAGATGCGTGCCGTCTTGTTCGAGCAGTCCGTCGGCGAACTGACGCCAAGCGAGGCGCTAGCGCTATCACGCTCGATGATCTCCGAGCGGCGGATCTTGCCGCTAGAGGGTGGCGTCATGACGACCCTACGCGTGCGTGCGCGCGAGCAGGCGATCGAGCGTCGGTTTGCTGAGTTCGCGGGCGCAGCGGATCGCGATGTGGGGGAGGTAGCCAGGGAGATCGCTCAGGAGGAAGTCTCAAACTGGATCGGCGGAGCGCTCAGCGATGAGCAGACACACGCCCTGGAAGTCTTGACCGGCCCAGAGCGCGGAGCCGTCCTGATCGGCCCCGCTGGGACCGGGAAGGGTGTCGTGATCGATGCGGCGGCGCGGGCTGAGCAGCTGATGGGGCGGGAGACCTTCGGGGTCGCGGTCTCAGGCTCCACCGCGCAGCTCCTCGGGCAGGCGACCCCAGCCCTCACCGGGCGCACGCTGACCCTCGACGCATTGGTCTCAAGAGCCGATCACGCTCAGCTCGTGCTCGACGCCGAGGCGACGATCTACTTCGATGAGGCCGGCATGGGCGACACCGATCGCTTGGAGCGGCTCACCCACATTGTCGAGCGCTCAGGCTCAAAGCTCGTCGTGGTCGGTGATGCCGCGCAGCTGCCCTCGATCGGCGCCGGCGGCATGTTCGAGCGCCTCAGCAAGCTAGCGCCCAGTGCGGAGCTCTCAGACGTCAGACGCACGCTTGACCCGGCCGAACAGCGGGCGTGGGCGGATCTGCGCGCCGGGCGCTCTGAGAAGGCGATGGCGCACTACCGATCACGCGGGCAGCTTCACATGACAGACACTCGCGATGAGGCAGTAGAGCGGGCGGTCAAGCACTGGGCCGAGTTGACCAAGACCTATCCCACGCAGGAGGTTGCGCTGATCTCCGATGCGTCAAACCAGGAGATCCATCGCCTGAACGCCAGGGCCCAATACCGCCGCGCAGAGCGCGGTGAGCTCGGCGAGCTCGAGCTAGCTATCCCAGGCGTTCACTACGGCATCCGGGCGGGGGACAGGGTGGCGATGATCGCTCAGCACCACGAGCCCAACAAGCCGAGGATCGAGAACGGCAGTCAAGGCGAAGTCCTCCAGATCAACTCGCAATGCGAAGCACTAGTCCAGTTCGATGAGACCGGCTATCGGCGCACGCTCGCGGGGGAGGATCTCGCGAACGTTCGGCTGGGGTACGCGCGGCACATCCACCGCGCCCAGGGCGCGACCGTCACGAAGACTCTGGTCGTGACCGGCGGCTGGCAGACGAGCAGGGAGTCGGCCTACGTCGAGGCATCCCGACCCCGGCAAGGCACTCACTGGTACGTCAACCGAGAAGACCTCGGCAGCGAGGGTCAAGACGAGAACCGAATTGAGCGGCTCGCCCAACTTATGCGTCGAAGCAACGCGCAGACTCCATCCCTGGCGCACGCTGAGCTACCCGATCATGACTGGGGACCCGGCATGGATCTCGCGATCGCTCCGAGCCGTGCCCGCCTAATCCCTGGGCTCGGGCGCGCCATCCATCGACTCGCAAAGCCGGCGCTGGAGCGCACGCGATGAGCCGCTGTATCAAAGTGGTCCTGCCCACCCCCGTTATGACCCGGCTACAGGAGCTGGCGGACTCCACGGATACGCGCACAGCGTCCCTCGCCGCGCAGCTCCTCCAAAACGCGATCGGCCAAGCGAGCGAGGACGGGAAGATCCCATCGGCGCCCCCGATCACGGCGCACAGAGGAAGCGATCGCGCGCCATGGCTTGAGCCCTACGGCGGAGACTCCGACTGGCGCCAGAGCGCATGGGATGCCATCGTCGCCCTATACGGCCGCTACCCCCGTCATCTCGAACACCTCAAAGACCAATGGTGGACCGATGACTCTCACACGGAGACGCTCTCGGCACTCGCCACATGGCGCCAAGAACTGGACGACACCGGGACGGACCCACGCCAGGAGCTTGCATTTCAAAACCAGCTCAACGACTACGCCCAGCTACTTCGCCAACAGGGCGGTGGCGTTACGAAGGCGTGGAGAGCTGGAGCGGCGCCCCCCGAGTGGTCTGTCGTCTGACTATGCCGCCGTGCTTGGCGTCCCCAATGTGAGAAGCAGCCCCCCTCGTGCTGCCCGCTAAGCTGCCTCTCCCATGGCCGGAGCGCGAGCCATCGAGCAGGAGACTGAGCGAGTCCGGGACGTCCAGGATCGCGGCGCCGGTCGCTACGACTGGGAAATGGACATCTTCGATCGCGTCCTGTTTGCCGATGGCCGTGAGTGGGCCTGCTCGCAGGCCAGCGGTGACGTATTGGAGATCGCTGTGGGCAGTGGCCGCAACCTCAAGCACTACCCACCGGGCATCAAGCTCACCGGCATCGAGATCAGCGAGCCGATGCTGGCGATTGCCCGCAAGCGAGCTGTGGAGGTGAAGCTCGACGCCGACCTGCAACAAGGCGATGCACAGCAGATGGCATTCGCCGACGAGAGCTTTGACACGGCGCTCATCACGCTGGCCCTATGCACGATCCCCGACGACCGTGCCGCTTTGGCCGAGGCGTGGCGCGTCTTGCGCCCGGGCGGGCGATTGATCCTGCTTGAGCACGTGCGCAGCTCCGTGAGGCTGATTCGAGTCGCTCAGCGGCTGCTTGAGCCGCTGAGCGTCCGCTTCCAGGCCGACCACCTGCTCCGCGACCCGCTTGACCACCTGGGCGAGGAGGGATTCGAGACAGAGAGCGTCGCGCACCTCAAGCTGGGGATCGTGGAGCGTGTGATAGCTCGCAAGCCCCCTATCCCCGTCGGCAGCACGAGCGCTAGTCGTTATCTGACTTCAGAGAGTGCCTAGCGGTACGCCGATGATTTTCAGCCTGCGGGTCAGCCCTTCCAGAGCGAAGGCGCGAAGGTCCTCCGCCGACGCGCCCAGGACAGATGCATCAGCTCCTGCGGGCGGCGTGAGCGAGTTCGCGACGGCCGGCAGCAGTTCGCGCAGGCTTTCGCGCACGACATCCCCAATCGCATCGGCTAGCGCGACTGCCTGGCGCAAGAACCAGACGCCGTAGTCGATGTGGCGGTGCTCGTCATGGTGAATCTTTGAGTAGCCGGCGACGAATCCAGGCAGCAGACCCTCGCGTGTCATAAAGCGCGTTGAGAACTCGAAGGTCGTCAGCCCGAGGGTCGCCTCAAGGATCAGGTGGTAGATCGTCACGAACGCGACCTTCGCCGCGATGTCGTCGGGGTTGGCGAGCAGCCGTTGATGAGCCGCGACGAGCTTGTCATCGAAGATCGTTCGGAAAGCGGGTGAGACCTGCTCGCGGGCGCGCCGGACGTGTGCGGCGATAAGCGCCGGCTCGGAGACAACCTCGTCTTGAAAGCGCGCATAGAACTGCATGTGCCTGGCCTCATCGACCTGCTGGGTAGCCAGGAATGTGACTTCCTCCTCGCTGCCCTGAGCGCCAACGAGCCCGGAGAACTTCGTCGTGATTCGCTCCTCGGCGACCATCAGCGAGCCAAGGACGAATGACACGAGCGAGCGATCCTCCATCGCTGCCCATTGCTCGCGGTCGGTGGACAGGTCGATGTCCCACGGGCTCCACTGGCTTTGCTCCCAATGGCGGTAGAGCGTCTGCGGATCGTGCAGGTGAGCATCGTGCATGGTGTCGCCCATGCCGACTGTACGTCGGGCTTGCGCGCGCGGACGATCGCGGAGGCCGCCTGTTCATGGACGCGGTGGGTCTCGCGTATCTCGATCTCGCCCAGGCCGGCGTCAGAAAGCGCCCGAGCAAACTCCCGCTCGGGATCGCACAACTGGAGCGATTGCAGGAGATGCTCGGAGCACGCTCGCGCCTCGCCGAGCGCTATCGCGAGGCGCTCGCAGGCATCGAGGGGCTGAATCTCCCATGTGCGGACAGCGACGGCAACGTGCGGGGATGGTTCGTGTTCGTCGTGCAACTTCCGCATGGCATCGATCGTAACGCGGCGATACGTGCGCTTGCCATCGCTCGGATTCAGAGCAAGCCATATCTACCGGCTATCCACCTGATGAGCTTCTACCGCGAGCGGTTCGGGCATGACGAAGGCGAGTTCCCGGTGTGCGAGGGCGTGGCAGCGCGCTCGCTGGCACTGCCGTTCTTTCCGGGGATGACCGAGGCGCAGGTGGTGCGTGTGGCGGACGTTCTCGCTGGATTGATCGTGCCGGAGCGCCATAGCGGCCCTCCGGCACGATCACGTGAGACTGGCGACGGCCGCTAGAGCTTGCCTTCCAGACCATCGCTTCGCAGTCGAGCTGTCCTTTTGTGTAGACGAGTGCTGAAGGTAAGCCCTTATGCGTCCGATCACATATGACTGGACTCGATCGTTTAAATCATCGCTGTCTGAGCGTTGTCGAATGACAGTTCGAGGTTCGTGGCTTCCAAACCGGACTGCACTGGCCCTTTCCCGTCGTCGGCCGTTAAGAGGGTCTCTTCAGCGCCCCCTAGGCATAATTTGACTTCCTGCGCGCCGGCTTTTTGTTTGAGGTCAAGTTTGTAGTTTTTGGTTTTCGTTTCGTTCGGCGTGAACGCCGCGACGAGGTTACCTGTGACTTCGATTAATAATTTGACAGACTGGACTTCGAGATGCAGCGGATTGACTTTGATTAACAGCCCACCCACTAACGGCGAGGTACTGATAATGCAGGTGTGGATGTCCACCTCCACTAAGATGAATCCAGCTGAGTCGCCTAACGAGTTGACAGCGAGGCCGCTTGCTGTGCATTTGTTACCGAAGTGGATGCTTATTAAGATTAACGTGTGCGTGCCGCCAATGATTTTGCCGTCGACTAATGAGACCGACGATTCTTGGCAGGCAATGGCGAGGCCGCCTTTTTCCTGCAGCAGAGCTTTGCCGCTTTTAGCGGTGAACGTTTCTCCTTCGAGGCCTGGTAAGAGTTCCCATGAGGTTTCTGCCGCTGACGCCGTCGAAGCCGCGATGGCGGTAAACGCCAGAACCACGAGTAGGGCGCTGATGAGCTTGAATACGCGCATGTAGCACTGCTCCTTTGATTCGTGAGCTACAGAGAAGCCGACGGAAGCAGGCGCCGATGAATTGGCGGGTTGCCGCCGTCGGCGATGAAGCGATGAGCGCGTCGCGCTGAGCGACACCTCGCCTCAGAGTCTCAAGCGCGATATCGCAGGAGTCAAGCGTTTCGAGGAATCGTTTCCCACGCAGCGGCCTGTCACGGGCCGGTGGGAGCCATCGCAGGCGATTGCGCGGAGCGACGGAAGAGCCCCCTCAGCTACTGCGCCCCTGCGCGAAGTACTCAAGAATGATGTTCGGGGCGGGGGCGACTATCGGTGGCCCGCTGTACTCTTTGCAGTTGGGCACGACATACCCGGCGCGACAGCTCGTCTTTGCGATCAGGGCCTTGTAGCGTTCTAAGGCGAACTTCACGTAGAGTTGTTCTCCGCCACCGGCCCGATTGACTTTCGCTTTGAATTTGGGCAGGATCCTGCCCACGAGTATGTTGCGTTTGAGCTGGTAGAGGACGTCTGAGAGGACCCACTGCCGTTCGGCTATGTACTTTTCAAACTCCTGTTTGGTCGGGTAGCGCTCTTTCCAGAAGCGCGCGAATTCGTGGCGCAGGTCGGCGTCGGTGACCTTCAGGCCCTGTTCGGCGCCTTCGGCGACGGTCCACTGGACCGAGATCAGAAAGCTGAGCGCCTGAGCCTTGATCGACTGGTAGAGCTGACGGCATTTCTGAGCGATCTGGGCATCGCTCAGCTTCAGCTGCCCTGTGGGCGTCCTCGGCACGAAGGTCTTTGCCGCTGAGGCGCATTCGCCGTAGTTGGCCGGCTCTGAGACGAGGCCCCGAGGCCCTTGGACGCCGATGCTCGCTCGATAGTCCCCGCCAGCCATCGAGCGCATCCAGTGGTTCAGCACGGCTTTGTCGATCGAGGCTGATGTGCCTTGGATGCGAGTGACGCTGCCGCCACCGCCGCTGCCTTCGCCGTGAGCGGCGCTGTCGCTGCCGCCACAGCCGGTGAGGATCAGAAGCGAGGCCGAGAGCGTCAGCGAGATGACAAGCGAGGTGAGGAGTAGGTGAGTGAACTTGGACATGGTGTGAAGTTATCGGGATGGTGAGTTGTCGTCTAGGAATGTTTCCGAGTGAAGTGGCGATCGAGTGAGTGAGAAGTGGCGCCGGAGGGCGATGGCCGCCCTCCGGCGCCGGTCACACGAGACTTGCGTGGACTGCTAGATCATTGCCGTCTGTTCGTTGTCGAAGTTCAGTTCGGCATTTTCAGCTTCCTGACCGGACTGTACTGGCGCTTTGCCGTCATCGGAGGATAGGAGGGTCTCTTTAGCGCCCCCTAGGCATAATTCGGTGCTCTGTTCGCCGGCTTTTTGTTTGGCATCGAGTTTGTATTTTTTGGTTTTTTCGTTGTTCGGTGTAAGCGGTGCGACGAAACTACCAGTGACTTCGATTAATAATTTGAGAGACGGGACTTCGAGGTGGAGCGGTAAGACTTTGATTAACAGCCCACCAACTAACGGGCTAGTGGTGATGATGCAGGTGTGGATCTCCACGTGCACTAAGATGAATCCGGCTGGGTCGCCTAACGATAAGGTAGCGAGGCCGCCTGTCGTGCATTTGGTGCCGAAGTGGATAATCGCTAAGGCTAATGTCTTGGTCGTGCCAACAATTACGCCGTCGACTAATAAGATCGACGATTCTTGGCAGGTGATGGCGGCGCTTTCTTTTTGCTGCAGGGTGGCTTTGCCGCTTTTAGCCGTGAACGTTTCGTTTTCGAGGCCCGGTAAGATTTCCCATAAGGTTTCTGCCGCTGACGCCGTCGAAGCTGCGATGGCGGTGAGCGCCAGAACCATGACCAGGGCGCTGATGAGCTTGAATGCTCGCATGTAGCACGCTCCTTTGATTGTGAAGTAGCGAAACAGCCGAGGAGCGCGCGCCGATTGATCGCGGCGAGTCGCGCTACCCGGCGATGAGACACGAGAGTCGCCGGTGAGCGACACCCCGCTCCGGAGTATTCCCACGTGGCCGCGGCGCGGTCAAGCGTTTCGGGGAAGTGTTTCCCTATTTCGGGGAAGTGGTTCCCATATGGAGAGACGGACAGGGGCTGCCCGAGCGGCGCCGGTGTGGTGCGCGTCGGCTCAGTGACGGTAGTCAGCACGCCACTGTAGAAGCGGCGGATCCTGCCGAGCCGGCCGAGCCAGAGCAGAGTGGGAAACGCCGTCAGAGTGGGAAACGCCGCTTGTGAAAAGCAGAGGACGAGCCTTATCGTCATGGGTCTGCGGTGCGTCCGTGGCCGGCTGGTGTCCCGGGCGGCTAGCGATGAGGGGTAATCGGAGAGATGAAGCGCATGCTGGGGAGGTCATGGCGAGGACGGGTCGTCGCAAGCGCGGCGGTCGGCGCGTTCCTGCTCATAGGCAGCAGTGCCGCGGGGGTGAGCTCCGCCGGCGCGGCGGTCGCAAGCTTCGGCGAAAAAGGCAGCGGCGCCGGTCAGATATCCGAACCCCGCGGCATCGCCGTCGAACAGGAAAGCGGCGACGTCTACGTCGCCGACCGCAACAACAGCCGGATCGACAAGTTCGGCCCCGAAGGCGCATTCCTGCTCGCGTGGGGCTGGGCGGTCGCTGACGGCGCCACAGAAGCCCTGCAGGTGTGCACGACGACGTGCTTCGGTGGCCTTGAAGCTCCATTCGGGGGCTCCGGCACCGGCCAGTTCAATTTCGCCGAAGGCATCGCGATAGACAACGACCCACTCAGCTCCTCCCACGGCGACGTATACGTCGTGGACTCCGCGAACCACCGCATCCAGAAGTTCGACTCCGAAGGCAAATTCCTGTTGATGTTTGGCGGCGAAGTCAACGCCACGACAAGCGCCAACGTCTGTGAAGCCGGCGAAGAATGCAAGGTCGGCGTGGCGGGCCCCGGCCCCGGCTTCTTCAAAGGACTCACCGGACGCTCGATCGCCGTGGACGCCGCGGGCAGCGTCCACGTCGGGGATGAAAACCGCGTGCAGCAGTTCAGCCCGGCCGGGGCGCTTGAAGGCGAAGTCGCCCTGCCCGGCGCGGGGCTCGTCGAAAACCTCACGCTCGACTCGACCGGCGATACCTACATCAAGAGCAGCGCGCTGGCCGGCGTGCGCAAGTACGACTCCAGCGGCACCGAAATCCCCGAACCACGCGATGAAGCGGGGGCGCCGGAAAGGGGCACGATCGCGATCGGCCCCAGCGATCGGCTGTTCGTCAACCACCTCCTGGCAGAACGCCATCACATCCTGGCCTACGACGCCGCCGGCAACCAGCTGTCGAGCTTCGACGCCGGCGGCCTAGCCCAAGACGGCGATCGCGGAATCGCCTACGGCGAAACGATCAAAGCCATCTACGTGTTGAACGCGGGCACTGTGCGCATCGTGCCCCCGCCGCCACCGGGCCCGCTCGTCATCGCCGGCAGCGAGTCGGCGAGCGAAGTCCAGCCCACCACCGCGACGCTCGGCGCGAGCATCAACCCGGAGGGCCCGGAAGCCACCAGCTATCACTTCGAATACGACACCACCCCCTACGCGGAAGGCGAAGCCGCCCACGGCGAAAGCACGCCCGAAGAACCGCTGAGCGGCGGCGAATTCGAAGACCAGCCCGCGAGCGCCTCGCTGAGCGCCCTGCAGCCGAGCACCATCTACCACTTCCGCGTCGTGGCCGAAAACGCCGCCAAAGAAGTCACCCTCGGCCCCGACCAGAGCTTCACGACCCTGCCGCCGGTCTCGATCGACGCGACCTCGGCCTCTGAAGTCAACGACACGAGCGCCCGACTGGGAGTCGAACTGAACCCTCACGGCCTGGCGAGCGAATACCGCTTCGAATACGACACCACCCCTTACGCGGAAGGCGAAGCCGCCCACGGCATCAAAGTCCCGGTCCCCGACGGGAGCGCCGGCGCGGGAACGACGGATGTCCTCCGCAGCGAACCGATCCAGGGCCTCACCCCCTCGACCACCTACCACTTCCGGGTCGTGGCCCACAACTCCCTCGGCACCGTCGAAAGTCCCGACCGCTCCTTCAAAACCCAGCGCAGCGTGGCCTCGGGACTGCCCGACGGGCGCGCCTTCGAACTGGTCTCCCCGCCGAACAAGCACGGCGCGCCGCTTGAACCGATCACCGAAGAAGGCGGCATCATCCAGGCGGCCGCCCACGGCGGCGGCTTCGCCTACGTCGCGCTGGGCCCGGTCGGCGGCGATCCGGAAGGAGTCAGGAGCCCGCACGACAGCCAGCTGCTCGCAACGCGCGGCGCAGGCGGCTGGTCGAGCCAGGACATAACGACGCCGCATGAAGAAATCGCGATCATCCGCCCGGGCTTCCCCTCGGAGTACAAGCTCTTCTCCGAAGGGCTCACGGCGGGGATCGTCGAACCGCAGGGGGCGACGCCGCTTGCGCCCGATGACCCCACGAACACCGAACGCACCCCATACCGGCGCGAAGCGAACGGCGAATACGCGCCGCTCGTGAACTCGGCGAACGTCCCGCCGGGCACCAAATTCGGCGGTGAAGAAGCCCCCGGAGTGCCCGGCTCTTTCAACAACGGCGTGGGATTCCGCACCGCGACGCCGGATCTCAGCCACGTCCTGCTCGTCTCATCGCAGGTGCTGGCAGCGGGCTTTGAAGCGGGGTTCGTGCCGGCGGAACCGCCGAAGCCGAACCTGTATGAGCTCGCCGGCGGGAGCCTGCGGCTCATCAGCGTGCTGCCGAGCGGGGAAGGCGGGAAAGCGGCGGCGGAAGCGGGGCTGCCGGCCGGAGTCGGCGACAACGATCTAAACATGCGCAACGCGATCTCGACGGACGGCGAGCGGGTGGTGTTCGAAACCGGCCCACCCGCGGCCCACCTGTACGTGCGCGACGTCGGGCTCGCGCAGACGGTGCGCCTGGACGAGCGCCAGGCGGGCGCGGCGGGCGGGCCGGGAGCGGCGATCTTCCAGGGGGCGAGCGCCGACGGCGGGAAGATCTTCTTCACCGACGCCTCGCGGCTGACCAAAGACGCGAGCGCCAAGCCAAACCAGCCCGACCTGTACATGTGCGAGGTGACGACGAGCGCCGGGCATCTGTCCTGCGCGCTGTCTGACCTGAGCGTGGGGGCGAACCTCGGCGAAGCGGCGAACGTGGCAAAAAAGGTGGCGGCGATCGACACGGCGGGCCGGCACGTCTACTTCGCCGCCAGCGGGGTGCTGACGAACACGGCGAACGCGCGAGGCGAACACGCCGTGGCGGGGAACTGCGAAGTGCCTGGGGGTTCGCCGTGCAACCTGTATGTGTATGACACAGACGCGCAGCAGGTGAGCCTCGTCGCGGTGCTCTCGAGCAACGACGCGCCGGACTGGGCGGGGCACGGCAACCAGCACGTGCTCGGCAACCTGACGGCGCGGGTCTCCCCGAGTGGGCGCTACCTGGCGTTCATGTCGCAGCGCAGCCTGACGGGGTATGACAACCGCGACGCGCGCAACGGCGAAGCCGATGAGGAGGTGTTCCTGTATGACGCGAGCGCGGGGGCGGTGCGCTGCGTGTCGTGCAACCCGACGGGGGCGCGGCCGCGGGGCGTGTTTGACACCGACCTGTTCCCGGGCCTCTTGGTAGACCACCCGCAGAGCTGGAGAAAACAGTGGCTGGCCGCGTCGATCCCGGGCTGGACGCTGCAATGGCTGAATCTGGCCCTCTACCAGTCGCGCTACCTCTCAGACAGCGGGCGGATGTTCTTCAACGCCGCCGATGCGCTCGTGCCGCGGGACGCCAACGGCGTCGAGGACGTCTATCAATACGAGCCCGCAGGCATCGGCAGCTGCAGGGAATCGAGCGAGACCTTCTCGGCGGCCACGGGCGGCTGCGTCGCCCTGATCTCCTCCGGTGAATCCAAGGAAGAATCGGCCTTCCTGGATGCCTCTGAAAACGGCGATGAGGTCTTCTTCCTGACCGCCTCGAAGCTCACTCAGACCGATGTCGACTCGGCCTTTGACGTCTATGACGCGCACATCTGCAGCACCGCCTCGCCCTGCCCGCCACCGCCACCTCCACCGCCACCGGCGTGCGAGGGCGATGCCTGTCAAAACCCAGTCGCGCCCCCCAACGACGCCACCCCCGGCTCACTGAGCTTCCACGGCCCGGGTAACGCCGTGCCCGCGCCGGCGCCTGTCGTGAAACCGACCCCACCGCTGACACGGGCGCAGAAGCTCGCGCGCGCGCTCAGGGCCTGCAAGAAGGACAAGCCCAAGAAGAGGCGGGTGGCGTGCGAAAAGCAAGCCCGCAAGAAATACGGAGCCAAGAAGAAGGCACACGCCAAGAAAGCCGGCCACGGCCGCAGAGGCAAGTGAGAGGCGATGACGAACGAGGCCCATCCATCCACTAGCGGCGCGCAAGCTGACAGTGCGGTCGACAGCGCTCTGCCCAGCAAGCGCCGCCGGTCTCGCCCGATAAGGACGCTGCTCCTGGCCCTGGCCGCCTGCTCGGCGCTGGCGCTCCTCGCCGGCGCAGGTGCGACCCAGGCAAGCGCCGCCGCCGGTCCCTGGTGGCACCTCACCTCGCGCCTGATTCCCTCTCATTTGCCCCCAGGAGGCGAAGGCACGATCGTGGTGCAGGCGATCAACCTCGGCAACGCCCCGACCTCGGGGCCCTACACCTTCACCGACAAGCTGCCCCCCGGCGTTGTTCTCGAAGGGGTCTCCTACTTCGCGCCCAGTCCCGTTGAAGGCAACCCCGACCTCGGCCCGTCCTCGGAAGTCGGCTTTCTCGAACTCTGCCACAGCACCCCCAGCAGCGTCACCTGCTCCTCAGAAGCCTTCCCCACCGAACCCTTCCACTTCGAATTTCTCTTGCCCGTGGTCCCCTACGAACATCTCGAAATGCGCTTGAAGGTCAAAGTCGAAGCGGGCGCCGTCTCCGGCGACCTGAACGTCCTTGAAGTGAACGGCGGCGGCGCGCCACCGGCCACAGCCAAGCGCGCGACCCCGATCGATGACCAAGCCATTAGCTTCAGCGTCGAAGACTTCACCCTCACCCCCGAAGAAGAAGGCGGCGAAGTCGACACGCGCGCCGGCTCGCACCCCTACCAGCTGACGAGCACGGTGAGCTTCAATCGCAACCTCGAAACACTCAAGCCGCCGGCGATGCCCCGCAATCTCGACTTCAAGCTGCCGCCCGGACAGATCGGCAATCCCACCGCGCTACCGCAGTGCAACGACCAGGACTTTGCCCACGTCCCCGAAGGCGGCCAGATAAACCGCTGCCCGAGCAATACCGTGATCGGAGCCGCCCTGGTGACGGTCTCGACCACTCCGGGCGGGGAAGAAGAACTGATCGTGCCGATCTTCAACCTGACCCCGGCCGTGGGCGAGCCGGCTCGCTTCGGCTTTGAGGCCCTGCGCAGCCCGGTGATCCTCGATACCGCCTTGCGCAGCGGCCCCGGTGAAGACTACGGCGTCACGGTCAGCGTCAAGAACATTCCCCAGCTGATCGGCTTCATCACGGCGACCACTGTCTTCTGGGGCGCGCCCGCGGACCCGAGCCACAACCAATCGCGTGGCTGGGGCTGCCTCGTGGGCGGGCGCTATGAAAAAGAAGCCGGCCCCTGCATCCCCTCCCTCGAGAGCCACCCGGCCGCCTTCCTGACACTGCCCACGAACTGCTCCGCTCCTTTCAACCCGAGCATTCAAGGCGTCTCCTGGCCCACCAAAGCCGCTCCGCAGGGCTTCTCCTTCCCCGCCTTTGAAGACCGGTTGAAAGACAGCTCCGGCAACCCCCTCTCGCTCACGGGCTGCAACCAGCTCGCGTTCGGCCCACAGATCTCCGCCGAACCGAGCACCGACAGCGCCTCCTCGCCGAGCGGCCTTGACTTCAACCTGAACTTCGATGACGAAGGCCTCTTGAACGCCGGCGGCGTGGCGCAGTCCCAGCTCAAGGACACGGTCGTGACCTTGCCCGAAGGCTTTACGATCAACCCCTCAGCAGGTGTTGGGCTCGGCGGCTGCCGCCCGGCGGACTATGCCGCGGAGACGCTCGAATCTCCTCCGGGAGCCGGCTGCCCGAACGACTCAAAGCTCGGCACCGTGGAACTCGAAACGCCGCTCTTGACGCAGAAGCTCCACGGCTCGCTGTTCATCGCCCAGCCACACGAAAACCCCTTCGACGCGCTCGTCGCGCTCTACATCGTCATCAAGAACCCCGAAACCGGGGTGCTCATCAAGCTCGCCGGCAAGGTCACCCCCGACCCCGTCACGGGCCAGCTGACGACGACGTTCGAAAACATCCCGCAGGCGCCCTTCGCCCACTTCAACTTCCACTTCCGCGAAGGCCAGCAGGCGCCGCTGATCACCCCACCCACCTGCGGCGCCTACACCACCCAGGCGCAGTTCACGCCGTGGTCAGATCCCACCGCGGCATTGACCGACTTCTCCTCCTTTACGATCACGAAGGGCTCTGGCGGAGGCGCGTGCCCCACCGGTGGCGCCCCGCCCTTCTCACCGCAGCTGCAAGCCGGGACGCTGAACAACAACGCGGGAACCTACAGCCCGCTCAGCGTCCGCCTCACGCGAGGCGATGCCGAGCAGGAAATCTCCTCCTTCTCCACCGATCTGCCCCCGGGCCTGACGGGCAACCTCACGGGGATCCCCTTCTGCCCGGAGGCGAGCATCGCGCTGGCGCGGGGCAATACCGGCGCCCAGGAGCAGGCGCAATCCTCGTGTCCGGCGCAGAGCGAGATCGGGCACTCGCTCGTCGGCACCGGCGTGGGCGGCGTGCTCGCCTACACCCCCGGCAAGATCTATCTGGCGGGCCCCTACAAAGGCGACCCGTTCTCGATCGTGAGCGTCACCTCGGCCGTCGTCGGCCCGTTTGACCTCGGCACCGTCGTGCTGCGCTTCGGGCTGCGGATCGACCCGAGCACCACCCAGGTCAGCGTCGATCCGAGCGCCTCTGAACCGATCCCGCACATCATCCAGGGGATCGTCACCCACGTGCGCGACATCCGCGTCTACATCGACCGGCAGAACTTCACGCTGAACCCAACCAGCTGCGCGCCGATGGCGATCTCGAGCACGCTGGGCAGCAACCTCGGCCAGCGCGTCTCGATCTCCTCGCCGTTTCAGGCCGCGAGCTGCGCGAACCTGAAATTCGCGCCGAAATTCGCCGTCTCGACCAGCGGCAAAACCAGCAAAGCCAACGGGGCGAGCCTGTCGGTGAAGCTCACCTACCCGCAGGGCCCCGCGGGCACCTACGCGAACATCGCCCGCGTCAAGGTCGACTTGCCCAAGCAGCTGCCATCGCGGCTAACGACCCTGCAGAAAGCCTGCACCGCCGCGCAGTTCGCGGCGAACCCGGCGGGATGCCCGCCGGCGTCGATCGTGGGGCACGCCAAGGCGACCACGCCGGTCCTGCCCGTGCCCCTGGAAGGGCCCGCGTACTTCGTCAGCCACGGCGGGGAAGCGTTCCCCGATCTGATCTTCGTCCTGCAGGGCTACGGCGTCACGATCGACCTGGTCGGCTCCACGTTCATCAACAAAGCCGGGGTCACGAGCAGCACGTTCAAGACAGTTCCCGACCAGCCCGTCTCGAGCTTCGAACTGACCCTCCCGCAGGGCAAGTTCTCAGCGCTTGCGGCGAACGGCAACCTCTGCACGTCAAAGCTCGTGATGCCGAGCGAATTCCTCGCGCAGAACGGCGCGGTGCTCAACCAGGCGACGAAGATCAGCGTGACGGGCTGTCCAAAGTCGCTCACACGCGCGCAGAAACTCGCGAAAGCGCTGAAGGCGTGCCACAAGAAGAAGAGCCACAGCCGGCGCGCGGCGTGCGAAAGGCAGGCCAGGAAGCAGTTCGGGGCCAAGAAGCACGCCAAGAAGAAGGGGTAGCTGGTGGGTGGAGCATTGATTGGCTCCGTCTACGCCACCTGCGGCCCCGCCAACAGCAGGGTGAGAGCCGCCGTACGCCTGAACATTCCCGCAAGCTAGCGCAGCGCGTCGCGGTTGCACGCCGTTCGTCTGCGACGCGTCATCGGCTGCTCGGCCAGTCAGTCCTTGAGCATCTGGCGAACTGGAACGGGCAGGTGTCCGGCCCCGCAATCAAGGAAGCGTCTCCGAGACGTGCCCCAAGTCGGTTCGCGGGGCGACCCTTCTCTCATGATGCCGGAGAGTCGCACGGCCCCTCGTCGGCAGTCGGGCGTATTGGATGGCGTGCATGCCGCCTTGGGACCGCAAAAAAAGACCGCGGACAGCCCGAAAACCGCTTCGCAAAGCCAACCCTAACCGTTCGCCCTGACCGGTGCTCCCTGTCGCGCTCCTGGTCACCGCCGCTGGCCGCGCGCCTGGCGAACATCTGGCGAACATCTCGATGGGAAACCTGGGGAATCGCCGGGGAGCGGCGAGGGACGCGATAGCCTGAGTTCGTTGGCTTTTTGTGCCCTTTCGTGCCGGGCGCTGCCCGCCTGTTTGGCCTCGACAAGGCGGAGGTCACTGGTTCGAGCCCAGTATCGCCCATAGGTTGTTTGGGTGCGAAGGAAGGCGAAATTTCGCACCGTAGGGCCGGAGTCTCGGGTGCATGGGTGCGAAGCCCTGCGAAGCGAAAGTCCGCGGACACGGGCTAATCGCGGGCTGCGCACGTGGGCGTGGTCGCAGGGCTGCGTACGCCGCGACCCCGTCTGTGCTGACGCGCGCAGGGCGCGACATCGAGCGTCAGTCCGCGTGGCGCGGGTACTCCTCGGCCAGGTCGGTGAGGTCAAGATCGACCGCGCGCAGCATTCGCATGACGGTCACCCAGCGGATGCCGCGGTGGCCGTTCTCAAGCTGAGAGAGGTAGGTGGCGTCCATGCCGGCCAATGCGAGCCCATTCTGGCTTGATGCCCTATTCGAGGTGATGCGGTGCGGCTCGCGCGGTGGCGACGAGTCTGTCTGCCCAGCTCAGCGATGCGGCAGCCACGCGGATTGCTGCGTCTCGATCGAGGCTGGCTTCCATCTCGTCGTAGCGCATCGCTACTGCCCAGGGGGAGAGGGATTGCGCCTCGTCCAGCTCGGGCGGGGTCGGGTCGTCCTCCTTGCCGGCAAGTTGGGCGAGCAGAACGAGGTCATGAGTCCTCGGGATGTCGCTTCCTCTCAGCGCCAGGACGGCCTTGATGGACTTCTCGACAGTCTGTTGCGCGTGGAAGCCGACGACGTCGTCCTGCTGGTCGGCATTTGCGGCGAGCGCCCGGGCCGCTGCCAAGTCTGACGCTGCCTTGGTGAGGTAGAGGTCGGCGACCTCCAGCTGCTCAGGTGTGGGCAAGGTCGCGGCCCTCGCGCAGCGCACGCTCGACCAAGGTGCCGCGAACCGTTGCGCGTCGAGCCGCAAGCGCTTGATCGACTACCACCACGTCAATAGGCACGAGTAGGTCGCCAAGCTCGGCACGCAGGCGCACGGACTCTCCAGCAGCGTCAGCCACTTCGGGCTCGATCACGAGCACGTCGTAATCCGAGCCGGCATCGGCCTGATCACGGGCGTACGAGCCGAACAGCACGACACGCGAGTCCTTCGGAGCGGCTCGCGCCAGGCGCGTTCCGATCTCCTCGATGATCTCCGTCGGCGTCACACACCAGACGGTAGCCGATGGCCGCGACAGCGACCAATGTGCTGCCGTCGTTCTAGGGCGGTCAGCCGGCGCTCGCATACGCCAGCGTTCGCAGCCAACCCCGCGATCGGCTCCACCAAGTCCAACTTTCGCACCCTTCCAACCAGTATCGCCCATAGGCAAAGTGCCTGCAAAGCGGCGACCACCGATGCTACCTGTGTGGTACTTCAGATGTGACCGGTTGCAATCGACTGGACCTCGACGACAACGAGCGTCGTGGAAGTGGCCCGCCGATTGGTGGTAGAAATGTGTATCCATAGGTGTACACACGCTGCTATTATCGGCATTGTGAATCCGCGTGTCGACGAGGTGCTTCCGACGAGAGAGGCACGGGCGAAGTTGCCCTCACTCCTCGCTGGCTTCCGTGCGCGTGGCGCCGATGCAGATCCAGTGGTGATCGGTGCACACCGTCGTCCGGAGGCCGTCGTGCTCTCCTACGAGCGCTATCTAGCGATGTTGAGCGGCCGCGAGCGGGTCAAGGCGATTCTGGCCGACCGTCGAGCGGCAGGCCCAGGCATGAGCGAAGAAGAGGCGATGCGGGTGGCAATTCAAGAGCAGCACGCTCCCCGCCGCTGAGTGCCACATAATCCTGGACTGCAACGTCTTCGTCTCGGTGCTGCTCTCGCCACAGGGCGGTCCGGCGCAGATCCTCGATCAGTGGGCCGACGGCGACTTCGACCTGGTCATCCGTCCTCTGCTGCTCGCCGAGTTGGAGAACGTGCTGAGCCGACCTAAGTTCCACGCCTCAATCGACAGAGTCCATGTCGACGCGCTCCTGACCGCCTTGGTCGAAGACGCCGTGCTGGTTGATGATCCCGCACCGCAGCCCGGCGTGACTCCCGACCCAGGCGACGACTACCTCGTGGCGCTCGCTCAGAAGGCCGATGCCCAATGCACCGTCTCGGGCGACGCCCACCTGACCCAACTCATAGATCCTAGCCCTCGCGTGCTCACGCCGCGCGACTTCCTCCAAGCCCCGAAGTGACCGCTACCCGCTCGCCGTGGCATTCCCCGTGGTACTTCAGTGAGCGAATCTGAGGTGATCTCAGAGCACCGGAGAGAAGAGAGAGAAGGAGGAGGAGAGAGAGGGGAGGGGGTGGTGACGCTCGGGGATCTCGCGATGAAGGAGCGCATCGACTCCGAGCGCAATCAGGGACGCGCTGTCGACATGGGCTGGCTCGAGCACGACCGGCTGGGCTTCAACTACAGGCTCTCAGAGATCGCCTGCGCGCTCGGAATCGCACAACTGGAGCGCTTGGAGGAGATGCTCCTGGCACGCTCGCGCCTCGCCGAGCGCTATCGCGAGGCGCTCCTAGGCATCGAGGGCTCGAGCTCCCATGTGCGGACAGCGACGGCAACGCACGGGGATGGTTCGTGTTCGTCGTGCAACTTCCGCATGGCATCGATCGTAACGCGGCGATACGTGCGCTTGCCATCGCTCGGATTCAGAGCAAGCCATATCTACCGGCTATCCACCTGATGAGCTTCTACCGCGAGCGGTTCGGGCATCGCGAAGGCGAGTTCCCGGTGTGCGAGGGCGTGGCAGTGCCGGAGCACCATGGCACTCCGGCACGATCACATGAGACTGGCGACGGCCGCCAGAGCTTGCCTTCCAGACTAGTCATCGCTTCGTAGCAGAGCTTGTCCCTTGTATAGACGGCTAAACGATGAGACTTCCTGTATCCGATCGCATAAGACCGGAGACACGACCGTTAGATCATCGCCGACTGTTCGTTGTCAAATGACAGTTCGAAATTTTCGGCTTCTAGACCGGACTGTATTGGTTCTTTGCCGTCATCGGAGACTAAGAGTGTCTCTTCAGAGCCCCCTAGGCATAATTTGATTTCCTGTAAGCCGGCAATTTGTTTGATGTCGAGTTTGTATTTTTTTGTTTTCGTTTCGTTTGGTGTGATCGGCGCAACGAAGCTACCAGTGATTTCAATTAATAATTTGGCAGCCGGGACTTCGAGGTGCAGTGGTAAGAGTTTGATTAAGAGCCCACCCACTAATGGCGAGGTGCTGATAATGCAGGTGTGGATCTCCACGTGCTTTAAGACGATGCCAGCTGGATCGCCTAACGAGTTGAAGGTGATGCCAGTCACTGCGCATTTACCAATATGGAGGATCGCTAAGGCTAACGTCTTCGTGGTGCCGACGATCGTGCCGTCGACTAATGAGATCGACGTTTCTTGGCATTGAATGGCGGCGCCGGTTTTCTCCTGCAGGGTGAGTTTGCCGCTTTTGGCCGTGAACGTTTCTCCTTCGAGGCCCGGTAAGAAAAGCCATAAAGTTTCTGCCGCTGAAGCCGTCGAGGCCACGATGGCGGTAAACGCCAGAACCATGATGAGGGCGCTGATGAGCTTGAATGTTCGCATGGGACACTGCTCCTTTGATTCGTGAGCTAGAGGCAGGCCGACGGAAGCATGCGCCGATGAAGTGGCGGGCTGCGGCCGCCAGCGATGAAGCGATGAGCGCGCTGCGCTGAGCGATGCCTCGCCTCAGAGTCTCAAGCGCGATATCGCAGGAGTCAAGCGTTTCGAGGAATCGTTTCCCATGCAGCGAGATGTCGTCGCGCGGGCAGGCGGGAGGTTATTGCCGCGATTGCGCAGAGCGACAGGAGAGCCTCCCTCAGCTACTGCGCCCCTGCGCGAAGTACTCGAGGATGATGTTCGGGGCGGGGGCGACTATCGGCGGTCCGCAGCGCTCACTGGCCGGGCTAGAGCTCGTTTGCCTTGGCGCGGCTGTAGAGCAGCCTGAGAAGTCGTTGCTCGAGCGCGGCTTGGAACGGATGCGCCGCGTAGCTCGGCGCCGCAGTGCTTGTAGCGTAGAGCACGATCAGCGCCCGGCCCGCGACGAAGGCGAGTCGATCTTGGTACCTGCGCTTTGGGGGGTGGTAGAAGGACGGCACCGCACTCCAGCGCACCCCGTACGCGCTGAAGCCCGGCGCGGTAGCAAGGGAGGAGACCTCTAGATGCGTTTCGCTGCCCGGCCGGTTGGTCTCACCGTCGTCACGCCTCACACACACGCGCGCTCTTGCGCTTGCGAGCACGGCGAGCTAGCGCTGTGCAGCGGCTTCGCTCCCGAGCACAAACACAGCCGAGCGCGCCCCTTCAAGCGCCCCTCCGGGCTGAGCCGGTCGTATGCCGCGCGTGAAGTGGGGCGAGGAGTAGCCGACGACCCCGCCCGACCCCGTGATCGTGATGCCGCCATCGCAGCGTTCGGTCCAAGCGTCGAAGAACGGACCGGCCCCGCCCGAGCCTTCGTAGGGATGGACGAGGGCACCTGGAACATCGCCCGGTTGCAGGTTGATCGCGCGGGAATACCCGAGCGCACCCGCCTCGGTTGCATTCCCTCCTGAGCCTCCGCAGCCGACCAAAACGCAAGCTGCTGCGAGCGCAACGACGAGCGTCTTTGCACGCACCGCGTTCACGGTGTCAACATCGGCAGCTACGCCCGATCGCTGGAGACGAGCGCATGATCTCCGCCCTAGGAAGGTCGAGCGTGCTCCTCATCGAGCTTTTGACGCTGCTCTACGAGCGCCTGCAGCTGGCCGCCGACCTCGGTGGAGATGCGCTTGAGATCGTACTTGTTGAGGGTGATCAGGTGCATCGAGGAGGTCGCGATGACATCGGCCATGCGCTTTGCGCCGGCGAGCATCCCCATCTCCCCAAAGACGTCTCCAGGCCCCAGCGACCCGATGACCTCGCCGCCCTTGATCACGTCGGCTGTGCCGGTCTCGATGACGATCAATTCATATGAGTAGTCGCCCTCGTGCACAAGCCGCTTGCCTGCGGGCACCGTTGTCTCGCTGGCGAACACGGCCACCGTGTTGAGTGCCTTATCGGACAGCGACGAGAACAGCGGAATGGTCTTTAGACGATCGATATCCATGACTTCTCAACTTTCGTCGATGGCGGCGGAAAACGGACCGGACGGAATACGACCCGCAACGCGCCGCGCCGATGATGTGCACCCTACCGCCCACGCTGTAGCGACGGTCTCCAGGCGGAAGTCTGGAGCGATCAGGTTCCTTCAGTGACTTCGTGGGGGTCAAACGACCCGGCCTGTCTGCCGCCACGACGCGCTCTTGCGGGCGAAGGCGGGCGTATCCTAGTCGTCGTTCGCGCGTGTCAGCACGGAGATCGTCCGACTCCGGCGAGTGCGAAACCCGAGCCCTTCGTACAGCCGGATCGCGTTGGTGTTGTCGGTCAGGACGTGAAGGAAGGCGTATTCGGAACGATGCTGAATATCGGCGACAAGCGTGGACACGAGTCGTGAGGCCAGTCCGTGACCGCGGTAGGTCGGTGCGGTGCATACGGCGCTGATCTCCCTCCAGCCGTCGAAACGCAGACGCTCGCCGGCCATCGCGATCAGCGCGCCATGGCGGCGGACCCCGATGTACTTGCCCAACTCGATCGTTCTCTCAAGGAACGGTCCGGGCTCGGTCAGCCGAACGAGCTCCAGCATCTCTGGCACATCAGTCAAACCCAGCGTGACCGCGTCTGGGTCCTCAGCTCCGACGACGTACTCGCCGATCATCTGCACGAGCTCGAAGGTGTGCATAACCTGCAATGACTCGGGTAGCGGAGAACCATCGTGAATGGTCGCGGCCACCGTTCCAGGCGGCACCAACTCGGTCGCGTCTCGCCAGTCAGCCTCCGACGCCTTGGATGGCAGCGCGAGGAAAGGTGCGACATCGGGGACGTATCGAAGCGCGCGACCCCTACGCTGCGCAAATCGTGAGTGTGCACCTGACAGGGCTGCGTACGCGGGGTTCTCTAGGCGGGCGTCGTCGTGCGGGAGTGTGGACCTGGGCACGATGAGTCGGGCGTTACCTAGCTCGCTCGCCGGTGCTCGGCGAACTGTGCGAGCGCATACCGCCCGGCCGGGTGCGCGCGCGCCCGCTCGACGAGCGCTGCGGTATCGGGCGGGAGCATGTCGGGCTGCGGCAGTCGCACCCCGTATGTGGGCGGAACGACGATCGCGGCCGACAGCGCGGCGAAGGTCAGAATCTGCCGCGCCGAAGCGCTCACCACAAAGATGCGGGCGGCCGTCGGCGAGCAGCTCCGCGACGAAGTCGAACTCATGCCAGACCGCCGCCTCGTCCTCCACCTCGATCCCCGGCTGAATGTCGAGCACGCGCCGCACGACACGCTCGATCAGCGGCCATCCGCTGCGGAGCGCGCGGTCCTCCCAGGGCGGCACGCCCGCGTTGTTGAAGCGCAGCGCGAGATCGCGATCGGCGAGCAGATGGACGTACATGAGCCGCCGTCCCTTCGGGCCAAGCTCCTCGTCGAAACGCCGGCAGAGACGCTCGACCTCTGAGCGGTCGGTGGCCCGCGCGGGGAACAGACGGCGCTCGGGCGCGGTGCGCTCGTCAACCCAGGCGAGGATCTCGCTCGACTCGGCGATCACGCCGTCGGGGGTCACGAGCACGGGAACCGTGGACTGGCCGCCCGCTCGTCGCACGGCGAAGCGGTGTATCGCCTGGACGTGGCGCTCCTCGCGGTAGTCGATCCCGGCTCGCTCGAGGCTCCAGCGCGCCTTTTCGCAATAGTGGCTAATCGGGATCGTGATGAGACGCAGCATCGCCAGGGAGTATGGCGGGCGAGTCCGTCCGCCCGCTCAGCGCTCCCAGCCCATGCGAACACGAACCTGTGGGCGGTTCAGGGCGAAGAAGACCGCCAGCGTGATCGCCGCTCCCGCCAGCGCGTCCGCGAGATAGTGGTTGCCGGTCGCCATCACCGCGTAGGTCGTCACGAGCGGGTAGAGGACCGCAAGCGCCCGTACCCAGCGGCGGGCGCTGATCTGCCACAGCGCGATCGAGCACCACGTCGCCCAGGCTATGTGCAGCGACGGCATCGCGCAGAGCTGATTGGAGTGCAGGGCGGTCGCGCCGACTTGCCAGGGAGGGAGGTGGTGGACGATCGCCACGAGGTCGACGAACCCGCCGGGAAGCATCCTCGGGGGCGCCACCGGGAAGCTCCAGAAGAAGGCGAGCGCGATCAGCGTGACGATCACCAGCGTCGCGCGCAGCACCCCGAGCAGATCCTGCCTGCGCCACCACAGCCAGGCGAACATCGCGATCGTCACGACGATGTGCACGTTCTCATACCAGAAGACGACGACTTCGCTGAGCGTCTGGCGGCCTGCAAGCCAGGTGTTCAGAGCGTGCTCGGGGGCCAGGTGCAGCGAATGCTCGAAATCGAGGACGCTCGCGCCGCCTCGCTCGGCCAGTCGCTGTCGCACAGGCGCGAGGTTGTTGATCGCGTCGAACAGCCAGATCAGCCAGGCGAGCAGGAGCAGGTCGAACAGCATCCGCGCCCGCCCACCTCGATCTCCCCGGCGTGGTCGGATCTTCGACGCAAGGAAGGGCTGGCCGCTCGGTAGATCGCTCGCCGCTCCCACCGCTCGATTAATACAGAACGGGCGATTGAGGTCTTCCCGCTGGCTTCCGGATGGCCAGCTTTGTGCAGAATTGCCCCGCGGTGAGCCTGATTTAAGGCACAAATACGCCTAGATCGGGCCGAAGTGATTTGTTAGCGTTTCGCTATGAAGATTCTTGTCACGGGCGGTGGAGGGTTCATCGGCTCGCACCTCGCGCAGGCGCTATTGGAAGACGGTCATGAGGTCCGAATTCTCGACAACTTCGCGACGGGCAGGCGGGAGAACCTGCTCAGTCTCGACTCGTCCTTCGAGTTGATCGAGGGCGACATACAGAGCTACGAGCGGGCGCACAAGGCCACGATCGGATGCGATGTGGTTTTTCACCAGGCGGCGATGCCGTCCGTTCCGCGGTCGATCCAGGATCCGCTGACGAGCAACGCCTCGAACGTGGTCGGCACCCTCAACGTGCTGCTGGCGGCGCGGGACAATGACGTTCAGCGTGTCGTCTCGGCGTCCTCTTCGTCGGTTTACGGGGCGAGCGAGGGACTTCCCAAGGAAGAGTCCCAGACGCCGCTGCCGATCTCTCCCTACGCGGTCGCGAAGCTGGCGGGCGAGGGATACTGCCGCTCCTTCAACGCCGTCTACGGCCTGGAGACAGTCGCGTTGCGGTACTTCAACGTGTTCGGCCCGCGCCAGGATCCGCTCTCGCAGTATGCGGCGGTAATCCCCAACTTCCTGACCGCCGTGTACGAAGGCAAGAGTCCGACGATCTTCGGAGACGGCACGCAGACGCGCGACTTCACCTACATCTCAAACGTCGTCGACGCCAACCGTCTGGCGATGAGCGCTCCCGGGATCGGCGGGCAGTTCATGAACGTGGCCTGCGGCGGGCGCATCTCGCTCAACGAAGTCGTCACAGCGATCGAAGAGCTGACCGAACGCACGGTCGATCCGGTCTATGTAGAGCCGCGGGCAGGGGATGTCCCGCACTCGATGGCCAGCATCGAGCGCGCCCGTGAGCTGCTCGGCTTCGAGCCCGCCGTGAGCTTTCGTGACGGTCTGGCGCTCACGATCGAGCAGTTCGTGCGGCCGGTGGCAACCGCCGACGCCGCCTAGTCTGAGGCCGGCAGCCTCAGGGCGCCATACTTGCGGGCACTCACAGCAGCTCGCGGTAGATCTCGAGCAGCTGCGCGCTCCAGGCGTCCATACCGAGGTGCCCGCGCAGCCAGTCGCGGTTCTCGAGGCCCTTGGCGGAGCGCTCCTGCGCGGGAGTGTCGAGCAGCTGCTCGAGGCGCTCGGCGAGCGCGTCCGCATCCTCGCTGGGGAACTTCAAGACGTTGGGGGCCTCGCCCCATACGGCAGTGCCGGCGATGTCGGAGATCACGACGGACATGCGCGAGCCCAGCGCCTCGCCGACTGCGCCTGATTGTCCCTCGGCGCGCGAGGCGCTCACGAAGATGTCGGCCGCCGCGTACAGCCAGGCCGGATCGTTGACGAAGCCAGACAGGCGTAGCCACGGTGGCTGCTCGGGCAGACGCCTCGCGAGAAACGTGCGCATGTCCTGCTCGCCGACGAGCAGCGCCTGCACGGCCGGACGCTGCTCGGCGATCGGCTTGAGGGCGTCGAGCAGGATGTCCACGCCCTTGATCTCCGGCCACCATCCCAACAGGAGGATCACCTGCGCGTCGGGATCGAGGCCGAAGCGCTCGCGTGCGGCTGCGCGGTCGGGCAGTTCGGCGTAGCGCTCGACGTCGACCGCGTTCGGCACGACCTCGATCCGATCGCCGGGCGCGCCCCGGCGCTTGGCGAGCTCGGCCAGCCAAGGCGAGACCGCGACGATGCGCGCGACCCGCCGGCGGGCGATGATGCGCATCTTGACCAGATCCTTGACCCGCTGACGCAGGGGATAGCCGGTGAAGCCCGTGCGCACGTGCCACACGCATGGGATGCCCGCTGCCTTGGCCGCCGCCGCTGCGATCACGTCGGCTTCGGTGAAGTGCGTGTGCAGGAGCACCCCCGCGCGCTCGCGGACGATCCGATCGAGGGCCGCTCGGCACTCGTTGCGCCTCACGGGCAGGATCGACCACGTGACCCCGGCCGCGTCGAGATCCTCGAGCCACGGCTGGTTCTCAGCGCCCGGCGCCAGCACGCAATGCGTGCCCAAGTCGAGCTGCCTGCGGGCCTCGCCCGCCAGCGCGATTTGGCTCGCCATGAAGTTCCCGAGGTACGGGCTGTTCCAGAGCGTCACCTGCACGATTGAGCGTTCGGCCATCTCACACTTCCCTGTGCTCGCCGATCCGGGGCGCGTCGAGAATGCGAACCGCCGCGTCGTGCGGCGGCGCGCACCGGTCGCGATGCTACAGCGTGGCGGAGCTAGACTCGGATCTCCGTCGTCCCACCGAGGAGGAAGCCGATGCAGGCGGTGCTGATGCGCGAGACGGGAGGCCCGGAGGTGCTGCGCCTGGAGGAGGTGGCGCGGCCGGAGCCCGGTGAGGGCGAGGTGTTGCTGAGGGTGCGAGCCGTCTCGGTCAATCCGATCGAGTGGAAGTACCGGCGTGGGCTGATACCCAAGCAACTGCCGGCCGTGCTCGGCAGCGATGTCTCCGGGATCGTCGAGGTCTCGCGCGCGGACGGCTTCGCCGCGGGCGATGAGGTGTTCGGGTTCGCGGCGAGTGGCGGCTACGCGGAGTTCGCGAGCACGCCCGCGGCCATGCTCGCGCACAAGCCCGCCGGCATCAACCACGAGCAGGCGGCGGCGATCCCGGTAAGCGGCCTGACGGCCTGGCAGGCGCTGTTCGACCGGGGCGGCCTTGAGCGCGGGCAGAGCGCGCTGGTCGCTGGCGCCGCGGGCGGCGTCGGCCACCTCGCCGTGCAGTTCGCCAGGTACGCCGGGGCCCGGGCAATCGGCACCGGCTCGGCGCGCAACCGCGAGTTCGTGCTCGGCCTCGGCGCCGAGGAGTTCATCGACTACGCGAGCCAGGATGTCGGCGAGTCGGTCAGCGGCGTCGACGTCGCCTTCGACACGGTCGGTGGCGAGACGACGCAGACGCTGATCCCCACGGTGCGCGAGGGAGGCGTGCTCGTCACGATCGCCGGCGCGCCCCCCGGGCAGGAGGCGGCGGCGCGTGGCGTGCGGGCGGAGCGGCTGGTGATGAGCCCGAGCGCCGAGCAGTTGGCACAGATCGCGGAGCTGGTGGCGGTGGAAGACGCGAGCGTGGAGATCGCCGAGACGCTGGCGCTGGCCGAGGTGCAGCGGGCGCACGCGCTGAGCGAGTCCGGGCACACGCGCGGCAAGATCGTCCTCACCGTCGGTTAGCAGCAAGGCGAGCGGCCGCACTTGGACGTGGCGGCGGGTGTGACAACGGACATGCGCCCGTGAAGCCGAGCCGTACGATCCATTGCCAGTCTGTACTCCCGCGTCGGAGGCCGGCGGGGTAGGCTGCGGGAAGTGCGGGCCCATCACGTTCACATCGAACACGACTTCCACAAGCCCCCCGAGCGGATCTTCGCGCAGCTCGCCGAGCACGAGAACCTCGCGGAGGTGTTCGGCGCGAAGATCACGCGCCTGCGAGACGGCGATGGGGGAGAGCGCAACGGGGTCGGCTCCGTCAGGCAGCTGAAAATCGGCCCGGCGCCGCCGTTCGAGGAGACGGTCACGGAGTTCGTCGTGCCCGAGCGGATCGCGTATCGCATCACCAAGGGCAGCCCGTTGCGCGGGCACGTGGGGACGATGAGCTTCGCCGCCACCCCTGATGGGGGGACGCGCTTCGTCTATGACATCCGCCTCGCCTCGCCGGTCCCGGGCCTTGCGCTGCTCGTGCGCACAGCGCTCACGCGCTCGATCTCGCAGGCGCTGCCGGCGGTGGAGAGTGCCGCGTGACAGACGGCGCGATCGACGTGCAGGCGGCCGCGCGAGAGGCGGCTGGCGTGCGCAAGGCGAGCGCGGGTGAGATCCCGAGAATGGCCGGCGTGCTCGCGCGTGCCTTTCACGACGATCCTGTGTTTACGTGGGTGCTGCGTGCGGACTCCGCGCGCATGAGGATTCTGGAACGAGCGTTCGCGCTGTTCCTGCGGCGCGTGTGGATCGAGGAGGAAGAGACCTTTACGACCGCGAGCATCGCGGGCGTGGCGATTTGGGAGCCGCCGGGGCAATGGAAGAACGGCGTGTGGGAGCAACTGCGCCTGTTGCCGGCGATGGCGGGTGTCTTTCAGCGCCATCTGCCTCGCACGCTGCGTTCACTGACGGTGCTCGAAGCCGGGCATCCCGCCGAGCCGGGCGCCGAGGCCCATTACTACCTGCCGTTCATCGGCGTGGACCCGAAGTGGCAGGGTCGCGGCCTGGGCAGCGCCGTGTTGGCGCCGATTCTCGAGCGCTGCGACCGCGAGAACGTCCCGGCCTTTCTGGAGTCCTCGACGCCGCGAAACCGGGCGATGTACGAACGTCATGGCTTCACGGTGATGGACGAGTTCACGCTCGGCAAGGGCGCTCCGCCGCAATGGCGTATGTGGCGGGCTGCCTCTGCCGGTCTCGGCGCGGCCGCGTCGGACGGTTGACAATCGGTCAGATTCCGATACGGTCCCACCGCGATACGGGGGCTGAAAAGGGGGCATAGCGCTGCGCGAGCGGGCGATGCACGGTGGGGCGACTCGCCGGGCCCGGGCGGCCTTTCGTTCGAGGAGTCTCAGGAGGCCCCAGGAGGGGTTCAAACACCCGGGAGCGCAGGCGCTCGGGCTTGAGAGTACGAATGGAGACAGATATGACTGGAACGATTCCAAAGACGGTCGGGGCGGTTTTTGCCGCCGTCGTGATGTTGGCGCTGACGGCCGGAACGGCCGGCGCGGCGACCGTCTACAACAACATCCCGAAACCGATTCCCGGGAACGTCGCATCCTTGGGATTCGAGGCGACGTCGACCTCGGAGTTCGGCGGTCAGGTCGAATTCACGGGCACGCTTCGCAACAACCCCGCCGTGACGGTCCTGATGAGCACGTGGGGCTGTCAGGAAGGCAGCTGGACGGACGGCTCGTGCAAAACGGTCGGCGGCGCGACGTTCCCCGAGGCGCTGACGCTGAACATCTATGAAGTCGGCCCGGAAAACGCGCCCGGCGCGCTCGTCGGCTCGGTGACGCAGACGTTCAATATTCCCTACCGGCCCTCGGCAAACAAAAAATGCACCGGTGAAGACGTCGGCAAGTGGTATCACGCCGGAACGTGCTTCAACGGCAAGGCGACCAAAGTCGTCTTCGAACCGATCGGCATGAAACTGCCCGCGAAGGCGATCGTCAGCGTCGCGTACAGCACGAGCGACTACGGCGCCTCGCCGAAACGGCCGCAGACGTGTAACAAATTCAACCCGCAGCGTTGTCCGTATGACTCGTTGAACGTGGGGCTCAGCGAAAGCTCGCCGAGCGCCGGATCGAACCCGATTCCGGAACTGGACTACGTGAACTCGACCTACAGCGGGATCTACGGAGGCTTCGGCACCGTCGGCACGTTCAGCCTCGCGGACATCGAAACCGAATCGGCGGAAAACTACCAACCGGCGATCAGGGTCACTGCAAGCAAATAGCACCGGTCGCAACCTGAGGCGCAGCATCTGATGAGGGGCCCCGCCGCCGGCGGGGCCTTCGTCGTTCCCGCCCCCAATCCGGAGCGGGTGTCCACCGCCGTACAGGCAGTCGGCCTCGGGGCGGGTGAGGAGTTCGCGTGGGCGGCCGTGCGTATCCTCGAAAGATCGTGTGCGGCCGTTACACCAACACTGCGGGGATTCAGGAACTGAACGATCGCTTCAGCGTCCCGATCGAAAGTGCGGCGGGGACCGAACGCTTCAACGTCGCGCCGACCGAAGAGGTGCTGGCGATCGTCGCGCCGAAGGGGGCGTGGGAGCCTCGGCTGCTGCGCTGGGGGCTGGTGCCGCCGTGGGCGGAGGACTTGAAGGGCGCCTACAAGATGATCAACGCGCGCATGGAGACGGTCACGAGCAGGCCCGCCTATCGCAAGCTGATCGGAAGGGCATCGCGACGCGCGCTGCAGATCGCCGACGGCTACTACGAGTGGCTGAAGCCCGAGAAGCGCGGAGAGCCCCGTCAGCCCTTCTGGTTTCGTGTGGACGACGGCGTGCCGTTCGCGTTCGCGGCGCTGTGGACGCCGGCCAAGATCGGCGGCGAGTGGATACAGAGCGTTTCGCTGTTGACATGCGCCTCTGAGCCCAATCAGGTCGCCTCGGCGATCCACGACCGGATGCCGGTGATCCTCGCCGACGGCGACGCGCAGCAAGCGTGGCTCGACGCGAGCCTCGGCGCCGAGGAGGCGCTCGAACTGTGCGGCGCGCTAGACGAAGACCGCCTTTCGGCGGCGCCGGCGAACCCGGCGCTGAACAAGCCAGACCCCGACACGGAGGGACCGCAGCTGCTGATCGCCCCCGCCTGAGTGACGGCGAATCGGTCCAGCGGGCGAGCGATTTGGACAAGTTTTTCGCTCGTGCTGCCGATGGGTTGACATGGCATGCGATCACTCCGCCTTGCGCAGCGGTGGGGCACGCTACCTGCGGGAGGCGGGCGAGCTGCAGCTGATGCTCGTGTGTGACACCTGCGGAGCCGAGTGCGCGCAGCTGGGCAGAATCGGCTATAGGCCGAGGCCGCGGAGGCTGGTCGGGCACCTGGCGGAGTTGACTGCCCGCGAGTTGGGATTGGACGAGGGACAGACGGCGAGGGTTCGCTTCGCCGCGCTCGTGTGCGACGTGGGTCGCGATCAGATCTCCTCCGAGATCCTCGACAAGCCCGGCCCGCTCACCGAGGAGGAGTTGGCTGAGGTGCGCCGGCAACCTGAGCTGGGAGCCGCGCTGCTGACCGACGTGAGCCTCGAGGACATCCGCACGTGGATCCTCAGTCACCGCGAGCGGCCCGACGGACGCGGCTATCCGTGCGGTCTGGTGGGAGAGGAGATCCCACTGGAGGCGCGCATCCTGGCGGTGACAGAGGCTTACATAGCGATCATCAGCGACCGCCCCCATCGACGCGGGCGCGGCCACGAAGAAGCGTGTCTGGAGCTTTCACGCTGCTCGGGCACGCAGTTCGACGCGGCGGTCGTGCAGGCGTTTCTGGACGCCTCGCTGCGGCGCAACCCGCAGCTGGCGCGAGCAGCGGCGTGATCGGGCCGCGGGCACCCGCGGCCTGCAGGCGCGATCGCCGTCGGCCTACGTCGCAGGCAGGCGGTACTTGCGCGTTCTCGGGCAGCGCTCGAGCAGGCCGAGCTCCACGAGCGTGAAGGCATAGCGATGGGCGGTGCTGGGGCTCATGCCGAGGTCGCCGGCGAGCTCGACGATCCCTCGCTCGCCGCTGTCGGGGCCGAAGCCGGTGAGCAGCGAAAGCCCACGCACGAGCGATCGGGACAGTCGTGGATCGGCCGTGTCGCTCGGTAGGTAGCCGCCCACGAGCGCTCCACGCGCGACCCCCGGCGCCGGCGGTCCCTCGGAATCCCCATCGCGCTCGTTCGCCACAGCGCCCAGCGAGTCCGCGATCAGCGTGGAGATGCTCGGCGCACGACCGCGCGCGGCGGCGCGCACGACCGCGTCGACTTGGGTCGGGGAGAGCGTGATCGAGATCGCGGCTTGCTCGTCGTCCAGCACGGGGGAGATCTTGACAAATGCAGACGATCGTCTACAGCAGTGTTTTTCAGTCGCCGTCCGCGAGCGTTCGCAGGCCGGCAGCGCAGACGCCGTGACCCGGACGAAGTGGTGGCGGCGGGTAGCCTGCAACGCTGAGATGACGGTCACGGTCACACTTCCCGACGGCAAGGCCCTCGGGCTCGAGGACGGCGCCACCGGCGCCGACGCCGCCGCCGCGATCGGCCCGGGTCTCGCGCGAGCCGCGCTCGCGGTCGAGGTGAGCCACCCCGAGGCGGGCGAGGCGCCCGAGGTGCGCGATCTTGCGCGGCCGCTGCCGGACGGCTCGCAACTGGCGATCCTTACGAAGAAGAGCGGCGAGCGTGCGCTCGAGCTGATCAGGCACGACGCGGCGCACGTGCTGGCGGCGGCGGTGCTCGATCTGTACGAGGGGGTGAAGATCTCGATCGGCCCGCCGATCGCCGATGGCTTCTACTACGACTTCGAGTTCCCACCGGGGACGTCGATCTCCGAGGCGGACTTTCCGAGGATCGAAGAGCGGATGCGCGAGCACGTCAAGGCGGCCGAGGAGTTCAAGCGCCAGGACGTGCCCGTGGGGCAGGCGCGCGAGCGCTTCGTGGCCGAGCGCCAGGACTACAAGGTCGAGTTGATCGACGACCTCGTCGCGGCTGCCGATCCCGCAGACCCGCTGGAGACGGTCTCGCTGTACACGAACGGCCCCTTCACCGACCTGTGCCGCGGGCCGCACGCCCCGAGCACGAAGAGCGTGGGCGCGTTTAAGCTGCAGTCGGTCGCGGGCGCCTACTGGCGCGGAGACTCCTCGCGGAGGATGCTCACGCGCATCTACGGGACGGCGTTCTTCTCCGAGGCTGAGCTGAAAGAGCATTTGCAGCGCATCGAGCAGGCGAAGGCTCGCGACCACCGCAAGCTCGGAGGCGAGCTCGGCCTGTTCACCTTCTCGGAGATCTCTCCCGGCGCGGCGTTCTGGCTGCCCGCGGGCACGACCGTGTGGAACGCGCTGCTCGGCGTCTCCCGTGAGATGGGGCGCGAACGCGGCTACAGCGAGGTCAAGACGCCGCAGATCTTCGACGCGGAGCTATGGAAGACCTCAGGCCACTGGGGCAAGTACCGCGAGAACATGTTCACGATCGACGTCGAGGACCGCGAGATGGGCGTCAAGCCGATGAACTGCCCGGGGCACGCGCATCTGTTCGGCAGCCAGCGCCACTCATACCGCGATCTGCCCGTGCGCTACTCAGAGCCGGGGCTGCTGCATCGCAACGAGCCCTCCGGCGTGCTGCACGGGCTGTTGCGCGTGCGTCACTTCGCTCAGGACGACGCGCACATCTTCTGCACCCAGGAGCAGGTCCAGGATGAGGTCGCGGGTTGCCTTGAGATGGCCTTTGCCACCTACTCGCTGTTTGAGCTGGATGTGCGCCTGGAGCTCTCTACCCGCCCCGCGCAGCGCAGCGGCAGCGATGAGATGTGGGATTTGGCCGAGGGCGAACTGACGCGCGCGCTCGATGCGAGCGGGCTCGAGTACGAGCTGAACCCCGGCGATGGCGCCTTCTACGGCCCGAAGATCGACATGCACATGACCGATTCACTGGGACGCTCGTGGCAGTTGGGAACAATTCAGCTCGACTACTCGATGCCTGAGCGCTTCGAGCTCACCTACACCGGAGCCGACAACTCCGAGCACCGTCCGGTGATGATCCACCGCGCGCTGTTCGGGTCCTATGAGCGCTTCATCGGGATCATGCTCGAGCACTACGCTGGCGAGCTGCCCCTGTGGCTGACGCCCGTGCAGGCGATCGTGCTGCCGGTGTCCGATCGCTTCAACGACTACGGCGCAAAGGTGCGCGAGGAGCTGCTGGGCGCCGGAGCGCGCGTCGAGCTCGACGATCGCAACGAGTCGGTCGGCCGCAAGATCCGCGAGGCGGAGTTGCGCAAGGTTCCGTACATGCTGATCGTGGGGGAGCGGGAGGAAGGCGATCGAACGGTGTCCGTTCGCGAGCACCACGGCGGGGATGCCGGCGCGATGGCGGCTTCACAGTTCGGCGAGCGCTTGCATGGGGAGCTATACTCCTCCGCGTTGAAACCCCTCGAAACCTCAGAGCGCGACGCCTAGCACCCGCTTGACGCGCGTTCACAACAGCTAGTGCCGGTCCCACGCAGATTCGACCGGCGCCCGCCTGAGCGGGACACGACGAGGATCAACGAGCGTATCCGCGTGCCCGAGGTGCGCCTGATCGACGACGAGGGCAATCAGATCGGCGTGCTCAAGACGCCCGACGCGCTCGCCTTCGCGCAGGAGCGCGATCTCGATCTCGTCGAGGTCGCCCCCGAGGCGCGCCCCCCCGTCTGCCGCGTGCTGGACTATTCCAAGTACAAGTACGAGCAGGCGCAGAAGCTCAAGCAGGCGCGCAAGCACCAGCAGCAGATAACGATCCGCGAGATCAAGTTCCGCCCGAAGATCGCCCAGCACGATTACGACACGAAGAAGCACCACGTCGAACGGTTCCTGCGCCAGAAGGACAAGGTGAAGGTCACGATCATGTTCCGCGGGCGCGAGGTGACACACCCCGAGCGCGGCACGGCGATCCTCGATCGCCTGGCCGAGGAGCTCGCAGAGCTGGGCGTGGTCGAGCAGCGCCCGATTCAGGAAGGGCGCAACATGACGATGATGATGGCGCCCTCCAAAGCGGTATTGGCGGGCAAGGCCGATGCGGGTGAGGCCGGCGCCGCCACGAGCCCTGACGGCGCGCACGTCGGCGACGTGGCATCGACGGCGATCGATTCCCCCAAAGCAAGCGAGGCCCCGGCCCAGGCCGAGTCCCCGGCGGAGAGCGCCTCTGCGCCGGATGACGGTCAGCCGGCTGCCGGCGAGGACTCCGAGGAGGTCCCGGCGGAGACGGCGAGCGCTGGGCAGCCGGACGGCGCGCAGCCTTCGCAGGACACCGCGGACGCCTCCGCGGACACCGCCGTGTCATAATCGTCCGCTGACGATCATGCCCAAGATGAAGACCCACTCCGGCGCGAAGAAGCGCTTCAAAGTCACCGGCACCGGCAAGGTGCGCGGGCGGCATCCCTTCACGAGCCACATCCTCGAGAAGAAGTCGCCGAAAAAGAAGCGTGCCCTCGGCGGCCCGAAGATCATGAACGACCATGACACTCCGCGGATCAAGCGGATGCTGGGGGTGGGCAAGTGACCCGCGTGAAGCGCTCGGTGCACGCACGCAAGAAGCGCCGGGCGACGCTCGAGTTGACGAAGGGCTTCCGCGGCGAGGCGCACTCGAACTACAAGCGCGCCAAGGAGGCGCTGATGAAGGCGGACGCCTACGCCTACAGGGACAGGCGCAACCGCAAGCGCGACTTCCGGCGGCTGTGGATCACCCGCATCAACGCCGCCGCGCGTATCAACGGGATGAGCTACTCGCAGTTCATGCACGGCCTGTCGCTGGCCGGCGTCGAGTTGGACCGTAAGGTGCTCGCGGACATCGCCGTCCGCGATGCCGACACGTTCCGACGTTTTGCCGAGGTCGCCCGCGAGGCGTCGGCTGCCTGATCCGGCAATCGACATCGAAGCCTCCCGGGCGCCGTACCTGAAAAGGGCGGCGCTTTTTTTGTGTCCGAGCAGCGAGGAGCATCACGTTTTCAAATGACTCACATCAGCTCTCCACAGAACCCCCGACTGAAGGCGGTGCGCAAGCTCCGCAACCGCCGCGAGCGCGAGCGCAGCGGCCGCTTCCTGGCCGAGGGCGAGGATCTGATCGCCGCCGCGCGGGCGGCGGGGCGCCCGCTGCTCGAGGGCTTTCGCCTGGCCGGCTCAGAGCTCGGCGGTAACGACTTCCACGACGTCGAGGCGCCGGTGCTGCAGGCTGTCTCGGCGCTCGGATCGGGTACGCGCGTGATCGGCGTCTACGAGCAGCGCTGGAGTGCGCCGACGGGCCCGTTGTGCGTGTATCTGCACGGCGTCGGAGATCCGGGAAATGTGGGCACCGTGTTGCGCTCCGCGCAGGCGTTCGGTGCCTCGTGCGTGGCGCTCGGGCCCGGCTGCGCCGATCCACATTCGCCGAAGGCGGTGCGCGCGAGCATGGGCGCGATCTTCGCGGTGGCGCTCGCGCGGGTGTCGGAGGCGGGCGAGCTGCCGGGCGAGCGGATCGCGCTGCTCGCCGGCGCATCCGAGCCGCTGCGCGGCGAGGACGCTCACGCCGGGAAGCCGCTCACGCTGCTGATCGGCGCCGAGCGTGACGGCCTGCCGCCGGACGTGGTCGCGGCCTGTGAGCGGGCCGCGCGCATACCGATCGCCTCGGAGTCGCTGAACGCCGCGATGGCGGCGACGGTTGCGCTGTACGAGGTCACCCGTCAAGCCGCCGACGCCCCGGCGTCATCTAGGGTCCGGGCGTCATGATCGAGCGAATCGAGGAGCTGCGCGCGCAGGCCGAAACGGAGATAGCAGCGGCCGCCGGCGCCGAGGCGCTCGAGGAGCTGCGCGTGCGCTATCTCGGACGCAAGGCCGAGCTGCCGCAGATGCTGCGCGGCGTCGCACAGCTGCCCGCCGATCAGCGTGGCGCCGTCGGCAAGGCGGCCAACCAGGCGCGCCAGGCGCTGGAGGCGCTGATCGAGGAGCGTGGCTCGCGGCTCGGCGGCGAGGAGCTGCAGAGCAGGCTGTCCGAAGACAGTGTCGATGTGACGTTGCCGGGCGCCCCGCCGCAGCGGATCGGCGCCCTGCACCTGCTGACGAGCACGCGGCGCGAGCTGGAAGACATCTTCCTCGGCCTCGGCTTCACCGTCATGGAGGGCCCGGAGATCGAGACCGTTCACTACAACTTCGACGCGCTCAACCACAGCCCGACGCACCCGGCGCGAGCGCGTACGGACACGTTCTACCTCGAGACGCCCGATGCGTCCTTGGGCGTGGGCGAGGAGCTCGTGCTGAGAACGCACACCTCGCCGATGCAGGTGCGCGCGATGGAGGCCCATCCGCCGCCGCTGTACGTCGTGATTCCCGGGCGCGTGTACAGGCCGGATTCCGACGCGACGCACACTCCCCAGTTTCACCAGATCGAGGGGCTGGCTGTCGACGAGGACATCACGCTCGCCGACCTCAAGGGGACGCTGCTGATGTTCGCCCGTGCCGTCTTTGGCGATCAGCGTGACGTGCGCCTGCGCCCGCATTTCTTCCCCTTCACCGAGCCGAGCGTGGAGGTCGACGTCTCCTGTTTCAACTGCGACGGCAAGGGCTTTCTGCGCGACGGGTCGCGCTGTCATCTGTGCAAGGGCGAGGGGTGGCTCGAGGTGCTGGGCGCCGGTGAGGTCGATCCGAATGTCTACTCCTATGTACCGACCACCGAGGCAAACGCGCCCGGCTATGACCCCGAGAAGGTCCAGGGGTTCGCGTGGGGCATGGGCGTGGAGCGGATCGCGATGCTCAGGCATGGCATCCCCGATTTGCGGCTGTACTACGAGAACGACTTGCGTTTCCTGGAGCAGTTCTGATGAGGGTGCCGCTCGACTGGCTGCGCGAATACTGCGACCCCGAGCTGGGCGTGCAGGCGATCGAGGAGCGCTTGACGATGACTGGCACGAAGGTCGAGGCGATCCACCATCACGGCGTCCGCGGGGTGGAGGGGTTCGTGGTCGGGCGTGTGCTGGAGGTCGAGCCGCATCCCGATGCCGATCGCTTGAAGGTGTGCAAGGTCGACCTCGGCCTGGCCGGTGAGAGGGGACCGGCGACGATCGTCTGTGGCGCGCCGAATGTCGCCTGTGGGCAGACCGTCGCGGTCGCGCGAGCAGGCGCGGTGATGCCGGACGGGACGAAGCTCGAGCAGGCAAAGCTCCGGGGGGTTCTCTCCGAAGGCATGATCCTCGCGGAGAACGAGCTGGAGATCGGCACGGGCGGGGAGGGCATCCTCGTACTCGACGGGCTGATGCTCGATGCCGAGTTCGCGCCTGGCACGCCGCTTCAGGATGTGCTGCCAATCGCCACCGAGGTGCTGGAGCTGGAGATCACTCCCAACCGGCCGGACTGCCTGGGCGTCTACGGTGTCGCGCGCGAGCTGCATGCCGCGACGGGGGCGCCGCTGTCCGCCGAGCCGTGGGCCGAGGATCTTGGCTCCGTCGGCCCGGTCGCGGGCGCGGCGGTGGCGGTCGAATGTCCTGAGCTGTGCCGGCGCTTCACCGCGCGCGTGTTCGAGAACGTCACGATCGGCCCGTCACCGCCGTGGGTGAAGGCGAGGCTGATGGCCGCCGGACAGCGGCCGATCAACAATGTCGTCGACATCACCAACTACGCGATGCTGGTGAGCGGCCAGCCGCTGCACGCCTTCGACCTCGACCGCGTGGCCGGGGGCCGTCTCACCGTTCGCCGCGCGCGGGAAGGCGAGCAGGTGCAGACGCTCGACGGGCAGACGCGCACGCTCGACGGCGAGACGGTCCTGATCGAGGACGCCGAGGGTCCCACCTCGATCGCCGGATTGATGGGCGGCGCGCGCTCGGAGGTCGGCTCGGATACGCGGCGCGTGCTGCTGGAGGTGGCCACCTGGAGCGGGCCGAACATCAACCGCAGCTCGTGGCGCCTGGGACTTCGCAGCGAGGCGTCCTCGCGCTTTGAGAAGGGCCTGCAACCCGAGCAGTGCATGCACGCGCAGGCCGTGGCCACACGCCTGTTGATCGAGTGCTGCGGCGCCGAGCCGCCCACGGGCACGATCGACGTCGCCTGGGAGCCGGCGCCGCCGAGCGTCGTGCCGCTGCGCGAGTCGCGCGTGCAGGCGATCCTCGGTGTGCCGGTCGCGGTTCGGCGCCAGACGGAGATCCTGGAGGCGCTCGACTTCCACAGCGAGCCGGTGAAGGGCGGACTGGAGGTGTCGGTGCCCGCGCTGCGGCGCGATGACGTCACCCGCGAGGTCGATCTGATCGAGGAGGTCGCGCGGATCGACGGTGTCGATCGTCTGCCGGCGACCCTTCCCGCACGCCGCGGCGCCGCCGGGCTGCTCAATCACGCCCAGCGCGTGCGCCGGGCGGCTGAGGACGCGATGGTCGGACGGGGGTTGCACGAGATCGTCGGCTGGAGCTTCGCTGACCCGGGACTGCTCGATCGGCTGCTCGTGCCCGATGGCCACGAGCTGCGCAGGGTGGTGCGCTTGGAGAACCCGATGTCCGATGCGCAGTCGGTCATGCGCCCGACGCTGATCGGCTCGCTGCTGGACGCCGCTCGCCACAACATCGCTCGCAACGGCCCGGACGTGGCGATCTTCGAGTCGGGCACGGTCTATCGTGCCGGCGAGGCCGAGCATCCGGCCGATGAACATCACGGGCTCGGAGTGCTGCTGAGTGGCGCGCTCGCACCGCGCTCCTGGAGTGGTGCGCCCGCGCGCGCCGACTTCTTCGCCGCGAAGGGCCTGCTGGGCGGGCTGCTCGAAAAGCTGCGCGTGGGCTGGTCGGTCGAGCCGCGCGGCTGGCCGTTCCTGCACCCGGGCCGCAGTGCGGCGGTGCTGGCCGGCGGGCAGACGCTCGGCTTCCTGGGTGAGCTTCATCCGCTGGTGGCGGATGCGTGGGATCTCGGGCGCACGGCTGCCTTCGCGATCGATCTCGGCAAGCTCGCCGCGTGCGCGCCGGAGGTCGTGCCGTTTCAGGCGTTCGCCTCGGTCCCCTCGCTGCGCCAGGATCTCGCCGTCGTCCTGCCCGAGGAGGTGTCTGCGGCGCAGGCGCTTGAGAGCGTGCGCGGAGCGGGCGGGGAGATGCTCGAGGAGGTCAGCGTGTTCGATGTCTATACCGGCGAGCAGGTCGGCGAGGGCCGCCGCTCGCTCGCGCTGGCGCTGTCGTTCCGCGCGCTCGAGACGACGCTCGCCGACGAGGACGTGGCGCCGGCCCGGGAGCGGATCGTCGCCGCGCTGAGCGAGCTTGGGGGTGAGTTGCGTGGCTGATCGCAGCCAATCCTTCGCGGAGGGCTCGCCGCGCGTGCTCGTCGCCGGCGCGACGGGCTTCGCGGGGGCGCTTGCGGCGCATCTGCTGTGGCGCCACCCGCGTTTCGAGCTGATCGCCGTGACCGCGCGCTCGGAGCTCGGGCGGCGCCTTGAAGATCTGTACCCGCGCTACCGCGTGCCGCTGGCGCTCGAGCGGCTCGACCTCGATCGCCATGGGCAAGTCGACGCGGCGATCGTCGCCTATCCCCATGCCGCGGCGGCGCCGACCGTGGGCGAGCTGCGGGCGGCGGGTGCGCGTGTGGTCGATCTGAGCGCCGACTTCAGGCTGTCGACGCTTGCTAGGTACGAGCAGTGGTACGGCGAGCACCCGCGCCCAGACCTGCTGGGTGAAGCCGTCTACGGACTGACCGAGCTTCACCGCGAGCGGATCGCGAGCGCGGGGATCGTCGCCAACCCCGGCTGCTATCCGACGGCGTCGCTACTCGGCCTCGCTCCGCTCGCCCGCGCGGGTCTGATCGCGGATGTCGTGATCGACGCCAAGCAGGGCGTCTCGGGAGCCGGGCGCGCATTCGATGAGACGACGCACCTGTCGATGGCGGGCGAGAACATCCTCCCCTACAAGGTCGCCGAACATCGCCACACGCCGGAGATCGAGGAGCAGCTCGCGCCGCTGCGAGCCGCGGGCGGAGCTAGCGAGGAGCTGGCGGTGCTGTTCCAGGCGCACCTCGTGCCGCTCGACCAGGGCGAGCTCGCGGATTGCTACGTGACGACGACGCGGCCGGTCGAGGACGCCGAGCTCGGCGAGCTGTTCGCGGCGGCCTATGCGGAGGAGCCGTTCGTCGAGATCCTCAGCACGCCGCCCGGGACGCGAGAGGTGAGGGAGACGAACTTCTGCCGCCTGTTCGCCAAGGCCGATCCCCACAGCGGCAAGGTGATCGTGCTCTCGGCGATCGACAACCTGTGGAAGGGCACCTCCTCGCAGGCGGTGCAGAACCTCAACGTGATGTTCTCGCTCCCCGAGACCGAGGGCCTGTTGTGAGCGCGTCCTCACCCATTGGCGGACCCGTCGCGGGTCCGCCGCAGCCGTTCTTTCACTCCCGCTGGGTTCCGGCGCCCGAGCACGTGCGCGATCGCGGGCCGGACGCGGGACTCCCGGCCGGCTTCCGAGCGGCGGGAGTCGTCTGCGGGATCAAGCCAAGCGGCAATCCCGACCTGGGGATCCTCCTCTGCGACTCCGAGCAGCCGGTCAGCGCGGCGCGCTTCACCGACAGCGGCACGCCGGCGGCTCCGGTGCTCCTCAGCCAGGAGCGCTGTCGCCTGGGCGCCCTACGCGCGGTGCTCGCGAACTCCGGTTGCGCGAACGCGGCGACGGGCGGGCGCGGGCTGGACGATGCCGCAAAGACACAGGGCGCGACCGCGCTCGCGCTGGCCGTCGACCCGGCCGAGGTCGCGCTCGCCTCGACAGGCGGCATCAGCCACTACCTGCCTGTGGAGAAGGTTCTGCAGGGCATCCTCGCGGCGCGCCCGTTGCTCGACGGCGCCGGCGATTCGGCCTTTCAGCAGGCGATTCAGACGACGGACGCCTCGGAGAAGCGCGCGAACCTGGAGGTCGAGATGCCCTCCGGAACGGTTCGCCTGAGCGCGCAGTGCAAGGGCGCGGGCATGATCTCGCCGGGCTTCGCGACGATGCTGTGCTTCGTGCAGAGCGACGCCGAGCTCGCGCCTGAGACGGCCGAGCTGTTGCTGGGCGTTTGCGTCAAGCGCTCTTTCGACCGCGCCTCGGTCGACGGACAGCTCTCGACGAACGACACCGCGATCCTGATGTGCTCGGGCGCGAGCGGCGTGCGGATCGGCGCGTCGAGTAAAGAGGAGCTGCTGTTCGGCGAGGCGCTCGATGCGCTGCTGCGGCAGCTGGCGATCATGATGGTCGCCGATGGCGAGGGCGCCGAGCGGGTCGGGCGAGTGATCGTGCGCGGCGGACACCTTCCGAGCGTCGAGGCGGCGGCGCGCGGAGTCGCGAACTCGCCGCTCGTGAAAACGGCGCTGCACGGCGGCGATCCCAACTGGGGGCGGATCGTGCAGGCCGTCGGTGGCGCGCTACCAGGCACGGCGCCGCTGCAACTCGGCATCGCGATCGAGGGCATCCCGGTCTGCCGGGGCGGGGCTGCGATCGCCTACGACGAGCAGGCGCTCGAGGCGGCCGTGCAGGAATCAGAGCTCGAGTACGAGATCGGCTTGCCGGGGGAGGGGGCGGAGACCGAGGTGTTCTTCTCCGATCTCTCGCACGAGTATGTCCGCATCAACAGCGACTACACAACATGAGCACGCATGGCGGCGCTGGATCGGCGTCCTCGATCGCTCATGTGCAGAGCACATCTCGCTCACTGCGTCCTTGCCCAGCTTGCCCTGCGTGCTCATGGGCGCTCCCGCACGAACCAACCTGGAGGTCTCACAAATGCGCGACGTAGGCACGCTGCTCGAGGCACTCCCGTACATCAGGGAGTTTCACGGCAAGACGGTGGTGATCAAGTACGGCGGCGCGGCGATGGAGGACTCGGCGCTGCGCGAGGAGTTCGCCCGCGATGTCGTGCTGTTGAAGTACGTCGGCCTGAACCCGATCGTCGTCCACGGAGGTGGCCCGGAGATCAGCGCCTACATGGAGCGCCTCGGCCTGCCCGTCGAGTTCGTCGGCGGTCTGCGCGTGTCCAGCGAGGACACGGTGGAGGTCGCGAAGATGGTCTTGATGGGAAAGATCAACAAGGAGATCGTGTTGCGGTTGAATCGCCACGGTCAACCGGCCGTCGGCCTGTGCGGCGATGACGGCTCGCTCTTTCGTGCATCGCGCCGGACGGCGCCGGGTGGCGAGGACATCGGCTTCGTCGGGCGCATCGAGCGCGTCAACGTCGGCGTGATCGAGCATGTCGCAAGCGACTACATCCCGGTGATCGCCTCGGTCGGCGCCGACCGCGAGGGCAACTCCTACAACATCAACGCCGACGAGGCGGCGGGCGCCGTCGCCGGCGCGATCGGCGCCTACAAGGTGATCTTCCTCACCGACGTCGCCGGCTGGCTCGAGAACCCGGCCGACCCCGACAGCCTGATCGGCCAAGCCACCGCCGCACGCGTTCAGGAGGCCCTGCCCGAGTTGGCGGGCGGCATGCGCCCGAAGCTCGCCGCCTGCGTCGAGGCGATCCACGCCGGCGTAAGCGCCGCGCACATCCTCGATGGGCGCACTCCGCACTCGTTGCTGCTCGAGCTGTTCACCGATGCGGGCATCGGCACGAAGATCGAGGCCTCACCATGAGCCTCGCCGAGCTGCAGGAGCTCGAGCGTTCGAGCGTGATCGCGTCCTACGCGCGTCAGCCCGTGGAGTTCGTGCGTGGTGAGGGGTCGCGGCTGTGGGACGTCGAGGGCAACGAGTACCTGGACTTTCTTTGCGGCATCTCGGTGACGAGCCTCGGTCACTGCCATCCACGGATCGTGGAGGCGGTACGCGAGCAGGTGGGGCGGCTTGTGCACACGAGCAATCTCTTCTACACCGAGCCTGGGATGCAACTGGCGCGGCGCCTGTCGCAGTCGAGTCTCGGCGGGAAGGTGTTCTTCTGCAACTCCGGGGCCGAGGCGAATGAGGCGGCGATCAAGCTCGCGCGCAAGGCGCGCCCGGCGGGCGACTTCGTCGTCGTGCTGGGTGCTTTTCACGGGCGCACGTACGGCTCGCTGTCGGCGACGCCGCAGGAGTCAAAGCAGGCGCCGTTCGCCCCGCTGGTGCCCGGTTTCCGGGCGGTCGAGCCGACTCCGGAGGCGATCGCCGGCGCGGTCGGCGAGCGCACAGCGGCGGTCGTGCTCGAGCCGATTCAGGGAGAGAGCGGAGTACACGTGCTCTCTGAGGAGTGTCTGCGCGCCGCGCGTGAGGCGTGCGACGAGCACGGCGCGGCGCTGATCTTCGATGAGATCCAATCTGGGATGGGCCGCACGGGGACCTTGTGGGCCTACGAGCAGACCGGCGTGTGCCCCGACGCGATCACGACCGCGAAGGCGCTCGGCGGAGGACTGCCGATTGGCGCGCTGGTCACGGGCGAGCGCCTCGCCGACGTGCTCGCGCCCGGCGATCATGGATCGACGTTCGCGGGTGGCCCTGTCGTCGCGGCCGCGGCGCTGGCGGCGCTCGAGCTGACCGACGATCCGCAGCTGCTGGGCGCCGTCCAAGATCGCGGCCGGCGGCTGGCGGACGGTCTCGTCGGCCTGCCGCACGTCGTCTCCGTGCGTGGGCGCGGGCTGATGCTCGCGTGCGAGCTGGACGTGCCGGCGCCCGCGGTCGTGAGCCGCGCGCTGCTGGAGCAGCGACTGGTGGTGAACGCGACCGGACCGACTACGGTGCGCCTGCTGCCGCCGCTGACAATTGGCGAGAGCGAAGTCGACGAGGCGCTGCGACGGCTGCGTGCCGTCTTGGAGATGTGAGGCGATGCGGCGCGCGCTGGGTGACGGATTCGAGCTCGACGACGATTGCGCGCGCGTGGATGTCGAGGCCGTGCACGCGTTCATCAGCGGCGAGTCCTACTGGGGTCTGGGACGCGCGCGAGAGCTGGTCGAGCGCGCGATCGAGGGCTCGACGCGGGTGCTCGGGCTCTACCACGGCGACGAGCAGGTGGGTTTCGCGCGGGCGGTCTCCGATTGCACGACCGTCGCGTACCTGGCCGATGTGTACGTCTTGAGCGGATATCGCGGCCGCGGTCTCGGATATCAGCTCGTGCGGGAGATGCTCGACGGCTCCTTCGGCGAGCGCGTTCGCTGGATGCTGCACACCGCCGACGCCCAGGATCTGTACGCCAAGCTCGGGTTCCTGAAAGGCGAGCCGCCGTATCCGTTGATGGAACGCCCGCCGAGGCGCTCGTCGGCGCCCGCGCGGCCACAGTAGCCTTCCCGCCCGTGAGCGCGAGCCAAGCGAGAGCAACCCCGACCGCCTCCTACGAGGCCGACCCGGCCGCGGTGCGGCGGGTCCTGCTGCTGTACTCGGGCGGGCTCGACACGAGCGTGATGCTCAAGTGGATTCAGGACTCCTACGACGCCGAGGTCGTCTGCCTGACGGTCAACCTCGGCCAGCCGGGCGAGGACTACGAGGTGATCAAGGGCAAGGCCCTGCGGCTGGGCGCGCTCGAGTGCCATGTCGTCGATGCACGCGAGGAGTTCGCGCGCGAGTACGTGCTCCCGGCGATCAAGGCGAACGCGCTGTACGGCGGCGGCTATCCGCTGTTCACGGCCCTCGGCAGGCCGCTGATCGCCAAGCTCGCGGTCGACTACGCGCGCTCGGCGGCCTGTGACACGATCGCGCACGGCTGCACGGGCAAGGGCAACGACCAGGTGCGGATCGAGGCGACGATCGCCACGCTTGCCCCCGAGCTGAAGGTGATCGCCCCGGTGCGCTCCTGGCAGATGGGCCGCGAGGAGGAGATCGCCTACGCGCGCGAGCACGGGATCCCGGTCAAGGGCGGGACCGAGGCCGCGCCGTACTCGATCGACGACAACCTGTGGGGACGCTCCTCGGAGGGCCGCTGGATCGAGGATCTCGAGCACGCCCCCGAGGACGACGTGTTCCAACTCGTCACGCGCCCCGAGGAGGCGCCCGAGCAGGCCGAGACCGTGTCCGTTGAGTTCGAGCGCGGCGTGCCCGTGGGGCTGGACGGCGAGCGCCTGGAGCTCGTGGATCTGCTCGAACGCGCAGCGGCGATCGCCGCGCGTCACGGCGTGGGGATCGTCGATCACATCGAGGACCGGATCGTCGGGCTGAAGGTGCGAGACATCTACGAGGCGCCTGCCGCGGCGATCATCCTGCCCGCCCATCAGGAGCTCGAGCGGCTCGTGTGCACGATCCACCAGAATCAGTTCAAGCCGCAGCTCGACCATCAGTGGGCGTATCTGGTCTATGCGGGACTGTGGTGGGAGCCGCTGCGCTCGGACCTCGACGGCTATATGGAGCAGGTCAACGAGCGCGTCACCGGCACGATCGCCCTGAAGCTGTACAAGGGGCACGCGCGCGTGATCACGCGCTCCTCGCCCAACGCCGTCTACGACGCGAGCCTCGCTTCGTTCGCCGAGTCCGGCGGGTTGTTCTCCCAGACGGCCTCGCCGGGCTTCATCGAGCTGTGGTCGCTGCAGTCGCGGATGGCCTGGCGCCTGCGCAACGAGTAGCGCCCGAGCCGTCCGACTCTGCGCGTAGCTTGCGGTCATCGTGATCGCTGAGGGAAACGAGACGCCGGGCGGTGAGCCGGGCGGCGGCGGTGGGCGCGCTCGCCGCGGTGAGGGCGACCTGCTGGCCGAGCGCCGCGCCCGCCGAGCGGCTGAATCGGGCGAGCACGCCCTGATGCTCCGCGCGGAGGCCGCGGAGGCGACGGTGCGCACGCTCGAGACCCACGTGGCAAGTCTGCAGCAGCGCCTGAGCGAGGCCGAGGAGGAGCGCCGGCGGGCGCCGGAGCAGATTGAGCCCGAGCAGACCCCGCATACCGCCGGCTGGAGATCGCCGGCGCCGGGCGCCGAGGAAATCGAGCGTGAGCTGCGGCGAGTCTCTCAGCGTGAGTACGCCGAGCAGCAGCTGCGGATCGAGGCCGAAGATCGTTGCGTCGAGATCGAACGCAACGGGCGCGCCGAGATCGACCGGCTGAGCCTGCGTCTGAACGCGAGCGAGCGCGAAGCCCGAGCGCTTGAGGCGCGGCTTGAGATCCTGCAGCGCGAACTGGCCGAGGCGGAGCAGAGCGCGGCGGCCGAGCTGGCCGATCTGCGATCGGCGGCCACGCGCCGCTCTGAGGATGCGCTGCCGGAGCGCTTGGCGGCGTTGGAGCAGCGGATCGTTGAGATTGGTGGCGGCCTGGAGGCCGAGCGAGCTGCCCGTCTGCGCGCCGAGCGCCTGCTGGAGGACATGCGCGGCTCGCAGCGCACCGCGGTTGGTCTGCTGGCGGAGCTGGGCGAGGTGCTCGCCCAGCTGAAGAGGGACACTTCGGAGCCCGCGCCAGCGCCTGCGCCGGCTTCCCCGGTCCCCGCCGCGGGCGAGGTCTCGCTCACCCGCGGCGCCGAGGCGAAGCAGCTCGCCTCCGACGCGGCGGCCGAGGCGGCCAGCGGCGAGATGGCCGAGGCGCTGGCCGCCGCCGTGGAGCGCCTGCGGGCACGGGTGGAGGAGCAGCCCGAGTCGCCGCACGCGCCGGCGGCGAAGGCTCTCCCGCACAAGCACTCGATGTCGCTGATCGCCCGTTGGCGGCTGGCGCTCAGGCGCCGCCGCGAAGCTCGCAAACAGCGACGCGAACGCTGATCGCGCTCCCCGCCTCCGCCGCCCCGGCGCATACCATTCACTGACGTTGACCTCGCCCGCCTGCGCCCATCTGCATGTGCACTCCGAGTACTCGCTGCTCGACGGCGCGTGCAAGATCGACGCGCTGGCAAAGCGCGCCGCGGAGTTCGGCCAGCCGGCCCTCGGCCTGACCGATCACGGCGTGATGAACGGCGCCGTCGAGCTGCACCAGGCCTGCAAGAAGCACGGCGTGAAGCCGATCGTCGGCTGCGAGATCTACCTCGTCGACGACCACACCGCGCGCGGCCCAGGTAAGACGGAGCGCAACCACCTGACGCTGCTGGCCGCCGACGACGCGGGTTATCGCAACCTCGTCAAGCTGTCCTCGGCGGGCTTCCTTGAGGGTTTGCAGCGCGGCAAACCTTCGGTCGACATGGGCCTCCTGGAGCGCTACTCCGAGGGCGTGATCGCGCTCACCGGCTGCCTGGCCTCGCGCTTCTGCCAGCGCTTGCTCGACGATCGCATCGACGACGCGCGCGCCCACGCCGATGAGCTGCGCAACGTGTTCGGGCCCGACAACGTGTACTTCGAGCTGCAGAAGAACGGCCTGGCTCCGCAGGAGAAGTGCAACGAGGGGATCGCCAAGATCGCCCGCGAAGTCGGCGGCAGCCTCGTCGGCACGGGCGACGTGCACTACCTGCGTCGCGAGGACTACGAGCATCACACGGCGCTTTTGTGCGTGCAGACCAAGAGCACGATCGCCGCGCCGAAGCTGACCTTCGACACCAACGAGTTCTACCTGCGCGACAGCGGTGAAATGATCGCGGCGTTCTCGGAGTGGCCCGAGGCGATCGCAAACACGCTGGAGATCGCCGAGCGCTGCAACGTCGAGCTGGAGCTTGGCAAGCAGCTGATCCCCAGCTACGACACCCCCGACCAGAGCAGCGAGGGCGACTACCTGCGCGCTCGCGTGCAGGAGGGCATGCGCTTGCGCTACGCCGACCCGGCGCCCGCCGAGGCGATCCAGCGCATGGAGATGGAGCTCGCGGTGATCGACAGGATGGGCTTCAACGCGTACTTCTTGATCGTCTGGGACTTCGTCAAGTTCGCAAAGGAGAACGGCATCGCGGTTGGGCCTGGACGCGGTTCGGCCGCCGGCTCGATCGTCGCCTACTGCCTGGCGATCACCGACGTCGATCCGCTGCGCTACGACCTGCTGTTCGAGCGCTTCTTGAACCCCGAGCGCGTGTCGATGCCCGACATCGACATCGACTTCTCCGTGCGCGGGCGCGAGCGCGTGATGCGCTACGTGACCGAGAAGTACGGGCGCGAGTCGGTCGCTCAGATCGTCACCTTCGGCAAGATGTTCCCGCGCGCGGCCACGCGCGACGCGGCGCGCGTGCTCGGCTTCGACTACGGGATGGGCGATCGTCTGGCCAAGCTGATCCCCGATCCGATCATGGGCCGCTCGCCCTCCTTCGAGGAGTGCATGAAGGCGGGACAGCCGCTGCGCAAGGCGTGCGACGAGGACGCCAACGCCAAGCAGATCGTCGACGTCGCGCAGGGCCTGGAGGGCATCGTTCGCAACTCCTCGATCCATGCGGCGGCGGTCGTGATCGCGGACCGCCCGCTGACGGACATCGTGCCGCTCCAGCTCGCCGACGCGGGGACCGACGAGAACGGCGAGAAGGTTTTTCGCACGGTCACGCAGTTCTCGATGAAGCCGATCGAGGCGATCGGCATCTTGAAGATGGACTTCCTCGGTCTGCGCAACCTCGACGTGATCGAGGATGCGCTGGACATCATCGAGCGCTCGACCGGACAGCGCCCGGACATGACGACGCTGCCGCTGGACGATGCGCGCACGTATGAGATGCTCGCCTGCGGCGACTCCACGGGGGTCTTTCAGTTCGAGTCCGAGGGCATGCGCGAGGCGCTCAAGAAGGTCAAGCCCGACGAGTTCAACGACCTCATCGCGCTGGGCGCGTTGTACCGCCCGGGGGCGATGGACCAGATTCCCGTGTACGCCAAGGGCAAGCGCAACCCCGATGCGATCTCCTACGCCGACGAGCGCCTGCGACCGATCCTCGAGTCCTCCAAGGGCGTGATCCTCTACCAGGAGCAGGCGATGCAGATCTCCAGGGAGCTCGCCGGCTTCTCGGGCGCCAAGGCTGATGACCTGCGCAAGGCGATCGGCAAGAAGAACCGCTCCGCGATGGCGGCGCTGAAGCCAGAGTTCGTCGAGGGCTGTCGAACATCGAACACGAGCTCGGAAGTCGTCGAGTTCCTCTGGCAGGCCAACGAGAAGTCCGCCGACTACTCGTTCAACAAGAGCCACGCCGCCTGCTATGCGCTGATCTCCTACCGCACGGCGTGGCTGAAGGCTAACTTCCCCGCCGAGTACATGGCGGCGCTGATCTCCTCGGTGATGTCGACCAAGGACAAGGTGCCCTTCTTCGTGGCGCGCTGCGAGGAGATGGGGATCGAGATCCTGCCGCCTGACGTGAACCTGTCAGACCATGAGTTCACGGTCGTCGAAGGCAACATCCGTTTCGGGCTGGACGCCGTCAAGGGCGTCGGCTATCAGGCCGTCGAGGCGATCAAGCGCGCACGCGCGGAGGACGGAGAGTTCAAGTCGCTGTGGGACTTCTGCGAGCGCGTGGACAACCGCACCGTGAACAAGAAGGCGATCGAGGCGCTGATCAAGTGCGGTGCGCTCGGCTCGACCAAAGCGAGCCGCAAGGGAATGCTCGAGGTGCTCGAGCAGGCGCAGGCCGCGGGTCAGAAGGCCCAGCAGGACGCGCTGATCGGCCAGGGCTCGATCTTCGACCTCGCCGATTCGGGCGCATCGCCGGCGGCCGAGGCAACGGCCGCGGTCGGACTGGCCCGGCCGGTTCATCCCCCGATCTCCTCGGTCGAGTACGAGCAGGCCGAGCTCTTGGCGGTGGAGAAGGAAGCGATCGGGCTGTTCGTCTCCGCGCATCCGCTGAAGCCCCTGCGCGAGGCGCTGCGCGCGCGCGTCGACTGCTCGCTCTCAGCGCTGGAGGAGCGCCGCGACAAGGACTGGGTTACGGTCGGGGGCATCATCGTCGAGGCCAAGCGCATTCGCACTCGTAACGGCGATCACATGATGTTCGCGACGCTCGACGATCTCGCGGGCGCGGTCGAGATGCTCGTGTTCGGCAAGGCGCTGGCGGAGTACGAGGCCGCGCTGGCCGTCGATGAGGTTGTGCTCGTGAAGGGCCGCGTCGACCACAAGGAAGCCGGCAAGACGTGCCTGGTGGTGCAGTCGGTGGAGAGCTTCTCTCCTTCTGAGGAGGAGATCGAGAGAGCGCGCGCGAAGGCCGAGGCGGGTGGCGATCGCAGGGGCGGCGGATCGGGCTCGGGTGCGGGCTTGGCCGAGCCCGTGCACCTGCGCGTGGACGTCACGGCGCTGGCGGACACGGCGATCGACGATCTCAAGCAGGCGATCGAGGACTTCCCCGGCTCGGCTGAGGTCGTGCTGGACGTGGACACGAGCGCCGGCGTGCACCGGCTGAGATTCGGCGAGGCCTACCGCGTGCAGCACACGCCGACGCTGCGGGCCGAGCTCGAACATGCGCTCGCGCCGGTCCCCTCGGCCGCCACCGGTTAGCGCAACCGGGCCGTCATCCGCGTGCGGCGATCGCCCGCTCGCGCAGGCTGACGGCGAACGCCACCTCCTCGCGTGACGGGCCTTCGCGGTTCTTGCCGGGGGTCTCCAGCACGCATGGCAGCTTCTGCAGGGACGGCGCCGAGAGGAATGCCGCGCAGCCCTGCTCGCCCAGCTCACCCGCGCCGACGTTGGCGTGGCGGTCGCGATTGGATCCGAGCGGGGTCTGCGAGTCGTTGAGATGCAGCGAGCGCACACGGCCACGGCCGAGCTTGCGTGAGCCTTCGCGCAGGGCCGAGGCCATGCCGCGTGACGTGCGAATGTCATAGCCGGAGGCGAACAGGTGGCAGGAGTCCAGGCACACGCCGAGCCGCTTGCCCGCGCCCGCGGCCTCCAGCAGTCGCGCGAGCTCATCGAAGGAGCGGCCGAGCGTCCCGCCGGCGCCGGCGGTGTTCTCCAGGTGAAGCTCACAGCCCTCGCTGTCTGCCAGCGCCTCGGCGATCGTCTCGCCGGCACGGGAGATGGCGCTTCCGACGTCGCCCGTCTTGGCCGAGCCGGGATGGAGGATCACCCCACAGGCACCGATCGCCTGCCCGACCCGCAGCGAGTGCGTCAGCGCGGCAAGCGACTTTGCGCGGATGTCCGGGTCCTCGCTGGCGCAGTTGAGCAGGTAGACGGCATGGATCATCACGGCCTCGATCGGGCTGTCGGCCATCGCTTCCCGGAACGCCTGGAAGTCCTCGTCGCGGTAGGCCGTCGGTTTCCACATGCGCGGCGACTGGTTGAAGATCTGGATCGCCCGGCAGCCTCGCTCGACACCGCGTTCGATCGCCTTCGGCAGGCCGCCCGCGGGCGAGACGTGCGCTCCAATTAGCATGGCGGCAGCTTATGAGGGTTCGCTTCGCACCATCGCCCACGGGGGCGCTGCACATCGGCGGCGCGCGCACGGCGCTGTTCAACTGGCTGCTCGCCCGTCACGCCGGCGGTCAGATGGTGCTGCGCATCGAGGACACCGACCGCGAGCGCTCGACGCCGGAGAACGTGGAGCAGATCCTCGACTCGCTGCGCTGGTTGGAGCTCGACTGGGACGAAGGTCCGATCTTCCAGAGCGAGCGTGCCGAGCGCCACCGCGAGGCGCTGGACGCGCTGCTCCAGGCTGGCCTGGCATATCGCTCGAATGCGACAGCCGAAGATGTGAAGGCCTACAAGCTGCTGCATGGGGCCGAGCGCGGCTTCCGCGGCGAGCCGGAACCCGATGGCGCGGTGCGCCTACATGTACCGGGCGATGGCGCGACGGTCGTACATGACGTGATCCGCGGCGACACCCGCTTCGAGCACGTGCACCTCGACGACCCTGTGATCGCGCGTGCCGACGGATCGGTCCTCTACAACTTCGCGGTCGCGATCGACGACCTGGATGCGCAGATCACGCATGTCGTGCGCGGCGAGGATCACCTCTCGAACACCCCCAAGCAGGTGCTCGTGCTCGAGGCGGCCAGAGCGGTGGGCTTCGGCGAGCAGGCGCCGCTGCCGGCCTACGCGCACCTGCCGCTGCTGCACGGCCCGGACGGCAAGAAGCTCTCAAAGCGCCATGGCGCCGCCTCAGTGGGCGAGTTGCGCGAGGCTGGATACCTGCCGGCGGCCGTGCGCAACTACCTGGCGCTGCTGGGCTGGGGCGCCGGTGACGATCAGACCGTCCTCTCCACGCCCGAGTTGATCGAGCGCTTCGCGCTCGATCAGGTGAGCCGCAACCCGGCGCGCTTCGACGAGGTGAAGCTGAAGTGGCTGAACGGCACCTACATCCGCGCGCTGCCGGTGGATGAGCTGACGCGGTGCGTGGGGTCATATCTCGATCGCACTCCCCATGCCGGTTTCCGCGAGGATCCCCGCTTCCCCCAAGCCGTCGCCATCAGCCAGGAGAAGATCCACACGCTGGCCGATTTCTGGCCGCTGTCGGGCGCGCTCCTGAACGGCCTCGTCGAGAACCCGGCGGCCAGGGAGCGGTGGCTGGGGGAGGAGGGCCGCGCCGCCCTGGCGAACGCGCGAGCAGCGCTCGCGGAGGTTCCCAGCTTCGAGGCGCAGACCGCTGTGGAAGCCGCGCTGGAAGGGGTTGTGCAACGTCGCGCCGTCAAGCCGCGCGAGGTCTATCAGCCGCTGCGCGTGGCGCTCACCGGCACGACGATCTCGCCGGGAATCTTTGAGAGCGTGTCCTTGCTGGGGCGTGAGGAGACGCTGCGGCGCATCGATGTCGCGCTGGCGGCCAATTGATCGCGTTTTCCGCTCAACCGTTTGCCTCTGGCTGCCGATAGGACCCCTACGGAGCGCCGACACGGATAGTCGGTGCTCCCCGAGCTCCTACCCGCACGTATGCAGGCAACAGCTTCCAAGTCAAAAACCAAGCCAAAGCCGAAAGCCAGGAAGGCAACCGATCGGAGGTCGGCCGGGACCACGGCGCCGGCGCGCGGTGGGAATCCCGCTGGGAACGGCGCGGCGAGCGGCGAGCGCCACCAGAACGAGGGCCATGGCCGCCGCTTGACGATCGCCTTCGAAGCGCTGGAGGCCTTTCCGGCGCTGGCCGAGTCGCGCAATCGCCTGCTGACGGTCGTCTCCGGCGAGCACGTGGCGACTGCAGACGTGGTCACCGCGGTTGAGTCCGATGTGGCGCTGATCATCGCCGTGCTGCGTCTGGCCAATCAGGTGCAGGACGGCCGCGGCCGCATCGACACCGTCGTGGAGGCCGTCGAGCTGCTGACGCCGCAGACTGTGGAGGCGCTCGCCGGGCGCCTGCGCACATTCGACTTCTTCGAGCGCTCGAGCGTGTGGGAGGCGGCGCCTGAGCGTTTCCGCCTGCACGCGCTGGCCACCCAACACGCCGCCGACCGGATCGCCGCGGAGGTCGGCTTCGAGCACCGCGACCGGCTGACCGCCTCGAGCCTCCTGCACGACATCGGCAAGCTCGTCCTCCTGCACGCCTATCCCGGGTATCCCTCGCAGGTCCATCGCGGCGCCAAGACGCCCGAGGATCGCATCCACCAGGAGCGCCGCGAGCTTGGCGTCGATCATGCGCTTGTCGGCGGCGTGCTCGCGCGGCGCTGGGGGCTGCCCGCGACGATCGCCACGGCGATCGAGCGCCACCACAACCCCGAGGTGGACGGCGATGCGGCATTCGTGCGCCTGGCGGACATGCTCGCGCACTACGAGCAGGGCGCACCTGTCTCGCCGACCGAGATGCTGCGGACGGCTCGCAGCATCGGGCTCGGCCCGGAGGAGCTCAGGCGGGTCATGTACGAGCTACCAAGCGCGCCCAGCCAGCGGCGCCGTCACATCGACCCCTGCCCGCTGTCCGGCCGCGAGCTCGGCGTGTTGCAGCGTTTGGCCGAGGGCAAGGTCTACAAGCAGATCGCCCACGAGTTGACGCTTTCCACGAGCACGGTGCGCACGCATCTGCACAACATCTACGGCAAGCTCGGCGCGGTCGACCGGGCGCAGGCCGTCTTGATCGCCACCGAGCGCGGCTGGCTCTGAGACGACCGCTGGGCGGCGCGATAGTGCGTCCTCCCTCGCTCGCGTGCGGAGCACGCTTCGCTCGGTGCGTCCTTCTCTCGCTTGCCCAGCGGCCGTCTTAGGGGCGCGTTCCCTAGCATCGCGGGTCAAGATGATCTCGATCACGAGCAAGTCTCCCTATGCGGTGCTCGCGCTTGCCGAGCTTGGGCGCAGCGCCGGCTCGGCGCCCGTTCCGATCGGCGAGTTGGCACGCAAGCGTGAGGTGCCCGTGCAGTTCCTCGAGCAGCTGTTCGCGGTGCTCAGGCGCGCCGGGGTGATCAGCTCCCAGCGGGGCGTGAAGGGCGGCTATCGCTTCGCGCGCGATCCGGCCGGCGTGACGGTGCTCGAAATCGTCGAGCTGCTCGACGGGCCGTTGGGCCGTGACGCGCAAGGACCGTTCGCCGATGCGGCCGAGGCGGCGCGGAAGGTGCTCGGGGAGATGACGATCGCCGATGTGATCGAGCGCGAGGCGCGCGAGGCCGGCGCGAGCATGTATCACATCTAGGTGGTGCGCTCGCCTACCACCACTTGTTGATCCGCATCTGGAGGATCGTCGAGGTCTTCTCTCATCGCATCCATTAGCGCACGAGTCCCGTCCTCGCAATCGAGGGTTGCGTCGCCGCCAGATTCGTTAGCGAGTCGGACCATCTCCTCCACAAGCACGGATTCGTGAGCCTCGACGGCCCTTTGGACCGCATCGCTACCGTTAGCCGCACTTCGTAAATGGAGGTTTCGCTTGCGTTGAATGCGCTGGGGTCGCGTTCGCGGAGCGTCTCGAATTTCCGGTTGACGGGTAGGGCGTCAAACCCGGCCATCAGCTTCCGGTCTTCGAACGCCGTCTCGATTGAGGCTTCAAGAGCGACATGGACGCTGAGATAGCGGATGTACGCCTCCCGGCGAAGCTCTGATCTTGCCTCGGCCCGGGCATGTCGCCGGTCTTCCCTGCGTCCGCTCACGCTCCAGCGCTGCGTTCGGCTCGCGTTCCAGCTGCTGAACACGTTGGTGAGAGCTACGCCGCCGAGCGCGCCGGCAACCCCTATCCAGGCGGATGACACCGGGTCATTGTGGATGATGCGCCCGACGGCAGTCCAACCGGGCAGCCGGCCCGAGCCGCGGCTCTACGGGAGGACTCGATCGGCGAGGCGCTCGGCAGTCAAGAGGACCCCGCCAGCCAAGACGGACGGCGTGAGGAGCGCTGTGCCGAGGCGCGGCGGGCGCCTGCACTATTGTCGTGAGGCCTATGGCCAGAATCCCGATCAACATTGCGGAGCTGGTGGGCTGCACGCCGGTGGTGGGGCTGGGGCGCCTGCTCGAGGGGACCTCCGCGGTGGATGGCGTCGAGCTGTTGGCGAAGCTCGAGGCGTTCAATCCCGGTGGAAGCGTGAAGGACCGGATCGGCGTGGCGATGATCGAGGCGGCCGAGGCGGAGGGCCGGATCGAGCCGGGGCGCACGACGATCGTGGAGGCTACGAGCGGCAACACGGGGATCGCGCTGGCGTTCGTGTGCGCGGCGAAGGGCTATGACCTCGTGCTGACGCTGCCGCAAGGGATGTCGCGCGAGCGAGAGAGCCTGTTGCGGCTGTACGGGGCGCGCGTGGAGATCACCGAGTCTCTCGGTGGTATGAGCGAGGCCGTCGAGGCGGCGCGGGCGATGGCACGCAACGATGACGTGTTCCTCCCCGATCAGTTCACCAATCCCGCCAACCCGGAGGCGCACCGGCGAGGAACGGGCCCTGAGATCGAGCGCGCGCTGGACGGCGCCCCCGACGTGCTCATCGCCGGAGTGGGGACGGGGGGCACGATCACGGGCGTGGGCGAGTACCTGCGGGAGCGAAACCCGCAGCTGCGGGTCGTGGCGGTCGAGCCGCGCGGCTCGGCGGTCCTGTCGGGCGGTGAGGCCGGCCCGCATCGCATCCAGGGTATTGGCGCGGGATTCGTCCCGCCGGTGCTCAACCGCGAGTTGCTGGATGAGGTCGTGACCGTCTCCGACGAGGACGCGATCAACACCGCCTGGAGTTGCGCCAAGCGGGTCGGGCTGCTGGCCGGCATCTCCTGCGGCGCGGCGCTGTGGGCTTCGCTGCAAGTCGCCGAACGGCCGGAGTCGAAGGGCAAGAGGATCTTGGTCGTCATGCCGGACTCCGGCGAGCGTTACGTCTCGCAGGCGTTCTTCGCTCCGTAGGGCAGGCGCGATTTTTATGAGCGCCCCTCACGGGGGCGCATGTGGCGTACGCGTTGGCAGAGATCGCTGCACGGTCAACTATCTCCAGTTTCGGCGCTACGCTGTGGACATGGCCGGCTTCCAGCTCGCGCGGGTCGTAAAGGAGTTGCGTCGCGACATACAGGCCGCGCGCACGCGCGATCCCGCGGCACGGGACGTGGGCCCCGTCGAGATCCTGGCGACGTGGCCGGGAATCCACGCGCTGATCGCTCATCGGCTCGCACACGCGCTGGACGGCGCCGGGGTGCCGCTGCTGCCGCGGCTGATCTCGATGGTCACGCGGGGATTCACCGGCATCGAGATCCATCCGGCCGCGAGGATCGGGCAAGGCCTGTTCATCGATCATGGAGCCGGCGTGGTGATCGGCGAGACGGTGGACATCGGCGAGGATGTGACTCTCTACCAGGGAGTGACGCTCGGCGGCACGGGCTTCGCCACGGGCAAGCGCCATCCGACGGTCCAGGACAACGTGACGATCGGCTCGGGTGCGAAGCTGCTGGGTCCGATCACGATCGGCCACGGGGCGAAGATCGGGGCGAACAGCGTGGTGATCACAGACGTGCCGCCGAACTCGACGGTCGTGGGCAATCCAGGCCATCCAGTGCGTGTGGACGGGCGCCGCGTGGAGGGTCCTGACGCCGACTGGATCCACCTCCCCGACCCGATCGCCGAGGCGATCCAGGGACTCGCAAGCCGTATCGGCGCGCTCGAACGGGTGGTGAGCGAGCTCTCCGAGGAGGAGCCCGCGCCGGTGGCCGAGGTCAGGCCGCTGCGGACCGTCAAGGGGCCCAACCCAGCGGGCGGTTGAGCGGCCGCCGAGCAGCCGGGCGCGCACCTATGCTGGGGGGATGGCGGTCAATCCCCATGCCGAGCACCTGCAAGAGCTGCTGGAGGGCCTGAACGAGCCCCAGCGAGAGGCGGTCACCCATGGTGAGGGACCGCTGCTGATCCTGGCTGGCGCGGGCAGCGGCAAGACACGCGTGCTCACCCATCGGATCGCCCATTTGATCTACACCGATCAGGCGCAGGCGGGCGAGATCCTGGCGATCACGTTCACGAACAAGGCCGCCAAGGAGATGGCCGGGCGGGTCGAGCGACTGCTGGGGCGGGGCACGCGGGGCATGTGGCTGATGACGTTCCACTCGGCGTGCGCGCGAATCCTGCGCGCCGAGGCCGAGCGGCTCGGCTACACGCGCCAGTTCACGATCTACGACCAGGCCGACGCGCGGCGGCTGACCAAGCGCTGCGCCGATGCGGTCGGGGTCGATCCCAAGCGCTACACGCCGGCGGCGATCCACAACCAGATCTCGGCCGCGAAGAACCGCCTGCGGGCGGCCTCCGATGTGCGCGATGCGGTCGGCTCGCCATTCGAGGAGATGGTTGCAGACGTCTACGAGTTGTACGAGCGCGACCTGCACAAGATGAACGCGATGGACTTCGACGACCTGCTGTTCCGCACCGTCAACCTGCTGGAGCTGTTCGAGGAGGTCCGCGAGCGCTATACGCTGGCCTTCCGCCACGTGCTCGTGGACGAGTACCAGGACACCAACTACGCCCAGTATCGGCTGCTCCAGCTGCTCGTCGGAGGCGGGCGCACGCCGGATTCAGAGCAAGGCCGTGGCAGTGATCGGCCGATCTACGCGGGCCCGCTGGGGCATCGCAATCTTTCGGTTGTAGGTGATGACGCCCAGTCGATCTACAGCTTCAGACAGGCCGACATCCGAAACATCCTCGACTTCCAAGACGACTTCCCGGACGCGCGCGTGGTCAAGCTCGAGCAGAACTACCGCTCGACCGAGACGATCCTGCGCGCGGCGAACGCGGTGATCGCCAACAACCGCGGCGGCATCGCCAAGCGCCTGTGGAGCGATCTCGGGCAGGGCGATCAGATCCATCTGCGTGCGCTCGACGACGAGCATGCCGAGGCCCGCTACGTCGTGGGCGAGATCGAGCGGCTCGTGGACGAGGGCGCCTCGCGGGCGGAGATCGCGGTGCTGTACCGGACGAACGCGATGTCGCGGGTGATCGAGGACACGCTCGTGCGCCGCGAGATCGCCTATCAGGTGATCGGCGGCACGAAGTTCTACGAGCGCGCCGAGATCAGGGACGCGATCGCCTATCTGCAGTTCTTGGCGAACCCCTTCGACGTGGTCAGCTTCACGCGGATCGCCAACTCCCCAAGGCGTGGGCTCGGGCAGACATCGCTCGCGCGGATCATCAACTACGCGGCTTCCGCCGACATCTCCGTCTGGCAGACCGCCATGGCGCCCGAGGAGGTGCCGGGTCTTGGCACGGCCGCGATCAAGGCGCTCGGGCGCTTCATGGACACGATGGGCGAGCTGCGCGTGCTGGCGGGCACCGACGCCGACGACGGCGTGCCCGCCGAGGAGGATCAGCCACGCGCGGGCACGCGGTCGGTGCCGGTGGGGGATCTGCTGGAGGCGATGCTCTCGCAGACCGGCTACATCGATGCGCTGGAGGCGGAGCGGACGATCGAGGCGCAGGGGCGGATCGAGAACCTCGAGCAGCTGGTGGAGGTGGGGCGCGAGTTCGACGCCGCGGCGGAGGCCGAGCAGGACACCTTGGACGTGTTCCTACAGGAGATCGCACTGGTGGCCGACGCCGACTCCCGCAGCGACGACGAGGGCCTGGTGACGCTGATGACGCTGCACAACGCGAAGGGCCTGGAGTATCCGATCGTGTTCATCGCCGGCTGTGAGGACGGCGTCTTTCCCCATTCGCGCGCGCTGGACGAGGGCGGCCTGGAGGAGGAGCGGCGGCTGTTCTACGTCGGCGTGACACGTGCGATGCGCGGGCTCTATTTGACCTATGCCCTCAGGCGCGCGGTGTTCGGCGCGCAGACGAGCGGTATGCGCAGCCGCTTCCTCGATGAGATCCCGGCGGATCTGCTCGATGAGGTGCAGTCTCCGAGTCGGCTGCGGATCGGCGAGCGCTCCGGCACCATCGCCGCGGGACTGGGCGGTGGCGCGAGGGCGATGGCGCTCCACGGCTCGGGCTCGCGCGCTGGCACGAGCTCGGGAGCCTGGGCGGGGGCGCGCACTCCTCAGGCGCCCGCGCAGAGCGGGTTTCGCCTCGGCGAGGATGTGGTTCACGCGGCCTTTGGCGACGGCGTGGTCACGGGCGTGGAGCCCGGTGGGGTGATCGTCGTGCGCTTCGCCGGCGATGGGTCGGAGCGCAAGCTTATGGCCGAGTACGCCCCGGTCAGCCGCCGTTGACGCTCGCCTCGGCGCGCGTCCAACGCATAGCATCAAGAGCGTGAGCGCCGAGATCATCGACGGCAAGGCGATCGCCGCGCGGGTGCGCGGCGAAGTCGCCGCCGAGGTCGAGGAGTTCTCTCGCCAGAGCGGTCGCCGCCCGGGGTTGGCGACGGTGCTCGTCGGCGAGGATCCGGCCTCGGCCATATACGTGGGCGGAAAGCAGCGCGCCTGCGCCGAGGTGGGTATGACGCCGTTCGACAGGCGCTTGCCCGCCGATGTGCCCGTCGAGCAAGTGGCCGCCGAGCTTGAAGCCTTGAACCACGATCGGTCCGTGAGCGGTGTGCTGCTGCAACTGCCGCTGCCCGAGCACCTCGACGGGTCTGCGCTGACGGCAATGATCCGTCCGGAGAAGGACGTCGATGGGCTGACGCCGGTAAATGCGGGGCTGCTGTCGCTCGGACGCCCGGGCCTGCGGCCGTGCACGCCGATCGGCGTGATCGAGCTGCTCGCTCAGACGGGTATTCGACTGCGGGGCGCCGAGGCCGTCGTCGTCGGGCGCTCGAACCTGTTCGGCAAGCCGATGGCGCAGCTGCTGCTCGCGGAGAACGCCACTGTGACCGTCTGCCATTCGCGCACCACGGATCTGCCCGGCGTGTGCGCGCGCGCCGATGTGCTGATCGCGGCGGTCGGCCATCCGCGGCTGATTGGAGCGGACTTCGTCAAGCCGGGCGCGGTCGTGATCGACGTGGGCATGAGCCGACTCACGCCCGAGCAGGCTCAAAACAAGAGTGGCCTTGTCGGTGACGTCGACTTCGCCTCCGTCGCCGAGATCGCCTCGGCGATCACGCCGGTCCCAGGCGGTGTCGGGCCGATGACGATCGCCTTCCTGCTGCGCAACACCCTGCAGGCGGCCAGGCGCCAGGCGGAGATCGACGGGTAACGTTGATGCGTGTCGGGGGGTATGGACGGACAGGCATGAGGCGGGGGTTCTCCAGATGAGCTTCAGGACCGTTCGGGCGGGCGAGTTGCTCGCGCTCCTGGGCGCGTCGTGCGTGATCGTCTCGATGTTCTTGCCCTGGTATGAAAGCTCCTCCGAGACGCTTGATGGGTGGGACACATTCGGTCCCGCCGCGGTGCTCCTGTTGGTGGCCGCGGCCGCCGGGCTGTGGCTGTTCCTCAGCACGCTCACCGAGCGCAGCATGGCGCTGCCGGTAGCGGCCGCCGTCTGGTGTGTTCCACTCGGGCTGATCGGACTGGTCTGCGCGATCGTCAGGGTGCTCGAGCGCCCCGATCACGCAACGGGCCTGTGCGCTGGCGCATGGCTTGCGCTCGCGGGAGTCGTGGCGATCCTTGCGGGAGCGTGGCAGTCGATGCGCGACGAACGCACCGAGGCGTATGAGCCGGCGATGCCCGAGCCGCGGCCGCGACCCTAGAGCTCAGGCCCGAGCGAGCCATCAGGCGAGCGTGCTTGGCCTACTCGGTCAGCTCCGCAGCTTCGAGGGCTTCGGTCTTTGACAGATACACCCTGAGCCTCCACAGCTTCCCGCCACGCAGTGTCCACATGTGCGCTTGCCGTTCATCGACGGGGAGTCCGCTCAGCTTGCCCCGGCCTCACAGATCGTGTAAACGCCTCCCACGCCCGCCTCACGGTTTGCACGTTCTCCCGCGACATCGGCCCAGTATCCCCTAGACACCCGTAGTGCTCCGATCGCGCTGAGTCTCGTTGACTAGCGCAAGCAGGATTGGCGAGCGCCACACGGAACTTGTAATAACAGTTGCAATCTCGCTCTGTTCTGTAGCAGGCTGGAGCGAGTCTCGACATCCATCACCGAGTCCTAGGGGAGACGCGAATGAGCTTCGACGTTAGCCGTCTGCGCCGTGCCGACCAACTTGTCGGAGGAGGCGCCATTGCGCTGTTCATCTTCATGTTCTTCTTCAAGTGGTTCGGCGGCAGCGTCAGCGGAGCGCTGCCGACGGGCACGGTGGGCAGCGCGAGCAACAGCTCGACCGGCTGGGAGACCTTCACGAACAGCCGCTGGATCTGGCTGATCACGATCATCGTCGCGCTCGGCTCGGTGGTAATGGTGGCGGGTGAGAAAAAACTCGATACGCCGGTGTCGCTTGGCGCGATCGTCGCCGGACTTGGAGCGCTGTCGACGCTCTTGATCTTCTATCGGATCGTGCATCACCCGAGCGACAGCGTCAGCTTCGGCGGCTTCCATGCTTCCTACGGCATCAAGATCGGCATCTGGCTCGGCCTGATCGCTGCCCTCGTGATCACATATGGCGGGTATCTGCAGATGCAACAGGAAGGCGGCCTATCGGGCACGCGCGAGCCGGCCGGGGCCGCCTTCACCGGCGAGACGGCCGCCACGTCCGCGCCGCCAACCGCCGCGCCGCCCACGCCACCGCCCGCCACCTCAGATCCCACCGGCGGCGACGGGGAGCCGCCCGCGCCTGCGGGCGCTTGAGCGCGGCTCTACGGGACGCGGCGAGCGCCCGTAGAATCCGCGGCCGTGATCGACCGCGACGAGGTACTGCACGTGGCGCGCCTGGCGCGCCTGGCGCTTAGCGAGGCGGAGCTCGAGCCGATGGCCCGCGAGCTGTCGGCCGTGCTCGACCACGTCGCGAAGATCGGTGAGCTCGACCTCGAGGATGTCACGCCGACCTCGCACGTGGTCGAGCTGACCGGTGGGCTGCGGGCGGATCAGCCGCGACCTTCGCTGCCCCGTGAGCTGGTGCTCGCGCAGGCGCCTGCTGTCAGCGGGGAGGGGTTCCTCGTCCCCAGCCCACAAGCATGATCGTGCACACGCATGGCGGCGCTGCAGCGGCGTCCTCGATCGCTCGTCTGCGGAGCGCGCTTCGCTCACTGCGTCCTTGTCCCACCGCGGTCTGCGGCCGCGGTGCCGGCCCTGCGTGCGCACGATGAGCGTCCATGACATCGTCGGACTGTCGGCCGTCGAAGCCATTGAGGCTCTCGAGGCTGGTTCCCTTTCCTCGGTGGAGTTGTTCGAGGCCTATCGAGCGCGTGCAGCGGCTGATCGGGATGCTGGTGGCGACGGGCTGAACTGCTTTACATGGGTCGCCTCGCAGGCGCCGGTGGATTCGGCTGGCGAGCCGCTTCGTGGTGTGCCGCTGGCCGTCAAGGATCTGTTCTGCACGGAGGGGGTGCCGAGTCAGTCCGGCTCGTGCATCTTGGAGGGGTATGAGCCGCCGTATACCGCCACCGCTGTCGCGCGTCTGCGTGAGGCGGGGGCATCGCTCCTGGGCAAGACCAACCAGGACGAGTTTGCGATGGGCTCCTCCAATGAGAACTCGGCCTTCGGGCCGGTTCTGAATCCGTGGGACCGTAGGCGCGTGCCGGGTGGCTCCTCCGGGGGAAGCGCGGCGGCGGTTGCGGCCGGTCTGGCGCCGTGGGCGCTTGGAACCGATACGGGTGGCTCGATCCGCCAGCCGGCGGCGCTGTGCGGGATCGTCGGCATGAAACCCACCTACGGGTCGGTCTCGCGCTACGGGATGATCGCGTTCGCCTCCTCGCTCGATCAGGCCGGGCCGCTCACGCGCGATGTGCGCGACGCCGCGCTGATGTTGCGCCAGATGATTGGCCAGGACCCTTGCGACGCGACCTCGCTGGCGTTTACGGGGCAGGAGATCGGGCTGCCGGCAGCGGAGCGGCTGGATGGTGTGCGGCTGGGAGTGCCCGAGGAGTTGACCGGCGAGGGAATCGAGCCGGGCGTGCAGGAGGCCTTTCAGGGAGCGTTGCGGAGCGCCGAAGAGCTGGGGGCACAGGTTCAGGCGGTGCGCCTGCCGCACGCCCCGCACGGCCTGTCGGCCTACTACGTGCTGGCGCCGGCGGAGTGCTCGTCGAACCTGGCGCGCTTCGACGGTGTGAGATATGGCCGGCGGGCGGAGGGCGCGACGGATCTGCTGGACATGTACACGCGCACGCGCCACGACGGCTTTGGCGCCGAGGTCAAGCGGCGGATCATGCTCGGCACCTATGCCCTCTCCTCGGGCTACTACGACGCCTACTACGGCCGCGCGCAGCGCGTGCGAACGAAGATCGCCGAGGACTTCAAGGCCGTCTTTGAGACGGTCGACTTCATCGTCACACCGACCTCGCCGTCGGTGGCGTTCGAGCTCGGAGAGCGGACCGGCGATCCGCTGTCGATGTACCTGAGCGACTACTGCACGGTGCCGATGTCGCTCGCGGGCATACCGGCGATCTCGATTCCCTGTGGGCTGAGCGAGGGGTTGCCGGTGGGTCTGCAGATCGCCGGGCCGGCCTTCAGCGACAACGGTGTGCTCGCAGCGGCCTACGCCCTCGAGCAGGCATTCGAGTTCGACGGGGCGGCGGCTCGTGTCTGAGAACGGCCAGCGGCGAGCGCAGGAGGCGGTGAGGCCAGGCGCCGGCGAGACGTTCGAGCCGGTGATCGGGCTGGAGATTCACGTGCAGCTGGCGACCGCTACGAAGATGTTCTGCGGTTGTGAGCTGTCGTTCGGGGAGCCGCCCAACACCCGCACCTGCCCGGTCTGCCTGGGGCTGCCCGGAAGCCTGCCGGTGGCGAACGAGCGGGCGGTGCATTTCGGCCTGATGATCGGTCTGGCGCTCGGGTCTGAGCTCGCGCCGCGTTCGATCTTCCACCGCAAGAACTACTTCTATCCCGACCTGCCCAAGGGCTATCAGATCTCCCAGTACGACGAGCCCCTGTGCCTGGGAGGCACGCTCGGCGAGGTGCGTGTCCACCGCGTGCACCTGGAGGAGGACGCGGCGAAGCTGGTTCACGTGGGCGCGAGCGGGCGCATCCACGGCTCGGATGCGAGCCTCGTCGATTTCAACCGCGGCGGCACGCCGTTGGCGGAGATCGTCACCGAGCCCGATCTGCGCTCGCCCGAGCAGGCGAGCGAGTGGCTGAAGCTCCTGCGCACGACGCTCCGCCAGTTGGGGGTCAGCGACGTGAACATGGAGGAGGGGTCGCTGCGCTGCGACGCGAACATCTCGCTGCGCCCGGCCGGCAGCGATCGGCTGGGCGTAAAGACGGAGTTGAAGAACATGAACTCCTTCCGCTTCATCGAGCGCGGGATCAGGGCGGAGATCGCACGCCAGCAGGCGGTCCTCGAGGGTGGGGGAGTGGTCGTCCAGGAGACGCTCCACTTCGACCCGGACTCCGGCGCGATCACCTCGTTGCGCTCGAAGGAGGAGGCGCACGACTATCGCTACTTCCCCGAGCCCGATCTCGTGCCGGTGGCGATCGACGAGGCGATGCGGGCGGCCGCGCTGGGAGACATGTCAGAGCTGCCGGCCGATCGCGCCGAGCGCCTGCAGCGTGAGCTGGGCTTGAGCGCTGACAGCGCACAGCTGCTCGCGTTCCGCTCGGAGCTTGGCGACTACTTCGAGGCGGCGCTGGCGGCTGGCGCCGAGCCAGCTGCGCCCGCGCAGGTGCTGGCCAACTGGATCGCCGGCGACTTGGTGGGGAGACTTCCCGAGGGCCAGGACCCGGCCGACTCGCTCGTTCAAGCGCGTTCGCTCGCCGCGCTCGTGGGCCTGGTGTCGGCCAAACGGGTGAGCGTCGGCGCCGCCAGACAGGTACTCGACAAACTCGTAGCCGAGGGTGGCGAGGATCCAGCGGCGATCGTCGAGGCCGAGGGGCTCGCGGCGATCGGCGGCGATGATGAGCTGGGCGCGATCGTCGCGGCTGCCCTGGCGGCCAACGCCGATGCGGCCGAGCGCGTGCGGGGGGGCAACGCAAAGGCGATCGGCCCAATCGTCGGACACGTGATGCGCGAGACCAAGGGCCGTGCGGACGGCACCGAAGTGACGCGTCTCGTGCACGAGCAGCTTGGCATCTGAGCGACACTCCAGACGCTCGCGAGGCGGACATTTTGGACTGTGGGCCAAAGGCAGGGACGAGCTTCTGCGCCAACATGCTCGCCATGAACCCGCCAAGCACCAACGCAAGCCCCAACTCTCCCCGGCGGTTCCTCCTGCTGCCGGAGGAGTCGGTGGACGGACACGGTCAGCGTCCGCGGATCCGCCGCTATCAGCTGAGCAGCGTCGGTCAGCGTCCCGCTCCGAACGGGGTCGATGTCGCATCGGCAAGGATCGCCGGCGAGCTCGGCCGTAACGGCCGCATGTAGCCCGGCTGTCCTCCATCGCTGTCGTTCCGGTTCCCTCTGGCCGGATCGAGCGGGTACGGCCGGACGGGGTAGCGGTTCCCCGTCCGGCCGTATTACCGTTAAACTTCATCCATATGAACGAAACATCGTCGCGATCCATCGGCAGGACGGTGCTGGCAGGACTGATCCTGCTGGTGGCCGCATGGGTGCTGCTGCACTTCGTGATCGGCATCGTCACGGCGATCGCGAGCATCGTCGTCGTGGTGGCGGCCCTCGTGGCGATCGTCTGGGCCCTGCGCGTACTGTTGTAGGCCCTGCCGATGGCATACGTGATCATCGCCGTCTGCTTCGGTTTGGCCGGCGGGATCATCGGCAAGTACAAGGGCGGCTCGTTCGTGCTGTGGTTCCTGATCGCCGGAGCCGTCCCGATCTTCGGTCTGCTCGCTGCCGTCGCCTACCGCTCCGAACGCGACCAGCTGCGCCGCGCGTGCCCGAACTGCGGCCGCGTGACGAAGATCCACGACGCTCTGTGCACGCGCTGCGGAGCCGAGCTCGATTTCCCCGAGGTGGCACTCCCACCGGAATCGTCTCGGCGTGCGCAAGCGCGCCCCTGAGTACTTCGCGGGTAAGGGTTGCCTAAGCCGATTTCGGCATACCTAAGCCAATTATTGGCCTACGCTGTCGCTCAGAGCCATGAGCACGCACGCCAACACGGCGCCCCGCCCGGGCGACTCGCTGATCGCACGTCTGATCCGCCGCGCCGGCTATGCGGACGAGCCCGACTTCGTCTTGCGCGTGGTGCAGCCGGCGCTGATCGGGCTGATCGACGGCACGGTCTCCTCGCTGGCGCCGATCTTCGCGGCGGCGATCGCCGCCGACTCCCGTACGGCGCTCCTCGTGGGACTCTCCACCGCGCTGGGCGCCGGTGTCAGCATGGGCTGGTCGGAGGCGCTGTCGGACACCGGCGAGCAGACCGGACGCGGCTCGGCGGTCGTGCGCGGCTCGATCACCGGCGGTATGACGGCTCTCGGCGGGCTCTTTCACACGCTTCCGTTCCTGATCTCAGATGTGCACACGGCGCTCGTGGTGGCGGGCGTCGTGGTGGCGGTCGAGCTGTTCGTGATCGCTTGGATTCGCAACCGGTTCCTGGACGTCTCGCTGCGCTCCTCGCTGCTGGTCGTGACGGTCGGCGGGGCGATCGTGCTGGCGATCGGGGTCGCCATCGGCTCCTCCTGAGTGGCGCCAAAACCCACTGGTACACTGGGGTTTTCCCCTATTTGACGGAAAGGAGGTCGGCGATATGCGTGCGGTCGATGCCGTGATGGAATGTCTGAAGGCGGAGGGCGTGGACGTCGTCTTCGGCCTCCCCGGGGGTGCCAATCTCCCCACCTATGACGCGTTCGTGAACGGCGGCGTCCGCCACATCCTCGTGCGCCACGAGGCCGGTGGCGGACATGCGGCCGAGGGCTACGCCAAGGCAACCGGCAAGGTGGGGGTGGCGTTTGCGACCAGCGGGCCGGGGGCGACGAACCTGATCACGCCGATCTGCGACGCGATGATGGACTCGGTGCCGGTCGTGTTCATCACCGGCCAGGTGCGCACCGAACTGCTCGGAACGGACGGCTTTCAGGAGGCGGACACGATCGGGATCACGATGCCCGTCGTCAAGCACTCGTTCATGATCCAGCGCCCGCAGGAAATCCCGCGGGCGATCCACGAGGCCTTCCACATCGCTCGCAGTGGCCGCCCCGGGCCGGTGCTCGTGGACATCCCGCAGGATCTGTCTCGCGCCGAGATCACCTATGAGCCGGTGACCGACGTGCGCCTGCCCGGCTATCAGCCGCGCATCGAGGGCAACCAGAAGCAGATCCGTCAGGCGGCCAAGGCGCTGGCGGCCGCGCAGCGACCGGTGATCTACGCGGGTGGCGGCGTCGTCAACGCAAACGCCTCGGAGGAGTTGATCGAGTTCGCCACCTCCGATCGCTTCCCGGTGACCTGCACGCTGATGGGCCTGGGAGCGTTCCCGGCGCCGCATGAGCAGTGGCTGGGGATGCTGGGCATGCACGGCACAAGGGCGGCGAACTATGCGATGGACGAGGCCGACCTGATCTGCGCCGTGGGGGCGCGCTTTGACGATCGCATCACCGGCAAGCTCTCGGAGTTCGCCCCGCGCGCGAAGTTCATCCATATCGACGTCGATCCCGCTGAGATCTCAAAGAACGTGCCCGCGCACATCCCGATCGTCGGTGACGCCAAGCACGTGCTGGCGAAGCTGGTGATCGAGTACCGCGCGATTGGCGCGGACACGGCGCGGTTGGCCGCCTGGTGGAGCCGGATCGAGGGCTGGCGCGAGAAGTACCCGCTCGGCTACGAGGACAGCGCGGACACGGAGATCAAGCCTCAGTACATGGTGCAGGCGTTGTACGAGGCGACGGGCGGCGAGGCGATCGTGACCAGCGATGTCGGCCAGCACCAGATGTGGGCGGCGCAGTACTACGACTTCCCGAAGGCGCGCCGCTGGATCAACTCCGGTGGCCTCGGCACGATGGGATTCGGCCTGCCCGCGGCGATGGGCGCGGCCGTCGGCTGCCCCGATCGGCTAGTCTGCTGCATCGCCGGCGATGGCTCGGTGCAGATGAACGCGCAAGAGCTCGCGACATGCGCGCAGGAGCAGATCCCGATCAAGGTGTTCATCATGAACAACGGCTACCTGGGCATGGTCAGGCAGTGGCAGGAGCTGTTCTGGGACGGCAAATACAGCCACGTGGAGACCGGCGAGTTCCCGGACTTCGTGAAGCTCGCGGAGGCCTATGGCGCGACGGGCATGCGCTTCGAGGACAAGACGACGCTCATCGAGGACATGAAGCGTGCGATCGAGATGCCCGGTCCCGTGCTCGTGGACGTGCGGGTGACCCGTGAGGAGAACACCTACCCGATGATCCCGGCCGGTCGCGCCGCTCGCGAGATGGTCGGGTGAGCGCGGCCATGGGAGAGCCAGGCACGAAGGAGCCGCTCAGCCTCGAGGAGCTGGAGGCCGCCACCAACATGCGCACGGGCCGCAAGCACGTGCTGTCGATCCTCGTCGAAAACAAGTCGGGCGTTCTCACGCGGATCGCCGGGCTGTTCGCTAGGCGGGGCTTCAACATCGACACGCTCACGGTCGGCCCCACCGACGACGAGCTGATCTCGCGCGTGACGCTCACGGTCGACGGCGCGCTGCATCCGATCGATCAGGTCACCAAGCAGTTGCACAAGCTGATCAACGTGCTGAAGATCCGCGACCTCGAGCCGCTCGACACGGTCGCGCGCGAGTTGGCGCTGTTCAAGGTGTCCGCCGACGGGGTGCAGCGCGGCGAGTTGATGCAGATCGCGGAGATCTTCCGCGGCAAGGTCGTGGACGTGACCAAGCGTGCGGTGATCATCGAGGTGACGGGCACGACCGACAAGATCGAGGCCTTCGAGGGCATGGTCCGCCCGTTCGGACTGATCGAGATGATGCGCACGGGCGAGATCGCGATCTCGCGGGGGCGCAGCGAGACCTAGCCAGTGCTCGAGGCCGGCTCACGCTCGCTGGAGGATCTCCGATCGGTGGGCCGGCGCGAGCGGGCCGGCGTCGAGCGTCGCTTCACGCTGACGCCGCAGGAGGACGAGCGCCTCTTCGGCCGCCTGCGCCTGGCGGTCAGCCGAGCACGCCGCGACGGCGTGCAGAGGCTGGCCACGATGTCCGTCTCGCTGCCCGCGGGGGTCGACCCGACGGCGGTCATCTGCGCCTCGCGACGTCCTGGGGAGCAGTGGTTCGCCTTCGAGCAGCCCGACCGCGGGCACATCGCGCTGGCGGGAGTGGGCGAGGCGGTCAGGCTGCAGGCGAGTGGCGCCGCGCGCTTCACGAGCGTCGCCGAGCGCTGGCGCGAGCTCTCAGCGGCCGCGGTGTCCGATCCCCCCGACGGCCCCGACGGTGGTGGGCCGGTGGCCGTCGGTGGCTTTGCCTTCGCCCCCGATGGAGGCGCCTCGCCGCACTGGGCCGGCTTCGAGCCGGCGTCGCTGATCGTGCCGGAGCTGACCCTCACGCGGACCGAGCACGGCGGCGAGCAATTGGCGCGCATGACGCTTGCGGCGCTCGCCTCACCCGATGACATGCCCGAGGACTTGCTGGCGGGCCTGCGCAGGAGGCTCGCCGAGTTGGCCGAACGTGAGCTGCCGCTGCTCGACCCGGCGCCGGCCGGGCGCTTTCAGGTCGCAAGCGCGATGCCCCCCGAGCACTACGAGGCGGCGGTCAACCGGGCGGTGGAGATGATCGGCTCAAGCGAGATGGAGAAGATCGTGCTGGCGCGCGAAGTGCAGGTGCACGCCCCCCGTCCCTACGATCCGGCCGCCGTGATGGGCGTTCTGCGCGAGGAGTTCCCCTCGTGCTTCGTGTTCTGCGTGGGTCGCGGCGATGCGGCCCTCGTGGCCGCGAGCCCGGAGCTGCTCGTGCGGCGCGAGGGTCATCGTGTGAGCACGCTGGCGCTCGCCGGCTCGACCCGTCGCAGCGCCGACCCGGCCGTGGACAACCACCTGGGCGAGCAGCTGTTACGCGATGAGAGCTATCGCGAGGAGCACGCGATCGTCGCGCGGCGGATCGAGCGAACGTTGCGCCCGCACGCTGTCTGGGTTGCCGCCGCGCCCGAACCGGCGCTCGTGCGGATCGCGAACATCCAGCACCTGGGCACGCCGATCCGCGCGCAACTGGCCGCGCCGATGGACGCGCTCGAGCTGGCCGGGCTGATGCACCCGACGCCGGCGGTCGGCGGCGAGCCGCTGACAGTCGCCGCGCCGCTGATCCCGGCGCTCGAGGGTCTCGATCGCGGTTGGTACGCCGGCCCGGTCGGCTGGACAGATGCGACCGGCGACGGCGAATTCTGCGTTGCGCTGCGCTGCGCTCTGTTGCGGGGCGCCATCGCCCGCTGCTATGCCGGCAACGGCATCGTGCGCGAGTCAGACCCGGCGGCCGAGCTGGCCGAGACCGAGGTCAAGCTGTCGGCGCTCTTGCCGCTGCTCGCGGGCTGACCGGCTCAGCCGCGCCGCTGAGCGGCTCAGCCGAGCTCGGGTGCCAGCGCGTCGGACACGGCGCCCCAGACGTCCGTGTGCAAGGCGGTGTTCGCCGTGCGCTCGCCGCGCACTTCGACGATGCTCGATCCATCGTGTGCGAGTGCGCGCTCGAGCGCTGCCCGGAAGCCGGGCACGTCGGTGGCGCGCTCGTGTGAGAGTCCGTACAGCGCAGCGGCCTGCGCGAAGTCCAGGTCGGTGGGGGTCGCGATGTGGCGCGTGTACAGATCCTGCTCCTCATGCGGTTCGCGCTCGCCGCTCTTCGAGCGTCCCGGCGTGCGCGCGATCGCCGCGCGGGACACGGGCAGGAAGTCGAAGATGCCGCCGCCCGCGTTGTCGAGTAGCACGATCGTCAGCTTCAGCTCCAGACGCCGGGCCGCCAGCAGCCCGCCGATGTCGTGGGCCAGCGCGACGTCCCCGATCAGCAGCACGACCGGCCCCTGCGCGTCTGCGGCCACGCCGAAGGCCGAGGAGACGGTGCCGTCGATGCCGTTCGCGCCGCGGTTGCAGAGCACGCGCGGCGGGTCCGGGCGGATTGGCCAGAACGTCTCGATGTCGCGCACCGGCATCGAGGAGGCCACGAACAGTGTCGCCGACTCGGGCAGCAGGACGCCGAGCTCGGCCGCGACCGCGGGCTCTGAAGCGCTTCCGTCGCCGAGCATCCCGAGGATCGCCTCGGCGGCGAGCCCATCAGCGCTGTGCCAGCGTGCGAGCCAGCCCTCCTCGGGCGCCGGCGGCGTGAGCGCCGACAGCACTGCGACTGGGTCGAGCGCGAGCGAGTCCGAGAGCACCGACGCGGGGTCCTGCCATGCCCCCTCCGGGTCAAGCGCCAGCTGGCGTGTCCCGTGCAGGCCGGCGAGCCACGTCCGCAAAGGCTTGGAGACGGGCAAGTCGCCCACCCGCACGATGACGTCCGGGGCGACGGACGCCGCGAACGCCTGATTGCGAAGCAGCGCGTCGTAGTGCGCGACGGCGGCCTCGCCACGCCGCGCGCCAGAGAGTGGATCGGCCAGCAGCGGCCAGCCGGCCGCCGCCGCGAACGCGGCCACGGCCTCGCCCAGCGAGGGCTCATCGCCCGCCGGGCGGCGCTCGTCACGTCCGGCCACGACGACACCGCGCATCGCTGTGGCGGTCAGCTCGCGCAGCGCCTCCATGTCATCGTTTGGTGACTGCTTCGCGCCCTGCGCCGTGCGCACGACGTAGGGCCGTCCGCCGGAGCGGCCGGTGGCGTCCTGGGGCAGGAGCTCGTCGGTGACGAGCGGCTCGCGGAAGGCGAAGTTCAGATGCACGACTCCCGGCCGACCCTCGAGTGCGGTCGCGAAGGCCCGGCAGGCGAGCGTGCGCATCCATCGCAGCCGCTCGGGGCTCGCGTCGTGGGCGTCGACGTCGAAGAACCACTTGGCGGCGCTGCCGAAGAGCTTCAGCTGGTCGATCGCCTGCCCGGCGCCGGTCTCGCGCAGCTCGGGCGGGCGGTCGGCGCTCAGCAGCAGCAAAGGCACGCGGGCCTCATGCGCCTCGATCGCGGCGGGCAGCAGCTCGGCAACGGCCGTCCCGGAGGTGCAGGCGACGGCCACCGGCAGCCCCGAGGCCTTGGCCAGGCCGAGCGCAAAGAAGCCGGCGCAGCGCTCGTCGACGTGCGAGAAGCAGCGCAGCCGCCGCTCGCGCGCGAGCGTCAGCACCAGCGGCGCCGAGCGCGAGCCGGGCGAGGTGCAGGCGGCGCGCATCCCGCATCGCGACAGCTCGTCCACGAACGCTCGCAGCAGCAGGTATGTGTCGATGGCGGGGGTCACGAGACTAGGATGGCAACGTGCCGGAGACCTTGGTTCTGTTGCACGGCTTCAGCGGCACGCGGCACATGTGGGACCGAGTGATCGCGCAGCTGCGCCCCGAACGCTACCTGCCGCTGGCGCTCGACCTTCCCGGGCATGGCGACGCCGCCGGCGCCAAGCGGCCGATCACGTTCGCCGGGTGCGTCGCGCACGTGCTCGCGCGCAGCCCCGAGCGCTTCGCGCTGTGCGGCTACTCGCTCGGCGGGCGCGTCGCCCTGCACGTGGCGCTTGCGGCGCCCGAGCGCGTGACGCGGCTCGTGCTGGTGTCCAGCACCGCGGGCATCGAGCGCGCCGCGGAGCGCGCCCAGCGGCGCCAGGCCGACCGAGCGCTCGCAGATGAGCTGGAAAGCGCTCCGTTCGAGGGTTTCATCGAGCGCTGGCGCACCCAGCCGCTGTTTGCCGGAGACCCGCCAGAGGTCGGCGAGCTGGCACGCGAGGACCAGCGCCGCAACCGGCCGGAGGCGCTAGCGGGGGTCTTGAGGGGCATCGGCACGGGGGAGATGGAGCCGCTGTGGGATCGGCTAAGGGAGCTGGCGATGCCGGTCACCGTCGTGGTGGGGCGGCGCGACGCCAAGTTCCGCGCGCTTGGGGAGCGGATGGTCGATTTGCTGGCGGATGGCGAGCTCATCGTCGTTTCCGGCGGACACGGGCTGCCGCAGGAAAGCCCGGTGGCTGTAGTCGAAGCATTGGATGCTTGCGCGAGCGGCCCGCGGTAGCGCGACATGGAATGTGCGGCAAAAGGCGCTGCCAACCCCCTCTGAACGCTCGGCGCAGGAAGCTGTCGAGGCCTTTTACAGCATGCCCCGCGACTTGACCGAGAGTTGATCTGATTCGCAAAGTTAGAAACAAGACTGGCAGGCGCCGGCTCGCCGGGGATACGGTTGGCGATGTTGCCCTGCACGGTTGCGACGCGCTGCAGTGCAGCCCATGCCATGTGTTGAGACGATAGAAAGTGGGAATTCATGTTGCGGAATCATGTAGTGCGACTGACGGGTGCGCGTGCTCGCGCCGCGCTCGCCGGCGCCTTGCTCATCGCGTGCCTCGCGGCTCTGAGCGTGGCATCGCCGGCGTCGGCGACGCCCAAAGGCGAATACGCCGTATTCGCCGAATGTCCTGTGACGGAAGCGGCGATCTGCATTCAGGCGAAGACGGAAAGCGGTGAATTCATCGTCGGGAAAAAGACTGTTCCGATCGAAAAAGCGATCACGCTTCAGGGTGGGCTGAACGAAGCGGAAACACCAACCGGCTTCCAATTCGTCGCTGCCAAAAACCCCGCCAACACGCTCACCAAAGTGCCTCAGAAAGTTCCGGGTGGCCTGCTGGGCTTGGTCGAATGTAACAAGATCAAAGGCTCTGGCTTCCTCGAAAAAGCTGCGCGAGCGGCGTGTGAAGCCGTATTCGAAAACGGCTTGACCGGCGTGTGGGCGACGACCGAACTCGCGGCACCCGCGAGCACGATCCAATTCAGCCTGCTCGGGCTGCTCGGCGGCGTTGGCACCGCGATCCAGCTCCCGGTCAAGGTGCATCTGGAAAACCCGCTGTTCGGAAGCTCGTGCTACGTGGGCTCGAACGCGGCCCCGGTCATCCTCCCGTTGACCACTGGCAAAACCGCTCCGCCACCGCCGAACACATCGATCAGCGGTAACCCTGGCGAACTGTCGTTCAACGAAGAAGGAACGATCATCACGGTCAAAAAAAATTCGCTCGTCAACAACTCGTTCGCGGCACCGGCCACGAACGGCTGTGGCGGGATCTTCGAATTCTTGATCGGGCCGATCGTCAACTCATCGCTGGGAGTGCCTGCCGCGGCGGGAAACAACACGGCCATCCTCAACGGCACGCTTCACCAGGCTGGCTCAGAAGCAGTGCAAGAACACGAATAGCAAACGCCACTAGTAGCAAGACGTAACTCGTAGTCCAGAAGGAGCAACGGGGCTCGTCGCGCAGGCGGCGGGCCCCGCGTGCTTCAGCGCCCGGCCTGCGCTTCGCCGGGCTCGGCCTGTCACCGTCTGGCGCCGCGCAGGCGCGCATGCCAGCAGGTGCTCAGGGCTCCACGCCGAGACCGGGCGCGGTGGGCAGCTCGATCGAGCCCGCCCGTGACGGCAGGGGATTCTCGATTCCCTCGAACATCCCGAGCGTGGCAAGCCCGCAGTGCGCGAGCGGGCCGCGCGAGGCGAGCGCAGCGGCCGCGTGGAGTGCCGCCGCGATGCCGAGCGGACCGTCGAAGCTCGAGGAGACGTAAACCTCCGCGCCCGAGGCCCGCACGAGCGTAGCGGCGGCCAACAGGCCCGTGATGCCGCCGCAGCGAGAGAGCTTCAGGCAGACGGCGTCCGCGACCCCTGCGCCAAGCGCGCCGTGCTCGGCTGCGGTCTCGTCGATCGCCACGCGCACCGCCACGCGCTCGCGCACCTCTCGCACCGCCTGCAGACCGTGCACCGGCTCCTCGACCAGCTCGAGGCCGGCCGGCGCAAGCGCATCGATCGCCCGCACCGCCTGCTCGACGTTCCATGCGCCGTTGGCGTCGAGGCGAATGGCGATCTGTGGACCGACCGCGGCGCGCACGGCGGCGATGCGCCCGGCATCGTCGCCGACGCCGACCTTCACCTTCAAGCACGCGAAGCCTTCGCGCACGGCTACAGCGGCTTCCTCTGCGACCCCGCCACGATCGAGTGAGGACAGGGTGGCGTTGACCGGCACGGCTCGCGCCGGCACGTCCGTCAGCAGGGCTGCGACGGGCTTTCCGCTGAGGCGCCCGCCACGATCCCAGAGGGCAAGATCGATCGCCGCAAGCGCCGCCGGCAGATCGTCGACCTGCCGGCAGGCGTCGATCATTTGGGCGCCGTTCAGGCCGTCGGAGTCGGCAAGGACCGACGCGTAGCGTTCGAGCGCTGCCCGTGCGCGCTCGATGCTGATGCCGTCATAGGGCTCGAGCGGGGCGGCCTCGCCGTGACCGCTGACGCCGTTCTCATCCGTGATCGAGACGGCGAGCAGATCGCGCTTGGTGAGTAGGCCATAGGAGGTCCGCAGCGGGCGCGAAAGCGTGAGCGTTCGCTGCGCGAAGTCGAGCCTCACGAGCCGATGCCGCCACTCGCCAGGATCCCGGCGGCGAACAGCAGGCAGAACAGCAGCTGCGTCGCGCCCGTCTTTGCCAGCGCGGCGTTCAGCGAGGGTCCGTCGATGCGGCTACGCACGACCTTCACCACGCCGATCGCCAGCGGGATCGCCGCCCAGCTGAGCAGCAGCCAGGCTGTCATCGATCCGAGCGGCCACGGCATCGGCGCGGTCACGAACGCGCACACGACCATCGCCGTGTACAGCGTGCGCGTGCGCTCGCGTCCGAGCCGCACCGCCAGCGTGCGCTTGCCCGCGCGCCGGTCGGTCTCCAGATCGCGCACGTTGTTGACGACGAGTATCGCGCTCGCCAGCAGTCCCACCGGGATCGCGCATACGAACGCCTGCCACGGCAGATCCTGGACCTGTACGAAATAAGACCCCACGACCGCGACGATCCCGAAGAACAGGAACACGAACACCTCTCCCAATCCCTCATACCCGTACGGTCGCGGCCCGCCGGTGTACAGCACGCCCGCCAGAATCGAGGCGGCGCCGACCGCCAACAGCTCCGGCCCCGCGACCGCCACGAGGTAGGCGCCACAGGCGACCGCCAGGCCGAACGTTACATACGTCGCCAGCAGCACCTGGCTGGGGGGCACGAGTCCGCCCGCCGTCACCCGCACCGGACCGAGCCGGTCCTCGGTGTCCGCGCCACGCCGGGCGTCGGAGTAGTCGTTCGACAGGTTCGTGCCGACCTGGATGAACACGGCGCCCAGCAGCGCCGCCACGAACGCCAGCGGATGGAAGTGGCCCGCTCCGAGCGCCAGAGAGGTGCCCACCAGCACGGGGGCGACGGCCGCCGGCAGCGTCCGCACGCGCGCGGCCATCACCCAGATGCGCACCGCGCTCACGCGGCTAGGCTCGCCTGGGAAAGCGGGAGAAGTCCGGCTTGCGCTTGTCTCGATAGGCGTCCCGGCCCTCCTGGGCCTCCTCGCTGCCGTAGAACAGGAGGTTCGCGTCGTGCGCGAGTTGCTGGATCCCCGTCAAGCCGTCCTCGGCGGCGTTGAAGCTCGCCTTCAGTAGCCGCAGCGCGAACGGGGACAGCACGAGCATCTCCCGGCACCACTGCACGGTCTCCTCCTCCAGACGCTCCAGCGGCACGACCGTGTTCACCATCCCCATCTGCAGTGCCTCCTCGGCGGAGTACTGCCGGCACAGGAACCAGATCTCCTTGGCCTTCTTCGGCCCCACCAGGTTCGCCAGCAGACCCGCGCCGAAGCCGCCGTCGAACGATCCGACCTTCGGGCCGACCTGCCCGAAGCGCGCGTTCTCCGCGGCGATCGTCAGGTCGCACACGAGATGCAGCACGTGCCCGCCGCCGATCGCATACCCGGCGACCATCGCCACGACCGGCTTCGGCAGGCGGCGGATCTGCACGTGCAGATCGGTCACATGGAAACGCCCCACACCCGCTCGCCCCGCCTCGTCCTCGGCCAGATACCCCGAGTCGCCGCGCACGCGCTGGTCTCCGCCCGAGCAGAACGCCTCGCTGCCCTCGCCCGTCAGCACGATCACGCCGATCTCGGTGTCCTCGCGCGCGTCCTCCAGGGCCCTTGAGATCTCGACGATCGTGCGCGGGCGAAACGCGTTTCTGACCTCCGGGCGGGCGATCGTGATCTTCGCGATCCCCTGCCCGGGGGGAGCGGACTTCTCGTAGCGGATGTCCGTGTACTGCTCACCGGCGCCGTCCAGTGTCCTCGTCCAAGTGGTGCTCATCGCGCGAAGGCTAGCCTGTGAACCATGATGGTCGAGGGATGGCTCGCGCGAGCCGCGGCGCAACGGCCCGAGCGCACAGCGCTCGACACCCCCGATGGATGCTGTTCTTATGGCGAGCTCCTCGCCCTCGCCAACGCCGGAGCGGAGGATCTGCTCGTCCGCGGCGTGCAGCGCGGCCAGCGCGTCGCGATCGCGCTGGGGCCGGGGCTTGCCTTCGCCCAGGCCCTGCACGCCTGCTTGGCGCTTGGCGCCGTCGCGGTGCCGGTCGACCTGCGCTTGTCGGCGGGTGAGCGAGAGTTGATCGCCGACGGCGCGGTCGCGCTGATCGAGCGGCCACTTGACGGCATCGGCGCAGGCATGCATGACTCCGCGCACGCGAGTGAGCTGGCGAGCGTTTGCAAGCACGACCTTACGGACACGGCTGTCGTGATCCACACCTCCGGCACGACCTCCTCGCCCCGCCCGATCGAGCTCACCTACGGCAACCTCCTTTGGAGCGCGCTGGGCTCCGCCGCGGCGCTCGGCGTCGATCCCGACGAGCGATGGCTGTGCGCGCTACCGGTCTCCCACGTAGGCGGGCTCTCGATCCTCGTGCGCTCGGCGATCTACGCGACCACGGCCATCGTTCACGATCGCTTCGAGACCGACCGTGTGCTGCGCGCCCTGCGCGAGCAGGATGTGACGCTCGTGAGCCTCGTCGCAACCACCCTCGCGCGGCTGCTCGACGCCGGTCTCAGCAACCCGCCGGCGCTGCGCTGCGCGCTGACCGGCGGCGGTCCCGTGCCGGCGGCGCTCCTCCAGCGGGCGCATCACGCCGGCGTGCCGGTCAGCCTCACCTACGGGCTGACCGAGAGCTGCTCACAGGTGACCACAACGCCTGTCGCGGCGCTGTCGCGGCGGTCGCCGAGCGCTCCCCCGTCGGTGCCGCTGTTCTGCACGCGCGTGCGCTGCGCTGCCGACGGGGAGATCATGGTGGCCGGGCCGACCGTCGCGCCGGCGGCGCTCGCATCCGACGGGTGGCTGCACACCGGCGATCTCAGCTCGCTCGATAACGGGGGCGGGCTGCGGGTGAGCGGCCGCAAGGCCGACACGATCGTAAGCGGCGGCGAGAACGTCGCACCGAGCGAGGTCGAGGCGGTGCTCGAGGCGCACCAGGGCGTGCTCGAGGCGGCTGTGACCGGCCGCCCGGATGAGCAGTGGGGAGAGGCCGTCACGGCCTGGGTGTTGCCCCGTCCCGGCGCCGAGCTGGACGTCGCGGGGCTGACGGCTCACTGCACGCGCTCGCTCGCCCCCTACAAGGTGCCCAAGGACTTCGTCCTGCTCGACCGGCCGCTGCCCAGGACTCGCTCCGGCAAGCTCTTGCGCAGGGAGCTGCGATGAGCTTCGACGCCAACGCCCATCGCGACGCCAGCCTGCAGGGCTGGGAAGAGGCGGCATCCGGGTGGGTGCGCAGCCAGGATCTGCTGCGCGAGTTCGGCGCCCCCGTCTCGCACTGGCTGATCGACGCGATCCTCCCGCAGCCGGGCGAGCGTGTGCTCGAGCTGGCCGCGGGTCTCGGCGAGACCGGCCTGCTGGCAGCCGAGCTCGTCGCGCCGATCGGCGGCGCGATCATCTCCGATCAGGCCGAGGCGATGCTCGCGGGCGCCCGCGAGCGTGCCGTCGCGCTGGGATTGAGCAATGTCGAGTTCCGCGTGCTGAATGCCGAATGGATCGACCTGCCGGTGGCGAGCGTCGACGCCGTGCTGTGCCGCTGGGGCTACATGCTGATGGCCGACCCCGTCGCGGCGCTGGCGGAGACCCGGCGCGTGCTGCGCCCCGGAGGGCGCGTCGCGCTGGCGGTTTGGGATGCGCTCGAGCACAACCCGTGGGCGCAGCTGCCCGCGCTCGAGCTGGGTGAGCGGGGTCTCGGCGGCGCGCCGGCGAGCGGCACACCGGGCCCGTTCGTGCTGGGCGACGCAGAGCGGCTGCGCGAGTTGCTCGAGCAGGCAGGCTTCGCGGAGCTGCGCGTCGAGACGCTCGAGCTGCGCCGCCGCCACCGCGACTTCGAGGAGTTCTGGGACACGACGCTCGACCTCTCGCGCCTCTTCCACGACGCGGTGCTGGCTCGCCCTCAGCCGGAGATCGAGGCGATCAGCTCCTCGCTGGCCGCGCGCTTTGCGCCCTTCACAGCCGCAGGGGGAGCGCTCGAGATACCGGCGCGCACGCTCGTCGCGTCCGCCTCTGCCTGAGTGGGATAGCCTGCGCGGTCCAATGATCTATGACGACGACGCAGATCTCGAGCTCCTCGACGGCAAGACCGTCGCAATCATCGGCTACGGCTCTCAGGGTCACGCCCACGCCCTGAACCTGAAGGACTCCGGCGTGGACGTCGTGGTCGGACTGCGCGAGGACTCCTCGTCGGTCGCAAAGGCGCGCGAGCAGGGCCTCGAGGTGCTGCCGGTCGTCGAGGCCGCCAGCCGCGGCGACCTCGTGATGGTCCTGCTGCCCGACGAGCTCCACCACGACGTCTGGGAGCGCGAGATCCGCGATGGCATCGCCGAGGGCAACATGATCCTCTTCGGCCACGGCTTCTCGATCCACTACAAGGAGATCGACCCGCCCGCCGGCGTGGACGTCGGCATGGTCGCTCCCAAGGGCCCCGGCCATCTCGTCCGCCGCCAGTTCACCGAAGGCAGCGGCGTGCCCGGGCTGATCGCCGTCGAGCAGGACGCCAGCGGCAACGCGCGAGCGCTTGCGCTGGCCTACGCGAAGGGCATCGGCTGCACGCGCGGCGGCGTGATCGAGACGAGCTTCAAGGACGAGACCGAGACAGATCTCTTCGGCGAGCAGGCGGTGCTCTGCGGCGGCGCCTCCGAGCTGGTGCAGGCCGGCTTCGAGACGCTCGTAGACGCCGGCTATGACCCCGAGATGGCCTACTTCGAGTGCCTGCACGAGCTCAAGCTGATCGTCGACTTGATGCACGAGAAGGGCCTCGCGGGGATGCGCTACTCGATCTCCAACACCGCCGAGTACGGCGACTACACGCGCGGCAAGCGCGTGATCACCGATCAGACGCGCGCCGCCATGCGCAAGATCCTCGCCGAGATCCAGTCCGGGGACTTCGCGCGCGAGTGGATCGCCGAGAACCGTGCCGGGCAGGAGAGCTTCAAGCGCATGCGCGCCGAGCAGGCCGACACGCAGGTCGAGCACGTCGGGCAGGAGCTGCGCTCGCACATGGACTGGATCAAGCCCGCCTTCTAGCTGACGGAGAGCGCGCGATGCTGGCCTACCTCTCCTGGCATCGCGCCGCGCCGGAGGTCGAGCCGGCCGCCTACGAGCAGGCGCTCGAGCGCTTTCATCGCTCGCTCGCGCACCGGCCTCCAAACGGCTTTCGCGGCTCCGCGGCGTTCGCGCTGGCCGAGTTGCCGTGGCTGCCAGTCGGTGCCGACGGCAAGCGGGCTCCGCAGCAGGACGGCGTTGGCTATGAGGACTGGTACCTGCTCGACGACTGGGCCGCCGTCGGTGTGCTGGAGGAGGCGGCTGTCTCGCATGGCCACCTCACTGCGCATCACAAGGTGGCCTCGATGGCCGGCGCCGCGACCGGCTCGGTCTATCGCCTGATTGAGGGCCAGGCCCGCCTGGACGCCGCCGCCGTGGCCGTGTGGGTGACGCGCTCGCCCGGGCACGAGAACCCGTCGCTGGCAGCGCTGCTCGGCGACGGGATGGACCCGCTACTCGGCGGACTGTGGCGTCGCTGCCTCGGGCTCGGCCCAGCGCCCGAGCTGTGTCTGCTCGTCTCAGAGGCGCCGTCCGGTGTGGCGCCCAGCCGCCTGCCGGCGGGTTGGAGCGCGCAGGTGCTGGCGCGGACGGTCCTCTGGAGCGGGTGATCCATGGAGCCGCGGCGCGCGAGCGAGCGAGCCGCTGGGGTCACTATCATGGCCATAGAATGAGCACGCTCCCCAAGGTCGATACGACCCCCGAGCTGGATATCGACGATGCGAGACGGCGGATGCTCGAGACGGCTGAGGAGGCCAAGCGATTCGAGGACGCGGGCGCGGGATGGGAGGCGAACGAGGCGTGGGAACGCTATCTCGACATCGAGGGCGCGATCGCGGCACACGAACGCTCTGAACGTGCCGCGATGCGCTGGGCTACGCGATAGGCGTTGATGCTCCTTCCGGAGGAGTTCGCCCAGCTTCTCGACGAGCTCAACCGCAACGAACTGCCCTACGTGGTCATCGGTGGCGTCGCCGTAAACTTGCTCGGTAGGGAACGCGTGACGCGAGATGTCGATGTGCTCGTTCCCGCGACTGCAGCACAAGGGCAGGCGATTCGGCGAACGCTCGACGAGCTCGCCGCCACTCGTATCGACGGATCTCCATTGCCGGAGGTGTGGTTCGACGGGGAGCATCACATCCGGGCGCGGACGAAGTTTGGCATCATTCGACTTCATTCCGGAAGGCGAGGGGCCCCTGTCCTGGGTGTCAGTGAGCGGCGCGGCACATCCCGACGAGTTACACGGAGTGCTCGTTCCGCGTGCGAGTTTGAGCCACCTGGTCGCGCTGAAGCGGCTTGCCGATCATCCTCGGGACCGCGAAGACTTGCAGCGACTCGAGCAGATGTACGGAGCGTTGCCAGATGCCTTGGAGGGAAAGTCTGGCGAGCGAGACGCCGACTGCGAGGGCGGTTCCTGACCGCTCCGCGCTACACTCGCTCACGTCGTCGCGACTGGCGCTGAGGTGGAATCGACCACCGGGAAGCGACGAGATAGCAACGCCGCGCGCCTGGGCACCCTCAGATCATCGACATCCCTCGAGATTCGACTAAGCGAGGAGCCCTACATGACGCCGAGCACCCCCACAGCAGCCACACAACTGATCCTTCCCGACGAGCTGAAGCCCGGCGATGGGCGCTTCGGCTGTGGGCCCTCGAAGGTGCGCCCGCAGGCGCTTGCCGGGCTCGTCGGCGACGGCGCCGAGGTCATGGGCACCTCGCACCGCCAGCAGCCGGTCAAGGCGCTTGTCGGCGAGATCCGCAGCGGCCTGCGCGAGCTGTTCGCGGCGCCCGATGGCTATGAGGTGGCGCTGGGCAACGGCGGCGCGACGGCCTTCTGGGACGCCGCCGCGTTCGGCCTGATCGAGCGCCGCTCGCTGCATCTGACCTACGGGGAGTTCTCCCAGAAGTTCGCCACCGTGAGCGCCGGCGCGCCGTTCCTCGAGGACCCGGTGATCCTCTCCGCCGAGCCCGGGGATGCCCCCGATCCGGCCGCTGCCGGGGCTGACGCCGCGCAGGCGCAGGTGGACGTGCTGGCGTGGGCGCACAACGAGACCTCGACCGGCGTGATGGTGCCGATCGTGCGCCCGGCGGGCGCAGCGGATGCGCTGGTCGCGATCGATGCGACCTCGGGCGCCGGCGGCCTGTCGGTCGACGTCTCCGAGGCGGACGCCTACTACTTCGCGCCGCAGAAGAGCTTCGCCGCCGACGGCGGGCTGTGGGTGGCATTGCTCAGCCCGGCCGCGCAGGAGCGGATCGCCCGCCTGGCGGACTCGGGTCGCTGGATACCGGCCTTCCTCTCGCTAAAGACGGCGCTCGAGAACTCGCTCAAGGACCAGACCTACAACACGCCCGCCGTGGCGACGCTGTTCCTGCTCGCCGAGCAGGTGCGCTGGATGCTCGACAGCGGTGGCCTGGATTGGTGCGTGCAGCGCACGAGCGCCTCATCGCAGCACCTGTACGGCTGGGCTGAGCGCAGCGGCTACGCGACGCCGTTCGTGCACGATCCGGCCAAGCGCTCGCTGGTCGTCGGGACGATTGACTTCGAGGAGCGGATCGACGCCGCGGCGATCGCGGCGACGCTCAGGGCGAATGGCATCGTCGACGTCGAGCCCTATCGCAAGCTCGGGCGCAATCAGCTGCGCGTCGGTATGTTCCCGGCGATCGAGCCCGCCGACATGCAGGCGCTGACCGCCTGCATCGATTGGATCGTCGAGAGGACCGCCGCATGAGCGAGGCCGCCGACACCGACGCCAAAGATCGTGACGAGCGCCTGAAGGTGCTCGTCAAGGAGAAGATCGGCGACTCGGGCGTCGAGCTGCTGCGCGGGCACTTCGACGTCGAGGTGGGGATCGACTGGAGCGAGGAGCAGCTCGCCGAGCGGATCGGCGCCTATCACGGGATCTTGATTCGCTCGGCCACGAAGATGACCGCTGAGCTGATCGACCGCGCGGGCAACCTGCGGGTGATCGGCCGTGCGGGCGTGGGCGTGGACAACGTCGACGTCGCCGCGGCCACCAAGCGCGGGATCGTCGTCGCCAACGCCCCGCAATCGAACGTCGTCACCGCCGCCGAGCACACGATGGCCCTGCTGCTGGCGCTTGCGCGCAACATTCCGCAGGCGCACATGTCGCTGATCGAAGGCAAATGGGACCGCTCGAAGTACTCGGGCGTCGAGCTGTACGAGAAGACGCTGGGGATCGTCGGCTTCGGGCGGATCGGCCAGCTCGTCGCGCAGCGCGCGCGCGGCTTCGGGATGCGCGTGCTCGCCTTCGACCCGTTCGTCAGCGCCGAGCGCTATCGCGAGCTGGGCGTCGAGAACGCGACGGACGCCGAGGATCTGTACGCGCAGGCCGACTTCATCACCGTGCACCTGCCAAAGACACCCGACACCGAAGGCTGGCTGGACGCGCAGGCGTTCGCGAAGATGCGCGACGGCGTGCGCATCCTGAACGTCGCCCGCGGCGGGCTGATCGACGACGCGGCGCTGAAGGACGCGCTTGACTCGGGCAAGGTCGCTGGCGCCGCGCTGGACGTGTTCCCGGCCGAGCCGATGACCGACTACCCGCTGTTCGACGGCTACCCGAACGTCGTCGTCACGCCGCACCTCGGCGCCTCGACGGCCGAGGCGACCGACCGCGCCGGCTATCAGAGCGCCGAGCAGGTGGTCGCCGCGCTGACCGGCGGTGTCGTCTCCACGGCGGTCAACATCCCCTCGATCTCCGCGGAGGACATGGAGGTGCTGGGGCCGTTCCTGCCGCTCGCCACGCAACTCGGGCGCCTTGCGATGGCGCTCGCCGAGGGCAGCTCGGTCGAGCGCATCGAGGCCGCCTTCATGGGGCGAATAGCGGAGTTCGACACGCGCCTGCTGACGCTCGCGGTGATCGGCGGGGCGCTGGAAGGGCGCACTGAGGAACAGGTGAACCTCGTCAACGCGCCCTCGATGGCCGAGGAGCGGGGGATCGTCGTCGAGGAGAAGTCGGTGTCCGAGGCCCAGGACTTCAACGAGCTGATCCGCGTCACAGTGGTTGCCGGAGAGGAGCGCGTGGCTGTGGCTGGCACTGGCATCGGCCCCAAGCAGGAGCCGCACCTCGTGGAGGTGCAGGGTCGGCGGCTGACGATCGAGCTCGAGCGCTTCGTGGCCGTCTTTCGCTATGCCGACCTGCCGGGGATGATCGGCCGCGTGGGCACGATCTTCGGCAAGCACGGCATCAACATCTCCTCGGCGGCGGTCGGACACACGCCCGATGAGGCCGCCGCGGTGGCCGGCGATGGCGATGGCCTGGACGGAGCCGCCCAGCGCTCGGCCGCGATGGTCGTCACGACCGACGCGCTCGTGCCGCGGCAGGTGGTCGATGAGATCGTCGCCTCAGAGGGCTTCCTCGACGGCTGGGCCGTCGCGCTTCGTTAGCCAGCGATCTCTTCCTCTGAGCGCGCGATCGGATAGGCTCGCCGAGTGCGCGCGGTCGTCATCACCAAGCACGGCGGGCCGGGGGTCCTGGAGGTGCAGGAGCGTGCCGACCCCGAGCTCGGCCCTGGAGAGGTGCGGATCGACGTCGCCGCCGCGGGAATCAACTTCGCCGACGTGATGGCGCGCATGGGCCTGTATGCAGACGCGCCCAAGACTCCGTGCGTGGTCGGCTATGAGGTGGCCGGCACGATTCTCGAGCTGGGGGAGGGCGTGACGGGGCTGAACCACGGTCAGCGGGTCCTCGCGGGCACGCAGTTCGGTGGCTACGCCTCGCAGGTGTGCGCCCCCGCGAGCGACGTGGTCGCGCTACCAGAGCGACTGAGCTTCGAGCAGGGCGCCGCGATCCCTGTCAACTACGCGACCGCCTGGGCGGGGCTGATCGGCTACGGCAACCTGCAGCCGGGCGAGCGCGTGCTGGTCCACTCCGCCGGCGGGGGCGTGGGCATAGCGGCGACGCAGATCGCCAAGCGCGTGGGAGCCGAGGTTTACGGAACGGCATCGCCCGGCAAGCACGAGCGGATCCTCGAGCTCGGCTGCGACCACGCGCTCGACTACACGCAGAGCGGCTGGGAGCGCGGGCTGCCGAAGTTCGACGTGATCCTCGATGCGGTTGGCGGCAAGAGCTTTCGCACCGGCTATGAGCTGCTGCGTCCGGGCGGGCGGCTCGTGGCCTTCGGCGCCTCGGCGATCGTGTCCGGGCAACGGCGCAACCTGCTCACGGCGCTGCGCACGGTCGTGCGCATGCCGCGCTTCAGCATGATCAAACAGATGTCCGAATCGAAGGCCGTGATCGGTCTGAACATGCTCACGCTGTGGAAGGACCGTGGCACGCTCGAGCCGTGGATCGGACCCCTGCAGGAGATGCTCGACGACGGCACCGTCGAGCCCGTGGTCGCCGGGGACTTCAGCTTCGAGGAGGCCGGCGCGGCGCAGACGATGATCACCGAGCGGCGCAACCTCGGCAAGGTCGTGCTCGTTCCTTAAAGCAGAGGGCCGGCCTGCACGGTCGCAGGGGCACGCGTTTGGCGGTTGCCACCCGCGGTGCTAACCTGCGCCGCAGATGTCGTTTCAGATCTCGCTTCTCTCGCTTCTCCTGCTCCCCCCTCGGGGGGAATAACGCGTGGCGGCCGCGTAGCCGCACATCCAGCAGAGAGGAACGACAAGCGAGATAGAGAAGGAGCACGAACGACATGAGCACTTCGGCCGGTAGTACAGCAACGGGACGCAGCGAGGCAAATCGCGTCCTGATCTTCGACACGACCCTGCGCGACGGCGAGCAGTCGCCGGGCATCTCGTTGAACAAGCAGGAAAAGCTGGAGATCGCCCACCAGCTCGCGCGGTTGGGCGTCGACGTGATCGAGGCGGGCTTCCCGATCACCTCGCCGGGCGATTTCGAGTCTGTGCAGGCGATCTCACGCGAGGTCGAAGGCCCGGTCATCTGCGGGCTGGCGCGAACGAGCGCCCTGGACATCGAGGCGGCGTGGAACGCAGTCAAGCATTCCGAGCGCCCGCGCATCCACACGTTCCTCGCCACGAGTGATGTGCACATCGAGCACAAGCTGCAGACCACCCGCGAGGACGTCAAGGGGCAGGTGCGCGCGGCGGTCGCACAGGCGCGCGAGTACACCGAGGACGTCGAGTTCTCGCCGGAGGACGGCTCGCGCTCGGACGTGCAGTTCATGGCCGAGGTGATCCAGATCGCGCTGGAGGAGGGCGCCACGACGATCAACGTGCCCGACACCGTCGGCTATACGATGCCGCACGAGTACAAGGCGATGTTCGAAGAGCTCTACCGGCTGGTGCCGGGCCTGAGGGACGTGGTCGTCTCGGTTCACTGTCACGACGATCTGGGCGTGGCGGTCGCCAACTCGCTGGCCGGATTGGAAGCCGGCTGCCGCCAGGTGGAGTGCGCGATCAACGGCATCGGCGAGCGTGCGGGCAACGCCTCGCTCGAGGAGATTGCGATGCTGTTGCACACACGCGAGCCCAGCCTTGGCATGTGGACGGGCATCGAGACGACGGAGATCGCGCGCACCAGTCGCCTGGTCTCACGGCTGACCGGCTATCAGGTGCAGCCGAACAAGGCGATCGTCGGGCGCAACGCGTTCGCGCACGAGGCCGGCATCCACCAGGACGGCGTGCTGAAGGAGCGCACGACGTATGAGATCATGGACGCCACGACCGTCGGGCTGAACAGCAACTCGCTGGTGCTGGGCAAGCACTCCGGTCGCCACGCGCTGAGCAAGGCGCTGCAGGAGATGGGCTTCGAGATCGACGGGCAGGCGCTGAACACGGCGTTCAGGCGCTTCAAGGAGATCGCCGATCGCAAGAAGCAGGTGACGGCGATGGATTTGGAGGCGCTCGTCACCGACGAGCTGCGCTCAGAGGACGTCGACGGCTACACGCTGGACTGGTTCGAGGTCGAGGCCTCCTCGCTGCGCCCGCCGCACGCCCGCGTGTCGGTGAACCTCCCCGACGGCGCCGCGGCCACCGGAGCGTTCACCGGCGATGGGCCGATCGACGCCGTCTTCCAGGCGATCAACGCCGCGACCGGCATCGCCGCGAAGCTCAGCGAGTTCACGATCGGAGCGGTCACCGAGGGACAGGACGCGCTCGGCGAGGTGTCGATCGTGCTGGAGCACGACGGCGTCACCGGCGCCGGTCAAGGCGTCTCGACAGACATCATCGATGCGGCTGCGCGCGCGTATGTGCGGGCGCTGTCGGTGGCCGTGGCGCGCTCTCACGCCGACCGGACGATCGGACTGCCCGAGACGAGCGCCGGGTGAGCGGTGCAGTACATGGCGACGCGGAAGCGCGTCGCCAGTCGGAGACATTGCCGCCGATCGATTGACTTCGACACGCCCCGGGGCGATAGTCCGCGAGATGAAACCGGACCCGCGACGATCTGCCCTCGTGCTGCTCGTGCTCGCGATCCTCGCGCCTGCGATCAGCGGCTGCGGTGGCGGTGGGTCGAGCGCTGCAGCGCCAGCGCGAGGCAGTGCATCGACCGCCTCCAGTGGGGGGCCGACGTTTCCACAGGGGCCTCTGTCCAAGGCTCAGTTGATCGCGCAGGCAGAGGCGATCTGCAAGCACATCAACGGCGAATTCGCCAGCAACTCCAAGGGGGTGAGCCCGCCCGAAATTCTTCGCGTCGCTCCGCATAACCTGGCGCTCGAGCAGCAGTCCTTGGACCAACTCAAGCGGCTGCGCCCGCCCGCGTCCTTCCGGCCCGACTGGAAGTTAATTCTCGACTTCCGGCGGGTCCTGATCAATCAACTCCGCGACTTCATTCGGGACGCGAAGCGAAACGACACATCAGCCATCAAGACGCTCGTCGAAGCGAAAAAAACCGCGCATGACCTGATGTACGAGAACGCCCTGCGGGTCGGCTTCAAGAACTGCGCGAGCGTCGGCTAGAGGGGCTTCCTACGGTCGTCTGAACGCAGTGCTGCTTGCAGCGTCTGTCCGTGATAACGTACGCCCGTATGGCGACTGCCGCGACAGCCAGCGATCTCCCGCACGCGTGGGCGCAGGCGCTCTCGCCGGCCACGATCGGCGCGCGCGTGAAAGCCCTCCGCGAGGCCTCCGGGCTCTCGCTGCGCGACCTGGCCGCTCGCAGTGGCGTCAGCGCGCCGATGCTCTCCCAGGTCGAGCGCGGCGAGACCAGCCCGACGCTGACCGTCGCCGCGCGCATCGCGGCGGGCCTCGAGCTGCGGCTCTCGCAGCTGCTGCGCCTCGACGAGGGCGGCTCGGTGACGATCGTACGCGCGTCGCAGCGCCAGCGCGGCGGCAATCCGCGGCGGGGGCATCGCTTCGAGGTGATGACCTCCGGGCAGCCCGGACAGCGCGCCGAGCTCTCGCGCCACACGCTCGCCTCCGGCGCTGTCACCGGCGCAACCGACGACCCGCCGATGCACGAGCCCGGCAGCCGCGAGACGGCGCTCCTCGAGCACGGTGAGGTGGTGCTCGTCTGCGATGGGCAGCGCCATGAGCTCGGCGAAGGCGATTGCGTGACCTTCGACGCCGATCTGCCGCATCACTTCGAGAATCCAGGTGACGAGGAGGCGGCCTTCCTGGCGGTCGTCTCCGCGGGTCTGCGACGCAGCTGATGACCCGCACCACGAACGCAATCCAGACCCCGGCAGGGGTCCTCATCAAGACACAGCCGAACACCGACGACGAGAAGGGCCGATGACGATGCCACAGACGCTGTTCGACAAGATCTGGGAGACCCACGAGGTCGCGCACGGCCTGCTGTACATCGACCTGCACCTCGTACACGAGGTCACGAGCCCGCAGGCCTTCGACGGGCTGCGCATGGCCGGGCGTCCCGTCCGGCGCCCCGATCGCACGCTCGCGACCGCCGACCACAACACGCCGACCGACGGCACCCCCGTCGCGGCGCGCATCAAGGACGAGCTCTCGCGGGTGCAGGTCGAAGCGCTCGAGCGCAACTGCGCGGAGTTCGGCGTGCCCGTCTACTCGCTCGGCTCCGAGCGCCAGGGGATCGTGCACGTGATCGGTCCCGAGCTGGGCGTCACGCAACCCGGCATGACGATCGTCTGCGGCGACTCGCACACCTCCACTCACGGAGCCTTCGGCGCGCTCGCCTTCGGGATCGGCACCAGCGAGGTCGAGCACGTGCTGGCCACACAGTGCATGGTCCAACACAAGCCGCGCTCGATGCGCATCTCCTACGACGGTCAGCTCGGCTTCGGCGTCACCGCCAAGGACCTGATCCTCGGCACGCTCGGACGGCTGGGCGTCGGTGGCATGACCGGCCACGTCGTCGAGTACGCCGGCCCTGCGATCGAGGCGCTCTCGATGGAAGGGCGCATGACCGTATGCAACATGACGATCGAGGGCGGCGGGCGCGCCGGGATGATCGCGCCCGACGAGAGCACCTTCGCGTGGTTCACCGACAGCCAGCGCCCCGGCGCGCCGCGCGGTGAGCAGCTGGAGCAGGCGATCGCGCACTGGCGCACACTACGCAGCGACGATGGCGCCGCCTTCGACAGCGAGGTCTCGATCGACGCTACCCAGATCTCCCCGCAGGTGACCTGGGGCACCAACCCCGGCATGGTGCGCGCCGTCACCGACAGCGTGCCCGCGCCCGAGGAGTTCGATGCCCCCGCCGACCGTGAGGCCACCGAGCGTGCGCTCGTCTACATGGACCTGCAGCCCGGCACGCCGATCGAGCAGATCGCGCTCGACCGCGTGTTCATCGGCTCCTGCACCAACTCGCGCATCGGCGACCTGCGCGCCGCGGCCGAGGTCGTTGCCGGGCGCAAGGTCGCATCGAGCGTCGACGCCATGGTCGTGCCCGGCTCCCAGCAGGTCAAGAAACAGGCCGAGGAGGAGGGGCTGGACCGCATCTTCCGCGAGGCCGGCTTCGACTGGCGCGTGGCCGGCTGCTCGATGTGCCTCGGCATGAACCCCGACACCCTCGCGCCGGGTGAGCGCTGCGCCTCGACGTCCAACCGCAACTTCGAGGGCCGTCAGGGGCGCGGGGGTCGCACACACCTCGTCTCGCCGCAGATGGCCGCCGCCGCCGCGATCGAGGGTCACTTCGTCGACATAAGGAGCTGGAGCTGATGGACCCGATAAGCGTCATCTCAGGGCCCGTCAGCCACCTCGACCGGGCCGACGTGGACACCGACCAGATCATGCCCAAGCAGTTCCTCAAGCGCGTCGAGCGGACCGGCTTCGGGGAGTTCCTGTTCTACGACTGGGCCAAGGAGCCCGGCTGGGAGCTGCCGGCCAACCCGATCCTTGTCGCCGGCGAGAACTTCGGCTGCGGCTCCTCGCGCGAGCACGCGCCATGGGGCCTTCAGGACTACGGCTTTCAGGCGATCGTCGCGCCGAGCTTCGCCGACATCTTCTACTCCAACTGCACCAAGATCGGTCTGCTGCCGGTCGTGCTCGGCGCCGAGGACTGTCACAGCCTCGCGCAGGCCGGCAGCGGCGAGGTCGACCTGCTCGAGCAGGAGGTCCGCTTCGCCGGGCGCGAGGTCGCCTTCGAGATCGACCACGAGATCCGCCATCGGTTGCTCAACGGTCTCGACGACATTGCTATGACGTTGGAGCAGGCCGTCGAGATCGGCGAGTACGAGCGCGGGAACGAGCGCAGCGGGCCGGTTACCACGGCGCTCTGACGTGCCGTTGCATCTTTGTGTGGAGCGGCCGTTGCTGTCCCGGCCTCATTCGACGACGTGATGCATGGCCGCAACGACTCACGGTGGAGCCAGGGCGCCCGCAGACATAGATTGCCTGAGCTTGACTTGCTTCGCAAGTCTCAGAGCGCTGTCTCGACCGCGCTCGCCTGCACCGAGAGTGGTGCTGGAGGCTATCGCCGTCCTCCAGCACCGAATCACACGAGACCGACATCGGCGTTAGATCATTGCCGTCTGCGTGTTGTCGAATGAGAGTTCGCTGTTTTGGACTTCCTCAACCGCCGCTATCGGCGCTTTTCCATCGTCGGACCACAAGAGACTCTCTTCGGCGCCACCTAGACATAATTTGACTTGCTGTGCGCCACCTATTTGTTTGATGTCAAGTTTGTAGTTTTTGGTCGCCGTTTCGTTAGGCGTGATCGGCGCAACTAAGCTACCAGTGACTTCGGTTAATAATTTGAGAGACGGCACTTCGAGGTGGAGCGGTAAGACTTTGATTAACAGCCCACCGACTAACGGCGAGGTGCTGACGATGCAGGTGTGGATCTCCACGTGCACTAAGATGACTCCACTTGGGTCGCCTAACGAGTTGACGGCGAGTCCGGCGACCGTGCATTTGTTACCGAAGTGGATGATCGCTAAGGCTAATGTCCTCGTCGTGCCTACGATTGAGCTGTCGGCTAATAAGATCGACGATTCTTGACATTTGATGGCGAGCCCACCTTTTTCCTGCAGGATGACTGTGCCGCTTTTAGCCGTGAACGTTTCTCCTTCGTTGCCCGGTAAGAGTTCCCATAAGGTTTCCGCCGCTGAAGCCGTCGCGACTGGGATGGCGGTGAGCGCCAGAACCATGACCAGGAAGCTGATGAGTTTGAAGAGGCGCATGTAGTACTACTCCTTTGATTGTGAGATAGAGACCGATGAGAGCGGGCGCTGGATCGGCGGCTGCCGGTGGCGATCAAGCAATGAGGGCCTGCTGGCGCGACCCTCGCCTCGGAGTGTCCAGCGCAATCTTGTGGGCGTGGAGCGTCTCGGGAAACGCTCCTATGCAGCGATCTGTCGTCGCGCTGGGCCGGCGAGCAGTTAACGACCGTGGACTTACTCGTGCCATCAGATGCTGGATCAGTGGTGCCGGGGGCGATGGCCGCCCTCCGGCACCTACCACGTGAGACTTGCTTCGACTGCTAGATCATCGCCGTCTGTGTGTTGTCAAATGACAGTTCGGCGCTCGCGGCTTCCAGGCCGGCCTGTATCGGTCCCTTGGCATCGTCGGCCGATAAGAGGGTCTCTTCAGCGCCCCCTAGGCATAATTTGGTGCTCTGCACGCCGGCTGCTTGTTTGATGTCGAGTTTGTAGTTTTTGGTTTCCGTTTCGTTCGGTGTGATTGGCACAACGAGGCTACCTGTGACTTCAATTAATAATTTGACAGACGGGACTTCCAGGTGCAGCGGTAAGACTTTGATTAAGAGCCCACCGACTAACGGTGAGGTGCTGATGATGCAGGTGTGGATCTCCACGTGGGCTAAGACGAAGCCAGCTGGATCGCCTAACGAGTTGAAGCCGAGTCCAGCCGCTGTGCATTTGCTACCGAAGTGGAGGATCGCTAAGAGTAACGTCTTTGTCGTGCCTACTATTGAGCTGTCGGCTAATAAGATCGACGATTCTTGGCATTTGATGGCGAGGCCGCCTTTTTCCTGCAGGATGGCTGTGCCGCTTTTCGCCGTGAACGTTTCTCCTTCATTGCCCGGTAAGATTTCCCATAAGGTTTCTGCCGCTGACGCCGTCGAAGCTGCGATGGCGGTGAGCGCCAGAACCACGAGTAGGGCGCTGATGAGCCTGAATACGCGCATGTAGCACTGCTCCTTTGATTCGTGAGCTACAGACAAGCCGACGGAAAGCAGGCGCCGATGAAGTGGCGGGCTGCGGCCGCCGGCGGTGAAGCGGTGAGCGCGCCGCGTGAAGCGACGCCTCGCCTAGAGTCTCAAGCTCGATATCGCGGGAGTCAAGCGTTTGGAGGAATCGTTTCCCATGCAGCGGCCTGTCACGAGACAGTGGGAGCTATCACTGGCGATTGCAGAGCGACAGAAGAGCGCTGCTTCCCCTCAGCTACTGCGCCCCTGCGCGAAGTACTCGAGGATGATGTTCGGGGCGGGAGCGACCACCGGCGGTCCGCTGTACTGCTTGCAGTTGGGCACGACATACCCGGCGCGACAGCTCGTCTTTGCGATCAGGGCCTTGTAGCGTTCTAAGGCGAGCTTTACGTAGAGCCGTTCGCCGCCACCGGCCCGATTGACTTTCGCTTTGAATTTGGGCAGGATCCTGCCCACGAGTATGTTGCGTTTGAGCTGGTAGAGGACGTCTGAGAGGACCCACTGTCGTTCGGCTATGTACTTTTCAAACTCCTGTTTGGTCGGGTAGCGCTCTTTCCAGAAGCGCGCGAATTCGTGGCGCAGGTCGGTGTCGGTGACCTTCAGGCCCTGTTCGGCGCCTTCGGCGACGGTCCACTGGACCGAGATCAGGAAGCTGAGCGCCTGCGCCTTGATCGACTGGTAGAGCTGACGGCATTTCTGAGCGATCTGGGCATCGCTCAGCTTCAGCTGCCCTGTGGGCGTCCTCGGCACGAAGGTCTTCGCCGCTGAGGCGCATTCGCCGTAGTTGGCCGGCTCTGAGACGAGGCCCCGGGGTCCTTGGACGCCGATGCTCGCTCGATAGTCCCCGCCGGCCATCGAGCGCATCCAGTGGTTCAGCACGGCCTTGTCGATCGAGGCCGACGTGCCTTCGATGTGGGTGATGCTGCTGCCTTCGCCGTGAGCGGCGCTGTCGCTGCTGCCACAGCCGGTGAGGATCAGGAGCGAGGCCGAGAGCGCCAACGAGATGGCAAGAGAGGTGAAAAGTAGGTGAGAGGACTTGGGCATGGTGTGAAGCTATCTGGATGGTGAGTTGTCGTCTAGGAATGTTTCCAAGTGAAGTGGCGATCGAGTGAGTGAGAAGTGGTGCCGGAGGACGATGACCGCCCTCCGGCACCGGTCATACGAGACTTGCGTCGAACTGCTAGATCATTGCTGTCTGTGCTTTGTCGAATGACAGTTCGGCACCAACGGCTTCCTGACCGGCCTGTACTGGCAATTTTCCGTCATCGGAGGAAAAGAGGCTCTCTTCAGCGCCCCCTAGGCATAATTTGATGCCCTGTTCGCCGGCGGCTTGTTTGATTTCGAGTTTGTAGTTTTTGGTTTCCGTTTCGTTCGGTGTGATTGGCACAACGAGGCTACCTGTGACTTCGATTAATAATTTGACAGAAGGAACTTCGAGGTGGAGCGGTAAGATTTTGATTAAGAGCCCACCGACTAACGGCGAGGTGCTGATGATGCAGGTGTGGATCTCCACGTGCGCTAAGATGAAGTTAGCTGGGTCGCCTAACGAGTTGGTGGCGAGACCAGCCGCCTGGCATTTGTTACCGAAGTGGATGATCGCTAAGGCTAATGTCTTGGTCGTGCCTACTATTGAGCTGTCGACTAATAAGATCGACGATTCTTGACATTTGATGGCGAGTCCGCCTTTTTCCTGCAGGATGGCTGTGCCGCTTTTCGCCGTGAACGTTTCTCCTTCATTGCCCGGTAAGATTTCCCATAAGGTTTCTGCCGCTGACGCCGTCGAAGCTGCGATGGCGGTGAGCGCCAGAACCACGAGTAGGGCGCTGATGAGCTTGAATGCGCGCATGTAGCACTGCTCCTTTGATTGTGAAGTAGCGAAACAGCCGAGGAGCACGGAGCGCCGATTGATCGCGGCGAGTCGCGCTACCCGGCGATGAGACACGAGAGTGCCGATGAGCGACACCCCCGCTTCGGAGTATTCCCAGGTGGCCGCGACGAGGTCAAGCGTTTCGGGGAAGTGTTTCCCATGAAGAGACGGACAGGGGCAACTGAGCGGCGCCGGTGTTGAGCGCCTAAGCACAGCGACGTAGACATACAGGAGCCGGCGGGGATGGCTGAGCCAGAGCAGAGTGGGAAACGCCGCTTGTGAAAAGCAGAGGACGAGCCTTATCGTCATGTGTCTGCGGTGCGTCCGTGGGCCGGCTGGTGTCCCGGGCGGCTAGCGATGAGGGGTAATCGGAGAGATGAAACGTATGCTGGGGAGGTCATGGCGAGGACGGGTCGTCGCAAGCGCGGCGGTCGGCGCGTTCCTGCTCACAGGCAGCAGTGCCGTGGGGGTGAGCTTCGCCGGCGCGGCGGTCGCGGGCTTCGGCGAAGAAGGCAGCGGCGCCGGTCAGATATCCGTCAACCCCCGAGGCATCGCCGTCGAACAGGAAAGCGGCGACGTCTACGTCGTCGACACCAACAACAGCCGGATCGACAAGTTCGGCCCCGAAGGCGCATTCCTGCTCGCGTGGGGCTGGGCCGTGGCCGACGGCTCGACAGAAGCCCTGCAGAGCTGCACAACGACATGTTTCGGTGGCCTCGAAGCTCCATTCCGAGGCTCCGGCACCGGCCAGCTCAGCCGCGCCGAAGGCATCGCCATCGACAACTCCCTCAGTCTCTCCCACGGCGACGTGTACGTCGTGGACTCAGCGAACAACCGCATCCAGAAGTTCGGCCCGGAAGGCGAATTCCTGCTGATGTTCGGCGGCGAAGTGAACGCCACGACGAGCGGTAACGTCTGTGAAGCCGGCGAAGAATGCAAGGTCGGCGTGGCGGGCGGCGGCCCCGGCTTCTTCAAAAAACTCACCGGGCGCTCGATCGCCGTCGATGCCGCCGGCAGCGTCCACGTCGGGGATGAAAACCGCGTGCAGCAGTTCAGCCCGACCGGGGCGCTTGAAGGCGAAGTCACCCTGCCCGGCGCGGGGCTCGTCGAAAACCTCACGCTCGACTCGACCGGCGACCTCTACATCAAGAGCAGCGCACTGGCCGGCGTGCGCAAGTACAACGCTGGCGGCACAGAAATCCCCAAACCGCGCGATGAAGCGGGGGCGCCGGAAAGGGGCGCGATCGCGATCGGCCCCGGCGATCGGCTGTTCGTCAACCACTTCGTGGGAGAACGCCATCACATCCTGGCCTACGATGCCGCGGGCAACCAGCTGTCGAGCTTCGACGCGGGCGGTGAAGCCGAAGACGGCAAACGCGGGATCGCCTACGGCGAAACGATCAAAGCCATCTACATCCTGAACGCGGGCACTGTGCGGATCGTGCCCCCGCCAGCACCGGGCCCTCTCGTGCTCGCCGGCAGCGAGTCGGCGAGCGAAGTACAGCCCACCACGGCTGTACTCGGCGCGAGCGTCAACCCGGAGGGAGCGCTCACCGAATACCACTTCGAATACGGCACCACCACCGGCTACGGCCAGGAAACCCCCTCCGCCTCGCTCGAAACCGTCGATGAGCTCCAGACCCTCACCCTCGAAGCGACTGCGGGCAACTACCTCCTGCGCTTCAAGGGGCAGGTCTCGGCAGAAATCCCCTTCAACGCCACCGCCGCCGAAGTGCAGGCAGACCTCGAAGCGATCGCGGCGATCGGCGCCGGCAACGTCTCGGTCAGCGGCGCCGAAGGCGGGCCCTACGCGATCGAATTCATCGCCGCCCTCGGCGCCTTCGATCAGCCGCAGTTGGCTGTCGAACCGATCAGCCTTGAAAATGGCACGAAAGCCGGCACCGCGACGGTTGCCACCACCCGCCCCGGCATCTCGTTCTTCGACGATCGCTCGGTCTCGGCGGCGATCGAATCGCTGCAGGTGAGCACCACCTACCACTTCCGCGTCGTGGCCACCAATGCCGCGGAAACCACCCTCGGCCCCGATCAGAGCTTCACGACCCTGCCGCCGGTCTCGATCGACGCGACCTCGGCCTCTGAAGTCAACGACACGAGCGCCCGGCTGGGAGTCGAACTGAACCCCCACGGCCTGCTGACCGAATACCGCTTCGAATACGACACCACCCCCTATGCAGAAGGCGGAGCCGCCCACGGCATCAAAGTCCCGGTCCCCGACGGGAGCGCCGGCTCCGGGACGACGGACGTCATCCGCAGCGAACCGATCCAGGGCCTCACCCCCTCTACCACCTACCACTTCCGGGTCGTGGCACACAACTCCCTCGGCACCGTCGAAAGCCCCGACCGCTCCTTCAGAACCCAGCACAGCGTAGCCTCGGGACTGCCCGACGGGCGCGCCTTCGAACTGGTCTCCCCGCCGAACAAGCACGGCGCGCCGCTTGAACCGATCACCGAAGAGGGCGGCATCATCCAGGCGGCCGCTCACGGCGGCGGCTTCGCCTACGTCGCGCTGGGGCCCGTCGGCGGCGACCCGGCAGGCGTCAGAAGCCCGGACGAGAGCCAGCTGCTCGCAACGCGCGGAGCGGGCGGCTGGTCGAGCCGGGACATCACGACACCGCATGAAGAGATCGCGATCATCCGCGTGGGCTTCCCCTCGGAGTACAAGTTCTTCTCCGAATCGCTGACGGCGGGGATCGTCGAACCGCAGGGGGCGACGCCGCTTGCGCCCAATGACCCGACGAACACCGAACGCACCCCATACCGGCGCGAAGCGAACGGCGAATACGCGCCGCTCGTGAACTCGGCGAACGTCCCGCCGGGGACCAAATTCGGCGGTGAAGAACTCCCTGGAACCGGCTCCTACAGCAACGGCGCGGAATTCCGCGCCGCGACGCCGGATCTCAGCCACGTCCTGCTGCTATCGCCGCAGGTGCTCTCAAGCGGCTTTGAAGCGGGGTTCGTGCCGGCGGAACCGCCAACCCCGAACCTGTACGAGCTCGCGGGCGGGAGCCTGCGGCTCGTCAGCGTGCTGCCGAGCGGGGAAGGCGGGAAAGCGGCGGCGGAAGCGGGGCTGCCGGCCAGGGTCGGCGACAACGAACTGGACATGCGGGGCGCGATCTCGACGGACGGCGAGCGGGTGGTGTTCGAAACCGGGCAACCCGCGCGCCACCTGTACGTGCGCGACGTCGGGCTCGCGCAAACGGTGCGGCTGGACGAGCGCCAGGCGGGCGCGGCGGGCGGGCCGGGGGCGGCGATCTTCCAGGGGGCGAGCGCCGACGGCGGCAAGATCTTCTTCACCGACGCCTCGCGGCTGACCAAAGACGCGAGCGCCAAAGCGGACAAGCCCGACCTGTACATGTGCGAGGTCACGGCGAGCGCCGGGCCTCTGTCCTGCGCGCTGTCTGACCTGAGCGTGGGGGTGAACACCGGCGAAGCGGCGAACGTGGCCGCAAAGGTCTCAGCGATCGACAAGGCGGGCAGGCACGTCTACTTCGCCGCCAGCGGGGTGCTGACGAACAGCGCGAACGCGCGGGGCGAACACGCCGTGGCGGGGAACTGCGAAGTGGCAGGGGACGCGCCGTGCAACCTGTACGTATATGACACCGACGCGCATCAGGTGAGCCTGGTCGCGGTGCTCTCGAGCAACGACGCGCCGGACTGGGCGGGGCACGGCAACCAGCACGTGCTCGGCAACCTGACGGCGCGGGTCTCCCCGAGCGGGCGCTACCTGACGTTCATGTCCCAGCGCAGCCTGAGCGGCTATGACAACCGCGACGCGCGCAACGGCGAAGCCGATGAGGAGGTGTTCCTGTACGACGCGAGCGCGGGGGCGGTGCGCTGCGTGTCGTGCAACCCGACGGGGGCGCGGCCGCGGGGCGTGTTCGACACAGACCTGTTCCCGGGCCTCTTGGTCGATCACCCGCAGAGCTGGCCCAAACGGTGGCTGGCGGCGTCGATCCCGGGCTGGACGCTGCAGTGGCTAAATCTTGCCCTCTACCAGTCGCGCTACCTCTCAGACAGCGGGCGGATGTTCTTCAACGCCGCCGACGGCCTCGTGCCGCTGGACACGAACGGCGTCGAGGACGTCTATCAGTACGAGCCCACAGACATCGGCAGCTGCAGGGAATCGAGCGAGACCTTCTCCGAGGCCACCGGCGGCTGTATCGCCCTGATCTCCTCCGGTGAATCCAAGGAAGAATCGGCCTTCCTGGACGCCTCTGAAAACGGCGATGAGGTCTTCTTCCTGACCGCCTCGAGGCTCACCTCTACCGATGTCGACTCGGCCTTTGACGTCTATGACGCGCACGTCTGCAGCTCATCCTCGCCCTGCCCGCCACCGCCACCTCCATCGCCACCGGCGTGCGAGGGCGATGCCTGTCAAAACCCAGTCGCGCCCCCCAACGACGCCACCCCCGGCTCGCTCAGCTTCCACGGCCCGGGCAACGCCGTGCCCGCGCCGGCGCCCGTCGTGAAACCCACCCCGCCGCTGACACGGGCGCAGAAGCTCGCACGCGCGCTGAAGGCCTGCAAGAAGGACAAGCCCAAGAAGAGGCGGGTGGCGTGCGAAAAGCAAGCCCGCAAGAAATACGGGCCAAAGACGAAGGCACACGCCAAGAAAGCCGGCCACGGCCGCAGAGGCAAGTGAGAGGCGATGACGAACGAGGCCCATCCATCCACTAGCGGCGCGCAAGCTGACAGCGCTCTGCTCGACAGCGCTCTGCCCAGCAAGCGCCGCCGGCCTCGCCCGCTAAGGACGCTGCTCCTGGCCCTGGTCGCCTGCTCGGCGCTGGCGCTCCTCGCCGGCGCAGGCGCGACCCAGGCGAGCGCCGCCGCCGGTCCCTGGTGGCATCTCACCTCGCGCCTGATTCCCTCTCACCTGCCCCCCGGAGGCGAAGGCACGATCGTGGTGCAGGCGATCAACCTCGGCAACGCCCCGACCGCAGGCAACTACACCTTCACCGATCAGCTGCCGCCGGGCTTGACCCTGCAGGAAGTCGAATTCTTCGCGCCGCGTCCGTCGATCTTCGAAGAAGCCCAACCCTGGGCGGCGCTCGGCTACTGCAAAACCACGGCTTCGAGCGCGTCCTGCTCGAGCGAAAGCGAATTCTTCGAAGGCTTCCCGGAACCGGAACACGCGGAATTCCTGCTCGGCCCCGTGGTCCCCTACGAACATCTCGAAATGCGCTTGAAGGTCAAAGTCGAAGCGGGCGCCGTCTCCGGCGACCTGAACGTCCTTGAAGTGAACGGCGGCGGCGCGCCGCCGGCCACAGCCAAGCGCGCGACCCCGATCGATGACCAAGCCATCAGCTTCGGCGTCGAAGACTTCACCCTCCTCCCCGAAGAAGAAGGCGGCGAAGTCGACACGCGCGCCGGCTCGCACCCCTACCAGCTGACGAGCACGGTGAGCTTCAATCGCAACCTCGAAACGCTCAAGCCGCCGGCGATGCCCCGCAATCTCGACATCAAGCTGCCGCCCGGGCAGATCGGCAATCCCACGGCGATACCGCAGTGCAACGACCAGGACTTCGCCCACGTCCCCGAAGGCGGCCAGATAAACCGCTGCCCGAGCAATACCGTGATCGGAGCCGCCCTGGTGACGGTCTCGACCACTCCGGGCGGGGAAGAAGAACTGATCGTGCCGATCTTCAACCTGACCCCGGCCGTGGGCGAGCCGGCTCGCTTCGGCTTTGAGGCCCTGCGCAGCCCGGTGATCCTCGACACCGCCTTGCGCAGCGGCCCCGGCGAAGACTACGGCGTCACGGTCAGCGTCAAGAACATCCCCCAGTTGATCGGCTTCATCACGGCGACGACCGTCTTCTGGGGCGCGCCCGCGGACCCGAGCCACAACCAATCGCGTGGCTGGGGCTGCCTCGTGGGCGGGCGCTATGAAAAAGAAGCCGGCCCGTGCATCCCCTCCCTCGAGAGCCACCCGGCCGCCTTCCTGACGCTGCCCACGAACTGCTCCGCCCCCTTCAACCCGAGCATCCAAGGCGTCTCCTGGCCCACCAAAGCCGCCCCGCAGGGCTTCTCCTTCCCCGCCTTCGAAGACCGGTTGAAAGACAGCTCCGGCAACCCTCTCTCGCTCACGGGCTGCAACCAGCTCGCGTTCGGCCCACAGATCTCCGCCGAACCGAGCACCGACAGCGCCTCCTCGCCGAGCGGCCTTGACTTCAACCTGAACTTCGAGGACGAAGGCCTGCTGAACGCCGGCGGCGTGGCGCAGTCCCAGCTCAAGGACACGGTCGTGACGTTGCCCGAAGGCTTTACGATCAACCCCTCCGCGGGTGTCGGGCTCGGCGGCTGCCGCCCGGCGGACTACGCCGCAGAGACGCTCGAATCGGCCCCGGGCGCCGGTTGCCCGAACGACTCCAAGCTCGGCACCGTGGAAATCGAAACGCCGCTCTTGACGCAGAAGATCCACGGCTCGCTGTTCATCGCCCAGCCACACGAAAACCCCTTCGGCGCGCTCGTGGCGCTCTATATCGTCGCCAAGAACCCCGAAACCGGGGTGCTCATCAAGCTCGCCGGCAAGGTCACCCCCGACCCCGTCACGGGCCAGCTGACGACGACGTTCGAGAACAACCCCCAGTTGCCCTTCGACCACTTCAACTTCCACTTCCGCGAAGGCCAGCAGGCGCCGCTGATCACCCCACCCACCTGCGGCGCCTACACCACCCAAGCGCAGTTCACGCCGTGGTCAGACCCCACCGCGGCATTGACCGACTTCTCCTCCTTTACGATCACGAAGGGCTCTGGCGGAGGCGCGTGCCCCACCGGTGGCGCCCCGCCCTTCTCACCGCAGCTGCAAGCCGGGACGCTGAACAACAACGCGGGAACCTACAGCCCGCTCAGCGTCCGCCTCACGCGAGGCGATGCCGAGCAGGAAATCTCCTCCTTCTCCACCGATCTGCCCCCGGGCCTGACGGGCAACCTCACGGGGATCCCCTTCTGCCCGGAGGCGAGCATCGCGCTGGCGCGGGGCAATACCGGCGCCCAGGAGCAGGCGCAATCCTCGTGTCCGGCGCAGAGCGAGATCGGGCACTCGCTCGTCGGCACCGGCGTGGGCGGCGTGCTCGCCTACACCCCCGGCAAGATCTATCTGGCGGGCCCCTACAAAGGCGACCCGTTCTCGATCGTGAGCGTCACCTCGGCCGTCGTCGGCCCGTTTGACCTCGGCACCGTCGTGCTGCGCTTCGGGCTGCGGATCGACCCGAGCACCACCCAGGTCAGCGTCGATCCGAGCGCCTCTGAACCGATCCCGCACATCATCCAGGGGATCGTCACCCACGTGCGCGACATCCGCGTCTACATCGACCGGCAGAACTTCACGCTGAACCCAACCAGCTGCGCGCCGATGGCGATCTCGAGCACGCTGGGCAGCAACCTCGGCCAGCGCGTCTCGATCTCCTCGCCGTTTCAGGCCGCGAGCTGCGCGAACCTGAAATTCGCGCCGAAATTCGCCGTCTCGACCAGCGGCAAAACCAGCAAAGCCAACGGGGCGAGCCTGTCGGTGAAGCTCACCTACCCGCAGGGCCCCGCGGGCACCTACGCGAACATCGCCCGCGTCAAGGTCGACTTGCCCAAGCAGCTGCCATCGCGGCTAACGACCCTGCAGAAAGCCTGCACCGCCGCGCAGTTCGCGGCGAACCCGGCGGGATGCCCGCCGGCGTCGATCGTGGGGCACGCCAAGGCGACCACGCCGGTCCTGCCCGTGCCCCTGGAAGGGCCCGCGTACTTCGTCAGCCACGGCGGGGAAGCGTTCCCCGATCTGATCTTCGTCCTGCAGGGCTACGGCGTCACGATCGACCTGGTCGGCTCCACGTTCATCAACAAAGCCGGGGTCACGAGCAGCACGTTCAAGACAGTTCCCGACCAGCCCGTCTCGAGCTTCGAACTGACCCTCCCGCAGGGCAAGTTCTCAGCACTCGCGGCGAACGGCAACCTGTGCACGTCAAAGCTCGTGATGCCGAGCGAATTCCTCGCGCAGAACGGCGCGGTGTTCAACCAGTCGACGAAGATCAGCGTGACGGGCTGTCCAAAGTCGCTCACGCGCGCGCAGAGGCTCGCGAAAGCGCTGAAGGCGTGCCACAAGAAGAAGAGCCACAGCCGGCGCGCGGCGTGCGAAAGGCAGGCTAGGAAGCGCTACGGGGTCAAGCACGCCAAGAAGAAGGGGTAGTTGTGGGGTGGGGGCGGATGGCGACGGGGGGGAGGGTGAGAGCCGACCGTACGCCTGAATATCAAAGGTAGCCGACGCGTATATATTGCTGCCATGAGCGAGCATTCTCATGGCATTGAGGCCGCCCTTCTAACTGTGACCTCTACCTCGATCGGATCGCCTGCATGACAGGGCAGTCGCGTGAGTGGATGGCTCCCGCCGGCGCGGGCGGCTGAAGCGTGACCCATCACATCGTCACGCTGCCCGGCGATGGCATCGGGCCGGAGATCATGGCGCCGACGCTGAGGCTGCTTGAAACATTTGGCAGCTTCGCGTTCGAAGAGCAGGTCTTTGGTGGCGCGTCGATCGATGTCCACGGTGTTGCCCTGACCGATGAGGTGCTCGATGCCTGCCGGCGGGCCGACGCTGTGCTGCTGGCGGCTGTGGGTGGGCCCAAGTGGGACACCACGGACTCGTCCAGGCCGCGTCCTGAGCAGGGGCTCCTCGGCCTGCGAAAGGGGCTCGGGCTGTATGCGAACCTACGCCCGGTCAAGCCATTGCCCGCGCTGTATGACGCCTCGCCGCTACGCCGCGAGCGGATCGAGGGAACCGACCTGCTCGTCGTGCGCGAGCTCACAGGCGGGATCTACTTTGGCGCGAAGACGCGCACGGCCGATTCGGCCTCCGACGTCTGTACGTACAGCACTGAGGAGATCGAGCGCATCGCTCGCACGGCGTTCACGGCCGCGCGGGCGAAGGTCACGAGCGTGGACAAGGCCAACGTGCTCGAGACGTCCCGTTTGTGGCGTGAGGTCGTGAGCGCGGTGCACTTGCGCGAGTTTCCGCACCTCGAGCTCGAGCACGTGCTCGTCGACAACGCCGCAATGCAACTCGTCTCTGCGCCGCGTCACTTCGACACAATTCTCACGGAGAACATGTTCGGAGACATACTCTCCGATGAGGCCGCAATGCTGACGGGCTCGATCGGCATGTTGCCCAGCGCTTCGCTGGGAGGCTCGGACGACGGCGGGCCGGGGCTGTTCGAGCCCGTGCACGGCTCGGCGCCGGACATCGCCGGGCAGGGCAGCGCCAACCCGCTGGCGATGTTTCTCTCGGCGGCGATGATGCTCAGGCACGGCCTCGGCTTGGAAAGCGAGGCGGCGGCTGTAGAATCGGCCGTCGAAGGGGCACTTGACGCTGGCCTGCGCACCTCCGATCTGGGCGGTGACGCGGGCACGCTGCAGGCGACCGAGGCAGTGCTCGAAAAGATCGAATAGGAGCGCGTGAACGTGGAGCCCACCGACCTCATCTGGATGAATGGCGAGTTCGTCGCATGGGAGGACGCCAAGGTCCACGTGCTGACGCACGGTCTGCACTACGGCACGGGCGTGTTCGACAGCATGCGCTGCTACGACACCGAGCTTGGTCCTGCGGTATTTCGCAACGTCGATCACCTCGAGCGCTTGCGGCGCTCGGCCGAGCTGTACTACATGCCCGTGCCCTACCCGGTGGAGGAGCTGCGCGCGGCGACACTCGAGCTGGTCGCCCGCAACGGCCTGCGCTCCTGCTACATCCGCCCGCTTGTCAACCGCGGCTACGGCCAGATGGGCCTCAACCCGCTCGACGCGTCCGTGGACGTGACGATCGCCTGCTGGGAGTGGGGCACCTATCTCGGCGAGGAGGGTCAGCGTGACGGCGTGCGCGCGAAGGTCTCCTCCTGGCGGCGGATCAGCCCCGACTCGCTGATTCCTCACGCCAAGGCCTCGGGGCAGTACCTGAACAGCGTGCTCGCGAAGGTCGAGTCGACGAAGGCCGGCTACGACGAGGCGATCCTGCTCGACGACCATGGCCACGTATGCGAGGGGACAGGTGAGAATGTTTACATCGTGCGAGACGGCGAGATTGTGACGCCGGGTCAGCACGACTCGATCCTCGACGGCATCACGCGCCGCTCGCTGATGCAGATCGCGCGTGACCTCGGCTACACCGTCGTGGAGCGCAACGTGGCCAGGGCGGAGATGTACCTGGCCGAGGAGGTGTTCCTCTCGGGCACGGCCGCCGAGCTCGTGCCCGTGCGTGAGATCGACGACCACACGATCGGGACGGGCAAGCCGGGGGACGTCACGCGCGTGCTGCAGGCCGCCTTCGACGATGCGATCCACGGACGCTCCGAGCGCTACCGCGAGTGGCTGGACCCCGTGCGGCCGGTCGACCTGGAGACGCCCGCGGGCGAGGCGCCAGAGCAGAGCGCCCAGACGACGACGGCGGGCTAGGCGATGGCCGACATACAGCTATACGACGCGACCTTGCGCGATGGGATGGGCGGTGGCGGCTTGAGCCTCACCGCCGAGGAGAAGCTGCGCGTCGTACGCGCGCTGGACGCCCTCGGTGTGCACCTGATCGAGGCCGGCTTTCCTGCGTCGAACCCGAAGGAGCAGCAGCTGTTCGAGCTGCTCGCCGGCGAGCGTCTGTCGAGTGCGCAGGTCGTGGCCTTCGGCATGACCCGTCGCCGCGACGTCGCCGCGGACGCCGACGAAGGGCTGCGGGTGCTCGCCGAGTGCTTCGCGCCGATTTGCACGCTCGTCGGCAAGGCCTCGGTGCTGCACGTGGAGAAGGTCGTGCGCGTCTCGCGCGAGGAGAACCTGCAGATGATCGGCGACTCGATCGCCTTCCTGGTCACCGCGGGCAAGCGTGTGCTGTTCGATGCCGAGCATTTCTTCGATGGTTTCCAGCTGGACCCCGGCTATGCGCTCGACTGCCTGCGCGCGGCGGCCGAGGCGGGCGCCGAGCGTGTCGTGCTGTGTGACACCAACGGCGGCTCCCTGCCGCCACAGATGCGCACGGCCTTCTCCGTGGTTGGCGAAGCGCTGCCGGACCACCCGCTCGGCATCCACTGCCACGACGACTCGGGCTGCGCCGTGGCGAACACGCTGACGGCCGTCGAAGCGGGGGCCACGCAGGTGCAGGGGACGATCAACGGGATCGGCGAGCGCACGGGCAACGCCAACCTGATCACGCTGATCGCCGATCTGCAGCTGAAGATGGGCGTCGAGCTGCTCGCGCCCGAGCGCCTCGCACGCCTAACCGAGACGGCGCACTTCGTCGATGAGCTGCTCAACCGCTCACCTCACCCAGCGCAGCCGTACGTCGGCAAGCACGCGTTCGCGCACAAGGCGGGCCTTCACGCCGCGGGCGTGCGCGCTGACGCGCAGAGTTTCGAGCACGTCGATCCGGCACTCGTCGGCAACAGCCGCGATGTACTGATCTCCGAGCTCTCGGGCCGGGCCACGATCGTCGAGAAGGCCGCCGAGGCCGGCCTGGAGACCCCCGGCAAGGCGGGCGAAGCATTTGCCCAGCGCGTCGTCGAGCGCGTCAAGGAGCTCGAGCACGAGGGCTTTCAGTTCGAGGCTGCCGATGGCTCCTTCGAGCTGTTGATGCGCAAGGAGGCGGGCTCCTACGAGCCGCTGTTTCGCCTGGAGTCCTGGCGCGTGCTCGTGGAGAAACGCCACGATGGCAAGGTTGCCACCGAGGCGACGATCAAGATCTGGCTCGCAGGGGAGCGCTATGTGCGCACAGCCGAGGGCAACGGCCCGGTGCACGCGCTCGATGCGGCCCTGCGCGAAGCGATCGGCGAGCTGCACCCGCACTTGCGCGACATCGAGCTGGTCAACTTCAAGGTGCGCATCCTCGACGAGGCGAAGGGCACGGGCGCGGTGACGCGTGTGCTGATCGACGCGTCCGACGGTCACGAGATGTGGGGCACGATCGGCGTCTCGGAGAACGTGATCGCGGCATCCTGGGACGCGCTGGTCGATTCGCTCGAGTACGGGATGCAGCCTGGGCGCCGTCCCGCCGAGGGATCGGGCAAGGAGCTCAATCGCGCGAGCGCAAGCGGCGAGGCTTAGTGGGGGAGGAGCTCATCCCGCTGGCCAAGCCTGTGCTTGGCGAGGCGGAGGAGCGGGCCGTGATCGAGGTGCTGCGCTCAGAGCGGCTCTCGCTCGGGCCGAAGGCCGGCGAGTTCGAGCGTCGATTCGCCGCGCGCGTGGGGGCGCCTCACGCCAGTGCCGTTTCCAGCGGCACGACTGGCCTTCACCTGGCGCTGCGCGCCGTCGGCGTCGAAGCAGGCGATGAGGTGATCACGAGCCCCCTCTCGTTCGTCGCCTCAGCCAACGCGATCGTTTACGAGGGCGCGACGCCGGTGTTCGCGGACATCGACCCGATGACGCTCAACCTCGATCCGGTGGCTGCCGAGGCGGCAATCACACCGCGCACGAAGGCGATCCTGCCGGTGCACATCTTCGGCTACCCGGCCGACATGCCCTCCTTCGAGCGGATCGCCGAGAAGCACGGCCTGGCGATCGTCGAGGACGCGTGTGAGGCCCTGGGTGCTCGTCACGCCGACGGCAAGGCCGTTGGCGGGCGGGGCAACCCATCCGTGTTCGGCTTCTACGCAAACAAGCAGATCACCACGGGGGAGGGGGGGATGGTGACGCTCGGGGATCTCGCGATGAAGGAGCGGGTCGACTCTGAGCGCAACCAGGGACGCGCTGTCGACATGGGCTGGCTCGAGCATGACCGGCTGGGCTTCAACTACAGGCTCTCAGAGATCGCCTGCGCGCTCGGGATCGCACAACTGGAGCGATTGGAGGAGATGCTCGCGGCACGCTCGCGTGTCGCCGAGCGCTATCGCGAGGCGCTCGTAGGCATCGAGGGGCTGAAGCTCCCATGTGCGAACAGCGACGGCAACGCGCGGGGATGGTTCGTGTTCGTCGTGCAACTTCCCCATGGCATCGATCGTGACGCGGCGATACGTGCGCTTGCCATCGCTCAGATTCAGAGCAAGCCATATCTACCGGCTATCCACCTGATGAGCTTCTACCGCGAGCGGTTCGAGCATGACGAAGGCGAGTTCCCGGTGTGCGAGGGCGTGGCAGCGCGCTCGCTGGCACTGCCGTTCTTTCCGGGGATGACGGAGATGCAAGTGGCGCGCGTGGCGGACGTTCTCGCCGGATTGATCGTGCCGGAGCGCCAGAGCGGCCCTCCGGCACGATCGCGTGAGACTGGCGACGGCCGCTAGAGCTTACCTTCCAGACCTAGCCACCGCTTCGTAGTAGAGCTTGTCCTTTTTTGTGTAGAGGGCTGAACGATGAGACTTCCTGTATCCGATCACATAAGACTGGCGGTGGCCGCTAGATCATCGCTTCCTGTGCGTTGTCGAAGTTCAGTTCGAAATTTGTGGCTTCCAGACCGGCCTGCGTCGGTGCTTTCGCGTCGTCGGCCACTAAGAGGGTCTCTTCAGAACCGCCTAGGCATAATTTGGTGCTCTGCACGCCGGCGGTTTGTTTGATGTCGAGTTTGTATTTTTTGGTTTTTTCGTTGTTCGGCGTGATCGGTGCGACGAAGCTACCAGTGATTTCAATTAATAATTTGACAGACGGGACTTCGAGGTGGAGCGGTAAGAGTTTGATTAATAGCCCACCCACTAACGGCGAGGTACTGATGATGCAGGTGTGGATCTCCACGTGCTTTAAGACGAAGCCAGCTGGGTCGCCTAACGAGTTGAAGGCGAGGCCGGCCGCTGTGCATTTGGTACCAAGATGGAGGATCGCTAAGGCTAACGTGTGCGTGTTGCCCACGATTACCCCGTCGACTAATAAGATCGACGATTCTTGGCATTTGACGGCGAGGCCGCCTTTTTCCTGCACGGTGATTGCGCCGCTTTTCGCCGTGAACGTTTCCCCTTCGAGGCCCGGTAAGAGTTCCCATAAGGTTTCTGCCGCCGACGCCGTCGAGGCCGCGACGGCGGTAAACGCCAGAACCACGACGAGGGCGCTGATGAGCTTGAATGCGCGCATGTAGCACTGCTCCTTTGATTCGTGAGCTACAGAGAAGCCGACGGAAAGCAGGCGCCGATGAATTGGCGGGCTGCGGCCGCCAGCGATGAAGCGATGAGCGCGCCGCGTGAGCGACGCCTCGCCTCGCCTCAGAGTCTCAAGCTCGATATCGCGGGAGTCAAGCGTTTGGAGGAATCGTTTCCCATGCAGCGAGATGTCATCGCGCGGGCAGGCGGGAGCTATTGCCGCGATTGCGCGGAGCGACGGAAGAGCGTCCCTCAGCTACTGCGTCCCTGCGCGAAGTACTCGAGAATGATGTTCGGGGCGGGAGCGACTATCGGCGGCCCGCTGTACTGCTTGCAGTTGGGCACGACATACCCGGCGCGACAGCTCGTCTTTGCGATCAGGGCCTTGTAGCGTTCTAAGGCGAACTTCACGTAGAGTTGTTCTCCGCCACCGGCCTGATTGACTTTCGCTTTGAATTTGGGCAGGATCCTGCCCACGAGTATGTTGCGTTTGAGCTGGTAGAGGACGTCTGAGAGGACCCACTGCCGTTCGGCTATGTACTTTTCAAACTCCTGTTTGGTCGGGTAGCGCTCTTTCCAGAAGCGCGCGAATTCGTGGCGCAGGTCGGCGTCGGTGACCTTCAGGCCCTGTTCGGCGCCTTCGGCGACGGTCCACTGAACCGAGATCAGGAAGCTGAGCGCCTGGGCCTTGATCGACTGGTAGAGCTGACGGCATTTCTGGGCGATCTGGGCATCGCTCAGCTTCAGTTGCCCTGTGGGCGTCCTCGGTACGAAGGTCTTGGCCGCCGAGGCGCATTCGCCGTAGTTGGCCGGCTCTGAGACTAGGCCCCGGGGCCCTTGGACGCCGATGCTCGCTCGATAGTCCCCGCCGGCCATCGAGCGCATCCAGTGGTTCAGCACGGCTTTGTCGATCGAGGCCGATGTGCCTTCGATGTGGGTGACGCTGCCGCCGCTGCCGCCCCCTTCGCCCTGAGCGGCGCTGTCGCTGCTGCCACAGCCGGTGAGGATCGCAAGCGAGGCTGAGAGCGCCAGCGAGATGGCAAGGGAGGTGAGGAGTAGGTGAGTGAACTTGGGCATGGTGTGAAGTTATCGGGAGGGTGAGCTGTCGTCTAGGAATGTTTCCGAGTGAAGTGGGCGATCGAGTGAGTGAGAAGTGGTGCCGGAGGGCGATGGCCGCCCTCCGGCACCGGTCACACATGAGACTTGCGTCGAACTGCTAGATCATCGCTGTCTGTGCGTTGTCGAATGACACTTCGCTACTTAGGGCTTCCTGGCCGGCCTGTACCGGTCCGGCTCCGTCGTCGGAGGATAAGAGGGTCTCTTCAGAGCCCCCGAGGCATAAGTGGACTTCCTGCACACCGGCGGTTTGTTTGACGTCAAGTTTGTAGTTTTTGGTTTTCGTTTCGTTCGGTGTGATCGGCACGACGAGGCTACCTGTGACTTCGACTAATAATTTGACAGACGGGACTTCGAGGTGCAGCGGTAAGACTGTGATTAAGAGCCCACCCACTAACGGCGAGGTGCTGATGATGCATGTGTGGATCTCCACATGCACTAAGATGAAGCCGGCTGGATCGCCTAACGAGTTGGTGGCGAGTCCGGCGGCCGTGCATTTGTTACCGAAGTGGATGATTGCTAAGAATAACGTGTGCGTGGTGCCTACTATTGAGCTGTCTTTTAATAAGATCGACGATTCTTGGCATTGGATGGTGAGTTTGCCTTTTTCCTGCAGCGTGGCTTTGCCGCTTTTAGCCGTGAACGTTTCTCCTTCGATGCCTGGTAAGAGTTCCCATAAGGTTTCGGTCGCTGACGCCGTCGAAGCTGCGATGGCGGTGAGCGCCAGAACCGCGACCAGGGCGCTGATGAGCTTGAATGCTCGCATGTAGCACTGCTCCTTTGATTGTGATGTAGCGAAACAGCCGAGGAGCGCGCGCCGATTGATCGCGGCGAGTCGCGCTACCCGGCGATGAGGCACGGGAGTGCCGGTGAGCGACACCCCCGCTTCGGAGTATTCTCATGTGGCCGCGGCGAGGTCAAGCGTTTCGGGGAATTGTTTCCCATGAAGAGACGGACAGGGTGGCCTGAATGGTGTCGGTGTGGCGCGCCTCAGCACAGCCACCGTAGACGCGGAGAGGTTGGTCGAGGCGCCCGAGCCAGAGCAGAGTGGGAAACGCCGCTTGTGAAAAGCAGAGGACGAGCCTTATCGTCATGGGTCTGCGGTACGTCCGTGGGCCGACTGGTGTCCTGGGCGGCTAGCGATGAGGGGTAATCGGAGAGATGAAACGTATGCTGGGGAGCTCATGGCGAGGACGGGTCGTCGCAAGCGCGGCGGTCGGCGCGTTCCTTCTCACAGGCGGCAGTGTCGTGGGGGTGAGCTCCGCCGGCGCGGCGGTCGAAATGTTCGGCGAAGAAGGCAGTGGCGCCGGTCAGCTAAAAGAACCGAGCGGCGTCGCCGTCGAACAGGAAAGCGGCGACGTCTACGTCGCCGACCGCAACAACAACCGGATCGACAAGTTCGGCCCCGAAGGCGCATTCCTGCTCGCGTGGGGCTGGGCGGTCGCCGACGGCACCACAGAAGCTCTGCAGGTATGCACGATTACGTGCTTCGGTGGGCAGGAACATCCGTTCAACGGCTCTGGCACCGGCCAGTTCAGCGGCGCCGAAGGCATCGCGATAGACAACGACCCGCTCAGCTCCTCCCACGGCGACGTATACGTCGTTGACTCGGCAAACCACCGCATCCAGAAGTTCGACCCCGAAGGCAAATTCCTGCTGATGTTCGGCGGCGAAGTGAACGCCACGACGAGCGCCAACGTCTGTGAAGCTGGCGAAGAATGCAAGGTCGGCGTGGCAGGCGGCGGCGCCGGCTTCTTCAAAGGGCTCGAGCACCGCTCGATCGCCGTCGATGCCGCCGGCAGCGTCCACGTCGGAGATGAAAACCGCGTGCAGCAGTTCAGCCCGACCGGGGCGCTGGAAGGCGAAGTCGCCCTGCCCGGCGCTGGGCTCGTCGAAAACCTCACGCTCGACTCGGCCGGCGATATCTACATCAAGAGCAGCGCACTGACCGGCGTACGCGAGTATGACTCCAGCGGCACGGAAATCCCCAAACCGCGCGATGAAGCGGGGGAACCGGAAAGGGGCGCGATCGCGATCGGCCCCAGCGATCGGCTGTTCGTCAACCACTTCGTGGCAGAACGCCATCACATCCTGGCCTATGACGCCGCGGGCAACCAGCTGTCGAGCTTCGACGCCGGCGGCGAAGCCGAGGACGGCGATCGCGGGATCGCCTACGGCGAAACGATCAAAGCCATCTACGTGCTGAACGCGGGCACTGTGCGCATCGTGCCCCCGCCAGCGCCAGGCCCTCTCGTGCTCGACGGCAGCGAGTCGGCGAGCGAAGTCCAGCCCACCACCGCGACGCTCGGCGCGAGCGTCAATCCCGAGGGGTCGCCCACCGAATACCACTTCGAATATGGCACCACCACCGCCTACGGCCAGGAAACCCCCTCCGCGTCGCTCGAATCCGTCGATGAGCTCCAGACCCTCACCCTCGAAGCGACCTCGGGCAACTACCTCCTGCGCTTCAAGGGGCAATCCTCGGCAGAAATCCCCTTCAACGCCACCGCCGCTGAAGTGCAGGCAGACCTCGAAGCGATCACGACGATCGGCGCCGGCAACGTCTTGGTCAGCGGCACCGAAGGCGGGCCCTACGCGATCGAATTCATCGCCGCCCTCGGCGCCTTCGATCAGCCGCAGTTGGCTGCCGAACCGATCAGCCTCCAAAACGGCGCCGACCCCGGCACCGCGACGGTTACCACCACCCGCCCCGGCATCTCGCTTTTCGATGACCGCGCAGTGAGCGCCGCGATCGAATCGCTGCAGCCGAGCACCACCTACCACTTCCGCGTCGTGGCCGAAAACGCCGCCAAAGAAGTCACCCTCGGCCCCGACCAGAGCTTCACGACCCTGCCGCCGGTCTCGATCGACGCGACCTCGGCCTCTGAAGTCAACGACACGAGCGCCCGGCTGGGAGTCGAACTGAACCCCCACGGCCTGGCAAGCGAATACCGCTTCGAATACGACACCACCCCCTACACAGAAGGCGAAGCCGCCCACGGCATCAAGATCCCAGTCCCCGACGGGAGCGCCGGCTCCGGGACGACGGACGTCATCCGCAGCGAACCGATCCAGGGCCTCACCCCCTCTACCACCTACCACTTCCGGGTCGTGGCCCACAACTCCCTCGGCGCCGTCGAAAGCCCCGACCGCTCCTTCAGAACCCAGCGCAGCGTGGCCTCGGGACTGCCCGACGGGCGCGCCTTCGAACTGGTCTCCCCGCCGAACAAGCACGGCGCGCCGCTTGAACCGATCACCGAAGAAGGCGGGATCATCCAGGCGGCTGCTCACGGCGGCGGCTTCGCCTACGTCGCGCTGGGCCCCGTCGGCGGCGACCCGGAAGGGGTCAGGAGCCCGCACGACAGCCAGCTGCTCGCAGCGCGCGGCGCGGGCGGCTGGTCGAGCCAGGACATCACGACGCCGCATGAAGAAATCGCGATCATCCGCGTGGGCCATCCCTCGGAGTACATGTTCTTCTCCGAATCGCTCACGGCGGGGATCGTCGAACCGCAGGGGGCGACGCCGCTTGCGCCGAATGACCCCACGAACACCGAACGCACCCCATACCGGCGCGAAGCGAACGGCGAATACGCGCCGCTCGTGAACTCGGCGAACGTCCCGCCGGGGACCAAATTCGGCGGTGAAGAAGTCTCCGAAACCGGTTCCTTCAGCAACGGCGCGGAATTCCTGACCGCGACGCCGGATCTCAGCCACGTCCTGCTCGTATCGCCGCAGGTGCTCTCAGGCGGCTTTGAAGCGGGGTTCGTGCCGGTGCCGGGGAGGCCGAACGTGTACGAGCTCGCCGGCGGGAGCCTGCGGCTCGTCAGCGTGCTGCCGAGCGGGGAAGGCGGGAAAGCGGCGGCGGAAGCGGGGGTGCCGGCCAAAGTCGGCGACGGTGACCTGGACATGCGTGGCGCGATCTCGGCGGACGGCGAGCGGGTGGTGTTCGAAACCGGGCAACTCGCGGGCCACCTATACGTGCGCGACGTCGCGCACGCGCAAACGCTACGGCTAGACGTTCGCCAACCGGGCGCGGCGGGCGGGCCGGGGGCGGCGATCTTCCAGGGGGCGAGCAGCGACGCCAGCAAGATCTTCTTCACCGACGCCTCGCGGCTGACCAAAGACGCGAGCGCGAAGCCAAACCAGCCCGACCTGTACATGTGCGAGGTCACGGCGAGCGCCGGGCCTCTGTCCTGCGCGCTGTCTGACCTGAGCGTGGGGGTGAACACCGGCGAAGCGGCGAACGTGGCAAAAAAGGTCGCGGCGATCGACAAGACGGGCCGGCACGTCTACTTCGCCGCCGGCGGGGTGCTGACGAACAGCGCGAACGCGCGGGGCGAACACGCCGTGGCGGGGAACTGCGAAGTGGCAGGGGACGCGCCGTGCAACCTGTACGTATATGACACCGACGCGCATCAGGTGAGCCTGGTCGCGGTGCTCTCGAGCAACGATGATCCAGACTGGGCGGGGCACAGCAACCAGCACGTGCTCGGCAACCTGACGGCGCGGGTCTCCCCGAGCGGGCGCTACCTGACGTTCATGTCGCAGCGCAGCCTGACGGGCTATGACAACCGCGACGCGCGCAACGGCGAAGCCGATGAGGAGGTGTTCCTGTACGACGCGAGCGCGGGGGCGGTGCGCTGCGTGTCGTGCAACCCGACGGGGGCGCGGCCGCGGGGCGTGTTCGACACGGACCTGTTCCCGGGGCTGTTGGTCGATCACCCGCAGAGCTGGAGAAAACACTGGCTGGCCGCGTCGATCCCGGGCTGGACGCTGGGGCCGGAATTGCAAATCGCCCTCTACCAGTCGCGCTACCTCTCAGACAGCGGGCGGATGTTCTTCAACGCCGCCGACGGCCTCGTGCCGCTGGACACGAACGGCGTCGAGGACGTCTATCAGTACGAGCCCGCGGGCATCGGCAGCTGCAGCGAATCGAGCGAGACCTTCTCCGAGGCCACCGGCGGCTGTATCGCCCTGATCTCCTCCGGTGAATCCAAGGAAGAATCGGCCTTCCTGGACGCCTCTGAAAACGGCGATGAGGTCTTCTTCCTGACCGCCTCGAAGCTCACCTCGACCGATGTCGACTCGGCCTTCGACGTCTATGACGCGCACGTCTGCAGCACCGCCTCGCCCTGCCCGCCACCGCCGCCTCCACCGCCACCGGCGTGCGAGGGCGATGCCTGTCAGAACCCAGTTGCGCCCCCCAACGACGCCACCCCCGGCTCGCTCAGCTTCCACGGCCCGGGCAACGCCGTGCCCGCGCCGGCGCCTGTCGTGAAACCCACCCCGCCGCTGACACGGGCGCAGAAGCTCGCACGCGCGCTGAAGGCCTGCAAGAAGGACAAGCCCAAGAAGAGGCGGGTGGCGTGCGAAAAGCAAGCCCGCAAGAAATACGGAGCCAAGAAGAAGGCAAAAGCCAGGAAAGCCGGCCACGGCCGCAGAGGCAAGTGAGAGGCGATGACGAACGGAGCCCATCCATCCACTAGCGGCGCGCAAGCTGAGACCCTGCCCAGCAGGCGCCGCTGGCCTCGCCCGACAAGGACGCTGCTCCTGGCCCTGGTCGCCTGCTCGGCGCTGGCGCTCCTCGCCGGCGCAGGCGCGACCCAGGCGAGCGCCGCCGCCGGTCCCTGGTGGCATCTCACCTCGCGCCTGATTCCCTCTCACCTGCCCCCCGGAGGCGAAGGCACGATCGTGGTGCAGGCGATCAACCTCGGCAACGCCCCGACCGCAGGCAACTACACCTTCACCGATCAGCTGCCGCCGGGCTTGACCCTGCAGGAAGTCGAATTCTTCGCGCCGCGTCCGTCGATCTTCGAAGAAGCCCAACCCTGGGCGGCGCTCGGCTACTGCAAAACCACGGCTTCGAGCGCGTCCTGCTCGAGCGAAAGCGAATTCTTCGAAGGCTTCCCGGAACCGGAACACGCGGAATTCCTGCTCGGCCCCGTGGTCCCCTACGAACATCTCGAAATGCGCTTGAAGGTCAAAGTCGAAGCGGGCGCCGTCTCCGGCGACCTGAACGTCCTTGAAGTGAACGGCGGCGGCGCGCCGCCGGCCACAGCCAAGCGCGCGACCCCGATCGATGACCAAGCCATCAGCTTCGGCGTCGAAGACTTCACCCTCCTCCCCGAAGAAGAAGGCGGCGAAGTCGACACGCGCGCCGGCTCGCACCCCTACCAGCTGACGAGCACGGTGAGCTTCAATCGCAACCTCGAAACGCTCAAGCCGCCGGCGATGCCCCGCAATCTCGACATCAAGCTGCCGCCCGGGCAGATCGGCAATCCCACGGCGATACCGCAGTGCAACGACCAGGACTTCGCCCACGTCCCCGAAGGCGGCCAGATAAACCGCTGCCCGAGCAATACCGTGATCGGAGCCGCCCTGGTGACGGTCTCGACCACTCCGGGCGGGGAAGAAGAACTGATCGTGCCGATCTTCAACCTGACCCCGGCCGTGGGCGAGCCGGCTCGCTTCGGCTTTGAGGCCCTGCGCAGCCCGGTGATCCTCGACACCGCCTTGCGCAGCGGCCCCGGCGAAGACTACGGCGTCACGGTCAGCGTCAAGAACATCCCCCAGTTGATCGGCTTCATCACGGCGACGACCGTCTTCTGGGGCGCGCCCGCGGACCCGAGCCACAACCAATCGCGTGGCTGGGGCTGCCTCGTGGGCGGGCGCTATGAAAAAGAAGCCGGCCCGTGCATCCCCTCCCTCGAGAGCCACCCGGCCGCCTTCCTGACGCTGCCCACGAACTGCTCCGCCCCCTTCAACCCGAGCATCCAAGGCGTCTCCTGGCCCACCAAAGCCGCCCCGCAGGGCTTCTCCTTCCCCGCCTTCGAAGACCGGTTGAAAGACAGCTCCGGCAACCCTCTCTCGCTCACGGGCTGCAACCAGCTCGCGTTCGGCCCGCAGATCTCCGCCGAACCGAGCACTGACAGCGCCTCCTCGCCGAGCGGCCTTGACTTCAACCTGAACTTCGATGACGAAGGCCTCTTGAACGCCGGCGGCGTGGCGCAGTCCCAGCTCAAGGACACGGTCGTGACCTTGCCCGAAGGCTTTACGATCAACCCCTCAGCGGGTGTCGGGCTCGGGGGCTGCCGCCCGGCGGACTACGCCGCGGAGACGCTCGAATCTCCTCCGGGAGCCGGCTGCCCGAACGACTCAAAGCTCGGCACCGTGGAAATCGAAACGCCGCTCTTGACGCAGAAGATCCACGGCTCGCTGTTCATCGCCCAGCCACACGAAAACCCCTTCGGCGCGCTCGTGGCGCTCTATATCGTCGCCAAGAACCCCGAAACCGGGGTGCTCATCAAGCTCGCCGGCAAGGTCACCCCCGACCCCGTCACGGGCCAGCTGACGACGACGTTCGAGAACAACCCCCAGTTGCCCTTCGACCACTTCAACTTCCACTTCCGCGAAGGCCAGCAGGCGCCGCTGATCACCCCACCCACCTGCGGCGCCTACACCACCCAAGCGCAGTTCACGCCGTGGTCAGACCCCACCGCGGCATTGACCGACTTCTCCTCCTTTACGATCACGAAGGGCTCTGGCGGAGGCGCGTGCCCCACCGGTGGCGCCCCGCCCTTCTCACCGCAGCTGCAAGCCGGGACGCTGAACAACAACGCGGGAACCTACAGCCCGCTCAGCGTCCGCCTCACGCGAGGCGATGCCGAGCAGGAAATCTCCTCCTTCTCCACCGATCTGCCCCCGGGCCTGACGGGCAACCTCACGGGGATCCCCTTCTGCCCGGAGGCGAGCATCGCGCTGGCGCGGGGCAATACCGGCGCCCAGGAGCAGGCGCAATCCTCGTGTCCGGCGCAGAGCGAGATCGGGCACTCGCTCGTCGGCACCGGCGTGGGCGGCGTGCTCGCCTACACCCCCGGCAAGATCTATCTGGCGGGCCCCTACAAAGGCGACCCGTTCTCGATCGTGAGCGTCACCTCGGCCGTCGTCGGCCCGTTTGACCTCGGCACCGTCGTGCTGCGCTTCGGGCTGCGGATCGACCCGAGCACCACCCAGGTCAGCGTCGATCCGAGCGCCTCTGAACCGATCCCGCACATCATCCAGGGGATCGTCACCCACGTGCGCGACATCCGCGTCTACATCGACCGGCAGAACTTCACGCTGAACCCAACCAGCTGCGCGCCGATGGCGATCTCGAGCACGCTGGGCAGCAACCTCGGCCAGCGCGTCTCGATCTCCTCGCCGTTTCAGGCCGCGAGCTGCGCGAACCTGAAATTCGCGCCGAAATTCGCCGTCTCGACCAGCGGCAAAACCAGCAAAGCCAACGGGGCGAGCCTGTCGGTGAAGCTCACCTACCCGCAGGGCCCCGCGGGCACCTACGCGAACATCGCCCGCGTCAAGGTCGACTTGCCCAAGCAGCTGCCATCGCGGCTAACGACCCTGCAGAAAGCCTGCACCGCCGCGCAGTTCGCGGCGAACCCGGCGGGATGCCCGCCGGCGTCGATCGTGGGGCACGCCAAGGCGACCACGCCGGTCCTGCCCGTGCCCCTGGAAGGGCCCGCGTACTTCGTCAGCCACGGCGGGGAAGCGTTCCCCGATCTGATCTTCGTCCTGCAGGGCTACGGCGTCACGATCGACCTGGTCGGCTCCACGTTCATCAACAAAGCCGGGGTCACGAGCAGCACGTTCAAGACAGTTCCCGACCAGCCCGTCTCGAGCTTCGAATTGACCCTCCCGCAGGGCAAGTTCTCAGCGCTTGCGGCGAACGGCAACCTGTGTACGTCAAAGCTCGTGATGCCGAGCGAATTCCTCGCGCAGAACGGCGCGGTGCTCAACCAGGCGACGAAGATCAGCGTGACGGGCTGTCCAAAGTCGCTCACACGCGCGCAGAAACTCGCGAAAGCGCTGAAGGCGTGTCGCAAGAAGAAGAGCCACAGCCGGCGCGCGGCGTGCGAAAAGCAGGCTCGGAAGCGCTACGGGGCTAAGAAGCACGCCAAGAAGAAGGGGTAGCTGTGGGGTGGGGACGAATGGCGGTGGGGGCGAGGGTGCTCCTCATGTGCCTCGGCGCGTCTGTCGCCGTTGCCTACACGAGTAGCTCGGCGCTCGCCACGACCGTCCGTGCACGCGCTGCACGCACGGTGTCCCTGCACGAGACCGGGCGCTTGCACCTGACGAGCAAACACGGCTTCACGCTCAACGAGCAAGGCTCGGCCACGGGCACGGTCAGGGGAACGATCTACATCCATCTGCACCTCGTCTCCAACAACAAGGTGACGGCCGAGGTCAACATCTATCCGCGCGGTGGCTCGCTGTCGGGCGCCGGCTCGGCGCGCTACGGCGTCATTGGCGGCTACGCAGCCTTCACGGGCACTCTGGCGATCGAGCGGGGGACCGGTAGATACGCCCACGCTCATGCATCTCGACTGAGCTTCACGGGCACCATCCAGCGCCGCAACGACGCCGTGACGGTGCAGCTGAGCGGACCGCTGTCGGTGTAGGTGAGGTGCGTGCGCAACCTGGCGAGGATCGTCGTGCTCGGCGTCGCGTTGTTGGCCTGCGCGAGCGTTCCGCCGCCGGCTGGCGCGGCCCAAGCGGTCGTCCTGCACGCGTCGTTCTCGCCGAACCGGCTGGGAGCGAGCACGACGATCGGCTTCGGGTTCGACATCGCCAACACGAGCGGCGGCTTGCCCTCGCCGCTACGGAGTGTCAGCCTGCGCTTGCCGACTGGCATCAACTATCTCACGACCACCTTGGGCCTCGCGATCTGCCAGCCGGCCGCGCTGCTCGAACGCGGGTTGGCTGGCTGCTCGCCCAACTCGCGCCTCGGCTTCGGCAGCGCGTATGTGGAAGTGCCCTTTGGCCAGAGCTCGGGTCACGAGATCCCCGACATCCAGGCGCTGATGGGGCCGCCGCACGACGGGAACATCGTCGTGCTGTTCTATGCCGACGGGCGTGAACCGGTCTATGCGCAGATCGTCTTCGAGGGTGAGTTGATCGCGGGCTCGCAGACGCTCGGCGGCCGCCTCGACGCCGCGATACCGCTCGTTCCCAGCGTGACGAGCGGGCCACCCGTGTCGATCCTGAGGGTGCGCACGACGATCGGGCCGGCTCACCTGACCTACTACGAGCACGTGCACGGCCATACGATCGGCTTCCACCCGAAGGGTGTCTCGCTTCCGCGACGCTGTCCGCGCGGTGGCTTCGTCTTCTCCGCGCAGTTCGGCTTCGAGGACGGGACCAGCACCGTCGCGAGAAGCACGGCGCCCTGCCCGCCGCGACGATAGCTCCGGCGCGCTGATGAAAGGGCCTCCGGAGACGTGGGACGGATCGGTGCGAATGGATCGCCTTGGCTTCGGCGAGCATCTGGCGCTGACGGGGGTATTCGCGGGGGCCGCGTTGCGCTACTGGCTCGTCGTCTTTCCACGCGTCGGGCGCGAGCTGCGTCACTGGCGTAGGCGCGCCGCGCGCATTCCCGATCCGCAGCTGCGGCGCTCGGCGCTGGCCGCACTCGGCAAGCGCGGGAACATGGAGGGCGCCGCGGCCTTCGCTGCGTTCGTGCCCCGGCGGCGGCGCGCAGCGGCGGTGCGGGCGCTGGTCGCGTGTCAGGCGATCTACAACCACGCCGACATGCTCGCCGAGCAGCCGAGCGCGGAGCCGGCGGACAACGCGCACGACCTGCACGGGGCACTGCTCGTCGCACTCGATCCGCACGCGGCGCACCGCGACTACTACGCCCATAACCCTCAGCCTGGGGACGGCGGCTACCTTGCCGAGATCGTCGACGCCTGCCGAGCGGCGCTGGGCGAACTGCCGGCATACCGCCCGGCGGCGAGACCGGCGCGCCGGCTCGCCGCGCGCATCGTGGCCTTCCAGAGCCTCAGCATCGACGGGCGTGGGAAGCTCGAGGACTGGGCACGCACGCGTCTCTCGCCGGACGACGACCTCGAATGGTGGGAGACGGCCGCCGCCGCCGGATCCTCGCTCGGCGTGCACGCGCTGATCGCCGCCGCCGCTGCGCCGGCGGTGCACGCGGAGGAGCTCGCCGCGATCGAGAACGCCTACTTTCCGTGGATCGGCGCGCTGCACTCGCTGCTCGATAGCCTCATCGACGAGGCCGAGGACGCAGTGACCGGGCAACTCAGCCTCATCCGCTGTTGTCCGCCCACCCAGGATGCCGCCATGCGCCTGTGCTGGCTCGCTGCTCGGGCGTTGGGAGCGGCGCGGGCGCTTCCCGATGGCCGGCGCCACACGGTCCTGATCGCCGCGATGGCCTGTAGCTATCTCTCGACGCCAGAGGCGTCTGGTCCCAGCGCGGATGCGCTCCGGGTCGTGCGTACGGTGGTCGGTCCGCTTGCGGGGCCGATGCTGCTGATCTTCCGGCTGCGCCGCCTGGTCGGCCGGACTACACGTAGGCGCGCCGTCGTCCTTGCCGCCACGCCAACGCCGGCCGCCGTCTGCCTGGGTGAGGGGGGGCGGGGTGTCGATGCTGGAGCTGCGTGAGCTCGTCAAGCACTATCCACTGCTCGGAGGCGAGCCGGTGCGGGCGGTGGACGGCGTGTCGCTGTCGGTCGCCGCGGGCGAGATGCTCGCTCTGTACGGGCCCTCGGGATCGGGCAAGACAACGCTGCTCTTGATGGTCGCGGCGTTGCTCGAGCCGACCGGCGGCGCGGTGCTCGTGAACGGGCGCGACGTTGGCTCGCTCTCAGAGCGGGAGGCCTCGCGCTACCGGCTCTCGGAGCTCGGCTTCATCCGCCAGAGCTTCGACCTGCTGCCGGGGGTCAGCACGGTGGACAACACGGTGCTGAAGCTGCTGAAAAGCGTGCCGTGGCGGGAGGCGCACGCGCGTGTCGCGCCGCTGCTGGAGCGTCTCGGGCTCGGCGAGCGGCTGGAGCAGCGCTCAGAGACGCTCTCGATGGGTGAGCGCCAGCGCGTGATGATCGCGCGTGCCCTGTCGACCGAGCCGCGCCTGCTGCTCGCGGACGAGCCGACCGGCAGCCTCGATACGCAGCGCAGTCGCGAAGTGCTTGCGCTGTTGCGCGAGTTGTGCCGCGAGCGGGATGTCGCCGTCGTGCTCGTGAGTCACGATCCGCTCGCCGCGGGCTACGCCGATCGCGTGCTCGCGCTGCGCGACGGACGGCTCACCGACCATCGGTCGGACGCAGGGTTCGCGGGCGCTCCGGAGTGATCGGCTCGCCGGGGCCGCGATGAGGCTCGCCAACATGCTTCACCTGTATCGGGTGCGCCTGCGCGCGCGCTTGTTGCAGGAATGCTTCGCGGTCGCCGGCATCGCGGCGGGAGTGGCATTGCTGTTCGCCTCGCAGGTCGCGAGCGAAAGCCTCTCGAGCTCCGTGGCCGGGCTCTCGCGCGGGATCGTCGGCAGCGCGACGCTGCAGCTGCTCGCGCGCGATCCACGCGGCTTCGACGAGCGCCTGCTCACGAGGGTGCGCCGGATTCCGGGTGTCGCCTCGGCCGCGCCACTGTTGGAAGCAAACGCAAACGCGCTTGGACCGCGCGGCAGCCGCTCGGTCGAGCTGATCGGCGCCGATGAGAGCCTCGCGCGGCTCGGCGGGGCGCTGGTGCGCAACACCAAGCTGGCGCCATTTGGGGGAATTGGCGCGATCGTGCTGCCGGCCCCGCTCGCGCGTGAGATCGGTGTCACGAAGTTCGGTGCGGAAGCCACGCTCGAGATCGGCGGTCACGTCAACCAGGCGCCGCTCTACAGCCAGCTCTCGGCAAGGCAGATCGGAGCGCTGATCGACAGCCCGATCGTGATCGCGCCACTCTCCTTCGCACAGCAGATGTCCGGCGAGGCAGGGCGTCTCACGCGCGTGCTCGTCACGCCTAAGCGCGGACGGGAAGGGGCCGTGCGGACGGCGCTCACGCAACTCGCCGGCCGGCGGCTGGACGTCAGGCCGACGAGCCACGACGAGCGGCTGTTCACAAAGGCGGCCGCGGCGAGCAACCAGTCGACCGTGCTGTTCGCCGCAATCAGCGCGCTCGTCGGGTTCCTGTTCGCCTTCAACGCGATGCTCCTGACCGTCTCCCAGCGCCGGCGACTGATCGCCGATTTGCGCCGCGACGGCTACCCGCCGCGCGCGGTGATCGGCGTGCTGCTGCTCGACGCAGCCGTGCTCGGCGCGGTCGGCTGCGCGCTTGGACTGGGACTGGGGGATGAGCTCTCGATCCGCCTCTTTCACTCCAATCCCGGCTTCCTGTCCTCGGCGTTCGCGGTTGGCTCGGCGCGTGTCGTGAGCGCCCAAAGCGTGCTCATCGCCGTAGTCGGTGGGATGCTCGCCGCGATCGTCGCCGTGCTCAGTCCCTTGCGCGACATCCTCTCACGCGACCCGCTGGCCGCGACCGCTCTCAGACCGGACGTCGTGGACACGCGGAGGATGCGTCGAGGCACGCTGGCGGGCGCCGTGTGCTTGGCGTTCTCGCTGGCGATCCTGCTCGCAGCGCCGCAGCAGGCGATCCTCGGGATGCTCAGCCTGACATGCGCACTGCTGCTGTTGCTTCCGCTCGCCCTCGGCGCGACGCTCGTGCTGCTCAAGCGCCTCGCACCGGCTGTGAGGAGCGCCATCCCACATGTCGCGGTCATGGAGCTGCGCGCCGGCCGCTCGCGCGCGGTCGCGATCGCCGCGACCGGCGCCGTCGCAGTGTTCGGCAGCGTCTCGATCCAGGGAGCTCACGGCGACCTGCAGAACGGCCTTGAAAACGCCGCGCGCGACATGAACGCCTCGACCGACATCTGGGTCTCTCCCGCAGGCTCGTTCAACCTGCTTATGACCCAGCCGTTTCCCGCGACGGCGCTCGAGCGCCTGCGCCGCCTCCCCGACGTGCGTGACGCGCGCATCTACCGTGGCGGGCTGCTGGATTGGGAGGAGCGCCGAACGTGGGTGATCGCACCGCCCGTCGCGGCCGTCCCCTTGATACCACCAAGCCAGCTCACGCAAGGGAGCCTGCGGCTCGCCGATGAGCGACTGCGCCGTGGTGGCTGGGCGGTCCTCTCCGGAGCGCTCGCAAGCGAGCACCATCTGCACATCGGGCAAGCGTTCACGCTGCCGGCGCCGCACCCGTCGAGGTTCCGCCTCGCCGCCATCTCGACGAACATCGGCTGGGCGCCCGGCGCGATCATCGTGAACGCCGAGGACTACGCGCGTGCGTGGGAGAGCGAGCAGCCCAGCGCTTACAACATCCTGCTCGCCCGAGGCACCTCAACGGCTCAGGGGCGCCGCGAGATCGAAACCGCGCTGGGCCCGCACTCCGGGCTCGCTGTGCAGAGCGCCGGGCAGCACGCCGAGAAGCAACGTGTGCTGACGCGTCAGGGCCTCGAGCGACTCTCGCAGATCGCGGCGCTGATCCTGACGGCCGCGGTCCTGGCGATGGCCGCGGCGATGAGCGCGATGATCTGGCAGCGCCGCGCGCGCTTGGCCAAGCTCAAGCTCGACGGCTTCTCTCCGGAGGAGCTGTGGGCCACGATCCTGCTCGAGAGCCTGTTGCTGCTGGCGGCCGGTTGCGCGAGTGGCGCGGTGCTCGGACTGCTCGGCCAGCAACTGCTCGACCGCGCTCTCAGCGCGATCGTCAACTACCCGGTCGTGCATTCGATCGCCGTGCCGACGGCGCTCAGCAGCCTCGCGCTCGTGACCCTCGCCGCCTTGGTGGTCCTGAGCGTTCCCGGCTACCTCGCCGCCCGTGTTCCTGCGGCGCTCGCACTGCAGGATTGATCGCGAGCGGACGATTGGCCGCCGAGACGCCGGCCGATCCGTCGTCAGGCCACGCTCGCCAGAGGGCCGTCACACGCCAGATCGCAGATCCAGATTCTGCTCTGAATATGCGGGATAGTGTGACTACAAGGCAAACGTCATAGCGCAAGCGATGCCACGGACACCCTACGCGGGCTTGGGAAATCGGCGTCACATGACTCGAACAGGCAGATTGGAGGAAAGTGGGAATGTCGCCGAACCGGCCGAGAGAGAAACGCGTGAGCCAAGATCGGGGTGAGCCACGCGCGAGCGGAGCGCGAGCGCTTTCGGGCGCGAGCGAGCGGACGACGCTTCCTCCGGGACCTCGTGTCCCGGTCCCTCTTCAGGCCGCGATGTGGGCGCTGCGCCCACTCGCGCTGATGGACCGCTGCGCGAGTCGCTACGGCGAGATCTTCACCTTGCGTATTCGCCGCAACCGCCGTTGGGTGTTTCTGGCTAATCCTGAGCACGTCAAGCAGGTGTTCACCACCGATTCCGAGCTGCTTCGCGCGGGCGCGGGTGAAGCCAATCCGCTGCTCGAGCCTTTGCTCGGGCCACGATCGGTCATGCTGCTCGACGAGCCGCAGCACATGGGCGATCGCAAGCGCCTGCTGCCGTCGTTTCACGGACAGCGCATGAAGGACTACGGCGCGATGATGACCGACGTGGCGCAAGAGGAGATCCGGCGCTGGCCAATTGGCGAGCCGTTCGAGTTGTGGCCGCGTATGCAGGCGATCAGCCTCGAGGTGGTGATGCGCGCGGTCTTCGAGGACATCGAAGAGCAGCGCGGTGAGACCCTCAGACAGCGTCTCGTGAATCTGACCAACTGGATCAACAAGCCCAGCCGGCTGGCGCTGCTCGCCGCGGTCGGCTCGCGTTCGATAACCGCCAGCTCCGGATTTCAGACGGCGATGCGGCAGGTGGAGTCGACCGTGCTCGAGGAGGTGCGCTCGCGCAGAGCGGCGGCGACGTCACCTGAACGCGAGGACATCTTCTCGATGCTCGAGCGCGCGTACAGCGAGGGCGGCTCGCCGATCGCAGAGGACAAGATGCGCGACGAACTCGTGACGATGCTCTCCGACGGACCGACCGCGACCTCGCTCGCCTGGGTGTTCGAGCGGCTGCTGCGCCATCCGGACAAGCTCGCGCGCCTGCGTGAGGAGGTGCTGCGCCAGGAAGGCGATGAGTACCTCGACGCGGTCGTCAAGGAGACGCTGCGCCTCTGTCCCGCCGTGCCCGTCGTGATGCGGCGGTTGATCGAGCCGATGCGGCTCGGGGCGTACACGCTTCCGCCGGAGACGGTCGTCGCGCCCTGCGTGTACCTGATGCATCGTCGCTCCGACGTCTACCCTGAGCCGCTCAGCTTCCGACCCGAGCGCTTCCTCGAGGACTCGGCCGGCACCTATACGTGGATTCCGTTCGGAGGCGGCGTGCGCCGCTGCGTCGCCGCGAGCTTCGCCCAGCTGGAGATGAAGCGAGTCATCCAGGTCGTGCTAAGCGAGTTGGAGCTCCGTGCGGCAGACTCGCGCTCGGAGGGAGTGACGCGGAGCTCTGTCTCCTTCGCGCCCGACGGAGGCGCCCGCGTCGTCGCCATGCGTAGGGCGCCCGCGCCCTCGATGGCGGGCTGAGATGAGCAGCAGGACCCACACCGGCTATCGCACGGGGCAGTGTCACAGCCACGGCTCTTGACTCGACGCCGGCCGCTCGTGCCATTCCGCGGGCCGATCGGTCGCAGCGTGGCGTGCGGGGCCGCTTCGATCGTCCTCGCGCTGAGCGCCTGCGGGGCAACCCAGAGCCCGGTTGCCGTGCGAGTCGGGGACATGGCCATCGACGAGGCTACGGTCGATCACTGGGCGAAGGTGATCGCGCGAGGAGGGCACGACTCGAGCTCGGCGGCCGAGGCACAGCGGCCGCCTCGTCAACAGGCGCTCGACTTCCTGATCTCCTCGGATTGGCTGATGGGCGAGGCCGCCGACCGGGGTCTCGTGGTCTCCACAGCAGCGATCCGCCATCAGCTCGAGGAACTGAGGGAATCCGTGCCCGACGGTGGCGCCGCGTTCCAGGAAGCTCTTCACTCGACGGGCAAGACCGTCGCAGACGTCAAGCGCGAGATCGAGACTGAACTGGCGGCCACTGCGATCCACGGGTCGCTGATGAGAAGCGCAGCGCCAATCGCCCACACGCAGGTCGTCGACTACTACAGAAGCAACCTCCAGCGCTTTCGAGTACCGGAACGACGCGATGTCGATCTGATCGAGAACATCAAGACTCCAGCCGCCGCACGAAGCCTCGCGAGGCGAGTCGGGTCCGGAGCGAGTTTCGCGAGCATGGCTCTCCACGAGCCGGTCGAGCGACCGAGCAGCTTCGATATCCACAACTGGAAAGGCGCGCTCGCGCAGGCCATCTTCGCGGCCAGGCCGGGCACCATTGGCGGCCCGCTGAAACTGATCCACGGCTATGCCCTGTTCGTGGTCAGGCGAGTCACGCCAGGCACTTTCGCGCCGCTGGCCGACGTGCAGGGGACGATCGCCGGCGAACTCGCGACCGAACGGCGCCGACGGGCGCTCGAGGAGTTCGTCCGGGCGTATAGAGGCAAGTGGCTCGCGCGGACCGACTGCCGAGCGGGGTTCGTGGTGCAGAAATGCAGCCACTATCGCGGAACGATGGCGCCGGAAGAAAGCGTCTTCGCGAGCGGTTGAGCGCGATGCCCTGCTACTGCGCTTTGATGAAGCCGTAGATCGTCTCGCTGACCTGGTTCCAGTACGCGAACGCGTGCTGGGAGCCGGGAAGGACTTGCAGCGTCGCCTTGCATTTCGACGCGAGCAGGTCCGAGTACATCTCTTCAGACTGGGAGGCCGGCACGAGGTCGTCTGCGCTCGTGAACAGCAACCACTCGGGGCAGTTGTGGCTTGAGATGTTCAGGGCCGGCGAGCCTTCCAACTCGAGCGCTTGGGTCAGCAGGACTTCTTCTTCGTCTTCTTCTTCTCCGCCGAAGTAGCCTTCGTCTTCGCTGCCGCCGAGTGCCTGGTAGATCGAGACGATGAAGTTGCGATTCGTGATGACCCCGTTTTCGACCAGTGGGATCAACGTCTGGAAGTTCATCGGGCCGCTGAGCGAGACGACGGCTTTGACGGTCCCGGGGTGCGCGGCGTCCAGTTGCTCGGCGGCCAGCGCGACCAGGTTGCCGCCGGCCGAGCCGCCCACGAGCACGACCTTGCTGGGATTGGAGTTGTAGGTGCCGGCGTGCGCGATCGCCCATTGCGTCGCCGCCATGATGTCGTTCGGCTCGAGCGGGAAGGCCGCTCTGTTCGCGTTGTCCTGCTGGTAGTTGATGCTGAAGACCGTGAATCCGTGTGCCTGAAGCCCCAGCGCCTCCTTTTTCAGGTACGCGAGCCCGCCCTGTTTCCGCCAGCCGCCACCGTGCACGAGGATGACGGTCGTGGAGTTGGGCGTAGCGGACGCCCAGATGTTCGCGCGCTGTTTGAGCTTCGGGCCCCAAGCTACGCGTTCGTAGAACTGGCCCGAGCCGTTACCGCTCGCGGACTGTTCCTTCGCCGCGGCCTTTTCCTTGATGCGCTGTTCCTTCGCCGGTTTGGCTGGCGCTTGTGGAGCGGATTGGTCCTTCTCGGGCGCTTCCTTTGCCGCCAGCGCGACCGTGGGGCCGGCGAGCGAGAGCCCCGCCAGGGCGAGAATCGACAGCGCCGCACGCAGGCTAGGGCGGCGCGAGCGATGGCGCAGCGCCACGGGGATGCCCGGGTAAGCCGTCTTCAACACGATCTCGTCCCCTCCTTGGCTTAGTCGCCTCTCACGCAACCGAACGACATGCGGCCGGGCGCTCTCTGGGGCGTCCGGCCGACATCGAGCGGCAGTATGCCAGATCGGCTCGCGCCCCGGACCACGACACGATCGCCGTTCGCGCCCCCGGCGGCCCTAGACTGATCGCCGTGTCGCGCTTTCACGAGCCTCAACACCCGGACTTCCATCGGCTGAACGCCTCGCTCGACTTCGATCGGCGCCTGTGGCCGCAGGACATCGCGCAATCGCGCGCGCACGCGCGCATGCTCGCCGACAGGGGGATCATCGACGGCGCCGACCGCGACGAGCTGCTGGCTGGCCTGGACGCCGTCGAGCGCGAGCTGCGCGAGGAGCGCTTCCCTTTCAGCCCAGAGGACGAAGACGTCCACATGGCGATCGAGCGGCGCCTGACCGAGCTCGCCGGCCCGGTTGGCGGGCGGCTGCACACCGCGCGCTCGCGCAACGACCAGGTGGTGACCGACCTGATGATGTACACGCGCGAGCGCTCGTCGCAGGCGCGGGCTGCGATCACGCGCCTGATGAGCGTGCTAATCGAGCGCGCCGAGCAGCACGCGGACTGGCCGATGCCCGGCTACACCCACCTGCAGCGTGCCCAGCCCGTGTACTTGGGTCATCACCTGTTGGCTTACTTCTGGATGCTCGCGCGCGACCGCGCGCGCTTCGACTTCGCCGAGGCGCAGGCGGGAGCGTTGCCGCTCGGCGCGGGCGCGCTCGCCGGCGTGAACTTCGATACCGACAGGCATCAGCTCGCGCGCGAGCTCGGCTTCCCTGGGGTCGCCCCGAACTCGATCGACGCCGTCTCCGGGCGGGACTTCGTCCTCGACTACCTGAGCGCGGCGGCGACCTGCTCCACCCACCTGTCCCGTCTCGGGGCTGAGCTCGTGCTGTGGTCGAGCACCGAGTTCGGCTTCTGCGAGCTGCCCGACGCCTGGAGCGCCGGCTCCTCGATCATGCCGCAGAAGAAGAATCCCGACGCCGCCGAGCTGCTGCGGGCCAAGGCGCCGCGCGTGGTCGGTCACTTGGCCGCCTTCCACGGCGTGATGCACGCCCTGCCGCTCACCTACAACAAGGACCTGCAGGAGGACAAGGAGCACCTGTTCGACGCGGTCGACACGCTGGAGCTGACGCTTGCGGCGGCGACCGGCATGGTCGCCGGTGTGAGCTTCGAGCGCGAGCGGCTGCACGAGGCGGCGAGCGACGAGCTGATCGCCGCGACGGACGTGGCCGACCTGCTCGTACGCCTGGGCGTGCCCTTCCGCGAGGCCCACGGCGTCGTCGCGGCGCTGGTGCGCACGGCGCTCGATAGCGGCAGACGGCTGTCGGAGCTGACGTCGGAGGAGTTGGCGGCGCACAGCGAGACGCTGGCTGGCCACGGCGCGGAGCTGCGCGAGGTGCTCGCGCAGGGCTCCTGGCTGGAGTCAAAGATCTCGGAGGGGGGGACCTCCTCGCGCCGCGTCCAGGAGCAGCTCGCCGCGGCTCGGGCGGCGCTCGATGAGGCCGCTGGCGGCTGACTTCTACGCGCGGCCCGTGCTCGAGGTGGCGCGCGATTTGATCGGCTGCGGCGTCGAGCACGACGGCGCCGCGGGCGTGATCGTCGAGACCGAGGCCTATCACGAGAGCGAGCCGGCGTGCCATGCCTTCGTGGGGCTCACGCCGCGCACCGAGACCCTGTTCGGCGAGCCGGGCCGCGCGTACGTCTACCGCTCTTACGGCATCCACGCTCTGCTCAACGCCGTTTGCGAGCAGCGGGGCGTCGGCGCCGCAGTGCTGATCCGGGCGCTCGTCCCGACCGAGGGCATCGAGACGATGCGCACGCGGCGAGGCCCGATCGGCAAGCGCCCGGCCCGCGATGAGGAGCTCTGCTCGGGGCCGGGCAAGCTCACGCAGGCACTCGGCGTCGAGTTGAGCGAGAACGGCTGTTCGCTATCGCGCGGCCCGGTGAAGATCCGGGCGCGTAGCCGGGCCTGGCGCGAGCCGGCCGTGCTGGACGGTCCGCGCATCGGCATCAGCCGCGCGGTCGAGCTGCGCTGGCGCTTCTGCCTGGCCGGCAACCGGCACGTCTCCCGCCCGCACCTCCGCGCGAGCGAGGACTGCGTCTCGGGCGCGGGCGCCCGGATGGGCGAATCCGGGTAGCCGGCCTCGGATAGTGGGCCCCAGGTCGCCGACCTCGGGTGGCTGGCGGCGCGCTCTGTTCATCGTCCACGGAACGCTATTTGTTGCCCGCAGTGGCGCGCCGAGCGAGCAAGTCAGAGACGCCCAGCCGCGCGAGTTACTCCACCCACGTTTACCTCTCCTGTCAAGGGCCGTCGCCCCCGCGGCCATGCGCCTACGGGGCGTTTCGACGGGCGCGATACGCCGCTCGACAGGGATTCCGGCGCGGGCCCCGCCGCCCTGTGGGCGCCGCGCTTGACAGCGTTTCGGCCGATCGATAGCACTGGTCTTTCGACCATCCGCAGACGCTTGGGGCCTGGCCCACATGACACACCTGAGACAGAGACCTCGCGATAGCTCGATCCTCCCGGCGCGATGACGCAGCTCGTCGTCGAAGGCCCACGCGTCTTCGATGAGCAGGGGGGCGCTCAGCCCATGGCGATCGCCACGGCCGATCTGCTCGCTGGGCGCCGGCGGGACTGATGCGACGCGTGAGGATCACGCTCTTCGTGGCGCTGGCGATCCTGGCGGCGGCTGTCGGGGCGGTGCTGTCGCAGTCCCCGCCGACGGTGCTGGCGAGGAACTCCGCGGGCGAAGAAGTCATCGGCATCTCCGCCACCAGCGACGTCGCCGCCTGTCAGGAGAACGAACGCGTGCCCTCGGGCACGCGCGCGATCCGGCTCTCGCTTGCCGCGTTCACAGGTCCTTCGGTGAAGGTCAAGGTGCTCTCGGGCGCGAATCTCCTCGGCGCCGGAGAGCGTGGCTCGGCCTGGAGTGGACAGGACGTGACCGTCCCGCTCAAAGCGGTATCGCGGGCGATCTCGTCTGCGACGATCTGCTTCGCCACCACACCGCTTCGCGACGAACTGATCGTCTCGGGGAGTCGTACCGACAGGGCGAGCGCAGCGCGAACGAGTCGCGGAAGGCCGCTGATCGGCCGAGTGAAGATCGACTATCTGGGCGAAGGGCACTCCTCGTGGTTGGCGCGCGCCTCCGCGGTGGCGAGGCACTTGGGGCTCGGTCGCGCTTGGAGCGGCGGCTGGGTCGCTTTCGTGCTCGCGGCGCTGATGCTCGCCGCTGCGGCCGTGGCCTCGTGGCTGGTGCTTCGAGGCTCCGATGAGTAAGCGCTCCACCAAGCCGCCCCGGCAGGCACCGCCGGCCCGGCGCGGCCAGGGGGTCGGCTCGCGGCAGTTCACGCGGCGGGCGCGATCGACGCAGGCAAGGACGGAGCGCAAGCACGTGACCGCGACGCGCAGAGGACTTCCGCCGCTGCCCAGTCCGCGGAGCGTGATTCGGCGGGTGCCGGTGGCCGCCTGGATGTGCGCACTCGTCGCGTGCTTCAGCGCCGCGAGTTGGTCGTTCATCACCCCGCCCTTCCAGGTCCCAGACGAACCCGACCATTTCGCCTACGTCAAGCAGCTCGCCGAGACCGGCAGCGGACCCACCTCGGGAGAAGAAAGCAGCTACTCCACCGAAGAGACGTTCGCCCTGCGGGCGCTGCGCTATCCCCAGCTTCGACAAGGCCCCAGTAAGCGAGCGATCTTCTCACAAGCGGAACAGAGCAAACTCGACAAGGCACTCGAGGAACTCAACCGATCCTCGGAAAAGGGTAGTCCCAACGCGGGTTCGGCGGTCTCCCAGCCGCCGCTCTACTACGCGCTGCAGTCGGTCCCTTACAAGTTGGGATCGGGCGGGACGCTGCTCGACCGCCTGCAGCTGATGCGTCTGTTCTCGGCGCTGATGGCGGGGTTCACCGCGTTGTTCACCTTCCTGTTCCTTCGCGAGACGCTGCCGCGGGCGCCATGGGCCTGGACGGTCGGGGCGCTCGGGGTGGCGCTCTCACCACTGTTCGGGTTCATGTCGGGAGCGCTCAACCCCGACGCGCTGCTGTTCGCCGTCTCGGCGGCGCTCTTCTATTGCACAGCACGGGCCTTCCGGCGAGGTTTGACGAGCTACTCGGCGATCGCGATGGGCGCGGTGATCGCGACCGGCTTCATGACCAAGCTCAACTTCGTCGGGCTGGCCCCCGGCGCGTTCTTTGCACTCGGCGTCATCGCGGTCCGCGGTGTGCGCAGCTCCGGCCGTGTGGCTCTCCGTGCACCGGCGATCGCCGGAGTGATCGGCTGCCTGCCCGTGGTCGTGTTCCTCGCGTCCAACGCCCTTTCCGGTCGTCCCGTGCTTGGCGCGGCGGAAGGGGTCATATCCGCACACAGATCGCTGCTCGAGGAGGCCAATCACATCTGGCAGCTCTACCTTCCTCGCCTGCCGGGGACGGTCAACGACTTCGCCGGCCTGTCCGCGGCGCGCCAGCTCTGGTTCGACGGCTATGTAGGCCGGTTCGGCTGGCTCGATACGTTCTTCCCCGCCTGGGTGTACACCGTCGCGCTGCTCGCCGCCGGGCTGATCGTGGGGTTGTGCGCCCGTGGTCTGTTCGCGAGTCGCGCTGCGCTACGCGAGCGCGCGCCCGAGCTGGCGGTCTACGTGCTCCTGGCGCTCGGCGTGATGGCGATGGTGGGCGCCGCCTCCAATCTTGCGGTCGCGCCGTCCGCCTGGGCGCAGGCCCGCTACCTGCTGCCGTTGCTCCCGCTACTGGGCGCCGTGCTGGCACTGGCCGCGCGCGGCGCCGGACGGCGCTGGGGACCCGCCACCGGCGCCCTGATCGTGGTCCTGTTCTTGGCCCACGATCTCTTCAGCCAACTACAGGTCATCGCGCGCTATTACGGATAGACCCCGATGGCAGCCGGCCGGAGCGAGTCTAGCGAGCCGCCGTGGCGATCGGATAGCGGCCGGCGAGACGCGCGTCGGTCCGCTCAGGGTCAGTCCGGCCGGGAGGTGTTCACCGGCATCCGGCGGGCGAGTCAGAGACAGACGAGAGGTGGAGCGTTGCGTGCTCGTGTGCTCCGTTCACCGCGCCGGGGTGCGCATGAGCGCGCTCGTAGCGGGGCTACTGAGAGCGCATTGGCTCGCAGCAGTCACCCGGCGCTCTTGACGTGAAGCGAGCACAAGGCTTGCCTTTGACGACGGTTCACCGACCCGGCATAGTGAGCTGGTTCTGTCACTCGAATTTGCCCAATGATCAGCATGCTATTCCTCACAACTTGCTACTCAGCCTGCTCGGACTGAGGTGAGAATGAGCCCCGTCAAGGCTGTGATCGCCGGCGGATTGCTTCTCTGTGGGGTTGCGCTTGCCGTGACGCTCTCGCATTCGCCGATCGCCGTCTCGGCGATGAACTTTCCCGTTCGTTCGCTCGTGCTCGAACCGAGGCGGGGTCTGGATGTATGTCAATCGGGTGAAACCCTGCCACGCGGCACGTCGGCGATTCGACTGCGGATCCTCGCCGATGTCGGGCCGCGGGTTACGCTGGAGGTGTTCGAGCACAATCGCGTCATCGCCCGCGGAGAGCAGGCGAGCGGATGGATAGGCGGCGCTGTCACCGTTCCAGTGCGGGCACCATCTGTATCGAGATCTCCGGTAACGGTCTGCTTCCGGCTCTTCTTGAACGGGAAGGAAGCGGTCGAACTGCTGGGACAGCAAACCAGCCGGGCGCTTGCTGCGCGCAGTCACGGCAGCCCGCTATCTGGACGCCTGAGCATCGAATATTTGCGTCCCAGCCACTCGTCGTGGCTGTCGCTCGCGCCGCAGGTGGCGCGGCGGATGGGGCTGGGCCGTGCCGCGAGTGGCACGTGGAGCGTCGTTCTTGTCGTGGTGCTCATGGCCGGGGTCGCCCTACTCAGCGCACGAGTCCTCCTGCGGGAACTCGGATGAGTCGCTCGAAGGCGGGCGGGCGTGCCCCGCCGTCGCGGCAGGGAGTCGGCGCAAGAGCCTTTCGACGGCAGGCCCAGCAGGTCAGGTCGCGAGAGGCTCGTAAGCGTCCGCAAACGGCTCGCAGACCGGTGTGGCCAACTCCGCGCGAGCTGCTACGACGCGCTCCCACGGTTGCGTGGCTTTGCGCGATCGTCGCCTGTCTGAATGCGGTGGCGTGGTCGATCGTCACGCCGCCATTTCAAGTACCCGACGAGCCCGACCATCTTGCCTATGTAAAGCAGCTTGCCGAGACGGGCCGGCTGCCCTCGAGCAGCGGCCACTACTCGCTCGAAGAGCTGATTGCGCTCAAAGACACGCGCCAGCAGATGGTGGCGATGGAGCCCACCTTTCAGCCGATCTCCTCGCAGGCCCAGGAAAGGCAGCTCCAGGACGATCTCCAGCGGGCCAAGCAGTCGCCTGAGAGGGGTAGCGAGTTCGCCGGCGTGGCTGGCTCGCAGCCGCCGCTCTACTACGTGCTGGAGGCCTTTCCCTACACCATCGGCCGGGCCGGTACGCTGCTCGACCGGCTCGAGCTGATGAGGCTGCTCTCGGCGCTGATGGCGGGGCTCACGGCACTCTTCACGTTCTTGTTCCTGCGCGAGGCGCTCCCGCGCTTTTCGTGGGCGTGGACGGTGGGGGGCCTCGGCGTGGCGCTCGTGCCGCTGCTCGGGTTCATGTCTGGAGCGGTGAATCCCGATTCGATGTTGTACGCGGTCACCGCCGCGCTGTTCTGGAGCTTGGCGCGGGGCTTTCGCTATGGCCTCACGCGCGCGCATGCGATCACAATCGGCGTGCTCATTGCGGTGGGTTTCGCGACCAAGCTGAATTTCATCGGCGTCGCTCCCGGGGCGATCATCGGGCTGATAGTGCTGAGCGTGCGCGCCGCGCGGAGCCTCGGACGCGCCGCGTATGTCTCGCTCGCGATCGCGCTTGCGATCGCGCTGGGCCCGCCCTTGCTGTACGTGACGATTCACGCGGCTTCAGGCGCTCCGGCGTTCGGAATCGTGTCGGGGGGGATCGGTAGCTCGCACGGATCGTTGTGGAGCAAGATCAGCTACATCTGGCAGCTGTACGTGCCGAGGCTGCCCGGAATGCCCCACGACTTCGATGGCATCGTGCCCGCGCGTCAGCTCTGGTTCAATCGCTATGTAGGCCTCTACGGCTGGCTGGACACGACGTTCCCCGGCTGGGTCTACGAGTGCGCCTTGGCGGCGGCCGCCGTGATCGCCGGTCTTTGTGTCCGCACGCTGATCGACAGGGCGAGGATCTTGCGCGAGCGCGCCGGTGAGTTGATCGTCTATTGCGTGATGGCGATCGGGCTGTTGCTGTTGATCGGCGCCACCTCCTATCACTCCTTTCAAAGATTCAACGCCGAGTACGCTCAGACGCGCTATCTACTGCCGCTGCTTCCGCTGCTGGGCGCCATATTGGCGCTGGCGGCCCGCGGCGCCGGACGGCGCTGGGGCCCCGCGGTCGGCGCGGCGATCGTGATGCTGTTCCTGGCGCACGACATCTTCAGCCAGCTCCAGGTCATCGCGCGCTTCTACGGATAGCGGGCCGCTTTGGGGCTCCAGCCCGAGAGCGGCAGTGGCTGATGCCCGGCAGTCTCAGAACCGCCCGGGATCGGCAGACGCTAACCGCCTGGGCTGACGCCGCCGGTCGGCGAGGAGGGCGCGGCCGGTTCGGGGGAGGGCGGCGCCGCGGGCGGGGTTTCGGCGGCCGGTGGCGAGGCGTGTTCGGGCGCCTGATTTGCTCCTTCGCTGCCCGATTCGCCCCCCGTGCCCGGCGCCGGCGTGTGTTCGTGTGATTTCGCCGAGCCGGTGGACTTACTGCTCGAGCCTCCCGAGGAGGAGGATGGCGAGGGGGAGGAGGACGCTTCGGTGGGACCCGTGGCGGCGGATTCGCCGGTTTCGCCAGCGCCCTTGCTCTTCTCGGCGGCGTGTTCGGCGCGATCCTTGTCGATCTGCGCCGCGGCGACCTGGAAGTTGTGCCAGATCAGCGCCGGGAAGGTGCCTCCGAGCACGGGACCGCCGTTGAAGGAGGTGGTCATCGGGACGAGCCCGTTCGGGTAGCCCACCCACACGGCGACCGTGTAGCGGCTGTTCCAGCCGACGAACCAGGCGTCGCCGTAGTTCGAGGTGGTGCCCGTCTTGCCCGCCGCGAACCCGCCGATCGCCGCAGCCCGCCCGGTGCCGTATTGGACGACGCTTTCGAGCATCGAGGTCTCCGTGGCGGCGACGTCGGCCGGCAGCACGGGCTTGGTCTTCACGCGGTTGACGTCGTGGTGGTTGCCGTCGGGCAGCGTGTGCGCCCCGGCGTCGACTTCTTGGATCGCCACCGGTGCGCCGTTGTCGGCCATCGTCCCGCTGACGCGTCGGCCTCCATGGGCGATCGTCTCATAGGCGTGCGCCATGTCGAGCGGCGTGACGCCGACCGTCAGGCCGCCGATCGTCATCGCCGGGTTGGTCGACAGGGGCGTCGTGATGCCCATCTTGTGCGCGAGGCGGGCGATGCGGTGGGTGCCAACCTTCAAACCGACTTCGGCATAGATCGAGTTGTCCGAGTAGGCGGTTGCGCCGGTCAGCGTGTTCGAGCCCGTGTAGTTGCCTTCGTCGTTGTGCACGATGAACTTTTCCTCGCCACGGGTGTTCGGGACGATGAAGGTCTTCTGCTTGGACGTCCAGGTCGAGTCGGGCGAGATCCCATCCTGGAGCGCCGCGGCGAGATCGAACGCCTTGAACGCCGAGCCGGGTTGGCGCTGGCCGTTGATGGCGAGGTTGAAGGGCGTTTCGCTGTAGTCGCGCCCGCCGACCATCGCGCGCACCTCGCCGGTCGAGTTTTCGATCGCCACGAGCGAGGCGGTCGGGCCACCCGGGTCGGCCAGGTAGGAGTCCACGGCGTGTTCGGCGGCGCGCTGCAGTTCGAGGTCGAGCGTCGTCTTGATCCGCAGGCCGCCGTCGAACGCGCGCGGCGCGCCATAGCGTTCGATCACCTGCTGCTGCACCCAACTCGTGAAGTAACCGGCGTCGACGCCTTCGACGGTCTGCTCTCGCGGAGCCTGAATGTCCTGCTCGGCGGGCAGCGCCTGGCTGATGCTCTGCTCATAGACCCGGTTGGTCAGATAGCCCTGCTCGTACATCTGCCGCAGCACGACGTTGCGGCGCGTCTTGGCCGCCATCGGATGGTTGGCCGGGTCATAGGCGGTGGGCGACTGGATCACGCCGGCGAGCATCGCGGCCTCCCACGGCTGCATCTGCTCGACGCACAGCTGGTGGTTGGGCGTGCCGCAGCCGAGGTGGTTGACGTCGCGGCCGAAGTAGGTCTGCGCGGCTGACTCGATCCCATACGCGCCGTTGCCGAAGTAGATCGTGTTCAGGTACGCGGTCAGGATCTTTTCCTTCGACCACTTGTGCGAGAGCTGATAGGCGAGCGCCACCTCGCGGAGCTTCTCGAAGATCGTCCTGTGCGACTGGGCCTGCAGCGCGTTCTTGATGAACTGCTGCTCGATCGTGGAGGCGCCCTGCACCGAGCCTTTGTGCGCGATGTCCTGGATGAAGGCGCGGCCGATGCCGCGCACGTCGACGCCGCTGTTGCTCTGAAAGCGCTTGTCCTCGATCGAGATCACCGCCTCCTTGACGATCTGCGGGATCTGCGAGGGCGTGACGATCACGCGGTTCTGTTGGCTCACCACCCCGAGCGGATGCCCGAGGTCGTCGAGCAGCACGGAGCTCTTGGCGTCCTTCAGCTGTGAGAACTTCGTCAGCGACGGTAGATCGGAGGCGACCGAGATGAACACGCCGAACACGAAGGACACCAGGCCGAGCACGAGCGCGGCGAGCAGGATCGCCAGGAAGCGCAGCCTCTTCAGGCGCGGCTTCGGTGCGGGCGGAATGTCTGGGCGATCGTCCTCGCTCATCGGCAACGGCCAAGCGGAGCCCACGCCATGCGGAGGATCCATACCCGGTGGCGCTGGCCGCGACAACAGGCGGCACGGTGGGACCCACGGGAGAGCGAGAGTCTAGCATTGGCCTCGATGCCGGACGCCACCAACGCGGCTGCGGAGAATCCCACCCAGCTGGCCGCTTGGCTGGCCCGCAACGCCGTCGACAGCCTGCCCGAGGGGGCGCTGGCCAAGCGGCTTGCCGAGGCACGCGAGGAGGGTCGCCGGCTGCGCGTGAAGCTGGGGATCGATCCGACCGCGCCGGACATCCATCTGGGCCATGCGGTCGTCTTGCGCAAGCTGCGGGAGTTCCAGGACGCCGGTCACCGGGTCGTGCTGATCATCGGCGACTACACCGCGCGCGTCGGAGACCCTTCCGGGCGATCGAGTCTGCGCCCGATGCTGAGCGAGCAGCAGATCGAGGAGAACGCGCGGACCTTCCAGGAGCAGGCGCTACGGATTCTCGACTCCGATCCCGAGCGGCTTGAGATCCGCCACAACGGCGAGTGGCTGGACATGCCGATGGCCGAGCTGCTGCGGCTCGTGCGCACGACGACCGTCGCGCAACTGCTGGAGCGCGACGACTTCGCCAAGCGCTGGTCGGCGAGCGAGCCGATCTCGCTGCTGGAGCTGCTGTATCCGCCGCTACAGGGATACGACTCGGTGGCGGTCGACGCGGATGTCGAGCTGGGGGGGACCGATCAGAAGTTCAACCTGCTGCTGGGGCGCGATATCCAGCGCGCGTACGGCAAGCCCGAGCAGTCGATTCTCACGATGCCGCTGCTCGTCGGCATCGACGGCGCCAGGAAGATGTCCAAGTCGCTGGGAAACCAGATCGGCGTCACCGACGCGCCGGAGGAGATCTTCGGCAAGACGATGTCGATCCCCGACGAGGCGATCGGCGAGTACCGCAGCCTGCTGATCGATCCTGGTGCGCCGCTCACAGGGACGACGGCTGAGCAGCGCGCAGATGCGCGGGCGCCCGCGCCCGCGGGAAGCTCGGCGCGAGACGCCAAGCGCGCGCTTGCGCGCGATCTCGTCGGCTGGCTGTACTCCGAGGATGCCGCCGCTGCCGCCGAGCGCCACTTCGAGCGGGTCTTCGTGGAGCGCGAGCGGCCGGAGCAGATCGAGGAGGCGAGCTGCGACGGCAGCAGCGGATTCGTCCATCTCCCCGGGGTGATGGCCGAGCAGTTCGGGCTCTCGAGCTCAGAGGCGCGCCGGCTGATCGACCAGGGAGGCGTCACGCTCGGCGAGGCGCAGCTGGCCGCCGGCGAGTACGATGTGCCGCGCGATCAGGCCGACGGCCAGGTGCTGAAGGTCGGCAAACGCCGCTTTCGCCGCCTGCGGGCTCGTTAGCGCTATAGTTCTTGGTTGGCCCGTAAGGCGTCCCCGGACGCCGGGCCAGTTCGGTCTCCCCGATGGAAGTCCTTCTCTCGAGAGGCTTGCGGTCTTTGAAAACTCAACAGCATGCGCATCTACGATCGATCTTCGATCGTGGTGTGCGTCCAGGTTCGACCCGTCACGGGAGCGCTTCGGCGTCCTCGGTGGCGGTACAAGAGTCAAGTAGAGAAGTACCCCGTCATGGTTCGAGACCACGGTGTATGGGTCTCGTGCAGTTCCATGACAGCTTTTCGTGAAGTTCTTCACGGAGAGTTTGATCCTGGCTCAGGACGAACGCTGGCGGCGTGCTTAACACATGCAAGTGGAGCGACGAACCAGGGCTTGCCCTGGGGCAGAGCCGCGAACGGGTGAGTAACACGTGGGTTACCTGCCTCGATGACCGGGACAACCCGAGGAAACTCGGGCTAATACCGGATGTGCCCGCAAGGGGAAAGGAAGCTTCGGCCTCCGCATCGAGATGGGCCCGCGGCCCATTAGCTTGTTGGTGAGGTAACGGCTCACCAAGGCTTCGATGGGTAGCTGGTCTGAGAGGACGATCAGCCACACTGGGACTGAGACACGGCCCAGACTCCTACGGGAGGCAGCAGTGGGGAATCTTGCGCAATGCGCGAAAGCGTGACGCAGCAACGCCGCGTGGGGGAAGAAGGCTTTCGGGTTGTAAACCCCTTTCAGTTGGGACGAAGCTTCTCCGGTGAATAGCCGGACGGAGTGACGGTACCTTCACAAGAAGCACCGGCTAACTACGTGCCAGCAGCCGCGGTAATACGTAGGGTGCAAGCGTTGTCCGGAATTATTGGGCGTAAAGAGCGTGTAGGCGGCCCCATTAGTCCGCTGTGAAAGTCCAGGGCTCAACCCTGGAATGCCGGTGGATACTGTGGGGCTAGAGTCCGGAAGGGGCGAGTGGAATTCCTGGTGTAGCGGTGAAATGCGCAGATATCAGGAGGAACACCAATGGCGAAGGCAGCTCGCTGGGACGTGACTGACGCTGAGACGCGAAAGCGTGGGGAGCAAACAGGATTAGATACCCTGGTAGTCCACGCTGTAAACGATGGCAACTAGATGTGGGGGGTGTCGACTCCCCCCGTGTCGAAGCTAACGCATTAAGTTGCCCGCCTGGGGAGTACGGCCGCAAGGCTAAAACTCAAAGGAATTGACGGGGGCCCGCACAAGCAGCGGAGCATGTGGTTTAATTCGACGCGACGCGAAGAACCTTACCTGGGCTTGACATGTGAGTGACCGACGTGGAAACACGTCTTCCCTTCGGGGCACTTTCACAGGTGGTGCATGGCTGTCGTCAGCTCGTGTCGTGAGATGTTGGGTTAAGTCCCGCAACGAGCGCAACCCCCGTCGCATGTTGCCAGCATTTAGTTGGGGACTCATGCGAGACTGCCGGTGACAAACCGGAGGAAGGTGGGGATGACGTCAAGTCCTCATGCCCCTTATGTTCAGGGCTACACACGTGCTACATTGGCGCATACAGAGGGCTGCGATACCGCGAGGTGGAGCGAATCCCTTAAAGTGCGTCTCGGTTCGGATTGCAGGCTGAAATTCGCCTGCATGAAGGCGGAGTTGCTAGTAATCGCGGATCAGCATTGCCGCGGTGAATACGTTCCCGGGCCTTGTACACACCGCCCGTCACACCACGGGAGTGAGCAACACCCGAAGCCGGTGGCCTAACCCGCAAGGGAGGGAGCCGTCGAAGGTGGGGCTCGTGACTGGGGTGAAGTCGTAACAAGGTAGCCGTAGCGGAAGCTGCGGCTGGATCACCTCCTTTCTAGGGAGCACCTAGCGGTGCCCCGGTCCAGGACCCATCGCAAGATGAGTCCGCGCGGTCTCCAGGTCCTCGAGATCTGGCGACGCCAGAGCAGGCCGGGCCTAGCATGTCGACCGAACCTGGCTGGATGGCCGCCGTCCGCGCGTGTCCCTTACTACTTGGGGATCACAACCGGCCTCGGCCGCAAATCGACCCCAGCATGCTGTTGAGTTTTGAGAGACCGGCGTCCGCCGGCAACCGCGTGGACACGCCAAACGGCGTGACCGACATATGCGTGTGCCGGCCGGCGTTTCGCCTCTTCACGGTCCTTGAAAACTGCACAGAAGCCACATCAGCCGCCATCGATAAGCGGCGGCTGAACAACGGGTATCACCGGGCCCTCTATGAAGCAAGTACCTCGCAAGGGTATTTGGGACGTATTGGGCCAGATCACCGTCAAGATAGTAAGGGCACACGGTGGATGCCTTGGCACCAAGAGTCGAAGAAGGGCGTGAACGGCTGCGATAAGCCACGGTTAGGCGCTTAATAGCCTTTGACCCGTGGATTCCCGAATGGGGAAACCCAGCGCTGGTAATGCGGCGTTATCCCCGGTTGAACACATAGACCGGCGGAGGACAAGCGGGGGAAGTGAAACATCTCAGTACCCCGAGGAAAGAAAATCAAAAGAGACTCCCTGAGTAGTGGCGAGCGAAAAGGGATCAGCCCAAACCTGGCAGATGTAAGCGGACATGCGTTGTCTGTCAGGGGTTGTAGGGCGTCTGTTCCGAGCCGTGTCCGGCTCGGCGGAAGTTACAAAGTCGTGCGGTAGTCGAAGCGCGTGGAACCGCGCACCATAGAGGGCAACCGTCCCGTAGACGAAACTGCATGGCCTTCCGTCAGACGTTCCTGAGTAAGTCCGCGCCCGTGAAACGCGGACTGAACCTGGGGGGACCACCCTCCAAGGCTAAGTACTCCTTGGTGACCGATAGCGGACTAGTACCGTGAGGGAAAGGTGAAAAGTACCCCGGAAGGGGAGTGAAATAGTACCTGAAACCGCGTGCCTACAAGCGGTGGGAGCAGGCTTGTCCTGTGACCGCGTGCTTTTTGCATAACGAGCCGGCGAGTTACTCGTCTGCGGCAAGGTTAAGCGATGAGCGGAGCCGTAGCGAAAGCGAGTCCTAATAGGGCGACATAGTCGTAGGCGGTATACCCGAAACTGAGCGAGCTACCCATGGGCAGGCTGAAGCGGGGGTAAGACCTCGTGGAGGGCCGAACCGACCTAGGTTGAAAACTGGGCGGATGACCTGTGGGTCGGAGTGAAAGGCTAATCAAGCTCAGTGATATCTGGTTCTCTCCGAAATATATTTAGGTATAGCCTCGGATAAATTGCGTGTTGGCCGTAGAGCACTGTTTGGACTAGGGGCCCTACCAGGTTACCGACTTCAGGCAAACTCCGAAGACCATCACGTTTACTCCGGGAGTCAGTTGCTGGGGGATAAACTTCAGCGTCAAAAGGGAAACAGCCCAGACCGCCAGCTAAGGTCCCTAAGTACTAGCTAAGTGGGAAACGATGTTCGAGTGCATAGACAACCAGGAGGTTGGCTTAGAGGCAGCCATCCTTGAAAGAGTGCGTAACAGCTCACTGGTCAAGTGTTCGAGCGCGGACAATGTAACGGGGCTCAAGCTAGTCACCGAAGCTGCGGGTGCGTGAGACTTTCGAGTCGATCGCGCGGTAGGAGAGCGTTCCCATGCCAGTAAAGCGGCGGCGTAAGCCAGCCGTGGAGGCATGGGAAGTGAGAATGCCGGCATAAGTAACGAAAGAGGGGTGAGAATCCCCTCCACCGATTGCCCAAGGATTCCTGAGTAAAGTTCGTCTGCTCAGGGTTAGTCGGGACCTAAGGCGAGGCCGAAAGGCGTAGTCGATGGCCAACAGGTTGATATTCCTGTACCACGTCGCTTCCGTTTGACCGATGGGGGGACGAGGAAGGCTAAGGGAACCCAGGCGATGGTTGCCCTGGGATAAGCATGTAGGGGTGGCCCTTGTCAAATGCGGGGCTGCATAACCTGAGGTGCGATGTCAGCTGGCATCTAAGCCGGCGAGTCCCCGACGCCATACCTCCAAGAAAATCCTCTAGGGAGGAAGCGCGTGCCCGTACCAAAACCGACACAGGTGGGCAAGTAGAGAATACTAAGGTGATCGAGATAACCCTCGTTAAGGAACTCGGCAAAATCGCCCCGTAACTTCGGGATAAGGGGCGCCCCAGTAGGGTGAAGCTCTTCGCGAGTGGAGCCCGAGAGGGCCGCAGTGAATTGGCTGAAGCGACTGTTTACCAAAAACACAGGTCTCTGCTAAGTCGTAAGACGACGTATAGGGGCTGACGCCTGCCCGGTGCCGGAAGGTTACGTGGAGTTGTTAGGACTTCGGTTCGAAGCAGCGAAGCTAAGCCCCGGTAAACGGCGGCCGTAACTATCAGTTGACCGAGGTAGTTGTAAAACCTGGCTATATGCTGGAACATCCGAGTATCCCGCGCTACGAGTATCGTCCCAAGTGGGCGCTACCGTGAAAATGTGACGGGTGCGGACAATCAGCAGGAAAGGCCTAACGCCTAGTCGGCTCGGGACGGTTTACCGCGCAAGCGGTGTCCTGAGGCGATAGTGATGGCGCTGGGAATCCTCAGAGACTATACGCCAGGCCGGATCCCCAAACCGGGATCTGGATGAGATAGTCCGCTCTCATGGGCGACCATGAGAGTCCGTCAGAAATGAGCGGACCGCTCAAGTGAAGTAGGTGCTTGAGTAGTAACAGTCAGGAACGGTCCTAAGGTAGATCGCTGCCCTCCGCACGGGTAACCGTGCGGTGAGCATCTGGCCATATGCTGGAACGCCTGAGTATCCCGCACTACGAGTACCGTCCCAAGTGGGCGATACCGTGACAATGTGTCGGGTGCAGGAAATCAGCAGGAAAGACTGATTCAGCGAGGCTGGGTCATTGGCTTTGTAGACGGAGAGGGCTGCTTCTCCATCGGCTTCATCCGGCAACCAAGCCGGCGAGATCGGAAAGGCTACAAAACCGGCTATCAGGTATCGCACGAGTTTGTGGTGACGCAAGGCGCAAAGAGCGTCTCGTGTCTTCACGAACTTGTCGATTTCTTCGGTGTGGGAAGCGTTCTCCCGAATAGGCGATACGACAACCACAAGGAACATCTGTATCGCTATGCGGTGCGTCGTCGGAAGGATCTGATCGACACGATCATTCCCTTCTTTATGGCGCATCCCATGCGTTCATCGAAGCAGCGGGACTTTGAGAAGTTCGTCCGCTGCGTCGCATTGATTGACGCTGGTGTCCACCGGACCCATTCGGGTCTCGCGGAAATCGCGGAAATCGTTGAGACGATGAATCGCCGGAAGCCCAAGACTAAGCTGATCAGAATCCTCAGAGACCATACGCCAGAGGTCCAGGACACTGGATCATGAGATGGTCCCATCTGCATGGCGACATGCAGGGATGACGTGGTGCACAAGAGGACACGTCGTCCGCTCAGGAGTAACCTGAGTAAGACATTAAGCGAAATTCCTTGTCGGGTAAGTTCCGACCTGCACGAATGGCGTAACGACTTCAGCGCTGTCTCAACGAGGAGCTCGGTGAAATTGCAGTCTCGGTGAAGATGCCGAGTACCCGCGGCTAGACGGAAAGACCCCGTGAACCTTTACTACAACTTGGTATTGGAGTTCGGTGCATCTCGCTCAGGATAGGTGGGAGGCTTTGAAGCGCCGGTTGCGGCCGGCGTGGAGCCAACCTTTAGATACCACCCTTGGTGTATTGGATTTCTAACAGCATTCCGTGAATCCGGGTGCTGGACAGTTCCAGGCGGGTAGTTTGACTGGGGCGGTCGCCTCCCAAAATGTAACGGAGGCGCACAAAGGTTCCCTCAGCACGGTCGGAAATCGTGCGTAGAGCGTAAAGGTAGTAAGGGAGCTTGACTGCGAGACTGACAAGTCGAGCAGGTGCGAAAGCAGGTCTTAGTGATCCGGCGGTAGCAAGTGGAAGTGCCGTCGCTCAACGGATAAAAGGTACTCCGGGGATAACAGGCTTATCGGGCCCAAGAGTCCACATCGACGGCCCGGTTTGGCACCTCGATGTCGGCTCGTCGCATCCTGGGGGTGGAGTTGCTCCCAAGGGTTGGGCTGTTCGCCCATTAAAGCGGTACGCGAGCTGGGTTCAGAACGTCGTGAGACAGTTCGGTCCCTATCTGCCGTGGGCGTTGGAGAATTGAGAGGATTTGTCCCTAGTACGAGAGGACCGGGATGAACGCACCTCTGGTGTATCTGTTGTCCTGCCAAGGGCATTGCAGACTAGCTACGTGTGGATCGGATAACCGCTGAAAGCATCTAAGCGGGAAGCCGGCCTCAAGATGAGTTCTCCCATCCCCTAGAGGGAGTAAGACCCCTGGTAGACCACCAGGTTGATAGGCCGGATCTGGAAGGACGGCAACGTCTGTAGGAGACCGGTACTAATGGGTCGAGGGCTTGACGGATTTTTAGTGATGCTCGTTAGTGGCGCTGTGCAGTTTTGAAGGACCGGAAGGGCGTGGTCTCTCGTCTTTTTCCGGTGGCCTTGGCGAGGGGGAAACACCTCTTCCCATTCCGAACAGAGCAGTTAAGCCCCTCAGCGCCGATGGTACTTGGCCCGCAAGGGCCTGGGAGAGTAGGACGCCGCCGGTTTTTTCGATATGCGGGCCGCCAACAGGCGGCCCGTTGTCGTTTCAGCGACGTCGGCCGAAGGGCGCGGTGAACAGGAGAGAGAGCCCTTAGCGCGCTGAGGCGCGCTTGTTGCTCGCGCGGAGCTGCGGCCATTGCCCGTAGTCAGTCAGGGCGATGAATACTGCCGTCGGCGCCAAGCGTCCAGTGCGGATTGTGTGCGACCTCCCACGGATTGCCGTCGGGGTCGAGAAAGACTCCGGAATAGCCGCCCCAGAACGTCTCGCCAGGCTCTCGGCTGATGGCCGCTCCTGCCGCCTTGGCGTCGGCGATCAGCGCATGGACCTCAGCCGGCGAGGCGACGTTGTACGCGAGCGTCACGCCCCCGAATCCACTGCCCAGTGGCACTCCGCTGTCCTGTGCGAGCTCCTGCGCGCCCCACAGTGAGAACACCATCCCGCCACACTGGAAGAACACGACATCGGACTCAGCGGCACAGCTGCTCTGCCAGCCAAGCGCCTCATAGAAGCGCCTGGCACGAGCAAGGTCGGCCGTTCCGAGCGTCACAACACTGACTCGCTGCTCCATATGGCTGCGTTCCTTTCAGATCGCTCCGTCGTCGAAGCTCGTCCGCGCTTGCGGCGTCGTCTAGAGCCTAGAGCGGCTACGCGTCGCGTGCGACGTTGCGCGGGCTTTGGGGAGCGGCCGTCGTGGCGCGGGGATCGTGGTGCGAGCGCTCCTGTCGTTCAGATCGAGGCCGGGTGCCGAGGCGCGCCGGCACGGGAGCGTTGACGGGGGAGAGGCACACATGTTGAGGCGCGGACGGTTGTCCCGGCCGGCGCGATCGGAGAAATCCCTCGCCCATCCGCCCGGGCAGCGCTACCCGGTGCGGATGGACGCTCTGGCCGAGCTCGTCCCGGTCGACCTCCCAGTCGACGTCGTAGTCGTCCTCGAGCAGCAGGAGCGAGCGGGCCAGGCGCAGCGTGGCGAGCGTGCGCTGCGCAAGTTTTGAGGTGCGAGTGGAGGGGAACATGTGTTCGTAAAGATAGGAGCGAGGACGGACGGAAGTGGAGGCGAACGTGTGTACGTGTTCGGCCTCGATCGAGAAAATGGCTTGCCAGAGCCAATCGCGGGATGGTCATGCTGCAACGGAAATTGCAGGAGCGCTCACCTGCGTGTGCGGTCGTCCCTCGCGAGACCGAGGAAGGAGGTTCGGGAGGCCCCGGCGCGAACTTGACCGAAGAGATGGCTGTTACGCTTGCCAAGCGCCATGCCGGTGCCTCCCCTTGGGGCCGACGGCGGCGCCCACCGCTCATGGAGAAGTTCGTCATCGAAGGCGGCGTCCCGCTTTCCGGCACGATGGTTCCGGCTGGAAACAAGAACGGGGCTCTGCCGATCCTCGCGTCCTCGATCCTCACCGAGGATGAGGTGATCGTGCGCAACGTTCCGCGCATCCGTGACGTCGAGGCGATGCTGAGCATCCTCTCCTCGATCGGCGTCGCCGTGAGCTGGCGCGGAGCAAACGAAGTCGTGCTGTGCGCGGCCGGCGCGCGCGAGGTGGCGGTCGAGCGAGAGCTTGCCGAGCTGATCCGGGCGTCGTTCCTGCTGGCCGGGCCGCTGCTCGCGCGCTTCCACAGGGCCGTGATGCCGCCGCCGGGCGGGGACGTGATCGGCCGCCGGCGCCTTGACCCCCACTTGGATGCTTTCCGGGCGATGGGAGCGCACGTCGAGTGCGGGCGCGAGATCGAGCTGAGCGCCCCGCGCGGCCTGCGCCCGACGGACGTGTTCATGGACGAGCCCTCGGTGATGGCGACCGAGAACGCGCTGATGGCCGCCGCGCTGATCCCCGGGACGACCGTGATTGGCAACGCCGCGTGCGAGCCGCACGTGCAGGATCTCGCGCGGATGCTCGTGAAGATGGGCGCTGACATCCACGGGATCGGCTCCAATCTGATCACCGTCAACGGCGCCGAGCGCCTGCGCGGCTGCGAGCACGACGTCGCCCCCGATCACATCGAGATCGGCAGCTTCATGGCGCTCGCCGGCGTCACCGGGGGTGAGCTGCGCATCAAGGACACGGTCCCCGGCGATCTGCGCATGATCCGCCTCGTGTTCGAACGGGTCGGCCTGCGCACGGAGCTCGACGGCAACGACGTGCTCGTGCCGGGCGGGCAGAAGCTCGTCGCGCAGGCGGACGTGGGCGAGTACAAGAGCAAGATCCAGGACGGCCCGTGGCCTGCCTTTCCCGCCGATCTGACCTCGATCGCGGTGGCGCTGGCCACGCAGGCCGAGGGCTCGATTCTCGTGCACGAGTGGATGTTCGAGAACCGGCTGATCTTCACCGACAAGCTGATCTTGATGGGCGCGGACATCGTGATGTGCGACCCGCATCGCGCGATCGTCACGGGTCCCCGGCGGCTGCGTGGTGAGCGCGTCGAGTCGCCTGACATCCGCGCGGGCATGGCGATGCTGCTGGCGGCCCTGTGCGCCAAGGGGCGCAGCGAGATCGGCAACATCCGCCAGATCGACCGTGGCTATGAGCGCATCGACGAGCGCCTGCGCGAGCTGGGCGCGCGCATCGAGCGCGTGGCCACGGAGCCCGTTCACGCATAAGCTCGGGTCTTCATGATCCACCCGATACCCAGCGGCACACGCGACGTGCTCCCAGACGAGACGCGCGAGGTGCGCGCGATCACCGACACCCTGCGCGGCGTGTTCGAGCGCCACGACTACGGCGAGGTCTACACGCCGGCGCTCGAGTACGAGTCCGTGCTCGCGCGCGCGGACATGGCCGAAGCACAGCCCGCCTATCGCGTGTTCGACGAGTCCGGTGCGGTGCTGGTGCTGCGCTCGGACATGACCGTGCCGATCGCCCGCGTGGTCGCCACCCGCTACGCCTCCAGCGAGCCGCCGCTGCGCTTCTGCTACTTCGCCCACTGCTACCGCGGCGTGCGTCCCCAGCGCGGGCAGCCGCGCGAGCTGCTTGCAGGCGGGCATCGAGCTGATCGGCTCGCCCGCTCCCGAGGGCACGGCGGAGGCGCTGACGGTGCTCTGCCACGCGCTCGACGCGGTCGGCCTGAAGGACTACCGGATCGGCCTCGGCGACGCTTCGCTGTTTCCCGCCCTGATGGTCAGCCTGCAGGTACACGAGCCCGTGCGCGAGGGGCTGCTCGAAGCGCTCGTGCGCCGCGACTTCGTCGAGCTCGAGCAGCGCCTAGCTGACGCGGGCCTGAGAGGAGAGGCGGCCGAGCTGCTGCTCGACGTGCCACAGCGGCGCGGTGGGCCTGAGCTGTTGACCGACGCGCCCGGCCCGGCGGTCGAGCCGGTGACCGGCATGCGGCGCGTGCACGAGCTGCTCGAGCCAGACGTGGCCGCGCGGGTGATCTTCGACTTCGGTCTCGTGCGCAACATCGGCTACTACACGGGCGCCGTGTTCGAGGTCTACGACCCCGCCCTCGGCGCGCCGATCGGCGGCGGCGGACGCTACGACGACCTGCTCGGGCGCTTCGGGCGCAAGCTGCCCGCTGTCGGCTTCGCGCTCGGCGTCGACAGCCTGCACGTGGCGCTCGCCGGTGAGGAGCGCGGCACGGGGGCGCTGGCCGATCTGCAATCGGTCGCGGGCCAGGAGGCCGCCCGGTGAGCTCCCTGCACGGTCTCACGATCGCCGTCCCCCGCGGCGCCCTGTTCGACGGCACGGTCGAGTTGCTGGCCGAACTCGGGCTCGAGACCGAGGAGCTGCGCTCGAACGATCGCAAGCTGCTGTTCGAGGACATCGGCGTGATCACGATGCGCCCCTCCGACGTGCCCACCTACGTCGAGGCCGGCGCGGCCGATCTCGGCGTGACGGGCAAGGACGTGCTGCTGGAGCAGGCGCCCCCGCAGCCAGGCGAGGGCGGCCGGGATGTCTATGAGCTGCTCGACCTCGGCTATGGCCGCTGCACGATGGTCCTGGCCAGCGAGGCCGGCCCGGACCCGGCCCTCGAGTCGCTGCGTCGCCTCGGCGTGATGCGCGTTGCGACCAAGTATCCGCGGATCGCCGCGCGTCACCTGGAGGAGACCGGCCGCCAGGCGGAGATCGTCGAGGTGAAGGGCTCGGTCGAGCTCGCTCCCCTGACCGGCATGGTCGAGGCGATCGTCGATCTGACGGCGACCGGCACGACGCTGCGCGAGAACAACCTCGTGATCCGCGAGGAGATCGTCGTGTGTACCGCCAGGCTGATCGCCAATCCGGTCGCCCACAAGCTCAAGGCGAGCGCGATCGACGAGCTGCTCGAGCAGCTGCGCGGCCTGCCCGTCGCCGGCGTCGGCTGAGATGCGGCTGCAGCGCTTCAGTGGCGATCAGCTGAGGCGTCTCGGTTCTGCGGCCGATGCCGCCGCGCAGATCCGCTCGCTCGTTCCCGGCGGCGCCTCGGTGGCGGACGCCGTGCGCGAGATCGTCGAGGCGGTCCGCGACGGCGGAGACGCGGCCGTGCTCGACTACACGCGCCGCTTCGACACCGCCGGCAGCGAGCCCCGGGGGCTGCTCGTCTCCCCGCAGGAGCTGGATGAGGCGCTCAAGCTGCTCTCACTCGACGTGGTCGCGGGGCTGCAGGTGGCGATCGCGAACGTCGCCGAGGTGGCGCACGCGGGTGTCGGCGCCGATGCGACCGTCGACTTGCCGCAGGGGCAGCAGGTCACGCTGCGCGAGATGCCTGTCGGCTCGGCCGCGGTCTACGTTCCAGGCGGGCGCGCGCCGTATCCGAGCACGGTTGTGATGGGTGTCGTGACCGCGCGCTCCGCCGGCGTGCTGGAGGTGGCGGTCTGCGCTCCGCCCGGCCCGGACGGCCAGATCGACGCCGCGATCCTCGGTGCCTGCCGGCTGTGTGGCGTCGAGCGCGTCTACCGGATGGGCGGCGCGCAAGCGATCGCCGCGCTCGCCCACGGCACCGAGACGGTCGAGCGCGTGGACGTGATCGTCGGCCCCGGGAACCTGTACGTGCAGGAGGCCAAGCGGCATGCTGTCGGCGAGCGTCGGCATCGACGGGTTCGCCGGTCCCAGCGATCTGCTTGTCCTGCTCGGAGCCGACGCCGGCGAGCGCGAGCTGCGTCTGGCCGCGCTTGACATGCTCGCGCAGGGCGAGCACGGCGAGGGCAGCCTCATCGTGGGCGTCTCACCCGCTGCGAGCGCCGCCGACGCGCTCGTGCGGGAGCTGGAGCGGCTCGACGCCGAGCGCCCCACTTCGGAGGGCACGTTCGCGGTGCTCGACGTGTCCGGCGTGTCCGAGGCGCTGGCGTTCGCCAATGCCTTCGCGCCCGAGCACCTGCAGTTGATCGGCGCCGAGGTCGAGGCGCTCGCACCGCGCGTGCGCTCGGCCGGCTGCCTGTTCGTGGGGGCCGCCAGCGCCACCGCATTCGGCGACTACGTCGCCGGCTCCAATCACATCCTGCCCACGGCCGGCGCCGCGCGCTTCGGCTCGACGCTCTCGCCGCGGCACTTCCGCCGCCGCATGTCCGAGGTGCGGATCGGCGCCGGCAGCGCCCCCAAGCTGGCCGGCGCCGGCGCGCCGATCGCGCGCGCGGAGGGCTTTGAGTGGCACGCGCGCTCGATGGAGGCGCGCATGGGCGACAATTAGCCGATGTCCTCATCACAGCCAGATCGAAGCGCCACGATCGAGCGCCGCACGGGCGAGACCGACGTGCGCGTCTCGCTCACACTCGAAGGCAGCGGCAGCGGCACGCGGGAGACGGGCGTGGGCTTCCTCGACCACATGCTCGATCTGCTCGCGCGGCACGGTCGCATCGACCTCGAAGTGAAGGTCAGTGGCGATTTGCAGACGGGCGCCCACCACACCGCCGAGGACACGGCGATCGTGCTCGGCCAAGCGCTCGATGAAGCACTGGGCGACCGCGCGGGCATCGTCCGCTACGGCGCGGCGACCGTGCCGATGGACGAGGCGCGCGCGAGCTGCGCGATCGACATCTCCGGTCGCCCGTTCACGTCATTCGACGCGGATCTGCCGCCCGGCTCGACCGGAGGCTTCGAGCACGAGCTGACCGAGGAGTTCTTCCGCGCGCTCGCGAACGCCGCCAAGCTGACCCTGCACCTGCGCGTGGAGGCGGGCACGAACGCCCACCACATGATCGAGGCGGCCTTCAAGGCGTTCGCGCGCGCTCTGCGCCAGGCGGTCGCGATCGACCCGACCGAGACAGGCGTGCCGAGCACGAAGGGAACGCTGACCGCATGAGCCCGCTGATCGAAGAGCCCGTTGAGATCGCCGTCGTCGACTACGGCATGGGCAATCGCCGCTCGGTCGAGAAGGCGCTCGAGCACATCGGCGCGCGCGCGAGCGTCAGCGCCGATCTCGAGAGGCTGCGCTCGGCCGCCGGCCTGGTCGTGCCCGGCGTGGGCGCCTTCCCCCGCGCGATGCAGCGGCTGCGCGAGCTGGGGCTGGACGAGCTGCTGCGCGAGCGCATCGCCGCGGGAACGCCCGTGCTCGGCATCTGCCTGGGCCTGCAGCTGGCGTTCGATTACTCGACCGAGCAGGGCGGAGCAGAGGGCCTCGGGATCATCGCCGGCGAGGTGCAGGCGCTGCAGGCGGACGGCTTGAAGCTCCCGCACATCGGCTGGAACGAGGTGCGCTTCGCCGAGCGCGGCTCATCGCTGATCGACGAGCTTCCCCGCGAGTGCGCCTTCTACCACGTGCACTCCTTCGCGGCGGTGCCCACACGCGAGCAGGACGTGCTGGGCACGGCCGACTATGGATCGCCGTTCGTCACCGCGGTCGAGAAGGGCTCGTTCTACGGCGTGCAGTTCCACGCCGAGAAGTCCTCGGCGGCCGGACTGCGGCTGCTCGCCAACTTCGCGCGCATCTGCATCGCCTCGCTCGCGCCGAGTCAGGCCGGCGGGGAAACACGCCGGTGAACCTCTACCCGGCGATCGACATCCTCGGGGGCAACGCGGTGCGCCTCGTCAAGGGCGACTTCGACGCGAAGACCCTCTACGACCAGGACCCGCTGTCAGCTGCTCGCGGCTTCAAGGACGCTGGCGCGCGCTTTTTGCACGTGGTCGACCTCGACGGCGCGAAGTCCGGCGAGCCCGTCAACCTCGAGCACCTGCGGGCGATTCGCCGCGAGCTGGGGCTGCCCGTGCAGTTCGGCGGCGGGCTGCGCTCTCTGGACGCCGTGGAGGACGCGCTCACCGCCGGCGCCGCGCGCGTGATCCTCGGCACGGCCGCCTTCGCCGACCCCGAGCTGCTTCGCCGCGCCCTCGATGCGCACGGCGCCGAGCGCGTGCTCGTCTCGGTCGACGTGCGCAACGGGTGTGTAGCTACGCACGGTTGGCTCGAGACCACCGAGGTTCGCGCGCGCGAGGCGATCGAACGGCTGCGCGAGCTGGGCGTGCGCAACTTCGTGTTCACGAACATCGACCACGACGGAATGCTCGACGGGCCCAATCGCGAGGAGGCGGTGCTGGCGACGAGCGCCGCCGGGGAGGGGACCGTGATCCTCTCGGGGGGGATCGGGGAGCTCGAGCACCTGCAGGCACTCGCGCGCCTGCGCGAGGAGCAGCGCCTCGATCGCCTCGACGGCGTGATCGTCGGCAAGGCGCTGTACGAGCGGCGCTTCACGATCGCCGAGGCGCAGGCGGCGCTCACCGCCTGATCGACCGTCGCGCCCCCGTCGATCGCTACGGTGGGCGGGTGCACTTCAAGCGCGTCATCCCATGCCTCGACGTCGACGCCGGGCGGGTCGTCAAGGGCGTCGAATTCCTCGACATCCGCGACGCCGGCGATCCCGTCGAGCTCGCCGCCCACTACGACCGCGAGGGCGCCGACGAGCTGGTGTTCCTCGACATCACGGCCACGCACGAGAAGCGCGACACGATCGCCAAGCTCGCCCGCGCGACGGCCGACGACGTGTTCGTGCCGTTCACGATCGGCGGTGGGATTCGCTCGGTCGAAGATGCCCAGGCGGTGCTCGACGCGGGCGCCGACAAGGTCTCGGTGAACTCCGCCGCGATCGAGCGCCCCGAGCTGATCGACGAGCTGGCCGCGGTGTTCGGCTCGCAGTGCGTCGTGCTCGCGATCGACGCCAAGGCCGACCCGTTCGAGGGCGGCGGTCTGGACGACCCCTCGCGCTGGGAGGCCTACCTGGCCGGCGGTCGAACGCCGACCGGCCGCGACGTCGTGGAGTGGGCGCGCGAGGGCGTCGAGCGGGGCGCTGGAGAGATACTGCTGACGAGCATGGACCGCGACGGCACCAACGACGGTTACGACCTCGCGCTGACGGCCGCCGTCAGCGAGGCCGTCAGCGTGCCCGTGATCGCCTCCGGCGGCGCGGGCGAGCTCGAGCACCTCGTCGAGGCGCTGCGCGCGGGCGCCGACGCCGCGCTGTGCGCGTCGATCTTCCACTACGGCCGCCACACGATCGCCGAGGCCAAGGCACACCTGGTCGCGGCCGGGATTCCCGTCCGGATAGGTTGAGGTGGAGTTCGGGCGGCGAAACGGCGGAGCCGATCGTGAGCCACGGTAGCGGCGAGCCGACGGCCGATGGGCGTGCGTTGCTCGCGCGCGTGCGCGCGCTGCCCAGCGGCGCGCAACTGCTCGAGCTGGCCGCCCACAGAGAGGACGTCGAGCTGGTCGGCGGCGCGGTGCGCGATCTGCTGTTGGGGCGTGTCCCACGAGAGCTCGACGTGATCGTGGCCGCGGACGCTGACGGCTTCGCGCGCGAGCTGGCCCGCGAGCTCGGCGTGATGGCTGGACAGAGCCCGGAGGAGCGCTCGGAGGCGAGCTTTCACGAGCGCTTTCGAACCGCGCTCGTATCCTGGCCGCAGGGGCGGGTCGACGTCGCCACGCGGCGCTCGGAGAGCTATCGCGCCCCCGGCGCGCTGCCGGAGGTGGGCGCGGGCTCGCCCGAGGAGGATCTGCGCCGCCGCGACTTCTCCGTGAACGCGATCGCGCTTGCGCTCGGCGGCTCTCGCAAGGGTGAGCTGCGCACGCTTCCCGGGGCGCTCGAGGATCTCGCCGCCGCGCGGCTGCGCGTGCTGCACGCGCGCAGCTTCCTCGACGACCCCACCCGTCTGCTGCGCCTCGCCCGCTATCGCGCGCGACTCGGCTTCACGCCCGACGAGCAGACGAGCGTGCTCGCCGGCGAGGCGCTCGACGCGGGCGCCCTGGCGACCGTCTCCGGTGCGCGCATCGGCGCCGAGCTGCGCCTTGCGCTGGCCGAGCCCGACCCAATCCGCACGCTGGCCGAGCTCGATGAGCTGGGCGTGCTGAGCGCCCTCGGTCCGCGGCTGCGCCTGCACGAGCCGCGCGCGCGCCGTGCGCTCGAGCTGCTGCCCGGAGATGGGCGCGCAGACTTGCTGCTGCTCGCGTGCCTGCTCGGATCGATCGCGCAAGCGCCCGAAGAGGGTCGGGAGCCGGCGATGCGCGAGCTGCTCGACAATTTGGAGTTCACGGCCGCCGAGCGCGATCGCGCGCTCGGCGCGGCGCTGCTCGCGCCCACCCTGCCCGCGCGGCTGCAGGCCGCGAGCGCGCCATCGCAACTGCGCGAGGCGGTGGGCGCCGGCACGCCGGAGGCGGTCGCGCTGGCGGCCGCGCTTGCCGAGGAAGAGGGCCTCCAGGATGCCGCCGCCGCCGCCGTGCGCTGGCTCTCGCAGCTGCGCCACGTGCGGCTGTGCATCACCGGCGAGGATCTGCTCGCCGCCGGCATCCCCGCCGGCCCGGAGATCGGGCGCCGGCTCGAGCAGGCGCTGCAGCGGAAGCTCGACGGGCAGCTGGCCGATGGCGCCGAGGCGGAGCTGAGCGCCGCCGTCGAGGGGTCGTGATGGCGCCCGACGGCGACATCCACGAGCTCGATCGCGAGCTGTCATGCGAGCTCCCCGGCGGTGGGCGGGCCCTGTTCACGACACGCGCACGCCGAAACCTCTCAACCTCCAGCGGAGACGATCACGAGCACGGCCTGCAAAATCGCGAGCGCTTGCGCGAGGAGCTTGGGCTGCAATGGCTGTGCGCCAGCCGTCAGGTCCATGGCACGCACGTCCAATGTGTCCAAGTCGCCGCCGGGACGGGTGGGCAGACGGCTGCGATCGATGCCGACGGCCACGCCACCGCGCTGCCGGGTATCGGCGCGATGGTGCTGAGCGCCGACTGCCTGCCCGTCGCGCTTGGAAGCGAGGGCGCGGTTGCGATGCTGCACGCCGGCTGGCGGGGCCTGGCCGCCGGTGTGCTCGAGGAGGGGGTGCTTGCGCTGCGCGAGCTGGGCGGGAGCGAGCGGATTCGCGCCGCGATCGGCCCCGGCGCGGGCGTCTGCTGCTATGAGGTCGGTCCCGAGGTGCACGCCGCCTTCGGCGGAGCCCATCGCAAGGGCCAGAACATCGACCTGCGCGCGATCGCCCGCGAGCGGCTGCTCGCCGCGGGCGTCTGCGAGATCTGCGACGTGCGCGCCTGCACGATCTGCGACGAGCGCTTCTTCTCCCACCGGCGCGAAGGCGCGCGCGCCGGGCGCCAGGCGGGTGTGGCGTGGCTGAGCTGATCGCCGACCTGCGTTCGGAGCGGATCCGCGCGAACCTCCAGCACGTGCGCGAGGAGATCGCCGCGGCCGTGCGCCGCTCTCCGGTCGCCCGCCCCGCGCAGGCACAGCGCACGGTCGAGGTGCTGGCCGCGATCAAGTACGTCTCCACCGACGACCTTCCCCTGCTCGCCGAGGCCGACATCCGGCTGGTGGGCGAGAACCGCGCGCAGGATCTGCAGGCGAAGGTGGCCGCGCACGGGGAGCTGTTCGAATGGGACTTCATCGGCCAGCTGCAGAGTCGGCGCGTGCGCCTGATCGTGCCGCACGTGCGCCTGATCCATTCGGTCGCCTCGGATTCCGCGCTGCGCGAGCTCGATCGTCACCGCGAGCTCGCCAACCCCGACCTTCGTATCCTGATCGAGGTGAACGTCGCCGGCGAGGCAGGCAAGGCGGGCGTCGCACCAGACGAGCTGGACGCGTTCATCGCGCGCTCGCCGGTGCCCGTGGCGGGGCTGATGACGATGCCGCCGCTCGCGGATGAGCCCGAGGACAGCCGGCGCTGGTTCGCCGCGCTGCGCGAGCTGGCCGACGAGCGCGGGCTCGAGCACCTGTCGATGGGCACCTCGCAGGACTACGTCGTGGCCGTCGAAGAGGGCGCGACGATCGTGCGGATCGGCACGAAGCTGTACAATTGAGCTCCCAGCCGCCGGCTTCGCGGGCGGTGCCCGCGCCGGTGAATGACTAGCATGAGCAGGGAAACCGGCTCGCCGGGCGAACACGCATCAATACCAATGGCTTTCCGCGACTCCTGGCACAGCGCGCTCGTCTACTTCGGCCTAGCCGAGGAGTATCAGGACGACTACGACGACGCTCCGCCCGAGGCGGAGATCGAGGATCGCTACCGCGAGCGCCCGAACGTCCGCCGCCTGCGCCGCCGTCGCGACGAGTTCGACGACATCTTCGCCGAGGACGAGCCCCGTGGCGGGCGCTCCACGACGGTCCTGAAGTCCGTCGGCGGCCGCGGCAACGGCGACGTGCGCGTGCATCTGGTGATCCCCAAGTCCTTCAACGACGCGCAGCAGATCGCCGACAAGTTCAAGGACTCGATCCCCGTGATCCTCAACCTGCAGAGCTCGGACACCGACCTCTCAAAGCGCCTGATCGACTTCGCCTCCGGGCTCACCTACGCGCTCGACGGCGGCATGCAGCGGATCGCCGACAAGGTCTTCATGCTGACGCCGCGCAACGTCGAGATCTCCGCCGAGGAGCGCGCGCGGCTGATCGAGAAGGGCTTCTTCAACCAACAGCTGGATGCAGGTTGGCCTGATCGGCTGCGGGAACATGGCTCGCGCGCTGGCCCGCGGATGGGGCCGTCCGCTGCTGTGCGCCGACCCGCTGGCCGATCGCGCACGCGCGCTGGCCGCGGAGGTCGGGGGCGAGGCGCTCGGGGACAACGCCGAGGTCGCCGCACGCGCGGATCTCGTCGTGCTGTGCCACAAGCCCGCCCAGCTCGAGGAGGTCGCGCGCGAAGTCGCGCCGCACGCCAAGGCCGTCGCCTCGATCCTCGCGGCCACGCCGCTGCAGGCGCTCCGCGACGCCTATCCCGATCGGCCCGTCTACCGCTTCATCCCCTCGCTGCCCGTCGAGGTGCGCCAGGGCGCCGTCGTGCAGGCCGCCGACCCTTGCCACGGCCGAGGATCCGGCGCTCGGCGAAGGTCGCCGCGCTGTTCGCCGAGCTCGGCACGCTCGTCGTGCTCGACGACTCGCTCGTCGACGTGGCGATGGGCCTGATGTCCTGTGGGCCCGCCTACGTGGCGCTCGTCGCCGAGGCGCAGGTCGACGCGGGCGTGCGCCGGGGGATCCCCGCCGCCCAGGGGGCGGAGCTCGTCGTGCAGACGCTCGCCGGGACCGCCGAGCTGTTGCGCCGGCGCGACCACGACACGGTCGCCGTGCGCCGCGAGGTCACCTCGCCCGGCGGGCTGACCGCTCGCGGCCTCGATGCGCTCGAGCGCGGCGGCCTGCGCGCTGCCTTCAGCGATGCGCTCGACGCCGTCCTACAGCAGGGCTCGCGATGATCCTCGCCTCCAGCGCCCGCACTCACATCGCCGAGTTCCTCTCGACGCTGATCTACGTGTACACGCTGCTGATCATCCTCTACATCGTCATCCAGCTGCTGTTCTCCGTCGGCCTGCGGCCACCCTACTCGCGCACGCTCGACGTCGTGCTCGGCTTCCTGCGCGACATCTGCGAACCGTTCCTGCGCATCTTCCGCCGACTGATCCCGTCCTTCGGGGGCCTCGACTTCAGCCCGATCCTCGCGATCATCTCCCTCCAGATCATCAACAGCCTCGTCGTCAACCAACTCATTCACGGCTAAACGCCATGCCGCAGGCCGAGGATCGGGGGCGCGAGGGGCGACCCAGTCCTGAGGAGCACTCCTCCGAGCGTATGACCGCCTGGCTCCGCGCGACGGCGGTGCTGATCGCGGTCGTCGTGGCCGACCAGCTCAGCAAGCGCGCGGTCGAGCACTCGATCGTCCCCGGCGAAGAGCGCAAGCTGCTGCCCGGCGTGCAGCTCGTCAACACGCGCAATCACGGGGTCGCCTTCGGCTTCTTGCCCGGCAGCCACATCGCCGTGACGATCCTGATCGGGGTCGCCCTGCGTGGTGCTGCTCGCCTACTTCGCCCGCCACTGCACCGAGCCGCTGATCTGGCTGCCGACGGGAATGCTGCTCGGCGGCGCCGTCGGCAACGTGATCGACCGCGTGCGCGCCGGAGCCGTCACCGACTTCGTCAAGCTCCCGCTCGGATGGCCGCCGTTCAACCTCGCCGACGCCTCGATCACGCTCGGCATCGTGATTCTGTTTCTGGTCGTCGATCACGCTCGCCACGCAGATCCGTGACCGCCTTCACGATCGCCTACGAAGACGAGCACCTGCTCGTCGTCGACAAGGGCCCCGGCCTGGTCGTGCATCCCGCGCGCGGGCACCGTGAGGACACGCTCGCCCAGCTTTTGGCCGGGAGCGCCTCCGGCGGGGACCCCGAGCGCGCCGGCATCGTCCACCGGCTCGATCGCGACACCTCCGGGCTGCTCGTCGTCTCCCGCTCGCAGGAGACACACAGGCTGCTGCAGGCGGCGCTCGCCCAGCGGCTGATCGAACGCGAGTACCTGACGCTCGTGCAGGGCCGCCCGCCCGCCCGCACGGGCACGATCGAAGCTCCGATCGGACGCGATCAGCGCGTGCGCACGCGCATGGCCGTCGGCGGCGCAAACCCGCGCGAGGCGCGCACCCACTTCGAGCTCGACCGCGCGCTTGCGGACACCTCGTTGCTGCGCTTGCGCCTGGAGACGGGACGCACCCATCAGATCCGCGTGCACCTGCAGGCGATCGGCCATCCGGTTGTGGGCGACCCCGAGTACGGGACGGCCGGGCTGCTCGGGCTCGAGCGCCAGTTCCTGCACGCCACGCGCCTGGCCTTCGACCATCCGATCACAGGTGAGCGCATCGAGATCAACTCGCCCCTGCCCGCCGACCTCCAGGCCGCGCTCGCCCGTGCGGAGGAGCTATCCTGATCAGCCACTAGGAACTTCGACCCGCGCGGTGCCGGATCGGGCCCTGCCCGGAGGAGCGACATTCGTCGCGCCCTTCGGGTCCGCTCCAGCCGCACGGATTCAATCGCATACATAAAGGGAGCAACCCGTGGCTCAGGTAGGCATTGCGGAGCTGCTGGAGGCCGGCGTCCATTTCGGCCACCAGACGCGCCGCTGGAACCCCAAGATGCGCCGTTTCATCCATGGTGAGCGGGGCGGCATCTACATCATCGACCTGCTCAAGACCTCCACGCTGCTGGCCGGAGCGCAGGAGTTCGCCGGCCAGGTCGCAAACCGTGGCGGCACCGTGCTGTTCGTCGGCACCAAGAAGCAGGCCCGCGACACCGTCAAGGACGTGGCCGAGTCGGCCGACATGCCGTTCGTCAACCACCGCTGGCTGGGTGGCCTTTTGACGAACTTTCAGACGATCAACCTCCGCATCCGCCGCCTGCACGATCTCGAACGCTTCGAGGCGGAGGGCCAGCTGGAGCTTTTGCCGACCCGCGAGCGGATGGCCGCGCAGGCCGATCTCGCCAAGCTCCGAGCCAACCTGGGCGGTGTCAAGAACATGCAGCGGGTCCCCGACGCGATGTTCGTGATCGACCTCAAAACCGAGGTGATCGCGGTCAAAGAGGCCCAGCGCCTGCGCATCCCGATCATCGGCCTCGTCGACACCAATTGCGATCCCGACGGAATCGACTACGTGATCCCCGGCAACGACGACGCGATTCGCTCCTGCGCGCTGATCACTCAGGCGATCGGCCAAGTCGTCGCCGAGGGCCATTCGGTGTTCCGCGCCGAGGAGGAACGCGCCCGCCAGGAAGCCGAGGAGAAAGCACGCCTGGAGGCCGAGGCCCGCGCCAAGCGCGAGGCCGAGGAACAGGCCAAGCGCGAGGCCGAGGAGCAGGCGGCCGCCGAGGCGGCCGCTGCCGCTGCCGCCGCGCAGCCCGCCACCCCGGCCGCCCCCGCAGCTGCCGCCACGAGCGCACCGCCCGCGCAGGCCGCTCCCACGCCGCCGGCCGCAGTGCCACCCGCGCCCCCCGCCGCGCCCGTAGCGCCGGCCAAAGCGAAGCCCGAGGAGCCCAAGGCGGTTGAGCCACCGCCGAGCCCGCCGGCCGCGACGAGTGAGCCCGCCGAGCCCGCCGAGGTCGCCGCGGAGGCGCCCAGCAAGGACGCGCCCGCCGAGAGCCCTGGCGGAACCGAGGCAGGCGAACAGTCCGCGGCAGACGGCCCGGCGAAGGACGCCGAGCCGGCGGCTGAGGCTGAGCCGGCGGCGGCCGAGAGCTCAGAGCCCGCCGCCGAGCCCGCCGCCGAGCCGGCAGCCGGCGGCGACGCGCCAGCCGCGAAAGACGAGTCGCCGGCCGAGCCTGCCGCGGAGGCGGCCACGGAGGGAGAGAAGTCATGAGCGCTGTGGAGATCGGAGCCAAGGACGTCAAGGCGCTGCGTGAGCGCACGGGTGCGGGCATGATGGACTGCAAGAAGGCGCTCACCGAGGCGGAGGGCGACTCGATAAGGCGATCGAGATCCTGCGCCTGAAGCAGGGTAAGAAGATCCAGGATCTCGGTGAGCGAACGGCGACGGAGGGCACGGTTCAGGCCTACATCCACGCGGGCGCCCGCGTGGGGGTGCTGATCGAGGTCGACTGCAACACCGACTTCGTCGCCAACAACGAGGACTTCGTCGGCTTCGCGCGCGACGTGGCGATGCAGATCGCCGCCACGCCGAGCGTCAAGTACGTCAGCCGCGATGACGTCCCCGCCGACGTGCGCGACGCCGAGGCGCGGATCTACGAGCAGGAGGCTGCCGAGAAGCCGGAGAACGTGCGCGAGAAGATCGTCGCCGGCAAGCTGGACTCGTGGTTTCAGACGATCGTGTTGCTCGAGCAGGAGATGCACAACCCGAAGTTCGACGGCAAGACCGTGCAGCAGCTGCGCGACGAGCTGACCGCCACGACCGGTGAGAACGTTGTCATCCGGCGTTTCTCCCGCTTTGCGATAGGCCAATAGCCCTCGGCCTCCTGGCCGGCGGGTGACTGGGTAGGCTCTGCCGTCGATGGCCCCTGTCTTCAAACGCATCCTGCTGAAGCTGTCCGGCGAGGCGCTGATGGGGACGCTGGAGTTCGGCACCGACCCCGAGCGCGTGGCTGCCGTCGCGCGACAGGTGAGCGCCGTGCGCGATCAGGGCGTCGAGGTCGCGATCGTGGTCGGCGCGGGCAACATCTACCGCGGCATGCAGGGCGCGGCCGCCGGGATGGATCGCGCCACCGCCGACTACATGGGGATGCTCGCGACGGTCCTCAACGCGCTGCCGCTGCAGGACGCGCTCGAGAAGTCGGGCACCAACACCCGCGTGCAGTCGGCGCTCGGCGTCTCGGAGGTCGCCGAGCCCTACATCCGCCGCCGCGCGATGCGCCACCTGGAGAAGGGCCGGGTCGTGATCTTCGCGGCCGGCACGGGCAATCCGTTCTTCACGACCGACACGGCGGCTGCGCTGCGCGCCGCGGAGATCCACGCGGAGATCATCCTGATGGCCAAGAACGGCGTCGAAGGCGTCTACACGGCCGATCCGGCGGTCGATCAGAGCGCGACGTTCATCCCCGAGATCACCCACATGGAGGCGCTCGAGCGGCGCCTGCGGGTGATGGACTCAACAGCCCTGGCGCTGTGCATGGAGAACGCAATGCCGCTGAACGTGTTCAACATGGACGACGACACCAACCTCGCGCGGATAATCTCAGGCGTGCGCGTGGGCACACTCGTTTCGACATCGGGAGGGGACGGCGATGGCCGCTGAGAGCATGATCGACGAACTGCTCGAAGACGCGCGCGAGCGGATGGTGAAATCCGCGGAGGCCGCTCAGCACGAGTTCTCGACGGTGCGCACCGGCCGGGCCAGCCCGGCGTTGCTGGATCGCGTGGTGGTCGACTACTACGGCGCGATGACGCCGCTGAACCAGCTCGCCACGATCTCCGCGCCGGAAGCCCGCCTGATCACCGTGCAGCCGTATGACAAGTCCTCGATCAAGCTGATCGAGAAGGCGATCAACGAGTCCGATGTCGGGCTGAACCCGTCCAACGACGGCAACATCGTGCGGCTGGTCGTGCCCGAGCTGACCGAGGAGCGCCGCCGGGAGCTCGTGAAGGTCGTTCGCAATCTCGCCGAGGAGGGGCGGGTGGCGATCCGCAACGTCCGCCGCGACACGATGCAGCAGCTGCGCGAGCTGAAGGCCGAGGGCGAGGCCTCCTCTGATGACGAGCATCGCGCGGAGGTGGAGCTGCAGAAGCTGACCGACAGCAGGGTGGGCGATCTCGACAGCGTGCTCAAGGCCAAGGAAAAGGAGATCCTCGAAGTCTGATGGCCGTCCCCGAGGAACGGGCCTCGGCCGGCCCGGCGGCACGATACGTCGCCATCATCACCGACGGAAACGGGCGCTGGGCGCGCGCGCGGGGCGTGCCGGTCAACGAGGGTCACAGCGCGGGGGCGGACACGGTCAAGGAGCGCCTGCGCGACGCCGCCGAGCTCGGCGTGCTGGAGCTGACCGTCTACTCCTTCTCGACCGAGAACTGGTCGCGTCCTACCGAGGAGGTGCAGGGCCTGATGGAGATGTTCTCGCGCCGGATCGCCGGCGAGACGCCCGAGCTACACGAGGAAGGCGTGCGCATGCGCTTCATCGGGCGCCGCGAGGGCGTCTCGGATGAGCTCGTGCAGAGCATGGCCTCGCTCAGAAGCCCTGACCGCCCAGAACACGCGCATAACCCTGTTCGTGGCCTTCAACTACGGTGGACGCGCGGAGATCCTCGACGCCGCGCGCCGTTTCGACGGCGAGACCGAGGAGCAGTTTCGCGCCTGCCTGTACGCGCCCGAGATGCACGACCCCGATCTGATCATCCGCACGAGCGGCGAGCGGCGGCTCTCCAACTACCTGCTGTGGCAGTCGGCCTACTCAGAGCTCGTGTTTCGCGAGGAGCTGTGGCCGGACTTCACGCGCGAGGCGCTGCAGGAGTCCCTGGAGGAGTTCTCCCAGCGCCGCCGCCGATTCGGCAGGCGCTGAGGGGCGCTGATGGCCACTCGCGCCCGTCCACCTCGCGCCCGCGGCGGCACTCGCCCGAGGCGTCCACGTCGCAGCTCCGGAGATGGCCGGCGCTCCGATCTCGGCGCGCGGCTGCTGGCCGCGATCCCGGCGGTCGCCGTCGCCCTGTTCCTGGTGATCGAGGGTGGGCTCATATTCACGCTTGGGCTGTTCGTGCTCGGGTGCATCTGCATGCACGAGCTCTACTCGATGTTCGATCGTGCGCGCCCGGTGCGCCTGGCCGGCTTCATCGCGCTAGCGGGGCTGCTGACGGCGGCGCTGTACGGCGACCAGTTCCAGGTTCTGCTGGTGCTCGTGGCCGCGCTGCCGATGCTGTTCGGGCTGACGCTCCTGCAGACGCGCCCGAGCGTCGGCGGACTGTCCGTCACGCTGCTCGGGATCTACTGGATCGGCCTGGCGCTCGCGCACGCTGTGATGCTGCGCGGGCTGCCGCATGGGCTGGGGATCGTGATCGACGTGCTCGTGGGGACGTTTCTCGGCGACACGGGCGCGTACTTCGGCGGGCGGCTGTTCGGCCGCCGGCCGCTCGCCCCGCGCATCTCACCCAATAAGACACTCGAGGGCCTTGCGATCGGGATGCTGTGCACCGTGCTTGCGGTGTGGATCGCCGGTCGCTACCAGGAATGGCTTCCCGGCACGCACGCGCTCGTGCTGGGGCTCGGCGTGGCGCTCGTCGCGCCGCTCGGCGATCTGTTCGAGTCGTTCGTCAAGCGCGAGGCCCGCACGAAGGACTCGGGCAGCCTGTTCGGCGCCCATGGCGGCGCTCTCGATCGTCTCGACGCCGTCCTGTTCGCTGCCGTGGTCGGCTATTACATCTGGGCCGCGTATGTCTAGCCGCCCGTGAACACCGGCTGAGACTCACCACCCTTCGAGCAGCGGCTCGCGGCACGCCGCTGCGCGTTGGCGTGATACGCGCCACCCAGCAAAGAACCCGCCGAAGCGGGCCCTTGACCATGACCAGAGACAGAGAGAGCCGACGGCATCCCTGCCGCTCGGCCGTAGCTAACATACCCACTTGACACCATATCAAACCCCGATAGGCGGCAGAACTGCTCGCGGGTCGAGGCTGCGGATCTGCTCGACGGCACTCCAGCGCGCGGCGGCCCCGCGACAGCTGGGCCGTTCGTGTAGCGTCAGCGTGGTGAACGAAGAAGACGATCAGCGCGCCGATGATCTCGAGCGTGTGCTCGACGAGGGCGACATCGCGCGAGCCGCGAAGATGGTCAAACGGTGGTCTGAGGCCCACGCGCAGGTCGCGCTCGCGGAGGTGCAGCGGCGCAACGACGCCCACCGCGAGGACGCCGCCTCGGTCGCGGACTCGCCGGCCGACGGCGAGCGCTTCTCACGGCGCGATGAGGAACTGGCGTCCGTGCGGCAGATGCTTGGCTGAGCGCGCCGCGATCTCGCGCTCATGACCCTCCGACGCCGCCGGCCCGATGTCTGAGGCGAAGCGCCTGCTGATACTCGGCTCGACGGGCTCGATCGGCACGCAGGCGCTGGCGGTGTGCAGGCGCAGTGACGCGTTCGAGCTCGTCGGCCTGTCCGCCGAGCGCTCCTGGGAAGAGCTGGTCGAACAGGCACGCGCGCATGGCGTCGGCAGGATCGCGCTCGCCGACGAGCATGCCGCGGCGCGTGCCGCGGAGGCCTGGACCGATGGCGAGGTGCTCGGCGGGGCGGAGGGGCTCGTGCGGATGGTGGTCGAGTCGCGGGCGGATCTCGTGCTCAACGCGCTGGTCGGCTCGGCCGGGCTCGGGCCGACGGTGGCGACGCTCGGCGAGGGCATCGATCTGGCGCTCGCCAACAAGGAGTCACTGGTCGTCGGCGGTGAGTTGGTGGTCGCGCTGGCCGAGGCGACGGGCGCGCGGATCGTGCCGGTCGACTCCGAGCACACGGCCCTGCACCAGCTGCTCTCGGGTCAGCCCCCAGGGGCGCTCGAGCGCATGACGATCACCGCGAGCGGCGGCCCGTTCCGGGGGCGCGCCCGCAGCGAGCTCGAGGATGTGACGGTCAAGCAGGCGCTCGCCCATCCAACCTGGGCGATGGGCGGGAAGATCACGATCGACTCCGCGACGCTGATGAACAAGGGCCTCGAGCTGATGGAGGCGCACCATCTGTTCGGCACGCCCTATGACCGGATCGACGTGGTTGTTCACCCGCAGTCGCTCGTGCACGGGCTGATCCAGCTCGCCGACGGTGCGATGCTCGCCCACCTCGGCCCACGTGATATGCGCATCGCGATCTCCTACGCCCTGCACGGGGGCGAGAGCGCAGAGCTCGGGATCGCCCCGCTCGACCTCGCGGAGATCGGCGAGCTGACCTTCCAGGCGGTCGATCTCGACGCCTTCCCCTGCCTGCGGCTGGCGGGCGAGGCGGCGCGGGCGGGGGGGACCGCGCCGTGCGTGCTGAACGCGGCCAACGAGATCGCCGTGCACGCGTTTCTGGAGGGGCGCCTGCGGTTCCTGGAGATCTCCGAGGTGATCGAGCGCACGCTTTCGGCGCTCGAGCCGCAGCCCGTGCGCGCCTTCGAGTCGCTGTACGAGGCCGACCGTGAGGCGCGAGCCGCCGCGGCGCAGTTCGTTGCGGGCCTGCAGTAGCCGCTCCGCAACGCGGACTGCACGTCGGGGGGAACTGCGTGAAACGGCGGGCGCGCCTGCCACACTGAGGCGATGAGCTGGGTCGAGACGATCCTCGGGATCATGGTGCTGATCGTGCTGCACGAGCTCGGTCACTTCACCGTGGCGAAGGCCGTCGGCATGCGCGTCGAGCGCTTCTCGCTGTTCTTCCCGCCGACGATCTTCCGCGTGCGCCGCGGCGAGACCGAGTACGCGATCGGCGCGATCCCGGCCGGCGGCTACGTGAAAATCACCGGCATGAACCCCGAGGAGCTCGGGGACCTCGACCCCGAGGTGGCAAGGCGGGCCTACTACGCCCAGTCACCGTGGAAGCGCATCGCGGTGATCCTCGCGGGACCGGGCGTGAACATCGCGATCGCCTTCGTGCTGTTCTGGGCGGTGCTGTTCTCCGGTGACCTCAACGGCACGGGCTCGCTCGGCAACCTCGACCCCTCGCTGCACACGATCCAGACGAACACCTCGGTTCTGGCCGTCCAGAAGGGCTCTGCGGCCGGGGGGGCGCTGCGCCAAGGCGATCGGATCGTCGCGATCGACGGGCAGCCCGTCACGGTCGACTCGGCGCGCGAGCGGATTGGCGCGCACGCCTGTGCCGGAGCGCCCAAGGACGGCTGTCGCGCCGCCACGCCGGTGCGGATCACCGTCCGCCGAGATGGTCACAGGGCGACGCTGTCGATCTATCCGCGCTACAGCGAGAAGGAAAAACGGATGCTGGTGGGCGTGGGCTTCGGCTCGGTCAAGCACTACGGCGCACTGGCAGCCGCCGGCGGCGCGATCAACGCGATGTGGCACGCCACCACGGAAACGCTGACCGGCTTCGGGCGTGCCCTGACCAGCTCCAAGACGCGCGGTGAAGTGAGCAGCATCGTGGGAATCACCCAGGATGCCCATGAAACGGTCGTCGCGGGCCCTGGCTACGCGCTCGTGTTCCTCGGCTACATCTCGTTGATCCTCGCGGTCATCAACCTGTTCCCGTTCCTCCCGCTCGACGGAGGCCACGTGCTATGGGCTGTCGCCGAGAAGGTGCGCGGGCGCAGGATCTCGCTGGGCGCGATGTACCGCTTCAGCTCGGTGGGAATTGTGCTGCTGCTGTTCCTGGTGATCAACGGCGTCAGCAACGACATCGGCCGTCTCGGCGGCTGAGCCGCCTTAGCGCGCCGGCGGCGGGCGCACGCACACCCAGCTCTTGACGAGCGGCCCGAAGCGCTCGGCGCGGGCCGGGCCGAACAGCCCTTCGAGCTCTGAGCGCTTGAGCAGCGAGATCTCCTCCCAGGCCCCGGCAACGCCCAGGCGCCAGTAGCGCCGGCGCAGGGCCGGCGCCAGCCAGTGCGCCGCGGGCAGCAGCGAGTGCGGCTCGATCGGGAAGGAGAAGGCGGGCGTCTGCACGAGCCATCCGCGGCCGACGCGGCGGAGCTCGGCGGCGAAGGCGGCGCGCCGAGGCGGCGCGACGTGCTCGATCACGCTCGAGCAGTACACGAGGTCGAACTGCCGATCGGCGAATGGCAGCCCGGCGGTGGCGTCGGCGCGCACGAACGGCCCGGGGTACTCGGGGCGCTCGACCAGATCCACGCCGGTGATCTCGAGCCGCGGCTCGAGTGCGCGCAGGCCGATCCGCCCGCAGCCGAGGTCCAGCACGCGCGCCCCCGGGAACAGCCGCGTGAGCGCGAAGAAGCGCTCGTGACGGCGCCTGCGCGCACGCGCGGCGAGGGGAGAGGCCAGGCGCGCGAGTGCTCCGCGCGCGGTGGCGTACACCTCCGGGGAGGGCGACTGTGGCATTCCGGCAGGTTAGGGCGATCCACGGGGGAGAGGACGGGCGCGCGGGCGGTCACGTCCGCTTCACGCCGGCGTGAAGGCCCGCCGTACAATGATGGCGTGGCCTCTCAGCGCCAGATTCTCGTCGGCTCGACGCCCATCGGCGGCGGCGCGCCGGTCGCCGTGCAGACGATGACCAAGACGGAGACCGCCAACCTGCAGGCGACGATGGAGCAGATCCGCACCGTCGCCGATGCCGGCGCGGACATCGTGCGCGTGGCCGTGCCCCGCGAGCAGGACGTGGAGGCGCTGAAGAGCATCGTCGCCGAGTCGCCGATCCCCGTGATCGCGGACATCCACTTCAACCACACACTCGCGCTGAAGGCGATCGAGGCGGGCGCTCATTGCGTGCGCCTGAACCCAGGCAACATCGGCGGCCCGGAGAAGGTCGGCGAGGTGATCGAGCTGGCGAAGGCTCGCGGCACGCCGCTGCGCGTCGGCGTGAACTCGGGCTCGCTGCCCAAGCACCTGCGCGAGCTCGAGTACGAGAACCCGGTCGAGGCGCTCGTGACCGCAGCGATCGAGACCGTGCAGCTGATGGAGCGGCTGGACTTCACGAACTTCAAGGTCTCGATGAAGTCGACGTCGGTGCCGAACACGATCGCCTCCAATCGGATGCTCGCCGAGCGGATTCCGTATCCCCTGCACCTCGGCGTGACCGAGGCCGGCACCAAGTGGTCGGGCTCGCTGAAGTCGGCCGTCGGCCTCGGCACGCTGCTGGCGGACGGGATCGGCGACACGATCCGCATCTCGCTGTCGACGTTTCACGCCGAGGAGGAGGTGAAGGTCGCCTGGGAGATCCTGAAGGCGCTGAAGCTGCGCGAGCGCGGCCCGGATCTGATCGCCTGCCCGACGTGCGGGCGGCTGCAGTTCGACATGGACAGAGTCGTCGTCGAAGTCGAGCAGCGCCTGGAAGCCTACGAGGACCCGATCGAGGTCTCGGTGCTCGGCTGCGCCGTCAACGGCATCGGCGAGGCTCGCCACGCGGACTTCGGCATCACGGGCGCCAAAGACATGGGCATGATCTACTCCAAGGGCGAGCCGCTGAAGAAGGTGCCCACCGAGCAGCTCGTCGATGAGCTGTTCAAGGAGATCGACCGCTATTACGCCGCCGGCAAGACCGTCCAGCGCGACGAGACGGCGGCTGCCGAGGCACGCCGCTGGCTGGCCGAGAACGAGGATGAGACGGCGATGACGCCGGAGCGGATCGCCGCGCTCGAGGCCGCCGCGGCCGAGAGCGACGCGACGGCCGACGCGGTGCTCGAGTCGATGCTCGAGCCGCCAGCTGCCGATCGACCGGCGGCGGAGCTCGACGAGGCCGTATCGCCGGTGGACGGCCGGCGCTTCAGCCGCAGTTAGGGCGCGGGCGAGCGGGTCCCCGCCGGCCCGCGCCAGGGCGCTTCAGCTGGCGGCGGAGAACCGCGCTGCGATCTTCTCCCAGTCGACGACGTTCCACCATGCGTCGATGTAGTCGGGGCGGCGGTTCTGGTACTTCAGGTAGTAGGCGTGCTCCCATACGTCGACGCCCAGCAGCGGCGTCTTGCCGGTGGAGATCGGGCTGTCCTGGTTGGCGGTGCCCACGATCGCCAGACCCGAGCCGTCGTGGACGAGCCAGGACCAGCCGGAGCCGAACTGGTTGATGCCGGCTTCCTTCAGCTTCGCCTGGAAGTCGGCGAACGAGCCGAACGCCGAGTCGATCGCCTGCGCCAGCGCGCCGGAAGGCGCGCCGCCGCCGCCCGGGCTCATGCTCTCCCAGAAGAGCGAGTGGTTGTAGTGGCCGCCGCCGTTGTTTTTGACGGGGCCCTTCTTCTCGCCCAGGCTGTCGAGGTTCTGCAGCACCTCCTCGACCGGCTTGTCCGCCCACTCGGTGCCCTCGAGGGCCGCGTTGGCCTTGTCTACGTAGGCCTGGTGGTGCTTGTCGTGGTGGAACTCCATGGTCGCCTTGTCGATATGCGGTTCGAGCGCGTCATAGGCGTAGGGAAGCGGTGGGACGGAATAGGCCATGTGGGCGGCTCCTGTTGTCGAGTGTCCATCACAAGTCGGTGACTGCTCGCTGTTCTATCAAAGGCGGCGATTGCTGCTCCGCGGGATCGCGCCCCGGGCGCGAGCGCCGTGCGAGGCACATCCGCGAACGGGCGGGCGGTTAGGCTTCGGGTGATGGCTGAGGTTCTGACAGGCAATCCAAGCCGGCCTGGCCGGCCGGCGGCCGCCACCAGGCGCGCCGCGCTGTCCTCGGCCAGGGCTCGCTTTCTCGCGGGCGAGCGCGTCGACGTGCAGGCGATCGCCCGCGAGCTCGGCCTGGCGCGAGCGACGATGCACCGCTGGTTTCAGACGCGAGAGTCGTTGCTCGGCGAGATGCTGGCGGCGCTCGCCGAACGCCGGATCGCGATCATCCGCCGCGAGACTCCCGGTGGCGGAGCGCCGGCGCTGCTCGAGGCCTTCGATCGCTTCAACCGCGAGCTGGCGGAGGCGCGCGGGCTGCGAGCGCTGCTCGCCCACGAGCAGGAGCGCGCCCTGCGGATCCTCACCTCCAGCGGCGGCATCGTGCAGCCGCGCGTGGTCGCGGCCGTCGAGCGGATGATCGAAGCCGAGGTGCAGGCCGGCCGGTTCGTGCCGAGCGTCGCCCCGGCAACGCTCGCCTACGCGATCGTGCGACTGGGGGAGGCGTTCATGTACAACGACGCGATCGTGGGGATGCGCGGCGACACCGAGCGGCTGCGGATGGTCGAGGCGGCGCTGCTCGGTGTGAGCTGATGACGCGCCTGTCGGAGTACCTGCTGCCCACCGAGAAGCAGCCGCCGGCCGATGCGGAGGCGATCTCGCACAAGCTGATGGTGCGCGCCGGGCTGATCCGCCAGATGGGGGCGGGGATGTGGAGCTGGCTGCCGGCCGGCTGGCGCGCGCACCAGCGCGTGGTCGCGATCATCCGCGAGGAGATGGACGCGATCGGCGCTCAGGAGCTGCTGATGCCGGTGCTGCAGCCCGCCGAGCCGTGGCGTAAGACCGGGCGCCTGGAGATCGAGGAGCTGTTCAAGCTCAACGACCGTAAGGGCTCGGAGCTGGTGCTTGCGATGACACACGAGGAGGCGGTCACCTTTCACGTCGCGCAGGTCGTGCGCTCCTATCGCGACCTGCCGCTGATCCTCTATCACTTCCAGGTCAAGGAGCGCGACGAGCCGCGACCGCGCGCGGGTGTCCTGCGCACGCGCGAGTTCATCATGAAGGACTCCTACAGCTTCGACCGCGATCAGGCGGGCATGGAGGAGCGCTATGCGCTGCACGTCGGCGCCTATGACCGCATGATGGAGCGCACGGGGCTGCGCTACTACCGCGTCGAGGGCGACGTCGGGATGATGGGCGGGCTGGGTGCGCACGAGTACATGGCGCCGTGCGCCGCCGGCGAGGACGAGATCGCGCTCGCGCCGGGCTATGCGGCCAACCTGGAGGTCGCGCTGCGCGATCCCGAGCTGCAGAAAGCGGGTGACGGCTACACGATCGGCGGGCAGCGGCTGTCGATCGAGCCGGCGATCGAGATCGGCAACATCTTCAAGCTCGGGACGCACTACTCCGAGCCGCTGGGGGCTCGCTATCTCGATGAGACGGGCGCCGAGCTGCCGGTCTGGATGGCCTCCTACGGGATCGGCCCGGCGCGGATCGTGGCGGCCGCGATCGAGCAGTTCGCCGATGAGCACGGGATCTCCTGGCCGAAAGCGCTGGCGCCGTTCGCCGTCCACCTGCTCGTCCTCGGCAAGCCCGGCACGCCCGAGCGAGAGGCGGCCGATGAGCTGTATGAGACGCTCCGCGAGGGCGGGGTGGAGGTGCTCTATGACGATCGCGAGCTCGGCCCCGGTGAGAAGTTCGCCGACGCCGAGCTGCTCGGCTGCCCGCTGCGCTTTACGGTCGGGCGGCGAGCGCTCGAGTCAGGCGAGATCGAGGTGCAGGTGCGCCGCGGTCGCCAGGATGCGCCCGGTCTGCCGCTGGGAGGCGATCGCGCAGAGCTGTTGCGGGCGGTGGACGAGCTGTGGCGGAGCCTCCCCTAGCGCCCCGCGATCGGAGCATCTCCGAACACGACGACACGCCGGTGCCGGTCCGGGCCGAGTGCGAGCCCGCCGGCTCCTCCGGGCGGACGCGGCTGAGCTTCGCCCGCTTGTCGGGTCTGGACCGCTCGGGCCCGCCGCCGCCGCAGACACGGGCCGGGAGCCCTCTGCGCCCGTGGACGATCCCCAACGCGATCGGCTTCCTGCGGCTCGCGCTGATCCCGGTCTTTCTGATCGTCGCGCTGTCCAGCGGCGACGGCGTCGACGCGCTCGCGGCGATCCTGTTCGCGGTGATCGGCTGGGGCGATTACGCCGACGGCATCGCCGCGCGCGTCACGCGGCAGTACAGCCGCCTGGGCGCGCTGATGGACCCGATCACAGATCGCCTGCTGATCATCTCCGGCGCGGTCGTGTGCTGGCGCTTTGAGCTGCTGCCGAGATGGGCGCTCGCCGTGCTGGCCGCGCGCGAGCTGTTGATGCTCGCGCTCGGCCGCTACGCGCTGGGGCGGGGCGTGGAGCTGCGCATCAACTGGCCCGGGCGGCTGGCGGTCGCGCCGGTGATGGGATCGTTCTTCTTCGCGATGGTCGGCCTGGGAACGCTAGGCGAGGTGCTGCTGTACATCGGCCTCGCGCTCGCGCTGGTGGCGACCGTGCTGTACGTGCGCTCAGGGCTGCGCGAAGCGCGTGCGCTGCCCCACACATAGCCTCAAGCTCAGCCTGACCTTTTGATCTATACTCCAGGCCCCTGCTGGCCGCACGCGCGTTTTCGGGCGTGGACCGGCGCAAGCCCGCACGAGGAGAAAGCCCACGATGGACGACACGTTTCCCGACCTTGGCTCGCTCACGGATGTCGAACTGAAAGACGTCATCCGCCAGCTGACCGAGGAAGAGACCGAGATCTCCTACAAGCGGCGCATCCTGCACGGCAAGATCGACATCCTGCGCGCCGAGCTGGTCAATCGCCTGCGCAAGAAGCACGACGGCGGCGAGGTGCTGATCACCGGCGAGGACGTGCAGCAGCTCACCGACATCCTCGCCCATCGCCAGCCGGACACTGCGGCCGAGGACGGCAACGCATCGTGAGCATCGCGGGATCCCGCCCAGCGCGCGGCGCACGCCGGCGGATCGCCTAGGCGGGCTGGTCTACGGCCATGGCCCTGCACTGCACCGAGTGCGGCTTCGTAAACGTCGAGGGCGCCAACTACTGCCAGCGCTGCGGCGCACTGCTGGAGCGTGCGGCGAGCGCGGGCGAGCCGGTCACGGCCACCTACCGGATCGACGAGGCCGGCGAGCTGGTCCCGGTGGAGCTAGACGAGGTGACCGCGCGCGGTCCCGCGCTCGTGATCCGGGCGGGTGGTGGGCGCGTCGGGGAGAGCTTCGCGGTCGATCGTGAGCGCACGAGCATCGGCCGGCGACCGGAAGCGGAGGTGTTCCTGGACGACGTGACGGTCTCGCGCGACCACGCGCTGCTGATCCGCCGCGGCGAGCAGTGGTTCCTCGACGATATGGGCTCGCTGAACGGGACGTATGTGAACCGCTCGCGGATCGAGTCTCAGCGCCTGGAGGAGGGCGATGAGGTGCAGATCGGCAAGTACAAGCTGACGTTCCACGTCCGCTGATGCCCGCGCGGGCGTCGCAAGCGGGCGCGGAGGAGCTCGATCTCGAGCCGGCGGGCGACGGTGGCAGCGGGCGATCGCGGGCGCAGGCGGTCGTCGAGGGTGGCGCGCGGCAGAAGTCGCTGACGATCGGCGCGGTCTGCAAGGCGCTCGCGCAGGAGTTCCCGGACATCTCGATCTCGAAGATCCGCTATCTGGAGGATCAGAAGCTGTTGACGCCGCGGCGCACGCCCGGCGGCTATCGCCTGTACGCGCAGGGCGACGTGGCCAGGCTGCGCACGATCCTGCGTATGCAGCGCGACGAGTTCCTGCCCCTGCGCGTGATCCGCCAAGAGCTCGCGGCGGGGCGCTCGGGCGAGGCCACGCCCCCGCCGGGTCGCGCGCCGCGCGATGGGATGCGCGCGTGGCGCCCGAGCGTGAGCGTGCGCGAGGCTACCGGGGCGCTGTACTCGATCGAGGACGTGCTCGAGGACACGAAGGCCGAGGGCAAGCTCGTGCGCGAGCTGGAAGAGTACGGCGTCGTCAAGGGCGAGTTGCGGGGAGGGGTTCGCTATTTCGACGAGACCGAGCGTGAGATCATCGCCGCGGTGGCCGAGCTTGCCCGCTACGGCGTCGGCGGGCGCAACCTGCGCGTGTTCCGCTCCTCGGCCGATCGCGAGGCGAACCTGCTCCAGCAGATCCTCGCGCCGGCGCTGCGCTCACGTAATCCGGAGCGGCGCAAGGAGGCCGTGGAGGCGCTCGAGAACCTGGCCGCGGTGGCGACCCATCTCAAGCACCTGCTGCTGGTCCGCGACCTGCGCAAGATCGTCCGCTGATGAGCGCCGTCGCCGAGCGGCGCCTGCGTGAGTTGATCCGCGAGATCCCCGACTTTCCCAAGCCTGGGATCGGCTTCAAGGACATCACGCCGCTGCTCGCCGATTCGCAGGCGCTCGCGCAGGCCGTGCGGGCGCTCGCCACGCTTGCGCGGCCGCTGAACGTCGACTGCGTGGTCGCGGCGGAGGCGCGCGGCTTTCTGCTCGGGCCGGCGCTGGCGCTCGAGTTGCAGGCCGGCTTCGTGCTCGCACGCAAGCCCGGCAAGCTCCCCTATGAGACGGTCAGCGCCGAATACATGCTCGAGTACGGCGCGAGCGAGCTGGAGGTGCACACAGACGCCCTGCAGGGCGGAAAGCGCGTGCTACGTCCACGACGACCTGCTCGCGACCGGCGGGACGGCGGTGGCGCTGTGCGAGCTGGTCGAGCAGCTCGGCGGCGAGGTCGTCGGCTGCGGTTTTCTGATCGAGCTCGCGTTCCTGGAGGGGCGAGCGCGGCTGGCCCCGCGCGAGACCCACGCGCTGCTCAGCTACGAGTCCTAGGGCCGCCGCGACCGTGCCTACCGCGCGCCGCAGCCGCACGATCGCCGCATCGGTGGAGGAACTGTGGGCGGTGATCGCCGACCCGCACCACCTGCCCCGCTGGTGGCCGCGGGTGACGCGCGTGGAGGACGTCGAGGGGAACGCCTTCACGGAGGTGATGAAGACGGCGAAGGGAAAACTCGTGCGCGCCGACTTCCTGCTCGTGCAGAGCGATGAGGCCACGCGCTCGCTGACGTGGGAGCAGCAGGTCGAGGGCACTCCGTTCGCGCGCTTGCTGAGCTCCGCGGAGACGCACGTGAGGCTCGAGCCGGGCTCGGAGGGGACGAGCGTGACGATCGAGCTGCGACAGAAGCTGAGCGGCTTCTTTCCGCGCTTCGGCGGCTTCATGGTCAGCCGCGCGGCCGCCGCCACGATCGAGGAGGCATTCGACGGGCTGGAGCGGATCGGTGGCTGAGCGAGACAGCCGATCGGAGAGCGGGCCGCCAGCGATGCGCTGGTGGGGCTGGGGGGATCCCAACCGTCCTCCGGCGCTGCCGGCGCACGCGCGCGGCTTTCTCTCGGAGATCCTCGGGAGCGGCACGCCGCCGCGCCCGAGCCCGCCGGTCGCGCTCGAACACGTGCGACTGCCGCCCACGCGCCTGGCGGAGCGAGAGCTCGCGGCGCTGCGGGAGATCGTCGGCGCGCAGCACGTGCGCGACGATCACGCAGAACGGGTCCTACATGCCGCGGGCAAGGGCTATCCGGATCTGGTGCGCATGCGCTCCGGGGAGCCCGAGGGCGCGCCTGACGCCGTCGTCCTGCCGGGCGGCTCCGAGCAGGTGCGAGCGGTGCTGGAGTTGTGCTCGCGCGCCTCGGTGGCGGTCGTGCCGTTCGGCGGCGGCACGAGTGTTGTCGGCGGCGTCGCGCCCCTATGTGGAGAGCACGCCGGCGTCGTGGCGCTCGACATGCGCCGCATGGGCGAGGTGCTGGAACTCGATCGTGAGTCGCGGAGCGTCTCTGTGCAGGCGGGAATGCGCGCGCCCGCGCTCGAGCGCCATCTGGGACAGCGGGGCCTGACGTTGGGGCATTTCCCGCAGTCCTTCGAGTACGTCTCGTTGGGTGGCTGCGCGGCGACGCGCTCGGCCGGGCAGGCCTCCAGCGGCTACGGCAGGATCGAGAAGATGATCCTCGGGCTGCGCCTGGCGGCTCCGAGCGGCGAGATCGAGCTGCCGGCGATGCCCGCCAGCGCGGCGGGACCGAGCCTGCGTCAGATGCTGATCGGCTCAGAGGGGACCCTCGGCGTGATCTCAGAGGTGTCGCTGCGCGTGCGCGAGGCGCCGCGCGAGCGCGTGTACGAGGGCCTGTTCTTCGAGGACTTCGCGGCCGGCGTGGAGACCCTGCGGGCGCTGTCCCAGCAGCACGCGACCCCCGACGTGGCGCGCCTGTCGGACGAGCAGGAGACGCGCATGTCGCTCGCGCTTGCGGGCAGCGGCGGGCTGAAGGGGAGGCTTGGGCGCCTGTATCTCGGCGCGCGCGGATACCGCGAGGGGTGCCTTGCGATCCTCGGCTTCGAGGGCTCGCGGGAGGAGGTCGCCTTCAGGCGCAAGCGCGCGCTGGCGATCGCCCGGCGCGGTGGCGCGCTGGCCGTCGGGCGCTCGCCGGGAGAGGCCTGGCTGCACGGGCGCTTCGCGGCGCCCTACCTGCGCGATGAGCTGCTCACGCAGGGCGTGCTAGTCGAGACGCTGGAGACGGCCACGCAGTGGTCGAACCTCAGGCGTTTGCATGATGAGGTTGCGCGGGCGATCGAGCGGGCGCTGCGCGCCTGCGGGACACCCGGGTTCGTGATGTGCCACGTCTCGCATCTGTATGAGACGGGCGCCTCGCTGTACTTCACGTTCCTGGCCCGCCGCCGCGAGCAGGATGAGATCGGACAGTGGCGGGCGGTCAAGGAAGCCGCGAGCCAGGCGATCACGGCGGGTGGCGGCACGATCACCCACCACCACGCGATCGGGCGCGATCACGCGCCGTGGATGGAGGCTGAGATCGGCGCCACGGGCCAGGCGGCGCTGCGGGCGCTGAAGTCCGAGCTCGATCCCGCGGGGATCATGAACCCGGGCAAGCTACTGCCCTAGACCCTCTGCCGGTTAGCCCGTGTCGTTGACCGGCAGAGGGTCTAGTGCAGCGCGAATGGCCCGCTGAGAACGATCTGCCCGGGGTTGGTCGGCCGGTCGTTGGTCTCCTTGGTGACGAGCATGCGGCGGTATTTGCCGGCGTCCTCAGGCAGTAGCGCGCCCCCCTGCATGCGCCCATCGGCGCCGACCGGGGGACTCTTGCTGAGCGCCTTGTGACTGGTCGGGGAGTTGTACAGCCAGACCGCATAGAAGAAGCCCTGTCCTTTGGAGGGGGGCAGGTGTTCGGCGGCCAGATAGAACGCACGCTTGTTGCCTTCCGAGAGAACCTCCGCCACGCCGACGGCTTTGCTCGACGGGTCGGGCGCGGTGAGCGTGATCCGCTTGTCTTCGCTCGCCCGTCCGGCTTGTGAGGCGTTCGTGCCCGTGCCGGTCGTGGAGCCGGCGGCGCCGCTGGTGGCGGCGGCGCTGCTGCCGTGCGAGCTGCCCCCGCCGCCGGTGATCAGCACCACGGCGACGATCACACCCGCTATCAGCGCGGCGAGCAGCAGCGCGCCGCCGACCCGCGAGCTGGGCGGCGAGGAGCGCGCCTGCGAGCGGCCCTGCTTGGCGCTCGCGGCCGGCCTCAGCGAGGCCAGCGGCGAGGAGCTCGCTCGCTCGCTCGCGGCGCTCGCCGCCGAGGCGTCTGGCGCTCCGGGCGGGATCTCGGGCAGAGGCGCGCCGGCCAGTGGCTCGAGCTCGGCGGAGACCGCGCCGGCCCACGCGCGCGCCTGCGGCGAGCCGTCCAAGTAGGTGCGCGTCGCCAGTCGCGCGCCAACGCTCGCGCGCTGGGAGAGCAGATAGTCGCCGATCTCCTCGCGGCGCTCGGGCGTGAGCTCGCGCGCCTCGCGGGGCGCGAGCACGGCGAGCGCCGCATGCGCGCGGTCGTGTACCGCGCGCTCGTCGATGCTCAGCAGCTCGGCGACCTCCGCGTAGCTCTTGTTGCGGCGCAGCAGCAGCGATAGCGTCGCGCGTTGGTCGGGTGGGAGATCGTCCAGTCGGCTCATTGATGTGCGAACGCCCGCTCGCGTCGATACGGCGCCCGGAGCGGGCCGGACGGGAGAACGTAGGCTATCGTGGCGCCGGGATGGCCAAGCCGAGTGCCAAGCTGATCAACGGGGCGATACGCGGCTTCGATCGCCTGTACGGCCTTGAACTGCTGGACTACGACGAGTCGGAGGTCCAGGCGCGGGTGGAGGTGCGCGAGGAGCTCAAGCAGCCCGTCGGGCTCGTTCACGGAGGCGTGTACGCGTCGATTGCCGAGTCGATGACCTCGCTGGCGACGGCGCTGGCGGTGATGGCGGACGGCGATGTGGCGATGGGGCTGTCCAACAGCACGAGCTTTCTTCGGCCGATCACCGCGGGCACGGTGCACGCGCATGCCACGCGCCTGCATCGGGGCCGCAGCACGTGGGTGTGGGACGTGCGCTTCAGCGACGATGCGGGTCGCACATGCGCAATTACGCGCATGACGATCGCCGTGCGGCCGAACCCGAACCCGAACGCTCACGCCGCGCCCCTCGGCTGAGGGCTCGAGCCGGCCGCCGGGCTCGGCGGCCCCGCCCGCCTAGCGCAGGGCGCGCAGGGGGGAGGGCGTCTGTGAAGGCAGGGGTGTGGCCGCAAAGCCCGTATCCGGCAGCGGCGCCGGCAGGGGAGCGCCCGGCACACCGGCCTGGTTGATCGGCACGACCGTCCGCGCCGCGGCCGCGGCGAGGCGGGCGTTGACCGCGTAGATGCCGACCACGACACCGCTGGTGGGGAGCTCGATCGTGCGGCCCGTCTGTGCGATCACGGCCACGACCCCCCGGATCGATGCGTTGCGCTGAGCCGATGTGCCGCCCGCGAGAAAGCTGTTGTCGGGGGAGGTGACGACGCGTAGCGGCGGCACGCAGGTGCTCTGGCCGCCATTCACGCAGTCGCCGTAGCCGACGGTGAAGGCGCCGCCCGGGTCGTGGGACGCTTCGGTGATGGACATGCCGTGGAAGGAGTGCCCAAGCCAGTAGACGGGGTAGGGGGCGACCAGCAGGCTCTCGAGCGCGTTGTGGGGAATCGGGCGGTCCTGCAGCGTGTCGCCGCAGCCGGCGAGCGCGATCGAGCACAGTCCGAGCAGCACGGCGAGCCGGCGCGAGGGCGCACCGGTCCAGGGCGAAAGGCGGCCGAACACGCTCGGCTCAGCCTCGATAGCGGTTGGTGATCGGCATGCGCCGGTCGCGGCCGAAGGCGCGTGCGGTGACCTTGATGCCGGGCGGCGCCTGGCGGCGCTTGTACTCGGCCAGGTCGACGAGGCGGATCGTGCGCTCGACCTCCGCCTGCGGTAGGCCCTGTGCGATTAGCTGCTCGCAGCCCTGATGCAGCTCGATGTAGCCGTGCAGGATGCGGTCGAGCAGCTCATACGGCGGTAGCGAATCATCATCGCGTTGGTCTGGGCGCAGCTCGGCCGAGGGGGCGCGCTCGATGATCGAGACGGGAATCGGCGCGGACACCCGCCCGGCGGCGGCGGCGGGCGAGTTGCGCCAGGCGCACAGGCGATAGACGAGCGTCTTGGGGACGTCCTTGATGACCGCGAAGCCGCCCGCGAGATCGCCGTAGAGGGTCGTATAGCCGACCGACATCTCCGACTTGTTGCCGGTCGTCAGCACCAGCCAGCCGAACTTGTTGGAGAGCGCCATCAGCAGGTTCCCGCGAATCCGGGCCTGCAGGTTCTCCTCGGTCAGATCTTGAGGGAGATCGTCGAACTCGTCGCAGAGCGCCGCGTCGTATGACTGCACGAGTGGCTCGATCTCAAGCTCATGCGTTCGCACCGCAAGTGACGCGGCCAGCTCACGGGCATCGCCTTGGGTCGAGGAGGAGGAGTAGCGGGACGGCATGATCGCGACGTTGACCCGCTCGTGACCGAGGGCATCGGCCGCCAGGCAGGCGACGAGCGCCGAGTCGATGCCGCCCGAGAGGCCGAGCACGACCTGGGCGAAGCCGTTCTTCTCCACGTAGTCGCGCAGGCCAAGCGTCAACGCGGCGTACACCTCGGCCTCGACGGGCGCGATCGGCTCCGCCAGCGACGTGCCCGCGCCGCCGCCCCCACGGGCGGCCGGCCCAGTCGGCAGCGGGGGCAGGACGAGGATCGGCGTGGAGCCATCGGCGGCGCCTGCCGAGCGAGCCGCCGGGCGGTGGCTGGCCTCGCGCAGGCGCGCGGCGGCGGCCGCCTCGAGGTCGACGTCGCAGACGAGCAACTCCTCGCGGAACTGGCCCGCACGGGCGATTGTCTCGCCGGTGTGGTCGAGGACGCAGGAGTGGCCATCGAAGACCAGCTCGTCCTGCCCGCCGACGAGACCGCAGAAGGCCACGCAGGCGAGGTTGTCGCGGGCGCGCTGGGCGAGCATCTGCTCGCGCTCGAGACCCTTGCCGGCGTGGTAGGGAGAGGCGGAGATGTTGAGGATCAGGGTGGCGCCCGCAAGCGCCTCCTCGCTGGCCGGAGGGCCGGGCTCCCAGATGTCCTCGCAGACGGTCAGCCCCAGGCGCTGTTGCCCGCAGTCGATCACCGCGCCGGCGCGGCCGGCCTGGAAGTAGCGCTGCTCGTCAAAGACGCCGTAGTTGGGCAGGTAGAGCTTGCGGTAGACCGCGTGCAGCGATCCACCGGCAAGCACGGCGGCGGAGTTATAGACATCCTCGGCGCGCTCGGGAAAGCCGACGACGGCGACCACGCCGGTCGTCTCGGCCGCAAGCTCGTGCAGGGCCGAGGCGGCGTCGGCGAGGAAGTGCTCGCGCAGCAGCAGATCCTCGGGCGGGTAGCCGGTCAGCGCGAGCTCGGGGAACAGCACCAGATCGGCCCCGGCCTCGACGGCCGCGAGCCGGCCCGCGCGGATGCGCTCGGCATTGCCGGCGATGTCGCCGACGGTGGCGTTCATCTGGCAGAGGGCCAGGCGCATTCCGGCTCAGCGCCTCGTGACGCGGGCGCTTGGACGACCCGCGGTCGAGGTCTCAGGCATGCCTTGATCGTATCTGCGCGGGTTTCGACGGGCCGAGACCGTTTGCTGACATCGGGCGGTTGCTTGCGATAGAAGCACCGCCCGCTTGTAGGTCATCTGATACGGGGGACGAGGACAACGTGGGCGAGGACGCCGCAGGACCGCTGATCAGGCTGCCCGCTGTCGATTCTGAAGTAGCGGCTGCTCGTGCCGCCGAACGGTCCCGACAGCTGTCAGTCCGTCTCGGCGGACTTGCCCGCGGCGCTCTGCGCGCCGGTCTTGACCTTGCGTGAGGCCGCGGCTTTCCTCGGCCGGCGTGTGGGGGTGGGACGCACGCCGCCGGCGCGGGCCAGGGAGGCGATCGCCCACTTCAGGTCCGCCGCGATCGCCTCGAGCTCTGGGAGCGCGTCGAAGTCGCCGAGCAGCCCGAAGCCGAGATGGCCGTCGTAGCTCATGACCGCGATTCCCAGGGCCTGGCGCCGCGCGAGAGGCACGACCGGGTAGAGCACACGCAGGCGGCGGCCGAGCACATACAGGGGGAACTGTGGCCCGGGGACGTTCGTGACGACCAGGTTGAAGAAGCGCTGACGCGCCTGCAGGCGCGCGGCCTGGCTGAGAATCGTCGGCGGTGCGAAGCCGGCAAGGTTCGTGAGCACCTGCGCGCCGACCGCTTGGCCGGACTTCTTCAGATCCTCCATCGCGGTGGCGATCTGCTGTAGGCACTCAGCCGGATTCTCGACGCCGACCGGCAGGGGGGCCCACATCGCGGCGACCTGGTTGCCGAGCGCTCCGCGCTCGGAGTCCGCGCGGACGGAGACCGGCACCATCGCCTTCAGCTCGAGGTTCTCGGTATCGGTGCCTTCACGGCGCAGATAGCGCCCGAGCGCGAGGCTGACAGAGGCGAGCACGACGTCGTTGAGCGTTCCGCCGAGGGAGTCCTTGATCGCTTTGAACTGGTTGAGGTCCGCGTCGACGAAGGTGTAGCGGCGATGCGGGCCGATGTCGACGTTGAAGGGGCTGTCGGGAGCCGGGGCGTTGATGCCGGCGAGCGTCGTGGCGCCGACGCTGGTCACTCCTTCGACGACCTGCGAGAGCGCCTTACGGGGGGCGCGCAGCAGCGCCCGCGCGCCCCTGCCCATCTCGGCCGGCACGGTCGTGCGCTCGCGGAGGGCCTCGCCGAGCAGCTTCGCCGAGCCGGGCAGCGGCTTGGCCGTCCAGGGCGCCGGGGGGCGCGAGCTTGGAACGGGCTTGGCGGCGGTGTCGAAGAGGACCGTCGTGATGTCCACGCCGGAGACGCCGTCGACGAGCGCGTGATGGGTCTTTGCGATCAGCGCGAAGCGCCCACCGGCCATGCGCTCCACGAGCCAGATCTCCCACAGCGGCTTGGAGCGGTCCAGGCGCTGGGAGAAGAGGCGTCCCGCGAGCCGCTTGAGCGCCTGGTCGTCGGCTGGCTTGGGCAGGGCCGTGTGCCGTATGTGGTAGCGGGGGTTGAAGTGGGGGTCATCGGCCCAGACGGGGCGCCCCTGGTCGAATGGCACGTAGGCCAGGCGCTGGCGGTAGCGCGGCACGAGGTGCAGGCGACTGACCACGTGATCGACGAGCTCCTGCGGCTTGGGAGCGGTGCCTTCGAAGACCATCACCGAAGCGACGTGCATATGCGCGGTGGAGTGGTCCTCCAGGTGCAGGAACGTCGTGTCGAGCGCTGTCAGGCGGTCGGGGTTGGCCATCTGCCTCGATTGTCGCGGTTTGGCGGCTCGCCGTCAACGACGGCTCGCGATTCGGCGGATTGCGGAGGTTTGGCTCAAGTCGGGGGCGGTTGCTGCCGAGCAACGAGCATGGCTGACCCCAAGCCAGGCGCCAGGGCGGCCCCCGCGCGGGCGCACGCAGTCGCGCCCGTATCGACGGACCTCCGTGAGGCGGAGAACCTCATGCGGAGCCTTGGCGTGGGGATGTTCGTGCTGGGGTCGATCACGCTGCTGGCGACGCTGCCGCTGCCGGATCCGAACACCAGCGACCATCCGGCGATCGAGATCATCGCGGCGCTGCTCGGCCTGGGCGCCCTGTTCGTGTGGATCCTGCGTCCGAATCGCCGCTGGGTGACGAGGGTCTCGGTGATCTACGGAATCCTGCTGGTGAGCGCGCTGATGGCGGTGACGCGGCCGATCGAGGCAACCCCGTTCTTCTACCTGTGGCCGATGGTGCTGTCGGCCTACTTCTGCACCCGCCGCGAGGTCGCGTGCGATCTCTTGCTGATGTGGGTGACGCTCGGTCTGGCGCTGTTCGTGTGGTCGGCAGACCCGATGAAGCCCGCGCTGTTCATCGGCGTCGGAACCTCCGTCACCCTGACGACGATCATCGTGATGCTGCTCGGCGAGCACGTGACAGCGGTGATCGGGCAACTGGCGAAGGCGGCAGACACCGATTACCTCACCGGGCTGCTGAACAGACGGGCCTTTGACGCCGAGTTCCAACGCCAGTTCGACCGGGCACGGCGCAGCGGACTGGCGCTGGCGGTGGCGTCATTCGACCTCGATCACTTCAAGCAGGTCAACGACCGCCACGGCCACGCCGCAGGAGACCAGGCGCTGCGCGACTTCGCCGGGCTGCTGGAGCGCGAGCTCCGCGGCGGCGACACGCTCGCGAGGATCGGTGGTGAGGAGTTCGCGGTCGTGCTGTTCGGCGTGGGAGTCGAGGAGGCGATCACGTTCGCCGAGCGAATCGGCCACGCGCTGCAGGAGCGCGGGAGCGACGCCGGACCGCCGCTCAGCACGAGTGCCGGCGTCGCGGCCCTCTCCGAGCACGAGCAGACGCCCTCCGAGCTGCTGCTGGCGGCCGATCGTGCGCTGTATGCGGCCAAGTCGGCCGGCCGCCGGCGGGTCACCGTCTGGGAGGACGGCGCGACGCGCATGGGCGCTCACATGGATCGCTCACAGCCGGTCGTCCTCGGCACAGCCTGAACGTCTACGTCAGCTCAGCGGCGCGCGCGCATCCAGCCGAGCAGCGAATGATCCGGGAGGCTCGCGCGGCGGCGCAATGCGTACGCCGAGACGTTGCCGACGATGGCTCCAAAGGCGAATGAGAGCACCCACGTCCCGGTAGCGAGGACCCCCAGCAGAGTCATCGCCACGACGACCACGACGGCTGCCCAGTCGTAGTGGTCGAAGAGGCGCATGGCAGCCGTATCGGCCGCCGAGCGCGGTAGCTGAACCTTCGATCTGCGGGACAGGCGTTAACGGCATCGGGAGCGCCCGCGGACTCTGTCGCCTGGTTGCACCGATGCCAGGTCTCAATCCCTGGCCCCAGCGGCCGAGCGGCCTCTCCCGTGATATCGCCCGCGCAGTCGTGTAGGCGCTAGCCGTCTGAGCTGGCTTCCAGGGCCTTTTCGGCAACTCGCAACATGCCGAGCCCGACCCACGGCTGAGCGTTGCAGCGTACCCGGACTCCCGCGGAGTCGGACCGGATGACTTCGACGATCGTGACGACGGCGCCAATCTCGTAGTCGTCTCCGAAGTCGGTTTCGATCGCGTCCATCTGGGCGGCCACTTCTTCTAGAAGCTTGGCCCGCGGCGCGTTCCCTACATCCTCACTCCGCGGGTCGTCTCCTGGGTCTGCCATTGGGTCTCCTCTGTCGAATGAATCAAAGAAAGGGATCATGTCATCGACCCTGGCCAAGCCCGCCGCGCGGCGTCAAAGAGCTCGCCTACATCCGAGTCAGCCGCCGCCCTGCCTGGCCGGCTGTCTCTATCCGGCCAGGCCGACGGCTTTGAGAGCCTCCTCGGCCCCCTGATAGAGGCAGATACGCCTGATCTTGCGCTTGTGCACCGTGAACACCAATGCGCTGCGAGCCGAGACCTCGATACCGTCTCGGCCGCGCTGGTGGGCCACGTTGGGAACCACAACCGCCTCACCGGCGTGGATGAAGCACTCCGGTTTGAAGACGATCTGCTCGAAGGCTTCGAAGTAGCCCGCATAGAAGCGCAGGGCCTCGTCGATTCCTCGGTATACGCCCGCCAGCCAGCCCTTGGAATGAGACCAGTCGAGCTCCATGCCCGGGTCGCTGAGCGCGCGCAACGCCTCGATGTCGCGCCGGGCATAGGCGTCAAGGGCCTGCCGTACCACGTCAACGGTCTCCTGCGACATCGCCTGGGGAGTATCTCGCAGGATGGGATCGGCCACGCTGGCGAGGGGATGCTGAAAGGGCCGCACATGAGCGTCGTGGCACCATGGAGCGACTTGGTCCGCGCTCCCCCGGGAGATCGGTCAAGCGCCGTGAAAGAACTTGCGACGCGCGTTTTTGCACTCCCGCTTATGGGCAGCTTTGAGCTGTCGGTTGGGCGTGTCCTTCTGCATCGCCTCCCACTCGCAGTAGGCGGTGGGGTTTCCGAGACTGTCGTTGGTGCGGATGCCGTGCACGAGCTTCGCAGCGGATGTCCACGCCCGCTCGACGTAGATACCCAAAACCTCCGCTGCCACGTCCCGGTCGAGCAGGCCTCGGTTGTACAGCGCCGCAATCTCCTCGATGAAGTTGGCGACGAACAGCCCCTCGAGTCGGTGCTGGCGGTTTAGCTGCCTGTACTGCGCGTAAGAGTGCTCGTCCCAGTAGTCCTGAAACGCCGCGATCCGGCCTAGGATCTCGCCGTTGATCCGGTCGGAGTATTCGTAGACGCGTACCCGCCGGGCCTGCGCGCGGCTGACCAATAGCTGAGCCAACGCACCAAACAGCGCGAATATGGCGGCTATTGCGACCACGAGTTGCGCTATGTCCGCCCAAGCTTTGAGTGAAAGTGTCCCGATCATGCGAACTAGAGCCTAAACCCAAGCAGCCGAGGAGACCGGGCTGGTATTATTTGTCCCATGAAGGGTCCAGTCTTTATCGACTAGTAGCCGCTGGGAAGGTATCGAGTAGGCGTCGTCCCTGCTGCGCGTTCCGGGACCGCTACCCACGTGTGACGAGGGTCACATATATGTCCGGAAGGTATGTATAATGTGGGCATGGATCAAAACGCCCTCCAAAACGGCAGAACCCGCGCACCACGCGACCGGAACAACCCGGAGCGTCGGGCCTCATCCGAAGCCGACTACTCGCTCATGGAGTTCATGCAGGCGTTCCCGGACGATGCTGCCTGCCTAGATCGACTCTGGCGGGACCGCTTCGCCCCTGACGGACACCACGCCCGCTGTCCGCGCTGCGAGTGTGAGCGCAAGTTCCACCGCACCAAAACCCGTTCGTCCTACACCTGCGACACCTGCGGGCTGCACATCCACCCGCAGAAGGGCACGATCTTCGAGCGATCCTCGACCTCGCTGCATCTGTGGTTCTACGCGATGTATCTGATCGCTAGCACTCGCTGCGGCATATCGGCCAAGCAGCTAGAGCGCGAGCTTGGCGTGACCTACAAGCAGGCGCACAAGATGATGAAGCGCATTCGGACGCTGATGGGCGACGACGGCGAGCCGCTGTCCGGCGACGTTGAGATTGACGAGACCACCTGGGGCGGTAGGCCACGCAAACCGCACGGCCAGCACGCCTATCTCGCCATCGGCCCGTCCCGGCGCGGCAAGCGTCCGGACTCCGAAAACGACAGTGCTCGGAATGGTCGAGCGCGGCGGTCGCATCCGCTTCCAGGTGATCGCCTCACGCCACGGCGCGACGCTTAGTAGAGCTGTCCGGGCGAACGTCAATCCGGACTAGATCATCTTCACCGACGACTGGGGCTCATACAAGCCGCTCGCAGCCGAGTACATCGACCACAAGGTCGTCAACCACTCCGCAGGCGAGTACGTGCGTGGAGACGCCTACACGAACACCATCGAGGGGGCGTTCGGGAACATGAAGACGGGTATGCGCGGTGTCTACAAGAAGCTCTCGCCCGCCTACTTGCAGCGCTACCTAGATGAGTACGCGTGGCGGTACAAGGCCAAACGCGAGGGCTCCGCGCTGTTCGCGCAGCTACTCCTGCGCGCCACATCCGCCAGATCGTGATTTGGATCCTACGGCGGCCCGCATTGTGCGGGCCGCCGGAAGCGGGTAGTCATCCCGCAGGGGCGTCTTTCAGGGGCGAGTATCGGCAGTTCGCACAAACAAATCAAGTCCCCGCCAGAAGTTGCGAGCTAACCGATAGACAAGGAAGTCATCCCCTCGGACTTATCGTCCGCATCGGCGCCCCGTACTTCTGGCGGGGACTATTTGTGGCGGCGAGAGCGGGATTCGAACCCGCTGGGGAGGGACTAGCTCCCCGCAGCGCTTGAAAGACGCCCCCCTGCTCCCAGACAAGGTATCTCGCCACGCACCGCGAGTCTATCAAGGTTGGGACAAGTGCGAGATCGGTGATAGTCTGGTTTCCGTGGAGCCATCAATAATCATTCAGGCTCTCGTGCAGCTTCCTGAGCCCGAGCTTCAAGACATGCTGGCCGCCGCGCGCAAGCGCGCATACCGATCCAAGATCGAGGTCGAACAACTTGAAGAGGCCATCAAGGTCATAGCTCCAGGTCGAGCCCGTGTCGGAGCGACACGTGAGCGCATTCTTGAATACGTCCGCGAACACGGTCCTGTCGCGCCCAAACAGGTCATTGAGTTCATGGGTGGAGCGGAAGATGAGAGCATCGCACCGATGGTCTACAACGCGCTAAGTCGGATGGCCCGGGACGGCGAACTGACCAGAACCGACAATGGCTACGAGTGGCCACAGCCCACACAGCCGACGCTTGAGGGGTTCAATAAGCAGGCAGCCGAAAGACTGCTAGCGGCACAGCAGGCGCGACGCGCGAGGATGTATGGAGGCACTTCGCGCGTCCCAGCAGCGCCGCCGGTCCAGCGGGGCTAGGTTTCGTCTGACTGCGGAGCGCGTGTCTCGGCGCGTTTCAGCAGCCTCTCGAAAACACCGTGCTTCGGCACCGGAATCTCGACCGGCTCATACGGCTGCCCCGTCTTCGGGTCGATGCCTTTGGGCTGGGTCTGCTGGGTAGGCTCTGAATCGTGGTCGTCCACTTCTCGCCATGGTAGGGCCATATGAAGATGCGTTCGCCGCGTTAGGTCGGTATGTCGCGGTGTTCTCGTCGCTGACTGCGCTCATGCGCAATCTGTTCGCCACGCGAATCGCAGGACAAGGAGAGCGGGGGATTGAGCGCGAGCTGGTCGACTATGCGCTCGGCGCCCTGACGGCCGAGCCGATCGCAAATGCATTCTTCGCGGCTGGCCGGACACTCGCCGAGTTCGACAAGGCTGAGAAAAACATCGAAGCGGCACTCCGAAAAGCTGTGCTTTCCGAGTGCACGCGCCGGAACGACATCGCTCACGGCGATTGGCATTTCGATGAGTTCGGCGAGGGCGGCAGCGTACGCTCTGTCATGTTTCGGACCAAGGCAAGCCGAGTTAGCTCAGACCCGCTCAAGATGAGCGAGTACACCGCCCAAGACTTAGGAGCGATTTGTGGCGAGGTCGAATCGCTGTGGAGCTTGATCTACGTCTTCGCGCATGTGGTGCTGCGACCTCACGGCGACGAGCCACTTGTGTCGGTTGGCCACCAGCCTGCGCCCGAGCGCCTGCGGCACGCCTTGGAGCTGGTCGATGGACGGGTGCGTATTCGTTCCGGCGTCCCGCACCCGACATGGGAGGGCTAATCGGCCGCCGTCTCCGACTGCTCCTGCGCTTCGCGTTCTAGCTGAACCTGCTGCGCTTGCGCCTCGTCGTCGAAGTAGCCCTCGTCGTCGGCCGCATCTGTCGCTTTGCCATGGTCTTCTGAGATTACATACCTAGTGGGTATATATGTGACCGCCGTCACATATATACCGTCCGTGTATAAACTGTGCTAGGCTAGAGGCGTGCCGAAGGTTGACCGCACAGACCCGAAACGCGCAACATCTTCCGAGTCTTCGTACTCGCTGATGGAGTTCGTCAAGGCGTTCCCCGACGACGAGGCTTGCCTGCAATGGCTCTGGCGCACACGGTTCGCGCCGGATGGCAAGACGGCGTTTTGCGAGAAGTGCGAGCAGGATCGCGTCTTCAAGCGCTACACGACTAAGCAGCGCCGCTACTCCTGGACCTGCACTGGCTGCGGGCGGCACAAGTCTGCCACGGCGGGGACGATCTACGAGGGGTCTGCGACGGCGCTGCATCTCTGGTTCTACGCGGGCTACCTGCTGACTAGCACTCGTTGCGGTATCTCGGCCAAGCAGCTAGAGCGTGAGCTTTGCGTGACCTATAAGACCGCGTGGCGGATGCTCAACAAGCTCCGCAATGTCGCCATGGCTGATGACTCCGGGCCGCTCTCGGGCGATGTCGAGATCGATGAGGCGTCCGTGGACGGCAAGCCCCGCAAGCAGCAAGGCGGCAATCCCTACATCGCTGTTGGTCTCTCACGGCGCTCTGAGGCAGCCAAACTGCGCGAATGTAGTAGAGCGACCGTCTTCGCTGCCGTTGAGCGAGGTGGACGGATCAAGGCGACGGTGCTGCCCTCGCGTCGCGGGCCGGGACTCAACAAGCAGGTCATCGAGTGGGTCGAGCCTGAGTCGATCATCATCACCGACGACTGGCCTGCCTACAACGGCCTGGAGCGCCACTTCATCGACCATAGTCGGATCAACCACTCCGCCAGCTACTACGTGCAGGGCGACACGCACACAAACACCGTCGAGGCGTTCTTCGGGCATCTGAAGCCGTCGATCCGTGGGACGTACCGCAAGGTGTCCCACAAGTGGTTGCAGGGCTACCTCAACGAGTTCACTTTCCGGCGCAACGCGCGTCCCTCACCAGAGGCGACGTTCGAGCAGCTACTGCTTCGCGCTGCCAGCGTCTGAGTCCTCCGGGTCTGGCGTCTTAGCCACCTTTTCCAAGAAGTTGAGCACGTCCACCTTCTTGGGGATCGGGATCGCTACCGGCTTGCCCTTCGCCGGTTTCGTCTGCTGAGTAGGTCCGGGATTGTCTTGAGCCATCTGCATCCGTCACGATTTTAGACCGCCGGTGAGCGGCACCCCTTCAACTAAGGCGAACAGATCCCCCAGCGCCTTTACGGCCATGTGAGCCAGGTCCGACGACGGCTCGACTTGGCTATGAAGCCATTCGTTTCGCGCCGTTGCGCAGCGCGTCGATGCTCGGTAAAGACCAAACGGGAGCACGCCGAGCAACGATAAAAACTCGGCGGTGTGACGGGAAGTCATCCCGCTTCCCTCGAGAAACTTGCGCCGTTTATCGGGCATGAATCGGAGATCGTTACCCGACTCGTCCTTCCCAACGTCCTGATCGCTGACCTCGTCCAGATGACGGGCAAGAGGTCCCCAAGAGCCCCTCGATTGCGCCCCAAGCGCTCGTCAACCCTCCAGCCCAATCGCGGTGGGCCACGGCGCTATTGGCTCGAAACAACAGCTCCGCGCGGAGCAAAGTCATGTCCTGATTAGGGCGACTGAGGAGCGCCCGGAGGAGGGCAAAAGACTGCTCCATCTGCTCGGCGGTGATCAATCGGCCACGGTAGAAACGCCAATCGCCACTCGACATCGCCGATCGCGCCAGATGTAGAGCGAGCCGTGTTCCTCCGGTCGTGTAGTCGCTAGCGGCCTTGAACTTTCCGGTAGCCGGATCGACCTGCATCAGCGACCAGAGCGATGGAATACCCGATGGCCCGAGTAGCGGAATTGGCATGACCGTCACCAAACATGCGAGATGTGCGCTGGCCAAACGGACCACGCGGTCTTGCCACGCAATGAAGCCGCCGATCTCAGCATCCGAAAGCGGATCAGAGAATCTGGGCGACGAGGGGCCGAAGTGGAAGGCGATCATTCCGTCGCGGTAGGCGCGCACTCGGAGGTCATCCGGCAGATCAGCCGTCGCAACGATCTCGCTAAGGACATTCGGGTCCGGAGGTGGCTGAGGCCCGGTCTCTTCCCAGTACGGCATCTCCCCGACCCAATGCGGCGGCCAGAGATAGTGAGCCAGGGCAGCATCGTATTTCTCCGGTTCGCCCGTCAATGAGGCGGAGACATTACGCCTGCGGCAGAGAAGTCACTTCGACAATGTCGGCGAATGCCCCGCGCCAACCGGCGGCTGTCTCCCAGTGCGCGGGTTCGCGCTCTTTCCACCGTGCGGCCTGAATCGCCTTGCCATGGAGGACGAGCTTATCAGGACTTATACACGGAGGGTATATATGTGACCGCCGTCACACATGGACCGCCTCGGCACCCCATAGCATCCGAACAGTTGTTCGACTCTGCCGAGTCGCCACCGTTGATTGGAGGCGATCGGGGGACCCACTGCCGGCCCGCCGGAAGCGCGCGGCCGGATGGGGCGAATCGGCCGCTGTTGTGGCCGTAACGCCCGGTTGACGTGCGTCTGGTTCGCGCGTTCTGCCGCGCGTGAGCCCGACAGCTAACCCCGTAGGCGGAACCACAAGGAGGTAGTCACTCGATGTACGTTCCCGCGCCCCCCGCGCAGCATGCCCTCGCGCTGGCTCCCGTCGGCATCGCCTCAGATGCCCCGGCGCTTGCCGCGCCGCCGCTGGGGAGAGCGCTCAGGACCAGCTTGCGAGTCCACAGGGCGACTCTGAACGTGCTGGACGGCCGCTCGGCGACCGTTACCGGCACGCTGCTCACCCAGCTCCCGTCGAGCGGACTGTCGGGGCGAGCGGTGACGCTGCAGGCCCTCGGCCGCCACGGCTGGAGCACGGTCGCGCACACGCTCAGTCGCGCCAAGGGCCGCTTCCGCCTGCGCTACCTGCCACGGCGCACGGGCAGCGAGCGCGTGCGCCTGCGCTTCGCCGGCGACAACTACGATCTCGGCGCTCAGCGGCGCCTCGGCCGCCTGAATGTCTACCGGCTGGCCGGCGCGTCCTGGTATGGCGGGGGTGGCGGTCTGGCCTGCGGCGGGTCGCTGACGAGCGCCACGATGGGTGTCGCCAATAAGACACTCCCTTGCGGGACGCTCGTGACGCTCCGCTACAACGGCCACTCGATCCGTGTGCCGGTCGTCGATCGCGGGCCCTACGTGGCCGGACGCGACTTCGACCTGACCGAGGCGACCAAGCACGCCCTCGGGTTCGGCGACACGGGGGAGGTCTGGAGCACGCGCTGAGCTGAGCACGTTTGGGCACGTTCGTGCAGGGCTTGGGTTTGGCTGTTTTGCGTCGTTGAATCAGCGAGATGTCCGTCGCAGCCAAAACGTCGCGCACGCAGCTGTGGATGGAGAGCCTCGGCGAGTGGAGCTGGCCGGGGCTCGCCACGGAGGCGGCGAGCGAATACGCGCCCCCGACATGGGTGCCGGCGTTTCCACCCCGCCTGGAATCCGCCGGGGCCGCCGCTGTGGGGCCCGAGGCGGTCTCGCCGTCGCGCGCTCGGCTGCTCGGCATCGGCGCGTTGCTCAGCGCCCTGGCCGCGGTGTGCGTTGCGCTGGGATTGAACGGAGCGCTACCGCTTCAGCACGCGCTCGGACTGGGCGCCGCGACTCCTGTCGCAGACACGGCGCTGGCACGGGCGCAACCGGCCAAGCTGCCGCTGCCGCCGCTCGTGGCGGTCCACCCTGACGCGGCGGGCAGCACGATCGACAAGTCGAGCTACGCCTCCACCGCCCTGCACGGGCCCGGCTCGTTCCTCACCTACCTGCCGCCCGGCTATGCGAGCACGACTCAGCACTATCCCGTGCTGTACCTGCTGCACGGCAACAATCAGCTCGCCGAGGCCTTCCTGCAGCTCCATCTGCAGGGCACGCTCGACCGGTTGATCGCACAGCACGCGATCCCGCCGGTGATCGCGGTGATGATCCAGGGGGGGAGGGGAGCGAACAACTGGCGCGACCACGGCAGCCGACGCTATGAGAGCTACATCCTCGAGGTGCAGGAACTCGTCGACCGGATGCTCCCGACGGTCCCCGACCGCGGCGCACGGGCGATCCTCGGCGACTCGATGGGCGGCTACGGCGCGATGAACGCGGCGCTCGGCCATCCCTACCGCTTCTCGGTCGTGGAGAGCTGGCTCGGCTTCTTCGACGGCCTCGACGGTCGGCTGCGGGCCGATCGGCTGCTGCTGTCGCGCCTGGGCATGCAGGCGTTCCTGTACGGCGGCGAGTCCGATGACATCGCAGATCCCTCGGAGAACGCGCCGTTCGCGGCCGCGCTGCGGGCGGCGGGCGCGACAGCCCACAGTGCCGTCTACCCGGGCGGGCACACGATGGAGACGCTCGAAGCGCATCTGGCAAGCACGCTGACCTTCGCCGGAGAGGCGCTGGCCGGGAACGCCAAGGCGCGCCAGGGAGCAGCCTCGCGCGGATGAGGCAGACCATCCACAGGCATTCGCGGCGCTCGGAGGCAGCGCCTGCGCGCGCCGTCGGCGCCGGCGCGGTTGGCGCGCTGGCGCTGGGATCGATCGCGGCCGGCGCCGGCGCGATCGGGGCGCTCGCGATCGGCAGGCTCGCGATCCGGCGGGGCGCGATTGGAACGCTCGAGATCGGCGATCTGAAGGTCGCCCGGCTGACCGTCGGCGAGCTGACGGTCGAGAGCCAAGAGCAATAGCCAGACTGGCCGGGCAGCCAGTAAGATCGCCCGGCGACCCGTGACAACGATCAGGAGGTCCAGATGGCGTCGGTAGGCAGCGATCTTGAGAACGTGCTCGTCGCCGAGCGCAAGCTGTGGGCGGAGGGTGTGCCGCACGAGATGTTCAAGCAGCTGCGCGGCGAGTGTCCCGTCCACTGGACCGAGCGGATCACTGAGTACCCGGAGGAGAAAGGCTTCTGGTCGGTCACCACGGCCGACGACGTCCACACCGTCAGCCGCGACTGGCGCACCTACTCATCTGAGCTGGGCGGCGTCACGGCGGTCTCCGAGGTGTTCCCGATCGAGCTGACGCGTGCGATGTTCATCGGCATGGACCCGCCCAAGCACGATCGCGTCAAGGCTCTCTTCCAGGCGGGCTTCACGCCCAAGCGGATCGCCGACCACGAGCAGGAGATCAGGGAGATCGTCATCGATGTGCTCGAGCGCCTGCAGGGGCAGGAGTCCTGCGATCTCGTCACAGACGTCGCCCAGCCGGTCGTCTCGCGCGTGATCGGGAGCTTCATGGGCATCCCCAAGGAGGACGACGCCGTGTGGGCGCGGCTGATGAACTCGACGCTCGCGGGCGATGACAAAGAGCTGAATCCCGATGGCATCGACGGCGTCCTGGAGAAAGACATCCCCGAGATCTTCGAACGCTGCCGCAAGATGATCGCCGAGCGCCAGGAGAACCCGACCGACGATTTGACGACCGTGCTCGTGAACGCCGAGGTCGACGGCGAGAAGCTCGAGGAGCACGAGATCGTGATGGGCTTCTTCCTGCTCGTCGCCGCGGGCAACGACAGCACCAAGGCCACCTACACGAGCGGCATGCGCGCGTTGATGGAGAGCCCCGATCAGATGCGACTGCTGGTCGAGGACCCGTCGCTGATCCCGGGCGCCGTCGAGGAGGCGCTGCGGATGTTCCCCGCGTTCGCGCACTTCCGCCGCACCGCCACCTGCGACACCGAGCTGCACGGGCAGACGATCCGCGAGGGCGAGAAGGTGGTCATGTGGTACGTCTCCTCCAATCGCGACGAGACGCGCTACGAGGACCCCGACCGCTTCGACGTCAAGCGCAACCCCGAGCACCAGGCCTTCGGCGCGGGCGGACGGCACTTCTGCCTCGGCACGGCGCTGGCGCGGCTGGAGCTGAAGATCCTCTTCGAGGAGACGCTCAAGCGCTTCCCGGAGATGCAGATCGCCGGTGGGCCGACGTATGTGGAATCGGGCTTTCTCAACCAGATGAAGACGCTGCCCGTGCGGCTCGCGGCCTAGATCGAGCACCGTGGAGGAGCCAAAACCGCGCGTGCGCCTGCGCCAGGCGGTGCTCGTCGCCGCCGAGCTCGAGCCGGTGGCGAGCGCGCTCAAGGACGCGCTCGGACTGTCCGAGCCCTTCCGCGACCCCGGCGTCGGCGAGTTCGGGCTGGAGAACGTTGTCTTTGCGATCGGCGACTGCTTCTTGGAGGTCATATCTCCGTCACGTCCGGACACGACCGCTGGGCGCTACCTCGACCGCCACGATGGCGACGGCGGCTACATGGCGCTGTTCGACCTCGAGGATCTCGACGGCGCGAGGACGCGCGCGCAGCAGTCCGGCGTGCGCGTCGTCTGGCGGATCGACCTGCCGGACATCTCCGGTACCCACCTGCACCCCGCCGACATGCGCGGGGCGATCGTCTCGATGGATCAATCCCGCCCGTACGGGACGTGGCGCTGGGGCGGGCCCGAATGGACCGAGCGCACGGGCAGCGGCGCGCCGGGCCGCCTGGCCGGGATCACCGTGGCCGTCGATGATCCGATCGCCGTCGCGGCTCGCTGGGGCCATGTGCTGGGGGTGCCACCGCGCCCCGGATCGCAGACGGCGCTGCTGCTCGACGGCGCGGAGGTCTCCTTCACCGAGGCCGCCGACGCAAGCGCGGAAGGGCTCATCGAGATCGCGATCGAGGACTCGCCGCGGCTGGCCGCCGCACAGGGGCCGGTCGAGGTAGGGGGCGTGTGTTTGCGCGCGTCCGCGCGCGTCCACGGCTAACCGGAGATCGGGGCGAACAGCGGCTCGCGCCGCTCCACGAAGCTCGAGACCCCCTCCACGAAGTCCGGTTCAGTGAAGGACTCGACCATCAGCCGGTCGGCCCGCTCGAGCGCATCCGGCAGAGCGCGGTCGAGGTCGGCGTAGACCTGACTCTTCATCGTCGCCATGCTCGCGGGCGAGCACTGGGTGACCAGCTCATGGGCGTAGGCGAGCGCGTGATCGAGCACCGCATCGGCCGGGAGCGCCCGGCTGGCGAGACCCAGCGCCGCGGCTTCGCGCCCCAGCACCACGCGCCCGGACAGCAGCAGATCGAGCGCCCGCGCGGGTCCGACCAGCCGCGGCAGGATCCAGGAGATTCCGTGCTCGGCGACCAGCCCGCGGCGGGCGAAGGCCGTCGTCATCTTCGCGTCCTCGGCCACGAACCGCAGGTCGCACATCAGCGCCTGCACGAGCCCGATCCCGGCGCAGGCGCCGTTGATCGCGGCGACGATCGGCTTGGGAATCGTCGTCGGGAACGTCTGCGGCAAGCGTTCCCGATCGGCTTGCTCGACATCGCCATCGCCCTCGCCGAGCGTCTGTAGCTCGTGCATGTCCGCGCCGGCGCAAAAGCCCCGTCCGGCCCCCGTCACGACGATCACGCGCACATCCGGGGACTCGCCGCATTCTCCGAGCATCCCAAAGTACCGGCGCTCCATCTCCTGCGTCCAGGCGTTCAGGCGATCCGGGCGGTTGAGCGTCAGCACCGCCACGCCGTCCTGCACCGATTTCAGCACGACCTCGCTCATAACTTCTCCTTCCGCTGGGTCCCACGAGCCTACCGCCAGCCCGCCAGCCCGCCAGCAGGTGAGCTGGGGTGCGCTAGGAAGCGCGCTCCAGCAGGCCCTTGACGACCGCTCGCCCGATCGTCAACGGATGGTTGACCAGCATCGCCGCTCGACCACGCAGCGAACTCGGATCGTGGGCGAGGCCGAGTTGCCGCAGGATCGTCGCCTGGTCGAAGTAAACGCGCTCGCCGATCAGTCGCTCGCCGTCGAACACGAACAGGGCGGTCATCTGACAGCGAAAGGCGCGCCCGGTGGGGGGAAGGCCGCGTAACGGGCCGAGGTGGGTGCCGAGCAGGATGAACTCCACGACAACCGTGTCATCGGCGTGATGAAGGGCCAGAACCTCGTTGCGCTGATCCGGGAATGCGGTGCGACTCTCGGCGTAATAGGCCCGCACCTCCTGCTCGCCGTCGTAGATCTCGCCGGTGGCGATCAGCTCATAGCGAGGATGGCCGAACGTGCCGATCGTCGTGTCGAAGTCATGGACGTTCTCGGAGGCCATGTGCTCGCGCACCGTCGCCTCGCGGCGCTCGCGCAACGATCCTGCCTTTGCCATGCCCGGATCGCGCTCAGCCACGCGCGCGCCTCAGGCCGCGGCCGAGGTGCTCAGCTTCTCGGCCAGGATCGCCGCCAGACGGCGGCGATGGTGCTTGGCCCCACCGAGCAATACGGCGTCGAGTTGCGCGCGCTTGAACAGCCAGTGCACGTCCGCCTCCCATGTGAAGCCGATCCCGCCGTGTGCCTGGATCGCGCTGGAGGTGACCTCGCGCCCGGCATCGGAGGCGGAGGCCTTGGCCATCGCCGCCGCCTCGGCGAGCCGCTCGGGGTCGGAGTCGGCCGTCCACGCGGCAAAGGCCGCAGTCGAGCGGGCCTTCTCGGTTTCCAAGAGCATCTGCGCGCAGCGATGAGAGACAGCCTGGTAGGCGCCCACGGGGACGCCGAACTGGCGTCGCTCCTTTACGTAGGCGACCGTCATCTCCAGCGCCCGCTCGCAGACCCCCACGAGCTCTGAACTCACCGCCACGAGCGCGCGGTCGACGCCCGCCGCGACGTCTCCGGCAAGCTCGCCCACGTCTGCGGGAGCGCTCACTCGAGCCGCCGAGCGCGTCGGGTCGATCGAGTCGAGCGGCGTCACCTCGGCCTCCTCGGCGGCGAGCACACGGCCGCTGCCGTCAGCTTCCACGAGCACGATCACGTGCGCATGCGCGCCCCCGACAACGAGCTCCGAGGTGCCATCGCTGGCCGTGCCGAGAGCCCCGATCGCCTCTCCACTCGCGAGGCCCGGCAGCCAGCGCTCTTGCTGCTCGCCCGAGCCCGCCTGCTCGATCACGGAGGCCGCCGTCGCGCTCGGCAGAAATGGAACCGCCGCCAGCGAGCGCCCCAGCTCCTCGCACAGGATCGACAGCTCGATCTGCCCGAGCCCCTGACCGCCGTGCTCCTCTGAGACGGCGATCCCCGGCCAGCCCAGCTCGCTCAGCTCACGCCACAGCGCCTCGTCGGACGTGCGCGCCTCGGCGTGCTCGCGCACCCGCGCCGGCGTCGCGCGTTCGCCCAGCATCTCGCGCGCCGTGCGCTGAATCTCGCGCTGGTCGTCGCTCAGGCCGAAGTCCATGCGACTACGCGACCCATCCTGCGGAACCCCGACAGGGGTGAAGCCCATAAGAACTCATCAGGCGGCCACCTTCAGTCGCGGCAGCCCAAGCACGCGCTCGGCGACGATGTTCTTCAGAACCTCCGTGGTGCCGCCCTCGATCGTGTTCCCGCGCGCGCGTAGGAGCTCATAGCTCCAGCTCTCCCCGCTCGTCAGCGCATCCGGCCCGACGATGTCCGCCGCCAGCTGCGTCAGGCGCTGGTTGGTGTCCGACCACAGCCACTTGACCAGCGACCCCTCCGGTCCCGGCTGGCCGTAGCGCTCGACGTCCGTCAGGCCCTTCCAGGCGAGCAGGCGGATCGACTCGCAGCGCACGTGCAACTCGGCCAGCGCATCCGCGTACAGCGGGTCCTCGAGCATCCCCCGCTCGGCGGCTGTGGCGATCACGTCATCGAGCAGTTGGCGCAGACGGATCTGCAGCGCGAAGCCGAGACCCGCGCGCTCGTTCATCAGCGTCGTCAGCGCGACCTTCCAGCCGTTGCCGACGCCGCCGACGACATTGGCGTCGGGAATCCGCGCCTCCTCGATGAACAGCTCGTTGAACTCCGCCTCGCCGGTGATCTGCCGCAGCGGGCGCACCTGCACGGCCTCCTGCTCCATGTCCATCAGGAAGTACGTGAGACCCTTGTGCTTGGCCGCCTCGCTATCGCTGCGGGCGACGAGCATGCACCACTTCGAGTACTGCGCGCCACTCGTCCACACCTTCTGGCCGGTCACCACCCACTGATCGCCGTCCTTCACGGCGCGCGTCTTCAGCGAGGCCAGGTCAGAGCCCGCGTCGGGCTCGGAGAAGCCCTGACACCAGATCTCCTCACCGGAGAGGATCCGCGGCAGATAACGCTCCTTCTGCTCATCCGTGCCCCACACCATCAGCGTCGGGCCGCCCAGCAGCAGGCCGAGAACGTTGGCCGCCATCGGCACGCGCGCGCGTCCCAGCTCTTCGAAGTAGATCGCCGACTCCGTCAGCGACGCTCCGCGACCGCCGTACTCCGCCGGCCACGCCGGGGCCGCCCAGCCGGCGTCATAGAGCTTGCGCTGCCAGTCGCGCCGGTAGGCGTAATGGGCGTCCTCGCCGCCCTCGCTGGGCTCGGGGCCGGGCCGGTTGTCCGCCAGCCAGCCGCGCAACTCGTCGCGGAAGGCCGTCTCTCGATCGCTGAAGGTGAGGTCCATTGGAGTCCGTGTCAAGCCTACTCCAGGAACGTTCTACGGCGGTGCGCGCCTGCTCGCCTTGGCGATCTATTTGATGATTTCGATCGGCGTGCCGAGCGCGATCGTGTGCCACAGGTGGATGATGTCGGAATTGCGCAGACGGATGCAACCGTGCGAGGGACGCCCGGGGATCAGCTGTGGCTCATCGGTGCCGTGTATACCCACAACGCCGCCGCCCGGCCATTCGCTCAAGCTCGGCGCGTAGGCGCTTGTGCCGAGCGCATAGGGCCCGTAGACGGGCGAGTCGCGCGTGATCAGCTTCTCCATCACGTAGAAGCGCCCGGCGGGGGTGACGGTGCTCGCCTTGCCGACGCCGACCGGGGCGCTGAAGATCGCCCGCCCGTCGCGGAACAGCGTCGCCCGCAGGCTGCGCTCGTCGATCCGCAGGCGGCCGTCGACGAGGTGTAGCGCTCCGAGCGCGCCGCGCGGCACCCAGCCGGTGCGCCCGTTCGGGCGGCCGGGAAGCTCCAGGCGCACCCACGTCTCGCCCGATGCGAGTTGCTTGGAGGTCAGCGCCACGTACAACGCGGCCTGGCCGTCATCGGTCAGCAGGCGCAGTTGACCGACCCTGCGCGCCTGCGCCGACGGCGTGGCGCGCGCGGGCGCTTCATAGGTCGGATAGGCCCAGCGCGAGCTCGTGCGCAGATCGGACAGGCGGGTGCTCGTCGCGGTCGTCTCGCTGGGCGCGGGCGTCGACGCGGACGCCGATGCCGCCACGGGGGCGGCGAGCGCCAGGATCGCCGTCAGCAGGAGCACGGCGCACACGGCGCGGCGCCGCGTGCAGGCCGTTCCCTTGGCGGCGGTCATGGCCTCAGCCGGTGAATCTGGGCGTCAGGACCGCCGCGCGACAGCGCAACACCGTCGCCGTGCGCGTGCCATGTGCGGCTTTGCTCGACGAGGACGTTTTCGCCATCGTGATCTTCGCCATCAGCTTGTGCGCGCCGACCTTCAACGTCGACGGGTCGATCACGATCGTGATCTTGCCGTTGCGCGCGCTCTTGGCGCTCATCGTCTTCAGTTTGTGCCCGTCCATGTAGAAGCCGACGCTCGCGACGCCCTTCGACTTGACGCTCGCGCGGAAGCTGCTGCGCACGCATCCCTGCGGGCCGCTGAGGCGCGGCAGGCTCACCTTCAGCGCGGGCACGGCCGACTGTTTCAGTGCGAGCACGCCGACCTGCGGCGACTGCGCGGTCGAGGATGCCGCGACGCCCGAGGACGGGGGAGAGCCCGGGGTGCCAGGGCCGGGCGGCGGGTTCACGGGCGGCGTTTCCGGTTCTGTTGGCGGCGGTTTGGGCACGACTTCCACGACGACCGTGTTGGAGGTGTGTTCGACCGGGGCGCCTTCGCCCTCCGGCGGAGTGCCGGTCAGCGTGACGGTGTTCGACAGCGAGCCCGCGGACAGGTCGGCGGCCGTCAAGAGATGTGTACACGTGTAGGTGGTCGAGGCGCCCACCGCCAGCGTGCCGCCGGGGCCGCCGCCGATCGTCCCTTCGTCGCAGCGCGCGTCGCTCAGCGCCGAGAGCGTGAGCGGGACGTTGCCCGTGTTGCTCACGAGGAACTTGTAGTCCACCGTCTGCCCGACTTCGCCGGTCAGCTGCGAGGTCGTGTAGGAGCCGCTGTCGCCGATCCGCTGGAGCTTTTCAAGCGTGAAGGCGGGGGCGGGCTCACACAGCACGCCCACGCCGATGTCGAAGTCGCCCTTGAAGCCGTTCGTACGCCACATGCCGCGGGTGTCGATCTTGAACTTGCCGGGAGGCGCGTTGATCTCCTGCTCGAGCGTCGAGGTCGGGCCGTCGAAGCTGTACGTCGACCAGGTCACGACCTTGTTGATCTTCAGCTTCAACGTGACCGTGTTGCCCGGCAGATCCGGGAAGCCCCTGAAGGCCCACGTGATGTGCGTGCAGCTGGTTTTGATCACGACGTTCTCGCGTTCGCCGCCGGTGGGGAGCTTCGCGCGGCGCCTGGCCTTCCTGTCGGCTTCCCGTTCGGCGCGCAGCGCCGCCTTTTCCACGAGAATCTGCGCCGCCTCCTCGGGCGAGCGTTCGCTCGCCGGCCGCGCCTGGCCAATCGGGGCCACGAAGGCCGCCAGCACGAGCGCTAGCGGCAGCAGCAGGGCGATCGATGCGACCCACAGCCGCCGCCGCGTGCCCGCTCGGCGCGCCGTACGCGGCCGCCGACGCGGGGGTCCTTCAACCCGCTGTTGGCGCTTCCGGCGCATCGGCATCGTCGTCTCCCGTTCCGTGGGTCGCGTTCCCTGCAGGGCCGCGACGCACTTCTTGGCCCGTTCCCCGGCCATATCTGGTCTAAAACCCTGCAATTACACAGTGACAGACATGCTCCCGGGCATGTCGTTCTCAGTGATCCCCTTTACTGGGTGAACCTCGGGTGATGAAAAGGGTGATGCAGGGGTGATGTCAAATTCACCCTTGAGTGTCTCTCTGCCGATAAGATGGTGCGCGATCATGACCGAGACGAGCACGATCACGGTGGCTGTCGGCCGCTTCGACGACCTCCTCGCGCGTGGCCTGCGCGGGCTGATCGAAGACGATCCGAGCCTCGAGCTGGCCGCCAGTGGGATCGCGCCCGGGCGCCTGTCCTCCACGCTGCGAGCGAGCCGCCCGCGGGTGACGATCATCGAGGCCGGCTCGCTGCGCAGCCCGGTGGAGTTGCGTGAGCTGACCCGTCGCCACCCCGAGACGCACATCGTGCTGCTCGCCGATCGGCCCTCGGCGGTGGAGTGCTCGCAGCTGCTCGCCTTCGGCGCCGCCGCCTGCCTGGCCAAGACCACGCAGATGCGCGACGTGCTCAACGCGATCCACCTCGCCTCCCGGGGGCTGCAGATCACGCCGCGCGACGCCTACGGCACGGCGCCCGGCTTCGGCCTGCTGACGGCCCGCGAGTCCGACGTGCTCGCCGAGCTGCAGCGCCGTCGCTCAAACGCCCAGATCGCGGCCGACCTGCACATCAGCATTGAGACCGTGCGCACTCATGCTCGCCACATCTACCGCAAGCTCGGCGTCGCCTCGCGGCGGGAGCTGCTCGCGCCGGCACAGTCGAACGGCGCGGGCGCAGGCTGAGCGATCCCACCGCCGCGCGCGGCGCTAGATTCGATCGGCCGTGTCCGCCGAGCGCTCGCAACTGCGCGTCGCGCATCTCGATGCCGACGCCTTCTACGTGTCGATCGAGCTGCGCCGCCATCCGGAGTTGCGCGGCAAGCCGGTGGTCGTCTCCGGGAGCGGGCCGCGCGCGGTCGTCACGACCGCCAGCTACGAGGCCCGCCGCTACGGGGTCGGCTCCGCGATCCCCGCGTCGCGCGCGCGGCGACTGTGCCCGCAGGCCGTCTTTCTGCCACCGGACTTCACCACCTATCGCGCGGTCTCCCGTCAGCTGATGGGGATCGTGCGCGAACACGTCGAGCACGTCGAGGTCGTGGGACTCGATGAGGCCTACCTGGCGATCGACGGTCTGCACTCCCCGCGCGCGGCGATGCGACGGCTGGTGACGGAGATCGAGCGCGCCACCGCTTTGAGGTGCTCGGTTGGGATCGGTCCGAACAAGCTCGTCGCGAAGGTCGCCTCGGACGCCGAGAAGCCGGCCGGGTTCGTGGTGCTGAGCCGCGAGCAGGCGTGCGAGCGCTTCGCCCTCTCCTCGCCCGGGCTGATTCCGGGGATCGGCCCAAAGACCGTCGCGCGGCTGGCCGAGCTCGGCCTGAGGACGCTCGCCGCGGTCGGATCGGCTCCCGAGCAGACGCTCGTCGAGCGCTTTGGCCCAAACCTCGGACGAGACCTGGGCAGGCGCGCCCGCTTCGAGCACGAGGGCAAGATCGGGGCCGCGCGCAAGGTCGTCTCGGAGTCCCGCGAGCGCACCTTCGACACCGATGTCAGAGACGCCGAGCGGCTGCGTGAGGCGCTCGCGACGATGGCGCAAACGCTCTGCGCGAGCCTCGCCACGAACGGCCGCAGCGGCCGCACGATCGGGATCAAGGTGCGCCTGGACGACTGGACGACCGTCACCCGTGCGCACACACTCCCAGAGCCGACATGCGACATAGGCGTCGTCGGGGCGGTCGCACAGCGCCTGCTCGAGGAGTACGCGCCGCCACGGCCCGTGCGGCTGCTCGGCGTGCGCGTGGCCGGGCTCGCCTCGGCCGCCGCGCCCGACGGTGGCCATGACGGCGAGCCTGCGGCCGAGGGGATCGACGCGGCGTCCAGCTCGACCGCGCAGCTCGCGCTGCCGGTGTAGCTTGCCGCCGCCGTCGCTCGGCGGATAGGATCACGCTCGATGACCGTCATCGGCGTGGGTGAGATCGAGCTCGACTACGAACGCAGCGGAGCAGGTTCGCCGCTGCTTTTGATCATGGGCATGAGCGGCACGGCTCTGCATTGGGGCGAGCCGTTCCTCGCGCCCATACGCGAGGACTTCGACGTGATCGCCTATGACCATCGCGGCGTTGGCGCCAGCACTCCGCTCGACGGGCCGATCACGATCAAGGAGCTGGCCGAGGACGCGGCCGGCCTGCTCGACGCGCTGGAGCTCGACTCGGCACACGTGATGGGCATCTCGATGGGCGGGATGATCGCCCAGGAGCTCGCGCTGGCCCAGCCCGAGCGCGTGCGCACGCTGACCCTCGGCTGCACCTACTGCGGCGGGGAGGGCAGCGCGCTGGCCGCGCCGGAGGCGTTGCAGGCGCTCAGCGAGGCGATGATGTCCGGCGACCGCGAGCGCGCGCTGCGGGCCGGGTTCGAGATCAACATCTCACCCGAGCGCGTCGACGACGAGCAGCTGTACGCGCGCTTTTTGGAGATCGGCAACGAGCGCGCGGTGGCGGTGGCGGTCGTGATGGCGCAGATGCAGGCCTGCCTGGCCCACGACACGAACGCGCGCCTGCCGTCCTTGACGATGCCGACGCTCGTGCTGCACGGCACCGAGGATCGGCTGCTGCCCGTGCAGAACGGCCGGCTGATCGCCTCGCGCATACCCGGCTCGCGGCTTGAGATCTTCGATGGCGCAGGCCATCTGTTCTTCTGGGAGCAGCCCGGCCGCTCGGCCGAGCTCGTGCGGACGCACGCCGCTGTCCCCGCCTAGCGACAGCGACTTCAGCGTCATCGGCGCCGGCGGGGTGACGCTTTCCGGCGAGCAGGCCGGGGAGGGCGTGGAGAGCCTGCCGATCGTGCTGCTGCACGGGTTGACGGCGACCCGCCGCTACGTCGTGATGGGCTCGCGCACGCTGGAGCGCTCGGGCCATCGGGTGATCGTCTACGACGCGCGCGGACACGGCCGCTCCTCGCCCGCCCCCGGCAGAACCGACTATGGCTATGAGCAGCTCGCCGACGACCTGGAGGCGCTGCTCGACGAGCTGAACGTCGAACGGGCGATCCTCGCCGGGGCGTCGATGGGGGCGCACACGGCCGTGCGCTTCGCGCTCGCGCGGCCCGAGCGCGTGGCGGGCCTTGCGCTGATAACGCCGTCCTTCGATCCCTCCGCGTCCGCCGATCGCGAGGCGCTGGCCCGCTGGGACGCGCTGGCGAGCGGGCTGCAGAGGCGGGGGAGTGGAGGGGTTCGTGGCGGCCTATGACCTGGACGCGCTGCCGCTCCAGTGGCGAGACACGGTCACGAAGGTGCTGCGCCAGCGGCTCGCCGCCCACGAGCACCCGCTGGCGGTCGCCGATGCCCTGGAAGCGGTGCCGCGCTCGCGGCCGTTCGAGGGCTTCGGCGAGCTGCGGGCGATCGCCGCCCCGAGCGTCGTGATCGCCAGCCGCGACGAGGCCGATCCAGCTCATCCGCTGGCGATCGGCGAGCGCTTCTCCCGGGCGATCCCCGGGGCGAGCCTGCTCGTCGAGGAGCCCGGGCCGCCGGCGCGCTCGCCACTGGCCTGGCAGGGCGGTCGGCTCTCGAGGGCAATCGCGGAGCTGGCCGCGCGGGCGGCGGCCTGATCGTGATCGACCATACGTGATAACGTACGCTCGTATGCTAGAGGTGCGCGAGTGGGACGGACAGAGCTACGACCGGATCTCCGGGCCGATGGAGGCGCTCGGGCGCGAGGTGCTCGCGCGGCTGGAGCTGCGCGGCGATGAGCTCGTGCTCGACGCCGGCTGTGGCTCGGGACGCATCACCGAGGCGCTGCTCGCACGGCTGCCACGCGGCCAGGTGATCGCAGTGGACGGCTCGGCCTCGATGGTCGCGGCGGCGCGCAGGCGCCTGCCGGGAGTCGACGTGCGCCAAGCCGACCTGCTGGAGTTGGAGCTCGAGCAGCCCGTGGACGCGATCCTCTCGACGGCGACCTTCCACTGGATCGTCGACCACGAGCTGCTGTTCCGGCGACTGCGAGCGGCGCTGCGGTCGGGCGGGCAGTTCGTCGCGCAATGTGGGGGAGAGGGGAACATCGATGTGCTGCGCGGCAAGGCCAACGCGGTGCTCGCCCGCGAGCGGTATGCCGAGCACTTCCACGGCTGGCGAGCGCCGTGGAACTACGCCGCGCCCGGCGAGACCCGCGAGCGACTGCTCGCCGCCGGGTTCGCGGGCGCCGAGTGCTGGCTCGAGCCCGCGCCCAAGGAGCCAGAGCATCCGCGCGAGTTCCTCGCGACGATCGTGCTCGGCCCGCACGTGCAGCACCTGCCCGAGCCGCTGCGCGAGCCGTTCATGGACGACGTGCTGGCTGAGTTGGGCGAGCCGGTCGTGGTCGACTACGTGCGCCTGAACATCGACGCCACGGCGTAGGCGCGCAAGTCCTCAGGCGAGCGCCGCCGGGGAGCCCTGCTCCTCGGAGCGCTCCTCACGATCGCCCGCGCCGCTGAGCAGCGCCGCGTAGCGCCCGCCGAGATCGACCAGCTCCTCGTGCGTGCCGCGCTCGACAATCTGTCCCGCGTCGAGCACGAGGATCTGATCGGCATCGCGGATCGTCGAGAGCCGGTGGGCGATCGCGATCGTCGTGCGGCCCCGGGAGAGGGCATCGAGCGCCTCTTGCACGGCGCGCTCGGTCTCCGTGTCCAGCGCCGAGGTCGCCTCGTCGAGGATCAGCACGGGCGGGTTGCGCAGGACCGTGCGGGCGATCGCCATGCGCTGCTTCTCGCCACCGGAGAAGCGATAGCCGCGCTCGCCCACGGGCGTGTCATAGCCGTCCGGCAGCGAGGAGATCAGCCCGTGGATCTGCGCCGCCCGCGCCGCGTCCTCGATCTCCTCGTCGCTCGCCTCCGGGCAGGCGAAGCGCAGGTTCTCGCGGATCGAGGCGTGGAACAGGTAGGTCTCCTGCGAGACCAGCCCGACCGTGCCGGCCAGCGAGGAGAGCGTCACGTCGCGGATGTCCACGCCGTCGATGCTCACGCAGCCGCGCTCAGGCTCGTACAGCCTCGCCACGAGATAGGCGAGCGTCGTCTTGCCCGAGCCCGTCTCGCCGACCAGCGCCGTGCGCGTGCCGGCCGGGATCTCCGCGGCGATCTCCCGCAGCGTCCAGCGCTCGGAGTCCTCGCCGTAGCGAAACCACACGTCCTCCAAGCGCACGTCCCCGCGCACTCCGCTCAGCGGCTGCGCGCCGGGCCGCTCGACGATGTCGACGGGCAGATCGAGGTACTCGAAGATGCGCCCGAACAGGGCGAGCGAGGTCTGCACTTCAAGCCCCACCGACAAGAGCGATTGGATCGGAAACAGCATCCGCGTCTGCAGCGTCGTGAACGCGACCAGCGTGCCGATCGAGATCGCGTTGCCGCCGCTTGCGATGCTCTCGCCGGCGAACCAGTAGACGAGCGCGGGCATGATCGCAAAGCTCATCTGCACCGAGGCCATCCGCCAGCGCCCGGCCATGCGCGCGCGGACCTCCAGGTCCGCCAGTTCTCCGGACTCCACGCCGAAGCGGTTGACGAGCTCTCGCGAGCGTCCCATCGTCTTGCCGAGCAGGATGCCCGACACCGACAGCGACTCCTCGACCAGCGTCGACATGTCCGCCAGGCGGCTCTGACGAACGGATTGGATGCGCCTGCGCTCCTCTCCGACCCTGCGCGTCAGCCACACGAAGAACGGCAGCAGCACCAGCGAGAACAGCGCGAGGCGCCAGTCGAGCAGGAACATCGCGACGATCACCGCGACGACCGTCGTGACGTTCTGGACGATCGAGGTGGCCGTCGAAGTCACGACGCTGTCGATCCCGCCGATGTCGTTGGCGATTCGCGACTGCACCTCGCCCGTGCGCGTGTGCGTGAAGAACGCCAGCGACATCCGCTGCAGGTGGGCGTAGACGGCCGCGCGCAGGTCGTGCATGACGCGCTGGCCCACCTGGTTCGAGATCCACGTCTGCGCGACGCCGATCACGCTCGTGATCACCGACAGCGCGACCATCCCGCCGACGAGCAGCGTCAGGAGCTTCGTGTTGTGATCGGGGATCGCCGTGTCGAGCACGCCACGCAGCAGAAACGGGCTGATCACGCCGAGGCCGGCGGACAGGAAGATCAGCGCCAACAGGCCGCTCAGGCGCGTGCGATAGGGCACGAACAGTCCGCGCACGCGCTTCAGCGACACGGGCGTCGCGGGGATGTCCTGCGGCCGCAGATCCTGGCGCGGCGCGCGGCGCCCTTCACCCGCGCGTCCTTGGCCGAAAGGCTGGCTGCTCACGTCTTGAGGGTAGCGGCGAGGTGGGGCCGAGCCGAGCCGATAGCATCGTCAGCATGGAGTCTTCACACCTGGAAAGCGCCCGATTCACGGGGCGTTTGGAGCTCTCCGCGCCAGAGGTTAGGGTGCTCGGCTGTCTGCTCGAGAAGCAGCGCACGACGCCGGATGCCTATCCGCTGTCGCTCAACGCGCTGTGCCTGGCGTGCAACCAGTCGACGAACAGAGACCCCGTGGTGGACTACGACCAGGCGGCCGTGCGCGACGCGCTACACCGCCTCGAGCGTCGCGGCTTCACACGTCTGGCCAGCGGCGCCGGCAGCCGCGCGCCGAAGTATCGCCACCTGCTGGAGGAGGCGCTGCCGATGGACCGCTCCGAGCAGGCGCTGATGTGCGTGCTGATGCTGCGCGGCGCGCAGACACCGGGCGAGCTCAAGCAGCGGACCGAGCGCATGCGCGCCTTCGGCGGGCTCTCCGAGGTGCTCGAGACGCTCGAGCGGCTGATCGCGCGCCAACTCGTCTCCCGCCTGCCGCGCAGACCGGGACAGAAGGAGGAGCGCTACCGCCAGTTGCTGCAGACGAGCGCGGAGGACGGGCTCGCGCAGGCGCCCGCTGTCAACGATTCACAGGCTGGGCTCTCGCCACCGCCACCGCCGGACGCAGCGGGACTGACGCTCGATCAGCTGCGCGAGCGGGTCGCGCGGTTGGAGCGCGAGCTCGGCGAACTGCGCGCCCAGATGCGCAATCCTTCTTCACAGCAGCAGCCATGATCCATGCCCAGATGATCCTCGCCGCGTCCTCGGACGCCGCCACCGGCGTGGGTATCCCGCTGGCGCTCGCCGCCGGCCTGGTGTCGTTCCTCTCGCCCTGCGTCTTGCCGCTCGTGCCCGGCTACCTGTCGACCGTCATCGGCGTCACGCCGGCCGATCTGAAGGACGGGGTGGGGGCTCGCCGCGTGCTCGTTCCCAGCCTGCTGTTCATCGCGAGCTTCTCGGCGATCTTCATCCTGCTGGGGATGAGCGCGACCGTGATCGGCTCGACGCTCAACGATCACAAACAGGCGCTCGAGCGAGTTGGGGGCATCGTGATCATCCTGATGGGCGTGATCTTCCTATCGACTCCCTTCGTGCGGCTGCTCAACCGCGAGTGGCACTCCGAGTCGCTACTGCGCCTGGCCGGTCGCGGCGGGCCACTCGTCGCGGGCGCAGCATTCGCGATCGCCTGGACGCCCTGCACGAGCATCACCCTCGGCGCGATCCTCACGCAGGCGGCCGTCTCCAGCTCGGCCGCGCACGGCGCGCTGCTGCTCGCCTTCTACTCCGCGGGTCTCGCGATCCCGTTCCTGTTGATCGCGCTCGCGTTCGAGCGGATGACCGACGCGCTGAGCGTCGTCAAGCGCCACTTCCCGGTCATCATCGGCGTCGGCGGGGCGGTGATGATCGTGCTCGGAGTGCTGATCTTCACCGGCGAGTTCACAACGCTCAACACCGAGGCAAACGGACTGCTGCAGGGCACTGGACTCGACGTCTCGGGGATCTGAGACGTCCTTCGGTCCTCGGCTCAGGCCACGCGCTCGCCGATCGCCGCTCCTCCGGCGGGCGTCGGGGCTCGCTTGCGCTCGCGGTAGCGCCGTTCCCAGGCTTCCTGGTTGCGCTTGGCGTCCAAGACGAACGGAGAGAAGCTGATCGCCTTGACGATCAGGCGGTTGATCGTGGACTCCGGAGAGGGGAGGGGTCGCAGCACGTCCACGAACAGCACGACCCGCGTCTCCTCGGTGTCGTTCCAGACCTCGTGGTTGAAAGTGTCGTCGAAGATCATGCTCTGACCCTCTTGCCAGTGGCGGAAGTCCTCACCGACACGGATGCGGCAGTCCTCAGCCTCCCGCGGGACGATCAGCCCGAGGTGGTAGCGGAGCACGCCCTTGTACGGGCCGCGGTGATCGAGGATGTGCTTGCGCGGGGAGAGGATCGAGAACATCGCGGTCGTCATCCCCGGTATTTCCCTCATCAGCGCGGCCGTGCGCGGGCACATCTCCGTGCCGAGCTTCGCCTCGAAGCCGTAGCCGTACAGGAAGAACGTCTTCCAGCGGTCGTCGTCGGTGATCTCGATCTGGTCCTTGGAGATGTCCTGGAAGTTCGGCAGCGCCTCGTGGTTCTCGAGCACGCCTTCGAGCTCCTCGCGAATCACCGTCCAATTCGCCTCGACGTGCTCCACCCACGGGAAGCGCTCGAGCGGGAAGAACGTCGCGTCGCCGACGAGCGAGCGGCGCCCGATGAATCGCTCCACGGGCGCCAGCACTCGTTCGCCGGCGGCGATCGTCCACTCCACCGTCCGCTCCCACAGTGTCCTCTTCGACATCTGAGTCCCCTTTCGGCTGTTGGACCGAGTGAGACTCAGCTTAGAACGTCTATGCAGCCTCGCGCAGGGCCGCCAGCTCCGGCGACTCGGCGAGCTTCTTCAACGCGCGCTGCTCCAGCTGGGAGGCTCGCTCGGCTGAGAATCCGAGCCGTTTGCCGATCGCCGTGAGCGTCTGCGGCTCCTCTGGCCCGGTCCCGAAGCGCAACGTCAAGACGGTCCGCTCGGTGTCGGGCAGCTGGGAGATCGCCTCGTGCACGATCCGCTCGCGCTCGTTGTCCCAGGCCGTCTCCTCCGGCGCCTCGGCGTCGGAGGGCAGCAGGTCGCCAAGAGCGGTGTCGCCGTCTTCGCCGATCTGCTGATCGAGGCTTACGAGCGCGGCGCGCTGGTGGCGCACCTCCTCGACCTGCTCGATCGGCAGCCCGGTCTCTTGTGAGAGCTCCTCGATCGTCGGCTCGCGGCCCAGCCGCACCGACAGCTCGCGCTCGACCCGGCCGACCTTGCGCGAGCGCTGAGCGACGTGCACGGGCAGGCGGATCGTGCGTCCGGAGTTCTCGAGACCGCGCTGGATCGCCTGGCGAATCCACAGGGTCGCGTAGGTGGAGAAGCGAAAGCCCTTGCGCCAGTCGAACTTCTCTGAGGCGCGGATCAGGCCGAGCATGCCCTCCTGGACGAGATCGCCGAGGGGCAGGCCCTGGTTCTGGTAGCGCCGGGCGTTTGAGGCGACCAGGCGCAGGTTGGAGTTGACGAGCAGTTCCTTGGCGTGCAGGTCGCCGCGCTCGATCCGCTGGGCCAGGTCGATCTCCTGGGCCGGCGTGAGCAGGGGGTAGCGCCGCGAGTGCGCGAGGAGCTGATCGACGGCCTCGGGGATGAACGTGTCGGCCGCGCTCAGGTCGACCCGCTCGATCGGGCTGTCCAGCCGCCCAGGGGCGGCGGCGGGCGCGCCGTCGGCGGCCTCGGAGTCCCGCTCCACGCTCAGCGCGGGGGCCACGGGATCCATCGTTGGAGTTGAGTTTGCGGGGGAATCTGACATGTGAGTCCTTCTAATCCGATGCTTGGAGTCGGAATTATACGCCCGGGTAGTTGTGTTGTCAATTATATTTCTCGAGAGACTTTCCCCGGCTCTCGTTCGACGTCTCTCACGTTCGCACCTGCCCGCGGGCACAGAAAGTATGCGGGCGCCACGGACCTCAACCCGCGAGCGGGCCAAAAGGCTCTGACCGGCCCAGACCGGGGCTCTGAGACAAGCTCGCCGGGTCCGTACGAGCACCCATCGGCCCGCGCCGCGGTGGGGCTGAGGACCGGGGGGCTAAGCTCGGCAGATGACCATAGACCTTTCCAAGCAGGTAGTCGCAGTCACGGGAGCCTCCTCCGGGATCGGCGAAGCCACGGCGCTCGCCTGCGCGGGCGCTGGAGCGGCCGTCGCGCTGGCCGCGCGCCGCGCCGATCGCATTCAGGAGCTGGCCGATCGCATCGTCAAGGACGGCGGGCGGGCGATCGCCGTGCCGACGGACGTCGGCGAGGAGGAGCAGGCACGAGCGTTCGTGGAGCGCGCGCACTCCGAGCTCGGGCGCCTGGACGTGCTCGTGAACAACGCCGGCGTGATGCTGCTCGGCCCGATCGCCGGCGCCCCGACCGAGGAGTGGCGGCGGATGATCCACGCGAACGTCTACGGCGTGCTCTACTGCACCCACGCCGCCCTGCCGCTGATGGCCGAGCAGGGCTCGGGCCACGTCGTCAACGTGAGCTCGGTGGCGGGCCGCATCGCCCGGGCCGGATCGGGGGTCTACAACCTCACGAAGTTCGGCGTCGGCGCCTTCTCGGAGTCGCTGCGCCAGGAGGCCGTGCCGCTGGGCGTGCGCGTGACGCTCGTCGAGCCGGGCGCCGTCGCCACCGAGCTGCCCGGCCACAACCGCCCGGAAGTGCTCGAGCAGATGGCAAAGCGCTTTGCGGGCGTCACTCCGCTGCGCGCCGAGGACATCGCGGACGCCGTGCTATACGCGATCGGGCAGCCGGCCAACGTGAGCGTCAACGAGCTGCTCGTCCGTCCCAGCGGCCAGGCCGGGTGACGAGGCCTCGGCGGGCCGATCGGGCGATGACCGTCACGGGCCGATGGGAAGGTTCCACGCGCCGGGGCGTCTGAGGGGCTGAACCGTCCCTCAAGCATCAGGAGGCCATAGTGAGACATCCCTTCGCTCTCGGAGCGCTCGCGGCGGCGGGCGCGCTGCTGGCCGCGGGCTGCGGCAGCGCCAGCAAGAGCGCCGGCACGACCGCGACCCCGGCGGCGGCCAGCACGGCGACCCAGACGCCGGCGGCGGCGACTGGCACGAGCTCCGCCGCGACCCCCACGAGCGCAGTTCTCGTGAGCACCAAGCACGGTAAATACGGCACGATCCTCGCGGGCGGGCCCAAGCGGCTGACCGTCTATCTGTTCGAGGGCGACAAGGGCTCGACCTCCAGCTGTAGCGGCGAGTGCGCCAAAGACTGGCCGCCCGTGAGGACCAGCGGTGAGCCGCAGGCGGGCGCTGGCGCGGTCGCGGCCGACCTCGGCACGACCACACGCTCCGACGGGACCACCCAGGTCACCTACAAGGGCCACCCGCTGTACTACTTCGAGCAGGACGGCGACAGCGGCGACGCCTACGGCCAGGGCTCGAAGGCCTTCGGCGCCGACTGGTACGTCCTCACCCCGAGCGGCAACAAGGTGGACGAGGGCGACTCCGCGAGCAGCGGCGGCGGCGACTCTTCGAGCAGCAAGAGCTCCACGGGAACGAGCGGCGACTCCTCGAACATGGGAAGCAGCGGCTACTAGCCGGCTGGAGGCAAAGGGCTCGAGCTGGGGTGGCCGTATCTGGCCGCGGCCATCCCAAGGTCTTGGTCCCCGGCTCGCCCGGCGTTAGTCGACCGGGCGGCCGTTGGCCGTCAGCGTGACGTCGATGTTCCTGCGCGTGGCGTTGGAGTACGGGCAGACGCGATGGGCCAGGCGCACCAGCTCGATCGCCTTGTCCGGATCGCCGATCGAGGGGAGGCTCACGGCGAGCTCGACAGCCAGCTTGAAGCCCCGCTCCTCGGTCGGCAGCAGCATCACCTTGGAGTCGATCGCCACGTCGCCGGCCTCGTCCTTCGTGCGGCGGGCGACCGTGCCGATCGCACCCTCGAAGCAAGCGGCGTAGCCGACCGCGAACAGCTCCTCGGGATTGGTGCCGCCGCCCTGCCCGCCCAGCTCTGCGGGCAGGCGCAGGTCGACCTCGAGCACGCCGTCGGAGGTGCGCCCGTGCCCGTTCGCGCGGCCGCCGGTCACGTGCGCTTCGGCCGTGTAGAGAACCCTCGTCATCGCTGTGCCTCCTGGTTGTCGTCGTTTGTCAACTGCCCATCCCGGTGTGGCCCCGCAGCGACTCGGCCGGCGCGATCTCCAGCAGATCGCCGCCCGCATGATCGACCTGCAGGGTCGTGTGATCGAGTCCGAAGCGCTCGTGCAGCATCGCCTCCATGTCACGCCGCGCGCCGTGACAGTCGCTGTCGGCGCCGACGAGCACGTGTGCCGAGAGCGAGGGGAAGCCGCTCGTGACCTCCCACACGTGCAGGTCGTGCACCTCCACGACGCTCGGCTGGGCGATCAGCGCCTCGCCGATCGCCTGTGGATCCAGGCCCTCCGGGGCGGCCTCCAAGAACACACGGCCCGAGGCCTTCAGCAGGGCGACGCCCGAGCGCGTCATCAGGCCGGCGACGAGCAGCGAGACGATCGGATCGGCGCGCTCGAAGCCCGTCAGCAGGATCACCATGGCCGCCACGGCCGTTCCGATGAACCCGTACAGGTCGGTCAGCAGATGCTGGAAGGAGCCCTCGACGTTGAGGCTGCGGCGGTTCGCCCGGGCGAGCGTCCAGGTGGCCGCGACGTTGACCAGGACGCCGAGCAGCGCCACTGCCAGGATCAACCCGGCTCGCACGACGGGTGGGTCGAACAGGCGCACGATCGCCTCGTAGGCGATGAACGCCGCCAGGATCAACAGGCTCACGCCGTTGGCCTGGGCGGAAAGGATCTCCACGCGCTTGAAGCCGAACGTCATCGCCCCCTTGGCCGGGCGCGCGGCGAGCGCGAGGGCGAACAGCGAGAAGCCGATCGCGGCGGCATCGGTGAGCATGTGCGCGGCGTCTGAGAGCAGGGCCAGCGAGTTGGCAAGGATCGCCGTCGTCACCTCGACGGCGATGAAGCCGACGATCAGCCCGAGCGCGATCGCCAGCTTGCCGCGGTCGGCGTCGGCGCTTGCGGCGTGTGTGTGCCCGGCGTGATCGTGTGCCATCAGGATCACCATAGGACCTACCCAGTGCCGAGCACACAAGCGCCGGAGAGCGTTCAGATGGCACGAGACCCTGCGGCGGGCGCGGAGCTTAGTCTCTAGCGATGGCGGCGCCCGGCCAGAACGCGGAGATGCTCACGCCCAGGCGCACGACGCTCGTCTCGATCGCCGCCGCCGGCCTGCTGGTCGCCCTGAAGCTCGGCGTCGGGCTGATCAGCGGCAGCCTGGGGCTGATCTCCACGGGCATCGAGTCGAGCGGCGACGTGATCGCGGCGACGCTCACATTCTTCGCCGTGCGACTCGGCGGGCGCCCGGCCGATCCCGAGCACCCCTACGGCCATCGCCGCGCAGAGAACCTGGGGGCGCTCGGAGAGGCGGCGATCCTGCTGGCCGGCGGGCTGTTCGTCGCCGTGGAAGCGATCAGCCACCTCCTCGCGAGCGCCGCGCCGCCCGCGATCCACTGGTACCTGTTCGCGGTGATTGCCGTCGCGCTGCTCGTCGATCTCAGCCGCACGATCGTCTCCCTGCGCGTCGCGCGCCGTTATCACAGCGCCGCGCTGCGCTCCAACGCCTTTCACTTCGCGGGCGACATGGTGGGCTCGCTGACGGTGCTGATCGGGCTGCTGCTCGTGCGCGCCGGATTCGATCAAGGCGACTCGATCGCCGCGCTCGTGGTCGCCGCGATCATCTGCGCGGCCGCCGTGCGGCTGATCGCCGAGAACGCGAACGTGCTGATGGACCGCACCCCGGCGGAGGCCAGTGAAGCGGCCGAGCGGGCGATCGCCGACCTCGGCGCCGATGTCGAGCTCAGCCGCCTGCGCCTGCGGGAGTCCGCCGGGCGCTACTTCGCGGACGTGGTCGTGACGGTCCCGCCGGGGCAGGCGGTGGTCGAGAGCCACGAGGCGGCCGACATGATCGAGGCGGCCGTCGAGGGTGCGCTGCCCGGCAGCGACGTCGTTGTGCACGTCGAGCCCCGCCGCCGTGGCCTGGACCTACGCGACCGGGTCCTCGCGATCGCCCTGGCCGAGCCGCTCGTGATGGAGGCCCACGACATCACGATCTTCGAGGGCCAGGGCTCGGTGAGCGTCTCGCTGCATCTGAAGTTCCCCGCCGATCTCGCCCTGCGCGACGCGGCGCGCATCGCCGAGCGGGTCGAGCAGGCGATCGGCGCGCGCGAGGAGGTCTCGGCCGTTCAGACCCATCTCGAGCCACTCGAGCGAACGCTTACCGCCCGCGCTCCCGACGCGCAGGCCGACCGTGCCGCGCGGGCGGCGATCGAGCGTCTCGTCAGCCAGCGCACGGGCACTCGGCCCCAACGTTTGCAGCTACTCTCCACAGAGGCTGGGCGCGTGCTGTTCCTGACGCTCGCGGTCGACCACGGAGAATCCCTGACGGGCGCCCACCAGCTGGCCAGCGAGCTGGAGGACGAGCTTCGCAGGCAGATCCCCGAAATGGCCGACGTCGTGATCCGCACGGACCCCTGAGCAGAGCGAACCCGGGAAGGTTCTCGCGCCGCGGGTGTCTGGGTGGTCAGTGGAGATCTAGGAAGGAGCCCGATGTTCGATTCACAACGACTACAGACGACCAGCTCGCGGCCGCTCGCGCGCCGGCCCCTTCGCGTCCTGTGCCTCGCCGGGCTGACACTCGGCCTCGCCGGCTCGCTCACCGTGGTGGCGCTCGGCGCGAGCTCGACATTGACGCTCGGCTCGGCGGCGAACCAGGCGCTCGCCAAGCAGCTCGTCGTCAGCCCCCAGGGACGCACGCTCTACACGCTCAGCACCGAGACCAGGAGCCACCTGCTGTGCAAGAGCAGCGAATGCCTCAAGCGCTGGCCTGCCGTGACGGCCCCTTCGGGCCGGACGAAGCTCAAGGCCGCCAGCGGGGTGCAGGGTCATCTGGGGCTGCTCAAACGCGCCAACGGGACCTTCCAGGTCACGCTGCGCGGGCTGCCGCTCTACCGCTATGCGGGCGACCACGCCAAGGGCGCGACAAACGGCGAGGGCATCGAAAGCTTCGGCGGAACGTGGCATGTCGTGAGCGCGTCGAGCGCGCCGGCGACGAGCACGCCGAGCGCGCCCACGGCGCCGAGCCCACCGACCAGCACGCCCGAAAATCCATATCCATACTGACGCTCGCCTCCGCGGCCCACGTCGCGGCCGTGCTCAATCGAGGAAGGTGGCGAACTCGGCCGGCGCCGAGCGCTCGGGAACGCGCTGCTCCTGGACCGGGTGCCCGAGATACAGCAGGCCGAGCACCGTCTCCTCTGCTCCCAGCCCCAGGATCTTGCGAGCGCGGGGGTCCTCGAGCAGCGCGACCGAGCGCCAATAGCCGGCCAGGCCGCGCTCGTGAGCACCGAGCAGCACGATGTAGGCGGCCACGGCCGTCGCGAGCAGATCCTCGCGGTCCTGCGCGGGCTCGCCGGTTAGCTGCGCGCTGACCGCGATCAGCGTTGGCGCCCGCCGGAGCTTGACCGCCGAGCCGGGCTGAGCCGATTCGGCCAGGCTCATCAGCGCCGCGCGCGACTCGGGGCCGAACACACGAAAGCGCCATGGGTTCGTCAGGTGGTGGTTGGGCGCCCAGCGCGCCAGCTCGAACAGCCGCTCGAGCACCGGCGCCTCAACGCTCTCGCGACCGAACGCCTTGTGCGTGCGGCGCGTGCGGATGGCTTGCTGGAGATCCATCTCAGGAACGGTAGAGGGAGGAGCGCGCGGGCCACTCCGCGACGGGCGTATGCTCGTTCTCCGCACGAGCCTTCCGCCGGCCGAGTCGGCCGGGAAGGATCTGTGCCCGCCGGTGTCCTAAGAACCGATGACCCCAACCACTGGAGGATCTGAGCCGTGAGCTTTCATGTCGCAGGTAGCCCGAAGATGCGCTTGTTCTCGAAGGTCTCGATGCTCGCGGCGATCGCCGCCGGACTGCTCGTGCTGGCCGGCTGTGGCAGCTCCTCAAGCAACTCCAGCTCCGCCGAATCGACGCCCGCCGCGACACCCACGACGTCGAGCTCGACGACGCCCGCCGCGGCCAGCGGTGAAGGCGAAAAGCTGAGCATCGCCGCCGATCCCGCGGGCCAGCTGAAATACGACAAGACCTCGCTGACCGCCAAAGCCGGCAAGGTGTCGATCGACTTCACCAACACCTCCCCGGTGGCGCACGACGTGACGGTCGAATCCTCCTCAGGCGCCTCGGTCGGCGCGACCCCGACGTTCGACGGCGGCTCCAAGACCGTGTCGCTGAACCTCAAACCCGGCACGTACAAGTTCTACTGCTCGGTCCCCGGACACCGCCAGGCCGGGATGGAAGGCACGCTCACCGTCAACTGATCGCCGCGCGCTCGCGGCCGCTATTGCCCGGGCCACGCCGGTGGCGTGTCAGCTGCGGGTCCACGCCTCCTCGGAGTGAGAGAGGGCGTGGGCCGTCAGCCCCACCGCGCCGACGATCGCGCTCGCCACGGCGAGCGTCATAGCGACCGATACCCGCAGTGCCAACAGGCCACCCGTCAGTGCGCCCAGGAGCATCGCCAGCACCGCCACGCCGCGCCGTCCAAACTGCGAGCCCGGTCCGCCCACGAGTCCCGCTTCGGAGGCCAGGCCGGTGAGCGTTCGTGTCAACACGGTCGTCGTCAGCTCGGGCACGGCCAGCCGCTGCGATGCGGCGTTCTGCACGCCCATCGCGAGCGCCAGCAGCACGATCAACGTGTAGCGAATGGCCTCATCGAGCGGCTTGTCCGCCAGCAGCGCGAGCAGCAGGGCCAGGAGGATCAGCGACGCCTGGACGGCGCTCGCGGTGCGCAGCAGGCGCCCGCGGTGCTCGGAGTTGCGCGTGCCGATCCATCCGCCGCTGAACGCGCCCACGAGAAACGCGCTCAGCGCGAGCAAGGAGGCGGCGATCGAGACGCCGCCTGCGCCGGCCAGCGCAAAGCCGAGGAACACGACGTTGCCGGTCATATTCGCGACGAACACGTGCCCGAGCTTCAGGTAGCTGACCGCGTCGACCAGGCCGGTCACGAAGGTCAGCGCCACCATCATCGGAGCCAGCGGCCCGTGCCGGTCACCTGGAGGCGGGCGCAGCGTCTGCAGAATGTCGTGCGAGACGCTCATCGTGTGAGTCCTTTCAGAACCGGACATGCGCTCGCGGCGAAAGTCACCCCCCGAAGTGTCACGAGCGCGACGGACGGCCGGAGCGGGGGTCTCGGCGCTTAGGAGGCCGTAACCGTGCGCCGCGGCACGCACAGATAGGCTCCGGCCCGTGTGCGCCGTCAACAGCTTCACGACCTGGGATGGCATCGAGATCGTCTACCGGGAGTGGGGCGAGGGGGGCACATCGCCGCCCGTCGTGCTCCACCACGGCTTCGTCGCCAACGCGACCGCCAACTGGGTCGCACCCGGAGTCGTCGACGCGCTGCTCGCGGAGGGTCACCACGTCATCGCCCCGGACGCGCGCGGGCACGGGAGTTCCGATAAGCCGCACGACCCCGGCTCCTACGGCGAGCAGCTCATGGCGCGCGATCTCGGTGTGCTGCTTGACGTGCTCGACGTGCAGGAGATCGACCTGGTCGGCTACTCGATGGGGGCGGTCGTCTCGCTGATCTTCAGCAGCGAGCACCAAGGCGTGCGGAGGCTCGTCATAGGCGGGGTCGGCGCGGGCATCATCGAGTGCGGGGGCGTCGACAGGCGCGCGGTCTCCAACGAGTCGATCATCGAAGCGCTGGCCGCCGAGGACCCTGCGACGTTGAAGGCGCCGGAGGCGATCGCCTTTCGCGCGCTCGCCGATGCGCTCGACTCCGATCGCCAGGCGCTCATCGCGCAGGCCTCCGCTGTGTATCGAGGCGGCATCGCGCTGGAGCGGATCTCCGCGCCGGCGCTCGTGCTCGCAGGCGCGAGCGACCCGCTGGCCGTGCGGCCGCAGACGCTCGCCACGGCGATCCCCGACGCGAGGCTCGAGCTCCTCGCGGGCGATCACATCGAAGCGATCGGCGATCCACGCTTTGCGCGCTCGATCGCAGAGTTCCTCGGCTGACGGTCGCGACGAGCCGCGGATCGCGCTGACATGGGCTTCGGCGAGATCGCCTCCATCGCGCTCGCCGGTCTGGCGGCGGGCACGATCAACACGATCGTGGGCAGCGGAACGCTGATCACCTTTCCGGTGCTGCTCGCATTCGGCTACGCGCCCGTAACGGCGAACGTCTCGAACTCGATCGGGCTGGTGCCGGGCTCCGTCTCGGGTGCGATCGGCTATCGCCGCGAGCTGGCCGGCCAGCGGGCGCGCCTGCTGCGACTCGGGAGCATGTCGGTGCTGGGCGGCTTGACCGGCGCCGCGTTGCTGCTGGTGCTGCCGGCAGCGGCCTTCAAGGCCGTCGTTCCCGTGTTCATCGCGCTCGCGCTCGTGTTGACGCTGCTGCAGCCGCGCCTGACACGGTGGCTGTCACACCACGAGATCGATCTCTCCCACCACCGCAGCATCTTCACGCCGATCGCGATCTATGTGACGGGGGTCTATGGCGGCTATTTCGGCGCCGCACAGGGGATTCTGCTGCTCGGCGTCCTCGGCGTCGCGCTCCCGCAGAGCCTGCATCGCACGAACGCGCTGAAGAACGTCCTCGCCGGGCTGGTCAACGGCGTGGCCGGCGTCTACTTCATCCTGTTCGCCGAGCACGTGGCGTGGGCGCCGGCGGCGATCCTCGCCGTGTCCTCGATAGTCGGCGCGCAACTCGGCGCGCGCTACGGGCGGCGTCTGCCGCCGGACGCGCTGCGGGCGCTGATCGTGCTCGTCGGCGTGACCGCGATCGTGCGCCTGCTCACGAGTTGAGAGCAGGCGGGGGGAGGGTGACGTTCAGCCATCCGCCGGCTTCGGGCAGATTCGCGGGATCGATTTCGTGGCCGCCGGCGAACTCCCGGTAGTCGACGGCGAGCCCGCCTGCGCTCAGCAGCTCGCGGGCGCTCCGCCCGAACTCGACGTCGATGACCGGATCGCCGTTGCCATGGGCGATGAACACCCGCAGCGCCGCTCGATCGCCAAGCTCGGGCTGCCAGCCCTCGACGGTCGGGACGAAGCCCGAGAATGCCAGGATCCCGGCGGGCGCCGGGCGATCGCCACCGAGCCCGAGCGCGTAGCTCATCACCGTTCCCATCGAGAAGCCCCCGAACACGGTCTGCCGGGGGGAGATGCCGGTGCGTTGCCAGAGCTCGTCGTGAAAGCTCGCGAGCTTCTCATAGGCGTCTCGGAAGCTGTCGCGATCGGGGTAGCCGACGCGCGGGACCAAATACCAGTGATAGCCGGGCCAGCCCGGCACCCTCAGCGGCGCGCGCGGCGTGACGACGTGCAGACGGCGCTCGGGGTCGAGCGCGTCCGCGAGGCTCAGCAGGTCGTGCTCGTCGGTCCCGCGTCCGTGATGGAGCACCAGCAGGCCGCTCGCCGCGCCCGCGGCCGGGCGCTCACGGTAGACGAGTGCGCTCACATGGCAAGACTAATGTGCCGGCGCCGGCTCGCGGGCGAAGGCCGCGATCAGCTCGGCGGTGCGCTCGGGCTGGTCGATCGCCACGAACGTGTAGCTGTCCTCGATCAACTCCAGGCGCGCATCCGGGAATGCGGCGGCCATCCGTTCGGCGTCGCTCAGCTTGAAGAAGCGATCCTGCGGCGCCCAGGCGATCAGCACGGGCTTGGCGAACTCGCCGAAGCGCTCGGCTGCCTGCAGCGTGTATCTGCTCGAGATGCCCTTCAGCACAGCGGCGATGTCGCCGCGCACGCGCTTGTCGGTGAGCGCCGGCGCGAGCCACGAGTCGCTGAGGTCGTCGGCGATCGGGCGTTTGGCCAGCCAGCCGTAGGCGAGGGGCAGCCGCCGCGCCACACGCGGTCGCAGCGACTGTGCGATCGCGAACACGGCCCCGGGAACCCGGGCGATCGCCTGCAGCGGGCGGAACGCCGCGGGCAGGAAGTTCTCATACGCATCGCACGGTGTCAGCACCAGCCGGGCGAGCCGCTCGGGATGGTGGACGGCGACCAGCTGGCAGATCGCGCCGCCGGTGTCATTGCCCACGAGCGTCACGCCGTCCAGATCCATTTCCGTCAGGAAGCCGGAGACGATCGCGGCCAGCCCGAGCGGAGAGAGGTCGGCGCCGGGGTTCATCGCCGGCCGGTGGGAGCCGAGTGGCCAGTCGGGCACGATCACGCGGAACTCGCCCGCCAGCCGCGGCGCCACCTCTCGCCACAGCTCGCCGTTCGTCAACAGCCCGTGCACGAGCACGATCGGCTCGCCGGAGCCGCTTTCGCGATAGCGGATCGTCCCTTGCGGCAGTTGCAGCTCGTTCATCGCGAGACGCCCGGCGAGAGGGCTGCGTGGGTCTCCGTGGGTGTGTCTGTCGTCGTCGCGCTCACCGCTGGCTCCTTCGTTGCATCTGAATACATACAGGCAGTATGTATCTAGCATACAGGCTGTATGGATGTCAAACAAACCGATACGGAGCGGGGGGGACCGGCGCGGACGCCGAAGGCCGAGCGGTCCGAGGCGACTCGCTCGGCGCTGGTCGCCGTGGCCCGTGCGCTGTTCGCCGAACGTGGCTATGCCGACGTCGGCACGGAGGAGATCGTGCGCAGCGCCGGTGTCACGAGAGGCGCGCTCTATCACCACTTCGCCGGCAAGAAGGAGCTGTTCCAGGCGGTCTATGAAGATGTCGAGCGCCAACTCGTGGAGAGGATCTCCGAATCCGCGATCTCATCTGCCAGCGACCCGCTGCAGGCGCTACATGCCGGCGCGCAGGCGTTCCTCGACGCCTGCGAGGACCCAGCTGTGCAGCGAATCGCGCTGTTGGACGCGCCATCGGTGCTTGGCTGGGAGCGCTGGCGTGAGATCGGACTGGAGCACGGCTTCGGGCTCGTGCAGGGCACTGTGCAGGCGGCGATGGACGCCGGGCTGATCGAATCGCAGCCGGTGCGGCCGCTCGCACATCTGCTGCTCGGTGCGATCGACGAGGGCGCGATGCTCGTCGCTCGGGCCGCGGACGGCGGAGCCACTCGGGCGCAGGTCGGCGTGTCGGTTGCGCGGATGCTCGACGCGCTGAGGCCGCAGGATCGGTGACCGGCCTCAGTCGTCGCTAGCTCAGGCCCGTTGCGGCCGCGGCGGCGTCTACCCGTCCCCTTTGCTGACGCCGCCGGAGCCGGGCGGATCAAGCGTGCTGGCGAATGGCATCTGGCCGTCACGGGCGGTCTGGTCGGCAAAGTGCTTGCTGAGCATGGTCTCTTGCCCCTGATAGTTGGACCCAAGGCCCTGCCCATAGAGCACGTCCGGTTTTGCCCCCATCCGCTCAAATGCCAGCTTGCAGACGGGTTGCAGGTTCTCCACCATGAACGGGACATCCCGCGCACGGACCTCAAGCGCAGCGCGGCTCCCGTAGCGCTCCTTTTTCCCAGGGGAATAGCCAAACCCCGGATCGAAGAACCCCGCATAGTGGGTCCTGAGCTCGCCAGCCGTGGGGTCGTACGCCAGCATCTCCGCGGCATAGTCTGGGGGGATGCTCACCCCCTCGGACGAGATCAGCAGGTAGAACACGTCTGGCTGCAGCACGATCTGCTTGCCGTTCTCGGCGCGGACGAGCTCCCAATAGTCCTCGGTCTTCAGCGGCTCCTTACTCGTGAGATCGATGGGGAAGGTATTGGGCTTGGCCTTGTAGCCAACGGCAGACCCCGGCAACCCGTCGATCTTCAGGCTGAGGAACAGGCCGCCGGACAACTGCAGATCAGATCCGGGTACTGCAGATTGGCCTTGGTAGAGCAAGGGGTGCTCGCTATGGACGTGGCGAATTTCGTCGTCGCTCAATTGGGCGCTGCCACGAATCAGCCGCAGCTGGTTGAGGGAGATCCCCGTTTCGACCTTGATGGCGAACGAGCGTGGGACTACCTCCAGGTAGAGCTTGCCCGCATATCCAGCCGCTATTTCGTCGAAGCGGTGGTTCCGGTCCGTCATGACCCGCGTGAACACGTCGAGGCGTCCCGTAGAGCTCTTGGGATTGGTCTTGGCCCGCAGATCCGACGGGAGGTCAAGCCGCTCGATCAGGGGGATGAGGTAGGGCCGGTCCCGCTCTAGCGTGGCACCGTCCCGAAGGTCGATTTCGTCGTAGGCGATCCCGGCTCGCTTGTCCTCGACCGTAGAGCTAGCGTCGGGCAGAAAGCTGCATCGCAGCGCCCAAGCAATGGGGCCGAGCCGGAGATCGAGACTCGCGGGCTGCACGAGCTGATCGGGTATCCGGAACTCCCCTGCGGTGATCCACTCTTCGCGGATGGCTGCGCGGATCGCCTGAGACGGCAGCACGCCCGGCCCCGAGGTCAGGCCAGTGGGGTCGGTCTCAGCTGCGCTACGAGTCTCCGTCGACACTATCGTCACCTCACACGAAGTCGAACTCGGAGAGACGTTGACGCGCGTCCTCGATCCGGCCTTGCTTGTCGGTCATGCCCGCAACATACTCAAGATGATTGCGCACTCACTGGACGAGCCCTACCTGCGTGTTCGCGCTACGGCACGATGAGCCCCAACTCGTCCAGCGACAAGGCGCATGGGGTGGCTGCGGCGTCTCATCGATGTGAGACCGCTCTATCTCAACGATGTGAGACGGCAGGCGTCTCACCTATCTGGGATCGACGTCGCCTGCGGAAGCTTCATTTCGGTCGTATCGCCGATCTTCTGCGTGGCTGGCCGACGTAGCCCTCCCGGGGCAGCCAATGCGGCACTATTGAGTTAGCGGACGAGCCTTCAATGGGCGCGCCGGACTTTGCTCAGGGTGCATAGGTCATGAACGCCCACTGGTCCCCGGTGTCGCCAGCTGTGGCGCACGCAGCACCGATGCGCTCCCGATGCTCTGGATCGGCCACGAACTGCGCCAAGATCGCGGCCACCTCAGCATTTCTAGGACGATCGATCGCCACCTGAGCGGCGTGGAGCGCCGACCATAGCGGTCCGTCCTCGTCCACCCAGCGCCGGTGGGCGAGCAGCATTGTCGCCGCGGCAACATGATCGTTAATGGGCTTGCACGCCGCGACCACCGTCTGGCTGCCCGCGGCGATGGCAGCGCCGGGCCACGAGATTGCCCCAGGCCGGGGCGGCAGCGCCCCGACGTCGCACGCCGAGCACAGCATCACTGCGGGCGCCGCGTAGCGACCGATCTCGTCGGCGTCGAGCTTCTCGTGGTCCAGCAGAAGAACGCCAGCCGTCACCTCGCCCACAGCGTTGACGGTCATCGTGCCGTGGGTGGCGAAATGCCACACGATTGGCCGCAGGGCGTCGCTGCGCAGGCGCATCCGGCGCAGGATGCTGCTGCGAGATAGGTAGTCAGGACCAGGCACGTGCCGCGCGCCGTGGATCCGCGCCACGCCGGCCGCCTCGACCTCAGCCGACGGGAGGTTCGCAGCTCCAACGAGTGGCGGTGGTGCGATTACCGCGACGCTGCCCTGCAGGAGCCCACGCGGCGCACGTGAACCGGTGAGGGAATCTCGGAACGGGCCGCCAGCGAGGTGGACCACGACCGGGATACCGCGGTCCGGGATCATGCTCGCGGCCGCCTGACCGAGCGGCAGCCCCGGGAAGTCGCCTGCCACGGCGAGGCGTAGCGGCCGCTCGATCCGACCATCAGACAAGACGGCGCTCAGACCCGTCAGCCGCGCCAGGTGTCGGAGGTGGTCGATGGTCGGGCGCCCGGCGAGACAGGCCAGTCGGTAGTCGCGCCACCAGTTGTGAATCGTCTGGGACGCCAGCTCAACGACCCGTGCGGTGCTGTCCGCGCCGAGGCGCGCGACGATCGCATGCTCGTCGGCAACCAGAACCGAGACGACCGTGCCCACCGCCGCGTCGAGGTCAGTCGGCACGAGCCCGAGATTGGACCCGGCACGCCCGGTGCTGACGCCTTGGGCAACACGCTGAGCACGGGCGGCGACGCGGGCTATGTGCGATGTCCAGATCGCCGCTAGTCGCGTTTGGCCGTCGCGGGCGGCGGCGCGCGCCTCACCCACGGCGGAGCCGGCGAGGTGGATTGCCGCTCGGATGTCCCCGGCGTGATCGTCCTGCACCGAGAGCAAGGAGACTGTAACGGCGTAGCGCGTCGCGACGTCGGGGTTCTGGGGCGCCACCACGGGCTCGATCCCGCCGTCGGTGTTGCGATGCGCGTCCAAGGTGTCGAGCAGGCTGCGTGCCTCGCTCGGGTCGTAGCTGCCGACGAGTAGTCGGTGCGCAGCCGCTGCGCCGGCCGCCGTCGTCTTGCAAAGTAGAAAATTGCGCAGCGACCCGAAATGACCGGTCCCAGTGAAGCGCGCGAGGGCCTCTCGGCGCTCCTCGTTCGTGCCCGCGAAGTACGGACCGGCAGGGGAGGAGGCCGCCGCGCGCGCGGCGGCCTCGAAGTCTGGGTCCTCGACGTCGTGCAGGTCCAGCACGAGCGCTCGCAACTCGCGCGGCGGCAGGTCGGCGGTGGCATGCACTGTTCCGGGACCGGCGCAGTCACCGAGGTCGACGGCAAGCCGGGCCACCGCCTGGCTTACACGGTTGCGGCCGAGGCGCAGGAGCAGGAGCGGCAGGTTAACGCCGTCGCCGAGCGCCGCCCGGCAGCACGTTGCCAGGTGACTTCCCGGCACCAGCAGCAGGCCGAGCATCAGGTGCGTCATCGTGAGCGCACGTTGCTCGATGTCGCGGATATCGCTCGCCATCAGGAATGACTGAAAGGCGGGCTCACTGAGGTTCCACTCCCGCTCGGCGAGCGTGTCGAGTCGCACGTGAAAGGTCCCGGGCTCGCTCGCACGCGACGGTGGGATCGCGGCGATCTCGACTGTCATTCCGATCCCGACCACCAACTGCTCAGTCGTCGGGTCGGACCAGAGCGGGAGACTCGCACGGAGCAGATCCAGGCTGCTGATCGTGTCCCGACCCGCCTGTTTGCGGAGATCGTCGGCGCGGTCGAGCAGCTTGTGCAAGCCGATCGACGAGGGCGCTATTAGGAGTCCGCCGTCCGCGTTGAAGGACAGGCCGGCCATGCGCAACTCCGATCGTCGGTCGGCCGACGCTCGCACTACGGCTGAGCGAACCGATGCGATAGAGACCGCCCGGACTGCCTGCGAGGCGCGGAAGACCTGGTCGCGGTTGAACCCGTAGTGCGTGCGGATGTTGCCGGCAGTGGTGCTCAGTGGCCCGCGATCGCCGAGCGCGAGGAGTGCCATCTCTAGCCCACCAGCGCCGCCCGGATGGCGCTCGCTCAGATCTCGGACGAGGTCGGCTGGATTGATGAGGTCGTCGTGCCAATGCGGATGGAGTAGGTCCGTCGCGTCGCGGCCGGCGAACCCGAGCGCTCGAGTCAGGCGGGCGCACTCGCCGCCGATGCCGTCCCCCGTCAACAATGTGACCGCCGCGGACCAACAAGTACCGTTTGTGGGGAGGAGGCCTAGTGCGCGGCGCGCCGAGGGTGCGCAGCGGTCTAGATAGTTGCTGGCGTCGCTCAAACGCGTGCTTCTGCGGAGAGGTCGTCGTGAAGGCGCCGGAGCTCGGGCGCGACTGCGGCAAAAGCGGGGGCGATACTTGTGTCGGCGGCCCTCGCGCGGGCTCCGTCGAGGTCGTAGCGAGCCAGAGCCTTCAGAACATCGACGGCCGCGAGCGGGAAGCGCGTGAGGCGATCCACGGCCGCGAGCAGCGACGCTTCGGTCTCGGTCCGGAGATCGAGCCACATCAGACACTGCGCCACCTTGAGATGTGGCAGAGGATGATCAGGCCAAGCTCCCACGAGTTGCTCAGCAATTGCCAATGCGTCGTCGAGTCGGCCCAACTCGATGTGAAAATCGACCCACAACGCCAGCGCGGCTGGGGTGCGGTGGTCGGAGAATGCGGTTCGCTGAGCGAAGCTGAGCGCCTGACCCGGCCCATCCGCTTCGAGCTTATGGACGGCGAGCGCATTGAGCATCTCCTCGTACTTGGTGCCGCCGAGCACCTCGTCCGGCGTCGCGACATCCACTCCGAGGCCCGAAGCTCGCGCGACGAGACGCTGCCGCTGGTCGTCATTCTCGGCGACCTGTACGCAGCGCTCGAAGAGCAGGTTAAGGCGCGGGTGGTCGGGAGACCATTCCGTGGCGAGGGCGATCTCGATCGCGCGCTGGGCGCCGTCGGAGGCTGCCAGGCGAAACACCGCCAAGTCGGCGCACGCGTGGCTGCCCGTCGCCGCCAACCCAGCGCAGGCGAAGGCGGCAGTCGCCCGTTGAAACTCGCTCTGGCTCGCGGCGGACGCCCAGGACAAGAAATCCTCCTCTGCGGCGTCCGGCGCGAGGCGCTGCACGAACGCCCGCGCCCGGTCCTCGTCGCCACAGGCGTCGATGAGCATTACGAGACTATGGAGGGCCGCGGAGCTCAGCGAGCCACGCGGCTGCAGGCGAGGGATCACTGAGTCCAGCAACCGCCGCGCGACATCGGGGCGACCGAGGATGCACTTCTCGACCAGGCCGCGGCCCGCAGCCAGCACCTCGCGCACATCACCCGAGTTGCTTTCGAGCAGGTGCGCGAGGATCTCGGTGGCAGCGTCCGACCGACCGACCGAGAGGAGCACCCAGGCGCGCCACAGCGAGTCGCTTACGGTGCCGGTCGGCGGTAGGGCGTCGGCAAGCATCGCCGACGCGGCCATGTCATAGCGGGTGATGGCGGTCACTGGCGGTATCGATGGGGGCGCCGTTGCTGACAGCCCGGGCTCGAGGAGCCGCAGCATGAGGTCGTGCGCCTCGCCGGTCCGCTCCGGATCGGCAGCCACGACACGGAAGACGAGGTACCCGAGCATCGGAGAGATCTCGATCAGTCGAACCGCACCCGACAGTCGCTCCCGGGCCGCCGGCAGGATTCCGCGGGCGGTGAACTGCGCTGCAGAGATCAGCTCATCAACGTAGTGCTGGATGTCTGCAGGCTCGGCTGGAACCTCGCTCCTGACCTGTTGAGCCGCTGCGAGCCGGTCCTGCAGGGGCTGGTCGCTGTGCCGGTAGACGAGGTCTAGAACCACGCGGGCGACGTCGTCGAGCCAGCTCATCCCGCGCGGTCGTCCCGGCGTGTCCGCAGGATGCGACCCGTCGCATCGGCGGTGATCCGATACCGGACGCCGTCGCAGTGGAACTCGCCGAGCCAGTGGCCATCGCGGTCCTGGCGTAGATCGGCGACGACGAGATCCGCGGGAGTCACCCCGAGCGCTGCCAAGCATTCCCGCATTCGCGTAGCGATGTCCTCGAGGGTCGGGATATCGTCCGAACGGAAGTGCTCCTTTAGCCAATGGGCGGCCGCAGGGAAGACTGACCACGCAGCATCTGCAACCACACCGGTCGAAACGGCAATGAGCAGCGCCTCGAGGCTCAATGGGTCAAGGGCGCGGATGCCGTCGGCCGCGTCCATGTCCGCGCGTGCCCAGCTGAGCAGCTCGTCGCGCGTGCCGTCCGAAAGGTCGGCGTCGACGGCAAGGAACACCTCTTCGTCGCGAGCCGCCAAGAGCAAGATGCCCACGTCAGTCACGAGCCCTCCACTGCTTTCTCACGTGAACACCGCACGACATCGCTCCTTGATCGGCCTAGCGACGGTGAGCCTACTGACGCGCTGTGATCGAGGCCGACCCAGAACAGGGCAGTCCGCATGGGGGTTTTGCCCTAGAACGCGCGATAATCGATGTTATGTACACCCAGACGTTGAAAACCACCAGTAACCCGGCCGAATCAAGCGTTCGACCCGTGTGCTCACTCACGGAGCGCTCGCCGCGTCCAAGCGCCCACGCTCGGCGATGACCCGCGCAGCCCAGGCGCGCGGCCGCGCTTTCAGCAATCGGCCGAGGAGCACTCGGTGACCGGCCACCCAGGCGTAGGCACGCGCGGTGGCTCTGGGAAAGCGTGAAGCGGCGCGAGCGATCGATGAACCCCAAGGCAGGGACTCGAAAACAACCGAGATGCCCGCACTACCCGAGTGGCGCGCGCCGTCGGCGTCGATGAGATGCCACGACTCGAGACGATCCTGAGGCGCCAGATCGATGAGAAGCTCCTCGCCCCGTGCGCTCTGGATCGTGACGGGACTGAGGCGGTTCGCTCGATCCCACTTGAGCAGCACCGCGAGCGTCACGCTGCAGAACCCACAGTCACCGTCATAGAGAACGATGAGGCCGCTCACGTTGAGACGGCTCTGGGCGGACGAGCGTCCCACGCGCGTGCGAGTTGCCGCATGAGCGCCGGATAGACAATCAGATGCCGGAAAGGCCCGATCAGCGCCATGTACGCCCCGCCGAGCCTGCCGCGCGGCTTGACGTAGACACCCATCTGACCACGGTAGAGACCCTCTCCCACCTCGACCCAGCCCAGGTGCAAGACGGCGTGCACCGTGCCGTTTGAGACCTCTGCAGCCCACTCGTCGTCCGTCCGGAGAACGGGGATGAAGGTCGTCGAGCTCACGACCGCGGGAGGCGTCGTCGTGTCTCGCAGATCCTCGGGAACGCGAGCGCTCAAGGTCGTCTCATCGCAGCCGGGGATCGGAAGCCTGCGGGCGGCTGCATCGTCCCAGCCAAACCAGGCCCCCAAGCGAAAGCGCAGCGAGAAAAGCGCGCGAGTGGCCTTCGAGGAGTTCCCCTTGGCAGGATCGAGAGAGCTCATCACCTCAATCAGGGCGGCGAAGTCATCCGCCCGGCCCTCTGCCGGCAGGCCCCAGACATCGAGGAGCTTGAAGTCGGGCGCGACCTGGGCGATGACCCAGGGATGCGCTTCATGGTCGGCGTTCGGAAGCCGCATCTAAACCTCCAGATGGTGGTGATGTACGGGTCGAAGGCGCTGGCGAGCGCGAACGCCTCGTCCGCTTCGATAGGCGAGCGCCGCTTTGCTCACCGCCCGACGAGCGCCTCTTGCGCGAACCCCGGCACCCCCTCCAAGCCGAGCACTCCAGCGGCGGCACGGGCCGCCAGCAGCTCGTCATGCGGCGCTTGACCGGTGAGCTGGATCACGGTGCCCTCCAGAGCGCCGGCGAAGGCGAGCGCGACCACTCGAGCGGGCGGGCCGGGTGGAATCGAGCCCGCTCTGCGTCCCGCGTCGATCAGGCGGGCGCAGCGCTTGACAAGCGCTTGATGAACGCGCTTGACCTCGCGCCCCACTGGATGATCCTGGCCACCAAACTCGAGTCTCAGCGCGATCGCCACGCGGGCCACGTCTCGCCGGCAAAAGACCGCATGGCCACGTGCCAGAGCGATCAGCGCGATCACCGGGTCCGGCTCCCGCTCGACGGGCCGGCCGACCTCGCGCCTCCATGTCTCGTCCACCCAGGCGATGACGGCCAGCGCCAGATCCTCCTTGTCCTCGAACTGGTGGTAGAGGGCGCCGCGGGTGTAGCCGGCCTCGCGTGCAACCTCCTCCAGAACGAGGCTCCCGTATCCGTAACGGGAGATCCCCCGAGCCGCCGACTCGAGCAACGCGCTCCGGGTGCGGGCGCTTCGGTCGGCCTGGGTTGGGCGGCGGGGCACGGCGGAGCCCCTGTCCGCTTGCGCGCGACCTCGTAGGATCGTCTTGCGTACAGACATGTACGTATGTTACTCGAAGGCGCGATCTCGTGTCAGCGGTTGCGGTCGCGTGTGCCAACGCGACTCACTACCCTGTCGTCCCGCAACCTGGCCTCGCATCCGAGCCCGCGATAATCGCCCGGACGATGGCCGCGCAAGCCAGCTCCAGCAACTCCGGCTCCTACAGCGGTCGCACCGCCTGGGCGCGCAACCTGGCGGCGCCGGTGCGCGACTTCCTCAGCACTGAGACCGGCAGCGCGATCGTGCTGCTGGCGGCGACGATCGTCGCGCTGGCGTGGTCGAACTCGCCGTGGTCGGATTCCTATGAATCGGTGTGGACGACGAAGCTGTCGATCCAGCTCGGCGGCGGCGGCATCTCCGCGGATCTGCGCCAGTGGGTCAACGAGGGCCTGATGACGTTCTTCTTCCTAGTGGTCGGGCTGGAGGCCAAGCGCGAGTTCGACATGGGCGAGCTGCGCGACCGCCAGCGAGTCGCGATCCCGGTGATGGCAGCGATCGGCGGGATGGCGATCCCGGTGGCGATCTTCCTGGCCTTCAACGCCGGCGGCGCGGGAGCGCATGGATGGGGCGCGGCGATGTCGACCGACACGGCATTCGCGCTGGGCGCGCTGGCGCTGCTGACGCCGCGAGTGGCAACGCGTCTGCGCGTGTTCCTGCTGACCCTGGCGGTGGTGGACGATCTGGGCGCGCTGGTCGTGATCGCGACTGCCTACACCAAGCACCTGTCCGTACCAGCGCTCGCCGTCGCGATCGGGCTGTTCGGCGTGCTGCTCGCGCTGCGCCTGGCCCCGGCCTGGCGACGGCAGGTCTCCGTGCTCGTCGGCATCGCGCTGTGGGTCGCGATGTTCAAGTCGGGGATCGATCCGGTGATCGCCGGGCTAGCCGTCGGGCTCGTCACGAGCGCCTATCCGCCCTCGCGTGAAGATCTCGAGCAGGCGACCGAGCTCACGCGCTCGTTTCGCGAGCAGCCGACGCCCGAGCTGGCACGCTCGGCGCAGTTGAGCGTGGCCTCGGCGATCTCGCTCAACGAGCGGCTTCAGTACGAGCTGCATCCGTGGACGAGCTATGTGATCGTGCCGCTGTTCGCGCTCGCGAACGCCGGCATCCACGTGACCGGCTCGCTGCTGGAAGAAGCGGTCACCTCGCCGATCACGCTGGGGATCGCAATCGCCTACATCGTCGGCAAGCCAATCGGAATCGTCGGCGCTTCCTGGATCGCCTCCCGCCCTGCCCTGCGCGGACCGCGGCCGCTGATCAGCTGGCCATTGCTGTGGGCCGGCGGCGCGGTCGCGGGGATCGGCTTCACGGTCTCGCTGCTGATCTCCGGCCTCGCGTTCTCCGGTGAGCGGCTCGCCGAGGCGAAGCTGGGCGTGCTCGCCTCGGCAGTCATCGCACCGCTCGTGGCGTGGGCCGTCTTGAGGATCGTCAAACGGCTGCCGAGCAGCGTGCGGGCCCGTCAGATCAGCGGGACGGCGGAGGACATCATCGACCTTGCCGATGACGTCGATCCCAAGCGCGACCACATCCGCGGTCCGAGTCAGGCGACCGTCACGCTCGTCGAGTACGGCGACTTCGAGTGCCCCTACTGCGGCCGCGCGGAGTCCGTCGTGCGCGAGCTGCTCGCGTCCTCGGAGGATGAAGTTCGCTACGTGTGGCGCCACCTGCCGCTCAACGACGTACACGGCAGCGCGCAGCTGGCCGCCGAGGCAGTCGAGGCAGCGGGCGCGCAGGGCTTGTTCTGGGAGATGTACGACGCATTCCTCTCCCATCAGGATGCCCTCACACCCCAGGGCATCGGGCGGATCGCGCACGAGCTCGGCCTCGACGTCGAGCGGTTCTGGGACGAGGTGCGCCGTCACGAGTATGCGCCACGGGTTGCCGAGGACGTGCGCAGCGCCGACGCGAGCGGCGTCTCGGGCACGCCCACGTTCTTCATCAACGGGCGCCGCCATCAGGGCGCCTATGACATCGCGACGCTCAAGGTCGCGGTGCGCTCGGCGCGGGGACGCGCACGGCTGACGGCGGAAAACGCTCCGCCCACGGCTCCAGCCGCACCCGCGCGCCGTTGAGCACGTAGGAGATCAGCCGGTACTGGCCGGCGATGACCAGCAGCTCCAGAAGCTGATCCTCGGCGAAGCGTCGAGCGAGCGCGGCCCACAGCGCATCGGAGACGCCACAGCTCTCGTGCAGCTCGTCGGCCAGGCGGATCAGCAGCGCCTCGTGCTCTGACCAGGCGGGGTCCTCCGCGTCGCCGTGGACGGTGGCGTGGATCTGCTCGTCGCTCAGTCCGAGCGGCCTGCCATAGGCAACCGCGTGCACCCCCCACTCGTACTCCGCGCCGGTTCGAGCGCACGTTCGGTGGATCAAGATCTCGCGGTCGCGGGGCTCGATCCGCCCGTGACCGAGAATACCCGCGCCGAGCGGGCGCATACGCGAGGCCAGCCCATCGTGCCGGGCAAGGGTGCGAAACAGCGCCAGCGGCTCGACCGGGCTGCCCGGTGGCATCCACTTCGTGAGCAGCGTCTCGATCTCGGGCGCGTATGGCGGCTGCACCGGTGCGATGCGCGGTGGTGCCTCGGGGGCTCTCATCGGATCCCTCTCGCGTTGGTTTCGATGTTGCTTCGGAAACCGAAGTATACATAGATGCTGCGGATTTCAAAGCACGTGCTGCACCTCCTCCCCATTTCCGCTCGTTTGCAGGCATAACTCGCACGGTCGTTGGACTTCCGCGCGGAGACTTCAGATCGTCTCGGAGCTGCCGAGTCAAGCTCCATCATGCATCCCGCACGTGCCGCTCGGCGTCTCAGCCGACGTCTGAGCTTGACCCAGCAGGTAGCGCTGCTGAGCCTCGTGCCGATCGTCGTGCTCGGCTTCATCCTCACGCGGGTGATCGAGCACCAGATCGTCGAGCACAGCTTGGCGGACGCCAGCCAGTCGGCCCGCCTGATCGCAAACATCGGTATCCAGCCGAGGCTCTCGCCGCAGGCGATGCGCGACGGTCTAACGGCCGAGGAGATCGGAGATCTGGACAAGCAGCTTCGGGCCCGCTCGACGACCGAGAACCTGGCGCGGATCAAGATCTGGAACGCCCGCCATACGGTCATCTATTCCGACGACCACGGCCTGATCGGCCGTACGCTTCCGGCCAGCGACGATCTCGAGAACGCGCTCGACGGCCGTCCGGACAGCGCCGAGGTAGTCGCGCCCGAGGCGCACGGCGAGACCGCGAGCGAGCAGGGCCTGGGCAAGCTCGTCGAGGTCTATGTGCCGCTGCGCTTCGCCGTTGGCGGCCCACCCGTCGGAGCCTTTGAGATCTATCTCAACTACGCGCCAATCGACGCCGCGATCAGCCACGACAAGCGCATGATCGCGCTGGTCATCGCGATCGGGCTCGCGCTGCTGTGGGCGGTGCTGTTCCGGATCGTCGCGCGAGCCTCGCGCCGCCTGCGGCGCCAGTCGCGCGAGAACTACCTGCTGGCCCGCTACGACCGCCTCACGGGGCTGCCGAATCGGATGCTGTTCCGCGAACGCGTGGCGGCCACGCTGCGCCGCATGGGCCTACGACGCGACAGCGTCGCGGTACTCTTGCTGGATCTCGACGGCTTCAAGGAGATCAACAACACGCTCGGCAGCCCGACCGGCGATCGTGTGCTCTGCGAGGTCGGACGGCGCCTGCAGTCCCAGCTCGGCGAGAAGACGCTCGTCGCTCGCATCGGAGCCGACGAGTACGCGATCCTCTGTCCGCGCACGGGTGGCGTCTCGGGGGCGCTGGCGACGGCCTCGAGGATCCAATCGAGCCTCGAATCGCCGATCGTGCTGGATGACGTCGCGCTGAACGTGGAAGCGAGCATCGGCGTCGCCGTGATCGCCGATCAGGCCGAGGATCTCGATCACCTGCTGCAGCGGGCCGACGCGGCGCTCGCGCGCGCGAAATCGCAGCGCAGCCGGATCGAGGTCTACTCGCCCGAGTCAGACAGCTTCGACGCCGCGCGACTGCTGCTGCTGGGCCAGATTCGCCCGGCGCTCGAGCGCGAGGAGTTCGTGCTGCACTATCAACCCAAGATCGACCTCGCCACGATGCGCATCTCGGGCGTCGAGGCGCTGCTGCGCTGGCGCCATCCCGAGCAGGGCCTGCTGATGCCGATGAGCTTCATACCGCTCGTCGAGCAAACCGCGCTCGTCGGTCCGCTCACGCTGCACGTGATCGACCGCGCCCTGGGCCAGATAGTCCACTGGCGCGAGCGAGGGCTGCATCTGGACATGTCGGTGAATCTGTCCGCGCGCAACCTGCTCGACCCCGATCTCCCCGGTCAGATCGCGGCGCTGCTGCACCGGCACGAGGTGCCTGCCGAGCGGTTGACGGTCGAGGTGACCGAGAGCGCGACGATGGTCGACACCGAGCGGGCCGTAGAGGTGCTGCGCGCGCTGAGGGGCAGCGGTGTGGGCGTCTCGATCGACGACTTCGGGACCGGCAACGCGTCGATCGCCTACCTCACCAGCCTGCCAGCAGGGGAGCTGAAGATCGACAAGTCGTTTGTCACGGGCATCTTCGAGGACCCGCGCGCAGAGGCGATCATGCGCTCGACGCTGGACCTCGCGCGTCACCTGGGCTTGCGGGTCGTGGCCGAGGGCATCGAGACCGAGCTCGTGATGGAGCGCCTGAGCGAGCTGGGCTGCGATACCGGACAGGGCTATCTCATCTCCCCGCCGCTGCCGGCTGAGGAGTTGACCGCGCTGCTGATGAGCACGGGCGAGCGCGGAGTGCAGATCCCCGCGCGAGGCGCTCAGCGGGGCGTGGCGGTGGCGACCGACTAGCCCCGTTCCGCGAGCGGCCGCCCAGCCAGTTCCCCCGCACGCCCCAGCACAGCGTCGATCATCGGCTCTGTCAGCCGGCCGGTGAAGGTGTTCTGCTGGCTTGGGTGGTAGCAGCCAAGCAGCGTGTAGCGCTCACCAACGAACTCCGCGCGATGGCCGAAGCGGGGCCGCGGCCGGGGCGGCTGGGCCGGAGGATCGGCAATCATCGAGGTCAGCTTCAGCGCCGCGTCCCAGGCGAAACCGCCCAGGCACAGCACCACGCGCACGTTCTCCAGCAGCCGCAGCTCCCGCACGCTCCAGGGCAGGCACTGCTCACGCTCGGCCGGGGCCGGGCGATTCGCGGGCGGGGCGCAGCGCACGGCGGCCGTGATCCACATGTCACGCAGCTCGAGGCCGTCCCCACGCGCGGTGGAGGTCGGCTGGTTGGCGAATCCGGCTCGCGCGAGAGCGGCGAACAGGAAGTCGCCGGAGCGGTCTCCCGTGAACATGCGCCCGGTGCGATTCGCGCCATGTGCGGCCGGCGCGAGCCCGAACACGAGCACTCGGGCCGCGGGGTCGCCGAAGCCCGGGACCGGGCGGCCCCAGTATTGCTCCCCGGCGAAAGCCGCTCGGCGCTCGCGCGCCACGAGCTCGCGCCATGCGACCAGGCGCGGGCAGCGCCGGCAGCCGGCGACCGCCTCGCTCAGAGACGCCAGCTCCGCTGTCCTAGGTGATTGCACAGCGCAGTAGTAGCATCGCTGCAGCTATGCCGTTGTGGATGTTGATCTTGCTGCTCATGGGGCTGATCAAGCTCCCGATCGCCGCGCTGATGCTGTGGCTGCCGTTCCGCAACGACGAGGCGATGAGGACGGCCGAGCTGCCTGGACCCTCCGATGAGGGTGGCGGCTCGCCCTCGCTGCCCGCGGGCCCACTCGATCCCCACCCGCGCTCTCCGCGGCCTCACGGCCCCTCTCCCAGGCGCCCGCGGCGTGGGCCGCACGGCGCTCCCGCTCCCCCATCCCCTCGCCGGGTCCGCATCGCCGCGGCACGCGACACACGCCGCGTGCGCGTCTTTCGCTGAGACCCGTCTCTGACTATCTGGCCGATGGCCGGCCGGTCGCCGGCGAGCTAGCGGTTGCGTTTACGCTGCTGGCGGGCGGCCTTCGCTTTTGCGCGGCGCTTGCGCATCTGTGCCGCCGGATCGCGAGCGGGTCCGGGCTCGCCTTCGGGGCCGGCTCCCGCCGGCGCCGCCCTGCGTGCGTCGCGAACGATCACGAAAGCGATCGCCAGCAGTAGGACGACCGCCGCCAGAAGTGCGAGCACGACGACGGTTTTCGAGTTGGACGGCGGTGCATTGGGGGTCGTCGTGGCGGTTTGCGTGGTCGTCGTTTCCTGCTGCTGCGCCTGTCCGCTCAGTTCGTTGAACGCGCCGCCGTCGGCTCCCGGGTCGGCAGCTGGAGCCGCGGCGGGTGCGATTCCGCTACAGGCGAGCGCGAGCAGCGCGCACACGCAGAGCGATGCGATGGAGCGGCACGACGGATGCGGGCGGCGGCTTGGCACGCGGCGAGCATACCGGCTGTGAGGCACACTCCGGCAGTCGTGGCGAGCCCACGCCCGGCGCCCGCGCCCGGGTTCGGCAAACCGTAGAATGACGCGCCATGGCTCCCAAGCAACGACAGGTCCGAATCGAACAGCGCGGCGGCCTGGAGGCGATCCAGGCGCTCGAGCAGCGCTCTGACGAGGAGTTGGAAGCCGAGACCAAATACAAGTCGGCGGCGCTCGCGATTCTCGGAGCACGCGCCGCCGAGCGGTTCGACGCCGAGCAGGCCCGCGGTTACTTCCAGCGAGCGATCGCGGCCGCCCGTCCGCAGGAGCGGATGCAGCTGCGGCGCATGGCCGATGCCTCGCTTGCGCTGGCCGAACGGCGCGCGGGCGATCTCAAACAGGCTGTCGAGCGTCTCGGCCAGACGCCGCCGAGCGGGCGCCAGATGTTCGCGTTGCGCGCGATGGGGCTGCTCGTGCCCCCCGGCTCGGCCGGAATCCTCGCGCGCGTGCGCGGCATCCTGTTGATCATCCTGTTGATCATCGTGTTGCTCGCGATCGGCCTCGGCATCGTCGAGCTGATCTCGCTTCCGTTCGGGGGTATTGGGCTTGCGCCGGGCATCCTGCTGGGGCTGTTCGTCGTGATCGCCGTGCTCGGCGTGGCCGCCGCGATCGGCCGCCGCCGGCGCGACCGTGCGGCCAAGGCCGCCTCGGGCTGAGCGCCCGTCTGCGCCTACGCGCCGCCCGCCCATGCCGCGGGCTGAGCGCCCGTCCGCGTGGGCGTGGGCAAGGCGCACTACGCTTGCGCCGTGCCCACGCTCGCCGCAGCCGTCTGCCTGATCGTCAACCCCGCCGCCGGCGGTGGCAGGGCGCGGCGCGTGGCGCCGGATGTGGAGAGCGCGCTGCGCGGACACGGCCTGGCGGTTAGGCGGGTGGACACGCGCGACCTCGAGCACGCGCGCGCGCTCGCCGTCGAGGCGGCCCAGGCGGGCGAGACGGTCGCGGCACTCAGCGGTGACGGCATGATCGGCGCGATCGCCGACGTCCTGCGCGCTGTTCCCGGCGCGGTGCTGGGAGTGCTGCCGGGCGGAAGGGGCAACGATCTGGCGCGCGTCCTTGGCATCTCCAACGATCCGCGCTCGGCCTGCGAGACGATCGCCCACGGGGTGCCACGCGCGATGGACCTCGGAGAGGTCGCAGCGGCGCGGGCGGGCGCGGACGGACGATCGTTCGTGGGAATCGCCTCGGCCGGCTTCGACAGCGACGCAAATCGCATAGCCAACGATGCGCCGTCCTGGCTCGGCGGCCTCGTGTATGCCTATGGCGCGTTGCGGGCGCTGGCGTCGTGGCGCCCGGCGCGGTTCGAGCTCGAGCTGGAACCGCCCGGCGAGCGCTTGAGCTTCACGGGGTATTCGATCGGAGCCGGAAACTCCAAGACCTACGGCGGCGGGATGCGCGCAGCACCGGACGCGCTGCTCGACGACGGCCTGCTGGAGGTCATGGTCCTCGAGAGCGTCAGCAAGTACAAGTTCCTGACGGCGGTCCTTCCGCGGGTGTTCAAAGGCACGCACGTGCAGCTGCCGTTCGTGCACGTGTTCCGCGCCGCCGAGGTCGAGATCGCCGCCGACCGCCCGTTCGTGATGTACGCCGACGGCGACCCGATCGGCGAGCTGCCGGTGCGCGTGCGCGCCGTGCGCGGCGCCGTCAAAGTGCTCGTGCCACCGGGCGATGGGCCCGACTCGGCCTTCGCGGCAGACGCACCGGGCGACGAGCTGCCGGACGAGCGCTGATGGCAGGCGCACTCGCTCCCAAGCTGGCGCTCGCGCGGGCGGTCGGCGCGCTCTCGCGCCTGCGCGGCGGCGGCGCGACGAGTGCGCCGGGCAAGGTTCTGATACGCCTGGACGGCGGCGCGATCGGCTCGCTCGGAGCCCGTCTGCCGCGTGGCAGCGTGCTCGTCTCGGCGACGAACGGCAAGACGACGACCGCCGCCATGGCGGCTGGCATCATCGAGCGGGCGGGCATCCCGCTGGTCCACAACCGCGCCGGCGCGAACATGGCGGGTGGCATCGCCACGGCCTTGCTCGGCGCCACCCGCCGCCACGGCGCGATCGCCGGCGAGCTTGGCTTGTTCGAGGTTGACGAGTTGTGGCTCGATGCGGTGACGGCGCAGCTGCGCCCGCGCGTGATCCTGCTCGGAAACCTGTTTCGCGACCAGCTCGACCGTTTCGGCGAGCTCGAGACGATCGCCGAGCGCTGGGCCGGCGAGCTGCACGCCGACCGGCTCGTGCTGAACGCCGATGACCCGCTGATCGCCGATCTCGGGCGCGAGCATCCACAGGCCCTGTATTTCGGGGTCGAGGACGACTCGCTGGCACTCGAGGGCATGGCGCATGCCGCCGATGCCAGACACTGCCGCAACTGCGGCGCGCCATACGTCTTCGAGGCGGTCTACCTCGGGCATCTCGGGCGCTACCACTGCCCAAGCTGCGGCCAGCGCCGCCCGGCGCCGGCGGTGACGGCCGGGGACGTGACGCTGGAGGGCGTTCGCTCGTCTCGCTTCACGCTGCGCACACCTACCGGCGAGGCGCAGGTGCGGTTGGGCCTGCCGGGCCTGTACAACGTCTACAACGCGCTGGCGGCGGCGGCGCTGGCGTCTGCGCTTGAGATCCCGCTGGAGAGCATCGTCGCGGGGCTGCAGGAGACGAAGGCCGCCTTCGGGCGAGCCGAGAGCGTGATGCTGTCACTCGCTTCAGCAGACGGCGCCGGCAACGGCCGAGGCGGCGCGGGCACGGCGCGGCGTGAGCTGCGGATCCTGCTCGTCAAGAACCCCGCCGGCGCCAACGAGGTCCTGCGCACGTTGGCGCTCGAGCCGGGCGAGCACGACGTGCTGGGAGTGCTGAACGACAAGATCGCCGACGGCCGCGACGTCTCGTGGGTGTGGGATGCCGACTTCGAGCTGCTGGCGGGACGCGTCCGAACGATCACGTGCAGCGGCAGCCGCGCCCCCGAGCTGGCCGTGCGGTTGAAGTACGCGGGCATCGAGGAGAAGCGCATCCGCGTGCAGGCCGATCTCAGCCGGGCGCTGCGCGAGGCGGCGGCCGATCGACCCGACGAGCACGCGCCGCTGTACGCGCTGCCGACGTATACGGCGATGCTCACGTTGCGAGAGCTTTTGGTCGCCCGTGGGGAGGCGAGCAGCGCGTGGTCGTAAACGCGCGCGAGCAGTCGGGCGGGAGTCCTGCGCCCGGCGTCATGCCGGGCGCGCCTGCGGAGGCCGTCTGGCACGAGCTCGAGTGTGGCTGCTACCGAGCCGATCTGCCCCTGTGGCGTGAGCTGGCCGCGGCGAGCCGGGGGGCGATCCTGGACGTCGGCGCGGGCAGCGGCCGCGTCGCGATCGATCTCGCCCGCTGTGGCCATCGTGTGACCGCGCTCGATTTGAGCCCCGTCCTATTGGAGAGCCTGCGCGGCCGATCGGTGCAGGAGCGGGTGGAGACCGTGTGCGCGGATGCCCGCTCGTTTGCGTTGGGCAGGCGGGACTTCGGCCTGTGTGTCGTGCCGATGCAGACGATCCAGCTGCTCGGCAGGAGCTCCGGGCGGCTCGCGTTCCTGCGCCGCGCCCATGCGCATCTGCGCGCGGGCGGGCTGCTCGCCTGCGCGATCGTCTGTGAGCTCGAGCCGTTCGACTGCGCCGCGGGCGATGCCGGACCCGTGCCAGAGACCTTGCGGGTGGGCGAGCTGTTGTACGTGAGCCGCGCCACACGAGTCGCCCAGCAGCGCCGCAGCGTGGTGATCGAAAGGGAGCGCCGGATCGTCGTCGAGCGCGATCTCGCAGCGGCGTTGAGTGCCGGCACCGCGGCCATCGAGCACCCGCCCGAACGGGACCTGATCGAGCTCGACCGCGTGAGCGCGGCGGAGCTTGAAGGCGAGGCGCTCGAGGCGGGATTCACCCCCGAGCGCGCGCGGGAGATCGCCGCCACCGAGGAGCATGTGGGTAGCGTCGTGGTGATGCTGCGTGCCTGAGCGCGCCCCCGCCGACGCCGCGAGCCCGGCCGGCGCGGCTAGTGTGTCGGTCCCCGAGCGGGCGCTTCGCGTGTGCGCTCTGTACCCCGATCTGATGAACATCTACGCCGACCGCGGCAACCTGCTCGTGCTCGAGCGGCGCTGTCGCTGGCGCGGAATCGGCTTCGAGCTCAGCGCGAGCGGGTTGGGCGAGCCGCTTGAGGCCGACGCGCACGACCTCTTCTATCTCGGCGGCGGCCAGGATCGCGACCAGCGCTTGTGCGCGGAGGATCTGATCGCGCTGAAGCGCGAGGCGCTGCACGCGGCGGCGGCGAGCGGCGCGGTCGTGCTCGGCGTGTGCGGCGGCTATCAGCTGCTCGGGCACTCCTACACCCTCGGCGAGCAGGAGATAGCGGGAGTGGGCCTGCTCGACGTTCAGACCGTGCGGGAGGACGCCGAGCGGCTGATCGGGAACGTCGCGATCGAGGTTGGATTCGCGGGCAGCGGCCCCGATGGGCAGGCGCGCGTGCTGGCGGGCTTTGAGAACCATGGTGGGCGCACGCGGCTGGGTGGGCGCGAGGACCCGCTTGGACGCGTGCTGAGAGGTCATGGCAACGATGGGCGTAGCGGCTATGAGGGCGCGCGCTCGGGGAACACGATCGGCACCTACCTGCACGGCCCGCTGCTCCCCAAGAACGCCTGGTTTGCCGACTGGCTGATCGCGCGGGCGCTGGGGATCGAGGAGACGGCGCTGGCGGTGCTGAAGGACGATCTGGAGCGAGAGGCGCACCTGAGCGCTCGCCACGCGGCGGGCATCTGAGCGTCGACCCTTGCCGTTGCTCGCAAATTCGGCAGTCCGGTGCTCGGGAGCTCGCTCGGGATCCTAGGATGCCGGGCTTGGAGTTCTCGGAGTACCAGCATTTTTCACGCCGCACGGCCGAGTACCCACGCGAGGCCTGGCTTTCCTACCCCGCGCTCGGCCTGGCCGGCGAGGCGGGCGAGGTGGCCGAGCACGCCAAGAAGGCGATTCGCGACGACGGCGGCGTGGTCAACCCGGAGCGGCGAGCCGCGATGGCGAAGGAGCTCGGGGACGTGCTGTGGTACGTCACGCAGCTCGCGAGCGAGCTGGGATTGGAGATGGATGAGATCGCGCGAGAGAACCTCGAGAAGCTGTTCTCCCGTCAGCGCCGTGGCGTGCTGTCGGGCAGCGGCGACGAGCGCTAGAGCGCGGGCGCTCGCTCGGGAGCAACAGCGAAGCGGGCGAAGCGCTCCGCCAGGGGTGCGGGCACGAGCGCGCGCACGTGCACACCCTCGGGAGTGTCCTCGCGGCTGAGCTCGCCGGCGACCTCGTGCAGCTCGGCGAGACTGCCGCCCTCGGCGTAGGGCACGAGCAGCTCGACGGGACGCAGCGTGTGCAGCAGCTCACGGGCGATCCGCTCTCCCAGCTCTGCGAGCCCATCGCCGCTCGTAGCGCTGAGGAGGACCGCCTCGGGGTGGCGCAACCGCAGCTCATCGCGCTCGGCGGGATCGAGCAGGTCGGCCTTGTTCAGGACGAGCAGGCGGGGCCGCTCACCGGCGCCGATCTCCTCGAGCGTCTGCTCGACGGAGTGCTGCATGATCTCGGCCTGCGCCTCGGGCGCGGAGGCGTCGAGCACGTGCGCGAGCAGGTCGGCGCGGCGGGTCTCCTCGAGCGTCGCGGCGAATGCATCTATGAGTTGATGGGGGAGCTTGCTGATGAACCCGACGGTGTCGGTCAGCAGGTACGGGCGGCCGGCTAGGCGCAACGTGCGGGTGGTCGGATCGAGTGTGTGGAACAGCCGGTCGCGGACGCCCACCTCGGAGTCGGTGAGCGCGTTTAGGAGCGTCGACTTGCCGGCGTTCGTATAGCCGACGAGGGCGATCGTCGGCAGCGCCGCGCGCTCGCGCTCGGCGCGCTGAACCGCGCGCGTGCCCTTGACGTGCTCGAGGCGACGGCGCAGCACGGAGATCCGATCGCGGGCCAGACGCCGGTCGGTCTCGATCTGCGTCTCGCCGGGGCCTCTCGTGCCGATGCCGCCGCCGAGGCGCTCGAGGTGCGTCCACAGGCCACGCATGCGTGCGAGGTTGTACTCGAGCTGGGCCAGCTCGACCTGCAGCTTTCCCTCGGCGCTGCCCGCATGGGAAGCGAAGATGTCGAGGATCGCGGTCGTGCGGTCGATCACGGGCATGCCGACGGCCGCCTCGAGGTTGCGCTCTTGGCGCGCGGTGAGCTCGTCGTCGCAGGCGATCAGGTTGGCGTCGCAGGCCAGCGCGGCGGCCTTCGCCTCGGCGACCTTGCCTGGGCCGAGGTAGGTGTTCGGGTGGGGCTGCTCGCGGCGCTGGACCATCTCCCCCACGACCGCCACGCCGGCCGTGCGCAGCAACTCGACGAGCTCGGAGAGATCGTCTCCCTCTGGCAGGGCGGCGACGCAGAACGCGCGCTGTTTCGCGCGCGGGGCCGCCTGCGGGCCGTGGCCCTGTGGGTCAATAGGCGCCGGTGTGTGCGCGCTGCGGCCGTTGCGGCTTCTTTGCATTCCCCTTCAGTCTAGAAGCCACAACACGCCCGGCGATCATCCGGCGAGCGCGCCCAGCCGCTGCACGGCCTCGAGCAGCCGCTCGTCGGGAGTGGTCAGCGAGATCCGAAACCAGCCCTCCCCGGCCGGTCCGTAGATCGCCCCGGGCGAGAGCACGACGGCCGCCTGCTCGAGCACGTGCTCGCAGTAGGCGGCGGAGCTCGAGAAGCCCTCGGGTACGGGCGCCCAGACATAGATGGTGCCGTGCGGCGGGCGCACGTCAACGCCGATCCCGCGCAGCGCGTCGCAGACGAGATCGCGGCGGCGCAGGTACAGCTCGTTCATCGAGGCGACCTCCGCGTCGGCCTCGGGTGAGAGCGCGGCGACGCCCGCCAGCTGCACGGCCTCGAACAGGCCCGAGTCGATGTTCGTCTTCAGCCGCCAGTAGATCTCGAGCGCCTCGGCGTTGCCGACTGCCACGGCGCAGCGCCAGCCGGTCATGTTGTAGCCCTTGGACAGCGAGAAGACCTCGATCCCGACCTCCTTGGCGCCCGGGGTGGCGAGGAACGAGGGAGCGCGGTAGCCGTCGAAGACGATCTCCGAGTAGGCGTTGTCGTGCACGACGAGGATCTCATAGGCGCGCGCGAACTCGACGACACGCTCGAAGAAGCCATCCGGCACGACCGCGCCAGTGGGGTTGTTGGGGTAGTTGAGGAACATCAGCTTCGCGCGCCTGGCGATGTCCTCGTCGATCGCTCCGAGGTCGGGGACGAAGCCGTGCTCGGGCTCGAGCGCCATCAGCACCGGCTCGGCGCCGGCCAGCCACGGGCCGCCCGTGTAGACCGGGTAGCCGGGGTCGGAGGCCAGCGCATAGTCGCCGGGGTCCAGGAAGGCGAGGTTGAGATTGAAGATCATCTCCTTGGCGCCGATCGCGGGGATGATCTCGCGGTCGGGATCGAGCGTCACGTCGAAGCGGCGGGCGTAGAAGTCGCGCACGGCCGCGCGGAAGTCCTCGCGCCCGCGGTTGGATGGGTACTGGTGCGTCTCGGCCTCCGTGACCGCCTCCTGCATCGCCTCGACGACGAGTGCGGGCGTGGGCCGATCGGGGTCGCCGATGCCAAGGCTGATCACATCGACACCGGCGGCGCGCTTGGCGGCGATCTTGCGCTCCAGTTCGGCGAACGCGTACGGCGGTATGCGCTCCAGGCGCTTGCTCGGTCTCATCCAGCTCCTTCGATCTTGGTCGTGTGAACGCGTCTCAGGCTCATTCGATCTCCTGCAGCTCCCTCTGGAACTCCTCGCCGAGGCTGCCGGCGAACACCGGCAGCGCCCAGCCTGACAGGTGGACGCGCAGCTGCTCGTCCACCTCGACCTGCAGCTCACCGCCGTCGAGCAGCACGGTCACGCTCGCCGGCTCGGCGGGCATTCGCGCCGCGAGATCGCCCACCCCGTCCAGCAGATAGGCGAGCGCCGCGCCGGTCGCGCCGGTGCCCGAGGAGAGCGTCTCCCCCACCCCGCGCTCGAAGATGCGCGCGCGAATGCGCGCGGGCGGGCCGGAGTCGAGCTCTGCGTACCAGGAGACGTTCGTGCGGTTCGGGAAGTCCGCGTGACCTTCGATCGGCGGGCCGAGGATGTCGAGCTCAAGGGCTGTGAGCGCCTGCTCGCCGGCGACGCGGATCGCGCACTGGGGATTGCCGATCGAGACGTGCTGGATGCGCCAGCGCCCCGGCGCGCCCGGCGCGCCGCCGGTGCTCTGGTCCGGGGCAAGCGCCAGCTCCGCGGCGCCGTCGGCGGGACCCGAGGGAAAGTCCTTGGAGCTCAGCTGCGCCGTGCCCATGTCGACGCGGCATGTGAACGGACCGGTTATCTGCGGGCTGATAGGCCCCGCGGCTGTGTTGATCGAGAAGCTGTCGCGATCGATCCAGCCGCGTCGGCGCAGGTAGAGGATCGCCTCGCGCGCGCCGTTGCCCGACAGCTCGGACTCCGAGCCGTCGGGGTTGAAGACCCGCAGGTCGGCCACGTGCGCGCGGTCCTCGGGGCGGGAGAGCAGCAGGATGCCGTCGGTGGACACGCCGAAATGGCCGTCGCACAGCCGCCGCACGCGCGCGGGCGTGAGCTCGAACTCAAGGTCGTCGCGCTCGACGATCAGATAGTCGTTGCCGAGCGCCTGCCACTTCTCGAATCTCATCAGAGGCGAGAGTCTAGGATCTCCTCGGCGACGGCGGCTGGGGAGCGGTCGGTCACGTCGATCACCTGCACGCCGGCGAGCTTGCGCATCCACGTGAGCTGGCGCCGCGCGAAGTTGCGGGTGCGGCGCTTCATCGTCTCGACATCCTCGGCGAGCAGCTCCTCGAAGCCGAGCGCCTTGCGGGCCGTCTCTGAGGCGCCGGCGGCCTGTGCGCGCCGCACCTCCTCGCGCACACCCGTGGCGAGCATCTGATCGACGCGCTCGTCGATGCGCGCGTAGAGCGCCTCGCGCTCCATCGTCAGCCCGGCCAGCAGGGTCGGGTGGCGCAGATCGGCGCTCCACAGCTGCGAGGGTCCCTCCGGCGGCTCGAGCTCACCCGCGTCGAGCAGCTCGAGCGCACGAATGAGCCGGCGGCCATCGTTGGGCGAAAGGCCCTCAGCCGCCCAGGCCGCGCGCCGCGCGAGTCGCGCGTGCAGGTACGGCGCGCCGTGTCGCTCGAGCTCGGCCGTCCAGCGCGCCCGCGCCCCCTCCGGCGGCGGCGGGCGCAGATCCAGCTCGGCCAGGGCCGCGCGCAGGTACAGCCCCGTGCCGCCGACGACGATCGGGCGCCTGCCCGCTCTCAGCAACTCGTCGATCTCCGCGTGCGCCAGCCTCGCGTACTGACCGACGCTGAACGTGGCATCTAGCGGCAGGAAGGAGATCAGCCGGTGCTCGAGCGTTACGCGCTCTGCGGGCGAGGCAACGCCTGTGAGCGTCTCCAGGCCGGTGTAGACCTGGAGCGCGTCTGCGGACACCGCGACGGGGTCCTCCCCGCGCTCGCGTAGCCCCTGCGCGAGCGCGACTGCGATCGCCGTCTTGCCGACGCCCGTGGGACCGAAGAGGGCGTAGATCTCCGACGGGCTCGAGGCGGGCGGGTGCATGGGCGCAGTATCGCCGCCCCAGACGAGCGATCGTCCTCGGCGCGTGAATCGAGAGCCCTGGCTTCCATGTCGCATAGGCTGTCGTGTGTGAACATCTCGGGCTCCACAGTGCTGCTGACGGGCGCGACCGGCGGCATCGGTCAGGCGATCGCTCGCGCCGTGGCCGGGCGTGGCGGGAAGCTGGTGCTGACCGGACGGCGTGTAGAGGTGCTCGAGCCGCTCGCCGACGAGCTGAACGCCCGAGCGCTCGCGGTCGATCTAACTCAGCCCAGCGAGGTGGAACGCCTCTGCGAGCAGAGCAATGAGATGGACATCCTGATCGCCAATGCGGCTCTGCCCGGAGTGGGCACGTTGGATTCCTTCACGATCGAGCAGATCGACCGCGCGCTCGCGGTCAACCTGCGTGCCCCGATCGCGCTCGCGCACGCGCTGGCGCCGGCGATGGTCGCACGCGGACGCGGCCAGTTGCTGTTCATGTCCTCGCTGAATGCGAAGGCCGCGACGCCACAGACGGCGATCTACAATGCGACGAAGTTCGGCCTCCGCGGCTTCGCCCTCTCGCTCAGAGACGACCTGCGCGCAAGCGGCGTGGGGGTCTCGCTCGTCCACCCCGGCTTCATACGCGACGCGGGCATGTTCGCCTCATCGGGCGCGAAGCTCCCGCCGGGCGTTGGCACGCGAACGCCGGAGGATGTTGCCCACGCGACGATCGACGCGATCGAGCGCAACCGCGCGGAGATGGATGTCGCGCCGCTCGGCGTACGACTCGGCTCGGTCTTTGCCGGGATCGCCCCCGAGACGGCCTCCGCGATCAGCCGCAAGCTCGGAGCGGAGAAGATCGCCACGGACATCGCGTCCGTCAACTCAGCCAAACGCTGAGCGCTAGAACAGCGCCTGCTGCGTGGGGATGTCTTGCTCGCGGCGGGCGACGCCACTGGCCGGAGCGCCCGCGCCCGCCCGCGGCTGCTCGCGCTCGAAGGGCCGCGCGCGTCCCTTGCCGCGAACCAGCCGCGCGAGGCGCCTGCGCTCCTGCGGCGGTGCGTATGCGCCGCGACGGTACAGCCGCTCATAGCGAGGCACGAGATCCGGCCGTTGCGCCCGCAGCCAGTCCATGAACACGCCCCGTACCTCGCCCCGCAGATGCAGGGCCACGCCGCCGATGCTGCTCGCGCCCGCCTCCGTCGCGAGCTCGAGCAGCTTCTCGACTTGGCGCGGCGAGTCGTTGATGCCGGGCATCAGCGGCGCGATCAGCACGCCCGTCGGGATGCCCGCGCGGTTGAGCTCGGCGACCGCCTCCAGGCGAGCGCGCGGGCTCGGCGTGTGCGGCTCAGTCGCCCGCCAGGCCTTCTCCTCGAGCGTCGGGATCGACAGGCACGCGCTAAAGCTCGCCCGCTCGGCGATCTGAAGCATAAGCGGCAGATCGCGCAGGAGCAGGGGCGACTTGGTCAGCACCGAGCAGGGGTTCGCGGCATCGCACAGCGCCGCCCAGATGCCCTCCATCAGCCGATAGCGCCCCTCGACCCACTGATACGGGTCGGTATTGGTGCCGAGCGCGACATGCTCGCGCCGCCACGACGGCCGCGCAAGCTCGGCGCGCAGGATCTCGGGCGCGTTGACCTTCACGACGATCTCCTTCTCGAAGTCGCGGCCGGCGTCGAAGCCGAGATACTTGTGAGTCGGCCGGGCGAAACAGAAATTGCACGCATGAGTGCATCCCCTGTACGGATTGATCGTCCAGCGGAAGGGCATCGGCGACTTGTCGGGCACGCGATTGAGGAGCGAGCGCGCACGCACCTCGTAGAAACGGGTCTCGAGCGCCTCGGGCGCCTCGAAGCGCCGCACGACGGCCTCGTCGTGGTAGCCGGGCAGGCGTCGCTGCTCGTCGGTGGCGAGGGTCAGATTGCTCCAGCGCACGAACATACGTTCGCATAGATACCGGATGGCCGTCCTGCGGCGGGCGTAAGACCGGCGCCTCTTACACAGCCCCTACACACGTCCTCCACGATGTTTAGGCGACCGTACACGCGCGCTTAGCCCGGTGGCGCACGATCCTCGGCACAGCCAATCGACCGACCCAAGGAGGTCTACAGAGATGACCATCTCCAAATTGCTTGGTGCCACGATGGTGACCGGGGCGCTCGCCGCGGGAGGCGCCGTAGCCGGCATCGCCGGTGCGGCGGCCGCACCCAGCTCCACGAGCACAGCCGCGGCGGGCTCGCAGTCGGGCACGCCGTCGGCGTCCAGGCCGGCTCCCCCCGGCCAGCAGCAGAAAGGCACGGCGCCAAAATCGGGGTCACAGGGCAAAAACCCCTGTCCGAACATGGGCTCGGGCTCCAACGGAAGCTCTGGATCGAGTTCGGGATCGGGCTCGGGCTCGGGCGCCAGCTATCCCGCCGCGGCGCCCGGCGTCACCTACCAGTAACAGGCCCACGCAGTATCGATCACGAGCGCATTCCCCCAGCAGGCGCTTCTCCCCGGGAGCGCCTGCTGGGAGCGCCTGCTGGGGCGCTTAGCATCTGCGGATCGCCTGGACGAACGTTCGTCCAAACCCCCAAACGATCAGTCATCGTGGGGCTCTCTCGGGTCGAGCTGAATAGTTGATGAAACAGGCTCGTCCGAACTCTCAACAGACGCCCAGGGCGAGCCCCCGCTCATGGCTCTGTCGCGATGACTTCGACCGCGAGCGGATGCTCGACATGGAGCAGCGCGTGCGCCCCGTCAGACAGCGGGCGCTTGCGATTCTGGCCGTCGCGCTCGTGGCCTGCGGCCCGTGGCTGGGATGGTGGCCGGCGCTGTTTCTCGTGCCCGCCGCGCTCTGTTTCGCGGCTGCCGATCTGCTGATGCCGCGGATCGCACGCCCGGAGCTCTTGATGTTCGCGGCGTGGATCGGCAGTGGCTTGATCATCGGCGGCGCGGTGGCGCTGAGCGGCGGCCCGAGCACGTCCACGATGGCCTGGCTGGCGATCCCGGTGATCACGCTGAGCTCGCGCTTTCCGATGCGCGGCGTGGTCGCCGGTGTGATCGTCAACATCCTGATCTTGCTGGCGGTCGCCTTCGGCGTCGACGCGCAGGCGGTCATCGACGATCCCGTGCTCGTGATCGCGCCGCTGGCGCTGCTGCTGTGCGTGGCGGTGCTCTCCACGCCGCTCATGCGCTCGGATATCCAGCACCGCAATGACGCGGTCATCGACCAGCTCACCGGGATGCTCAACCGCAAGGCGCTCAGCACGCGCGTCGTGGAGCTGTCCCAGCAATCGGAGGTGACCGGCGAGGCAGTCGGGATCGTCGTCGGCGATTTGGACCATTTCAAGAGCGTCAACGACACTCGCGGGCACTCTGTCGGCGATGTCGTGCTCAAGGAGGTCGCCTATATCATGCGCAAGCAGCTGCGGGCATTCGACCTCGCCTACCGTCTCGGCGGCGAGGAGTTCCTGATCCTGCTGCCCGGGTCGAACCTCAGGCAGTCGGCGGAGCTGGCCGAGCGACTGCGCGAGGCGGTCGCCGCGCAGGGCGTCGCCGGCGGCGTGGCGATCACGATGAGCTTTGGCGTCGGGGCCTCCGAGCCGGGGGAACCGTTCAGCTATGAAAAAGTCTTTGCGATGGCCGACGAGGCGCTCTACCGCGCCAAGCACGACGGGCGCGACCGGGTCTGCCTGTCCGAGCGCGAGGCCGCGCCCGTGCTCGGCGTTCCGGCGTTCGCCTGACTCAGGCCCCGACGCGCGCGAGCAGCTGCTCCTCGCCCGCGAGCGTTTGGCTCGTGGCCGAGTCGATCCGCACCTGGGTCAACTCGCCCGGCGCCGCCAGTCCTGAGAAGTTCACGACCTTGTTGTGGCGCGTGCGCCCTCGTAGCTTCTCCGGATCGGTGCGCGAGGTTCCCTCCACGAGCACCTCGAGCGTGCGCCCGACGAAGCGCCGTGCACGCTCCCGCGCCTTGCCCTGCACGAGCTCGAGCAGCCGCTGCATGCGCTCGACCTTGACCGGATGGGGCACGAGCCCTTCGGCGATCGCGGCCGCCTCCGTGCCACGGCGCGGTGAGAAGATGAACGTGAAGGCGCTGTCGTATTCCACCTCCTCGACCACCTCCATCGTCTGTAGGAAGTCCTCCTCGCCCTCCCCCGGGAAGCCGACGATGATGTCCGTCGTCAGCGCGACGTCCGGCAGCTGCTCACGGATCAGGCTCACGCGGTCCATGTAGCGCGCGCGGTCATATGTGCGCCGCATCGCCTTCAGCACCCGCGAGGAGCCCGATTGCAGCGGCAGGTGGATGTGCTCGCACACGCTCTCCAGTTCCGCGTGCGCCCGGATCACGTCCTCGCGCATGTCCTTCGGATGCGGGCTCGTGTAGCGGATCCGCTCGATCCCTGAGACCGCGTCGATCGCCGCCAGCAGGCCGGCGAACGTCGGCCGCGAGGAACGCTTGCCGGCGGCCAGAGCACCGATCGCCGCGGCGTCCGCGGGCAGATCGCGGCCGTATGAGTTCACGTTCTGGCCCAGCAGCGTGAGCTCCCGCACGCCGTCGGCGGCCATCGCCTGCGCCTCGAGCACGAGCTCCCCCAGCGGGCGGCTCACCTCACGTCCGCGCGTGGAGGGCACGATGCAATACGAGCACGCACAGTTGCATCCGACGCTGATCTGCATCCATCCCTGGAAGGGGCGCGTCCGGCGGGCCGGGAGATGCCCCGTAAAGCCCTCGAACTCGAAGTAGCCCTGCGCGGTCAGCGAGTCGCTCGTCAGGAACTCGGCCAGCTTGTGCACCTGGCCCGGGCCAAACGCCACGTCGACGAACGGAAAGCGCTCGAACACCTCGTCCTTGACCGACTGCGCCCAGCAGCCGCCCACGCCCACGACCCGCTCGGGTCGTTCACGCTTCAGGCGCTTGGCTTCCCCGAGGTGCGCGATGAAGCGACTGTCGGCCGACTCCCTGATCGAGCACGTGTTGAACAGGATCAGATCGGCCTCGTCCCGCTCCGGCGCTTCGCTGTAGCCGAGCGACTCGAGCATCCCCTTCATCCGCTCGGAGTCGTGCTCGTTCATCTGACAGCCGAACGTCGTCACGTGGTAGCGCTTCATGGAGACAGCGTATCCGGGGTCGACTTTCGAGCCGCCGACGCGGCCGGCCTGGCGGCCAGGGCGGCTAAGCCACAGCGGCTACGGCCGGTTCGCTGGCGATCGGCGGTGCGGCGGCGTCCTTGTCGCGATCGATCGGCGTGACCAGATCCCTGCCCAGCCCGAGCGCCGCGTAGATCTTGTCCTCGATCTCCTTTGCCATCGCCGGGTTCGCGTCGAGGTGGGCCTTCGCGTTCCCGCGCCCCTGGCCGAGACGATCGTTGCCGTAGGAGAAGAACGAGCCGGACTTGGAGACGATGTTGTGCTCCAGCCCCAGGTCGATCAGACAGCCCGAGGTGGAGATGCCCTTGCCGAACTCGATGTCGAACTCGGCCTGGCGGAAGGGAGCCGCGACCTTGTTCTTGACGACCTTCACGCGCACGCGGTTGCCGACCGCCTCGGTGCCGTCCTTGAGGGTCTCGATCCGCCGGATGTCCAGGCGCTGGGAGGCGTAGAACTTCAGCGCGCGACCGCCAGGCTGAGTCTCCGGCGAGCCGAACATGACACCGACCTTTTCGCGGATCTGGTTGGTGAGGATGCAGAGCGTCTGCGTGCGATTGAGGTTGCCCGCAAGCTTGCGCATCGCCTGGGACATCATCCGTGCCTGCGCGCCGACCGTCTGATCGCCCATCTGCCCCTCGAGCTCGACGCGCGGCGTGAGCGCCGCGACCGAGTCGATCGCCACCACGTCCACCGCGCCCGAGCGCACGAGCATGTCGGCGATCTCCAGCGCCTGCTCGCCGTAGTCGGGCTGTGAGACCAGCAGCTCGTCGATGTCCACGCCGATCACCTTCGCGTACAACGGGTCCATCGCGTGCTCGGCATCGATGAACGCGCACACCCCGCCCAGCTTCTGCGCCTCGGCGAGCACGTGGTAGATCATCGTCGTCTTGCCCGAGGACTCCGGGCCGAACACCTCCACGATGCGCCCGCGGGGCACGCCGCCGATGCCGAGTGCCAAATCGAGCGACAGCGCGCCTGTGGGGATCGCATCGCATCGCACCTGCGCGCCCTCGTCGCCCATGCGCATGACCGTGCCCTTACCGAACTCGCGCTCGATCTGCGTGAGCGCACCCTGAAGGGCGGCGTCGCGCGCCTTGGCGGCCTTCTCCTGGTCGGTCACGGGCATGGTCTGACTCCTCCGGTTCGAGATGGATTGAGGAATCTAGAGGGGGGCTCGGACGGAACGTTTGTTCGTACGGCGCTCCTGCCCAAATTCAAAGCGAAAGTCAATCAGGCCGGTGGCAGAGAACAGCTCTACGTGAAGTTCGCCCTAGAACGCTACAAGGCCCTGATCGCAAAGACGAGCTGTCGCGCCGGGTATGTCGTGCCCAACTGCAAGCAGTACAGCGGACCGCCGGCGGTCGCTCCCGCCCCGAACATCATCCTCGAGTACTTCGCGCAGGGGCGCAGTAGCTGACGGAGGCTCTTCCGTCGCTCTGCGCAATCGCGGCAATAACCTCCCGCCTCCCGCGCGATGACATCTCGCGTGGGAAACGATTCCCCGAAACGCTTGACTCCCGCGATATCGCGCTTGAGACTCTAAGGCGAGGCGTCGCTCAGCGCGGCGCGCTCATCGTCTCATCGCCGGCGGCCGCAACCCGCCACTTCATCGGCGCCTGCTTCCGTCGGGATCTCTGTAGCTCACGAATCAAAAGGAGCAGCGTCCCATGCGAGCATTCAAGCTCATCAGCGCCCTCATCGTCGTTCTGGCGTTTGCCGCCATCGCGGCCTCGACGGCTTCAGCGGTGGAAACCTCATGGCTTCTCTTACCGGGCCTCGAAGGAGAAACGTTCACCGCTAAAAGCGGCAAAGCTCTGCTGCAGGAAAAAGGCGGCCTCGCCATTGCCTGCCAAGAATCGTCGGTCTCATTAGTCGACGGCAAAATCATTGGCGGCACGCACACGTTAATCTTAATAAGCATCCACTTCGGTAACAAATGCACAGCAAGCGGCCTCGCTGTCAACTCGTTAGGCGACTCAGCTGGATTCATCTTAGTGGAGGTGGACATCCACACCTGCATTATCAGCACCTCGCCGTTAGTGGGTGGGCTCTTAATCAAAGTCAATCCGCTGCATCTCGAAGTCCCGTCTCTCAAATTATTAATTGAAATCACTGGTAGCTTCGTTGCGCCGATCACGCCGAACGAAACGAAAACCAAAAAATACAAACTCGACGTCAAACAGACAGCCGGCGTGCAGGAAATCCACTTATGCCTAGGGGGCGCAGAAGAGACCCTCCTGTCCTCCGATGACGGCAAAGCGCCAGTACAGTCCGGTCTAGAAGCCACAAACTTCGAACTGAACTTCGACAACGAACAGACGGCGATGATCTAACAGTCGTGCCTCCGGTCTTACACGATCGGATACAGGAAGTCTCATCGCTCAGCCGTCTATACAAGGACAAGCTCCACTACGAAGCGATGGCTAGTCTGGAAGGCAAGCTCTAGCGGCCGTCGCCAGTCTTACGTGATCGTGCCGGAGAGCCATGGCACTCCGGCACGATCAATCCGGCGAGAACGTCCGCCACACGCGCCACCTGCGCCTCCGTCATCCCCGGGAAGAACGGCAGTGCCAGCGAGCGCGCTGCCACGCCCTCGCACACCGGGAACTCGCCGTCGCGATGTCCGAACCGCTCGCGGTAGAAGCTCATCAGGTGGATAGCCGGTAGATATGGCTTGCTCTGAATCCGAGCGATGGCAAGCGCACGTATCGCCGCGTCACGATCGATGCCATGCGGAAGCTGCACGACGAACACGAACCATCCCCGTGCGTTGCCGTCGCTGTCCGCACATGGGAGCTCGAGCCCCTCGATGCCTGCGAGCGCCTCGCGATAGCGCTCGGCGAGGCGCGAGCGTGCTCCGAGCATCTCCTGCAATCGCTCCAGCTGTGCGATCCCGAGCGCGCAGGCGATCTCTGAGAGCCTGTAGTTGAAGCCCAGCCGGTCGTGCTCGAGCCAGCCCATGTCGACAGCGCGTCCCTGATTGCGCTCAGAGTCGATTCGCTCCTTCATCGCGAGATCCCCGAGCGTCACCATCCCCCCCTCTCCCGTGGTGATCTGCTTGTTTGCGTAGAAGCCGAACACGGAAGGGTTGCCCCGCCCGCCCACAGCCTTGCCGTCGGCGTGACGAGCCCCCAGGGCCTCACAGGCGTCCTCGACGATCGCCAGGCCGTGCTTCTCGGCGATCCGTTCGAAGGAGGGCATGTCGGCCGGGTAGCCGAAGATGTGCACCGGCAGGATCGCCTTCGTGCGCGGTGTGATTGCCGCCTCGGCCGCCACCGGATCGAGGTTGAGCGTCATCGGGTCGATGTCCGCGAACACCGGCGTCGCGCCCTCGTAGAGGATCGCGTTGGCTGAGGCGACGAACGAGAGGGGGCTCGTGATCACCTCATCGCCTGCTTCGACGATTGAGCTCCTTGCCCGATCCCTCAGCGGGACGGCGCCCAGGCTGCATTCCGTACTCGAGCGAATCGACCAGCGCGTCCCAGGATGCCGCGATCACGTTCTCTGTGACGTCGATCATGCCCCACGGGCGCTCGTGACCTTCGTCCACGTAAGGAATACGCGCTCACCGGCTCGGTGCGCTTGGCCGATGACAGACCGACCAGCCCCTGCGAGACACCGGAGATCCCTTGCTCAGCAGCACCACCGTTCGGCGCCTGACGATCCTCATCCCCTCGAGTCTCGCCGCCGTGCTGACGCTGGCACTCGCCGCGCCGGGGCGGGCGCCCGCGCGGGAGCCCGAGCGCCTCTGCGCGTTCGCCACCCACGCAAAGCACGCGCCGGGCGCGTGCGCCCATGACGGACGCAGGCATGGCGAGCGCGGGCATCTGAGGGCCAAGCGACACCACGCCAAGCACGCGGTCACGAGGAAGCGGCCCAAGAAGCGGGCGAAGCCCCGCCCGCCCGCTCCCTCCCCATCCGCCACGGCCCAGCCGCAGCCGAGCTGTGATGATGGCAGCGACCCGGTCTTCCTCGGCGGTGCCCCAGCTCTCTGCGGCGATGGGTCTGAACCGACCTGTGAAGACGGCGCGGAACCGGTGCTCGCGAACGGCGGCTCAGCCTTGATCTGCCCGGTTTCGCCGGGCGCCGGCTCGGGCCCGGCGCCGGCGGTCTGTGAAGACGAAAGCGCTCCGGTGCGCTCGGGCGACGGCTCCTTCTCCTGCGGGGATGAATCCGAACCGGAATGCGCGGACGGCTCAGAGCCGTCCCCATCCAGCGACGGCTCGGTGCTGATCTGCGATCTCGGCACGGAAACCGGGCCCCTCCCGGCCTTGCAGAGCTTCGACTCTACGGGCTGAGCGCGCGTGTCGCGATCGCCTCATACCTCGCCCCCGCCGGGCCCAGCCACGAGCGGTACAGAACGACGGATCTCGGCGCGAAGCGCAGTGGCGGCGTCGGCGGCAGCTGAGCCTGCCCGCCGGCCGAGCGCCGGCCGCGTCCGGCGCGGGCGCTCGTGCGCGCGAGCGTCACGTGCGCCCTGAAGCGCCGCCGCTCGGGCTGCCAGTCGATCGCCTCTGAGACGGCGTCGAGAACCATCTCCCGCAGCCGCGCGAGCTCTCCCCCGCGATCGGCGATCGCCACCGCCAGCGCGTGCGGACGGCGCGGCGGCAGCCACAGCGGAGCGCCGACGAGCAGCTCACCGCCCGGCGCCTCGCAGGCAGCGAGCGCGGTGGCGATCTCCTCGACCTCCGCCACCGGGCGGCTGCCGAGGAAGCAGAGCGTCAGATGCAGCGCCTGCGCCTCCAGCAGGCGCAGGCGGCTGCTACCCATCTCTGTCCCGAGACCCAGGGCGAGCGCGGCAGCGCGTGCCCAGGCGGCAAGCTGCTCGCACACGGCGAGCGGCGGGTCGACCGCTATGAACAGGCGGGCTGTGGCTCCGCGGGACATCGCCTGAGGCGATGCTAGCGCCCGCCGGTCAAACGATCACGCCGCGCGAAGAGGCCCACCCGAGCGGGCCTATGCCTCCAGCGAGAAGGGTTCGCCGAGCACGCCGCGGATCATGTGCATCGCCACGGTCGTCGCGCGCTCGCGGATGTCAGAGCGCCCGCCCGGGAGGTTGACCGAGCGGGTCATGCGCGCCCGATCGGGGGCCGCGACGCTCAGCCACACGAGTCCGACGGGCTTCTCCTCGGTGCCACCGCCGGGACCGGCGACGCCCGTCACCCCCACTCCGACCTCGGCTCCGAGGCGCGCCCTGGCGCCGTCGGCGAGCGCCTCGGCCACCTCCGAGGAGACCGCCCCGTGCGCCTCGATCAGCTCGGGGTCGACACCCACCTGCGCGACCTTCGCCTCGTTGCCGTAGGCGACGATCCCGCCCTTCACGTACGCGGAGGCGCCCGCCAGATCGGTCAGCCGGGCCACGAGCAGCCCGCCGGTGCACGACTCGGCCGTGGCGATCGTGTGTCCGTCGAGGAGCGCGGCGACCTGTTCGTCGACCGAGCTGCCGTCGAGCGAGAACAGCGTGTCGGCGTGACGCCGCTTGACGATCTCCACGAACGCCTCGTAGACGTGCTCGGCTTCGGGCTCATAGCGCGTGACCACCTCGATCTCGCCCCGTTTCAGGCACGTCGTGATCTCCAGGCGCTTCAACTCCACGCTCTCGCGCTCGGCGATCCGCAGCGTCTCGGCGATCTCGGACTCGGGGATCCCGAACATGCGCAGCATCCGCTGGCGGTACACGGTGGCGTCCTTCAGCGCGGCGCGCAGGGCCTCCGTGGCAAGCGCCCGCGACCACATCGGCTGCAGCTCGCGCGGCGGGCCCGGCAGGACCACAATCGTCGGCCCACCGTCAGGCTCGCGCGGCGGGACGACGAGCCCGGGCGCCGTGCCGACCGGCTCGAGCACGCTCGCCCCGACGGGAATCGTCGCCTGCTTGCGCGTGCCCGTGTGAATCGCCTCCATGTCGAGGTTTGGCCAGCGTTTCATCAGAGGCTCGACGATCGCGGTGATCCGCTCTGCTAGCTGCTCATCCAAGAGCATCTCGCGGCTCTGAAAGCCCCCCACCACCTCGGCTGTCAGATCGTCGGCCGTCGGCCCGAGGCCGCCGCTCGTGAGGACGATGTCCATGCCGTGCTCGGCCATGAACCGAAGCGCTGCCCGCATGTCCGCGGGGCGGTCTCCGACGATCGCCGTGAACGCCAGATCGACCCCCAGCTCGCGCAGCTGCTCGGCCAGCCAAGGGCCGTTGCGGTCGCTGACCCTGCCGGTGAGCACCTCGGTGCCCGTCACGACTATCCCCGCGCGCGCGCTCACGTGCAGGTCGGCAACTGGCCGCCGTGCAGGCGCGTGCGCCCGGCGGCCTTCGTGATCGAGTAGCCGATCGCCTGGCTGGAGGGGGCCACGGTCCGCTTCGTGCCGTCGACGAACATCGTCACGGAGCTGTTGCCAAGGGTGATCTCGAAGCGTTTGGCGTGGTAGGTGGGGGTGCTCGCTCCGGGCTGCAGTTCGGTGCCGGGGATCACCTTGCGGCCTTTGTCGCCGATCAGGCAGACGTACACAGGGGCCGTCGGGCGCAGCGACAGCGCCACGATCCCGCTTTGAGACCCGCCGCCCGCGGGCGGCGCACTGCGGTGGCGGCGGCCGCGGGCGGTGGTCGTGGTGGTGGGAGCCCGCCGATCGGCTGTCGACTTCGAGGAGCTGCCACCGCCCTTGCTGATCAGGCCGACCACGAGCAGCACGATCAACAGCACGACGACGCCGACGATCGCCAAGTAGGCACGCGATGGGCCCGGCGAGCGCCCGCCTGCGCCGGGACGGCCCCGCGCGCGCTGGGGACTCGAGACGATCGGCTCGAGCGCCGCCTCGCTGGGATGCTCGTGCGTCAGGCGGTATTCCTCGACCAGCGCCTTGCCGTCCAGGCCGAGCGCCTGGGCATAGGTGCGCAAGAAGCTCTTCACGAACGTCGGGCCGGGGAGCAGGCTCCACTCTTCGTTCTCGAGCGCCCGCAGGTACTTGGCCCGGATCTTCGTCTTGGCCTCGATCTCCGAGACATCGATCCGCGCGCGCATACGCGCGTCGCGTAGCGTTTCACCGATCTCGGGCATATCCGTTTGAAGGCTAGTCGCTCGTATTGGCGGCGGGCTCGCCCAGCGCCGCGAGCACTCGCGGCAGGTCGGCCTCGGTGATCAACACCTGCCTCGGCTTTGATCCCTCATAGCCGGAGATCACCCCCCGCCGCTCGAGCATGTCGATCACGCGTCCGGCGCGCGTGTAGCCAAGGCGCAGGCGCCGCTGCAACATCGACGTCGAGGCGGTCTGCATTTCGGCGACCAGCCTGATCGCGTCGCCGAGCAGTGGATCCTCGTCCGGATCGAACTCGTCGGGCGTGCCCTCGGGCAACTCGGACTCGACCTCCTCGAGTAGCTCTTCGCGCAGTTCCGGTTCACCCTGGCGGCGCCACAGATCCGTGAGCTTGGCGATCTGTCGCTCATCCACGTAGGCGCCCTGGATCCGCTGCAGCCGGGAGGTGCCCACGGGGCTGAACAACATGTCGCCCTGTCCCAGCAGCGACTCGGCGCCGTTCTGATCGAGGATCACGCGCGAATCGGTCTGCGAGGAGACCGAGAAGGCGATCCGCGAGGGCACATTCGCCTTGATCATCCCGGTGATCACGTCCACGCGCGGGCTCTGGGTGGCCAGCACCAGATGAATGCCCACGGCGCGCGCCTTCTGGGCCAGGCGAATGATCGAGTCCTCGACATCGGCGGGCGCGACCATCATCAGGTCCGCGAGCTCGTCGATCACGCACAGGATGTAGGGCAGCGGCGCTTCCTCGCGCTTGGCGCGGGCCTTGTTCAGCTCGATCAGTCCGCGCGTGCGAGCCATCGACATGATCCCGTAGCGCATCTCCATCTCCTTGACGAGGTTCTGAAGCGCGTTGGCGGCCATCCGCGGGCTCGTGATCACGGGCGTCAACAGATGCGGGATCGACTCGTAGTGGTTGAGCTCCACCTGCTTGGGGTCCACGAGCACGAGGCGCACCTCGTGCGGGCTCGCGCGCAGCAGCACGCTCGCAAGCATCGCGTTGATCGCGCCCGACTTGCCCGCCCCGGTCGTGCCGGCGACCAGCAGATGCGGCATCTTCGCCAGATCCGCACCGATTGCCTTGCCGGCAACGTCCTTGCCGAGCCATACCGTCAGCGGCGACCAGTCCTTGGGCGGCTCCTGGAAGACGTCCCCCAGCCTGACGATCCGCCGGTGGGCGTTCGGAACCTCCACGCCGACGGCCTGCTTGCCGGGTATCGGCGCGAGGATGCGGATGTCGGTGGCCGCCAGCGCGTAGGCCAGATCGTCCTTCAGCTGGGCGACCTTCGCAACCTTCGTCCCCGGCGCCAAGCGCAGCTCATAGCGCGTGATGTGTGGGCCCGCGACCGTCCCGATCACGTTCGCCTGCACGCCGAAGTGCCCGAGCGCCTCGACGAGGCTCGTCGCCGTCTGTGCCTGGCCGGCCGTGTCCGGCCGCGCCTGCTCACCCGTCGAGCGCGTCAGCAGCTTGCCGGCATCGGGCATCCGCCAGACGAATTCCGGGTCATCGGTGACGGCGTCGCGTAGCCTGCCCTGCGGGGTCAGCGCGTCGGCGTCCGTGCGCGCGACGCCCGCGATCTCCTCCTCCTCCTCCTCGGCATCCTCGTCGGCCTGATCGAGGATCTCCGGCGGCTCGTGCGAATGCTCGCCTGCGTCCGCATCGGAGGAATCCGCGATCGCCACGGGCGGCGGCGCGACCTCGGCCTGGTCCTCCTGCGCGGGGCCCTCGACATGGGTGGCCCGCACGATCAGCTCGTGGGCATCGGGCTCCGGCGGATGCATCCCGCCCGGCAGGGCGGCGAAGTCCTCGGTGTGGACGCCGTCCCCGTCCTCGGGGACACGGCGATCGGCGAGCGTGCGCATCATCCGCGTCGTGTCGGCGAGGCCGCTACCGGTAGCGCGCAGGGCGCCCCCCAGCGAGGCGCCCGTAATCAGGATCACGCCGACGAGCAGCAGGAAGATCACAAGGATGCCGACGCCGACATCCTGGACGAGCCGGTGTGCGACTTCGTAGAGCGCCTGTCCGGCAACGCCTCCGTGTGCCTGTAGCGAGGCCGAGCTCCACGATGCTTCGCCCGTCACCGGACCCGAGCTGACCCCCAGCGTGCCCGCCGCCAGGGCGAGCGTCGCCGCGGCGAACAGGCAGATTGCTCCGATCGATCGCGGATCGGCGAGCAGCGTGCACCGCGAGGACAGCATCGGGCGCAACAGCAGCGCCAATCCACCCGCGAAGAGCGCGAGCGGCGCGAGCACGCGCGCCCGGCCGAGCGTCCAGCCGAGCCCGACCGCCAGTCCGTGGCCGGCGCGACCGCCATCCCAGTCGCCGTACAGGACGAATCCCATGAACACCCCGATCGCGACCAGGGCCAGGCCGAGCACGTCGCGTCCACGTTGATCGAGTCTCATCCGCGGTAGGCCACGGGGCATCGAGAACCTCATGTCGGCGAACCCCCCAGCCCCCTTACGGCGGCGAGCCGGCGGGCGCGAGCGGGTGCGCCGTTTGGCCGCGGACTTGCGAGCAGGGGCGCGTTTGCGGGTGGCAGCCATCTCGCGCAACTTCGACGCCGAGCCGCCGGAACCTGCCCAAGAGCCTTACCATCGCTTTAGCGCCCACCGCTACATAAAGACGATGAACGATTTCTCCAGAGCACCACGCGTCTTGGTCGTCGAGGACGACGAAGACATCGCCCAGGCGCTTCAACGCTCCCTGCGCATGGAGGGCTATGAGGTGCGCGCCGCACCCGACGGGCCCTCGGCGCTCGAGCACGGCCGCTCCTTCGCCCCCGACCTGGTGATCCTCGACCTCGGCCTGCCGGGATTGGATGGCGTGGAGGTGGCGCGCTCGCTGCGCGCCGACGATGACGTCCCGATCCTGATCCTGACCGCGCGCGATGCGCTGGAGTCACGCGTGGAGGGACTTGACGCGGGCGCCGACGACTACCTGGTCAAGCCGTTCGAGCGCCAGGAGCTGCTCGCGCGCTTGCGTGCGCTGCTGCGCCGCCGTCCCCCGCGCGGCTCCGCCCCATTGCGCGTTGGCGACCTGTCCCTGAACGTCGACACGCACGAGGTCGTGCGCGCCGAGCGCGCCGTCGATTTGACACAACGCGAGTTCGAGCTGCTCGAGTACCTGATGCGCAACGAGCGGATCGTCATCTCACGCCAGCGGCTGCTCGACGAGGTGTGGGGCTATGACCCCTTCTCGACGACGAACACGATCGAGGTGTTCGTCTCGAACCTGCGCCGCAAGCTCGAGGCCGAGGGCGAGCCGCGTCTGCTGCACACGATCAGGGGAGCCGGCTACGTCCTTCGCGCATAGGCTTCTGCGCGCGCTGCGGCGCGCCATCGCGCGCGTCTCCGCCGCCTTCGACCGGTTGCCGATCCGCACGCGGCTCGCGAGCGTCTCGGCGCTGCTGACGTTCGTGATCCTGTGCGCCTTCGCCGTCGCGATCGGCTCCTTCACGGTGCACCGGATTCGGGCGGACTTCAACCGCCAGGTCACCGACACAGCCAACCAGCTCCCCTCGCAGCTGGACATCAAAGTCGAGGCAACCGGCGCGAACAGGGCCGTGAGCGTCACGCCGCCCCTGTCCGCCTACGCCGCCCCGGCCGATCACGCGGTCATCAGGATCTTCACGCTCGGGGGCACCGTCGTCGCCGAGGAACCGGCGCGGGCGCCATCGCTCGGCACGCCACAGGTGCAGCCGCGCACGATCCACGGCTATCGCGTGCTCAGCCGCCCTGGCGTCGTGCGCGTCGCCGGGACCAACGAGCCACTCGGCCAGGTGATCGTCCAGTACGGCCGGCGCATCTCCGACACCGAGGCGACGGTCGCGCGTGTGGAGCTCTTCCTGCTGTTCGGCGTGCTCGCCGGGACCGGCTTGGCGCTGCTGGCGGGCATGGCGATCGCACGCCGTGCGATGGCGCCGATCGCCGAGCTGACCTCGACCGCCGAGGCGATCGCCCGCACCCGCGACCCCTCCCGCGGCGTGCCGCAGTCCGAGGCCGACGACGAGGTCTCAGAGCTCGCGCGCACGCTCGAGGGGATGCTCCGGGAGCTCGACGCCGCGCGTTCAGAGACCGAATCGATGCTCGCCCGCCAGCGGCGCTTCGTCGCCGACGCCTCGCACGAGCTGCGCACGCCGCTGACGAGCGTGCTCGCCAACCTCGAGCTGCTGGCAGACCGATCGGAGATCGGCGAGCTTCCCGGCGATCTGGGCGAGGCGGCGCGCTCGGCGCTGCGCTCCTCCCAGCGGATGCGCCGGCTGGTGGCCGACCTGCTGCTGCTGGCGCGCACCGACGTCGGGCGGGTCGTCACCCGCGAAGCGTGCGATCTTGCCCAGATCGTCGTCGAGGCGGCCGGCGAGCTCGGCCCCGTGAGCACCGAGCACCAGATCGTCATCGACGCCCAGCCGGCCGTCGTCGAGGCCGCCCGCGACGAGCTGCACAGGCTCACGATCAACCTGCTCGAGAACGCGCTGCGCCACACCCCGCCGGGCACGGAGATCCGCGTGCGGACGGCCGCCGCCGGGGAAGAGGTGACACTAATCGTCGAGGACGATGGCCCCGGCGTGCCGCCGGAGCTCGCGGCGACACTGTTCGAGCGCTTCGTCCGCGGCGCCGGCGATCGGGGCGGCTCCTTCGGCCTCGGGCTGGCGATCGTCAAGGCCGTCGCCGAGACCCACGGCGGCTCTGTGGCCCTGGAGCCGAAGGCCGAGGGCGCGGGCGCGCGATTCGTCGTCAGGCTGCCCGCGGCCTCACACCTCGACGACGACGGGCAGCACCATCGGCCGCCGCTTGAGTCGGTCATAGACTAGCTTCGCCATGTCGTCGTGCAGCATCTGCGCCAGCAGGTCGACCTCGCGGATTTCATCCTTGGCGGCTCGTCTCAGAGTCTCTTCGACGGTCGCGCGGATCTCCTCGACGAGCTCGTCAGCCTGATCGAGGAACGGCACGCCGCGAAATATCACCTCGGGGTCGGCGACCGAGCTGCCGTCCTGCTCGGCGATCGTGACGACCACGATGAAGATGCCGTCGGCAGAGAGCATTCGCCGGTCGCGCAGCGCGACATCGGCCATGTCGCCGATCTCGACGCCGTCGACGAAGATCATCCCGGACTGCTCGTGCTCGCCGAAACGCGCACCGCGCTCGTCGATGTCGAGCGGCAGCCCGTTGTCGCCCTGAAAGGTGTCCTCGGGCGGCACGCCCACGGCCTCGGCCAGCTGGGCGTGCAGCCGCAGGCGCTTGAAGTCGCCGTGGAAGGGCATCACGTAGCGCGGCTTGACGAGGTTCAGCATCAGCTTGATCTCCTCGGCATAGCCATGTCCGGAGGCGTGCACGGGCGCGTCGCGCGGGGTCACCACATCGCAGCCGATGTGATAGAGCCGGTCGATCGTCTCGTTGACGGCGCGCTCGTTGCCGGGGATCGGCGTCGCGGAGAAGACGACCGTGTCGCCGCCGCGCAGCTCGACCTGACGGTGGTCGCGGTAGGCCATCCGGCGCAGCGCCGACAGTGGCTCGCCCTGGGAGCCGGTGGAGATGATCACGACGCGCTCGTCGGGAAAGTCGTTGATCTCGCGCGGTCCCACGATCAGGCCGCCGGGAACCTCGATGTGCCCGAGCTGGCGACCGATGCCGACGTTCTTACGCATCGAGCGTCCCACGAGCGCGACCTTGCGATCGAGCGCGGCGGCGGCATCGATGACCTGCTGGACGCGATGGATGTTCGAGGCGAAGCTCGTCACCACGATCCGGCCCTCGCAGCGTGCGAACACCTCCTCCAGATGTGGTCCGACGACCGACTCCGAGGTCGAGAAGCCGCTGCGGTCGACGTTCGTGGAGTCCCCGCACAGCAGCAGCACGCCCTCGCGGCCGAGCTCGGCTAGGCGCGACACGTCAGCCGGCGGACCGTCGACGGGGGTCTGGTCGAACTTGTAGTCGCCCGTGATCAGCACCGTTCCCAGATCGGTGCCAAGCGCGACCGCGCTGGCGTCGGGGATCGAGTGGGTCATGTGGATCAGCTCCAGCGAGAACGGCCCCAGCTCGAGCGTCTCGGCGGCTTCCACCTCGTTGAGCTCGACATCGCGCAGCTTGTGCTCGTCGAGCTTGGAGCGCGCCATCGCGATCGTCAGCGCGCCGCCATAGACGGGTGGCAGCTCGTCGCCCAGCTCGCGCAGGACCCACGGCAGCGCGCCGAGGTGGTCCTCGTGGCCGTGCGTGATGACGATCGCCTCGATGTCCCTGGCGCGCTCGCGCAGGTATGAGAAGTCGGGCAGCACGAGGTCGATTCCGACCATCTCCGGGGTTGGGAAGCGCAGCCCGACATCGACCACCACGATCCGGCCGTCCTGCTCGACGACCGTCATGTTCTTGCCGATCTCCCCCAGGCCCCCGAGCGGGAGGACGCGAACTGAGCTCACGTGCCGCGTGCCTGCGAGGAGGATGCGCCGGCGCCGGCGGCTGAGCGCTTCGCGGAGCCATCGCCCGGGAGCAGCTCATGGCGGATGAGCATCGCGCGCACGGCCTCGAGCTCCTCCTCGGTGGCGGGCACGAGCGGCAGGCGCAAACCACCGGCGTCGTGGCCGAGCAGGTTCAAGGCGGCCTTCGTGCAGGTAGGGCTGGCGGTGAGGAACAGCGTCTCGTACACGTCGCGCAGCGAGGCGTCGATCTCCGCGCGCCGCTCGGGCTCATCGACCATCCGGCGCATCTCGTTGCCGACGACATGACTGGCGACGAGGATGCCGCCGGCGCCGCCCATGTCCAGCGTGCGGGCGAACGTCGCATCGTCGCCCGCGTACACCGCGAGGCCGTCGATCGGCTGAAGCTCGTCGGCGTTGGCCTGCTTGACGCCCTCGATCCCCTCGATCTGCGCGAGCTCGGCCAGCAGATCGGGCGGCATGTTCGTGGCCGTGCGCGAGGGGATGTTGTAGACGAGCACCGGCTTGTCGGTCGCCTCCGCGACCGCTTCGTAGTGGCGCTTGAGGCCGAGCCGGCTCGGCTTGTTGTAGTACGGGGTCACCACGAGCAGCGCGTCGACGCCGAGCGCGCTTGCGCGTTCGGTGAGAAAGACGGCCTGGCGCGTGTCGTTGGTGCCCGTGCCGGCGAGAATCGTCTTGCCCGGCGGGCGCTCGGCCACCGCCAGCTCGATCAGGGCGAGATGCTCCTCGTCGCGCAGCGTCGAGGCCTCGCCGGTCGTGCCGGCCACTACGAATCCGTCCGAGCCGTTGTCGGCCAGATGGCGCATCAGGGCCACGAATGCCTCGTCGTTGACCTTCGCATCCGCGCCGAAGGGCGTGACGATCGCCGTCAGGATCGTGCCGAGGTCTTTCATTGGGTGCAGTATTCCACGAGCACGGCTCCTCAGAAGAGGAGGCTCTCGAGCCCGACGGTCAGCGGCTCGGGCAGGCTTGCGATACGGCGCACGGCGAGCAGTACGCCGGGCATGAACGACTCACGGCTGATCGTGTCATGGCGGATGCTGAGCGTCTGACCGAGATCGCCGAGGATCACCTCCTGGTGGGCAACCAGGCCGGGTAGCCGCACGGAGTGGATCGGCGGCTCGCCGTGGCCGCCGGCGGCCGCCATCAGCTCGGCGGTGCGCGCGGCCGTGCCGCTCGGGGCGTCGAGCTTGCCGTCGTGGTGCAGCTCGATGATCTCGGCCTTCTGCATATGCCGCGAGGCCTCCGCCGCGAAGCGCATCATCAGCACCGCGCCGATCGCGAAGTTCGGGGCGACGAGCGCGTTTGCGGGCGGGCGCTCGGGCGCGGCGAGCGCCTCGCTCAGCGGCCCCATCTCAAAGCCGGTCGTGCCGATCACCACGTGCACGCCCGCGTGCAGGCAGCTGAGCGCATTCTGGAGCGCCGTGTCCGGCCGGGTGAAGTCGACGACCACCTCCGCCTGTGGCAGGATCTGCTCGAGCGTGACATCGAGCAGCGGATCCGCACGCCCGACGAGCTGCATGTCCTCGGCGCCCTCGACGGCGGCACAGACGGTCTCTCCCATCCGCCCCGCGGCGCCCGCGACGGCCACGCGGATCATCGCGCCGCCCCCTGCGCCGTCACACGCTCGAGCGGCGCGATCGCCGCCTGGAACTGCTCCTCATCGGGACCGACCCCTGCCACGGACAGCCGCTGCGGCGTGAACAGCTCGCCCGCCAGCTCCTCGAGGTCTGAGATCTCGACCGCGTCGATCCGCTCGATCACCTCGTCCATCGAGAGGATCGGCAGCTCGTACAGCATCGATCCGCCCAGGTGGCTCATGCGCGCGGCCGTCGACTCCATCGAGAGCACTACCCGTCCCTTCAGGTTCTCGCGCGAGCGCGTCAGCTCCTCCTCGGCGGCGGGGTCCGTCACGCAACGCTCGAGCTCGGAGGCGATCACCGCGACCGCCTCCTGCAAGTTCTCCGCGCGCGTGCCGACATACAGCCCCACCTCGCCCGTGTGGGCGTACAGATTGGAGAAGGAGAACACCGAGTAGGCAAGGCCCCGGCGCTCGCGGACCTCCTGGAACAGCCGCGAGGAGGAGGTTCCCCCGAGCACGCCTTCGAGCACCCGCAGCGCGAAGCGGCGCTCGTCGTCGCGCGCCATGCCCGCCCCGCCAACGCACAGGTGGTACTGCTCGGTGTCTTTCTCCAGGAAGCGCACGCGCCGGGCGAAGTCGGGCGCCGCGGCGTAGGCCGCCTGCGCTGACTCTCCCGAGCTCGCACCCGGCGCCGGCGTGCCTGTGGCATCCCCCGAATCCGCACCGGGACCGACCGCTGCGATCTCGAGACGCCGCGCCATCTCGACGAGCGCATCGTGCTCGACCGAGCCGGCCGCGGCGATCACGATCTGTCCGGGCACGTAGCGCGCAGCGTGGAAGGCGGCCAGCTGCTCGCGCGTGACCGCCCCGACAACCTGCGCGGTGCCGATCACCGCGCGTCCGAGCGGATGTGAGCCGAACACGGCCTGCCCGAGCACGTCAAAGACCCGATCCTGGGGGTCGTCCTCGTACATCGCGATCTCCTCGAGCACCACCTCGCGCTCGGTCTCGAGCTCGCCGAAGCGAGGATGAAAGACCATGTCGCCCATCACTTCAAAGGCGTGCTCCAGATGCCGGTCGAGCACGCGTGTGTACAGCGAGGTTGCTTCCTTGTCGGTGCCGGCGTTGATCTCGGCGCCCATAGCGTCGAATATCTGGTCGATCTCCTCCGATCCATAACGGTCGGTCCCACGGAAGAGCATGTGCTCGAGCAGGTGGGAGATCCCCGCCTGCTCGTCCCGCTCGGCGGCCGAGCCCGTCGCGATCCAGAAGCCGAGCGCCACCGAGCGCACGCTCGGCACGCGCTCGGTGACCACTCGCACGCCGGAGTCCAGCGTGGTTATCTCGTGTTCTGGCTGCAGCGGGCCCTCAGTCGCGGTCGCGGCCGTGGCGCGGACGGCCCGAGCCACGCTCTCCGTCGCGGCGCGGGCCGCGCTCGGAGCGCTCGCGCCCGTTACGCCGGGCTCCGTCGCGCGGCGGACGAGAACCGCCACCGCCACCGCCGGTGCCGACGCCGGCGAGCTCCTCCGTGGACTTGCCAGCGATGTCCGGATCGTCGGCCAGACGCAGGCCGATGCGCCCGCGCTCGCGGTCGACCTCGACCACGCGGACGTTGATCTCATCGCCTTTGTTGAGCACGTCCTCGACGCTCTCGACGCGCTGTCCGGGCGAGACGTTTGAGATGTGCAGCAGCCCGTCGGTGCCCTTCGCCAGCTCGATGAAGGCGCCGAAGGTGGTCGTCTTCACGACCTTGCCGAGGTACTCATCGCCGACCTCGACCTCCTTCATCATCATCCGCACGCGCTCGACCAATGCGTCGCCGAGCTCGCCGTTGGCGGAGTAGATCAGCACCTGACCGTCGTCGTTGACGTCGATCTGCGATTCGAACTCCTCGGCCAGACCGCGAATCGTTTCGCCGCCCTTGCCGATCAGCAGGCCGATCTGCGAGGGGTCGATCTGAATCGTCTGGATGCGCGGGGCAAACTGCGAGAGCTGCTCGCGCGGCGTCTTGATCGTGTCGGCCATCTTGCCGAGGATGAACGTGCGGGCCTCTTTGGCCTGGGCGAGCGCGTCGCGCAGGATCTCGAACGTGACGCCCGTGATCTTGATGTCCATCTGCAGCGCGGTGATCCCGCGCTCGGTGCCGGCCACCTTGAAGTCCATGTCTCCGAGGTGGTCCTCGACGCCGGCGATGTCGGTCAGGACGATGTAGTCATCGCCCTCCTTGATCAGGCCCATCGCGATGCCGGCAACGGGGCGTTTGATCGGCACCCCGGCGTCCATCAGCGACAGCGAGGAGCCGCACACCGAGGCCATCGAGGAGGAGCCGTTTGACTCGAGGATGTCCGAGACCACGCGGATCGAGTAGGGAAACTCCTCGATCGAAGGCACCATTGGCGCGAGCGCGCGCTCGGCGAGCGCCCCGTGACCGATGTCACGGCGCTTGACGCCGCCCATGCGGCCCGCCTCCCCGACCGAGAAGGGCGGGAAGTTGTAGTGGTGCCAGTAGTACTTTTTCGTCTCCAGCCCGAGCGTGTCGAGGCGCATCTCCTCCTTCAGGGTGCCCATCGCGACGACGCTCAGCGCTTGGGTCTGACCGCGCGTGAACAGTGCCGAGCCGTGCGTGCGCGGCGTGACGCCGACTTCGATCGAGATGTCGCGGATCTCGTTCTCGCCACGGCCATCCGGGCGCTTCTTGTGGACGGCGATGCGCTCGCGGATGATCGACTTCTCGAGCTTGTCGAAGGCCATCTGCACCGCCGCGCGCTTCTGCTTGGCGGCGAGCAGCTGCTCCTCGGATGCGCCCTCGGGAGCCGCCGGGGCGTGCTGCTCGAGGATCGCCGCCTCGACGGCCTTGGTCGCGTCCTGGCGATCGAGCTTGTCCTCCACCTGCGTGGCGGCCTCGAGCTCAGAGCCGTGCGAGGAGCGGATCGCGTCGAGCACGGCCGGATCGACGGCGAGCGTCTCGAAGACTTTCTTCTCCTTGCCGACCTTCGCGGCGAGCTCGCGCTGCAGGGCGCAGAGCTTCTTGATCTCCGCATGCGCGATGTCCAGCGCGTCGAGGATCTCCGCCTCGGGAATCTCGTTGGCGCCGGCCTCGACCATCAGGATCGCCTCCTCGGTGCCGGCCACGATCAGATCGAGGTCTGAAGGGTTCTCGGCGTCGGCGAGCAGGTCGGGCTCGTTGGGGTTGACGACGAAGTTGCCGTCGATCTTGCCGATCCGCACCGCGCCGACGGGCGTCGGCAATGGGATGTCGGAGATCATCAGCGCCGTGGAGGCGCCGTTCATCGCGAGGATGTCGTAGGGGTGGACGTGGTCGATCGACAGCGGGATCGCCACGAGTTGCGTGTCATAGCGCCATTCCTTCGGGAACAGCGGGCGGATCGGCCGGTCGATCATGCGCGCGGTGAGCGTGCCCTTCTCGCCGGGGCGGCCCTCGCGCTTGAAGAACGATCCGGGAATTTTCCCGGAGGCGTACATGCGCTCCTCGACGTCCACCGTCAGCGGGAGGAAGTCCACGTCACGCAGGCTGCCTGCGACCGCCGTGCAAAGAACCATCGTGTCGCCCTGTCTGACGACCACCGCGCCGGAGGCCTGCTTGGCCATTCTGCCGGTCTCGAACGAGATCTCGCTGCCGGAGATCTCCACGGAGACCCGCGTCATCCCATCACTACTCATATTCACTGCCTTCCTGTTCCGCCCGTCGGTCGGCGGTCCGTTTTCTTTTTCTCTATTCCGAACCCGACGAGCTTAGCGAACGAGGGCGCCGTCCAGGCCCTCGCGCAGCAGCTTCAGCGCCGGCAGCTCGCCCGGCGAGGGCGCCTGAAAGCTCCAGCGCACGACGCCCTCGGCGTCGAGGATCACCAGCGCGCGCTCGGGAAAGCCGCCGGCGTGCAGCACCCCGAAGGCCGCACAAGTGGCGCCCTTCGGCTCGAAGTCAGACAACTGCTCGCTGTGGACGCCGAGCTTCTCCTTGAACGCCTTCTGCGCCCAACTCGAATCGCAGGAGACGCCATACAGCCTCACGCCGCGCTCGGCAAACTCCGCAAGCGCTCCGTCGTACAGCTGCAACTGGTCGGTGCAGACCGGGCTGAAGGCAAACGGGTAGAACACGAGGATCGTGCTCTGGCCCTGCAGATCCTGCTCGGTGAAGCTCGATCCGTCTTCACGCGAGAGCTTGAAGGCCGGCGCCGGCGTACCGGGCGAGATGACGGTCATCGGACCTTCTTGGACGGTCGAGGATCAAGTGCAGCAAGGACGCAGGGAGCGTGGCGTGCTCTGCACGCGAGCGACCGAGGACGCCGCTGCACGCAGGTCATCGTCCGTCCAAGCACTACTTGCGTAGGCCGAGCTCTTTGATCAGTGCGCGATAGCCCTCGAGGTCGCGGCGCTGCAGATAGGCCAGAAAGCGGCGCCTGCGCCCGACGAGCATCAAAAGCCCGCGGCGGGAGTGGTGGTCTTTGCTCTGCTCGCGCAGGTGTTCGGTCAGGTGGTTGATGCGCTCGGTCAGCAGCGCGACCTGGACCTTCGTCGAGCCCATGTCCTGCTCGTTTGCGCCGAACTTCGCGGCGATCTCGCGCTTGCGCTCTGTTGTTATCGCGGCCATAGGCGGGGACACGCTAGCAGACGCCCGCAGCCCTCAGGGGCGCTCGGAGGAGCGCTCGGCCACCAGCTCGCGCGTGCGCTGCACGTCGCGGTGCATCTGCTCGATCAGCGCCTCGGACGTGCCGAAGCGGCGCTCGCCGCGCAGGCGCTCCAGGAACTCGATGCACAGACGGCTGCCATACAGCTCGCCATCGAAGTCCAGCAGGTAGGCCTCGATCAGCTCGCCCCTGCCGGTCTCGAACGTCGGGCGCACGCCGACGCTGACCGCTGCCGCGCGCCCGTCGGCCAGGCAGGCATAGACGCCGTGACCGGGGCAGGCGAGCGCCTCATCGGGGATCAGATTCGCGGTCGGGAAGCCCAGCTCGCGCCCGCGCTCGTCGCCGTGCACCACCTCGCCCGCGAGCTGAAAGGGCGCCCCCAGCAGGCGGTTCGCCTCGAGCAGCTCGCCCGCGAGCACCAGGCCACGGATGTGGCTGGAGGAGACGATCTCGCCGTCCACCTCGAGCAGCGGGTGTACGACCGTCGTGAAGCGCTCATCGGCGGCCAGCAGCCGCGGATCGCCCTGCGCCTTGTGGCCGAAGCGGAAGTTCTCGCCGATCGCCACCTGCCGCGCATCGAGCGTGCCGACGAGCACGTCCTGCACGAACTCGTCCGCCGAGCGCGCCGCGAAGTCCGCGTCAAACGGGATCACGACCATCTCCTGCACGCCCAGGGACGCGATCAACTCGGCCTTGCGCTCGGGTGTCGTGAGCAGCTTGGGGGTGTGCTGTGGCGCCACCACCGAGACCGGATGGGGGTCGAACGTGAGCACGGTGTCCGCACCCGCGATCACCTCGCGGTGACCGAGGTGGACGCCGTCGAACGTGCCCACCGCGACGCTACGCCGCTCTCTGCGCTGCACGTCGGGCAGGCGGGTGACCTTCACGACCGCACAGCCTAGTGCGAGTGGCCCTGCGGGAGCATGGCCAGCGCTCGTGCCAGCTCGATCAGCGGCGGATCGGCCCACGGCTCCCCGCGCGCTGGCAGCGCCACGGCGTCGCCGACCTCGAAGGGCCCGATCGCCGTGCGCCGCAGCTCCAGACAGTAGGCGTCGCGCAGATCGGCGATCAGCGAGCGCACGTATGTGCCCGAGCCACACTCGATCTGAAAGCCGGCGCGCTGCAGCCCCGGGTTCTCGGGGTCCTGTTCGCGCCAGATCTGCTCGAAACGACTGACCGTGACGATCCGCTCGGGCATCTCCACGCGCTCGCCGCGCCGAGCGCGCCGGTAGGCGCGCTCCCCATCGATCTTGACGGCTGAGTAGATCGGCGGGCGCTGGCGCACCTCACCGGTCGGCAGCGCGGGGGGGTCGGGCGGCAGGCGCCCGGTCTCGGCGATCTCCCCCTCGGTGTCGCCGGTGCTGGAGGTGGCTCCGAGCTGGGCGACCGTCTCATAGCTCTTGGGCAGCGCCATCAGCTCGCGCTGGGCCTTCGTCGCCCGGCCCACCAGCACGAGCAAAAGGCCGGTGGCGAACGGGTCAAGCGTGCCCGCGTGACCGGTGCGCACGCCCGCCAGCGAGCGCTTGACGGCGGCCACCACGTCGTGCGAGCTCATGCCGGCCGGCTTGTCGATCAACAGAACGCCGTCCATCGGGGGCGCTCAGCGCTCGCCGTCCACGGCCGCGAGCTCAGGCAAGCGTGGCGGTCGCGTGCCCGTCGGTGCTCGGGTGCAGTTGCGCGGCGATCGCCGCGCGCAGAAACGCGATCAGCTCGTCCAGCTCGAGCGCCGTCGAGAAGCCCGCCGCGCGCCGGTGCCCACCCCCACCCTGCAGGCGGGCGATGATCGAGACGTCGACGTCCACGCCGGTCGCGCGCAGGGAGACTTTCCGCTGCCCACGGCGCTCGCCACTTCTCAGCTCGCGCACGAGCACCGCGACCTTCGTGCCCTGCACCGCCCGCAGCTGGTCGACGATCCCCTCGGAGTAGTGCTCCTCGGCGCCCGTCTGCTCAAAGTCCTCGGCACTCAGCGCCGCCAGCGTCAGCTCGCCGTCGTCGAAGCGCTGCAATTGGCCGATCGCCAGCGACATCAGCGCGAGCTTCTCCGGCGGCAGCTCCTCGTACAGCTCGCGGTAGACGCCCGGCACATCGACGCCCGCCGCGATCAGCTCGGCCGCCATCTCGTGGGCCTGGGGGCCCGTGTTCTCGTACATGAAGCGCCCCGTGTCGGTGATCAGCCCCACGTACAGTGCCTGCGCGGCGGCCAGCGTCGGGCGCACCTGCAGCCCGTGCATCAGATCCCACACGATCTCCGCCGTGCAGGAGGCGGCCGGAACCACGTGGTTGAGCGTGCCAAAGCGCGTGTTGTCGTGGTGATGGTCGATGTTCAGCAGATGCGCCCCGTCGCGCAGCACGCTCGCCGAGTTGCGATCGATGTTGCCGCAGTCGAGGAACACGACTGTGCGCTCGGCGATGTCCGCCGGCGGCGCCTGGATCGCGCCGTCCAGCGGGAACGTGCCGCGATACTCATACGGCAGCGGTAGATCCTCGGCGGAGATGTACATGGCCGAGTCCTTGCCGAGCACGCTCAAGAGCTCCTGCATCCCCACCAGCGACCCCAACGCATCGCCGTCGGGGTGCTCGTGCGTGGCCAGCACGAAGCGCGAGTCCTCGCGAATCCGCGCGAGCACGCGCTCGCGCGTGCCCTCGCCGTCGCTCACGAGCGCCCGATCTCGTCGAGCAACTCGTCCACGCGCAGCGCGCGGTCGGTCGTCTCGTCGTAGCTGAACTCGAGCGTGGGCGTGCGCTTCAGGCGCAACTCGGAGGCCACCCGCCCCTGCAAAAAGCCGTGCGCGCTGCGCAGCCCCTCGAGGCTCGCCTCGCGCGCTTGGGCGTCGCCGAGCACGCTCACGTACACGCGAGCATGGCTCAGATCGGCGCTGGTCCTGACATCGGTCACGGTCACAAATCCCACACGAGGGTCCTTCAGCTCTCCTGCAACGGCGTCACCGATCACCTGGCGAATCGCCTCATCGACTCGGCGCATGCGTCCTGAGCTCATCCTACCCCCCAGCTCCCGCGGCCGAGAAGGGCTGAGCGATTTCTCTCATGATCGCTGCCGCCGGCGCTCCCCCGTCAGCTGGAGAGCTCACGTTCCTGTAGGCGCGTCTCATAGGTCTCGAGCACATCGCCCTCGTGCAGATCCTGGAAGTTCGCAAGCACGATCCCGCACTCGAAGTCGCTGGCCACCTCGCGCACGTCGTCGTTGAAGCGGCGCAGGCTGTCGATCGTCGTGTCGTAGATCACCATGCCGTCGCGCACGACCCGCACTTTGGAGCCGCGCGTGACCTTGCCCTCGGTGACGAACGAGCCCGCGATCGTGCCGATTTTCGAGGCTTTGAACAGCTGGCGGACCTCCGCCTGGCCGAGCGCCGTCTCGACCTCGGCGGGCTCGAGCATCCCCTGCATCGCCGCGCGCAGCTCCTCGATCGCGCGGTAGATGACCGCGTAGGAGCGGATCTCCACGCCCTCGCGCTCGGCGATCTGGCGGGCATCGCCCACCGGGCGCACGTTGAAAGCCAGGATCACGCCCTCCGAGGCGGCCGCGAGCATCACGTCGGACTCGTTGATCCCGCCGACGCCGCGGTGGATGATGTTGACCTTCACCTCCTGCTGGGGCAGCTTTGCGATCTCGTCCTCGATCGCCTCCAGCGACCCCGCCACGTCGGCCTTGACGACCAGGCTGAGCTCCTTGACCGTGCCCTCCTGCGCGAGCTTGAACACGTCCTCCAGGGACACCTTGCGGCCCGAGCGGCGTGCCAGCGCCTCGGTCTTCAGGCGGTTGGCGCGCTCGCCCGCGAGCTGGCGCGCGCGCCGCTCGTTCTCGACGACCCGCACGATCTCCCCCGCCTCCGGGACCCCGTCGAAGCCGAGCATCTCCACCGGCTGGCCGGGCGTCGCCCGCTTCAGGCGCTGGCCGATGAAGTCGTGCATCGCGCGCACCCGCCCGAAGTGCGCTCCGGCCCACAGCGCGTCTCCGACCCGCAGCGTTCCACGCTGAATCAGGATGCTGACGACCGGCCCGCGCCCGGGGTCGAGCTTCGACTCGATCACCGTCCCCGACGCTTCGGCGCCGCTGTTGGCCTTCAGCTCCTCCAGATCGGTGACGACCTGAATCGTGTCCAGCAGCGAGTCAAGGCCAGCATGGGTCTTGGCGCTGACGTCGACGAACTCGGTGTCGCCACCCCACTCCGCCGGCTGCAGCCCGTGCTGGGTCATCTCCGTGCGCACGCGCTCGGGCTGCGCGCCCTCCTTGTCGACCTTGTTGACGGCCACGACGATCGGCACCTCTGCTGCCCGGGCGTGGTCGATCGCCTCCTCGGTCTGCGGCTTGACGCCGTCATCGGCAGCGACGACGATCACGGCCAGATCGGTCACGCGCGCCCCGCGCGCGCGCATCGCCGTGAACGCCTCGTGGCCAGGCGTGTCCAGGAAGGTGATCTCTTTCTCGCCGTGATGGACCTGGTAGGCGCCGATGTGCTGGGTGATGCCGCCCGCCTCGCCCGCGGCCACCTCGGTCTCGCGGATCGCGTCCAGCAGTGAGGTCTTGCCGTGGTCGACGTGGCCCATGATCGTCACGACCGGCGGCCGGTCGACCAGGTCCTCCTCGGCGTCCTCGAACACCGGCTCGACTTCGACGTCATCGGCGGCGTGCACGATCTCTATCTTCTTGTCGAACTCGTCGGCCAGCACCTGAATCGCATCGTCGGAGAGTGTCTGCGTGAGCGTTGCCATCTCGCCGAGCGTCATCAGCTTCTTGATCACCTCGGGAACGGGCACCCCCAGGTACTCGGCGACGTCCTTGACGGTCGAGCCGGAGTTGACGCGCACGTCGTCGGTCGCCTCCATCGCCGCGTTGTCGATCGGGGCGATCGTCTCGTCGTAGGTCCCACGGCGGCGGCGTCCGCGGCGCGGGCGGCGCTGAGGCTGGTTGGCGGGCCCGCCCTGCTGACGGCGCGAGGCCTGCGAGTCGATCACGACGCGCCTGCGGCCTCCCGGTCCGATATCCCCGGGCGTGCGCTCGCCGGTCCGCGAATCGCGAGTCGGGCGCACGCGCTCGGCGCCGGGCGGCGAGGGGGCGCCTGGCGCGGGCGGCGCGCCATCGGCTGCCGCGGCCGGGGCACTCGCGGCCGGGGGAGCGCTCGCGGCCGGTGCCTCGGCCGCTCGCGCGACAGGGGGCGCCGCGGCCGGCGTGGGGGCGGCGGCACTCGCCTTGCTCGGGGCGGGCGCGCCGTTGGATGCCGAGGGCGGCGCGGATGCGCCCGCGAGCGCCTTCAGCGCCACGGCCTCCTCGACCGAGGACGCGGCGGCCTTCGCCTCGATTCCAGCAGCGTTCAGCTTCTCCAGCAGCTCCTTGCTGGAGAGACCCTGCTCCTTTGCGATTTCATGTACGCGCTTCTTGCTCATGGGCCCATCGATTCTACGAGCTTGGAGTCGATCGACACCAGCCGATCGGGGATCGAGCGGCGCAGGGCGCGAGAGATCCCATTGCGCCGGGTTGCCAGCTCGAGGCATTCGAGCGCCGGGCAGCCGGCTGTCGTGCCGAGACACAGGTAGGCGCCGCGGCCTGCCATCCTCGCGCCTGGATCTGCGAGCGCCCGCGCCGGGCTGCGAGCACCGCCGCCGGCCGATCCCCGATCGACCGCCACGATGCGCAAGAGCTCTGACTTCGGCGCGATCCGCCCACAGCCGACGCAACGGCGCCGCGGCACGTGCACGCCTATGTCGCCTGCTCCTCGGCTGCCGCCTCGGGAGCCTGATCGGCAAGCTGCTCTGCCACGACGGGCTGCTCGGCGGCGGATACCGCCGGCGTCTCGGGCTGCTCGCGATCCTCTGCGAGAGCCTCCGCGGAGGGCGCCTGCTCCGTCTCGGACTCCTCGCCGCCCTCGCTCGCGCTCGATCCGCCGTTCTCGCCCGCCAGGTCGACGATGTTGTCGCTGTCGATACTCGCGAGCGCCTGATGGCTGTCCAGACCGCAGTAGCGCGAGCCTGGCAGCGAGGCGTTCGGGCAGCGCCGGCCGTTTGAGAGGATCGCGGCGCAGCGGCCCTGCACCTCCTCCTCCTCATAGCCGTGCTCGGCCTCCTCGGCGGCGAACTCGGTCTCCGAGCGGATGTCCACGCGCCAGCCGGTCAGCCGCGCAGCCAGGCGGGCGTTCTGGCCCTCTCGGCCGATCGCCAGCGAGAGCTGATCGTCGGGCACGATCACGGTCGCCTGCTTGGCGTCGTCGTCGACCAGCACCTCGCGCACGCGCGCCGGCGAGAGCGCCTTGGCGACGAAGCGCGCGGGCTCGTCGTTGAAGGGGATGATGTCGATCTTCTCGCCACGCAGCTCGGAGACGACCATGCGCACGCGCGATCCGCGCGGACCGACGCACGCGCCGACCGGGTCGACGCCGTCGGTGTGGGAGATGACGGCGATCTTCGAGCGGTAGCCCGGCTCGCGGGCGACGTTCGCGATCTCCACCAGGCCGTCGGCGATCTCCGGGACCTCCAGCTCGAACAGCTTCTTGATCAGCTCGGGATCGCGGCGGGAGACGATGATCGCCGGACCCTTGGTCGAGGGCGAGACCTCCTTGATGACCGCCTTGATCCGCTGCGAGTGGTCATAGCGCTCGCCCTCCACCTGCTCGGACTTGGGCAACAGCGCCTCGACCCGTTCGCGCAGCTGCACGAGCGTGTAGCGAGAGTCCGACTGCTGCACGATGCCCGTGATCAGCTCGCCCACGCGGTCGCGGTACTCCTCGTACATCATGTCGCGCTCGGCCTCGCGGATGCGCTGCAGGATCACCTGCTTGGCGGTCTGCGCGGCGATCCGGCCGAAGTCATCGGGCGTGACGTCGCGCTCGTCGATCTGATCGCGATATTCGGCGAACTTGGCCGGGTCGATTTCCGGTTCCTCCGGTTCGCGCATCTCCCCCGTCTCGGGATCGATCGTCGTTTCCTCGTCAATCGTCTCGACGATCAGGTGCGCCTCCAGGCGCTCGGGGATGATCAGTTCGATCACGCGAAAGTCGGCCGTCTCGCGGTCCATTTCCACGCGCGCGTACTTGGCCGAGCCGGGCTGCTTCTTGTATGCGGACAGCAGCGCGTCCTCCAGCGCGATCATCAGCTTCTCGGGCTCGATTCCCTTCTCGCGCGCCAGCGCGTGCATCGCCTCGAGGATTTCGCGTGACATCGCTACTCCTCGACGAGATTCGAACGTCGAATCTCGGAATAGGGAATCGCGATCACGCCTCCGTCGGCGGCCAGCGTGATCTCCTCGTCAGAGGCTCCCACCAGCTCGCCGGTGAAGCTGCTGGCCGATCGGAGATCACGCGATCTCCGATCGGTGGCCGCCGGGGCGCTCGCCCTGTGATCGCCGGCGTGCCCAACGGGGCGCGGATGACGTGTGCGCACCCGTGCGCGGCGGCCGACGAAGCGGCGGAAGTGCGCGGGCTTGGTCAGCGGCCGCTCGATGCCCGGCGAGGAGACCTCCAGCGAGTAGCGCTCGCGCAGATCGCCCAGCAGCAGCGTGACGCGCTCGCAGAGGGCGAGCGTCACTCCGTCGGGATGGTCGATGAACACGCGCAGGCACCTTCCGCCGAGAACCTCGGCGAGCAGCACCTCGACATCGGGCTCGCTGCCCGCCAGGCGCCTCTCGATATCTGTTTGCAGTGCAGTCATCAACTTGCTCCTTTACGCAAAAAAAGCGGGCCTGCGCCCACTCTCGGTACTGCTGCCCGCGTCTGCACGCCGGCACGAAAGCTCTCGGTCGAGCATAGCATCGGGGCGGGCTTTCACAACGCCCTTCAGCGTGCCGTGCACGCCTGCCGCTCGCTCACGATCGGTGCGCGTCACGGCGTGCGCGATCTCGATAAACGCGATAGTCCTCGCGCTCGGGACGCAGCGAGCAGGCCAGCGCCAGTGGCTGGCAGGCCTCGTGGTGGCGCCCCAGCAACTGCATCGAGCGGCCCAGGCAGAACAGCGCGTAGTCGTTTGTCGGCGTGCGCGTCGCGACCGCCTCGAACTCAACGGCGGCGCCCTCGTAGCGGTGCGCGTGAAACAGCGCCCGCCCGAGCGTCTCGCGGATCGAGGACTTCTCCGGGTCGAGGTCCCGAGCCCTGCTCAGCGGCACGATCGCCGCCTGATAGTCGCCGTGCTCCAGCAACTCGCAACCGCGCTGGTAGAGGTCGTAAACGCTCTCCATCGACGGGCATTTTAACCGCCCGCGCGCAGCTTCTCGACCTCATCCAGGATCGCCCCGGCGATCTCCGCCTTGGCGGCCCGCCCGACCTTGCGGGTGCCTGCCCCCGCCGTGCCGGCCGTCAGGATCGTCACCTCGTTGGCGTCCACGTCAAAGCCGATGTCATCGCGGGAGATGTCGTTGACGACGATCGCGTCGAGGTGCTTGGCGGTGAGCTTCTGTAGGCCGTGCTCGACCGCCCGCTCGCCGTGCTCGGCGGCAAAGCCGACAAGCGTCTGCTCCTCGCGGCGGCGCCCTGCCAGCGCGGCGAGCACGTCGGTGGTCGCCTCCAGCTCAAGCGCAAGCCTCTCCTGGCCGGCCTTCTTGATCTTCCCGTTGGCCGGCGAGGCCGGCCTGAAGTCCGCCACCGCGGCCGCCATCAGCAGCACGTCGCATGCGGCGAACTCCTCCTCGCAGGCCTGCTCGAGCTGGGCGGCCGTCACGACCTCGCGCCGCGCGATGCCGGGCGGGCTCGCAAGCGCGACATTCGCGGCGATCAGCGTCACCTGTGCGCCACGCGCCCGCGCGGCCTGCGCGAGCGCGAGCCCCATGCGCCCCGAGGAGCTGTTGCCGAGAAACCGCACGCTGTCGATCGGCTCGCGCGTGCCACCGGCCGTGACGAGCACCCGCAGGCCGTTCCAGGGGCCCTCATCCGGACCATCGGTGAGCGCGGCCTCACAGGCCGCAAGCAGCTCCGGAGGCTCGGCCAGCCGCCCCACCCCCTCCTCGCCCTTGGAGGCCAACCGCCCCACGCCCGGCTCGATGATCCCCACCCCACGCTCGCGCAGCGTCTGCACGTTCGCGCGCGTGGCCGCGTGCTCGTACATGTGGTTGTTCATCGCCGGGGCAACCAGCACCGGACAAGTGGCCGCCAGCGCGCAACTGCTCAGCAGATCCTCGGCCAGGCCGTTCGCCAGCTTGGCGATCGTGTTGGCCGACGCCGGAGCGATCAGGTAGACCCCGGCATTGCCCACCAGCTCCAGATGGCTGAGCGGCTCGTGCGCAGGCGGCTCATCACCAGGAAACGCGCCACGGGCGGGGTCGCGTTCGAACTCGCTGACAAGCACGGGCGCGCCCGTCAGCGCCGCAAACGAGGCCTCCCCCACGAACCGCCGGCTGGCAGGCGTCTGCACGACCCGCACCGAATGCCCGGCAGCAGTCGCCAACCGCACCAGCTCAAGCGCCTTATAAGCAGCGATCCCGCCGCTGACGCCAAGCAATATCCGTGCCATTACCTACGTTGTAGAGGGACTAGCCCCACCTAGCAAGGCTTGGCTTTGTGATTGCGCACTAGGCCGGCCGGTGGGCAAGTGAGGCAAGGACGCAGGGAGCGTGGCCTGCTTCGCAGGCGAGCGACCGAGGACACAGCCTCACGCCGCTCACCGGTCGGCTTAGCGGTAGTGGTACTTGACCTTGCCCGCTGCTACCTCCTCGAGAGCAATCGTCAAATAGTTTTTCGACGCCGTTTCGATCATCGGGGGCGGGAACTCATCGAAGGTTCCCTCGCCGAGGTTGTGGTAGTAGCTGTTGATCTGTCGTGCGCGCTTGGCTGAGACGACGACGCTCGCGTAGTTGGAGTCGACGTTGTCCAGAAGGCGGTCGATGCGGGGGGAGATCACGGTTGCCGAAGCCTTTCCTTGTTGAGCCTCAAGTGTAGTGGCGCGAGCCGCGGGCCTCTGGCTGGCGGTCGGCCGCGCAGCGTCAAGCGGCTAGGACAGCTCGCCGGCGACGATCGCCGTGAGGCGCTCCAGCGCCTCATCGAGGCGGTCGTTGACGACCACGTGGCCGAACTCGGGCTGCGCCGCGAGCTCCTGCTCGGCGACCCGCAGCCGCCGCTCGACCTCCTCGGCATCGTCGGTACCGCGCCCGATCAGGCGCGTGCGCAGGGCCTGCAGCGACGGCGGCGCGATGAACACCTGCACGGCCTCGGGCATTGCCGCGCGCACCTGACGAGCGCCCTGCACCTCGATCTCGAGCACCACCGGAGTGCCCGAGCTCAGGCGATCCTCGAGCTCTGAGCGGAGCGTCCCGTAGCTGCGCCCGGCGTAGTCCGCGTGCTCGACGAAATCCCCTTCCGCCACGCGGCGATCGAACTTCTCGCGCGTGAGGAAGTGGTAGTCGACACCGTCCTGCTCGCCCGCGCGCGGGCCGCGAGTGGTTGCCGAGACGGACAGCTCGAGATCCTCGAGCCGCTCCATCAGACCGCGAATCAGCGTGCCCTTGCCGACCCCCGACGGCCCCGTTATGACAAACACCCGTGCCATGCCGGGCAACCCTAGTGCCGGGGTCGGAGGAACAGCTGCTCAGCGATGCAGCAGCGAGATCAGCTCGCTGCGCTGACGCTCGGAGAGCCCGCCGATCGTCTTGCTGGGGGCGATCCGGCAGTGGGCGAGGATCTTGTTGACCTTCACCCGGCCGTACTTGGGGACGGCCAGCAGCATGTCAAAGACCTTTGCCGTCTCCACATACTCGGGCGGTTTCAGCAGCAGCGTGTGAATCGACAGGCGCCCTGACTTCAGATCGCGCTTGAGCTGCGCTCGCTTTATGCGGATCTGGTTGGCTCTTGCGAGCGCATCCATCCTCTGGTTTAGAGATCGCTCAGGGGCCATGGAAGAGTTTGAGGACGTCGTGCTGGTCGCCGTCGCCATGGGCGGCGAGTCTACACACCAGAAGCCGACGATCAAGACAAACTCGCTAATTCATCTGGACCTCAACCTGAGGTCCAGGCGTATCGAGCCTGGTGGACGGTCGGGCGGCATGTTTACAAGGGTTTTCACCAATGCGACGGGGGCGCCAGAGTGTCTCGAAATGGCCGCACGTTGCGACTGTTCTGATTCCGCGATCGACTCCACAGCACCGTCGGCGCCCGGGCGCGCGCCCTCAATCGCGTAGGTCACGGGCGATCCGCGTGCCCACCGACGGATCGCGGAAGCTCTCGCTGCCAACCGCCACGAGCGTCGCTCCCGCGTCGAGCAGGTCGCGCGCGTGCGCGGCGCTCTGCACGCCGCCCATGCCGATCACGGGAACGCTCACAGCGCTCGCGACTGCCGCAACCTGGGCCAGCGCCACGGCGCGGATCGCCGGGCCGGACAGGCCGCCCGTCCCGCCACCGAGCCACGGCTCGTGCGGGCGCCCGGCCGATCCCGGCGCGAGCGCCGTCGCTCGCAGCGTGTTGATCAGCGAGACGGCGCTCGCGCCGCCGGCCTGAGCCGCGGCGGCGCACGCCGGCACGTTCGCCGTGTTGGGGGTCAGCTTGACGATCAGGGGCTTCTGCGTGGCTGTCCTGCACCTACGCACGACCTGCTCCAACTGCTGAGGATCGGCGCCGATGTCAAGACCCGTCTTGACATTCGGGCAGGACACGTTCAACTCCACAGCGGCGATCTCCTCGCGTGCCTCGCATGCCTGCGCGAGCGCCGCAAACTCCTCCGCGGTCGAGCCCATCACGTTCGTGATCAGCGGGACCGGCGGCCTGCCGCCGTTGCCGGCGGCGCTCAGAATGCTCACCAGCGCCGGCAGATCCTCGGCGATGTAGCCATCCAAGCCCTTGTTGGGCAGCCCGATCGAGTTGACGAGCCCGGCGGGCGCCTCCCACAGCCGCGGCGGCGGATTGCCGGCGCGCGGCGCGAGCGTGATCGTCTTGGACACGTATGCGGCGAACGGGAAGTCCTCCACGAGTCCCTGGCCGAACGCTTTGCCCGCGGCGATCGCGTCGAACGTGCCCGAGCCGTTGATCACCGGATGGGCCAGCGCCAGTCCGCAGAAGGAGACCCCTCCGGCGTCGTTCATGCCGGGGCTCCCGCGTGCTCTGAGACGTGCTCCAGCCTGGCGGCATCGATCACCGGGCCCTCCACGCACACGCGCAGATAGCCGCCGCCGCGCTTGGGCACCACGCAGCCGAAGCAGGCGCCGAAGCCGCATGCCATGCCCGCCTCCAGCGCGAGCTGGCCGGGCACGCCCTGCGCTGCGCACATCGCCCGCACCGCCTCGAGCATCGGCGCCGGCCCGCACGCGTATACGACGGCATCCCGGCCGCTCTCCAAGCGCTCGCCCCGCAGCTCGGCGGCCAGCAGATCGGTGAGCAGGCCGTGATGTCCCACCGACCCGTCATCGGTCGCCACGCGCGCGCCCCGCAGAAGTCCCGCGCCCTCCGCGCGCGTGCCATCGCGAAAGCCGAGCAGCGCCACCGGCTCGGCGCTCGCCTGCGCGTGCAGCACGTCCTGGAGGATCGCCAGCGGCGCGATCCCCACGCCGCCTCCGACGAGAATCGCGCGCTGGCCCTCTGCGGGGCCCGTGAATCCCTGTCCGAGCGGACCGAGCACCCACAGCCCATCGCCCGAGCGCAGCTCACACAGCCGCCGCGTGCCCGGTCCGACATCCTCGAGCAGGAAGTGCGATTCGCCATCCTGGCGGCGGGCGATCGAGAACGCGCGTGGCAGGTACGGGCGCTCGCCGTCCCCCCCGCCCCAGCGCTCGGCGGCCGCGATCATCGCGAACTGGCCCGGGGCGGGCTCCGGGCCGTCGGGATCGGCAACCCGCAGCACGCGGTAGGCGCCCAGCTCCTCGATGCCCGTGACCGTCAGCAGCCTGCGGCCGAACGGCGCCTCGCTCACGCCCGTCCCGCCCTGTCGGCGCCGTGAAGCTCCTGCAGGCACAGCACCTCAGGCTCGCCACCGCGCCGCGCGCTGGCGATCGCGCGGGCCGCCGATACGCCCGCCGACAGCGTCGTCAGGCAGGGGATCCCGTGCATCACGGCCGAACGGCGGATCTCATAGCCGTCCGTTCGCGCCCCGAAGCCCGTGGGGGTGTTGAGGACGAGGTCAACGTCGCCGCGCTCGATCCAGTCGAGCACGTGCGGCGAGCCCTCGCCGATCTTGTTCAGGCGCTCGGCCGGCACGCCCATCCGCTCGATCGCTTCCGCCGTACCGCGGGTCGCGAGGATGCGAAAGCCGTTGTCGTGCAAGATCTGCGCAACCGCAAACGCGCCGGCCTTGTCGGAGTCGGTGACCGTGATGAACGCCGTGCCCTGCCTCGGCAGCGGCACGCCCGCTGCCGCCTGCGCCTTGGCGAAGGCCGTCGGAAAGTCGCGCGCGATGCCCATCACCTCGCCCGTCGAGCGCATCTCCGGGCCGAGCAGCGCGTCCGAGCCCTCGAAGCGGTCGAACGGCAGCACCGCCTCCTTGACCGACACGTGCTCGCCAAAGCCGACGCCTTCCCTGCCGCTCGGCAGGCCCAGCTCGGCGATCCGCTCGCCCAGCATGATCCGGCAGGCGAGCTTCGCCAGCGGCACGCCGACGGCCTTCGACACGAACGGCACCGTCCGCGAGGCGCGCGGGTTGGCCTCGATCACGTACAGATCGCCCGCGTGCACCGCGTATTGCACGTTCATAAGCCCGACGACGCCGATCGCCAGCGCGATCTCGCGCGTGGCGGCGCGGATCTGCTCGAGCATCTCCTCCCCGAGCGAGTGCGGCGGCAGCACGCACGCGCTGTCGCCGGAATGCACGCCCGCCTCCTCGACGTGCTGCATGATCCCACCGATCCACACCTCGCTTCCGTCGCACAGCGCGTCGACGTCGACCTCCGTGGCGTTCTCCAGGAAGCGGTCCAGGAATATCTCGCCGTCCTGTGCGGACTCGCGCCGCAGGTAGTCGGCAAGCCCGTCACGCGAATAGACGATCTCCATCGCCCGGCCCCCGAGCACGTATGAGGGGCGCACGATCAGCGGGAAGCCGACGTCCCCGGCGCACTGCAGCGCCTCGGAGACCGAGCGGGCCGTCGCATATGGCGGCGCTTTATAGCCGAGCCGCTCGAGCAGCGCGCCGAAGCGCCCGCGATCCTCGGCCAGGTCGATCGCCTGGACGCTCGTGCCCAGCAGCGGCACGCCCGCCTGCGCCAGGCCCGCGGCGAGCTTCAGCGGCGTCTGCCCGCCGAACTGCAGGATTAGGCCCTTCGGCTTCTCCACCTCCACGACCGCGAGCACGTGCTCGAGCGTCAGCGGCTCGAAGTACAGCCGGTCGGAGGTGTCGTAGTCGGTCGAGACCGTCTCGGGGTTGCAGTTGATCATCACCGCGTCACACCCCGACTCCCTCACGGTCATCGCCGCGTGCACGCAGCAATAGTCGAACTCGATCCCCTGGCCAATCCGGTTCGGCCCCGATCCGAGGATCACGACCGACTCGCGCTCCTCGGCGCCATCGGCTCCTTCGCGGCGCACCTCGTGGCTGACCTCGCGCTCCCAGCCCGAGTAGTAGTAGGGCGTGCGCGCGGGGAACTCCGCCGCGCACGTGTCGACCGCCTTGAACGAGCGCTCGCCGGCGAACGGAGCCTCGGGAGCGAGCGCGAGCGCGCGCAGCTCTCGTAGGAACCACCGGTCGATCTTCGTGCGCTCGTGCACACTCTCGACGCTCGCCCCCCGCCCCAGCAGCTCGAGCAGCGCCTCATAGCGCTCGGCGCCCGGCGTCTGCAGCCCCTCCAAGAGCGCCTCGTCAGATGAGTCCTCGAGGCACGGCGGCTTGTCGAGCTCGCGCGAGCACAGCGCCTTGGCAAACGCCTGCTGGAAGGTGCGCCCGATCGCCATCGTCTCCCCTACCGACTTCATGTGCGTCGAGAGCGTCGGGTCCGAGCCGGGGAACTTCTCAAAGGCGAAGCGCGGCCACTTCACCACCACGTAGTCGATCGTCGGCTCAAAGCACGCCGGCGTGATGCCCGTGATGTCGTTGTCGATCTCCTCGAGCAGATAGCCGACCGCCAGACGCGCCGCGATCTTCGCGATCGGGAAGCCCGTCGCCTTGGACGCCAGCGCCGAGGAGCGCGAGACGCGTGGGTTCATCTCGATCACGAGGATCTCCTCGGTCTCGGGGTTGACGGCGAACTGCACGTTCGATCCGCCCGTCTCGACGCCCACGGCGCGGATCACGGTTAGGGCCTGATCGCGCAGCTGCTGGTAGAGGCGATCGGTGAGCGTCTGCTGCGGGGCGACTGTCACCGAGTCGCCCGTGTGCACGCCCATCGGGTCGACGTTCTCGATCGAGCAGACGATCACGACGTTATCCGCGCGGTCGCGCATCACCTCCAGCTCGAACTCGCCCCAGCCGATCACCGACTCATCGAGCAGCACTTGACCGATCGGCGAGGCCTCGATTCCCGCCGCGGCGATCTTCTGGAACTCCTCGCGGCTGCGCGCGATCCCGCCCCCACGTCCGCCGAGCGTGAAGGCCGGGCGCACGATGCACGGCAGGCCAAGCTCTGAGAGGGCCTCCTCCGCCTGCTCGAGCGAGGTCGCGATCGTGCTCTTGGGCATCCTCAGCCCGGCCGCCGTCATCGCGTCGCGGAACAGCTCGCGGTCCTCCGCGCAGGCGATCGCCTCGTAGTTGGCTCCGATCAGCTCGACGCCAAAGCGCTCGAGCGTTCCATCGTCGTGTAGCGCCTTCGCCAGGTTCAAGGCCGTCTGGCCGCCAAGCGTGCCCAGCAGGGCATCCGGGCGCTCGCGCGCGATCACCTGCGTGACCGGCCCCGGCAAGAGCGGCTCGATGTACGTTGCCTCGGCGAACTCCGGATCGGTCATGATCGTCGCCGGGTTGGAGTTCACGAGCACGACCTCATAGCCCTCCTCGCGCAGCACCTTGCAGGCCTGCACGCCGGAGTAGTCGAACTCGGCCGCCTGCCCGATCACGATCGGCCCCGAGCCGAGCAGCAGGATCTTGTGGATGTCGTTACGCCTGGGCATCCGCAACGCCTGCGGGTGTGGTGACCGGCGTAGCTACGGCCGGATCGGGGACGCGCGTACGGGTCTCCCGGAAAAGCCGGCTGCTCATCTACGCGGCCTCGGCGATCCGCGTGAGGAAACGGTCGAACAGGTACAGGCTGTCGTGCGGGCCGGGGCCGGCCTCGGGGTGGTACTGCACAGTCCCGCCCGGCACATCGAGCAGCTCGAGGCCCTCGACCGTGCGGTCGTACAGGTTCACGTGCGAGAGAGCCGCCGCGCCGAAGTCGGTCTCCCAGCGCACCGGCTCATCGGTGTCGATCGTCCGCGCTCCGCCCGGCCCAACCGCCGCGAAGCCATGGTTCTGGGAGGTGATCTCAACGCGCCCACTCTGCAGGTCCTTGACCGGATGGTTGGCGCCGCGGTGGCCGAATGGCAGCTTGAAGGTCTCAAGGCCGACCGCCCGGCACAGCAGCTGATGGCCGAGGCAGATGCCCCACACGGGCTTCTTGCCGACCAGCTCGCGCACCGTCTCGACGACATACCCAAGCGCCGCCGGATCACCCGGGCCGTTTGCGAGAAAGACGGCGTCCGGGTCCTCCGCGAGCAGCTCTCCGGCCGAGCTCGTGCACGGGTGCAGCGACACGCGCGCGCCGCGGGCGACCAGCTCGCGCACCATCGAGGCCTTGATGCCGGTGTCGATGACCGCGATCCGCGGTCCCTCGCCCTGGCCGTGATGGCTGACTTCTTTGGGCGTGACCGTCACGGCGAGATCCTGTCCGGCCATCGGCGGCTCGGCCTCGACCAGCTCGCGAGCCCGTGCCTGCTCGATCGAGTCAGGGAACACACCCCCGCGCATCGCCCCGGCATCGCGGATATGGCGCACCAGCTCGCGCGTGTCGACGCCCGAGATCGCGCTCACTCCGCAGTCGCTCAACCAGTCCAGCCAGCCGCGCTCGGCGCTCGGAGCGTCCTCGCGGTTGCACGCCTCGCGCATGATCGCCGCCCGCGCCCATGGGCGCTCGGACTCCATCGCCTGCGCGCTCACCCCGTAATTGCCGATGTGCGGGTAGGTGAAGGCGATCAACTGCCCGGCGAACGACGGATCACTCATCGACTCCTGATAGCCGGACATGCCGGTCGTGAACACCACCTCACCAACGGCGTGTGTCTCGGCGCCGCACACCTCGCCGTCAAAGCGTGTGCCGTCCTCCAGCAGCACGTATCCGGGCTTGTGGGTCATCTCAGATGATCAGTTTCTGGACGGCCTTGAACTCCGGCGTGCCCGCGCGCTCCAGCAGCTCGAACAGCGAGGCCTCGACGGTCCCGACGACCGCGCCGGCGCGCTCCAAGCGCTCGAGGCCGCGCTCGTAGTCGATCTCGTGACGCGAGCCGACCGCATCGGCGGGGACATGGACTTCGATGCCTTTTGCGAGCAGGTCGTGGACGGTCTGGCTGACGCACACGTGTGCCTCGATCCCACACACGATCGCCTGCTCGCGACCGGCAAGATCAAAGCCCTCGGCGCGCGCCGCCGAGAACACCGTCTTTTCGATCCGCCGCTCGTCCTCGATCCCCAGCTCGGGGGCGCTGTGGCCGAGGCCTTTCGGATACTGCTCGCTGACAAGCGCCGGCACCTCCAGGATGCGCGCCGCCGCCAGCAGCTTCGCGCACGACTCCGCGACGCCCGCGAAGGACGCATACGGGCGAAAGCCCTCTTGCACGTCGACCACGACGAGCGCGGCCCGCTCGCGGGCGAGCAGGCTCATCAGGCAGCCACCACCGAGAAGGCGCGCTCGCGGTAGACGACCGCTCCGGCAGCCAGCGTCAGGAGCACGCGACCATGGAGCGCTCGTCCCGCAAAGCAGCAGTTCTCAGAGCGACTCTCCCAGCCGCGCTCGCCCGCCACCCACTCGGCGTCGAGATCGACGAGCGTCATGTTGGCCGCCTCGCCCGCCGCGATCGACGGCGTCGGCAAATCGAACAGCCGCGCTGCGGCGCTCATCCGCTCCACGAGCACCTCAAGGTCGAGTAGACCCGGCAGCACAAGCCCCGAGTAGAGCGCCGCGAACGCCGTCTCAAGGCCCGTCGTGCCCATTGGCGCGCGCTCGAACGGCACCTCCTTCTCATCGCGCGCGTGCGGCGCGTGATCGGTCGCCACGCACTCGATCGTGCCGCTACGCAGGCCCTCGATCAGCGCTTGGCGGTCGGCCTCCGTCGCCAGCGGCGGATGCATCTTCATGCGCGTGTCCATTCCCCGTACGTCCTCCTCGCTCAGCAGCAGATGGTGCGGCGAGACCTCCGCGCTGACCCGCCAGCCGCGCTCCTTGGCGTCAGCGACCGCCTCGACCGAGGCCGCACAGCTGAGATGCTGGAAGTGCACGCGCGCGTCCTCATAGCCGGCCAGCGCGGCGTCGCGCGCGACCATCGTCGACTCGGCGATCGACGGGATCCCGCCGAGCCCGAGCGCCGCGCTGACCGCGCCCTCGTGCATGCTGCCGCCGCGCGAGAGCGTCGGATCCTCCTCGTGCAGTGCGATCACACCGCCACACAGGCGCTGGTACTGAAGCGCCTTGCGCAGCATTCCCGCGCTCTGCACCGGCTTGCCGTCGTCGGTGAAGCCGGCGGCGCCCTCCTCGCGCAACTCGGCCATCTCCGTCAGCTGCTCGCCCTCAAGGCCCCGCGTGATCGCCGGCAGGAAGCCGACCGCGATGCGCGCCTCGCGCGCAGCCGCGTCGCGCAGCGAGCGCAACAGCGGAGCCGAATCCAGCACCGGATCGGTGTTCGGCATCGCAAGCACCGCGCCGTATCCGCCGGCGGCGGCCGCGCGGGTGCCGGTCTCCAGATCCTCCTTGTGCTCCTGCCCGGGCGTGCGCAGGTGCACGTGCGGGTCGAAGAACGCTGGCAGCAGATGGCGTCCCCGGCCCTCCAGCAGCTCCTCTTCGGGGTCGTAGGGGAGCGTGCCGGGCGCACCGAGCTCGGCGATCTCCCCGTCGCGCACGCGCACGTCCTGGCGTGCGTCCACGCCCGCGCGCGGATCGAGCACGTGCACGTCCCGCAGCAGCATGTCGACCGCCTGCAGCGGTCCGTGTACGAGCGTCCTGGCCGCCATCACGCCAGCTGACGCTCGCCCGCGGTGGAGCCGGAGCCGCCCACGCTCCGCTCTCCTTCAGGGCCCGGAGCGGGTGCGCGCGCTCCGGAGAGCAGCTCGTACAGGACCGCCATCCTCACCACCACGCCCGCCTCCACCTGCGCCGTGATGACCGCCTGCGGCGAGTCCACCACCTCGCCCGAGAGCTCCACGCCGCGGTTCACCGGCCCGGGGTGCATCAGCACCTGACGCGGGGAGAGACGGCGCCCGTTGATCTGATACCAGGACGCGTACTCGCGCAGCGAGGGCACCCACGTCTCGCTCATCCGCTCGCGCTGCATCCGCAGCGCGTACACGACATCCGCCGAGGGCAGCTCATCGAGCGTGTAGCGGACCTCGCACCCGAGCGCCTCGATTCCCCGTGGAATCAGCGTCGGCGGGCCGGCAACCGTCACCTTCGCGCCCATCCGCTGAAAGGCGATGATGTTCGACCGCGCGACCCGCGAGTGGGCGACGTCGCCGACGATCCAGATCGATGCCCCGTCAAGGTCTCCCAGCCGTCCCCGCAGCGTGTACACGTCCAGCAGCGCCTGCGTGGGGTGCTCGCGCTTGCCGTCGCCCGCGTTCACGATCGCCGCGCTGCACCATTTCGAGACCAGCTCGGAGGCGCCCGCCCACGGCGTGCGCAGCACGATCGCATCCGGCTTGTGCGCGCTCAGCGTCAGCACCGTGTCCTTCAGCGACTCCCCCTTCTCGACGCTCGATCCGCTGGCGGCGAAGTTGACCACATCGGCCGACAGCCGCTTGGCGGCCAGCTCGAAGGAGCTGCGCGTGCGCGTGGAGGCCTCGTAGAAGAGGTTCAACACCATCCGCCCGCGCAACGCCGGGACCTTCTTGATCTCCCTGTCCGACACCTCCGCGAAGCGCGCAGCCTGCTCGACTATCCGCTCGATTCCCGCCCGGTCTAAATCCTCGATCGACAGCAGATGCCGCATCGTCATGCCACCTCCAGCGCCGCCGGCGCGATCGCAACCTCATCAAGACCATCGAGCTCCCGCACGCGCACGTACACGTGCTCGCCTCGGGAGGTCGGCAGGTTCTTGCCGACGTAGTCGGGGCGGATCGGCAGCTCGCGATGGCCACGATCGGCCAGCACGGCGAGTTGCACGCGCTCGGGGCGGCCGTAGTCGAACAGCGCCTCGATCGCCGCGCGAACGGTGCGGCCCGTGAACAGCACATCATCGACGATCACCACCGTGCGCCCGGTCACGTCGAAGTCGATGTGCGAGGCATGCACGACCGGCGCCTCCGGCCGGCTGGCAACGTCATCGCGATAGAAGCCGATATCCAGGTCTCCGAGCGGGATCTCGCTATCGAGCAGCTCTTCGAGCAGATCCTTCAATCGCTGGGCGAGAAATGCTCCGCGGCGATGGATGCCGACGACGGCCAAGACGCGATCCTGGGGATTGCGCTCTGCGATCTCATGCGAGATGCGCGTCAGCGCCCGCTGCACGTCGCCCTCGCGGAGGACGACCTTCTCACCGCGTTCTTCCATCTTTTCCTTCCTGGCCTCACGGGACCGGGTTAAAGGAGCCTGCGGAATGTATCAAGGCGCGGCGATGGTCTCCGGTGGCGTCTCTACGCTCCCGGCGCGCTCCCGCTGAGCCTCGGCGCCGGCCTTCTCGCGCGCCTGGCGCTCAGACCAGCGCACGAGTGTCGCGGGCCCACGCTCCGGAAACGGCACCTCGATCGTGTCGAAGTCGCGCGGGGCCTCGGTGGCGGCGAACACGGCACGCGCCTCCTCGCGCAGCTCGCCGCCTGCATAGCGGCTCGAGATATGTGTGAGCGCAAGCAGCCGCGCCTCGGCCTTCAGCGCCAGCTCGGCCGCCTGCCGTGCCGTGCTGTGTGAGGTCAGCCGCGCGCGCTCGGCCTCCTCCTCGACGAACGTCGCCTCGTGCACGAGCACGTCCGCCTGATGGGCGGCGATCGCGAGCGCCTCGCATGGGATGGTGTCGCCCGAGAGCACGATCTTGCGGCCCTCCCGGGCCGGGCCCATGACCTGCTCGGGTTTGATCTCGCCCACGCTCTCACCGCGCTGCAGACGGCCGAAGTCCGGACCAGGGCGCACGCCCAGCTCCTCGGCCAGCTGGGCGTCGAGATGGCCCGGGCGCGACTCCTCGACCAGCGCATAGCCAAACGAGGAATCGGCGCGATGGCTGACCGGGATGGCGGCGATCAGGTAGCCGTCGCGCTGAACCGCCTGCGCCGGCTCGAGCTCCACGATCTCGAGCTTGTACGGAAGGCGCCCGTAGATGCTTCGCATCATCCCCATCAAATCGTTCAGGCCACGGGGGCCGTACACGGTCAGCGGCTGGTCGCGTTCGCGGAGCGCGAAGGACTTCAACATTCCCGGGAGACCCAGCCAGTGGTCGGCGTGGAAATGGGTGATGAACACGCTTTCCATGTCCACCAGGCCGACCGAGCGCACCAGCTGGCGCTGGGTTCCTTCGCCGCAGTCGAACAGCAGCCTGTCACCGCCCCGGCGTACGAGGACGGCGGGGAGGCCGCGGCGGGCGGCCGGGACCGAGCCGCCGGTGCCGGCGAAGAACAGGGACAGGTCCATGGGGCTACGGTAGCGGCGGGGGTTGGCTGGGGTCGTTCGGGGGCCAGGCGGGGTTGCGGCGGTCGCGCCGCGAGATCCGGTGCTCGCGCGGCGCGGCGGTAAGCTCTCGACACCGACGGTGCCGCGCAGTCGCGTCATCCGCGCCCGTAGCTCAGTGGATAGAGCGCTCGCCTCCGGAGCGAGAGGTCGCAAGTTCGAATCTTGCCGGGCGCGCTTCACAACTACCTGCCTTTTGTACACGCGCGCAGCGAGGAGACGCCGTGCATGCAACACCGAGAGAGACGATCACCTTGGGCGAGCTCAGTGTCCGCTTCCTCGTTGAGGGCGACGACTCGAACGGGACCGTAGCTGTCTTCGAGTGCTACGTACCGGCGAACGCGAGAATGCCCGCGCCCCATAGCCACGATGCCTTCGAGGAGACAATCTACGGAATGGAAGGTGTCTCCACTTGGAATGTCGACGGCGAGACGATCGAGATCGGACCCGGAGAGGCCGTGTGCATCTCACGGGGCGCAATCCACGGGTTCGAGAATCGCGGCGGCGTCGACGCGAAGTTCCTCGCGATCGCCAGCCCGGGAGTGTTCGGAGCTGCCTACTTCCACGAGGTCGGCGAGGTTCTGGCCGCTTCCGCCGGCGCCCCGCCAGATCTTGCGGCTCTGATGAGCGTTATGCGTCGGCACGGGCTCACCCCAGCGCCGCCGCCCACGACCTAGTTCTGATCCGAGGTAGGCGGTAGGCCCTGCGTAAGGGACTCAGAGCGCCGATGCGCGTTCGCCGGCGCGGCGGGCCAGGCTCCATGAAATCCGACCTGGGCTCGCGAGCAAGGTTGAAGAGAGCCCCGCGCCGCGGGGCTCTCTGTGCTTCATCGCCTGCGCGTCGCTACTTCATCGTGAGCGCTGAGGAGGAGCTCGCCTTGATGCTCCGCACGGGCGATGAGACGACCTTCGACGCGACCTTGACCTTGCCGACGGGCGCCACGACTACGCGGCCCGGCGAGGTGTGCATGGCGGCAGCGCACCCCCATTCGAAAGCCGCGATGCTCGCGAGATGGACCTGTGCTTCGGCCTCTTCTATTTGTGCCTGTGCTTCAGCCTGGGTCATTTCCGGGTGTACTTTGTCGGCTTGTTCTTTCTTGGTTTGGATCGCTTCCAGCAGTCCTTCATAGGCCTTGTTGTAGTTCGAGTTGATCGCACCACAGGGGTCCTGGCCTCCGATCTTGAAGTTCTGGTGTGTCGTGCAGTGCCCCGAGACGCAGTACGTGTGCCATTGGGCCTGAGAGACGGCAGGCGCCGCTGCTGCCACGGCGAAGCTGGCCGAGGCGACGAGGGCGAGGATGGTTGTGCGGGTCTTGCTGAGCATTTTGTGTGCCTCCTGGGCGGGGTTGGTTGGTGAGACCATCCTCGCCCCGCGCAGGCCCGCCGAATAGGCACCCTAGGGGTGGAGCTCTCCCACCCTGACCAAGCGTGCGAGGCGCGCCAAGCGGCAGCGGGTGACATCGCCGCGTGCCGTAGCGTCCAACGGCGTGTCACAGCCATTTGACCGCATCGCCACCTTCAACCCGCTCGCTCGCGCGACCCCGCGCCCCGGCGCATCAGGTCGCTACATCCTGCTCGACGTGTTCACCGACACGCCGCTGCAGGGCAACCAACTCGCGGTATTCCCAGATGCCCGTCGTATCTCCCCGGAGCAGATGCAGCGCCTGGCAAGCGAGTTGCAGCTCTCAGAGACCGTGTTCGCGCGCCCGCCCGAGCACGGCGGCGACCTCGCCGTGCGGATCTTCACCCCCGCGGCCGAGCTGCCTTTCGCCGGGCACCCGGTCTTGGGGACCGCCATCGTCGCGGGCCGTGCTCTGGAGAAGCGGGACATCACGCTTGAGACCGGAGTTGGCTCGGTGCCGGTGCTGCTGCAATGCGAGCGGGATCATCTGACGTCCGGCTGGATGCAACAGCCGATCCCATCCTGGAAGCCTTACGAGCGCCGGCGGGAGCTGCTGGGCGCGCTCGGCATCGACCGCTCGGGCCTGCCGGTCGAGGCCTACGACAACGGACCCAGCCACGTCTACGTCGAGCTGGGCAGCGAGGAGGCCGTGACCGCGCTCGCACCCGACCTCACGGCTCTGGCCAGGCTCGGGAGCATCGGCGCCAACTGCTTCGCGGGCGCAGACGGACGGTGGCGGACGCGGGTGTTCCTGCCGGCGCTCGGGGTAGCGGAGGACCCGGCGACGGGATCGGCGGCCGGCCCGCTCGCCGTGCATCTGTGCCGACACGGCCGGATCGCGTTTGGCGTGGAGATCGAGATCCGCCAAGGCGAGGAGATCGCGCGCCCGTCACTGCTGCGCGCGCGAGTCGCGGGATCGCGCGCCAAGATCGAGCGCGTCGAGGTGGGCGGCACGGTTGTGATCATCGGAGGTGGCGAGCTCCTGCTCGGGTGAGCCGTCCATTCGTCGATTGCGCTCCAGTCCACCGCGCAGGCTGTCGATGCTCACCACATGCGGAACATCGCCCTCAGCGGCGTCGTCCTGATCTTCGAGCTGCTGCTGCTCGCCGGGTATCTGGCTTTGTCCGTAGCGGCACGCAGCGCTCTGGCGATCGCGCCGAATCGCTAGCCGCCCACACCGCGGAAAGCCGGCGTCAGGCGCCGCCGCGCCTGTTCGCGCGGTTGCGATAGCGAGCTGCGATCCCGCCGGCCACTCCCGCGGCGCCCGCCGCGGCAACCGCCGCCCCCGCTCCGGCGAGGATCGTCCCGCCGATCACGAGCTTGCGGCGAGCACGACGGGCACGCCTGCGCGCGTAGACGAATCCCGTGCCGAGCGCCGCGATCAGCAGGGCTTCGTCGATCTGGCGTTCGATCCGCTTCGATGCCATCCGGCGGAGTCTATATCTGCTGCGCGACCGCGCTGAGCGGATGCCGACGTTCAATGGGGGTCTCCTCACTCGGCGGCTGCCCAACCTCGAGATGTTCACAGAGCACCTCGACGACCCGCGGGTCGAACTGGCTGCCGGCATGACGACGCAGTCCTTCGAGGGCTTGCTGGGACGAGCGAGCGGTCTGGTAGGCCCGCTCGGAGACCATCGCGTCGTACGCGTCACATGCGGTGATGATCCGCGCCCCCAGCGGGATCTCCGCTCCGGCGAGGCGATCTGGGTAGCCCTCGCCGTCCCATCGCTCGTGGCTCGAGCGAACGAGGCTTGCGACCTCGCGCAACGCGGGCGCGACATTCAGGATGCGCTCCCCGATGATCGTGTGCTGGCGCATGAACTGCTGCTCACTCTCGCTCAAAGGACCGGGCTTGTGCAGAATCTCTTCAGGGACCGCCAGCTTGCCGATGTCGTGCAGCTCCGCCGCCCGGCCAAGCTCGTCGAGTTCTTCTGAGTCCAAGCCGAACCTGCGCCCGATCTCGACCGCCAGCAGGCCGACGCCGCAGACGTGGTCGCGCAGCGCCGGCTCGCGCTCGGTGAGCAGCTGCAGCAGGACGCTCTGGGTCTGCGAGTGGTTCGGGCGCTCGGCGGCGCCCTTCTCTTCGTACATGCGCTCGTCCGCCAGATTGAGCGCCAGATTCACGGTGGCGGCATCCTCGGGCACGATCACGATGCCGCAGGAGGCCGTGACGGCGAAGCCGCTGCCGTGATCCGCGAGCGCGGCCTGGGCCCGGGCGATCAGCTCATCGCCGCGGTGAAAGCGCTCGCCAAGCAGCAGGCAGAACTCATCGCCGCCCAGCCTGTAGGCCTCGCCGTGACCCTCGACGGCGGCGGCCAGCGCCGCGCCCAGACGCGCGAGCAGGGCATCCCCCGCGCTGTGTCCGAAGCTGTCGTTGTAGCGCTTGAAGCCGTTCAGATCGAAGAACGCGAGCGTCGAGACCTGGCCATTGGCTCCCCACTCCATCGCGGCGCCGAGATCCTCCATCAGCCGCCGTCGGTTGCCGAGGCCCGTCAGCGCGTCGGTGAGGGCGTCGTGGCGCTGGCGCTGGAGCACGCGCACGTTCTCCACGTACGTGAGCGCCGTCCGCGCGCTGGCCGCAAGCAGCGCGGCGGTCGCAAGGCCGACCGACAGCTGCGTGAGCGGATGCACGGTCGCACTGACCAGCACTCCGAGGGCGATGAGGCCGAAGGCGGCGGGCAAGACGATCGTGTGACGGCCGAGGATCGTGCGGCGAACCTTGGCCGGTGCTGGTTGCCATGCCGCAAGCGCCAGGATCGCCATCGAGGCCGGCCACATCGTGTCGAGAATCCGGCCGGCGACATATGTCCCGGTGGCTTCCTGGTAGAGAAACAGCATGTCGGCACAGGCCAGAACGGCGATCCCGAGCGCCAGCAGCAGCCATTGCCGTCCCACGCGCCAGCCGGAGAGGGCGAAGCCCACGGCGATCAAGACCAGCAGCAGGCAGTCGCACAGCAGGTAGCTGAGGTTGAGCGCGATCGTCGCCGAGCTGTCAGCACTGGCGCCGTGAATCGCCGGGAAGATCAGATCCGCACCGATCGCAGCGAGCGTCAGTCCCACGACCATGCCGTCCAGCCACATGGCCGCGCCGACATGTCGAAAGTGCGAGCGCATCAGCAAGAGCAGGCCCATGTAGAGAGCGGGGTACATCGCCAGATAGAGCGGGTCGGCAATCGATGGATAGGGCGGGTTTTCGACGTTGTTCAGCCAGATCGTCCACACGAAGTCGCCGCCTGCCCAGGCAAGCAGGCCAGTGGCGATCAGAGCCCACGCGAGCCGGTTCTCGCGCCGTCGCAGCACGCGAGTGGCGCACACGCCCACCGCGACCAGCTCGATAGCCGTGTAGACGTCGTCCTTGACGAAATCGTCCAGCGAGACGCCGCCGACGCCGAACACGGCGTGTGCCGCGTGGAGCGCGACGGCGACCCCCATCACCACGAAGGTGACGGTGAGAGCGCGGGATCTCGACTCAAGGAGGGGCATCGGCCGGCGCCGGGCATCGGCGCTACCAGGACATCGGCGGCCCACACAGAGGCGTTGAGTCCGTCCGTGCCGTACTGGACTGGTCGACTAGTGCTGTGTTACGCGGCTGGGCGCCGCGGCGCGCGGCGCCGCCTCCCCGGCGCAGACAGCTGTCAGTCCGGCACGCTGGCCGAGACGATCCACGTCGACGCCGGCGCCGACACGCCGTCGGGCCCGACCCAATCGGCCAGACCCTCGCGCAGCGCGTCGGCGACCGGCTCGTGCAGGTGCGCAGCGCGGTCGCCGGCCAGGCGCAGGATCTCGCCGGCCGGCCCAAGGCTCATGACCAGCTCGACAGCCTCATCGAGATCCAGCCCGATCTTGATCGGCAGGTCGCAGCGGCGCAGCGAGATGTCCTTGAAGCCCGCGCTCAAGAGGATTCCGCTCGTCGTATCCGCGTTGCCCATCGAGAACGGCCCTGGGCCGCAGGTTGGCTCGTCGTAGTCCTCGGGCTTGGTGACGAACCGCTCGGTGATCGTCTGCGCACGATAGACCCAGTCGTTCTCGACCTTCGCGCGCCATACGACCATCACCAGCCTGCCGCCCGGAACCAGCGCGTTGCGCACGTTGCGCAGCGCCGCGACCGGGTTGTCGAAGAACATCGTCCCCATCCGCGAGAAGGCCAGGTCGAAGCCTTCGCCGAGCGTGGTCGTTTCCACGTCGGCGACCGCGAAGCTCACATTGCCGACCCCCGCCTTCTGCGCATCCTCGGTCGCGGCCTCGATGAACCGGGGGGCCGCGTCGACGCCGAGCGCCTCCCCATCGGGGCCGACGAGCTCGGCGAGCCGCTGGGTGGTGTCTCCGAAGCCGCATCCGACGTCCAGCGCACGCTCGCCTGGACGCGGCTGAGCGATGCGCAGACCTTCGTCTCCGTGCGCCCCGAGTCCCGTCGTCAAGAGATGGCGAAAACGCACGAAGCGGTCGAACAACGGCCCGTCCCAGGCCCGGATCGCCTCCTCGTTGGCCTCTGCGGTCTGCTCCATCCCCACCATCCTACGCCTCTTCACGGCTGCTGCAAAGCTCTCCGGCGATGAGATTGCGCGATCTGAGGCGAGCCGACTGGCCGGCGCTGCTGGCGCTCAATCGCGCGTCGGTCCGTGAGCTGAGCGATCTCGACGAGCCGCGGCTGCGAGCGATCCTCTCACTGGCCCACCGCAGCCTTGCGGCGGAGAGCGAGGGCCGGCTCGTCGGCTTCGCGATCACGATCGGGCCGGGCACCCGCTACGACAGCGTCAACTACCGCTGGTTCGACGAGCGTTTCGGCCGTTTTCTCTACTTGGACCGCATCGCGGTCTGCGCACCCCTGCGCCGAGCGGGCATCGGAACGCGGCTCTACGACGAGCTGGAGGCCGCCGCCAGGCCGTTTGAGCGAATGGTCTGCGACGTGAACCTAAAGCCACCCAACGATCCATCGCTCGCGTTTCACGCCGCGCGCGGATACCGCGAGATCGGGCAGCTGCCCCATGGCGCGGAGAGGACCGTTGCGCTGCTCGGCAAGGAGCTCGGCTCGTGCTAGCGCCGTCGCACGGATTCGCCGCCGGCGAATCGGCGCACGATCCTCGGTTTTCGGCTCAGACCTCCAGGTAGCGCAGCACGACACGGCCGAGCACCAGCACGTCGCCGTTGTGCAGATCGGCCTGCACGATGCGCCGGCCGTTGACGAACGTGCCGTTGGAGCTGCGGTCGTCCAGGACGCGAGCGCCGGAGGGGCGGTCGACGAGGATCGCATGGCGCCGAGAGACCGAGTTCTCGTCGAGGCGCAAGTCGGCGGCCAGGCCGCGGCCCACATGTGTCACACCGGCGCCCAGCGGTATCAACAGGGACCCCTGCGGCCCCTCGACCTCGATGTAGCGGCCGGGCTCGACGGACCGCTCGGAGATGGCCTGACGACGGACGCGCTCGTCGAGACACGCGACCGCATCGACCCGCTCGGTGAGCCCTTCGGCCGCGGCAGAACGGATAGCTGTACGTGTGGTCATACGGGTAGGAAACCCCATGGTACTCAGGTGCCCGTGAAGAGGAGCGAAGAAACACCGAAGTACGGGCAAATCTATACGAGACTGCTGAACTGGTGCGTCGGCACGAGGCGCCGTTTCGGGCCCCGGGCGCGCAACTCGCGCCTGCGCGTCAGCGGCTCTAACGCCGCGCAGGCTCGAGTGCGACCGCGGCCTCGCTCGCCGAGGCGCGACGCGTCCTGGACATACGACGGGCGCTCCACCAGCCCCAGCCGCCGACGGCCACGACGGGCACGACGTACAGCAGCGAGACGTACCAGTGGGTCAGGCAACCGAGCACGGTCATTGCCCGCACAAACTACCACGCCTCCCTGTCGACGGGCACGGAGCGAGCTGCTCCGGGGTCCTCCCCCTGATCCTCGCCGGGCCGCCGATCGCCACCCTTGCGCCGGCGGCGTGTGAAGAGCACGAGCAGCGCGCCCAGCAGCGCGATGGCGACCCCGGCGAGGATCGCCGCGAGCGGCACGGATGAGGACTCGGGAGTCCAGAACAGCTGGCCGTCGAGGTTGCCCTTCTCAGCGCCCACGGCGATCGGCACCTGCCAGTTGAAGATCAGGGTCCGCCTGTCCTTGTCCTTGACCTGCGGGGGCAGCTGTGGCGACATCCAATGGATGCGATGGTCGTGCCATTCGAACTGGCCAGTGCGATCGACGACCGTCCAATGCGGCGGCGCGCTGGGGGACGCCGAGGGTGGGACCGTCACGTTGCCGTAGAAGCTCTCGTTGAGGTAGTAGGCGGGCGAGCGGGTGTTCACCTCGACCGTGCCGTCGGCGAGCACCCGCGCGTACTGCTCCCCCTGGTAGCCGTACACGATCACCGTTCGGCCGCTGCGATTGCGCAACTGTAGGCGGTCGGAGAACTGCAGCACCTGCACGCTCAGCCCGGAGACCCGCGGCGACAGCGAGGTGATCAGCGAGCGATAGTCGGGGCTCGATCCCTGATCGCCCAGTGGGCTCTGCTGCTGCGATGAGGTCTCCGCGGCGAGCGCCGGCGCTGCGGCAGCGCTTGCCCGCCCCGCAGCAGGCAGGCCCGCAAGCGCCAATGCGCCGGCGCCGAGCAGGACGGGGATCAGTCGGCGGGACACGTCCGGAGAACCGTAGCGAAGGCGATCCCACCTCGAGCCGGGCGGCTCACGCTCGTCAATCAGGTGCCGACGTCCGACAACAGCCACAGCCCGAAGCTCGTGAAGGCGACCATCACCGCGAGCATCCAATACTGGCTGCGCACGGCCTCCTCGGGATCTCGATACATGACGAGCGCGCGGTCGTGCGCCAGGGCGAGGCCACTCACGTGACCGGCGATCAGGGCTGCGACCTGCACGTACCAGATCGCCGCATAGGAGATCACCTGATAATCGATCTGATAGCCGGCGGTCCCGAACAGGTTCGAGCCTTCCCCCAGCGGATCGGAGACCAGGTAGCCGATCGCCTGTCCCTGCCAGAGCAGCAGCGAGAAGTAGTGCGCAAGGACGTAGGCGAAGGCGATCGGCACGAGCGTGTGCAGGAACGCGCGCGTCAGCTGGCTCGTGTCATAGCGTGAGCTGACGCTGCGAATCCCTAGGATTCCCAGGCGATAGACCGCGGCGATCAGGCCGATGCAGAGCAGCAGCCCGACGGAGTAGGAGAGCTCCAGCGCCGGCGTCTGACCGAGGCCCAGATCGGCGAAGAAGCTCTGCAGGCTCGGCTCGTTGTTGCGCCAGATTCCACCGTTGCTGAAGCCGTCGAAAGTGGTCGTGCCGATGATCGCGCACACGAGCGCCACCATGCCCGGCCGCACCTCGAGCGCCGTGACCCCGCTCAGCGGCCGCCGCAGGCACAGGTGGCCCTGCCGATCGCGGACCAGCGCAGAGAGCTTGGAGAACAGGTTGAAGTACACGCCGAAGCCATCTGCCTGCTCGGCCCACTCCTCGATGCCGAACAGCAGCATCCCCACGAGCATCGCCACGAAGTACCCGAGCGCCAGCCCCGCCAGCAGCGAGGGCTGATCGCGGTTGACGTACACGAGCTCGAGCCATGCGAAGCCAACGAGACCCACCAGCGCCGGCCACACACCGAGGCGGCGCGGATAGCGCAGCGGCGCCTGCAGCCCGCCGCCGCGTGTGAGCGCCGTGCTCAGGCCGCGAATCGCCCGCGCGCAACTCCGCCACGGGCTGAACGCCGCGAACACGTCGCCGAACAGCACGCTCAGCACGGGCAGGCCGACCCAGAAGATCACGTAGATGAACGTCACCGCGAAGTTCGCACTGGCGACCTGGGCGCCGGCGAAGCCGCTGTAGAGCACCAGCCCGAACAGCCCGACGCCGGCGACGCCGGCCAGCCAGTCGAGCACGCGGGCGCCACGCGCCGGCCCGCTGGCCCCGTCGGCTCTCGCGAACACCGGTCTGCGGCGCTGATCCTGCAACTGCGGCGTGCGCCACAGGGTCGACAGCGCCACGAACGAGACGACCAGTACGATCGCCGCGGTCCAGCTGAACAGCCACACGGGTATCGGCAGGTCGGCCTTGCCGACGATTCCGTGCGCCTGCGCGCTTGCCGGGAGCGCGAGCGCCAGAAGAACCGAGCCGCCCAGCAGCGAGTGCAGCAAGCGGCGGCGCGGGACCCTCATGCTCGGGGCAGTCTATGCAACCGCCGCCGGCCTTCCGCCGGTTGGATCTGCAGCCGCTCGCGCTCGCGCTTGCGTACCCTCCAGCTGCATGCTCCAGCTCCCCCTCGCCGTCTCCACCGACCTAGAGGCCGCACTTCAGCTTGGGCCGCTCGTGCTGCTGGCGGTGCTGTACGCACGGCGCGTTCGCACGCTGGCGCTCGGCGCCCACGCGGTGCCCGGCTGGCGCCAGGCGTGCTTCTACTCGGGCTTCGTCGTAATCGCCGCCGCGCTCACCTCGCTCGGCTCGGCCAGCCAGGACCTGCTGTACGTGCACATGATCGAGCACCTCCTGCTGGGCGACATCGCCTCGCTGTTGATCGTGCTCGGCTTGACCGGCCCGCTGCTCGCGCCGATCCTGCTGGCCGAATTCCGTTCGGTCCGTCTGTTCGACCGCCTGCGCGTGCTCACGCATCCACTGATCGCCTTTCCCCTGTGGGCGATCGACCTGTACGTGTGGCACCTACCCGTGCTCTACCAGGCGGCACTTCGCCATCCGGGCGTACACGCGCTCCAACATGCGATGTTCCTCGGCTTTGGAATTGCCATGTGGATGCCGCTGTTCGGCCCGCTGCCCACGCCGAGCTGGTTCGGGAACCTCGCCAAGCTCGGCTACATCGTCGCCGTGCGCCTCACCGGGACCGTGCTCGGCAACATCTTCCTGTGGTCGGGCACCGTCTTCTACGTCTATTACAGCCATGGCGACGCCGTCCATCACATCTCCCCGCTCGCCGATCAGAACATCGCCGGGGCGATCATGATGGTCGAGGAGTCCTTCCTCACGCTGGGGCTGTTCTGCTGGCTGTTCCTGCGCACGGCCCGCGAGGGCGAGGAGCGCCAGGATCTGCTCGACTACGCCCGCTCACAGGGCCTCGAGTTGACCGACGAGCGAGCCGCGAGGGCCGTCGCCGCGGGCCGTGGTCCCGAGTTGCGCCGTCGCCTGGAGCGACGCACCGAAACCGCCGAGCGCACATAGCCCGCTCGCTATTCTTCGAGCATGTGCGCCGGTTGTGCGATCGCCGCGGCCTCCGCGGCGACAGGCTTCAGAACATGGCTTCAGAACCATCGCTTCCGGTGGCTGACACCGCGGCGCCTTCGGGCCCTGACGATCGCCGCCATGTGCGCGGCCGCGATCGTCTCGACGGTCGGCATCAGCGGCTCCACCCCGGCATCGGCCGGCGCCACCGAACGCAGCGTCCCCGCTCAGCACGCCGTCACGGCGGTTCCGTCACGCCGCTAGGGCGCCGCCGAGCTGTCGGGAGGAGCACACGGGACGCGTGGAGCGCTCCGAGCGCGAGCGAGCGTGACCGCCAACCGACCCGGGTCGCCCAGCGCGGCCCAGCGTCGATCTGGCTAGCCGCCGGCGACCGCGGGAAGGATCGTCACCTCGGCGCCATCGCTGACAGGCGTGGCAAGCCCGTCGAGGAAGCGGATGTCTTCACCCGCGACGTACACGTTGACGAAGCGCCGCAACGAGCCCTCGTCGTCATACAGGCGCGCACGCAACTCGTCGTGGCGCTCGAACAGCCCGTCCAGAACCTCTTGAACGGTCGCGCCGTCCACCTGCGTCTCGGCCTCGCCACCGGCTGCGGCCCGCAACTGCGTGGGAATCTTCACGAGCACGGCCATCACACGACGACCGTCTCGGGCACCCCCGCCTCGAAGGCCTCGACGGTCGGCTCGATCGTGTGGGTCTCGAACGTGCCGCGCACGGCGTCGAGCGTCTTGAGCCCCTCGCCGGTGATCACCAGCACGACGCGCTCATCCGGATCGATGTCCCCGCGCGCCGCGAGCTTTGCCAGCACCGCCGTCGTGACGCCTCCGGCGGTCTCGGTGAACACACCAGTCGTCTCGGCCAGCAGCTTGATGCCGGCACGGATCTCCTCGTCGCCGACGGCATCCACGCCGCCGCCGCTGCGCCTTGCGAGGTCGAGCGCGTAGGGGCCGTCGGCCGGGTTGCCGATTGCCAACGACTTGGCGATCGTGCTCGGCTTGACCGGCCGGCAAACATCCTGACCGGCGGCGAACGCGCTGGCCACGGGCGAGCAGCCCTCGGCCTGAGCGCCGTTCATGCTCGGCAGATCGCCATCGAGCAACCCGAGCTCGCGCCACTCTTCGAAGCCCCCCGCGATTTTCGTGAACAGCGAGCCCGAGGCGACCGGGACCACGCAGCGGTCGGGAAGCTCCCAGCCCAGTTGCTCGGCGATCTCGAACGCCAGGGTCTTCGAGCCCTCGGCGTAGTACGGGCGCAGGTTGATGTTCACGAACGCCCAGTCGCGCTCGGCGCACAGCTCCGTGCAGAGGCGGTTGACGTCGTCATAGCTGCCCTCGACGCCAACCAGCTTGGTGCCGTAGACGCCCGTGGCGAGGATCTTCTGCTCCTCCAGATCCGACGGGACGAACACGTAGGAATCAAGGCCCAGTGCCGCGCCGTGCGCGGCGACCGAGTTGGCGAGGTTGCCGGTCGAGGCGCAGGCGATCGTCTCGAAGCCGAGCTCGCGGGCCCGCGTCACCGCCACCGAGACGACGCGGTCCTTGAAGGAGTGCGTCGGGTTGGCGGCGTCGTTCTTCACCCACACCTCGCGCAGGCCAAGGCGCTCGGCCAGCCTGTCGGCGCGGATCAGGGGCGTGCAGCCGGCCGGCAGGCCGGCGCGCGAGGCCAGGCGACCGGAAGGCCCGGGCGGGCCGCCGGCGAGTGGCAGGAAGTCCGCGTAGCGCCAGATGTTCTGCGGACCGCCCTGGATGCGACGGCGCAGCCCGCCGATGTCACGACTCGTGCCGGAGTGGTCGTAGGCGACCTCCAACGGCCCGAAGCACCGGTCACAGACGTACAGCGCCTCCAGCGGGTACTGCGCCTTGCACTCCTTGCACTCCAGATGACTGACAGCCATTGAGGGCTCCTTCGCTCTAGTCTTCGCCGTGTCACGGTGTGGCAAAGAGCACGAAGGCCCGCCACACATCTCTCTGGAATTGGCACCTTCCCGCCGTGACGTCGCGGTGGTTGCCGGGGTTTCGTAGGGCCAGTCCCTCCACCCCTCTGGATGTGTCCAGCTATGTCCTGCGCGCCAGTTTAGCAATCATCCCGGCGATTGTGTATCGGCGCGAAGCGCCACCTACCTTACCGCCAGGGTGCTCGGGCGCGTGTGTAAAGCGCTCACGATCGCCGCTCTGCAGCCTTCCGGCAATCGCGCCCTACGCCGACAGCCCGGCGGCCGCGAAGGCCTTGTCGCGGTCGCCGTAGAGGCGGATTTCGGTCACGCGCCGATCGTCCAGCCTAACCAGCAACATCGTCAGCCGATCGACCTGCGCGCCGCTTCCCGCGCCGCGGCCGCGCTCGCGGGTCTCGACCAACACGACGCCCTCGCCCTCGAAGAACTCCTCCGGCTCCATCCGGTAGAAATCCCAGACGTCCTCGACGTCCGCGCGCCAGCGCCTGAGCCCCTCATATCCCTCGTACACGGCTGGATTGAAAACCCGCTCGGACAGATCCAGGCGCACCGACGGATCGATCAACTCGACGAGAATCTCATCGAGGCCCGCGGTCAGGATGCGGCGCACCAGCTCGATGTTGTCCTGTGGCATCGCCGGCCAGTATCGCGCAGGCGCAGTTGCGTACGCCGATACGCCGCCCAACACCGAATCAAGCCCAATCGGTAACGCGTGCGTGCGCGTGGTGTAGGGCGCTTCAGATGAGCACGCCCACGCGCGCACAGGAGCAACTCGTCGAGCAGGCGCCGGCCGATTTCCATGCGGCCGTGACGACCGGCAGGCGGCGCATGCTGCTGATCGTCAATCCGCACGCGGCGAGTGTCTCCGACCGCCATCGCCGGATCGTCGTTCACGCGCTGCAGAGCGCCTACGAGCTCGATGCGATCGACACCGAGGCGCCCGGCCATGCGACCGAGATCTGCCGCGAGGCGGCGCACGAGGGCTATGACGTCGTGGTCGCGTTCGGGGGTGACGGCACGGTCAACGAGGCCGCCAACGGCCTGCTCGGCTCCACCACTCCCCTCTGCTGCTTGCCGGGCGGCTCGGCGAACGTGTTCGTGAGAATGCTCGGCATCCCCGGTGAGCTCGTCGATGCGGTCGAGCACCTGCTGGCGATGGCCGCCGACTGGCGCCTGCGCAAAGTCGATGTGGGCGTCGTCAACGGCCGCTGCTTCACCTTCTCCTCCGGCCTCGGCCTCGACGCCAGCGTTGTCGAGCGCGTCGACTCCAAGCCGCGCATGAAGGCCCGCCTCGGCCCGTACTTCTTCACCTGGACGGCCCTGACGACGCTCCTGCGCCGCTACCTGCTGAGGCCCGCGCGGATGGAGGTGCAGGCCGGCGAGCAGAAGCTCGCGGGTGTGACCGCGATCATCCAGAACGGCTCGCCGTTCACCTACTTCCAGGACCGCCCAATCGAGGTCGCCGAGGGCGCGACGCTCGACTCCGGCGAGCTCGCGGGCGCCGTGCTGCACCGCGCCACGCCCGTCGGCATGTCGCTGATCGGCCTACGTGCCTTCTCGGCGCGCGCGAGCGTCGTGGGCCACCGGCAGGTGACGGGCATCGGGCAGGTGACGGAGCTGACCGTGCGCAGCGCCGATGGCCGCGGGCTGCCGCTGCAGGCCGATGGCGACTACCTCGGCGACGTCGCCGAGGCGCGCTACTCGATCCTGCCGCGCGCGCTGAACGTCGTTGCCTGAGCGCGTTCGCGAGCGGCGCCGCGGCTACGCGCCGCCGCCGGGCGTCACCCGGTAGGCGTCGAACACCGACTCGATGTTGCGCATGCGCGTGATCGCGCCCTTCAGCGTGTGTGTATCGGCGACCTCGACGACAAAGCGGTTCTTGACCATCGGCGGGGTCGACAGGCAGCGCGCTTCCAGGATGTTCGCTCCGGACTCCGAGAAGACCCGCGAGAGATCCTCGAGCAGGCGGTGGCGATCCCACGCGTCGATCTGGATTTCCACGACGAACGCCGTCGTCTGATCGCCTTCCCAGGCGACGCTCGTGAAGCGCTCCGGGTCCTTGCGCAAGAGCGCCGCGTTGGGACAGTCTTCGCGGTGGATCGTGATCCCGCGGCCGAGTGAGATGTAGCCGACGATCTCATCGCCGGGCACCGGCCGGCAGCACTTCGCCAGGCGCAGCATCACGTCCTCCACGCCCTCGACCTTGATCCCGTACTGGCCCGAGGACTTGGTCGGTCGCCGGCGCGCGCGACCCACGCGCAACAGGTCCGCGGCGCTGGCCTCGCCGTCGGCCGCCTCGCCCTGCTTCAGGCGCTGCATGACCTTGTTGACGACCAGCTTCGGCGAGACCTTGGCGGCGCCAAGGGCGATGTAGAAGTCATCGGCCTTGCGGTAGCCGACCTCGCGGATCACGTCGGCAAGCAGCGCCGAGCCCGTGATCTTCTGCGCCGGCAGGCCCTGTTTGCGCAGGTGCTCCTGCAACAGGTCGCGCCCGGTGTGCTCGGTGTCCTGGCGCGACTCGGCCTTGAACCAGGCCTTGATCTTGTTGCGCGCGCGGGTCGTCTTGACGGTCGCAAGCCAGTCCCGCGAAGGACCCCGCTCGCGCTTGGCCGTGAGGATCTCCACGATGTCGCCCGAGCGCAGCTCGTAGTGCAGCGGCACGATCTTGCCGTTCACGCGCGCGCCCACACAGCGGTGGCCGATCTCCGTGTGTACCTCATAGGCGAAGTCCAGCGGCGTGGCGCCGGCCGCCAGCGACTTGACCTCGCCCTTCGGCGTGAACACGTAGACCTCGTCCTCGAACAGGTCTGTGCGGAGCGTCTCCATGAACTCGCGCGGGTCTGAGAGCTCCTTCTGCCAGTCGAGCATCGAGCGCAGCCACTTGAGCTTGGCGTCCTCGCCGGGCCCCGACCAGCCGTCGGAGCGCGGATCGGCCTGCCCGCCGACTTCCGGTCGCGGACCCTGCTTGTAGACCCAGTGCGCGGCGACGCCGAACTCGGCCATCTCGTGCATCTCCTGCGTGCGGATCTGGATCTCCAGCGGCCGGCCCTCGGGCCCGATCACAGTCGTGTGCAACGACTGGTACATATTGAACTTGGGCATCGCGATGAAGTCCTTGAAGCGTCCTGGCAGCGGCTTCCACAGCGAGTGGATCACGCCGACGGTGCCGTAGCAGTCCTTCACCGAATCTACGATCACGCGCATCGCGGTCAGGTCGTAGATCTCGTTGAACTCGCGGCCCTTCTTGGTCATCTTCGAGTAGATCGAGTAGAAGTGCTTGGCGCGGCCGGCGATCTGCGCCTGGATCCCGAGCCCGGCGAGCTCGCGGGACAAGTACTCCCCGGCCTGGCCGACATAGCCCTCGCGATCGTCGCGTTGCTGGGCGACGAGTCCCTTGATCTCCTGGTACTTGCGCGGGTGCAGCGTCGCGAACGCCAGATCCTCGAGCTCCCACTTGATCGCGTGAATGCCGAGACGATGTGCGAGCGGCGCGTAGATCTCGAGCGTCTCGCGCGCCTTCTCCATCTGCTTCTGCTTGGACATCGCGTCGATCGTGCGCATGTTGTGCAGCCGGTCGGCCAGCTTGATCAGGATCACCCGCACGTCGGTGGCCATCGCCACCATCATCTTGCGGTAGTTCTCCGCCTGCGCCTCGTCGTGGGATTGGAAGGTGATGCCGGTCAGCTTCGTGACGCCGTCGACGATCGCCGCGATCTCCTCGCCGAAGCGCTCACGCACCTCCTCGATCGAGGCCGAGGTGTCCTCGACGGTGTCGTGCAGCAGCGCCGCGCACAGCGTCTCGGTGTCCAGGCGCATGCCGGCGCAGATCCGCGCGACGCCGACCGGATGCACGATGAAGTCCTCGCCCGACTTGCGCCGCTGAGCGGCGTGGTGCTCGCAAGCGAACACGAACGCGTCCTGCACGCGCTCGCGGTCGATCTCCACGGCGGAGTCCGCCGCGTGCTCGGAGACGATCGCGAACAGGTCTGCGAGCAGTCGCCGCTCGGGCTCGCTCAGGTCAAGACGCGCTCGCGCGTCCGCATCCCGGCGAGCTTCGATGCCCGCGCTCTCAGCGGCCGCCGCCCGGCCGTTCGGCTCCCGGACCTCTGGGGCCACGTCGTGGCGCTCGAGCCCAGGATTCTCGGCGAGCTCGGTCTGCTGCGGGCTGTTGGGGTCCTTGGCCACCGCCATACTCATAGGGTAGGGGACGGCGCACCCGTATTGAAGCGATCGCTCCCGGCGCCTGAGCGCTTGCTCAGGGAAGCGCGAACAGGACGAGCTCCTCCGCTTCCACGGCGTCCACGGGCTCGGCCGGGCCGTCCTGCTCGAGCGTGGCCGGCCGCGCTTGGCGTAGCACCAGCCGGGGCTCGCTGACGCCTTGCCACTCGTTGACCTCGAGCGTGAACGTCGCCTCGGCGCGGGCGCCGTCCTCGACGGGCAACCGCCCGCCTTTGCCGAACGCGACGGCGCGGGCGCGAGCGCCGCGCGATTCGACCGTGAAGCGCACGTGCTTGCCTTCGCCCATCGGGCGGCCGTCGCGGAAGGTGGCCTCCGCGACCATCAGCGAGACGCCCGGGTTCCCCCGTCCGAATGGGGCGAGCGCCTGCAGCTCCTCGGCGAGCGTCATCCCCAGCTCATCGCCGCCGACGACCGCATCGACGCGCTCCACCGAGACCATGTCCTCGGAGCGCAGGACGCGCTCGGCGTGATCGTTCAGCGCGGTGGCGAACGCGGGCACGCGCGCGCGCTCGATCTCGAGGCCGGCGGCGGCCCGGTGGCCGCCGTGACGGAGCAGGTGCTCGGCGCACGCGCCCAGCCCTCCGAGTAGATCGAAGCCCTCGATGCTGCGACCCGAGCCCTTGCCGCGCTCGCCCTCCAGCGCGATCAGCACGACCGGCCGGTGATGGCGCTCGGCCAAGCGCGAGGCGACGATGCCGATCACCCCCGCGTGCCAGTCATCGGCGGCCAGCACGTAGGCGCTGCGCTCTCCCAGCTCGGCGATCTGCGCTTCGGCCGCAAAGCGGATTCGCGTCTCCACCTGCCGGCGCTCGTGGTTGGCGCGGTCGAGCTCGTCGGCCACCTGCGCCGCACGTGCCTCGTCGGTGCTCAGAATCAGCTCCAGCCCCGCGTCGGCGCGGTGCATGCGCCCGGCGGCGTTCAGCCGCGGGGCGAGCGCAAAGCCCACGGCGCGCTCGTCGACCCGGCTGGCGTCGACCCGCGCGACCGCCATCAGCGCGCGCAGGCCGGGCTTGCGGGTGCTCGCCAGAGCGCGCAGGCCGCGGCTGACGAGCGTGCGGTTCTCGCCGATCAGCGGCACGAGATCGGCGATCGTCGCGAGCGCCACCAGGTCGAGGTCCTCCTCGAGCTCGCAGGCCTCGCGCCCGGCGGCTTCGAACAGCGCCTGCGCGAGCTTGTAGGCGACGCCCGTCGCGCATAGCTCGGGACACGGGTAGCCACAGAGAGCCGGATGCACGATCGGCGCGGGTGGTAGCGCGCCGTCGGCACGCGCGGCGTGATGGTCGGTGACCACCACCTCCAGCCCCAACTCCTTGGCGAGCGCGACCTCCTCCACCGCGGTGATCGCGCAGTCGACGCTCACCAGCAGCCGCGTGCCGCGTGCCGCCAGCCGGCGCACGGTCAGCCCGTTCAGCCCGTACCCGTCGCCGGCGCGGTCGGGCAGATAGGAGTCGACGTTCGCGCCGAGCCTCCGCAGCGCCCGCACGAGCACCGCCGTCGAGCAGATCCCGTCCACGTCGTAGTCGCCGTGAATCGTGATCAGCTCGCCGCCGCGCACGCTTGCGAGGATCAGCGCGACCGGCTCGCCGATGCCCGCGAAGGCGCTGGGCGAATGCTCCTCCTCGGCCGCCAGGAACACGCGCGCCTGCCCAGGCTCGCCCAGCCCGCGGCGCACCAGCACCTGCGCCAGCGGGCCGCTGACGCCGAGCTCACGCTCCAGGAGAGCGACCTCGGTGCTCGGGCATGGGGGGATCTCGAAGCGGGGCGGCTGCATCGCGGCCACATTACGGCCACCCCGAGACGGAACCGCGGCGTGCGCGGCGCGGCGCTCAGCCGCGCTGGGCGGCGGCGATCAGCCGTTCGCGGCGGATACCCTCGAGGTAGACCAGCGCGATCCCGATCAGCGCTCCCGGGACCGCGTACAGGACGACCGCGATGTCCGTGGCGCTCTCTCCGGGAATCGTGAAGGCCGAGACCTTCACGCTGTAGATGATCGTCGCGATCACAACCGCGCCCACAAGCGCGCCGACGAACGCGCCGACGATGCCGCCCCAGAAACGGTCGGGCAAGAAGATCGTGAAGTGCCAGATCGCCAAGCCCATCATCACCCACGCGAGCGCCCCCATCAGCTTCTCCCTCTATCGGTTGAGTCGATCCCGGTCCTCATCAGCGCGACCTTCCGTGACGGCGGTTGCGCGGGCGTTTGCGTTTCTCCGGCGGTTTTGCCTCGTCCTTGAGCACGAGATCCTCCGGTGTTAGATCCGCCGTGGGGTCGCGCTCCGCGGGCGCCGGCTCGGGCTCCGCCGGTGGGGCCTCCTGAGCAACGCCGCCGCGGCTGGCGGCGGCGCCCTGCGCGCCCTCGACGTCGAGATCGCGAACGAGTTCCTGGAACTCTTCTCTGGAGAGCTGCTCGCCGGGCTGCTCCGGCGCCGTCAGCCTGCCACTGCGCCCGCGTTTGCGCTTCTGCTCGGGCTCGACGTCCTCCATCTGCCCACCCGCGGTCATCGCGTACGCCGGTACGGCGCCGAGTTCGCGCACGATCCGCGCGCGGCGGTTGCGGTAGCCGCTCTCGCGCTCCTTCCAGTGCGTGAGCACCGGCGAGGCGATGAAGATCGAGGAGTAGGCGCCCGAGGCGACCCCGACCATCAGCGCGAACGCGAAGTCCTTGAGCGTTTCCCCGCCGAAGAACAGCAGCGCGAGGATCGGCAGCAGCGTGCAGAAGGTCGTCGCCAGCGAGCGGGTGATCACCTCGGACATCGAGCGGTTGACGATCTGCGAGAACGCGGCGCGCGGCATACGCGGCACGTTCTCGCGCACACGATCGAACACGATGATCGTGTCGTAGAGCGAATAGCCGAGAATCGTCAAGAGGGCCGCGACCGTCGCGGTCGTCACTTCACGGCCCGTCAGCGAATAGACGCCCGCCGTTATCAGCAGGTCGTGCATCAACGCGATCATCACCGGGATTGCGTACTTCCACTCGAAACGCAGCGCGATATAGGCGGAGATCACCAGCAGCGAGGCGATGATCGCGATGATCGCGCTCTTGGCGACCGTTTTGCCGAACGTCGGCCCGATCGAGGTGGAGGAGAAGTTCTTCGTGCCGAACTTCTGATCGAGCGTGCGCTTGATCTCTTTCACGTTGTTCGGGCGCAGCGTCTTGGTGGAGATCTGAAAGCCGGTGCCACCGATGCTCTTGTTCGTGATGTTCTGGACCTCGGCGTTGGAGTAGCCGGCCGCGGCCAGCGCCGAGGCCACCTGTTTGTCGTTGACCTTCTGCACGAAGGCAGTCTCGATGCGCGTGCCGGACTTGAAGTCGATGCCGAAGTTCAGCCCCCTGCCACCGATCGCCAGCGCGCCGACGAGCAGGATCGTGCCCGAGAAGGAGAAGAACCACTTCGAGGCGCCCATGAAGTCGAACGTCCAGCCTTTGCGCTGCTGGTTGGCTCCGAGCATGCTCGGATGCGAGACGATCCGCGAGCGGCTCATCGCGCCGAGCGCCGCCTGCGTGGCGAGCACCGCGGTGAACAGCGACACGAGCGTGCCGATGCCGAGCGTGAAGGCGAAGCCCTTGACTTCCGCGGTCGCCAGCGCGAACAGGATGAAGGCGGTCATGAACGTGACCACGTTGGCGTCGACGATCGCCGCAAAGCCGCGCTTGTAGCCCGTGGCGATGCCGGAGATGATCGATCTTCCCCCTCGGATCTCCTCCTTGACGCGCTCGAAGATCACGATGTTCGCGTCCGCCGCCACGCCGATCGTGAGGATCAGGCCGGCGATCCCCGGCAGTGTCAGCGTGATCGGGATCAGCTTGATCAGCGCGAAGAAGTAGATCCCGTAGATCAACAGGCCGCCGACCGCGATCGCACCGAGCACGCGGTAGAAGACGAGCAGGAACAGGCAGACGATCGCGAAGCCGATCAGGCCGGCGACGAGGCCCTGGTTGAGCGCCGTTTTGCCGAGTGTCGCTGAGATCTGCGAGTTGGAGATCAGTTCCAGCTTGACCGGCAGGGCGCCCGATTGGAGCTCGTTGGCGAGGTTCTGGGCGGAGGTGATCGTGAAGCCGCCGGAGATCTGCGAGCCGGTGGCGGCATCGATCCCTTCCGGGTACTTGGTGTAGTCGATCGACGGCGTCGTGATCAGCTGCCCGTCGAGCACGACGGCGAAGTGCTGCTGGGCCGCTTCCTTGCCGACGCCAGGCAGCTGCGCTTCCTGGCCGCGGTGGGCGATTTCCTTGGTGATCTGCTGGAAGACGCTCTTGCCGTGAGAGGTGAAGCCGAAGGTGACGTTCGGCGAGCCCGTGCCGCCGGCGCCTTCGTCGAAGCTCTGCTGCGGGTTCTTGACGTCCGAGCCCGTCAGCACCGGGTTGTCGTTGAGCACGAACCAGCTGTTCGGCGAGGCCTGCGTGACCTTGCCCTTGGCATTTTCCACGGGCCGCGCCTGCACGAGCACGGTCCCCGGGTTGACGCGCACCGCCTTGAGCTTCGCGTCCGCCGGGGGTTTGTAGTTGTCCGAGTAGAGGTTCTTTTCGGTTTCCTCGGGGCCGCGCAGCACCTTTTCGTGCTTGGTGTCGAGCAGATACCAGCTGCCGTAGATGCATTCGTCCACCTGCTTGGGCGTGCAGCCAGGCTCGTAGGTGGTGCTGTTCTTGCGCAGGATCGCCGGGCGTTTGGCGGCCCGCAGAACGGCCTGATACTCGGTCAGGCCGAACTGGGCCGCACCCGCGTTCGCCCCGCCGGTGACCGTCGCTTCCGAGGGCGCCGGCTTGCCGTCGGGCGCCGATCACGTTCGGCTCCCAGTCGTAGAAGAACAGCTGGGCGGTCTTGCCCACCTCCTGTTCGGCGCGCGCGGCATTGCTCACGTCGGGCAGCGCGACGTCGAGTTCATCGGCTCCCGAGCGCTGGATTTCCGGCTGCGCGACGCCAAGCTGGTCGACGCGCTTGCGCATGATGTCGATCGCGCGGTCGAGCGATTCGGTGTTGACCTTCGACTGCGCGGTCGGCTTGGCCTGGTAGACGAGCTCGACGCCGCCCTTCAGATCCAGGCCCCGCTTCGTCGGCTTCGTCGCGATGATCGCCAGCGATGCCGCGATCAACCCGGCGACGAGCAGCAGGATCAGTGTGTTTTTGCGGCGGTCGGTCATCGTGAACCCATCGAGCCGAGAGACTACTTCTCGGGGGTCAGCACGAGCAACAGCCCGCCGTCGTCGTCGTAGGCCGGGAACATGTCCGCCTTCGCGCTCGCGGCGACATCGCGTTCGCCGCTCACCGAAACCGGCACCTCCAGGGCGCGCACGCCCCACTCGAGAACCGTGGCCACCGGATCGTCGCCGTTGGAGAACTCAAGGCCGAGCACCTGATCGACGCGCTGACCGATCACCTCTTCCTCCTCGAGACCCGTGAACGCGAAGGAGTTCTTGCCGCAGCCGATCACGCGGCCCTCGCCGTCGCACACGAAGAACGCGGCGTCGGGCGCGGGGTAGTAGTCATCGAGCAGTTCGAACAGGAACGCGAAGCCGCACTTGGCGCAGCCCTTGGGCTGACGGGTGAAGCCGATGTTGCGGTCGACCTCGGTGGTGCGGTGACCGCAGTTTGGGCAGATGAATGGGTGTGCCATGGACAGCTACAGACTACGCAAGCCACGCGGTGAGGGTCCCCGGTGAGCGCGGCGACGCGGCCGGCGAGCGCCGTCCGGCTCCCGCGAGCGCTCAGAACAACGCGGGTCCGCCCTGCGCCGGGGGCTCGAGCCCGATGTGCGCGAACGCCGCCGCCGTCGCGGCGCGTCCGCGTGGGGTGCGCTTGATCAGGCCCTCCTTCAACAGGTAGGGCTCATACACGTCCTCGATCGTGTCCTGCTCCTCGCCGACGGCCACGGCCAGCGTCGAGAGGCCAACCGGTCCGCCCTCGAACTTGACGCAGATCACGCGCAGGATCTCGCGGTCGAGGCGATCCAGGCCGCGCTCGTCGACTTCCAGCATCTCGAGCGCCGCGTGCGCGGCGGCGGCCGTCACGACGCCCTCCATGCGCACCTCGGCGAAGTCGCGCACGCGCTTGAGCAGCCGGTTTGCGACCCGTGGGGTGCCCCTGCTGCGCGCGGCGATCGCGATCGCGCCCTGATCGTCGAGCTCGATCTGCAGGATGCCCGCCGAGCGGCGCACGATCGTCGCGAGATCCTCGACCGAGTAGGGCTCCAGACGGGCCTGAATGCCGAAGCGGTCGCGCAGCGGAGTTGTCAACAGGCCGGTGCGCGTGGTCGCCCCCACGAGCGTGAACTGCGGCAGCTCGAGCGTGACTACGCGGGCGCCCGCGCCCTGCCCGACTGTGATCGGCAGCCGGCTGTCCTCCATCGCCGGATAGAAGGTCTCCTCGAGCGTCCGCGGCAGCCGGTGGATCTCATCGACGAAGAACACGCTGCGCGGCTCGAGCGCCGTCAGGAACGCAGCCACGTCGCCCTTGCGCTCCAGCGCCGGTCCCGCGGTCTGCACGAACGGCACCTCCAGCTCAGCGGCGACGATCTGCGCGAGCGAGGTCTTGCCGAGGCCCGGCGGACCGGCGAGCAGCAGGTGATCGAGCGCATCTCCACGCGCCGTGGCCGCCTCGATCGCCACGGCGAGCTGCTCGCGCAGAGACTCCTGCCCCACGAAGTCGTCCAATCGCCGCGGGCGCAGGGAGCGGTCGAGCTCATCCTCGGCGACCAGGTAGGGAGTTTGGATGCGAGCCGTCTCGGGCGTGACGATCTCCCCGCTCACGAGGCCGCCCGCGCGAGGCGCAGCGCGTGCGCGATCAGATCCTCGGCAGTGTCTCCCTCTGCCTCCACCAACAGCCCCTCCGCTTCGCCGGGCGCGTAGCCCAGCTCGATCAGCCCGGCGCGTGCGAGCGCTCGATGATCCATCTCAGACGTGGGCTCGCCGCGTGTCGCGAGGATCGCCGCGCCGTTGGCTTCGGCCTCGCTCGTCACGACCACCTTCTCGCGCAGCTCGACGATGATCCGCTCGGCCGTTCGCTTGCCGATTCCCGGCACGGCCTGAAAGCGCGGCGCGTCGCCCGCGGCGATCGCCGCGATCAACTCGCGCGGCGCTCCCCCCGAAAGGACCGCCAGCGCGACCTTCGGGCCGACCGCCTGCACGGACAGCAGCATCAGGAACAGATCGCGCTCCTGCTCGGAGTGAAAGCCATACAGCGCGAGTGCGTCATCGCGCACGATCAGATGCGCGTGCAGGGTCACGAGCTCGCCCACCGGAGGCACGTGGCGCAGGGTCTCCGCCGAGACCGCCGCGCGGTAGCCCACGCCCTCGCACAGGAGCACGACGTGGTCGGCACGGCGCACGGCGACCTCGCCCCGCAGCAGCGCGATCATCCGCCGGCCCTCGCGAGCGCGCTCGACAGCGGCGCCCGGTTGGTGTGGCAGATCGCCACCGCGAGCGCATCAGCCGCGTGGTCGGGACGGGGTTCCTCGGTCAGGCCCAGCAGCACCTTGACCATGCGCCCGACCTGATCCTTCTCGGCCCGCCCGTTGCCACAGACCGCGCCCTTTACCTGCTGAGGCGTGTAGCCGGTGCACGGCAGGCCGCGCTGGCCGGCGGCCAGCATCACGACACCGCGAGCATGTCCGACGGCGAACGCCGTGCGCACGTTCTGGCCGAAATAAAGTTCCTCGAGCGCAACCGCGTCGGGCTCGTGGGTGCAGAGCAGCTCCTCGATCTCCGCATGGATGTCCGCCAGGCGCAGCTCGCGGGGAGCGCCGGCGGACGTCTCGATCACGCCGCCGTCGAGCGCCGTCAGGCGACCTTCGGAAAGCGCGACCACCCCGTAGCCGGTGCTGGCCAGGCCGGGATCGATGCCGAGGACGATCATGGACAGTGATTCTGCGCCTGCCGCCGGACGCCTGCCTGCCCCTGCCCGCGAGGGTGCCCTACGCTGCGCTGTCATGAGCGCCGAGCAGATCGACTTCGCAGCCGAGGGCCTGCTCGATGGGCTCGATCACGAGGCACGCGCCGAGCGGCTGGCGCTGCTGGAGGCGCTCGCCGGCGAAGGCGTGCCGCTGAGCGAACTGCGCCGCGCGACGGCCTCGGGCACCGTCATGTTCCTCGCGGCCAACCAGGTGATCGTGGGCGGCGAGCGCTACACCGCCGCTGAAGTCGCGGAGCTGAGCGGCATCGAACTGGACTTCCTCGTTCAGGTTCGCCGCGCGATGGGGCTGCCGATACCCGAGCCCGAGGAGGCCGTCTACACCGAAGCCGATCTGGAGCAGACGCGCACGATTCACGTCGGGCGCGCAGCGGGCATCCATGACGAGGATCTGCTGGAGCTCATGCGCGTGCTCGGCCGCGGGCTCGCACAGGCGGCGGAGAGCCTGCGAGCGCTGCCACTCAAACTGATCCTCAAGCCCGGGATGAGCGAAGCCGAGCTCGCGCAGCAGTACGCGCAGGCGGCGGCGCAGCTGTACCCGCTCGTCGATCCCCTGGTGAGCAATCTGCTGACCCTGCATCTGCGACATGTGACCCAGAGCGAGGTGATCAGCGCCCTGGAGCGCAGCGGCGGCCAGCTGCCGGGCTCGCGCGAGGTCGCCGTCTGCTTTGCAGATCTCGTCGGCTTCACACGGCTCGGCGAAGAAGTGCCTGCCGATGAGCTCGGGCGCTTGGCGGCGCGCCTGGAAACGCTTGCCAGCGAAGTGGCCGAACCGCCGGTGCGGCTGATCAAGACGATCGGCGACGCCGCGATGCTCGCCTCGGTGGAGCCCGAGCCGCTGCTGGACGCGACGCTGACGCTGCTGGACGCGGCCGACGCCGAGGGCGACGATTTCCCCCAGCTGCGCGCCGGTGTGGCACTCGGCGACGCGCTGCCCCGCGCGGGCGACTGGTTCGGGCGGCCGGTCAACCTCGCCAGCCGCATCACGCAGGTCGCCCGTCCCGGCAGCCTGCTGGCTGAGCGCGAGGTACACGAGTCGGTGCGCGAGTCCTATCGCTGGTCATTTGCCGGCGAGCGCCGGCTGCGCGGCATCCGCGAACCGGTGCCGCTGTTCCGCGTGCGCCGGCTGCTCCCCGATGCCGCCTGAAGCATCCGGCGAGGCTAGTCCCACATGCGCCATGGGGCCTCGCCAGAGGCCCACAGGTCGTTCAGCACGACCGCATCCTTGTAGGTGTCCATGCACTCCCAGAAGCCTTCGTGGCGATGGGCCCACAGCTCGCGCGCGGCGGCCAGCCGCTCGAGCGGCGCGCGCTCGAGCACGCTGTCGCGCTCGAGATAGCTCATCGCGCCGATCTGAAAGCAGAAGAACCCGCCGTTGATCCAGTGCTCGGAGCGCGGCTTCTCGCGAAAGCCCCGCACCCTGCCTTCGCCAGCGAGCTCGGTCACGCCGAACTGCAGCTCGGGGCGCACGACGGTGATCGTCGCCAGCCCTCCGTGCTCGGCATGGAACGCAAGCAGCGCCTGCAAATCGACGTTGGCGACGCCATCGGCGTAGGTGGCGCAGAACGTCCGCTCGCCGGCGAGCAGCGGCTCCAGCAGCTTGATCCGCCCGCCCGTCTGGGTCTCAAGGCCCGTGTCCACGCACTCCACGCTCACGCCCGCCGGCCACTCGCGTTGCTCGGCGAAGCGCTCGATCAGCTCGCCCTTGTAGCCGGTCGCGAGCAGGAAGCGGCGAAAACCCTGCGTCGCGTACAGCTGGATCACATGCCAGAGAATCGGCATCCCCCCGATCTCCACGAGCGGCTTGGGGATCTCCTGTGTGCGCTCCTTCAGCCGGGCGCCGCGTCCGCCGCAGAGGATCACGACGGGAGGACGGCTCAACGCTCCCCTATCCCGCGACGCGCTCGAGCACGTCCGCGGGAGCGTCGAAGTTGGCGTGCACCGCTTCGACGTCGTCGCTCTCTTCCAGCGTCTCGATCAGACGCATCAGCGATCCCGCCTGGCTCTCGTCGATCGGCACGAGACTCGACGGCCGGTAGGCCATCTCGGCGCTCTCCATCTGCACGCCGACCTCCTCCAGCGCCCTGCGCACGGCCGTGAAGTCGGATGGCTCGGAGACCACCTCGAAGAAGTCCTCATCGGCGGAGATGTCCTCGGCGCCAGCGTCCACCGCCGTCATCAGGTCGTCCTCGGAGTAACGGGTGGCGTCGATCACGATCGTGCCCTTCTTGTCGAACAGGTAGGCCACCGAGCCCGGCTCGCCGAGGCTGCCCCCGTGCTTTGAGAACGCGTGCCTGACATCCGCGCCGGTGCGGTTGCGGTTCTCCGTGAGCGCCTCGACCAGCAGCGCCACCCCGCCCGGGCCGTAGCCCTCGTAGAGGACCGTCTCGATCGCATCGGCCTCGCCACCCTCCCCCGTACCCTTGGCGATCGCGCGCTCGATGTTGTCCTTCGGCATCGACGCTTCCTTGGCCTTGCGGATCGCGTTCTCGAGCGTCGCGTTGGCGTCCGGGTCGCCGCCGCCATCGCGCGCCGCCACCATGATCGCGCGCGCGAGCTTTGAGAAGTGGGCGCCGCGGCGCGAGTCGACGATCGCCTTCTTGTGCTTGATGCTCGCCCACTTGGAATGCCCGGACATGGCCTTGAGTCTACGAATCCGCCGCGAGCGGAGCCCTGCGGGCGCGAGCAGGAGAGCACGGCGCGGCTACGCATAGGATTGCTGGCTCGTGAGCACTCCCCCGCCCCCCGAGATCTTCAAGGCGTATGACATCCGCGGCCTGTACGGCGAGCAGATCGACGGCGAGACGGCTGAGCGGATCGGCCGCGCCTTCGCTCGGGTGCTCTCCACGCTCGCGGGCAAGCCGGTCTCACAGTTGCGCATCGGCCTCGGGCACGACATGCGCCTGACCGCCCCGGAGCTCTCGGCCCGCTACCGCGACGGGCTGCTGAGCGCGGGCGTGACCGTGATCGATGCCGGGCAGGTCGGCAGCGAGATGCTGTACTTCCTCGTCGGCTCGCGCGATCTGAATGGCGGGCTGATGTGCACCGCCTCGCACAATCCGAAGGCCTACACGGGCGCCAAGCTCGTCCGCGAGGGCGCGATCGCGCTGTCCGGAGACTCTGGCATCCAGGACGTCCGCCGGGAGATCGAAGCGGAACTCGGCGCCGGCGAGAGCGCCCCGCCCACGACGGCGGCCACCGATGGCAAGCTCGAGCAGGTCGATCTGTACGAGGAGTTCCAGCGTTCCGCGCTGCGCTTCATCGACCCGCAGATCGTTCGATCCGCGGCGCGGCCGCTGAAGGTCGTTCTCGACGGAGGCAACGGGATGGCCGGGCCGATGGTCGGGCCGCTGCTCGAGGGCCTGGGGCTCGATCTGATCGAGACCTACTGGACGCCCGACGGCAACTTCCCCGACCACGAGCCCAATCCGCTGCTGCCCGAGAACCGACAGCTGATCATCGAGCGCGTGCTGGCCAGCGGCGCGGACCTGGGCATCGCCTGGGACGGCGACGCCGATCGCTGCTTCTTCATCGACGACACCGGCGCCTTCGTGGACGGCGACTTCCTCACGGCGCTGCTCGCCGAGTCGCTGCTGGGCAAGCACCCCGGCGAGGCGATCCTCTATGACGTGCGCGCCTCTCGCGCCGTGCCCGACACGGTCACGCGCGCCGGCGGCACGCCGTTCGTCAACCGCGTCGGCCATGCGTTCTTCAAGACGCGTATGCGCAAGGAGGGCTCGCTGTTCGGCGGGGAGGTCTCCGGGCACTACTACTTCCGCGACTTCTACTGCGCCGACTCGGGCACGGTCCCGGCGCTCCTGATGCTCGAGCTCCTCACCCGCGAGGGCAAGAGGCTGTCCGAGCTGCTCGCGCCCTACCACGAGCGCTACTTCATCTCCGGCGAGGTCAACTCGGAGGTCTCAGATCCACTGGGGAAGATGGAGGAGATCGCCGAGCGTTACGCAAACGCCCGCCAGGACCGCCTTGACGGCATCTCGATCGACTACGAGGACTGGCATTTCAACGTGCGACCCTCCAATACCGAGCCGCTCCTGCGCCTGTGCCTGGAGTCGCTCGTCTCGCGCGAGGACATGATCAGACGCCGCGATGAAGTCCTCGCGCTGATCCGCTCGTGAGCGGGGCCGGCTCGTGAGCGAGGAGGAACAGGCCCAGAGCGCTGCCGATGAGGCCGAGGCGCTCGCAACCGCGGCTGACGCGGGCATCCACAGGCTGGCGATTCCCACGCCGTTTCAAGTCGGCCGCGTGAACGCGTATCTGATCGAGGACTCGCCGCTGACGCTGCTCGACTCGGGCCCCAACTCGGCCAAGGCGATGGACGAGCTCGAGCAGGCGCTCGCCGCCCGCGGTCACGCGGTCGAGGACATCGAGCTGCTGATCGTCAGCCATCAGCACATCGATCACTTCGGCCTCGCGAGCATCCTCGCGCGCCGCTCAGGCGCCGAGGTGGCCGCGCTCGACGCGCTCGCGCCCTACCTCGCCCGCTTCGGCGAGGAGGCCGAGGCCGATGACGTTTTCGCCAAGACGATCATGCTCCGCCATGGCATCCCCGCCGACATCGTCACGGCCCTGCGGGCCGTCTCGGCGAGCTTTCGCGCCTGGGGCTCGCCCGTGGAGATCACCCGCACGCTCGCTGACGGCGGCGAGCTGCGCCTGCGCGACCGCACGCTGAAAGTGCTGCACCGGCCGGGGCACAGCCCCTCCGACACGATCTTCCTCGACGAGTCTCGGTCGATCGTGCTGTCGGCCGACCACCTGATCAAGCACATCTCCTCCAACCCGCTGCTGGCGCGGCCGCTCGGCGCCGGGCCCGACTACGCCGGACCCCGCCCGCAGGCGCTCATCACCTACATCGCCTCCCTGCAGCAGACACGCGCGATGGATCTCTCGCTCGTGCTGCCCGGGCACGGCCAGCCGATCACCGAGCATGCGGAGTTGATCGACGGACGGATGCGCCTGCACGAACGCAGGGCGGAGAAGATCCGCCGACTGATCGCCTCCCAGCCGCGCACGGCCCACGAGATCGCTCAGGAGCTATGGGGCAACGTAGCCGTCACACAGGCCTACCTGACCCTCTCGGAGGTGCTCGGGCACGTGGACCTGCTGCTCGCCGAGGCGCAGGTGATCGAGCAGGAGGCTGACGGCGTGGTTCGCTTCGCCGTCGACTAGTCCCGGCAGGCGCGCTCGATCTCGCTCAGGTGCGCGACGTTCGCACGATCCTCATCGGCGGCGCTCGGCTCGGCGGCGAACCAGGCGTCGAGGATCTCCGAGAGCTCGGCCTCCGAGGTCGCCCTCAGGCTGAGGGCGAGCACGTTCGCGTCGTTCCACCTGCGCGCTCCATCAGCGCTCGCCGCGTCGAGGCACAGGGCGGCGCGCACGGTATCGACCTTGTTGGCCGCGATCGACGCGCCCGTGCCGGTCCAACAGCAGACGATGCCCTGCCCGGCCCGGCCCTCCGCGACGTCCCGAGCAGCCGCCTCCGAGGCCCACGCCCAGTCGCTGCGCCCGCCCTCGTCAAACGCGCCGTGCTCGATCGTCTGGTGGCCGCGTCGCTCGAGCTCGGCGGCCAGCACACGGGCGATGCCGACCGGCTCATCGGCGGCGATCGAGATCAACATCCCCGCGAGTATGGCCGATCGCGCCTGTGACTGAAGGCGATTGCGCCGTGACGCGGGATACGGTTCAGCCGTGATCCACGAACCTCCGGGCACGCAGGCGCCGCGGCGTTTTCGCCCCCGCCTGCATTGGGAGCTCGTGATCTGCAGCACCCGCGGCCACCAGCTCATCGGCAGCGACGCGCGCGAGCTGCGCCCACAAGACGCGATCCTCGCTCGTGAGGACGCCGCCGGGACGCGCTGGTATCGCTGCCTGCGCTGTGACAGCTGGCTCGCGCTGGCGGCGCCCGAGCACCCGGCGCGGCCCCATCCACCGGAGCGCGAGGAGATCGAGCTGCCGCTGCGGGGTAAGCCGCTGCGCGACAAGCTCGTGCTGCGCCTGATCGCAATCGACCGGGCCTTCCACTTCCTCGTGCTGGGCGGCTTGGGCGTGCTCGTGCTGCTGTTCGCGGCCGACCGCGAGACGCTCCGCGAAACCTTCTACAAAGTCGTCGCCGACCTGCAGGGAGGCGTCGCATCGAGTCAGTCCCATGCCACCCACGGGCTCCTGCACGACGTCGATACCGCCTTCACCACCTCCTCCGCGCATCTGCACTTCCTTGGTGGTGTGCTGCTCGTGTACGCGGCCGTCGAGGGCATCGAGGCCGTCGGCCTGTGGTATCAGCGGCGCTGGGCGGAGTACCTGACGTTCCTCGTGACCGCGTCGCTGCTGCCGCTGGAGGTGTACGAGATCGTCGACCGCGCGACTTTCTTCAAGGTGCTGGCCTTCATCATCAACGTGGCGGTCGTCGTCTACCTGCTGCGCGCAAAGCGGCTGTTCGGCCTGCGCGGAGGCTTCGCCGCCGAGGAGGCGGAAGCCGCGCTCGACCAGGGTTGGCAAGCGCTCTCCCGCACGGCGCCGCCCATGCCGGAAAGTTGATTATAGGCCGACCTCACGTTTCCGCCCACCGCCGCGTTTGACCTGCATGACACGTGAGGATCTTCGATTTCCGAGCGGGGCCGATCAATGCGCCGCGTGGTTCTACCCCGCCGCCGGCGCCGCCGATCACGCGCCGCTGATCGTAATGGGGCACGGCCTGTCGGGGACTCGCCGCGACCGGCTGGGGCCGTTCGCCGAGCGCTTCGCCGCCGCCGGCATCGCAGCTTTCGTGTTCGACCACCGCGGCTTCGGCGACAGCACCGGAACGGCCGACCTGTTCGAGCCGGCGCGCCAGCTCGGGGATTGGCGGGCGGCGATCGCCTTCGCGCGCACGCTGCCCGGCGTGAACCCCGATCGCGTCGCGACGTTCGGCTCCTCGATGGGCGGCGGCAACGCCCTCGCCGCCGCCGCCGCGGACACGCGCATCGCGGCGGCCATCAGCCAAGTGCCGTTCCTGGAAATCCTACGGCAAGCGCGCCTGGCATCGCCGCCTGTGATGGCGCGCATGCTGTTCGCCGCCGCACTCGGCCGCCATCTGCCCGCCGTGGGCGAGCCGGGCCAGGCGGCGTTCATCAACGCCCCCGGCGCGGAGGCCGGTTGGCGCCGTGTCGTGGAGATGGGCGAGGACTCACGCTGGCGCGACCGGGCCTCGGCCCGCTGGCTGCTCGGCCGGCCCTTCCGTCCCAGCCGCCACGCGCGCACTTTGCACTGCCCATGGCTCGTGTGCGTGGGCGAGGCCGACCGCGTCGCCCGCCCCGGCCCCGCGATCGCGGCGGCCAGGCGTGCGCCATTCGGCGAGCTGCGCACCTATCCCGGCGTCGATCACTTCGACATCTACGACGGCCCGCAGCACGAGGCGCTTCTCGCCGACCAGCTCGAGTTCCTGCGCCGCCATTTGCTCGCGGGCAGCGGCGCCACCGCGCTCAGCCGGGCGAGGCCTGCCTCGTAGCCGCCCGCGCCCACTCCAAGAACAGGCTGTGAATCCGCGCGTCCTCTCCCAGCTCGCTGTGGAACGAGACCGCCAGCATGTTCCCTTCGCGGGCCGCCACCGGATGACCGTCGACTTCCGCGAGCACCTCAACCCGCGGCCCGTGCTCGGCGATCCAGGGCGCGCGGATGAACACGCCATGCAGCGCAGCGCCGTCGAAGCCCTTGAAGTCGAGATCGGTCTCAAAGCTCGAGATCTGCCGGCCAAAAGCGTTGCGCTTGGCCGTCATGTCCATCACTGCGAGATGCTCACGGTCGAGCATGATCAGACCCGCGCAAGAGCCCAGCACCGGCAGCCCGCCGCCGATCAGCGCCCGCAACGGCTCGGCGAGCCCCTCGCGCTCGACACCCAGCATCATCGTCGTGGACTCCCCGCCCGGGATCACCAGACCGTCGAGATCCTCCAGATCGCCCCGCGCTCGCACCTCGCGCACCCGCGCCCCGAGCCGCCGCAGAACCCGCCCATGCGCCTCGAAGTCACCCTGCAGCGCCAGCACTCCGATCAGCGGTGAGTCGGTCAAGCGCGTCAGCGAACGGCCCGTAGGGCGGTCGAGGGCCAAGCTGGGCTAGGACGCAAGGGCGAAGGGGTGCCGGTGGCACGTCGAGCCCGAGGACGACGCCCAGCGCCGGCCATCGGCCGCCCTACCAGCCGCGTTGGGCTAGGAGCTGCTCGCCCGCGAGCTTCGAGCTCTCGAGACTGTCCATCGCCGGCCCGAGGCCGCGCGAGGCGCCCGCCACCCGCTCGGCGTCCTGCCAGTGCGTAGTCGCCTCGACGATCGCGCGCGCCCTGCTCGGCGGGTCATCGGACTTGAAGATTCCCGAGCCGACGAACACGCCTTCGGCGCCCAGCGCCATCATCAGCGCCGCGTCGGCCGGCGTGGCGATCCCGCCCGCGCAGAACAGCACGACCGGCAGCCGGCCCTCACCCGCGACTTCACGGACGAGGTCGAGCGGCGCTCCCAGCTCCTTCGCGGCGGTTGCGATCTCGCCGTCGGCCAGCATCGTCAACCGGCGGATCTCACCGGTGATGCGCCGCATATGACGCACCGCCTCGACGATGTCGCCGGTGCCGGCCTCGCCCTTGGAGCGGATCATCGCCGCGCCCTCGCCGATCCGCCTGAGCGCCTCGCCGAGGTTCGTGGCGCCGCACACGAACGGCACCTTGAAGGCCCACTTGTCGATGTGGTTGCTCTCATCGGCAGGTGTCAGCACCTCTGACTCATCGACGTAATCGACGTCCAATGCCTCCAGCACCTGCGCCTCCAGGAAGTGCCCGATCCGGGCCTTCGCCATCACGGGGATGCTGACCGCCTGCTGGATGCCGGCGATCATCTCCGGATCGGACATGCGCGCGACGCCGCCGTCGCGACGAATGTCGGCCGGCACGCGCTCGAGCGCCATCACCGCGGCGGCCCCCGCCTGCTCGGCGACGACGGCCTGCTCGGGCGTGACCACGTCCATGATCACGCCGCCCTTCAGCATCTCCGCAAGGCCGGTCTTGACCCGGAATGTCGCCTCGTCGCGCATGGGCCTCAGTCTAGCCTGAGCGCGAGGCTGTTACTTGAGCCTGAAAGCCTTGATGCGATCGTCGTACTGCGCGGTGTCCTGCGCGTAGACGCCGTAGGCGAGTGCCTGGATCAGGCTCAAAAGCGCCGTGTGCGAGCGCACATAGGCGGGGCTGTTGGAGGAGTAGTAGAGCTTGATCTGCGCGAGCTTCGCCACCTCCGAGAGCGTTGCATCGGTGATCGCGGCGGTCTGCGCCTTGCGGTGGCGGGCGAGCTTCATCGCGCGCACGACCAGCGGATGCGGGCGCCCGGCCGAGAGTCCGATCACGAGCGTGTTCTCCTCGATGCGACCGAGCCGGCTGAGCGCCTCCTGGGAAGGGCTCGCCACAACATCGACGCGTAGGTCGAGCAGCATCAGCAGGTGGCGCAGGTAGCTGGCGAAGAAGGCCATCTGATCGGTGCCTGCGACGAGCACCTTCTCGGCGCTGACGATCGCCTCGATCAGCGCCTCCACGGAGCTGCGCGAGACCTTGCGGGCGGTCTCCTCGACGTTCAAGTGGTCGGCGGTCAGCGCCGTCTCGAACTCGTTCTGATCGAGCGAGAACAGCGGTGTCGATCCACCGGAGGTGGCGCCGTTCGTCTCGGCCTTGCCGTGCACGCGGCGATATTCCTCGCGCGCGGCCGCCTGCAGCTCGGGAAAGCCCTCGAATCCGAGCGCTTGAGAGAAGCGCACGACCGTCGAGCTCGAGGTGTTCGCGCGGCGCGCCAGCTCCTCGGCCGTCTGGAAGGCCGCCTCGTCGAGATGGTCGACGATGTACTGGGCGACGTCCTTCTGCGAGCGCGAGCACTCCTCAAAGCGCGCCTGGATGTACTTGGAGAGACTCTGGTGCTCGCTGGTGCCACCGATCGGAGATCGGCCAGCCGGGGGGCGATCGGTGGTGGGTGTGGCGACACGCTTCATCGGCGCACTGTTTCGACATGTCTGGCATGCACTCCTGCCACGATGCTTCAGACCGAGGACGATCGGGGCGGCGATCGGCCTGCTCGACGTCCTCGTGAGACATCGCTGTGATCCATCTGTGGGCCAGTCGCGTACACGAGCCGAGAGATGAAACGCACAAGTCAAAAGAGGGCGAGAGCGCAGTGAGGATCGCGATCGTCGGCGCAGGCGTCTCCGGCCTCATCGCCGCGCACCTGCTGCATCGCGAGCACGAGATCGTCGTCTATGAGGCGAACTCCTACGCGGGCGGGCACACGAACACCGTGCGCGTCGATACGGCCTATGAGACACATCACGTGGACACTGGCTTCATCGTCATGAACGACCGCAACTACCCCAACTTCACGCGCCTGCTCAGCCGCCTGGGAGTCGCCAGGCAAGCAACCCACATGAGCTTCTCGGTCAAGGGCGAGGAGCACGATTTCGAGTACAGCGGCACGCCACTGGGGCTGATCTGCCAGCCGTCCAACCTCGCAAGCCTCCGCTTCCAGCGCATGATCGTGGACCTTCTGCGCTTCAACCGCGCCCTGCGCCGGCTGCTGGAGGGCGAGGAGAGCGGCGAGTCAATGCAGGATTTCCTCGCTCGCCACCGCTTCTCACGTGCGTTCATCGAGCGGTTGATGACCCCCCAGCTCTCCGCCGTGTGGTCGGCCGACCCGCGCCAGACTGGCTCCTTCCCGGCGCGCTTCATCGCCGAGTTCTTCGCCAACCATGGAATGCTCGGTTTCCGCCACCGCCCGCGCTGGTCGACTGTCGTAGGCGGCTCCGCGCGTTATGTGGAGGCGCTCACCGCTCCCTTCCGCGAGCGCATCCTGCTCGAGTCGCCCGTGCGCTCGATCACACGGCACGAGCAGAACGTCGAGCTCCGCACCGATGGCGGCGGGGCGCAGTCCTATGACCACGTGATCCTCGCCACGCACTCCGATCAGGCCCTCGCGATGCTCAGCGATCCATCCGAGCGCGAGCATGAGCTGCTCAGTGCGATTCCCTACCAGAAAAATGAGGCCGTCCTGCACACCGACAGCACCCTGCTGCCACGTCGGCGGACGGCTCGCGCGGCGTGGAACTTCCACCTGCTGCGCGAGCCCAAGCCGCTGAGCACCGTCACCTACTACATGAACCACCTGCAACGGCTACATGCCGACCGCGATTTCTGCGTGACCCTCAATCGCACCGAGGCGATCGACCCGGCGAAGGTGATCCGCACGATCCCCTACGCCCATCCCGTCTACACGCCCGGTGGCGTCGCCGCCCAATCGCGGCACGCGTCGATCAGCGGCCTGTCCCGCCGCACCCACTACTGCGGCGCCTACTGGGGATGGGGCTTCCACGAGGACGGCGTGCTCAGCGCGCTGCGCGCCTGCGCGCCCTTCGGGGTGAGCCTGTGAGGAGCTCAGGACCTTGATCAGCTGCCTGTATGAGGGCTCCGTTCGCCATCGCCGCATGGATAGTGTGAGCGATGAGTTCCACTACCCCCTGTTCATGGCCTACCTCGATCTCGACGAGCTGCCAGAGCTGTTCGATGGGCGCCTGCTGTGGTCGGCGCGCCGACCGGCCGTGGCCTGGTTCAGGCGGGCCGATCACCTCGGCGATCCGCAGCTTCCACTGAGAGAGGCCGTGCGCGAGCTGGTGCTCGAGCGCACCGGGATCGCCGTCGACGGGCCGATCCGCCTGCTCACGCACCTGCGCTACCTCGGGCACTGCTTTAACCCGGTCAGCTTCTACTACTGCTACGACGCGACCGGCAAGCGCGTTTGCGCCGTCGTCGCCTACGTCACCAACACGCCCTGGGGCGAGAGCCATGCCTACGTGATGCCCGTCGCGCGGGGCGCCGGCCGGCCCGGCGTCGGGGTGATGCGCGGGCGGTTCGAGAAGCGCCTGCACGTCTCACCGCTGATGGGCATGGACCATGTCTATGACTGGCGTCTCAGCGAGCCCTCCGAGCGGCTCTCGGTGCACATCGAATCCACGCGCCCGCCCGGTGGCGAGCGGGTGTTCGACGCGACCCTCTCGCTGGAGCGCTGCGAGCTGACCGCGCGCGAATCGCGGCGCGTGCTTGCGCGCTATCCGCTGCTGACGCTGCGGTTGACCGCGCGCATCTACGCGCACGCGCTGCGCCTGAAGCTGCGGGGGGCGAGCTATCACCCCCACCCGACCGCGACGCGGGGATCGTGAGGAGATGAGCGCACTGGAGCCCTTGACGGCCGGCCCCAAGCGCTCGGTCGGACGTGCCGCCGGGAAGCGCGGTCCCTCTCCGCTCGACCGCCTTGCGCGGCGGGTGGTCCTGCGCCTGCTCTCGCGCACGCGCGGCGGCGAGCTGATCGTCGTGGAGGGGTCGACGAGCGTGGGGTTCGGCGAGCGGGTCCCCGAGCGCCCCCTCAGGGCTGTGCTGCACGTCCGCTCGACCCGCTTCTACCGCCAGCTGCTGCGTGGCAGCGTCGGCCTCGGCGAGGCCTACGTGGACGGGCTGTGGGACTGCGAGGACCTCGTCGCCCTGACGCGCATAGCCGCGCTCAACGTGAGCGCGCTGGACCGGCTGCGCCGCGTGCTCACGCCGGTGCTCGTCCCTTTTCAGCGCTGGGCACGCTGGCTCGCTCGCAACACGCCGATGCGCGCGCGTGAGCGGATCGCCGCCCACTACGACCTCGGCAACGAGCTGTTCTCGCAGTTCCTCGATCCGACGATGATGTACTCCTGCGCGGTCTTCGACTCGCCCGCCGCGAGCCTCGAGGAGGCGTCGCTCGCAAAGCTCGAGCGCGTCTGCGCGAAGCTCGCGCTGAGCCCCTCCGATCACGTGCTGGAGATCGGCACCGGCTGGGGCGGGTTCGCCGTATACGCGGCAGAGCGCTACGGCTGCCGGGTGACGACCACGACGATCTCCGCCGAGCAGCACGCCTATGCATCCGAGCGCATTCGCGCGGCTGGCTTGGGAGCGCGCGTGACGGTGCTGCTCGAGGACTACCGCGACCTGCGCGGCCGCTTCGACAAGCTCGTCTCGATCGAGATGATCGAGGCCGTCGGCTGGCAGTACTTCCCCACCTTCTTCCGCCGCTGCTCAGAGCTCCTCGCCGACGACGGGGCGATGCTGCTGCAGGCGATCGTGATCGAGGACTCCGCCTATGAGGTCGAGAAGGCCGGCAAGAGCTTCATCAACACGCACATCTTCCCCGGTGGCTGCCTGCCTTCGCTCGAGGTGATCGGGCGCTCGGTCGCGCGCGTCACGGACTTCCGCCAGGTTCACCTGGAGGACATCACCGCCCACTACGCGACTACGCTGCAGCGCTGGCGCGAGCGCTTTCTGGAGGCCGCCGATCGCCTCTCAGAGCTCGGCTACGACGAGCGCTTCCGCCGGCTGTGGGAGCTGTATTTGAGCTACTGCGAGGGCGGCTTTCGCGAGCGCCGCATCCAGGACGTGCAGCTGCTCTTGGCCAAGCCCCGCTTTCACTGAGGGATACTTCCTCGATGAGGCGCAGTCTGTTCGAGGACGTCCACGAAGACTTCCGTGAGAGCTTTCGCACGTTTCTGCAGCGCGAGGTAATCGGCGAGCAGGGTCGCTACGGAGAGTGGGAGCGCGACGGGCTGATCCCGCGCGAGGTCTTTACGGTGGCCGGCCGTGGCGGCTTCCTCGGTATGGCCGTGCCCGAGCGCCACGGCGGGGCGGGCGCCGAGGACTTCCGCTTGAACCTGGTGATCGGCGAAGAGACCCAGCGCGCCGGCGTCGGCAGCTTCGGCCTGGGGATCACCCTGCACAACGACATCTGCCTGCCCTACTTCCTGACCTATTGCGACGAGCAGCAGAGCGAGCGCTGGCTGACGGGAATCGCCTCGGGCGAGCTGATCACGGCGCTGGCGATGACCGAGCCGGGCATCGGGTCCGATCTGGCGGCGATGTCCACGAGCGCCCGGCGCGAGGGAGACCATTACCTCGTCAACGGCTCGAAGACCTTCATCACGAACGGCATCAACGCCGATCTGGTGATCCTCGCGGTCAAGACCGACCCCTCCGAGCGCCACCGCGGCATCAGCCTGATGGTGGTCGAGCGCGGGACCGAAGGCTTCCAGCGCGGGCGCAACCTGGAGAAGATCGGCCAGCACGCTCAGGACACGGCCGAGCTCTCCTTCGCCGATGCGCGCGTGCCGGTCGAGAACCTGCTCGGGCAGGAGGGCGAGGGCTTTCGCTACCTGGTCTCCAACCTGCCCCAGGAGCGCCTGTCGATCGCCGCCTCGGCGGTGGCCGCCTGCGAGGCTGCGCTCGGATGGACGCTCGAGTACGTGCGCGAGCGCCAGGCCTTCGGCCAGTCGATCGGCTCCTTTCAGAGCTCACGCTTCACGCTCGCGGAGGTGCGCAGCGAAGTGGAGATCGCGCGCGTCTATGTCGACCGCTGCACGCAGGCGCTGAACACGGGTGAGCTGACGCCCGAGGACGCGGCGATGGCCAAGTGGTGGTGCACCGAGCTGCAGGGCCGCACGGTCGATCGCTGCCTGCAGCTATTCGGCGGCTACGGCTACATGCTCGAGTACCCGATCGCACGAGCCTTCGCAGATGCCCGCGTGACCCGCATCTACGGCGGCGCCAACGAGATCATGAAGGAGATCGTCGGGCGCTCGATGGGGCTGTGAGCGTCTCCGAGCAGGATCAGAGCTTGCCGGCGAGCTCCACGAAGTAGTCGAGCGAGGCGGGGTTGGCAAGCGAGTCGACGCTCGCGGCCTCGCGCGGGGCCATGCCCATCAGGATCCGCTTGACGGGCACCTCCAGCACCTTGCCCGACAGCGTGCGCGGCACCTCCTCGATCTGCCTGACCTCGTTGGGCACGTGCCGCGGCGAGCAGTCCTCGCGGATGCGCCGCTTGATCTGCGCGGCCAAGTCGTCGTCGAGCTCGACACCCGGGGCGAGCACGACGAACAGCACCATCCACAGCTCGCCCTCCTGACCGTCCTTCGGCACGTCCACGACGAGCGCGTCCAGCACCTCCTCGACGGCGCCGGCCGCCCGGTAGATCTCGCTCGTGCCCATGCGTACTCCCTGGCGGTTGATCGTCGAGTCCGAGCGGCCGTAGATGATCGCGCCTCCGCGGGGCGTGATGCGGATCCAGTCGCCGTGGCGCCAGACGCCGGGGTACATCGAGAAGTAGCTCTCATGCAGGCGCTTGCCGTCCTCGTCGTTCCAAAAGAACAGCGGCATCGAGGGCATCGGCTCGGTAATCACCAGCTCGCCGACCTCATCGACCAGGCCGTGGCCCTGCTCATCCCAGGACTCCACCGCGCAGGCCAGGGCGCGGCATTGCAGTTCACCTTCATAGACGGGCAGCAGCGGGCAGCCCGCCACGAACGCCGTGCACACGTCCGTGCCGCCGCTGGTCGAGAACAACCAGATGCTCGATCCGACGTGCTCATAGACCCACCTGAAGCTCTCCGGCGCGAGCGGCGAGCCGGTGGAGCCGATCGCCCGCAGCGCTTGCAGATCGTGATCGCGCCCAGGCTCGATCCCGGCCTTCTCACAGCTCGCCAGCAGCCCCGCGCTGACGCCCATGCAGGTGATGCGGGCTCGCTCGGCGAGGCTCCACAGCGCGCCGAGGTCGGGGTGCGCGGGGCTGCCGTCGTAGAGCACGATCGCCGCCTCGGAGAGCATGCAGCCGACGAGGAAGTTCCACATCATCCAGCCGGTCGTCGTGAACCAGAACATCCGGTCTCCCGGGCGCAGGTCGAGATGCAGGCTCTTCTTCAGCTGCTCGAGGAGAATCCCGCCATGGCCCTGCACGATCGCCTTCGGCAGGCCGGTCGTGCCGGAGGAGTAGAGCACCCACAGCGGGTGGTCGAACGGCACCTGCTCGAAGCGCAGCTCGGCGTCCTCGCCGCGCGCCAGCAGCTCCTCCCACGTCAGCTGCTCGCGGCGTGGCGAGCTGCCGTTCGCGACTGGGGGCAACCCGGCGCTCTTCGATAGGTAGGAGAGCGTGACGACGTGCTCGACCGTCGGCAGCTCGGCGAGGATGCCCTGCAAGACGGCTGTGCGCTCGAAGTCCTTGCCGCCGTGGCGATAGCCGTCGACGGCCAGCAGCACCTTCGGCTCGATCTGCGCGAAGCGGTCGATCACGCTGCGCGCGCCGAACTCCGGCGCGGCGCTCGACCAGATCGCGCCGATCGAGGCGACTGCCAGGAACGCGACGAGCGTCTCTGCGATGTTCGGCATGTAGGCGACCACGCGATCGCCCCGGCCGACACCCAGAGCGCGCAGCCCACCCGCGGCGGCGGCGACCTGCTCAGACAGCTCGCCCCAGGTCAGCTCGCCAAGCTCGCGCAGCTCCGAGCAGTGCAGCACGGCGGCCGCGGCGGGATCGCGATCGCCACCGGAGCGGAGGTCGGCGAACATGTTCTCGGCGTAGTTGAGCTCGGCCCCCTCAAACCAGCGCGCACCGGGCATCTCGCGCGCACCGAGCACGCGCCCATGGGGCTTTGAGGCGCGCACGCCGAAGAACTCCCAGATCGCGGCCCAGAAGTCCTCGAGCTCATCCACCGACCACTGCCACAGATCCTCGTAGCTCGCGAACGGCTGTCCGCGACGCTCGCCCGCCCAGCTCATGAAGCGCGTCATCTCGGCGCGCTCGCGATCCTGCGGCGACGGTTCCCACAAGGGCGTCTGGCGGGGAGCGCTGGACATGCGGGTATTCTCGCGGTTTGTGGAGTTGCCTGGGCTGCGCGCCGAGTTTCCCGTCCTTCGCGATCTCGCGTATCTGAACGCGGGCACCGACGGGCCGCTGCCCGCGGCCGCCGTTCGCGCCGCCGCGCAGGAGCTCGAGCGGGAGGCCCAACAGGGCCGCGCGACGGCTCACTTCGAACGCCGCTCAGCGCTCAACGGCCAGCTGCGCTCCGCCTACGCGAGGGCGCTCGGCTGCGAGGCTATGGATGTCGCCCTGACGAGCTGCACGAGCGAGGGAATGGCGCACGTCGTCGCCGGCCTGACGCTCGGCGAAGGCGATGAGATCCTCACGAGCGACGAGGAGCACCCCGGGCTGCTGGGCGCGCTCAGCGCCGCACGGGAGCTGCGCGGCGTCTCGATCCGCGAAGTGCCGCTCTTGGAGATCGCCGAAGCGGTCGGCTCGCGCACGCGCTTGGTCGCCTGCTCGCACGTCGGCTGGGTGAGCGGGCTGTTCGCGCCGGCGGAGCTCGCGGACGTGGACGTCCCGGTGCTGCTCGACGGCGCACAGGGAGTCGGCGCCGTCGAGGTCGACGTGCAGGCGCTCGGCTGCGACGCCTATGCGGGAGCCGGGCAGAAGTGGCTATGCGGTCCCGACGGCCTGGGGATGCTCTACGTCCAGCCCAGCCTGCGCGAGCAGCTGGGCGTCTTCAGGCGCGCCTATCCCAATCTCGCCGACCCCGACGCCGGCGTCAACGCCCACCTGCACGAGGACGCCCGTCGCTTCGATTCGATGTCGCTGAGCGCCGAGGCGGTCGCCTGCGGGCTCGCGGCGGTCGAAGTGCTCGAGTCGTGCGGCTGGAGCGCCGTACACGAGCGCGCCCGCACGCTCGCCTCGCAGTTGGCCGACGCCCTCTCCGAGCGTGGGCGCGAGACGGCGCCCCGCGGGGAGACGACGCTCGTGTCCTTCACGAGCGAGGACCCGCCCGAGGAGCGCACGCGGCTGGCCGAGCGGGGGTGCATCGTGCGCAACATCCCCGGACGGCCGTGGCTGCGGGCATCCGTCGGCGCCTGGAACGACGAGAACGACCTCGATCGGTTGCTGGCGTCGCTCGTGACATGACGAGCGCGACGCGGCAGACCGCCACGGCGCCAAGCCCCCGCAGAGCACTCGCCTCCTACACCGATCGACTGGCGCCCTACCACCTTGCCCTCGCGGGCGTGCTGGCGCTCTCGGCAGTTCTGAACCTGCATCGCCTCTCCCAGAACGGCTACGGCAACATCTTCTACTCCGCCGGCGTGAAGTCGATGCTGCGCTCGCTGCACAACTTCTTCTTCGTCGCCTTCGACCCCGGCGGCCTGATGATGGTCGACAAGCCGCCGCTGGGCCTGTGGGCGCAGGCGGCCAGCGCCAAGCTGTTCGGCTTCACGCCGCTCAGCCTGCTGCTGCCGGAGGCGATCATGGGGATGCTCGCCGTGCTACTGCTCTACCGCCTGCTGGCGCGGCGGATCGGTGGCTGGGCGGGCGTCGCCGGCGCGCTCGCGCTGGCGGTGTTCCCATCGTTCGTGGCGATCTCCCGCACGAGCAACGTCGATGCCCTTCTGATCCTGCTGATGATCCTCGCCTGCGATGCCGCCCTGCGGGCGATCGAGACGGGGCGCTGGCGCACGCTGCTGTGGAGCGGAGCGCTCGTCGGCCTGGCCTTCAACACCAAGACGCTCGCCGCCTACCTGATCGTCCCGGGGATCGCGCTCGGCTATCTCGTGTGCGCGCCGGGAACGGTCCCCCGGCGCCTCGTTCAGCTGCTCGCCGCGGGCCTGTTGATGCTCGCGGTGTCCTTCTCCTGGATGGCCGCGGTGGAACTGACACCCACATCGCAGCGACCCTACGTGGGCAGCTCGACCGACAACACCGAGCTCGGGCTGACGTTCAGCTACAACGGCTTTGGGCGCGTGGGCGGCCAGGTCGGCGGGCCGGGGCAGATCCCGGCCGGGACCGGCGGCATCGCGCACACTCCCGCGGGCCGCAAGGCCTCCAAACAGAGCATCAAGCCGCCCGCCGCCAAAGCTCCGGTGATCCTCGCCAACGGCAGGGCCAAGAACCCGATCCCCTTCGGCGGCCCGGTCGGCCCGTTTCGGCTGTTCGGCAAGGGCCTGGGCGACCAGGGCGCCTGGCTGCTTCCCTTCGCCCTGATCGGCCTGCTGGCGTTTGCGCTGCTGACGCTCTCCGATCAGCGCTCGCCGGGCGGCCGCGACCGCCGCGACGTGCGGCTGGCGGTGCTGTTCGTGCTCGGTGGCTGGTTCCTCGTGGAGGCGGCCGTGTTGAGCTTCTCCAAGGGGATCGTCCATCCCTACTACGTCTCCGCGCTCGGGCCGGGGGTCGCGGCGATGGTCGGCGCTGGAGCCTACGCCTTCGCGCAGCTCGCCAAACGCCGTTCCTGGCTATTGCTGCTCCTGCCGTGTGCCGTCGCCGCGACCGTGCCGATCCAGCTCTCGCTTCTGCACAAGGCCCACTACCTGCCGTGGCTGACCGTGCCGCTGATCGTGGGCGCGCTCGTCGGCCTGTGCGCGCTCGCCTCTCCTCGCACGGCGATCGTGGGGATCGCATTCACACTGGGAGTCCTGGCGTTCGCGCCCGCGATCTACTCGGCGACCAACTGGCTGGCGCCCGTGCAGTCGACGTTCCCGGCGGCCGGTCCCAGGCAGGCCGCCGGCCCGGGCGGCTACGGCGTCGATGCCGAGCACGTGGACGTGGACCGGGCGCTGATCGGATACGTCGACTCGCATGGGGCGGGCAGCCGCTGGTCGGTGCTCGTGGACGCCGCCAACACCGGCTCGCCGCTGATCCTGCTCGGCTCCGATGCCGGCTCGCTGGGAGGCTTCAGCGGCACCGACCCCGCACTCGACGGACCCGGCTTGGCGCGGCTCATCGCGCGTGGACAGGCGCGCTACGTGCTGCTCGGCGGCGAGTTCTCGCTGCGCGGCGGCACGGCCGCGACGGCCGCTGTCCAGCGTGCCTGCCCGTCGGTGCCGACGAGGACTTGGCTGCCCAAGCCGCTCTCGCCAAACAGCATCGTCCTGTTCGACTGCGCGGGTCGCGAACGCGCGCTGGCCAGCTCCTGAGACCGGCCGTCTCCTGAGTGCCGCCGGAGGCGGCACTCGCTCATGCCGCGACGGCGAGCTCGCGGTGAAATGCGCGCGCGAACAGCTCCGTCTCGCGCCGGGCCGCCCAGCGCGGCACGACGGGCTCGCCGTCGGCGATCAGCCGTAGCTCGACCTCCTCGTCGTGCAGCGCGAGACTCGTCCCGCGGACGAGCTGATCGCGCGAGCGCTCGAGATCCTCCGCCAGGCGCAGCAGCACCGCGCAGCGATCCAGGCGCTCGGCGTCCCGATCGCCGAACAGCGCACGCAGCGGGCCCGGGTCGGGCATGCCCTTGCGGTGATAGCGGGCCGCCTGGGCGATGATCGCCACCTCCACCGGCGAGAAGCCCGGCAGGCCGCCGTTGAGGATCAAATAGCGCGAGTGCTTGTGATGGTCGTCGTAGTCGACGGACATGCCGATGTCGTGCAGCATGCTGGCCGCCCACAACAGCTCGCGCTCCTGCACATCTCCCCCATGCAGCCCAAGACGGGCAAGCTCGTCGAACATGCCAAGCGCCAGCGCCGCGACGTGACGCGTGTGCGCGACGTCGACGTGATAGCGACCCGCGAGGTTCATCACGCTCGTCCGCCGCACATCCTCGAACAGCGGTGGGCGATCGGGCTGCCGCGGCGCAAGCAGCCGCTCGAAGAACACTCCCTCGCGCAGGCCGGCCTCGGTCGTCTCGAGGGCGTCGAAGCCGCCGGCGAGGAGCACTCCCTCGACCACCACCGCGCCGGCCAGGATCAGATCGGCACGCGCGGGCTTGATCCCCGGAACGCTCGCCCGCTCCGCGGCCGGAAGCGCGGCGAGACGCTGCACGAGCTCTCCGAGCGCCTCGCGCTCGATCACCATGCCCTGCACGCCGTTGGACGGCAGTCCGCCCGCACGCTGGGCGGCCGCGGCCAGGTTCCGCACGGTCCCGCCGATGCCCACCAGCCGCCCGCCCCCGGAGGATTCGCGGGCAGCGGTGAGCCAGTCGGCCTGCTCGAGCTCGCTGGCGACGTGGTCGCGCAGCTGTTGCAACTGCCGCCGCTTGGCGGGGCCGTTCGGGGGCAGGAAGCGCTCACTCATGCGCACCGTGCCCACACGCCAGGAACCCGACTCGTTCGCGAGGCGTCCGGCGACGCGCACGAGCTGCATCGAGCCGCCGCCGAGATCCAGCGCGCAGCCGTCCGTCAGCGTCGTCGAGTTGACCGCGGCCAGATAGCCGTAACGCGCCTCGGCCTCGCGGCTGAGGACACGGATCGGCAGCCCGGAGCGCTCGCGCGCTCGTTCGAGAAAGGCCTCGGCATTCTCCGCATCGCGGATCGCGCTCGTGGCGAGCGCATCGACGGCGTCTGCTTCCAGCCCGCTCGCACGCGCGAACTGCGCAAAGACGTCAAGCGCCGCCAATGCGCGCTCCATCGGCTCGCGGCCGAGCTTGCCGGTGCCCGCGAGACCCTCGCCGATGCGAACCGGCTCATAGATCTCATCGGTGCGTGTCCACCAGCCATCGCCGGCCATGAACACGACCAGGCGAAAGGAGTTGGAGCCGAGATCGATCACGGCGACTCGCTCGTGCGGCTTCACGGTATGAGCGTATTCACCGCGGCGGAGGGCTCAAAAGCGCCGGCCGGGACGCCGGCCGCGGTCTCTCTGCGCGGCTTCTGACACCCACGGCCCGTCCGATCCGGCCGGCGCGCCGCCGAATCCGAGCAGCCCGAACCCCGTGACGACCTACACGGGCAGTTCGTCGGGCGCGGCGACCACGTGCAGATGCTCACTCACGCTCGTGATGCTCAACAGGCGCTGCACCTGCGGCGAGCCGGGGGTGATCGCGAACTCCTGCCCGCGCTCCTCGGAGCGCTCGTGAGCCATGAGGATCACCCGCAGGCCGGTCGAGTCGACGAACTGCAATCCATCGAGGTCGAGCACGACCATCGCCGCCGTGGCGATCTCCTCCTGATCGAGCATACGCTCGAGGATCGGCGCGCCGGCCAGGTCCAGTTCGCCGGTCAGGCGCAACACGACACGCTCCTGCTCACGCCGGACCTCCACCCGCAGGTGATCTTGAGCTCCCACACTGGAATCGTAGCGAACGGATTCGGCGGCGACCGCGGGTCGCGGGCTGAGGATTTCATGCCCAGCTCGCGCCGCCAAAGGACCAGCTATCTACGGCAGTCGCATATGCACGCGCGCGACGTTCTCGGCCGGCGAGCTGCGAATCTGCACGAGGTCGCAGAGATGGTTGACCAGCCACAGACCACGGCCGCCGCGCTGCTCGAGCGGCGGCGGGACGCGCCCCGCCAAGGGATCCACGATGCGCCCGCGGTCGCTCACCTCGCACAGCAGCTCGCCGCCCTCTCTCCAGATCTTGAGCGTGCCGCGACCGCCGCCGTATTGGACGCTGTTGGTCACGAGCTCGTTGATCGCCAGCACGAGGTCGCCGTTGGCCTCCTCGCCGAGATGCGCCTCTTGCGCGCGTTTGCAGACAAGGCTGCGCACGGCTCCGAGCCCGCTTGCCACGAACTGAAGCTCCTCGACCTCAGCCGCCGGGGCGGGAAGCACGCCGTCGAAGGGCCCTGGCGCAACCGAGGGGTCCTGATAGGAATCGCTGGCCTGGCAGGCGCCGTCGCCGGCGAGCAGCGGATGGCTCCGCCGCGCCGCCTCGATCACCGAGTCCTCGAGGGCGTCGATGTCGTAGGGACAGAGCAGCCGCCATTCCGGCCCGTCCGCGAACGCGAGGTTCAGCAGCGACTCGTGGCGCTGGCACTCGTCGAGCTCCGCGCGGCTGCGCCCGGCCCAGACGGGTTCGCCGATGCCTCGCGCGCGACCGGCGGGGGCGTGTTCCCGGAGGAACTCGCCCCAGGCGGGTATCACGCGAGCGGGATTGCGCCCGAGTTGGTGCATGTCCACGAAATGCACCCGCTCCGCGTCGTCTCCAAGAGCCTCCGTCAGCTGACTCGCCCGGACGCTGCTTACGGCTACGAGCACAGCTTCCTGCGCAGCCAGAGCCTCGCCGATGAACGGCAGTGTTCCCCGCAGGAAGCTACGCGTTCCCGCGTAGAGGAGAGCCTCGTGGCGGAAAGAGCACCCCACGCGGCCCGAGTTCGCCATCCGATCCCCCTTCGCGGGTCGTGCCGGGTGGCACAGCCCGACGATTGCACGTTGCGCGCTCATCGTCTCTCTATCGGCTCACCCGCGCGCGTCTGTAGCGCGCGCGAATCGCGCCAACGGTTGTCAGATGCACCAAGTATGCCCGCCGACCGTGACGCATGGAGCTCGTATGGCTCGCTGCCGTAGTTCGCCTGGCACCGTCAGCGCCCGTACCACCGGCGTCCACCCCCGTCGGCCGCACCCCCGACGAAGAACCCGATCAGCCATATCGCGATGGCAAAGATCAGCACGTACCACAGCACATGTGCCGCAAAACCAAGCCCTCCAAGGAGCGCCAAGATCAACACGAGCGCAATCAGAGCAACCATCTCCATGTCCTCCATTCGCTGGATGCCGCGCGCTGGTCGCTCGGCTAGGAGATCAGTTACCCCCTCTCGCCGGCGGCCAACCTCCGAAGCAGTTGAGAACGATGTTTAGGACGCTCGATACCGGGCATAAGCACGTTGGAGTTGTCGTCCCTCGGGCGGTGGCCGCTTCCCCCGGCGGCCACCGCCTCGCCTCCTCCCAGGCGGCTCTACCGGCAGCTATTGGGGCGGCGTCACCGCCGATCGACCAGCCGCAGAGCGAGCATCTCCGCAGAGCCGACGGCGGCCACCTCGTGATCGTCGGTCAGCCTCTCGATCACAGGGCCGAGCCCATCGACAGCCGAGTCGACGATCAACCGCTGCGAGCCGCCCGAGCTCAGCGGACCGATCCGCAGGCGCAGATTGCGCGGCTCGACCCGTACCGAGACGCTCAGATGGTCGCCTCCCGCGCTGGACTCGGGCACGCGCGCGACGAGCGCATCGGCGACGAGTTCGGCATCGGAGATCCGATCCGTCGAAAAGCGCGCACGCGCCGCAAGCACGCACATCACACGAGGAAGCACCTTCCGTGCGAGGGCGTTGGGCGCGATTGCAACTGCTGTCGTCGTCGCCAACTCGGTGCTCGTGACGGTCGGGGGCTCGAATCCATCCTCGGCAAGCGACTCGAGAGCGCTTGTCGGCGAAGTGGCGAACTCCATCCGAACCTCGGTCCCGCTGCCGGCGACCTCGTTGAACTCGACGCGCGGAGCCAAAGCCTGGATGATCGATAGGCCGATGCCGAGGGCTTCCTCCTCGGCGGTTCGGATTCTCGGCTTGATGCCTGTTCCGTGGTCGCGCACGACGACTTCCACAGCACCGGCAGACACGAACACCTCGATCTGCAGCGGCCCTTCGCCGCCCTCGTAAGCGTGCAGCACGACGTTGTTGCACGCCTCCGTGACGGCCGTCCGGATATCGTTGAGATCGTTGCCGTCGAGGCCGATCGTCTCCGCGATCCCGCTCAGCATCTCTCGCACCAGCACCACGTTCTCGGGCTGGTTGGAGAGATTCAGACAGACATTCGGTGGCTCGGCCATCGACACGCGGCTATCCATGTGAGCCAGCGACTGGGCGGTGCTCGGTTTGGGGCGGTGCTCGGCTTGCGTCGTGGACGGCCGCGAACGCGTCCTCAGCGCACTGGCTCGTTGTCATCCGTCAGTGCCCGCAATTGATCGAGCGAGCGGCGCAGCAACCGGGACACCTGCATCTGGGATATTCCGACACGTTCTGCGATCTCGGTCTGGGTGAGATCCTCGACGAAGCGCATCCGCAGGATCAGCCGCTCGCGTTGCGGGATGTGCCCGAGGACCGAACTGACCGTCGCGTCCATCTCCACGAGCTCATACCGCTCGTCCTCTTCGCCCATCGCGTCTCCGTAGGAGGTCACCTCGTCAGTGGCGCCTGGGCGCGGGGCGTCGAGCGACAGCGACTCGTACGCCTGAATCGCCTGCAGCGCGTCGATGACTTCGTCCGTGGCAAGCTCCAGATACTCCGCCAGCTCGTTCACGGTCGGCGCGCGCCCGCGCTCGTTGGCGAGCCGCTCCTGCGCGTCGCGCACCTTCAGCGCGCGTTCCTGGGAGCCACGGGGCACGTGCACCGACCATCCAGCGTCGCGGAAGTGCCGGCGCATCTCTCCGAGGATCGTGGGTACGGCGAACGAGGCGAATGGGTGCCCGAGATCCGAGTCGAAGCGGTCGAGCGCCTTCAAAAGCCCAAGCGAAGCGACCTGCACCAGATCCTCGAACGGCTCTGACGAGCGATCGTAGCGCCGCGCAAGGCTGCGCGCCAGTGGCATGAACCGCCGCACAAGGGCCTCGCGTGCGGCCTGATCGCCCTGCCGGTGCTGGAGGAAAAGCTGAGCCTCCTCGTTTGCGTCCGGACTGGCCTTTGGTCCAACTGTGGCCGATGGTCGCACCATGCTCGTAACCGTCATGTCAACCCTCCGCCGGTTCGCTTGCGCGTTAGTCCGACCTGCTCCTCTTCAGAGTCTACTACCCGGTTTCTCGCTTTGTATGCGCCCGATCGCAAGCCGCCGAGGAGCCTCGACTCCTCCTGGCTGCCGCGCGCTACTGGGCCGAGCGATCCCGTTGCGCGTACAGGGCGTCCACGCGCGACATCCCCTTGGGCGGCAAGACGCCGCCGATGATCCAGAAGATGGGGAACACGAATCCGAGGATGAACAAGATCCAGTGGCCGCTTTTGATCGATTTGACACCGAGGAAAAGCAGCAGAAAGACGTAGATGATTCCCAGGCCGACGTAAAGCAACCGAAGCTCCGTCCTGATCGAAGGGGTCGCAGGAGCTTAGAGCGCGCCGGTCGCGGTTGCGCCGGCGAGCGACTCCCGGGCGGGATCTACGCGCCCGTCGGCGAGGGGGCGAGCGCGAGCGGCTCGGACGCCGGCGCCGGCGCCATGTTGCGATCGACGAACTCCGTGATCGTCCGCAGCACGAGCGGGGTGTCGTCCCACATCGGCACATGCCCGCAGTTCGGGAGCATCAGCCACTCGATACCCGGTATCTCGCGCCGCAGACGCGGCGCATGGCGCTCGACCGGCAGCACGCGGTCGAACTGCGGCGAGGCGAGCAGAACCGGGCACTCGATCTGGTCGAGACCTTCAAGCGTCAGGCCGTGGTCAGCGCGCAGCGCCGTGATCGCCCGCTCGGCGACCGTGCAGCGAAGCGACGCCTGCGCGAGCCCCACGGCCTCGGCGGCGGAGAGGAGATCGCCGCGACGCATGATGTCGCGCAGCGCGAGACGCCGTGCCCTCGGCCGGCTGAGGATCGCCGCCATGCGCGAAGCGGAGGCCCGTGTGAGACGCAATTGGCGGGCAAAGAAGCGAGCAAGCCGCTGGGACTCGCCATCGCCTTCGCTCCAGCCGCCGGCCGGAGCGAGCGCGACGACCGATCGCGCGCGCCCGCGCTTGGCCAACTCGAGCGCCAGGCCGCCCCCCATCGAGTTGCCGACGAGATGCGCCGTGCCCACCCCGAGTTCGTCAAGGTGGCCTTCGAGCGAGTCGGTCGAGCCCGCAAACGTCATCGGGCTGTCGAGCGGGTATGGCTTGGCGCCGTCATGGCCGGCGACGGTCGGCGCGATCACTTCATAGCGCGCCGCGAGCCCATCGAGCAGAGGGCGCCAGTGATGCCATGTGCCTGTGAAGCCGTGCAAGAGCACGATCGGCTCGCCTGCGCCGGAGCGGTATAGGGCGGGAGATGCCTCGGTCATGACAGCGAGTAAGCGTACACCGGCTCGCGCTCACGCGGATCCGCGTCTCCAGCATCGGCGACGCTTCCGCGACGGGGCTGTCTGGACTACGTCTGGATCCGGATCGAGCGACCCGGTTTTTGCGCAGCCTTCGCGTGCGTCAGGGCGCGATTGCTTTCAGGGTCTCTACTGGCACACCCACGTCACTCAGCGCATCCTCCCTGTTGGCGTAGGCCCGCAAGTGGACGATCAGACCCTCCCGCCATTTCGCCATCAGGGCCACCGACATCGTGACCTCCGCTCCGCTGAGCCGTCCGCGCCCGTGGAACAGCAGAAATAGAAGTGTGCGCTCGCCGAGGTCAAAATAGACCTCTGGCTCGATGCGGATCTCATCGCCCCACGCGTCCGCGAGGTCGCGGAAGTAGCCGGGCAACTCATCGTGCCCGTGGTAGAACGCCCCGCCGACCGCCGCGAACACCGACTGAAACTCAGCGTTTGGATCGAAGCCCGCGACGAACACCTCGATGTCACGTGCGTTGAACGCCTCGATAAGGCGGCGGTGGAGCTCGACGTTCGTCTGCGACATCCTCTACTCCGCCGCCGAACGAGCGCCTGCGAACACCCGCCGCGCGCGAGCAGCGAGCGCGAGAGGCTTGGCCTCGTCCCAGCCTGGCGGTGGCGATTCAAGCTCGACGACCCGCGAGATCAGATGATCGGCACTCACGCCTTCTCGCCATCCCACGTGAGAGGCTATGGCTCCCATGAGGGCCGACGTGCCCCCTCTCCGGTATCTGGTCAGCAGCTTCCCCACTACTCCTTCGACTCGACGAGCCGTTCGGCGGCGGCACGGGCCTCGTTGATGTCGGTGAAGTTCCACACGCGCACGGCCTTGCCGTCCACCCAGTCCGCGCAAGTTCCGTAGCGCAGCTGGACCGTGCCGCCACTCCCCGCCGGAACGTCCTTGCTGGAGGACGACACAGAAGGTGACCCCGTCTCCGAGGTCGTGGATCTCCTCCGCCTCGATCCTGTAATCCTCGTACGCGCCCATCCAGTCCTCATAGAAGCCGCGTATCGCCGCCAGGCCCTCGAACACCCCCATCCCCATGGGCGACATGTCCCAGACTGGGTCGGGACCGAAGAAGCTCAAGGTCCGGTCAATATCGCCGCTGGTTCCGGCCTCGAGCCAGGCACGCGTGAGCTGAGCCAGGTCGTAGGGTGGAGTGTCCTCGGGCATCGTGCGTGGAGTATCCCGCAGGCGACTCCCGTCGCAGTTGACTCCTACTCTTCCAGCCCCATGGCTTTGAGCGCGTCGGCTCGGCTCGCGTATCCGTGGAACCCGAGAATCTTGCCGTCGCGCAGACTGGTGACCTGCCATACGTCCTGTTCGATCTCCACTCCGGAAACCGCACCCCGTCCCGCCATTCTGACCTCCGCCAGGACGACATCGCCGTAGTCGGTCGTTCGAAGGATCTCTGGATGCCAGTTCGGGAAGACGCTGAACAGGTCGTCGATGTAACGGCGCATACCGGCATGCCCCTTGTAGACGGTTCCCTCGACTCCCATCAGGAAGCTCACCATCTCCACGTCCGGATGCGCTTCCCGTACGCACGCCTCGTTGTCGTGGCGGACCGAGGCCTCGTACAGGCGTCGCACCACCTCCACGTTCTCCCGCGACATCGCCTACTCCTCCAGCCCCGCGGCTTTGAGGGCCTCGGCATGATCGAGATATGAGTGCATGCGCGTGATCCCGCCGCCCCGAAGGTCATACAAGATGTCCAGCGGCGCGCTGACCGGAGCCCCGCTCAGACGTCCGCGTCCGTCGAGCCGCCCGCTCCATAGGACGCGCTCGCCGAGATCGCGAAACTCGCCAGCGACCACTCGGAACTCATCCCATGCGTCGATCATGCGATCGAAGTAGGTTTCGATGCCCTCGCGTCCCCGGAATGTCTCGCCCTCTATGGCCACCATCGACGGCGACCACTCAAAGTCCGGTGTTGTCGTCTCGGCGAACCCGTCGAGGTCGCGCGCGTTGAATGCGTCGTGCAATCGCTTGACGGCTTTCACGTTCTCCTGCGACATCGCCTACTCCCTCGACTCGGTGAGTCGTTCGGCGCCCCCGCCATTCATCAGCCCTTCCGGACGGACCACCCAGCCCTCCTGGGGCAGCCCAAACGACGCCATCTCAATTAGCTCGGGAACGATCTCAAACCTCATTGCGAGAGCGTAACGCCACCCGATCAACGGTCGTAGCCCCCGGGATGGTCCAGCAGGGGGTGATGTGCAAACCATGCTTTTGGCTGCGGCCCCGCCGGTTGGCGTTGGTTGGCCAGCATTCGTATCAGCCGGGACGTGCTGTCGCCTGCGGACGTTGTGTGCCTATCGACCGGTTGTACGCGACCGGGCTTGCTGCCGGGCGGCTCCATTCCCAAAGGCGCACCTGGCGCGCCGCTCGACATGGCCTCCGGACTTAGCGGCAAACTGGCCGTGTGCTCCGAGCGGTGCTATTCGATCTCGACGGAACGCTGATGGACCACGATGCAGCACGCGCTGCGGCCCTCCAGGCGCACCTAAGCGGCTGGCTACCGGACTTAGAGGCGGACGAGCTGGCGCTCCTTGGGAAGGAGTGGCAGCGCTTGGAGGCTCTTCACTACGACGAATACGCCCGCGGCGAATGCACGTTCCTGGAGCAGCGCCGTCGCCGCGTGCAGGGAATGCGCGCGGCGCTGGGGAGGGAGCCGGCAGAAGAGCGCAGGGCGGACGCCTGGTTTGAGGCCTACCTGCGCCATTACCGCGCGGCGTGGCGCGCCTTCGACGACGTGCTTCCGGCGCTAACGGCGCTGACGGCGGCGGACCCGTCCGTGGCGTTGGGCGTGGTGACGAATGGCGAGGGTCAGCCACAGCGAGCTAAGCTCGCCGCGATCGGTCTCGGCGAATCCTTTCGGATGGTGGTGGCATCTGGCGAGGAGGGCGTGGCAAAGCCCGAGGCGGAGATCTTCGCGCTGGCGTGCGAGCGCCTGGGAGTAGAGCGAGAACAGACAGCCCACGTGGGCGACCGGCTCGACCTCGATGCCGAAGGGGCTGCCGCCGCGGGACTGCACGGCATCTGGCTCGACCGTCTCAGAACCGCGTCCAGGCCAGCGCGCGTCTTGAGAATCTCAACGTTGCGCGAACTACCTACGGCGCTGCGCAGGCTCAGCCGCCGGTAAAGGAGCGCGCTGCTGCGCGCTCAGCCTGTGGTGGTCAGCTGAGCCGACCCCCTGATCGTCCTCGCTGTGACAGAGGGTGCTCACGCCTTCCGCGGCATCGTCAAGCCCTTGGGTTCTTGCACCGATACTTGCCGCATGAGGTGGACGCTCCTCGCAATTTTCGGGGCTGTCCTAGCGGCGGTCGGTATCGCCGGGCTCGGGCTCGAAATAGCCCACGGCAGCGATATTTGGCGGAAGGGCAACGGTGGGATAGCCCTGCTCGTCATTGGTGGGTTCTGTGTCTGGCATGGATTGGCGGAATGTGAGCGTGGAGCGAGGAACAAGCCCCTCTGGCCAACATTGGCCTGGCTGACGATCCTCATTGCGATTGGGGTTGTCCTATACGTCCTGGCACCGCCGCTCGCTTTCCTCTACGCACTCTTGGTCGGGATCATCGCCAGGTTCTCGCTAATGGCGAGCTGGCTTGAACGTGAATGACACAGACGCCGCCCGTCGTGGTGGGCATTCGTGGCTAACGCGTGGGCCGCACCTTACGAAGATGCACCTCGTGCGGGTGGGCTTCGGATCTTCGGACAACTGTCAGTGGGCCCGCCTGGGCTCGAACCAGGGACCTACCGATTATGAGTCGTCGAGGAGGGTCTAGCGAAACTCGCTAGACCAGTCGTGGTGCGGGCTGTCGGGCTCCCTGCATCGGCATTACCTCCGTTTGGCGGTGCCCTTCCCCCGCTAGCGGGAGCACGCGGACGCGCTCCCATGTCACGGAGTAGATGTGGGGCCTGGGATACTTCCCGCACTATGTCTGAGGAGTCCACGACCCCCGACTTGGTCGCGCTTATGGACAGGGCGTTTGAGGCTGCGAATCGTCGTGATCTCGACGCGGTGGCCAGCAGCTTCGCCGAAGATGCGACCTTCGACGGGAGGGCGTTGGGGGACCACTTCGAGGGACGGGCGGCCATTCGCAGCTTCCTTGAGGACTGGTTTGGCGCCTACGAGGAGTTGGAGTTCGGGCTTGAGGAAGTCCGCGACCTCGGCAATGGGGTTGTGTTTGCCGTGGTCGTTCAGAACGGTCGTCCGGCAGGCGGCGCTGGTCACGTTCGACAACGCGAGGGATGGGTCGTCGTCTGGGTACGAGGCTTGATCGCACGCCTTACGATCTCCGACGTCGACGAGGGCCGTGCTGCCGCCGAACGCCCCGCCGAGGAACGGGGAGCCCATTGACCCGCGGAGGCTGGGTGAACCCTTATTTCTAAGCAGAACGTGGAGGTCGCGCAAGCCGCCCTCGATGCGTTCATTCAGGGCGATAACGAGGGCGTCTTGAGCCTGTGCGACGAGAACATCGAGATCACTCAGGCTGCTGGTTTTCCTGGCGTTCCGCGAAGGCAGCACGGTCATGCCGGAGTGCTTGAAGCCTTTGACGCCTGGCCGGAGCAGTGGGACGACTACCGGATCGAGATTCTGCGGGTCGCTGACCTCGGCGATCGCACGAAGAGGAAGCCCTCAAAGCCGCAGGGCTGGCGGAGTAGGCGTAGCGAGTTTCGCTAGTCGTTTCGCAAGACCCTCCTAGTAGTCGCTGCGGTGGGGAACTATGACGATTATGCGGCAGCCAACATCGGCTTCAAGGCGTCCGCCTCAACGTGCTCCGGCGGCAGTGTCAGCGTCAAGCCACCGTCCAGTTCGAGCGTATGCCGAACGTTGAGCAATGTGAGACCGATGACGGCGCCAGACTCCTGGGCGACCCAGCGCGAGGTGCAGACGGGTGCCCCATCATCGGTGCGAACGGCGGCGGCGAACCGCAATGCGGGTAGCGGTAGTTCCAGCGAGGCACCGAGGGCCACGGAACGGCCGAGCGCATCGGTTGCAGCGGTAGTCCTGCTCGGCAGGTGCGCGCGACCGCGCGAAGAGGGGGTTAGATCGTCCATACAGACAGGACTATCCTCCGCCCACGCCGCTACTCCGGGGTGTAGACTCGCCGCCGGGTCCGCGCGAATAAGCGGCCGCACCACTTCCAGCCAAGGGGGCTACATGCGAAAGGCATTCGCGATCGCGTGCCTTACGACCGCAGCTATTCTCGGGACGGCGCTCGCCGGACCGGCATTCGCCGTCAAAGGACCAACCATCAAATCGGTCAAATTCTCCGGGTTCCCGAAAGAACCCACAGTCGTCATCAAGGGCCGGGGAATGGGGTCGCTCCCGTTCGAAGCGGCCGAAGCCGTTCCCCCATGTTTCGAAGAAGAAGTCGCTAGCGGCGACAACTTCGGGACAATGGTGACATTCCAGGAGCCCAGCGAGGGATGGACGGCAGGTGAAGGGCCTGGCGACTGCATCGGGCTCGTCTTCAGCACATTCACCGAAACGGAAGTCGTCTACCACTTTGGCTCTGCCTACAGCCACTACTCCCCGCTTGCCACGGGCGACGGATACAGCCTCACGGTCAACGGCCTCACCCACAGCGGCACGGTCAAAATCAAAAAAGAAAAGAAACCGAAACTGAAATAGCGCGGCTCCGGGTGCTGGCTTCGTCGAGCGCTGGGCCGGTGAGCACAGCGATCGGGGTCACACACCACCCGGCGCCTGTTCGCTTATCCGGCGGCAAGGCGCGCGCCACGGGAAATCGCCGGTACGCGCATGAGTGACGTTGTTGACCAGTCATACCCGGGCGGGCGCGAGTGGAGCTCGAACGGGTCTCGATCACTGCTCTCGCAGTGCTGCCCCTAGCGATAGTCGTTTGAGCCTTCGTGTGGCAAATGCAGCCGCGACCAACCCACCTGCCACCGCAGCCAAGCCCAGCTCTCCGAGATAACCCCAAGGCACAGCCAGGCGATCGGGTGGCGGATCGAAGACATGTTGCAACATGGCGACGAGCATCTCCGAGAGCAGCCAGCCGAGCAGCACGGCGAGGGACAAGGCGGCCGCCAACACCGCCACGGCCTCGCTGCGGATGAATCCGGCGATGTCGGTTAGCGAAGCTCCGACGGCAGCCATCGTGGCGAACTCGTGGCGACGCTCGCTCACGGACAGGCTCACGAACAGCCACATCCCGCCCGCCGCCAGCAAAATCGAGAACGCTTGCTCCAGCCGGCTGATGCCACTTAGGTCGACGGAGGTGATCGAGCTTGCCGTCTGGACCGCCTGTTGACCGATGTCCTTGACGATAACTCCATCGTTGCGAGTCGCCGTGCCTATGCGCGAGGCGAGCGCCGTGGGATCACCGCTCGCCCTTGCGAACACGACGTTAGGCCCGCCAGAGCCGCTCGCAGCTTGCAAGTAGCGCAGGTTCGTCACCATGAACGAGTCCCTGGGCGCCGACGGGAACTCCTGCACCACTCCCACGACGTGGAAAGCAACCGTATGGAAATGACCGCTGCGATGATCGAGCAGGCGCAACCGCAGCAGATCGCCGCGACGTAGCGAGTAGTCGGTGATCGTCTCTTTGGAGACCAGAATGCCGTCGGGGGTTGCGCGCAGACGCCGCATAGCCTGCTCGGCGCCGCTGCCCGCGAAGTAGGAGTCTCGAAGCGTCGTAGCAAGCCCGATCGTCGCCGGGTCGATACCAAAGGTGTCCTGCAGGTCGGGGCCAACGTAGGCATAGGCATGATCGACAGCGGTCGTGGCCACCACGCCGGGCACGTGGGCGATCTTGCTCGCCAGTTGCTTCTGTGCAACGACGCCGGGTGGAGCGGTAGCCGTTACGTCTGCCCCAAGGGTCAACTGCGCGTCAATGCTCGACTGCTGGTCATAGGTCGCCGTGAACACACCGAGGCTGACGCCAAACGCCAGCAGTAGCCCCACGAGCACGAGCCCCCGGTTGATCGCATCGCCCCGCCGGCTCGCGCTGGCCAGCAGAAAGCCTCGCCGTCCGCTCGGCCGCCCGCCTGCACGGAGATGTCTGGCAACGATGGCAATCGAACGGCCGCGCAGTCGGACCAGCAGGAGCGTGGCGCCGATCCAAAGCAGTGCCGGTGCAAAGAACATGTACACAGAGAGCGACAACGTCGGGTTGGAGTCGGGGTTGATCACCGCCGAGAAACCTGTGCTCGCCGTCAGCCAGTAGATCAGACCGCTCAACGCAAGTGCCAGAACGTCGAGATAGAGGCGTTGCCAAAGCGGCCGACCGGCACGCCGGACGCTTCGCCGTCCCTCGACGACGGTGCTGGAGAGCGCTCGGATTCCTGTCATAAGGCGCGCCGCAGTGGCCCCAACCATGGCCAACACAACACAGGCAGCGACCGCGCCACCAGCCCGCCCAAGCGTGAGCCCGAGCGAGCCTTTGATCAAAACGTGCAGCGCCGCAAAAGCCAGCCCGGCGCCCAGCAGCCCTCCGACAACTCCGACCAGCGACGCTTCCGTGAGAGCCAGGCCGAGCATCTGACGGCGATTGGCGCCACGGGCTCGCAACAGGGCGAGCTCACGTCGATCTCGATCGACGGTTCCCAGCGCCGCTAGATACACGAGGCCCAGGGCCAAGATCGCTCCGGGCACGGCGAGCATGATGAACAGCGCCTCTGCGTACAGGCCATCCGCAGCCGCCGTGTTGAGGGCTTCGGAGAGGTTGTCGACGAACTGCACCTTTCCGGGGAACGACCGCTCCAGCGAGTTACGGATCTGTTCGGCCCGGGTCAGGGCATGCTGCGGGCTGCCGTTCAGCGCCACGGGGTCCACCTGGACGTGGATCTGCCACTGAACGCCGTTCTGGACGCCGGGCACCGCCGCGGCGCCGATGCGCAGGCTCGGCAGCCGGCGAGCCATCGTACGCGCAAAGTCCTCGATCGGGACAATCGCGATGTTGGAGGGCGGCTGGGCAGGTGCCGGTCCGAGCAGCGGGTTCAGCGGCTGAAACAGCCGGTCTGACGCGGTCACAAGCGCGATGCCACTAACCCTGAACCGACGCGGCGTTTCATTGCCGGCGCCACGAAGCGTGACGGTCTCACCGACGCGTGCTTGCAGGGTCGCCGCCAGTTGCTGATCCAGCACAACCTGCCCCGACTGCAACGAGCCGCGCAGGTAGTGGAAGGTGTCGAAATGGCGCAGGTAGTCTGGAGCGATCGCGAGCACCGCCCCTCCCCCGGACGAGGTGATGCCGGCGGCGCCCCGATGGCTGACAGCCGCCAGAGGCGCCGTCGCGGCCGGCGCCGCCTGCACGATGTCCGCCTGACGGCGGACCTTCGCCGCAAGCGTTCTTGCTTGCTCGTAGGAGCCCACGGGACCCTGGAGGTCGAGCGAGACGCTGCGAGTTGTCGATGCGGTCATCGTGCGTAGCGAATGCCCAACGAAAAGGATCATCGCCCCGAGCTGCGCGACGGCGATCGCGAGCACGATTACCTGTGTGGCAGCATGGGCGGGGCGGCGCCTTGCGCCAGCGAGCGCCAGCTGCAGGGCAGCCCTCATGGCTGGGATTGCGTGAGGCGGCCGTCAGCGAGACACGCGAGGCGTTCGCAGCGCGAGGCCACCCGCCGGTCATGAGTGGCGATCGAGAGTGCGAAGCCAAAACGATCGCGAAGCGCGTCTATGAGCTCCAGGACACGGCCGGCCGTGTCGGAGTCCAGGTGACCCGTGGGCTCGTCGCACAGGAGCAGCTCGGGCGATTGCGCCAGTGCACGCGCGATCGCGACGCGCTGTGCCTCTCCTCCTGACAGCTCGCCTGGCAGCGCATCGAGCTTGCGGGAGAGCCCAACGAGCTCGAGCAGCTCTGCTGCCGTCAAACTCGGAGAGTCCGCATCGAGGTGCTTGCCATGACGTGCCGAGACCCATGCCGCGAAGGCGACGTTCTCATACGCCGTGAAGTTGGGAAACAGGTTCGACCCCTGAAAGACGTAGGCGATGCCACGTGCTCGCGCGCGGCCACGCGCAGCAGCGTCCAGCGACGACAATCGCTCGCCCTTCCAACTCACCGTGCCGGCGGTCGGCATGACCAGACCGCCGAGTACGTGCAGCAACGTGGTCTTGCCTGAACCCGACGGCCCCCACAGCGCGATCGCCTCGCCCGCGGCGATAGTGAGCTCGATGTCCGTCAGCGCCAAGACGCCTGCCTCGCCTCCACCAAACGACACGGACACGTCACTGCAGGCGGCCAGGTGCGTGGCCGTGGCAAGACCGCCCTGGCTCATTTGACCACCAACCCGTCGCTGAGCTCGATCGTTCGCACAGCCGCTGCCGCCACCGCGTTGGAGTGGGTGACGACAACCACTGCGCACCCGTGCTCGACCGGCAGGTCGCTCAATACCTCGAGCACCTTGTGCTCGTTCGCGGCGTCGAGCTCGCCGGTCGGCTCGTCGGCCAGCACCAGCGGCGCACGGCGAGCGACGGCCGCGGCTATTGCAACACGCTGCTGCTCGCCCCCGGAGAGCGCCGCCACGCGGTGCTCGGCACGGCCTGCCAGGCCAAGCGCCGCAAGCGCATCGTCGGCTCGCTTCCCTGGCCGCTCGCAGCCCGCCAGCCGCAGGGCGACGATCACGTTCTCACGCGCGCTGAGCGTCTCCCAAAGGTTCCCGCTCTGGAACACGATCCCCACCCGGCGGGCTCGATATGCGGCCAACTGCTCGTCGCCGAGGGCAGCAAGCGAGCTGCCAAAGGCCCGAACATCCCCCGCCGAAGGCCGGTCCAGACCAGCCGCGAGCGCCAGCAGCGTGCTCTTGCCACAGCCAGACGGCCCGAGAATCGCAACTGATTCACGGTCGTTGACCTGGAGGTCAACGCCACGGAGCGCAACCGTCTCGACAGGGCCGGAGCGATAGATCCTGAATACGTCATGCAGCTCCAACGCCGGCCACTCGATCGGCTTGGACTCGCCTTCAGCCTCGTGGTAGAGGCTCCCTATCGCCATCGGAAGCTCCGGCTGATCATCCGGTAGGCGTCCACGTTGTCCACGCCCTTTGCGGTGGCGAGATCGACGATCGCGACCTTGCCGCCACGAGCGTACTCGTAACGGTCCACCGTGACGGGCAGACGCTTACCCGTCACCGGATCAGCAGTGCTAAGGCGCGTGTAGGTGAGCCTCAACACGGCTTCCCCATTGCTCCTCGCTGGCCGAGGTGCGCTGGCGCTGACGGTCGGATCGACACGCCTCAACACCGCCAACGCCCCTGCAGCGCTGGCGAGGGTCGGTGGCGAACCCTCAGCGGTCACCACGTGGATGACGTTGGCCCGGTTTTGGAAGATGATGTCGTTGGTTGAGCCCCTGCGCGCCCAACCCTCCGGATAGCTGATCGAGTAGCCGGCCTGCTTGTTGACGAAGGTCAGGAAGGCCTGGTTGTCGGGGATGTCCCCGGTTGCGGCGGACTGCGCCTCGCTTGGCGCGCTCGTGCCGGGCACCGCCGGCAGATTGGCGCCAGGGCCGGGAGCCCGAGCCGGGGAGCCGCCGCCGCAGCCGACGAGCGGCAGGCAGAGAAAGGCGGCCGCTACAAAGTGCATTCTCATAGGCTGGAAGGTCACATTTCTCCTTGGCCGCTGTGGCGAGTCAATGGCAAGGTCTATGCCACATTCATGAGACCTAGATGAGAACCGAGCGGCTAGCGAAACACTCCCGTATGCCCCAGCGAATAACGGCCCGGCTGCGGATACACGCACAGCCCGTGGGGACCCTTGCCGACGGGAATGCGGGCCAGCAGCTTTCCCGTACGCGTGCTGATCGCGTAGACCTCAGCGTTGTATCTGCCCGACAGCCAAAGCACCTTCCCATCCGCTGATACGCCACCCATGTCAGGGCTTCCGCCACCGGGCAAACGCCAGCGGTGCACGACTCTGCGCTTGGCAAATGAGATCACCGAGACCGACCCTTCCTCGCGATTTGAGACATAGAGATCGCGAGAGTCACGGCTCACGTAAAGCCCGTGTGCCCCCATGCCCGTGGGAATGAAGCCGACCGTGCGCACGCGCTTGGAGTCGATAAGCCATACCCCGCCGGACATCATGTCGGCGACATAGAAGACCTGTCCGTCGGGAGAGAGCTTGACATCCTGAGGCATCGCTTCCGCCCTCAGCGAGACCGACCTGACCACGGTCTCCCGCGACACGTCGACCTCGACCAGCTTGTGGCCGAACTCGCAGCTCGCGAGCAGATAGCGACCGTCGGCTGTGAAGTCCATGTGATCGACTCCCGGGCACGGTACGCGCAGTGAGTGATGCAGGCGCATCGTGTGGGCATCGCGAAAGTCGAGCCGCAGCAGTCGCTCCGCGACGACGATCGCGTAACGGCCGTTGGGAGTGAAGTAGAGGTTGTATGGGTCGGTGACGGGGATCGGCTTTCCAGGCCTGCCGGTGGCCGGGTCGATCGGTGTGAGGCTGTTGCCTTCGTCGTTGTCCACCCACAGGGTTTTCAGGTCATAGGCAGGGGTCACGTGCTGTGGGAGGGCTCCCACGGGAAACTGATCGATCACCTCGTAGGTGCGTGGATCGATCACGCTGACAGTGTTGCTCTTGCTGTTCGGCACATAAACACGCGAGGGGAAGCTCCGCACTGCCGTCGCAAGCTGCCCGGGGCGGTCGGCAGCGTAGACGTCGTGAGGATCGAGAAGCCGGGGGACTGCGCCAACAGATGGCGACGACGCCACCTTGAGACTCGCTTGCGTGGACCGATGGGCACCACCACCGCAGCCCACGAGCACGATGCCAATCATCCCCGCCAGCAACATAGCAGCCACCGTGAGCCTTGGCGCCCCTCGGGTCATTGCGAAGATGTTCAGCGAGCTTGGTGAACCTCAGATGAGAGGCACGCTCGCTCTCATCCCCCGTTGAAGTAGAGACGCCAGAATCGCTGTCGGTGTTGCCTGCGCTAAAGAGAAGTCGGGGCAGGAGAGGTCGATCTCGGCGCTTTGCCGCACGGCGAAGGAGACAAACACGCCTACTACCAGCGCTTGCGCTGCTGCTGGCACTCGTGGTGGCGCTGGTTCTGGTGCTTGGCTCCGGTGGAGGCGCGTCGGATAGGAAGCCAATCGCGTCGGCGCCCACGAGTCAGAGGCTCGCTTCGCCGAGGCTGATTGCTCGGCTCGCGCCACACTCGTTGCCAAGACCGCTCTCGGGCGAGGCGACGGTGACGCATCCAGGCGGTGTCCTGGTGCTCGGCGGCCTCAACAGCGGCGATGAATCGGTGAGCGACATATTCGAACTGAGCCCTTCGACTGGTGGATTCGCAACAGTAGGCTCTCTATCCGAACCACGTCACGACACCGCAGCGGCGTCGTTGCACGGGACGGTGCTCGTCTTCGGGGGCGGTTCGATCACGGAGCTGGACTCCGTGGAATCGCTGCGCAGCGGGCAATCGGGCAGACTGCTGGGGCGTCTGCCGAGTACTCGATCGGACCTGTCGGTCGTCGCGATCGACGGCAGCGCATATGTGCTCGGGGGCTATGACGGCCAGGCACCGACGGGGACGATCCTGCGCACGTCAGACGGTCGCCGCTTCACCGTGGCGGGAGAGCTGCCGATCCCGTTTCGCTACGCCGCAGTGGCCGCGGTTGGAAGGACGATCTATGCCTTTGGCGGCGAGTTGGCCAGCGGGGCCGACTCCAATGCAATCCAGGCCTATGACACCGGCACCACTCACAGCAGGCTCGTCGGACACCTCCCCCGTCCTCTTTCGCACGCATCGGCGGTTGCCCTGAGTGGTCAGATTTACGTTCTTGGCGGCAGAACGGCGAAAAAGCCAACCGGCAGAATTCTGTCCTTCGACCCCTCGACGAGGATCGTTCATCCTGCCGGACGTCTGCCGATGGCGGTCACCAATGCCGCGGCAACGACTGTCGGAAGCGTCGCATACCTAATCGGCGGTCTAGACGCGCAAGGCGGGTCGCTCGCATCAGTAATTGAAGTCACCGTGCGAAGGCGACTGTGAAGAGGAGCCCGGCGACGATGCAGTAGATGCCAAATGGCGTGAGCCGGTTCGTCCGAAAGAAGCGCAGCAGGAACTTGACTGCTAGATATGTGGTGACGGAGGCGGCCAGCGCACCGACCAGCGCTTGCCCTCGTACACCTTCTCCGGCCGAGCCGAGCAGTTCAGGGAGCTTGAGCAGCCCGGCGGCGCCGATGATCGGCGTAGCGAGCAGAAACGCGTAGCGCGCGGCGTCCTCATTGGAGAGCCCGGCAATCAGACCGCCGCCCATCGTGATGCCCGATCGAGAAATGCCGGGGATCAGCGCCACGGCCTGCGCAGCCCCGATCGCCCCTGCCTGGCGAAAGCTCATCTTGGCGATCCGGGGGTCGGAATCCCCCTCACCGTCACCCGGTGTCGGTTGCCGGCGACGCAGCCGCTCGAACACGAGCAGGAGCACACCGTTGAGTGCGAGGAAGATCGCCGCCGTCTCCGGCGAGGCGAAGACGCTGCGCAGCGAATGCTCAAGCAGCAGCCCGAGGACGCCGGCGGGGATCGTCCCGACTACGAGCAGCCAACCAAGGCGTGCATCGGTGTCCCCCGGCGCCAGGTGTCGGTCACGCAGCGACCGCCAAAGGCCGCGCAGGATGCGCTTCCAGTCGTCGAGAAAAAAGAAGAACAGCACAATCGCCGTGGCGCAGTGGGTGGCAACCAGGAAGGCGAGGAAGTAATCGTCGTCCTGGTGGATGTTCCAGCCCAGCGCCTTGGGAACGACCACACCATGACCAAGGCTTGAGATCGGAAACGGCTCAGCGAAGCCCTGGATGAGGCCGAGGACAACCGCTTGGAAGTAGGAGATCGGGTGCATCGAGGCGGCGCCATCATTTGCTCTCGCGATTAACGTCAGATGAAAGCCAGCTCGCGTCAGACGCCGCTATGCGGAACTGGACGGCAGGGTTAGCCAGACGTCGGCTCCTCCCCCCTCGCGATTTCCGGCATGTGCCTCCCCGCCGTGAGCGCGAGCGACGGTCTGGACGATCGCCAAGCCGAGGCCACTGCCGCCGTCGCGGTGGCTTGAGGAGGCGCGGCTGAAACGCTCGAACGCGCGTCCCAGGAACTCCGTCGGAAAGCCCGCTCCTCGGTCTAAGACGTGGATCTCAACCGACTCGTTGTGAGTGGCCGCCTCGAGGTCAATCGGTCCAGAGCCATAGCGCAGCGCGTTGTCCACCATGCTGCCAATCGCCTGATCGAGGCGAAGCCGATCGCCGTAGAGCGTCAGCGAGGACGGCGCCGTCACGCGTATCACCCGCCCTCCGTCCTCGACCCGCCGGGCAAACCTGCGGCCGACGCCGTCGAGAGTCTCGGTCAAGTCCAAACCGGCCACACGAAGCGGCAGCTCCCCCCGCTCGGTCTGAGCGATGACAAGCAAATCCTCAGACAGTTGGGTCAGGCGATCGGTCTCCTCGGCGGCGGACGAAAGCGCCGCTCGCAGCTCGTCGGGCGAGCGACCCCTCGCGAGCGCCAACTCAAGCTCGGTTCGCAGGATCGCCAAAGGAGTGCGCAGCTCGTGACTGGCGTCGGCCACGAATGATCGCTCGTGCTCGAGTGCCTCGCCAAGACGTCCGAGCATCTCGTTGAGCGTGTTGCCAAGCCTCGCCACCTCGTCGCGTGTCGGTGGAACGGGAAGGCGCCGGTCGGGCTCGGCCGCGGAGATCTCGGCGGCCCGCGAGCGCATGGCCTCGACCGGGTGAAGGGCAGCGGCCGCGACGCCGTAGGCGGCAAGCGAGGCGAGCAGCAGTGCGATGGGGCCGCCCAGCGCCAGCAGCTGTGCGAGGTCTGTAAGCGAGTCGTTGCGCGCTTCGGTCGATGTGCCCACGACGATGACGCGCTCACGTCCCCTGGCGGTAACCGGCACGGCCAGAAGGCGCGACTTCTGTGGAAACCCCGGGAGAAGGCGGCGGTCGAGGAAGATTGGGTCGCGCAGCGCTCGCTTGAGCTCTGTGGGTGTGAGCAGGACGTGCTGGCCAACAGCCAACGAGGAGTCCGACAGGCGGCCGCTTGCATCCAGCACCTCGGCAAAGCTCTCGGTGCGCCCGACCAGGCTTTGCGGACGCTCCCGCAGGCCGGAGTCCACCTCCTTGATCAACGCCGCAACATCGTTCGCTCGTGAGCGCAGTCCCGCATTGATCGCAGCATCGAGCTCGGCACTGAAGCGCAAGTAGACGAACACGCCGGTGGCGCCGAGGACAAGCGCCATCACCGCGGCGAACACGAGGGTGACGCGCAAACGAATCGAGATATGACTCAGCGTCCACCATCCTTTCGCAGTCGGTAGCCGGCTCCGCGAACGGTTTCGATCGACTTGACTCCAAAAGGCAAATCGATCTTGCGGCGCAAATAGCGGATGTAGACCTCGATCACGTTGGAGCGGTGCTCGAAGTCGTACTCCCAAGCCTGGTCGAGCAGCTGAGCGCGGGTCAGGACGTGCCCCGGCCTGCGCATGAACGTCTCGAACAGGACGAACTCCTTGGCCGAGAGCTCGATCTGAGACTCGCCACGCCAGACTTCGCGCGTCGCGGGATCGAGTCGCAGCTCTCCGACCTCGATGATCGACGGACGCTCGCTCTGGCCACGTCGCACGAGGGCTCGCAGGCGGGCCAACAGCTCGGCGAACGAGAAGGGCTTGGTCAGGTAGTCGTCGGCGCCCCCATCCAACCCGGCGACGCGATCCTCCAACGCCCCGCGCGCGGTCAGCATCAGCACCGGCGACCAGATCCCCTCGACGCGCAGCTGGCGGCACGTCTGAAAGCCGTCGATGCCGGGCAGGATCACGTCGAGGACGATCGCGTCATACCCGCAGGATCGCGCCATGCCCACGGCATCCTCGCCGGTTGCGGCTAGGTCGACGGTAAGTCCCTCCTCGCTCAGCCCGCGCCGAAGCAGGGCCGCCATCTTGATCTCATCCTCGACCACCAAGACATTCACATGCACAACGATCCCACACAAGATGAATGCCAGATGAGAACGACCGCAGAGGTGGAGAGCCCTAAGCGATCGCCATCGCGGTCGAGGGAACGACGCTTGCCTATCCCGCTGTCGGTACCGACCGATCGAAGATCTTGAGCGCCTTCCGCCCTCGGCTAGTGGGAGGCCGTCACGGTCGTGAGGGGATAGCCGAGGCGCTTGACCCGTTCGGGTAGATCGACGTGCAGCCAGTGCGAGACGTGGCTGGGGATGGTCTCCAGGATGATCTCGCGATAGTCGCCCTCCTTCAATGCCGCGACGATGTCGTCATAGGCGTTGGGACTGCTGGCGACCTGGCCCTCGACCTCGGCACCCGCCTGTTCCTGCAGCCGTGGCAGCGCATGCTCCAGCGCCCGCGTCTTAACCGTTGTCTCTGTGCTGACACGATCGAAGGGCAGGTGGTCGGGGTTCGGGATCAGTACGAAGAACCTCGCAGGCCCGGCAGCGGCGCGTGTTCGAATCGCCTGCACCAGGGCGGGGCTTGCCTCCGTCTTGTTGCTGACAACGAGGATGCCGAGCTCACCCGTCACCGCATGTCCGTTGAGAGCAGCCGCCCGATCCAACTTGGCATCTGCCCCGGAGACAGCGATCAGGTCGCGCTTGGTGATCGTCAAGTAGACGACCAGGGCTAGGATCGTGGCGAGAAAGATAAGGCTGGTCACGATTGTCCCCAGTCCGAGGCCGGATTCTCCGACTGGCTGAGCGAGGTAGTCGCCGATCGATGCGCCGAGCGGCCTGGTCAGGATGTAGGCGATCCAGAACGCGAGGATCGCGTTCAGCTTGAAGCGCAGATGCGCGATGGTTACGATCGCGATCGCTCCGGCGAAGATCCCTACCGAGGACAGGTATCCCAGTTCGAGCTTCTCAGCGACCAGGTCGCCTGCGGAGGTGCCGAGGGCGAACGTGAAGAGGATCGCCAGCCAGTAGAAAGCCTCACGGCGGGTGGTGACGATGGTATGCACCGAGAGGGTTCTCTCGCTCCAGTACCAAGCCGCGAACACGCAGGCGAGCACGATGCTGAAGGCAATCGTCGTGGTCTGCAGTTCGACGCCGAGCTTGTCGACCAGATTGTCGCTGAACAGGGTTCCGACGACGCTGATCAGGACCACAGCGAGCCAATAGAGCCCCGGTACGTACTTTCTCGATTTGAACTGAAAGACGAGGACGGCGATCAAGGCCACGGCCATCAGGTAGGTGGTGTTGCCGAGGCCGAGGCCCAGGTGCGTGTTCAGGAGATCGGCTGCGGTCTCGCCAACGGTTGTGCAAAGGATCTTGATCACCCAGAAGTAGAGGGTGATCTCGGGAACCTTGTTGAGCATCTGGCCAAGTGATTTGTTTGATCCAGCCGCGGTTGTGGCGGTCGTGGTGGCGTATGTGGAGTTCATGCGCGGCAGTGTTGGCTATCGCGCTTAACCTCAGATGAGATGAACCGCCCGCCCCTTTTCCGCTCGCTCAAGCAGAAATGTGAACGTGACCGATGGACGAACAAGTCGCCCGTTGTCTGCAAGGCCGTCATCGACGTCTCGCTGGGCCCTCATCTACGGTTAAGGCGCCGGCGAGACAGTTCGCTGCGTGCACACCCTGTTTCTCGCCAGCGTCACCGACGTGGTTGTAGAACCGATCGTCGAAGTCGCCACCGATTTCATCGGATCGGCGGGAATCGCTGCTGTCTTCGTGCTGATGATGTTGGAGTCGGCCTGCATCCCAATCCCCAGCGAGGCGATCATGCTGTTCGCAGGCTTCAGTGTCGCCGAAGGGGAACTGACCTTGCTCGGCGTCGTCGCAGCCGGCGTCCTCGGCAACCTCGTCGGGTCATGGATCGCCTACGCGGTCGGCTACTACGGGCGAGTGGACATGCTGGAGAAGAACAGGCTCATCCATATCAGCCCCAAGCACCTGCGCTGGGCTGACGACTGGTTCGAGCGTTATGGCAGCGCCACGGTGTTCTTCGCGCGGATGCTGCCGATCATTCGCACTTTTATCTCCCTGCCCGCCGGGGTTGCACGGATGCCGTTCTGGCGGTTCTCGCTGCTGACGGCGCTTGGCTCGATCCCGTGGGTGCTGGCGCTCGCACTGATAGGCCGAGACGTAGGCAACAACTGGGACGACTGGCGCCACAGGCTCGGCTATCTCGACTACGTGGTCCTCGCGGCAATCGTCGCCGGGGTCATCTACCTGATCGTCAAGCGGCGACGTGGCGGCTCCGAACGAGACGAGAGCGAACCCGGCGATCCCGTTGACCTCGCCGAGGCCAGCGAGGTGTGATGCCTAGTTGTCAGACCGCCGGTCTACTGCGCCTCGAACTGAGCGATACAGAATGGCAACGGTTGCGACCGGCGTAAGCCACCACGCCGGGATCTCGACCGCTGCGGCAACAGCTGTTGCGAACAGGGCGGCAACGACTCCAAGGGCAACCCGCCAGTCATCGCCGACCACGAACTCCCATATTGCAAGTGCTGCTGCCTTCATCGCGAGTTCGACTCGGCCGCGAGTTGCCTACCAGCACTGCGCAGATCGCGGACCATCAGCCAGGAGGCCGCGAAGATCAGCACCGCGAGCACCGGCAGCGCGGCCTCTCCTCCGGGCCAGGAAGCACCGGCACCCTCAGCACCCCAGAAGATCCCGAAGGTGGTCAGCAACGCACCCACCACGAACTTCATCGCGTTCTCGGGCACACGAGCCAGCGGAGCGCTGGCTGCCAGCCCGGCACCTATGACGGCGAGGACGGCGAGGCTCGCAGCGAGTGCCGCCAGTGGCACGTTGTGCTGGTTGGCGCCGAAGGTGAGCACGATGAAGACGACCTCGAGGCCCTCGAGCAGCACCGCCTTCAAGGCGATCACGAGCGAGTATGAATCAACTCCCTCGCTTAGAGCCGTCCGTTGGGCAGCAGCCGCCTCGTGCTCGAAAGCTGCGAGCTCATCGTGTAGCGCCTTGGCCCCGGCGGCCCTCAGGATTGCCTTGCGCAGCCACTGCAAGCCGAAGATCAGCAACAGGCCACCAACAACGACGCGGAGGACCCCGATCGGTAGCACGGTGAGCGCGGGCCCGAGGACGGCGATCAGGGCAGCGAGGACCAGCGCTGCAGTGCCTGCCCCAAGCAGCGCCGAGGACCACCGGCGAGTGCTGCCGACCGCCAGAACGATCGTGAACGCCTCGACCGCCTCTACGGCACTAGCGAGGAATACCGAGATCACGAGGCTGAGCTGCGAGCCGCTCATCGCTCCAGGCTAGTGGCGCTCCAGGTCTCCACGCGTTCGGTAACGCCACCGCCTTGCTGGCGAAGTAGCTGGGTACGCGCTTGGCGCAGCGGCTCGCCACTGGGTGAGCCGTCGCTCATGTCCTTCCACCTCCCCGCCTGCGAACGAGAACCAAAGTCGCCTTCTCGCCACCCCACAAAAGGGCCACACCGACGATTGTTGCTGGCAGAACCGCGTGCGGCGCGAACTGCACGATGGCGAGCACAACGCCGACGTCCAACGCGACGAGTACCAGGAGCGCCGGGATGACGACCCGCAGCGGCGCTCGCTCTCGCTGACCATCCCGTGCCTCCTTCGACATCGCCTATTCCGCCAGCCCCACGACGTCGAGGGCTTCAGCCCATGTCTCGACGAACTGCATGCGCGAGATCTTCCCCTGCCTGAAGCGAAAGAGCATGAAGTAGTCGGAGGCCACCTCGGCGCCGCTGCGAATGCCTCGAGCCGTCGCTTGTATCCGGGTGGCGACCGTGTCTCCGACGTCTCGATGTTCCTTCAGGGCAAAGCCAACGTCGCCGCCAAAGGTCCCGTACCAATCGACGTAGAACTGGGCGACAGACTCTCTGCCAGAGTACGTGCCCTCCATCAGGTGGGCCACTGCGATTACCAGCTGGACATCATCTGTATAGCTCGCGAGCACCTCGGCGAAGTCGCTCCGGCTAGCGGCCTCCACGAACCTCCGCACGACCTCAACGTTCTCCTGCGACATCGCCGGCCCCTTCGGCCCAACGGCCCGTTGTGCAATCGATGCCGATCTGGTCCAAACGAGCAGTCGTCATATGCCGCTTCGTTGCAGCCAGTAGCTGACGGCTGTACTGGCAGCAAGTACCAACGTGCGAAGCGTTGGCGACGCCTGCTCGTCGATCTCGATCACGTTGCACGCCGGTCTGCCGACGAACATGCTGTTCGTGATGCGACCGACCTCGTCGTCGTTCACGTCGCGCAGGGTGTAGTGGCCGTGGATTCCAGCAATGCCGAAGCTGCCCCACGTCCCCGGTCGTATGCGCAACTGGCCGACGCATGTTCCCGCGGCGAGGACCGATCCGCGCTCCTTTCCGCCGATGATCACTGTCCCGATCTCGTTGTTCTCCGGCGAGTTCACCCACAGCAACCGCGGACCCCATGTGCGATCCGTGCCCATGCGGAGCTGTATCTGCCCACGAACGTCGAATACGTCCGCGCGCGGTCCCGATCGGAGCAGTCGTTCCACGCGGCTACCCCCCGGCCGCTGCCTGGCGAACGCAAGCAGGGCTCCGCGTTGGTCATACACCTCAAGCGGCCTGAATGGCCCGGCGAGACACAGGAGCACGGGCTCCTCAAACACGTTGCCCTGACCGCCCGACCGCCACTCGGCGACGCCCGCTCGTTGCAGCCGAGCACGAACCCAGTCCGGCGAACGACTAGGTGCCGTCATCGGCCGACTCTGCGTCTTGGTGCTGCACCGACCGGGCGTCATCGTCGACCGGAGCTGCCTTATCGGCTGCTTTGACTGGGTGGGCGCGAGGCCGGAAAGCGAGCCAGCCAAGCACGATCATCACTGGTCCTGCGATCAAGCCGGGATCGAACAGAAACATCCTGCCTACCTCCTCGCGATCGCCAACGATACCGCGAGCTTCGACGCCAGCCTCGTACTGAACCTCGCGACGGCATGGTGATGCGTCTGGGCTGGTTCCCGCCGAGCGCGGGCGATCATCACAGCTTGTGGAGCAGCTTCCAGAGCGAGTAGCCGACGCAGAACACGATGAAACCCACAACGGGCCAAAGTACTTCCTGCGTGAGCGACAGATCCGCGAGCATGGGCAAAGCTTAGAGCGGCCAAATCGCCAGAATGCGGCGGCCCGGCCGCCGAGGATGTCGCCAGCGGCGCGAGCACGGCCGGCCGTTGCCTCTGCCGGCGGGCCTAACGCCGCACTCGCTTCGGCGGACATTTGCCAGCGTCCCCTATGCCCTAGGTGAGGACTCCGGCGTAATCATGGACGAGATGGGCCACGCCGATCCCGCGCTGGCGCTGCGTATCTACCGACAGTCGATGCGCCGTGGCGAGGACGAGAAGGCAAAGTTGAGGGTGCTGGTTGAGGGTCCGAAATGGCAGAAATTGGCAGATGAGCCCTCAGCATGACCGCCCACTCGATGCGAGCTGCGGGGAGCGAGCCCACAATTTGGCTCTGGACTGCGCCATCCTGCCATGGGCCCGCCTGGACTCGAACCAGGGACCTACCGATTATGAGTCGGCAGCTCTAACCAACTGAGCTACGGGCCCGTCAACGCGCCCTGGGCGATGCGCCCGTGCGCGGCCGATCACGGATCGGCCAGCAGACGCTACCAGCGAGATGTGGGATGCTCCGACCGCCGCGCTGCACGGCGGTGCCCGCTCTTCATCCTTGCGGCCGTTGGCGGGGCTTCGTTTCTCACGATCGACGGAGGTAGAGCAGATGGCAGAGCGCGCAGCGATCGTCACGGGGGCCTCCAGCGGCATCGGGCTGGCGATCGCCAGGATGCTCGGGGAGGAAGGATTTGGGATCACGATGGCCGCCAGGCGTCCCGAGAAGCTCGACGGGGCCGTCGCCGGGCTCGCGGCGGACAGCTTCGATGTGCATGCGGTGGCGGCGAACGTCGCCGACGAGTCGGACATACAGAAGGTCGTCGCCGCGCACCGCGAGCGCTACGGCCGACTCGATGTGCTTGTAAACAACGCCGGCGTCGGAGTCGGCTCGAGCGTCGGCGAGATCGAGACGAAGCGCCTGGACATGCAGCTCGACATCAACCTGCGCTCGATCGTTCTCTTCTATAGGGAATCCCTGACGATGCTGCAAGCGGCCGGCGCCGAGCATCACAACGCGATCGTCGTCAACACGTCCTCGATCTCGGGCAAGCGCGCCGAGGGCTGGCTGTCGGTCTACTCGGCCACCAAGCACGGCGTCGTCGGCTGGACGGAAGCGATGAACAAGGAACTCGGTCCGCAGGGCATCAAGTCGACCGCGCTCTGTCCAGCGTTTGTCGACACCCCGATGACCGACTTTGCAAAGGAGCACGTCGCCGCCGATGAGATGATCCGCCCCGAGGACATCGCCGAGTCCGTCCGCTATCTGCTGAAGACCTCCCCGGCGTGCGTCGTGCCGGAGATCATGTTCGTCCGTCCCGGCGACTCCCTCTAGAGAGCCCTCGGGCGCTTTCGATCTCGATCAGGCGTGCGATGTCGTCGGCGACTGCGACCGTCGCCCGGCCTCAGGCGCACGCTCGTCTGCACGAAGAACCCGCCCGAGCAGACCTCGCCGCCGGGCGATGATGTGGCCGGCCGGATCGCGTTCCTCGCGCTCGCGCCGGCCGCGGATCTCGCGGTGCTCGCCGATCGCCCGGTCGAGATCGACCTCGGCGGCGCTCATCAGGCTGCCCTCCAGTTGGCCAACCAGGATGTCCAGCTCGCGGCGCGTGGCACGGCGCGCGCGGCGCCCCGCCCGGGTGAAGCGGTCCCAGGCCCTTGCAAACGAGAGGAAGTTCGTGCGACCGCCGCAGCGGTGGGCGGCCAGCATCGGGCAGATGCCGCCGTCGCGGTCCACATAGGCGCCCACGATGATCCGCTCGGCGCCACGGACGCCGTCTAGCATCGCCTTGCGTGTGGCCAGCGGCATGCAGTCGATCGTCAGGCGTAGATCCTCGACAAGGTGGCTGGAAGATTGACGGCGATTTGCCATAGGGTGTGGCCCGCCGCACGCGCTTTTCGCCTGCGACAGATGCGCGGCCAAGCGTAGGACGCGTATCTCGCTCCCGCAACGAAACCCTTCCGCTGAAAGGAAACTTGCACATGAAGCTCGGCGTGCACATCGGCTATTGGGGCCTCGGCCTCACATCGGAGGACCAGCTGAAAATCGTCCAGGAGGCCGAGCGCCTGGGCTACGACTCGGTATGGGCCGCAGAGGCCTACGGCTCGGACACGGCAACGGTGCTCGGCTGGCTCGCCGGTCAGACCTCGACGATCCGCCTCGGCTCGGGAATCTTCCAGATGCCAGGCCGATCGGCCGCGATGACCGCGATGACCGCCGCCACCATCGACCAGCTCTCGAACGGGCGCATGATCTGCGGCATCGGCTCCTCCGGCCCGCAGGTGGCCGAGGGCTGGCACGGGCAGCGCTTCGCCAAACAGTTGCAGCGCACGCGCGAGTACGTCGCCGTCCTGCGCATGGCGCTCTCGCGCGAGCGTGTCGAGTTCCACGGCGAGACGCTCGAGCTGCCGTTGCCCGACGGCCCCGGCAAGGCTCTCAAGCTGACGATCTCCCCCGTTCAGGAGCAGATCCCCGTCTACCTCGCCGCGATTGGACCAAAGAACACGGCTTTGGCCGGAGAGATCGCCGACGGCTGGATTCCCACGCTGTTCTCCCCCGAGCACGTCTCCGAGCTCAGGCCCCTACTCGAGGAGGGTGCCGCGCGATCGGGCAAATCTCTTGACGACTTCGACATCGCGCCAACCGTCAACGTGTTCATCACCGACGACCTCCAAGGCGCCCGTGACGCCATGCGGCCGTTCATCGCCCTGTACGTCGGCGGCATGGGCTCGCGCAAGCAGAACTTCTACAACCAGCTCGTCGGCCGCTACGGATTTGAGGCCGAGGCCAAGACCGTTCAGGACTTCTACCTCGAAGGCAAGCGCGAGGAGGCGATGGCCGCGCTTCCCGATGCTCTGATCGACACCGTCTCGCTGTGCGGCCCGCCCGACATCGTTCGCGAGCGCCTGGCCGTGTACCGCGACGCCGGCGTTGGCACGCTCGGGATCACGCCGATCGCCTTCACGGCTCCCGAGCGCCTCGAGCAGCTGCGGCTGGTCGCCGAGCTAGCCGCCAAGTAGACCGTGCGGGTGCTGCTGGGCGCCTTCGGCGACCCCGGCCACGCGTTCCCCATGATCGCCCTTGGCCGCGCGCTTGCCGCGCGCGGGCACGAGGTGACACTGCAAACCTGGACGCGCTGGCAGAAGTCCGTCGAAGCTGAGGGACTCGCCTTCGCCGCGGCGCCCGAGTATCACGTGTTCCCCTCCGGTCCCGAGCCGCTGGACTTCTACGAGGCGGTCGTCCACGCGACCGAGGACACCGCTCCACTTGTCCGCGAGCTGCGCCCCGATGCCGTGGTCGCCGACATTCTCACGCTCGCCCCCGCCCTCGCCGCCGAGCTCGCCGGGGTGCCTTACGCCACGCTCATTCCACACGTCTATCCGCATGGTGGGCCGGAGTTCCCGATTTACTCGCTCGGCGCTCGCCTGCCCCGCAGTGCGGTCGGCCGCGCCTTCTGGCGCCGGGCCCAGGGACCTGTTGACAAGGGTCTCGAGCTGGGGCGAGCCGAGCTCAACAACACCCGCGTGCGGCTGGGCCTGGCGCCGTTGGAGCACGTCCACGGTGGCATCAGCCGCCAGCTCGCGCTTGTAGCGACCTTTCCGCAGCTCGAGTATCCCCGCACATGGCCCGCACGCGTGCACGTCGTCGGCCCGCTCATGTGGGAGCCACCCGCTGCCGAGGTTGAGCTTCCCCCTGGCGATGCGCCGCTCGTCCTGGTCGCCCCCTCGACGGCCCAGGACCCCGAGCACCGGATGCTCGCCGCGGCGCTGCGCGGGCTCGCCGGCGCCGAGGTGCGCGTGCTGGCCACCTGGAATCGCCGCCTCCCCCCTCGCCCGCTGCCCGTGCCCGACAATGCCCGCGTCGTCGAGTGGGTCTCCTACTCGCGAACCATGCCGCTCTGCGATGCCGTCGTCTGCCACGCCGGACACGGCACGCTCGCGCGCGCTCTCTCCTCGGGCTGTGCCGTCATCGCCTGTCCCGTGATCGGCGATATGAACGAGAACGCTGCCCGGTTGGATTGGGCGGGCGCCGGCGTGCGTGTTCCGCGCCGGTTCATCTCACCGCGGCCGCTGCGGCTGGCCGTGGAGCGAGCGCTGGGCCAACCCTCCATTCGGGCGCGAGCACGCGAGCTGGCCAACTGGTCCGAATCGCACGATGCCGGGGATGTCGCCGCGCGGCTCGTGGAGACGCTGGCTGCCTAGAAAGAAGCTCCGGGGGTGGGACTCGAACCCACAACCAATCGGTTAACAGCCGACTACTCTGCCATTGAGCTACCCCGGAACGGAATACCCCGGACGAGCGTCGGGGATGGGCCGCATTGTACGGCAGGCCGATCCGGCTCGGCAAGCGCAACAACGCCCGCCTCAGCCTCGGCGTGACAGTTGCGCAGAGCAGCACATACTTCGCGGCCTCCTCGCGCGCACGGACCAGCGATGCCGGCAGCACTACCCCTCCCTCTCCCCCGTCCGCTCGAGCACTCGCCCATACGCCCGGTCGAATTCCAGCTTGACCTCTGCCCGGCGATGCGCGAGGTCGCTGACATCGCCGGCGTCCTGTCCCCGCGCACGCTGGATCTGGCGCTCGATGCGCGCGAGCTCGAGCTGTAGGCGCTGCACCTCGAGCATCGAGGGATCGGCCTGCTCGCGGCCGGCCTGCACGACCAACTCGGCCATCAGCCCCTTCAGCTCGGGATCCGCCTCCAGCCCGCCGGCCTCGCGGCCGGCGTCGCTCATCGGCGCCGTCAGATCTCCCTCGCGCAGCCACTTGGCGGCACGCCGCACTAGACCGCTTGAGAAGTGCTCGTCCACGTCGAGACCCTCAAGTGCGCGCGCCCCCTCCTCGGGGGCCGCGATGCACAAGGCCAGGAACGCACGCTCGGTGTCCTCGCGCCCCGACAGGTCTCGCCCGCGAGCGATCGGCGACGCGCCCTGACCCTCGCCGGGGCGCTGAGCGCCGCCAGCGGGCGCGTGGCGCGACGAAGCGGCCGTCAGCTGCTCCTCGAGCAGGTTGTCGGGCACTGCCAGTCGTCCGGAGGCGATCCTGATCAGCTCCATTCGCATCGCGCTCGGCGGCAGCTGGGCGAAGATCGGCCGGAGCTCCGCGATCATTCGATCGCGTCCCTCTGGGCTCGCGTGGTCACCGCCGGCCAGCACGCGTTCGACGCGGAAGCGCTCGAACGCCACCGAGTCCTTCACCACCGCTGCCATCGCCTCCGGCCCGTCGCGCTGCACGAGATCAGCGGGATCGGCGCCCGCCGGCAACGGCACCACACGGAGCTCCAGCTTGCGCTTCGCGGCCAATCCGGACGCACGCAGCATCGCCTCCTGCCCTGCGCTGTCGGCATCCAGTGCGAGCAGCACCGTCTGCGCCATGCGCGCCAACTCTCCCACCTGCTCACCCGTCAAGGCCGTGCCCATCAGCCCGACGACGTTTCGCATGCCCGCCTGCGCGAGCGCGATCACATCCGTGTAGCCCTCGCACAAGATCACACTCCCCGCGCGCGTGGCATGGGGGCGCGCGAGATCGGCGCCATACAGGTGCAGGCCCTTGTGATAGACGTCGTTGTCAGAGGTGTTCAGGTACTTCGGCCGCTGCTCCTCGCGCATCGCCCGGGCACCGAACCCGAGCACCCGCCCGCGGATGTCGGTCAGCGGGAACATGATCCGCGAGCGGAAGCGATCGTAGGGCTGACCGTTCTGCTTGGAGCGCTGGGCCAGGCCCGTCGCGTACAGCTCCTTCTCGGTGAATCCGCCTCTGCGTGAGGCCAGCAGCACTCGATCCCAGGCGCTCGGCGCGTAGCCGACGCGGAACTGCCTGAGGATCTTCTCGCCCAGCCCCCTGCCCGCCAGATACTCCCGCGCTCGTGCTGCCTCGCTGGACTCCCATAGGCAGCGCTCGTAGTACGCCGTCGTGCGTGTCAGCAACTCGAGCAGCCGCTCGCGCCGCTTGCGCCGCTCGGCCTCGCGCGGGTCCTCCTGCTCGCGCTGCAGCTCCACGCCGTAGCGTTCGGCCAGCAGCTCGAGCGCGCCTTTGAAGTCCACCCCCTCGGTCTCCCGCACGAACGTGAAAACGTCGCCGGAGGCCTGGCAGCCGAAGCAGTAGTAGACCTTCTGGCCCGGGTCGATCCCGAACGACGGCGTGCGCTCGTCATGGAACGGGCAGAGACCCTCATACCGCGCCGGGCCCGCTCGCCTCAACTCGGTGCGCGCGGAGACCAGCTCCACGAAGTCGACCGCATCGCGCACGCGGTCCTTGGAATCGTTGGTGTACAGGGCCACGCCGGCTACGCTAGCGGGCGAAAGCCTCTGGCACCTCGAGCTCTGTGTAGCGCCTGATGCAGTAGCGATCGGTCATGCCCGCCAGGTAGTCGGTGACGCGCTGCGCCAGGACCGCCTCGCGGCCGCCCACGCCGTCCCCCGTCTGCGGCAACAGCTCGGGATGCTCGGCGTAGTGCTCGAACAGTCGTTTCACGACGCCCGTGATCTTCCGGTGCTCGGCACGCACGGCCGGGCCCAGGTAGACCCGCTCGAACATGAAGTCCCGCAACGCGATCATCGCCGGCCCGGCCTCAGGTCCTTGGACGATGTCGCCGGCGTTCGCCGAGTGCTCGACCATGTCATGCACCAGCGAGTCGATACGCGCCGAGCCGCTCATCCCGAGCACGGCGATCGGGTGCTCCGGCAGCTCCTGCTCGCGCAGCAGCCCTGCGCGCACCGCATCGTCGATGTCGTGGTTGATGTAGGCCACGCGGTCGATCAACCTGACGATCCGCCCCTCCAGCGTGTCCGGCAGTGGCGCGCGGCTCGAGTGGTGGGCGATGCCGTCGCGCACCTGCTCTGTCAAGTTCAGGCCCGTGCCATCGCGCTCCAGGTGATCGACCACGCGCAGGGAGTGCTCGTAGTGACGAAAGTCCCTGCCGAAGCGCGCTTTCAGGCAGCCGTCGAGCACCTCCTCGCCGATGTGCCCGAACGGCGGATGGCCGAGATCGTGGCCCAGGCCGATCGCCTCGACCAGATCCTCGTTCAGGCGCAGCGCCCTGGCCACGGTGCGCGAGATCGTCGTGACCTCTAGCGTGTGCGTGAGCCGCGTGCGGTAGTGATCGCCGCGCGGCGCCACGAACACTTGCGTCTTGTGCGTGAGCCGCCGGAACGCCTTGCAGTGCACGATCCGGTCGCGGTCGCGCTGAAACGGCGTGCGCAGCGCGCAATCCTCCTCCGCGCGGGCCCGCTGCGCGGGATAGGAGCGCGCCGCCAGCGGCGAGAGCAGACCCGTCTCCTGCTCGCGCACCCGCTCGGCGAATCCACCGGCGACTGAGCCCTGCTCGCTTGCGACGCTCACCGGCCGATTGTGCCAGCAGCCGCGTGTGGAGCGCTCAACCCTCGCGTTTCCAGTCGCCGCGCATCGTCATGACGTTCACCCAATGGTGCCAGCCCTTCATCTCGCCGGGGTCCTCGTCGTACACGCCGGCGCCGCCCCCCGGCTCGGGCAGACTCTGGGCCGCGCTCGCGTCGATGCGCAGATCGACGCCCCGCTCGTGCAGCGAGGCCACGTCGGCGGCCTCCACGAAGCGCCGTCCCTGCCCGGGAACAGCGATCACGAGGCCATGGAAGATGTCCTTCTCCGGCGCCGCGACCACGTGATCGACCGTGCCGATCTGCTGCTCATCGCTGGAGAACACGGGCACGCCCTTCTCGAGCACCTCATAGGCAATCGGCAAGCCCTCGTCCACGGGCGCACACGATACAGGCACCCTCGCGCCACTGCCAGACTCGACGACGGCTGCTCAGCTCGAGCGCCCGACGGCCGGCATCAACCGCAGATGCGCGTGATGCTCGAGCGTCGCGGAGATCGCCCGCTCGACCTGCCCGAGCGCCTGCTCGGGCGCGTCCGGCGCTTCGGTCAGCGGAGCGCCGAGCGCCTCGGTCATGAAGCGGTAGGCCTCCCCTCCCAAGGGAAACGATGCGGCCTCGCACGCCCCGCACACGACGCCTCCCGCAGCGCCCGAGAACCCTACGAGATGCTCGTGCTCGCCGCACGACGCGCACGCCCCCAGCTGGGGCGCGAGGCCCGCAGCGAGCAGCAGCTTCAGGCGAAACGCCAGCGCGCCGGCGCGCCCGCCGGCCAATCGCCGATCGCCCGACGCAATCGCCGAGACGGGCGGCTCTGAGCCCGCCGGCCGCCCGGCCTCGCCTGCCTGCTCGTCCAGCAACGACAGCTTCCGGCACAGGAGGTTGAATACGCCCGGATGGGGCTCGGCGGTCTCGAACAGCCGCCCCACCGCGTCACAAGCGCGTGCCGCGGCATCCAGAGCGCGCGCGTCGCCGCGCAGGCGCGCGTGGCCGTCCACCGTCTGCGCGCCCGTGACCGTCAGCAGCTCACCGCGTCCTTCGTGCAGCTCGATCCGCAGCCGGAAGAACGGCTCCAGGCGACCTCCGAAGCGGCTGCGCGCACGGCGTACGCCCTTGGCGATCGCGCTCACCCGCCCGCGATGCGGCGTGTACAGGTGCAGGATGCGATCGGCCTCGCCGTAGCGCATCGAGCGCAGAACCACCGCCTCCGTCTTGACAGCTCGGCCAGACATACCGGTTATGTTGATCGATGCGCCCGACATCCTCTCCCATTTGACCGGCACAGCGGACCTATAGTTAATGAGGCAATGAGCCAGATCACGATCTACACGACCGACCCGTGCTCGTTCTGCTCGCGCGTGAAGGCGCTGCTCACCGCGCGCGGCTTGCAGTTCGCGGAAGTCAACCTTTCAAAGGACCCGGCCGGGCGTGTCGAGCTCGCGCGCAAGACGGGCATGATGAGCTTCCCCCAGGTGCTCGTCGACGATCAACTGCTCGGCGGCTATGCCGAGGTGCAGGCGGCTGCCGACAGCGGCCGCCTGGACGACCTACTGCCGGCCTGAGCCTCGCCCGCTCGCCGCGTCACGTGCCCTCGCACGCGCCCGCGAGCGCTGACGCGGACGTGGCTGGCAGGTCTCGCACACGTAGGTGCCCCGCCCGGAGACGACCATCTTGACTATCTCTCCGCCACAGCGCCCGCACGGCTCGCCCGCGCGGCGATGGACGAGGAATTGGTCCTGAAAGGCCCCGCGCACGCCGTCCACGTGACGGAAGTCGTCAATCGTCGCACCGCGCGCATCGATGCCCGCCTGTAGGGCTTCGATCACCGTCTCGCGCAGGCGCTCGTACTGCTCCCCGGACAGCCGCCCGGCCGCCCTGCGCGGATGGATGCCGGCACGAAACAGCGCCTCGTCGGCATAGATGTTCCCAACACCCGCGATCTGGCGCTGATCGAGCAGGAAGCCCTTGATCGGCGCGCTGCGCCCCCGCGCCGATTGGCGCAGATGCTCAGCCGTGAATCGCTCGTCGAAGGGCTCCAGACCCAATCGCGCGGCGAAGAACGCCTCGAGCGCCCCGGCCCCCAGCAGCAGCTCGCCCGTCCCGAACCGCCGTGGGTCGACGATCACCAAGCGGCGCTTCGGGCGCAGCTGCAGGCGCACGCGGACGTGCGCAGGCTCGGGCTCTGGCTCGCACAGCACCGCGCCCGTCATCCGCAGGTGCTGCGCCAGATAGATCTCATCGCCGAACTCCCACACGAGATACTTCCCCCGCCTGCCCAGCGACTGGATCCGCCGGCCTACGAGTGCCCGCTCGAGCTCCTCGGGCGCGAGTGGACGCGACCAGCGCGGGTCGAGGATCTCCATGTGCGCCAGCGTCCTGCCCTCGACCAGCGGGGCGAGCTGGCGCCTGATCGTCTCGACCTCGGGAAGCTCAGGCATGGTGTCCTAGCTTATGAAGGCAGTCCCCGGGAGCTCGTCGCTGTCGCGGGCGCTCAACCAGCGAAGCACCGTCGCGCCGACATCCGCCAGCGGGCCGTCGTGTCGCAGACCGCCGCCACCCCGACCGGCGGCACGCAAGCTCTCCATCGCTCCCGTGACGGCGAGCAGCGGCGCGTACTCGCGCGTGTGATCGGTGCTCGGGTGGCTCGGATCGACGCCGTGATCGGCCGTCAAGATCAGCAGGTCATCCGCGCGCAGTTGCCTCAGCCGCCGCGCGAGGTGGGTGTCGAGCTCGCGCAGCGCACGCGCAAAGCCGTGCACGTCCTTGCGATGCCCGAAGATCTGGTCGGTCTCGATCAGGTTGACGAACACCAGCCCGTGCCGCAACTCCTCGAGCAGCGAGTCGGTGCTCGCGAGCGCCTGTGCGTTCGTCGCACCCGGATGTGAATGTGTGACGCCGCTGCCCGCGAACAGGTCGCGGATCTTGCCGACCCCGTGCACCTCCACGCCATCCTCGGCGAGCTCCTGCAGATAACTGCGCCCAGGTGGGCTGATCGCGAAGTCGCGCCGTCCCTCCGTGCGCGTGAACGCGCCCTCGGCGCCCGTGAACGGCCGCGCGATCACCCTGCCGACGGCATGCTCGCCGCTCATCGCAGCGCGCGCCGCCGCACATGCCCGATACAGCTCGGCCACCGACAGCCGCTCGACGTGCGCCGCCAGTTGCAGCACGGAGTCCTGGGAGGTGTAGAGGATCAGCGCACCCGTGCGCAGATGCTCAGAGCCGAAGTCCTCGATTGCCGCGATGCCGTTGTACGGGCGATTGCAGATCACGCCGTGGCCCATCGCCTCCACGAGCCGCTCGATCACCTCCGCCGGAAAGCCCTCGGGATAGGTGGGCAGAGGGCGCTCGAGCACGGCCCCCATCAGCTCCCAATGGCCCGTCGCCGAGTCCTTCCCGGGTCCCAGCGGGTACAGGCGACCGTGGATGACCGGATCGGCCGCCGGGGGGACGCCGCGCAGCGGCAGGATCGAGCCCAGCCCGAGCGCCGCGAGCGCCGGCAGTTCGAGCCCCCCGACCGCCTCGGCCACGTGAGCGAGAGTGTTCGTGCCCTCGTCGCCATAGTTCGCGGCATCCGGGAGCGCACCCGCGCCGCACGCGTCCATCACCATCACGATCGCACGCCTGCCCGGCATCGCGCTCAAGGCGAGGACGCCCGCGGGTGCGCGCTGAAGTAGGCGTCCTTCAGCCGCTCGGCGGACAGATGCGTGTAGACCTGCGTGGTCGCCAAATCGGCGTGCCCGAGCATCTCCTGCAGCGAGCGCAGGTCACACCCTCCCGCGAGCAGGTGCGTGGCGAAGGAATGGCGCAATGTGTGTGGGCTCATCCGCTCCTGCAGGCCTGCCCCGCGAGCGTGCCCCTGAACGATCTTGTAGAGGCCCTGGCGGGTGAGACCCGAGCCACGGCGATTGAGGAACAGCCTGGATTCGACCCCGGCACCGAGCAGCGCCGGGCGCCCGCGAGCGCAATAGGCGCGCAGCGCGGCCACCGCCTGGCGGCCGATCGGGACGAGCCGTTCCTTGGAGCCCTTGCCGCGGGCGCACAGGATGCCCTCCTCCAGGTCGACGTCCGCGAGCTCGAGCCCAATCACCTCCGATGCGCGCAGCCCGCATGCGTACATGACCTCCAAGAGCGCCCGGTCGCGCAAGGCCAGTGGCTCTGTTCCCTTCGGCTCGCGCAGCAGCGCCGCGACCTCCTCGCGTGTGAGCACTCGCGGCAGGCGCTGGGTCTTGCGTGGCCCATGCAGATCCGCGGTCGGATCGTGCTCGATCGCTCCCTCCCGGCGCAGGTGACGGTAGAACGACCGCAGGCAGGCCACCTTGCGCCCGAGCGTCGCAGCGGCCGCCGGCGGGCGTGCCCGCGCGCCCGCGGCATTGCCGTTGGCAGTCGTGTCCGCCGGCGTGCCCGCCAACTCCGCGAGGAAGGCGGCGAGATCTCCATGTTGCGCGTCGATCACGCTCACATGCCGGCGCTCGAGGAACCCGCCGAACTGCAGCAGGTCCGAGCGGTAGGCCTCGAGTGTGTTGCGCGAGAGACCACGCTCGAGCTCGAGGTATGCGAGGAAGTCGAGGATCAGCGACTCGATCCCGGCGTGCTCGCCGGCAACGGCGGTCTCTGCGTGGCTCACCGCTGAAACTTCGCGTCTGAGCCCGAGCCTCCTCGCCGTGCAATCAGGCGTTCAGCCGCCGCGCGAGCCACAGCAGGCCGATCAGCGTCTTGGCGTCGCGGCACTCTTCGATCGCCGCCTCCAGCTGGGCAAGCGGCCAGGGGACGATCTCGATGCGCTCGTTCTCCCCGCTGTCGGCATGCGACTCGTGCAGATCGCTCGCCGCGAACAGATGCACGCGCTCGTCGGTGATGCCGGCGCTGACGTAGTACTCGAGGATCGGCTCCCAACGCGAGGCGCCGAGCCCAATCTCCTCGGCGAGCTCGCGCTGAGCGGCCTGCAGAGGCTCCTCCCCCTCGACGTCCAGGCGCCCGGCGGGGATCTCCAGCAGGCGTGGCTCGTTGACCGCCTCTCGCGGCTGGCGCACGAGCCACACACGCTCCTCGTCGTACACCACGATCGCCACGGCGCCCCGATGGCGCACGATCTCCCGCGACACCTCTTCGCCGTCATCGTGGCGAAAGCGCTCGACCCGCACATCCACGATCCGACCGCTGTAAACGGTCTCGCCACCGAGATCCTCGAACCCGGAGCCCCGCCCGCTCACGCCGCCTCGCCCGCGCCCCTCTTCTGCGTTCCCTCCCGGCTCGAATGATCGCTGCCGTGGCTCTCGCGGCTCGCGAGCTCGGCCAGCGCCGTTCCGCCGGCGAGTGCCGCGCCGAAGAACAGCGGGTCGTCGGTCAACCCGCGGCCCATCGTCTCCGCGGACAGGCCGCAGGCCGCATAGGCCGGGAGGTCGACGGCGGCGCGGCGCCAGTCGTGGCGGGTGATGCGCACCGGGCGATCGACGTCGAGCGTCAGCGCCGGCCGATTTTCAATCGGCCGGCTGGGCTTCGCACCGCCGAACACCGATCCGAGGCCGGCGCGCAGATCCGCTCCGACCGGCGAGCGCATGCCAGCGGGCAGCGCGACCGTGACCGGCTCCAGCAGCAGGTCGAGCACCGTCAGCGTGTGATGGGAGATGCCGCGATGGCGAGCACGCTCGTCCGAGGAGGACATCCGCGCAACCAGCAGCGTCGAGGCGCCCAGCGCGAGGGCCGTGTGTGCGGAGTCGAGCGCGGAGATGCCGCCGTGGCCCAGTGGCGAGCTCGAGCCGACGATGCCCGGACCGGGACCACAGACAGCGGCATCCCAGCCCAGCGCACGCAGGCCATGGTGCAGCGCCCCGGCCGTCGTGATCGCCTCGCCCTCCCCGCCGTAGGAGGCGCCGGCGGTCAGATGACCTGCGAGCAGACCTCTGGCGCGCAAGTCGCGAACCGTGCGCGAGTGCCCGCCGGGCAACGCCCCGCCCTCGGTCTGCACGTATCCCAGCCTGCTCCCCGGAGCGCCTTGGGCGAACGCCCAGGCGACCGCGGCCAGCTGGCCGTGCAGGGCGAGCACCGCGACGGGGCGCTCCACCGGCAGGCTCAGCCGCTCGTCCTCGACCGGCTCGACCGCATGCTGGAGGCTCGTGTAATTGAGCTTCATCACGTTCGCACCGTCGATGCCGGCGCCCGCGAGGCCTCGCGTCAGGTTGACATGCACGACATCAAAACCGCCAGAGCCGAGCTTCAGATCGAGCGCCTGCACGTTCACGATCACCTCATCGCCCACCTCCACATGCCCCACCAGCGACACGTCGGCGATCGCCGGCCGGCGATCGCTCCCGCCGGCCAGCTCCACGACGAGACCCTGCTCGGGCCGGCCCGCGGACTCGGCCTCGACGACGATGGCACGGCGAAGCTTCAGCATCGCTGTCTGACGCTACCGGGACTCGCCGGGCGAGGCGGCAGCCGCCTCGTCGAGCAGGGCAAGCGCGACGTCGAGCATCCCCTCGAGCGCAGCCGTGCTGACCCGCTCGCCCGGCTCGTGGTTGCGCTCGGTGCCATTGGCCAGGTTCACCGTCTCAAAGCCCTGCGCCACGAGCGCGTTCGCATCCGAGGCGCCACCGCTCGCGATTCGCAGCGGCTCGTACCCACACGCGCTCAGGGCCCGCTCGGCTGTGCGCACAGCCGGCCTCGTGGCGGGCAGGCGATAGCCGGAGAACGTCCTCTGCACGCTGACGTCCACGTCGCAGTCGCACGCCGGCAGGTTCGCCGCCTCGTGCACGCGGTCGACAAGCTCCGCGACCACCCCCTCCGCCCGCTCATCGCTCAGGCCGCGCACCTCCGCCACCACCGTGCAGCGCTCGGGCACGACGTTGATGGCGGTGCCCCCGGCGATCGTGCCGACGTTGACGGTCGTCTCCTCGTCGAGCCGACCCAGACGCATCGAGGCGATCGCGCGAGCTGCCGCGAGGATCGCGCTGCGACCCTCCTCCGGCCGTACGCCCGCGTGCGCCGCCGCCCCGCGAAACGACGCCTCGATGCGGAAGTGACTCGGCGAGCTCACCACCACCTCCCCGATCGGGGAGGCGTGGTCGAAGACGTAGCCGAAATCGCTCCTCAGGCAAGTCGCGTCAAATGCGCGCGCTCCCGCGAGCGAGGCCTCCTCGCCGACCGTGAACAGCAGCTCGACGTCAACCGGCGCGCCCTCGTGGCGGATGTGGCGCGCGAGCGCCAGCAGCACCGCCACGGCGGCCTTGTTGTCAGCGCCGAGGATGCCCTCGTTGGCATTCTCCCAGCCATCATCCACGAGCACGGGCTCGACGGGCTCGAGCGGTGGCACCGTGTCGAGATGCGCGCACAGGAGAACTGAACGCGCAGCCCCCCGCGCATCGCCCTCTCCGTCCGCCCACCCGACCTGCGAACGCTCCGCGGGAATGCGCGCCAGCAGATTGCCGCAGTCAGAGCCCGTCAGCGCACCGGCGCCGTCCTCTTGAACCTTCACGTCCAGCGCCCGCAACTCGGCGATCACGCGCTCCGCGCAGCGGCGCTCGGCGCCGGAGGGGCTCTCGATCCGGCACAGCTCCGCGAACGTCCCGTTCAGGTAACGCCGCTCGAGCGGCGCCACGCGCGATTGCAGCGCGCCGGCCGTCACAGCACGTCGGCACGATGGCCGAATCGCGGCCGGCCAGCCGGTCCATCGGCCGCCGCGTGAGCGTCGTCCTCATCCGCGCCCGCGCGACGCAGAGCGACGGTGATGAAATCGCGGAACAGCGGAGCCGGGCGCTCGGGACGAGACTTGAACTCGGGATGGAACTGGGAGGCCACGAAGAAGGGGTGCTCCTCGAGCTCGATCACCTCGACCAGGCGCTCATCCGGAGAGGTGCCCGAGGTGCGCAAGCCGGCCGCCTCCAGGCGCTTGCGCAGCAGGTTGTTGACCTCGTAGCGGTGGCGGTGGCGCTCGTAGACGACCGCCTCGCCATAGATCTCACGCGCCCGGGAGCGATCGTGCAGCTTGATCGGATCTGCCCCCAGCCGCATCGTTCCGCCGAGGTCGGCTACCTCCTTCTGCTCGGGCAGCAGGTCGATCACCGGGTAGGGGGTCTCCACGTCCATCTCCGTCGAGTTGGCGCCGTCCATGCCGGCGACGTGGCGCGCGAACTCGGCAACGGCCACGTGCATGCCCAGGCAGATCCCCAGGTAGGGGATGCCCTGCTCGCGCGCGATCTGAGCCGCGGCGATCTTGCCCTCGATCCCACGTCCGCCGAAGCCGCCGGGGATCAGGATCCCATCGGCGCGCTCCAGGCGCTCGCGCACGTCGGCCTGCCCATCACCGCCCTCGACCTGCTCGGAGTCGATCCAATCGATCTCGACCTTGCTGTCCTGCAGCGAGGCGGCATGGCGAAGCGCCTCTGAGACCGACAGGTAGGCGTCCTCGAGCTGCACGTACTTGCCGACCAGCGCGATTCGCACGGTGCGCCTGGCCCGCTCGGCGCGCTCGATCGCCTCTTCCCAACTCGAGAGCTCCGGAGCGGCGGCCTTCAAGGCGAAGTGATCGAGGATGAAGTCGTCGACGCCCTGCGCGCGGAAGGTGAGCGGCACGCCGTAGATGTTCTCGACATCATGCGCCGAGACGACTGCCTCCATCGGCAGGCTCGCGAACAGGGCGATCTTCTTGCGGATCTCCGGTGAGAGCGAGCCCTCCGAGCGGCACATGAGCATGTCGGGGGCGATACCGATGCGCCTGAGCTCGTTGACCGAGTGTTGGGTGGGCTTCGTCTTCAACTCGCCGGCGTGTCCGATGTATGGCACAAGCGTCAGGTGGATGAACAGGCAGCGTCGGCGCCCCACGTCCACCGGGAACTGGCGAATCGCCTCCAGAAACGGCAGCGACTCGATGTCGCCGACGGTGCCGCCGATCTCAGTGATCACGAAATCCACGTCGCTTGACTCGGCGATCAGCGCGATCCGCTGCTTGATCTCATCGGTGATGTGCGGGACGACCTGCACGGTGCCCCCCAAGTAGTCGCCGCGGCGCTCGCGGCGGATCACCGTGTCGTAGATGCCGCCCGCTGTCACGTTCGACGCACGGCTGGTGTTGGCGTCGGTGAAGCGCTCGTAGTGTCCGAGGTCGAGGTCCGTCTCCGCGCCGTCCTCGGTCACGAACACCTCGCCGTGCTGGTAGGGGGACATCGTGCCGGGATCGACGTTGATGTAGGGGTCGAACTTCTGCAGGCCGACCGTCAGACCACGGGAGACGAGCAGCCGCCCGAGCGAGGCGGCGGCGATTCCCTTGCCGAGCGATGAGACCACGCCACCGGTGACGAAGATGAAGCGGGTGTCGCTCGGAACCTGAGCGTGGCGGTCGGAATATTGCGAGGTCATGAGGGCCTGCCCAGAGAGTCTAGTTCGCGCAGCCCCGGAGTCCGTTCTACGAGCTCGGAGATCGACCGCAGCTCGCCATACACGGTCAGCGCCGCGAGCAGCACAAGCGCCACGAGCTGCCCGGTGCCCGAGAGGGTCAAGACCAACCACAGCCCCGCCAGCGCGCCCAGCAGGTTCGCGCCGGTGTCACCGAGCATCGCCCGCTCGCGCAGGTCATAGATGCCAGCCACGAGCGCGGGAGCGGCGAACAGCCCCAGGACCCACAGCGGACGGATGCTCCCCGAGCCGATCAACAGACCGGCGCCCAGCAGCACGAACGCCTTCGCCGAGCGCCCGGGACGCAGGTCGAGCAGGTTGAAGATGTTCGTCGCCAGCACGAGCACCGCCGCCGCCAGCAGCCAGCGGCCGTTGGAGAGGCTCAGATAACTCATCGCGAACAGCGCCAGGCCCAGTGACCCGGCGGCCTTCAGCGTGCCCGTCGAGAGCTCGCCTCGCAGCGCCGCCGCGCCGTGTCCACGCCATCCGCGTGCGGACGGGCGCTCGGTTCGAGACTCTCCGAACACGTCGTCGATCAGGCCCAATGCGAGCACGCCGAGCGCGTACACGGCGATCGGAAGCTCCTCGGAGTGAAAGACTTCGGCGCTCGCCAGCACCTCGAGCAGCATCAGCGGTATCAGCGCGATCAGCGCCGCCGCCAGGATCAGCACGCCGAACGGGAACGGAAGCGAGCGATCGCGGTAGTTGAGCTTCACGTGCCCGCCCGCCTGCAGTGTGCGCAGGACGGCCGGAGCCAGGACTGCGGCGCTCAGCAGGGCCAGCAGAAAGGGCAGGGCGTGCATGACTGGAAGCTAGCGTTGGCGCCGGATGTGAGAGAGCCTGCAGCGGCCTCCTTCTCAGGGCTGCGCGGAGGCGCCAACGACGTTCGGCAGCAATGAGTCCGCGGTCGGCTTCGTGCCGTACGCGCCATGTGAGCCCGTCAGGGCATAGATCAGCGCGGCCTGCCCTGCGGTCGCGTCGAGATCGTCGACACTCGAGACGTCCTTGCTTTGATACCAGCCGACCTGAGAGGGTTCGGTGCTGCTCAGCTCGACTCCCACGGCCGGGACCCCGACCGCCGTCGCGCCGGTGAGCAGACCCGACTCGAATGCGGCCGAGACCTTTGCCTGCGCGGGTGTCATCGTGGACGGATCGGCACGGACGAGCACGAGCCCGTCGAGCTTGCCGAGCTGCCCGTCAAACGCCGTCAACAAACGCCCGCGCGCGCGGCTGAGAAGCTCCTTGTTCACGTTCTGCCCCCCGCTCACGAGCTGCCTGCCGACAAGCGCGCCGAAGCGTTCGACGAGCTGAGAGCCCTCGGCGGTGATTTCGGCGGCATTTTCGCCACCGCTCGACTGCGCTTCGCCCAGCGCCGCATAGCGGGTGCCCACAGCCTCGCGCGCGATGCCACCCAGATCGAGCGGCTCGCGCACGGCGACGACCGTCGCCAGATCCCCGCCGGCCTGCGTGACGGCGTCGCGGACCAGCTCGTTGACTCGGTTTGAGGACCCTCCGAGGAACACCAGCCCGACGTTGCGCCCGCTCAGCATTCCGTGCACGGCGATCGGATATAGGTCATTGGTGAATGCTTCCTCCCCCGCCAACTGGGAGCGCAGCTGGCCCACCTGGCGATTGGCGCCATTCACTTCGGAGTGCAGATCGTGGACGATGCCGTTCTTCGCCGAGGACACGAGATTGGAGTCCCCGATCGCCACGCCGATGACAACCCCGACCGCAAGCGCGAGCAGCACGGCGGCGAGTGAGAGCGCGTGGTAGCGGTAGTCGAACATGAGGCCCTCGTGGCGCCGGAGCTCAGCCGCTCGAGCCAAGCAGCAGCTGGAGCTTCAGCCAGAGCAGGTTCACGACGTCCCGCAGCGCCGGCGTCATCCAGACGACGGCGATCATCGCGATCAGGCCCGCGACGAAGATGACCAGCAGCGGTGTCAGCCCCGGGCGCGGGCGATAGAGGCGGCTTACCCCCTTGGCGTCCACCAGGATCTCGCCGATGCGCAGGCGCGTGAGGAACGTCGAGGACATCCCTTTGCGATTGCGATCGAGGAAGTCGACGAGATTGAACTGCGAGCCTACCGAGACGATCAGCCGCGCGCCCTTCTCGGCAGCGATCAGCATCGCCACGTCCTGACTGGTCCCCGGGGCCGGCACGAGCTTGAACTGCAGGCCGAGCTCCTCCAGGCGATGGCGGCCGGGCGCATGGCCGTCGGGGTAGCAGTGCACGACGAGCTCCGCCCCGCACCGCAGCGCCGCCTCGCCCGCCGAGTCCATGTCGCCGACGATCATGTCCGGCTTCAGCCCCTCCTCCAGCAGCGCCTCGGCTCCGCCGTCGACGGCGACGATCACGGGCCGCATGTCGCGGATGAACGGTTTCAGCGCCCGCAGGTCGCGCTGGTGGCCGACGCCGCGCACGACGACCAGCGTCGAGCGATCGCGGAAGTCGGTCGCGAAGCGAGGCAGCTCGATCCTGCCCGCCAGCAGCTCGCGCTCCTCGCGCATGTGCTCGATCGTGTTGTGGGCGAAGCGCTCGAGCGCCTCGCCGATCTCTCGCCGCCTGGCCTCGGTTTCCGCGCAGACGCTGTCGAGGTCGAGCACCTCGCCGCGCGCGAGCAGCCGGCCCTCGCACAGCACCTCGGCCGCGTCGCGGCCGGCCGCCGACCCTGCCGGCGCTCCACCGGCGAGCACGACGACCGGGTCGCCGTCGGAGAGCGCGCCGAACAGCGAGTCGTCGGGCAGGTCGACCAGCAGGATGCCCGCTTCGACCAACAGCTGCGGCCCAAGGTTCGGGTAGGAGCCCGAGGAGGAGTCGCTGCAGTTCAGGACCGCGACGGTCCCGGCCGCGATCAGCTCCTCGGCGGAGACCCGATCGATGTCGAGGTGGTCGATGAGCGCGATCTCACCACGCGCGAGATGCTTGACGAGCAGCTTCGTACGCTTGCCCGCGCGAACCGGGCCGCTGACGGTGCGGGCCGAGGCGTGCCCCTCCCCGGCAGCCGGCGCCCTCGCCAGCGGTGCGCGCACACTGTCTGCAGGACTGGGCCCAGGAGCCCGTGGTCGGGTTGCAGCCATCGCAGCGAGAGTAACGCCCACGGGCGCAAGACGCACCGCTTGCAGGGCTTTCAGGCGGCGCGGCGCAGATCCCGGGCGTGCCGCCGAGCGACCGTGTCCCCAGCGTCGGCGCCGAGCATCCGCACCAGCTCGGAGACGACATCGCGCTCGGCGAGCTCGATGACCGTGGCGCTGGTGTGACCGTCCGAGGTCTCCTTGACGATCGAGAAGTGGCGATCGCCGAGTGAGGCGATCTGTGGCAGATGCGTTATGCACAGCACCTGCCGGGATTCCCCCAGCTCGCGTAGCCGCGCCCCGACGGCGCGCGCAGTGTGACCGCCGATACCGGCGTCGACCTCGTCGAACACGAGCGTGTGCTGTGGCGAGGGGGCGCTCTCGACGTTCATGATCGCCAGCATCACCCGCGACAGCTCGCCGCCGGAGGCGATCTCGCGCAGGGGACCGGCCGGCACGCCGGGATTCGGCGCGATCACGAACTCGGCGGCGTCGCCGCCGGAAGGGCCCGGCTCACGCTCGCTCAGCTCGACCTCGAAAGACGCATTCGCCATCGCCAGCGACGCAAGCTGTTCGCGCACCGCCTGCTCGAGATGCGGCGCCGCCGCCTCGCGCGCGGCGCGCAGCGCCAGCACATGCTCCTGAAGCGACGCCTCGGCCTCGCGTAGGCGCACGGTCGTCTCCCGCAGCGCGATCCCAGCGCCGGTCAGCTCCTCACGGCGGGCGCGCGCCCGATCGGCGTACTGGATCACCGCCTCGATGCTCCCGCCGTGCTTGCGCTGCAGGCGCTCGACAGCTGCGAGGCGGCTTTCCAGCCCGTCCAGTGTCAGCTCCTCGCCCTGCCCAGCGGCGACACCCTCGCCGTAGTCGCGCAGCTCGCTCGCCAGATCCTGCGACTCGATCGCGAGCGCGTGCGCACGCTCGGCGAGCTCATCGAGCCGCGGGTCGATGCCGGCGACCGCGTCCAACCGCTCGCCGGCGCCGGCGAGCAGCGCTGCCACACCGAGCGCCTCGGAGCTCTCGGGAGCAAATGCGTCTGCGCCGGCGCCGGCGGCCGAGCGGAGCGCCTCCATGCTGCGCAGGCGCTCTCGGGCTCCGAGCAGCGCCTCGTGCTCGGCCTGCTCGGGCGCGACGCTGTCGATCTCCGCGAGCTCGTACTCGAGCAAATCCAGCTCGCGCTCGCGGGCGCCGTCGAGCTCGCGCAGGGACTCCATCTGTTCGCGCAGGAGCGCGGTTTCCGCGAACGCCTCGCCACACCCCCGCAGGTGCGCCTCGTGCTCGGGGCCGCAGAGATCGTCGAGCAGCCGCAGTTGCGCGCCGGCGATCGTCAGCTTGCGATGCTCGTGCTGGCCGTAGAACGACACGAGCATCGCGCCCACGTCGCGCAGCTCGCCGACCGTGGCCGTGCGGCCGTTCAGGTGCGCGCGTGTGCGCCCGTCGGCGCCGACCCGCCGCGCGAGCACGATCTCCTCGACGTCCGCGGGCAACCGCTCGGACAGCTCCGGCGGCAGTGGATCGGGCAGGTCGAACACGCCCTCGACATACGCCTCGCTCGCCCCCGGGCGCACGATGCCCGTGCGCGCGCGGCCGCCGAGCAGCAGGTCGAGCGCATGAGCGAGCACCGTCTTACCGGCGCCGGTCTCGCCGGTCAGCACGTTCAGCCCGGGGGCCAGGCGCAGCTGCGCCTGCTCGATCAGCAGCAGGTTCTCGACGCGAAGCTCTTGAAGCACGCAGCAGGTCTAGCAGCGCACGCCGACGGATCGCGCATACACGGACGCCGTCCACCGGCGCCGCAGAACGGCGGGACTGTAGGCGCAGGGCTTCGATGACGATAGGGGACATAGTCTCTGCGCTCGGCGTGACGCGGAGACAGTCACGCGACCCATTCCACCCACAGAAGCGCCCCGAACGGCATGGCTGCCAGCGACCCCCAATCGAGCTCCGACCCGCCCGTGGCGGGGGCGATCGCGTGCCTGAGCGCGGAGGGCCTGCGGGATCGCCTCGCGGAGGAGATCAACCGCGCCGGGCGCCACAACACGCCTCTGAGCTGCCTGCTAGTGACGATCGGCAACCTCGAGGAGCTCTCCCGCGAGCACGGCTCAGAGCTCTCAGAGCAGACGCTCGCCTACGTGGCGAGAGCGCTTCAGACCCAGTTGCGTCGCTTCGACCGGATCGGCAGGCCCAGCGCGAGCGAGCTGCTGGTCGTGCTCCCAGGCGCCGACGGGCCCCGCGGGGAGATCGTGGCCCGGCGCGTGCTGGAGCGGCTACGCACGATCAAGGTCGAAGCCGACGGGACGCGCCGCCCACTGCGCGTCTCGGTCGGCCTGGCCGCCTGGCAGGCTGAGCAGAGCGGCGAGGATCTGCTGACGCAGACACGCGCCGCCGCGCGGCGCGGCAACGGCGCCGACCCCAGCTCGGGAATGCCCGGCTCCTCCCCGCCCGTGCTGGGACGCCCGCCCGGACCTGCATAATCAGAAACGTGCTTTCCGGGTCTGAGCTGTGGCTGCTGCGCCTGATGGCCGATCGCGGCCTGGCGCTGCTCGATGCCGACTCGCTGCTCGTGGTGATCGAGGAGCGCGGTGAGCTGCGTGTGGCCGCCTCCAGCGGTGAGGCGACCGTGCGCCTGCGGATCGTGCCGGTCGAAGGCAGCGCCCTGGGTGAGCTCTATCGCGGCGGCGGGCCGGTGGCCCTCGACCGGCCCCGGGGCCAGGATGCTCTGTGGCTGCAGGAACTGGGGCTTGAAGTGCGTGCCGCCTTGGTCGAGCCCCTGAGCATGGAAGGCCACGGCGGGGGCCTCGTGATCGCATTGCGCACCAACGGCAGCTTCCGAGGTCCCGATCGCGAAGCGCTCAACGCCTTCGCGACGAGCGTCGCGCAGCGACTCGCCGCCGAGCGCTCGGTCGAGATCGAGCGGCTGCGCTACGGCATGGAGGCACGCGAGCGCGAGCGCACGCGCTGGGCACGCGAGATCCACGACGAGAGCATCCAGGGCATGGGAGCGCTGCGCCTGCGGCTCGCCAACGCCCGCGACATCGACGATCCGCAGGCGCTCAAAGAGTCCGTCGACGCCGTCCTGGAGGGCCTCGGCAACGAGATCGACGGTCTGCGCCATCTGATCACCGAGCTTCGCCCCGCGGCCCTCGACGATCTCGGCCTGGCGGCCGCTCTGGAGGCGCTCGCCAGGCGCGCGCAGGCGATCGACGGCCTGGACGTGCGCATCGAGATCGACCTCGGCCAGGGCGAGGACGGCCGGCGCCTGGACGCCGAGCTCGAGAGCACGATCTACCGGATCGTGCAGGAGGCCCTCACGAACGTGAGCCGCCACGCCGAAGCGAACGAGGCAGTCGTCAGCATCTACGAGCGTGACGGCGTGATCCACGCCGCGGTCACCGACGACGGCAAAGGCCTGCCGGATGCCGGCCGGCTCGGCCCCCGGGGAGACGGGCTGGAGGGCGGATTCGGGATGGGCGGCATGCGCGAGCGTGCCGAGCTGGTCGGTGGCGAGCTCGAGTTCGGGGCGGCGCCGACCCGCGGGACGACCGTGCGGCTGCTCGTGCCGCTCGCCGGGCGCCCGGCCGCCGACGCGGGCGAGGCTCCACTCGACGCCCTCAGCCGCTGAGACGCGCGCGGCGCGTCTACTCGACCAGGCCGATGCGCCGCACGTAGGCGGTGATCTCGGCGCGCGAGGAGAAGCCGAGCTTCTCGATCGCCCGGGCGCGGTAGGTCTTGACCGTACGCTCGGCCACATGCAGCTGATCGGCGATCTGTGGGTTCGTGTAGCCATTGGCGATCAGCCGCACGACCTCGCGCTCGCGCTCGCTCAGCACGACGCCGTCAGAGCCGCCCTCCTCGCCGGTCGCCATCAGGGCGCCCAGGCGCGGGTGCAGGTAGTTGCCGCCGGAGACCGCCAGGCGAAACGCCTGCAAGAGCTCCGCGGGCTCGGCCTCCTTCAGGACGTAGCTGCGCGCGCCGGCCCGCAGCGCCTGCCGCGCGTACTCGGGGTCCTCGCGCATCGTCAGGATCGCGACCGCGAGCGTTGGATGAGCGATGAAACAAGATGGCAGCGCGGCCAGGCTGGAACCGCCGGGCATCGTCAGATCGAGCGTCAATAGGTCAGGCTTGTGCTCGCGGACTTCGCGAACCGTCGAGGGCACGTCGGCGGCTTCGGCGACGACCCGAAACTCCCCCACCTCGCGCTCCAGCACGGCGCGAATCCCGTCGCGCACGACCGTGTGATCGTCGGCGATGATCACCTCGATCGGTCGATCCACCCCTGGTGTGCCGGCATCCGCGTCCATCAGCCGCACACCGTATCGGCTCGATGGGACCGATCCCGAGGTCCGATCAGCACGACACGGCGACGTCCCTTTGGGACGACACCGATCGGCACCATTGGCACGACAAAATCGGCACCGCCCGCTCGACAGACAAACGACCCTCGAGAACGCATCATGTTGTACATGACCGGTCTTGCCATCAGCGCACCTGCCCTCTCCGACGCACCCCGGCTGCGACTGCTGCCCAGCCGCAGCGACTCGCCCACCAGCGGCGACGGTCAGGCGGCCGCCGATCCAGTCGCCCTGCGCCCGGCCCCCGACGCACCGTCGAGCGACGCCAGCCCGGTGCTCGTCGCCGGGCGAGACTCGGCCCGACGGGCGGCCGTGCTCGGGGAGCTAAGCGAGAGCCTGCCCGAGGACACGATGTTCGAGCAGGCGGGCGCGTTCTGGGAGGTTCTCGTCCGTGCCCCCTGCAGCCGCATGATCGTCCTCAGCGGCGAGCTCGACGACGTTCCAACTTCCTCGCTCATGCGCATGCTCGGGCACCGGCATCCGGGCCTGCCCGTCGTGAGCCTCGACGTGCCCGCGCCCGCCGAGCTCTGAGCGGCCCGAGCACGCCGCGCCGCCGCGCCGGCATCCCTGAGAGCCGCTTCTGAGGTCCGGCTTGACGGCCCCGATCGCCGCTGCCAGGGGGATTTCATCGCTCGGAGGCGTCGCAGACAACCGGTAGCGTGCCGACCGTGCCATCGGCGCCCTCCACCCGGCTGACCAGGATCGTCGCCGCCTACACGGTCAACCGCCTGGGCACCTGGTTCGGCTATGTGGCGCTGTCGCTGGCGGTGTTCGAGGAAACGCACAGCGCGCTCGCCGTCGCGGTTCTGCTCGTCGTGGGCCAGGCGCTGCCGGCATTCCTCGTCCCGACGGTCGTCGCTCGCGTCGAGACCTCCAAACGCAAAGCCAAGCTCACGGCTCTATACCTCTTCGAGGCGCTCGCGACGATCGGCCTGGCCATCCTCTTGTGGAACTTCTGGCTGCCGGCGGTGCTCGTGCTGGTGGCGCTCGACGGGACAGCGGCCTTGGCGGCGAGCGCCCTGCTGCGAGCCGAGGCCGCACGCGCCGCTCGCGATCAGGCGCAAGCACGAGCCGCCAGCGACGCCTCGGCGGACGAGCGCCTCGCCGACGCCCAGACGGCGGAGCGCAAGGCCAACGCGGCCCTCAACATCGCCTTCTCGGCGACCTTCGTCGTCGGCCCGGTGCTCGCGGGCGCGGTCGTCGCCGGCGCCGGCGGTCCGACCGCGCTGCTGATCGATGCCGCCTCGTTCCTGATCGCGGGCGCGATGCTGATCGACCTCTCCCCACACGTCGAGGACGCCGGCGAAGGCTCCGTGCGAGCGCGCCTGCGGGCGGCCTGGGACCACATCAACGACGTACCCGCGTTGCGCATGCTGCTGCTCGTGCAGGGCTTTGCGCTCGTGTTCCTCGCGAGCGACGGCTCGATCGAGGTCCCCTACGCGAAGGCGACTCTGCTGGCGGGCGATCGCGGCTACGGCCTGCTGCTGACCGTCTGGGGGCTTGGCGTGGTGCTCGGGAGCCTCGCGTTCGCGCGTGCCGTGCGCAAGCCGCTCGGGATGATGCTGAGCGCAGGGACGCTGATGGTCGGACTCGCCTACCTCGGCTTCGCCGCCGCACCGACGCTTGCTGTGGCATGTGTCGCGGGCCTCCTCGGCGGGATCGGCAACGGCGTGCAGTGGGCTTCGTTCTTGAGTGCCGTGCAGCGGCTCACACCGCAGCGCCTGCACGGCCAGCTGATGGGAGCCGTCGAATCGCTTGGCGCGCTGTGCCCGGGGATCGGCCTGTTCCTGGGCGGCGTGCTCGTGACGGTCGGCACGCCCCGGAGCGCGTTCTTGATCGTCGGAGCGGGCGCCACGGCGACGACCGCGGCGTTCCTTCGCCTCGCCGCCGGCTCGCGCTTGGAACCGCCCGCGGACAGCGGCGAGGAGGCCTCCTCGACCGAAAGCCCGCCGGGCGAAACACGTGAACTGGCCCAGAGCGAGCCCCCGGGAATCGGCGAGATCGGGGTCGTCCGGGACCAGCCGGCGGACACGCACACGTCGAAGGCGCCGCAGGCACCTTAAGTACGACGCCCTTGCGGTCGTTAAGTACGACAGGACCGCAATGCCGCCGCCGAAGCTCACCACCAGACTGTTCTGGCTCGCCGAGGGCCTGCTGCTGGCCGCCACGATCGGCACGGCCGTCGTGCTCTCCACCCCTCAGGAATGGGAACCGCTCACGCTTGTTGGGCTGTTGCTGGCGCTGGCGCTCGTGGCCGAGCGCCTGGAGTTCGAAATCCGCGGCCAGCACCTGTCGGCCTCGCTCGTCGTGCTCGTGCTGGCCATGAGCCTGCTCGGTCCCGCGCCCGCCGTCGCATTCGGCCTGATCGTGACGCTGCCCAACTCGGCCGGCAGGCGCCTGTCTGCGGATCTGTGGCTGAACAACCTGACGGCCTTCGCCTTCTTCCCGCTGGTCGGGGGTCTGATTGTTCGCGCGCTGATCGGCGACGTGCACGATCCGTCGATGGAACCCGTCACCCAGAGCATCACCTTCGCGCTCGTGGTGTTCGGCGTGTTCATGGTCACCAACGCGCTCAACTTCGCCGTGATCGCCTTGGAGTCGCGTGTCACCAGCGGACTGTCTCTGCGCCGTCAGACGCGCGAACTGTTCCTGCCCATGCAGCCCGGCCAGATGGCCCTCGGCGCGCTCTCGGCGATGTTGGCGATCGCTTATACGAACCTCGGCATGCCGGCGCTGTTCGGGCTGATCCTGGTGCTCGTGCTTTTCCAGTACCTGACAGCCGCGCTGATCCGCTCTGAGGATCGCGCCGAGCAGCTCGACGCTCGCGGCCGGCAACTGGCCACGCTACAGCTGGGCGTTCTCAGCACGCTGATCGAGACGCTCGCCCTGCGCGATCGCTCGACCGCTCGCCACGCCGCCGCAGTCGCCCGCTACGCCGGTGCTCTGGCGCGCGAGATCGGCTGCGATGAGCCCGAACAGGAACTGATCCACACGGCCGGCCTGCTCCATGACATCGGCAAGTTCGTCCTGCCCGACCGCATCCTCAATGCCGAGGTGCTCTCCGATGAGGATTGGGCGGTCATCCGCCGCCATCCCCAGGACGGAGCCACGCTCGTCGGCCGTCTCGACGGCTACGGCCCGGTCGCCGACGCGATCCTCTATCACCACGAGCACATCGACGGCAGCGGCTATCCGGCCGGACTGATCGGCAACGAGATTCCGCTCGCCTCACGCGTCCTTGCGATCTGCTCGACCTACGACACCTTGACCGCGCGCGACACCTACCGCTCGCCGATGACCCCCCAGGACGCCATGACCGAGCTGCGACGGGTCTCCGGTCGCCATCTCGACGCCGAGCTGGTCGAGAGCTTCATCGCGATGCTGCAAAAGGATGGGCCGGCAACGGCCGCGGATGGCGACGACGCCGATTTCGCGGCCGAGCTCGCGTTCGAGCGGCGGGTGCGCCAGATGGCGCAGCCGAAGCTGCTCACCTAGCCCGCACGCTCACGCCGTCGCCTGGCAAGCGGCGGATGCTCGGCGGTGGACGCCCGCGTGGATTCCAAGCGGGTGTCTTTAAAGGTTGAAGGCGCCGCCCCGATCGAAATCCGATCGGTTGTGCGGCGCCTTCAAGTTTTGGCCTACTGGCCAATCCAGCAACTCTAGTGTTTCCAAACCACGATTGTCTCCTTCGCTAAGGCCGTACGGCCGTTTCGCGAGGCGGCAACCCGTCTGTCTCCATCCACAGGACAGCCGCTACGTTTGACTAGGTTCGGGCAGAATAGTAGCGGGATCAGACGAAATGTCCAGTTTGCGAATTCCTGTGCAGGATTGCTTGCATGAGGAGGAGGCTCGGACACCTGTCAAGTCGGCGCTTTCTCAAGCCCAGAGCGAGATCCAGCCCACTTCTGCCAGTCCATGGCGTTTATGGGAAACAGTCAGCGCTCGCGATGCAACCCGCCTCATGCGGGCAGGCTCCGCAGCCAAACGTCCACAAAGCTGTGCTCCGCTCAACTTCTCAGGCTCGCCCGCCGAAACATGCAGTAGCGCACCCGGGATCGCCCGGCAAGCCCACCGCGACCGATAGGCCAACATCATGTCCCCCGCCGTCACGCTTCCCCGCAACAGCCGCCAACTCGTATTCACGAGCTCCCAGGCCGCCCGCTACCTGGGCGTCTCGCTCGCGACCATCCGGCGCTGGACGGACGCCGGGCACATCAGCTGCTATCGGACGCCCGGCGGGCAGCGGCGCTTCGCCCGCGAGCAGCTCGACGAGTTCATCACCTCGATGCACCGCGACGGTCCCTCCACCTGACCCGCGGGCCTCGGGAAGGTGGCCGCCGGATCGCGAGCCCGATCTGAGCCGCGTCAGCTCGCCAGGCGCCCGAACTTCTCGCGCAGCCGACGATAGAAGGAGGAGCCCGGCAGCTGCGCGATCGTCCCGACTTCCTTGACGAAGCTGGCGTCGATCGACGCTCCCGCGAGGATCTCCCCCGCCGGACGCCCGTCGATGGCGATGTCCAGCGGCTCGATCGAGCGGTTGTGAATCCTCAGGCGATCCCCCGGAGCGACGACCAGCGCGCGCGCCGTGAGCGAGTGTGGCGCGATGAACGACACCACGAAGCCTTCCACGCCCCATGCCATCACGGGGCCGCCGTTGGCCAGGTTGTAGCCGGTCGAGCCCGCGGGCGTCGAGACGACCAACCCGTCACAGCGCACACTGCCGACAACCTGCCCCTCGATCTCGTATGCGAGATCGGCCACACGCTCGCCCACCTTGCGATGGATCGCCACATCGTTGACCGCCGCCTGAGCGCCCGACGGCTCCCCTGAGCGCAGCCGATCGCCCGCCGAGCTGCTGCCCGTCCCGTCCAGCACGATTGCCGGCAACCGCAGCAGCTCGAAGTCGCCGTCAAGCGCGCGGCGCATGCCCTCCTGCATCTCATCTGGCTCGACCGTCGCGAGGAAGCCGATCTCGCCGAAGTTGATCGCGAACACCGGCACCTGCGTGCCCGCGTACAGCTGCAACGCGCGCAGGATCGTCCCATCGCCGCCAAGCACGAGGCACAGCTCGACGTCATCCTTGGCGGCAGCGCCAACCTCCAGCCCAGGCCTCGATCGCAGGCCGTGCTTGAGCGTCTCCTCGTCGTCCAACCGCAGCGTCACACCCGCGGCCGCCGCCTGCTCGGCGAGCCGCTCCAAGGCGCCCGTCGTGTCGTCGGGGCGGCGGTGGGTGAGGACCGTCATCTCCCTCATGGCTCGACCTCGCGCGCCAGCCGCTCGAGCTCTCCTCGCACCATCTCGTCATCGATCCCTTCCGCCGTCAGCGCCGGACGCGACCTCCGCGCCTCCCCCTGACAGGCGGGATCGGTCAGCCACACGAACGTCTCGAGGTTGCCTTTCGGCCCCGGCAGCTGCGACGAGTAGTACCCGCGCACGGCTGCGCCCAGCGCGAGCGCCGCCTCCCCCACGCTCACGAGCGCTTCGCGCCGGTGCCCCGCGTCGCGCACCACGCCGCCCTTGCCGACCCGCCCACGGCCGACCTCGAACTGCGGCTTGATCAGCGCGAGCACGTCATATCCGGCGCTCAAGCAGCCGAGCACGGGTCCCAGCACCTTCGCCAGCGAGATGAACGACACGTCGATGACCGCCAACTCGGCGGCGTACGGCAGCATCTGCACAGACAGAGCACGCGCGTTCGTCCGCTCCATCACGTGCACGCGCGCATCACCGCGCAGGCTCCACGCGAGCGTGCCATAGCCGACGTCCACGGCGATCACCTCGCGCGCGCCCCGCTGCAGCAGACAGTCCGTGAAGCCACCCGTCGAGGCCCCCACATCGAGTGCCCGTCTCCCCGCGGGCTCGATCCCCGCCGCCGCGAGCGCATTCGCCAGCTTGATGCCCCCGCGCGAGACAAACGACGGGCGCTCCTCGACGCTCACGTGCTCCTCCACGTCGACCAGCTCGCCCGGCTTGGCCGCACGCCGCTCTCCCGGCCCCACGCGCACCTCTCCGGCCATCACCGACGCAGCCGCGCGGCTGCGCGAGGAGAACAGCCCGCGCTCGGCCAGCAGCGCGTCAAGACGTCGCTTTCCCATGCCGCCGAACCCTTACACACAAATGCGCCCGATGCACGAGCGCATTTGTTAAGGAGTACCGCCGAGCGTCGCCCTTCTCGAAAGCGGCTTTCGCCATCAGGGAGGCGGAGCAAGATGGACACATTGGACGATACACCTCCGAGCCCACCAGGCGCAAATCCCTACTGTTTCGGGCCTCTGTGATCAACATCACACAGACTGTCCGCGCACAGGTGCATCATGTTGAGCGTACCCGCAGCACTGCATCATCCCTCCTCCCTCGAAACGGCCCGCTTCCCCGGCGGGCCGTTTCATTTAAAGCCCGACCTGGACGGTCGGGCCTCGTAACGTGTCGTGGCGGCCCGAGCGGTCTCCTGGAACCTAGAAGCGAAGCCGACACGACCTGGAAGCCTGGATGGCGGTCTCAACCCCGGAAGGCCGGCCACCGTAACGTGTCGTGGCGGCCGCAGCGGCTCCCGCTAACCAGAAGCGAAGGCCGACACGACCTAGAAGCCCGGACGGCGGTCAAAAGGCGCGATGGGCAGCACGTGCCCCGGCCAGAGCACCAGTCGACCACAGCTCAAACGGCCTGCAACAAGAAGCGCCGACAAGACCTGGAAGCCGGGCGACACCTCACGCATACCTCGCAACGCCAACCGCTGCGGTGACCGGCGCCGACAGCTACCGGGCGGAAACCCGCCCTCGGGTCTCCCAGAAAAAACCCGCTCAAGCCTCGACGATCGCCGACGGCCGATCGGAGATCGCCGCCGCCACCCGCTCGGCGATGCGCTCTGCCGTAAAGCCGATCTCCTCGTGCAGCAGCGCCGGCTTGCCGTGCGTCACATACCGGTCGGGCAGGCCCACTCGCAGGATGCGGGGTGTCGCCCCGGTCTCGCTGAGCGACTCCCAGACGGCCGAGCCGAAGCCCCCGGCCAGCACGCCCTCCTCGACCGTCACCAACAGGTCGTGCTCGGCTGCCAGCTGCGCCATCAGGCCCGCGTCGATCGGCTTTGCGAAGCGGGCGTCGGCGACCGTCACGGAGATCTCGAGCCCGGCCAGCTCCTCGGCGGCCTGCAGGGCCTTGCCGACGCCGCTGCCGTAGCCGATCAGGGCGACTCGCCTGCCGGCCGTTTCCCCGGCGCCCCCCTCGCGCAGGATCTCGCCCCGACCGATCGGGATCGCGATCGGCTCCTCGGGCAGCGCCACGCCCATCCCTTCGCCACGCGGGTAGCGCAAGGCGATCGGGCCGTCGTCATAGGTGAGCGCCGTGTGCAGCATGTGCACGAGCGTCGCCTCATCGCGCGGAGCCATCAGCACGATGTTCGGCAGGCAGCGCAGGTAGGCGATATCGAAGGCCCCGTGATGCGTGGGTCCGTCATCGCCGACCAGCCCGGCACGGTCGAGCGCGAACACGACGTTCAGCTTCTGCAGGCACACGTCATGGACGATCTGGTCGTAAGCCCGCTGCAGGAAGGTCGAGTAGATCGCCGCCACCGGCTTTACGCCCTCGAGCGCCAGCCCCGCGGCGAACAGGATCGCCTGCTGCTCGGCGATTCCCACATCGAAGTAGCGCTCGGGCATCGCCTTCTGCAGGATGCTCAGCCCCGTGCCGGAGTTCATCGCCGCGGTGATCCCCACGACCCGCGCGTCCCGTTCGCACTCGCTCACGAGCGCGTTACCGAACACCTGCGTGTACTGCGGCGCCGGGATCTTTGCGGGCGCCGCCGTCAGCCTGTCCGGACGCGCCGCCGGACGCGCCGGGATGCCGTTGACGATCGACTTCGGCTTGGCCGCGTGCCACTCCTCCATCCCCTCCAACCCGCCGTCCTCGGCCGGCGCGAAGCCCTTGCCCTTGACCGTCGCGATGTGCACGACCACGGGTCGTTCGGCCGCCAGGGCCTCGCTCAGCGCCTCGCGCAGGGCGTGCACGTCGTGGCCGTCGACGACGCCCATATAGGCCCAGTCGAGCTCCTCCCACCACAGCCCCGGCGCCCAGAACGCCTTGATCGACTCCTTCAGCTGCGGGCCGAGCCGCTCGAAGGCCGAGCCGATCCCACCGGGCAGGCGCGTCAGGCCGCCCTCCACGCCCGCTCGCGCGTGCCACAGCTTCGGATTCAGCCGCACGCGATTGAAGTACCGAGACAGCGCTCCCACGTTCGGAGCGATCGACATGCCGTTGTCGTTGAGCACCACCACCAGCGGGGTTCCCAGCCCGCCCGCCTGCCCAATCGCCTCGAAGGCGACGCCGCCTGTCATCGCGCCGTCGCCGATCACTGCGACCACTTTCCCTTCCGCCTCGCCGCCCAGGTGGCGCATACCCTCCTTGATGCCCACTCCGTAGCCGATCGAGGTGGAGGCGTGACCGGCGCCCATGATGTCGTGTGGCGACTCCTCGATCGAGCAGAACGGCGCCAGCCCGCCGTACTGGCGGATCGTCTCCAGGCGATCGCGCCTGCCCGTGAGGATCTTGTGCGGGTAGGCCTGGTGGCCCACGTCCCACAGGATCTTGTCCTTTGGCGATTCCAGCAGCGAATGCAGGGCCACCGCCAGCTCGCACGTGCCGAGGTTGGCGCCGAAATGCCCGCCGATCTCGCCGACCGTGTCGATGATGTGCTTGCGCACCTCCTGCGCCAGCGTTGCCAGCTCCTGCTCGGAGAGCTCGCGCAGATCCTCCGGGCCGTCGACCCGATCAAGCAACCGCGGTGCCTGCCGCTCGCCGGCCTTGGCCTTGGGTTTGAATTTGGGGCTCATGAGGTTCGCGTGTAGATGAAGTCCGCTATCTGCTCCAGCTCGCCCGTGGCGTGCTGGCCGATCTCCGATCGGCGCTCGAGATTCTCCCCGCCCGCATCCGCCCGTGAGCCGGCGGGCGATTGCTCGGCCGCCTCTGCGAGCGCCTGCAGGGCCATTCGATGGGAGTCCGCCGCGAGCTCTCTCGCGCGCTCGATCCCAAACTCGCTGACATATGTGCGCTTGCCATGACGCTCATCGCTACCTCGCGGCTTTCCCAGGGCATCGTCCGTGCCGGTTACGTCGAGTATGTCGTCGACGATCTGGAACAGTACGCCCAACTCAGTGGCAAAACGACGGAACGGGAGGGTCGCGGGTCCGTCCGCGATCCCTCCCAACAGTAGTACGCACAGGACCGACGCGCCGATCAGACGTCCAGTCTTGAGCTCGTGCAGCCGCCGCAGCGTGCCACCGCCCGCCGGAGTGTCGGGATTGACGTCCGCGTACTGCCCGCCCACCATGCCGTTCACGCCCGTCGCAGCGGCCAACTCAGCGGCCGCTCCGAGCACTCGCTCGGGCGCCGAGCGCTGCTGGGTGAGCAGGTGGCGGAAGGCCTCCGCGTATAGCCCGTCGCCCGCCAGAATCGCCACGCCCTCGCCGAACTTCACGTGACACGTGGGCTGCCCGCGGCGCATCCCGTCGTCGTCCATCGCCGGCAGGTCGTCGTGAATCAGCGAATACGTGTGAATCAGCTCGATCGCGCCGGCCAGCGGCAGGACGTCCTCCTGCTCGAGGCCCACTGCACGCGCCGTCGCAAGCGCCAGCACCGGCCGGATGCGCTTGCCGCCGCCCAGCAGCGAGTAGCGCATCGCCTCCACCAGCCCCGCAGTCAGCGCCTCCTCGGAGAAGCGCATGTCCTCCAGGTAGCGCTCGACGTCCTGGCGAAGGTTCTCCGGATAGGTGGCGATCACGACCGGCCGCAGGCCTACAGCAGGCTGTCCTGGCCCGGTGGCGACGCCGACGCCTCGGCGCGCGCGAGCTGCTCGAGCTCCGCCGCCGCCTGCGTCGCCAGGTTCGCGCAGTCCTCGACCATCGTCGCCGCCGCGTCAGGCGAGAGCTCGCCCGAGCGCAGCTGCTCGGCGGCGCGCTCCAAGCGCGCGATCATGCTGTCGAGGTTCTCCGCGCTGCTCATGGGATCTGCGCATTCTCGCGCACGTCCCGGAGGACTGCCGCCAGCACTCCGTTGACGAACCCCGGCGCCTCCGAGCCACAGAACGTCTTGGCGCTCTCCACCGCCTCCTCGATCGCCCCCTCGGGTGGAATCGGCTCCTCCGCGGGGGCCGCATCGGGATGCAGCATCTCGATCAGCGCGACCCTCATGATGCTGCGCTCGAGTGGCTGGATCCGCTCTACCGACCAGCCGTGCGCATACCGGTCGATCACCTCGTCGAGCTCCTCTGACCGATCGGCCGCCGCATGGGCCAGTGAGCGCACGAACAGCGAATCCTTGGCGGCGAACGTCTCGGCCAGCGGCCGGCCGGTCAGGTCGTGCTGATAGAGCGCGACGACCGCGGCCCGTCGCTGCTCGGAGCGGCGCATCCCTACGCGCGCGCCATGTAGTCGCCCGAGCGCGTGTCCACGCGGATGCGCTGGCCCTGCTCGACGAACAACGGCACCTGGATGATCGCGCCTGTCTCGAGCGTCGCCGGCTTCGTGCCGCCGCTCGAGACCGAGTCCCCGCGCACGCCCGGATCGGTCTTGCTGACCTCCAGGTCGACGGAGCTCGGCAGCTGCACGTCGGCGGGCTCATCATCGATGAACAGCACGTCGACCTCGCTGCTCGGCTTACACCAGCGAAGGGCCTCCTCGACAGCCGGCTCGGGCACCGCGATCTGCTCGTAGGACTGCGTGTCCATGAAATGCGCGTCCGTGCCGTCCGCGTACAGGAACTGCATCTTCCGGGACTCCGTGCGCACGGAGCGGAACTTCTCTCCGGCCCTGAACGTGCGGTCGATCACGTTGCCGTCGCTGGCGCGGCGCAGCTTCGTCCGCACGAACGCGCCGCCCTTACCCGGCTTGACGTGCTGGAAATCGAGGATCTTGAAGATCGTGCCGTCGACCTCGATGTGGTTTCCGTTCTTGAATTGGTTGGTTGAAAGGGCCATTTCCCTGCAAATCGCTAGTTTTCACGCAGCAGCCCAGTCTAGACGCCGTCTAGTGTAGGCCGCTGCGAAGCCGATGGCTTGGAGTGTTGCACATGCTACAGTATGAGCATGTCACTCGACCATCGGCTTCAAATCCTGATCGATGACGACCGTCACCGGCGGATTACGACAGCCGCGCGGGAACGAGGCGTGTCGGTCGCCACGGTCGTACGCGAGGCCATCGACCGGGGCCTCGGAAGCCCAGACCGGAAGCGGGCGGCCGCCGGACGGCGCCTGCTGGAAGCATCGGACATGCCGGTGCCTGAGCCGCGCGACCTGCGCGGCGAGCTTGACGCGCTGCGGGCCCGACACGAGTGATCCTGCTCGACACAACCGTTCTCGTCTACGCGAAGGGCTCCGACCATCCGCTGAGGAGCCCCTGCCGCGAGCTGATCGCGGCGATCGCGGATGGAAAGATCGAAGCGAGCACCACCGTCGAGGTCATCCAGGAGCTCGTCCACGTCCGTGCTCGGCGCCGAAACCGCAGCGACGCGGCGGCGCTGGGGCGCGACTACGCCGAGCTCCTCTCCCCCCTTCTGACCATCACGGCCGACGACCTCACAACCGGCCTTGGGCTCTTCGAGCGCAATGACTCGCTCGGCGCCTTCGACGCGGTTCTCGCTGCCTGCGCAGCACGCACGGAGGCTCGAGCTCTCGTATCGGCAGACACCGCTTTCGCAGGGCTCACCGAGGTCTCGCACGTAACACCCGACCGGAGTGGCTTGTCCGAACTCCTGGACGAGTGACTCCGATCCAGTCCGTGTGGCTAGGTTTGGCGCGGTGCCCGCCGACAGCGCCCAGAGCCGCTCGCGCGCAGCGTTAGCGCCGTCAAGCGCCGCAGCCCGGCGAGCGCTTCTTCTCGCGGCCGCCGAAGCCGATCGGAGCGCAGTCGGCACAGACCTCGCCGGCCCAAGCCGCGCGTCCCTCCTTCACGGCCAGGGCGGCGATCCCCAGGCCGACAACAGGATCGAGCCACCACCATCCGAGCGCCACGTTGGCGAGCAGCCCGGCGAGCACGCCAGCGGCCAGATATGCGCACAGCATGTTCTGAGCGCCCTCGCCCGCCGTCGCCAGAGACCCGAGCTGCGCCCCGAGCCTCGCCTTCGCGCGGGCCAATAGCGGCATCAGCACGATGCTCCCGAGCGCCAGCGCGACCCCCGCCCAGCTCGCCGCCGGCTGAGCGCCGTCCACCAAGGCGAAGGTCGCGTCCACCGCGATGTACGGGGCGAGCACGAAGAAGCTCATACCGACGAGCTTCTGCGCGCGGCGCTCAGCGCCCTGCGAGGACTCGCGGCCGCCGCTGAAGCGCCAGATGACGATCGCGCTCGCGGCGCCCTCGATCGCCGAGTCCAGCCCGAACCCGGTCAGCGCCACGCTGCCGGCCAGGAGACCCGCGATCACGCCGACTGCGCCCTCGATCGTCATCCACACGAGGCTCAACCACGACAGCAGCTTGGCGCGGCGGACGAGCCGCGCCCGAGTCTGCTCGCGGGACCGAAGAACCGGCGGCATGAGCGCTTGCGAGCTCATCCATGCACCCTGTCCGCGAGCAGCACCTCGAGCAGCGCATCTCCGCGATCGGTGAGCGCGTACATCACCATCCTGCCCTCCCGACGAGAGCGCACGAGACCGGCCGCGCGCAGGGCGCGCACGTGATGTGAGACGAGATTCTCCGGACGCTCGGCCACCCAGCTCAGATCGCAGACACACAGCTCCCCGCCGTCGCGCAGGGCGACGGCCAGCGTCAGGCGGGTGGGGTCGCCCAGCGCCTTCGCTCCGGCCGACAGCTCATCCGCGACCTGCCGTCCGAGGCGAGCCTTGCGCAGCCTCTCGGCACGGGGCAAGTCGAGGCAGAGCAACTCGCAGCGATCGTCCTGCATCCTTTCCATCCTAACGTCTGTTGATATGTTGAGGCGTCCCCGTGTAGGCTGTCGGCGTGGACCCGCTGTCCATGCACCCCCTGCCGATGGCAGCCAGCTGTGCGCTCGATGAGGCCGGGCTGCGCTCGCAGATCGAGCGCTACCGTCGGGCCGGACAGCGCGCCCGCCTGCTCGAGCGCAGCTCCCGGCTGCTGGTGGCCGAGCTCGATCGCCAGGTGGACAGCGGGCTCGTAGAGAAGACGGTGGCGATCGAGCGGGGATGCTGTCCGTGGCTCACCTTGGACTGGCAGCCCGCTCGGCGGCGGCTGAGCATCTCGGTGTCACAGGCCGCGCACGAGCCCGCCCTCGAGGCGCTCGCGTTTGCGCTCGGCCTCGAGACCCCCGCCCCGCAAACGCCCACAGGCTAAGCGGCTACGCCCGCCTGCTCGACCGCGGGCGCCCCGGCGCCCGCGGTCAATACCCTCCCATCCCTGCGCCGCCATGGCCGACCGCGACGACATCGACTTCACCTACTCGCTGACCGATCGCGTCTTCCGGCTCAGCCTGGGAGAGCTCGCGGATTTCAGCGGCGCGAAGTACGACGGCGACTTCTCGCTGAGCCTCGAGCAGGCACAGGCGCGCAAGCACGAGTACGTCGCCGAGCAGATCGGAATCGGGCCGGACCGGCGTGTGCTCGACCTCGGCTGCGGATGGGGACCGTTGCTGAACTTCATCCGCGCCCGCGGGGGCACGGGGCTCGGGGTCACGCTGTCACGTGCGCAGTACGCCGCCTGCCACCGGCACGACCTCGACGTGCATCTCTACGACGCGCGGAAACTCGCCCGCGAGAGCTTCGGGAAGTTCGACGCCGTCGCGAGCCTTGGCGCGTTCGAGCATTTCTGCTCGCCCAACGACTACCGCTCCGGGCGCCAGGAGGAGATCTACCGCGGCATCTTCGAGCGCGTCGCGGACGTGCTGCCACCCGGCGGGCGCCTGTATCTGCAGACGATGGTCTTCGGCCGCAACATGATCCCACTGGATCGTGTCGACATCAACGCCCCGCGCGACTCGGACGCCTTCATCCTCGCGCTCATGGAGCGCCAGTTCCCTGGCTCCTGGCTGCCGTTCGGCAGTGAGCAGGTGGTTCGCTGCGCCGAGCCGAGCTTCCGCCTCGCGGAGAGCACCAACGGCCGCCTCGACTACATCGAGACGATCAACCAGTGGAACAGGCGGGTCGGAGCGCGCAGCCTGCGCAAGACCCTGCTCAAGCTGCGACTCGTCCCGCGCTGGCTAACGAGCGCCGACTTCCGCCTCGCCTTCACCTCCGGCGTGAGCGCCAACAAGGTCTGCTTCGAACGCGAGCTGCTCGATCACCACCGGTTGGTGTTCGAGAAGGCCGGCTGAGCCGGGCCACGAGCAGCCGGCGCCGCCCAAGACCGCAGCCTGCGCGTGCAGGCCGGGTAGTGAGCTGTGCGCTCGGGCGCCCGAGCGAGCCCGCGGCTGCGGCTCAGGCCGCGGCCGCCGAGAGCATCGACATGTCGATGCCGATCACTTTCAGGCGCCTGTAAAGCGCGTTGAAGGCATATGTGTTCGTTTCCTCCATCGTGTAGTCGAGGATCGCGTAGTTCGCCGGGTCGGCGCCCGGCGGCACGAGCACCGAGCTTGCTAGCGGGATCAACTCGGCCAGGCGCTCGGCGATGCGCCGCTTGAGCGCGGAGTCCTTGGCCTTCTCGCGGAGGAACCAGGTGCCGTAGGCGACGTGCCGGTGCTCGTCGCGGGAGATCAACCTGAACCCCTCCACCCAGCCCGGGAGGATCCCGTTGCGCTCCATGTACTCGGTCAGGAACCACTGGCCGGTGAGCGCCAGCGTGCCCTCGATGATCATGTGGTACAGCGTCACGAAGTCGACCTTCGCCTCGATGTCCTGAGGGTTCTCGATCAAGCGCTGGCCCCAGTCCACGAGCACCCCGTCGAACATCTCGATGAAGGCCGGGTTCAGATCCTGGCGCGCCCGCTGCAGGCGATCCTCGAAGGTGCCGTCGAGGCCGAGCACCTGCTCGTAGAAGCGGTTGAAGTGCTGTGCATGGCGTGCCTCGTCGACCTGCTGAGTCGTGAGGAACGCCTCTTCGCCCTGACTCTCATAGGCCATCACCAGACCCGAGAACTGCGTCGTCACGCGCTCCTCCCCGACGAAGAACGAAGACAGGTTCCAAGCCATCTGCTCGCGCAGCTCCGGATCCATGCTCGCCCAGTCCTGCTTGTCGCGGCTGAAGTCGATCGTGTGCGACTGCCAGTTCTGGCGCTCCCACAGCTCATACAGCTGTTGCGGCGTCATGAGCGTCACGGAAGCCAGCTTGGACTCGTCGGAGATGGTGCCGACGTCACCTTGACTGGTGAGATCTAGCAGCGATGGCATGACTATTGAGCCCCCATTGTTCGATGATCGCGTGCGCGCTAAAAGCTGCTGCGACGATACTCCTTCGAGGGCTCGCAGCTCGAGCGCCGCCACTCGAGCACGGCGCCGGGTATGCGGCTGGAGCAGGCGGAGGCATCCGGTGCGTTGCGCCGTCGGCGGCCGCGAGGTCTCAGGAGATGACCGTCAGCGCCCTGCTCATGCCCGTCAGCACCTCGCAGCCACCGTCTTCGACGATCAGCAGATCCTCGATTCGCACCCCCAGGCGGCCCGGCAGGTAGACGCCAGGCTCCGCCGTGACCACGTTTCCGGCTCGCAGCGGCTCCTCGCCGTTCGTGCGCGACAGACGCGGTCCCTCGTGGACCTCCATGCCGACGCCATGACCGAGGCCATGGCCGAAGTGCTCGCCCTGGCCGGCCTGCTCGATCACCGCCCGCGCGACCGCGTCCACTTCGCGGCCGGTCGGTCCCGCCATCACGGCGGCGACGCCCTGCTCCTGGGCCGAGCGCACGAGCTCGTAGATCTCGCGCGCCTCCGCGGAGATTCCCTCGCCGCTCGCAAACGTGCGCGTGCAGTCCGAGCAGTACCCCTCGTGCAGCGCGCCCCAGTCGATCGTCACGAGCACGTCGGCGGAGATCGGCTCCGGCCGCGGCTCGGCATGTGGCAGCGCGCCGTGAGCGCCGGCGGCGACGATCGAGGGAAAGCTCGCGCCCTCGGCGCCCAGGCGGCGCATGCGCAGCTCGAGCTCAATCGCCACGTCGCGCTCGGTACGCCCGGTGAGACCATCTTCCAGCACCTGCCGCAGCGCCTCGTCGGCGAGCCTGGCGGCCGCGCGGATGCGATCGAGCTCGCCGGTGTCCTTGACGGCTCGCAATCGCTCGACGGCGCCCGCGCACGGAGTCAACTCCCATTCCTGCCCCAGTAGCGCTCGCAGGCGCGTGTGATCGCGGACGGTCATGCTCGACTCGTCAAATCCAATCCGGCCGCCGGTGCCTTGCAGTGACGCGGCGGCGGCCTCGAGCAGGCTGCCGGTGACGATCTCGCGCTCGAAGGATCGCGGGAGCTGCTCGGCCGACTGGACCGCATAGCGGAAGTCGGTGAAGAAGCGGTGCCCGCCGGCCTTTACGCGAGCGTGCTCCTCGGCCGCGAGCAGCGCCAGGCCGTTGCTGCCCGTGAAGCCCGTGAGGTAGCGCAGGTTGGTCGGGGTCGCGACGAGCAGCACGTCCACGTCGCGCGCGCTCAACTCCGCCGCCAGGCGCCCCGTGCGTTCACCGCCGGCACCGGCGCCGGCACTCGGGACCAGCGGCGCCGCGCCGCTCATGCGCGGCCTCGCTCGAGCTCCTCGCGCAAAAGCGCCAGAGCCTCGGAGTAGCCGTCCGGACCGCGCCCGGAGATCGTCTGAAAGCAGAGATCGCCGATCACCGACACGCGCCGCCACGGCTCGCGGCCCTGCACGTCGGAGAGGTGGATCTCCAACGCCGGCAGGGCAGCTATCTCGAGGGCGTCGCGGATTGCCCACGCGTAGTGCGTCCAGGAGCCGGGGTTGAGCAGGATCGCATCGGCCTCGCCCGCGAGCGCGTGCAGGCGCTCGACGAACGCGCCCTCGTAGTTGGTGTGGAAGAAGCGCGCCTGCAGACCGAGCTCCAGCGCCTCCTGCTCGATCCGTCGCTCCAACTCGGCGAGCGTCAGAGTCCCGTACAGCAACGGGTCGCGGCGGCCCAGCTGGTCGAGGTTGACGCCGTGCATGACCTCGATCCGATTTCGCTTCTCGCCGGTCATCGTCCCTGCATCATCGCCGGATCAGCTCGGCGACGGCCGCGCGGAGATCTTCGCCGCTGACCTCGCAGCCGATCCGCACCTCGCCGGGGCTCTCCGCCAGCACCATCGGCAGCATTGCTCCGATGCGCTTCTTATCGCGAGCGGTCGCCTCGAGAACCTGCTCGACCGTCGCGTGATCGAGCGTCACGGGCAGCTCACGATCGAGCAGCAGCTCGCGCACCTGCTCGCGTAGCTGCTCGGCGCCGGACAGCCGCAGAGCGGCCAGCAGGCCAAGCCCGACGGCCTCGCCGTGGCGGTAGCGGGTATAGCCGGTGACCGTCTCGATCGCATGCCCGACGGTGTGCCCCAGGTTCAGAACCTGACGCCGGCCGGCGTCACGCTCGTCGGCGGCCACGACCGCGAGCTTCGTCCGCGCGCACGCAACGATCACCTGCTCGTCGAGATCCCCGCCGCCGGCAACGCGCTCCCACAGGCTGCCACCGGCAATCAGGGCTGTCTTGAGCACCTCGACCCAGCCGGCAGCGAGCTCCGCGGCTGGCAGGCTGGGGAGCGTGTCGGGGTCGACGAGCACACCCGCCGGCTGGTGGTAGGCGCCGACGTAGTTCTTCGCCTCCGCCAGATCGACGCCGGTCTTGCCGCCATAGGCGGAGTCGACCTGGGCGAGCAGCGTCGTGGGCACGTGCACGATCGGCACGCCGCGCTGGTAGGTGGCCGCGCAGAACCCCGCCAGATCGCCGACGACGCCGCCGCCGAGCGCCACGAGGTGGTCGCCGCGGTCGATCCGAGCAGCGATTAGCGCGTGCCAGATGAGCTCCGCGCTCGCGAGCGTCTTGTGACCCTCGCCGGAAGCGATCGCAACCGTTCCCGCCAGCTCTCCAAGCTGCTCGCCATACAGCGCCCCGACTGTCTCATCGGTTACGCAGAAGCGGCGCGAGCGCGCTCGCGCCAGTGGCCAGATCTGCTCGCCATGATCTGAGCCGGCGGCACGCAGCAGCCCGCGTCCGATCAGCACCGGATACTCACCCGAGGCGCTGCTGGCCCAGATCAGCCGCGTGCCGCGCGGTGCCGCCGCCAGCGCCCGCAGGGCCCCGAGCGCCCGTGGCGCGGCGCCCAGCTCGAGGGCCGGCAGGTAGGCGTCCGCGAGCTGCTCATAAAGCACTCGGCGCTCGCCGTGCAGCGCCAGGAACCGGTCCCGGTCGCGAGCCAGCGGGCGCTCGACCCGCTCGCCACGCGATCCGTTTGCGCCCGCGGCGATTCGCTCCCAAGCCCGCTCGGGCTCAACATCCAGCAGCACGACGAGATGCGGCTCGAGCGCCTTGCGGACGCGCTCTGAGAGGACGCTGCCGCCGCCCAGCGCGATCACCGATCCGGGGGCGGGGGCGGCCAGCAGCTCACACACGAGCTCCTCCTCCCCGGCCCGGAAGGCGGCCTCGCCGCGCAGCTCGAACTCCCGCGCCACGGGATGTCCCAGGCGCTGCTCCAGCAGCCGGTCGCTGTCGAGCGCGGTGGAGCCCAGCGCCCGCGCGAGCTCGCTCGCGACGGTCGACTTGCCGGCGCCCATGAAGCCGATCAGGACCAGCGCGCGCCCCGGCGCCCCCTCTACCTCCGCCATCCGATCCGCTCCTCGTAGGCGCTCACGGCCTCAAGGACGTCGTCGATGTGATCACCGCCGAACTTGCGCCGGTAGGCATCGGCGAGCACGAGCGCGACCATCGCCTCCCCGACGACGCCCGCCGCGGGCACGGTGCAGGAGTCGGTGCGCTCGCGCAGCGCCTGCGCCGGCTCATGCGTCTCGGTGTCCACCGAGCGCAGGGGCTTGGTGAGCGTGGGCAGCGGCTTCATCGCCCCGCGCACGAGCAGCGGGCAGCCGGTCGTCATGCCGCCCTCCAGACCGCCCGCGCGATTGCTCTCGCGGTAGTACCCGCGCTCGGGCGAGTAGAAGATCTCATCGTGGGCCTCAGATCCCGGCAAGCCGGCGACTGCGAAGCCATCGCCGATCGACACCCCCTTGATCGCCTGGATCGAGCAGATCGCCAGCGCCAGGCGCCCGTCGAGGCGCTCCTCCCAGGAGACGTGCGAGCCGAGGCCGGGCACGAGGCCGAACGCCTGCACCTCGAAGACGCCCCCCAGCGACTCGTTCGCCTTGCGCAGCCGGTCGATCTCCCGCACCATCGCCTTCGTCGCATCGGCGTCCAGGCAGCGCACGGGCGAGCTGTCGACCTCGGCGAAGTCCTCGAGCGTCAGCTCATGCCCGGGATCGGGCGCGAGCACCGAGGCGATCTGCACGACATGCGAGCGCACGCCGACGCCCAGCGCCGCCAGAAACGCCTTGCACAGCGCCCCGCCGGCGACGCGCGCGGCCGTCTCGCGGGCGGATGCCCGCTCGAGGATGTTGCGCACGTCGGTCTGCTTGTACTTCTGCGTCCCCACCAGATCCGCGTGCCCCGGACGCGGCAGGTGCACCTCGGCCACCTCCTCGGCCACCGGCCAGGGGCTCATGCGCTCCTCCCAATTGGCATAGTCGCGATTGGCGACCTGCAGGGCGATCGGGCCACCCAGCGTGCGGCCGTGGCGGATCCCGGCCGTGACCTCCGCGGCATCGCGCTCGATCTTCATGCGCCCGCCACGGCCGTGCCCGAGCTGGCGGCGAGCCATGTCGCCGTTCAGATCCCCGGGCTGGATCGACAGGCCCGCGGGCAGGCCCTCGACGATGCACGTGAGGCCGGGGCCATGGGACTCGCCGGCGGTTATGAGACGGAGCGCCACTGCTCCTAGCTTATTTGCTGCGGACTCAGAGCTTGGCGTGCGTGCCCCAGACGGAGGCATCCGCCCAGGCAGCCGCGTGCGCGCGAGCCCTCGAGGCCTTCGCCGATGCCTTGTGCCCGGCGAACACCAGCACGCCCTTGGCGCCGGAATAGCGCAAGCCCGGCAATGCCACGAGGCCGGCATGGCGCAGCAGCGCAAGGCCCGACTTCGATTCGCCGTGGAACGCCCGGCTGGCGGCCGATGCGGAGGCCTTGATCGAGGTGATGCTCACGACCTGTAGTTGATAGGTGACGGCCACGCCGCCGAGGGGAATGTATTCGAGTTCCTCACTCTGCCCGGGCTTCAGGTCGATCGCCAAGCACTGCGAGGCGCTCGGCAGGCACGCGGCGTTGCCGCGCAGGATCGCTTCGCCGACGAGCGTGAACGTCGCGCTCTTGCCACCGGCGACGACGCCCCGATAGACGATCAGCGGCTGCTTGGAGTCGGGCAGCGGCTGCTGGCGCCTGAGATTCTCATACGGCGTCAGCTGGCCATCCAGCGCAGGCGTGCCGGCGACGGCGGGGCCGAACAGCACCGCGACCTGGTAGACGGTCTTTGACTTTCCCTTCCCGGAGGATTTGTTCGTTCCGGAGTTCGAGCTCCCTCCTGTCCCCTGTGAAGAGGTCGTCGGTTCTGGGGTCGTGGAGCCGGCGGCGGCGGCTTCCGGCGCGGAGGTTGCAGCGGCCGTGCTCGCCGCGGGGGCTTCTGTCTTTTCGGTGCTCGGCAGCGGCTTGAAGGGGTTGCGCGGGGAGTTGCCGCTGCGGTGAGCGGACCCGCTCGTGGTCTCTGCCACCGGCTTGTCAGCGCTCGGCTGTGCCTGGCTGACGGCGATCCCGGTGACTTTCGTGACCGAGGGAACGGGCGCGACCGAGGACGCAGAGCTGGAGGCCGACGAGCCGCCGCCCAGCACGGCGTAGGCCAGCGCACCGAGGAGCGCGACGCCGACGATCACGAGGACCGGGAGCATGCGCCGGCCAAGGAGGTCGGCCTTCAGGGAGTTGAGGAAGTTGCTCATGGGGTCACCCTTGCGATCGCGGGAGCCGCCGGGGAGCTGGGGGCTCCGGCGCTTGAGGCGGGCGTCGCGGACGCTCCGCTCGGGGAAGCGGCGGTGGCGCCACCGGTCAGCCCTTGAGCGGCCGGGAGCACATAAGCGGTGGCCGAGATCGTGCCGGTCAGCTGTTCCTTGCCCTTTTCACCTTTCGCGTTGGTCGCGGTGGACGGCGCGAGCTTCGTGCTCTGGATCGTCAGCAGGCGCCCGCTGACCTGAACACCGCCCGCGGTCGTGCGGGTGGTGTAGTGGTTGAGCTGCTGGAACAGGTGATAGAGGTCGTCGAAGCTGCCGTTGAAGACGAACGTGAACGGCATCTGCGTGAAGCCGGCCGAGGAGACCGGTGCCGTGGTGGCGCTCGCCGCGGCGCCGGAGCCGCTGTCCGAGCCGCTGCCCGTGACGATCGAGGCGAAGTCGACGTTCTTCTTTTCAGAGGCCTGTGCAAGCTGGTACATCAGCGAGGGCAGTTCCTGCCCGGCGGGCACCGCTTTGCCGAGGCGCACGATCGAGGCATAGGCCGCCGCGTAGCGCGCCTGGTCGGCACGAGCGCTCGTGACCTTGCCTTCAGCGGCCGCCAGCTGAGCGCTCGCGGCGCTCACTTCCCCCTTCAGGGACGCCGCCTTCTTGCGCTCCGGCGAGACGACCAGCAACCAGGCGGCCGCCAACACCGCGAGGGCCGACAGGACGATCAGTACAAGACGATCACGGTTGGTCATCGTGCTGCTCCAGTTGCCGAGGTGAGCTTCGTCGCGGAGGTGATCGCCGCCGAGCTGGGAAGCGGGGAGAAGGAGATCTGAACCGTGAAAGCCGGGTAGTTGCCGTCACACCCGCCGGCGCCACCGGCGCTGCCCGAGCCGCCTCCAGCCGAGCCCGACTTGGTCGAGCTCTGCAACGACACTTCGCTAACCCCGTCCATCAGGCGCAGGCGCTGAAGCGTGCGTGCGACCTCCTGTTGACTGGTCGCGCAGCCGGCGAGCGTGAAGATCGGGATGCTGCCCGGCGGCGTCGCCGAGGCGACCGTCGCAGCGGCCGCCCCAGAGGCGCCTGCGGCGCCCGAGGCGGCGGGTGCGGCGCCCGGTGTGGCTTTGGCGGGCGCCGCGGCGGGCGCAGAGCCCGCTTCGGTGCTGCCGACAGAGCCGTCGAGCGATGAGACCGACACATCGGCCGGCAGCACGCGGCTGATCTCCTGGAAGGCGTGCGCCCAGTCGAAGCGCGCGTCGACGAGTTCGGAGACTGCGTGCATGCGCTGTTCGCGCAGGGCCATGAAGCTCGTGTACGGCGCCAGCTGCGCGGCTTCGGATTCGACGCGCTGAGCGCGCGCCGTGAGCGATGCCGCCTGCGCCTTGCGATCGGAGATCTGGTGCTTGGCCATGCCGTAGAGCAGCGCGAGGATCGCCAGGCCACCTGCGACGCCGAGCACTGCATATGCGCTTCCGCCCGAGCGCCCGCCACCGATCGCCGATCCGGCGCGGTCGTCGGAGGGAATCAGGTTTACGGCCCTCATTGGGGCGCCTCCGCGGCGGCAAGCCCGGTGGCGATCGCCAGCCGGTTGGTTGAGACCTCGCCGTCGAGGCCCTCGTCGGCAAGGCCGACGGACTCGCTGCGCACCTCGACGCCCAGTGACATCTGCAGCGCCTCAGCGAAACCGGGCAAATCCAGCGCAGCTCCGCTGAGCGCGACGTGGGAGACCTCGCCCCCGTCCTCTTGGGTGCGGTGGAAGTCAAGTGAGTTGCGGACCTCGCCGGAGATCTCGCGGATCCCGTTTTCGAGCACGGCGCGAACGTCCGCGTCGGATCCTGGCACGGCGTCGGCCGGGAGCGGCGTGGGCGCCTGCGCGGGGGCGATCGCCTCGGAGTAGCCCATCGCGGCCTCACGCGCCTCGTGCTCCTCGGAGCTGACGGGCTCCTCCTGCTCCGCCGTGTCCGCTTCCGGGCCGTCCCCCTGGGCCGTGTCCGCCTCTACCTCGGCAACCTCGGCGGGGACATCCTCGGGAGCGGGAGCGACCGGCTCGGCGGGGACCGGCACGGTCAGGTCAACCGCGCCCAAAAGCTCACGGGCTTGCGTCACGGGAATGCCGCGGCGCTCGGCCAGCTCGACGGCCATCTCCTCGATGCCGCCGCCCACAACGCGGGTGAAACGGCAGACGGTGTCCTCGGCGATCGCCAGGTTCGTGAGACCGTCGACGTTCAAATAGAGAACGCGCCCGGAGTGCTCACTGTCGCGCGTGTGCAACGAGCGGATCAGGGCGAACGCCGAGAGATCGACCCCCTCGGGGTGCAGACCTGCGGCGCGAACCGCGGCGAGCAGCTGTTCGATCATGTCGCGCTGAGCCGCGACCAGCACGACCCGCTGACGTGGTCCCGCCGGCGTGTCGATGACGCCGAGTGGGTGAAAATCGAGAACGGCGTTGTTGAGCGGCATCGGCACCTGATCCTGGGCCTGGAAGCTGACGGCCGCGGCGAGTTCCTTGCGGTCGGTCACGGGCGGCATCTCGAGCGTGCGCATCACGACACGCTGGTTTGCAACGCCGATGCGCACGCGCTTGCCGAGCCGGTTGTCGGCGAACAGCTCACGCAGGCCCTCGCTGAGAGCGTCGCGGTCGACGACCTCGCCCTCACGCACGGCGTCTGAGCCGATCGGCAGCACAGCTGCACGTTCGGCGAGAATCGAGCCGTTCACGCGCGCCTTCACGGCAGCGATCAAACCGGGTTGGATGTCTAGACCGACGACGTCCGCGCCGGCGCGGCTGCCGAGCTTGAGTTTCGAGAAAGATGGCATCTTGGTCAGTGGCACGTGAACGGCGAGGATGGGGCTCGCAGGACGGGTATCGGCGGGAGAGCGGATGCCCTTTAGGACTGAATGCGTTCCTAGAGGAAGTGGTGGACGTAGGACTGGACGATGTCCTGGCCGGCGAACACGCCGACGAGCGCGCCGAAGGCCAGGAATGGGCCGAAGGGAACGGCGGTCTTACGCCCCTCGGCGGCGCCCTTGCGGGCGATGATGAAAGCGCCGACGAGCACGCCAGCGATCAACGCGACCAGCATCGCAGGCGCCACCGCCCGCCCCAGGAACAGGCCCATCACGGCCGCGAGCTTGACATCGCCCATGCCCATACCGCCGGGATAGGCGAGAGCGGCAAGCAGCAGGAAGCCGCCCGCCGCGGCACCCGCGATCAGCCGTTCCGGCTCACCTGCGGGGTCCAGGGCGAGACCGATCGCGATCGCCACCACCGCACCCAGGGCCGTCAGCCGGTTTGGAATGACGCGGTACTCGAGGTCGATCAGCGCGGCCGGTACGACGAACAGGATCAGTGCGACGCTCAGCGCGATCTCGGCGGCGGAGTGATGAACGAGCACCGCGCCGACGCAGAGAGCCGCGGTGAGCGCCTCCACCAGCGGATAGCGGGGCGAGATCGAGGCCGCACAGGTCCGGCAGCGACCGCGCAGCAGTAGAAAGGAGAGGATCGGGATGTTGTCGTAGGGCTTCACCGGCGTCCCACACCGCGGACAGTGTGAGGCCGGAGTCACCAGCGACTCGTGACGGGGCAGGCGATAGACGACGACGTTCAAGAACGAGCCGACGATCGCTCCCAAGATTCCGGCAAAGGTCACGGCCTCCATAGGAGACTGATCGACGGCTACCGCGCGGCACTTGAGGCCTCGAGCGACCGGATCGCTCAAGAGGCCTGGTCCCGCTCGAGGCCTACCATTTTTCGGACGTCGGGCAGCCGCCTTTGCCTTTTTCGGTGCAGCTGCGCGTGGTCGCGCCTTCGGTGGTTTTGATCGTGAACGTGTTACCGCTCGATTTGCCGGCTTTTGCCGTGACTTCGTAGCCGGTGGCGGTGCCTTTGGCGACGCTCAGATACGCGGCGCCATTTTTTTCTTCCGTCGGGATCGTTTTCTCGACTTCCGCCAGCAGCGCAGGAGTCGTGATGGACGCATAGCTGCCGTTGTTGTCGGTGGCTACCGTCTCCATCGTCGTCTGAGCGGTACGTGCCAGCTCCTTCGCCGACGCGTCATTTGCCTTGCTCTTCTGATTCAGGAACGACGGAATGGCGATCGCGGCAAGGATGCCGATGATCAGGATGACGACCAGAAGCTCGATGAGGGTAAAACCACCCTCGTGCATCAATCGCTGGCGCAGTCGGAAGGACATTCTGAATTCTCCTGGATTCGATAGTTGAACGCCAGCTCGTGGTCCATCGTCCGGGAAGCGGACACTGGCTTCTCTCAATGGCCGTATCGGCGTCCCGTCGCACAAACCTGAGAGCGCACTCCTCGCCGACGCCGAAGGGGCGGCTTGGGCGTACAACGTGAAAGGGCGGCCAGTTGGCCGCCCTTTCGACGATTCCGTGCTCAGAGAGCTACGCTCCGAGCATACGTTGAGCGACTACCATTCACCGCTGGACGGGCAGCTACCTTTGCCTTTTTCGGTACAGCTGCGCGTGATCGCGCCTTCGGTGTTTTTGATCGTGAACGTGTCACCGCTCGATTTGCCGGCTTTTGCCGTGACTTCGTAGCCGGTGGCGGTGCCTTTGGCGACGCTCAGATACGCGGCGCCATTTTTTTCTTCCGTCGGGATCGTTTTCTCGACTTCCGCCAGCAGCGCAGGAGTCGTGATGGACGCATAGCTGCCGTTGTTGTCGGTGGCTACCGTCTCCATCGTCGTCTGAGCGGTACGTGCCAGCTCCTTCGCCGACGCGTCATTTGCCTTGCTCTTCTGATTCAGGAACGACGGAATGGCGATCGCGGCAAGGATGCCGATGATCAGGATGACGACCAGAAGCTCGATAAGGGTAAAACCACCCTCATCTTTCGAGCGCTGGCGCAGTCGGTACAGCATGGTTGATCCTCCTAGGATCCGGTTACAGGGCGCCAGCCCTCAGTGATCGCCTCATACGGCGATGCGTCCCCCTTGCGAGAGCCGCCGGCTTTGCTACGCACTGATTGGAGTGCTTGCCTTGGCACCTCGGTACTGGCTTTGTTAGCCGGACCATCGACCTGCGCGCTGTGAATCTTTACGGCTGCAACGGAGCCTGGACAGATGACGGCGCGCTAGATCTGTTAATCGACCGAGGCGCTGCTGTCAGCCGTCTCAGGGTCCTGCCACTTGCCCTGCGCGTCGATGCCCGCGAGCCGCACTCCGCCGCCCTCACACCAGGGGCAGGTGACGGTGCTGGGGGCGCCTCCGAGGTTCGAGATCACGTGCCCGGTGCCGCGGCAGGGCATACACTCCCGCGGTCCGTGGGACTCCTCCGTCCGATCCTCGCTGTCGCTGTTCTCGCTTGCCACGAGCCGATGAGACTAGCGTTCCGCCGATGAGAAGACGAGTGCGGCCCTACGAGTGGGGCTTGCTGGCCGTGATCGTCGCCGGCGCGGGCGCCCTGCGGCTGATCTACATCGGCAAGGTCGCGCCCGACCCCTTCTACGACGCCGCCGTGCGGAGCATGGGCCTGTCGTGGCACAACTTCTTCTTCGGCGCGTTCGAGCCGGGCGCGAGCGTCTCGATCGACAAGCCGCCCGTCGATCTGTGGCTGCAGGTGGCCAGCGTGAAGCTGCTCGGCTTCTCCTCGACTACGCTCAAGCTGCCCGAGGCGCTTGCCGGGATCGCCTCGGTGCCGCTGCTCTTCTACGCGGTCAACCGCATGTGGAGCGCGACCGCCGGGCTCGCCTCGGCGACGGCGCTGGCGGTGCTGCCGGTGGAGGTGATCACCTCGCGCAGCGACACGATGGACGGCGTGATGATGGTGCTGATCGTGCTCGCGCTGGTGCTGATCGTGCGGGCGTGTGAGACCGGCAGGACGCGCTGGCTGCTGGCGGGCGGGGCGGCGATGGGGCTGGCCTTCGACGTGAAGCTGCTGGAGTCGCTCGTCGCGCTGCCGGGCCTCGCGGCGTTCGCCTATCTCGGGTTTCCCGCCTCGCGCAAGCAGCGAGTTGGCCAGCTCGCCGCCGCGGGCGCCGTATACGTGGTCGTGGCGCTGTCGTGGCTGGGCGGGACGCTGCTCGCCCCGGCCCACGATCGCCCATGGGCGATCGGCTCGACGAACGGCAGCGCGTGGAATGCGGCGTTCGTGTTCAACGGCACAGATCGGCTCGGGGGCAAATCGCCCGAACCGCAGAACACGGTGTATGAGCCGGGGCACAAATACCCCGTCGCCACGCAATCCCAGCGCGACCACATTCCGATCCTCCCCCCTCTCCCACAAGGCTGTTCGCGCGCATCGGCCCGCTGTCAGGACAGCGGCTGGGGATGGAGCTGCTCGTCGCGCTGCTGCTCGGAATCCCGGCGCTGATCTGGGGCCTTCGGTGGCGCCGCGAGGAGGAGGCTGAGCTGCCGGCCGAGCTCGATGCCACTTCCGGCGCAGCGGCGAAGGGCGATGACGGCAGCGAGGATCGCATGATGCGAGCCGTGGCCGGCGGCCTGGTGCTGTGGGTGCTGACGGGAATTGTGCTGTTCAGTCACATGGCTCGATTGCACCCGCGCTACGTGGAGGGAATGGTGCCGCCGGTGGCGGCGATGCTGGGGATCGGCGCCGCATGGGCCGCGATCCCACGAGGGCGCCTGCGTCCGGCCGTGCTGACGGTAACGCTGCTGATCGCGGTCGTATACACCGAGCGGCTGCTGTATGGAACGCCCTTGGTGTGGTGGATCTCGCTGGCCGGCGCGTTCCTGGCGCTTGCCTGCATGATCCTGGCGCGCGTCTCGGCGATCCCCGAGCGGCTGCGGACAGTGCTCGCGCCTGCGGGCGTGCTGGTGATGACGCTGTGTGCGGTGCTGGCGATCAGCGTGAGCACGGACATCACGGCGATCGACAACCATGTGACGGATGCCGGCTACGTCGGCGCACTGCCGGCCGACGAGCAGCAGGTCATCAGCAGCTACCTGCGCTCCCACCAGGGCAGCGCCCGCTACGAGGTCGCCGCCCAATCGGCGACACAGATCGGATCGCTGATCGTGCAGGACGCGCGCCCGATCGTGGTGCTCACCAGCTATGCGGCTCGCGAGTTCACGAGCACGGCGAAGCTGAAGCGGCTGATCGCTCGCGGGGAAGTCCGCTATGCGTTCCTCAATTCACCCTGCCCACACCATCTGTCCCCGAAAAACCCCGCCTGCTCGGCGCCCGCCCAATGGATCCGCGCGCACGGCACCGACGTGTCCCGCAAGGCTGGGCTCGATCACGGCAAGGCGCTGTGGCTGCTTCCCGGTGCGGCCGAATGAGCGAGGCGGGCGAACGCGCCTCGTTGCAGGCGCTGGCGGAAGGCGCGCACGCGGCGGGGCGGATCGCGCTCGACACCGAGTTTATGGGCGAGGGCCGCTACCGCACGCTGCTGTGCCTGATCCAGCTCGCGATCCCCGACAGCGAGCAGACGGGCAAGCGGGTCGAGGTGTTCGACCCGCTGGCGGAGGACTTCGATGGCGCGCCGCTGGCGACCGTGCTCGCGGATCCGGCGATCCAGGTCGTCGTGCACGCCGGGCGCCAGGACGTGGCGCTGGTGCGGCGCGTGCTCGAGACGGACGTCAGCAACGTGTTCGACACGCAGGTCGCCGCCGGCTTCGTCGGGATGGGCGCGCAGTCCTCCTACGACTCGCTGCTGACAGAGGTGCTCGACGTGCGGCTCGCAAAGAGCGCGAGCTTTACCCGCTGGGACGCGCGCCCGCTCTCTAGCGAGCAGCTGGAGTACGCGCGCGGGGACGTGTTACATCTGCTCGAGCTCGCCGCGGAGCTCGAGCGGCGGCTGAGCTCGGCGGGCCGGCTGCAGTGGGCGCGCGAGGAGTGCGAGCCACTGGCGCGCTCGAGCGACGAGCGCGATCCGGAGGCGATCTTCGAGCGCCTGCCGCGCGTGCGCGGCCTGAGCGCCTCGGCGCGGCCGGTCGCGCGCGAGCTCGTGCAGTGGCGCGAGCGGACGGCCGCCCGCCAGGACCGGCCGGTTCAGAGCGTGCTCGGCGATGCCGCGCTGATGGAGATCGCCAAGCGCAAGCCGTCCTCTCGCAAGGAGCTCGAGCAGATCAGAGGAGCCGGCGCGGCAAACCTGCGCCGCCGTGCGGATGAGCTGCTGGAGACCGTTCGCCGCGCACGCGAGCGCCCGCCGGATCAGGCGCCGGCGTACACGCGCCCGCCGGCGCCCAGGCCCGAGGACGCGCCATTGATGGCACTCGGCGAGGCGCTCCTGCGAACGCGCGCGCGCGAAGCGGGGCTCGCCTACGAGCTGCTCGCGGCGCGCGCGGACCTGCAGGCGATCATCGCCGCCTGGCGGTCCGGCGGCGAGGAGGCGGACGTGCGCACGTTGCGCGGCTGGCGCCGCGAGCTGGTCGGCAAGGAGCTGCTCGAGCTGCTCGACGGGCGCCTGTCGCTGTCGATCTCCGACGGGCGGCTCGTGATCAGCCGCTGACGGGGGACCGCGCGCGCGGGCGGTCGTGCGGGCGCTATTTGATGCTGTTGTAGACGGTGAACAGCGGCAGGTACATCGAGATCACGATGAAGCCGACGATGCCGCCGATCACGATGATCATGACCGGCTCGAGGATCGAGGTGAGCGCCTTGACCGAGGCTTCCACCTGGTCCTCGTAGAAGTCGGCGACCTTGTCGAGCATCGCGTCAAGCGATCCCGTTTCCTCGCCCACGCCGACCATGTGCGTGACCATCATCGGGAAGATCGGCGCCTGTGCGAGTGGCGCGGCGATCGTGCCGCCGCGCTTGACGGAGGCGATCACGCCGTCCATCGCCTCCTCGACGGCGACGTTGCCGCCGGTGCGGCCGGTGATGTCGAGCGCCAGCAGCAGCGGCACGCCGGCGCTGGTGAGGGAGGAGAGCGTGCGCGACCAGCGCGCGACGGCGACCTGCTGGACGATCGTGCCGATCTTCATCGGGATGCGCAGCCGGAAGTGATCCCACTGCGGGCGTCCCCAGGAAGATCCCTTCCACTTGATGAAGCCAACGATCGCAACCGCCGTCCCGAGGAATATCAGCCACCAGTAACCGGTGACGGCGTGGGAAAGGAACACGGAGACCTTGGTGATCGACGGCAGTTCCCCGCCGAACTGCTTGAAGACGCCCTCGAACACCGGCACGAGGAAGGCTACGAGCGCCATCATCACGCCGACCGCGAAGAAGATCACGAGCGCCGGGTAGACCATCGCCGAGCGGATCTGCCGGCGCAAAGATGCGTCCTTCTCGAGCTGGTCGGCGACACGCAGGAGTGCGCCCTCGAGCACGCCTCCAGCCTCGCCCGCCTGCGTCATGGCGACGAACAGCGGGTTGAACACCTTCGGGTGGCGGGCCAGCGAGTCGCTCAGCGACAGGCCGGCCTCGACGTCCTTGCGGACGGCCACGATCGTTTCCTTCAGGAACGCTCCCTCGGTCTGCTCCTCCAGCACGTACAGCGAGCGCAGGATGCTCATGCCCGAGGAGATCATCGTCGCCAGCTGGCGTGAGAAGACCGCCAGTTCGCCGGCCTTCACGGACTTCAGGAACGACAACTCGATCTCGCGCGAGGCGTGCTTGTCGGCGATCTCGAGAACGATCAGCCCGCGCTGCTTGAGCTGATCGGAGACCGCCTGCTTGGAATCGGCCTCGAGTTCGCCGCGCGCTTTCACGCCAGCGAGATCCATGGCCTTGAAGACGTACGTGCTCATGGGACCGCGTCGCTAGGCGGCCTGCCGGCCGAGGTCGAGTCGCTCGGCCCCGAGCAGGCGCCCGAGCTCCTCGGGTGTCGAGGAGCGTGCTTCGGCGAGCTTCTGGGTGATCTTGCCTTCGCGCACGAGCGTCGCCAGCGATGCGTCCATCGTCTGCATGCCGGATGCCGAGCTGGTCTGCAGCACGGAGTAGATCTGGTGCGTCTTGCCCTCGCGGATCAGGTTGCGCACGGCCGGGTTGGGCACGAGGATCTCGGTGCCGACGACGCGCCCCGAGCCATCGGCGGTCGGCAGCAGCTGCTGGGTCATGATGCCCTGCAGGGCCACCGACAGCTGCACGCGCACCTGTCCCTGCTGATGGGCGGGGAACACGTCGATGATGCGGTCGATCGTCTGTGCGGTGTCCTGCGTGTGCAGGGTGGCGAACACGAGGTGCCCGGTCTCGGCCGCGGTCAGCGCGGTGGAGATCGTCTCCAGGTCGCGCATCTCTCCGACGAGGATCACGTCGGGGTCCTGGCGCAGGGCGGCCTTCAGGGCCTCGGAGAAGCTCTGCGCGTCAGAGCCCAGCTCGCGTTGGTTGACGAGGCACTTCTTGTGCCCGTGCAGGAACTCGATCGGATCCTCGATCGTCATGATGTGCTCCTCGCGGGTGGAGTTGATCTCGTCGATCATCGCCGCCAGCGAGGTGGACTTGCCCGAGCCGGTCGGGCCGGTCACGAGCACGAAGCCACGCGGCCTGCGCGTGAACTCGTGCACGGCCGTCGGCAGCCCCAGCTCGTCGATCGAGGTGAGGTTGTAGGGGATCAGGCGGAAGGCGGCGCCGAGCGCGCCGCGCTGGAAGTAGGCGTTGACACGAAAGCGTGCGTGGCCGGGAATCGAGTAGGCGAAGTCCAGCTGCCAGTTGGTCTCCAGGCGCTGGCGCTGATCGCCGGTGAGGATCGAGTAGATGATCTCGCGGGTGTCGGCCGAGGAGAGCTCCGGATAGTCCTCCAACGGCGTCAGGCGCCCGCGGACGCGAATCGTGGGATGAGCCCCTGAGGCGAGGTGCAGGTCAGACGCGCGGCGGGATACGACCTCCATCAGCAGATCTGCGAAATCAATGTCCATAGGACGGCCCATCGGCCCCTGAGAGGCCTGCATCGCACTCGCAGACCCGCGAGTGGACGAAAGTTGGAGCGCGCCGCGTGAATTCCCTGCAATTGCTGCTAAACGGCGGCTTCCCCCGCACGCGCAGCGCGGCGCATGACATCCAGCGGGGGGGCGCATCCGGTCCACAGCTCGAAGCTGAGCGAGCCCTGGGCGACGAGCACCTCCAGGCCATCCACCGTGCGCGCGCCATGCTCGCGGGCGGCCCTCTGCAGCTGTGTGAGCTCCCCTCGATAGACGAGGTCGACGACGAGTGGGTAGGCGCCCACGTTGGCGGGCGTCAGTCCGAGCTGCTCCAGCTCGTCGGCCGATGGCCGCAGGCCGACAGAGGTGCAGTTGACGAGCAGCTCAGCAGCCCCCGGGCGCTCGGCCGCGAGCACGCCGAGATCCCGCGCGAGATCCCGCGCACGCTCGGGCGTACGATTCCACACAGACACCTCCGCGGCGCCCGCTTCGCGCAGCGCCCACACGGCCGCGCGGGCGCTGCCGCCGGCGCCGAGCACGAGCACGCGCATCCCCAGTGGCGACTCTCCCAGCGCTGCAATCAAGCCCGGAGCGTCGGTGTTCTCCGCGGAGATCGATCCGTCGGCGTCGAAGGACAGCGTGTTGGCGGCGCCGATCGCACTCGCGGTGGCACTCGCCTCATCGGCCAATGCGAGCGCGGCGTGCTTGTGCGGAATCGTCACGTTCGCACCGAGGAAGCCCGACTGCCGGAGCGCGCGCGTCGTCTCGGCGAAGAGCTCTGGCGGCACCGGCAGGCGCTGGTAGCGCCAGTCCTTCATTCCCAGCGAGGCGAGCGCGGCGTTGTGAATCGCCGGCGAGCGACTGTGCGCGACCGGCCAGCCGAGAACGCCCAGCCGCTTCATCACTTCTTCTTGCAGGTGGGCGGATGCCCGCCGCTCGTCTTGACCGCCGCCTGATAGGCGGCGACGTCTTTCTGGAACTCCGCGTAGGTGCTCGAGAAGGTCTGCTCGCCACATCCGTCCGCGGCGGCGACGTAATAGAGATAGCCCACGTGTGAAGGATGCGCGGCGGCTTCGATCGAGGCCAAGCCGGGATTTGAGATCGGCGTCGGCGGCAGGCCTTTGTGAGTGCGGGTGTTGTACGGCGAGTCGATTTTCAGCTGCGATTCACTTAGTTCCTGCGTGTAGGTGGCGATCCCCTTCTGTCGCTCTACTGCGTAGTAGATCGTGGCGTCGATGCCAAGCGGGATACCTTCGTGTAGGCGGTTGTAGATGACGGCGGCGATCCGTGGCCGATCGTGTTCGATCTGTGCCTCGCGCTCGATCATCGAGGCGACCGTGAGCAACTGATACGGCGTCACGCCCAGCGCGTGCGCGCGCCGGATCAGCGTCGAGGAGAAGCGGCGGCGGAACGCCAACAGCTGCTCGCCGACGAGACGGCCGACGGGCACCCCGGCGCTCATCTCGTACGTGGCGGGGAACAGAAAGCCTTCTAGATCGGGAGTGCTTGCAGGCGCTCCGTAGCGTGCCGGGTCGAGCAGCCGCGAGTGCTTGGACGCGGCCAGATAGCTGCCCTTCAGGGCGTCCTGCTGCACGAGCTCGGCGATCTGGCGCCTGGTGTAGCCCTCGGGGATCACGACCTTGACCGCGATCGTTCTCGGCGGCGGCTTGCTGAGCGCCTCGATTGCGGCGGAATAGCTCATGTCCCGCCGCAACTGGAAGCGGCCGGAATGAAGCGAGCTGCGCTTTCCCTCCAAGAGCGCCCGCAGGTTGAAGAAGAACCCCGAGGAGACGACGCCGTCGTGGTCGAGAATCGAGCCGATCTTGCTCGAGCTCGAGCCCTTGGGGATCTCCACGATCACGCGGCCGCTACCCGAGCCGGCGAAGGGCTGAAACAGCGACAGCAGGAACCACACGAGCAGGACAGCCGCCGCCAGTGCGAGTAGCGCGCCTCCGCGGGCCCGCGTCAGCCGGCGCCCGCCCGCGCCGCTGCCCACACGGCGCCCGCCGCCCCCTCCGGCGCCGCGGCGGCTCAAGGCGCGCCCGCGCGACTCCTGGGCCGCCGGCGGGACCGCTCGGCGCGCGAGCGGCACCTCGCGTCGCACCCGCGGAATCGGTGGACCGGACTCCTCCTCGGACCCCGTAGGCGTCTCCAGCTCTATCTGAGTGGATTGGTCCTCCGCGGGTGGGCGCGGTGGTGGAAGGTCCTCTTCGTCTTCGTGGCGATCGGTGGGCGCCGAGTCCTCGGAGGAGACAGGCGGCTCGGGCGGGACAAGCGGCTCAGCCAGGACGGCGAGCTCAACTGAGTCGTCAGGCCCTGACGGCTCAAGTGGCTCGCTCGGCGTCTGCTCGGCATCCGCGAGCCCTGCCGCGTCGGGCGCCTGCACGGGCTGGCCGGGAGAGGACCGGTCCGCGCGCCTGCGTTCGCGCTCTTCGCGATCGCGCTCGCGTTCCGCCGCGGTGCGTTCGTGGGCCGGCTGTGGGCGATTGCCGCGAGACAAGATCGAGACCCTAGTGCGGCTGGGCCATCAGCCAGCTCTCGAGCATGTGCGCCGCGGCCCGGGAATCCTCCTCGGCGCTGAATGGACCCTCCATCCGCTGGGCCATGCGGGTGGTGAAGCGCTCGTCGTGCATCTCGACGGGCACGCTCGCACCCAGTCGCCGGGACAGCTGCGCGGCGAACTCGCGTGTCTCGCGTGTCTGCTCGGTGTCGGTGCCGCGCAAGGACAGCGGCAGCCCTACGACCACGCGCTCGACCTCGCGCTCCCGCACAAGCTGCTGGAGTGCGAGCAGACCGCGCTTGGTGGCAGGCCGCACGACCGCCTCGATCGGGGTGACGATCGTGCCAGTTGGGTCGCTGAGCGCGCAGCCACAACGTGCGCTTCCGTAGTCGAGAGCAAGCACGCGCATCAGCCTTCCAGCGCCGAGGAGATCGCCAACCTGGCCGCCTCGATCGCCGCGTCCAGCTTTTGCGGATCGCGCCCACCAGCCTGAGCGAGTGTGTCGCGCCCGCCTCCTCCGCCTCCGGCCACTTCGGCGGCAGACTTGACGATCGCGCCCGCCTTCAGCCCGCGAGCGACCAGTGGCGGGGCGACGCTCGCGACCAGGTGCACCCGGCCCTCGACGGCCGTGCCGAGAACGATCGCCGCCTCGCCCAGCCTGCCCTTCAGGCGATCGACGAGCTGCAGCAGCGCCGCGGCATCCGGCGCATGCACGGTGCTCGCGAGCACCGGCACGCCGTCGATGTCCACCGCCTCGGCCGCGAGCGTGTCCAGATCCGCTCCACCGCCGCTGCTCTCGCCGGCGGAAACGCTCTTCTGCCGCTTTCCGAGCTTCCTGCGCTCCTGCTCGCGCGTGCGGACCGCCTCGGGCGCGTCCTGCGGTCGCGTGCGCAGCGCCGTGGAGATCTCTTCCAGCAGCCGGTCGTGCTCGCGCAGGAGATCCACCGCCGCCGGACCCGTGAGCGCCTCGATGCGGCGCACGTTCGCTGCGCTCGAAGTCTCGCTGAGAATCCGGAACGGACCGATCTCGGCGGTCGAGCGCACGTGCGTGCCACCGCACAGCTCACGCGAGTAGTCGCCATCGCCGATCTCCACCATTCGCACCACGTCCCCGTACTTCTCGCCGAACAACGCCATCGCGCCCAGACGCTTGGCCTCTGCGAGCGTGGTCGTGATCGGACGCACGGGATCGTTACGGGCGATCCACTCGTTCACGCGATCCTCGATGTCGCGGCGCTCCTGCGCGGTCAGGCCCTGGCCATGGCTGAAGTCGAAGCGCAGCTTGTCCGGTCCCACGTATGAGCCGGCCTGGCGCACGTGACTGCCGAGGCGCTCGCGCAGCGCGGCCTGCAGCAGATGGGTGGCGGTGTGGTTGCACTCGGTGGCATGGCGCTTGAGGTGATCGACACGCGCCTGGACACGCTCGCCCACCTCCAGAGACCCGGCCTCGAGGACGACTTCGACCAGCTGATCCTCGCCGCGTCTGATCACGTTCGTCACCGACGCCTGGCAGTCGCCATCTTCACATTCGATCCTCCCCGAGTCAGAGATCTGACCGCCGCCGGCGGCGTAGAAGGGCGACTCTGCGAGTTTGATCAGGTACCGGTGTCCGATCGCCCCGTCCGCTCCACCGTCGTGGGTGATGTCGTGAGCGGCGCCGACGATCGTGACCTGCCTCTCGGTCTCATACCCCGTGAAGCGTGTCTCGCCGCCCGCCTCGCTCGCAAGGCGGTCCAGCAGTGGATCGCCGTAGGCGCTGATGCTCGTCCCCCCGCCACCGCTCGCGTGCAGCCGTCCGCGCCCTCGCTGCTCTTCCATCAATTCATCGAAATCGCCCTCGATCGACAGTCCCTCCTGAGCGAGGATCTCGCGGGTCATCTCGTGCGGAAACCCAAAGGTGTCGTGAAGGCGGAACACCTGCTCAGCGGAGATCGCGTCATCGCCCGCCTGGCGCGCCCGCTCGATGTCCGCCCGCAGAAGCTCCAGACCCTGTGCGAGCGTGCGCCCGAAGCCCTCCTCCTCCGCCACCAGCCAGGTGTGGATCGCCGCCTGCTGCTGACGCAGCTCGGGGTAGGCGCCACCCATCAGCTGCTCGACTCGCTCGGCGTAGCTGGTCAGGAACCCCGGCTCCAGCTCGAGGCTTCGGCCCTGCTGGATCGCCCGGCGCATCACGCGCCGCAGCACGTAGCCGCGATCCTCGTTGGACGGCACGACGCCGTCGGCGATCAGGAAGGTCATCGCGCGGGAGTGGTCGGCGAGAATCCGCAGCGCGCGATCGCTCGCGAAGTCCTCGCCGTAGCTGACGCCGGAGAGCTGCTCGCCCAACTCGATCAACGGCTGGAACTGATCGGTCTCGAACACCGAGGGCTTGTCCTGAAGGATCGCCGCCATGCGGTTGAGCCCCAGGCCGGTGTCGATGTTGTTGGCCGGAAGCGCCTGCAGGGAGCCATCCTGCTGGTCGTATTGCATGAAGACAAGGTTCCAGTACTCGAGGAAGCGCTCGTTCTCCCCACCCGGCAGATCTCCGGGTGAGCCGCGATCTACACCGCGATCGAAATACAGCTCGGAGCAGGGGCCGCAGGGACCGGTGGGACCGGCCTGCCAGAAGTTCTCAGAGCGCGAGCACAGGACGATTCGCTCGCGCGGCACGCCCACCTCCAGCCAGTGGGAGATCGCCTCCTCGTCGGGCCCGAGCGCAAGGGCGTCATCGCCTTCAAAGACCGTCACCCAGATGTCCTCGGGCGCGAGGCCGAATACTTCCCGGGAGAGCTGCCAGGCGAATGCGATCGCCTCCTGCTTGAAGTAATCGCCAAAGGAGAAGTTGCCGAGCATCTCAAAGAAGGTCAGGTGCCGGGCGGTGTTGCCGACGTTGTCGATGTCGATCGCCCGAAAGACCTTCTGGCAGCTCGTGAGACGCTCGGCGGGCGGCGTCTCCTGCCCGAGAAAATACGGCTTCAACGGGTGCATCCCAGCAACCGTCAGCAGCGCCGAAGGGTCGTGTGCGGAGGGCACGAGTGACGCGGAGGGCATGCGCCGATGTCCGCGCTCCTCGAAGAACGCCAGGTACCGCTCGCGGATCTCGTCAGATGTCATCGCGCGAAGGATCTTAGGTCGCGTGCCGGAGCCCGGGCCACTGCTAGGCGGCGATCGTGCCGTAGCCGACGACCAACTCGCCCGCGTACAGGCACGCGAGCTGACCGGGAGCCGTGCGCTCGGCGGGCTTCTCGAGCTCGATGCTCGCGCGCACGTGACGTCCCGGGCCGAGATCCTGTGTCAGGCGGCACGCGAACCTGCGACCGTGTGAGCGCACCCGCACGCCGTCGACGCTATCGCCGCTGCGGTGCAACATGACCTCGCGGACGGGCACCGCGCCTGCGAGCAGCGCGCCGCGGGGGCCGACCGTGACGGTGTTCGCGTGTGTATCGGTGGCGAGCACGTACAGGGGATGCCTGGCGCCGATGCCCAAGCCGTGACGCTGGCCCACGGTGAACGAGTGCGCCCCCGTGTGCTCGCCCAGCACCTTCCCCCGCTCGTCGACGATCGGCCCAGGTCGCGGGGTAAGGCCGCCGTGACGCTCTAGGAAGGCCCGTTGGCGAGTGCCGGCCAGGAAACACAGATCCTGAGAGTCGCGCTTGCGCGCCACCGCCAGCCCGGCCTCTCTGGCCAGCTCGCGCACGCGCGGCTTGTGCATCGCCCCGAGTGGGAAGCGCAAACGCGCCAGCGACTCGGGCGCAAGCGCGGAGAGCACGTAGCTCTGATCCTTGCCCACATCGGCGGCCACGCGCAGCAGCAGTCCGTCCTGTACGCGCGCGTAGTGACCGGTGGCGAGCGTGTGCGATCCGAGCCGGGAGGCCAGCTCGAGCATCGCGTCGAGGCGCACATTGCCGTTGCAGCGCACGCACGGGTTTGGGGTCAGTCCCACGGCGTGGTCGGAGAGCCAGCCGTCGACGACGCCGGCACGGAACTCCGCGCGCAGGTCGATCGACAGATGTGGCATGCCCAGGCCATGCGCCAGCTCGCGCGCGCCGCGAACAGCCTGTGCCGAGCAGCAGCTGAGATCGCCGTCGTTATCGGGATCAGACCACAGCTCAAGCGTCACCCCAATGGCTTGGGCACCCTGCTCGGCCACAAGCAGCGCCGCGACGGCGCTGTCCACACCACCGCTCATCGCGACGAGCGTCCGCCCGGCGACAGGGGCCAACTGCGCCCGCTCGCGGGCCGCGGCGCCCAATGCGCGGTGCAGCGCGTCGGCTGCGAGCTCGGCCGCATGGCGCTTGCCGGGGCTCAGTCCGCCGAGCTCCCGCGCGATCTGATCCGGTCCGATTTCAGCCGCCGTCAGCAGGGGTGTGCCGCGCAGCAGGCCGACGACGGCGCTGCCGGCGGCGATCGTCGCGCCGCAGCCACTCGCGTCGAAGCCCGCGTCGGCGATCTGCCCGTCGGGGCTGTGCGGGTCGACGGCGAGCGAGATGCGGATCAGATCGCCACATGCCGCGCCGCCGGCGGCACCCGTGTAGGCGTCCTCGGGCGCATGCCCGCGGCCCAGGGGCACTTCGAGATGCTGAAGCAGATCCTCCGGCGTCGCGCTCACTCGATCGAGTGTAAGGGCGCGCTGGGTTGTTGGAGGACTCAGGCGGCTCTTGCTAGTGGGCGCTCTTTGCTTCCGCGAGCGCCTGCTTGAGCGAGAACACATCCGTCAGGCCGGTCAGGCTCGTCGTCTGGCCCTGCTTGTTGACAATCAAGATCGTCGGCGTGCCGTAGACCTGCACGGTGCGCGTGAAGGACCCGAACGAGCCCACCTGATTGGCGAGCGCGTCGTGGACGGCGATCTTGCCGTCCTGCTCATGCCCGAGTGCGCTCAATTCCTTGCGGACCTTCACGTCGACGGACGCCTTGGGGTTCCAGAAGAGGATCGTTACGAGCTTGCCCTGCTTCAGCTCGGTTTCGACGGTCGCCTGCATCTTCGGCGCGGCTGCCCTCGTGGCGGAGGCGCTGCTTGCGCTCGCCGCGCCTGCTGCGCCCGCGGCCTTTGCGCCTGCGTGGGTGGTCGTGGTGGTTCTGGTCACTTTGACCACCGTGACGCCAGCGCCGGATGCGGACGTGTGTGCCGGTGCGTTGGAAGAGGCCTGGGCTGATTTCTGCTGCAGTTCGTGGGCGTTCTGCTGCGACTGCGCGACGGCGCCGCGGGCTTTGTCGATCGCACGTGTCAGGCCAGCGACACCTGGGGCAGAGCCGTGATAGACAGAGCCGGGGCTGGTGGGAGCCGCAGGCGAGGAGGAGCTCGCCTGCGAGGCGGACGACGCGGGCGCCGCGGAGGATGAGCTTCCGGTGCTGGAGGAATGACCTCGGAGGGCCACGAACCACACGGCCGCGAACAGGCCGATCGCCACGAGCGCGATCTGGAAGGGGCGCGAGATCTGCGTCATTGCCCCTCTTTCGGCAGATCGCGCGAAAGAGTTGAACGGTGCTGAGGGCGTTGGACATCTCGCAACGCGTCTGTCACGAGATCACGCGCGGCGGATAGCCGCTCAGAGCGTGCGCAGACCGCGCAACACGGCGTGCACGACCGTGTCGGTGGCGATCCGCTCCTGCCCTCCCGCCTGCATGTCCTTCAGCACCGTCTCCTCATTTTCGACGATCGCCACATAGCGCGCGCCAAGAGCGTTTGCGTGTCCGAGCTGACCTTTCAGCGAGCGTCCGGCGAGCTCCATCTGAGCCCTCAGCCCCGCCGAGCGAGCCGCGTCCAGAAGGCCGAACGCGGTCCGCCTGCTGGCAGCGCCGTCAAGTGCCACGAACATATCCACGGGGCTGGCCGCCGACGGCTGCGCGTCACCGGCGAGCAGGATCCGCTCGATGCCCGCCGCCCAGCCCATGCCCGGCGTGGGAGCCCCGCCGAGGAGCTCTACGAGGCCGTCATAGCGCCCGCCTCCGCCGACCCCGCTCTGAGCCCCGAGCGCGTCGGAGGTGAACTCAAAGACAGTCCGCGTGTAGTAGTCGAGGCCGCGCACGAGCGTCGAGTCGACCTCGTAGGCGACACTGGCCTCGTCCAGCAGCTCCCGCACCTGTGCGAAGTGCTCCGCGTCCGCATCGCTCAGGTGGTCGAGCAGGCGCGGCGCGCTCTCCATCACGCGCTTGGTGGACTCGTGTTCGGAGTCGAAGGCCCGCAGCGGGTTCAACTCGATCCTGGCGCGCACGTCCTCGGAGAGGCCCTGCTCGTGGGCACGAAGATGAGCTTGCAGGCGCTCGCGATACTCCGCCCGGCCGTCCGCGCTGCCGAGGCTCGACAGGCGCAGCCTCACGTCTCTGACCCCCAGCTCGGAGAGCAGCGCCGTCAGCAGCACGATCGACTCGGCGTCGACCGCCGGGTCCTCGGAGCCGAGAGCCTCGGCGCCGACCTGCCAGAACTGCCGGAAGCGCCCAGCCTGCGCGCGCTCGTGGCGGAAGAAGCTCGACAGATACCAGAGCTTCACCGGCTGGCGGCGCTTGTGCATCCCGTGCTCTACATAGGCCCTGCAGACGGGAGCCGTCCCCTCCGGGCGCAATGTCAACGAGCGCCCCGAGCTTTCATCGAGCGTGAACATCTCCTTGCGCACGATGTCCGTGGACTCGCCCACTCCACGCGCAAACAACTCTGTGGCCTCAAAGGCCGGCGTCTCGATCCGCTCGTAGCCCGCTCCTCCAAGAATCGTCCTCGCGCGCGCCTCGAGCGCCGTACGCGCCTCGGCCTGCTCGCCGAGCACGTCGAAGGTGCCGCGCGGCGCTTTTATCTTCTGGGCGCTCAACTTCCGGCTGCCGTCGCGTCCGGCGCCGCCGTCGTGCGAGGCACGCGAGCGCGCAGCTCCGCGAGGAACGGGTTCGTGTCGCGCTCGCGGCCAAGCGTGGTCACGCCCATGTGTCCGGGATAGACGACTGTCTCCGGCGGGAACGCCTGCAGCAGGCCGACGATCGAGCGCTCGAGCGTGGGCCAGTCGCCGCCGGGTAGATCCACACGGCCGACCGAGCCCTGGAAGAGCACGTCACCGGAGAGCAGAGCCTTCTCGCTCGCTCCGGCTTGCTCGGCGTCTCCGCTGGAGGGAGCAATTGCGTACGTGACGTGCCCCGGGCTGTGGCCGGGCGTGAAGAGAACCTCGATGTCGAGCCCCGCCAGGCTCAGCCGCTCGCCTCCTGCGACGGTGTGATCGGGCTCGTAGCTCTCAAACGGCCCGAAGCCGGGCGGCACCCAGTTCATGATGTCCGACAGCAGCGGCCGCTCGATCTCGGGGCAGTACACCGGCGCGCCAGTCGCCTTCGCCAGCGGAGCGACGGCGCCGATGTGGTCGAAATGACAGTGGGTGATGAGAATCGCCTCGATCTTCACCCCCAGCGACTGCACGGCGTCGAGCAGCCGCTCGGCCTCCTCGCCGGGATCGACGATCACGGCGGGCGTGAGACCGCCGGACTCCGTGCCCGCCGTGTCCACAGCGCGCACGATGTAGCAGTTCTCCTGAATGGGTCCAACGGCGAAGGAGCGCACGTCGAGGGAGCTCATCTGCCCCGCTCCCAGCGCTCGCCCCCCAGGGCACTCATCGCGGGGCCGGCTTCCCGCCACCCTGCTTGGCTTTGCTGCGCTGCCGGCGCCTGAACAGCCACAGGTCGGTGTAGTAGCTGATCGGTATGTACAAGATCAGGACGACCGGAAACAGCGCGAACACCTGGCCAGGATGCTTCTTGGCGAACAGCAGCAGGCTCACGGCGACCATCAGGACGGCTGCCGCCAACGCTCGAAAGAACGCCCCGCGCCACGTCGGCGGACGGTCGGCTCGATCGAGCCGTTTGGCCTTGGCTCGCGCGGCATCGCCGGCCTTGCCGGTCTTCTCCGCGGCGGTCGGCTTGCGCCCGGTCCTGCCGCGCGACTCGACGACCCCCGCAGCGTTGCCACGATGCTTGGTCTGGCGCTTGCGCTTGGTCTGTGCCATATCAGGAGCCTAGTGCGTTCTCAATCACGTGGCCTGCGGGATCGAAGCCCGGCATCGGGACATCCTCGGGAAAGCCCTCGAGTGCGACGCGCGGCGCCAGTCCCACCAGCTCGGCGCTCGCCACTGGGGCGTGCCTGGCAACTGTCGTGAGCACTTGCGCGAGTGAGACCTCGAGTGGGCGCTCGATGTTCATCGAGACCTGCGCCACACGGCCACCCAGCAAGACGCCGATTGCGCGCACCCCGGGCAGGCCGTCCACTCCGCCTTCTCGAACCAGAGCCGCGACACGACGAGCATCCTCGATCGTGGCGGGCTCCCGCAGCTGCAGGTTGAAGGCCACCAGCGGCTCCCTGGCGGCCACCAACGTGGCGCCGGCGCTCGGGTGCATGCGTGGCGGGCCGAAGTCGGGCCGGAGGGCGCTCTCGGCGTCCGCGGGTAGCGCCATGCGCTCGGCCAGTCCTGCCACGCCACCGCGCCGGAGCTCGGCTCGTGTAGATCCGGGATTGCCGCCCGCCAGCTCGCCGTAGAGGAACACCGGCACCTCCAGCTCGAGTCCTATGCGGTCAGCTACAACGAGCGCCTCGGCACATGCGGCGCCTTTCGACTGGGTGTCGAGATAGACGAGGGGTACGACGTCGATAGCTCCCACATGTGGGTGCTGGCCCGCGTCTGTCGTCTTGCCGGATGCGCGGCTGACGACGTCGGTCCGCTGGACCGCTGCCGTGACACCTTGCAGCAGCGCATCGGCGAGCTCGCCGGGGAACCCGGCAAGCGTGAACACCGAGCGATGGTGGTCGCGGTCGGAATGCACGTCCAGCAGGCGTGTCGAGCCCTGAATGTCGCCCATCCCAAGCCCTACCGTCGGCAAGGGGCCATTCGTGCGGCCACGGCGACCAAATGCCGCGCCGATCGCGTCGATCGTCCGAACGTCGCGGCCCTCCGAGACGTTCGGCACGGCAAGCAGGATTGGTGGCGTCATCCCCACGAGGCTAAACTGCGCCACCCCGCCGGAGTAGCTCAGTCGGTTAGAGCAGCGGAATCATAATCCGCGTGTCGGGGGTTCGAGTCCCTCCTCCGGCACTCCGCATTTGGCGGGCTAGACATGGCGCCAGAGCCGCTGTACGCCGAGGCGGAGCGCCACCAGGTGCGCGGCTCGTGAGACTCGTGCGACTGCCACTTTCATGCCCATAAAGGCGGCCCGTGCAGCCCTGCCCGGTCGACGTCACCTCTAGGCCGCGGGGAGCTCGAAGACCGCGGGCGATCCGGTCAAGCCGGTCTCGTAGACGGCGCTGGCGCGGACGGTGTACTCCCGCCCTTCGAGATCGACCGGGAATTTGACCTCGCCGGGCTGATCTCCCGTCGTGAAGTAGGTCGTGGCCGGGGGACGACCGTCCTGATGTCCGTCGAAGCTGACGAGCAGTCCCGTCGTGGTCGGCTCACCGGGCTTGACGGCGGCGAAGCTGTAGGAGACCACCGCGCGCAGGCCTTGACGCCGAACCTCGATCACGGGCGTCTCGGGCAGCGCCACCTCCACCGCCGCGGGCAAGTGCTCCGCGGGTCGCGCCGCTTCGTGAAACGCGAGCGGATCGTTCCAGGCTCCGTGATGGCTCGGGCCCGGAGGGCTGTTGGACCCGATCGGGCCGATCAGAGCTCTGGTGTTGCCCCAAGTGCCCGGCCACGCTACCCACGCTGTGTTCTCGTCGATCGGGTTCACCGTCGGACGCACACGCGGCCCGCCGGCGTCGTTGTAGTCGGGCACGATCGGGGCCTGTTCGTAGGTCCCGCGACGGAAGTAGGAGGCGTGCGACCCGCGCGCCGAGTAGACGACCGGAGCGGGGCCATCGGGACTCGGCTCCAGCTCCACTTCGCCCCACGCGCAGCGTTCACCTCGGGTGTGCTGAGCGTATGTCGCTGCATCGGGCGTCCCATCAGGCCCCAGGCGTACCTGGATCATCTCCCAGTCGCCCTCGTGCAGGCCGACGTACAGGAACGCCTTGTTGTTGTAGAAGTAGAAGAACCAGTATTGGAGCCACAACGCCCCCTTGGTGTCACGTTTGGCGTGACCATAGATCTGGTCGGCCATTCCAGGACGGACGTGCATCTCGCGGGCGTCCTCGACGTACGCTTTGCCCGAGACGTCGATGTAGTCACTCCCCTTGACCGCGGTGTCAGCCTGATCGGGATAGGTCCCGACTCTCAGGAAGTCGATCTGCAGCTTTGCTGCCCCGGCCGCAGGCGCCGCCTGCGCCAACACCTTCCCCCCCTCCTCGCAGAGCGTATTTCCCTGCGGGTATTCCTGTGGGACGCAATCGGTCATCGTCGCGACCGAGTCGGCCGCGAAGCTCTCCATCGAGTCGTACTGGATATAGGGCGCGTACTGTGCGAGCAGCTGATGTTCCTCTGGAGTCACGAGATTCCCAATCGGTCGGTGAACGGAGAGTTGAAGACCCCCGACGCGTTGTACTCCCGCATCGTCTCGAGCCAGGACTCCCACAGTGGATAGAGCTCAGCCGGTCTTCCGGGTGAGAGAAAGTTGATCTGCCCCCAGTGGGGTCGGACATCCAAATCCGCGAGAGCGGATTCATATCCCTCAAGCAGCGACATTCCCCCGCGGCTGCCCGCGACCATGATCAGCTCGATCATCATTGTCGGCTGCCCGTACATCATCGACGCGGTGGCACGAGACGGGGCGACGAACCGCAACGAGAAGGGAGAGGTGTGGTAGATCCCTTCCTTCGCCCTCTCGCCCGCGATTGCGAGGATGCGGTCGACCGCCTCTACGTGCCGCCCGCGCTCGTCGACCGCCACTCCCAGCTCCATCGAGTAGGCGGGAAGGTGGTTCGCCTCGCCGATGTTGAACACCTTGTAGGAGGGGTTCGTGTAGTCCGAGTCGCACATTTCCTCAAGAACCGAGTCGAAGCGCTTGGCCAGCAGCGAAGGGAAGTATCTGGCGCAAAACCTGAGGAATATCCAGAAGAGCTTGAACGATGCCTCAAGTTCGGTCAGAGGATTGCGTTCGAGGTTCTCGGGAGGCTCGTCGTGAGGTTCCGGACAGTCGCGGCGCAGCGTCACCAGCAGATGGTGTTCGCCCTCATCGTCGGGGTAGGGATTGACGAACAGCTCGTAGTGGCCCGGCCGCCCCAGGACGCCGTCAGCCGTGAGGGTGGACCTGACTTTCTCCCACGTATCCGGCGTTCGCACCTCCTTCAGCCAGAACTTGTCTCGCACCTCGATCATCGCCCGGTGGAGCAGCCCGACCGTGCCCACCCCGCAGATCGCAGCGGCGAAGCGGCCGTCGTCCTGCACGAGCTCCACCCCTCTGCCGGAGAACGCGTCGGGGTCGGTCGGCCCGTCTGCGGGCTCGAGCCGGATCGCCCTTCCGCCGGAGACTACGAGCTCGAGCGAGCGCACCATGTCGGGGAAGGGCGGGAAGGCCAGCCCCGAGCCGTGCGTCGAGGTGGAGATCACGCCCGCGATCGTCTGGGCGTCATAGCCCCCCATGTTGCGCAGCGCCAGGCCCATCTCTGCCAGCTGTGGATTGAGCGTGTGCAGGTGTGTTCCGCCCAGGACCCACACGAGGCGCTCGCCTTTGTAGTTCCCCCGGACCGTCGCGGAATCGACCTTCTCGACGCCACTCAGCCGGTCGGGTTCGACCATGATCCCGTCGGTCAGCGCCGCATCTGACCAGGAGTGCCTGGCCCCTGAGGCGCGCACGGTGAGGTGTCGCTCTTCGGCTCGCCTCACCAGTGCCACGAGGTTCTCGAGCGTGGAGGGATGGGCGATCTCGCGCGGGTTGCACTTCTGATTGCCCGTGTGGTTGCGCCAGACCGGGCTCAAGCGAGCGTCTCCACGAGATGCGCGACGCCGTGCTCGGCCAGCGCCGCGATCGTCTTGGAGGGGTTGACGCCCAAGGCCGTGGGAACGATCGAGCCGTCGAGCACATGAAGCCCGGGGTATCCATACACCTGGCCATGTTCGTCGACCACCCCAAGAGCTGGGTCATCGGCCATCGGGCAGCCTCCGAGAGGGTGAACGGTCGTGAACTTGCTCAACGGCCCGCCTTCCAACGCGTAATAGAGGTTCGCCCCACTGGCCTCGCTTACTTCCCGCGCGGTCCGTTCCAGCTCGGCGAACAGCTGCGCCGAGGCCGCCTTGCTCCAGCGAATGTCGAAGCGGCGCAGCAATGGCGTCAGGCGCATGCGCCCGTCCGCGGCGTCACGCCCAATCAGCAAGAAGATCAGCGAGTCGGTGTCCGAACGTGGGGAGCCTACCTTGGCGACGTGGCGCGGGCGAAGCGACTGATCGCTCCAGCCGAGGGAAATCAGGGCAGCCTGCAATCGCAACAGCGCCCGCCGCCAGCCTCGGATCACGTTCACCCCGCGGGCGACGTCGAGCAGGAAGTCGAAGTTAGCCGGCAGCCCCCCGTCCGCGACGATCAGGTGGCGATCCGAGGTGTAGTCGAGCTTGCTCGTCATCACCGGCCCGAAGTCATTGCGGGCGCCCCTGACGTCTTGCTCGCTCGGATCGAACGCTAGGCCGAGGGCGTCGCCGTTGCCGGAAAAGCGCGTGCCCAAGGCTTTCGAGAGGCCGGGCAGCCGCCGTTTGCTCATCAGCAGCAGGCGCGAGGAACCGACCGTTCCAGCCGCGAGAATCAGCGTCGGCGCTTGCACCTGGCCGTCCTCGCCATCTCCAAGGTGCTTGAAGGTGACACACCAGTCCTCTCCCGCGCTGGGTGGAGGGATGATCTTCTGCGCGAGGTGCAGCGGGCGCACCTGCGCCCCGTGCGCCTTGGCGCGCGCTATGTAGGTGATGTCGACCGTGTTCTTGGCGTGCACCGGGCAGCCGATGTCACAGCGCCCCAGATTCTGGCAGCCCTCCTGCTCGACATCGCTGAAGGGGTGCTTCCGCGCCTCGCCGAAGTGGACCGCGAGCGGCAGCAGCTCGGCCTCCTTGCCCACGTGCCGTCCCGACGCCGCGAATGCCCGGACCTTCTCGAGCGCCGGGTCGGGAGGGGTCGTGCGGGGTTGCAGCGCTTCCTCGGTCATGTCGTACCACGGGTCGAGCGCCGCGCGATCGATCGCCGCCGGCCAATCTTTCTCGAACACCGCCGCCGGGGCTCGAAGCTGAACGTTGGCGTAGACCAGCGACCCGCCCCCCACGCCTGCGGCGGTGATCACGCAGACATCCCTCATCATCCGCACGTCGAACATTCCCCCGGGGTTCAGCGACTCGTGCCACAGTAGCTCAGGGGCTTCGGTCGGCTCTGAAGGGAAGTCCTCGCCCTTGAACTGCCGCCCGCGCTCCAGGACGCAGACGCGCTTGCCCGCTTCGGCCAAGCGGCACGCCGCTATACCGCCCCCGAAGCCGGAGCCGACGATGACAGCGTCAAAGGACTCGGGCATGGCTCGATCATATATCGGTGCGGTTCCATTAAGCGACCGCTTTTCGGTGCCACGGCTCCGTGGGAGTTAGCGCTGTCACCGGGGGCACTAGCTGTTGGGGTTGGTATTGAATACAGATGGTTACGGGGAAGGTCAAGCAGTTGGGGCAAGCTGGCGCGCAAACGCTCGGCGCCAGACAACGACCGTAGGCGCGGAGCCTGTTATCGACCGGTTACTCGAATGATCGTAGTCATTGACATTTCAGGTTCTGCGGGAATATGCTCGACGAGTTGTCGATCCACAACAAAGGGGAAGGCATGGCCACCGCTACGCCGCAGCCTGACACGCGACTTGGCGCCGCACATCTAGACGCCGCCGTCGACGATCCCAACACGACGACTTCCTTTCGCGGGGTGCCCGAGCGCAGCGCGCTGGCGGGCGAGCTCGGACCACTCAACGATCTTCCCGGGCGCTGGCACGGCTCGGGCTTCAATCTGATTGCGCGACCGCACTTCGGACAGGGCCCCGATCGCTTCGTTGAGCTAAATCTGACGAGGGAGACGCTGGAGTTCACGACGATCGGCAGCCCGATCCCCAACCGGGGCAGCGATCAGGCCGACATCAACCTACGCGGGGTCACCTATCTGCAGCAGATCAGCGACGCCAAGACCAACGGCGCGCTCCACATAGAGCCCGGCATCTGGCTGCAGATCCCAGCCACGACGGCCCCCAAAGAGTCCGAGAGCGTCTCGCGATTGGCCAACATCCCACACGGGGACGCCGCGTGCGCGATCGGAACGGCCTCCAAAGCCAACGGAAAACCAAAAATCGAGCCTGTGAACACCGTCCCGTTCGGCGAAGGCCAAAAAGCGCCGGCGCCGGGCACGCCGAACGAATTCCCCGAGTACGACCTCTCGAAACCGACCAAATTCCGCACGGACGCGAGCCTCCTCGGCGACATTACTCAGGACATGATCAACGATCCCACCGTGGCCCTGCGCCACGCGTTGCACAAGCAGAACATCATCGAGACGACAAAGCTCGACGTGACAACGCACAAAGACAAAGGCGGCGGCGTGCAGAACATCCCGTTCGTCACGGAGAACGCGAATGCCTCCTTCATGAGGGCGATCTTCTGGATCGAGCGGGTACAGGGACCGAACGGCACCTTTCTGCAGCTGCAGTACGTGCAAACCGTGCTGCTTGACTTCAAGGGTCTTCACTGGCCACACGTGTCGGTAGCGACGCTGCTGAAGACGTTCTAAGTAGCGGCAACCTAGCGGGTAGGTCGGCGAACGGCTGCCCAGGATCGCCTGGGCAACACCTCTCGCATGTGCTCCGCTAGCTTCGCCGTCGATGAGCACACCTGGCTTCGCGCCTCGCGTCGGCCACCGATAGCTTGTCCCGGCAATGACCGCGCCCTTCGTGTACGAGCTTCGCGTCCGCTACGGCGAGTGCGATCCCCAGGGGATCGTGTTCAACGCCAACTATCTCCTGTACTTCGACGTCGCCTTCACCGAGTTGTGGCGGGCGGCAGTAGGGCCCTGGCAAGAGATGGTCGCCCGGGGCGTCGACGCCGTCGTCGCCGACGCGAGCCTGAGCTTCCGCGCGCCCGCGCGTTTCGATGATCGGCTCGAGCTGCACGTGAGCATCGCGCGGCTCGGCAGGAGCGCCATCACGACCGAGATAGACGTCGTGCGCAGCGGCGAGGTGCTTGTCGCCGGTCGCCTGCGGCACGTCTGCGTGAACGCCGAGACGTGGAAGAAGACCGCAATGCCCGACTGGGTCCGCACGGGCCTGCGGCGCTTCGCCGTCGCCGATGCCGAGCAGGGCGCCCCAGGCCCTGCCTGATCGCTTCGCGCAAGCACGCGACCGGCGGCGCCCCTCCCCTCTTCGGGCGCCTACGATAGGCGGGTATCGAGACAGTCCATTCGCGCAACGGGAGAGCCCTGCCAACCGGATGTGGCCTGTAGGGGAGGTGAGGATGGCCGACACGGGGACGACGTCAATGCAGGAGCTACACAGCGTGCGCGCGGAGATGCGGCCCAGCAGCCGTGAAGTCGGCGCGGCGATCGTCGCCGCCGCCGGTCTGTACGTCGTCGGCGGCTCGCTCACCGCGACCGCCGCGCTACTCCCCGACGTGAGCTCGCCCGCTGCCGTGGCAGCGGTCGGCGTGACGGCCTGGCTGACCGCGGGCGGACTGATGATCGCCTTCCGCCGCCGGCGCGGCGGCCTCGCGCTCGCATTCGCCGCCGATCTCTGGGGCGTTGTGCTGGTCGCCGTGCTGTGCGCCGCCGCCGGAGGCGCGGGCAGCCCGTTCGCTCTGATCTATCTGTTTGCGATCGGTCACGCGGCGGCGTTTCAGCCGCGCGGGCGCTTCGTGCTCGTTGCGATCGCCGGGCTGCTGGCGTTCCTCGCGCCGCTCGCCTACGAAGAAGTCTCCGAGACCTTCGGCGCCGTAGCATGCGTCGGGATCGTGTTGGCGACGCTCACGATGGGGGTGATCCATCTTGCATTGAGCGGCGTCCGCGAGCACCGCCGGCGGCTGGTCTTCCTGATCTCGGCGACCGCCACCTTCGACAGCTCGCTGGACCCGGCCGAGGCGCTTCGCAACTTCGCCCAGGCCGCCGTCCCCGAGCTGGCCGAGCTGTGCGTGATCGACCTGCTCGATCGCGACGGATCGATTGGCGACACGGTCGCGGCGGGCGTCGACCCAGCGGTTGCGGCTGGGCTCGAGCGTATGCGCAAGGCAGTCCCGCTCGACGTCGGTGGAACCCATCCGGTGGCTCAGGTGCTGAGCACGGGTGCCCCCTGCGTGATCCCCGACTTGACCGATCGCACGGCGCTGCGCCAGGTCGCCCAGAGCGACGAGCACCTGCGCTTCATGCACGATGCCGGATATCGCTCGGCGGCCGTCTTTCCGATGGTCGCGCGCGGTCGCACACACGGTGCGATCTCCTTCCTGCACATCGGCAACGAGGCCCGCTACGAGCGAGGGGTGCTCGCGGTACTCGAGGATCTGACCGGGCGCGCGGCGATGGCGTTTGACAACGCCCGCCTGTATGCCGAGCGCACGCATGTGGCGCGCACGCTCCGGCGCAGCCTAATGCCGGCCGTGCTGCCGGCGATCGCCGGCCTGGAGCTCGCGAGCTACTTCCGCCCGATGGGCGCCGGCAGTGAGGTGGGGGGCGACTTCTACGACGCCTTTGGCGATCACGACAGTTGCTGGCTGATGGTCGGCGATGTTTGCGGCAAGGGCGCCGAAGCAGCCGCGCTGACCGGCTTTCTGCGTCACACGACCGTCGCCTACACGCGCGAGGCCGTCAGTCCCGGGGCGGTGCTCGAGAAGGTCAATCGCGTGATGCTCGACCAAGAATTCCACGGCCGCTTCGCGACCGCGATCCTCGTTCACCTGCGCTCCCGGGACTCCGGTGTCACCGCCACGATCGCCTCAGCCGGGCATCCCGCCGCCCTGCTCACGCGAGCCGACGGCTCGGTCGGCGAGCTCGGCGACCGAGGCGCGCTGCTCGGCATCTTTCCCGATCCGGCGATCGCGGAGGTCACAACCGTGCTCGAGCCGGGCGACTCGCTCGCCCTCTATACGGACGGGCTGCTGGAGGCCCATGCCCCCGCGCATACGATCACCGCGCAGGAGATGATCCGCCGTCTCGAGCAGCGCTCGCCAAAGCTCGCCCAGGACGCGATCGACGTGCTGATCGGGCTCGTCGACCTAGATGACAACGTGCGCGACGACATCGCGATTCTCGCCGCCAGGGTCACGGGCACAGCGGGCGAGCTGGGCGGCCCGAGCCGCCCGGCCGGCACTCGGCCGGCCAGCGCGCCGATACTCTCGCGCCGGCCGAGCTGAAACGCCAGCGCGCCGCATAACAGGCGACGATCAGCCCCAGGCCTCGACGGCGATGCTTCGGCATCTCATCTCCCCACCATCCCGCGGCAAGGATGCCGCCGGCCGCAGCCGGGCAGGCAGAGCCGCGTGAGCGCAGGGATCGCCGTCCGCCGGGCGGCCCGGCCGCTCTGATAGACCCCGCACGATGGGCGCCCCCGAGATCCCGCCGCCCCCTCGCCGGCGGGTGAACCGTAGGCGCGCGGGAATGCTCGTCGCCGCGATCCTGCTCGCCGGGCTGCTCGCCTTCGCGCTCTCGCGTCTGGGGCTTCATCGGATCGGCCACGCGCTGATCACGGCCACGCCGGGATGGGTCGCCCTGGCGTTCGTGCTGATGGCCTGCTCGCTAGTGCTGCGCTCGATCTCCTGGCATGAGACGCTCAGCGCCGCCCTGCCGGACACCTCGATCCCCTGGATGGCGGTGATACGCGCGACGATGATCGGCGTGATGGCCTCGGCCGTCGTGCCCGCGCGTGTCGGCGAGCCCACGCGCGTGATCGTGCTGACGCGCAGGCTCGAAGGCCCGGCCAGGCGCGTGCTGCCGATCGTGGCCGGCACCGTGATCTCCCAGACGCTCATCAACCTGTTCGCGCTGGCGGTGCTGGCCGGAGTGACGTTCACGGGCGTGCCGCTGCTGAGCGGGCACCCCGCCGGGATCGCCACCGTGGTCGCGATCCCGTTGCTGATCTGTGCGCTCGTGCTCCTCGGCCCGCGCCTGCTGGCGCTCGGCCAGCGCGCACGCTCCGAGCGCGTCGCGCGGGTCGCGCGCTCGATCGCCCATATGCTCGTGCTCGCCCGTCGTGGCCTGGTCGTCTTTGCCAGCCCTCGCTATGGAGCCACGGCGATTGGCTTTCAGCTAATGGCATGGGTACTGCAATGGCTTGCCTGCTACGCCGTCCTGCTGGCATTGGGACTCGAGTCCAAAGCCGGCCTCCCAGCCGCCGCCGCGATCCTGCTGGCCGTCAACGTCAGCGCCGTCCTGCCTGCGACTCCGTCCAATCTCGGCGTCTTTCAGGCCGCCTGCCTGGTCGTGCTCACCGCCTACGGCGTCGGCGGCGGACCCGCCCTCGCCTACGGGATCATCCTGCAGGCCGTCGAGATCCTGACGGCGCTCGCGCTCGGAATCCCGGCGCTGCTGCGCGAGGGGCTGACCTGGCGGGACATCCGCCCGGAGCCCGGCGCGCTATCCGACGAGCGCACGCAGTGACTGGCGCAACGAGTGCGTCGTCTGCAGCACGGCGGTCGGCTCATACCCGCAGTGCGCCATGCAGTTCTCACAACGCGGGTCCCTGCCGCGGCCGTACTTGCTCCAGTCGGTCGTCTCGATCAGCTCTTTGTAGGTCTCCGTGTAGCCGTCTGACATCAGGTAGCAGGGGCGCTGCCAGCCAAACAGCGAGTAGCTCGGGATGCCCCATGCGGTGCAGTCGAATTCTGCCTTGCCCTCGAGGAAGTCGAGGAACAGCGGGCTGTGGTTCAGCCGCCACTTCTTGCGCCGCCCTTCGCCGAACGCCTCCTTGAACAGCTTGCGCGTCTCCTGGACTCCGAGGAAGTGCTCCTGGTCGGGCGCTTTCTCATATGCATAGGCGGGCGAGATCATCATCTCGTCCACTTCCAAGTCGTCGTTCAGGAAGTCGAGCACTTCGCGCACCGTTTTCGGCGAGTCGTGGGTGAAGAAGGTCGTGTTGGTCGTGACCTGAAAGCCCGCCGCCTTCGCGGCCTTGATCGCCGAGACGGCCTTCTCGAAGACGCCCTCGCGCTCGACCGAGGCGTCATGGCGCTCCTGCAGGCCGTCCATGTGCACAGCCCAGGAGAAATACGGGCTCGGCGTGAAATTCTCGAGCTTCTTCTCCAGCAGCAGGGCGTTCGTGCACAGGTACACGAACTTCTTGCGCTTGATCAGTTCAGCGGCGATCGTGTGGATCTCCGGGTGGATCAACGGCTCGCCACCGGCGATCGAGACCATCGGCGCGCCGCTCTCCTCGATCGCGCCGATCGCCTGCTCGACCGGCATCCGCCGGCGCAGCTCATGCTCGGGATGCTGGATCTTGCCGCAGCCCGAGCAGGCAAGATTGCACTGAAACAGCGGCTCTAGCTCGACGATCAACGGGAACATCTCGCGTTTTGCGAGCCGCTGGCGCATCAGATACCAACCCATGCGCGTGCCCTGTTTGAAGCGAGCCGCCATCGCGCCTACCTTAGCCCTCCGGTAGCCACTCGTGAAGGGTGGCCGCTGCGGCGCGCCGCAGCGCCTGACCGGCGCGCACGGCGCCCGCCGCCGCCTGCGGGCGCAGCAGCTCGTGGCTGGGGCTGTCGAGCACCACTCGCACGACCCCGAACGGCCGTCCGCCAGCACCCGCGGCGAGCCACACCGACTCCATGTCGACAGCGATCGCTCCGGCGGCCAGCAGCTCGGCGCGCCGCCCTCCGAGCGCCAACCGCGAGACGCACACCACGGGTCCGGCGCGCACCGTCAGACCGCACGCCGCGAGCGCCGTCGCGAGCTCCGTTGCGCCCGCGCAGGCAGCGCGCTCGGGGGCATGGCCTTCGTCGGTTGCCGCGAGCACCTCCTCGGCGACGATCACTTCGCCGGGCCGCGACTGTGCATCCAGCCCGCCACAGAACCCGAGCACCATCAGCGCCTCTCCCGGCTCACTCCGAAGCGCATGTGCGGACGCGCGCGACTTCTCAGGGCCCATGCCGGTCTTGTGGACGCGCGCGCCGCGCGCGGCCGAGCGGATCAGCAGCTCCTCCACGCGCAGAGGGGTGGCGATCAGCACATCGCTCACGGACGCGATACCGCACCCTTCCCTCCGCCCATGTCCGGCGCGCCCGACGCGGGGGGCTTCAGCTCGAGCTTGCCCAGCGCCACCTCGGCAGCCGCGGCCCCGCTCAGGACGGCGCCCTCGAGCGTCGCCGGCCAGCCGGTGTCCGTCCAGCTGCCGGCCAGCACAAGCCCCTCGACCGAGGTCCTCGCGCCCGGGCGCAGCGCCCCCACTCCCGGCTCCGCGCGGAACGTGGCGGCGTGCTCACGCGTCGCCAGAAAGCTCTCTAGCTTGGCGCCGCGCGCGCGCGGAAGCAGCGCCTGCAGCGCGGGCAGATAGCGCTCACGCAGGGCGTCCACGCTCATCTGCATCTCCCGTTCGGCGCCCGACAGCGACACCGCCAGATACTGACACCCGCCGGGCGCCCCCGCCGCGACGGTGCGGTCGAACAGATACTGCACCGGCGTGTCCACGCCGGCCGCGAACGACTCCTCGCAGACGGGACGGTCGTAGAGGACGTGCAGGTTTACGATCGGCGAGCTGCCGATCCGGCCGATCGCCTGTGCCACTTGCGGCAGCAACGGCGCCAGCAGCGCCGCCGCGCGGGCGTGCGGCAGCGCCACGATCACCGCCTCGGCGCTGAATCCGTCCTCCCCCGCCTCGATCTCAAAGCCACTCGCGAGCCGCTCCAGCCGCTCAGCGCGCCGCCGAGCCTGACCTCGACGCCGGCATCCTTCAGCGCAGCGCTCAGCCGGCTCGCCGATCGTCTCGCCGAGCGTTCCGCCGATGAAAGCCGATGTCGCCCGCGTCGGCGCCCGAGAGCAGACCGGTGCGGAACACGAACGCCCCGAGCGCCAGCGAGGCCTGGCGGCGGGCAGGTTCAGCGTCGGCAGCGCGATCAGATCCCACAGCACGGCGATCGCACGGCGGTCCTGGCCGTGGCGCTGCGAGCCACTCGCCGAACGTCAGCTGGTCGAGCGCTTCATCGCTCGGGTCAAGGCGCGTCGAGCGCACGCGCCGCGAGCGCCGCGCGCAAGCGCTCACGGCGCGTCAGATGCGAGTAGCGCGCGAGCGCCCCCGCCAGGTGCAGGGGCGGCGGCAGCGAGCCGCGACGCAGTCTGATCGTCTCGGCACCGGGGCTCAGCACGGGGATCTCAAGGCGCGACTGGACCGAGACGTGGCGCTCGCTGCCCAGTCGCGCGAGCAGGCCGCGATAGGCCGCGCAGCAGCGCAGGAAGACGTGCTGGCCGTTGTCCAGCCGCATGCCCTCGCGCTCGAACGAGTAGGCCGCGCCGCCGAGCCGGCGCCTGACCTCCAGCAGCGTCACGCGCGCACCCGCTGCGGCGCAGTCGAGCGCTGCCGTGATCCCGGCGAGCCCGCCACCGACCACGACCACGCGGCGCCCGGCGCTCAAACGCCCGCGCCCAACATGCTGCCGATCGCCACCCACGCCTTCTCGCGCGCCGGTAGCGAGGCGCGCTCGGACAGCGCGCGCCTGGGATCGGACTCGATCCGGTCGAGCAGCCTGCGGTAGATGCCGGCCATCGCGCGCACGCACGCGGCGCTGCGGCGGTCGAGCATCGGCGTCAGCCCCATGCCGCGATCGAACCAGCCCTGTGCGCGCTCGGCCTCGAAGCGCACGAGCGCGTGCAGCGGCTGCGTCGGGCGTCGCGCGAGCTTCGCCAGCAGCTCGGGAGCCTCGCGCTCCTGAGCTCCGGAGATCAGGCCGAAGCGCCTCAGGTCCTCGACGGGCAGGTACACGCGGCCGTTCTCCGCGTCCTCGCGCACGTCGCGCAGGATGTTCGTGAGCTGCAGCGCGACGCCCAGATCGTCCGCCAGCGCTTCGGCGTCCGCGCCGTCGGGGCCGTGCTCGCGCGTCCCGAAGATCGCCAGGCACACCCGGCCGATCGCACCGGCGACGCGGCGGCAGTAGAGCACCAGATCCTCGAAGCGCTCATAGGTGACCCCATCGACGTCCATGCGCACGCCCTCGATCAGCTCGCCCAGCGCACCGGCGGGCAGCGAGAAGCGGGCGTGTGCGTCGGCCAGCGCGACGATCACCGGGTCGCTCGTGGCGAGCGAGCCCCGCTCGGCCCTTTCCAACTCGTCCAGACTGCTCGCCGCCGCGTCGAGCAGGCGCCGCTTCTCCTGCGGCGCGAGCGTGCCGTCGCCGATGTCATCGACACGCCGCGCGAACGCGTATGCGGCGCACATTCCACGGCGCCGCTCGCGTGGCAGCAGGCGAATGCCGTAGTAGAAGTTCGCGGCCTGCGTGCGCGTGATCGACTCGCAGCGTCTGTACGCCTCGCTCGTTGAGATCCCAGCACCCATCGGCCGATCCTCCCGCGAGCACGCCTCGTCGCTCACGAGCGGCCCGAGCGCGCGCTCATCGGCGCCGGCGCCGTCCGTGCGCCAAGACCGCCGCCAGCTCCCTCGCACGCCGCGGCCGGGTTGCACGCGGCGCACCCGAGCGCACGTCATAGCCGGCGCGCTCGATCGCCTCGAGCGCCGCTCGCCCGCCCGCCACGAACGCCGCGACCGCGAGCCGCTCGCGGCCGTGCAGCCCGTCGATCAGCGGCGCGCCGGCGGCCAACAGCTTCCGCGCGCGCTGGACCTCGAACGCCAGCACCGCTCGCAACGGCTCGCCGCGATCGCCGAACAGGCTCTCCGGCGCGCAGCCGAAGCGAGCGAGATCCTCGGCCGGCAGATAGATCGCGCCCGGCGGCGAGGTCCTCGGCGACGTCCTGGCAGTGCTCGGTGAGCTGCAGCGCCGTGCAGATCGAGTCCGACAGCGCGATCCGCGCAGGCGTCGCCTTGCCGAACACCCCAAGCACGATCTCACCCACCGGGTCGGCCGACAGCGCGCAGTAGCCGCGCAGCTGCTCCCACGTCTCATAGCGACTGACGCGCTGATCGACGCGATTGGCCTCGATCAGGCGAGCGAACGGCTCGCGCGGCAGCTCGCATTCGCGCAGCGTCGGACTGCAGGCGGACCATCAGCGGATGCTCGGCACGGCCTTCGAAGGCTCTGTCGAGCTCCTGCTCGAGCCGATCGAGGGCGGCCAGGCGATCGCCGCGCGCCGAGTCGCCGAGCTCGTCGACGAGGCGGGCGAATCCGTACACGGCGAGCAGGTGCGAGCGGACGCCGCGCGGCAGCACGCGGCTCGCGACGGGGAAGTTCTCCGTCTCGGCGCGCGCCATCACCTCCTCGGCCGTAGGGGCGCGCAGCGGAGCGTCGAGCAGCAGCATCATCTCCGCGCAGCGCCCGAGCGCCATGATCGGGAAGGCGAGTCGGTAGAGGTGATAGTTGATGTAGTAGTCCGACGGGAAGCCGGTGCCCGTGTACTGCGGCTCGTCCCAGCCGCCGTCCGCGCGCTGGGTGGCCACCAGCCAGGCGACTCCCCGCTCGAGCGCCTGCGAGCGCTCCCCGGCCGCGTGCAGGGCGAGCAGCGCCCAGGCGGTCTGCGAGGCCGTGCTCGTCGCCCCGGCCGATCCATGCCTGCTCGTCGTAGGAGCGCGGGTCCTCCCCCCAGCCGCCGTCCTCGTTCTGGTGCTCGGCCAGCCAGCGCACGGCCCGGCGAATGCGATTCGTGCGCCGGGTCGACCCCGGCCGCGATCAAGGCCGGGAGCGCCGCCCCGGTGCCGTATACGTGGTTGACGCCCCAGCGCCCGAACCACGAGCCGCCGGACTCCTGGCAGTCGATCAGCCACCGAATCGCCATCTGCGCGCCGGGCGTGTCGCGCAGCCCGAGCTCCGCGAGCATCTCCAGGGCGTGCGCGGTCACGTCGGCGCTCGGCTCGTCGATCACCTCGCCGAAGTCCAGGAACGGCAGCTCGCGCACGAGCGCGCGCGTGTTCTCGGCGTCGAATGCCCCCCAGCCGCCGCCGGAGCTCTGCATCCCCTCCACCCATCGCGCCGCCCGTCGGATCGCTCCCTCGGTGGCCGCGCTGGAGGCGACACGACGCAGCGCGAGCACGACCTCGGCCGTGTCGTCGACGTCCGGGTAGTTGACGTTCGCGAACTCGAACGCCCAGCCGCCGGGCGCCAGATGCGGTCGCGCGACCGACCAGTCCCCGGTGTTCGTGACCTCCTCCCCCAGCAGCCACTTCGACGGCGCGCGCGAGCGCCGGGTGATCGCTCGAGCGAGACCGGCGTCGCCGAGCGCGATCACGGCCAGCGCCGTGTCCCACACGGGCGACTGGCACGCTTCCAGGCGGCGGCTCGGTCCCACCGGCGCTCCCACGTCATGCGCATCGTCGTGATCCTCGACCATGAAGCCCTCGCAGGCCCTCCAGGCCGCGCCGCATCACCGGGTGGTCGAGCGGATAGCCGCACAGGCGCAGCGCGATCAGCGAGTACACCCACGGCGGCTGGATTCCGCCCCAGGAGCCGTCGGCCTCCTGGCGGCGCACGATCCAGCGCTCGGCGCGGGCGATCGCGATGCGCCGCAGCAGGCGCGATCGGCCGGCGCTCATATGCGCGCAGGACACGATCCAGCCGCGCCAGCGATCGGCCACCGCGTGAGAGCGCAACACGTGGCGCGCTCGGTGTCTTGAACGCGCAGCTCATCCAGATCGAACGGCAGCTCTCGCACCGGGCGGTGCGTTTTCACGAGCGACAGCGCGACGATCGTCTGGCGCGCCCAGCAGGCGAAGTCGTAGATGTTCAGCGGCACCCACGAGGGCAGCAGGACGATCTCCGGCGGCAGCGCCGGGACGTGCTCCCACGACCACAGCCCGAACAGCGCGAGCCACAGGTGCGTGAACACACGCGCGCGCTCCAGCCCGCCGTGCTCGCGAATGAACGCGGCCGCCGCGCGCATGTGCTCGGCGTCCGGCGAGTCGCCCGCCAGACGCAGCGCCCAGTAGGCCTCGATCGTGGTCGAGAGCTCCCCGGGCCACCGTCGAAGTTCGACCACGTCCCGTCGGCGCGCTGCTGCGAGCGGATCCAGGCCGCCGAGCGCTCGGTCTCATCGGCGCGGCGAATGCCCAGGAACTCGCGCAGGAGCATGTCCTCGGCGTCCATCGTCACGTTCGTCTGCAGCTCGCCCTGCCACCAGCCCGCGTCGTCCTGGAGCGAGAGCAGGTGCTCGCAGGCGAGCTCCAGCGCAACCTCGGCCTCGTTGCGAGCGGCCTCTACGGTCGGCGACGCCATGCAGAGAACTTAAATGTTTTCATCGGACGACGACACTCGCGTGCGTTGCGGGCGGCTTCCCGGCAAGGCTCGTGACCTGCGCACCAGCGGGCACGAGCACCTCCGGATGCGCGAGCGTGATCACGTGGCGGCGCAGACGTCGCCTCTGAGACCGGCCGGCAACGGGCGAGACGAAGCGATAGACGATCAGCCCGTCGACATCGCGGCGAACGACGCAGCCGAAAGCCCGGCGCGGGCGGGCGCCCGGCGCCGGGACGCAGCGGCGCGTAGCCGGTCTCGTCGATCTCGCTCACGCGTCACCCGGTCGCGCCGCGGGAGGTTGTGCAGCGGCGGCAGGTAGTACTCGAGCGGCGCCGCGCCCAGCTCGACGGTCGTGATCGCGCGATCTGGCGATCCGCCGCGCCAGCGCCTGCGCCACCTCGCGCCAGTTGCCACGCTGCAGGCGCGGGCTGAGATCGACGTCGATCGTCACCACCAGGAACGCCAGGAAGATCACAACCGCAAGCGCCGCGCCCGCGAGCGCCGCCAGCGAGCCAGGCCCGCCGAGCCGATCCTGCCGATCGCTCGCGGCGAGCATCACCGCGATCAGAGCGCTCAGCGGGATCATCGCCCCGACGAGGTTGCGCGGCGCCAGGTAGTCGGCGCCGAGGACCGCGAGCACGATCGGCGCGAGCACCGCTACGGCCGCGATCAGCAGCGCGATCTGCGCTCCGCGCCGCGCGTCGCGCAGATCTCCGGAGGCGTCGGCGACGGGGCCGGCCGTACGCGGGCGCGGCGGCGAGCGGTCGAGCGTGCACCACAGTCCCAGCGCGAGACCGGCGAGGATCGGGAGCGCGACGAGCAGCTCGACCCCATGCCCGAGCGGCGCGCCCGAGTAGCCGGTCAGGTAGTACTGCGGGATCGCCTGCAGGCGGCTGGACAGCGCCCAGCGGCCGATCCACTGCGTGCCGTGTCCGCCCTGTGCCGAGATCAGCGGCAGCAGCGCCAGCCCGACGATCGCCAGCGCGCCGATCGCCGGCAGCGCCGGTCGCCGCAGCCTTGGATTCCACAGCAGCAGCAGGACCATCGGCACGAGCAGGAAGACCGCGAAGTAGTGCGTGAGCAGCGCAAGCGAGCCGCTCAGCGCGAACATCGCCATGCGCGAGCGGCGTCGGCCGGCGTTCGGCGCGCAGGAAGCACAGCATCGCGAGCGCCGCCATCAGCACGAACAGCGCGTACGCGCGCGCCTCCTGGGAGTACCACACGAACAGCGGGTTGACCGCCGTCAACGCGGCGGCGATCAGCGCGGCGCGGTGCCCGGCGAGCTCGCGGCCGATCGCCCACACGACCGGCACCGTCGCGATGCCCGCGAGCGCGGAGGGCAGGCGCAGCGCGACCTCGCCGGTGCCGAGCACGCGGGCGTCCGCCCACTCGATCAAGTACCACAGCGGCGGCGTGTTCTCGGTGTGGACCATCGCGCGCAGCGTCGCCGCGAGGCTCGCGTGCAGCACGTGCACGGGCGTGAAGGCCTCGTCGTACCAGAAGCTCTGCAGATCGAGCGTCGACAGGCGCAGGACGGCCGCGAGCACGATCAGCGCGGCCAGCGGCCACCATCGCGCCGCGCGCTCGCTCCGTGCGGACCGTTGCCGGCGCGCCCGGCGCGACGGCGCTCATCGGGGGCACGCTTGCTGCTGCTTGGCCGTGCCGAAGCAGCCGTAGCGATAGCGGCGCAGGTCTTCGGCCTTCGGCGGCAGGTACCAGCCGCCGCGCGCCGCGCGCCGGCCGTTCGTGACCGGGCCCGTCATCTGCAGGCACAGCTGGATACGTTCTTTCGGCGGACCCGGGGTGGTGTTGCCGCAGACCACATCGCGCGTCGTGTGGCGGTGCTGATCCTGTTCGACGGAGAGGTTGTCGTAGTCGTGACCGGTGTAGGTGCGCCACGTGCGCAGATCGGCGACCAGACGGTGGTTGGTGTGGGTCTGCAGCACCACGTCGTTGACCGTGGCGATCGCCAGCAGCAGGCCGGCGAGCAGCAGGACCGTCGTCTCGATCCGCCGCATCCGCCCCGTTCGGTGCGGCTCGCTCGAGTGCGGGCGCAGGCGCTCGGGCAGGCGCGCGCCGAAGCCGCGGCCGGCGGGTGTCGTGGCCTCGCTCATGACACCGGGGCGAACAGGGGCGTCGTCTGGTGGACGATGAACAGCGCCTGCACCGCGAGCGTGGCGACCAGCAGACGGCGGTCGCGCGCGATCACCGCCAGCGGCAGCGGCCAGAGGATGTACCACGCGAGCAGCCACGTGCTCGTGACCGCGATCGCCAGCAGCGTCCAGCCGGACGCCGCGACCCAGTCATAGCCGCGCCAGGTGCGCCACATCAGGTGCAGCACGATCAGCACGAGCGCCACCTTGAGCAGGTCGTGGTCGATCGGGAAGACCCCCGGCTTGCCGAGCAGATGGGCGATCTCGTTGGGAAAGCTGTCGGTCGAGACGAACGCCGCGTCGCGGTTCAGCGCGGAGACGACGTCCACGCCGTGCACGCCGAATGCCAGGTAGCCGATCAGCAGGCCAAAGACCAGGGCGCCGGCCGCGCCGAGGATCTGCGCCCAGCTGCGCCGCGCGAGGATCATGAACGGCAGCAGCGCCGCCACGGTGGCCTTCACGAGCGCCCCCACCACGACCGTGCCGGCCGCCGCCGCGTCCTTGCCGGCGAACGTCAGGCTGACCGCCGTCATCATCAGCAGCATCATCAGCAGGTCGTTGTGCGCGCCGCCCAGGCCGTAGATCACGAACAGCGGGTTGGCGCCGACCGCGAGGATCGCGAGGACGGGGTTCAGCTCACGCACGCGCGCGCAGCGCCAGATCAGCGCGAGCGTGCCGGCGCTCGCGAGCAGCGCGAGGATCTTCATCCCCCAGATCGCGCCCTTCAGCCCGAGCGGGGCCAGCGGGTAGGAGATCAGCGTGTAGAGCGGCCCGTAGGCGGTGGCGACGTGCTTCCAGTCCTGACCGACGTAGTGGTAGACGGGGTCGGCCGAGATCGCGATCGGCCCGTGCGTGTAGGGGTTGAGCCCATGTTCGACGCCCATGCGGGCGTAGGCGATGTAGCTGAATACGTCCGTCGAGAGCAGGATCGGACCCGCGAACACGATCGCCCACAGGACTCCGATCAGGACGATTGCGGTGCGTTTGGAGACCGTCTGCGCAAGCGCCAGCAGACCTGCGTAGGCCGCCGAGAAGACGAGTACCGCGATCAGGAACACGCGAAAGCCGAGCCGCTCGCCGATCCCCCCCAGCCAGCCGGCGATCTCCGGCGATTTGGGGATCAGCGGCGAATGCCCGACCGCGCCGTCGAGCACGATCTCGGCGGTCGCCGCCACCAGCACCAGCATGCAGCCGCCCAGCAGCACCGGCGCCCACTGCTCCGAGCGCGTGCGTGTCAGCCCAAGTTCGCTCTGCGCGGCGACGTTCACGACGCCGCGCGGCTCACAACGCAGTCCAGACGGTCTTTGTCTCCAGGTAGGCGTCCAGGCCGTCGTGACCGTGCTCGCGACCGATCCCCGAGGCCTTCAAGCCGCCGAACGGCGCGGACGGATCGGCGAGGCCCCAGGTGTTGACGTAGACCATTCCGGCCTGCAGCATCGCCGCTAGCCGATGGGCGCTGCTGAGGTCGCTCGTCCACACGCCCGCGGCAAGACCGTACTCGCCGTCGTTCGCCCGCTGGGCGACTTCCTCCAGGGTGTCATAGGGGGAGGCGACGAGCACCGGGCCGAAGATCTCCTCGCGCGCGATCCGCAGATCGTCGGACGTGGCGCTGAACAGCGTCGGCGCCACGTAGTAGCCGCCGCTGTCGGCGAGCGTCGTCTCGCCGCCTGCCAAGCAGCTCGGCGCCCTGCTCGCGACCCGAGTCGATGTAGCTCATCACGCGGTCGCGCTGCTCGGCGGAGACGAGCGGCCCGAGCTGCGTCTCGGGATCGAGACCGGGACCGAGCCGCGCCGCGCCCGCAGCCTCAGACAGCGCGCTCATCACCTCATCGAAGCCGTCGGCGGGTACGAACAGGCGCGAGCCGGCATTGCACGCCTGTCCCGAGTTGAAGTAGATCGCCTGGAATGAGCCCTTCACCGCCGCCTCGATGTCGGCGTCCGGGAGGATGATGTTCGGCGACTTGCCTCCGAGCTCGAGCGTCACGCGCTTGAGCGCCTGTCCGGCCTTCGAGCCGATCTCGCGCCCGACCGCCGTCGAGCCGGTGAACGCGATCTTGTCGATGCCCGGGCTGCTCGACGAGCGCCGCGCCCGTCGCGCCATCGCCCGTGAGCACGTTCAGCACGCCGGGCGGGAAGCCGACCTCCAGCGCCAGCTCGCCGAGGCGCAGCGCGCTCAGCGGCGTCTGCTCGGCGGGCTTCAACACAATCGTGCAGCCGGCCGCGAGCGCCGGGCCGATCTTCCACGCGGCCATCATCAGCGGGAAGTTCCAGGGGACGATCTGAGCGCACACGCCGACCGGCTCGCGACGCGTGTAGCAGAGCATGTTCGGCGCTGACACCGGCAGCACGCCGCCCTCGATCTTCGTTGGCCAGCCAGCGAAGTAGCGGATGTGTCCGACCGTTGCGCTGACGTCGACGAACCTGGCGAGCCCGACCGGCTTGCCGTTGTCGAGCGACTCGATCTCCGCGAGCTCTTGGCCGTGCGCTTCGATCGCATCGGCGAGCGCGCGCATCAGCTGCTCGCGCCCGGCTGCCAGCATCGAGCCCCACGGTCCATCCTCGAGCGCGGCGCGCGCGGCGCTCACGGCGCGCGCGGCGTCCTCGGGGCCTGCCTGGGCGACCGTCGCTATCTCCCGACCGCTCGAGGGGTCGAGCGTGGCAAACGTGCGCCCATCGGCGGCCTCGGGACGCTCGGAGCCGATCAACAGCCGCTGCGGGCGAGAGAGAAACTCCCGCGCGTCGGCCCCAAGCGCGTCGGGAAGTGCGGTGGCGGTGTCGGCGGCTGCGGTCATGGCGGCTCCTTGTGAGCGTGTCTACGGTTCCAGGACGATCTTAAGCGCCTCGCGGCGGTCGTACAGAGCGTACGCCTCGGGCGCCTCCTCCAGGTTCATGCGGTGCGTGACGAGCGCGCTGGGGTCAAGCAGCCCGGCCGACATCATGGCCAGCACGCTGTCGACGTGGCCGATCACGTTGGCGTGCCCGGAGTGGAGGTTCAGCGCCTTGATCCACAACAGGCCCATGTGAACCTCACAGCGCTCGGCATACACGCCGATCGCCTGCACGGTGCCGCACTTGCGCGTCAGCCGCAGCGCGAGCTCCAGCGCGCGCGGATCGCCCACGGCATCGATGCACACGTCGACACCCCGTCCGCCGCTCGCCGCGCGCGCGGCGGAGCGCGGATCGCCCTCGCTCAGGTGCACCGGCTCGGCGCCGAAGGCCTCGGCCATCGCCAGGCGCTCGGCAACCGTGTCGATCGCGATCACATGCGCGGCGCCGACCGCCCGCGCCGCCTGCACGGCGCACAGCCCGACGGGGCCGAGGCCGAGCACCGCCGCGATGTCGCCGGGGCGCAGGCCGCTTTCGAGGACCGCGTGATAGCCGGTGCCCATCACGTCGCCGGCGAACAGCGCGATCTCATCGCGCATGCCGTCCGGCAGCTTGCGCAGCGTCAGCTCGGCGTTCGGCACGAGCGCCCGCTCAGCCTGCGTTCCCTGCAGCGAGCCGAGCGCCGCTCCATGGCCGAACGTGCGCGAGGTCTCGCACTTGTGAAAGGACCCGCGCCGACAGAACCAGCATCGCCCGCAGGCCGTCTGAAAGCAGCCGAGCACGCGGTCGCCCACGCTCAACTCGCCGACGTCCGCACCTGTCTCGATGACCGTCCCGACGTACTCGTGACCGATCGTAAAGCCCGGTTCGATCTGCACCCGCCCGTGGTAGATGTGCAGGTCCGAGCCGCAGATGCCGCTGGCCTCGATCCGCACGATCGCATCCCCGGGATGCAGGATCTCGGGCTCGGGCACATCCTCTACGAGCACCTCGCCCGGGGCCTGAAAGGTGACGGCGCGCATCGGCCGCCAACCCTAGAGGACCACGGCGCCTCATGACCCGGCGCCGGAGCCCCACGAGGCGTTCGCGAACGCATATGCTGCGCACATGGCTGAGCCTTCCAAGGCGGTGCTGATCACCGGCTGCTCGACGGGCATCGGCCGCGCCACCGCGGAGCGGCTCGCCGGATCGGGCTGGACCGTCTATGCGACCGCCCGCCGTCCCGAGTCGATCGCGCCGCTGAGGGACGCCGGCTGTAAGACGCTCGCGCTCGACGTGACCGATGAGCAGTCGATGCTCGCCGCGGTGCAGAGCATCGAGCAGGCCGAGGGCGCGATCGGGGTGCTGATCAACAACGCCGGCTACAGCCAGAGCGGGGCAATCGAGACGGTGCCGCTCGAGGCGGTGCGGCGCCAGTTCGAGACGAACGTGTTCGGGCTCGTGCGACTGACCCAGCTCGTGCTGCCGCGGATGCGCGCTCAGCGCTGGGGCAAGATCGTCAACATCGGCTCGATGGGGGGCCGCCTGTCGTTTCCCGGCGGCGGTCATTACCACGCGACCAAGCACGCTCTCGAGGCGATCTCCGACGCCCTGCGCTACGAGCTGCGCGGCTTTGGCATCGACGTGATCCTGCTCGAGCCCGGCCTGATCACGACCGAGTTCGGCGAGGCCGCCAATGCCAGCATGACCGAGGTGACGATCGCGGGCGATGATCCGTACGCGAAGTTCAACGCGACCGTCGGCGCCGTCACCAAGGGCGCCTACGACGGGCCAATGCGAATGCTGGGAGCCGGGCCCGAGCGCGTCGCCAAGGTGATCGAGCGGGCGCTCAAGCGCCGCCGCCCACCCACGCGAATCACGATCACCCCCTCGGCCAAGATCACGCTCGCGACCCGCAGCCTGCTCACCGATCGCGCCTGGGACGCCGCGATGCGCAGCCAGTTTCCGCAGCCGAGCTAGAGCCTACGCCCGATCCCGCCCGGTACAGGGTTCTCGCCAGGCCCCTACAAGCTGCCCGGCATGAGCGCCTGCGGGCGGCCCACCTCGAAGCCCTGGGCGTAGTCGACGCTGAAGTCACCCAGCAGGCGAAGCGTCCGCTGATCTTCCACGAACTCGGCGATCGTGCTCGCGCCCATCTCCCGCACGAGTCCCACCAGCGCCTTCACGACCAGCTGGTCGTTGAGCGAGTCCGGCAGGTTGCGGATGAAGTCGCCGTCGATCTTCAGGTAGCGGAACGGCAGATGCTTGAGATAGTGGAAGGAGCCGAAGCCCGCGCCGAAGTCGTCGAGCGCGATCGCGCAACCCAACTCTTCAACGCCCGCGCAAAAGACCTTTGCGCGCTCCATGTCGGAGATCGATGCGGTCTCCGTCACCTCGATCACAAGCTGCGATGGATCGGCCCCCGCCGAGTCGAGCCCCTGCTCGATGTGGGCGAGCATGCCGCGGTCGGTGACGGTCAAAGCGGACACGTTCATCGCGATGCTCGCGCGCCGGGCGCCGCGCGCGGAGCCGAGCAGCGCGGCGACCTTCTCCAGCACCATCCTGTCGATGTCGCGGATCAGCCCGTAGCGCTCGGCAGCCGGTAGGAAGCTTGCCGGCGCGATCAGCCGCCCATCGGGTTCGTCGGCTAGACGCACAAGCGCCTCGTAGTGGGCCACGCGGCCGTCGCGGAGCGAGATGATCGGCTGGTAGTGAAGGACGAACAGATCCTCAGTCAGCGCCCTGCGCAGGCGCCCGAGCCAGGGGCGCCGGTGCAGGCCGGCGGGCGAGCAGATGCCCTCGGTTGCCGATCGCGGGTCAGCGAGCCCTCGGTAGCGGTTGTGCACGGGCGCGGCGGGCGCGCGCATCACGAGGCGGGGCCTGGCACGGGCGATCGTCGAGCTGCTCATCGGCGATGGTCTTCGACAGGGCGCTCGGGTCCCCTGCGGAGCGCCCGCGCGTGGGCGCTTTCAACCGGTCACGGAGTCGCTCAGGCGCGCTTGCGCCGCTCATATGGTCGCCGCGCGCGGTCTGAGATGACCAGCAAGAGCGCCAGCAGCACGAAGTTCATGACAACCGAGGAGCCGCCGTAGGCGACAAATGGAAGCGTCACGCCGGTTAGCGGGATCACGCGCGTGACCCCGCCGACGATCACGAACACCTGCATCGCCACGACGAACGCGAGACCCGTCGCGAGCAGCTTGGAGAACGAGTCGCGCGCCAGCGCCGCCGTCTTCAGGCCACGGGCCACAAACAGCAGGTACACGAGCAGCAGCCCGGCAGCGCCGGCGAGTCCGAGCTCGTTGGTGATGACCGCATAGATCGTGTCGCTTTCGGGCACCGGGAGGATCGGCTGGCCCTGGTGGGGAAGCCGCAACAGCGATTGATCGAAGCCCGTCCCGAGCAGGCCGCCGTCGGCCTGCGCGAACAGCGACTGCGCAAGCTGGTAGCTGCCGCCGAAGGGGCGGTTGTAGAGAGCCGGGTCGAAGGGGTGTTCCCACGCGAGCACACGCGAGTGCACGTGGCTGACGTGCCCGGCCACGAACCACGCGCCGAGCGCGAACAGCGCCAACCCGATCAGCGGGAAGGACAGCCGTCCCGTCGCCACGTACAAGAGCGCGAGGAAGGCGCCGTAGAACATCAGCGAGGTGCCCAACTCGCGGGTCAGCAGCAGCGTCGCCATCGAGGCGCCCCACACGATCAGCATCGGGCCGAACTGCTTCATCGGCGGAATCGTCACCCCGAGCACCCTCCGCCCCGCCGTCACGAGCAGCTGGCGGTTGTCGCGCAGATAGCTCGCCAGGAAGATCACGATCGCGATCTTCGCGAGCTCCGAGGGCTGAAAGGAGACGCTGCCGATGTGGATGTCCAGATAGGCGCCGTTGACCTGTGCGCCGATGCCGGGCAGCCGTGGCAGGATCGTCATGCCGATCGCCACCGCGGCGATCGTGTAGCGATAGCGCTCGAGCACGCCGACGCCGCGAGTGCGCAATCCGAGGATCGTCGCCGCGAACAGCGCCAGCCCGACCACCATCCACTGCGCCTGCTGGCGCGCGAGGACGGGGTCGATGCGGTAGACCATCACGATTCCCACGCTCGCCAGCACGGCTCCGAGCGGAAACAGGTAGGGATCGGCGTACGGAAGCGCGAAGCGGATCACCAGATGCGCCGCCAGGCACAGGCCGAGGAACAGGGCGCCGTAGGTCAGCGACACGCTCGAGGCGTGGTTCAGGGTCAGGTTCGTGGAGGCGCCGGGAGCGTTGTCCTCGGCCTGGATGAAGATCGCCGTGAAGCCCGCGATCACGAGCAGCGCCGAGGGCACGAGACCCAAGAGCTCGCGGTTTCTGGCACTGAGCACGGGATCGAGCGTACCTCCCGTACCGGAGCGGACACGCCGCAAGGCTCGCTAATCTTCCGGCACGTGCATTGCCGTCGGGGGGCGACGGCCGCCGTCTGGAGCCCTATGAGTTGTTCTCTGCGGATACCCCATGGATGATCAGCGCCCGCCCTCGTTGTCGGCGGGCATGTGGAAGCGCTTCTTGATCGGCGGCCTACTGATCGCGCTGCTCAGCGGCGGAGCGACGGCGACCGTCGCCCTGAACACCGCGAGCGGTGTCGCGGAAAACCTCTTCCAGCATCCGATCAGCGTCTCCAAGCAGATCGTCCATCCCTACGAAGGGGGCCCGCAGACGTATCTGGTGCTCGGGTCCGACAGGCGCGCGAAATCCAAGGACTCCCTCGACCGCACCGACCCGCCGCACAGCGACACGATGCTGCTCGTCCGCTTCGACCCCGAACAGGGCCAGACCTCGGTGATGTCGATCCCCCGCGACCTGCTCGTGAACATCAAAAGCTCCAAAGGCGAGTACTACCCGCAGGAAAAGATCAACGCCGCCTACACCTACGGCGCGAAGCTCGGCGGGGTCAAGGGCTCGATGGTGCTGGCCGCGGAAACGATCGAGCACGAAGTGTTCCCCGGCCTGAAGCTGAACGGCATCATCGACGTGAACTTCGGCGGCTTCATCAAGGTCGTCGACAACCTCGGCTGTGTGTACGTGAACGTCGACCACCGCTACCTGCACATCAACGGCGAAGGCGGCGAACTGTACTCGGAAATCAACCTGCAGCCCGGGTATCAGAAGCTCTGTTACAACAACGCGCTCAGCTACGTCCGCTATCGCCATGGCGACTCCGACTTCGTCCGCGTCGCCCGCCAGCAGGACTTCCTGCGAGACCTGCGCGAGCAGATCTCCCCCGACAACGTGATCGGGCAGATCAACCACGTCGCCAAGACCGTCGGCAAGGCGATCGTCACGGCCGGCTTCAGCCGCTCGGCCGACCAGGTGATCCAGCTCGCCAAGCTGATTGGCTTCTCCCAGTCAAAGCCGCTACGCCAGGTCAAGTTCCGTGCCGCCAACAGCAACTACGGCTTCAAGGGACAGTCATATGTGACGACCACCCCGGCGATGGCACGCGCCACGCTCGCCGACTTCCTGCACGGCGCGCAGAAGGTCACGCTGCCGAAGGCCGCCCCCGCTCGCTCGCATGGCGCTCACGCCCACCATCGCCATCCCGCCGCGCCCAGCGCCGCTTCACTGGGACTTGCCCCCTCCCCGTCCTCGGGCCAAGATGAACTCGCCAAGGCCTCGATCAACATGCCCTTCCGCGTCCTCTACCTCTCGCTGCAGTCCAGCCTCGCCGTCATACAACCCCCGGTGCGCTCCTACGCCTTGCGCGACAAGGCCCACCGGCTGCACCGCGCCTACGTGATCGTCTGGCGTCAGAACACGCTCGGCGGCTACTACGACTTCCAGGGCACCGACTGGCAGAAACCACCGCTGATCGCGCACCCGAACGAAACTCGCAAGATCGGCCACACCAAGTACATGATCTTCGCCGACGGCAGCCACATCCACACAGTCGCCTGGCGCCAGGGGAAGATCCTCTACTGGGTCACGAACACGCTGCTCGAGGACCTCACCAACGAGCAGATGCTGGCGATCGCCCGCTCAGCTCGGCCGCTGCACTGATCGCCCGACGGGCGCGTCGCGCCGGCTAGATCGATGCGCTTGCGCGCGCCTGGTCGAGCGCCGCGTTGACAAGTGCATCAGCCTCGGCGTTCTGCGCACGTGGCACGGTGCGGATCGAGAAGCGGTCAAATCCCTTTAGCGCGGCCGTCGCCTCACGATGCAGGGCACGCAGAGCCTCGTGCTTGACCTTGTACTGCCCCAACACCTGCTTGGCGATCAGCTCCGAGTCGCCGATCACCTCCACCTCGCTGGCGCCGAGCTCGCGCGCGCGCTCCAAGCCAAGCAGCAGCGCACGGTACTCGGCCACGTTGTTGGTCGCCGTCCCCAACAGCTGCGCGTGCTCGCCCAGCAGCTCGCCCGTCGGCGAGCTGATCACGCACGCGGCCGCCGCCGGGCCCGGGTTGCCACGGGCACCACCGTCGACATGCACAACGACCTTCATACTCCTGAGCGCTCCAGGGGATCTAGGCGGTCGCGCGAGCGAGCGGGGGCAGATCCCCGGGTACGCGCGCCCGGCGACGATCGCGCACGATGCGTCGCTGCGTCGCTGGCTCGTCGGCGGAGCGCCCGTGACGAGCGCGCCGGTCGAACTCGCGCCGGTCGATGATCACCGTCACGTTGTCCTCGTCGGCGTAGTGCTCGACCATCCTGTCGTAGAGCTGGTCGGCCATCGGCTTGGGTATCACGCAATAGATCATCGTCTGGCGATCTTACTCCGCGGGCACGAATAAGCAAGGCCTGTCAGAAAGCGTGCGAGCCCGCGAGCGACAGCGCTCCGCGCTCGTCGGCGAGCGCGTTGGCGAGACGATCCTCGCCGCGCAGCTCCGACAACTCCGTGCCCTGGGCGACCGCGCGTGTCTCGACACCCTGCAGGTCATCCAGATCGACCTCGTAGCGATACCAGCACAGCTCCCAGGCGATCAGGATCGAGACGGCGGAGGCGACCGCCTCACCGGGCGCAACGCTGACCTCGGGCGCGCCCAGCGAGCGAGTCAGGCTCGCGACCCGGCGCGGGTACTCACCGGCGTTGAACACGTCGATCGCGCTCTGCAGCGGCCCACCGACGGGCGTGCTCGCGGACGTCCCTCCGAGACCCGCTCGCGCCGCGCGCGGGTCGCCGCCGTCACCGAGCGGCGCCTGCGATTGCGCGCCGTCGAGCGGCTCAGATCCGCCGAGGAAGTCGTATGGCTCCGGCTCCTGCTCGTAGACGTCCTGCGCCGAGAGCTCGCCGGTGGAGGCGAGCGCCGGCCTACCCACCTGCCGCAGGCGCTCGAACAGGTTGCGCCCGCGCCCGGCACGCAGCGGAGCGGTGCTGACCGGATGGGGGTCGCTCTCGCGCTTCCACCCCTGATGGGCGGCGCGCGGCGCGCACAGCTCGCAGACCGTACGCGGTCTGCCTGCGGCGAGGAACACCTCCGGCTGCTCGCCGCGCAGCAGCCGCCGCTCGCACACGTGACAGGCGACGTCCGGCTGTGAGGTGACGATCGTGCGCGTGGTCATGAGTCCAGCAGGGTAGCCGGGCGCGAGAGTGGGCGCGTCGCGGTGTCCGTCAGGCGTGAGCCGCCGCGCGCTCCTCGCCCGCCTGCTCGACGACCTTCTGCGCGAGCTGTCCCGGGACCTCCTCGTAGCGCATGAACTCCAGCGTGTAGTCGCCCTGGCCGCCGGTGATCGAGCGCAGATCGGGCGCATAGGCGAGCATCTCGGACATCGGCACCTCCGCCCTGATCTCCGTCATCGCCCCCACCGGCTCCATGCCCTGGGGCCGACCGCGGCGGCTGTTGAGGTCGCCGATCACATCGCCCACATAGCTCTCCGGCACCGACAGCGTGACGAGCATGATCGGCTCGAGCAGCACCGGCTCAGCCTCCGTCAGCGCCTGCTTCATCGCCTGCACGCCCGCCAGCCTGAAGGCGATCTCCGAGGAGTCGACCGAATGGTGGGAGCCGTCGACCAGCCGCACGCGCACGCCGCTGACCGGGTAGCCGGCGAGCACGCCCGTGTCCATCGCTTCGCGCACGCCCTTCTCGACGGCGGGAATGAACGAGTGCGGGATCACGCCGCCCTTGATCTTGTCCACGAACTCGAAGTCCTCGCCGATCGGCAGCGGCTCGATCTCGATCTGGCAGTCGCCGAACTGCCCGCGCCCACCCGACTGCTTCTTGTGCCGCCCATGCGCTTTGGCCGTGCTGCGAATCGTCTCCTGATATGGCACTCGCGGCGGTTGCAGCATCACCTCCACGCCGAAGCGTTCGCGCAGGCGGTCGACGACCACTTCGACGTGCACCTGCGAGAGACCGGCGACGATCTGCTCGCCGGTCTGCTGGTCGCGATGCAGGTCGATCGTCGGGTCCTCCTCCTGCAGACGGCGCAGCGAGGCGAACACCTTCTCCTCATCGCCCCTGCTCTTCGGCTCGATCGCAAACGCCATCACCGGCGCCGGCAGCTTCAGGCGCGGCATCTCGATCGGCTCATCGCGAGCGGCCAGCCAGTCGCCAGCGCGCGTCTCCTTGAGCTTGGCCACGGCGCCGATGTCGCCCGGGCCGAACTCCTGCACGTGCAGAGCCTCATTGCCGGCGAACACGACCAGCTGCCCGATCCGCTCCTTGACGTGCGCGCGCGTGTTCAGCACATGGCTGTCAGCCGACATCACGCCCTGGTAGACCCGCAGCAGGTTGATCCTGCCGGCGAACTGATCGGCGCGCGTCTTGAACACGTACGCGAACAGCTCCTTCTCCTCGGAGGGCTCGAGCTCGATCTCGCCGACGCGAAACGAGCCGTGCTTGACCGGCGAGGGCAGGTCCTCGACGATCGCGTCCAGCAGCCGCGAGGTGCCGAGGTTGCTCGTGGCGACACCGCACACCACGGGGAAGATCTTGCCGTGGTTGGTGCCCTCCTTGAGCGCATCCACGATCTCCTCGTGGGAGATCTCCTCGCCCTCCAGATAGCGCTCCATCAGCGCGTCTGAGACTTCGCAGACCTCGTCCATCAGCTTCTCTCGGTACTCCTGCGCCAGCGTCGCGTGCTCGTCGGGGATCGGGATCTCACTCCAATCGCCCCGCTCGGCGGAGTCCTGGCGGAAGGCTTTCATGTCGACCAGGTCGATCACCCCTTCCAGATCGTGCTCGGCGCCGATCGGGATCTCGGTGGCGACGGCATGCGGCCCAAAGGCCCGCTTGATCTGCTCCAGCGCACGGAAGAAGTCGGCGCGCTCGCGGTCGAGCATGTTCACGAACACCATCCGAGCGATGTCAAGCTCCGCCGCGCGCGCCCACAGCCGGCCCGTCGAGACCTCCACGCCCATCACCGCGTTGACGACGAACACGGCCGACTCGCACACGCGCAGCGCGCCGAGAGCGTCCGCCACGAAACTTGGCTCCCCGGGGGTGTCGAGTAGGTTGATCTTGCGCTCTCGCCACTCGAACGAGCTGAGCGATGCCGAGATCGACATCTGCCGCCCCTGCTCGTCGGGATCGGAGTCCGACACGGTGCTTGCGTCGGGTACCGAGCCGAGCCGATTGGTCGCTCCAGCCTCGAACAGCAGGGCCTCGTGCAGCGAGGTCTTGCCCGCGCCGCGGTGGCCGACAAGGGCGACGTTGCGAATCCGGTCCGCCGGTGGGCGGTCTCCCATTGCTCGCATGCGATCTCCTTCCTAGCTGTTAGGCCACCATACCGCCGTTCGCGCTCCCGCGCCAGCAGCGCTCGATGCGTGCGCATCAGCGTCGCTTGAAGGTGAGCATCATGCTCGCCTCGATGCGCACATACGGCCCGTCTCGTGCGCCGGGCCTCGCGCCGGCCGGGCTCAGAGACCGAACCAGCGATCGCGGCGGCTGGAGCCGAAGAGCTGCTTCTCGGCGACCAGCGCGCCGGAGGGCGCTTGAAAGACGCCCGTCGGCTTCGGTCCTGAGAGGAAGTCCACGTCGACGCGCCCGACGCGCCCGGAGCCGAACTCGATGTAACAGGAGCCGCGCCCTTCATAGGCCTCCGGACGCTCACCGCGTTCGGCATCGGCGATCAGCGCAGCCGCGACGATGCGCGCCGCGCCCTCGGCGAACACGCCCGCTTTCGGAACGCCGATCTGCGCGACGTCCCCGATCGCATACACGCCGGGAAAGCGCGTCTGCAGCGTCCGCGGATCGACGGGCACGTACACCTCCTCGGTCATGCCGCTCGCCACGACCACCTCGGGGGCGCGATGCCTGGGCACGCCCAGGAACAGGTCGTAGGGCAGCTCACCACCATCGTCGAGCACCACGACCCGCCGCGCCCCGTCCAGCGAGCTGACACGGCGCTCGGGGATGAACTCGATGCCCCGCTCCTGGAAGGCCGCGACCAGCGCGCGAGATGTCTCCGGCGACGGCGGGACCGGGCTTCCGAGCGGAATCACGAAAGTGATCTCGCACGCCTCGCGAACGCCCCGCTCGGAGAGGTAGTCATGCAGCAGCAGCGCGGCCTCGCTGGGGGCGGGCGGGCACTTGAACGGCGCCCCGCACACACCCACGACGGCGCGGCCTTCCGTGAACGTGGGAATGATCTGGGCAAGCCGCTCGGCGCCTGCCACCGAGTAGAACTCGTTGCCGGCCTCCGCGAGCCCGGGCGTCGCGTCCAGGTCGTAGTCCGCACCCAGCGCCACGACCAGCACGTCCGCCTCATGAACCTCGGAGTCCGTGCTCACCCTCCGCGCCTGCGGGTCGATCGCGGTGACGGTCTGCTGCAGAAAGCGCACTCCCGGCTTGACGATCTCGCGGTAGGCGTGTCGAACCGCGGCGGGCTCCTCTCGCCCAAACATCACATCGAGCTTCGAGAACCCGAACACAAACGAGTCGTTCTTGTCGATCAGCGTCACATCGACCGAGTCGCCAAGCGCCTGCGAGAGCATCGTCGACAGCTCCAAGCCGCCAAAACCGGCGCCGAGAATCACGATGCGGGTGCTCACGCGACGAGCATATAACCAAGCCCCTCGCCGACGGAGCGAGCGCAACCGCCACACAGCGGCAGCTGCGCCAGCCGTCGGCCGCACACCCGGCTGGTACTAGATCGGCACGCCTGGGACCTGCACGCCAAAGCGCTCGACCAGCCCCGGGATGCTGTCCGGATCCATCTCCAGCGCATAGCGAGCACTGAGCTCGGCAAGCGCCTGTGGCTCTGCCTGCGTGACGCCACCGAGATCGACAAGCTCCTCGAAGAACCGCTCGAAACCAGCCGGAGCGATGATCTCGAGGATGCGCGCCGGCTCATCGCCGGCGTTCCAAAAGGTGTGCCACTGATCGCGCGGCTTGAAGATCAAATCGCCCCGCTGCCCCACCAGGTGCTCATCGCCGAGCAACGCCCCGACGCTCCCCTCGAGCACGTAGGTGTACTCATCCTCGCGCGTGTGCCGATGCAGCGGAGCGGCAAGCGCCCGCGCGGACATCGGGTGTTCCACAAGCGAGAACCCGCCTCCAGTCTCATCCCCGCCGATCATGAAGCGGACGCCAATGCTCCCCAGAAAGCCCGCCTTCCCATCCCGCGGCCCCACGACCTTCGCCGTCGTCGCTCCCATAGCCAGCCTCTCGTTAGGCGCTGCATGCGGACTCAATGACCGTATCAGTGGCACTTGCTCAGCCCATCCAGGCAACGTTCGAAGTCAGTCAGACAAGCCCTACACGAGCAATGCTCGAAGCACAGCCGACCCGCGAAGGCCCCACCCAAGCAACGTTCGGAGCACAGCCCCCCAGCGAAGGTCCCACCCGAGCAGTGTTCGAAGCACAGCCGGCCCGGATGGCCGGCCAAGTAACTGCCGTGGCGGCCGGAGCGGTCACAAATTGAACCAAGAAGCGGAGGCCGGCTCGGCCAGAAGGCAGGATGCCGGTCAAAAAAACCCCACGCCCAAAACCCCCTACGTCAGAGAACTCCTAACGCAACACCAAAAGCTGCCGTGACCGGCGCCAACAGCATCAATTCAGTCACCCCGCAACCGGGTCTCCCAAAAAATCAGTCGTCGAAGGACTCCTCTTGCATCCGCGAGCGCAGCCGCAGCACAGCCTTCGTGTGCATCTGCGACACCCGCGACTCCGTCACCCCCAGCACCTCGCCGATCTCGCGCAGAGTCAGGTTCTCGTAGTAGTACAGCGCGATCACGAGCTTCTCGCGCTCGGGTAGCGCCGCGATCGACTCGGCGATCCGGTCCTTCAGATCGCCCACGTCCAGCGCCCGCGCAGGATCGGGCGCGCCCGGGTCCTCGATCGTGTCCATCAGCGAGACCTGATCGCCGCTCGAGTCCGAGACGCTCCAAAGCTCGTCCAGCGCGACCATCGAAGAGTGCGAGATCGCCAGCAGCGACTCGTTCAGTTCCTCGACCGTGATCCCCAGCTCATCCGCCATCTCCGCGTCCGTCGGCGCCCGCTGCAAGCTGTTCTCGAGCTTCGCGTTCGCCCGCTCGACTTCACGTGCGCGTGCGCGCACGCTGCGCGGCACCCAGTCCATCGAGCGCAGCTCGTCGATGATCGCGCCCTTGATGCGCATGATCGCGTACGTCTCGAACTTGATCTCCCTTGACAAGTCGAAACGCTCAATCGCGGAGATCAAGCCGACCAGGCCGTAGGAGATCAGGTCGGCCTCCTCGACGTGCGGGGGCAGCCCGGCGGCGGTGCGCCCGGCTACGTACTTGACTAGCGGCGAGTAGGCGACGACCAGCCGCTCTCGTACTCGGCTGTCGCCGTCGGTCTTATATCGCCGCCACAGTTCCCGCAGCTCGATCGGTTTGACATTGGTCTCCAGGGTGCTCTTCCCTTGTCTCAGGCCCGAGGGTGGCTGCGCGCGTAGGCGCTTCGTAGTCTGGCGGACTCTACCCGAGTGTAAATCTGGGTGCTCGACACGCTCGCGTGCCCAAGCAGCTCCTGGATGCTGCGCAGGTCCGCTCCGCCGTCCAGCAGGTGCGTGGCGAAGCTGTGCCTGAGCGCGTGCGGGGAGATCGTGCCGCCGGCGCGGTCTCCAATCGAGCCGATGCGCGCGGTCCACGTCCGCAGCCTGCGCCGCACGTCGCTCGTGCCGAGCGGGCGGCCGGTCTTCGACAGGAACAGCGCGTCGGGTGAATCGCTTGCCACGGGCCTCTTCGCCTGTGTGCCGCCGCGACGGGCCGGTGCTACGGCGGGCGCCTGCGCGGACACCGGCGGCCCTGAGGTGAGCGCCGGGCGGGCGCGCTCCAGATAGTTGCGCACCGCCGCCATCGCCGGCTCGCCAACCGGGACGAAGCGCGTCTTACGGCCCTTGCCCTCGACCCGCAGCTGCTCGCCGTCGTGGTCCACGTCGGCCGTCCTCAACGAGACGAGCTCCTCGGCCCGCAGCCCGCACGAGTAGGCGAGCTCGAACATCGCGCGATCGCGCCGCTCCAGCGGGCTGCTCACGGGTATGGCGTCCAGCAGTCGCGCGGCCTCGCGTGCGCTGAGCACGCGCGGCAGCTGCGACGGCTTTCTCGGCGTGGACACGAGATCGGCGGGATTCTCCTGCAGCTTCCCGTGCTCGCGCAAGCTGGTGAACAGCGCACGCAGGGCCGCGAGCTTGCGTGCGCTCGTCGTCGGCGCGGCGCCCTGCTCGGACAGGTGTGCGATGTAGCGGCGCACCGTCTTTGGTCCGATCTCGGTGGGCGCGTGACCACGGGCGCTCGCCCAGCCGGCGAACTGCTGCAAATCGACGCGATAGGCGCGGCGCGTGCGCTCGGCGGCATCACGGCGCACGAGATCCTCGAGCAGCAGCGCGATCGCCTCGCCCCAGACTCCCTCGAGCTGCTTCCGCTCACTCCTCTTCGCTCGCTCGCCTGTCGAGCGGGCGGCATCATCTGCCCCGTTTGTCATGGCGAGGCGTACTTCGCCGCCACGGCCCTTGCGCCCTGCCTGGGGTCGCCGCGGTAGCCGACTTCCTCGACGAGTAGGCGCTCAGAGCGCGACGGCGCCCTCGGCGGCGCTGCCGACGAGCTTCGCGTACTTGCGGATCGCCACGTCCACGTGCTGATCGGCGCGCGGGGGCTGCTCGTATTCGCCGACACGCTGCGCGATCTGCTCGTCTGAGAGAGCGACATCCAGCCGCCGCGAGTCGGCGTCGATCGTCAGCTCATCGCCGTCGCTCAGCGCTCCGATCGGCCCGCCCCTGACGGCCTCTGGCGCGACGTGCGCGACCATGAAGCCGTGTGTCGCGCCGGAGAAGCGCCCGTCGGTGATCAGCGCCACCTCCTCGCCCAGCCCCTCGCCGACGATCGCCGCGGTCACGGCGAGCATCTCGCGCATGCCGGGGCCTCCGGCCGGGCCCTCGCCGCGGATGACGACCACGTCGCCGGCCTTGATCTCATGGGCCAGCACGGCGGCCATCGCCGCCTCCTCGCCATCGAACACCCGCGCCGGGCCGACGTGTTTGCGGCGCTCGTGCCCGGACAGCTTGACCACGCACCCGTCCGGCGCGACGTTGCCGCGCAGGATCGCAAAGCCGCCGGTCGCTTTCAGCGGGTCTGAGAGCGGGCGCACGACGCGCTGCCCGGGCGTCTCGCTCGCCTCCTCGGCGTGCTCGCCGATCGTCTTGCCCGTGACCGTCGGCGCGTCCGCGTTCAGGATGCCCGCCTGCTGTAGGCGGGCCAACACCAGTGGCACGCCGCCGGCCTCGTACAGCTCGGTCGCCACGAACTGGCCACCCGGCTGCAGATCGCACAGCAGCGGCGTGCGCTCGGAGATCGCCTCGAACTCCTCCAGCTCGAGCGGCACCCCCATTTCCCGCGCCACGGCCAGCAGGTGCAGCACGCCGTTGGTCGAGCCTCCGCTCGTCGCGACCGCCGCGATCGCGTTCTCGAGCGCCGGCCGGGTGATCACCTCGCTCGGGCGCTGGCCCCTGCGCAGCACGTCCATCACCATTTCCCCGCAGTCTCTGGCGACTTCCAGCTTGCGCCCGTCCTCGGCCGGCACCATCGCCGATCCCGCCGGTGAGATCCCCAGCGCCTCGAAGGCCATCGCCATCGTGTTGGCCGTGAACTGGCCGCCGCACGCGCCCGCTCCCGGCGAGGCCGCCTCCTCCAGCTCGTGCAGCTCATCCTCGGTGATCTTTCCGGAGGCAAACTCGCCAACGGCCTCGAACACCTGCTGGATCGTCACCTCCGCGCCCTTGTAGTGGCCCGGCTTGATCGACCCGCCGTACAGCATCAGGCCCGGGATGTTCAGGCGCGCGAGCGCCATCACCGTCCCCGGGATCGTCTTGTCACAGCCCGAGATCGTCACCAGCGCATCGAAGAGGTGGGCGCTCGCCACCAGCTCGATCGAGTCGGCGATGATCTCGCGCGAGACGAGCGAGGCGCGCATCCCGGCCGTGCCCATCGTGATCCCGTCGGAGATCGCGATCGTGTTCAGCTCCATCGGCGTGCCGCCCGCGGCGCGGATGCCCTCCTTGACCTTCGCCGCCAGCACCCGGTTGTTGAAGTTGCACGGCATCGTCTCGATCCACGAGTGCGCGACGCCCACGATCGGCTTTGCGAGATCCTCCGCGGAGTAGCCGATGCCGTGCAGATAGGAGCGCGCGGCTGCGCGCTCCGGGCCCTCTGTGAGGGCGCGGCTCCTGTGCCTGACGTCGAAGGCGGTCGCGGTGCTCACGCGGCGGGCACGATAGCCGTTGCGCTCGCGGCGACGCGCTCGCGCTCCCAGCGCGACAGCCGCAGCAGGTCGCGGCGGATCCTGTCGGGATCGATCTGACGGCCCGGCAGGTGCATGTTGGCCTCCGCGATCAGGCGGCGCTCATCGGCGGTCAGCGCCATCCACTTGGCGAGCACGTCATCGGAATCCGGCAACCGCGCGCTGCCGTATGGCCTCGTGCGATCGGGGAAGGCCACGCAATACTCGTTCAACAGCACGCCCGTCTGCGGCAGGTAGGCGACGATCGGCCGGTGTGGGTAGATCAGATAGGCATACGACGCACCTGCCGCCCGCGCACGCTCGCCGAGTCCGCCCCATACGCGCAAAAAGCCCAGGTCGCGGTACATCGCCCAGTCCTCCTCCTCGATGCACGAGCGCAGCAGCTCGCGTGCACGCTGCTCGGCACGGCGTTCGCGGCCGGGGTCATAGCCGCCCTCGCTTGCCGCGCGCGAGGCGGCACGCCGGTGGGCGCGCAGCCGCGCCAGCGCCCGCAGCAGCCGCGGCCGCACGAGCTCCCACAGCAGCACAACCAGCACCACCGCAGCCGTGCCGAGCGCGAGTGCCACGAGCGCTAGCGCGCCGTCCGCGGCGCTCCGCCGGCGGCGCGCGGGAAGAAGATCACGCGCTCGGCGTCGCGAGGCACCTCGGCGAAGCTCTTCACCAGCTCGGCCTGGCGGCGGCCGTCGCTGCGCTCGCTCGGCACCGCCGCCCACATGCCCGCATCCAGCTCGCGGCGGAAAGCCTCGATCAGCTGCTGCTCCTGCTCCGGCGCCTCCACGTCGCCCTCGGCAAGGACGATCTCACCATGACCGGGCTTCAAACGCAGCAGCTTCATCGTCAGCGGATTATGGCAAACAGACCCGGACGCGGCGGCCGCTTCGCGTGCCGGGGCGCGAACGGCACGAGCAGGCGCCGGCCTACAACGAGCGCATCCGCTCGAGGCCGAGCACGTCCACCGGGCCCGCGCCCGCCCCGACGTCTCGCAGCCCGTTCAGGACCGCCTGGCCCGTGATCGCGCGCGCCGTGCGGGCGGCCTCCAGCGGAGAGCGGCCGAGCGCCATCTGGGCGGCGAGCACCGAGGAATGGGTGCATCCGGAGCCGTGCGCCGCGCCGTCTGGGTAACGCTCGCCCTCGATCTCGACGGGCCGCCGGTGTTCCTCGGTGTCGAGAAACAGGTCGATCGCGCGCTTACGGTGACCGCCGGTGATGACGATCGCGCCGGGGCCGAGCGCGAGCAGCGCGTGCGCCAGCGCCTCGAGCTCCCCTTCCCCCTCTCCGCCGGCGCCGGGCTCTCTGCCGGCTTCGGCTGCTGCTTGGCCACCGGCGCCCGTGCTGCCAGTGGCGGCCCGATCGCTCAGCACGCGCGCCTCCGGCAGATTGGGCGTGAGCACACTCGCGCGCGGCAGGATCTCCTCGATCAGCGCCCGCTGGGCATCGGCGTCCAGCAGCCGCGCGCCCGACTCGGCCACCATCACGGGATCGACGACCACGGGCGTGCCCCGCGGCAGCTCATCGAGCGCGGCGGCGACCGCCAACACGCCCGCGACCGTGCCGAGCATCCCGACCTTGACCGCATCGACGCGCATGTCCTCGAGGACGGCGCGCACCTGCGCCAGGATCATCTCGGGGGCCACCGGCTCGATCGCGCTGACGCCAGTCGTGCTCTGTGCCGTGATCGCCGTGATCGCCGTCGTCCCATGCACCCCGCAACGCGCGAATGCCTTCACGTCGGCCTGGATGCCCGCGCCGCCGCCGGAGTCCGATCCCGCGATCGCCAGCGCCGTGCGCGTGCCGCTCATCGCTCAGGAGGTCGGCGGCGGCGAGTCGCCACGCGAACCGCGCGGAGGAAAGATCGTGTAGCTGCCGATCGCCGTCACGAGCAGCCGGCCGTCCTCGTGGCGCACCTCGCTGCGCATCACCGCCGTGCTGCGGTTGCGCCGGTCGAGCGTGCTGCGGCACACGATCTCGCCCTCGACGGCCGTCTGGATGTAGTTGATCGAGATGTTGATCGTCGCAATGCGCTCCTGCGCGGTCGTCTTGACCCACAGAGTCGAGCCCATGCAGTAGTCCACCAGCGCGTAGGTGACCACACCCGACAGCAGCCCGCCGGCGTTGATCAGCTCGGGCCGGATCCTCAGGCGAACCGTCTCCGGGTCATCCCAGCGCATGCCCATGAAGCCGGTGACGCCGTCGATCGCGCCCGGGCGCCGCGGGGAGCGGGCCGGCTCGCCCGAATCGGCGGCGGGTGAGGCGGGGGCGCCGCCCTCAGCCGGGGACGTGCCGCTGTCAGAAGGCCCATGCACAGGAGCGCAGGCTACGGGAGCCTCGCGCGGCGCGTCGCTTGCGCCGGGCGCCCGTTCCTGTGCGAGCGGCTCGCTTCTCACGAACGCGCGCCCGTCACGAGCGCCGACAGCGAGGCAAACGCCGACGGCTCCGACGGCAGATCCGCGAGCATCGCCGCCACCTCGGCCGCCTGCTCGGCCGTCGCCCCCGGCGTCTCGCCGACCCACCGCCCAAGCCAGCGCAGCGACCACACGTCGTAGTCCCCTGGGCGTTTGGCCAGGACGAGCGGCAGGAAGCGCAGCGCCGTGTCGAGACCGATCGGCCTGCCCCGGCCTTCGGCGACTTCTCCGGCGAGCGTGATCGCGAACGGCAAGTCGCCCCGCTCGAGCGCGCCGTCCAGCTCATCGGCAGGTCTCCATGGCCGGGGGTTCATACGAACACATGTTCGCATGAAGGTCAAGCCCTCTCCATCCGCGCGCGCGGCGGTTTCATCGCAGCCCGTGTGCAGACTGGATTGCGAATGGCACCCGCCAGCGGCATCGAATCCCCCGGCGCGAGCCAGACGCGCACAGACGCGCGCCGGGCGCTCGGGCGCCGTGGCGAGCAGCTGGCCGCGACGCACCTCTGCTCATTGGGCTTCTCGGTGCTCGCCCGCAATGTCCGCACCCGCCACGGCGAGATCGACCTGATCGCCTTCGACGGGCGCACGCTCGTGTTCGCCGAGGTCAAGACGCGGCGCGTGGGAGCCCGCCAGCGGAGCATCCGCGCCGACCAGCAACCGCTGAGCGCGCTCGGCTCGCCTCAGCAGATGCGCCTGCGGCGGCTCGCGGCCGCCTGGCTGCGAGCCGAGCGGGAGCGGCGGCCAAGCGCTCGCACGATTCGCTTCGACGCGATTGGCGTCGTGCTCGACACCCGCGACAGGCTGCGGCGTCTCGAGCACCTCGAGGGGGCGTGGTGAGCTCGCCCGGCTCCCGCGCCCTGCAACGCGTCCTCGCCGGCGCCGATCGGCGCCAGAGCTACAGCGCGAGCTGCTGGTAGGCGAGCGACTGGAAGGACATGCGATGCAGCGGCGAGACGCCCTGGCGGAGGATCGCCTCACGATGCACGGGCGTCGAGTAGCCGACGTGCTCGGCGAAGCTCCAGCCCGGGTGCTCGGCGTCGGCGTGGCGCATATAGCGGTCGCGGGTCACCTTCGCGACGATCGAGGCGGCAGCGATCGCCGCGCTCGTGGCGTCGCCGTCGACGATCGCGCGCTGGGGCCGCTCGAACTCCGGCACGGAGAAGCCGTCCAGCAGGCACATCACCTCGCCCGGGACCTCGCGCGTGACCGCGCGGATCGCGTCGCGCAGGGCGGCGAGGTTCGTCTTGTGCAGTCCGCGGGCGTCGATGCCGCGAACACAGCGGGAGACGACGACCACGCGCGCCGCGCTGCGCAGCACGAGCGGGTAGAGCTCCTCGCGTGCCTCTCCGGTGTGCTGCTTGGAGTCGTTCAGCGCGCTCAGCGCGCGCAGCTCGCGGGTCGTGAGCGCCTCGTAGTCGAACAGCACGCCCGCTGCGACCAGGGGGCCCGCCAGGCAGCCCCGTCCGGCCTCATCGGCGCCGGCCACCATGCGCACGCCGAGGCGGCGGTCGAAGGCGAATAGCCGGCGGCCGCTGCCGGCCCGGCGCGCACGGCGCCTGGCACGCGCCGAGGAGCCCGAGCGCCTCGGAGAAGCCGCGGGCGCAGCGAGCGCGTCCGCGTCCGCCGGGCTAGAGGATGCCGATTCGGTTTGGTGGCCAGTAGGTGGCGAAGGCATCGCCGATGATCCACGAGGTGGGGACAGGTCCCCAGAACCGGCTGTCGTCGGATTCGCCACGATTGTCGCCCATCATGAACCAGTGACCGGCGGGAATCCGGATCGGCGTGGGAAAGTTGCACTCCGAGACGCCGGGGCAGGGCCTGATGTAGGAGTCCGACTCGCGCTTGCCGTTGCGGATCACGTGCCCTTCGACGATCGAGATCACATCGCCCGGGCCGGCGACGACGCGCTTGATGAAGTTCACGCTCGCTTTCTCTGGCTCTGGTTGCGAGCAGGCCGCGCCACCCACCTTGACCATGTGCGGCGAGGGCCCGCAGATCTCCTGAGAGGCGTCCTTGGGGGGGTGAAAGACCGCGATCTCGCCGATGTGCGGCTTGCCGAAGTGCTGGCCGATGCGGTTCACGAGCACGCGCTGGCCGATCGCCAGCGTGGGCTCCATCGAGCCGCTGGGAATGCGATATGGCTTGACGATGAAGGCCTGTATGCCGAGCGCCAGGCCGAGCGCCACGAGGACGATCACGCCGAGCTCGACGATCGAGCCCATGGTCGACTTCGAACGCTTGGCGCCGCGCTTCACGCTGGCTCGGGCGCCGAGCCGGCGGCATCCTCCGCCAACGCCTCGGGCTCGGTATCGGCTGCGGCCTGGGCCGGCGGCTCTGCCGCCGTCTCCAGCTCGGCCTCGGCCGATGGCTCGGGCGCCGTCTCCCCCGCGGTCTCTGCGGAGCCCTCGCCCTCGCCAGTCGGCGCCGCCTGTTCCTGACTTCCGCTCTCGCTCGCGTCCTGCGGGCCGCCGACGGCGTTCGCGTCCTCCAGCATGGCCTCCTCGGCGGTCATGCCATCCGCGTCGGTCGCGCCCACCGGCTCGTGCATCAGCCCGGGCTCGACCGCTTCCTCGGGGCCCGTGTAGCGGCGCTCACGCACACGCGCGCGCTTGCCGACTCGATCGCGCAGGTAGTAGAGCTTCGCGCGGCGCACGTCGCCCCGTGCCGCCAGCTCGATGCGCTCGATCTTCGGCGAGTGCACCGGGAACATACGCTCGACGCCGACGCCGAAGGACTGCTTGCGCACGGTGAACGTCTCGCGGATCCCATGGCCCTGGCGCTTGATGACGACTCCCTCGAAGACCTGCACGCGCCGGCGCGAGCCCTCGATGACCTGGAAATGCACCTTCACGCGGTCGCCCGGAGCAAAGTTGGGGACGCGGCGCAGCTGTGCGCGCTCGATGGTTTCGATGACGCTGCTCATGACGGTGAAGGAGGCGCGCCCGCTGACCAAGAGGGATCTCTCAAGCAGGTTTCGGCCGGCGCGGGTAGCAATGGTAGCGGACCACCCTTGCGCTCCGCGTCATTGAGCCGGCGGCCGTTTCGATTCACCGCTCGCGCGCAGCCCCTCGCCCCGCTCGCGACTGCGTTCGCGGCGCCACTGCTCGATCTGCGCGTGATGCCCGGACAGCAGAACCTCCGGCACCCGCCAGCCGCGATGCTCGGCCGGGCGGGTGTAGTGCGGATACTCAGGATCGCCTTCCAGCGCGGCGCTGAAGGACTCCTCGATCGCCGAGTGCTCATCGCCGAGCGCGCCCGGCAGCTTGCGCAGCACCGCGTCGCACACGACCATCGCCGCCAGCTCCCCGCCCGAGAGGACATAGCGGCCGATCGACACGACATCGCTGCAGAAGTGCTCCACGATCCGCTCGTCGAAGCCCTCGTAGCGCCCGCACAGCAGCGTCAAGGCCGGCTCGGCAGCGAGCTCCTGCACGAGCCGCTCCTCGAGCAGTCGCCCACCCGGCGCCAGCGCGATCACCCGGCGCCGCTCGCGCAGCTGCACCGGGTCGAGCTCGTAGTGGGCGCGCAACGCGCTCTCGACCGCGTCCACGCGCAGGACCATCCCGGCGCCGCCGCCGAACGGAGTGTCGTCGACCTGACCGCCGCTGAGCGGCGTGTGCTCGCGAAGGCTCACATACCGAAGGCGCGAACCGGTGGCGAGCACGTTGCCGACGTGACGCTGGGAGCCGAACCACTGAAACCACTCCGGGAACAGCGTGAAGACGTCAATCTCCACTGCGCTCCTCCCCTTCCTGACGGTCGCGCTCGGCGGGCATCGCCAGGTCCAGGAAATCCGCGTCGACCTCGATTCGCCGCGCGGAGACCTCGACGTGGCGGATCGCGTCTTTGACCATCGGCACCAGCAACGGATCGCCACCCTGGGCCGGCTTCACCTCAAGCGCCTCGCAAGAGGGCAGTTCGATCAACCGCGCGACGACGCCCAGCAGGCGATCGCCGTCGCGGACCTCACAGCCCTCGAGCTCGTGCGCCCACCACTCGCCCTCGCCGAGCGCCGGCGCCTGCTCCTCCCCGACCAGCAGCGCCATGCCCCGTAGCGCCTCCGCGGCAAGACGATCCTCGACGCCGGCCAGGCGCACGATCGGCCGGGCATCGGTACCCGCACGGCGCACGATCGCGGCGGTCCGCTCCCCCACCGTGACGCTCGCGCCGAGCACCAAGAGGCGCGGGATCGCGCCCGTCACATAGAAGCTCCCGTCCAACCCGTGCGCGCGCCCGACGCGGCCCGCCTGCAGATCCGAAGCCGTCTCGCCCACGGTCGCCGGCGTCCCCGATTCGCGGGCGCGATCCGTCAATCGACGATGTCGACGAGCACGTGCGAGCCCTCGCTCGTCGCCGCGGCTTTCACGACCGTGCGCAGCGCGTGAGCGGTCCTCCCGCCACGGCCGATCACCTTGCCGTAATCCTCCGCGCCGACACACAGCTCCAGCACGATCGTCCCCTCATCTCCATCGAACTGCTCGACCGAGACCTCCTCGGGCTCGTCCACCAGGCCTTCGGCCAGGTACTCGAGCAGCCGCCCAGGCACTTCGCTCGGCGTGCCTGCTCTGTCCGATCGCCGCTCGCTCATGCTCGAGGCCGCAGGTTCACGTTGCGCGTGCCGCGGGGCGCTAGCCGCCGCTGGCCTCGATCCCTTGAATGCGCAGCAGCTTGCGCACCGTGTCCGAAGGCTGAGCCCCACGTGCCAGCCAGCTGCGAGCGCGCTCCTCGTCGAGCACGATCGTCGAGGGGTCCGTCTGCGCGTTGTAGTGCCCGATCGTCTCGATCACGCGGCCGTCGCGAGGCGATCGCTGATCGGCCACCACGACACGCCACATCGGGTCCTTCTTGCCGCCCACTCGGGTGAGCCTCAGTCTAACCGACACGTTTTCCTCTCTACTGGACACGAACTGCTTGCGAGCAGAGCTTAGACGGTGTGCGCGGGCGAGGCGGGGCACTCACCGTGCGCCACGCATCAGCGTCGCGATGTCGGGCATCTTGCCGCGGCCGACCTGGCGCATCATCTTGCGCGTCTGGCCGAACTGCTTGATCAGCCGGCTGACTTGCTGAACGCTCGTGCCCGAGCCGCGCGCGATCCGCAGCCGGCGCGAGCCCTTGATCAGCTCGGGCCTGTGGCGCTCTTCGGGCGTCATCGAGAGGATGATCGCCTGGATCCGGTCCAGCTCGCGCTCATCGACCTTCATGTTCTGCAGTTGCGCCCCACCGAGTCCCGGGATCATCCCCAGCAGATTCGTCAGCGGCCCCATTTTGCGGATCGTCCTGAGCTGGCCCAGGAAGTCCTCCAAATCGAACTCGTTGCGCCGCAGCTTGCGCTCCAGCTCGGCCGCGTCGTCCTGGTCGAACTGGCGCTCGGCCGTCTCGATCAGGCTCATCACGTCGCCCATCCCGAGGATCCGCTGGGCCATGCGGTCGGGATGGAAGCGCTCGAACTGCTCCAGCTTCTCGCCGGTCGAGGCGAACAGGATCGGCTTGCCCGTGACCGCCTTGATCGACAGCGCCGCGCCGCCGCGCGCGTCCCCGTCGAGCTTGCTCATCACGACGCCGTCGAACTGAACGGCCTCGGCGAACTGCTCGGCCACGTTGACCGCGTCCTGGCCGGTCATCGCGTCGACGACCAGCAGCACGCTGTGCGGCTTCACCGCCGCCCGAATCCGCACGAGCTCGGCCATCAGCTCCTCATCGACGTGCAGGCGGCCGCTGGTGTCGACGATCAAGACATCCTTACCCTCTTCGCGGGCGCGCTCGAGCGCCCATGCCGCGATCTCCACCGGATCGCGCTCGGTGCCCTGCTCATACGCCTCCGCCCCGGCCTGCGCCGCGACCTTCACGAGCTGCTCGACCGCCGCCGGGCGATAGACGTCGCAGGCCGCCACAGCGACCGCCGAGGAGTGCTCCTCGCGCAGATGCCGGGCGAGCTTCGCCGTGGCCGTCGTCTTGCCCGAGCCCTGCAGGCCCGCCATCAGGATCACCGTCGGTGGGCGCGGTGAGAAGCCGAGGCCGGCGGAGGCGCCGCCCATCAGCGCCGTCAGCTGCTCTCCGACGATCTTCACGACCTGCTGCCCGGGGTTCAGCGCGCCGATCACCTCAGCCCCCAGGCAGCGCTCCTTCAAGTCGGCCGTGAAGGCCTTGACCACCTTGAAGTTGACGTCTGCCTCCAGCAGCGCGAGACGGATCTCTCGCATCGCGGCATCGATGTCCTGCTCGGTCAGCGTGCCGCGGTTGCGTACGTCTGAGAGCGTTCCCTGCAGCTTCTCGGTAAGTGAGTCGAACATCGGATCCCGATTCTCGCAGTCATCGGCGCCAGCCCAGCGCCGCTCGTCCCGCTCAGTCCTCGCGGCCCCGTCCGTGCTCGGCGGCCGGCGGCGGGATCGGCGCCGCGCCGGACGCTCCGCGCGCGAGCGCCTCGCCGATGCCGCCGAACGCCGAAGCGAACTCGGACGGCACCACGAACACCTTGTTGGAGTCGCCTTCGGCGAGCTGCGGGAGCATCTGCAGGTATTCGTAGCTGAGCAGCTCGCGGTCCGGTTTGCCCTCGTGGATCGCTTTGAAGACCGTGTCGATCGCCTTCGCTTCGCCCTCGGCGCGCAGGATCGCGGCCTGGCGCTCGCCCTCGGCGTCCAGCACCGCGGCCTGCTGGGCGCCCTCGGCCGTCAGCACGGCCGCCTGCTTGGCGCCCTCGGCCGTCAGGATCTGCGACTGCTTCTCGCCTTCGGCCGTCAGGATCGCGGCGCGCCGATCGCGCTCGGCGCGCATCTGCTTCTCCATCGCCGCGCGGATGTCCGTCGGCGGGTCGACCGACTTGATCTCCACACGGTTGATCCTGATGCCCCACTTGCCGGTGGCCTCGTCGAGCACGACCCGCAACTCGGTGTTGACGTTCTCGCGAGCCGTCAGCGTCGCCTCGAGTGTCAGCCCACCGATCACGTTTCGCAGCGTCGTGACCGTCAGCTGCTCGATCGCCTGCAGCGGATTGGCGATTTCATAGGTGGCCGACTTCGCGTCGGTGATCGTGAAGTACAGAACGGTCTCGATGCCGACGACGACGTTGTCTTCGGTGATCACCGACTGCGGCGCGAAGTTCACGACCTGCTCGCGCAGGTCCACGAGCGGCTTCACGCGATCGATGAAGGGCGTGATGATCGTCAGGCCGGGCTCGAGCGTGCGGCTGTAGCGGCCAAGCCGCTCCACCACACCCGCTCGCGCCTGGGGAATGACACGGATCGTGCGCGCGGCCGCGACGAGCACGAACACGGCGACGATGGCGAGGACGATGAGTGCGACCATGGATCGGGTTCCTTTCCGGTTGCCTTCCAAGCAGAGCGTACGCCGATCGGAGGCCGGCCAGAGAGGCGCCCCGGCCGCCTCAGTGCATCACCAGTGCGGTGGCGCCCCTTATTTCGACGACCTCCACCCGCTCGCCCGCGTCGATCACCTCGTGTTCGTCGAAGCTGCGCGCCGTCCACACCTCGCCGCCGTCGATCTTCACGCAGCCGACACCCTCGTCGTTGGCGATCCGCTCGAGCACGATCGCCGGGCGCCCGACGAGCGCCGCCGCGCCGGTGCGTATCGACGGAGGCAGGCGCCGATGGCGCCTGGCGACCGGGCGCAACGTCGCGAAGACGATGGCCGAGGATGCGAGGAAGACGATTGCCGACAGCGCGATGCCGACGCCGAGCAGGCTGACGATCGCGGCCATCGCCGCGCCGAGCGCGAAGGGAGCCAGGTAGAAGCCTCCTTGGTGCATCTCCCCCACGCCGAGCACAGCCGCTGCTGCCAGCCAGATGACCCAGGCGTCCATGCTTTCAGGTTATCTCTCCGCCATCGCCGCGGCGCGAGTCCTCACGGCGCGATCAGGGCGCGGGCGAACTCCTCAGGGTCGAACGGGCGCAGATCCTCGACGGACTCGCCCACGCCGATCAGCTTCACGGGCAGATCGAGCTCGCGCGCGATCGCCAGCGCGATGCCGCCACGTGCGGTCCCGTCGAGCTTCGTCAGCACGACGCCGCTCACCTGCGACGGCCTCGGCGAACAGCTTGGCCTGACGCAGCCCGTTCTGGCCGGTCGTCGCGTCGAGCGTCAGCAGCGTCTCGTGCGGGGCGCCCTCGAGCTGGCGGGCGATCACGCGGCGCACCTTCGACAGCTCGCCCATCAGGTCATCCTGAGTGTGCAGGCGCCCCGCCGTGTCCACGATCACCACGTCCACTCCCTTGGTGTGCGCCTGGGCGATCGCCTCGAAGGCGACGGCCCCCGGGTCCGATCCCGGCGGGCCGGTCACGATCTCGCACTCGGCCCGTCGCGCCCAGCCTTCCAGCTGCTCGCTCGCGGCGGCCCTGAACGTGTCCGCGGCCGCTAGCAGGACCGAGCGCCCGAGCTCATGGCGCAGATGCCACGCGAGCTTGCCGATCGTGGTCGTCTTGCCCGTGCCGTTCACGCCCACCGCCATGATCACCGTCGGGCTCGGGGCGAATGTCGATGCGAGCATCTGCCACCCGCGTCGTCTCGGCCAGCAGCGCGATCAGACCGCTCGCTCAGCGCCTCGCCCCCCTCGAGCCGTCCCTCGCCCACTTCCGCCTCGAGCGTGGCGACGACCGACGCCGTCGTGCTCGCGCCCACGTCGGCCATGATCAGCGCCTCCTCCAGGCGTTCCCAGGTCTGCTCGTCGAGCACGCCGAACAGCGTCGCCTGGATCTCCGAGCCGAGCGCCTGGCGCGTCTTGGCCATGCTCTCGCGCAGGCGACGGAACAATCCGCCACGCTTGGGCGCGGGCGCATCCGCCGCGCCCGCGGCCGGGGTGGGCTCGTTCTCCTGCTCGCTCACACCGCCCGGCTCCGCGGTGATGAACAGCTCGCTCCAGTCGTGCGCCATCTGCCGCTCGGAGGCTCAGGCGACCTCCGCCACCTCCGGCGCCTGTTCCGCCGGCAGGCGCCGCGAGAGAACCTTGGAGACTCCGTCGCCGCCCATCGACACGCCGTACAGCCAGTCGGCTGCCTCCATCGTGCGCTTTTGATGGGTGATCACGATGAACTGCGCGCGGTCGGAGTAGCGGCGCAGCAGCGCCAGGAAGCGATCGAGGTTCAGATCGTCCAGCGCGGCCTCGACCTCGTCGAGGATGTAGAAAGGGCAGGGCCTCGCGAGGAACACGGCGAACAGGAACGCGAGCGCCGTCATCGACTTCTCGCCGCCGGACAGCAGCGACAGGCGCTTGGTCGACTTGCCGGCGGGCGTGATCTCGATCTCAACGCCCAACAGATCCTCCTCCCTGCGCTCCTCGCTCTCGGCCTCCTCTTCGGCCGCGGCCTCGACGGCCTCCGGATCGCCGCCATTGGCCCCGGCCGCCGCGCCCACGGCCTGCGCCTGCGCGCCGTTCGCTCCCGGCTCGCCGAGCGGCTGGCCACCGAGCACGGAGCGCGGGGGCTGCTCTTCGCTGACGAGCCGCAGCCGGCCCGAGCCGCCGGGGAAGACGTCGCCGACGAGCTCCTCGAAGTTGCGTGCCGCCGCCTCGAAGGTCTCCTGGAAGGTCTCCTGGATCTGGCGGTCGGTGTCGCGGATGACCGCGCGCAGCTCGCGCAGCGCGGTCTCCAGATCCGCGCGCCGGCTCTCCATCTCCTCCACGTGGGCAAGCGCCTCCGCGTACTCCTCTCCCGCCAGGGGATTGACCGGGCCGAGCTGCTCGCGCCGGCGCGTCAGTCTCTGCACACGCGCGCGCAGGGCGTCCAGCTCATCCTGATCGAGGCGTGCGCCGCCGCCCTCCTTCGCATGCGAGGCGTCCTCGCCCTCCTCCGGCGCCAGTCCCAGTCGATCGGCCACCGTCCGCAGCTCGAGCTCGGCCTCGCCGGCCTGATCGCGCAGGCGCTGGGCGGCCACCTCGGCGCCCGTGACGATCTCTCCCGCGGCTCGCAGCGCCGCCTGGATCTCCGCCTCCTGGGCGGCACAGGCGCGCAACTCGCTCGCCATCTCCTCGCCCTCGAGACGGCCGACCGCAAGCTCGCGCTCGAGCGCCGAGACGCGCGCCTGCACCACCTCGGCGGCCGCTTGCAGCGCCGCGGCGAGCCGCTCGGCGCGGGGGATCAGATCAGCGTCGGTGGCGAGCTGCGCGCGCAGTCGCGCGATCCGCCCGCGGCGCTCCTCGACTTCGCGCGCGACTCGCTCGGCCTGCGAGCGCTCGGAGGAGAGCTCGCCCTCGAGCTGTGCCTTGCGCACGGCCAGCGGGCCCTCCGCGGGCGCTGAGCGGCGCTGCTCGATCAGCCACTCCGTGCGGCGCACCATCTCGGCGGCCTCGGTCTGGCGTTGCTCGCACTCGCGCAGCGCCCCATCTGCCTCGGCACGGATCTCTTCGGCCGCATGCATGTCGGCGAGCTCCTTCTCGCAGACCGCCAGCGCCGACTGCTCGCTCTGCGCCACCTGCTCGACCGCCGCAATCAGGCGATCGCGTTCGTTGCGCCGCGCCAGCACTCGCTCGGTGCCGCCCTCGCCCAGCTGACGCACCTCGCCCCAGGCCGCGAACCACACACGGCCTGCGCGGGTCACGGCGATCCCGGTGAAATCGCGCGGGAGATCCTCCAAGCGCTCGACGACCCATGCGTCGCCCAGCAGCCGCGCGGCGAGCGCGAGCACCGCGGCCGGGCCACTGAGCAGCTCGAACAGCCGCTCGGCGCCCGCCACTGGAGGACTGGCGGCATCGGTGCTCGGCGACACGCTCGACTCGACCTCGGCGCCGGCGAGCAAGGCCGCGCCCCCATCCGGACCGGCCCGGTCGAGGACCGACTCCGCGCCGGCGACGTCGTCGACCACGGCGGCATCGAGGCGTCCGCCGAGCGCCGCCGCGAGCGCGAGCTCGTAGCCGTCGCGGACCCGCAGCTCCTCGCTGAGCGCCCTGGGGGATCGATTCTCGCCGTCGGTCAGGCCCGCGTGCCCGCGCAGGAACTGGTTCGCCGCCGCCAACTCGGCACCCACGCGCGCGGCCTCGCGCCGGGCATCCTGGACCGCGCGCTCGGCCTGCGTAAGACGCTCGCGGGCACTCGCGACCTCCGCTTCGGCGTGCTCGCGTGCGGCTCGGGCGGCGGAGAGCTCCGCTGCGATCTCCGCGACCTGCGAGCGCTGCTTTTGCAGCGCGCTCTCGAGCTCGGCGACCTGCGAGCCGAGCTCCTGCTCGCGACGGATCGAGATCTCCGCGAGCTCGGCCTCGAGCGCGGCTATACGACCCTCTCCGGCCTGCGAGCCGTCGCTCTCGCCGAGCTGTGCCTCGGTTGCGCTCAGCGTGCCGAGCTCCTGCTCGACTCGCTCGATACGCCGCGCCAGCGTTGCGGCAACGGCGCCGGCCTGCTCGCCTCTCAAGCCCAGGCGCTCATGCGCGGAGCGGCCCTCATACGCGCGGCGAGACAGCGCGTCGTGGCGCTCGGCGCGCTCGGACAGCGCGCGCTCGGCGCGCCCCCGGCGATCGATCGTCTGCTGCAGGCTCGACTCGATCTCGGCGCGCTTGGCGCGCGCCTCGGCGACGCTGGCCTCGGCCCCGGTGAGCTCTTCGCGGCAGCTCGCGGCCGCGTCCCTGGCGAGCTCCAAGCGCGCCTGCAGCGTCTGGAGCTCCAGGCGCTCGTGCAACTCCGCGGCTTCCGCCTGGCGCTTGAGCGGGCGCAGGCGCGTGCGCGCCTCGCGCTCCACGTCCAGCGCGCGATCGAGGTTCTCCTGCGTGCGCTCGAGCTTCAACTGGGCGCGCCGGCGGCGCTTGCGGTGCTTGCCGAGCCCTGCGGCCTCCTCGATCAGCAGGCGTCGCTCGCGCGGCTTGGAGGTGACGATCTGCTCGACCCGCCCCTGTGAGATGACCGAGTGGGTCTCCTTGCCGAGGCCAGTGTCCGAGAGCACCTCGATCACGTCCGTCAAGCGGCAGCGAGCGCCGTTCAAGGCTGTACCCGCCCTCGCCGGAGCGATCCAGGCGCCGCACGATCGAGATCTCGCTCAGCGGCAGCTCGACGGTGCCGTCGGAGTTGTCGAGCACGATCTCCACCTCAGCCGCGCTGCGCGCCTGCACGCCGTGCCCGCCGCCGAAGATCACGTCCTGCATCGACTGGCCGCGAACCGCCAGCGGCGACTGCTCGCCCATCGCCCACAGCACCGCGTCAGTGACGTTGGACTTGCCCGACCCGTTGGGCCCGACGACAACGCTCACGCCCGGGCCGAAGTCCAGGCGGGTGCGGTCGGGAAACGACTTGAAGCCCTTCAGGGTCAGCGACTTCAGGCGCATGACGGATCTAGTCCTCCAGCCGCTCGACGGCCTCGCGGGCGGCCTCCTGCTCGGCGTGCTTCTTGCTGCGGCCGCTGCCACTGCCGAGCTCGCGCCCATCGACGCGCGCGATCACCGTGTAGGTGCGCTCGTGCGGCGGGCCGTCCTCGCGCGTGACCTCGTAGCTGACCTCCGCGCCGCGGCGGGCCAGCAGCTCCTGCAGTGCGGACTTGAAGTCCACGGGATGCTCCAGCGCCTCCTCGATCTCCGGCCCGAACGCCTCGACCACGGCCTCGGCGGTACGCTCGTAGCCGGCGTGCAGATAGCACGCTCCGATCACCGCCTCGATCACCGAGGCGAGCACCCGCTCGGTCTCCACGAGCGCGGCCGCATTGCCCTGGACGCCCGCCGGCGCCGCCGCCGCAGCCGCTCGGGCAGCGCCAGCCGCTCGGCGACCGCCCGGCAGGAGACGCCCGGAGACGGCCTGCGCACGGATCTTCGTGAGCCGTCCGGCCCCGAAGCGCTCGGCCTCCAGGCGCGGATATAGATGCGTCGTGACCGCCAGCGCCAGCACGCTGTCGCCCAGGAACGCCAGGCGCGTGTAGGAGTCGCTGCGGCGCTCGCTCCAGGACGCGTGCGTGAACACCTGACGCGCCAGATCCTCCGGCAGCTCCTCCAGCAACTGGCCGAGCAGCTTCATGACTGCTCATGGCCGCCCCGTCGTGGGCGAGCACGAAGTCCACCGCCTGTCCCACCGTGAGGATCTGCGCCGCCTGCTCGTCGGACATGCTCACACCGTAGGTGTCCTCGAGCTCCTGCACGAGCGTGTACAGGTCGAGCGAGTCGGCCTCCAGATCCTCCTTGAAGCGCGTGTCCTCGGCGATCGCGAGCGGCTCGACGTCGAGTTCGTCCGCCAGATGGGACTGGATCAGCGCGAACACCTGCTCGCGCGGGCGCGCCGTCATCGCCCGGACGGCAGCGACGCGATCCAGGCCGTCTCGGGCATGGATGAACACCGCGTCGTCGGGGGCGAGGTTGAGCTTCTCATCGTGTTTGCGGCAGGCTAGCGCCAGCGCGGACGCGGGGGCCTCCCTGAGCGCTCCCGCGCGCGCAAGCGCACGCTCGGTCTGCCCGACGATGTCCTCGCGCGCGCCCCGCTCGGCGCGCAGGATCGCCTGCGCGAAGCCGACACGCGAGAAGCGCCCATGCGGGACGACGCCGAGGCGTCGTAGCCCGAGCAGATAGGCGCCGCCGTTCAGCTCCGGATCGATCTCCGCGCGGAAGCCCCCGAGCGCCCCACGCAGCAGAGCGCCCCCCAGCTTCGCGCGCGAGGAGGACATCGCGGCGTCCCTGATCGCGCCCAGCATCGTCTGGGATACGCCCTCCATCAGCTTCAGCGCGACGTTGCCGGTGAAGCCGTCCGTGACGACCACGTCCGCAACGCCCCCCATGACGTCGCCTCCCTCGACGTTGCCGACGAACTCGAAGGCGTCGAGCCCCGCGCCCGCCCGCTCCTGCAGCTCGGCGTGCGTCTCGACCACCAGCGGGTTGCCGCGAGCGGCCTCCTCGCCGTTGGACAGCAGCCCCACGCGCGGGCGGCGCACTCCGAGCACGGTGCTCGAGAGCGCTGCCCCCATGAACGCGAACTGCACGAGGTGCTCGCGCCGCGCGACGGCGCTCGCCCCCACGTCCAGGAGCGTCACGGGCCCACCCGGAACGGGCAGCGGGATCGCGAGCGCCGGGCGGTAGATGCCGCGTGTGCGCTTGATGTTGAACAGCCCCGCGGCCAGCGCCGCGCCGGTGCCGCCCGCGCACACGAGCGCCTGCGCGCGGCCATCCGCGACCGCTCTGGCGGCCTGCACGATCGAGGCCTCGGGCGTCGCGCGGGCCGCGCTTGCGGGGTCAGCGCTCTTGGCGATCGAGACCGGAGCGTCGAGCACTTCGACACCCGGCGGCGGCTCGCCGAGCTCGCGCGCCGGCCCGAACAGGATCACGCGTGCGCCTTCACCCGCCGCGATCGCGGCACCCGCGGCGACCTCGGCGGGCCCGAGATCGGCGCCGTTGCAGTCGACAGCGACCACCGGCGCTCGAGAATCCTGCGAGTGGGGGGGCGAGGAGGACGGCGAAGCGCCTAACGCCACGTCCGGTTACTCGTCGTGGTCGTGCTCGTGATCGTGGTCGTGGCCATGCGCGACGGGCGCCACGACCTCGCGGCCCGCGTAGAAGCCGCACACCGGGCATACCCGGTGCGGCCGGCGCGGGCTGTGACACTGCGGGCACGCGTTCACCGCGGGCGTGCCGATCTTGTGCTGCGCGCGGCGCTTGGCCGTGCGACTGTGAGATTGCTTTTTCTTGGGGACCGCCATCGCGCAGAAGGCTACCAGCCCGATGGCCCGCTACTCGAGCTTCAGCTCGCGCAGCTTCGCCCAGCGGGGATCCGGCTCGGTCTCGTGACGGTGCTCGGAAGCGGCCTCGTTCAGATCCGCTGCGCACACCGGGCACAGCCCCGCGCAGTCCTCGTTGCAGAGCACCTTCACGGGCGCGGCCAGCGCGAAGGCGTCACGCGCCCAGGCGGCCAGATCGAGCTTCTCATCGTTCACGTACGGGCTTTCCAGCTCCTCGCCTTCGCCCGGCCTGTCGACCTCGCGGGCCTCGACCTCGACGCTCGGCTCGGCCTCCTTCAGGCAGCGCATGCATGGCCCCGCGAGCGCGGCGCTGAAGCGCAGGCGCAGCGAGTACCCGCCGCCGAGCATCCGCGAGACCTCGAGATCGACCGGCACCCGCGCTGGCCGGGGGGCGTAGGGCTCACCCCCGAGCAACAGCGGCTCGATCCTCACGTCGAGCTTCAGCCGCCGTCCCTCGCCTGCGCTCAGCCGCAGTCCGGCGAGGTCAAACTCGTGGGTCTCCGCCGCCATCGCCCTCCCAGGCTAGCGGCCAGATCCGCGTGATCGGACCCGTTCAGTCGGAGCCTTTCAGCTCGCGCTTGAGAACCTTGCCAGTCGCGTTGCGCGGGAGCTCCTGCAGGAACACGACCTCGCGCGGCACCTTGAAGCGGGCGAGATTGGCCTTCACGTACTGCTGCACGGTCTCCTCGCTCAGCCCCGAGCCATTGCGCCGCACGACGAATGCCTTCAGCCGCTGGCCGAACTGCTCATCGGCGACGCCGACGACCGCCGCCTCCTCGATCTCGGAGTGGTCGGCGAGCAGATCCTCGACCTCGCGCGGAAATACGTTCTCGCCGCCGCTGACGATCATCTCGTCGTCGCGCCCGTCGACGAACAGGCGCCCCTGCTCGTCGAAGCGGCCCACATCGCCCGTGCTCATCAGCCCGCCGACGACCTCCTTGCCGCCACCGCCGGTGTATCCGTCGAACATCATCTCGTTGGCGACGAAGATCCGGCCGCCCTCGCCCTTGCCGGCCTCGTGGCCGTCGGCCCTCAGCAGCTTGACGATCGTTCCGAGCGGCGGGCGCCCGGCCGTGCCCGGCGCGGCGCGCAGATCCTCCGGCGTGGCGATCGTCGCCCATGCGACCTCGGTGGACCCGTAGAGGTTGTAGAGCACGTCTCCGAACGTGTCCATCGCCCGGATCGCCAGCTCGCCGGGCAGCGCCGAGCCGCTGACGGCGATCACGCGCAGCGAGCGCGTGTCGTAGCGAGCGATCGTCTGCTCGCCCAGATCGAGGATCCGCTGCAGCATCACCGGCACGACCGCCAGCGCGCTCGCGCGATGCTGAGAGACGGCCCTGAGCGTCTCCTCGGGCTCGAACTTGCGGCGCAGCACGAGCGTCGAGGACAGCGCCAGCCCAAGCGTGAAGTGCGCGAACCCCCAGGAGTGAAACAGCGGCGCCGCGACGACCGTCGTCTCGCGCGCCTTCAGGGGGATCTTCGAGAACAGCGCAGCCGCCGGCTGGATCGAGTCGGGCTGCTTGCGGGCGGCGCCCTTGGGCGTGCCGGTCGTGCCCGAGGTGAGGATCACGACGCGTCCCTTCTCCGCCGGAGGCTGCAGCTCGGAATCCTCACCCGCGGCTATCAACTCATCGAGCGTCTGCTCCTCGGGCGTTTCGCCCGGGTCGCTCCAGGCGATGAAGCGTTTGCGCCCGGCAGCCCCCTCGCCCACCAGCTCCGTGAACTCCTCGTCGTAGATCACGGCCGCGGGATCTTCGCGTGCCAGCACGTCGGCGATCTGCGGGCCGGCAAAGGCGGTGTTCAGGTACAGCGCGCCGGCGCCCAGCTTCGAGCACGCCACGGTCGCCTCGATGAAGCCGCGATGGTTGCGGCACATGATCGCCACGTCGTCGTGTTCGGATATCCCAGCTCGGCTGAGCTGATTGGCGAGCGCGTTGGTGCGCTTGTGCATCTCCCTGAAGGTGACCGTGCCGCGATCGTCGACGATCGCCGGGCGATCGGGGAAGCGAACCGCGCCGCCCGTGTACGCCGCGGCCGACGTGGGCCCCCAGCGGCGCAGAGCCGCCAGCGAGCGCAGCGCCTTGTCCGGGCGCTCGGGATGGATCATGCCCGTGCCGAGCAGCGTGCGGACGACATGCAGCTTGAGCCGTGCCTCCTGCGCGTTCATCGGGCGGACCCTACCCCACAGACGGCGAGCGCAAAGCGCGCTCGCGGTCAGCTGACTTCGGCCGGTTCGTCCTTGCCCTGCAGGCGCTCGCGCCCGCGCTGAACGGCGGCGATGAACTTCGAGAGGTTTACCTCGAGCGTGTTCAGGATCTCATCGGCGTAGTCCTCGGCGCCGAGCCGGATCTCGCGCTCGCGTGCGCGAGCGTCCTCGACGATGTCCTCGGCGGCGCGCTCGGCCTGCTTGGTGACCTCCTCCTCGCCGACCAGGCGCTCCTGGCGCTCGCGTGCGTCCTTGATGATGCGCTCGGCCTCCTTCTTGGCCTCCGCGAGCATCTCCTGGCGCTCCTTGACGATCCAGCGAGCCTGCTTGATCTCCTCGGGGATCGTCGCCCGCATCTGGTCGAGGATGTCGTAGATCTCCTCCTTGTCGACCCGTACCTGATCGGTCATCGGCACGGACTTGGCGTTGTGGACCAAGTCGTCGAGCTTGTCTATGAGTACCAGGACATCCATCTAGAGGCCTACCCGTGTGTGGTCGCCGGCCCATACGGGCCGGAGATGAGGTTCGAGATCACGTGTCACGTCCCATTTCGTCAGCGCCTCAGCTCTTCCTGCAAGCGCTTGGCCACCTCATCCGGGACAAGATCGTCGATCCTGCCCCCGAACGTGGCGAGCTCCTTGACGCCACTGGACGACAGAAAACTGTACTGCGGGCTCGCCATCAGGTAGACGGACTCTATCTGAGGGTCCTGGCGACGATTGAGCTGATTCATCTCCAACTCATACTCGAAGTCCGAGATCGCGCGCAGTCCCTTGACGATCGCCTTCGCGCCCACGTGCCGCGCGAACTGCACCACGAGCGTCGAGAACGGCTCGGCGCGAACCCTCTCGAGATCGGCGATCGCCCGCTCGATGAAGCCCATCCGCTCGTCGATGTCGAACAGCGCCTTGTTCTTGCGAACCGAGCGGTTGACGACCGCCACGACGACCTCGTCGTAGAGGTTCGCGGCACGGCGGATCACGTCCAGATGGCCGTTGGTGATCGGGTCATAGGAGCCCGGGCACACCGCTATCGACTTCTCAGATGGGGTCATGAATGCCGGTGGATTCTGATCGAAGTGTCGCCGTAGCGCCGTTCCCGCTCGAGCTCCATGCCGAGCTCCAGGGGCGCCCGCCGATCGCTCTCGACGACGACGCGCGCCGCCGGCCGGAGCAGCGACGGCAGGACCGCCGACAGCTCGGGCCCCCAGTCGCGCGCTTGACTGTAGGGAGGATCGATGAACACGAGATCGTATGTCTCTTTGCGCGACCGTGCGCTCCGGAGCGCCGCGAGCGCCTCGGCACGACGCACGAGCACCCTGGCGGGCGCGATCTCGAGCGCCGCGAGGTTTGCCTCGAGCACGCGCACGGCGGCGCTGTCGCGCTCGACGAACATGGCGCTCGCGGCGCCCCTCGAGAGCGCCTCGATGCCCAGCCCGCCGGCGCCGGCGAACAGGTCGAGCACGTCCGCGCCCGCCACCTCCGCGAGCATCGAGAACAGCGCCTCCCTGACCTTGTCCGAGGTCGGGCGCGTGACCCGCCCGCGCGGCGCCTGCAGGCGCCTGCCGCCCAACTCTCCCGCGATCACCCGCACACCCCGCACCGTAACGGCACACGGAGCGCGGGGGCGCGGCGAGCCCTAAGCCGGTATCGGCTCGAGCGCCTCGGCGCCGAAGGCCGTCTCGAGCGCTTCTCCCAGCAGCGTGTGCTCGGGCGCCCGCAGCTGCGGATCGCCGGCGACGATCGCCTCTGCTCGAGCGCGCGCGCGCTCGAGCAGCTGAGCGTCCTCGGGCAGCTGCGCAACCTGGAACTGGCCGAAGCCGGACTGGCGAGTCCCCACCAGCTCACCCTCGCTGCGCAGCTCCAGATCGATCTCCGCGAGACGAAAGCCGTCGGAGTGCGCGACCATCGCGCGCAGTCGCGCCGAGCCGGGCGGCCCCATCAGCAAGCAGACCGCACGGTGCTCGCCGCGCCCGACGCGCCCCCGCAGCTGGTGCAGCTGGGAGATCCCGAAGCGCTCGGCGTTCTCCACCAGCATGACCGTCGCGTTGGACACGTCGATCCCGACCTCGATCACCGTCGTGGCGACGAGCACGTCGGCCTTCCCGGTGACGAACCGCGTCATCGCCTGCTGCTTCTCGCGTGTGCTCATCCCGCCGTGCAGGAGCACCAGCTCATATCCCTCCAGCTCGCCCTCGCGCAGGCGCTCGAGCTCGGCGGTGGCCGCGCGCACGTCACCGCCGACTCCAGCCGCCGAGGGCGCGCCCTCGGCGGCGGACGGCACCTGCTCCTGCTCGATCAAGGGACACACGACATATGCCTGCCGTCCGGCCCGCAGGTGCTCGCGCAGCTCGTCATACGCCCGCGCGCGCGCGCGCTCGCCGGCAACCACGCGCGTGTCGATCGGTTGCCTCCCGCCGGGCAGCTCGCGCAGCGTGCTCGTGTCGAGGTCGCCGTAGGCGGCGAGCGCGAGCGTGCGCGGAATCGGGGTCGCGGTCATGTGCAGCATGTGCGGTGTGCCCTTTTGGTCCAGCGCGGCCCGCTGGCGAACACCGAAGCGGTGCTGCTCGTCGACCACGGCCACGGCCAGCGAGCTGAACTGGACGTCGGGCTCGATCAGCGCGTGCGTGCCGACGATCAGCGAGCAGCTCGCCACTGGCGAGCTTGCCGAGGATGTCCCGGCGTCTTCGGGCCGGAGTCGAGCCGGTCAGCAGCGCGCTGGCGACCGGCTCGGCGCCGATCAGGCGCTGGAGCGTCGCGAAGTGCTGCTCGGCGAGCGTCTCGGTCGGCGCCATCAGCGCGGCCTGGTGACCATGCTCGACCGCGCGCAGCATCGCGTACAGCGCGACTACCGTCTTGCCGCTTCCGACCTCGCCCATCAAGCAGCCTCTGCATCGCCCGCGTGCGCCCGAGGTCCCGCTCGAGTTCCTCGATCGCGCGGCGCTGGTCGCCCGTCAGCGCGAACGGCAGCCCGCTCGATAGCCAGCGCTCACTCAGGGAAGCTGGCTCGGCGAGCGCCCTCGCGTCCTCGCGCACGCTGCGCCGCGCGCGGCGCAGCAGGAACACGAGCTGCGTCAACAGCAGCTCCTCGAACGCCAGTCGTCGACGGCCCTGCTCGGTGTCGTTGGCGCCTCGCGGGAAGTGCATCGCCGCAAGCGCGCTCGCTCGATCGGGCAGCCGCTCGGCCACACGCGTGGCGGCCGGGAACGTCTCGATCACATCGCTCAAGCGCTCCCGAGCGCCCTGCACGAGCGTCAGGATCTGCGTCGAGGTGACGCCCTCGGCGGCGGGATAGTGAGCCACGGCCTCGGACTCCGCGCCACTCTCGCCGCCGGAGCCGCCCAACGCGAAGTCCGAGCCAGGAGCATGATGAGAGACGCGAAAGCCGCCGCGCTCATCCGCCTTGCCGTGCAGCAGCAGCCGTGTGCCGGGCGGGTAGCGCTCGACCAGCCACGGCTGGTTGAAGAACGTCGCCCGCATCCTGCCGGTGGCGTCGTAGACGCTCGCCTCCACGAGCGGGCGCATGCCACGCCGGCGGACCGCTCGCGCGGAGATCGCCCGCACCTGCACCGCGACCGTCGCCTGCTCGCCGGGCCGTAGGGCCGCGACCGTGCGCGCCTCGCGGCTGTCCCGCGGGAGGTGTTCGAGCAACTCTCCGAACGTCAGCAGTCCGAGCGCCTGCAACCCGTCCGCCAGCTTTCCGCTCGCCAGCTCCAGCGGCTCTCGCAGGCGCGCCGGCCGTGGCCAGCGAAGCGGCGCGCCGAGCAGCTCGGCGTGGCTGAGGACACGCGCGGAGGCAAATGCGCAGGCACGCGGATACTTCAGCTCAGACGCCTCGCGACGAGCCGACTGCGGCGCCTGGGTCCTCGTCGCGGGCATTCAGCGCTCATGATGGCCACGGCGGCGGTCGTAACCCGGAGCTACTCCGCCGCGAGCAGCCACCAGTAGGCCGGCTGGCCGCCCTGGCGCAGCTCGAGCTCGACCCCACCGTTGACCATCCCCTCGATCTCGCCGAGCGCCACGGGCGCGTGCTCGCCCGCGAGCACGCTGATCAGCTCAGGCGGGCCCCACTCGCTCGCGCCATCCGCAAGCGCCGTGAGCACCTCCTGGAGCGTCTCCGCGGGCTCGCCCCAGGCGCGTACCTCGTCCTCCACGAAGCCGACCGCCTGCCCGCGCGTGAAGCGCCCCTGCGCGTCGTCACGGGCCGCCGGGGCCACCGCACCCGTGCGCACGCGCGTGAGCGCCTCCCTGAGGGCCTGCGCGTTCTCCTCTACCGTGCGATCGGGCGCCAGCGCGACGGCGGCGGCGAGCCCGGCCTGCTGGCTGGTCGTGGGCGCCACGAGCACCTGCTTGTCCGACAGCTGCGCGGCGTGCTCGGCCGCCATGATCACGTTCGCGCTGTTGGGCAGCACGACAACCTCCTCGGCGGGCACCTCGTGGATCGCGGCGAGCAGGTCATAGGTCGAGGGGTTGAGCGTCGGGCCGCCGTCGAGCGTGTGGACGCCAAGCTCGCGAAACATCTCCGCGAGCCCGTCACCGCTGACGACCGCCACCGCGCCGCAGCGCGACGCGCTCGGCGCTTTCACCGTCAGTGCCGCCGCCGCGTCGGCCACGCTGGACCCCGGCTGGCGCTCGCCATCAGAGCCGCCGGAGTCGCCGTTCGCCTGCGCCAGGCGCGCGTCGCGCTCGTCGACCTGCAGGCGCATGTCGGCGACGTCCAGGCGCGAGACCTCACCCGCGGTCGCGAACACCGCGGTCGCCTGCTCGGGCTCGTCGGTGTGCAGGTGCACCTTCAGCGTCCGCGTGTCGCCCACCACGAGCACCGAGTCGCCGAGCTGCTCGAGCGGCGCGATGAAGCGGCCTGGGCTCAGCCCGCTGCCGGTGACCGCGAAGTTCGTGCAGAAGCGATATGTGCCCGAGCTGTGCTCGGGGTGGCTGATGCGCGCCGGCGCGTGATGCTCGAGCTCCGGCGGATCGTCGCCGCGCAGGGCCGCGACGACGCCGGCGAACATGATCGTCAGGCCGTAGCCGCCGGCGTCCACGACGCCCGCGTCGCGCAGCGCCGCAAGCAGCTCGGGCCCGCGCTTGACCGAGTCCTGGCCGGCGACGACCGCGCGCTCGAGCGCCGCGGCGATCGCCTCGTCCTGCTCGCTGCGCTCGGTCGCCGGTCCGAGACGCGGGTTCTCGGCGCTGTGGGCGACATCGGTCACGATCTTGTGCGCCATCTCCCGCGCGACGGTCAGGATCGTGCCCTCGGCCGGCTCGCGCACTGAAGAGTAGGCACGGTCGGCGGCGTTCGCCAGCGCCGCACCGATCAATGTCGCGTCGATCAACTGCCCGGGCCTTGAGACCAGCTCCTCGGCGGCGCCGCGAATCAGCTGCGAGAGGATCACGCCGGAGTTGCCACGCGCCCCCAAGAGCGCGGCGCGCGCGACCGACTGCACGATCTCCTCGCGGCCGATCTCGTCGATCGTGCGGCTGCCGTCGGCGCCCTGCAGGCGGTCGAGCTCGTCGAGCACCGCGCGCAGCGTCAGGGTCATGTTGTCGCCCGTGTCGCCGTCGGCGACCGGGAACACGTTCAGATCGTTGACCTCCTCGCGACGAGATTCCAGATGCGCCAGCGCACCCGCGACGGCGGCGCGAAAGCGGACCAGATTGGTATCGGTCACGAGAACACCTCTATCACCTTCACCGGGCGGCGTGCCCCCGGGCGCAACCTGCGGAGGATCCGCCGGCTTCAGACGGCCTTCATGACCTTGCCGGCCTTCAGGCAGCGCGTGCACACGTATACGCGCCGGGGCGCCTTGCCGACCAGGATCCTGACCTTCTGCAGGTTCGGATCGAAACGCCGCTTGGTGGCGACCATCGAGTGGCTGCGGCTCTGGCCGAACGCCGGCCCCTTGCCGCAGCTGTGACATACCTTGGCCATCGGGGGCAGTCTAGCCGCTTGAAAGCGCTCGCCGTAGCGCCGCCATCCTCAACACCGCCTCCGCCGCATGGCGGCCCTGATCGCGCTTGCCCCCGCCCGTCCGCTCGAGCGCCTGCTCCATCGTCGCGCAGGTGAGCACGCCGAACGCGCACGGCACGCCGGTGTCCAGCTGCACGCGCATCACGCCCCGCGCGGCCTCGCCGCAGACAAAGTCGTAGTGATCGGTCTCACCGCGGATCACGGCTCCCAGGCACGCGACCCCCGCGAACCTGCCGCTGCCGGCCGCGTAGCTCGCGGCCAGCGGCAGCTCGAAGGCGCCCGGCACGTCGAACACCTCGACCGCCGGATTCCCGGCCTCGGCGAACGCCCCGCGCGCACCGGCCAGCAGCCGCTCGGCCAGCTCCTCGTAGAAGCGGCCGAGCACGATCGCGTAGGAGTCGCTCAACGGCCGTCCCGTTCGCCGGCGCGATCCTCGGCGCTCGCCCGGTCCTCGGCGACGGCGCGGTCGTGCTCGCGCTCGGCGTGCAGCAGCTCCTCGTCGAGGTTCAGCCCCTGATGGTGGAGCGTGTGCCCCATCCGCTGCGCCTTCGTGCGCAGATAGGACTCGTTGTGGGCGTTGGGCGCGTGCTCGATCGGAATCTGGGCGCTGACCGACAGGCCGTAGCCCTCGAGTCCCTTGATCTTCTTCGGGTTGTTCGTGAGGATGCGAATCGAGCTGAGTCCGAGGTCGGCCAGGATCTGGGCGCCGATGCCGTAGTCGCGCAGGTCGGCGGGCAAGCCGAGCCGCTCGTTGGCTTCAACGGTGTCCAGGCCGTCCTCCTGCAGGCGATACGCGCGCAGCTTGTTCAAGAGGCCGATCCCGCGGCCCTCCTGGGAGAGGTAGAGCAGCACGCCCTGACCATCGCGCTCGATCATCGACAGCGCCGACTCGAGCTGCTCGCCGCAGTCGCAGCGAAGTGAGTGGAACACGTCGCCGGTGAGGCACTCCGAGTGCACCCTGACGAGCACGTCGGCCTGGCCGGAGACCTCGCCCTTGACGAGCGCCACGTGGTGCTTGTCGTCCACCAACGAGCGGTAGCCGACGGCCTCGAAGTCCCCGAAGGTCGTGGGCAGGCGGGTGGCGACGACCCGCTCGATCAGCCGGTCGTTGCGGCGCCGGTAGGCGATCAGGTCAGCGATCGTGACCATCTTCAGCTCGTGCCGGGCGCAGTAGTCGGCCAGGTCCGGCACGCGCGCCATCGAGCCGTCCTCGTTCATCACCTCGCAGATCACGCCCGCGGGAGTCAGGCCGGCAAGGCGGGCCAGATCGACGCTCGCCTCGGTGTGGCCGGTGCGCTCGAGCACGCCTCCCGGCTTGGCCTTCAGGGGGTTGACGTGCCCGGGCTGGGCGAGGTCGTCCGGCTGCGTCGTGGGGTCGATCGCGACCTGCATCGTGTGTGCCCGGTCGTGCGCGGAGACCCCGGTCGTGACCCCGTGGCGAGCCTCGATCGTGATCGTGAAGGGCGTCTGCAGGGCCGACTCGTTCTTGGCCGTCATCAGCTCCAGGCCGAGCTCGTCGCAGCGCTCCGGCGTCAGCGCCAGGCAGATCCACCCGCGCGCCTCCTTGGCCATGAAGTTGATCGCCTCGGGCGTGACGAACTGCGCCGCCATCACGACGTCGCCCTCGTTCTCACGGTCCTCGTCGTCGCAGACGACGACCATCCTGCCCTGGCGGATCTCCTCGATCGCCTCCTCGATCGTCGCGAACGGCGTAGCCGTGCGCTGGCCCGTTTTCACGCCGTCGCTCATGACGGGTGCTCCACGGAGACGGGGTCGGGGCGTGCGGCCATCAGCCGCTCCACGTGCTTGGCGAGCACGTCGACCTCGACGTTCACGCGCGTGCCCGTCTCGATCGCGCCGAGGCTCGTGCGGGTGAGCGTCTCGGGGATCAGCGAGACGGCGAAGCCGTGCTCGTGTAGCGCGCTGACCGTCAGGCTCACGCCGTCCAGGGCGACCGAGCCCTTCTCGACGAGGTAGCGCTCCAAGCGCTCGTCGGTGTCGATCTCCAGCACGCGCGCGAAGCCCTCCCCGCGGATCGCATCGACCGTGCCGACGCCGTCGACGTGCCCCTGCACGACATGTCCGCCGAGACGATCGGAGGCGCGCAGCGCCAGCTCGAGGTTCACGCGCGCGCCCGGCTGCAGCGCCCCCAGCGTGGAGCGCGCGAGCGTCTCTGGGATCGCCTGCGCCTCGAAGTCCCGCTTGCCGACGCGGCTCGCGGTCAGACACACGCCGTTGACCGCGACCGAGTCGCCCTCGCCGAGCTGCTCGGCCAGTCGCGTGTCGATTCGCAGCCTGGCGCCGTCCTCGTCGACCTCGAGCGCCGTCAGCTCGCCCACGTCCGCGATCAGGCCCGTGAACACCGGATGACCCCCAGGACCGTCACGCCAGCTCTCACCACTCGCGCAGTCGCGCCGAGATCAGCAGATCCTCGCCGACACGCTCGCAGGCGAACGTGAGCGCGCGCATCGCCTCGGAGATCCGCTCCACCCCCTTGCCCTCGAGGGGATCGCGGGCCGCGCTGCCGCCGAGCAGCAGCGGCGCCAGGAACAGCCGAATCTCGTCGATCTCACCGGCATCCAAGAACGCCCCGGCCAGGTGCGGGCCGCCCTCCAGCAGCACCGAGGCGACGCCCAGCGTGCCCAGCTGCTCGAGGGCCGAGCGCACGCGCGCCGGCTCGTTCTCACCGGTCGCCACGAGCACCTGCGCGCCGGCCGCTTCAAGGGCGTCGGTGTCCGCGCGGGCGGCCGCCCGCGAGACGACGACCGTCAGCGGAATCTCCGCCGCCGCGGCCACCAGCTGCGAGGAGGGGGGCAGGCGCCCGAGCGTGTCGAAGACGACACGGCGAGGCTGGTGGGGCAGCTCGGCGAGCAGGCCCTCGGGCCGCGCCGTCAACTGCGGGTCGTCGGCCAGGGCCGTGCCGATTCCAACGACCACCGCATCGACTGACGCGCGCCAGCGATGGGCCAGCCCGCGGCTGTCCTCGCCGCTGATCCACTTCGAGTCGCCGGTGCGGGTCGCGACCTTGCCGTCGAGCGTCATCGCCGACTTGAACAGCACCCACGGGCGCCCCACGCGCGCGTGCTTGCGAAAAGCCTGGTTGAGCAGCCGCGCCCGCGCGGCCAGCTCGCCGTCGGCGACGACCACCTCCACTCCCTCGTCGCGCAGGATCCCCAGGCCGCGGCCGGAGGCCTTCTCGGTGGGATCATCGGAGGCGACGACCACGCGCCCCAGGCCGGCCTGCAGGATCGCCTCGGTGCACGGCGGCGTCTTGCCCTCATGGCAGCAGGGCTCGAGCGACACGTACAGCGTCGCTCCGCTCAGATCCTCAAGGCCACATGCCTCGATCGCGTTGACCTCGGCGTGCGCTCCACCGAACTCCTTGTGCCAGCCCTCGCCGAGGATCTCGCCGTCGCGGGCGACGACCGCGCCGACCACGGGATTGGGCCTGACCGCGCCCGCGCCGTTCTGCGCGAGCTCGATCGCTCGCTGCAGATGGGCCTTGTCGGTGTCGGTGGTGGTCGGCATGTCCTCCATCAGGATATCCCCGCCACGCCTGCGCACCTGCCTCCGTGCAGCCGGTAGACGCTCATCACCGGCCCCGGGCGATGGTATGCGAGCGGGTAGTAGTCGAAGCTCCAGTCGAAGCCGAAGGAGACCGGGCCCTTCCCGGGCGCATACGGCGAGGCGCGAAAGACGACCTCGCCGCGGGCCGCCAGCTCGCGGTAGTAGGCGATCGCCTGCGGCACCGCACGGGGGTCGGCGAAGGCGCGTCCGGACTGCGTCGAGCCGCTCACCACCCAGCAGTAGCCGTGGCGTTCGTAGTAGCCGATCAGCGCCGGGCTGAGCGTGCGCTCGTATTCCTCGATCCCGACCACGTGGAAGCCGTGCTGGAGTAGCGCGCCGGAGGCCGAGATGCGCGACAGCAGCCCGGAGAACTTGCGCCAGCGATAAGGATTGCGAGCAGTAGCAGTCCCGGCGATGCGCTCACGAGCCCATTCGTCGGGTGACACCGGTTCGGCCACGATCTTCGCTCCCACCGGCACATGCGTGAGCATCCATGCTCGTGTGAGGTTGCGCGTGTCGGCGCGCGAGAGCACGCGGCCCGAGTGGACGCTGTAGACGAGTCCCTGGGCCAACAGCACGACGGCGAGCAGGCCCGCGGTCCCGATCGCGAGCGCCCGCGGGACGCGCGGCTCCCCGGGCGAGGAAAGCCCTGCCACGAACCGCGCGAGCGCTGCGGCGAGCTCCAGCGCAAAGAACGCGGCCAGCAGGCACAGGATCGGGAAGATCGGCAGCAGCCAGCGCCCGAAGTAGCGGCCTTGCAGGCCCATGAACAGCAGGAACAGAAGCGGCGCGGGCACGAGCAGCCAGCCCAGCCGCGGCTCGCGCCGCCAGACGGTCGCGGCGCCACCGAGCGCGGCCAGCGCCGGAGCCCAGCCGAGGCCCCAGGTCAGCGACCACAGGTAGTAGGCGAAGCCGCCCTGTCGCGGCGCGCCGAGCTTGCCCTGCGATTCGGCCGAGAGCGTCGACTGGTGGATCAGTTCGGAGTGAAAGCTCTTGTAGTCGAGCAGCGAGAAGGGATTGGCGATCAGGAACGCCAGCAGCGCCGCGGCGGCGCTCAGCGCGACTCCGATCGCGGCCGGTGCGACGGCGCTGGCCCGACCGTCGAGCACGCGCACGGCAACGGCTGCGGCGAACGGCACGAGCGCGACCCCGGCGGTGTACTTGCTGGCGCAGGCAAGGCCGAGCCCGACGCCCGCAAGCAGGTAGTCGCGCTTGCGGCCTTTGCGCAGCACGCCGGCCGTACCGAGCAGCGAGAGCGTCAAAGGCGCCAGGGTCGGCACGTCGTTGAGCGCCAGATGCGCGTAGAAGACGGGCAGGAAGGCGACCGCCTCGATCGCCGCCGCGAGCAGGCCGGCGGCGCGCCCGAACAGGCGCGCGCCGGTCGCGTACAGCAGCCACAGGGCCGCCACGCCGAGCACGGCGGCGGCGATGCGCGCCAGCGTGTAAACCTCCTGCGGGTCAAGCGCAAAGGCGTGGCGGACGCCCACCGTGCCGCCGTAGGCGATCGCGAACAGGTAGTGCAGCACGTAGGTGAAGGCGGGCGGATTGGCGAAGTAGTGGGGGTTCAAATCGTGCCCGAACATCGCCACCGCGCGTGGCACGAAATGGTCTGCCTCGTCGGTGTTGTAGGCATATGGCAGTCCCTGCGCCACCCCCCACAGACGTAGCCCCAGGCCAGCCAGGAGCACGACCGCCAGCCCCGGCCAGACCCACCGGCGGGGGAGCTCAGCAGTTGGCATAGATCGCGTAGTAGCGGCTCGTGAAGATGCGCTCGTAGCCGTCCTGCGGGATCTGGTCGCGCGGGTCGTCGCCGACGTCGACGATCGCCTCGAAGAACACGGCGCTGCCGAGCGGATAGACGGCGATGCTGCCCCTGCCGATGCGCTTCTGCAGCGCAACGGCGCCCTTGGCGGCGTCCGCGCGCGCCTGGCTGCGAGCGACGATGTCGTGCTGGCCGACGGTGTCGAGGATCCAGCGCGCGTCCGGGATCAGCTTGTTGTTGGGAAGCGTCAGCAGCGAGCAGCGCCGCAGCTCTCGCTTGACGGCGGGATCGCTGAGCGCGACGGCAAGGCCCTTGTGGAAGTCCTCGTGGTAGGCGAGCGTCGTTTTCAGGCTGGAGAGGCTGAGGGTCGTGGCGGCCGAGGTGAACCCGTAGGCGACCAGGACGGCCGCGCCGAGCATCCACGCGCGGCGAGCGAGCGAGCGGGGCTGGAGCATCGACCAACCGCCTACTGCGACGGCGCAGAACAGCAGCATCAACGTGCCGGCCCCCAGCAGGTAGCGGTCGATCACCGAGGCGCCACCCACGCCCTCCAGCACGAACACGCCGATCAGCACGAGCAGCGCCGCGAGCGGTGTCAGCACCCTTCGCGGGGTCAGCCAGATCGCCAGCCCCAGCCCGGCGATCGCACCGAGCAGCACCGGCAGCTTGTCGATGCGAACGCTGAACGTCCACACGTTGGCGATGATGCTCGATAGGCCCTGGGTGCGCCCGAGCTGCTGCGCGAGCCCAGCCGTCGAGGTCAGCGAGTACAGCGGCTCGCCGGTCACGACGGTGTCGACGCCGACCCAGATGGCCGGTGCGATCGCCGCCAGCGCCAGATACCTCAAACGCGTGCGGTTCTCGGCGCGCCACGAGCACCACAGCCAGTAGACGCCGCTAAGCAGCCATGCGTCCGGGCGCAGCAGCCCGGCGGCGGCGAGCACGAGCAGCACGGCCGTGCCACGTCGCGGTCGTTCGACCTCGAGCACGACCGCCCACACGATCAAAGCCGTATAGGAGATGTCCAGGTAGCCCTGCGTGGCGAGGTTCTCCAGGAAGAAGCGACTCAACACGAGCAGCGCCGCGACCCACCCGACGATCGGCCCGAAGCACAGCCGCCCGAGGCGATAGAGGCCGACGACGAGCGCCACGAACGAGGCGATCGAGCCGAAAACCATCAGGCGCGCGCCGCCCTGGCCGAAGATCGAGCAGAACATCCCGAAGGCGATCGCCAGCGGATGCTCGGTCGGGCCGCGATAGACCCTGAAGTCGGGCAGGTGCAGGTGCAGCAGGTCGCGCCCCCATAGGAGCGCGTAGAAGGAGTCGTAGGTCGGATAGGTGGGGAGCGCGAAGTAGCCGATCACGGCGCCTGCGCACAGCAGGGCGAAACCGGCCTTGGCCCAGGTTGCGGGCCGCACGGCACGAAGGCGTCCGAGCCGGATCGAGCCCGGCGTGGACCGGGTGAGCGTCGCGCTTTCCATCTAGCCTAGGCCGGTGTGGACCGGCGCCGGCGCCGCCCCGCGCGCCCGGCGCCAAGACCATGGCCTGCGCTTTGGGATACTGCCGGAAGCCAAGTCTAGGCAATCTCGCCGATGAAGCTCATCATCCAGATCCCCTGCTTCAACGAGGCAGACCAGCTTCCCCAGACGCTCGCGGATCTGCCGCGCGAGGTCGAGGGCTTCGACGTCGTGGAGCTGCTGATCGTCGATGACGGCTCGACCGATGAGACGGTCGCGGTGGCCCGCGCGCACGGCGTCGACCACCTCGTGCGCCTGACGAACAACAAGGGCCTAGCGACCGGCTTTCAGGCAGGCGTCGACACGGCCCTGAAGCTCGGCGCGGACGTGATCGTCAACACGGATGCCGACAACCAGTACTACGGCCCCGACGTGGCGCGACTCGTGCGCCCGATCATCGACGGGCGCGCCGACATGGTCGTCGGCGATCGCGAGGTGACGGGCATCGAGCACTTCTCGCCGCTGAAGAAGACCTTGCAACGACTTGGATCGTGGGTAGTGCGCCAGGCCTCCTCGACCTCCGTCCCGGACACGACCTCGGGCTTTCGCGCCTACAACCGCGAGGCGGCGATCCAGATGCTGGTCGTCTCGAAGTTCACCTACACGCTCGAGACGATCATCCAGGCGGGCAAGCTGCTGGTCGCGATCGACCACGTGCCCGTGCGCACGAACCCGAAGACGCGCGAGTCGCGCCTGTTCCCCTCGATGGGCGCCTACGTGCGCCGCAACGCGGTCTCGATCTTCCGCATCTACGCCCAGTACGAGCCACTGCGCGTGTTCTGGAGCCTGGCGCTATTGATTGGGATCGCCTCGATCGCCGTGTGGGTGCGCTTCACGGTCGCCTACATCGAAGGCAACGGCAAGGGCCACGTGCAGTCGCTGATCCTCGGCGCGGTGCTGTTCATCGCCGCCGTGGTGCTGTGGGCGCTGGGCGTAATCGGCGACTTGCTGGCCGCGCAGCGGGTGATGACGCAGAAGACGTTCGAGCGCGTGCGGCGAATCGAGCTGGAGCTCGGCGTCGCGCCGTCGCACTACGAACCGGGTCAGGCCTCTGCGCGCGAGCGCGAGCCCGAGCAGCAAGAGGCGGTGCGGCTGTGAGCGGCGTGACGGTCTCCGAGGATGGTGTCGTCACCGGCAACACCTACGACAAGTACGGCTCCAGCAACCCCGTCGTGCGGCGGCTGATGGGCGGCTTCGAGCGCACGCTCGAGGAGCTGCTCCGCCGTGCGGAGCCCCAATCCCTGCTGGATGTCGGCTGCGGCGAGGGCGTGCTCGTACACCGCTGGGCGCTCAGCTTGCCGGGCAAGCGCGTCGTCGGCATCGACTTGGAGGAGGAGTCGATCCAGGCCGGGTGGGCACGGCATCAAGCCCCGAACCTCGAGTACCGCACGATGCCCGCCGAGGACTTGCCGTTCGCCGAGGACGAGTTCGACCTGGCATGCGCGATCGAGGTGCTCGAGCACGTCCCGGACCCCGAGCACACGCTCGCCGAGATGGCGCGCTGCGCCGAGCGCCATCTGCTCGTCTCGGTTCCGCGCGAGCCGCTATGGCGCATGTTGAACATCGCGCGCGGCGCGTATGTCCCCCAGCTCGGCAACACGCCGGGCCACCTCAACCACTGGTCGCAGCGCTCCTTCGAGCGGCTGCTCGCGCGCCACGGCGAGGTCGTCGAGGTCCGCTCGCCGTTTCCCTGGACGATGTTGCTTGTCCGCCTCTAGCGCCTCTGTGAACGCCCCTCCCAGCGACCGCCGGCCACGTTCCTACGGCAGCGGCGCGCGGGTTCTCTCGATCGGGATCGCCTCCACCGGCCTGCTGACGCTGGCGTACTTCTCGATCTCGAGCCACGTGCTCGGGGAAGCCTCAGCGTCGAGAATCGCCCTCTTGTGGTCGGTGATGTTCGTGATCATCTCGGTGATATACCGGCCGATCGAACAGCTGCTCTCGCGCACGATCGCCGAGCGCCGAGCACTGGGGCACGCCGAGCACCCGTTGCGCGTGCCGATCGCGATCCAGAGTGGCTTCGCGCTGCTGTTCCTGGTGCTCGCGCTGGCCTTCCGCGAACCGCTGACAGACGACGTGTTCGACCACTACACGGCGCTGTATGACGTGCTGGTAGTCGGGACGCTCGCGTACGCCGCCAGCTACTTCGCGCGCGGCTGGCTGGCGGGGCACGAGTACTTCGCCCTGTACGGAAGCCTCGTGCTGATGGAGTCCGTCTCGCGCCTGTGCTTCGCGCTGGCGGTAGCGCTGGGCATCGCAAGCGGCCAGACGGCGGTCGCGCTGGGGATCGCGGCGGCGCCGCTGGTGTCCTTGATCGTGATCCCGGCTGCCTTCGCGCGTCGTGGGCAGGATCGCCGCGAGGCACTCGGACAGGCGCCGGCCACGGCCCACGAGGCCGACGCCGCGCTCGCGGGGCCGATCACCGCCGATGAGGCCGACGCGGCGCTAGCGGGGCCCGGCACCGAGGGCGTGCAGGAGGCCGCCGCCCACGGCGAGCTGTCGCTGCGCCGTGGCACTGGCTTCGCTGGCTGGGTCTCGGGGATCATGCTCTCCGAGCAGACGCTGCTGAACGCCGCCGTGCTGACGGTCGCGGCCACGTCCTCGAACAAGGCGCTCGTGGGAGTCGTCTTTGAGGTGCTGCTGATCGCCCGCGCCCCCCTGCAGCTGTTCCAGGCGATCCAGACATCGCTGCTGCCGCATTTGACGGGCCTGGAGACGACCGCGGGCCACGACGCTTTCGCCCGTGCGATCCGCGTCACGGTGCTGGCGATCGGCGCCTTTGCCGGCGCGGTGGCGCTGGGGCTGCTGGCGATCGGCCCGTTCGTGATGGAACATCTATTTGGACAGCACTACTCCTACGGGCGCATCGGCCTCGCGCTGGTGGGCGTGGGCATGGGCCTGCATCTGGCCTCGGGGGCGCTCAACCAGGCGGCCCTGGCCCGCGACCGCGCACGCGCGGCGGCGCTCTGCTGGCTGCTCGCCGCGGCGGCGTTCCTGGCGTGGATGTTCAGCCCGGCGGTCTCCAACCAGCTGACGCGGACCGAGATCGGCTACGCGGGAGCGACCGGCCTGCTGGCGCTGCTGCTGTGGGGTCTCTACCGCCAGGGCTCGCGGCCGCTGGCCAGTGGCGCCCGTCAGTCGGCGCCGACCGCGCCCACGATCGCCCGGTAGGCCTCCGCGGGGTCGCTCGCGCCGAAGATCGCCGAGCCGGCCACGAACACGCTCGCGCCGGCCTCGCGGCACAGCGGCCCGGTGTGAGGGTCGATGCCCCCGTCCACCTCCAGCGCGGGGAGATCGCCGACGATCGCGCGAACGCGCGGGAGCTTCTGCAGAGAATGCTCGATGAACTGCTGCCCCCCCCAGCCGGGGTTGACGGTCATGCACAGCGCCAGGTCGATTGCCGGCGCGACCTCGGCGAGCGCTCCAACCGGTGTGGCGGGATTGATCGCCACACCCACGCACGCCCCGCTGCTCTTGACGATGCTCGCGGCATAGGCGACATGGGGCGTGGCCTCGGCATGGAAGGTCACCGAATCCGCTCCCGCCTTCACAAACTCGGCCACGTGGCGCTCGGGACGCTCGATCATCAGATGCACGTCGAGCATCGCCCCGGCCTCGCGCACCTGCTCGGCGAGCCCCGCCACGACCAGCGGCCCCACGGTGATCGACGGCACGAAATGACCGTCCATCACGTCGACGTGGATGACCCGCGCCCCCGCCGCCAGCACCTCGCCGACCTGCTCGCGCAGCCGCCCGAAGTCCGCCGAGAGAATCGACGGAGCCACCCGCACCCCGCCAAGCAGCTCACGCGCAGACGGGCTCACGTCAGACCATCCGTCCGTGAACACGCGGATATGAGCGCGCAGGGCAAGCCAGGCAAGGACGCAGTGAGCGTGGCGTGCTGGCCGAAACGGGGATGCGAGCGGAGCGAGTGTCGCCCGGCTTCGGTACGCGAGCGACCGAGGACGCAGATCCAGCGCCGCCCTGCGCGCTCATATCGGTTGGAGCATTGAGTCGCCGCAGTTATTGCACTTCATGATCGCCGTCGAGGACATCCGCACGATCGTCGAGTGCTCACCGCAGTTGGGACATACGGAGGTCAGCTCAAAGCGATGTAGACAGTAGACACAGCGGTATCGCCCCGGCAGGTTCGTCGGGCGCAGCCACGGCTCGCCGCAGTGCGGGCATTTCGGCCCAAGGTCGACCACAGGCTTGGCCGCCGCCTTGTGCTCGCCCTCCACGTGTCAACCCCGGCGCAACCGGGCGATGAAGAACCCAGCGGTGTGGTCGCGATGTGGAAGCGTCAGCACGAGCCCGGCCGTGCTCGGCGCGCGCGCAACTGCGGATGATCGGGAGTCGCTCGCGGCACTCCCATGCGCCGAGCGCTCCAGCGCGAAGGCCGGCAGCTCGGCGGCGAGATCATCGAGGCTGAAGTCGGCGTGGGAGTCCAGGAAGTTGGCGATCAAGTGCTCGTTCTCAGTCGGGGAGATCGTGCACGTAGAGTAGACAAGCACGCCTCCCGGACGGAGGGCTGCGGCGCCCGCATGCAGAATCGCCGCCTGCGTGCGGGCCATCTCGGCGACGGCCTGCGGGCTGACGCGCCAGCGCAGGTCCGCGCGGGCCTGCAGCGTGCCGAGGCCCGAGCAGGGCGGATCGACGAGCACGCGGTCGAACTCATCGCCTTCAGGCCTACGCAGCGCCGCGTCGCCCACCTCGACGCTGACGTTCGCGGCTCGCAGGCGCTGCGCCATGCGAATCAGCTCTCCCGCCCGGCGGCGGTTGCGCTCGACGGCCACGACCTCGCCGCGACCCTCCATCAGCGCCGCCAGATGGGTCGTCTTGCCGCCGGGAGCCGCGCACAGGTCGAGAATGCGCTCTTCTGACCGCGGCGCGAGCGCGCGCGCCACGAGCATCGCCGCGCGCGACTGGGCGAGGAATGCGCCGGAGCGCCATAGCGGGGAGCCGTGGGCATCGAGCGGCCCGTCGAGCACGAGCGCCTCTGGGATCTGTGGGTCGCGGTGCGTGCGCACCGCGGAGCCAAGCCGCGCAGCCAGCGCTGATGCATCGGCGACGAGTGTGTTCGCACGCAGCGAGACCTCGCCCGGCTCGTTGTCGAAGGCCATCAGCCGACGGGCGTCAGCAGCGCCGAGCTCCTGCCAGAACAGGCGTGCGATCCACTCGGGGTGGGAGTGCATGACGGCCGCCTGCTCGGGCGTCGCGTCGCTCAGCCCCCGCAGCAGCGCCCCCGGGCCTTCGCGGCCGGCGCGGCGCAGAACGGCGTTGACGAGGCCATGGCCGGCACGGCCCTGCGCCTTGGCAAGCTCGACGGCATCGGCGACGACTGCGTAGTCCGGCGAGCCGGTCAGGTAGAGCAACTCGTAGAGGCCGAGGCGCAGCGCCGCCAGCACGGCGGGGTCAAGCCGCGCGACAGGCCGATCGGCGAGACGCTCGATCAGATGGTCGAGCGTCGCCTTGCGCTGCACCGACCCATATGCCAGGCGCATCGCCAGCGCCCTGTCGCGCGCATCGAGATCGCGCGCCTCGGCCTGCAGCGCGAGGTCGGCGTAGGCGCCGCGCTCGAACACGCGGCGCAGCACCGCAAAGGCACTGCGGCGCGCCGGTGCGATCGCGGTCTTTGACGAGCTGGGCACGGCGCCCATGATCGACTATCCCGCGCGGCTGGCACGCGCCGGTGCGAGCACGTCGGCCAGATCCGCCGCCAGGCGCTCGGCCTCGCGCTCGGCGAGCGTGGCGATCGTCACGCGCACGGCGGGAGGGGCGCCCGCCAGCCGGTAGGGCGCGCCGGGCGCGAGCACCCAACCGCGCTGCAGCAGCGCTCCGACGACGCCCGCCTCCTCCTCGACGGGCACCCACACGTTCAGCCCTGAGGCGCCGGCGGCCGGCACGCCGTGGGCTCGCAGACGATCCAGGAAGTGCTCGCGACGCATGGCGTAGGTGGTGCCCGCGCGGGCGATCAGCTCCCGCGCGGCGGCGTCGCTCCAGAGCCCGAACACGAGGCGCTGGAGGATGTGGCTTACCCAGCCGGGCCCGCACTGCTGGCGCCCTTCGACGCGGGCGAGCGTCTGCGCGTCGCCGGCGAGCACCGCCAGGCGCAGGTCGGGGCCGAGCGCCTTGGCCACCGAGCGCGTCGCGGCCCACCGCTCGAGCCCGCGCACGGTCGTGTGCAGCTCGCTTCCGGCCACCTGGCCGAGATGGTCGTCCTCGATCACCAGCGTCCCGGGCGCGCCGGCCAGGACCGCGCGCAGCTCTCGCGCGCGGGCGCCGTCGAGCGCCGCGCCGGTGGGGTTCTGCCCGCGCGGCGTGATGATCGCGGCGCTCGCGCCGCGATCCAGCGCGGAGCGAAGCTCGGCCGGTCGCATCCCGCGCTCGTCGACCGCCACCGCCTCCAGGCCGAGGCCCCGCGCGCGCAGCAGATCGAAGAGCGCGGCATAGCCGGGATTCTCGACGGCGACCCGATCGCCTGGGCGCAGATGGACCTCGAGCACTCGCTCGATGCCGTCGAGCGCGCCGCTGATCACGCACAACGACCCGCCCGGGATGCCGTCGGCGTGCAACTGCTCGCGCGCGAGCGCCGCCAGCTCGGGCACGGCGGCGGGCTCGCCGTACAGCCGCACCGGAAGGCGCACATGCGCCAGCGCGCGCTCCAGATCCGGCAGTAGCGCGGGGTCTGGATTGCCCCGAGACAGGTCGCGTGCGCCGTCGGGAACCGGGAGTGGCGCCCGCGCGGAGCCGATTGGCGGCCGCTCGCCGATCCTCGTGCCGCGTCGCGGCTCGGTCACGACCACGCCGCGCCGGCGCAAGTCCGCGACGCCCGCCGCGACGGTGACCGGGCTGAGCCCAATTTCGGCGGCCAGGGTCCTCACCGACGGCAATCGCTGCCCAGGCGAAAGGGCGCCGCTGGCGACCGCCTCCTCGACGCTCACGACCAGCTCAGCGGCGCTCGCGGCTTTGATTCGATACTGTTTCAGATCATTCATGTATCTGTACTATGACAGATAGGAGAGACGTGATGGCCGCTCGCCGACCGGCATCTACGGCAACTCACCGGCCCACGCCCAAGGCCGGCGCTCCCCAGCCCGGCTCCGATCGGGTTCGGTTGCGGCGCAAGCGCGAACGTGGCAGCCATGACCGGAAGGTCATCGACGCGATCCTCGACGAGGCCCTGATCGCGCACGTCGGCATCGCCGACGAGCACGGTCAGCCGCTGGTGATCCCGACGCTGCACGCCCGGCACGGCGACCTCGTCTACCTGCACGGATCGACGGCCAGCCGTACGCTGCGAGCGCTCGCGAGCGGCGCGCCCGCGTGTCTGACGGTGTCGCTGATCGACGGGCTCGTGCTGGCGCGCGCGGCCATGCACCACTCCGCCAACTACCGCTCGGCGATGCTGCTGGGAGAAGCCAGAAGCGTCGAGCGACCCGCCGAGAAGCTCGTCGCGCTGGAGGCGATCGTCGAGCACATCGTGCCCGGACGCTGGGCAGACGTGCGCGCGCCCAGCGAGAACGAGCTGAAGGCGACGTCGGTGCTCGCCCTGCCGATCGAGGAGGCGTCCGCGAAGATTCGCAGCGGCCCTCCCCTGGACGACGCGGAGGATTACGCCCTTTCGAGCTGGGCGGGCGTGATCCCATTCGCCGCCGGCGCCGGGGCGCCAGAGCCCGACCCGCTGCTGGCGACGGGGATCGCCACGCCCGCGTATGTGAGCGCCTACCGGCGCCCAGGCACGCCGTGACCGCGTAGATAGGAGCCCGCGTCCATCGGCCTCCCGCCCGCAGGCTGCACGACGAGCAGCTCCAGCACGCCGGGCGTGCAGGCGAGCAGCAGCCGCCCGTCGCGGGCGATCGGGCCGAGCCTAGACCCGTCCTCGGCGGCTCGTGGCTCGGCGGCGCGATCGGCGGCGGCGAGCGCCGCGCGGTGCACGCCGAGCAGCGTGCCATCCGCGAGCGCCACGCGTGCTCCAACATGTGGATGCAGAGCGCGCACGACGCGCTCCTGCTCGCTCGCGGGACGCCCCTGATCGAGCAGGCGATCCTCTGCGCCGATCTTCTCCGCGTAGGTGACACCCCGCTCATCCTGCTCGGCAAACGGCAGCGGCCGGCCCTGCGAGCGCATCTCAAGGACGCGCAGCAGCAGCTCCCCACCCAGCTCCCGGAGGCGCTCTGCGAGCGTGTCGTAGGTGTCGCCGGCTGCGATCGGCTCGACCTCGGCAAGGCACACCGGCCCACTGTCGAGCCCCGCCGTTAGGCGCATTATCGAAACGCCCGTCCGCTCGTCGCCGGCCATGATCGCCCGCTCGATCGGCGCGGCTCCCCGCCAGCGCGGGAGCAGCGACGGATGGACGTTCAACAGCTCCTGCGCGGAGATCAGCGGCTCCTTGACGAGCGCACCGAAGGCGCACACCACGACGGCGTCCGGCGCCGCTCGGGCGATCTGCTGAACGACCTGAGGATCGTTGACGCTCGGCGGCTGCTCGAGCGCGAGCCCCAGCCCCCGCGCGCGGTCGGCGACCGGCGGCGAGGCCAGCTTGCGCCCGCGGCCACGCGGGCGATCGGGGCGCGTGATGACGAGCGACGGCCGGTGATGCTCGCTCGCCGCCAGGCGCTCGAGGATCGCGGCGGCGAACTCGCTGGTACCGAGAAAGACAGTGCTCAAGACGCCCCGGCCCAAGCGGGCGGCCGCTAGGCGGCGCTCGCCATCTCCTGCGCCGCGCGCATCGCGCGCATCGCCTCCTTGCGCGCCTCACGCGAGATGCGGTCGAGGATCAGGATGCCGTCGAGGTGGTCGATCTCGTGCTGGATCACCCGTGCCGTCAGCCCCTCGGCCTCGATCTCGAGCGCTCGCCCATTCCCATCCTGCGCACGCACCTTCACACGCGCGGGGCGCTCCACCTCCACATGCACGAACGGCAGGCTCAGGCATCCCTCTTCTGCGGGCTCGAGCTCCTCGCTCGTCCACTCGAGCACCGGGTTGACGAGCGCCGTCAGCGGGTCCTCGGGGTAGGCGCGGTAGACGAGCACGCGGTGCAGGACACCCAGCTGCGTCGCGGCCAAGCCGACGCCGAGCGCGTCGTGCATCAGCTCGCCCATTCGCTCGATCTCCGCCCGCAGCTCCTCGTCGAAGCGCTCAACGGAGACCGCGCTAGCGCGTAGCACGGGGTCGCCGAGCTTGCGCACGTGGCGCAGCGCCGCATCGCGCCGGGCGCGCGTCTCCTCGTCGAGCTCGGCGGGCTCGGGCGCGTCCTGCTCGCGCTCGACCTCGACGTCGGCATCCTCAGAGAGAGCGGGGCGCTCCTCGAACCCCTCCTCCTCCTCGGCTGTGTCGTCCCGTGTGGCCATGCCGCCCAGTTTATGAGGAGCCGCGCGGATTGCGCCTCAACCCGCCCGGACGGCTCCAGGCGCCGGATCTCAGTGCTTGCCGTGCTTGGCTTTCGCCGCGAGCACCGTCACGGTCGTCTTGGTGGTGTGCTGTGCCCCCGCGGGGTCGTGCGCGGCGATCGTCGCCAGCAGACGCAACACGTGCAAACGCGCCAGCAACGTTCGCGCCTTCGCCGACAGGTGCAGCGTCACGGTCGCCGTCTTGCCGCCGGCCACCGCGAAGGACGCGCTGGCCACGGTCAGGATCGCCCTCTTCGCAGCCGCGGCAGTCGAGCTCGTGCTCACGGCCGTGAGCGTGCGCAGCACCACCGTGCCTTTGCAGTTGCTCTCCCCGGCCGCGCAGCTGACCTTGACCGTCACGGCACCCTTCGCGCTCACCGTCAGGGTCGTGCCGGCCAATTGGGCGTTGGGCACCGCGGCAGGCGCCTGCGCCTGGAGGCCCGTGACTTCCTGGTTGACGGTGGCCGCCGGAAGGTTCGGCTCTTCGTGTTTCAGCGCAGCCGCTTGTTCCTCTTCGAGTTTGCTTTTCGCGGACGCTTCTTGTTCATGTTTCGCTTTGGTCGCTTCTTCTTCGTGTTTCGCATTGGCCGCTTCTTCTTCGCCCTTTTTCTGTTTGGCTTCTTCTTCGGCCACAGTCTGTTTGAGCACTTCGACCGATTGGGTGCTTGCGGAGCTGGCCAGGCCATAGTTGTCGGTGGCGATCAGCGTCACCGAATACGTGCCCGGCGCCGCGTAGGTGTGCGTGCTCGATACACCGGTGCTGCCGGGACTGCCATCGCCCCAACTCCACGCATAGCTCACGAGCGTGCCACCCGGGTAGGGGTCGCTGGAGGAAGCGACGCTGAAGCCTGCCGAGAGCCCCGCCTTGGGCAGGGCCGGCGCCGTGAACGCGGCCGTGGGCAGCTGTGGCTTGAACAGCCCCAGCCCGATCGGCGTGCCCACGCCGGAAGGACCGTCGAAGCCGGGGGCAGCGTTGCACGCGGTCGTGCCTTCGCAGTCGATCAGCCCGAAGCCAAGGCTGTTCAGGTGACCGCACAGCGCCACGGACTCGCCGCCGCAGGCGCCGTTTCCGCCTTCGGTGACATCAAACCGTGACGAAGCGCCGGCCGCCTGGCCGTACAGCGTGAGCGCCGGGTAGCTCAACCCGTGGGCGCCTCCGGCGAGGGCGTATAGAGCGCTGACGAAGGGCGCGGACAGCGACGTGCCGCCGATCGTCTCCCAACCCACATCGACTCCCGTGCATTCAGCGCCGCAGTTGTAGGTGTCGTATATGTCCAGCCCGGTATCGGGGTCGGCCACCGCCGAGACATCGGCGTCAAGCCGGTCCGTCCCACATCCGGTCGCGGCGAAGCCGGCTACGTTCCGCTGCCACGGCTGGGCGCTGAACCGCGTGCTGCAGCCCCCGCCAGTCGCGCCTTTTTCACCGAACTCGTCGCCCGGACCACTCCAATTCCATACGCTCTCGCTGTTCCGCGTGCCATCCGGATTGAGCTCGAGCGTGGTTCCACCCACGGCGATTACCGAGGGCAGCGAAGCCGGCGTGTTCGGCATTTCGCCGCTCTCGCCACCGACGAAGTTCGCAAAGTCCCAGTCGTAGTAGCCATCGTCTCCGGTGGACGCGAGAATCGGGACCCCAGGATGGTTGTAGGCGGCCCGTTCGGTCGCACCGGGACCGATCTCCAGACCGCCGTAGGAGTTCGACACCTCCGTTGCTCCGAGCGCGACGGCCTCGTTGGTGGCCGACGCGAGGTTCGCGAAGCTGCTGCTGTTCCCCTCTACAAGCAGGATCCTGCAGTTCGGGCAGGCCGCGCGCACCGCCTCCACGTCGAGGGCGATCTCGACCGACCAGCCCACTTTGTCCGCGGGCGGCAGCGAGGATGTGCTGCCGCTCTGGCCGACCTTCTTGAAGCATTCGTTCGCGGTCGTGCAGGCCGGCAGTCCATACTGAGCATCGAACGTCGCGAGATCGCTTTCGATGCTCGGATCGTCGTAGGCGTCGACGATCCCGACCGTCTGCCCTGAGCCGCCGGCGGCCGGGACATAGCCGTACGCGCCGGCGAGATCTTCGGGCGTCAAGCCTCCCGCCGGACCGGCCGAGGCCGCTCCTCCGCCGGCCACGAAGGGCTGTACGCCGGCACCCGTGGCGCTGTCGGGAGCCGGTGCGACCACGGGCTTGCGGACCAGCGCGAAACAGGTCGCGTGTCCCGGCGCGGGCGCCGGACATGCTTCGACGATCTTCGCGTAGCGCCTGCGCACCGGGGTCGTGGATCTAGCCGCCCATGCGGGTGATGCCCCGATCGGGCTCCCCGCCAGCACGACGAGCGCGATCGCCCATGGCAATGCATGACCCAGCGCAGCGACCTTGCTGCCGCCCATCTCTTCCATAACGTCCCCCAGAGTCCGATATCAGATCGTGGAACTGTACCTATTGAGGATCGACGTCAACGCTGAAGTTGACGCCCGCATGCTCGCGCCCGGAGGCGGTCCGCTGAACTGCCTCGCCGGCCGCCCACACAGCTGGCCGGCGCTCGGCGGACTTGACGACCAGCACCTCGCGCTCACGACCGCGCAGGCGAAACAGGGAGGCGGGGCCAAGCACCGACAGGCCCTCCCCGGCGCTCGCCCCGGCCACGTGCGCGCCCTGCACGAGGCGCTCGCGCACCGCGGCGGCAGCCGCGCGCGCTCGCTGGGACTCCTCCGCCGAGCAGACGATCCTGATCAGGTGTGAGAAGGGCGGATATGCGAGTGCCTGGCGGCGCTGCAGCTCTCCGGCGAGGAAGCCGTCGCTGTCGTGGCGAGCGGCATGCACGATCGAGCGCGCCTCGGGCGCGATCGTCTGCACGAGCACGCGCCCCTCGCCCCCGCGACCGACGCGCCCGGCGAGTTGCGCGATCAGGGCGAACGTGCGCTCCTCAGCGCGGAAGTCGGGAAAGCGCAGGGTGGCATCCGCGTCGAGCACGATGCCGAGGCTCACGTCGGGAAAGTCGTGCCCCTTGGCGACCATCTGCGTGCCGATCAGCACACCGCAGTCGGCCGCCTCGAAGCGGCGTAGGAGCGCCCCGACGCCGCCCTCGCCCGCAGCGTCCCGGGAGGAGCTGCCGGCCTCTGCCGCGGAGGCCGCCGCCGGCCCGGATACGACATCGGCGTCCAGGCGGAAGATCGGAAAGCCGCCGTCGTCCAGGACTGAGGCGAGCTCGTGCTGCAGGCGCTCGGTCCCGGCGCCATGTCGGGCGACGGATGTCGAGGAGCATTCGCCGCAGCGCTCGGGGGCGGGCTCGCGGTGGCCGCAGTGATGGCAGGCGACGTAGCCGCCGCCGCGATGCAGGACGAGCGCGACGTCGCAGTGGGGACAGCTCCACACTCGACCGCAGGAGCGGCAGGAGAGGAAGTTCGACCAGCCACGGCGGTTGAGCAGCACGATCGCCTTGCCGCGCGCGCCGCGCACGTCCGCGAGCGCCTGAGCGGTAGCCGGGTGCAGGCCATGAGCCTCGCCGCGCATGTCCAGCACTTGCACGCCGGGCAGCGGCCGCCCGTCGACCCGCCTAGCGAGGACGGACGTGGACAGGCGATGCGCGCTCTCCGGACGCGGCGTGGCGCTACCCACGAGCAGCACCGCCTGGCTACGGCGCGCTCGCTCGGCGGCCACCTCGCGCGCATCGTAACGCGGATCGCCCTCGTGCTTGTAGGAGGCGTCGTGCTCCTCGTCCACGACGATCAGGCCGAGATCTTCGATCGGTGCGAACACCGCCGAGCGTGGGCCGACGCACACGCGCGCCTCTCCCTCGCGCAGCCGCCGCCACTCCGCATAGCGCTCGGCGGGGCGCAGTTGAGAGTGCAGCACCGCGACCGTGTCGCCGAAGCGTTCGATGAAACGGCCCACGATCTGCGGGGTCAACGCGATCTCCGGGACGAGCACGATCACGCCTTGCCCCCGCGCCAGCGCGCTCGCCGCCGCCCGCAGGTAGATCTCGGTCTTGCCCGATCCGGTCACGCCATGCAGCAGCCGCTCGGCGCCTTCCGCGGCGAGCGCCTGCTCGAGCGTGGCCAGCACGGCCTGCTGATCGCCGGTCAGGGCCGGCGGATGTGGGGCGCGCGAGCCGACGCCGAGGTGCGGCGTGCGGGTGACCGTGCGGCGTTTGCGCCCGCTCAAGCGGCGCGTCGCCCCGGGGGGCAGCACGAGCCCGAGCGCACGGGCGATCGTCGAGCAATACTCGGCGGCAATCCACTCGGCGAGCGCGACCATCTCGGCGGGCACCCCCAGCTCCAGCGCGCGCAGCGGCGCCAACAGCTTCCCGGCGGCGACGTCGCTCGAATCGGCCAGGCCGACGACGACGCCCAGCACCTCGCGCCGGCCGAACGGGACGACGAGCATCGAGCCGACATCGACCGCCCCGCCGCGCAGCTCCTCGGGGAGCTGATAGTCGAACGGGCCGCGCAGCGCGCGGGCCGTAGTCATCGGCTCGACTTGGGCGATGGCGGGCATCGCTTGGACCTTAGAGCGGTGGGCGGACCACGCTTCGGCGACCGCCATCCTTCCTGCCGGCCGAGCCGACCTGCGCTTCTCGACTCAATTCATGACCGCTGCGAGCGCCACGGCGAGCAGCTGGCCGGCAATCGTGGCCGGCGACTGCGATGCGGTCGTGCTTAGAGTCCGACTGCAGCTCGCAGCGCGTCGGCCTTATCGGTCTTCTCCCAGGTGAAGTCGCCGTCGTCACGCCCGAAGTGGCCGTAGGCGGCCGTCTTCTGGTAGATCGGGCGGTGCAGGTTGAGCTCCTCGCGGAAGGCGCCGGGTCGCAGGTCGAACACCTCATCGACGGCTCGGGCAATCTGACCGCGGGTGCGCTCCTCCTTCTCGGTGCCGAAGGTCTCGACCATCACCGACACCGGGTGCGCGACCCCGATCGCGTAGGCGACCTGCACTTCGGCGCGATCGGCGAGGCCGGCGGCGACGATGTTCTTTGCGACCCAGCGCGCCGCGTAGGCCGCGGAGCGATCGACCTTCGAGGGGTCCTTACCGGAGAACGCCCCACCGCCATGGCGAGCCATGCCGCCATAGGTGTCGACGATGATCTTGCGGCCGGTCAGGCCCGCGTCGCCCACCGGCCCTCCAATCACGAAGCGGCCGGTCGGGTTTACGAGGAAGTTCCTGCGCAGCTTGGCGGCGTCGTACATGCCGCTCGGCAGGATCGGCTCGACCACGTGCTCCCACAGGTCGTCCGGAATCAGCGCCTCGGCCCCTTCGGCGTGCTGGGTGGAGATCAGGAGCTTCTCGATCTCGACCGGCTTGCCGTGCTCGTAGCGAACGCTGACCTGCGTCTTGCCATCGGGGCGCAGGTAGTCGAGCGTGCCGGACTTGCGGACCGCGGCCAGGCGCTCGGCGAGCCGGTGCGCGAGCGAGATCGGCAGCGGCATCAGCGCGTCGGTCTCGTTCGTCGCGTAGCCGAACATCATGCCCTGGTCGCCCGCGCCGGCGACATCCAGCTCGTCGTCGTCGCTTGCGTCCGTGCGCGCCTCATAGGCCTTGTCGACGCCCTGGGCGATGTCGCTCGACTGCTTGTCGATCGCGTTCAGCACCGCGCACGAGTCGGCCGAGAAGCCGAGGTCGGCGTCGGTGTAGCCGATCTTGCGCACGGTCTCGCGAGCGACTTCCTGGATGTCGACGTAGGTGTCGGTCGAGATCTCCCCGGACACCACGATCAGGCCGGTGTTGACGAGCGTCTCGCACGCCACACGGCCGTAGGGATCGTCGGCCAGGACGGCGTCGAGAACGCCGTCTGAGATCTGATCGGCGACCTTGTCGGGGTGTCCCTCCGTGACGGACTCGGAGGTGAACAGGAATTCGTTGTCTGAAAGCTCGGTCATGGCAGCAGGGGATTCGCTCCAGGTTGTCCTACGGGGGCAGAGTCCGGCGAAAGCCGGGAAAGTCTAGGGGACCACGAGGATCCAGGTCGTTCAGCTCGGGCCGGCGGCCGTCGCGGCGCCGCCCTTGGACTTGCCCGTCGCGGGCCCGCGGCCCTCGCCGCGCCCGCGCTGGCCACGTTCGACGAAGTCGACGATCAGCGGCACGCCCTCCATCCCGTAGCGAGCGCGCAGCCGGTTCTCCAGGAAGTAGGCGTAGTCGCGGGTCACGCGCGTGCGGGAGTTGACCTGAATCGCAAAGCGCGGCGGGCGCTCGCCGATCTGCGTCATGTAGATCAGCTTGAGCCGGTGCTGGCTCGAACCGCGGCGGGTGCCGATGGGAGGCTGGCGAGCCTGCACGGCCTCGGAGAGAAAGCGGTTCAGCTCGGGCGTGGGGATCCGCCCGTTCATGCGGTCGCCCAGCGCGATCGCCTCGGTCAACAGGCGCGAGACGTGGCGGCCGGTCTTGGCGCTGGCGGTGAGCACGCGCGGGCGCAACCGCAGCTTTTCCGCGACCCGCGCGCGCTCGTGGTCGAGGTCGTCCTCATCGCCCTCGTGCACATCCCACTTGTTGAGCACGATCGCGGTCGCGCAGCCCGCCTTCATGGCCAGCTCGGCAACACGCAGATCCTGGGCGGTGACGCCTTCACGGGCGTCGCACAGGACGAGCGCCACATCGGCGCGCTCGGCGGCGCGCTGCGAGCGCAGCGCCGTGTAGTACTCGATCGAGTCCGAGACCTTCGACTGGCGGCGCATCCCGGCGGTGTCGACGAGGATCAGCTTGCGCTCGCCGACAAGCAGCGGCATGTCGATCGCGTCGCGCGTCGTTCCGGCCAGCTCGGAGACGATCACACGCTCCTCGCCGAGGAAGCGGTTGACCAGCGAGGACTTGCCGACGTTGGGCCTGCCGATGATCGCCAGGCGGATCGTGTCCGCGTCGGGCTCCTGCGCCCCCGGGGGCAGCAGCTCGACGATCCTGTCGAGCAGATCGCCCGAGCCGAGTCCCTGGGCGGCGGAGACCGCGAGCGGCTCGCCGAGGCCGAGGCGATGGAACTCGGCGGCCAGCGGCAGCTCGGCGACGCTATCGCACTTGTTGGCCGCGACGATGCTCGGCAGCGGCGAGCGGCGCAGCAGATCGGCCATCTCCTGATCGCCCGGCCGCACGCCGGCGCGTGCATCGACAACCAGCACGGCGACCTGCGCGTCGGCCAGGCCGGCGCGCGCCTGATCGCGGATCGAGCCGGCCAGCGGATCCTCATCCTGGAAGTCGACGCCGCCCGTGTCGATCAGCTTGAACTGGCGCCCATTCCAATCGCAGTCCAGCTCCTTGCGGTCGCGCGTCACCCCCGGGCGCTCGTGCACGACCGCCTCACGCGTGCCCGTGAGGCGGTTGATGAGCGAGGACTTCCCCACGTTCGGATAGCCGACGACGGCGACCTTCATGCAGCCAGTATGACCCGGCCGGCGCCGCTTCCCGCTCAGGCAGGGCCCGCGGCGCTGCGCGCGAGCGCGGCGATGCGCCGTGCCACCTCCCGCACGTCAAGCCCCGTGGTGTCGAGTGTGACCGCTCCGGAGGCGGGTCGCAGGGGACTGTGCTCGCGCGTGGAGTCGCGCTCGTCGCGCATCGCCTGCTCGGCCAGCACGGTCGCCGGATCGGCGTCCAGCTCGGCGGCGCGCCGGCGCGCACGCTCCTCGGGGCTGGCCGTCAGAAAGACCTTCAGCGCCGCGTCGGGCGCGACCACGGTTCCGATGTCCCGTCCCTCGGCGACCCAGTCGCCGTCAGCGATCAGCGCGCGCTGCTTTGCGACCAGGGCTGCTCGCACGCCGGGATCGCCGGCGACCTGCGAGGCGGCCTCGGAGACCGCGGGCGCGCGAATCTGCTCGGTCACCTCGCGCCCGTCGAGGATCGCGCGTGTCGCCCCTTCCGCGGCGGCGTCTCCCAGCTCGATGCTCGCCGCGCTCGCCAGCGCCGCCGGCTCGAGCGCGGGCGAGGCAAGCCACAGCAGCGCCACGCAGCGGTACATCGCGCCGCTATCCAGATATGTGAACCCCAACTCTTGGGCAACCGCGCGGGCCACCGTCGACTTGCCCGCGCCCGCTGGTCCGTCGATCGCTACGAGCAAAGCGCGGCCAGATCCTCGGCGAAGCGCGGGTAGGACACACTCGCCGCCTCCATCCCCACGACCTCGACTCCCTCACGCGAGGCAAGGCCGGCGACGGCGCCCATCATCGCCAGGCGATGGTCACCGCGGGCGTCGATGCTCCCGCCGCGCAGCCCCTCGCCTCCGCGCACCGCGAAGCCGTCGTCCGCGGCCTCGATGTCGGCGCCGAGGCCGCGCAGGCCCTCGACCACGCCGGCGATGCGGTCAGACTCCTTCACGCGCAGCTCCTGTGCCCCGCGCACGACCGTCTCGCCCTCGGCGAAGCAGCCGAGCAGCGCGACCAGCGGCAGCTCGTCGATCGCCAGCGGCACCTCCTCGGCCTCCACGACCGTGCCCTCGAGCGCACCGTGGGCGATGTCGAGATCGCTGACCGGCTCATGCGGTGAGAGCTCGCCGGTCTCGTCCTCGAGGTCTCCCAGCACGATGCCGCGCATGCGCCGCACGATCCGCAGGAAGCCGGTGCGCGTCCAGTTGACGCCGACGTCGCCGATCAAAAGGCGCGAGCCGGGCACGAGCACGCCCGCCGCGACCAGGAACGCCGCCGAGCTCGCGTCGCCCGGGACGGTCAGGCCGTCGAGCTGCAGCTCATCGGTGTTGACGACGGTCACGTGACGGCCGTTGCGGTGGATGCCGACGCCGGCGCGCAGGAGCATGCGCTCGGTGTGGTCGCGGCTGCGCGCAGGCTCGCCGAGCGTCGTCGCGCCGTCCGCCGCCAGCGCAGCGAGCAGCACGCACGACTTCACCTGGGCGCTCGCGACCTCGAGCTCGTAGGAGATCGCCCGCAGGCGCGCGCCGCTGACCGTCACGGGCGGAAAGCGTGAGTTGCGCGCCTGCAGCTCAGCGCCCATCTGGCGCAGCGGCTCGGCGATCCTGTCGACCGGGCGACGGCGAATCGACGCATCGCCGTCGAGCGTGAACGAGCGCCCCTCCTGGGCGGCCAGCCAGCCGGGCAGCAACCGCAGGAGCGTGCCGGCGTTGCCGACGTCGATCGGCCCGTCGGGCTCGCGCGCCTCGCGCAGGCCGGTGCCGCGGACGACGATGTCCTCGCCCCGAACCTCGACGAGCGCCCCGAGGGCGCGCACAGCCTCGAGCGTGGAGTCGGTGTCGGCTGCGCGCAGATAGCCCTCGATGTGCACTGGCTCGGAGGCCATCGCCCCGAGCAGCGCCGCGCGATGGGAGATCGACTTGTCAGCCGGCGCGCGCAGCTCGCCGGACAGTCCACGAGCGGGTTCGAAACGCACGTTCACGGGCTTTCTCTCATGCGCGCGCGACCGGGAAGCCGAGCTCGGCGATCAGCTCCTGGGCGCGCTCGGAGCGCTGCTCGCCACCGATCCACAGCGCCACCACGCCCTGGCGATTGTCCTCGGAGGGAGATAGGGCCATGTCGAGGATGTTCACGCCGGCACGGCCGAGCGCCAGCGCGATCTCGGCGATCACGCCTGGGCGGTTGGGAACCGAGGCGCGCAGCTCGTGCACGGGGCCTCCCGCAACGCCGGCGCCCAGTAACTCTTCACGGTCACAGCGGGCACGCTCGTTCCAGGCGGTCACGCCGCCGGCGTCGCCAGCGGCGAGCGTCGCGCGCACCGCGGCGAGCCGCCCTGCGAAGTCGTCGATGCTCTCGACGAGCGCATCGCGGTTGGACATGTAGATGTCCGTCCAGATCGCGCTGTTGGCGCCAGCCACGCGCGTCGCGTCGCGGAAGCTCGGGCCGACCGCCGGCAGGCGCCGATCGCTCTTGCCGCTGAGCGCGTCCGTGGCCTGGGCCGCGAGCAGGTTGGCGAGCACGTGCGGCAGCTGTGAGACGGCCGCCAGCAGGCGGTCGTGCGTGTCGGCGTCGATCGCCGTCGGCTGGGCGCCGATGCTCGTGAGCAGGCGGTGCAGGCGCTCATATAGCACCCCCGCGGTGCTGTCCCGCGCCGGTGTCAGGTACCAGACGGCGCCGTCGAAGAGATCCTCGCGTGCGTGCTCCACGCCCGCAGTCTCCGCGCCCGCCAGCGGGTGCCCGCCGATGAAGCGCTCATCGGCGCCCGCGTCCGCGACCACGCGCTTGGTCGATCCGACGTCGGTGACCACGCAGCCCGGGCCGGCGCCGTCGAGCGCGAGCGTCACCATCTCCCCGAGCGCCCCGACGGGGGTAGCGACGAACACGACGTCGGCGTCCTTGACCGCGCCGGCCACATCCGCGGCTCGTGTGTCGATCGCTCCCAGCTCGAGCGCCTTGACGAGCACCTGCTCGTCCGGGTCATATCCGCACACCTTCGCGTCCGCCCGCCGCCGGGTCGCCAGGCCGATCGAGCCTCCGATCAGCCCGACGCCGAGCACCGCGACATTCAAAGAGCCGGCCCCGTGGCCATCAGACGGCGCTGAGCGCCTTGCCCGCGAGCGATGCGGCCTGCTCCACCGCCGCGGAGTACTCGGCGAAGTCCTCGGCCCGCAGCGCCTGCGGGCCATCGCAGATCGCCTCGTCCGGATTCGGGTGCACCTCGACGATGATCCCGTCCGCGCCGACGGCCGCGGCCGCGAGCGACAGCGGGGTGACCAGATCGCGCCGGCCGGCGGCGTGACTCGGGTCGACGATCACCGGCAGGTGCGAGAGCTCCTTGAGCACGGGCACGGCCATCAGATCGAGCGTGAAGCGGTAGGCGGTCTCGAACGTGCGGATACCGCGCTCGCACAGCATCACGTTGGGATTGCCTTCCTTGAGGATGTACTCGGCGGCCATCAGCAGCTCATCGAGCGTCGAGGACAGCCCGCGCTTGAGCAGGGCGGGACGCCCGGAGCGGCCGATCTCCGCGAGCAGCGGGTAGTTCTGCATGTTGCGAGCGCCGATCTGCACGACGTCGGCGACCTCCAGCACGGCGTCGATGTCGCGCATGTCCATCAGCTCGGTCACGATCGGCAGGCCTGTCTCCAGCTTCGCCTCGGCGAGCAGTCGCAGCCCCTCCTGGCCGAGTCCCTGGAAGGCGTAAGGCGAGGTGCGCGGCTTGTAGGCGCCCCCGCGCAGGAGCGTCGCGCCGGCATCGCGCACGACGCGCGCGGTGTCAAGCGTCTGCTCGCGCGACTCGACCGTGCACGGCCCGGCGATCAGCGCGAAGTGATCGCCCCCGACTTTGCGCCCTTCGATGTCGAGCACGGTTCGCTCGCCGTGGGTTATCTGCGCCGAGGCCAGCTTGTAGGGCTTGAGGATCGGAACGACGCGGTCCACGCCCGCCTGGCCCTCGAGCCCGAGACCCTCCACCGTCACGTCCTGCTCGACGTCGCCGATCGCTCCGATCACGGTCACGCGCGCGCCGCGGCTGCGATGAGCCAGCGCGCCGGCGCGCTCGATTTTCTCGACGACCGCGTCGACCTCCTCCTCGGTCGCGGTCTCCTTCATGACGATCATCATCAATTCATCCTTTCAAATAACGCCTGGATCTGATGTCCATGCGACTGGCTTCGCCAGCGCACCTGAGCTTCGTGAGGCTCGCTCGCCGCGGGACGGGATCGCGAGGGAGGGCTCTCGGGCCCAGCTGAGAAGGCGCTCAGTCCCCGTTGGCGGGGACACCTTGCGACCGAAGCGGCCCGCTCACGAACGGGCCAAGGCCGAAGCGCCTAGATAAATCGCCAGGCGTAGGCGTAGGACGACCATGCGGCACGCGCGAGGGCACTACGAGTGGATGCGGTGGCGGCTTCGGGCATGATCGTTCTCAGAGGTTGTAGCACCTTCACAGCACCTCGGCAAGCGCCTCCAGGAAGCGTGCGTTCTCCTCGGGCGTGCCGTAGGTGACGCGCAGCGCCCCCTCGCCGCCAAGCGCCGTGCCGCCGCGCACGAGCACGCCACGCTCCTGCAGCCCACTCATGACCTCGCGCTCGTCGCGATCGCGACCAAGCGCGAACCAGCAGAAGTTGGCCTGCGAGTCGGCCGGCTCGATCCCCAGCGCACGCAGCCGCTCATCGACGGAGATGCGCTCGGCGACGTTGCGCGCGACACGGTCGATCACGGCATCTTGATGCGCGAGCGCCTCGACCGCGGCGGCCTGCGCGAGCGCGTTGCAGAAGAACGGCTGGCGAACCTGGTCGAGTGCCCGCGGCAGCGCCTCCGAGCCGCACAGGGCAAAGCCGACGCGCAGCCCGCAAAGGCCATAGACCTTCGAGAAGGTCCGCAGCAGCACGAGGTTCGGGTGGCGATCGAGCAGGTCGATCGAGGCGTCGGGGTCCTCGAGCAGGTTGAACTCGCAGTAGGCCTCGTCGACGATCACGCACACGTGTGCCGGCACCTCGGCGAGGAACTCGGCGATCTCCTGAAGCGGCGACCGCGGTGCTCGTCGGGTTGTTGGGGTTGCACACGAGCACCAGCCGCGTGGCGACGGTGATCTCCCGCAGCATCGCCGGCAGGTCGTGACGGTCGAGCTCGTCGAGCGCGACCGTCACCGCGCGCGCCCCGGAGGCGGCGCTGAGGTGCGGGTAGACCGAGAAGGACGGCCATGCGTAGACGAGCTCCGCGCCGGGCTCCAGCAGCGCCTCGCCGGCGGCGAGCAGGATGTCGCAGGAGCCGTTGCCGATCGCGATCCGCGACTCCGGCTACGCCGTAGCGCTCGCTCAGCGTGCGCCGCAGAATCGAGTTGGATGGATCGGGATAGCGATTGAGGGCCGGCAGGGTGCGTTCGATCGCCTCCTGCACCGCGGGCAGCGGCGGGTAGGGCGACTCGTTGCTCGCCAGGCGCACGGGCGGCACGTCCTCGGCGTAGCCGCCCGCGGCGGGATAGGAGGGAATCCTGCCGATGCGCTCTGAGAACTCGATGGCCACCCGCCTATTGTGCCGTGAGCGCGCCACCGATGCCGGCATCGGTGCACAGCCGAGCGCGCGACGCGGCTCCGGCGAGCGCCGGCCTACTGAGCGGCCTGCAGATCGGCGCGCAGCGCGCTCGCCTCGCCGAGGTACACGTGCTTGGGCTCGTGACCCTCATCGGCGTAGTAGTGGATCAAGACCCTGATCACCCGCGGCAGCGAGCGCGGCACCGCGATCTCGCGGGCACACAGAAGCGGAACGCCCTCGAAGCCGACCGCTCGCGCGGCGACCGCCGGAAACTCCGCGTTGAGGTCGTTCGTGGCCGTGAAGATGCAGCTGACGACGTTTACCGGCGTCAGCTCGTTGCGCTCCATGATCGCCCGCATCAGCGCCGTCGTGGCGTCGAGAACGTCCTGGGCGTCGTTGCGATCGACGCTGATGGCGCCTCGCAGCGCGAAGAGTCGCATGGGCCGCGATTGTGTCAGAGCGATCGGAGTCGCTCGATCTCCTCGGTGCTCAGGCGCCTGTGAGCGCCCGGGCGCAGGCCGTCTAGCCGCAGTGGGCCGAAGCTGAATCCGCTGCAACTCCGCGACCCGCCGGCCGGCCGCCTCGCACATGCGCCGCACCTGGCGGTTGCGTCCTTCGTGGATCGTCAACTCGATCACGTCACCCCGGAGCCGCCGTACGGCGAGCGCCGCGGCCGGCCCATCCTCGAGCTCCACGCCCGCGCGCAGAGCGTTCAGGGTCTCCTCGCTGACGGGTCCGCCCGCAAGCGTCACCCTGTAGGTCTTTGGCACCTCGAAGCGCGGGTGGGTCAGCCGGTTGGCGAGCTCGCCGTCGTTGGTCAGCAGGATCAGGCCGCTGCTGTCGGCGTCCAGTCGCCCGACCGGATACAGGCGCAGCCCCCCGGCCGGCACCAGTCCGACCACCGTCGGGCGCCCGTGCGTGTCTTGCGCGGTGGAGACCACCCCCGCCGGCTTGTTGACCGCATACGTCGCCCGCGGCTCGGGGCCCGCCAACGGGCGCCCGTCAAGTGTCACGAGGCTGTCCTCGCCGACGTCACGCGCGGGGTCGGTGACGGGCTCGCCGTCGACACTCACGCGCCCGTCAGCGATCAGCGTCTCGGCGGAGCGACGCGAAGCGACGCCGGCATGTGCCAGGTACTTGCCTAGGCGCATCGGCTCGGGTCCGTGAGGAGGCCCATCTACTGCAACCATTACCAGCCTGCCCGGCTCCTGGCCCGCCGGCCCGATCGAACCATGGACCTCCAACTCCTCGAAAAGATGCTCGCCGAGCACGATCAGCCAGGCTTTCGCGCCCGCCAGGTGTGGGCCTGGGCCGCCAGGGGGGCGCACGGCTACGAGGAGATGACCGACCTCCCGGCTTCCCTGCGCGATGAGCTCGCGCGCGAGCTGCCGTTCTCCAGCCTCTCGCTCCAGCACGAGGCCCGAGCGAGCGACGGCACGGTGAAGGCGCTCTTCGCCACGGCCGACGATCGGCCCCTGGAGGCGGTGCTGATGCGCTACCGCGATGGGCGGCGCTCGATCTGCGTCTCCTCGCAGTCGGGCTGCCCGCTGACGTGCACCTTCTGCGCGACCGGCAGTATGCGCTTCGCCCGCAACCTGAGCGCCTCGGAGATCGTCGACCAGGCGCTGCACTTTCGCCGCATCGAGGCGATCGACCATTGCGTCTTCATGGGCATGGGCGAGCCGATGATCAACCTCGAGAACGTGCTGACCGCCTGCGAGCGCCTGCCCGACCTCGGCATCACCCACCGGCGCACGGCGATCTCGACCGTCGGCTGGATTCCCGGAATCGAACGGCTCGCCGAACAGGACATGCCGCTGCGCCTCGCGCTGTCGCTGCACGCGGCCGATGAAGCGCTGCGCTCGGAGCTGATGCCGGTCAACGATCGCTTTCCGTTGAGCGACGTGATCGAGGCCTGCCGCGCCTTCTACGCCCGCAAGCGCCGGCGGGTGTTCGTCGAGTACGTGATGCTGGCCGGCGTCAACGACCGCTACGAGCAGGCCCTCGCGCTGGCGAAGATGCTCGCAAGCGTCCGCGCGGGCGAGCCCTCGATCTTCAAGGTCAACCTGATCCCCTACAACCCGACCGACTCGCCCTACGCCGGCTCCACCCGCGAGTCGATCGCCGCCTTCCACGGCGTGCTTTCCTCGCGCGGCATCCCCGCCACGATCCGCCTGACACGAGGCCGCGACATCGACGCCGCCTGTGGTCAGCTCGCCGCGCGGACGGCTTAGCTAGCCCGCTCGCGCCTCGCCCGCGCGAAGCAGCCGCTCGCGCAGCTCCGCCTGCTCCTGCGGCGTCGGATCCCAGCGGGCGACGTCCGGCAACTCCTCCAGCGAGCGCAGACCGAACAGCTTCAAGAACTGCGTGCCCGTGCGGTACAGCACGGCGCCGAACTGCGAATGCCCAGCCTCCTCGATCAGCCCGCGGTCGAGCAGCGTGGCGGCGGCCGAGTCGGCGCTGACGCCGCGGATGCGCGTGATCTCCGGGCGCGAGATCGGCTGCAGATAGGCGACGATCGCGAGTGTCTCAGCCTGGGCCGGCGTGAGCGTCGCGGCACGCGGACGGCTGAACAAACGCCGCGCCGCGTCCTCGGCGGCGGGGTCGGAGGCGAACGTCCAGCCGCCACCGAGCTCGCGAAGGCGAATGCCGGAGCGCCCGGGGGCGTACTGCTCGGAGAGCAGCGCCAGCGCGGCGAGCACCGCGCCCTCGCCCGCTTCGCTGGCCTCGGCCAGCTCGGCGGCGCTGAGCGGATCGCTCGAGAGGAACAGCAGCGCCTCGACCGTGCGCGCGAGCGCGGGAGGGTCCTCGGAGCCGTCGCTCACCCGGCCAAGCCCCCGGCCTGTGCCACAGCGGAGATCGGCGCCTGCGGCGAGCGCGCCTGGACCGCGATCTCGCCGAAGCTCTCTCCCTGCCGCCAGTCGGCCTCGCCCCGTTTGTAGAGCTCCAGCAGCGCAAACAGCGTGACCGCGACGGTCATCCGATCGGCGCCGAGCACCGCCTCCTCGAAGTCGAAGGCCCCGCGGCGCAGCAGCCCGCGCAGCAGCGCGAGGCGCTCGGCGACCGCGACGCGCGGCACGGCGACGTGGCGGAGGTTGATCTCCGGCGGCATCAGCAGCAGGCGCCCGATCGCCTCGCCCAGCAGCTGCGGGTCCTCCGAGCCATCGGCCGCCTGCACGATCGTGCGGCGGATGCCGGCGGGCAGCGGGGCTTCGCGGAAGCGCACCCCGTGCTCGGCGGCGAGCAATTCGCCTAGATGGGCGGAGGCGGTCCGGTAGCGGCGGGCATCGAGCATCCTCGCCAACAGCTCCTCGGCGGCCTGCTCGGGCTCGATGTCGAGCTCCTCCTGCTCCTCGCCGATCAGCATCAGCCGCGACTTCAGCTCCAAGAGCGCGGCGATCAGCACGATGAACTCGGTCGCCGTCTCCAGGTCCAGCTCGCCGCGCGCCTCGAGATGATCGAGATAGGCGAGCACGACCTCGGCCAGCTGCAGCTCGAGCAGATCGACCTCTTCGCGCAGCACGAGCGTGAGCAGCAGATCGAACGGGCCCGTGAAGATCTCCAGATCGAGCTCCAGCGCGGCCAGGCTCATACCGTCACTCCGAGGCGGCCGATCGGCACGAGGCGCATCCGCTCACGGTACCGCCCGCTCCCGACGGGGAGCGCCGACGCCCATGCGCTCGCGCACGTCTTCGAGGGTGCCCGCGGCGATCGCCCGCGCACGCCCGGCGCCGTCCTCGAGCATCGCCTCGAGCGCGGCCTCATCCGCCCGCAACTGCTGATAGCGCTCGCGCACCGGAGCGAGGTAGTCGATCACGGCGGCGGCCACGGCGGTCTTGAAGTCGCCGTAGCGCGCCTCGGCGAACTCGGACTCGACGGCCGCCGGATCGATCCCGCGCACCGCCGCCAGGACATCGATCAGATTGCTCACGCCCGGCTTCTCCGGCGCCCGGCGCACCTCGCTGCCGGAGTCGGTGACGGCGCTCTTGAACTTCTTCTCGATCGCCTTGGGCTCGTCGAGCACGTAGACGGTGCCCTGCTCGGAGCCGCCGGTCGTCGACATCTTGCTGCTCGGGTCCTGCAGATCCATGATGCGCGCGCCGACCGGCGGGATCCGGTGCTCGGGAACCACCAGCACCTCCTCCCCGCCCGCGAAGCGCGCGTTGAAGCGACGCGCCACATCGCGCATCAGCTCCAGGTGCTCGCGCTGATCCTCGCCCACCGGCACCTCGTGGGCGCGGTAGGCGAGCACGTCGGCCGCCTGCAGCACCGGATACAGAAGCAGGCCGGCAGAGACGAGCTCGCGCTGGGCGATCGACTTGTCGCGAAACTGGTGCATGCGTTGCAGGCGCCCGAGCTCGGTGACGCTGCTCAGCAGCCAGGTCAGCTCGGTGTGCTCGGCGACGTCGCCCTGGCGGAAGAGGATGCAGCGCGCCGGATCAAGGCCGGCCGCGAGCAGGATCGCGGTCGTGTCATACAGGCGCTCGCGCAGCTCTCGCGGCTCGTAGGCAACGGTGATCGCGTGCAGATCAACGATGCAGAAGATCCCCTCGCCGCGTTCCTGGCTCGAGACGTACTGGGCGATCGCGCCGATGTAGTTGCCCAGATGCTTGCGCCCGGTGGGCTGGATGCCCGAGAAGATCCGCATGTGGTCCGCTTTCTCCTCTCAGCGCCTGCGCTGCGCGCTGTCGGTCAGCCACGGCAGCTCCCAGCCGAGATCCCTGTATCCGCTCGCCATCGCCGCCGAGCCTAGTCCAGCGCCTGGCGGATGACCGGGCGCTTGGCGGCCGCGACCTCGTCGAGGCGGCGCACGGGCGTCGTGTAAGGGGCGCCCAGCGCGATCTGCGGGTCCTCCGCCGCCTCCCGCAGGATCTCCGCGATCGCCTCGGCGAACGCATCGAGCGTCTCCTTGGTCTCGGTCTCGGTCGGCTCGATCATCAGCGCCTCCTCGACGAGCAGCGGGAAGTACACGGTCGGCGGATGAAAGCCGAAGTCGAGCAGCCGCTTTGCGAGATCGAGCGTCTTGACCTGAAGCTCCCTCTTCATCGGCCCGCCGGAGAGGACGAACTCGTGCATGCACAGCTCCCCGTAGGCGAGCGGCAGGTACTCCGCGACGCCATGCTCGCGAAGGCGGGCGAGGAGGTAGTTGGCGTTCAGCACCGCCGCCTCCGAGGCGTCCTTCAGCCCGTCGGCGCCGAGCGAGCAGATGTAGGCGTAGGAGCGCACGAAGCAGCCGTAGTTGCCGTGGAATCCGCGCAGGCGCCCGATCGACTTCGGCCGATCCTCCTCGCGGCCCAGATCCAGCGTGAACGCGCCATCACCACCACACACGACGACCGGGCGCGGCAGGTACGGGGCGATGCGCTCGGAAACGGCGATCGGGCCCGACCCCGGGCCGCCGCCGCCGTGCGGCTGGGTGAAGGACTTGTGCAGGTTGAAGTGCACGATGTCAAAGCCCATGTCGCCGGGGCGCGAGAGGCCCATGACGGCGTTCAGGTTCGCGCCGTCGTAGTACAGCGTCGCCCCCACCCCGTGCACGATCGCGGCGATCTCCTCGATGTTCGGATCGAACAGCCCGAGCGTGTTGGGGTTCGTGAGCATCAGACAGGCCACGTCCGCGCCGGCCTTCGCGCGCAGATCGTCGAGGTCGATCCCGCCGTCGGGGTTCGTCGCCAGCTTGACCACCTCGAGCCCCGCCATCGTGACGGTGGCCGGATTCGTGCCGTGCGCGGTGTCGGGGGTCAGCACCTTGTGACGCGTCTCACCGCGATCCTCGTGGTAGGCGCGGGTCAAGAGCACACCCGCGAGCTCGCCCGCGGACCCCGCCGAGGGCTGCAGCGAGACATTCGGCAGACCCGAGATCTCCCCGAGCGCGCCCTGTAGGTTCCACATCAGCTCGAGCGCTCCCTGAGCGCGCTCGGGGTCCTGCAGCGGGTGCAGCCGCGCGTGTCCGGGCAGCGCCGCCACGCGCTCGTGCAGGCGTGGGTTGTGCTTCATCGTGCACGAGCCGAGCGGGTAGAAGCCGGAGTCGAGATCGAAGTTGCGCTTGGACAGGCCGACGTAATGGCGCACGATCTCGGGCTCTGAGATCTCCGGCAGCCGCGGCGGCTCGGCGCGGCGATAGCGCGCGGGCAAGAGCTCCTGCCGATCGGCCTCGGGCACGTCGAGGGGCGGGCACACGAACGCGCGGCGTCCGGGAGCCCCCTTCTGGAAGATCGTTCGCGCGCGCTCGCGCTGCAGCGGGAGCTCGGCGCTCATACGGCCACCGCCTGGCGCTCGGCCGTCACGGCCGCCCCCAGAACCTCGGCGAGGCGATCGATGTCGGCTCGCGAGCGGCGCTCGGTGATCGCCACCAGCAGCACTCCGCGATCCTCCGGGCGATGAGTCAGCCGGTGCACGTCCACGCCGGGATTGACGCCGTGCAGCACGCAGCGGCGCCTGACCGCGGCGATGTCGGCGTCCAGGCGCAGCGCGAACTCGCGGATCACGGGCTGCTCGTGGAGCTTCTCGACGCCGTCCAGCTCTGAGAGCCGCTCGCGGGCGTAGTGCGTGCGCGCGAGCAGCAGCTCGCCCAGCTCGACGATCCCGCGGCGCCCGAGCCATGACAGGTAGACGACGCCCGCGAGAGCGTTCAGCGCCTGCGCGGTGCAGATGTTCGAGGTGGCCTTCTCGCGGCGGATGTGCTGCTCGCGGGTCTGCAGCGTCAGCACGAAGCCCCGGCGGCCGTCCACGTCGAGCGTCTCCCCGGCGATTCTCCCCGGCATCCGCCGTAGATACTCCTCGCGAGCCGCGAAGAAGCCGAACGACGGCCCGCCGTAATCCAGGCGGTTGCCCAGCGACTGCCCCTCGCCCACGGCGACGTCCACGCCACACGCGCCGGGTGGCACGAGGATGCCCAGCGCGATCGGATCGACCTGCGCCACGACCACGGGAGCGCCAGCCGGGCTCCGTCCATCCTCGCCGTCCCCGGCGGCGGCCTTGGCGGCCGCGCTCAGCGCCACCGCGTCCTCGACCACACCGTAGAAGTTCGGCTGCGCGAAGATCGCAGCGCTGGTATCCGCGTCGATCGTCCGCGCCCACGCCTCGGCGTCGGTGACGCCACTGGTGGTAAGCGGCACCTCCTCGACCTCCATGCCATAGCCGTGGGCGTGCGTGCGCAGCGTCTCGATCGCATGTGGGTGCAGCCCGGCGCTGACCACCAGCCGCCGCCGGCCGTTGTGCAGCTTCGCCAGATACCCGGCGGCGGCGACCGCCGAGGGGCCCTCATAGGCCGAGGCGTTGGAGACGGGCAGCTCCGTCAGCTCGGAGATCGCCGTCTGATACTCGAACATCACCTGCAGCCCGCCCTGGGAGATCTCCGGCTGGTAGGGGGTGTAGGGCGTCAGGAACTCCGAGCGCTCGGTCAGCATGTCGACGAGCGCCGGCACGTAGTGGTCGTACATGCCCGCCCCGAGAAAGCTCAGCTCGTCCTCGGCGCTCGTGTTGCGGGCGGCGAGCTCGCGCAGATGCTCGTAGACCTCCTGCTCAGGCAGGCCGTCGGGAAGCGCCAGCGCCCGGCGCAGGCGCACCGCCTCGGGGATCTGGCGGTCGAAGATCTCCTGTACGGAGGAGACGCCGATCGCGCCGAGCATCGCGTCGAGGTCCGCGGGAGTGATGGCGGTATAGCGACTCAAGTGACTGCAGTCAGCCTAGCCACCCAGCGAGGCCGTATACGCACCGGCGTCCATCAGCGCGTCGCGCTCGGAGGGGTCGGCCAGCTTCACCTTCACGAGCCAGCCCGCGCCGTAGGGGTCCTCGTTGATCAGCTGCGGATCGTCCGCCAGCGCCTCGTTGACCTCGACCATCTCACCCGAAAGCGGCGCGATCACGTCAGAGACGGCCTTCACCGACTCGACCTCGGCGTAGGAGGAGTCCTTCTGAAGGCTCGTGCCGAGCGCCGGCGGCTCGAAGAAGACGACCTCGCCGAGCGCGTCCTGGGCGAACCACGTGATCCCGAGCGTCGCCAGCTCGGGGCTCGCGACGTCGAGCCGCGCCCAGTCGTGCTCGGGGTGGTACAGCAGCTCCTGCGGGTAGCTGGCCTCAGCCATTCACGACCCTTTCTCATAGAGCGGCTTCTGCTTGACAACGGCGGGGCGCATCTTGCCACGAACGTCGATCTCCAGCGGCGTGCCGACGGCGGCGCTCGCGGCCGGCACGTAGGCCATGCCGATGCCAACGCCGAGGCTCGGCGACATCGTGCCGCTCGTGACCTCGCCGCCACCCATCACGGGGTTGCCCTGGCGGGCGATCCCGGGCCCCTCGATCGCGAAGGCGATGAGCTTCTGCGCCGCGCCGGCCGCGCGGACCCGCGCGACGGCGTCCGCGCCGATGAAGCCGGTGTCCTCGCGACAGCACCAGCCGAGACCCGCTTCGATCGGCCCGCGCTCGATGCTCAGATCGTTGCCGTACAGGTGAAAGCACACCTCCAGGCGCAGCGTGTCGCGCGCGGCCAGGCCCGCCGGAACCGCGCCGCGGCGCACGATCTCATCCCACAGGGCGCCGGCGTCCTCAGGGCGGCAGAGCAGCTCGACGCCGTCCTCACCGGTGTAGCCGGTGCCGCACACCAGCACCTCCGCGCCGTCCAGCCGTCGCGTCGCCGCCCTCATGCGCGGCGGCAGCGGGGCATCGGAGATCGCCTGCACGATCGCGCGCGCTAGCGGCCCCTGTACGGCGAGCATTGCACAGTCGTCGATCCGGTCGCTCACCTTGGCCTCGGGAAACTCCCGCGCGTGCTCGCGGAACCATTCGAGGTCCCGCACGTGGTTCGAGGCGTTCGTGACCGTCAGATAGCGCTCGGTGTCCAGACGATAGGTGAAGAGGTCGTCCAGGACGCCGCCGTCCTCGAGGCAGAGCACGCTGTACTGGGCGCCGCCGCCGTCGACGTCCACGCCGATCTTCGCGACGTCGTTGGAGAGCAGCCTCTGCAACAGCTCGAGCGCCTGCGGTCCGGCGACTTCGATCTCACCCATGTGTGAGACGTCGAAGATGCCGCAGGTCTCTCGAACCGCCATGTGCTCGGCACGCACGCCCTCGTACTGCACGGGCATCTCCCAGCCGGCGAACTCGACCAGCTTCGCGCCCGCCTCGACGTGACGATCGAACAGGGCGGTGCGGCGCAGGGTCAGCGGCATTGGCCCGCAGGCTAGCGCTACCGCGTGTCGAGCCCCCGAAGCGCTAGCGCAGGAACGGCGGCACGTCGATGTCGTCGTCGGAGATCTCGAGCGTCGAGCGCTGGCGATCGTCGATCCGCGGACCGCGATCGCGCCGCGCGCGGCCCTCGGCGCGGGCGCTGCGGCCCGGGCGGTGATCGAAGCCCGTGCCGATCACGGTCACGCGCACCTCGTCGGACATGCTCTCGTCGATGACCGCGCCGAAGATGATGTTGGCGTTCGGGTCGGCGGCGTTCTGGATGATCTCGGCGGCATCGTTGACCTCGAACAGGCCGAGATCCTTGCCGCCGGTGATGTTCAGGAGGATGCCCGTGGCGCCGTCGACGGACTCTTCCAGTAGCGGTGAGGAGATCGCGGCCTTGGCGGCATCGCCGCTGCGGCTCTCGCCGCCCGCCGTGCCGATCCCCATCAGCGCCGAGCCGGCGTCCTGCATGATCGTGCGCACGTCGGCGAAGTCCAGGTTGATCAGGCCGGGGATCGTGATCAGGTCGGTGATCCCCTGCACGCCCTGGCGCAGGATGTTGTCGGCCTCGCGGAAGGCGTCGAGCATCGAGGTGCGCCGCTCGACGACGGTCAAGAGCTTCTCGTTGGGGATCACGATCAGCGTGTCCACCACCTCGCGCAGGCGCTCGATGCCTTCGGTGGCTTGACGACCGCGCTGGGAGCCCTCGAAATCGAATGGGCGCGTGACCACGCCCACCGTCAGCGCGCCGATCTCGTTCTTGGCGATCTCTGCGATCACCGGCGCGGCGCCCGTGCCCGTGCCGCCGCCCTCGCCGGCGGTCACGAACACCATGTCAGCGCCCTTCAGCGCCTCCTTGATGTCGTCGCGCGACTCCGAGGCCGCGGCCAGGCCGACGTCCGGGTTGGCGCCGGCGCCGAGTCCCTTGGTCGACTCGTGGCCGACGTTCAGCTTGATGTCGGCGTCGCACATCGCCAGCGCCTGAGCGTCGGTGTTGGCGGCGATGAACTCCACGCCGCGCAGTCCCGCGTCGACCATGCGGCTGACGGCGTTGGTGCCGCCGCCGCCGACGCCCACGACCTTGATGACCGCCAGATAGCTTCCGCTGCTCTCCATGATGGTTCTGTCCGAACCCTTCAGTAAGAAATTAGGGTTCGGAGCATACAGATCGCCGAACCGCCGGGTTGTGCACGTTATGCAGGGATCTTCGCCCTGTCAACGACAACGGCGACTCTCGCAACATTCGTTGCAGAACGGCGAACTCTCGACCGCCGGGTGAGAATCTCGTTCTACTACAGTCAACCTCGAGTCGAGAGTTAGGTCGTGTCAGCCGCCCGGTGCGGGCTTTTCCGCGGACGCTTCCGAGCCTTCTTCGCCGCTCGCTTCGCTGCTCCCGTTGGTGGTCGCTTCGGAGGAGCTTTCGGATTCGCTTTCCGCGGATTCGGGCGGCGCCGCGGAGGAGCCCGAGCCGACCGCGGCCGACAGTCCGCTCGCGAGATCTTCGCCGGATTCCGAGCTCGTCTGTTCAGAGGTCGTGGACGAGGGTGGCGCCGCGCCTGGGGCGAAGCCGGCGGCGGGGCGTTCGGGCAGGCGCACGTCGACGTAGGAGGCGCCCGCGGAGCTCGGGTCGGCAAGCACCCGCGCGAGCGCGAGCCACTTCGCGTGTGGCCGGCTGCCGTCGCCGAAGTAGGCGAGCAATCCAAAGCTCATCGCCACGGTCAGCCCCTTCGGCCCGGAGTAGGCGCGCTCGATCGTCTTGGCGAGCGGCGCCGGGGCGACGCCGAGAACGCTCAGCGCGCCGAGCAGCGCCGAACCGCGCACGCTGCGCCCGGAGACAGCCTTTCCGTCAGCGCTGAGCGCCGGGAGCGATCCAGACAGCAGCGCGGGGCCGAGCACGACGCCGTCGGCGGCCACCGCCGTGCGCGTGCCTGCGACCGTCAGCGCGGCGACCGGCGGCTGCTCGATCACGTGGATGTGCAGGCCGTGCGGGAAGCTCGTGCTCACGCGCACGTCGCGCACGACGCGAAACGGCGCCGCGGCGGCCCGCAGGGCGCCGATGTGCACGTCGAGCGTGCTCATGTGCCGCGCGGCATTGCTCAGCGCCGTGTCGATCGCCCTCGCTTCGGGACCGTGCAGCCCGCTCACCTGCACCCGCCGCACCTGCACCAGCGAGGAGTGCCGCAGCCACAGCCAGCCACCGCTCAGCAGCGGCAGCAACACGAGCAGCGCCAGCAGCGCGAAGCGCAGCCGCCGCCGGCGCCAAACCACCCTCAGGCCGGAGCGCAGAGCGGTCGCGAACGCCTGGAGGGGGCCTAGCAGGCGCCCCGTAGTCCGCAGGCTCGGCCGGGAGCGCCTACGGGCACTTGACGCTCGGCCCGTGCGCCGTCTCGCGGTCGCAGCGGGCGGATGCGCGAGACGGCCGATCCCGAGGCGGCCAGCAAAGGAGCGATCCATCGGATCCCTTCTTCGACCTGCGCCCGCGAACCCCTACAACCAGGGAAACCGCACCTCGCCGAGGATCTGTACCTCGGGCTCGAGCTCCACGCCGAAGCGCTCGAGCACGCGCCGGCGGCCCTCGGCCATCACGGCCAGCACGTCGGCGGTGCTCGCCGTGCCCGTGTTCTCGATGAAGTTGGCGTGCTTGGGCGCGAACCGCGCGCCGCCGACCGCCACGCCGTTACAGCCGGTCTCAGCCAGCAGCAGCCCGGCGCTGCGCCCCTCCGCGCGCGGATCGTCCGGGTTCTTGAAGGTCGAGCCGAACGTCTTGATCCCCTGCGGCTGCGCCTCGTGGCGGCGGGCACGCATCTCCGCGAGCGTCGCGGTGACGGTCACGGTGTCGGCCGCAGCGAGCGCGAAGCAGGCCCGCGTCACGATCTGCCCTGCCTCGATGTTCGAGCGCCGGTAGCCGAAGGCCAGCTCCTCTGAGGCGCGGCGCTCGATCCCCGCGGCAGTGGCGATCTCGACCCACTCGAGGACGCGCGCCAGTTCACCGCCGTAGGCGTTGGCGTTCATCCGCACCGCCCCTCCGACCGTGCCGGGGATGTTGACTCCGAACTCGATCCCCGACAGCCCCGCGCGGGCGGCACGGGCGGCGACAGCCGGCAGCCGCGCTCCGCCGCCGCACAGCATCCGGCCGTCCCGCAGCTCGATCGCGGCCAGCCCGCGGTCGAGCTTCAGCACCAGGCCGGCCACTCCACGATCGGCGATCAGCAGGTTCGAGCCCGACCCCACGACGTTGACGGGGATCTGCTCCGTCCCGCGCCCACGCGAGCAGCTCCAGCAGCTCCTCCTGCTCGCCGGCGCGTGCGAAGAACTCGGCCGCGCCGCCGGTTCGCACCGTCGACAGGCGCGCGATCGGGAAGTCCCGCTGGATCGACGCAGGCAGCGGCGGGACGCTCACCCGCCCACCAGCTCACGTGCGAGCGCATCGACGCTCCCGGCGCCCATCACCAGGCATACGTCTCGCTCCTCCAGCAGTTCCTCGAGCACCGCCTCGGCATCCGCGAACGCCGGCAGCCAGTACACGGGCCTGCCGGCAGCCGCGTCCGCGGCGGCCTCGGCGATGCGCAGTCCACTGACGCCGGGATGATCCGCCGCGCGCTCGCGCGCGGGGTACACGTCGAGCACCACGACCACGTCGGCGCGGGCCAGCGCGCGGCCGAAGTCCGCGGCGAGCAGCGCCGTACGCGAGTACAGGTGTGGCTGGAACACGGCCACCAGCCGCTCGTGCGCGAGCGTGCGGGCCGCATCCAGGGTCGCCGCCACCTCCGTCGGGTGGTGGGCGTAGTCGTCATACACGAGCGCTCCGCGCGCGCTCGCGCCAAGCAGCTGGAAGCGCCGGCCGGCGCCGTGGAAGCCGGCCAGGGCGACAACCGCTCGCTCGGCCTCCGCGCCGGTCAGTCGGGCCGCCTCGAGCGCCGCGGCCGCGTTTAGCGCGTTGTGGGCGCCCGGCACCGCCAGGCGCACCTCCATTCCGCGCCACCGAAAGCGTGAGCCCTCCGGGAGGAGGGTCGGCTCGGGCACGTCGAAGAGGACGGGCGGCGCCCGCTCGGCGTCTCCCCCGGCGGCATCAGCGCGAGCAGCTGTGGACGCTCCCAGGCGACGATCCCGTGACGGGCGAGCGCGAGAAACGCGCTGAAGGCCTCGTTCAACTCGGCCAGCGAGGCGAAGGTCGCGTGGTGGTCGAGCTCGACGTTCGTCAGCACCGCGATCTCGACGCTCAGGCTGAGCATCGAGCGGTCGGACTCATCGGCCTCCACGATCAGCCACTCGCTCTCGCTCCAGCTCGCGTTCGCCAGCCCATCGCCGATCGGGGCGCCGATCAGCCACCCGGGATCGAGGCCCGCGCCGCGCAGCGCGTAGACGAGCATCGAGGCGGTCGTCGTCTTGCCGTGCGTGCCCGCGACCGCGATCGTCCGCCTCAGCGACGTCAGCTCGGCCAGCAGCTCCGCGCGCGGGCGCTCGGAGAGCCCGCGCTCGCGCGCCGCGCGCCGCTCGGGGTTCCCCTCCCCCACCGCTGAGGAGTAGACGAGCTCCACGTCCTCTCCGGCAGGCACATTCCCCGGCGCGTGGCCGATGCTCGCCCGCAGCACCCCATCGGCAGCCAATCGCTCCAGGTAGGGCGTGCTCTGGGCGTCCGATCCACTGACCTGCGCCCCCAGCGCGTGCGCCGCCCGGGCGTATCCGCTCATGCCGGCACCGCCGACGCCGAGGAGGTGCAGCCGCCGTCCGCTCCACGGACCCGCGGTGGCGCTCATCCGTCCGCGACCTCCAGCAGCTCGTGGGCGACCTCCGCGGCGGCCCCGGGGCGAGCCAGGCCCCTGGAGGCCGCGGCCATCGCCGCCAAGCCGGAGCGATCGGCCAGCAGCACCGCCACCTGCCGCGCCAGCCGCGCCGCGGTCAGCTCGTGGTCCGCGATCACGACTGCCGCGCCCGCCTCGGACATCCAGCGCGCGTTGGCGCTCTGGTGGTCACCGGCCGCATGCGGGTACGGGACGAGGATCGCGGGCACGCCGTGCGCGGCGATCTCGAACACCGATCCGCCCGCGCGTGCGACCGCCAGATCGGCCGCCGCGAGCGCGTCGGCGAAGTCCGCCTCGGCCAGATAGCCCCGCAGGTCATATCCGGGGGGCAGCTTGCGCGCGGCCAGCTCGCTGTATTCGCGGCGCCCGGCCACGTGCAGCACGCGGAAGGCGCTGCCCGTGAACGCTTCGGCGGCCGCCCTGTTGATCGAGCGGGCGCCGAGTGAGCCCCCGAACACGACCACGCAGGTCTCCTCCGGGCCAATCCCCAGCCGCTCGCGCGCGGCGCGCGAGTCCTGCGAGGGCGGGGGGATCGGCCGACCGGTCACGCGAAAGCGCTCGCGGCGGCCAGTCCGATCGGGCGAGTCCTCGGCCGACAGCGGAAAGGCCAGGCACACGCGCCGCGCAAACGGCGCGAGCAGGCGATTGGTCAGGCCCAGGTGGCTGTCGGCCTCGGTGAGCACGACGGGAATCCGCAGCGTCAGCGCGGCCGTCACCACCGGCCCGGCGACGTAGCCGCCCCCGCCCATCACGGCATCCGGCGCCAGCCTCTTCAGCATCCGCCGCGCGCGCGGCACCGCGACGGCCGCCCTCGCGAGCGCTCGCAGCGCCCGCAGCGGATTGGTGCGGCTCAGTCCTTCGACGGAGATCGTATGCAGCGGGAAGCCCGCATCGGGCACGAGCTGCGCCTCGGCGCGTCCGGCGCCGATGAACGCGACCTCGGCGCCCTCAGCCCGCAGCGCGTCGGCCACCGCCAGCGCCGGCACCACGTGCCCCGCGGTTCCGCCGGCGGCGATCACGATCGTCCTCTTCGCTCCAGTCACGCGCCAATCGTGCCGGTTCGCGCCCGCGCGCGTCGGCCGAGCGCCTGCGCGGCGTCGCGACGGCGCGCACGTGCGCGCTGCCACCGGAGGCGACGTTCAGCAGCAGGCCCATCGCGGCCAGCATCACTATCAGGCTGCTGGAGCCATAGGAGACGAACGGCAGCGGGACGCCCGTGAGCGGCGCGATCCCGAGCACGGCGAAGATGTTCAGGAGCGCCTGGGAGAGAATCAGGGAGGTCACGCCGACGGCGATCAGCGCGCTGTAGAGACTGCGGGCCCCCTTCGCCGCGCGCAGGCCCGCGTAGGCGATCAGCCCGTACAGGAACAGCAGCGCGCACACCCCGACCGCCCCCAGCTCCTCGGCGATCACGGCGAGGATGAAGTCGGTCGGCGCCTCCGGCAGGTAGAAGATCTTCTGCACCGACTCGCCCGGGCCGACGCCGAAAAGCCCCCCCGAGCCGATCGCGATCTGGCCCTGCACCGCCTGGAAGCCACTCGAGGACGCGTGCGCCCAGGGGTCCAGGAAGGAGGTCAGGCGCGCTCGCGCGTACGGTTTGACGATCGCGTACAGCATCACCAGCCCGAACGCCGAGCCGCCCACGATCGCCAGCTTGCGCAGCGGGATCCCAGCGGCGATCAAGAGCGCGGTGCTCGTGAAGGCGATCACCATCGCCGTCCCCAGATCCGGCTGGGTGACGACCAGCAGGCAGGCGCCGCCGATCACCACCAGCAGCGGGTTGAACAGCTCGCGCAGGTCGTGCACGCGCTGCGGGCGGCGGGCCAGCAGCGTGGCCGCGTACAGCACCAGCGCCAGCTTCATCAGCTCCGAGGGCTGGAACTGGAACGGCCCCGGCCCGAGCCAACGGCGCGCGCCGTTGACGCTCACGCCGACGTGCGGGATGTGCACGGCGATCACGAGCACGAACGAGGCGATCAGCAGCGGCGCCGTGAAGCTCTGGACTTTTGCCACGCCGTCGCGCGCGAGCACGTGCATCACGACCAGCCCGATCGCTCCGTAGATGACGTACTTGACGAGATAGCCGCTGCCGTTGCCGCGTCCCTGCAGCAGCGACGTCGCAGAGGAGGCGCTGTAGACCATCACCGCGCCGAACGCCAGCAGGCACAGGGTCGCGGTCAGGAGGATGCGGTGCTCAAGCGGCTTGGAGCTCGTCGCGGCGGCTTTCCGCTTGCCGCGTCTGCGGTCGCTCCGCGGGCGAGGAGTCCCCGAGGGGCCGACGCGCCGTGCTGCGGCTGCTGGCATCCCCGCTGACTTCGACGCCCGCCGCGCTAAGCCTCCATTTTTTCGACAAGCTCGCGAAAGCGCTCGCCACGGGCCTCGAAGTCCGCAAACTGATCGAAGCTCGCGCACGCCGGCGAGAGCAGCACGACCTCCGCTGGGCCGGCGGCCCGAGAGGCGGCCGCGAGCGCCCGTTCGAGCTCCTCGCAGTCGTGCACGGGCGGCTCCACGCCCGCCAGCGTGGCCGCAATCGCCTGCGCGTCCTCTCCGATCAGATAGACCGCCGCGCAACCCCGCTCGACGGGCTCCCGCAACTCGGCGAAGTCCTGGCCCTTACCCTGCCCCCCGAGGATCAGCCGGACCCGCCTGTCCGCGAATGCCTCCAGAGCGACGAGCGTGCTCGCGACGTTGGTCGCCTTGGAGTCGTTCACGTAGAGCACGCCGTCGCGGCTGGCGACCTCCTCGAGCCGGTGAGCGACACCCGCGAACGTGCGCAAGCCCTCACACACCGCCTCGCGATCGACCCCTCGTGCCAGGCAGACCGCCGCGGCGGCCATCGCGTTCTCGACTGTTGTGCCGCCCGCGCAGGCGAATCTCATCGACGCCGATCAGCGGTCGCTCCCGCCACCACAGCGCTCCGTCATGCTGCGACAGCGCCGCCGCGCGGTCCTCGCCGAAGGCCATCAGGCGCCCCGCGCCGGCGCGCGGGGTCCCCTCTAACGCAAGCGCACCCTCATTGGCCCCCGCGCGGCCGATGCGCTCGAGCAGCGCCGCCGGGGCGATCGCCACGTCCTGCTCTGACTGCCGGGCGAAGATCTCGAGCTTCGCGGCCAGATAGGCCTCGAACGTCCCGTGCCGGTCGAGATGGTCGGGAGTGACGTTCAGCAGCACGGCCGCCTCGGGCGCGAAGCAGACCGTGTCCTCCAGCTGAAACGAGGACGCCTCGCAGACGACCGTCGCCTCGGACCCCAGCCGGCCGGTCTCCGATCGGTCGGCGAGCGAGCTGAGCGCCGTGCCGACGTTGCCGGCCACCGCCACCGCCAGCCCGGCCTCGCGGTGGATGTGCCCGATCAGCTCGACCGTCGTCGTCTTGCCGTTCGTCCCCGTCACCGCGATGAACTCGTTCGCGAGCATCCGCCACGCGAGCTCCAGCTCCCCCAGCACCGGCAACGCGCGCGCCCGCGCGGCGGCAATGACCGGCGCCTCTGCCGGCACACCAGGGCTCTTGACGACCGCCCGCACGCCATCCAGATAGATCGACACCGCTCTTCTCGCCGAGATGCAATCGAACCCCGGCCTGATCCAACTCCGCCGCCCCGGCGGGGGCGGCCGCGTCGATGCCGATCACCTGCTCACCTCGCGCGCGCAGCGCCAGCGCCGCCGCCACCCCCGAGCGCGCCAAGCCGACGATCAGATACGGACCGCCGGGGATCTCCGGCCGGGGCTTCATCGCCGGCTCCCCTCAGCCGATGCTCTGACGGTAGATCGTGAAGCCGATCGCGCAGCAGATCGCCGCGACGATCCAGAAGCGCAGGATGATCTTCGTCTCAGACCACGCGCGCAGCTCGAAGTGGTGATGGATCGGCGCCATCAGGAAGACGCGTTTGCGCGTCGTCTGGAAGGAGATCACCTGAATCGCCACCGACAGCGCCTCGATCACGAAGATCCCGCCGAGCAGGATCAGCAGGATCTCGGTCTTGGTCATGATCGCGATGCCCGCGATCGCGCCGCCCAGCCCCAGCGAGCCCGTATCGCCCATGAAGATCGTCGCCGGGAAGGCGTTGAACCAGAGGAAGCCGATGCAGCCGCCGACCAGGCAGCCGGCCAGCATCGCCAGGTCGTACTCGCCCGTGATGAACGTGATCGCCACGTATGCCAGCAGCACGATCGCCGCGCAGCCGGCGGCCAGCCCGTCGAGGCCGTCCGTGAGGTTGACCGCGCTCGTCGTGCCCGCCACGACGAAATAGATCAGCAGCGGGTAGAAGAAGTGGCCGAGGTCGATCTGATAGTCGACGAACCGCAGCCTCAGCGTCGGCGCCAGGTGCGCCTGGCGTTCGGCCACGTACCACAGCGCCAGCGAGATGGCGATCGTGACGATCAGCTTCGTGCGCGCGCGCAGGCCGAGCGAGCGGCGTCTGACGAGCTTCGTGTAGTCGTCGGCGAAGCCCAGCAGCGCGCACGCGATCGCCGCTCCGAACACCCCCACCGAGCGCCAGTCGTAGTCGGTCAGGATCAAGAACGGCACCGAGACGGCCAGGAAGATCAAAAGGCCGCCCATCGTCGGCGTGCCGGCCTTCTGATGGTGTCCTTGCGGACCGTCCTCGCGGATGTGCTGGCCGAACTCCCGCTCGCGCAGGAACTCGATGAACTTGGGGCTCAAAAACAAGCAGATGAGCAGGGCCGCCGTGCCACCGAAGAGGATCCTGCCCATCAGCGCCGCCGTGTGCCGGCGACGGGGGTATCGGCCGCGTGCTCGGGCGCCGGCTGGGCACGTTTGGCGAGGATCTCCGCGACTCGCTCGAGCCCGACACCCCGCGAGCCCTTCACGAGCACCGTGTCCTGCTCGGCCAGCAGCGTCCGCAGCAGCTCGGCCGCCGCCGGTGCGTCGGCCACGGCGTAGGACTCGCCCGCGAACTCCGAGCGCATCTCCGCCGCCAGCGCGCCGACCGTGACGAGCAGATCGACGCCTTGCTCGGCGGCATGCAGCCCGATCTCGCGGTGCAGCCGTGGCGCCTCGGGGCCGAGCTCGAGCATGTCGCCCAGCACCGCCACACGACGCGCGGGGGCCGTCTCGGCGAGGTCGTCGATCGCGGCGCGCATGGACATCGGGTTGGCGTTGTAGCAGTCGTTGATCACGACCACTCTGCCTGGCAGCGCGATCCGCTCACCCCGCAGCGCCGAGAAGCGCACCTGCAGCGTAGGCTCGGGGTCGATCCCGAGCGCCTGCGCGGCGGCCACCGCGGCGAGCAGATTGCGCAGGTTGTGCGCCTGCTTGAACGATGGCTCGAGGACGAGCTCGCGCTCGCCAGCACGGATCAGAATCTCACCGGCCGCCCGCCGCTCCACGAGCTGCACGTCCGCGCCCTCACCGAAGGAGACGGTGCGCAGGTCGGCCCGCAGGTGCGGCCCGAGCAACGGCTCTCCGCCCGGCACCACGACCGTGCTGCCGGGCGCGAGGCCGGCGATCAGCTCGGCCTTCGCCGCGGCGATCGCCTCGAGCGTTCCCAGCAGCTCGAGGTGCACCGGCCCGACGTTCACGATCACCCCGACGTCCGGCTCGGCGATCGCCGTCAGCTCGGCGATCTGGCCGGGGCCACGCATGGCCATCTCCAGCGACCAGCATCTCGGTGTCCTCGGGGGCGGCGAGCACGGCCAGCGGCAGGCCGATCTCGGTGTTGAAGTTCTCCGGGCTCGCCACCGTCGGCCGTCGCGCAGCCAGCAGCGCCGCGAGGATGTCCTTGGTCGAGGTCTTGCCGGTCGAGCCTGTGATCGCGACGACCTTCATGCCGCGGCTGCCCAGCTCGCGCCGCCAGGCCCGCGCGAGGCTCTGCAGGGCTGCCAGTGGGTCAGAGTGCGCGAGCACGACCGCATCGACGTGGGCCGCGGCGGCGCTCTGAGCGTACGTGGGGCTGACGAGCACACCCCACGCGCCCGCCGCGAGCGCCGCGGAGGCGTACTCCCCGCCGTCGGCGCGCTCGCCGCGCAGCCCCACGAACAAATCCCCCGGGGCGACGTCGCGCGAGTCGATCGACACCCGCGCGGGGCCGGGGGCTCCGCCGGCGCCGCTGCGCCCGCGATCAGCTGCGCACCCGCCGCCTCGGCCACGCGCGCGGCGTCCCAGCCCCTCATGCGCTGAGCTCCGCGGACGCGCGCCGCCGCTCGCGGGCGCGCAGCGCCTCAGCGGCGACCGCCACGTCGTCGAATGGCTCCTTGCGGCCCCCCTCGAACTCCTGGCCGTGCTCGTGGCCCTTGCCGGCGATCACCACCACGTCGCCACTGCGCGCGTTTGCGATCGCCTCGCCGATCGCCTGTCTGCGATCGGCGATCGAGCGCGCCGCTGGCGCGCCGTCGGCGCCGCTGGGGAGCTCAGCACCTCCGGCACGAGCGACGCCGGCCATGATCTCCGCGATGATCTGCTCGGGGTCCTCGGAGCGGGGATTGTCAGAGGTGACGACGACGACATCGGCCAGTCGCGTGGCGATCTCGCCCATCTGCGGGCGCTTGCCACGGTCGCGGTCGCCGCCGGCGCCGAACACGCATAGCACGCGCCCCCTCTCGCGCATCCCCGCAGAGCGCCAGTTCGCGCGCCGAGCGCAGCACGTTCTCCAGCGAGTCCGGCGTGTGCGCGTAGTCGACCAGCACCGCGAAGTCCTGTCCCTCCTCCACCGGCTCGAAACGTCCCGGAACCCGCACGCCGCGCTCGAGCGCCGCCACCAGCACGTCCAGATCGCCGCCGAGCGATGCGCCGTAGCCAGCGCGGCGAGCGCGTTCTCGACGTTGAAGCGCCCGGGCACCGGCAGGGCCACGGCGCGCTCGCCGGCGGGCGTGCGCAACGTGAACGAGCAGCCTGCGAAATCGCAGCGCAGCCCTGTCGCGCTGTAGTCGCCGGGCGCCTCCACCGCGAACGTGCGCGCTCCGTCGATCTCCCCCGCCAGACGCCGGCCGTACGGATCGCCGCTGTTCACGATGCTCACACCGGGCGCCTGCTCGGCGAACAGGCGCCGCTTGGCCTGGAAGTAGTCCTCCATCGTGTCGTGGAAGTCAAGGTGGTCCTGCGTCAGGTTGGTAAAGACCGCGGCGGCGAAGTGAATCGCCTCGGCGCGCCCCAGCGCAAGCGCATGGGAGGAGACCTCCATCGCGCAGGCGCGGTCGCCGCCGTCGAGCATCTCGCGGAAGCTGGCCTGCAGGTCGATCGCCTCGGGTGTCGTGCGCGTCACCGCTCGCTCGCCGCCCCCGATCACGGACTTGACCGTTCCGAGCAGCCCGCACTGCTCGCCGGCGGCTTCCAGCAGGGCGCGGAGCAGGTAGGCGGTGGTCGTCTTGCCGTTCGTCCCCGTCACCCCGACGACGCGCAACTCGGAGGTCGGATCGCCGAAGAAGCGGGCCGCGAGCGGAGCCATCGCGGCGCGCGTGGAGGCGACCGTCACCTCCGGCACGCCAAGCTCGAGCGGGCGCTCGACCACCAGCGCCGCCGCGCCGGCGGCCACCGCCTGCGGGGCGAAGTCGTGCCCGTCGCTGTCAAAGCCGCTGACGCAGAAGAACAGCTCACCCTCGCGCACGGCACGGCTGTCGTAGGAGAGCCCGTGATCTCGACCGTTGCCCCCACCCCCCGACCTCGCCGGGGGCGCGGACGGCGAAGCCGGCGGTCAACTCGTCGAGCCTCATGGGGCTGATGCTACCCCGGCGCGATGCGCAGGTAGGGCAGCGCGAAGCTCATGATCTGCCCAAAGGCGGGCGCGGCAACCGTCCCGCCGAAGATCGAGCCGGACTGCGGTTCGTCGACGATCACGGCGCCAGCAGCTTCGGGTTCGATGCCGGCGCGAAGCCCATAAACGAGGCGACATAAGCGCTTTTGGAGTATTCGCCGGTGGCGGGGTCAACCTTGCTCGCGGTGCCCGTCTTGCCCGCGAGCTGATAGCCGGGGATCGAGACCTCGCTGGCCGTGCCGCCGGGCGCGAGCACGCCCTCGAGCATCTGCCGCAGCGAGGCGGCGGTCGCGCTCGAGATCACGCGATGTCCTGCCGGCTCGGGCTGCGCTTCGGAGCCGACCCTCTGGATGATGTGGGGCGGACGCAGGATGCCGCCGTTGGCGATCGCCGCGTAGGCGCTGGCCATCTGGATCGGCGTCACGAGCTGTCCCTGCCCGATCGGCAGGTTGCCCATCGAGGAGCCCGAGTACTTGCTCACGGGCAGCACCTGGCCGATTTCCTCGCCTGGCAGCTCGAGCCCCGTTCGCGCGCCGAAGCCGAACCGCTTCACCCAGCTGCCAAAGCCGCTCTTGCCCTCGAGCATGCCGATCTTGATCGCTCCCGACGTTGCTCGACTGCGCCAGGATTTCCGCGGTCGTCAGCGACTCGTCGCCGTGTTCGGTGTCGTCGTGGATCGTCCGGTCGGCAACCTGGATCTTGTCGGGGATGTAGAAGCTCGTGCTCGGCGTCACCAGCCGCTGCTGAAGCGCGCCGGCGACCGTCACCGCCTTGAACGTCGAGCCCGGTTCGTAGTCGAAGCTGACGGCGCGGTTCTCAAGCGCCTCCGGCGGCGTGGCGCTTGGATCGTTGGCGTTTACCTGCGGCCAGTTGGCCATCGCCAGAATCGCGCCGCTGCGCGGGTCCATCACGATCGCCGTCGCATCTTTCGGGTTGAACACCCTCCCGACCGCGCCCAGCACATCTTCGGTTCGCTGCTGGATGTTCGCGTCGAGCGTCAACGAGATGGCCGTGCCCGCCACCTCGGGATGCACTTCGGTGATCGACACCGGCTGTCCAATCGCGTCGCTGACCACGTGCCGCTGGCCCGCACGGCCGTGCAACAGCGCGTTACGCGAGTACTCGAGCCCCGCCAGCCCGTTGCCTTCGGTGCCAACCACGCCCAGCACCTGCGCCGCCAGCGTGCCGCGCGGGTACACGCGGCGCATCACCGGCGCACCCGCCACGCCGGGGATCTTCAGCGCGAGCACCTGCCGGGCCTGTTTGGCCGGCAGTGCCCGCGCCAGGTACACGAACCCGCTCTGCTCGGAGAGCTCGCGCAAGCACCGCCGCCTGCGACTTGCCCAGCAGCGGCGCGAGCCGCGCGGCGGCGTGCAGCGGATCGTGGACGAGGTAGGGGGTCGCCGAGATGTCCTGCGCCGGCTCGGAGACCGCCAGGTCGAGGCCGTTGCGGTCAGTGATCGCCCCGCGCTGAGCCGGTACCGCGAGGTCGGTGAGCTGCTGGGTGGCGGCGGCCTTCTGCAGGCTCCCGCCCTTCAGCGCGCCGAGATACAAGGTGCGCCCGCCCGCCAGGATCAGCAGGAGGAAGAACAACCCGAAGATCCCCCCGATCCGGCGTTGGACGACCGTCACGCGCCTATTCCCCCTGAGCCCCGCCGGCAGCCGTGACTTCGGCGGAGCCGCTACTCGAGGATTCGCTCGTCGCGGGCGGGGCGGATTCGGCGCTCGAGGACGCTGATTCTTCTGATTCGCCTGCCTGCGATTCGGCCGTGGAGGAAGCGGGCGATTCGGCGCTCGACTGCGATTCGCCGGATTCGCTGGATTCGCTCGTCTGCGATTCACTCGATTCGCCGACGGTCGATGCGGCGGACGCTTCTTCGCCGCCTTCCGTGGAAGCGCGCGCGGTGCTGTTCAGAGCCGCCGCCGCCTTTGTCGCGTCGCTGTGCGGATGCGCCACAAGGAAGCTGAGCGCCCCTGATGGGACGTTCACCATGCCCAGGCGTGCGGCGCGCGACTGGATCCGTTCGCCTGCCGCCAGTTCGGAGTTTTCGATGCTCAGCGCCGCGTTCTCTCGCTGCAGCATCGCCTCGTGCTCGAGCGCGCGGCCGATGCCGCCGTTCAGCCTCAACAAGCCCAGCTGCAGGGTCACGATCCCGATCAGCGCGAACGCGACCAGGCCGATCCAGATGCGCCCACGGATCAACCTGTCGATCAGGCGGTGCTGCGCGAGGCCTTCGAGCGAGGCGATCAGGCCGTAGATGAGACCGGCATCCGCCGCGACGCCGCGAGATCGCGCCGGCCTCGCTGGGGTTGGCCGGCGTGCCGGGCCTGAGACGCGCCGCGGCCCACGAGGAGCAACCGGACGGCGCGGCTGGACGGCGGGAGCGGCGGCGGCTGCCGGTGGCGTCACTGCGCCGCCCCTCGATCGTCGCCGAGCTTGCGCGCGGCGCGCAGCCGGGCCGAGGAGGCACGGGGGTTGCGCGCCACCTCATCAGCGGAGGGCACGATCGAGCGGCGCGTGACGAGCGCCGCCTCGGGCTCGCGCCCGCACGCGCACACCGGCAGGTCGGGCGGGCAGATGCAGCCGCGTGCACGCTCGCCGAGGAAGCGCTTCACGCGCCGGTCCTCGAGCGAGTGGAAGGTGATGCCGGCGAGCACGCCGCCCTCGCGCAGCAGGCCCCACGCGAGCGGCAGCGCACGGTCGAGCTGTCCGAGCTCGTCGTTGACGGCGATCCGCAGCGCTTGGAAGGAGCGCTTGGCCGGATGGCCGCCGGCGAAGCGCGCGGGCGCGGGCAGCGCCGAATTGATCGTGTCCACCAGCTCGTGCGTCGTCTCGATCGGCGCCTGCGAGCGGCGGCGCACGATCGCCCGGGCGATCGCCCCCGCGTGGCGCTCCTCGCCGAAGTCGCGCAGCGCACGCGCCAGGCGGCGCTCATCCCAGTCGGCGACGATCTCGCGCGCGCTCAGCTCCTGCCCGGGATCCATGCGCATGTCCAGGGGCGCCTCATAGGAGTAGGAGAAGCCGCGCTCACGCGTGTCCACCTGCATCGAGGACATCCCCAAGTCGAAGTAGGCAATGTCGGCGTGCAGGCCCTCGCGCTGCAGCAGCTCGAGCGCCTCGGCGTAACCGGCGCGGATGAAGCGCACCGTGCAGGCGACCTCGGCGGCGAGCTGCTCGAAGCGCTCCTGCGCGAGCGGATCGCGATCGATCGCCACGAGCGTGCCCGAGGCGCCGAGGCGCTCGGCCAGCAGGCGCGCGTGTCCGCCGTCGCCGAACGTGCAGTCGATCGCCGTCTGGCCGGGCCGTGGATCGAGCAGCTCGAGCAACTCGGCCGCGAGCACCGGGACGTGGCCCGCAGGGGTGCCCTGGGAAGCTCGCGCGACTCGCCTGGAGGCGGCGCCCGACGGCCGCCCGCGAGGGGAGCGTCGCTGGGATCGTCTCATCTCAAGCAGTGTCGTCGACATGCGCCGTTATCTCCGCGACGCCGCTCAGCAGCGCCGGTCGGTGCTCATCCCAAGAGTCCTTGCTCCACAGCTCCAGGCGGTCCCCCACGCCGACGACTACGACCTCCTTGTGCAGGCGGGCGTGATCGCTCAGAAAGCCCGGGACCATGATCCGCCCGGCGGCGTCCAGATCGGCGTCCTGGGAACTGCCGTAGAAGAAGCGCTCGAGCTCCGTCAAGCGCGGGGACAGCGGCGGCAGCTCGGCGAGCGCTCGGCGGCTGTAGCGCTCGTACTCCTCCGGGTGCCACACGCCCACGCACGGCTTCAGGTCCACCGGCATCGCCAGCACCACCCCCTCTGCGAGCGCCGCCCGGTAGCGGGCGGGCACCGTCAGGCGGTTCTTCGCATCGAGCGTATGGTCGAACGTGCCACGGAAGGGGACCACTGGTTGAGCTCCAAAGCTTGATTACCGAGCCGAGGTGGAGGAGTGGGAGGAGCCCCTCCACCCCGGCTCGCTGGCGCGAACATATCCCACTCTCTCCCACAATGCAACCCTAATTGCACATTTTCTCCCACTTTCACGTCCTCGCCTGCACAGACGAGGGAAAACGCCTGCTATCGGGCCACTTCCCCGCCACCGCCGAATCGCCTGCGAGGCGGCGCCGCCCTGCAAGAACGCGTGCACCGGCGCAAACTGGGAAGTCGCTTGCAATCGCGCCGGAGCGCCCCCGCCAGCCGCTACGATCGCCCCCGATGCCGGTCAACCACACCGCCGCGCCCGCTCGCGGGCCGATGCGAGCTCTCGCGGCGGCCCTGACGCTCGTGGCGATCGCCTACGTGATCGGCGGCTGCGGCTCCTCCAAGTCAAACGGCACGAACGCCGATCCGGCGACGGCGGTGCCAGCGACAGCGTCGCTGTACGCGGGGGCGGTCGTCCGTCCGGACGAACCGCTGAAGGCCTCCGCGCGCGCCGCCGGGCAGGCGCTCACCCACCAGGCCAATCCCTACCTTCGCCTGCTCGGCGCCCTGCAGACGCCGGGCTCGCCGACGCTCGACTACAAGCGCGACGTGGAGCCGTGGCTCGGCCCCAACGCGGGCGCCTTCCTCACCGCCGCGAGCGGTTCCGGCGAAGCCGACGTCGAACGGCTGCTCTCACTGCTCCAGCAGGGCCTGCTCGGAGGCCCCTCCACGGCGAGCAAGTTTCCTTTCGGCACGAGCGGCGTGCAGGGCGCGATCGTGCTCGACACGAGCGACTCCGAGAAGGCCGGCTCGTTCCTGGACTCGCAGGCCAAGCACGCCGGCGCACACGCGAGCTCCTACCGGGGCATCTCCTATCAGGCCACTTCCGGCGGCGTGGCCCTCGGCCTTGTCGGCCATTTCGCCGTGATCGGCAGCGAGACCGGCCTGCGCGGCGTGATCGACACGACTCAGGGCGGGCCGGCGCTCGTGCACGCCACCGCCTACTCCAAGCTGCTGGGCGCGGCCCCCCCGAGCGTCCTCGCGCATGTCTACTCGAATACAGCCGGTCCCTCGCCGGGAGCTCACGGCTCGGCCGCGCATGGGTCGGCAGGGCTGCTCTCGCTACTGTCCGGCAATCGTCCCGTGAACATCTCGCTGGTGCCCTCCGCCGGCTCGATCGCGATCGACGCCGACACCCTCTCCCCTGCAGCGGCACCGGCCACAGACGGGCTGCTCTCCTCTGGCGCCGGCGCCTCCCAGGCGCTGGGCGAACTGCCGGGAGAATCGTGGTTCGCGGCCGGAATCGCCGACGCCGGGGCGACACTCGGCGCCAATGCGCAGGGGTTGCAGAGCCTCGCCTCACTCGGAGGCTCGCTCACCGGTTCGGGCGCTGAAAGCGAATCGCCGTCTGCGACGCTCAGCGTCAAGGGACTGTTCGAAGGGTTTCTTGCGCCGCTGCGCGCTCTCGGGTCGCCGAGTGCCGAGGCCAAACGCGACTTCGCGAGCTGGATGGGCTCGGCGGGGATCTTCGCCAGCGGCAGCGCGCTGCTGGAACTGCAGGGCGGCGTCGTGATCGCCTCGAAGGACCCCGCCCGCTCGCGCGCCGCGGTCGGCAAGCTCGCGGCAAAGCTGCGCGAGGACGGCGGCTCGGTCGAAAAGGCCTCGGTTCCGGGCACCGAAGCGGCTGTCGAAGCGAAGATCACCGGCCTACCGGTGGTGCTCTACATTGCCGCCGGTCGCGCCGCCAACGGCCAGAGCAAGTTCGTGATGGGGCTCGGGGAAACATCTGTGACGACCGCGCTGAACCCGTCGAGCACGCTGTCGAGCTCAGCCTCCTATGGCACCGCCTCCGCGGCGCTCGGCGAAGGCATCCAGCCGAGTCTGACCGTCGACTTCCCAACCCTGCTCAGCCTGCTGGAAGGGGTGGGGCTGAACGAAGATCCGACGATCGCCCCGTTCGTCCCCTACCTGCGATCGGTCACCACCCTCGCCGGCGGCGGCAAGAGCCTCGGCGAAGGCATCGAGCGCTTTCGGCTGGTCTTCACGCTGGTGCCCAGCGGCGAAGGCTGAGCTCAGCGGACGTCGATCGCCCGGTCGTGTACCAGACGCCCGTTCGCGATCCGGTTGACCCCGTAGAGCGAGAACGTCGGTTCGCCGTCGTCCTGCATCGAGTAGCGCCCGAGCGCGGAGTCCCGATCGCGGGTCGCGAAGAACTGGTCGATCACGGCCTGGCGGTCGTTGCCGCGAGCAGCGGCCCTGCGGATCGATTCCAGCACGACGCTCATCGCCTCATAGCCATACAGCGCATAGGCCCCCGGCTGACCTCCGAAGTGTCGCCGGTAGTCCGCCAGCACGCGCTGAGCGGAGGACGGGTATTCCGCCGGCGCGAGCACGGGCGTAGTCAGATAGGTGCTCGCCCCCGCCGCTCCGATCGCGGAGGCGAATGAGTTCTCGGCCATCGCGCTGGAGCCGAGCAGCTTCAGATGTGGATCGGCGCCGTGCAGCTGGCGCCAGAGCGCGACCGTGCCGGCGCCGCCGCCGCCTGCGAAGAACACCGCCTGCGCACCGCTCTTTGCGATCTTTTCGACCTCGCCCGTGAAGATCGTGCCCGCCGTCGCGACGATGCTGTCGTGCGCGGCGAGCGCAATGCCCGCCCGTTCGGCCTGCCCGGCAACGAGCTCTGCCAGCGGGATCTCGAACGGGTCCTGGTCGTCGACGACGTACAGCTTGCGCACGCCCAGCTCCTTCATCAGCTTCACCTGCGCCACCGCCTGTGCCGAGTCGCCGAGCTGCAGACGCCCGAACGTGCGCTTGCCGCTCGGATAGAAGCGCTGGGGCTCGTCCTGGCCGGCGTCCTGCGCCGAGGTCAGCCCGATGTACGGGCTGGCGGGACTGACCTGCAGGATTCCGGCGGCGTTGATCAGCGGCAGCGACACCGCCGTCGCCGAGGAGTCGTACTCGCCGATGTAGGCGATCGTGCTCGTGTCCTGCGCGGCCGTCTTTGCGTTCGTTGAGGTCGCTCCAGGGTCGAGCTGCCCGCTCTGCGGGTTGGCGTCGTCCAGCGACACGTAGCCGATCTTGAATGGGCCGATCTGACCGCCGGAATTCGACAGCGCCAGCCGCTCTCCGTTGACGATCTGCTGGGAGATCGCAGCCGACGGTCCCTGCAGCGGCTCACTCGAGTAGATCGCGAGCTGGTTGCCCGTCGCTTCAGAGGCGCCCGAGATCCCCACGCCGCCGCATCCGGCCGCTCCCGGGGCGAGCGCGGTGAGAGCGGCCAGGCACAGCCAGCGCGCGCGCACCAATCGGCTAGCTACGACGGCCGGGCAGGTAGCCGGAGAGGATCTTCAGGGAGGCGCCCACGAGGATGATCGCGGCGGCGAGCATGAACGCATCGAAGCCCTTGCTTCCGAGCGCCCACAACACGACCCAGACGACCAGGCCGGTGGTGACGGTGAGGATCAGTCCCATACCGGCGGAATCCTAGCTTGCCGATCTCTGATCGGTCGTCGCAAGCCCCTCTGCGAGCTCGCCAACGAGCGCTCCGACCGCGCTCGCGGGGTCTTCGGACTCGCCGGCGGCGCGCACCAGGCGGGTCCCGACGATCACGCCATCCGCACCCGCCTCGGCCGCCTGGCGCGCCTGCGCGGGCGTGCTGATGCCGAAGCCGAGGGCGACCGGCACCTGCGTGCTCGCCTTCGCGCGGCTCACGACCTCCGCGAAGCGCTCCTGCAGCGCCTCCCGCTCGCCGGTCGTGCCGACGACGGAGACCGTGTACAGGAACCCACGCGCGCCGGCGCCGATCGCAGCCAGGCGCTCGGGCGTCGTCGTCGGCGCGACCAGCGGCACGAGCGCCAGGCCGTGCGCATCGCACGCCTCGCGCAGCTCGCTCGCCTCCTCCAGCGGCAGGTCGGGCACGATCAATCCGCATGCTCCAGTGCTGGCCAGCCGCTCCACGAAAGCCTCCGCCCCGGGCGCGAGCACCATGTTCGAGTAGCACATCAACACGACCGGAACGCTCGACGCCAGCGCTCGCGCGACCTCCAGCACCCCGCTCATGTTGGCGCCGGCCGCCAGCGCGCGCGTGCCCGCCTCGTGGATCACGGGGCCGTCGGCAAGCGGGTCGCTGTAGGGCACGCCCAGCTCGAGCAGGTCCGCCCCGCCGCTCACGCACGCTTCGCCGATCCGCACAGACTCCTCCAGCGTCGGAAACCCAGCCATCAGATACGGCATCAGCGCCGCGCGGCCGCTGGCCGCGGCGAACGCATCGGCGATCCGCCGCACGCCGGTTGCCGCCTGTGTGCTCACGCGACCCTGCGCGCAGCGGTCGTTCGAGTCCCCACGGGTGTGGTGGCCGGTTTCGCTTCGGTCCTACCGAGCGGCGCGCACACGGGCATCCCCAAGACACGCCTACCCATTGCCGAGCACCTCCGCGAGATCCTTGTCGCCCCGCCCGGACAGGCACACGAGATCGATGTCGCCGTCGTCCTGCGCGAGCACCCATGCCAGCGCGTGCGCCGTCTCAAGCGCCGGGATGATCCCCTCCAGGCGAGACACCTCCTTGAACGCCCGCAGAGCCTGCTCGTCGGCGACCGCCACGTAGTGGGCGCGGCCACTGTCGCGCAGGAAGGCATGCTGGGGGCCCGTTCCCGGATAATCGAGACCGGCGGAGACCGAGTGGGCCTCCACGATCTGTCCCTCCTCATCCTGCATCACCGCCGAGCGCGAGCCGTGCAGGATGCCCGCGCGGCCGCCCACCGTCAGCGGAGCCCCGTGACGAGCCGTGTCGATCCCCTCGCCACCCGCCTCCACGCCGATCAGCTCGACGTCCTCATCCTCGATGAAGGCCGTGAACGTGCCGATCGCGTTGGAGCCCCCGCCGACGCACGCCACCACGCGCGACGGCAGCCTGTCCTCGCGCTCGAGCAACTGCGCGCGCGCCTCATCGCCGATCACGCGCTGCAGATCGCGCACCATCGCCGGATACGGCGCCGGGCCGACCGCCGAGCCGATCACGTAGTGGGTGCTCTCCACGTTCGTCACCCAGTCGCGGATCGCGGCCGAGGTCGCCTCCTTCAGCGTCTTTGCACCCGCGTCCACCGGACGCACGCTCGCTCCGAGCAGTTCCATCCGCTGCACATTGGGGCGCTGGCGGTGCGTGTCCTGCACACCCATGTACACGACGCACTCAAGCCCCAGCAGCGCACATACGGTCGCCGTTGCGACCCCATGCTGACCGGCGCCCGTCTCGGCGATGATCCGGCGCTTGCCCATCCGCGTGGCCAGCAACGCCTGGCCGAGGGCGTTGTTGAGCTTGTGCGATCCCGTGTGATTGAGATCCTCGCGCTTCAGATACACCGGCCGGCCCACTCGCTCGGAGATTCCCCGGGCGCGATACAGAGGCGTGGGTCGCCCGCCGAAGTCGCGCAGCAGCCCCCCGAGCTCGGAGGTGTACTGATGATCCTCGCGCGCCTTCGCCCACGCCTGCTCGAGCTCGGCCAGCGCCGGCATCAGCGTCTCCGGCACGAACTGCCCGCCGTACTCGCCGAAATGATGCTCGACGGCCGGGTTGGCGGCACTCACGCGCTGCCCCCGGGGGGCGCAGCGGTGACTACGGGCCCGGCGGCGACGTCCTCGATCGCCTGCTTGTCGCTGGGTGTGGCGGTCGCGCTCGCGGACGCGGCCGCCTCGAAGAACGCGCCCAGCTTCTCGGGGTCCTTGCGGCCTGGAGCCGACTCCGTGCCGCTGGCGGTGTCCACCGCATATGGGCGTGTCAGCGCGATCGCTTCCGCCACGTTCCGGGGGTTCAGCCCGCCGCTCAGGATCATCGGCACCTTCGAGCGGCGCACGCTCAGCAGCGACCAGTCGAACGTCTCACCCGTCCCCCCTCGCAGCTCTTGGCGCTCGGGCGCCGTCGGGCGGGCATCGAGCAGGTGAAAGTCGACGTGAAAGCGCTCCAGATCCCTGACGTCGCCCGGCCCCGACACCTGCGCCGCCTTGATCACACGAGCGCCGTTGCGGCGCGTGGCCTCCGCGCAGAAGGACGGGCCCTCATCGCCGTGGAACTGCAGCATGCTCAGCTCCAGATCCTCGCTGGTCGCGACCACCTGCTCCAGGGGCGCGTTGACGAATACGCCGCACAGCTCGACCTTGCGACGCAATGCAGCAACGATCCGCTGCGCCTCGGCCGCCGAGCAGCGGCGCGGGCTGCCCTCGTAGAAGATCATTCCCAGCGCCCACGCGCCGAGCTCGACCGCGAGCTCGGCGTCGTGCAGGTTCGTGATCCCGCAGACCTTCACGTTGGGGGCGTCAGACACGCCCCCAACGGTAGCGGGGTCTACCCTTCAGGAGTGCTGGCGTTGGGCACGGAGTTGGGGCGACTTGTGAGCTTCACGCTCACAGTCTTGTGCTCATAGCCGCCTTTTCCGTTTCCACGCAGCAGGCCAATGGAGATCGTCTGGCCCGGTTTCTTGGAGGAGATGGCACGAGACAGATCTTCCGAGCTGGTGACCGCCTTGCCATCGACCGAGACGATGATGTCGCCGCCCACCGCGACCTGACCGCCTTCCACGCTCCCGCTGACGTTGCCGCCGTGAATGCCCGCCTTTTCGGCCGGCGTGCCTTTCTGCACGGTCTGCACGAGCGCCCCGCTTTTCACGGGCAGGTTGAGCGCCGAGAGCGATCCGTCGATCGTCAGCGAGGTCAGGCCGATGTACGCGCCGCGAACCGTGCCGCCTTTCTCCAGCTGGGAGATCTCGGCCTTGGCCGTGTCGATCGGAACCGCGAAGCCGATGCCAACGCTGCCGCCGCCCGTGCCGCCGGTCTCGATCTGCGAGTTGATGCCGATCACACGGCCGGAGTCATCGAGCAGCGGCCCGCCCGAGTTCCCGGGATTGATCGGCGCATCGGTCTGCAGCACGTTGTCGATCGTAAAGCCGTTGGGCGCGGTGATCTGGCGCTGAAGCGCCGAGATCACGCCTGTCGTGAGCGTGCGTTCGAGATCGAACGGGTTGCCGATCGCGAGCACCGGGTCGCCGACCTGCACGCCAGCCGAGCTGCCGAGCGTGAGCGGGTGCAGCGTCAACCCATCCGGCTGGATGTGCAGTACGGCGAGATCGTTCGAGGGGTCCTTACCGACAACCTGCGCGTTCACCGTCTTGCCCTTTTCGAGGCTGACGGTGACTTTGATCGCGTTCTCGACGACGTGCCAGTTGGTGAGGATCGTGCCGTTGTCGTTGATCACGATGCCCGAGCCGGTGGCCTGGCCCTGGCGCTGGGTTTCGCCACCGCCGAACAGGTTGAACGGCGATTCCGTTTTCTGCACGATCGTCGAGGTGACGAACACGACGCCTGGAGCATCGCGTACGTAGATGTCGTGCGGAGTGAGCCCGTGAGTCGTCTGCGAAGCGTTGGACGGCGTGAGTGGAGCGGCCTGTACGGTCGTCACGCTCTTCTGCGAGCTGTCGAGCCCTCCGAACGCCGCGACGACCGCGACGACGATGCCTCCACCAAGCAGTGCGGCGATGAATGGAATGGCGAATGTGCGTTTCATTCAGATGATCATGAGCAGGCGCTATGAAGATGAAATAAAGCCTACTGTCGCGGGGGTTAAATTCTCGGGGCGGAGTTCTCCGCGCTCTCGCGCGAGGAGAGATCGCCGTCTCTGAGCGCCCGCAGCGCGAGCTCGGGATCGATGGCCCGCATCAGCGACTCGCCCACCAGGACCGCATCGACACCCTCGCGCTCGAGCTCCCGCAGCTGCTGGGCGCCCGCGATCCCCGACTCCGAGACGACCGTCACACCAGCCGGCATCTCGGCCATCAGCAGCGTCGTGCGCCCGATGTCGACGCTGAAGTCGCGGAGATCGCGGTTGTTGATCCCGATCAGGCTCGCCCCCACGCTCAGCGCACGTGCCAGCTCCTCGGAGTCGTGAACCTCCACGAGCACCTCCAGGCCCAACTCCCGCGCCGCCTCGTGCAGCGACACAAGCCCCTCGCGCGCGAGCGCGGCGACGATCAGCAGCACGGCATCGGCCCCCGCCAGGAGCGCCTCGTACAGCTGATAGGGGTCGAGGATGAAGTCCTTGCGCAGAATCGGCAGCTCGCAGGCGCCGCGAGCCGCGCGCAGATCCTCAAGTGAGCCGCCAAAGCCGGGGCCCTCCGTGAGCACCGACAGCGCGTCGGCCCCGCCGCGGCAGTAGGCGCTCACGATCTCCTCGACCTCCGCCTGCGCCCGCAGCTCCCCGGCCGAGGGAGAGCGGCGCTTGAACTCCGCGATCACCGCCATCCCCGGCCTCGACAGCGCTCGCTGCAGGCTTCGCCCGTCACGTTTCTCACCGGCAGGCCGTTCGTCGCGGACCCGCTCCTCGAGCATCCGTTGCGGTAGCTCCTGCTTGCGCCGCCGCAACTCCGCGCGCGTGCTCTGGAGGATGCCCTCGAGCACCGATGCGCGGCCCGCGCTCACCGGCTCGCCTCCGCCGGAGCGTGGGCCTGGCTCGCCTGCACGTAGCGCTCGAGCGCGCCGGCCGCGCTACCGTCCGCGATCGCGATGCGCGCCGCCTCGACCCCGTCGGCGATCGAATCGGCTCGGCCGGCGACATAGATCGCCGCGCCAGCGTTGATCACGGCCAGATCGAGGCTCGCCGTGCTGCCGACGCCCTGTATTTCACCCCGCAGGACCGCGCGCGTCACCTCGGCGTTCTGCTCCGGCGTCCCGCCCGCGCTGTCTCGGTCGAAGGCCTCCTTGGAGGCCAGCTCGATGCCGACGTCCGCGGGCGCGAGCGTGTAGCGGGTGATCTGCTCGCCGTTGACCTCGACCACCTTCGTCCCCGCGGCGATCGATATCTCATCCAGTCCATCCTCCGCGGCCACGACCAGCGCGCGGTCGACTCCCAGACGCGCGAGCGCGCCGGCGATCGTCTCCAAGAACCGCTGGTCGGATACGCCGATCAGCTGGCGGTTCGCGCCCGCCGGGTTCGTCAACGGCCCGAGCAGGTTGAAGATCGTCCGCACCGCCAGCTCGCGCCGCACGGGCATGACAAAGCGCGTGGCCTGATGATGGGCGGGCGCGAACATGAAGCCGAACCCCGCCTCTTCGATGCACTCGGCGACGCCGGCCGGCTCCAGATCGATACGCGCCCCGAGCGCCTCGAGCAGGTCAGCCGATCCCGATGAGCTGGTGGCCGAGCGATTGCCGTGCTTGGCGACTGCACAGCCCGCTCCGGCCGCGATCAGCGCGGCGGTCGTAGAGACGTTGAACGTCCGTTTGCCGCCCCCGGTGCCGGCTGTGTCAAGGAGGTCGTGCCGAGCCGTGGGCACATGCGCGGCCAGCGCCCGCATCGTGCGAGCCAGCCCAGCCAGCTCGTCGACCGTCTCGCCCTTCGTTCGCAGCGCGATCAGAAACCCGGCGATCTGCGTCTCGGACGCCTCACCGTGCATGATCTCGGCAAGCACCTCGGCGGTCTCGTCCGCGCTCAGATCCCGCCGCGAGGCGAGCGCGTCGATGGCACGGGTGAGGATCGCGTTGGGCATCAGGCCTCCTGCAGGAAGTTGGCCAGCAGCTTCCTGCCCTCGTCGGTCAACACCGACTCGGGATGAAACTGCACGCCCTCGGCCGGCAGCTCACGATGGCGCACTCCCATCACCACACCCCCGCCGCGCGCGGACTCCTCCAGGCAGTCGGGCAGCTCGGGATCGACCACCAGCGAGTGATAGCGCCCGACCGTCAGCGGCGAGGACAGGCCGCGGAAGATCGTGCGCCCGTCGTGCTCGATCGTCGTCGACTTCCCGTGCACGGGCGGATTCAGCGACACTCGCCCGCCGAACGCCTGCGCGAGCGCCTGATGTCCGAGGCACACGCCGAGAGTCGGGATTCCCGCCTGCGGCATCCGCCGCACCAGCTCGAGCGTGATCCCAGCCTGCTCCGGCGTGCACGGGCCGGGCGAGACGACGCAACGGCGGTAGCCGCCGTCGAGCAGCTCCTCGACCGTGGCGCGGTCGTTGCGCACTGTGTCGACCTCGGCCCCCAGCTCTCCGAGGTACTGCACGAGGTTGTAGGTGAACGAGTCGTAGTTGTCGAGCACGAGCACGCGGATCGCTCCGGGCGTCTGGCCCGCGACGGTGCTCATGGCCACTCCGGCTGCCTACACGCAAGCTCGATCGCGCGCATCGCCGCGGTCGACTTCGCCACCGACTCCTCATACTCGTACTCGGGCTTGGCGTCCGCGACGGTGCCGCCGCCCGCCTGCACGTGCGCGACGCCGTCCTTGACCACGACCGTACGGATGTGGATCGCCGTGTCCAGATCGCCCGCGTAGCTCAGATAGCCGATCGCGCCACCGTAGCCGCCGCGCTTGATCGGCTCGAGCTCATCGATGATCTGCATCGCCCTGACCTTCGGAGCACCCGACAGCGTGCCGGCGGGGAGCACCGATCGCAGGGCGTCCATCGCGCCTACGTCCGTGCGCAGCGTCCCGGACACGGAGGAGACGATGTGCATGACGTGGCTGTAGGACTCGATCTCCATCAACTCGTCGACCGCCACGCTGCCGTACTCGCATACCCGTCCCAGATCGTTGCGGCCCAAGTCGACGAGCATCACGTGCTCGGCACGCTCCTTCTCATCGGCGAGCAGCTCGCTCGCGATTCGGCGGTCCTCCTCCGGAGTGGCGCCGCGATGGCGCGTCCCCGCGATCGGCTTCGTGCTGACATGACGCCCGTTGACGGTCAACAGCGGCTCCGGGCTCGCGCCCGCGACCTGGAAGTCGCCGAAGTCCAAGAAGTACATGTACGGGCTCGGGTTGACCGCGCGCAGGCCCCTGTAGATGGAGAACGCCTCGACAGGCACCGCGGCCGACCAGCGCTGCGAGGGCACGACCTGAAACGCGTCCCCGGCAAAGATGTACTCGACGATCCTCGCCACCATCCCCTCGAACTGCGCACGCGGCATATTCGGCTGGAAGTCCGGCAGCGGGCGCACCTCGCCGGCAGGCTCCGCCCGCGGAACCGGACCGGCGAGCCGGGCGCGGACTTCGGCGATCGTGCGCATTGCGGTGACGTAGGCCTGCTCGACGTCCGGCTCAGCGTCGAGATCGGCGTTCGCGAGGATCGTGACGGTGTGCTTGAGGTGGTCGAAGATCACCAGCACGTCGGTCAGCATCAGGGCCATGTCGGGCAGCCCGAGGGCATCGGGGTTCGGTTGCCCGAGCGGCTCTACCGTGCGCACGAGGTCATAGCCGAAGAAGCCCACCGCGCCACCGGTGAAGGGGGGCGCATCGGCCATCGGCGCCTGGCTGAAACGAGCCAGATCGGCAGCCGCGAGCGCATACGGGTCGCCGCCGTCGCTCAGCGACCAGCGCAGGACCGCGCGCGGGCGGAAGCCGATGAACGAGTAGCGCCCGACGCGCTGGCCCTGATCGGCTGACTCCAGCAGGAACGCGGGCCGGCCGGGCGCGAGCTCACGCAGCTTCAGGAAGGCCGAAACCGGCGTCTCGCAGTCCTCGATGAAGCGATGCGAGAGGGGAATCAGGTTGTGCTTCTGTGCGAGCTCGCGTGCCTCGGCGAGGCTGGGCTCGACCGGAGGCGCGTCGGTTTCCGGATCAGCGGCGACGGTCATCGAGCACCGCCTCGACGTCGGCCAGAGCGCGGCCCCTGCTGTGCAGGAGCACGAGCAGGTGATAGATCACATCGGCTGCCTCTTCGTCGACCCGCTCCTCGGACTCCTCGCGCGCGGCGCGCGCAACCTCCTCGGCCTCCTCCATCACCTTTGCGCCGATCCGCTGGGGGTCGTCGAGCAACTCGACCGTATAGGAGCCCCGCGGGCGCCTCTGAGCGCGCTCGCGGAGCGTCCGCTCCAAGCCGGCCAGCACCTCGCTTGGCGCAGCCGGGGTCAACTCGCCACGGTGAAAGCACGTTCGCTCGCCGGTGTGACAGGCCGGCCCCGCGGGCTCCACGAGCGCAAGCAATGTGTCCCCGTCGCAGTCCAGCCGTAGGGCCTTGACGGCCTGGGTGTTGCCGCTCGTCGCACCCTTGTGCCACAGCTCCTCCCGCGAGCGGCTGTAGAGATGCAGCTCACCCGTCTCCCGCGTGCGCGCAAGCGCCTGCGCGTTCATATAGGCGAGCATCAGCACCTCGCCGGTGCTCCAGTCCTGAACGACACACGGAGCGAGGCCGCGCTCGTCATAGGCGAGCAGCTCCTCGATCGAGTTCTCTTGCTCGGGTGAGCTCATCCGCACGATTGTAGGTCGCGCCCGCCCGTGCCGGTTTGAGAGAGACTGCGCCCGAAGATGAAGTCGGTGTTCGAACAGGAACTGCTCGTCGTCACCGGCAAGGGAGGCGTGGGCAAGACGACGGTCGCCACCGCCATCGGCCTGCTGGCGGCGCGGCGCGGGCTACGCACGATCGTCGTCGAGGTCGGTCGGCAGAGGCGCCTGCCCGCGCTGTTCGAGCTTCCAGCCGATGACGGCGGCGGTGAGGTTCAGCTGCAGGAGAGCCTGTGGAGCATTTCGATCGACCCCGACAGAGCGCTGATGGAATGGCTGCAGTCGCTCGGCGGGCGTGTGTCCGGGCGCGTGCTTGCTTCGAGCAGCACCTTCGGATATTTCGCCGCCGCCGCGCCGGGCGCCAAGGAGTTGGTGAGCATGGTGAAGATCTGGGAGCTCACCCAGAGCAAGCGCTGGCGCGGCCGGCCGGCCGGCTATGACCTCGTCGTGCTCGACGCCCCTGCCACCGGACACGCGCTCGGCATGCTCGACTCTCCGCGGACCTTCGGGGCGATCGCACGTGTGGGCCCGATCAAGGGACAGGCCCAGCGCGTGCGCGACCTGCTCGAGGACCCGGCGCGCTCGAGCTACCTCGCCGTGGCCCAGGGGACCGAGATGGCGATCACCGAGACGATCGAGCTCCAGGACAAGCTCCATCGCCAGCTCGGGCGCGATCTCGAGGCGATCGTCGTCAACGGGCTGCTGCCGCAGCGCTTCACTAGCCCGGAGCTTCGCCGGCTCGCCGGCCTGGGCGCGGCGGCCGACGGCGTTGGCGGCTCAGCGGTCGCGGCGGCTGTCGCGGTGCACGGCCGCGCCCGATTTCAGCGCAATCAGCTCGCGCGCCTGCGCCGTCGGGATTTCGAGGTGCTCGGCCTCCCATTCCAATTCGACGCCGAGCTCGGCCTTACCGGCCTGTGGCGGATCGCCGAGCAATTGGAGCGCAGGTTGTGAGCCAACCGGCACGCGGCGGACGATCCGACGCGCGCTTCTGAAGTGCGGGGCGCAGGGAGCCTACTGCGAGGCGAGCCGGTACTTGCGTGTACCGGGGTCGCGCTCGAGCAGGCCCACGGCCAGCAGCGTCGTGACATAGCGGTGTGTGGTGCTCGTGTTCATGTCCAGCATGCGGGCGAGTTCCGCAATCCCGAGGTAGCCCCCGTCCGCGGGAAAGCAGGAGAGCACGAGCAGGCCCGAAAGCAGTGACCTGGATAGACGCCGGTCCTCCATCTGGGCCGGATAGGCCCACTCCTCCGCGTCCATCGCAAGCGTCCAGTCCGGATCCCGAACCGCTGAGAGCAGCACGGAGATCGTCCCGCCCTGACCGGCGCTGCGCACCACCTGGTCCACCTGTGAGCTCGACAGCTCGATTACCACGGTATCTCCGGTACTTCCGTTGGTTTCCTCGCCGGTGCGAGCCGAACGCCGCGAAGGGCGCCCGGCCCGCTGCCACTGGCGAGACGACGCGGCTTTGGATGCAGCACCCGAGCGGCCCGCCTTTGAGCGTCGCGAACGACGCTGCTTCTCTCTCCTGGGCGGTCGAACCCGGGTACCGTTCTCATCCGTCATCGCGTGCCGCCATCATGCCCGAGCACAGGTGCGCCGCAAAAGGCTCCACTGAATGTTCAGTTCTGACTATTGGCATTACGGCGGGGTGGGGCGGTTTAGGCCGAGCGCTGGGCGAAGGTGATGCGCCACAGGCGCAGGACCGGCATGAGCAATCGCGTAAGCGAGCCGCCTGCACGCGCAAGAACAGCCGTGTTCGATCGCATAGCTGGCGTGCGCGCGCTGTCCTTGGACAGATACATCGCGATCATGCAGGCGGCGATCACCGCATGTCGATGCCCGTTGTGCAACCGGCGCGCCTCGTGAGCCGAGCGCGTTACGAGCTCGCACACACGACCTGCGGCTGCCGCTTGACTGGGGTAGTGAGAGATGTAGCGATGGTCGCCATTGAGCGCATCTTCCACCTGATCGACATAGCTGTCGAGCATTGTGGTCGTTGCCGACAGCCAAGGAAAGTACGCAGCGCCGGTGCGAACCACATCGGCCTCGGTGCATGCCGGTTCGGCGGCCAATGCCAAGAACGCATGAACGGTAAGTGACGCACTCGCGGCGCCACTCAACTCGAACCAGCTGCACTCCTGCTTCTCGGAGAACTCGCGCGCAGCCCACTCTCTGAGCGCGGCATCACGGCCACTCGGGTCGATGTCGTGATTGAGCGCAAGAACCTGCGCACGCGTCGCCTCGCGCGCAACCAGCGACCGCACCCGCGCGTAGCAGGGAAGCGCGGCGCAGCGGCGTCGACAGGCTTCGACGAGCGCAGTGAGGTATCCACCATCCTCCCGCCAGGGGTGGAAGCGGTAGTAGTCAGAGAGCGGAGCCCAAGGATCGAGCGCCTCGATCAGCGCCAGGTGGAGTTGACGGCCGTTTGCCGGCCCAACGGCGGCACCGCGCTCGTTGACGCTGTCAAGGAAATCCCAGATGATCTCGTAGGCAACAAGCAGTCGCAGCAAGTTCAGATCCCGGCGCCGCGGCAATATCCAAAACAGAGCAGCACCATCGGTATGACCGCGCTTACGTTCGATCGAACTGAGCGCATCTTCACGGATTGGGGCGTCGGGGATCAACATGGCACGTGCTCGCCAGGTGTGGATCTCGCGCGATACGGCACGTAGACCCCACAGCAGCTCCCGCGAGGAGGCAGCCAGAAGGGCCCAGACCTGCCGCGGAGAGAGTGGAAGCGGGTCGGGCATCTATCCAGGCATTGGAATTTTCCCGGATAGTAGTTAGCAGCCCGGTCGGCCTCGACGCGACGCCCCTTAATCCTGAAGACCGACCTGTGCGCGCACACGCGCTGCAAGATAGCCGGGCACCGCGACGATCGCGACCGCAACTGCTGTGATCAGCACGAAACTACCGAGCGCGTCAGGAGCCTCCGTCGACCCGACCACCGGAAACCCGCTTACCACCGCCAACGCCTTACTCAGCAGCAGTTGACCATAGAGCCCGAAAACGGCTCCGACCGAGCAGCCGGTGCCCAGCAAAATGACACTCTCCCAAAGCAGGGCTCGCCAGAGAACGCTTCGATTGAAGCCGTCGACCTTCATATCGGCAAGCCGCACGCGACGCTGCCAGATCATCGCGCCCATCGCGGCGGCCATCGCGAGGACCGCAGCGACCAGCACGAGGGTACGTATCTGGCTAAGACGCGAAAGACCCTGAGCGGCTTGGGCAAAGTGAAGCCGCTGGCGCTCCGACGAGGTTTCCACTCGGAGCCCGGAGCTAGACCCGAGCGCTCGCCGGACCTCCTGCCGGACCAATGTAGGCGACACGCCGGTCGCGACACCGATCTGATACGCACTCGGGTCGTTGTCGGCCCATGCCTTCGCATAGTCCTCCGCGTTCATCACGATCGCACCGGGTGGCCAGCCGAGATTCGTGCTCAGCGCGGCCACGCGGAAGGATCGTGGCCGCGAAGACGGGAGCGTGAACGTCTCACCGATGTGAAGATGATGTTCAGCGGCGATCGCCTTTGACAGGACCGCCCAGCCGTGCCCTCGCAAACGAGCTGTCGTGACAGCCATGTCACCGCGCGCGAGCTGACTCGATGCGATCAGCTGCGCATTGGCCCGCGGCGGCGCGACCACCCATATGCGCCTATCACCCCAGTCCAGGAAGCTCCCGCGATAGAGTCTCAGCGTCGCCACACCGGGTAGCTTTGCGAGCGTCCTAGACGCTAAATCCGGGAAGGGCGTCGTGGCAAATGAATTGGCGGCGCCGGCCGGGGTTACCCAGATATCCGCAGGCGAGTCGATCCCACGGGCCGAGTCATCGAGACCTCGCTGCAGATTCGCCCGTGCTCCCTGAATCGCGACGCTGCCGAAGACTGCGATCGCACCGGTAGCGGCAATCGCGATCGTGCGGGGGGCATTCGATCGTGCGCGCAACTCGATTATTGCGAGATAGTAGGCCGCACCCATGGCCAGACGCTGGAGACGCGCAAATAGCGCGATGGCTAGATCCAGCAGCGTGGGAAGGCACAACAGCAACGCGGCGGTAAGGCTAATCACCCCGACGATCGCTGCCTGTGGCGCCGCGAGCAGGATGTACGTCGTGAGCGCAAGGCAGATCAACGCACCCGTCAATCGCCAACGGATATGAGCAGTTACGGCATTGGAAGAAGCCCTGAAAAATCGCGGCAACCGCACGGACAGCTCCGCTCGCAACGGTGCCAACACGCCGACGCATGCGGCCAACATGCCACCAGTCACCGATGCGGCGACGCTCCACCACGTCACGATCCGCTGAGCGCCGATTGGGAACGCAAACGAGAGGTAGCCGGGATTCGAGTTGAATAGGACGGTTGAGAGCAGCTCGCCCAGAAGCAGACCGAAAGCGGACGCAAGCGTTCCAAGCACGAGCGCGTCGAGCAGCAGCACCTCGACGATCATTCGGCGCGTGTAGCCATCAAGGCGGAGATCCTCAATGAGGCCCCTCCGTTGAGGTGCCGTCAGCAACAGCGCATTGAATGCGAACAGAAAGCCGACGAGTGCGCTGAGCGCCGAGAAGAGGCCAGTCGACTGATTGACTGGACCGGCTGCACGACTAAAGAGCGCCGCATTAAAATTTGCAGGCCGAAGGTTCAGCGAGTCCGCAGCAAGACGCGCTAGCTCCGCTCGCACCTGCTGATCGCGGCGAACCTTGGGCCTGACGAAGATACTGGTGAGTCGCCCGTTCATGCCAGTGAGCTGCTGAACCGTTCGTAGGGGTGCCAGCGCTATCGGGCTCTGGTCGAGAGCATCGGCGTCGTCAGCGAGCAACTCGGGGACGAGCAGAGCCGTGACCGTGGTGGCACCGATCTCAAGCTTGACTGCCCGCAGCGACGAGACGCCGATTTTCTCGGCCACCGGGGCGGGCAGAACGACCACTCGCGCACGGCCCAGTTGAACGGTGCCGATGCCGCGCACCAAACGCCCCCCGACACGCGCAAAGCGCGGATCGGTGCCTATCAGATCGACCGACTGCGCTCCCGCCGGTCCAATGATGTTCGCGTGTTGCTCGAGCACCGGCACCGCTACCTGAACGCCCGAAAGCGCCTGAACTCTGCTGAGAAAATGTGCGTCGAAGCCGCTATTGTCGCGGGACGAGAGCTGAAAGCGCATCTGCCCAACGATCCCATTGGTGAGTCGCTGTACCGATCCGTTGAGACTGGTGTTTGCCACTTGCGATGCGAACAGCAACGCCACACCAATCGCGATCCCGGCGACGGCAAACAGCTCCTGCACGAGCCGCGCTCGTAGCCGAACGCGATATAGGCGGATGATGCTCGAGAGCCTCATCGCGATCGCGCGCGACGCCACTCACCACGCACTGGCGGACGCGGGCGGACGATCGGACTCATAGCCTGAAAGCCGGCCATCGCGCAAAACATGCACGCGATCTGCGTATGAAGCGGCCTGCGGGTCATGCGTGACCAGCACCACCGCGACATCGCGCTCTCGACAGACCTCGACAAGCAGGCCGAGTACCTGATGACCCCGCTGCGTGTCCAGGCTGCCCGTAGGCTCATCAGCAAGAACAAGCTTGGGGTCCGTTGAAAGCGCCCGGGCGATCATCACCCGTTGCCGCTCGCCCATCGAGAGCTGCTCGGCTCGATGTGAGCCGCGCTCCTCTAGACCGAGGCGGCTCAGAAGCGGTGCGATACGGCGACGCGCCTCGCGCGCGCCAATATCGGTCCCCATCAGCTTCAGCGCGGCGTTGTCGATGGCGGTCGCACCTGGGATCAGGCTCAGGGATTGGCGCACGAAACCGAGCTCGTGCAACCGGTATAGGGCGGCGTCGCGGTCGCTCAGCTTGGAGACGTCACGCTCCCCCAGGCGGACAGACCCAGCATCCGGCCGCAGCAGCGCGGCGATCAGCATCAGCAAAGTCGTCTTGCCGGAACCGCTCGGCCCGTAGAGGGCGACCAGCTCGCCGGGGGACACCGACAGCGAGACGCCGTCGACCGCACGCACGGGCACGCCCGAGGGGACGGGAAAGTGCTTGACCAGCTCGCGCAGCTCAAGCACTAGAGAATCGATCCATCGAGAGGGCTGAACCCTCCTGCAGCTGTCACGTCGGGCATCTACGCGGAGCGCTGATAACTGGGAAAGTCGATGACGTTGCCGTCGCCGTCGGGTCCGGCGGGAGGAGGAGCCGCAGCGGTTGGAGGAGGAGCCAGAAGCTTCCCGCCGCTCAAGGCCCTCAGCTGGTGAGAGCCCAGCGCGGTCGGCATGTCCGGCACCGTCATCAGCACGGCGACCTTCATCTCCTCGACCAGCGAGCGGAGCAGCAGCAGGATCTCCTCACGCTCGCGCACACCGAGGTTGGCCGTCGGATCGTCGATCAGCAGCAGGCGTGGCTCACGTGCGATTCCGTGCGCGATCGCCACGAGCGCTCGCTCGCCATCGGAGAGGCTTTCCCAGCGCTGGCCCGCACATTGGGCCATACCCACCCGGCCCAGCGCGTCGCTCGCTAGGCCGTTCGCCCGCCGCTGGCCATGCCTGACCAGCAGTGGAAGCGAAACGTAGTCGAGCATGCACAGCTCGCTTCTCGGACCCGTGCGACGCACCCAGCCAACGTGCTCACGCATCAGCCGGGCGTGTCCTGACTCCGAGAGCATCGACAGATCGTCGCCGTCGAAGCGAACGGTGCCATGATCTGGCGTCTCCAACCCGGCCGCGATCTTCAGCAGAGTCGTCTTGCCGGCGCCGCGCTTGCCCCACACCGCGATGAACTCGCCTGGACAGACGCTCAGCGAAGCGCCCGTGAGCACCCGCACTTCAGATGGCCCCCGCCAGTAGCTCTTGCTCACCGTGTCCAGCGACAGGAGCGTGCCCGTCATCAGAGCGCTCGCAACCGGTCGATCCGTGTGGCACCTTCGGCAGCGGCGCCCGAAGGCGCCGTCCGCTCGTGCTCCTCGCGCAACTGCTCGAGCAGCTCCCGGGCGCTCTGCAGCCATTCGATCCTCGCGTTCCAGAACGCCACCTCGGCTCCTGCGGCGAGCTTGCGCATCATTTGCGACCAGTCCTCCGTGAGCCGCGTGGCCGCCGACTCAGCCTCGGTGATCTCCTTCAGGTCTCGCAGCCGACCGAGGCACGCGATTTCCTGGCCATAGACCACCTCGATCAGCCGTGGAGCGTTGTGCGGCCGGCACAGCGCGATCTTCATGTGCAGCTCATCGCGCAGGGGCGGAGTCGGCGAGGAGTCGAGCATCCAGGCCTCGAAATGATCGACACCGCCTGCGGTCGCCTCGTAGATCGTGCGCGGCGCCGCACGGCGGGCGGGCCCGGTCCCCTTCTCGCCAGCGCTGCGTATGTAGTCATCGCGTGCCAGCTGATCGAGCGCAGAATACACACCGGATGGCGCGAAGCCCGAGGAGCCGAAGCGCTCATCCAGGCGCTGTGCAAGTTGATACCCGTAGCCGGGACGCTCGATCACGAGCCCCAGCACTGCGTGCTTTGCCGACATTCTGCCCTTCCTTGTCAACTCCCTTCGGTAAAGACGCAATCCCGAACGAGAGAGGGTACGCGTTCCAATCATGCCATAAATCAGACGGACTAGAATTTTCGTCCATCTGATTGGCGGCGTTTATCGGGACGATCCCCTGCCAACCCAACGGCATTGGCGTTTCAGTCGATCCCAAGACGATCAAGCAGGCCGTCGTCGGCCCGCCAATCGCGCCGGACCCGTACCGACAGGTCGAGATGGACCTGACAGCCCAGCTCGCGCTCGAGCTCGCGCCGCGCGGCCATGCCGATCGCCTTGATCATCCGTCCCTGAGATCCGATCAGGATTCCCTTCTGCGACGAGCTTTCAACCCACAGCAGCGCCCTGATCCGCGCCAGGCCCGGCCGCGGGCGCTCGATCTCCTCAACCACCACCTCGACCGCGTGCGGCAGCTCCTGAAAGGTGCGCCTGATTGCCGCCTCCCGCACCAGCTCCGCCAGGTGCACGTGCAGCGGTTGATCGGAGATCGCATGCTCGCTGAACATGAAGGACCCCTCCGGCATCAACGCCGCCAGGTGCTCGACGAGCGCCTCAACGCCAACTTCGGTACGCGCCGAGATCGGAAATACATGCTCGCCGACCTCCAGCTCGGAGGCCTGCTGAAGGATTGCCGCCGTTGCGGGGCGCGAGAGGCGATCGACCTTGTTGACCGCGATCGTCACCGGCATGGTTGCGGCGGCGAGCGTCGCGGCGATGAAACGGTCGCCGGGGCCGACGCCCTGCTCGCCGTTGAGAATCAGAAGCGCGACGTCAGAGCCCTGGAGCTCCTGCTGGACGCGCCCGGCCATGCGCGCCGTCAGCGCGTCGCGTGGACGCTGGACGCCCGGCAGATCGACGAGAACCAGCTGGGTTTCGCCGCGCGAGCGCACGCCCCTGATCGCCCGCCGCGTCGTCTGGGGCCGATCGGAGACGATCGCGACCTTCTTGCCAACCATGACGTTGACGAGTGTCGACTTACCCACGTTCGGCCTTCCTGCAAGGGCCACGAAGCCGCTGCGCGTCGTCAAGGGCCCGCGCGCGCGAGCAGCTCACGCTGGAGCGCCAGCATCTCGCCGTCGTCAGTCTCATGATCCATGCCCAGCAGATGCAGCACCCCGTGCACGATCGCCTCGCGCAGATCGGCGGTGTGTTCGGGACAGATGATCACATCGCCCAGCTCGCGAGCCGCGCCGGCAGCGAGCCCAGCGCCATCTACCGGGAAAGAGAGCACATCTGTGGGCCTCCGCTCATCGCGGTATTCAGCATTGAGCTGGGTGATGCGCCGTGCGCCGACGAACTCGATCGCTACGTGTCCGTCACGCACCCCCACGGCGGCCGTCGCCAGGTTGCACAGGCACCGTGCCTCGTCGAGCGACGGGAGCTCGACACCGGACGGGGATCGTGGCGCTCCCTCCGCCAGGGGGGTGCCGGCGCCGAACAGCTCAACATCGATCATCGGCGATCAGGCGCGGCGATCGGCAGACCGCAGCTCTGGAGCCTCGCGCTTGGCGTGTACGTCATACGCCTCGACGATCCGCTGCACGAGCTTGTGGCGAACGACGTCCTCGCCACCGAAGCGCACAAACTCGATCCCCTCGATCTGCTCGAGCACGTCGCCGACCACGATCAGCCCCGACTGCTGCTCACGGGGGAGGTCGACCTGGGTGATGTCCCCGGTGACCACCATCCGCGACCCGAAGCCGAGGCGCGTCAGGAACATCTTCATCTGCTCCGGCGTGGTGTTCTGTGCCTCGTCGAGGATCACGAACGAGTCGTTCAGAGTCCGCCCACGCATGAACGCGAGCGGAGCGATCTCGATCACCCCGCGCTCGATGTGCTGGGAGACCTTCTCCGGGTCGAGCATGTCGTGGAGCGCATCGAACAGCGGGCGCAAGTAGGGGTCGACCTTCGCCATCAAATCGCCCGGCAGGAACCCGAGCCGCTCCCCCGCCTCGACGGCTGGGCGCGTGAGGATGATGCGGTTGACCTCGTGCCGCGCGAGCGCGGCCGCCGCCATCGCCACCGCCAGGAACGTCTTGCCGGTGCCCGCCGGGCCCACCCCGAAGGTGACCGTGCTGTTGCGGACCGAGTCCACATAGCGCTTCTGGTTGACGGTCTTGGGAGCGACGCGGAGTCCACGATGCTGCCAGACCACGTCCTCGAGCACTCGTGCTGGCGACTCGTGGGCGTCGAGCGCACCCGTCACGGCAGCGATCGTGCCCGGGCCGATCTGATGCCCGCGGGCAATCAGCTCGGAGAGCTCCCGCACGACCCGCTCGCCGGCGTGTGTCTCGCTCTCCTCGCCGTCGAGCGTCAGGACGTTGCCGCGCAGGTACACCTTGCAATCCAGATGCGCCTGCAAGGCCCGCAGAACTGTATCCTGGCTGCCCGCCAGCTCGACCGCGACGTCGTTCGGGAGCTCGACCTGGGCTCTCATCCCTGAAGCGACGCCCGCACGAGACCGGAGACCCGCTTGCCGTCGGCGCGGCCGTCGACGGCCGCCATCGCATGCTTCATGACGGCGCCCATGTCCTTGGCTGAGCTCGCGCCGCTGTCTTTCACCGCCTGCTCGACGATCGCCTGCAGCTCCGGCTCTGAAAGCTCTGCCGGCAGATATGCGCTGATCATCTCACCCTCGGCCTCCTCGCCGTCGGCCAGATCGTCACGGCCGGCGTCACGGTAGGCCCGCGTCGCCTCCAGCCGGCGCTTGCGCTCGCGCCGAAGCACCGAGAGCTCGTCGTCCGATCCCTCCTTGGCGGCCTTCTGCAGCTCGGAGAGCAGCAGCCGCAGCGCGCCGACCCGTTCTTTCTCGCCAGCGCGCATCGCACCCTGCAGGTCGGCCTTGATCTGCTCCGCTATCGCCATCCTCGACTCAGGATACGCGCGTCGGCCGATTACCGGGCGAAGCGCCTGTTCCATACCTCGCGCGCGAGGACCGTCGAAGGGCTGCGCCGGCGGGCGGTGAAGACATCATCGCCGAACAGAATACGAACAGAATATGGTCCCGCCCGTGAACGAGTCTCTCTACGCCAGCGCCTTGGCTCCATTTCTCGCCGAGGTGGAGCAGCTGCGCCCGCCGGACGCAGAGGTTCTCGACGCCCACACGCACCTGGGACTCGACGAGGATGGGCGCTCGCTGACGCTGGAGCAACTGCTCTCGCAACTCGACGCCGCGCAGGCGCGCCGGGCGTGCGTGTTTCCGCTGCACGATCCCGAGCGCCATCCCTCCTATCGCCTGCCGAACGATCGCGTGCTCACGTGGGCGGCTGAAAGCGAGGGCCGATTGGCCCCCTTCTGCCGGCTCGACCCGGCCGAAGATCCGCTGGCCGAGGCCGAGCGTTGCCTGGCAGCCGGCGCCCGCGGGATCAAGCTGCATCCGCGAGCACAGGACTTCGTGTTCGACGGCGAGGACATGGACAGCGTCTTCGGGCTCGCCGAAAGCGCGAGCGTGCCGATCCTGATCCATGCCGGACGCGGGCTGCCGCCGCTGGCCGACGGTCTGGCCGAGCTCGCGCTGCGCCATCCCGGCGCGGTGCTGATCCTCGCTCATGGGGCGATCTGCGACCAGGGGATCCTCACGTCGCGGCTGGCCGACCACCCCGGCGTTCTCTACGACATCTCCTGCTTCTTCCCGCTCGACGTGATCGAGCTGTTCGCGCGCGTACCCGCCGAGCGTGTGGTGTTCGCCTCAGACCCGCCATACGGCATGCCCGCGACCACCCTTTACCTGGCGCTGCGCGTGGCGCGCCAGGCGGGGCTTGACGAGGCGGCCACGAGAGCGATGCTCGGTGGCACGATGGCCTCGCTTCTCGACGGTCACGGTCTGCCTGCGATCGCACCCCCCAGGCGCGGGTCCTCGATCACGCTTTCAGGCCGGCTCGCCCGTGTCTACGGCTACGCCAGCCTCGTCGGGCCCGCCCTATTCGCGGGCGTCGTCGATCAGGCACGAGCAATGCTCGACATGGCGGTCGCCGCCTGTCGCGACCCGCAGCCGGGCGCCGACGGCGAGGCGCTCGAGACGATCGGGGCGGCGCTGAGCGCCGCCGATGCGCTGGTCGGACAGCCGGACGGCCCGCGTGCCGCAATCGATCTCGTATATCGAGCAATCGTGCGCGCGGCGACCGAGATACCAGACGAGCGCTGAAGAGCGCCGCGGCTCGGCGCTCAGGGGGCGACGAGCCAGACAGCCGCCCACTCTCCGCTCTCGCGCCGCTCGCGCTCGCGCATTCCGAGCCGTTCACCGAACACGCTGACGATCTCCTGCACCTGATCGACCAGCAGGCCTCCTGCCAGCAGGTGCGCCGGTGCGCCGGACATTGTGCCGGCGAGCTCGAGCAGCAGCGGGCGCAGCAGGTTCGCCAGCACGACCATCCGGCCCGCGGGAGCGCCGGGCGTCTGCATCCAGGGCAGCATCCCCGTCCGGAGGTCGAACCGGCGTAGCGAGATCTCCACGTCGTTGGACGCCGCGTTTGAGCGTGCGGCCTCGATGCTCTCTCGCTCGTGATCGAGGCCGAGCACCGGCGCGAACCCCAGCCTCGCAGCGGCGATCGCGAGCACTCCGGAGCCGGTGCCGACGTCCAGTGCCGGCCCCTCCGCGTGCTCGAGCGCCAACTCGAGCAGCAGCCGCAAACACAGGCGCGTGCTCGCATGCGCACCGGTACCGAACGCCTGACCAGGGTCGATCACGATGTCCTCGACGTCCGGCCGGCGCGCCTCGTGTGCGCTCTCCCACGGCGGACGGATGTAGAAGGAGGGCACCCGCCGATCGCTGTCGGTCTGCGGGCGCGGCGCCTCGATCAGAACCGGCCGGTGAAAGCTCTTCCAGCGCTCCTGCCAATCATCGGCCGTCTCGCTAGTGGAGATCTCCACCAGCGCATCGCCTGCCGCCGCCTTCAGGTCGGGCAGGCTTGGCAGCTCTCCAGGCGCCCCATACACGGCGTACTCGACCGTGTCGCCTCCGAGACGCGCCTCCTCCACACCGGCGGGCGCGAGCTCCAACAGTTCCGCCAGCACGAGCTCGGCCTGCTCGTGCCGGACGCGCACGGCGAGGCGAATCACGCAGCCTGGCTGCCTAGCGCGCGTCGCAGCTTCGCGAACATCGATTCCTCCGAGCGCAGGTTCTCGCCCGTCAGAGTCCCGTTCAGCCGCTCGAGCAACTCGCGCTGCTCGTCGCTCAATCGCCGGGGAATGACGACGTTGACGACCACCCGCAGATTGCCGCGCCGGCCCCGTCCAAGCGAAGGCATGCCCTCGCCTCGCACGGTCAGCACCTCACCCGGTTGCGTACCCGACGGCAATTCGACCGGCACGACACCCTCCAGCGTGGGCACGTCAAGCGTCGCGCCGAGCGCCGCCAGCGGAGCCGCGACGTCGAGCGCCGTGATCAGATCGTCGCCTTCGCGGACGAAGCGCCGATCCTCCTGAACGCGAACCAGGACGTACAGGTCGCCCGCCGGCGCCCCCGCCTCGCCCTCGTGCCCCTTGCCGCCAAGACGAATGCGCTGTCCGTTGGAGATGCCTGCGGGGACATCGACCTCCAGGGTGCGCGTCGCCGCCGTGCGCCCTCTGCCGCGGCACTCACGGCATGGCTGCCTGGGCACGCGGCCCTCGCCGTGACAAGCGTCGCAGGCCATCTGGCGCACCATCTGGCCGAATGGCGTGCGCGTGCTCGCCTGCAGCTGACCGGCGCCGCCACATCGCTCGCACGTCTCGATCGGTGTTCCCGGCTCGGCTCCATTGCCATGGCAGTGCTCGCAACGGTCGACCGCCTCGTAGGAAACCTCGGTCTTGGCGCCGTGAGACGCTTCGATCAGGTCTATCTCGACGGCCACCGCCACATCGCCGCCGGGCGCGGGTCCCGAGCGCCCGCCGAATCCGCCGCCTCCTCCGAAGAACGCGTCGAACAGGTCTCCAATCGAGCCGAAGCCGTCGAAGTTGGGCGCGTAGCCCCCGGAGCGCAGCCCGTCGTGGCCATAGCGGTCGTACGTCGCGCGCCGTTCGGAGTCCGAGAGGATCTCGTATGCCTCCGCTGCCTCCTTGAACTTCTCCTCGGCATCAGGGTCGTGTGCGTTGACGTCCGGGTGCAGCTCTCTCGCCAGCAGGCGGAAGGCCTTCTTGACCTGCTGCTCAGAGGCATTGCGCTCGACGCCGAGCACCTCGTAGGGATCCCGCGGCATGCCGGTTGTGTCAGTTCTCGGCGTAGGCATCTTCGAGGAAACGTGACAGCTCGTGCGCGACCTCGCGGACGGTCACGATCGCGCCGGCGTAGTCCATGCGCACAGGCCCAATCACGGACACGGCGCCGAGCTTGCGCGATCCAAGGCCGTATCCACTTGCCACGAGCGCTAGCGAGCGCATCGCTGGGATCTCGTTCTCGTGACCGATCCGCACATACACGCCAGACTCTCCCAGCGCCGCCCGCAGCACCCGCAGGAGCACGACGCGGCGCTCGAGCAGGCTCACAAGGCCGTTGAGCTGAGTCGCGTCCTCGATCTGGCCCTCTGAGAACAATCGAGCCGTGCCCTCGACGTACAGCTCGTCCTCCGCCTCAGAGCCGAGATCGGCGAATGCGGGAACGAGACGCTGGAGAAAGTCCAACTCAACCGGCGAGAGACTCGGCTCGATCAGGCGCTGCTGGAGCATGCGCGCGCCGAGCCCCAGGCCAACGAGACGCTCGCTCAGATATTCCCCGCCCCAGGCCACCAGTCCCGGATCCACCGGATCGTCGAATGTGGCGAACATCTTCGAGACGCCGCCGGTGGAGGTGATGATCACGACCATCACGACTTGCGGCTGCAGGGCGAGCACCTCGATGTGCCGGATCGTCGCCGTATTCAGGGACGGAGCCGAGACGACTGCCAGCAGATTGGTCATCTGCGACAGCGTCTCGGTGGTCGCACGCATCGCCTCCTCGACCTCCTGGCGGATCAGCGACAGCTCGAGTCGCCGCGCGGCCGCCAAGCCCTGTCCCGAGTTGAGCATGCGGTCGACGACGTAACGGTGACCCGAGTCGGTGGGAACCCGTCCCGCCGAGACGTGCGGGTGTGCGAGAAGTCCCTGCTCCTCGAGCAGGACCAGTTCGTTTCGCACAGTGGACGATCCGCAGTCGAACTCAGGGTCGGCGGCAATCGACTTGGAAGCCACCGGCTGCCCGGTCCGCAGGTAGTCATCCACCACCTTGCACAGGATCCGCTCCTGCCGGGAGGTGAGCATCATCTGATTGTAGGCCGAGGCCTGGCGCCCGGCGGATCGCGGGCTGCTAGACCTCGAGCTCGGCCTCGGCGTTCCTGATGATCTGCTTGCCCGCTTGCTCGGCGACCGTGTCGATCAGCACGCGCCCGTCGCCGGCCTCGCGCACCGTGCCACTTACGACGATCTCCTGCTCGGGCACGCCCATGCCGCGCATCTGCACCGACAGGCGCTTGAGGTGCTCGGGGCCTCCAGCAGCCTCGGTCTGGGCGCGCGCCACCTGCGCCATCGTCCACAGGCCGTGCAGAATCCGCCCAGGCAGCCCGACCGCGTGTGCGAACTCCTCATCGATGTGGATCGGGTTGAAGTCCCCTGAGGCGCCCGCATAGCGATTCGTGAGGTACTTGTCGGGAGTGATGCTCACCTCGGGGATCTGGGCTCCGGTCTGAAGATCGGCCATCACGCTCACACTCCTCGAACGATGTTCGTCCAGGTTCCGCGACAGACCTGCTCGCCGCGCTGGTTGTTTGAGATCGACTCGAACACGTAGTAGCCGCGGCCATCCGCTTCGGAAATGTCCTTCACGTTCGTCGTCGTCGTGATCTCATCGCCGGCGACAATCACCGGTCCCCACTCGAACTGCTGGGCACCGTGGACCATCATCGCGAAGTTGAGCTCGATGTCGGGGTCGAATATCGGGGGACCGACCGACGGGGCGCTGTAGACGACCGCGAACATCGGCGGCGCCACGACGTCTGCATAACCGGCCGAGCGCGCTGCCTCGACATCGAGATACAGGGGATTGGTCTCGCCGACCGCGCGGGCGTACTCCCTGATCTTCTCCCGGCCTACCGCGTATACGACGGGCTCGTACGTCTTGCCGATCGCTTTGGTGTTGACTGGCATTTGGAAAAAGGGCTCCTTGCAGAGGCGGATTCGTTATCTGCTGCCGTGCGGCGCGCCAGTTTACGCGCACGGCGCTCGGCGGGCTCCGAGGTGGTCGAGGGCCGTAGCCGCAGTTGGCCACAAACGATCGTGCGTGGCGTGCAGCGGGGGCACTGGCGAGCTCCAGCGCCCCCGCGTGACGCTCTCGCTAGTAGACGAGGTCGTCCCCCTCCTCGGCGCCAACGCCGACGAGCGCGCCGTCCTCGTGATCCTGCTCGCCACCGACGTCGCCGCCTGACCGGCCCGCCGCACGGCCGCCGCCGGGGCTGTCCAAGAACTGCACGACGTCGGCGACGACGCTGACGGCCTGACGCTTCTGCTCATCGGCCGTCTCCCACTCGCGCCACTCCAGGCGCCCGTCTACCCCGACGCGGCTGCCCTTGCGCATGTAGTTGCTCACGCTCTCTGCCGAGGCCCCGTACACGCTCACGTCGAAGTAGTTCGGGCGCTCGCGGATGTCACCGCCGGCATCGCGCCGGCTCGCGTTGCAGGCAATCCGCAGGCCGCACACACTCAGTCCCGAGGGCAGTGCTCGCAACTCGGGGTCCCGGGTCAGGCGGCCCACCAGAACTACGCGATTGATGCTGAAGTAGGACATGTCTCGGTCTCCATTTGCTTGATGGTTGACCCCGGGAAGTGAAACTACGCATCGCTTGGGATGGTTCAGGCGATCGAGCCTCCGGCGAGCTCTTCCGAGAACGGAAGCGAGGAGAGCGGTACGACCACGACTCGCTCGCCGGCGTCGGCCTGCTCGATCGCCCGCTCGAGCGCACGCTCCACGCCAGGAGCCGTGAGATAGAGCACGCCGGCGACGTAGCGACAGCGGGCCCACGCACGGCAGATCTCGGCCAGTCGCCGAGGCGCCTTGATCGTCAGCTCCACCTCAACCGCGACAGGCAGCGCTTCGCCCTTGCCGGTCGGCCATAGGACGAGATCCGGGCGATGTAGCAGCGGGCCGCCGTCGGGACGCACGCCAAGGCGTGCGCTTGCGAGCTGAGCGCCACTTTGGCGCTCGTCACGGCGCAGCTCACGCTCCCCCTGGAGGATCTGCTCGGGGTAGCAGCGCTCCAGCGCGGCCGCGGCCCGAGCGCACGCGATCAGATGCAGAGCGTTTGCAGGGCTCACACGACAGGGATCGATGCCCCGCAGGCCCGTCATCCGCAGGCCGGCCGGTGTCAGCGTGTACAAGGCGGGGCGCCCGACCAGCGGACGCCTGCGTGTGAGCAATCGCTCGCGCACCGAGACGCTCAACTGGGCGCGCGCCGAGGCGGCGCTCGTGCCGAGATGAAATGCCAGAGCTTCCGCCGTTACAGCACCCATCCGCGCGCTCCACTGCAGTGTCGCTAGCCGCGCGGGCGGTGGCGTCTTGCGTTCGTGAGTCATTGGTCCTCTCCTTGTTCATGGTTGAAGCACAGCGGTGGCCGTTGCCGGCTTGCGCTGCTACGCCCCGGGTGAAAACACGCGCACGATCCGCGGAGCGCCACTCCCGCTCAGCACGACCACGGCGGCGTGACCCGGTCTGAGGCCCATGACCTCATCTGCGTGAAGCACGCCGTCACGGGTTCGCGTGCGAGTCAGCCTGCCATCACCATGCCGGGAAGTTCTCCATGCGCCCCTCGTTCCCGCGAGACCGCCGATCAGCTCCGCCGAAGCGGGTACGACCTGACGGTGAGCGATCAGCACGGACAGGTTGCCGAGCACCTGCTCGATCAGTGTCTCGCGCCCGGGAAGGCGCAGATCCGCGAGCTCTTGCGTGCTCAAGACGAGGCTGAGCCCCGCTGAGCGCGCTCGGCCGAACAGCCTGACCACCTGCTCGGAGGCGATGGCCGAGAACTCGTCGATCACCGCGAGCGTCGGTATCGGCCGTCCCTGCAGCGCCGCAACGGTGGTCTGCAGATCCTGCACGATCGCGGCGCCAAGCATCTGGGTGAGCAGGGGCCGGCTGTCCGCGGCGAGATCGAAGTAGACGACGGCACGGGCCCGAACGGCCTCCAGCAGGTCGAACCGCCTGGTGCACGAGGTCTCGGGGTCGAGCCACTGGCCCACGTCTGACTCGGCGAGGATCGCAAGCCGATCGCGCACACCGGATAGATCGCTCAGCTGCCGAGCGGTGAGCGAATCGAGATAGACGTGCGTCGATGCGGCGTCGGACTCGGGCAGGCTCCGAACGAGCATCTCCAACCGGGCCGGATCGAGGTGGTGCGCGAGCCGCTTGAGGCTCACCTCGAGCCCCGCCTTGTGCAGCGCACGCACGACGTGGCCGAGGAAGCGCTGAGCCTGGCGCATGTAGTGAGGCTCTGTGAAGCGCTCGCCGGCCAGCGCCTTGTCGGCGATCTCCGTATCGCTGCCTCGCGCGAACGGGTTGTACACCGAGGAGCCATCAGGCGTCCATTCGATGAACGGCCTGCCAGCGGTCAGCGCTGCGCGGCGGACTTCGCGGTGCATGTCCCGGTCGCCCTTTGGATCGACCACGATCGCGGCCATCCCGTGTTCGATCGCGCGTGCTGCCATCCACGTCTGGGTCACAGTCTTTCCAGAGCCGGTGGCTCCTACCAGCAGCGAGTGCGTACCCCCGCCCGCGCCGCCGAATGGAATCGACGCGATCCGGCCGCTGTCCTCGCGGCCGAGTATCAGCTCATCGCCGCGAAACCAGTCACGCGCATCGCGAGCCCGGCGGCGGCGTAGCGTCGCGGCGGCCGTGAGCGAGCGCAACGCATCGAGCGGCCCGCGCCGGGCTGCAGCGATCTCAGCCAGATCGGCGCCGGCATCGATGTCTTCTCGGTGCCAGCGCCGGCTACGCACGGTGGCGCCCAGAGCCGCAACGCCCAAGATTGTGGCAGCGCCGGCGAGCGTGGCCCGTGCAAGCACGGCGCATACCAGTACGGCGGCAGCCCAACTCCAATGCAGATGCCTAGAGCGCATCAGCCGCGATGCGATCGTCGCAATCGCGAGACCGATCGCAACCTTCACCGTCGTGCCCGCCGTCCACTCGGCGAGCTGCCCCAGCGGCCTCAGCGGATTGTCCGCCAGCCCGGGCAATGGATTTGATGGGCGCATCGCGCACCCCTTTCTGGCCCACCCAAAAGGCAGGTCCGGACAAGGCCGGAGCGATCCGGCCGGTGGTTAAGAGACGACGGCGGGCACTTGGGCCCGCCGTCGCGATGGTCTGCTGTGGGACTTAGCCCTCAAGGGGCTGGAGGCCTATTTGGAGCGCTGAGTGAGAAACTGGCGGCTCATCGCTGCCTTGACCGGTTACCGATAACCGGCCTCTCCTACCTATTCGAGTTCAGCCTCGCGCGGGCTGATGCCAAGGCCCTGGCGAGCGATCAAGGCGAGCACGTCGCTGTGAATCCACGGGGTCGGGGTTGCCCGCCCGCCCTCGGGCAGGATTCCAAGACGCCGGGCCAGCCAGCTCGTCTCGCCACTCTCGTTGCCAGCACGATCGCGCTTGACTCTCCCGCAGCGCATCGCGATCTCACTCATGCTGAGTCCTTGCCGCTCAATGGCCGCGGCAACTGTCTCGCGAAGCCCACGGTTGAGCACTATCGGGCTCTCCCGCATGCGGACCAACTCGGCACGGAGCACGGCCGTCGACACTGCGTCGTCATCTTCGCCGAGTGCGAGCGCACGGCTCGTGAGCTGGCGGATCGGCTCATAGCTTTCCAGGGCCGCGATCGCCTCACGCACGCTGACGGTCTGCGGGTCGCCATGTGCCCGGCCGGACGGCCGGCGCCGCCAACGAAGTTCCGGGATTGACATGTCCGTTGACAGGCGCTCCAGCCGGTAGATGTGACCACGTCTGTCGACGGGGCCATCGCCTACTGGAGCCTCGCCGCCCGAGCTCACACACAGGACCTCGGCGAATGGCGGGCTGTGAAGATCGCCCGGCGTCAGGCGCCGACAGCGACAGCCGTCGCGCAGCACTTGCCGCAAATAGCAATCGCTGACGATCGCCGCATTCTCTGGTGGCTCATCGGCACCGAGATGCGCAACCAGCCGACGATCGGCAAGAGTGGCGGCGTCGAGATCCACGACGAGCACGCTTCCGGCGAGTCCTGGGCGAGCAATCAGTTCGCGAATGCGCCCGTGCAGGTCGGTGTAGCGACCGAGCGCGGGTCGTCTGTGGGCGTGCGTGGGCGGCCGCCGCACGCGAGCGCCGCCGGCCTGCGATCGGCCGGCACGCGATGTGCCGCGCTGGTGGGTGGTTCGAGATGCGTCGAGTGGTGAAGGCGGGCTGGATGGCGTCATGCTGTCTCCTGACGAGCTGGTGGGCGCCCCGCCGTGGTCGGCGGGTGATTCGGGAGCCGCTTGTAGGAGTCGCTGCGAAGGCCGTCAAGGGCGAGCGACTGATGCGCCTCGAGGTCACACGGACATCCGAGAGCCCCTTAAGGGGTCTCGGAGATGACCGACTCGAACCCTTTCCTAACGAGAAGTTGGCGCGAGAACGCTCGTCCTGGATCGGCCGTCGATGCTCGCAGGCCATCGCCGAGGGCTCCATGGTTGGGCGGGCGACGACGAGCCGTGACAGGCCCGGTCGTTGCAATGCGTGTGGTGCGGCTCAAGGGGGAGACGGGAAATGAAGGTCGCGAGCGTAGCTGTTCGGAGCGAGATCTAATGGCAGACGAGCCACAGCGCATCAAAAGAGCGCGGTCACGTGCAGTTCTCTGCCGCAGTTTGGCTCTGCCGTGCGGGATTTCGTCGTCCCGACATGCAGTCACGCGACTCATGCGAGCGAAGGCGACTGCGTCGCGCTCTCAATACATATGGCGGCAACTGCACCGCTGAGGCACCCGACTGCGAGATCACGCAGGCAAATGCACGAGCGCTGGGGCGCCATGACGCTCACGACAGCATCACCTTCGACTCGACACGAGCCTCACCCGCGCGTGGGTCGTCGTGGGCTGCCGTGACCCGGACCGCTGGCGGCAACGAAGGCACGCCATAGGCGTGTCTCAGCCCCTCGTGCATGTCACGCTCAGATACGAACAGAATCCTTTCCCTGCCTGGATATTGCCAATCGACCGGATACTCGCCGGCATACGCACGACATGCCCTCAACGCCAGGTCCGCAAGCCTCGCGCACTCGCGGGCACGGGCGCGATCGCGGCATACGAATACGACCGATGGCACCGCCTCCAGGCGCTGCCCGTAGCGAGTCGTTTGCGTCGACCAGCCCGCCAGAAAGTGGTCGTAGCGCTCAAGCTTCGCCACCGAGCGGCCAACGGGTAGACGATCATCGAGCTCAACCACCACGTCGGTCGCAGGCGCCCCCGATCCGATCTCCAGCTCGACGATCGCATCGGGACGTACCGACTCAAAGCGCTCCACCTCCAGCACCCCTCCCGCGGCGCTTGTCCGCACGAAGTCATGCGGCGTGCGTCCGCCAGGCAGCTTCAGATCGGCGGGCGCGAGCGCGATCCGTCCGTCGCGACTCGAGCGCGAGGGCGGCGAGAGCACCGCCTCTTGCGGCCCGCGAATCCTCGCGCGAGCATCAACGAGCGTCCCCACGAGCGCCAGTACCCAGCCTGCGACATGCACGTCATGACGAGCCTGCCGTAGTCCTCGCTCACCCTGCGAGTGCGGAGTCAAAACAGCGGCGTCGAGCACTTCCGGCGAGACCGCCAGCCGATCGCGGGCGCTCAGAAGCTCGACACCCGCGCCCGTGATCACATAACACATTGGCACCCCTCCCCCATCCCGGCGATGGAACTGGAATCGCTCGACCAGCCCGGCGTCGGAAAGCCGCTTGAGCCGCCTCTGGGTTGTCGTTGTCGCGCGCCCTCGGTTGAATCGCCGGTGAATCTGACTGCTCAACGCGTGTCTGAGGGCGGCGACGAGCACAAGGATCTCAACGTCCAGGGCATCGGCCTCCAGCGCCCGTGGCACGTCCGTTCGTCGCGCCCAGCGCACGCTCTGCGCAAGGTCCAACTCGATCAACTCCCGAAAGCTCTCAGCCGGAGTCGCCGGCAGGCTCTGCGAGCGAGCGTCGGGTGTGCTCGCGGGATTCGGTGCGACATCGGCCGACTCGGGCATCTCGTGACGGCCGCCCTGCACATCTTCGCGTTTGCGACCCCAGTGTGGTTGACGAAGGTCCGTCCGATGGAGCCCTCCGCGCTCGAGCTGACGCGCGGCGTGCAGTTCGAGACGCTCATGATCAACACGCAACGGAATCGTCTGTCCGAGAAACGGAGGCTGCCTTCCCGCAGAGGTAGCCCAGCTGGCAATCGCGTGATGCTTAGGGAGATACAGGCGCGCATCGGGACGTCCGAGCTTCGACAGGCGCTCCATACCCGGACGGACCGTGTCCGAGAACTCCGACATCGTCAGTCCGACCGAGGCTCGGGCATCGCGCACCGAGGCAGTCGCGAAATAGACGCGGTGAGCAAACAGGGCGTCGAGTTGGTCGCGGACCTCGCGGTCTGTCCACTGCGCCTCCGTTTGCCAGCACGCAACAGTCTCCAGGCCGGCCGAGCGCTTCAAAGCCATCGTCTCGGCAAAGCCGCGGTTGAGCACCAGGGGCGCCTCGTCGACCTTCAGCGCGACCGATACGCGCTGCTCGGGGGCAACGAGATCCTGCTGACGGGCGAGCGCGGCGTCCAGCATCCCGACCAGCAACTGCATCAGCACCGACGTATTGCCTGCCCCCATCGCACCGAGCGCGCCCTTCACGACCAACACCTCAGCGTCGGCTATCACACGGTCGAAGTCGACCCGCAGCGAGTCGTTGAGCAGCACCCGCTTAATCGAAGCGGAGTTGAGAAGCCGTGCGAGCTTGTTGACCGGCGCGTCCAGCTTGGCCGTCGTCATGCTGCGTGCGTCCGCAAGCTGCGCCGTTAGCTCTGCCGTGAAAAACTCCGATATCTCCTTGAAGGCGGGAAGCGTTCGTACGTGTGAACCGACGCTGCGCCGATAGGAGTAACCCTCCTCTCCGACAGATAGAAGCCGTGCCGCATCCCACAGGCTCGATTCACTGTCATACGCCAGCACGGCGATGATCGCATTACGCAAATATCGGTCGGACGAAGCCCTGATGTCTGCATCGGTGAAAAGGTTTTTCAGCGCCGCCACCACGTAATCGGCGATCACGTCAGCCGGGGCATCGACCGCGAGCGGGTTGAAGCCGCAGGTTGGAAACGAGAAGTCGAGCAGAGTGCAGGTCCGGCCCGGCGGGACGAGGCTCACGGCCGCGTCTGCGGCGTCGCCCTTGGGATCCAGAACGATCACGGCGCAGCGCTCGCGACCGAGATCCTCGGCCACGGTCGCAATCAGGTAGCTCGACTTCCCCTGCTCGACGGCGCCGGGCACTGCTGTGTTCTGCTTGCGCAGCTCGGGGTGGATCGAGACCGCCCCAATTGCATCCTGCAGGGTGCCATGCCCATCCCGCGGCCGCAGGATGGATGGCGGCGCCGGCGCAAGCGGCAGCGCCGTCCGGGCAAAGGGGACCGTCATGTAGTCGACAGAAGGGAGATGCCAGATCGGCGCCAGCTCAGTCGAGGCCAGTACGCCCTTGTGGAATGAAGGCAGTGGATTTCCCTCCCCCCGTTGCACCCTGTGGCGATACAGAGCAAGGACTCCGTGACGAAGTCCCGTGCCGCGCTCGACCAGGTGATTCTCGGCACCCTCGGCGCGCAACTCCGATGCAATCTGCTCGCAGACTTCGCGACGGCGCGCAATTACGCGCAGGTCGACAAAAAACAGGGGCCTGTGCTGAACGTCAAGGCCGCCTCGCAGCTCTGCGTCCTCGACCATCGAACGGTCGCGGGCCATCAGATGCTCTCTTCGCTCGTGCGCCAGTCGCGCCTCGTGACGCTTGAAGATGCGCTTGGCGAAGCGCTCGAAGATCGCCGGCGTGGGGGTGATCGCCAGCTGCACGAATGCCGGCTCGCCGCTTGCCGCCATCGCTGTCAGCAGCCGATTCATCGGAGGCTCCCGCTCATACTCAAAATGGTCGAGCGACTTGACCCGCTTGATGAACTCGGCGCTCTTCTTCAGCCGCAGGATCGCCGGCGCCGTCACAACGGACCGCTCGCACGAGCGCAGCAGACAGTTGGGGTAGGCAGTCCGCAACGCAGCCTCGACCATCCGCTCCGATCCCAGCGGGCACGTGACTGCCATCCAGGCTGAGTGAGGCGCCGGCTCGACCGCGATTTCACTCGCGGGAGTTCCTGAGCGTGTGTGATGCACCTCGAGCGCCACACTCGGCTGACCCGACAGCAGGCGCCTCCACCAGCGGCGCAGCATGCGCTTGTGCAGCGCCTCGAACATTCTCACGACCGCCTCGGCAGTTGCATGATCGGTGCGGTGACCCTCGAGCAAAAGCCGCACGTAGCGCCGGCGGCGTCGTGCCTGCCAGCGCAAACCGGCAAAGCATCCGGCGAGCGCCAGCGCCGCCACGGCGAGCACTCTCGCGGGCGCGGTGCCTGCAAGGGGAGTCCAACTCCAAATCGAGCGCAGGCCTGCGACGAGGCTGTCGATGAGGGCTCCAGCCGCGAGCTGGACGGTGCCCGGTGATGGTGCGCCTCCTCGCAGGAGCCGGCCCGGCCCGCCATTCAGGAACCACACCACGAGCGCGGCGCCCAGAAGGACCGCCAGCAGCCCCAGCAGTCGCCACAGTAGGAAGCGAAGCACCTCGCATCCTCATCCGACCGCAAGCGGCCGGCGGGACAGCGGCGGGAGCGGGGCTTAGCTCAGCGTGGGCGCGTGGCGCGCTCCAGGCGCGCACCACGAGACGTCAGGTGCCATGCGTTTGAGGCTCCCTTTTCCTGACCGTCCCCGGTGTTCTCGATCAAGTTCAGCCGCGCCAAACGTGTGAGCAGCTTGGAGATCTGGCCCTGGTCGGCGACACCTGAGCGCTCGGCGATCTCCCGGTTGCTCGCTCCCGGGTATTCACCGATTCCCACGAGGACCCGCACCGTGCGATAGGTCAAGCGCATGTTCAGGCCCTCGAGCGGATCCCAACTCGGTTGGCGGGCACTTCGGCCCTCATCCCGCTCGATCTCGGGCGCGGGCCGGCCCAACTCCCTGCTAGCCGCCCTCGCTCCCAGGTAGGGAAGAACGACCATGTTCATCAGCGAACCGAGCAGATCTATGTACGGCTTCCTGCCGCCCTCGAGCGCTCGCGTGTGGAGCACCGCGAACACGGCGCCAACGACGCCTTCGGCGGCGACTTCCGGAGGTTCGCGAACGGCGCTGGTGACGAGCCGGCCCCGATCGACAATCGCGGCAAGTTCCTCGAGCAGCTGAGCCCGGCGTTCGAGCACCCTCGGGCCAGCTCCCAGCGCCTCAAGCAGACACAGCCTTGCTAGACCGGGCTCGTCATCCAAGAACCTCAGCAGCACGGTCAACCCCGAGCGCACACCGTCGCGCCAGGCGGTCTCCATCTCATACGCCTCTCGCATCGGCCTGCCTGCCTCCGCGACCGTCTGTTCGAGCGCGGCCAGGAAGCAGTCTTCACGATCGGCAAACACGTCGTAGAAGGTCTTTCTCGAGACCTTCGCCCGGCCGATCACCTGTGCCACCGTCATGCGCGCATAACCGGCTTCCTCGACGACCTCCAGCGCCGCCGCCAGCATGCGTCCACGCTGGATCTCCGTCACCTTCCCACGCGGCAGGCCGTTGGGGCCGGGACGCAGCCGTGGCGTCACGGGGCGTGTCTTATAGACATATGCCATCTCAACCGCCTGATCGTGCAGTTCGAATTTGAAGAAGCGTGCTCTACCGCGCGGGCCGCTAGGCCACGACACGGATGTGCGCCCAGAGCACCCCACAGCTCCTCCAGGCACACAAAAGATTCATGGATCAGATTGCTTAAGTCGAGGCGCGTCTCCCACTATTTCCCGCTGGTTCGAATAACCATCTGGCGTCGGCCTGCATCGCCGGACCGATATCTGTCTCAGACAGTTCGCACGCGCCGATCGTCTGATCAGCATTGCGTAGGGTGCCACGCGCCGATGCCCTCGGCGTGGCGTGCCAACCGCGGTCCCTCTAGCTCCGGCCGCACGATGTGTGCCCCGAGGGGCACCACCCGATCGCCTTCTCTCCCAACTCACCAACGTTGCGAGTTGCAACCCGTGCTTCGGCTGCCTGCAAAGCCTTCTCGATGCGGATGAGAGGACTCGAACCTCCACCTGGTCTCCCAGACACGGACCTGAACCGTGCGCGTCTACCAATTCCGCCACATCCGCGTGTCGGTCGGAGCGAAGATATCGCACACGCCGCACGTGGAGCCGGACAGGATTACGGCCAGCCGGGGCGACTCGCGTCGGGGCACCCGCCGAGCCAGGACTCACTCCGGGCGCTTTGCTAGCCTCGACCGGGCATTTGCGCGCCGCTATCGTCCAGGGGACTAGGACGCCGCCCTCTCATGGCGGAAACCCGGGTTCGAATCCCGGTAGCGGTACTCTGAAAACCCCCGAACTTTGGGGGTTTTCCTCATTTTTAGGCTCCCGTGGGAGTGGCTATGGGAGTGTCTAACACGCCGCTTGCAGAGATCAGGCCGCTAGCCAGCCCTCTAGAAGCTCTCCAACGTGATCCTCAGAGCCGGGCATCAAGTGGCCGTAGCGGTTGAACGTGATCTCTATTGACGCATGGCCCATGACCGCACTAAGCGCCTTGGGATTAGCGCCGGCCGCAATCATCAAGCTGGCCGCCGTGTGCCGGCATTGATGGAGCGTGATTGGCTCCAACGGTGGGTCCTGGGCAGCCCAGGCGCGTAGCGCCCGATCGCGGACGGTGGAGGGCACGAACGGGTCCGAAGCCGTGCGCCCGAACACGAGATCGTCTCCGCTTCGCTGGGTTGCCTTTTGATGCGCCTTCAGGAGAGCACGTAGCGGCCCGACAACGGGCACACGCCGCCGGCCGGCCGCCGACTTAGTGCGTTCGTCGTCTTCCTCTCCCCAGGCGCTCAAGACCGTCATATGCGGCTTCTCGCCCAGGTCCACAAAACTCCACCGAATCGCCCGAAGCTCTGAACGCCGCAGGCCGGCATAGAAGGCGGCCGCCCACAGTGCCCGCTCGTCGGCCGGCAGCGCGTCGATGTACTGCGCAGCTTCGGCCTTGTCAGCGAATCGTTGCGCCTCTTCAGCCGTCGCTGGTAGTTCAAGATCGGTCGTTGGGTTCGTCGTGACTTCGGAGCGACGTTGGGCGCGGCCGATCAAGATGCGCAGGGGTTCGAGTGCGTTGTTCAGCGTGGAGCGGCCCATGCCGGCCGCTTTGTGCTCGTCCACCCAGCCTTGAACTTCGCGCCGTGTGATCGTGCCAACGCGCTTGTGTCCGAACGCCGGCTCGATATGGAGTCGCCAGGCGCGCTCGTAGGACTCCAGCGTGCGAGGCTTGTAGCGCTGACCTGCACGGTTGGAGATCGCACCCGATTGAGCTTGGGGATACCAGCGCGCCCAAGCATCAGAGAGCAGGGGAGAGGACCCAGCGGACAGAGCCCCGGCAGTCTGCTCGGCATCAAGTTCGCGTAGGGCTTCTGTGCGCCACTTGACGGCGCGCGCCTTGTCCCGATGCCACTGAGAGCGCTTGTACTTCTGCTCGGACTTGACGTAGACGTATGCACGATAAGAGCGTGTGCAATTGCATCGGCCGGCGGGCGGCTTGGCCGTTCGTGGACAGCCTTTTAGGTGGCGCTCCTCAACTCCTTGCGGAAGGCCGGTTCTAGTTGCCATCTAGTGGCCGGCTCGAATGCTCGTGGACCCAGCGTTGAAGCTCAGCCGCTGGGATCAAGACTGAGCGCGACTCACTCACTGTGGCGACCGAGGGCAGCACGTGCTTTTCTACCCAGTCCTCCGACTTCCCGCCAAGCATTCGGCCGGCATCTGCCTTCGTCAGAGCCAACTGGTGGCGAAGCTCTGACGGCGGCAGAGATGGCTTGGTCCGATTGGACAGTTTTCCGCGCTTCCCCGCAAGCCATTCATCAACCGCCGGACACCCAGCATCAATCCAAGCGTCAATGTCCGCTTGCTCTGCCCAGTAGTCCTTTTCAGCCTCTGGGTCAAAGCTCGCTAGCGCTTTGACCTCTGGCGTGGCTCTCGCCAGTGCTTCTGCGCTCAGGGCGCGCAAGTCATCGTCGTCCATCCGGCCGACACTACCAGGGATAGGAGGTCTATCCCTGCGAGAAGGCTCGGAGAGGCCCCAGAAACGGCCTCTACGGCGATGGAAGTGCTAGGACCAGGCAAGGACCCAGGAGGACGGTTTCGCTGGGGTCGCGCCTCCTATGCGGTAAGCCGGCGGCGCGTCATGAAATCGCGGGAGAACCGGCGGGAATGTTCTGCGCGATAGTCGGCCGCCGCACCTTCGAAGTACGCCACGTCCTCGCCGCTCAACAGGACGCCGTGTTCGGCCGCGGTATCTCGCAACAGGCCGGGAAGCTCGAAGTCCTCAAAGTCGTCTGCGTGACGTGCAGTTTCGATCAGTAGGTGGATCGTTCGGTGCTGCCTTGGAGCTTCGAGAGCGGACAGGAACGGCACCTAAGCCACTTTCTCGACTGGCGGTTCAACCGGGCCAGCGAAATAACCACCGCCGCCAACGGCTGGGCCGCGCTTCGAGCGCGTCCAACCTTCAGCCTGCGCAACCTTGATCGCCCGCGACAACGCTGTGACCGTAATGTTCAGCTTTGTCGTGCCTTCAGACTTCGATGTGGTTCGGCCGTTGGCACGGACGAATCGCGCCCATGCGATTGCACGATCGCGCACCAGCTTTGACGGTGCTCCCGGCGGTTTCGCCTTCGGCTTCTCGGATGGCTTTGGCCTTGGTGACGGCGTGGTATGTCGGATGGTCAGATTCTCAGCTTCAAGCGCTTCTGGGTTGGCAGCTTTCGATTGCTTTTTGATTTCGTTACGCACGCGATCAAGAATCGCTGCGTGCTCGTCACAGAAGCGCCCGTTAGTAGCTGGACGCTGACAATGAGGGAACGACCCGCAGACGCCGGCCGGCTTCGGAAGATCGTCGGCCACTAGCTACCGCCTTGATACTCGCTAAGCGCGAGATTGCTTTGCACGAGCGGCTGTGACCGCTTCAGCGGCAAGGCCACTCTCGGGAGCCTGCTCGCCGTCTTCGACTGCTCGACGCTCAGCGACTCCACGCTCTCGGTCAATTCGGCGGAAGGCGTCTTCTGGCGACTCTGCTGAGGCAGCGGCGGCGGCCGCGTCGCTGCCGCGATTTGCACTGTCGGCGATGATCTGGGGCGTGACACCCTTCCAGGCGTCTTCCTCGGAAACCTGCTTGACCTGCTCGCCATCTGCGCCGTAACTCTCGTGAAGCTGGATAGGCGTTATCTCAATCGGACTGCTGAAGCCTTCAACCGCCTGCGCGATGTAGTTGCCATCGCGTGAGCCAACAATTGTGATTTCGGCCGGCAGGTCGGAGTCATCAACGCGCTTGAACTTGTCACCTATTTTGATGGGCATGTTGGGAATACCTCCGATACGTTGACGTTCAGCGCCTTGGCAAGCGCGATCTTGGTTTCGATTTTCTTGATCGGCGTCCGTTGCTCGTACTCGTTGAGCGTGCCAGGAGAAATCCCAACAGCTTCCGCCAGATCAATCTGAGTGATGCCTTTGCGATAGCGCTCAACCTTCAGCGCCGTGTATTGCTGGGGATGCTTCAGAACCTTGTCGCGGTAATGCGCGTAAGTTTTTGCAGACTGTCTCGCCCGCGACCCTGGGGTTACAGGACCAGGCATCACGCAATCCACTCTTCGAGAGCAGTCCCGGCGGCAATGCTTGGTAGCACCGATGCGGTTCCAGAATCAGCCAGAACGTAGACCTCTTCAAGTTGAGCGGCGGTAGCGCCTACAGCATCCAGGCCATTAGCCTGCCTGCAAACGTGTTCGCCCATTCCTTCGCGTACCTCTTGCCAAGCCGTGATGACAAGCTCATTCCATCCGTCGTCTGGCTCGACAGGCTCTTGACGCGTCCATTTCTGACCAATCTTGATCGGAACGCTCATCGCCCAGCCCTCGCTAGATAGTTGGACCAGATGGCTTCCTCGTGTGCCTGCTTTGCGTCAGATTCGGCCTTCAGGCGTGCTTCACGTGCAACCCATTCCTGATCCACGCGCCGTTTGATCGCATTGCCAAGCGCAACGGCACCAGCACGGTAAGCAGGGTTGTCATCTTCGTCGCCAAGTAGCACATTACGTACTGAAGGAGGCGGCAATTGGCGGAGAGGCTTTTCGCTAGCGCGCTGACCAAATGGGTTAGAAATCTTCACCTAACAAGTATTTCACTCGTCTCGCCATACGACTTTGAGATGGCACGCCGACAGCCATGCTTAGTGAACATGCCTGCAACTGCCACCGCACTAATACTTCCAGAGGGAAAGGCTCTGTCAGCCGTCGCCGACAGCGAAAGCGGCGACCTGCTCATTTCTGGATTCGCCGCTGTCTTTGCTGGACAGGATCGCCAGAAGGAGAACTTCGCTGAAGGCGCGTTTCAGCGCGCGATCAACAGTTTTCTAAATGGGACAGCCGCGCTCTGCTTCCATCACAAACAAGACATGGTTCTCGGCAAGGTGTTGAGCCTTGAGGAAGTCAAAGGCGTTGGCTTGCGAATGACTGCTCGCGTGGATGGCGCAATCAAAAACCATCCGGTGCTAGGCACGATTTATCAACAGATCAAGCGAGGGACGATTTCTGGCCTGAGCATAGGAGGCTACTTCAGGCGTGCTCTTACGGGCGAAGGTCGCAAGATAGAGAGCATGGACTTCACTGAGGTAAGCTGCACTGCCGTTCCAACACATGCGAAGACCGGCTTCAGCGTGGTTGAGGGCAAGGCGCTTGAAGCGGCCAGTCTGCTTCACGATGCTTCAAACCTTGAATGGCTGCGTAACGAACTCACAGCACGCCGTGAGCTTGACGCAATGCGTCACGATTTGGCGCTTTCGTATCTCAGAACCTTCAAGCATTCGCGCCGTTAGCGCATAGGCCAAAGCTCCCCAGTCCTTGGGGCGCTTCAGCCGCTGGCTTACTCGTGTGGTGCAGGACCTAAAGCGCACCACTGGTGGATGAGATCACGCGGCCGCTGGACCTTCCGAGTAACAGCGGAGCGCACTTGTAATCATCCCGCTTGCTGCGACAAGCTCATGCTCCCTTTGGCCGCGTTTCATCGAACCATTCAATGAACACTTCCTTTGGCTCAGGCGGAAGACCTGAAACGCGTGCGGCCTCCTGCTGGTTGACCCTAGCCATCGCATCGTCAATGTTTTTGAGTAGTACCTTGAAATCAAAGGGATTGAGCGCGGGTACCGCTATGCCGCCGTCGTTGACCACTGGTGTCACATTCGTCACCTGCTCCCACTTCATATCTTCAAAAGGGGCGATCCACTCTGGCGACGGTTGAGTGCTAAGTCGCAGAACTATCGGGCGTTCGTCGTCGTCCTGCTGAAAAATCTCTCGGCGCAACTCAACAGGCTCGTAATCAGCCACCTATGCCTCCCAATTTCGCATGTTGGATTTGCGCAGCCTAGCCGGTTGAGCATCCCTAGGACGGCAAGGTCCGATAGGGCATGGAAATGGGCGCATGGCAGGCCTAGGCTTCGATGGTCGTCCTGGGATTGCTTGGCGTGATCCATGGAACTTCAAAGACGGCCGTCCAGTCTGGCGGCAGAATCGGGTCTAGGACGGGATGAGCCTCGCGCGTTAGAAGCGTCGTGTATTTGTCGAACACGTCGCCCAGAGAATCGATAGACGAGTTCAGGTCCTCAAACATTGGTACGTCCGTTTTCCCTCGCACGTCGTTGTGGGCGATGACCTTGCTCGTATACCTACGCACCTCGCCTACTGTCTCGTGCAGTGCGTCGAGATCAGTGCTGGCGTCCGGGTATTCGTCAGTCGCGGCCATCTCCGTTAGGAGCCTTCCTAGGGTTGCCACGTCTTCGCCGCTGTCGGCTTGGCGGCGCACGGCGATTAGCTGCTTATCCGCGTAGGTTTCGACCAGATAGTCGAGAAAGTAGGAGGCAGGCAGGTCGGCTGCTTGGGTGATCTTGGCGACCTCACGGAACACGTAGCGATGACGGTAGATGGCGAAGATGTCACCGCGAATGGGTCCGAGACACCATCGACGCCACTTGTCGATTTGACGCTCGTCCACGGCCGCCACAGTATCACGGTTTCACTATCGGCGCTCGCGCATCCACGTAAGAAATGTGGCACGCCGAGGCGTACAATTTGTGGAGTAACCAAACCGCAATTGCCGGGAGAAACCATAAGCGTGAACAAGCTGCGCCGCATCCGCAGGGAACGAGGCTTCAGTAGTACGAGAGCGCTAGCAGACGCTGTAGGCGTTGCACCTATGACCGTCCACTACTGGGAAACTGGGCACGTGTCCCAGCCGCGCCATCAAGGGCGGTTCCACTATGCCCAAAGACTGGCGGCCGTACTTCAGACGCCGGTAGACGTGCTGATGTCGCCCGAGAACGAGAACGGCCCCGCCACCAACGGTGACGAGGCCGCAGTAACCAAAACGACTAAGGCGATTCATGGAGAAAACCGCTGTGTCTAACAGTAACACCAAGGCCGACGATTTGCAGGAGGCCGCACAGGTTCGTAGCGCCGTCGCAGACGCACTGACAGCGCTTGAGGCAAACCTGTGTGAGCACTCCGAGGACCCAGACGCGACCAAGCGCCGCCTTGCCGATGCACTGAAGGGAGTTGCGAGCGCCACACAGATCGGCGAGTCTGTCTCTGCGCCGCAGATCATCCCGGTTGAAGACTTCGCAGCCGTCGAAGAGGCCGGCGCATCCGCCCTGCTCGGCAGTGAAGAGAACGCCTTGATCGCAGAGGACTCCGACGCGCTTGTGACCGGCGATGGTGGCGCAGGTAAGACGACTCTGACGACTGACCTTGCTTGCCACCTTGCCGGCGGCGACGCTTGGCTCGATATCCCAGTGCCGCGCCCGGTGCGTGTGCTGCTGATCGAGAATGAGGGTCCACGGCCGCTGTTCCGTAAAAAGCTCGCGCGAAAGGTGCAGACGTGGGCCGGGAGCGCGCTGGAAGGCCGTCTGAGCGTTTTCGAGCATCCTTGGGGAGCCTTTACCTTTGCAAACCCAGCGTGGCGCGCAGCGCTCGCTACAGCGGTCGCCAAGCAGGAGATAGACGTGTTGATCGCCGGGCCTGTTACACGTCTGGGGATGGAAGAGGCCGGCACTTTGCAACAGGTCCGCGACTTCATGAAGCTGGTTGATGACGTACGCGCGAAAGCCGGCCGTCCTCTGGCCGTGATCCTTGTCCACCACGACAACAAGGCTGGGAACGTATCGGGAGCTTGGGAGGGAGCCGGCGACACACTGCTTCATGTCGAGGCTCGCGGCCCTGGGTATACCGCTCTTGAGATTCAGAAGGCCCGATGGTCCTCCGAACACCACGGCCAGAAGCTGAAGCTCGCGTGGGTCCCTGGGGATGCGTTCTCAGTGTCCGACGCCCGTGACTATGTAGCCGAGATCGAAGCCCTGCTAGGTGATGGGACCCCCAGGACCGTCAAGGACATCATGCGTAAGCGCGACAGTGATCGTCCGGGTATCGGAGCGGGCGAAGATACGGTAAAGAGCACGCTGAAAGACGCCGGTCATGTCTTCCGGTCCATCCCCGGTGAGACGCTCGGGAAAAGCCCCAAAGCGACCTACTATGCACTGCACTTGGCGTAAAATGCAGTGGGTGCAGTGGGAGCCTTTTCGAGGGCCTAAAGGGTTCACTGCACCACTGCACTTCCCTATAAGGGAAGTGCATGGGGGTGCAGTCAGTGCCCTACTGCATTCAGGCATGAATGCAGTGAAGCTAAAGACCGGCCGAAGGCACAACAGCCAAGGACCGGCGGAGAACACCGCTCCGGTCCTCGGAATAGCAGCGTGACGACGTGTTGGCTGAAGCTCCGCGCGCGCTGTCGGACCTTGCCTGCGATGAGCGAGCCAACGTGCTTGATGTGCTTGCCAAAGTCATCCCACGAGCGAGGCATGAAGGCTATGAGGATTGGGAGATGAGCGAGCAGCTTCAGGGGGGGGGCACCGCCACAAGCCTCGGAGTCGTGCTCAGCGCCGCAGACAAGGCGGCAATTGCTGCGCAAGACTGGAGAAAATCGACCTTGCCACCAACTACTAACCAAACACGACCTTGGGGGTCAAACTCGTGAGCAACGAAAAAGACGCATTGATGGAGTGGGCGCGTGAGGGCCTGAACTACTTTTATACGGTCGTAGACGCCGCCGGCTGTGTGCAGCCTGACGGAGGCTTTTTTATCAACTATGCGGCCGCGTCTGGCTTGGCAACTCAGCGCCACAACACGACAGGTGATGACTACTACGTGCAGACGTGGCAGTACAACCATGACCGCGAGTGCAGCAGTTACTTGACGAACCGGCGAGTGCCAGTGACCGCATACTCGCCGTCGAAGGGTCGATTCCTATAGCGATTCACCGCATAATCGCTCACACAACTGCGCGAGGGTTCCCTCGTCGGACGCTGCGAAAAGCAGGCGAAAAACCCAGCGAGGCTCGGTTATTCGTATAGGTGAAACGGCCGCAAAGCCGCAGGAGGGCCTGCAAGAATGGGACAGTGTCGTTCAAACGACTAGATTTGCCGTTTGAAATGGGACAGTGTCGTTATGCCAATGACCAGCGAAACGCCACCGCAAGCGACCGTTGAGACGGAGATGTACGGCCGCCCGATCGTTCGCAGGCTGCCTATCAGCGCCCCTCGGAGTGGCCTAAGCGAGGCCCAAGCAGCCGCTCAGATAGAGCGTGACCTACGAGCGCATTACGCCCTAATCAACCCTCATTTTGATGAGGATTAGTCGCGCTCGGCAACTGCGCGAATTGTGCTGCTGCGCGAGATGCGCGCGACCGTTGCGGCCGACCATTTGCCTGCGCCCTTGATGAGGCCCGCAGGCTGACCGCCGGCCACTAGCCGATGTGCTGTCGGCGTTGGCACGCTGTCAGCGTTGAGACGGTCTGCGATCTGCTGACAGGACGCACCGGCTGAGCGCTCTACGAGTATGCGTTCGACAATCGACCACGTATCGGCCTTCAAGTAGCGCCGCTGACCGCCTTCCTCTCCCTGCTGAAGGCCAAACGGAGTCCGACCGACGGGTTCCCCAGCGTCCCGTTTCTTCGTCAGCGCGCGCTTCGTGCGCGCACGAATCTCTTCCCGCTGAAGCTCGGCGAAGATGGCGAGGAATCCGATCATCGCCTTGCCTGACGCAGTAGCCGTCTCGAAGTCCTGTGAGGCTGACCAGATGCCTACGCCGTGGCCTGCGAACTCTTCCAGCAGCGCCAGCATGTCTGCTTGACGACGGCTGAGACGGTCTACGGCATACACGACAACGGCCGCCACCTCACCTGCTGCCACGGCTGCGCGCAGTTCGTCTAGGGCGGGCCGTTCAAGGCTGCCCGCGCTGTGTCCAGGGTCCGAATAGACGGCTGCTACCGCAAGCCCACGCTTCGCGCATTCAGCGCGACAGGCTGCCTCTTGGCTGGCTAGGGACTCGCCATTGTCTGTCTGATCTTCGGTACTCACGCGCACGTACACGGCCGCTCTGCCAACCGCTGCCGGCGCAGCCTTGCCTTTGCGTCGGCGCTGGCGTGGCGCAGGAATGGCAGACAGGTTCATGCCCCGAACCTACTTGTCCACGTCCAGCTTGTCAAGCCAATACGAGTCGGATTGGCTTGAAGCAGCCTACATCGTGTGAACCTGCACAAGCACGCTGACATAGAATGGCGGCGTGCTGTTCGTCCTCGTCTTCGCGCTGTTCATCCTTGGCGGCTTTGTGTTGGCTGCCCTGCTTGCCGCGCTTGCGGTCGCTGCCGTTGTCATCGCAGCCTTGACGATGGTCGCTCTGTTGGGCGTCTTTGTGACGTTCGTAGGGGCGCTGTTCGGTGGCTCCGAGCACAAAAAGTCAATAGGTAGCCACGTTTACGAGCCTGACTACCAAGCACGCAGTCACTGAGCAACCCCAGGAAACTCCGAATAGCGAAAGACCCGCGCCCGGAAGGGCTACCAGTGTTGAACGGCTTTGTAGTAATCCTGGGTTTCCACACCGACATAGTAGAGAATCGGACTTGATTTTTTCGCTTTTTCTGGTTCGTGGTGGTACCGGAACACCTGAGATGGCAGAGCGTGTCCCACACTTGATGGATGCAAACAACCACGATCTCAGCGGCAGAGGCCGGACGACGAGCAGACCTTGAACGAAGCCGAGCAACACAGCAGGTAGCAGCCGCAAGAGCCTACGCCAGTGCAATTAGCGTCCTGCTAGGGAGGGCCGGGCGGTGACACGCACTAAGGCCAATCAACAGCATTTCAGCGTACGTCTAGGTGAGTGTGGCGAACGCCAACTAAGTGAACTTGTCAAGCTAAAGCGCTCAACACCGTCGGCCGTGATGCGTGAGTCCGTGGCACACCTATACGCCAACACAATTGGCAAGGGTGAGACGCCACCTGACCCTCACGCCGAGCTAAAGGCCAAGATCGCAGCTATTTACGAGCGACTGGCGGCCGCCAGTGCCTGACGTAACAGTCATCTTGACTGACGGCCGCAAGCTGACCAGCGCCTTTGGCCCTGAGCTTCGAGCCTTAGAGCTACATCTAGAGCGCGGGGGCGCTATCGCCGTGGACGGTGAGGTCATCACAGCCGGTGATGTGGTCGCAGTGCATGATGCGCAGGGTTGGCCGGACATTGCTGCGCGCTTCCTGCCGCCGGCCAGATAGTCGCGCTAGTCAGTCTGAGCGTCGAAACAGGTCCAGCCGCTGGGGGTCCTTTGGGCGCAGGTTCGGCCGCTCAGTCGCCCAGTCTGCGAGCTTCGCCAGCACCAACCGCGACCGACGACGACGAAAGGCGACAGCAAGGAGATACGGCGTTCCAAAGCCAGTCAATACGCCGATCCCCAATCCCAGCCATCCGCCGATACCAAAGCCGAGCGACAGACCAACTGTGAGCCCCAGCGTGAGCAGAAGGGCGATGACCGTTAGCCGCTGAGGGTCAAGAACTTGATCGGTCGTGAGCTTCAAGCTAGAGCTAGATCGCGCCACCGATGGGCTTAGCTCGATGAACGTAGCGAATGGCGGAGGCCCACCACACTTGGGGCACTCAGTAGGCCCCGGAGCGGCGCTGACGCCCTCGAAGGTGTGATCGCAACCGGGGCATTGATAAGTCTGGGTCATGCGTGGAGGGTACGCGCTTGCTCAGTCGTCGTATGCAAACATACGTTCGTGCCTCGGCCTTGGAAGCCAGCCGACGAGATCGAGGGCACCAGACCGCTGCGTTGACATGGCATACCCTCCCGCGCTGTGTCGGAGCCAATTCAGGTGTCGTCGTCAGGTCGCAGAACCCGTATCAAGGTGCGGAACTGGCCGGACTCGCGGGCCGCTCTGCGCGTAACGGGTGACGGACGCAGGCGCCTACAGGTCTTCGGGTGGCATGACTGGAAGGACAATCAACTGGTCGGCAGGCTGGACCTCCATGTGGAAAGCCGTGGCCCGCTGTTGATAAAGGGCTACTGGCTTCTGGAGACGCTTATTGAGCGGGAACAGCCCTCCGTGCTCAACAGCCTCGTTACATGCGCCGAAGATGTGGCGATCAAGCTTCATGAGAAGCACGTGGGCACTGGTTGCTTGGAATGGCAACTCGATGACGGCAAGATCGACTACATCTTGCCTCTATTCCCTGACTTCGAGCGCTCAGACACAAAGCGACCACGACGAAAGCGGCGCCGAGGCAAACGATACCTACGGAAGTGCCCCTAGAGGTGCTTGGCGCAGTTTTCGAACTCTGCGTCCGACATAGCGCGCCATGATTCGACGCGATGGGTCACGCTCTCCGCCGCACGTGAGTCCATGTACCTAGTGTCCGACAGCAGTTGCTCACCAGGCTTCGGTGCCCCACCGGCAAGAGTAGGCAGTGATGGCAACTGATCGTCTTGTGGGGTGTCTAGAGGCTTCATAACGCTGTCCATCGTACCATTGCCTGTCAACGGTATCGGCCTCAACCTACATTCGCCTGAGTCGCGGCTAACCCACGTTGCCAGTGATACGCTCGAAAAGTCCTGTGCCATCCAGGCTCATCTCGCTCACGCGAGACTTTTCGAGCGTATCACTGGCGTCAAGGGCTTGTCAAGCGGGAAAAACACGGTTCGCAGTAGCAGTTCGTCTATTCTGCGTACCTGATCCTAGCCGCGCGTCTCAGTGGACCACTTTACAAGCCTCACGTACGGCGGCTGAGCTTTTCACGCTGCCCAGTCCTCGTGGGAGTGATATGGGAGTGGCATACACGTAGACCAGCGGTTTCCAGCGGTTTCCAGCGGTACTAAAACGGCATTGGAAAGCCAAACCGCCTATCTACAGGGCACCCAGCAGGGTTCGAATCCCGGTAGCGGTACTTCGAAACGCACGCGCGCTCGGCATTGCCCGTTCGTCCGGCCTGCGCCAGTATTTCGCCGGCGCACGGCGCTCAAACGCAAAACGGCCACCGGCAAGCCGGCGGCCGTTCGCGTCACTACGAAGTGCTCGTCCGTTCAGCGACCGTTGAAACGGCGCTGGCGGCGCTGCACGGTCACGATCGAAAAGCCCATGCCCAGGAGCAGAAGTCCCGCGCCGATCGTCCAACGAAGGTCGAGGCCCGTGAACGGCAGCGTCGTCGCTTTTTTCGCTGACGTGGTGGCCGTCGGTTCGGTGCTCGTCGTCGGTTCGCTTTTAGTCGTTTCAGGCGCCGTCGTTTTGGTCGGGGTGCTGCTTTCTTTCGACGGTGAGGTGCCTGTCGTGGGTGTGGTCGTGGGTGCGGCCGGTTTGCTGCCGTAGCCGCTCGTACCCGGTTCCGCCGCGATAGCCGTGGTCGGCAACACGAGCGCCACCGCCAGAAGCAAAGCGACCGGCAGCACCAAGAGCCTGCGCATTGCGCTGGACGATCCTTTCCTCATCGGTGCTACGTCTGCTTTCTGCGGCCTACTCGAGGCCACGACATCGGTCCGAGTCATGCCAACCTCCTGTTGATGGTGTGGGTGAACGCTCCAGCCCTTGTTTTGGGCTTCTTGCCTTGACAATCAGGCGATTCTAGTCGCAAAAGCACATCTCTAGTTCGCCGTTTACAAGCCGTAGCCTGCCTATCGATCGCAAGGTCTATCAGCAGCGCCGGTCGGCGAAATTTGCCGAAGCCGCTATTTCCCGTGTATCGGTCATGGTCGAGCGCCGCTTGAGCCGAGCAAGGATTGCTACAACGCCACGGCCACGCGCCGTCCACTGCCGGTCGCGGCTAGCGTCTCTCAAGACACCAGCACCCGCCCCTCGAGCGTCCCCTGGTCGAGGTCTCCGCGCAGCACCTTCTTGTCGAACTTGCCTACGCTCGTCTTTGGAATCTCAGCGAGGAACGCGAACTCGTCCGGGAGCCACCACTTGGCGACCCGCCCGCGCAGGTGCTCTACGAGCTCAGGCGCGGTCGCGCTGGCCCCCTCGCGTAGGACGACACAGCACAGAGGCCGCTCCGCCCACCGCTCGTCCGGCTTGGCGATCACAGCGGCCTCGACCACGTCGGGGTGAGACATCATCTCGTTCTCCAGCTCGACCGAGGAGATCCACTCGCCGCCGGACTTGATGACGTCCTTGGCGCGGTCGGTGATCTGCACGAAGCCGTTGCGATCGACCGAAGCGATGTCGCCCGTGCGCAACCATCCGGAGTCGAACTTCTCCTCGCTGGAATCGTCGTTGAAGTACCGCGCCGCGATCCAAGGGCCGCGGACCTCGATCTCGCCCGTCGACTCGCCGTCCCAGGCGACCTGCGCGTCGCCGTCTCCAACCAGGCGCAACTCCACCCACGGCAACGGCCTTCCCTGCTTGGCGCGATCATCCCAGTAGGCGTCGTCGTACTCGCCCTCCTGTGGGCGCGAGAACGTCGCCACCGGGCTTGTCTCGGTCATGCCCCAAGCCTGGAAGATGTTCACGTCGTGGCGCTCGAGGAAGTCCTTCATCAGTTGCCTCGGCACCGCCGAGCCGCCACAGGTGGCATTCGACAGTGACGAGAGGTCGACGTCCTGGTGCTCGTCGGCGTAGCGCAGCAAATCGGCGAAGATCGTCGGCACGCACCCCATCAGCGTCGGGCGCTCCGCTGCGATCAACCCGGCAAGCGGCTCCGCTCCGAGGAACCGGTCGGGCAGGATCAGGTCGGCGCCCGCCAATACCGCGCCGTGCGGTAGGCCCCAGGCGTTCGCGTGAAACATCGGCACGACCGCCAGCACGCGGTCGGCACGGCAGAGCCCGAGCCCATCCCTGATCAACGTGGCCGTCGAGTGCAAGCTGATCGAGCGATGCGAATAGAGCACGCCCTTCGGGTTGCCGGTCGTTCCGCTCGTGTAACAGAGAGCCGCTGCCTGGCGCTCGTCCACCTCGGGGTAGTCGAACTCCCCCCCACCCGCCTGCTCCAGGAGCTCCTCGTAGTTCAGCGCGTTGGGCAGCGATCCCGTATCGCCATCGCCCATCACCACGTACTGCTCAACGGTCTCGAAGCTCGGCGCGAGCTCCTCCAGCACCGGCACGAGCGAGTCGTCGACGAAGATCACCTTGTCCTCGGCGTGGTTGACGATGTAGCTCAGCTGCTCGGCGAACAGCCGGATGTTGAGCGTGTGCAGCACCGCGCCCATGCAGGGGATCGCGAAGTACAGCTCGAAGTGACGCTGGTTGTTCCAGGCGAACGTCCCGATACGGTCGCCCTGCTGCACGCCGAGCCGGCCGAGCGCGCGAGCGAGCCGGTCGATGCGCTCGGAAGTCTCCGCGAACGCCGTGCGCTCCACGCTGCCCGGCTCGGTGAGCGTGACGATCTGCGCGTCGGGGCTGCACGAGAGCATCCTGCGGCGAATGTGGTGCAACGTCAGCGGAAAGTCGTCCTGCATTAGGCCCCGCAACCCACCGTTCATCCCCTCGGCACCCCTTCCTCGCGCGGCCTTAGCTCGCGCAGTTCGCTGTAGATCCCGCGCGTGCGTTGAGCGATGTCATCCCAATCGAAGCGCAGAACGTGCTCGGATGCCTCCGTCACAAGTCGCTCACGTAGCTGCTCGTCAACCAGCAGCCGCTCGATCATCACGCCCAGATGTGCCGCGTCGCCGCCGTTGAAGCGCAGTCCGACACGCTCGCCCAACGGCACGACCTCGCGCAGCCCACCGGTGTCGGCGACGATGCACGGGCAGCCCGAGGCCATCGCCTCGAGCGCCACCAAGCCGAACGGCTCGTAGATCGACGGGACCACGCAGAGGTCGGCGATCCGGTAGAGCGAATGCAGCACGTCGTCGCCGATCCAGCCGAGGAAGCTCCCGTACTCGGCCAGCCCCAGGCGCTCGGCCTGCGCCTTCAGCTCCGCCTCGTGGGTTCCGCTGCCCGCCACCAGGAAGCGCACGTTCGCAACCTGCTCGATCACGCTCGGAAGCGCTTCCAGCGCCAGCTGAAAGCCCTTCTCATAGACCAGCCGTCCGACGAACAGCACGAGCTTCTCCTGCGGTTCGGCAAACTCCCTGCGCAGCGCCTGCAGGTCACCGGCCGGGCGCAGTTCGCTCGGGTCGATCCCGTTGGGGATCACCGCGATACGCCGCTCGTCGATGTCGAATATGTCGGCCACGTGGCCGCGCATGTAGTACGAGCAGACAATCACCTCATCAGCGCGGCGCGCCATCCATCGCTCGACTGAGTGGATGTGCGACTGCGGCGGGTCCTGCACCCAGCCCTGATGGCGTCCGTGCTCGGTGGCGTGGATCGTGGTCACATACGGCACCTCCAGCCGATCGGCAAGCGCAGCGGAGGCGTTCGCGACCAGCCAGTCGTGGCCGTGGACGAGGTCGTAGCGATGCTCCTCGGCAAGCGCTTCGCCGGCCGCGAGCATGTCACCGTTCATCTGCTCCACCCAGGCGACGAACCGATCGAGCTCACGCGGCCAACTCGGCTCGGGCACGCGATGGACGGTCACGCCGCCGATCTCATCGACGCCCGGCTGACCTGCCGCCGGCTCCTCGCCGACGCCCCGCGTGAGCACATCCACGACGACTCCCTGGCGGACCAGCGCCTCAGCGAGCTTGCGCACGTGCCGGGCGAGACCGCCCTCGATCACAGGCGGATACTCCCAGGAGAGGAGCAGCACGCGATTGCTCATTCCCGGGACCCTATCTCGCTCGGCGCTCACAAGAGCCGCGCCGCGGCGGCGGCCGTTCGGGCAATCGACGCCCGACGCGCCGTGCCCCGAGGATGCTCAGATCCCAATCAGCCCAAGCTCGTCCAGCCTGCGCGCCGCCTGGGACGCCCACGCCTGCTCCTCGGCCAGGCACACGACGCCTTCCTCGCCAAGTGCCCGCAGGGCCTCCTCGAGCGAGTCCACGCCCGCCCCAAGCTCGGCCAGGAGTGCCTCGCGGTTCCACTTCGGATGGCAGTCGTCACGCAGTAACTGCAGGATGATCGCCCGTTCGAGCCGCGAGCCGCCCGCGGCTCGAGCCTCGCTCGATTCTGTGTGCATGGAGTCGTTCCTTCTCGTCTCGGGCTCCGGTTGCCACACGGCCATCCCGGGCCGCCCGACTTCCAAAGATCTGGAGAGTACACACAGCTTGGAACGGCTCAGCACGGCGGACGCTGTGACTCGCCGCTCACACCGCGCTCCCCACGGGGGCGTTCGCGAAGCGCTCACGACACTCGATTGGATCGGCCAGAGCGCGTGGCCTGACTCTTGCACGCGCCCGCGCCACGGGCTCCGCTTACCCCCAAGGGGTATATTCCTTGGAAGTGGACCGCGGTGCGAAACGAGACCGATGAACATTCTCGAGACCATTTGGGAAGGCGTCTCCAATGCCCTGCTGATGGCCTGGACGGTTTGGTGGGCCCTGGTGCTCGGATTCGCGATCTCGGCAATCGTGCAGGCGTGGGTCCCGCGCGAGCGAATCGAGCGCACGCTCGGCGGCAATGGCATCCGTCCGGTGGCCGTGGCGAGCGGACTGGGGGCCGCCTCCTCGTCCTGCTCCTACGCGGCCGTCGCGATCGCCAGGTCGCTGTTTGCCAAGGGAGCCTCCGCAGCGAGCGCGCTCGCGTTCCAGTTCGCGTCGACCAACCTCGTGGTCGAGCTCGGCGTCGTCACCTGGATACTGCTCGGCTGGCAGTTCACGCTCGCCGAGTTCGTCGGCGGCCTGGTGCTGATCGTGACGATGACGCTGCTGCTGAGGGCGTTCGTCTCCAAGCGTCTGGAGGACCGCGCGCGTGAGCACGCCCAGAACGCCGATCCCGGCCACCAGCACGTCTCGGCCGGCGGCCGCCTGCCGATCCGCCGGCGGCTGACGTCCGTCGCGGCATGGTCGGATGTGGCTCACAACTTTCGCAACGACTGGGCGATGCTCTATCGCGAGATCGCCGCCGGCTTCCTGCTCGCTGGATTCATCGGACTGCTAGGCGACGACTTCTTCAATGCGCTGTTCGTGGAGCACGCGCCAGAACCGCTGCGACTGCTCGAGAACGTGCTCGTGGGTCCGTTGATCGCAGTCCTCAGCTTCGTCTGCTCGGTGGGCAACATCCCGCTCGCAGCCGTTCTCTGGTCTGGCGGCATTGGCTTCGCGGGCGTGATCGCTTTCATCTTCGCCGACCTGATCGTGGTGCCGATCGTTTTGATCTACCGCAAGTACTACGGAACGACCTTCACCGTGCGGATTGTGGCGCTGATGCTCGTGACGATCGTGCTTGCCGCGCTCGTGGTCGACGCGCTGTTCGGCGCCGCAGGACTGATACCTGATGTCAGGCCCACCCGCTCAGACATCTTCGGCTCGGTGGCCGTCGACTACAAGCTGTTCACGAACGTCCTCGGGCTGGCCATATTCGTTGCGCTGTTCGCTCTGACGCTGCGCCGGGGCGCCACCGATCCGAGCTGCGGGATGAAGGTCGATCGCGAGACGGCCGTCAGGCTCCAGCACGGAGAGCGCGTGGTCTACTTCTGCTCGAAGCAGTGCGCCGATGCCTTCCTCGCCGCCGAGGTCTCGGCCACACCGCGAGACGGGTCGGCGCTCCAAGGTGCAAGATAACCGGCACGTGCCGCCCGCTGCTCCGCGCTTCTACTTCGGCGTGATGTCGCCGTATTCGTGGTTCGCCGCCGAGCGCATCGAGCAACTGCTGCCGGAGGCGCAATGGTGCGGGGTGCTCGCCGGAGGCCTGTTCAAGGCCAACGGTCGCGTCTCCTGGGGACTGACGCCTCGACGGGGCGAGGGGATCGCGGACTGCGAGCGGCGCGCCGCCGAGCACGGTCTCGGCCCGATCCACTGGCCGGAGCCGTGGCCGACCAGCGATCTGTTGATCGCGCGGGCGATGGTGTTCGCCGAGCGTGCGCGCCCAAGCTCGCAGCCTGCCCCAGCCACACATGCCGCGACAGCGCAGCAGCGCCAGCAGGCGCTCAAGACGTTCGCGCTCGCGGCGATGCGGCTGGTGTTCCTGGAGGGCGCCGACGTGGGTGAGATCGAGTCGGTCCTCGAGGTGGCGCGGAGAACGGGCATCGACGAGCAAGTGCTGAGCGACGCGCTGGCAAAGCAGGCCGTCAAGGACGATCTGCGCAGGGTCACCGAGGAGGCGGTCGAGCGCGGTGTGTTCGGTGTGCCCACGGTGCTCGTCGGCGCGGAGTTGTTCTGGGGCGATGACCGTCTCGAGGACGCCGCTGCCGCGTATCGTCGCTCGCTCGGATCGTGAGCGCGCTCCTCTAGCCCGGCGGCGACTCGGCAGCTTTCGCCAGGTCGATCTCCAGCTGCCGAGGTGACGGCCGCAGCGGCTCGCTGCTCGCCCGCGGCCGCCCACGCTTGGCCCAGTGGCCGATCACCTCGCGGCTGCGGCAGCTGTAGTGGTTGATGCGCCGGTCAATTGGCGCCACGGCCAAACCGCCGGGCGCCGGCGCCGTGACGATCGCGAAGAAGCGCCGGCCGCGCAGATCCACCTCGACGATGTCCCCCGTTTGAATGCCCTCCAGTCGCATACGGGTCGCAACTCCAGCACGATTCATCCGCGAACGCGAGCCTGAGACCCACTGGGCTTCATCGGCTCGGGATCGGCGAGCGCGTAGGCTTGCCGCCGTGCGATGGTTCGTAGACGGGATGAACGTGATCGGCACGCGACCGGATGCATGGTGGAAGGACCGGCATGCGGCGATGGTGCGTCTCGTTCACCTGCTCGAGAACTGGGTGGCCGTCACCGGCGACGACGTGACCGTCGTGTTCGAGCAGCCGCCATCCCCTCCGATCTCCTCGACGGTGATCGAGGTGGCGCACGCGCCACGGCCGCGGCGCGACTCGGCCGACGATGAGATCGTCCGCCGCTTAGCGGCCGAGAGCGAGCCGGGTGGCATCCGCGTCGTGACCTCCGATCGCTGGCTGGCAGATCGCGTGCACGCGGCCGGCGCGACCGTTCAAGAGGCGGCATCGTTCCGGGCGCAGCTCGAGGAGGAGTGAATGGCGCCGGTCACTCGGTACGCGCGCAGTGGCGGGGCGAGCATCGCCTATCAGGTGGTGGGCGACGGGTCTCTCGACCTTCTATTCCTTCCCGGCTGGATCTCCCAGGTCGAGCAGCTGTGGGAGGCGCCCGCGCAGCGCCGCTTCCTCGAGCGCCTCGCCGATGTAGGCCGGCTGATCCTGTTCGACAGCCGCGGCACCGGGCTCTCAGATCGCGTGCTCGACGCCTTCACGCTCGAGCAGGAGGCGCAAGACGTTCTGGCCGTGCTCGACGCGGCCGGAAGCGAACGCGCCGCGCTGCTCACCTACTCCGTCGGTGGCCTCGTGGCGGCGATGCTCGCGGCCGATCACCCGGAGCGGATCGGCGCCCTGATCATGTACGCCTCGGTCGCGCGCACCTCGTGGGCTCCGGACTACCACTGGGCGATGACGAGCGAGGAGCGCGAGGAGCTGACCGAGCGCAACATCGCCGCATGGGGTGAGACCAACGCCCCGGCGATGTCCCTGTGGGCGCCGTCGCTGGCCGAGGACCCGGCGCTGGCCGCGTGGTTCGCGCGAATGCAGCGACTGTCCGCCAGCCCGAGCGAGGCGCGGGTCATCTCGCAGGCGATGGTCGACCTGGACGTGCGGGATTCGCTGCCCCGCATTCGCGTGCCGACGCTCGTGATGCACCGGCCGCAGGAGCTCGTCTGGGACGTGCGCCACTCGCGCTATCTCGCCGAGCACATCCCAGGCGCCCGCTATGTGGAGCTCGAGGGAATCGACTCCTTTCCGTTCGTCGGTGACAGCGACTCGATCCTCGAAGAGATCGAGGAGTTCCTCACGGGCGGACGCGGTGGCGGGGAGCTCTCCCGGGCGCTGCTGACGGTCATGTTCACCGACATCGTCGACGCGACCGCACGAGCCGCAGAGCTCGGTGATCGCCGCTGGCGCGATCTACTCGCGCGCCACGACGAGGCTGTGCGCAAGGAGCTGGCCCGCTTTGACGGCCGCGAGGTCAAGACCGTCGGCGACGGCTTCTTGGCGACCTTCGACGGCCCGCCATCGCAAGCGTTGCGCTGCGGGCTGGCGATCACCGGCGCCGCTCGCGAGCTGGGGGTCGAGGTGCGCATTGGCATGCACACGGGTGAGTGCGAGCTGATCGGGGACGACGTCGGCGGGATGGCCGTGCACATCGCCTCGCGCGTCAACGGGCTCGCGAGCGCAGGCGAGGTGCTCGTCTCGGGCACGGTGTTCGGAACTGTCGTCGGCGGCCCGTTTACGTTCGAGGAGCGGGGCTTTCACGAGTTGAAGGGCGTACCCGGCCGCTGGCCGCTGTTCGCGCTCGGCGTGTGAGTCCCGACCCAAGCAGATGCGATCATGAAGCGATGACCGACCAGCAACAAAGCCCTTCGAGCGCCCTGGTGTTCGGAGCCCGGAATCTCGGCCGGGCAGTCATCGACAGGCTGATCGAGGACGGATGGGCGGTCGCCGGAGTGGCCCGCTCGGAGGAGACGCTGGAGGGCATCGGCGATGCCGGCGCGCTCGCGCTGCGTGCGGACGTGACAGATCAGGCCAGCGTCCGTGGCGCCGTTGAGCAGGCTGCCGCGGCGCACGGCGGCATGGACTTGGTCATCAACGCCGCATCGGCCTATGGCGGCACCCGCAGCGGCCCGTTCGGTGGAGGCCCGATCGCCGAGGCCGACGCGGGCGCGTTTGACTCATGGGCGGCCGCGCCGGCTCGCTCAGCCTTTGCCTTCCTCTCCGGAGCAGCTGGCTTTCTGAGCGCGCAGGGCAGGGCGGCGACGCTGATCCAGGTGACGGGTGGCTCCTCACGGCGGGCGATGCCCGGGCGGGGGCTGTGGGCCGCCGGCGCGTTTGGCGTGCGCGCGATCACCCAGGCGGCCGCACTGGAGCTGCGCCCTCAGGGTATTCAGGTAGCGCTTTTGATCGTCGACGCGGGCATCGAGCCGCTGAGCGGCGCCACGCGCGCCGGCGTGCGGCCGGAGGCGATGGCCGACCCGCGTGAGCTGGCCGAGGCCGTGTTGTTCCTCGCCGAGCAGGGCCCACGTGCAGCCACGCACGAGTTGCAGGTCACGCCGCTGGCCGAGACCTGGGTGCCATGAGGATTCGCGCGGCCGTCCTCGAGGAGTTCGGCAAGCCGCTGGTCGTCCAAGAGCTCGAGCTCGCCGATCCCGGGCGGGGTGAGGTTCTTCTAAGAGTTGAGGCGTGCGGGGTGTGTCACACGGACATGTACACAGCCTCGGGGGTCGATCCGTCCGGATATGCGCCGACCGTGCTCGGGCACGAGGGAGCGGGCGTTGTTGAGGCCATCGGCGAGGGCGTCAACGACGTGGCTCCCGGCGATCACGTGGTGACGCTGTTCTCCCCGCAGTGCCGCGAGTGCGTCCACTGCCTGAGTTCGCGGACGAACCTGTGCCTGTCGATTCGCGAGCAGCAGAACAAGGGCTACCTACCCGACGGCAGCACGCGCCTGTTCCGCGACGGCGAGCCGCTGCGGCACTTCATGGGCACCTCCACGTTCGCCGAGTACGCGGTCATCCCAGAGATCGCGCTCGCGAAGGTCAACCCCGAGGCGCCGCACGATCGCGCGTGCCTGTTCGCGTGCGGGCTCTCCACAGGCCTCGGCGCGGCGATGTTCACCGCCAAGGTCGAGCCGGGCTCGACCTGCGTGGTCTTTGGCGCCGGCATGGTCGGTCTCGGCGCCGTGGCTGGATGCCGCCTGCAGGGAGCCGAGCGAATCGTCTGCGTGGATCTCTCCCAGGAGCGCCTGGAGCTGGCGCGCGGCCAAGGCGCGACAGAGTGCTGGCAGGCAGATGAGAACACGCTCGAGCGCGTGCTCGAGTCCACCGGCGGCTTCGGCGCGGACTACACCTTCGAGGCGACCGGCCTGGTCTCGGTGATGCGCGAAGCAGTCGAAGCCGCGCGCATGGGCTGGGGCCTGTGCACCGTCGCTGGAGTCGCCGGCAAGGGCGAGACGCTCGACGTCATCCCCCGCTTGCTGATCACCGGGCGCCGCATCTGCGGCTCCTCCTTCGGTGGCGTGAAGGGACGCGATCAGGTGCCCGAGCTCGTCGAGCTCTACATGCGCGGCGAGATCGATGTCGACCCGTTCATCTCCCATCGCATGCCGCTGGAGGAGGTCAACCGCGCCTTCGAGCTGATGGAGGCGCAGGACGGCATCCGCTCGGTGCTCGTGCCGAGCGCGTGAAGCCTCCGCGCTGGTAAGGTCGCGGAATGGATTCGCTCGGCCCGTTCGCGCCGGCTCTGGAGCTTGCAAGCGCGCTTCGCTCGCGTGAGCTCTCGGCAGTTGAGCTACTCGACACCTGCCTGGCGGCCGTCGACCGGAGCAATTCCGAGCTGACGGCAGTCACCTGGCGCAACGACGAGGACGCTCGCGCGGCCGCCGAGGACGCTGACCGCCGCCTGGCCGCCGGCGAGGACGCGCCGTTCCTGGGCGTGCCGCTGCCGATCAAGGATCTCACGCCGGTTGCCGGCTGGCCCGTCACCTACGGCTCGCGCGGTGCGCCCGACGCCCCGAGCGATCAAAGCGAGTTGGTCGTGGACGAGTTCGTGCGCGCCGGCTTCGTTCTGTGCGGGCGCACGAACACGCCCGAGTTCGGCGTGATCACCGCCGCCGAGAACCTTCGCCACGGGATCAGCCGCAACCCGTGGGACACCGACCGCTCGCCGGGCGGCTCGAGCGGAGGCGCCGCAGCGGCGGTGGCTGCCGGCATGTTCCCACTCGCCCACGCCAACGACGGGGGTGGCTCGATTCGCATTCCCGCCTCCTATTGCGGGCTAGTCGGCCTGAAGCCAAGCCGCGGTCGCGTGCCGCGCCTGGCGCAGAGCTGGCTGGGCGCTGTCGTCGAGGGCGTGGTTACCCACACGGTCGCCGACTCCGCCGCCGTGCTCGACACGATCGCCGCCGTCGACCCGCTCGCCTGGTACAACGCCCCGGCGCCGATCCGGCCCTTCTCCGAGGAGACACAGACGCCGCCGGGACAGCTGCGGATCGGCCTGATGGCACAGGCGCCGCTCGGCATGCCCACCGATGAGGCCTGTGTCGCGGGCGCGCGTACGACGGCAGCGGCGCTTGAACAGCTCGGTCATGCCGTAGAGGAGGTCGAGGTGCCGACGATCTCCGAACAGATGATCCCGTCGTTCATCGTGCTGACCCAGGGCGGCCTCGCCGATTACGAGGGCGTCGACTGGTCGGCGGTCGAGCCGCATATCGCCCATCAGCGTCAGCTGAGCAGTGAGACAGGCGCATATGACTACGTGCTCGCCGCTCGCACACTGGAGCTGCTCAGCCGTCAGGAGCTCGTGCGCTGGGGGCGCGATTTCGACGTCCTGCTCACCCCCACATCGGCGATCCTGCCGCCAAAGGCAGGGTCGATTCTCGAGCAGCAACACGCCACGCCCGAGGCGCCCGTGCTGGACGTCGTGGCGAGCGTGTCCTTCACGGCCTTCGGCAACGTCACGGGCCTGCCGGCCGTCAGCCTGCCGCTGCATCGCACCGAGGCGGATCTGCCCGTTGGCGTCCAGCTCACCGGCGGGCCATGGGCAGAGGCGACGCTGATTCGCCTCGCGGCCCAGCTCGAGCAGGCGCTGCCGTGGGCAGATCGCCGCCCGGCGCTCGCCGGCATCGCGTAGGGCATGGCCTTCGAGCAGATCACGACCGATCTCGCCGATCGTGTCCTCACGATCACGTTGAACCGCCCCGAGCGCCTGAACGCCTGGACGGCGACGATGGGCAAGGAGCTGATCGAAGCATTCGATCGCTCTGACGCCGACGATGAGGTCGGCGCGGTGATCCTCACGGGCGCTGGGCGGGGCTACTGTGCGGGCGCCGATCTGGCGGCCGGCGGTGAGACCTTCGACTGGCGCGAGCGCGCGCCGGAGGGCGCGGTGCCACGCGACAACGGCGGTCAGTTCACGTTGCGGGTGTTCGCCTCGAAGAAGCCAGTGATCGCTGCCATCAACGGGCCGGCGGTGGGCGTTGGGGCGACGATGACGCTGCCGATGGACGTGCGCCTGGCCGCCGATGATGCGCGCATGGGCTTCGTGTTCGCCCGCCGCGGGATCGTGCCCGAGGCCTGCTCGAGCTGGTTCTTGCCGCGGGCCGTCGGCATCAGCCGGGCGATGGAGTGGGTCGCCACCGGACGCGTCTTTTCCGCGCAAGAGGGCCTGGAGGCGGGGCTGCTACGCAGCCTGCACCCAGCCGGTGAGCTGCTCGGCGCGGCCAACGCGCTCGCACGGGAGATCGTCGAGAACACCGCGCCTGTGTCCGTGGCGCTGGCACGGCAGATGATGTGGAAGATGCTCGGCGCCGAGCATCCGATGCTCGCCCACCGGGCCGACTCGCGCGGCATGTTCTCCCGCGGCAAATCGGCTGATGCGGTCGAGGGCATCACCTCGTTCTTGGAGAAGCGCCCAGCTCACTTCACAGATCGCGTCGGCGATGGGCTACCGGACATCTTCCCCGATTGGAGCGAGCCACAGTTCGAGTGAGCTAGGGCGCTCGCTGGATGATCGCGTTGCGGGGAAGCACCCCACGCGGCACGCCGATTCCATCGCACAGGCGGACACAGGGCACATATACAGGGCGAAAACCTAGTAGCTGCGGGATAGTGACGATCTGATAGCCGCGTTTGCGCAGCGCCGCGATGATCGCCGGATAGGCGGCCAGCGTCTGTCTGCGTGGCCCACCCCCGTCGTGGGAGATGATGATCGAGCCCGGTTGCACCTGAGCGAGCACGCGATGCTCGATCGCCCCGCTGCCGGGTTGCGTGTAATCGCTCGGATCGACATTCCAGGAGACGGTCGCCAGCCCCAACGAGCGTGCCGTGCTCACGACTGCGGAGTCGGAGTCCCCGTAGGGAGGCCGGAACACGCACGGGGTGTAGCCGCTTTGAGCGCGAATCGCCGCGAGTGTCTTTTGCAGCTGACCGCGTACGTCGCCGCTGCGCGTCAGATCGGGATGGGTGAACGTGTGGTCGCCGAGCACATCGCCGTTGCGCAACTCGTTCAAAAGCGTCGAGCGATAGCCGGCGGTGATCTGGCGGCCGATCATGAAGAACGTCGCCGGCGCGTGATTGCGCGCGAGCATCCGCACGAACGCCGGCGTGTCGGGATAGGGCCCGTCGTCAAACCCGATCGCCACCACGCGCCGATGGGGGCCGTGCCGGTAGTCGATATCGCCACGGCTGCGGCAACCCACCACGCGGTACAACTGCGAGGGCGTCGGCGCCACGCCTCCGGCGAGCGGCCCGATCAACGCCAGCGGATCGCCACCCAGACCCCCGAAGCCCGCTCCAGACCTCCCGGCGCCGCCGCTTGACTCGGTCATCCCGACGAACACGGCTGGCAACAGCAGTGCCAGCACCGCAACGGCCCAGCCGATCGCACGCATACGGATGAGCGGGAGCAGGGACACTCCCCTGCTCCACCACCGGCCCCCCGTTGAGAGCGCCGAACGCATCATCACAATCTTGATCTAAATCCGCTGCTCAACCCAGCACGAGCTCGGCGATCGTACGAAGCGCTGTCGCATCCGCAGAGACGAGCATCGTCGTCACGATCGACTCGCGCCACTTCTCAAGATCCTCGCGGATCTTCGCGGGCGGGCCGACCAGCGAGAGCTCCTCGATCAGCTTGCGCGGGATCTTCGCGCCCGCCTGCTGCTTGTGCCCGTCGAGGTACAGCTCTTGGATCTCTTCGACCTCGCGCTCATAGCCCATGCGGATCGCGACGTTCGCGTGGAAATTGGCGCCTTTCGCGCCCATCCCGCCGAAGTACAGGGCATAGAACGGCCGCAGCGCATCGAGCGCGCCATCGACGTCCTCGGAGACGATGAAGGGCACCGTCGCGCAGACCTCGAACTGATCCTCCGTGCGCCGTGCGCCGGGACGCGAGAAGCCCTCTTGCAATGCCGCGCGGTAGGGGTCCTGATGCGTCGGCGAGAACAGCATCGCCAGCCAGCCGTCGCACAGCTCTGCGCACAGCGCGATGTTCTTCGGCCCCTCCGCCCCCAGGTAGATGGGGATGTCCTCGCGGACCGGATGGATCGAGGACTTCAGCGGCTTGCCAAGCCCTGTCCCGTCGGGCAGCGGCAGCGGATAGTGCGGACCATCGCTGACGAGCGGACCCTGACGCGCCCAGATATCGCGCAGGATGCCGATGTACTCGCGCGTGCGCGCGAGCGGCTTGGCGAACGGCATCCCGTACCAACCCTCCACGACCTGTGGGCCGGACACACCCAGGCCGAGGATGAACCTGCCGTTCGACAGATGGTCCATCGTCATCGCCGCCATCGCCGTCGCGGCGGGCTGGCGGGCCGACATCTGCACGATCGCCGTGCCGAGCTTCAAGCGGGTCGTCGAGGCTCCCCACCACGCCAGCGGCGTCAGGCAGTCAGAGCCGTAGGCCTCCGCGGTCCAGATCGAGTCCACCCCCAGACTCTCGGCCTCGGCGATCGCCTCAGTCACGCCCGGCGGAGGACCGCCAGCCCAGTAGCCCGTGTTGAGTCCTAGCTTCAATGCGCGTGTCATGAGCAGCCGCCGGCAACCCTAGTGGATCTAATCGGCCGCGTACGGCGCCGGGGCGCCGCTCGACTGGGCGCCGCCGAGCGTCCCCGGCTCGGGAGCCTCCAGCCGCAGAGACGGAGACTCGGGATCCTCCAGCCGATGTGAGAGGCCGAGCGCGATCAACGCCAGAACGATCAGGACGGCGCCATACACGTTGGCCGTCTCATGCAGACCGACCTGCGTGACCGCGACGCCGGCCGCCAGCGCGGGCAGGCTGTAGGCGAGATAGGAGGCGACGAAGATCGCGGCGACCAGCGCGGCACGCTGGTCGGAGGGCGCGCGGCTGCTGAGGGCACGGAAGGCGCCGGCGAAGGCCGGCCCGAATCCGAGTCCGGCAATCGCCGTCGCGACCAGGAACAGCGGTATCGAGCCGACAGCCAGCGCGAGCAGGGCCAGCGCGATGCCGAGGATCAGCGCGAGCAGGCCGCCACGGGCGGCCGATCGCGCATGCGTGTCCTGCAGCCCGACCGAGGCGATCGCCGAGATGCCGGCCATGATGAAGATCGGCAGGGCGCCCGCCACGTGACTGCTGTCTCCCAGCACTTTCGACATCAGCGACGGACCCAGCGAGAGGATCAGCCCGCCGAGCGCCCAGGTCGCGGTCAGGCACGGGATCGTCGCGATGAAGGCGCCACGCAAGGTCGGCGGGACGGCGACCTGTGGCCGGAACGTGCTACGCCACGTCGGCCGGCGCACGACCGTCTCGGGAATCGCACATGCGAGCAGCATCAGCAGGATGAACGCGCCAAACAGCAGCCAGTAGATCAGGTGCGTGGGGTTGGGCGCGAACTGCACGAGCAGCCCGCTTCCGAGCGCTCCGGCGGCCAGCCCCGCCATCGGCGCCGTCGCCGCGACGAGCGGCCCCAGTCGTGGCTGCTCGATCGGCTGCAGGTCGATCAGCGCCGCGCTGATCGCCGCCGTGGCGATTCCCGTGGCGAACCCCTGCAGGATGCGCCCGGCGAACAGCCACGGAACGCCTCGCGCCTCGGCAAACAGCAGCATCGCCACGATCTCCATGACCAGCGCGATCAGCAGCGTCGGGCGCCGGCCGAGATGATCGGAGAGCGAGCCCGTCATCAGCAGCGCCACGAGCAGAGCGAGCGCATAAACCGCGAACACTGCCGTCAGGACAATCGCCGAGAATCCCCATTGCGCCTGATAGACGACATACAAGGGCGAGGGCGCGCTGGAGGCGAACAGCAGCAGCGCCAGCGTGACCGCCAGCAGCCAGAAGGCAGGCGCGCGAGAAAGCCTGACGGCGGTCTCGGGATGGATTGAGATGGCGGTTTGCTCAGACACGATGCGTTGCAGTCGGCTTGGTGGCTCGGCGCTCGCAATAACCTAGCTCCATGGCCTACACGACCGCGGACGCCAGGCAGCAGCTGCTCGACTCACTCGGCACGGCCGCCGAGGAGCTCGGCTCGGCCTTGAGCGCTCTTGGCGAGGGCTACGAGCAACTCGACGAGCAGAGCGCCGAGCGCCTTGAATCGGAGCTGTTTCGCCCCGTGCAGACGGCCTACGGGCGGGCGCAACGCACCTACCTCCAGTTCGCCGGCCACCACGACTTGCCGAGTCGCACGTTCTCGCCCGCTCCCCGCGGAGCGCCGTCGATCGGCGCAAAGGGCTTCATCGACAGCGCCGTGGAGTCGATCGGCGCCGCCGACGACGCCCTTGCGACACTTCAAGACTCGATGCTGCCGGTCGAGGTTGGAGACGCCGAGCTGCGTTCCGGCCTGCGCGAGATCCGCGAGCTGCTCGGCGGCCTCAGCGCACGAGCCCGCGAGCTCGTGCGCACGCTCGGGCGCTAGCTGATGCGCCGTCCGCCGGAGACTCGTCGAGGTATCGGCGCTCGGGGGAGACACGCGATCGCTCGTGCGCGAATACTCAACGCGGCAGCATCACGATCTGAGCCTCGCCGGGATTCGACGGAATCTCCGTCACATATGCAGCGGCGGGGCTGAGGGCAGTCGATCCGAGCGTGATGCTCGTTCCCGGGCCCGGGCCACGGTTGGGACACAGGCTCGCGCGGTTGTACGCGTGCTTGTACCCCCGCTGGTATCCACGATCGCGGCGGGCAGTAGACGGCAGGCTCAGCAGCACGCGGTCGTCTCCGTGCACGCTCGCCTGGCCGAGGAGCAGCTGCTGAGCGCAGCGAGTGGACCGCTCGTAAAGGAGTTGACCGTCGAGCAGCGAGGGGTTCCCCAGCGCCGCGCCTGCTCTGACCGAGCGCAGCACACTCAGCCTGCCACTCGTGAGGTCCATCGTCTCGATCGCATTGCGCCGGGGAGTTGCAACCGCAAAGACGACATCCGATCCATCCAGTGAGGGACGCCCGAGCTGGCCCGCGCGCCTCGCGCCGTAGATGTATCGGCGCAGTGAGGAGTTCGCGAGCGACGCGCCGATCAGGTTCTCCCCGCCCTGGGCGTCCCGATCGCGAAAGACCACCCAGCCGTCGGAGACCGCCAGTGCGTCAAGGCTCGCGACAGGAACGGTCGCCACCGGCCTCATCGAAGCCCTGTCGGCGACCGTTACGCGGCCGCCATCTTCCCAGGCGATCAGCGCTTGGCCGAGCGCCGGATGGCGACCCGGCAGCGCGCTCACGTCCCCCAAGGGCGAGCGCAACAGCCCTGGGCCATTGATCTGCTGCCACGCCAAATCCACACCCGCGGCCGACGGGTCGGTCGCTGTCGGCAGCACCGCCGCCGTGGCGCTTGCGCCACCGAGCAACAGCGCGCACAAGCCCAACCCGAGCGCATCCAGGCGGCGCATGCCGAGCCACAGGCGCGGCTCGCTCGCGATGCCGTCAAGTCGGAGCGCTCCCTTGCCGCGGCGCAAGCCGGGCGCCATCCACAGAACGGGAGCCGCACGCCCGGCGCCGAAGGCCAGCCCGATCAGCACCCCAAGCGCCGGGTCGCCCGCGGCGAAGCTGATCCCTGCCAGCGCCCATACGGCAAACGCCAGCACAAAGGTCGTAAACCCGAGGCCCAGGAGGACGCCGTAGAGGCCGCAGGCAAGTGGCAGCGGCATCCTCCAGCGCCAGCGCTCGGGCACCTGCCTGCGAATCTGCGGGGCGATCTTGATCCCGCGCCAATCCGCGATCGCGGCCGCCAGCGCAAGCGCGGCGCCGAGCCCCTCGCGCAGGCCGCTCACGTGGCCTCCGACGAGCTGACCCGCAAACGCCAGCCCTCCGAACGTGAGAGCGCCTCCAAGGAGCGTGCCGATCGCGAACGTGAGGCTCGCCACCAGCGTGGCGGCCCGCCGAGCGTCACCCAGCACGCTGCCGATCGTCTCCACCATCGAGAAGCCGCACGGCGACCACGCGCCCGTGAGCCCCGCAAGCGCGGCCGTGACGGCGGCGAATATCGCCAGGCCGCTCAGCACGGCATCATCGTCTCGTAGTACTGCACGCAGAAGACGTGGCGACCCGGGTAGCAGTAGCCGACCAGCGCTGCATCGCCGTTGATGCGCACGTTCGTGTGACCGCAACAGTCCATCAGCCGCCGCACCCGCCCGCCGCAGCAGCGATACCAGGAGCCGTCGTTCTTGAGTGTCAGCCCGTGGGCCTTGCCGGCCGCCGGGCAGACCTTCGAGCGCGGCGCCGGCGCAAGCGGCTCGCCGAGCGGATCGCGCAGGATCTGCCCGTCCGCGCCCACCGGATACCCCTCCATGTCGATGGGACGCCCGAGATCGTCGACCGGATGCCCATCGCCGGCTCTCAGTGGGTAGTCGTTGCGGTCCACTCGCGGCAGACCGGTGGGATGGGGGCAGTTGCCGGTCGTGTAGGTGTGCCCGCAGAAGTTCGTGTAGGCCGCATCGGCCTCGTCTGGAAGCACGCTCCTCGCGACAGCCCTACCCCCGGCGAGCGCGATCACCGCGGCGCCCGCCCACTCCAGGAACCCGCGACGGCTGCTGTGACGAAGAACCGCATCGGCGAAGTGCTCCTCCGGAGGCTCAGGCGGCAACGGAGAGTCCTCCCCGCTCGCGGAAACGGCCGGTGGCAAGAACGCTTTCGAGCTGACTGAGGCTGTTGAACGTGCCCTTCGCAAGCGCCACGCCCTCCGCGCTCAGCACGACGGCATAGGGGCTGCCCGGGACGCCCGCCCGCGCCCAGGTGGCCGTGTCGGCCACCTCGTCGAACGTCCGCACCGCCAGCAGCGGGTCGGCGGCGACGTGCGCCATCGCGGGCGCCAGCTGGCGGCAGAGCGAACAGCCCTCGGAGGTGAAGATCGCCAGCCGCAACAGCACACCAGGATCGCCGTCGATGCCCGCCGCCCACTCCTGCCTGGAGCCGATCTCCGGTCCCTCCTCGGGAATCTCAAGGGCCCCGGAGCCGGCCACCGCGAGCCGCAGCACGCCGACCTCACGGGCGAGCGCGAGCACGGCCAGAGCGAGCGCCGCAATCGCCACAACGCTGATCGACAGGCCAATCGTCAACCAGCGGTCATATGCGGAGGGCGCGGCCGGAAGCCATCCGAGTGCGATCGCCCCAGCCGCGAGCGCGAGCGCGGCCGCGCGTGCCGGCGAGGCCCAGCCCAATCGCGAGTCGCTCCCGAAGCACGCGCACGGCCGCCCTCCGCGACCAGCGAGCAGCGCCGCCAGCGTCATGACCGCGAATGCAAGGAACAACCCCGCGATCGCCGCGGCCGCCCACGGAGCCCCGAGCACCAGTGCGCAGGCCAGTCCGAGCTCAATCGAGACGAGCGCCCAGAGAGCGCCGCGTTGGGCGCGAGGATCGACGAGGCCGTACGTCGCAAACGCCGTGGCGGCTTGTCTCGGTCGCCACGCCTTCATGCCGGCCGAGACGCCGATGATCGCCACCAGCCAGATCGAGACGGCGCTCGTCATCTGCGGCGGTCGGCCGAGGCGCGGCGCGGTTCTGCTCTGGGCTGAAATACGGCCAGGTGCTCGAGCATCGACCCGTGACGATACGCGGCGCTTCGGATCTCCAGGAGTCGTTTGGCGGCCCGCGAGCGGGTGTGAGGATCCAGCCGCGAGCCGGTGCTCAGTCCGTTCGGGTCAGGCAGTCGCGTTCGATCTGCGACACGTCGGTATAACCGCTCAGAGCGAGTGTGAGATCCAGCTCGGCGAGCAGATAGCGGAGCACCTGCTCCACGCCCGCCTGCCCGTCGATCGCCAGGCCCCAGACGTAGGGGCGTCCGAGGCAGACCGCGTCAGCGCCCAATGCGAGCGCCTTGAAGATGTCGGCGCCTGTGCGAATACCGCTGTCGAACAGCACGGGAAACTCGTCGCCGACGGCGTCGCGGATCGACGGCAGCGCGTCGAGAGCGCCGATCGACCCGTCGACCTGCCGGCCACCGTGGTTGGACACGATCAGTCCGCTCGCCCCCTCCTGCACGGCGCGCCTGGCGTCGTCGGGATGGACGATCCCCTTGAGCACAATCGGCAGCTCGGTCTGCTCGCGAAGCCAGCCCAGATCGCCCCACGTCACGGTCGGATTGGCGAACTGATAGGCCCAATGGCCGATTGCCGGCCCGGGGTCCTCCTCCGGGGGCTTCTCGAGGGCCGCCCGGAAGATCGGATCGCTGAAGTAGTTGGCTACGCCTTCCCCTTTCAGGAACGGCAGGTAGGCGTGCTGGAGGTCGCGTGGACGCCAGCCGAGAAACCAGGTGTCGAGCGTCAAGACGATCGCGCCGTAACCGGCCTGTTCCGCGCGCCTGATGAAGCTCGCGGCGAGATCTCGATCCCTTGGCCAGTACAGCTGATACCAGCGACTGGCCTCCCCCATCGCCTCGGCGACCTGCTCGATCGAGTGCGAGGCGGCCGTGCTGAGGATGAACGGAATGCCCTGCGAGGCCGCCCCCTGTGATGAGGCCAGCTCAGCCTGCGGATGGACGATCGACTGCACGCCAACCGGGCCGAGCATCACCGGCGCGGACATCGCCGTCCCGAGCAGCGAGCCGCTCAGGTCTCGCTCGGAGACGTCGCGCAGCATCCGCGGGACGATCTTCCAGCGCTCGAACGCATCGAGATTCGCCTGCATCGTGCGCTCGGCGCCCGCGCCTCCGGCCACATATCCATAAGCCTCGGGGCTGAGCTTCTCGCGCGCCAGCTCCTGGCGCTCGATCCCCGAGACGGGCAGCGCGGGCGTCTCGCCGGCCAGGCCGCGGGCGTATATCTCGTACTGGAAGTTCCCGAACACGGGCGCCTCCACGGCGGGGACGCTGTCGCTCATGCGCGGACCCTATCGCTCGCTCCTCGTCGCCACTCAGACCTCGTCGTCGACCTGGACTTCACGAAGCGCATGCGAGTCGACGTCGTAGACGAACCCGCGAACGAGGTCGCGGTGCAGCAGGAACGCCGAGCGGCGCACGCGCAGGACCGACTGGCGCACATCCGCGTCGAGATCGGTGAAGGACTCGATCGCAAAGGCCGGGGCGACCCCGGTCGCCTGCTGCAGCTCCGCGCGGAACCCGTCATCGGTGAGCGACTGCATACCGCAGTCGGTGTGGTGGATGAGCATCACCTCGCGCGTACCCAACCGCCGCTGCGAGACCGCCAGCGAGCGGATCACATCGTCGGTGATGACCCCACCGGCGTTCCGCAGGATGTGCGCCTCACCGTCACGCAGGCCGAGCGCGGCGAACACATCCAGGCGCGAGTCCATGCACGTGACGATCGCCAGCCGCCGGCTCGGGCGAACATCGAGGTGCTGGGCGGGCAGCGATCCGGCGAAGGCCAGGTTGTTGGCGAGCAGCTCGTCGACGGCGTCCATTCGCACGCACCCTAGAGCGTTGACGGCGCCCGGGCACACACCCGGGCGCTATCGGCTCATTCGAACGTGAAGCGATCCGCCGTGACTTCTTGCGCAAGCGAGGAGCCGTTCGTCGGTTACGTACTGATTTGCCGATCGCCCCCATTCTGCTTGCCGAGATCTTCGGCGCGCAAGATGAACGCGGAGGGCCGGATGCCCATGCCCTCGGCAAGCGCGATCAGCAGCTCGAAGTCCGGATCGAGCTGCCCTTCTTCCAGGGCGGCGAGACGCGTGGGCGCGACGCCCGCAGCGGCGGCCAGGGCCGCGGCGCTGAGGCCGTGCTGCTCGCGCACGGCTTGGATGGCCTTGCCGAGGACGATGAGACTTTGGTGTCGCTGTTGGGCCACGGAGCGAAAAATCCTCGCAAAGTGGGTGGACGACAAGTGTCTGAGGCCACTATACGTTATATATGTCCTAACTCCTGTGGACCGGGATGCGTAAGGCTGCCGCGGATGCCACGCAAGAGAAGGTCCAAACCGCTCAGTTCAGACCAGGGAGCACTCGGACAGGCGATCGAACTTTTCATCGCCGAAGATGAGCACATGACCCAGGAGAAGGTGGCAGAAGATAGTGGTCTGAACATCAAGCAGATCAATGAGTTCGTTCGCGGTAAGGGCAACCCGACCTATATGACGCTCCTGAAGCTCAGCAGGGGATTGCACGTCCGGCCCGGTGAGTTGATGACACGCGTCGATGAGCTTCGGGAGAAGCGGGCTCGCCGCTAGGTCTGGTCGAGTTGGGGCGCAGCCGGGTTGAGCCCTTGAATGCCGACATCGGCCACATGATGACCTGGAGGACGTTCGGCCATCGGGCTCACGCGCCCGCGATCTGTCGCCACGGGACGTTCGGCTCAAGCGATCGCGTCTGGTCAGATATGCCCTTGGCCGCTTGGCCGATGACCTCGATGTTGCGCATAACAGCGTCCTGAGTCTTTGCATCGGCAAAGAAGGCGTCTCGGCCGTCGACCGTGTAGCGCTGGATTGCGTCTATCGAGTCGAGCGCGTGGAGCAGATAGACGCGCTTGTCTTTCACAGCGGCACTGCCTCGGCGTAGACCGGGGAAGCTCGGTGTGGCACTTGATGCCGGCGGAGGAGGTCGAGCAGGGGCTCGCCTCGCTGCGAGCCGATCTGGAAAGCGGGCGCGGGGAGGAGCGCCACGGCCACCTCCGCAGCGTGCCCGCGCTGGATGTTGGGGCGGTTGATCGGCGCCACAATCCCGCCTTCGGTGGACGCCAACCATCAGGCGCCACACCGTCCTCTGCGGCAAAGCCCCTCGGATTGCTTGTGTTTGCGCAGCGAGCCCCTTCGACCTACCGAGCGCACGCGCGCGAACGGTGCGCTCGGGTTACTGCGCCAATCTGCGGCTTGCTGATCGAGACGCCGCGATCAGAGGCACTCAGTTGCGATGCTGCTCTCGAACGTCGGCCTCCTGGAGATGCCCAGATAGCCGAACTCGACGGGATCGAAGGCTATGCTTCTCCGCGATTCACGGAACCAACGATGCCCGCATCAGCACCCAAACGAAAACGTCCAAGGAAAACGACTTCATCCGCGACGGCGGCGCGTACAAGCCCAAAGAAGGCATCGCCAGCACCCGGCAACCCTGGTTCGCCGCCTAAAAATTCGAAACCAGCTCCGAGCCCGCCGTATCCGCGACACACCGTTGAGCGTGCGCTTCGCATCCCCCAGGCGATCTACGATCAGAACGGGGGGAAGCCTGCAACCCCAGCTGAAGCCGTCCGATTTGCGGGCGGAACGTCCGCGAGTGGCCCTTGGCGTCTTGAGATCAGCTCGGCGAAGAAGTACGGATTTCTAGATTCCGACGAGTCTGGACGAATACTTCCGACCGAGAGGGCGAGGCAGGCAATCGCTCCGCAGTCAGAAAATGATCAGCTCCAGGCTCTTCGCGCCGCAATCCTGGACGCACCCGATATCTCGGCGGTCTACAACCACTACCGTGGAGAGAGCCTTCCTGATGAGCAGTTTTTCGTCAACGCGCTAGTCGACCGGTTCAAAATCCCAGCCGAGAAGGTGCCGGAGTTTCTCAGCATCTTCAACGACGACATGCGAACTGCACAGCTCGTTGACGAAACGGGCGAACGCCCGCGCCTCTTGGACATCGGCCGAGACGACGGGCGAAAGCCTAAACACGCCGATTCAGTCGCGAAAAAGGCCACGGCGGCCGGCTCTTCATGTTTCGTCATGCAGCCATTCTCCGCGCCGCTGGGAACCTATTTCGAACTGATCTTCAGGCCAGCTATCGAGAAGGCCGGGCTCGCCGCTGTGCGTGCGGACGCCGACATCTTTCACACGGGCAAGATCATGGATCAAGTCTGGCGCGGCATCAGAGAGGCAGACGTACTCGTAGCAGAGCTGACGTCTAAGAATCCGAACGTCTTCTACGAGCTCGGCCTAGCCCATGCGCTTGAAAAGCCCGTCGTCTTGGTTTCCTCCAACCAAGAGGACGTGCCATTCGACCTTCGTCACATACGCGTGATCCTTTACGACCAAAGCGACCCCTTCTGGGGGCAAAAGCTAGTCGACAAGCTTGCCGACAACATCCAGTCGGCTCTTACCGACCCTGAGGAGGCCATTTTCCGGGTTGACGAGGGCGCCGCCTGATAGACAGGTTCCCGGTGCGTGCAGCGCAAGCCCGCAGCGCTACCGAAAACTGGCCAGATCATCATCCGTAATGATCGAACGACTCCAGCTCCGCAACTTCAAGGCGTTTTCGAGCTTTTCGGTCACCTTCGGTCGCGAGTCGCTTCTCGTCGGGCCGAACAGCGCTGGGAAGTCGACAATCATTGCAGCGCTACGTGCGGGAGCGCAAATGATGCGCTCGGCGCGGCATCGCGCTGCGGATCGGATTGCACCCGCTACTCACGATCGTTGTAGCTGTTACACCTTCTCATCGAGCGGCGTAAACCTAGTGGCCGAGAACCTCAGGCACGAGTTTCGTTCCGCCGAGACACAACTCGATATCCGCTTCAATCGAGGAGCCCACTTGCGCGCAGTGTGGCCGGTGGCCGACGATCTCGATGAAGAGGACCCGGAGCCCTTCTTCATATTGTGGGATGTCGACAAAGTCGTCCTACGGCGACCCCGCGACGTGCGGCGCTCACTCCCCGACCTAGCTGTCGTGCCCTCGCTCAGTCCGGTCGAGCACGAAGAGCGCATCTTGGACTCAGACTATGTTCGCGGGCAGGCCAGCGGTCGGCTAGCGAGCCGCCACGCTCGCAACCACCTCTACCTCCTCAAGACGGCGAGCGGAGTAGTGCGGGAAAGCGAAGATCGAGAGGATCTAGACCACTTCCTCGCTTGGGCCGAGCCGTGGCTCACCGAGATCGAAGTTAGGGATCTCCAGATTCGCATGGGTGACCGCGCCCGCATGCTCGACCTGTACTGTCGTGAGCTGGGAAGTCACAGCGACCGAGAGTTGTTTTGGGTTGGCGACGGCATGCAGGTTTGGGTGCAGCTGCTCGTCCACCTGTACCGCGCAAGAGCCGCAGACACAGTGATTCTGGACGAGCCTGATCTTTATCTTCACGCGGACCTACAACGACGCCTCGTGCGACTTCTAGAGAGCTTGGACGCGCAGACGATTGCGGCGAGTCACTCCTCGGAGCTCTTGGCAGAAGCGACGCCGCGCGCCGTGACTTGGATCAGCAAGGAGCGGCGAAGCGCAGTACGCGCCCCTGATGAGCGGCTCCTCGGACAGCTCTCAGATGCCATTGGCAGTCAGTTCAATCTTCGTCTTGCACGAACTCTGCGAGCGCGGGTCGTCCTGTTCGTGGAGGGTGATGACCTGTCGATTCTCCGGCATATCGCCGATACGTGCGGCGTCACCGAGGTTGCACGCGAGACGGCGCTCGTCACCGTTCCGCTCCGGGGCTACTCGAATTGGGAGCACGTCGAGCCTTTTAGCTGGCTACTCGAAGACCTGCTCGACGGGTCAGTCAAGGTCCTTGTGTTGCTCGATCGCGACTATCGAACTGAACGGCAGTGCCGTGCTGTCCGTGATCGCCTTATCAGACTCGGCATCCAGTGCCACGTCTGGCGAAGAAAGGAGCTTGAGAGCTACCTCCTCGTTCCCAGCGCGATTGCGCGGCTGTCGGGGGCGTTCGTAGCGGACGTGGAACATGCGCTCGTGGCGGGCGCCGATGAACAGCGAGAGGCGGTCTTCGCTCGCCAGCTTGCTGAGCGAACAAAAACCGAGGTCAACGCACGCCGGCATGCCGTCAACGTCACGGAGAGCCATCAGCGTGACTTCGAGAAACGTTGGAGCAAAGCTACAGAACGCGCCCACTTGTGCAATGCCAAGGAGCTGCTGACGTCACTCAACAAGCAGCTCGTCTCCCAGGGGCACAAGCCTGTCGGCGCAGACCAGCTTGCAAGAAAGATGCGTGTCGAGGAGATACCAGACGAGCTCGCGGAAATGCTCAAGACCGCAGAATCACTCCTGACCGCATAAGTTGGTCCACCGTTCCATTGGATCTGGATGGACCGCCCACGCCGTCCAGCATGGGGCGGTTTCGTGGGCGGTCGCATCCAGACCCGACTCCCAGCGACAATTGAGCCGCTCACGCTCGCAAGCCCGGAATCCCTGATCCCTATGCCAAACACGGCCCCCAGCCGCCCGCAGCCCTCACCCGCATCCAACGAGAACTTAGTCGGGAAGACAGGGGTTGGACGGCGCGGACACGGGCTCTATTGCCGCGCGTGGGCGATTTGGTGGGCGGTCGCACTTGGACGACACAGGCTGCATCTCGAGATGGCTTTCCGTTCTCGTTCGCTGCTCTGCTCAACTGGCTCCGAGTGATGCGCCTTCGTCCACGGTGAAGAGGCGGGCCGCGTTCGACTCTTGCTAACAGTCCCGATGCGATGTGTATAGGCTGCGCGCCGTCAACCGACGGCCTGGTAGGGGGCCAATGTCAGACCACGCATCGACTCTTTCCGACGAGATCTGGGCGCTCGCGCTCCGCCGCGTGGAGAGCGACGATGGGCTTAGAGAGGAACTTGACTCGGTCGGTATCGAGTTCTCTGAAGTTCGCGGCGAGCTCATGAAAGAGAAAGACGCTCGCCTCGACGCGCTCGCTGCGCAGATTGATGAGTGCCTAAACGCGCGCGAGGGGACGCGACTAACGCGGAGGCATCGGCTTCGCGTGTTCGCGTCCGTCCCCGCCGTGGTGATCGTAGCGGTGGGAGTCGCCACGTTTCCGGCGTTAGAGCCCAAAATTGTGCCGACCACACAGGTTTGGCTTGCGACCTCTTCAGCCTTGGGGCTGGGCATAATCGGACTTGCCGCTCGGGCAGCGCTCGAGGCGCGATCGATCGCGCGCAACTGGGAGGCCCGCGCAGCGCGTCAGTTCAGCGAGGCGGTAGACCGCTTGCAGGGCGAACTGGCACCCTTGGCGCGGAACGTCGCAAACGGCCTCGCAAACGTGCCGTTCAACTCAATCCGGCTGCGTCGAGCACTCGGACTCTCCGAGATCATCGCGCCGTCGTTGGAAGTGTCAACGAACGCAAAGCAAGAGCTCGCGTCCGTCCTTTCGTCGATGGAAGCTGCGAGCGTCGGCATCTCAGGATCTCGAGGCGCAGGCAAGAGCACGCTCATTGCGGCCGCCTGTGAAGGGCGGCTTGACGATGGCGTTGAGCCGCTCGGAGTACTTGTCCCGGCTCCAATGAAATACCAGTCGGTTGAGTTCGTCCCATATCTGTTCAACCAGCTATGCCTAAAGATCGCTCCGGATCAAGAGCGAACAGCGGACGCTGCCGCGCGGCGACGTCGTCGGTTGGCGGCTCTCGGGGCTCAGCTGGGAGCTGGGCTGGTGGGGCTCGGCGTACTGACATTGACCGGCGCTATCAGCGCCTCGACCGAAAAGCTTGCTTTCGCGGTCCCGGTTATCGGACTCGGTTTTGTGATTGCGTTGGCCGGGATGATCTGGATCGCCGCACGCTCGACGAGCCGATTCAGCGACGAAGAGACTAAGGCGCTGCGAGAACTCCACGCACTCCGATTCCGCGACACCCTTGTGCGTGGCTGGACCGGCGAAGCCGGCCCGGACGGCTTGCGCCTCGCTGGGAAGAAGGAGATCAGTTCGAGCGAACAGCCACCAACGCTGCCGGACCTGGTCGCGCGGTACCGCAACTTCGTAAGAGATCTCGCCAAGGATCGGCCGGTTGTAATCGGGATCGATGAGCTTGACAAGATGCAACCCGGCGAAGCGCAAGAGCTCCTTAACGATGTGAAGGTGCTCTTCGGGGAGCGAAACTGCTTCTACCTGGTCTCGATGTCCCAAGACGCGATGAGCGCTTTTGAGCGGCGCGGGATGCCGATCCGAGACGTGTTCGACAGCAGTTTCGACACGGTACTCCACGTCGAGCCGCTCACTGCGCCGGAAGCAAGCGCTCTGCTCGGTGAACGTGTCGTCGGCCTCGGTGCTGGCGCAGTCATGCTCGCGCACGCTCTTTCAGGCGGGCTTCCTCGTGAGCTAATTCGCTCGGCCCGCGCTCTCCGGGATGCGACTGGCGAGAATCCGTCGGTGTCGCTGGACGTAGTAACCAAACGTGTCGTGCGAGAGCGAATCGTCGCCCTCGAGCGCGCGACGATTCAAGCCGTAGCGAAGCGCCCACTCCAAAATGGGTCGCAGCCGGTCGCCGAATGGATTCGCGGGATGCGTGAGCTTTCGCGGCGTCCGTCTCTGGCTGAACGGTGGAAGGTAGGCGCGATTCTGAGACAGATCCGAAACAGCGGCCTGAGCACCGACGAGATCGCGTCGCAAACACTCATCGTCCTTGAGCTGGCAGCCGCTGCGTACCATGCAGACGCGATCTGGGCCTTCTTTGTCGATCTCCGGCGAGACGCCTTCCTTCAGGCACAGAACTCGGTCGCGCCACAACCCGCAGCTATCGAGCTGATCGCACGCGGACATGCGGACATGAGCGTCTCGCCCCACGCTGCGTGGCTGACCGTCAACGCATTCCGAGAAAGCGTCGGCCTACCGACGAGCGTCTTCCCGAGCCCGTAGAAGAGGCACGCGGTGGCGAGCGTGGCCGCATGGTCGCGTCGGCGGTCATTTCACGCATGGCCGCTCTCTGAGCGGAAGCTTCCGAGCGACGGGCGCAGCGTGCCGCTGACGGGCTGGCACAGCAGCCCCATGCTCCCGTCAGAAAAGCTGCGAAATTGTCGCGCTCCCGCGGTCGCGTAGGAGCGCTTACCGCGACGACGCCGCGATCGGCTCCGCGGAGCCGATTCTTCTGATCCAAGAGACAGGAGTTGTGGCTCGCAGACACGCACGCCATCGCGCCACGTGCGGATTCGTGGGCGGCGGAGCTTGCTAGCGCTAAGAGCGGTGACGATCAGCGAGCCGCGACGAGCACGGAGCCGCCAGCGTACACGTGTGTGCGCCCTTGAAGGACTTGCAGACGAGCGTCGGCTCCTGGCCGACGGGTACGACATCGAACGCGAACTCGATCCCGGTCGTCGCTGCAATTTCACGAGCGTCTCGATCTGCGGGTTCTTCTCTCCCGACTCCAACTCGACCACGCGCGGCTGGCTTATGCCGAGACGTGAACGTGCGCGTCGCGGCGTTGAACTGCTCGACGACGTGCGCGAACGCGCCGGGTCAACGTTTACGCGCCGCAGCGCGTCCAGCTCGCCGGGCCGCAGACCCGTGAACGCGGCCAACTTGGAGCCATGCGGCGAACGACGGCGACGCCAGCTCGCGAGCGCGACGGATGATCTTCCAGACATGCTCCTCGCTCGGCGGCTGCTCGTGCCGGCGACCAGGACCGCGAGAGATCCCCAGCCGCGCAAACGGGTTGCTGCGGGCGACTCGACCCGCCTTCGCCGAGGCCGCGTCATTGAACATCGCTCGCAGGGCCGGGACCGTGCCGTTGCGCGCGCCGCCGGCGAGCCAGTCGGCGACCACGCCGTCGTCGATCGCGTCGATCGGCCGGGACCCATATCGAGCCACGAACGTCTTCGTTCGCTCGCGGTTGTGAATGTTGGTCGACTCCTTCGGCCGCGCGAACAGCGGATCGGTCGTCCAGCGCTCCCAAAAGGCGGCGAGCGTGACGGGTTTCGCGAGATCGTCGCCGAGCCGGGCTCGTGCCTGCTCGCGCGCCCGCTTTGCCTCGGCCCTCGTCGTGAACGATCCTGAGCCGCCGAGCGAAGTTGCGCACCTGACACGGGCTGAAGGGCGTGCTGATGTCACTGCAGCGGCGCTGTCCTGGCTGGTTGCGTCGCTCCTCGCAGCGGTGGTCGTCGTCGGCGTCCTGGCGACGATCCCTGGGGTTCCTGTCATCTCTGTCAACGAAGCCTGGGCCCGGATCGCAATTTGGATTGTCGCGGCGATCACGCTCTTCTTCGTGATTGTCCGCCACGTTTCGATACTTGAGATGCGCCGAGCGTTGGCGCGGCTGATTCGTGACCGACTGGTGGCGAGAAGCAGGCGCCACCTCGAATCGCTTGCGAGCTCCGGAGGCGGAGACCAAAGGCGCTAAACGCCCTCGCCGCGTCCACCGAATCGCGAAGACGAGTTTCAGACCGCCCACGCGATCTCGCGTGGGCGGTTTCGTGGGCGGTCCCGCCCGAAATCGCCTCGCGGCGCACGGTGACCGGCCCGGGCCGACATCCGCCGAAATCCTTATCTCAGAGCCAATCTCCGCGCCGCCAGCCGCTCCCAGCCCCCACCAACATCCAACGAGAATCTAGTCGGGGAGACAGGATTTGAACCTGCGACCGCCCGGCCCCCAGCCGGGTGCGCTACCAGACTGCGCCACTCCCCGTGGCTGGCAAGCGGGCGACGGGAATCGAACCCGCCCTAGAAGCTTGGAAGGCTTCTGTGCAACCACAACACTTCGCCCGCGCGCCGAATGGCCATCTTACCGCCGCTCCTCGACCGGCACCTCGCCCTCCTCGTCCACGAGCCCTGGCGGCGGCCACGGCCCGAACCAGTTGTCGCGCGCGCCGTCGAGTGTCACCGTCGAGCCGTTGAACGCACGCCCAAGCGGCGAGGCGAGCATTGCGACAAGCCACGCGTGCTCGGCCACGGTCCCCGTGCGCTGCAATGGCACCGAGCGCGACATTCCTGCGCGCACAGCTGCCGGGTACTTGACCATCACCTCGGTGTCGAACGTCCCGACGGCGACCGTGCTGACCGTGAGGCCGTCGCCGGCCCACCGCTCGGACAGCTCGCGTGTGAGCGCCTCGACGGTGGCGCGCGCCGAGCCCGAGTGGGCCATGCCGGGCATACCGTGATGGGGCGAGAGCGTGATGTTGACGATCGTCCCGACGCCCGCTGCGCGGAATGCCAGCTCAAAGGCAGACTCGGCCATGTTGAGCATCCCTTCGACGTTCAGCCGCCATACCGCACGCCACCCCTTGACGGCGATCAGCTCAGCCGGGCTGAAGAACTGGCCACCGGCGTTGTTGACGAGCACGTCCAGCCGCCCGCGCCGCTCGAGCACGGTGCTCAGCACGCGTTCCGCATCGCCCCGCTCCCGCACGTCGCCCGCGACGAAGTCGACCTCACCCGCGTGCCCGGCAAGCTCGGCGGCCGCTTGCTCGAGCACCTCCGATCGCCGGCCGGCGATCGTCACCGCAGCGCCACAGCGCACCAGCTCCGATGCCGCGGCCTTGCCGAGGCCCGTCCCCCCGCCTGTGACGAGCGCGACGCGGCCATCCAACAGCCCGGGCGCGAAGATCGCCGATTCGCCGTGCGGGCCGCTCATCGCGCTCGATCATAGGCGGCGAGCGTGCGCCCGGGTGGGCCTCCCCCGGTCCGTCTCCCGATCCGTCTAGGGTCTTGTTCGTGTCCCACAGGCCCCTGGCCCTCGTCTCCGCTGTAACCATCGGCGACTATCTGCTGTGGAACTGGTCGCTGAACCACGGCCATGACGCGCTCGCGTTGATCTCCGGGTTGACCCTTCCCCCACTCACGATCGCCTGCATATGGCTGCTGGCCCTCAGCCTCGCGCGGTTGCTGGCGCGCTCGACACGCCGCGCGGCTGCCGGCGCTCGGTCGGCCGCACCTTCAGCCGCCGCGGAGCCATCCCGCCGAGGCGGCGCACGCAAGACGAGCACGGCCGCCGGCCCTCAGGAGACCTCCCCCACCAACTCGCCCGCCCCAGCCCCCGCCGCCTCCTCCCGCAAGCTCGCCGCCTGAGGCGTCTTTGACGCGTGTGAGCGATCGCATGAGGCGACTGGTCCCTCGTTCAAAACGCGTCCGCGTGAGCCTGGCGGTGCTGATCCTCGTAATCGCGGCGGCCGCCCTCGGCGGATATCTGTACGAGCGCCACCGCACGGGCAACATTTACCATCCGCACGCGCGTTTCCTCCCGGAGCCTACCCCCGCGCTTCCGGCCAAAGTCGCGGTTCGCTTCTCCTGGCCTTTCTACGGCTATACGAAGGACCACACGCGCTTCTTCCCCGCGCCCGCCAGCCTGCACGCGCCGTTCAAGCGGCTGTGGGTCAACAACGCCAACACCCTGCTCGAGTTTCCGCCCGTGATCGGGGGCGATCACATCTTCCAGTTGGGCGACAACGGCGTGATGAGCGCGATCAACCTTCATACGGGGCACACCTTCTGGAAGCGCAGCCTGGGCAGGTTGTCCGCCTCCTCCCCGGCGGTGGTCGGCAGCACCGTCTACGCAACCGTTCTCGCCCGTGCGCACGGCAAGCCTGGGCGCGTCGTCGCCCTGAACTACGCCAACGGCTCCGTCCGCTGGTCGCGCGATCTGCCCAGCGCGAGCGAGTCCTCGCCGCTGGTCGATCACGGCAAGCTGTTCTTCGGCTCCCAAAACGGAACCGTCTACGCGCTGAACGCCCGCAACGGGAAGGTCATCTGGACCTATCACGCCGCCGGCGCGGTCAAGGCCAGCCCGAGCCTCAGCGACGGCGTCCTCTACTTTGGCGACTACTCGGGTCACCTGCAGGCGGTCGGCGAGCGCACCGGGCGGCGGCTGTGGATCAGCGGCTCCGGAGGGGCCCTGCTCGGCAGCGGCACCTTCTATTCGACTGCGGCCGTCTACTTCGGCCGCATCTTCCTGGGCAACACCGATGGACGCGTGTATGCCTATGACGCCGCCACGGGCAAGCTCGACTGGGCCGTTCAGACGGGCGCCTACGTATATGCCTCACCGGCCGTCACCAACGCTCCGGGGCTCGGCCCCACCATCTATCTCGGCTCGTATGACGGCACGTTCTACGCGCTCAACGCGCGCTCGGGCCAGATCGCGTGGAAGTTCGACGCTGGCGGGCGCATCTCCGGGTCGGCGACGATCGTCGGGCGCACCGTCTACTTTGCCGATCTCGGCGACCATCGCACCTACGGCCTGGGGATCTCAACCGGCCGCAAGACCTTCGAGATGGGCACCGGCTCCTTCGATCCCGTGATCAGCGACGGCAAGAACATCTACCTGACCGGCTACACCGGCCTCTTCGCGCTCGCGCCGCGCTAGCGAGAACGAGCGACGCGCGCATCGCGGCCAGAAGCGCCCGCTCGAGCGCCGGTGACTGTGCGCCAGCGCCGGCGGCAACATGCGGCGTGGGTGCCAGCCCCATGTTCTCGTAGGCCCGCCGAGCGATCTCAGGCGCGGCCCTAGTCACACGAGCCCGTCAGCCCAAGCGCCCGGCTGATCGAGAACCGCGCGCGCACGACGATCGTCCCGGGAGCCCGCGCCAACACCGAGGTCCAGCCGCCGGGAGCGGATCTCACGCAGGCCGAGCCCTCGCTGACGGTCAGATAAGGGGTGTAATGCACGCGCACCAGCAAGCTGCCGGCCGACTGCGCCCGCAGCGCGAAGGAGTCATGCCCGAGCGCGGTCAGCCGCCCGGGACCGGATACGAGCGGTGCGGGCGAGCGCACCGCATAGATCCTCCAATGCCTGCTCGCCATAACCTCTCTCAGGTAGGGCAAGCCAGCGCGAATCAGCCGTCCCTCGCGTGCGCTCGAGGGGTCCAGCGGCGTATCCGGCAGTGCGACATACGCGACGGCCTGTTCATGCAGCCAGCGCAGATACGTGGCCGCGTTCAATCCCGGTGCCAGCAGAACATGGTTGAAGCGCGAGTCGAGCTGCTTCTCCCAGCCGCGAGCCAGTGAGACCTTCGGTGCGAGCAGCGCGTTCTCCCAGTGCGAGCGCGTGAGCGGCACCTCGACCCGTGCCAGCGCACCGGCATGCGTGGCCAGGAAGCGCTCCACCGGCATGTAGTAGGAGGCGCTCGTCGAACGATTCCCGGCGACTGCCCGCGTCTCGCGCAGCGGACCCCAGCCGACCCACACCGCCCATGCACACAACGCGACCACCACAGCCGGCCTCACTCCCGAGAGCCAGCGCGTTCGCGCTTCATCTGAGCGTCTGTCGCCCGAGCGCTCGCCCGCCGTTCCCCGTGCGCCCGGCCCGAGGCGCTCCTCCTGCGAGGACAGCAGCACGCATAGCAGCAGCGGCCCCGCGAGCAGCACGGCATAGCGCTCGATGTTGCTCCCCATCGCCGTCGGCACGAGCAGACACGCCACGCAGGCCAGCAGGTAGACGCCCGCGCCGAGCCGCAACAGCGGCTGCCTCGGCGGCAGCGCCCACATGAACGCGACCACCACCAGCAACGTCGCCGCAAACGACAGGATCGGGTAGGGCTCCGAGCCGCCCTCCGGGAACAGCAGCGTGAGCAGCACGACGACCGCCACCGCGGGCGCCACCAGCGTGAACAGAGCGCGTGGAGAGCGGCGAGCGAGCGCTTGCGTGAGTCCCGCCAGGGCGAGCAACGCGCCCGCCACCGGGCTCGCGGCGGCGCACATCGCGGCCAGCACACCCGCCAGCAGCAGGCGCCCGCGCACGAAGGCAAGCACGGCTGCCAACGCGAAGGAGACCCCCAACGCGAACGCCAGTCTCCCGATCCACACGTCGGCGACGGCCGCGACCGCGAAGGCCGCAGCCGCCCACCGCGCGGACGGACCGTACATCTCGAGGGTCAGGCGCGCGAACAGCGCGGTCGAGGCAAGCACCGACAGCGTCGCCAGCAGTCGCACGCCCAGCAGATCGGCGAGCGGCGGGAACAGCACGCTGTAGCCGGGCAGGTCGTGCCCGGCGTACCAATGCTCATCCCACACCGCCAGCCCGAGGTGATCGAACAGACTCAAGCGGTACTCCGCCGCCGAGAGGTCGGGCGTGTGCGGGTCCACGAGCAGCCACACCAGTAGCAGCGCCGCGGCGACGGCCACGCCCACGTACGGAGCGAGAAGCGAGTGTTTGGTGGGAAGATCGACCGGGGTCCGGTGTGCTACCCCACCGGACCCCGGTACTCCCGCCACATCAGCGACGGTTGTGTACTCGTTTGAACCGGCGAGTCGCCCGGAAGTAGCTGTGTAGCTGATCCGCACGCCAAGATAATGACGGCCATGAGCAAGACAACATCAACCGGCAGGCACGGCCGCACGCTGCGTGCCGGCATCTCGCTGATCCTGCTGTGCGCTGCGATCGCCGCGAGCGGCTGCGCGACGGGCCACCCACGGCCGCTCGCCGCGAGCGCGCTCGCCGAAGCGGAGGTGTTCCCCTACTTTCGCGTCTATTGGGTCGGTCCGAGCTTCGAGGGCCATCCGCTGGCCGCCGCCGACGGCCAGAAGGGATACATCAGCTCGGTCGGCGACAGCGTCTACTACGGCGACTGCGTGAAGGGCAAAGGCATCTTCGGCGGCGGCAGTTGCGTGCTACCCCTGCAGGTCACAAGCGTCATCTACCGCCTGCACTCCAACGCGACACTCGGTCCACAGCGCAACATCCTCGTGCGCGGCGTGCCCGCCACCGTCTATGACGGCGGGCATTCGATCGAGCTCTACAGCGGCAGGGTCGCGATCGACATCTTCTCCGACACCTTCGCCCGCGCGCTCGCCGCCGCGCGCGAGCTACGCCCGCTGAACGCCCCCGGCGGGGCCGGCGAGAACCTACCGCCGCCGGTCTACTGCCCCGGTCTATCCGGACCGCAGGGCGCGCAGCTCAAACGGGTGATGGAACACCTGCCCGGCCATGCCTGCCAGCGAGCGAGCTCCGCCTTGGCGCTCGCCGACAGTCTCTCCTGAGGACCGCCCACCGCACCCGCGCGGCCGCGCGCGCGAGTGAGCAGCGCAGGCTCAGCCCGAAACCCCCGGCGCGAGCGGCTTGCCGATTTCGCGGCGCAGGCTGATGAACGCCAGCGTGCCGATCACGGCCGGTATCCACAGCGAGATCGCACGGTAGATCAGCACCGCCGCCAGCACCTCGGAGGCTGGGCGCACGCCGAACAGCAGCAGCATCCCCACGAGCCCGCCTTCCACCGCCAAGAAGCCACCGGGGACGGGCAGCGAGTTGGCGAGCATCCCCACCAGATATGCCATCGCCACGACCCACACCGACGGCGGATCGCCGAACGCGGCCAGGCACGCGTACAGGACCAGGTTGTCGAACAGCCAATACGCCACCGCCCCCAGCAGGCGCCAATCGGCCTCCCGGATGAGCTGCACGGCGTCCGTAACGCCGTCGCCGAGAGCCCTCAGCGCAACCGTCACGCGGGCGCCATGGGGCCGCGATCGTGCGGCCGCACGATGCGCCCACGCCGCCAGCGCCAACGTCCCGGCGATCAGCGCCAGCGCGACCGCCGCCGGCAGCAATGTCAACTCCGCCCTGCGCGAGCCCGGCAACAGGCCCAGCCACATCGGCACGCCGATCAACACCACCGCGCCCACGTTCACGGCGCTTGTCAGCACGAAGATCAGCACCGAGCGCCTGGCGATCCGCTGGACTGAGATCCCCTTGCTGCGCAACACCCACGCGCCCAGCGCGATCCCTGCCAGCCCGCTGACGGACACGACCGAGTTGACGGCAAGCTCCGACAGCGACAGGCGCGAGACCAGCTGCCGGCTGAGCATGCCAAAGACCAGCCCGAACAACACGACATATCCCGCGCACGAGAGCACCTCCAGCACGACTCCCGAGACGATCCAGGCCGGGTCGGCGTCGGCGATGCGCTCGGCGGCAGCACGCAGATCCGGCACCGACAACAGCAGCGCCGCGACGAGCGCGAAGAAGATCACCAGGCTGATGACGCTGTTGCGCAGCGTGCGCGACTGCGCCGCCATCGCCTCGGCGGTCTCCTCGAACATGGCCTCTTTCCTAACGACGAACCCCTCTCGAGTCGTTCTTCGCATTCTCCTCGGCTTCCGTCAGCGAGCCGTCGGCGACACTCGTCACGGTAGCCTCACTGTGCACTCTCCCCGCGGCCGGCCCGCGGCAAACCGGATGGAGCCGGCGAGGAGCGCCCGCAACATGGCTGAGCAAGCGCGCATACTGGTCGTCGACGACGAGCCCGCCGTCCAGAGCGCGCTGTCGCGTGCGCTCACGTTGGAGCGCTACGAGGTCGCGCAGGCGGTCGATGGGCGCGAGGCGCTCGAGGCGCTCGCCGGCGCCCCCTATGAGGTCGTGATCCTCGACGTCTCGATGCCCCATATCGACGGGCTTGAGGTGTGCCGCCGCCTTCGTGACGGCGGCGACCGAACTCCCGTCCTGATGCTCACCGCCCGTGAGCAGATCGACGATCGCGTCGCCGGGCTGGATGCGGGTGCCGATGACTACCTCGTCAAGCCCTTCGCGCTGCGCGAGCTGCTCGCGCGGGTGCGGGCGCTCTTGCGCCGATCCGGCGAGGAGGACGAGCCGGAAGGAGCGCTCACGTTCGAGGATCTGCGCCTGGACCGCCTCTCTCATGAGGCGTGGCGCGGCGAGCGACTGCTGCAGCTGACCCGTACCGAGTTCCTGCTGCTGGAGATGTTCATGCGCCATCCGCGGCAGGTGCTCACCCGTTCGGCGATCTTCGAGCACGTGTGGGGATATGACTTCGGGGCGACCTCCAACTCGCTCGGTGTCTACATGGGCTACCTGCGTCGTAAGACCGAGGTGGGCGATGAGCAGCGCCTGCTGCACACCGTTCGTGGCGTCGGCTACGTCCTGCGAGGGCGGCCTTGAGCTTTCGCCGGCGCATCACGCTCGTGTCCGCGATGGCCGTCGCGATCGCGATCGTGCTCGCCTCGGCGCTCACATACCTGCTCACTTCCAACCAGCTGCACAGCCAGGTCGACGCGCAGCTGCGCAGCCGCGGACGCACGGCCGGACGCTTGGAGCGATACCTCAAACCGGGTGGCAAACCCGCGGCGATCGTCACACGGGACAGCGAACGGCTGGGCCTCGATCTCAACGGTCTCGACGGATCGAGCAGGGATTCGCAGGAAGGCACGACCGCTCCGAGCTATGGCGGCAGCGCGAGGAACCTGTTCGGCAGGCTGCCGCCCGGGCCAGATCAGGTTCGCGGATACCAGCAGGTCGTCAACTCGAAGGGAACGATCGTCGTGCGCTCGGCGCGCAACGTCTCACTGCCGGTCGACGCGTCCACGATCGCCGTGGCGAGAAACGGTGGGCCTCCCACCTCCCGCGACGCGACCGTGCATGGATTGCATCTGCGTGTGCTCGCCGAGCCATTCGGCAAAGGCCGCGCCGTGCAGCTCGCCCAGCCGCTGACCGAAGTCGACAGCCTGCTGCATCGGCTGCGCCTGATCCTCGCGCTGCTCGCGCTCGGCGGCGTGGCCCTGGCGGCGCTCCTCGGGCGGCTCGTGGCGGGCGCCGCGGTGCTGCCGCTGAAGCGCCTCACGCAGGCCACCGAGCACGTCGCCCTGACGCAGGATTTGAGCGGGCGCATCGAGTCGGTCGGCGAAGATGAGATCGGGCGGCTGGCGAGGAGCTTCAACGCGATGCTCGACGCGCTCGAGCAGTCGATGAGCGCTCTGGACGCCTCCGTGCACGCCCAGCGCCAGCTCGTTGCCGACGCCTCCCACGAGCTGCGCACGCCCGTCACGAGCCTGCGCACGAACATCGAGATCCTGCAGCAGGCCCCGAGCATGGACGAGGAGGAGCGCCGCAGGCTGCTCGGCGACGTCGTCCAGCAGATCGAGGAGCTGACGCTGCTGATGAACGACCTGATCGACCTGGCCCGCGGCGAGGAACCGCGCGCGGACGCCGAGGACATGCGGCTCGATCTCGTCGTCGGCGAGGTCGTCGAGCGCGCCCGCAGACACGCCCCCGAGACGCCCTTCGAGGTCGAGCTGGAGCCGACGATCGTCGCGGGGGTTCCCTCGCGCGTCGAGCGGGCGGTCAGCAACCTGATCGACAACGCCGTCAAGTACAGCCCACCGGGCGAGCCTGTCGAGATCGGGCTGCGCAGAGAGCAGTTGACCGTGCGCGACCACGGACCGGGGATCTCGGCCGAGGATCTGCCGCATGTGTTCGACCGCTTCTATCGCGGCGCCGAGGCTCGTGGCCGCCCCGGCTCGGGGCTGGGCCTGGCGATCGTGCGCCAGGTCGCCAGCCAGCAGGGCGGGGCGGTGACCGCCGAGCACGCCCCCGGCGGTGGGACGCTGATGCGCCTGCGCCTGCCCGGCGCCGAGACGGTCGAGCCGGACCCGTCGGACCCGCGCGCGCAGACCCGCGCGCACTCACAACCTGCCGGCAGGCTCGGCGTGAATCGATCGCCCGTCTGAGCGCCTGTGCCTGCGCGCCTGCTCGCGAAAGCGCGCGGGCGAAAGGCCAAAGCGACGACGAAAGGCACGCGCGAAATGCGGCGCCTGGCGATAGCCGACCAGGCGCGCCACATCCCGCACGGCGATCGCCGGCTGCTCGCTCAACAGCTGCGCGGCCGCCGCCATTCGCCGCGCCCGCAGATCCTCGTGGAAGCCGATCTCGCCGAACTGCGCATACGCGCGCTGCACCTGGCGAGGAGAGCTCGACAGCGCGCCGGCCACGGCTGCCAGCGTCAGCGGCTGGCGATAGTGGCGCGCGACCACCACGCGCGCGAGCAGATACAGACGGTGACGCGCCGCGCGGGTGTCGGGGTGCATGTCCACCTACTCCGACCGCATCCGCCCGGCGGGACCCCACGTGTGCTCCCAAAGCTCGGGCTCAGCCGCCGTAGCGCACAGCCATCCGCTCGGCCGCCTCTCGATAAGGGCCGCCGAACAGCAGCGCGTGCACGAGCAGGGGCAGGAGCTGGTACAGGCCTACGCGCTCGCGCCAGCCGTCGGCCAGCGGCGAGTGATCCAGGTAGGCGGCGATCACACGCTCTGGAGGAGATCCGAACAGCCTCAGCATCGCCAAATCGACCTCTCGGTGCCCACCGTATGCCGACGGGTCGACCAACCACGGGCGCCCGCGCGCATCGGCCATCACGTTGCCCTGCCACAGATCGCCGTGCAGCCGTGCCGGCGGCTCCGGCGGACCCGCCAACTCGGACAGCCGCTCGCACACGTGCTCCACTGCCTTGACCCCAGCCGCGCTCAGGGCATCGCTCTCGCGCGCCAGGCGGGCCAATGGGAGAAGCCGCCGCTCGGCGTAGAACGCAGGCCAATCGAGCATCCGCTCGTTGCTTAGGCCCAGCGAGCCGAACCGCGCGACCCCGCCGGCGTGATCGGCGGCATGCTCGTCACCGCCGAAGTCCCCGAAGCCGGGGGCGCCCGCGGCGTGCATCGCGGCAAGGCCGCGCCCGAGCTCCTGCTCGCCATCCGCATCCAGGCGCCCCGGCGCAATCCACTCGAGCGCCAGATAGCGCTCGTCGAGCTCCAGCACGCGCGGGGTCCGCACCGCCCCGGGCTCGGCAAGCCACGCCAGGCCGGCGGCCTCCGCCGCGTACTCGCCGGGCGCGACATCGCCGCGCGTCTTTACGAACGCTTCCCGTCCATCGGCCAGCACGACCCTGAACGCCTCGTTGATATCGCCCCCGCCGACGCGCCGAACACCGGTGGCGCCGGCCGGCAGGCTCACGCGGTCTCGTCAGAGCGAATCCGCTCGAGCAGTCCCTCGCAGGCGGCCTGCACCTGGTCGAGCACCAGCTCGAAGCCCTCGCCCTCGCCGTAATACGGATCGGGCACGTCAGGATCGTCCGTGCCGGCGCTCGCCGGGTCGAACTCGCGCAGCAGCCTGACCTTCGCCCGCTCGCTCGCACCGGGCGCCATCCGTCGCAGCTCACCGGCGTTCGACCGATCCATCGCAATCAACAAATCGAAATCATCGAAATCCTCCGCTCGCACACGGCGCGCGGCTCCTTCAAGGGCGATCCCCCGCTCCGCCGCCGCGGCCGTAGCGCGCTCGTCGGGCGGGCTGCCCACGTGCCAGGAGCCAGTGCCGGCCGAGTCGAGCTCGATCTCGTTCTCCAGGCCCGCGTCGAGCACGAGCGCGCGCATCGTGCCCTCGGCCGTCGGCGAGCGGCAGATGTTGCCCAGGCATACGAACAGCAGCCGCAGGGCTTACTCCTCTCCGAGCTCCAGCACGGCCAGGAAAGCCTCCTGCGGCACCTCCACGCGCCCGACCTGCTTCATCCGCTTCTTTCCCTCCTTCTGCTTGGCGAGCAGCTTTTTCTTGCGCGTGATGTCGCCGCCGTAGCAGCCCGCGATCACGTCCTTGCGGAAGGCCTTGACGGTCTCGCGAGCGATCACATGCGCCCCAATCGCCGCCTGAATCGGCACGTCGTACTGCTGGCGCGGAATCCGCTTGCGCAGCTTCTCGGTCAGCGTGCGGCCCATCTCATACGCCTTATCGCGGTGCACGACCATCGACAGCGCATCGACCGTGTCGCCCGCGAGCAGCACGTCGAGCTTCACCAGATCGGATGGCTTCATGCCGCTCAGCTCGTAGTCCAACGACGCATAGCCCTTCGTGCGCGACTTCAACTGGTCGAAGAAGTCGAGCACGATTTCCGCCAGCGGCAACTCGTAGGTCAGCTGCACGCGCTCCGGGGACAGGTAGAGCATTCCCGCGTGCACTCCTCGGCGTTCCTGACACAGCTCCATGACCGCGCCGACGAACTCTTTCGGCGCGATGATCGAGGCCTGGATAAACGGCTCGCGAATCTCCTCGATCGTGCCCGGGTCGGGCATGTCGGAGGGATTGTGCACCTCCAGCTCCTCGCCGTTGGTCAGCGTCACGTCGAACTCCACCGAAGGCATCGTCGCGAGCAGCTCCAGGTCGTACTCGCGCTCCAGGCGCTCGCGCACGATGTCCATGTGCAGCAGCCCGAGAAAGCCACAGCGGAAGCCAAAGCCGAGCGCGTCGGAGGTCTCCGGCTCCCACGACAGCGCCGCGTCGTTCAGCGTCAGCTTCTCAAGCGCATCGCGCAGGTCGGGGTAGCTGTCGGAGTCGATCGGGAACAGGCCGCAGAAGACCATCGGCTTGACCTCTCGATAGCCGGGCAGCGCCTCACTCGCCTCGGCGCCGCCACCCACGCGCCCACGCGTCGTCAGCGTGTCTCCAACCCGCAGCAGCGTGACGTCCTTCAGGCCCGTGATCAGATAGCCGACCTCGCCCGCCGCGAGCTGATCGGTGGGCATCATCTGCGGCGAGAAGACGCCGATGTCGTCGATGTCGGCCTGCGTGCCCGTCGCCATCGCGCGGATCGCCTCGCCCTTCTTGAACGTGCCGTCGACAACCCTGATGTAGGCGATCACGCCACGGTACTGGTCGAACTCCGAGTCGAAGATCAGCGCGCGAGGCGGCCCGTCCGGATCTCCCGACGGCGGTGGCACGCGTTTGATCAGCTCCTCGAGAACCTCTCCCACTCCTTCCCCCGTCTTGCCGCTGATCTTCAAGATCGACTCGGGCGACTCCCCGATCAGCTCGCTGACCTCGCCGGCCACCCGCTCGGGCTCGGCGCCCGGCAGGTCGATCTTGTTCAAGCAGGGGATCAACTCGAGCCCCGACTCGACCGCCAGGTAGGTGTTGGCGACCGTCTGCGCCTCCACGCCCTGCGAGGCATCGACAACCAGCAACGCGCCCTCGCACGCCGCCAGCGAGCGCGAGACCTCATAGGTGAAGTCGACGTGACCAGGCGTGTCGATCAGATGCAGCTGGTAGGTCTCACCGTTCTGCGCCGCGTAGAAGACCCGCACGGCCTGCGCCTTGATCGTGATGCCGCGCTCGCGCTCGAGGTCCATCGAGTCGAGCACCTGCGCGCGCATCTCCCGCGCGGCGACCGTGTGCGTCAGCTCGAGGATGCGATCGGCCAGCGTCGACTTGCCGTGGTCGATGTGCGCGATGATCGAGAAGTTGCGGATGTGCGACTGGTCCATGGGAGTTCGCGTCACGATAGATGGTGAGTTGAGGGGACCGGCCGTGGACTCTAAGGCCGCTACTGCCTAGAAGGGCTCATCCTGGCGGTGGCGGCACGGTGGCCGGCTTGCGGGCGCGCTAGCCTTTCTACTCCGGCGGATCGCCAACTCGACTATGGGCCTTCGAGGCTCGACCGCGGCTACGCGCCGGCCCTCGGGCCGGCGGCCTGTCCAGGTGTCGGGAGTGTCACGCCGCCCAGGCAAGACACGCAGTCCTGGGACGTAAGTAGTAAGCGGCGATCTATGTTCGGGCGCATGCTGGGTGAGCTTCGGCTCACCCAGCCTCTGCTCGAGGACCCGAAACGCTAGGCCCGGCCGAACTGACTGAGGATCAGGCGGTGCACCTGATGGGCCTCGGGGACGTGCATCGCCAGCACGGCGCGCACGTACAGCCATACGCCCGCCGCGGATGCGCCCCCGACAGACACGATCTGCGCGGGCAACGAACGGCCGAGCAGGCGGTCGAGCACGTACCAGACGGCCCAGGAGACGCCGGCCAGCAGCGCAGAGGCGAGCAGGATGCGCGCGGTGATCATCGTCGTCTGACCGCCTTCCAGGCGACCGTTGAAGCCCGTGCGCAGGCGCTGCAACTGCAGGAAGGTCATCACCGCGTTCGCCGCCACCGTGCCGATCACCAGCCCGGCGATCCCCAGCGGCTTGTACAGAGCGACGCTGACGATGATGTCGACGATCATGTTGATCGCCGCCAGCCGCGTCGGGATCCACGGTCGCTGCAGCGCGAAGAAGGTTCGTGTGAGCAGCAGGTTGATGCCGCCGAAGGGCAGGCTGATGGAGAACCAGAACAGCGCGATCGCGACGAGGCTCGTGGAGTGGGCGTTGAACTGCCCGCGCTGGAAGATCAGCCGCGTGATCGGCGTGGCGAGCACCATCGTGAAGGCCGCCGCCGGGATCAGCAGCAGGTTGATCTGGCGCATCCCGTTTCCGACCGTGCGGCGCATGCCTGCAGGATCACGGCGGGAGGCGAGCCGTGAGAGCGTCGGGAACAGGACGGTCGCGACCGCCACGCTGAACACGCCCTGCGGGAGCATGTAGATGCGAAAGGCGTTGTCGATCGCCCGCGGCGCTTCGTCGGAGACGAGACTGCCGAAGGCCGAGTTGATCAGCTGGTCGAGGTTGACGATCCCCAGGCCGATCGTGACCGGCAGCATCAGCACGAAGACCTGCTTGATGCGCGGATCGCGCCAGTCGACCGTGAACTTGAGCCGGAAGTCGATGCGCGCCAGCGCGCCGAACGCCATCAGCAGCTGCACGCCGGTGGCCGCGAGGATCGCGATCGCGTATGCGTAGATCTCGCCCTGGCCGTGAAAATGAGGCGCCAATGTGACCAGCAGCACGATGATCACGAGGTTCCACACCGCCGGCGAGATCGCGGGGATCGTGAAATGGTCATAGGACTGCAGGATTCCCACGAGCAGGCCGTTCAGACCCAGCAGCAGCACGACCGGGAAGAGAACCTGCGAAAGCCCGACCGTCAGATCGGTGAGTGGCACGCTGAACGTGGGCCCGATGAACAGCGGCATGATCAGGCTGGCGGTGAGGATGAAGAACGCGGTGATCGCCCCGAGCGCGGTCAGCATGATCCAGAACAACGTGGAGGCCAGACGCAGGGCCTCTTTGCGATGGCCTTTCTGCAGCAGATCCGTGAACACCGGCACGAACGCGGCCGACAGAGCGGACTGCGCGAACAGCTGCGCGACCAGATTCGGCACGAGCGAGGCGATCGTGTAGGCCGAGGCGCGCCCGCTCGTGCCGAAGTAGCTCGCGAACACGACTTCCCGGAACAGCCCGGCGATCCGCGAGATCCCCGTCCCGATCGAGAAGATCGCCGTGTTGCGGGCGATCCCCCCTCCGCCCGGCGGCACCGGGGCGGGCGCCTCCTCCCCTGCAGCTTCTCCGGTGGCAGACAAGGCCGCTATAGTACGGCGCTCCGCGGCGCGCTCGGGCAGTTGCCTGCTGCGCTTCGCGGCAGCTTCCATGGCCAACATTCACTCTCAGAAGAAGCGCAACCTTCGCACCGAGCGCGAGCGCCTGGAGAACCGCCTGTACACGTCGACGATCAAGACGCACTTCCGCCGTCTGGAGTCGCTCGCCGAGGGTGACGATCTCACCGCCCTGGACAGCACGCACCGTGAGCTCATGAGCACGATCGACAAGGCCGTCAAGCGTGGCGCGCTGCACCGGAACAACGGCGCCCACAAGAAGGCTCGCGCGGCACGCCTGCGCGCCGGCGCCACCTCTAAGTCCTAGACCCTCCGAGTCCTTCCGGCTGAGCCTGCGCCTCAGGCCGTTATCGCCCGGATCGCGCGCAGCCCGAGCGTGTCCTCGCCGAGCGCCGCCACCGGCGATCGCGCCGAGCCGATGATCGCGCCCCCGCGCGAGTCGAGCTCTAGATCGGCGAGCACTCCGAGCGCCGCTCGCAGCCGCTCGGGATCGCTGCGGGCGACGTCGGCGACAAGTCGCTCGGCGGCACGAGCGGGCATGCGCAGCCCTCGCTTGACGGCGGCCGCGGACTCCCCGGCCTGCAGGCGCAGAGCGACGTCGAGGGCGTCGCGCAGGCGCTGGGCGATCAGGTAGATCAGCCCGGACAGGCGCTCGCCCTGCTCGCGCAGGCGCAGATAGGCAAGCGTCGCCTCGCGGCTGTCCGCGCCGACGAGCGCATCGGCGAGCCCGTAGGCGCGGAACTCAGCGGAGTGCGCCGTCAGGCGTTCGATATCGGCCAGCTCCAGCCTGCGCCCGCCGGCCTGCTCGGAGTCGGCCTCCAGTGCCAGCTTCTCGAGCTCGCGCAGCAGGCGCTGCTGGCGCTCACCCACCTGGGCGACCAGCGCCTTGGCGGCTGGCGCGTCAAGCGCGAGATCCATGCGCGCAGCCTGCTCGCGCGCCCACTTGGGCAGCTCCCAGGGCTTGACGTTCATCTGCGCCACGACCTGTCCACCGGCGCGTTTGACCGCCTCGTGGACCGCCGCCGGCGCCTTGGCTCGCGCCTCCTCGCGCGCGAACAGCGCGAGCGTCGTCTCGGGCGGCATTTGGCTCATCGCGGGCGCCAGATGCCGCTCGACGTCCGCCTGGCGCCAGCGCTCCACCCCTTCGATCACGATCACCCGGCCCAGCCATCCGGGCTCCGTCCCCCCGATCGAGAGGGTCATCGCCGCGAGCGCCTGCGCGGCGCCCGCCGGGGTCGCCTGCTCGCCCTCGAGCAGCTCGACGGTGGCGCTGCCGCCGTCACGACCTTCGGCCAGGGCTCGCAACCCGGCACGACGCTCGGCGACCGCGCCGTGGTCGTCGCCGTGAACCAGATATGCGGGCTTCAACTCTGCCATCTAGCGGACAACCAGGTTGACGAGCTTGCCGGGCACGACGATCTCCTTGACGACGTCCTTGCCGTCAAGGTGCGCCTGCACGTTGGGGGCGAGCCTGCACAGCTCCTTGAGCTCATCGGCGCTCGCGCCGGCGGCGGCCTGCACGCGATCGCGGAGCTTCCCGTTGACCTGACAGACGAGCTCGTAGACCTCGCTCTCCAGGAACTCCTCCTCGGCACGCGGCCACGGCTGCTCCCACACACGCTCGCCCGTCAGGCGGTCATAGACGTCCGCGCACACGTGTGGAGCGAAGGGGAACAGCAGCGAAGCGGCGCTGGCCAGCGCGAAGCGAAGCGTCTCCGCGCTCGCGGAATCGCGCAGGCGCGAGCAGTCGTTCAGCAACTCCATGACCGCCGCGATCGCCGTGTTGAAGGCGAACCGTCGCAGGTCGCCGCTGACCTTCTCGATCGCCCAGTGCGTCTTGCGCAGCAGAACGAGATCATCACCCTCCGCCGCAGCCGCAGCAGGGCTTGGCTTGCCCGCCGGCGCGCCCGCGCGCTCTGCGGTCTCGGCAGCCAGCCGCCACAGCCGCCCGAGGAAGCGGTGCACACCCTCGACGCCCGCGTCCGACCAGTCGGCATCCTGATCGGGCGGGCCGACGAACAGGATGTAACAACGAGCCGTGTCGGCGCCGACGCGCTCGACGATCGAGGCGGGTGAGACGACGTTGCCCCTGGACTTGCTCATCTTGGCGCCGTCCTTGGTGACCATGCCTTGGGTGAAGAGCGCATCGAAGGGCTCTTGGAAGTCGAGATGATCGAGATCGGCTAGCGCCTTGCAGAAGAAGCGCGCGTACATCAGGTGCAGGATCGCGTGCTCGACCCCGCCGATGTACTGGTCCACGGGCATCCAATCGCGCAGCGCGCCCGGGTCCCAGGCGGCGCGATCGTTGTGCGGGTCGCAGTAGCGCAGGAAGTACCAGGAGGAGTCGACGAACGTGTCCATCGTGTCGGTCTCCCGGCGCGCGCTGCCGCCACAGGAGGGGCAGCTAGCGTTGACCCACTCCTCCGCCGCCGCCAGTGGCGAGCGGCCCTTGGGCGTGTAGTCCTCGATGTCAGGCAGCTCGACCGGCAGTTGGTCCTCGGGCACGGGCACGATCCCACAGCTCTCGCAGTAGAGGATCGGGATCGGCGTGCCCCAGTAGCGCTGGCGGGACACGAGCCAGTCGCGCAGCCGGTAGTTGACCGACGCGTGACCCTTGCCCTCACGATCGAGCCAGCGCACGATCGCCCCGAGCGCCTCGCGGTTGTCCATTCCGTCGAAGTCCTCGCGGGAGTTGACAAGCGGCCCATCGCCTGTGTACGGGAGCCCCTGATCGTCGGCGGCCGCGCCCGTCTCCTCCGCGCCAGCATCCCGGCCCTCGATCACGCGCCGGATCGGCAAATCGAAGGCGCGCGCGAAGGCGTGATCGCGCTCGTCGTGACCGGGCACCGCCATGATCGCCCCCGTGCCGTACTCCATCAGCACGTAGTCGGCGACGTACATCGGGATCGACTCGCCGTTGACCGGATTCGTAACCGAGCGCCCGAGCCGCACACCGGTCTTTGGCTTCTCGATATTTCCGCGTTCCTCGTTGGTCTCATTGAGCGCCACGTTCACGTACTCGCGCACGGCCTGCTCGTGGTCGGTTCCGAGTGCGAGTCGCATCACGTCGGGATGCTCGGGAGCCATCACGAAGAAGGTCGCCCCGAAGAGCGTGTCGGGACGGGTCGTAAAGACGGGATAGTCGATCTCCAGTTCCTCGCAGCGGAACGTCACCTCGGCGCCCTCCGAGCGCCCGATCCAGTTGCGCTGCATCGTCTTTACGTTTTGCGGCCAGTCGATGCCGTCGAGGTCGTTCAGCAAGCGCTCGGCGTAGTCGGTGATGCGCAGGAACCACTGCTCGAGCTGGCGGACCTCTACGAGCGTGCCGCAGCGCTCGCAGCGGCCCTCGGCGTCGACCTGCTCGTTGGCGAGCACGGTCTGATCGTGCGGGCACCACTTGACGGCCGCCTCCTTGCGGTAGGCGAGGCCCGTGCGGAACAGCTCGAGGAAGATCCATTGCGTCCAGCGGTAGTAGCTCGGTTCGTGCGTGGCCAGCTCGCGCGACCAGTCGATCGAGATGCCCCATGAGCGGAACTGGCGCTGGAAGGAGGCGATCGACTCGGCGGTCGACTCGCGCGGATGAACGCCCGTCTTGATCGCGTGGTTCTCGGCGGGCAGGCCAAACGCGTCGTAGCCCATCGGGTGCAGCACGCGATGACCGAGGCGGCGATGAAAATGGGCGATCGCGTCGCCGACCGCGTAGCACTTCAGATGGCCGATATGCGGCTCTCCGCTCGGATAGGGAAGCATCTCGAGCACATATGAGTTCGATCGCGGGCCATCGCCATCGTCGGAGCCGCTGAGCTCGTTTGACACCTCCCAGGTGTGCTCGCGCGCCCACACCTCCTGCCAGCGGGGCTCGATCTCCTGAGGGTCGTATGCGCGCTCGTCCATCGGAGATCGCAGATTAGCGGGCGGCCTTGCGCCGATCGCCTCGCGCCGCGACTTCGCACACGCCCGGTTTCACCCCACGAAGGGCAGGAGCGGCCGAGCGCGGACGGCTCGCGTTAGGGCACGAGCCGGTGCAGAGCGCTCATCCGGACGTCGTGAGCGCGTCCGGCTCGCCGTCGATGAAGCGACTGTGCTCGCGCAGCAGGCCCACGATCTCCGCCGGGGCCGTTCGCGGCGAGCCGGCGTCGAAAGGTGGCTGGGGGTCGTACTCGATGCCCAGCTGAATCGCCTGCGCCACCTGCTCGCCCGCGATCCGGGCGGCGAGCGCGAGGCCCATGTCGATTCCCGCGGAAACGCCGGCGGCCGTCACGATCTTGCCTTCGAAGACGACCCGCTCGGAGACCGGCTCCGCGCCGAGCTCGCGCAGCTTCTCGAGCGCCAGCCAGTGACCGGTCGCGCGCTTGCCGTCGAGCAGACCGGCGGCGGCGAGGATCAGCGAGCCGGTACACACCGAAGTCGTCCACTCGCTCGTCTCGTGAACCTCCCGCAACCACTCGAGCGCAGGTCCGCCGGCGCGCGCGGCCACCTCGCCAGGTCCGCCGGGCACGAGCACGATCTCTGGGGGCTCGATCTCCCCGATCGAGTGCTCGGCCAGGAGCGTGACCATGCCGTTGTCGGTGACGATCGGCCCGCGCTCGGACGCGACGAACGTGACCTTCGCGCCGGGGAGGCGGCTAAGCACCTCATACGGGCCGATCGCGTCGAGCGCGGTGAAGCGGTCATAGAGCAGGATGGCGATGTTCATGTCCGTCTCTCCTTTGTCGTTGTTCGGCTTGGCGGTGACTCGGGTTGGCGAAAGGCGATCGGGGCGGCGGCCACGGGCGCGATCTCCGTCAGGCCGCGGCGCGCGAGCCGCCGGCGTGAAAGCGACGCCGGTACTCGGCCGGGCCGACCTCCAACGCGCGCAGGAACACCCGGCGCATCGTCTCGGCGGTGCCAAAGCCGCAGGCCTGCGCTACGGCCGCGATCGGATCTGCGGTGTCCTCCAGGCGCCGGCGGGCGGCCTCCAGGCGCACACGCTCGACATAGCGGGCCGGGGTGATGCCGGTCTCGGCTCGAAACGCGCGGGCGAAGTGGCGGGGGCTCATATGAGCGCGCGCGGCCATCGCCTCGACGGAGTGCTCTGCGGCGGCGTTCTCGACGACCGAGCGCTGCACCTCGCGCAGCGGCTCGCGCTGCGGCTGCTGCGCGGCCAGCGTGACGCTGAACTGCGACTGGTTGCCGGGCCGGCGCAGGAACAGGACTAGATGACGGGCGATCCTCAGCGCGATCTCACGGTCGAGATCCTCCTCGACGAGCGCCAGCGAGAGATCCATTCCGGCGGTCACGCCGGCGGAGGTCCAGATGTCGCCGTCGCACAGGAAGATCGGGTCCGGGTCGACGTCCACCAGTGGGAATGCCCGCGCAAGCAGCTCGGCAGACGCCCAGTGCGTGGTCACGCGCCGCCCGTCGAGCAGGCCCGCCTTGGCGAGCAGAAAGGCGCCCGTGCAGACGGCGGCGGTGCGCTTGGCGGCGGCGGACGTCGTTGCGATCCACCGCACGAGTGACTCGTGGGCGATCGCGCGCCGCGAGCCGTGCCCGCCCGGGATCAACAGCGTGTCGAGCCCAGCGGGAAGCTCGGCGACGCTTGCATCGGGGATCAGTGTGAGGCCGCTGGACGTCCGCAGGGGCGCGCCGTCATGGCTGTAGGTGCGCACCTCATAAGCACGCCGAGCGCGACCTTCCTCCGCGAGCAGCTCGCGGACGGCCGTAAAGACCTCCAGCGGCCCGGTCACGTCCAGGCTCTGCACGCCCTCGTAGAGCAGGATCGCGACCTGGCGCGGCGGTGAGCCCGGAGTCCGATGAGAAGTTGCCATAGCTCGATCATGGCCCAATCCGTTCTTGTCCGCAAGGACAGATTTCCCACTTTTTCCGCCATCGCCTCTCGCGGCCGACGGGAGCCCGACTCCCGCGCCCGTCAGCGCACCCGCAGGAAGCTCTGCACAACTGACATGCAGGGCGCTCTACCATGACCACATGGAGCCTCAGCCGGAGGCATCGCAGGATCCGGGGCAGGCGCAGAGCAGCCTGCCAGCCGCCGCCGAGCGCGTGGCGAGCATCGTCGAGGCGGCCGAACGCACTGCGGCCGAGTTGCGCGAGCAGGCTGAGGCGCGTGCTCGTGAACGGATCGCGGAGGCCGATCGTGCGGCAGGTAATCGGGTCGGCGCGGCCGAGCAGGAGGCCGAGGAGATCCTGCGCGCCGCCCGCGAGCAGGCCGAGACGGCGCGAAACGAGGCGCTTTCCGGAGTGAGTGCGATCCACGCCGAGGCCGAGCGCGCACGCGGCGACGCCCATGCGCGGGCCGAGCAGGAGCGAGTGGAAGCCGGCGAGCAGGCAGCACAGGCTCGGGCCAGCGCCCACGAGGATGCCGAGCAGCTGCTGGCAGACGCCCGCGAGCAGGCCGAGCAGCTGCGCTCAGCGGCCGGCCAGCAGACGGGACAGGCGCTCGCCGAGGCCCAAGCACAGGCAGAGCAGGCGCTCAGCGATGCCCAGCAGCAGGCTGAGCAGATCCTCGCCAAGGCGCGCGAGCGGGCCGAGCAGCTACTCACGGACAGCCGCGAGCAGGCTTCGCGCGCGCTGGCCTCGGGCGGCGAGGATCTGCAGCGGCTCCGCAGCGACGCTCAGGAGCGCGCGCAGGAGGTCCGCGCGAAGGCGCGTGCGGACGCACGCGAGATCGTCGGCGAGTCGCATGTGGTCGCACGCGAGGTGCTGCGCGAGGGCACCGAGCTCTCGCGCAACCTGCGCGAGCTGTCGGTGTCGCTGCGCAGCAATGCCGAGCGCCTGCTACGCGACGTGCGCCTGGCGCACGGCGGCCTAACCGCACGACTCGACCAAGCCGGCTCCAGCGGCCACTCAGACAGTCTCGGCGATCGCCCCCACCGGCGAGACGAGCCCGGCGATGACCTCGACGTGCCAGAGTTCGTGCCGCGCGGCTGACAGGGGCGCCGGACCTGCGATTGACGCGCCGGCTCCGCGGCCGGTGCATTTCAGGGTTCTCCGTTGCGCCCTCCTTTGCGTTGGCACGGCATCGAGGACGGCCGTAGACGCCGGTGACGCGCTTGGCTAAACTGGCGGCCGACGGTGAGTTTGGGGCTATAGCTCAGCTGGGAGAGCGTCGCGCTGGCAGCGCGAAGGTCGTCGGTTCGAGCCCGACTAGCTCCATTCAGAGAACTGTCGGCGGCGCGCCGGCGCGGTCAAGCCGGCCTCGCTTCTGGTCCACCACCCTGACATACCCAAGCCAGAGTGGTTGCCGCGCCCCGCGCGAGCCAGATGTCAGCGAGCCAAGAAAGCGCTTCATGCGCTAGAGAGGCTGGCGAACTTTCGCTGTCCGGCGTTTTCCCAGCTTACGGTTTGGCCGGAGACGCGCAACGATCCGGGAGCGATGGCCGGCCCTTCTTCAAGCAAGGCATAGGCGCCAGATGTTCGAGCGCTATGAACCTCAGTAGTGGCTGTCGTGCAGCGGGTGCCCTTGCGCACAATCCATGCGACCGAGCCGCGATAGGTAACGACGAGATCGGTCACATCACGGAAGCTGATAACGCAGGCGTCTACGAAGCCCCCAACTCCTGGGATCGTGAGCAGGGTGCGTCGGGAGGCGACGTTGACGACCACGATGTCTGTGCTTCCCGTATCGACCCCATGCGTGCTATCCGTGTAGGCGACGATCGTTCCGGCAAGCGCAACGTGATCGATCGAGTCTGGGCGAAATTGGCGGGGCCTGGCGAGCACCACGGTGCTGCCGCGACGTAGAAGACAGGCGTACGTGCCGCCCTGCCTCGAAACCTTTCCTCCGAGCGAGTAGACGCGAATGTATCGATCCTTGGCAATCGTCCGGGCATGGGGAGGAGCACAGCGCGAGCGGTGCCCATGACTAGCTGCTACCCCTGTGCAGGCGACCAGCACAGCGCCCACGGCACACATCGAGAACAAGACCCCCTTGATCGCTCCTCTTGGGATCAGGGTCATCGTGAGAAGATACTCCCCGTTGTGGGCGAGACCCGCGCAGCGATTACTGCCTCGTCATGGCGTAGTGAGGCCCCTAGCGACGTTCAAGCGAAATTCGCCGCCCGGAAGCTGCGCAAGGCGGTTCGCGTTGACTTCGGTTGGCTCCATGACTCGAACTCAACGCGAACCGCGTATCCAACCGATCTGGGCTGAAGGCCGGTGCGGCGGCTATTGAGGCTTACTTGGGGCGCGTTTGCTGAAGAGGAGTCGCAGGGGTGCTGGCAAGGCCCTTGCTGACTAGATCCCGGATGTCACAGCTCACGAGCGCGCCCCCCGTCTGGGTGGCCGCCGCCACATAGGCTGCGTCGTAGGCGGAGAGGGTGTGCTCCTCCGCAAGCTGCGCTGCGCTGGCCAGCAGGGCACTCGTCGAGAGCAGAACTCCCCCGTCGTTTGAGATCCGCTCGATGGCTTCCAGCAGCGGTGAGACCAGTTTTGGCGCTCGCCATGCGCGAATCGCAACATTGGTCACCTCGTATCGCACGAGATCGAGCGTGGCGAGCGTGACAGCGCTGGCACTGAGGAGTGCTCTCGCTGGCTTGTGCAGGGAGTCGTCACGGTCAAACGCCGCGAGGATCACGCTCGCATCCAGAAGGAGTGTGCTCAAGTCGCTGGCCGGCTGTCCTTCACACGCTCGGCCGCCCCACCGCCGTGGTGTCCGGGGTGTGTCAGAAGGGCGCGCATCGCCGCTGCGCGATCGGAGCGACGCTGACGCAGCGCGGAATCGGCGAACTGTCGCAACACGGCGCTTCGGGTGGTGCCTAGGCGGTTAGCCTCGGCGTCCACCTCGATGAGGAGGTCGTCGGGCATCGACACCATTACCTTTGCCATGGCGGTCAGTATACCACGGTATACTGCCGGGGATGAGCTCGCCGATTGGCTTCACGATCGCGGCGCCAACCGAATGCCGCGTGCCGGCAGGGGAAATCAGATGCCATGAGGCTGTGCGCTCGGCGGGTTGACATCGGCGAGGAGACGACTGGCCTCGGAGTATTGCCCGCCGTCGGTCGTAGGCGACGGACGCAATCCAACATCAGGACGCCCGACAGCACCCAGGCGCAGAGGCCGCATTCGGCGTCGTGGAGAACCGCCCAGGTCTCCGGCTTCTCGGATCCCAGACGCCTCCACAATCCTGCCTGGTTCCGTTCCGTGCGCTATCCGCGAGCCCTGGCACGATCATCGGCGCGCGCCTGCCACGACCTCTCGAACTCTCGGAGCATGGCTGGGTAGACCACCAGATACCGGAATGGCTTGATCGCAGCCATGTAGGCGGCGCCGAAGGGCCCGTTCGGCTTCACGAGGACAGCCATCTGGCCACTGTGGCCCCCCGCCCCGTCGGCGACGAGCCCTACGTGCATAACCCCGTGCATCGTGCCGTTGGCGAGCTCAGCAGCGAACTCGTCGCCGGCGACGTACAGTGAGGTGAAGGGGAGCGCCTCCAGCTGTGGGGCCGTGTCGCGAAGGTCCGCGGGCAGCCGATCTCGTAGGGTGGGTACGCGGGAGCCGAGGCCGCTGTCGGGCTCATCCCAGCCGAGCAGCCCGCCGATTTTCCAGCGCATCGCGAACAACGTTCGCACGGCGAGCGAGGAGCTCTGCGCCAGGTCGAGTGAGACGAGCAGTTCCGCAGCCGTCTCCCAATCATCCGAGCGTCCCGGCGCCCGTATCTGCCAGACGTCCTCAAGGCGAAAGTCGCGGGTCAGTTCGTGGATTCGCCACTGGCGTGAGGTGTGTGCGCTGTCAGGCAGCCTCTTCATCTCAAAGCCTCCCATCCATACGGTTACGTATACATACGGTAGCGTATAGACTGAGGGTAGGCAAGCCTGGACTACGGAGAGCACGATGGCCGCAACACGAACGCCCCGCATCGGCTGGATCAACGCAGGGCTGCGCGCGCTGGCCGCCGCCGGCCCCGACGCCGTGCGGATCGAGTCGCTCGCGCAAGCGCTCGGAGTCAGTAAGGGCGGCTTCTACTGGCACTTCGACGGCAGACCCGCCCTGCTCAAAGAGATGCTCGATCAATGGGAACGAGTGATGATCGACGAAGTGATCGAGCGCGTGGAGGACGAGCCCGGCGGCGACGCGCGGGCCAAGCTGCGCCGGCTGTTCGCGCTCGCGTCGGATCGCAGCCGGCCGGGGAGCGCCAACGACCCAGACGCGCCCAGTCCGATGGAAATCGAGCTGGCGATTCGAGACTGGGCGCGACGCGATCAAGCGGTGTCCGCACGCCTCGCGCATGTGGACAACCGGCGCATGGAATACATGCGCAAGCTGTTCGGAGACCTCTGCCCAGACGCCGAGGAGGTGGAGGTGCGCTGCCTGCTGGCCTTCTCCCTCTTCGTCGGCAGCCACTTCATAGCCGCCGATCATGGCGTACACAGCCGCGCCGAAATCCTACAGCTGACACTTAAGCGCCTACTCGCGTAAGCCGCTATCGGCCGATGACTCGTCGCGGCCTCTCCGGCTCGGCAGACCAAACTGCCGGTGGCCACACCGTTAGGCACTCCTAACTTAGGGTAGCCTAACGCCACGATCAATGGCTCCCGGCCACTTGGAGATTCCTTGACTTCTCTGCTCCAACGACTACCGATAGCGATCTTCCTCAGCGCGCTGCTTGGCGCGTTTGCCGCCGGCTGCGGCAGATCCTCGTCGAGCTCGAGTGGCACGCTGACGCTGTACAGCGCCCAGCACGAGCAGATGACCAACGCGCTGGCCAAAGGATTCGAACAAAAGACGGGAGCCAAGGTGAGGATCCGCTTCGGAGAGGACGAGGGACTGGCCAACCAGATCGTGCAGGAGGGCGCGGCATCGCCGGCCGATGCGTTCCTGACCGAGAACACGCCGCCGCTGGAACTGCTCACCGAGAAGGGCCTGCTGGCGAAGGTCAGCGATGCCACGCTCGCACAGGTGCCGGCGCGCTACAACTCGCCGAGCGGCCATTGGGTCGGGGTTGCCGCGCGCGAGACCGTGCTGATCTACAACCCCAAGATGATCTCCGCCGAGCCAATTGCCGGCATCGATTCTCGACCTCTCAAAGCCGGCCTGGAAGGGCAAGCTGGCGATCGCTCCATCCGAGCCGGACTTTGTGCCGATCGTCAGCGCGATCGACAGGCAGTACGGCCGCGCGACGACGAAGAGCTGGCTGGAAGGCTTTGCCGCAAACGCCAAGCACTACGACGACAACGAGGGCATTGTGGCCGCCGTCGAAAGCGGGCAGGTCGCCGCCGGTGTGATCAACCACTACTACTGGTACGAGCAGGCCGCCGAGGTGGGCAAGCAGAACGTGCGCTCAAGGCTCTACTACTTCGGCCACAAGGACCCCGGCGCGCTCGTGAACATCTCCGGCGCGGCCGCGCTCAAAGCGAGCAAGGAGCCCGCGCTCGCCCAGCGGTTTCTCGCCTATCTGGTCAGCGAGGAAGGCCAGAGCGCGATGACGCGCAGCGGCGATTGGGAGTACCCGCTGAACGCCGCCGTGGCACCGCCGGCCGGTCTTGTCCCGTTCGCCAAGCTCGAAGCGCCCGATGTCGGACCCGCGGACCTCGGGGACGGGAGCGCGCCGCTGCAGTTGATGCAGCAGGCCGGCCTGCTCTAGCGCGATGGGCCTGCCCGGCGTCCAGCAGCGCGCGATCGTGTGGCCGGCTGGGCGCTCGCGCGCGCGGCCTCGCGCGCGCCGCGGGCCGATCGTGTTGCTGGGGCTCGCAACGGCGGTCGCGCTGCTCGTGCTGCTGCCGCTCGGCTTCCTACTCGACCAGGCGCTGTCGGTCGGCTGGACGCAGGTCGAACGGCTGCTGTTCCGCGCGTTCGTCGGCTCGCTGCTCGTCAACACCGTGCTGCTGGTGGCGGTGGCGACGAGCGCCTGCACGGTCATCGGCGTCGCCGTTGCCTGGTGCGTCGAGCGCACCGACCTGCCGGGACGGCGCATCTGGGCCGTGCTCGCCGCCCTGCCGATCACCGTGCCGGCCTTCGTCACGAGTTACAGCTGGGTCTCGATCACGCCATCGGTGCAGGGCTTCGCGGGGGCCGCGGCGATTGTCACACTGGCCTATTACCCGCTCGTCTATCTGCCGGTCGCCGCAGTACTGCGGGGCATGGACCCCGCGCTCGAGGAGAGCGCGCGCTCGCTTGGGATGGGACCGTGGCGCACTTTCATGCGCGTCACACTTCCCCAGACACGTGTGGCACTGCTCGGCGGAGGTCTGCTGGTGGCTGTCCATCTGCTGTCGGAGTTCGGCGCCTTCGCGATGCTGCGCTTTCAGACGTTCACGACCGCGATCTACGAGGAGTACAGGCTGAGCTTCGACGGGGAGGCCGCCTCGATGCTCGCGACCGTGCTCGTGCTGCTCTGCCTGCTCCTGCTCGTGCTCGAGCTCGGGCTGCGTGGGCGCGCCCGCTACGCGCGCGTCGATGGGGGAACGGCGCGCCCGGCGGCGCTCGCCCGGCTGGGACGCGCGAACTGGCTCGCGAGCGCTGGACTTGCGGCGCTCGTCGGCCTCGCTCTCGGCCTGCCGCTAATCACGCTCCTCTACTGGATGCTGCACGGCGGCTCGGCCAGCTTCCCGGTGGATGCGCTGCTGTCGGCCGCCGGGACCTCGCTGAAGCTGGGGCTCGGAGCCGCGCTGTTGACGACGCTGCTCGCATTGCCCGTGAGCATTCTCGCCGTGCGCCATCCGACGAAGCTCGTGACCGCTTTGGAACGCGCGGCCTATCTTCCGTTCGCGCTGCCGGGCATCGTCGTCGCGTTGTCGCTGATCGTAGTCTCAGTCCACCGGCTTCCGGCGGTCTACGGAACGACGCTGCTGCTGCTGGTCGCATACGCGATCCTCTCGCTCCCGCTCGCCCTCGTGGCGACGCGAGCGGCGCTCGCGCAGGCGCCCGCGCTACACGAGGAGCTTGCCCGCTCTCTCGGCTGCGGCCCTGTGCGGGCGATGGTGCGGGTGACTCTCCCCCGGGTCCTGCCCGGTCTCGGCGCGGCTGCGGCGCTCGTGTTCCTGGCGACCGTCACCGAGCTGACCGCGACGCTGCTGCTCGCGCCGATCGGCACGCAGACGCTCGCGACCCAGTTCTGGGCGAACGCGTCGACTCGCGCCTTCGGCGCCGCGGCTCCCTACGCTGCTCTGATGGTCGCGATCTCGGCCTTCCCCACATATCTGCTGACGCGCAGGCTCGGCGCGATCGTGCGCCCGCGCGAGGCTCGATGAGCCCGTCTCCGGCGCTCTCGGTCGAAGGTCTCGTGAAGGCGTTTGCCGGGCCGCCGGTGCTGGACAGCCTGAGCCTCGAGGTGCCCACCGGCAGTCTCACCGCCGTGCTCGGGCCGTCCGGTTGCGGCAAGACGACCCTGCTGCGCCTGATCGCCGGATTCGAGCGTGCCGAGCGGGGCACGATCCGGGTGGGCGAGCGTGTCGTCTGCGACGAGCGCACCCACGTGGCTCCCGAGCATCGCGGCGTCGGCTTCGTCGCACAAGAGGGAGCGCTGTTTCCGCATCTGGACGTGACCGCGAACATCGGTTTCGGCCTGCCTCGCGCCGAGCGCCGAACCCGCGTCGGGGAGCTGCTCGAGCTCGTCGGCCTAACGGGCCTCGCCCGGCGCTTTCCACATGAGCTCTCCGGCGGCCAGCAGCAGCGCGTCGCCCTCGCGCGAGCACTGGCTCCCTCGCCGCAGCTGGTACTTCTCGACGAGCCGTTCGACGCGCTCGATGCCGGGCTGCGCGCCCAGGTGCGCAGCGAGGTCCGGGGCACATTGCGCGACAGCGGCGCGACGGCGCTGCTCGTTACCCACGATCAGGAGGAGGCGCTGTCGCTGGCCGATCTGGTCGCCGTCATGCGCGGCGGGACGATCGTCCAGGTTGCCGATCCGCGAGCCCTGTATCGCGATCCCGTCGACGCCGAGGTCGCGCGTTTCGTCGGCGAGGCCGTCCTGCTGAGCGGCCGGCTCGATGGCGGGTACGCCGAGACCGCGCTCGGGCGGCTCGTCACGCGCGGCGCCGGCGCCAACGGCCAGGCCGGCGGCTCGCACGACTCCAGCGCAACGGTGATGCTGCGCCCCGAGCAGATTCTCTGCGGCGATCCAGCCGCAACCGATGGCCCGCGCGGGCGCGTGATCGCCACGCACTTCTACGGACACGACGCGACCGCCCGGATCGCGCTCGATGACCCGGGCTGCCCGGAGATCCTCGCACGTGCCGCCGGCCACAGGGCGCCGCGCGTCGGCGAGCAGGTCGCCGTCGTCGTGCAGGGAACCGCGCTCGCCTATCCGCCGGGCAGGTAGTCGATCTCCGGCGAGCGCAGGGCGATGCCGAGGCCCCGCAGCGAGACTCGTCCGAGGCCCGGGTAGAAGCACATGTCGTTCGGCTCGCGGGTTCCGTACGCGAGGTAGGTGAGACCGCCCGTGCCCGCACGCAGCGCATGCGCCACTCCGCTGCCGGCCGGGCGCGAGACGACATCGCCGGCGGCAAGTGGATGCTGCTCCGCGCCCTGCTCGCCACGCGGCCACAGCTCCAGAACGCCGTCGCCGTCCAGCACCACGAACAGCTCCTCCTCGAGCGAATGACAGTGTGCGGGAGCCCCCTCCGCGCCGGCCGGCAGGACGACGTGGTTGAGGCCACTCGCGACCGCGCCCGCAGCCGCGCCGGCTCGACGCACCAGCCCACCTATGCTCGCCGAGACGTCCTGCAGCGCGACCACATTCGCCGGCCGCTCGACGCTCGGCGCCGGACAATCCGGCGCTCCGGCCGCGGCCTCGCGCGCGAACGGCGAGTCGCCGTCGGCGAGCTCGACCCAGCGCGGGTAGGACCAGGCGACGCCAGCCCGCGGTAGCGCCGTCAGCGAGCCGTCCGAGCGCTGGCCGAACACGAGCACGTCGAGCCCTTCCGCTCCGCCGCGCAGCGTGTGCGCTCCGCGTTTGGGCCGGTGCACGATGCAGTCCCCCGCCCCCACGGTGTAGGTGGCGCCGTCCTGCCACAGCAGGCCCTCTCCGCCGAGCACGAAGAAGATCTCCTCCTCGGCGCCGTGCTCGTGGGCGGGCGTGGAGAAGTGATCCTCCGCGACCTCGATGCGGCGCAGGCCGATTGTGCGCGTGCCCGCTTCGCGCGCGGGATCGCGCCACACACTTTTGATGTGGCCGATCGCAAGCTCGGCGGTGCGACCCTCGTGAAGGTTGGCCAGCCCCACGCCCGCGACGCTATCAGCGAGCCCACAGGCCGCGGTGTGAGCGGCCTCACACGCAGCCGATTCACCGGGCGTAGACTGAACCCACATTCGGTCGACCGTGAGGAGCTGCAATGAACAGTCAACTGCCGCCCGGCCCGCGAACGCCGGCGCTGCTGCAGACGATCGGCTGGTGGAGCCGTCCCACAGCCTTCCTCGAGCGCTGCCGTGCCAACCATGGTGGGCGCTTCACGATTCGCCTGCTGGGCCAATCCCCGTTCGTCGTGATCTCCGATCCCGAGGAGATCAAGCAGATCTTCCAGGCGCCCCCCGAGGTGCTGCATCCCGGCGAGGGCGCGCAGATTCTCGAGCCGATCATCGGCCCGAACTCCGTGATCCTGCTCGACGAGGACCCGCACCTGCGCCAGCGCAAGCTGCTGCTCCCCGCCTTTCATGGAGAGCGCATGCAGCGCCTGTCGGGCCTGATGGAGGAACTGGCCGAGCGCGAGGCCGCCTCCTGGCCGAGCGGTGAGAGCATCGCTCTGCACCCGCACCTGCAGCAGCTAACGCTGGAGATCATCCTGCGCGCGGTCTTCGGCCTGGAGCGCGGCGCACAGCTTGACGCGTTGCGCGAGCAACTGACCGAGATACTCGCCTTTGGCGAGAGCCCGCTGTCGCTGGTCCCGCCGGCGCAGCGCCTGCTGGCGGGCCGCGGACCGCTCGCGCGGCTCGAACGCGCAAACGCGCGAGCCGACGAGCTGATCTTCGAGCTGATCGAGGAGCGCCGTCACGAGAACGCCGAGGGCGAGGACGTGCTGACGCTGCTGCTCGCGGCGCGCGACGAGGACGGCACCCCGATGAGCCCCGGCGAGTTGCGCGACGAGCTGATGACCGCGCTGGTCGCCGGTCATGAGACGACCGCCTCCCAGCTCGCCTGGGCCTTCGAGCGGATCGCGCGCGAGCCGGCCGTCCAGGCACGCCTGCACGAGGAGCTCGACGACGGCTCCGATGAAGCCTATCTGACCGCCACGATCAACGAGATCCTGCGCCGCAGGCCCGTGCTCCCCAACGCCGAGCCACGCCTGGTCAAGCAGCCGATCGAGATCGGCGGCATCCTCTACTCACCCGGCGTCGTGTTGTTCGCGAGCGCCTATCTGCTGCATCACGATCCCGCGATCTATCCCGACCCCTACGCCTTCAACCCGGAGCGCTTCCTCGGCCAGTCGCCCGGCACCTACACCTGGATTCCCTTTGGGGGCGGCCGGCGCCGGTGCCTGGGCGCGAGCTTCGCGCTGTTGGAGATGAAGCTCGTGCTGCGCGCGGTTCTCGAGCGCTACGTCCTGCGACCCGCGAGCGGCACTCCGGAGATCACGCGGCGGCGGGGCATTACCTTCAGCCCCTCCGGGGAGAGTCGCGTGATCCTCGAGGATCGTCCGGCCCGCCAGGACCCGCCGCAGCGACTCGCCGAGGCCGTGCCGGCGATGACCTAGGCGGGGCGCTCTCGGTGCCCGCCCGCGGAGGAGAGTGCCGCGAGCGGGCCGGGGGGCGTTCAGCGGCGATGCGCGCGCCGCGGGCACGGCGCCTTGTAGGCGACGGACACCGTCTGCGGGGTGAGGCCGCCAAGACCGGCGAACAGCAGTTCAGACTTCAGCGGGAAGCCACCCTTCGGGCACTTCTTGGGAACGGTCCCGTAATAGGTGACCTTCTTGCCCTTCCTGAAGGCCGAGCCGATCTTCAGATCGATCGACAGCGCCGAGGCGTCCGGCGCGCCGGGCACCGTTTCGATCAGCGGCACCGTCGTGACGAACTTCTGCGCATACGGGGGCCTGGCGGAGACGACGTGGCTCGGAGACAGGAATTCGAGCGACACCGGGGAGCTGCCGGAGGTGAAGAACTGCAGGGCGCCACCGGGTGCGAAGAACGCCTGGATCGAGGCGCGCTCCTGCACACGTTCCTGGCCGAGGCTGACGACACCCAGCGCCGTGCCCGAGATCGTCACCCTCGACTTCCTCGGACAGGCAGAGGGCCCTGTGTTCTGCAGCGCCGCCGGTGAGCAGACCGTGAACCCGCGCGGGTGCAGCTTCGTGCCCGCGGGCGTATAGAAGTTGACCCCCACGAGCGGTGGCGGAAAACCTCCATATTCGGCGCCCTTGATCGTGTATTGCACGTGCAGCGCAGCGCCCGCTCCAAGGATGTTGCCGGTGCCGCGGAACCCCGGGATCGGAACTGCGCTCGCTTTGAAGGTGACCGTCGGCGCGGCCACCGCGGAGCTCGAGAGACAGAGAACGGCAAGGCCAAGCACGACTAGCCCGGTGAATGCTCTGCGCGGCATGAGAACGCTCCTTCGCTGGGAATTTGCGAGAAGTGATCGTCGGTTCCAGCGAACCTCGGGTAGCGCGCGGGCCGGCAGTCGTCGGCGTCACTGTCTTACTGCCCTCTAGAACACCGAGCAGGCTCGAGAAGCGCGGTGCGCCGCTGTCGATCGCGCAAAGCGCGGCCGTCGGGCCGACGGCCCCGGGCATCGACTGATTGTCAGTCGGCGATCGGCTCCCGCGCAAGCTGATGCCTGATGCGATCGCGGGAGTCGGCGTAACGAAGCGCCTCATAGGTGATCAGGACCGCCAGCAGCGCAGCGAGGATTCCAAGCGTGACGAGCGCGGGCATGACCGCGCCGGCGGGCACGAGCGCGAGCAGGAGGATCGCGCACACCAGGCGCCGCCGGCTCAGCGTGTGCATGTTGCGCAGGCGGAAGGCGACGTGCGCGAGCAGATACGTCGCCGCGCCTCCCAACAGCGCGGCTGCCGAGACGACCTTCAATGGCTCCTCGACGTGGCCGATCGTGCGCTTCATGCCGACCGCGATCAGCGCCACGCCGGCGACCATCGGGAAATGCAGGTAAGAGTAGGAGTCGCGCGCGATCTCGTTGCGCTCGCGCCCCTCCGCCGCTTGCGCCAAGCGCCGCCCGGCGACGATCGCGGTGACGTCGAAGTACACCCACCAGAGCGCCGCCGCGACCACGATCCCGAGCACCGCCGCGGTCACGACGCCGGCATCGATCTCGCTGCTCGCGCCGACGCCGATCGCGACGATCGACTCGCCAAGGGCAATGATCACGATCAGCCCATGGCGCTCGGCGAAGTGACCGGGGATCAGCTTCCAGCCATCGGCGCCGAACAGGAACGGCCCCCCGGCGTCGAGCAGCAGCGCCAGCGCCCACAGCCCGATCTGCAGCGTGCCTGAGGTGAACGCCGCGACGAACAGCAGACCGGCTCCGATCGCCGTGCTGGCCGCCAGCCCGAGAACCGACTGGCGCAGCGCGCCGTCCTCGCGACTGGCGAGCATGAACAGGACGATGTGGGCGATGCGCACGACCGCGTAGGCGCATGCGAACAACAGCGCCTCCGATCCGAACGCCCCCGGCACGCACAGCGCGGCGACCAGGAACGCTCCCATCGCCACGAAGATCACCAGCCGCACGGCCCCCTCCTCGGGATCGACGACGCTCGTCAGCCACGCATAGCCGACCCACGACCACCACAGCATCCCGAGCACCAGCAGTCCCTTCAGCACGCCTTCCCACGTCGGCGTGTGCGCGATCAGCGTCGTGCACTGCGTGAGCGCCAGCACGAACACGAGGTCGAAGAACAGCTCCAGCGGCGTCACCCGCTCGTCTTCGCGCATCACCGCCGCCACACGTGGGGCGTCGCTGGAGTGAGATGCGCTCACGCCCACATCTTCGCACCCGCGCAGCCCTCCCCCGGACGCTCCCCGGCCGTGCGCGCCAACGCCGGAGATCTCGCGGCGTCCCGGCTGCCCTCAGCCGGCCGATCGGTGCGTCCACGCGATCGGCCGGCGAGGCGCTCGTTCGGGGCGACTTGATCAGTGCAGCAACATGTTCGGCTCGCCCGCTGCGTTCACACCCGTCCCGGAGATCGAGCACGTACCGCCTTTGGGCGTGCCGCCGTTGTACGCCTGCGTCAGGCAATTGCGCAGCGCGAGCTGCGCCCAGTAGTTCGGGTGCAGATCCTCCTGGATTTCATAGGGAGGAAAGATCGCCGTGATCGTGCGGACCTGGTTGATCCACTCGGTCTTGTTCGGCGCTTCCGGACTCGTCCACGAAGGCAGGCCGACCTCCTCCAGCAGGCCGACGCCGCTCTCGCACAGACGGCGCCCGTTGAAGGCCGAGGACAGCTCCATCGTCTTGATGTTCGCCAGCCCCGTCGCGGACGCCGCCCCAAAGACAGCGCCGTCGATCGTCGGCAACATCGTCGAGTTGGCGTAGTTGGCATCCGCGTTCCAGAAGCCGCACCCGCCGGTCGACTGCCGCGTGTAGCCGCTTTGGGAGTAGCGGAAGCCCGATCCGTTGGGAATCGGCGAGGGGTAGTCCTGCACGACGATCGTGTACTGCGAGCTCGAATAGCCGGCGTTCGTCATCGCCTGGGCGACGTTCAGGATCGCGTTCTTGATCGCGGTCGTCTGCGTGGCGACGTTGCTCGCGGTGAAGTTGCTTGTGACCGAGCTGTCGTCGTTGCAGTAGTTGGGCCACCACGAGGGCGACAGCAGGAAGTCCTCGATGCACGACTGCACGATGCTCGCGAAGTTGAAGTTGTTGCCGCCGATCGAGATCGCCACGAGCTTGACGTTGTGCGTTGCCGCGAAGTGCTGCAGCATCAGCGCCTGTCCTTCGTTCCCACCTGAGTTGTAGAAGTCCAGCCCCGGCTTGAACTTGCCTTCGCTCGAGAAGCTCGAGGTCTTGGCGCCCGAGCATGCGAGGTTCTCGCCGTTGACGCCGCCGCCGATGTAGACCTCGGCGGATTTCGAGCGGTGGCAGCCGGCGATCAGCTCGGCGGTGCCCGCCGCATTGTCGTCGTAGGCGCCCGAGCCAAGCGCGTCGATTTTGGAGGAGCTCCCGTTCGTGTTGCCAGCCCACCGGCCGGCCTCGCCGGAGATGTAGGAATCGCCGAGGCTCGCCGTCCAGGCGGCCCCCTGGCCAGGCCCATCGGCTCGCGCAGCCGCGGTCAGCGTGCTCAGGCCAAAGACGAGCGCCGCGGCGGTCAGCCCGGCGGCGATGAGGGCCAGGCTGAAGCGGCTTCTAGCAGCCATTGAATGATGCATCGGTCGCTCCTCGATGAACGCGCCGCGCGCCTCCCGCGGGCGCTGTCGGGCCACCCTATCCCGGCAAGCCGGTGAGGATCAACCGGTCTCAGCGCCGCCCGCCACGCGCGACGGCGCCTCCCCCCAGAGTGTCTCCAACCTGTAGTAGTCGCGGGCTTCGGGCGTGAAGATGTGCACGACCACGTCGAGGTAATCCATCAGGATCCAGTCGGCGCGACTGGCGCCCTCCACCCGCCGCGGAAGCATCCCGTGCTCGCGCTTCAGGCCCTCGAGGATGCCGTCGTGGATCGCCTTCGTCTGCCTGCCCGTGTTGCCGGAGCAGATCAGGAAGTAGTCGGTGTAGCCGAGCACACCGCGCAGATCGAGCTCGACCACCTCCAGCGCCTTCTTGTCGGCCGCCAGGCGCGCGATCTCGGCCACCAGCTGCTCGGCGTCCATCAGCCGCCCACCTTCGCGCGAGCGCCATAGAGGCCATGTGCGGCTATGTAGCCAGCCACGGCGGGCCCGACCAGCTCGTCGATCGGCTCGCCGGCGACGACCCGCTCGCGAGCCAGCGAGGAGGACACATCCAGCAGCGGCGTGTCGAGGAACCGCGGGCTGGCGGAGTCAGACAGCGGCGCGAGGCTCGCCAGCACCTCACGCCGCTTGGTGCCAGCGCGCGCGGCCACCGCGAGCGCCGCCAGCTCCAGCACCTTCCGCGGTTCCCGCCACGCGGGCAGCGTCTGCGCCGTGTCCGCGCCCACGATGAACGTCAACTCTGCCTCGGGATGACCGGCATCGATGGCCTTCAAGCTGTCCACGGTATAGGACCGCCCCTCGCGCTCGAGCTCGAGCGTGCACACCGACAGCCCCTCCACGCCGTCGAGCAGCAGCTCGCACATGCGCAGCCGGTGCTCGGCGCCGGGGTCCTGCGCGGCCGGCTTGTGCGGGGGGATGCGCGCAGGCATCAGCACGACGCGCTCCAGCCCCAGCTCCACGCGGGCGTCTCGCGCGATCGCGAGATGTCCCAGGTGGGGCGGGTTGAAGGTGCCGCCGAGGATGCCAACCGCCGGCCGGCCGGCCGGCGCCGCCTGCCGGTCAAGCGCGGACGTGCCCGTCGCCCTCCACCAGGTACTTCGACGTGCACAGCTCGCGCAGCCCGATCGGCCCGCGCGCGTGCAGCTTCTGCGTGGAGTTGCCGATCTCCGCGCCCATCCCGAACTCGCCCCCGTCGGTGAAACGCGTCGAGGCGTTCACATACACACAAGCGGCGTCCACCCCGAGCTGAAACGCCCGCGCGGCGGCCGTGTCACGGGTGACGATCGCCTCGGAGTGCCCGCTTCCGTAACGACCGACGTGCTCGATCGCCTCCTCCACGGAGTCCACGACGCCGACCGCGATCGTAAGCGCCAGATACTCGCGCTCCCAGTCCTCCTCGCCGGCGACCTCGGGCAGCGGAGCCTGCGCTGAGTCCGCGCCCTCGGGTAGATCGGCGTCGAGCCGTGCGAGCGCCAGCGTGCGCTCATCCGCGCGCACGAGCACACCCGCGGCGCCCAGCGAGCGCAGGATGCGCGGGACGAACCGCGCCGCGATGTCGCTGTGGATCAGCAGCGTCTCGGCGGCGTTGCAAACGCCCGGGCGCTGGGTCTTGGCATTGAGCACGATCGCCTCCGCCCGCTCGAGCTCGGCGGAGGCGTCCACGTATACGTGGCAGTTGCCCGAGGCGGCGTAGATCACCGGGACCGTCGCGACCGCCTGCAGCGCATCCTTCAGCCCCTCGCCACCGCGAGGGATGATCAAATCGACGGTGTCCTTCTGCGTGGCAAGCTCGGCCAGCTCCTCGCGCCCGCCGCCGGCCACGAGCGTCACACAGCCGTGCGGAAGGCCGGCCTCGACGGCCGCCTCGGAGGCGATCTGCGCCAGCGCGGCATTTGAATGGACGGCCGAGGAGGAGCCGCGCAGAACGATCGCATTGCCGGACTTCAGGCACAGCGCCGCGGCGTCGATCGTCACGTTCGGGCGCGCCTCGTACACGACCGCCACCACGCCAAGCGGCACGCGGACCTTGCGCACGTCCAGACCGTTCGGCAGGCGCTGCCCGTCGATCACCTCGCCCACGGGGTCCGCAAGCGCCGCGATCTGCCTGACCGCGCGCGCGATCGCCACGATCCGCGGCTCGTCCAGGCGCAGCCGATCGAGCAGCGCATCGCCGATCTGCGCCTCCCGGCCAGCCTGCATGTCGCGCTCGTTGGCAGCGAGGATCTCCTCGACGCGATCCCCGAGCGCGGTGGCGATCGCCTCGAGCGCGGCGTCCTTGACGGCCGTGTCCGTCTGCGCGAGCACGCGCGAGGCACGCTTGGCCGTGCGGCAGGTCTCGGCGACGGTGGAGGTGACGGTGGCCATCGCCCTACAGGGTACGACGGTCAGTCGAGAACGAGATAGTCACGGTGTACCGCCTCCTCGCTCGCACGCGGCAGGATCTCCCGCACCGCGGCGGACTTCATCCCGAGCACCTGGCGCAGCTCCTCGGCCGAGTAGTTGCAGATGCCCTTGCCGAGCGCCGCGCCCTGACCGTCCTCACCGCCGGCAAGCGCGACGATCTCGACCGCGTCGCCCGCGTCGAAGTCGCCGCGCACCTCGACTATTCCCACGGGCAGCAGGCTGGCGCTGCCCTCGCGCAGCGCGCGCACCGCGCCGCTGTCGAGCAGCAGCGTTCCACGCGAGGGCTTGGCGTACTTCAGCCACAGCTTGAACGAGCTGTAGCGCGCCTCGCGCGCGGCGAAGCGCGTGCCCTCGCGCTCGCCCGCGAGCACCGCTTCGAGTGCCTGCGGGCGCAGGCCGTTGCAGATCACCGTGGAGATGCCGGCGGCGCTGGCCATGTCGGCCGCGACGACCTTCGAGCGCATCCCGCCGGAGCCCAGCGGCGAGGTCGTGTGCCCGATCTCGAGCTCCTCCAGCGCGGCGAAGTCGCTGACCTCACCGACGATCCGCGCGTCCGGATACAGGCGCGGATCGGCCGTGAATAGACCGTCGATGTCGGTCAGGAGGATCAGCTCCTCGGCGGCGATCAGCACGGCCACCTGCGCCGCGAGGAAGTCGTTGTCGCCGAAGGAGATCTCATCGGTGGCGGTCGTGTCGTTCTCGTTGATCACCGGCAGCACCCGCCACTCCAAGCAGCGTCGTCAGCGTCTGGCGCGCGTTCAGGTAGTGGGTGCGGGCGCTCATGTCGAAGAACGTCAGCAGCACCTGCGCGCTCGTCACCTCCCGCTCGCGCAGCAGCTCGTCGTAGATCCGGTAGAGCTTTCCCTGCCCCACCGCGCTCGCCGCCTGCAGATCTCCGATCGAGCTCGGGCGCTGCGCCAGCCCCATCACCTGGATACCGCGGGCGATCGCCCCGCTGGTGACGATCACCACCTCCTCGCCCTGGCGGTGCAACTCGGCCAGCACATCGCACACGTGCGCGATCACCTCGGCACGCGGCTCGCCATCGCCGTCCGCGACGACGCTCGAGCCGAGCTTGACCACCAGACGTCTCATGCCTGGAGCTTATGGCTCAACGCTCGGCCTGGCTCAGGCCGAGGCGGCGAGGAGCCCTGCTTGCTCGGCTACGCGGGCGCACCCGGATCGAGCTCGAATGTCACACCGGCGATCTCGATCTCATCTCCCGGCTGAAAGCCCTCCGCCTCCAACGCCTTCAGCACGCCGATCCGCCGCAGGCGCCCCTCGACGTAGGCCATCGCGTCGTCGTTCTCGACGTCGTACCGCGCCAGCAGCCGCTCGATGCCCTTGCCCCTGACGGCGAACGACCGCGGTCCCAGCCGCTCGACGCTGAAGCCGCTGCCGGCCGCCGGGCGGAACACCATGTGCTCGGCCAGCTCCTCCTCGCCCGTGAGCGCCGTGCGGCCGTCCGCGCTTGCGCGCTCGGCGCCGGAAGGCCTCTCCAGCTCAGCGCCCGCGGGCGCGACGTTGCGCAGCAGCTCGCTCGCCAGCTCGGCCAGGCCGGCGCCGGTTGCGCTCGAGGTGGCGATCACGGGGACCTCCGGCCCGAGCCGGCGCTGCCACGCATCGACCGTCTCACTCACCCGCTCGGCGCTCACCAGGTCGCCCTTTGACAATGCCATCACGCGCGGCAGGCGCGCGAGGCGCTCGTCGTGCGCGGCCAGCTCGTGCTCGATTGTCGCATGGTTGACCACCGCGTCAGCGCCCTCGCCGGAGGAGATCTCAGGCGCGATGTCCAGCACGTGCACGAGCAGACGCGTGCGCTCGACGTGCGCGAGGAAGTCGTGTCCCAAGCCGGCGCCCTCGCTGGCGCCCTCGATCAACCCGGGGATGTCGGCGACGATCAGCTGCCGCTCCTCCCCTTCGAGCACGCCGAGGACGGGTGAGAGCGTCGTGAACGGATAATCGGCCACCTTCGGCGCCGCGCGCGTCAGGCGCGCGAGCAGCGATGACTTGCCGGCATTCGGCAGGCCGACCAGCCCGACGTCCGCCAGCAGCTTCAGCCTCAGCTCCAGCCAGCCCTCCTCGCCCGCGAGGCCGCGCTCGGCGAAGCGCGGCGCCTGGCGCGTGGCCGTCGTGAAGCGCTTGTTGCCCTTGCCACCGCCACCGCCGCGCGCGACCGTCGCGCGCTGGCCGCTCGCGAGCAGCTCCCAGCGGCGTCCGGCCAGCTCGCCGCCCTCGCCCTCCGGCGCGAGAATCTCGGTTCCCGGCGGCACCCTGATCGTCAGGGTCTCTCCGTCGGCGCCGTGGCGTTGGGCGCCTTCGCCGTGCCCGCCCCTCCCGGCGCGATGATGGGTCTTGCGCCGGAAGCTCTGCAGGTCGCGCAGCGAGTCGTCGCACAGCAGCAGCACCGCTCCGCCCCGCCCGCCGTCGCCGCCGTCGGGGCCGCCGCGCGGCACCTTCGCTTCGCGACGGAAGCTCATGCAGCCGTCGCCGCCGGCGCCCGCCTGGACGTAGATCCTCGCGCGATCGTGCAGCATCGCCAAGCATCGTGACAGCAGCGCCAGGCACGGACCGCTCAGATGTGGCTAGATGCGCCAGACAGCGACCACGAGCAAGGAGCACGTCGATCATGAGCAACGAGCCCTCCACCCCATCCGACCGCGTCCTGTTGATCACCGGCGCCTCCTCTGGGATCGGCGCCGCCACCGCCCGTCATGCCCGCGCGGCGGGATGGCGGGTCGTGCTGGCGGCGCGCTCGCAGGAGCGCCTGCAGGCGCTCTCACAGGAGCTGGGTGGAGCACAGCGGGCGCTTGCGGTGCGTTGCGACGTGAGCGACTGGGAGGCCCAGCAGCGGCTCGTGCAGGAGGCGCTGTCGGCGTTCGGCCAGATCGATGCGGTGCTCGCCAACGCCGGCTTCGGAGGGCCGCGTGGCTTTCTCAACGACACGCCGGAGCACTGGCGCGAGATGGTGCTCACGAACGTCTACGGAGCCGCGCTGACGCTACGCGCGACTATCCCCGCGCTGACGGACTCGCGCGGGCACCTGCTGCTGACATCGAGCGTGGCCGGGCGGCGCGTGCTGCCGGGCTCGATGTACTCGTGCACGAAGCACGCCGTCACCGCGATGGGCGAGGCCGCGCGCCAGGATCTCGACGGCACGGGCATCCGCGTGACGCTGATCGAGCCGGGCATGGTCGATACCCCGTTCTTCGACAATCGCCCGACCGACGCGCTGGCGGACGACGACATCGCCCGCGCCGTGATGTTCGCGCTCTCCCAGCCCCCGCACGTGAACGTCAACGAGATCCTCGTTCGCCCCACGGCCCAGACGGGCTGACTCGCCTACGCCGGCGCAGACCCCGCGTGCCTCAGGCGCTCGCCAGGTGGCGCGCGAGGTAGATGCCCGCCCCCGCGGCGCCACCCGCCACCGCGATCGTGCCGGCCACGCCGGCAGCCGGCAACTCCGAGCGCGCGGCCACCGTCGCGAGCGCGTCGAGCGAGTCGACCAGCGCGCACGCCACCTGCACGCGTGGCCCCAGCACGCGATCGTCGAGCGTCTGCATCGCGATCAGCCCAAGCGCGAGGTCGCGTGCGCCCAGGGACCTAGCGAGATAGCGAACGGCCGGATGCGCCGCGTGAGCGCCGAGCCATCTGGAGGTGACGCTCTCGGGCGCCGCGATCATGGCGGCGCCCAGCGCGGTGCGGCCCGCGGCGAGCACGAGGGCGGCTCGTCGCGGGCTCAAGAGCGCCGTGCTCTCAGGAGTCGGAGTCGGGCAGCACGCTGACCGTGCGCCCACTGCGGCCGGTCGCGAAGTGAACCGTGCCCCTGGCGCGCGCGTACAGCGTGTCGTCCTTGCCGATGCCCACGCCGGCGCCCGGCTTGAAGCGCGTGCCGCGCTGGCGCACGATGATCTCACCGCCCGTCACGACCTGCCCGGCAAACGTCTTTACGCCCAGCCGCTGTGCGTTGGAGTCACGGCCGTTGCGGCTGGAGCCGAGTCCCTTCTTATGAGCCATCTGCGGACTCCTCTTTCGCTTTCGAAGGCTGTGCTTTGGCTGCTTTCGGCGCTTTGGCAGGAGCTTTCGCGGCCGCTTTCGGCGTCTCGCCAGAGGCCTCGGCCCCTTTCGCCCGCGCCGCGGCCGCTTTCGCCTGCCCGTGCGTGATCTCCGTGACCTCGATCTGCGTCAGATCCTGGCGATGGCCGGTGCGCCGCTTGTAGCCGCGCTTGGGCTTGAACTTGAACACGCGCAGCTTCTCGCCACGCACGTGCGCGACCACCTTCGCCGTGACCTTTACGGTTTTCAGCCCCGCCTTGTCGAACACGGCCTCCTCAGAGCGGTACAGGATCGGCTCGAGCGCAACGCTCGCGCCCTCCTCGACGGCCAGGCGCTCGATCAGCAGCCGCTGGCCCCGCTCGACGCGGTACTGCTTCCCGCCGGTTCTCACGATCGCGTACATGTCTGTCCAGGTCTCGATTTCTCTCTAGTGCAAAGCGCCTGCCGCCGCCGCTCGGCGGGCGGAGGAACTGCTACTCCGGGGTCGCGGGCGCCTTGGCAGCCGAACGGCGCCGCCCGCCTCTGCGGCCACGACGCCGAGGTTTTGATTGTACGCCATCCTCAGCGCCTGCGCCATCGGCCTGCTTGGCCTCGGCATCGGCCTCGCCGACCGCCGCCGCGCCCGCCGTGCGCTCGTCCTCGGGCTCGGAGTCGATCGTCGTCGGAGATCCGCTCAGGCCGGCTTCACGCCGGGCCTCGGCGTCCTCGCTGTCGGCGGGCGCCCGGCGCCCTCGCGCACGTGTCTTGGGTCGCTCGCCGGCCCGGCCGCCCTCGCGGGGGGTACCGGAGGAGCGGCGCCCGCCGCGCCCGCCGCCCCGTGTCGCGGCTGGACGCGCTGGCGCGCGCACGACCTCGCCGGACTCGTCCAGCAGCAGCGCGGTCGCCGCCGTGCGCCCGACCTCGTCGATGCGCACCATCCGCTTCGTGCCGACGCACGATGCCGCGCCGGCGATCGAGATGATGTAGCCGTCGATTTTCGCCACCGCGTCGTCGACGTCGTACATGTGCGGCTCGACGATCTCGACCAGCACCTCATCGCCCTGACGGAAGGGCAGCGCCCGCTCCTCGACCTCCTCGCGCGTGCCCTGGAAGGTGATCGCGAAGTGGTCGAGATCCAGGCCTTCGGAGCCCTCGAACAAGAACGACTTGCCGGTCTGCGCCTCAAGCGCATGCAGCACGCGCGAGCCGTGCCCGGTGAACTCGGTCGTCACGCGCGAGTTGATCTGCACGAGGAACGCCTCGATATCGGGGTTTTCCGCCGCCACGTCGCGCAGGCGGCGCTCGAACTCGATCGCGATCGTCTCCTCTGAGCGGATCACGCCCTCGCCCTCGCACGTGGGACACGGGCGGCTCATGATCTCGCGCACGCCCTCTGTCACATTCTGGCGGGTCATCTCCACCAGCCCGAGCTTTGAGATCTCGGCCGTGAAGGTCTTGGTGCGGTCCTCGTCGAGCGTCTTGCGCAGCGTCTTCATGACGGCGTCGCGGTTGCGCGCGCGCGCCATGTCGATGAAGTCGATCACGATGATCCCGCCGATGTCACGCAGGCGCAGCTGGTTGACGACCTCCTCGGCCGCCTCCAGGTTGGTCTTTGTGATCGTGTCCTCCAGGCCCGCGCCCTTGCCGCGCCCGATGAACGAGCCGGAGTTGACGTCGATCACCGTCAGCGCCTCGGCGTAGTCGATGATCAGGTAGCCACCGCTCGGCAAATCCACGCGCCGCGAGAGCAGCCCGTCGATCGCCTTGTCGACGCCGTATGCCTCATACAGCGGCTCCTCCTGCTCCCACAGCTCGACGCGCTCGACCAGCTCGGGAGCGGTGCGCGTGAAGAACGACACCAGCCGTCGGTACTGCTGCTCGTCGTCGACGATCGCCCGCTCGAAGTGGGCCGAGAAGATGTCGCGCACGACGCGCACGGACAGGTCAGCCTCCTGGAAGACCAGATCCGGGGCGGTCGTGTCCTCGACGCGTTTGACGAGCACCTCGTGCAGCTTGTGCAGGTACTTCAGCTCGCGCTCGAAGTCCTCGCGCTTGGCTCCGTGCGCGGCGGTGCGGACGATCACGCCGCCGTGCTCGATCTCCAGTTTGGAGGTCTGCCGGCGCAGCCGTTCGCGCTCCTTGTCCTCCAGGCGGCGCGAGACGCCCACGCCCTCGCCGGTCGGCGCATAGACCATGTAGCGCCCGGCGATCGTCAACTCCATCGACAGCCGCGCGCCCTTCGTCTTGAGCGGGTCCTTGACGACCTGCACGACGATCTCCTGGCCGGGTTTCAAGAGGTCTGAGATCTTGCGACCGCTGCCGCTTCCGCGCCCGCGCTTGGGCGCCTCGACCCCCGGCAGCACGATCTCATCGACGTGCAGGAAGCCGTTCTTCTCCAGTCCGATGTCGACGAACGCGGCCTCCAGTCCGGGCAGCACGTTGTCGACCTTGCCCTTGTAGATGTTGCCGACGATCGAGCGTCCGCCGCGGCGCTCGATGTACAGCTCAGCTATGCGGTAGCCGGCCTCCGGGGCGCCTGCGCCTTTCTTGCGGGCGCTGGCCGACTTGCGGGCCGCCGCCGAGGAGCGTGAGGCGGCGGGCGTTCCGCTCGCCTCCAGGAGCGCGACGCGCGTCTCCGCGCGGTCGACGCTTACAAGCACTTGCTTTTTCAATGTAAACCAGTCTTTCGGTATTGGAAGGACGCGAGCCCAGAGCCGGCGGGCGCCCGTGATGCGGGCGCCGGCGGGCATCCAGCCCGAGTGGCTTGACCGGGCGCGATGCCCGGGGGTTCGCAGACAGCTCAGTGGCCGGCGGCGCATCCGCGGTGCCGTGGCTGCCCGTTGATACGAGCTGACGGTCTGGCGCGGGGTGCGGGGCGATCATTGGTGTCTAGTAACGCAGTACGCGGCCCTTCAACGCTTGAGAGGCGCGCGCCTGGATGTAAATCGATTGCAGCAGGCCCACCGCCAACAGAGTCGTGATCACCGACGAGCCGCCATAGCTCATGAGCGGCAGCGTGACGCCGGTGATGGGCATGATCCCAATGGTCATACCCACGTTGACAAAGACCTGAAACATGAGCATAGCCGCTATGCCGGCCGCGACAAGCGACCCGAACAGATCCTTGGACATCACGAGGATCCGCAGCGCGCGCCAGATCAAGAGGGCGTACAGCGACAGCAGCAGCGCCGCGCCGACGAACCCGTACTGCTCGCCGACGGCCGCGAACACGAAGTCGGTGTGATCCTCGGGCACGTAGTTCAGGCGCGTCTGCGAGGAGTTGGGGCCACGACCGGTCTTCTGCCCCGACCCGATCGCGATCTTCGACTCCTCCTGTTGGTAGCCTTCCTTCTCGGCGTTCGTGGTCGGGTGCAGGAACGCCGTCAGGCGCTGCACTTGGTAGGGCTTCAGCACGTGCACGCCGACCGCGGGGGCCGCGACGAGCACGAATGTCAGCGAGAGGACCCCGAGCGCGAGCAGCCCCGTCAGGTGCTTCCAAGAGGTGCCCGCGACGAACAGCAGCGTCAGCGCGATCACCACGTAGACCATCCCCGAGCCGAGATCCGGCTGGGCGATCACGAAGATCGCCGGAACCAGCGCGGCGAGCATCACGAGCGCGGTCGTCTCACGCTCGCGCAGGCGCCTGGCGCGGTCCACGACGAACGCCGACAGCGCGAGGATCAGCAGCACCTTGCCGAGCTCGGAGGCCTGGAAGGAGAAGAACGGCAGGTTGATCGCGCGCTGGGAGCCCCGCGCGGTGTGACCGAGGACGAGCACCGCCAGGATCGTGAACATCAACAGCCCGTAGATGCCGTTTTTCAGCGGCCGCAGGCGCGCGTAGTCAAGCCGCGAGAGCGCCAGCATCAACAACCCGCCGACGATCAGGTAGATCGCCTGGCGATCGACGTAGTAGTTCGGCTGGCCGGCCACGAGCTCGCCGGTCGCCGCTCCGAGCGTGACGATCGAGAAGATCGCCAGGCCGACGACCGCGAGCGTCAGCAGCGGGTCGAACGGGAGTCGCAGCGAGCGCGGCGGAGCGGCGCTCGCCTGCTCCGGCGAGGAGATCGGCGAGGAGATCGGGGCCAGCGAGCTCAAAACGTCCTCGAGGTCCCGGCGACGAATTCCTTGGCCTTGCCGAACCACTGAGCGGCCATCAGGCGTGCGATCGGCGCCGCGGTTTCCGCACCGAAGCCGCCCTGCTCGACGGTCACCGCGAGCACGATCGGCCGTTTGGAGTCCGGCAGATAGCACATGTACCAGGACTGATCTTCCTTGCCGAGATGTTCGGCCGTCCCGGTCTTTCCGTACACCGGGTGCTGGGCCTGATCCCAGCCGCTCCACACGTCGGCGGAGGTGCCGCCGGGCTGGCTGGCGGCTTCGTGGATGCCTTCCATCACGAGGTTCAGATCGGCGTCGTCGAGGTGCACGTGGCGCGCCGGCGGGAAGCCCAGCGATTGCACGAGGCGCCCCTGTGAGCCGTCGATCTCCATCCCCAGGTGCGGGCGCACGACCGTGCCCTCGCCGCCGTTGGTGAAGGCGTTGGCGAGCGTCGAGTAGGCGACCGCCATCTGCAGCGGCGAGGTCAGCAGGTCGCCCTGGCCAACCGCCAGGTGCATGTTGTCGCCCACGCTCCACGGGCGCCCGTCGGAGATGCCGCAGCTGCTCACGTGCCGGCGCTGCTCGCACCTCAACTCTTCCCGCGCGACCTTCGCGCGCCAGCCCCTCGTGGGAACCAGCCCGGTGATCTCACTCGGCAAGTCGATCCCCGTCTGCTCGCCGACCCCCAGCTTGCGGGCCTCGCTCTGGATCACGTTGCCGTGGCTGTTGGCGAGCTCGCCGGCTTCGAAGAAGTAGGTGTCCGAGGAGACCTTCAGCGCCTCCACCAGCCCGACCGGCCCGTAGTCGGCCTTGCCGGCGTTGCAGAACTGCTCGGTGGAGACGTGGATGCACTGGCCCGCGCCGAGCCCCTCGCTGGGGTTGATCACACCGGCTTCCAGCGCCCCCATCGCGGTGATCGGCTTGAACGTCGAGCCGGTCGGATAGGTGCCGTTGACGGCCCTGTCGGTGAGCGGCGCGGGCGCCTCTTCGCCTTCGGCGGAGGAGCTGCGCTTGCCCTGCAGCTCGGCGTATTCGCTCTTGGTCAGCGGTTTGGCGAACTTGTTCGGATCGAACGTCGGATAGGAGCCGATCGCCAGCACCTGCCCGTTGCGCGGGTCCATCGCCACGAACGCGCCCGCATCGGCCGGCTTGCCGCCGCCGCGCGCCTGTTCGATCCCCTCCAGCAGCGCTTTTTCGCCCTCCTTCTGCAGCCCCAGATCGAGCGTCACCTTGAGGCTGTACCCGCCACGCGGCGGGGTCGGCGCCAGATGGCTCGCCACCGGATAGCCGGCGGCGTTGACCTCGACGCGGTCGATCCCCGGCCGCCCGCGCAGATAGCGGTCGTAGTAGTACTCGAGCCCTTCCTGGCCGACGACGGTCCCTTGTTTGACGCCGTTGAAGGCGTGCAGCTTCAGCTCGGATTCGGAGACCTGGCCGACGTAGCCGAGCACCTGCGCGGCCATCTCTCCATATGGATAGGCGCGGATCGAGACGGGCTGCTGGGTGACGCCCGGGAAGTCGCTCTGGCGCTCGGCCAGCACCGTCAGCGCGCCCTGGCCGGCGTCGGTCTTGATCGTCACCGGCGCATACGGGACGGCCGTGCGCCCCTTGATCACGAGCGCCTCGATGCGCCTCGGGCTCATCCCCAGCAGCGCGCCCAGGCGCCGGTACAGGCGCAGGCGCGGCGCGCCCGCCGGCGGCAGCGCCGAGGGCACGATCTGCACGGCGTTGGTCGTACGGCTGGCGACCAGCGGCTGTCCTTCGCGATCGAGGATCTGCCCGCGCGGCGCGGCGACCGGCAGATCGCGAGCGCGGTTGGCATTCGCCTGCTGGACGTACTGTTCGCCGGAGAGCACCTGCAAGAACCACAGGCGGAAGAAGATGATCGCGAACATCGCCATCGCCAACCCGCCCAGCACCGCCACGCGCAGCGCCAGCTGTGGCGAGACAGGCACCCGCGGGTCCCGCCCACCGGCGGGCTCGATTGCGCTCACGATCTCGACAAGGGGCTCAGACCACCGGTCGTGTACGCGCGGCGACGGCGGCGGCGGGGATCGTCGGGGAGGCCGCCAACCAGGCAGCGGCGCACGAACGCCCACATCGGCAGGGCGACGATCGTGTTCACGAGCACTCCGAGCACGATCTGGCGCAGCAGCTCCAGGCTCACGGGGGCATCGACGCCGAGCAGGAACTCCACCAGCGAATAGCCGACCATCGCCGCGGCCGAGGCGGCGGCTCCGACCAATAGCGGCGTCAGCGCCGCCTGCGGGTCGCGCGCCTCGCGCAGCCGCCCGCACCAGTAGCCGATGACCGTGAACGTCAGCGAGGTCACGCCCAGAGTCTGCACGAGCGCCAGGTCGACAAGCAGGCCGACCGCAAAGCCGGTCGCCGCACCGACGGTCGAGCCGCACAGCAGCCCCACGAAGGCGACCAGAAGCGGCGAGAGATCGACGCTCACGCCGAACACCGGAACCTCCGAGACGACTCCGATCTGGAAGAAAACGACCGCCACCGACAGCGCCGCGATCCGGCCGATCAGGGCGCCCGATACGCCCGCGATCATCCGCCACCCCCGCTCGCGGCGAGCTGTTCGCCCGGCGTCACGCTCGCGCCCTGGCCGGGCGGCAGGCTGGCCGCCAGGCGGCTGAGGTTCGCCGGCAGCGAGCCCTTGGCCGCCGTCAGCACCTGCACGACGTCGAGGTTGTGCAGGTCGGCCAGCGGGTGTACGTTCACGGACCGGTAGGCGCTTTCTTCGTTCACCGAGGTCACCTGTCCGATCGGGATGCCGGGCGGGTACAGCGAGTCGTCGGGGCTCGAGACGGTGCCGGAGGTGACGACATATTCGCCTTTGCTGGCCTGCGTGTTCGCCGGCAGGTACTGCAGCAGCAGGTCGTTCGGGTCGCCCACCTTGGGCTGCACGATGCCGGTCGCGCCCGCCGATCCGATTCGCGCCGAGACGCCTACCGAGCTGTCGGTGATGAGCGTCACCTGCGCCCCGTCGGAGGCCGCCTGCGCGACCTTCCCGACCAGGCCTTCGCCGTTGATCACCGGGTCGTTGACGCGCACGCCGGAGGATTCCCCTTTGTCGATCGTGACCGTCGAGTACCACACGTTCGGCGACTTGGCGACGACCGTTGCGGTGACCGGGTGATAGTCCTTGATACTCAGCTGGTTGTCGAGGTGATAGAGGGTCAGCAGTTCGCGGTAGGAGTGCCTTTCGGCCTGGCTGGCGATCACTTCCGCGCGCAGTTGGCCGACCTGCTTGCGCAGTTCGTTGCGCTGCCCTTTCGCGTGCAGCGTGTCGCCGAACCAGCCGAACAGGTCGCGAACGGGCTTCAGCGCCTTGTTGGCGCCATTCTGGATCGGTGAGACGACCGTCAAGAAGCCGCGCTGCACCGAGTGCAGGCCGCCGCTGTGAGCCTCGCCGAAATAGGCGGTCAGGAGTATCAGGGAGAGCACGACGAGCAGTGCGAGCACCGCACGCCGACGCCGGACCGTCTTGTCATACACGAATTGCGACCTTCCGAAGCGTTCACGGGAAAGAGTACCCCCGGCTGCCCGTGCCCGTCACAGGCGCGGCGCTCACCGGCGGCGCTGGCGGTTGCGCGAATTGCGGTTCGAGCGGTGGATCGCCTCGAACTCCTCGAGCGAGCGGCCCGAGCCGACGGCCACGCACGTCAGCGGCGACTCCGCCAGGTGCGCGGGCATCTGCGTCTCTTCGCGCAGTCGCTCGTCGAGGCCCTGCAACAGCGAGCCGCCGCCCGCCAGCATGATGCCGCGGTCCATGATGTCCGAGGCGAGCTCGGGGGGAGTGCGGTCGAGGGTCTCCTTGACCGCATCGAGGATCTGGTTGAGCGGTTCTTCAAGCGCCTGGCGGATCTCCTCGCTGGTCAGCACGACCGTCTTGGGCAGGCCGGCGACCATGTCGCGCCCGCGGATCTCCGCCTGCAGCTCCTCGGCCATCGGGCAGGCCGAGCCGATCTCGAGCTTCAGCTCCTCGGCCGTCTGCTGGCCGATCAAGAGCTTGTACTCGCGCTTGGCGTAGTTGATGATCGCCTCGTCCATCTCATCGCCGCCCACGCGGATCGACTGCGAGACGACGATCCCGCCGAGCGAGATGACCGCGACCTCGGAGGTACCGCCGCCGATGTCCACGACCATCGAGCCGGTCGGCTCGCCGACCGGCAACCCGGCGCCGATCGCCGCCGCCATCGGCTCCTCGATCAGATAGGCCGTGCGCGCGCCCGCCGACAGGCACGCCTCCTCGACCGCGCGCTTCTCCACGCCGGTCACCCCCGAGGGCACGCATACGACCACGCGCGGGTGCGCCCAGCGGTTCTGGTGGACCTTCTGGATGAAGTGCCTGAGCATCTCCTCGGTCACGTCGAAGTCGGCGATCACGCCGTCCTTCAGCGGCCGGATCGCCTGGATCGTGCCCGGCGTGCGCCCCAGCATCCGCTTCGCCTCGATCCCCACCGCGTGCACTTCGCCGGTGCGCGAGTCGATCGCCACGACGCTCGGCTCCGACAGGACGATCCCCCGGCCGCGCACGTATACGAGCGTGTTGGCGGTTCCCAGGTCGACGGCCATGTCGCGGCCTCCGAATCCCGTCAGATAGCTGAAGATGCCCATATATAGAGAAAAAGGTGCGCTCGGATTGGATCTCGCGCCGCCCCATCGCGGCGCGCTCGGTCGGCGCGGGCCGATCTCAGATCGGTCGGGCGTACCCGGTGGGGCAGTGTAGCGAACGTCCGCTTGCCTCCGATAGGGACGACAGCCGTTTTGCAGGGGAAAGACCAGTCCGTGCGCAGCGCCTCTACAGGCACGGCGCACGCCGATCAAGGCGCCGTAGGCGCCCCATAAATCAATCTTTCGACAGCTCCGGATAGAGCTCCAGCAGGGTTCCCAGCGGCAGGCCGACGACGTTCTCCTCTTCGCCGTCCACCGCCACCGCCAGCTTCGCGCCCGCGCCCTGGATCGCATAGCCACCCGAGCGCCCGCGCCACTCCTCGGTCCCGACGTACCAGTCGAGCAGCCGCTCGTCGATCGCGCGAAACGTGACCTTCGTGCGCGCCACGGCCGTTCGCTGCTCCTCCCCCAGCAGCAGCGCCAACCCGCTGAGCACCTCGTGCGTGCGCCCGCCGAGCGCCCTGAGCGTCTCGCGGGCCCGCGCCGCGTTTGGCGGCTTGCCGTAGATCACGCCGTCGAGCACGACGATCGTGTCGCATCCGAGCACCGCCTCGGCCACGCCGGGACGAGACGCCGCGCGCGCCTTGCGCAGCGCGTTCTCGACGGCAACCTGCTCGGCATCCTCACCCCGCTCGAGCTCGTCCGCGTCGGAGGCTCTGATCGTGAAGGGAACGCCCAGGCGCTCCAACAGGACCCGCCGCTGCGGCGAGCGCGAGGCGAGAACGAGGGGCAGCAGCGCGGCGACGGCGGGTTAGAGGTCCGGAAAGAACAGAGCGGCCTCGCGCGCGGCGGACTCCGGCGAGTCGGAGCCGTGAACCATGTTCTGGCCCATCTCGATCGCGAAGTCGCCGCGAATCGAGCCGGTCGCGGCCTCCAACGGATTGGTCGCGCCGATCACCTGCCGCGCCGCCTTGACGGCGTCGGCGCCCTCGAGCACGATCGCCACAATCGGGCCCGAGGTGATGAAGTCGACCAGCTCGCCGAAGAACGGGCGCTCGGAATGCTCGGCGTAGTGGCGCTCGGCCAGCTCGCGCTCGACGGTCATGCTGCGCAGCGCGAGGATCTTCAGCCCCTTGCGCTCGAAGCGGGCGATTATCTCGCCGCTCAGCCCGCGGGCGAAGGCGTCGGGCTTTACGAGGATCAGCGTTCGGTCCATGGGTTCCTTTTGTTCGAGAGAGGTGTGGCTCAGGTTGTTGGGCGCGTGCGGCCGCCGGAGCCGGGGCGCTCGGAGCGCCCGCCCCTGCGCGTTCGGGCGGAGGGCTCGGACGCCGCCAGCGGCGCCCGTGTGTCCTGGTCCTCCACGATCGCGTCCGTGGCGCCGCCATCCTCGGGGGCGCCCGTCTCGAGCTCGACACGCCGGCGCTCGGAACTCGAACGCCCGGCCTCCGAAGCGCTGGTTCCGATCACCGTATCGCCGGGCGCGGCCGCTCGTTCGGACTCGAGAGCCGTACGCCGGCGGCGCGTGCGCCGTGGCGGCGCCGGCGCGGGGACCTCGGTCTCGCAGTACGGGCAGATCGTCCAGGCCTGATCCAGCGGCCGCGAGCAGCTCACACAGCGCTCCTTCAGCTTGCGCAGGCAGCTCGGGCAGCGGATGAAGTCGCGCTCGACCCGGTAGTCGCAGTGCGGGCACAGCGAGTGGTCGAAGTCGTGCAGGCGCGCCTCGGCCGCCTGCATCTCGAGGTCGCGCTCGCGCACGTCCTCCAGGTACTCCGGCGGGCGCAGGATGATGTAGACGATCGTGCCCACGAACGGGAACAGCGACGCCGCCGTGGCACAGCCGACGAGCATCGGATCGAGGATCCTGCGGCGGGCGTCCGCGTAGGTCCAGTAGATCAACGACAGGTACAGGACGACGACGAACAGGATCAGCAGGTCGACGACCAGGTTCAGGCCGCTGCTTTCGATTCCGAAGTATGCAAGGGGGAGCATCGGCCGGCCCCGAGTTTAGAGAAACAGCCGGCCGAAACCGTAGCCGGCCGCGAAGAACACCAGGATCACCATTGCCACGATCAGCGCCACGGCGCCGATCATCGTGAGCACGGACGGGCCATCGTCGTTCATATCGCCACCCTCCCGGCTTGACCGTTCGGCCCCTCGGCGGCTCCGCCGTCGCCGAGCTCCTCCAGCAGCTCGCCGACGAGATACACCGAGCCCGTCGCCAGCACTGCCCCTCCCCGCTCCCGCGCCCAGCGCCGCGCGGCGCTCAGCGCTCGCGCCGGCCGTGGCTCACAGGCGACCGCCTCGAAGCCAAGCTGGCGGGCCAGCGACTGCAGCGCCGCCGGCGAGAGCGCGCGTGAGCCGGGGGGCGCCGTGAACCACGCGCGCTCGCTGACCCCGAGTAGCGGCCCGAGCATGCCGACGGCGTCCTTGTCCTCGAGCACCCCCAGCACGAGCGCCAGCGGCCGGCCGGCGAGCACCTCTGCCAGCGAGCCCACAAGCGCCTCCACGGCGGCCGGGTTGTGCGCGCCGTCGAGCACCGTCAGCGGGTCCTCGCCCACGAGCTGCAAGCGCCCGCGCACCTCGATCGAGCGCGCGGCCTCGCGCACGGCGCGCGTGCGCACGGCGCTGTCCGGCCCGCCGCTCATGCCCTCGAGATAAGCGCCGGCGGTCACGCGTGCGAGCGCGAAGTTGCGCTGCTGGAAGGCCCCCTTCACCGCCAGCGGCGTGGCGGGCGGCCCGTCCTCCACGCGCACGATCCGCGCGTCCTGCTCGCGCGCCACCCGCTCGGCGACCGCCAGCGCCTCGGCGGCCAGCCCGGCTCCGAGTGCGAGCGTGCCATGCGGTTGGACGACCGCGAGCTTCTCCTCGGCGATGTCCCGCACGGTCGGCCCCAGCCAGCGCGTGTGCTCGAGCGCCACGTTCGTCAGGGCGACCGTGCGCGAGTCGATCACGGCGGTGGCGTCATAGCGCCCGCCGAGCCCCGCCTCGATGACCGCCACCCGCACATCGCGCTCGCCCATCTCCCACAGCGCAGCCGCCGTCAGCAGTTCGAACTGGGTCACGTGATCGTCCTCGCCGAGCGTGCGGTTGACGCGCTCGGCCGCCCAGGCCGCGCGGGCGATCGCGGCGGCAAACGCGTCCGGCTCGACGTCGCGCTCTCCGATCTGCAGGCGTTCGCGGTAGGAGATCAGATGCGGCGAGGTGTAGGTCGCGGTGCGCAGACCGGCCCGCTCGAGGATCGCCGCGAGCATACGCGTGGTCGAGGACTTGCCGTTCGTGCCGAGCACATGGATCGCGTCGAAGCGCCGCTGCGGAGAGCCCAGCACGGTCGTCATCCGGCGCATCCGGTCGAGCCCGAAGCGCATCCCGAACAGCTCCAGCGAGCGCAGGTGCCCTTCGGCCTGCTCTTGGGTCCACGGCGCCGGCCGCGAGGCGCCGTGCGGAGCGGCGGCCCCGAGCGGCTGGCCGATGCGCTTGGGAGTGCTCATGTGTCGGTGCCCGGGACGATCGGCGCCGCGGGCTATGCGCCGGAGTGCTTGCGCAGGTAGTCGAGGAACACCGGGCGCAGCGCCTCGCCCAGCTCGCCGTCGCCGCTGTGCAAGGCGTCAGAGATCAGGCCTTTGGAGAACTGCATGTCGAAGTCGGCCTCTCCCGGATCGCCGCTGGCGGCCTCGGCCGCTGGAATCAGCTCGAGCAGCGACCAGAAGAACTTCACGTCCAGATGCCGCTCGGCCCGGCGGATCGCACGATCGTGGAGCTCGCGCGTCGAGAGCTTGTCGAGGTCGTCGTCGGACATCTTGGCGATCTAGTTGGGTGCCGCGGAGCTCGTCATGCCCGTCGTGGAGAGCGTCAGTGGCGCTTGTGGCGGGAGCGCTTCTTCTCGCCCCGCAGCAGCGGCAGCAGCTCGCTGCCCATGCCCGTGAGGTCGAGCTTGCGCGCCAGCTTGCGCAGCTCCACACGCTGTTTGGCGCTCAGATTGCCGAGCCGCCCGCGTGACTCGCGCACGAGCTCTCTCAAGCGCGCGCGCTCCTTCGCCGACAGCGCCACCCAGCGCTTGCCGACGATCACCCCGCCGCGCGCGACCACAGCCCACGGAACCGCCTCGACGGTGCGCTTCACCTTCGACTTGGACTTCTGCCTAGAGCCGTTCTGCTTGGACACAGGGCGATACTAGCGGGCGAGCGCAGCCGGCGGAATGCGTGCGGACGTTCGTGTCGGGCGCGCTCCGCGGCGGCCTGCGGCGCGGACGCTCGAGCGACTCAGGCCGACTCCTCGCGCAGCGAGGAGTCCTGCGCCTCTTCCGGCGCCGCTTCGGTCACGAGCGTCGGCGTGAGGCCCTTCTCGACGGTCTCCTTGGTGACGACGCACTTCTTCACATCACGGCGGGATGGCAGCTCGAACTGCACCTCCAAGAGAATCTCCTCGATGATCGAGCGCAGACCGCGCGCGCCGGTCTCCCGGGCAAGGCCCTTCTCCGCAACTGCCGTCAGCGAGTCCTCGGAGAACACCAACTCGATGCCGTCGAAGGAGAAGAAGCGCTGGAACTGCTTGACGAGCGCGTTGCGCGGCTCGACGAGGATCGAGACGAGATCCTCGCGCGTGAGCTGGTGCACGGCCGATACGACCGGCAGGCGACCGATGAACTCGGGGATCAGCCCGTACTCGATCAGATCCTCGGGCAGGCAGTGCTCGAACACCTCGCCCGTGTCACGCTCGGCCTTCGCCTCGATCGCAGCCGCGAAGCCGACGCCTTTGTGCCCGATCCGCTGCTCGATCACCTTGTCGAGGTTGGCGAACGCCCCGCCGCAGATGAACAGCACGTTGGTCGTGTCGATCGTCAGGAACTCCTGGTGGGGGTGCTTGCGCCCACCCTGTGGCGGCACCGAGGCCTGCGTGCCCTCGAGGATCTTCAGGAGCGCCTGCTGCACGCCCTCGCCGGAGACGTCGCGGGTGATCGAGGGGTTGTCCGCCTTGCGCGCGATCTTGTCGACCTCGTCGATGTAGATGATCCCCGTCTCGGCCTTCTTGACGTCGTAGTCGGCTGCCTGGATCAGCTTCAGCAGGATGTTCTCGACATCCTCGCCCACGTACCCGGCCTCGGTGAGAGCGGTCGCATCGGCGATCGCGAACGGGACGTTGAGGATCCGCGCGAGCGTCTGCGCGAGCAGTGTCTTACCGCAGCCGGTGGGGCCCAGCAGCAGGATGTTCGACTTCTGCAGCTCGATGTCGGTCTCGCCGGACATCATCATCTGCACGCGCTTGTAGTGGTTGTAGACGGCCACCGACAGCGTGCGCTTGGAGGGGTCCTGGCCGACCACATACTCGTCCAACACGTCGTATATCTCGCGCGGCTTGGGCAGGTTCTCCAGATCGAACGCGGGCGGGGCCGAGAGCTCCTCGTCGATGATCTCGTTACACAGGTCGATGCACTCGTCGCAGATGTACACGCCGGGGCCGGCGATCAGCTTCTTGACCTGCCGCTGGGACTTGCCGCAGAAGCTGCACAGGAGCTGCTCGTTGGAGTCGGTCGGTCTAGCCATGTCTTGTCTGCTCTCTCATAGTCGATTCGAAAGGCGGTCGCCGGGCAAGCGAGGCAAGGCAGGAAGCGAAGTGTGCTCGACACACGAGCGACCGAGGACACAGCCTCGCGCCGCTCGGCGGCCGCCTTTTAGTGCTCGGAGATGACGCGGTCGATGATCCCGTACTCCTTCGCCTCCTCAGAGCTCATGAAGTAGTCGCGGTCGGTGTCCTTGCTGACATCCGCAAGGTCCTTGTGGGTGTGCTTGGCGATGATCTCATCCAGCCGTTTGCGCACGTCGATGATCTCTTTGGCGTGGATCTCGATGTCCGTCGCCTGCCCTTCGAAGCTGGAGGAGACCTGATGGATCAGGATCTTCGCGTTCGGCAGCGCCATCCGCTTGCCCTCGGCGCCCCCCGCCAGCAAGAGCGCGCCCATCGACATCGCGATGCCGACGCAGATCGTCTGCACGTCGGGCTTGACGAATTGCATCGTGTCGTAGATCGCAAGGCCCGCGTACACCGATCCGCCCGGCGAGTTGATGTAGATGGAGATGTCCTTCTCGGGGTCCTCGGACTCCAGGTGCAACAGCTGGGCGACGATCAGGTTGGCGATCTGATCGTCGACGGGCGTGCCGAGAAAGATGATCCGCTCGTTGAGCAGACGGCTGTAGATGTCGAACGCTCGCTCACCTCGCGAGGTCTGCTCGACGACCATAGGAACAAGTGGGCTCATAGTCCTCGCTTTGGTTTCGCTTCGCCGGCCGGATTCCTCTAAGAGGCTAGCTGGCCGGTCATCGATCGGTCGGGGTCCACAGCTTGCCCGGCGCGGCCACTGCCTCCTGCGGGTCCGCCGAGCTCTCGGGCGTCCACAGCTGCTCGCGCGCCTGCGCCTGCGCGACGGAGATCGGGCTCGCCCGCTCGGCGAGGAGCTCGATCGCCATGCGCGCGGCGAGATCCTCGCGCAGCTCCTCAACGCGCCCGCTCTTGCGCAGGTCCTCGAGCAGCTTCTGCGGCTCAACCCCCTCGCGCTCGGCGGTCGGGGCGAGGGCCTGCAGCAAGTCCTCCTCGGAAGGGCTGAGCGACTCGGCGGCGACCAGCGCCGTCAAGACCGCCTCGCGCTTCAGCGCCAGCTCGGCATCGGGCTCCATCTCGGCGAGGATCTCCGACTCCTCGCGCGCCGCGATCTGGAGATAGGCCTCACGTGAGATCCCGCGGTGGGAGAGGGAATGGAGCATCCGCTCCCACATCTCCCGCGCCCGCGCGGTGATCAGCTCGGGGGTCAGCTCGACCTTCGCACGGGCGACCGCCGCGTCGAGGGCGGCCTGGCGGAACTCGCCCTCGATGCGCCCCTCATCGGCCTCGATCAGCCGGCCGCGGATGTCCTCGCGCAGCTCCTCCATGCTGTCGAAGCCGGCATCGATCGCGAGGTCCTCATCGACCTCGGGAAGCCGCTTGAGCTTGACCTCCTTGACCGCGATCTCGAAGATCGCATCGCGTCCGGCCAGCTCCTCCTGGAGATAGTCGGCGGGGAAGGTCAGCTCGACCTCCCTGCTCTCGCCGGCGCTGGCCCCCAGCAGCCCCTCCTCGAAGCCAGGGATCAGGTTGCCGCCGCCGAGCTCGACGAGCTGGTCACGGCCCTCACCGCCCGGCAGCGGCTCGCGCGGGCGCTGCTCGCCGGAGGCATCGGCATCGTCATCCTCCGAGCCGGCCGCCGCGAGCGAGCCGGCGTAGTCGATTACGACGAAGTCGCCCTCGGCGGCCGGGCGCTCGGCGGTCTCCAGGCGCGCCAGGCGCTCGCGCATCGCGTCGACCTCCTGCTCGATCTGCCCATCCTCGACGGCGGGCTCGCGGCGGGGGACCTCGAGGCCCTCGTAGTCACCCAGCTCGGCCTCGGGAAGCACGCCTATCTCGATCGAGAACTCAAGCGCCTGACCCTCTGGCGGCAGGTCTGCGAGATCGAGCTGCGGATCGCCGACGGGCACGACCCCGGCCGTCTCGATCGCTTCGGAATACCAACCGGACAGCGCCTCGCGCACGGCCTGCTCGAGCACGGCCTCGCGGCCGATCCGCTGGATGACAAGCGCCGCGGGCACCTTGCCGCGGCGGAAGCCGGGCAGCTTCAACTCACGCCCGAGCTGATGGGCCTTGCGCTCCAAGCGCCCCGCGACCTCCGCCGGGGGCACTTGCACCTGCAGGCGCACACGCGAATCGGCCAGCTCGGTGACGGTCGTCGTCAGGGCAGCACTCACTGCAGCCACGATACCGTGCCGCCCTGTGCGAGCCCGCCCCCGCTCACCGGCCCACAGACGTGCCGAGACGTGGCTATGGACGGGGCCCGTGGGTCACTTCGTGGGCGGCACACTGGACTTCCTGAAAGCGCTCGCTCGCTACTACGCGAAAGCGCGGCTGGCGGGCGGACGGCGCTCACGGTAGAGCTGCCGTCCGCCCACCGCGCCCAGGCGTGAGGCTCCCGCCGTCAGGCGCCTACGGCCGCGGTCGTGCGGCCGAACGGCACGGCCGTGCCGCGGGGAAGCACGAGCACTGAGCAGGTGGCGATCTCGACCAGGTGGGCCGCCGAGGCGCTGATCGCCACATGGCCGGCCTCCGCCTCCGGGCGCGAGTCGACCACGAGCAGGTCGGCCTCGTCGTTTGCGACCGGCGCGAGCGACGCCCCGAGGGCGCCGGCCAGCGAGTCGGCGGTCGCGCGAGCGCCACCATCGGCGTCGCCGATCGCGACGATCTGCTGCACGTTGACCTCAGGCGTGTCGGCGAGGCCGACGGGTGCGACCGCGACCGCGACCGGACCCCCCTCGAGCAGCTGCTGAGCCGAGTTGCCCACGGCCACGTGGCCGTGGGCGGTGTGCGAATCCGAGCAGAACACGACGACGCTTGCGCCCTCGCGCTCGGCGAGCGCCTGCAGGCCGGCCGGCGTCGAGCGGTCGGTGACCACATGACGGGCGACGCCCGCGTCGCCGAACAGGCCGGCGCCGCGCTCGAGCAGCTCCTCGGCCTCGCTCTGGGCAAGCGTCTCGCGGTCCCGGTCGAGCTCTTGGGCGTGCCGCACGTATGCCAGCGCCACCTCGGCGCCCGCGCGGGCGAAGAGACGGCCGAGAGCGACCGCGTCGTCCTCGTTCGCGGTGCCGTCGAAGGAAACGATGATCTTGGTGGACATGGCTTTTCTCCTGTCGTCTTTGCTGTGAGCTGAGGGGGTTTCTCGTTTGAGTTCTCCGTCATGGTGGCACGCTCCTGCCATCAGCACCAGTGATCTTTTTGATTGATAGTATTAGGAGTGCTTATGCTTAACGTGAGCCGCTTGAGAGTGCTCAAGGAGGTCGCCTATCGCGGCTCGCTGTCGAGTGCGGCCGAGGCTCTCTCCTACACCCAGTCGGCGATCTCCCAGCAGATCGCGGCGCTCGAGGCGGAAACCGGCATGACGCTGCTGGAGCGCCATCCACGGGGCGTCAGCCTGACGGCCGCCGGACAGACGCTCGTGGGACATGCCGAGGGCATCCTGGCGCGCCTCGACACCGCCGAGGCGGCGCTCTCGGCGATCGCGGGCTTGCGCGGGGGGCGATTGCGGATGGCCTCCTTCCCGACCGCCGGCTCGACGTTGATGCCGGTGGCGATCGCGATGTTCCGCTCGAGCTACCCGCAGGTGGAGCTGACGCTGGCCGAGGGCGAGCCGGAGGAGATCGTGCCGCGCCTGCGCGCGGGCGAGCTCGACCTGGCGCTGCTGTTCGAGTTCCCCGACGAGACGCCGCTGCCCGAGGACATGACGCCCGTGCCGCTGCTGGAGGACCCGATGTACCTGGCGCTCCCCCGCGAGCACCGGCTGGCGAAGAAGGGCAGGCTGCGCCTGGAGGAGCTGCAGCGGGAAGCGTGGGTGCAGACCTCCAGCTCGAGCCCCTGCGCGCGCCATGTCGTGCGCTGCTGTCATGCGGCCGGGTTCGAGCCGAGCGTGTCGTTTGAGAGCGACGACTACCAGACCGTGCAGGGGCTCGTGGCGGCGGGGGTCGGCGTCGCGCTGATCCCCGAGCTCGCGCTGTCGGTGGTGCGCGAGGACATCGTGATTCGCGCGCTCTCGCCGGCGCCGCCGGTGCGGCAGGTGATCGCCGCGACGCCGGCCGGAGCCCGGCTGGTGCCGGCGGCGCCAGCGATGCTCGGGATGCTTGGGAGCGCGGCCGAGCGCGTTAAGCAATCGGGGCTCCCCGCCAAGCAGGCGGGGAGCCCCGATTCAGCTAATTCCCTTTAGCTTCCGAACCTAGAATTCGTTGTTGATCAGGTTGCCGAGCTTCTTGTATCCAGCCGGTGTCGGGTGGATGTCACCTTCACAGCCCGGGTCCGCGCCAGTCTGGAATTTCTGGACGGCAGGGTTGCACTCTTCGGTGAACTTTTTGATCTTGACTTTCTCTTGTTTTGCGTTCTGCGGGTTGATGACCGGGAACGGGTTGGCGTATTTCACACCCGGCCCGAAGGTGCCTTTGGCAACCTGGTCCGCGAACACTTCATTGAGTGCTTTCTGCAGCGAGTCGCTGCCCGGCAGGATGAACGCCTGCGGGTTGTAGAACCCGAGGATCGTGATCTTGCCGGCGTATTTGACGAGACCGCTGCGCAGGACGCCGATCACGGTGCCCGTGTTGGCGATTATGTGGTGGAAGAGACCGCCCGTGTAGAAGTGGCCTTCCGGTCCTGCTTCGACTGTCAGGCATTCGAATACGCCGCCCGCGAAGCCGTTGGCTTCGAGGTAGGCTTTGTTCGAGCACATTGCCACGACTTTGAGCTCGTCGTTGGAGCCGATGTTGACCGTCACCGCGCTGACCGTGCTGGGTGCGGGAGCGATCACGCCAATCGCAGCTTCAAGCTGCGAGGAGCTACCGTGTTCGAAGTGCAGCGGGAAGCCGTTGACGTTGTGATACGCACACGGGTTGTGTTCTTTTTCCCGTTCTTCGTTGCGTTTCACTTCGGCTTCGGTTTCGCCTTCTTTGGGCACATAGGTGTATCCACCGATGGCGGGGTTGTGACCGATCATGCCGTCGCTGATCTCGCCCGGGCAACCGAGGTTGACGAGGCTCAATGCGTTACCGGCTTTTTTTTCGGCCGCGGCGAGTTTTTTGGCGAATACGTTGGCGTATCCACCTTCAAACGCGCTGGGGTTCTCGGTCGGGAAGTTCAGTTCGAATTTTTCCTGCGTGTAGCCGAAGGCGAGCGAGTCGCCGATGGCCACGTACTTGGTCGGGTTCAGCACCGGTTTGGCGCTGGCGGTTGACGCAAACAGCGCCGTGACCAGCAGCACGAGCGCCATACAACACCCGATCAGCCGACCCTTGGAACGGAACGAAACAGCGAAGCCATTCATGGCTGGCATCTCACATCCTCCTCGTACGGGGCTCGCCGGCAAAAAGTCCGTTACGAGCGCAGCCCCCTCTATGGAATTGTCCCTCTATGGATTGCTCCCCACGGTGAATCCCCGGGGAGCGTGCCGGAAGCATAGCCAGGGGTGGTCCATGTGTCAAGCGTGGTTTATCGCGCGCCTGCAGGGCTTCGCGGCGCTGTGGGCGCTTCAGGCGAGCAACCATGTGCCCGCTCCTGCACACATTCACGGGACGTTCGCGTCCGATCGGAATGTCACCTTGATGGGTCCATGAGCGTCCTGCTGCTGATCCTCGGTGTCCTGCTCGGCGCGGCCTGCGCCGCCGCGTTCGCGCGGCCGAATCGGCGGCGGATGCGAGAGGAGCTGAAGTCGATCTCGGTCGATGTGATCGCGCAGACCGGCGACTCGCTCGCGCAGCGCCTGGTCGAGCAGCGACGCGTGGAGGAGGAGCGATCGGCAGGCGAGATGGCCAAGCGCGCGGAGGAGATCAAGGGGCTCGTGCAGCCCGTGCAGGAGAAGCTGGGCAGGATGGAGAGCGAGATCGGGCGCCTGGAGCGCGAGCGCAGGCAGGCCCAAGGCGAGCTCGCGCAGATGGTTCGCCAGCTCGGCGAGGGCGTCGGCACGCTGCGCGCGGAGACGGGCAACCTGGTGTCGGCGCTCAAGCGCCCCGCCACCCGCGGCTCGTGGGGCGAGATCCAGCTGCGCAACGTGGTCGAGATGGCGGGCATGGTCTCCCACTGCGACTTCCTCGAGCAGAGCACGATCCAGACCGGCGAGGGGCCGCTGCGCCCGGACATGCTCGTGCGCCTTCCGGGCGGGAAGCTGATCGTGGTCGACTCGAAGGTACCGCTGGACGCCTACCTCTCGGCACTGGAGGCGAGCGCGGATGACCAGCGCGAGTTGCACCTAGCGCGCCACGCCAAGCAGACGCGCGAGCACATCACCAAACTGGCCGCCAAGGGCTATCAGGGCCAGCTCGACTCCACGCCCGAGTTCGTGGTCATGTTCGTGCCCTCCGACGGCATCTACCAGGCCGCCCTCGCCGAGGACCCGGCGCTGATCGAGTACGGAGTCCAGCAGCAGATCCTGATGGCCACCCCGACGACCTTGATCGGGCTGCTGTGGGCCGTCCACTACGGCTGGCGCCAGGAGCTGATCGCCGAGTCCGCGCGCGAGATCGCCGACTCGGCGCGTGAGCTTCACCGCCGCCTCGGGCGCTTCGTCGAACCGCTCGCGAAGGTCGGTCGCCAGCTCGACTCCGCCACCTCCGCCTACAACGAGGCGGTCGGCTCCTTCGACCATCGCGTGGTCCCGCAGGTGCGGCGGATCGAGCAGGCCGGCGCGGCCTCCGAGCGCGAGGTGCTCTCCCCGCCCGCCGTCGAGACGGCGGCACGAGTGGTCACGGCGCGGCTGGAGTCCGACCCGGCCGAGCCGGGGATCGAGCGTTCGGCGGCGGCGTCGCAGCAGCCGGAGCCGCGGAGCCCGACGGCCGTCGATGCTCCGCAGGAGCTGCACGCGCTGGAGCTCGCGCCGACGACGCGGATCTCCGCCGGCGCACGGCGACCAGCACGATCAGAGTGAGCGCGACCGGCACGGTCGCCGGCAGCTCGCGGGCGAAGAAGAACAGCAGGTCGAAGCCGATCGTCAACAGCGCGGCCAGCAGCCCGGCGCGCAGCTGACAGGAGCGTCCCACCGTGAGCGCCAGCAGCGCCCCGAGCGCGCCGGCGATGAACAGGTCTCCATAGCCCATCAGCGCCGAGCCGAACGTGGCGCTCTGCAACCGCGGCAGGCCGGCCGCCGGATGCGCGGCGTTGAGCGCATCGTTGGGGCGCTGCAGCAGATCGGAGATGACCAGCGCCGCGTCGGCCAGCGCCATCGCGACGATCCCGCCCGCCAGCCATCGCGGCGGCGTGACGAGCGCCAGCAGCATTCCCAGCGCCACGCAGCTGAGCGCCGAAAGCACCAGCGCGGCGCCGTCGCCGGCCAAGCCACCGCGATCGGCCCAGGCGAGCGCGAACAGCGGCAACACGAGCAGCGCGTTGCGCGGGCGTGCCGCGGGCGTGAGCCAGCCCAGTGCGAGCGCCGCGAGCGGGGGCACGGCACACAGCGCCAGATAGGTGAGCCCATCGGCGCTCGCTTGTTCGGCCGCCCCGGCGATCACCACGAACACGATCACCGACAGCGGCGGGATCGCTGCCCAGCGCCGGTCGGTGAGCCGTGCGAGCTTCGGCGCCGCCGGCGCGCGTGGGATCGCCACCAGGGTCCCCTGCACGAGCGACAGCACGCCGATGGACGTCCAGAAGGGCAGCATCACCTGTTCAACATAGATTCTCCCGTCGCCGGGCAGGCGCGCTCGGCGGCTCCGGCGCGCACGGGGTGTGCGATACAAGACAGGCGTGGCCGCCGCTCACACACCCTCCACCCCTCCCACCCGCGACGAGCGCGTGCGCGCTCGCCTCTACCGGCTGGGTGCGCTGCTGGTGAGCGCCGTGGCGATCGCCGCCGTGCTGATCGCCGTGCTGAGCAGCGGCAGTACCTCCGATCTCGAGCCGGGCAAGCCGGTTCCGGGCGCGGCGCAGACGCTTGCCCTGTTCGCCGGGATCCCCCAGCAGGGGATCGCGCTCGGCAATCCCCGCGCCCCGCTGACGCTTGTGGAGTTCGGCGACCTGCAATGCCCCGCCTGTGCGCAGTTCGCCCAGCGGGTGCTGCCGCCGATCGTCTCCCGCTACGTACGCAGCGGGCGCGTGCTGCTCGTCTTCCGCGCCCTGCAGTTCATCGGTGAGGACTCCCGGCGCGCCGCGCAAATGGCAGGCGCGGTGGGCGAGCAGAGCCGCATGTTCCAGTTCAACGCGCTGATGTACCGCAACCAAGGGGCCGAGAACAGCGGCTATGTGACCAACACCTACCTGCGCGCGCTGGCGAGCGCGATCCCCGGCGTGGACGTCGCGCGCGCGCTTGCCGCACGCGACTCCGCGGCCGTGCAGGCGCAGCTGCGCGAAGCCCAAGCGCTCGCCCGGCGGCTGAAGCTCGAGAGCACTCCCTCCTTTCTGCTCTACCGCAGCGCCGGCGTGCCGCGCCGCTTCGAGCCGGCCAGCCTCGATGCTGGTGCATTCGACGCAGCGATCGAGCGGCTGCTCACAACCAGCCAGAGATGACCGACGCGGGATCGGGCGCGTAGGATGAGTCCGTGAACGCGCCCGCGACGCAGGCGCCGCCGATCCTCCACCTCTCCACGGTCGTCGGCAGCCCATTGAGGGACTCCGACGGGGAGCGCCTGGGCAAGGTCGAGGATCTGATCGTGCGGCTGGGCGGCGCCGGCTATCCGCCGATCACCGGCTTCCTCGTGAGCGTCGCCGGTCGGACCTCCTACCTGGGAGCCGATCGGGTCTCGGAGATCGGCACGGGCGGCGTCGTGCTGCGCAAGGCCAAGCTCGATCTGCGCCACTTCGAGCGCCGCCCTGAGGAGGTGCTGCTGAAGCGCGATCTGCTCGACCGGCAGCTGATCAACGTGCAGGGGGCGCGACTGGTGCGGGCGAACGAGATCGAGCTGGCGCTCGTCGGAGGCTCCTGGCGCGTCGTGGGCGTCGACACGGGGCCGCGCGGCGGGCTGCGCCGGTTGCTGCCGAAGGGACTGGGCGCGCACATCGCGACCGGCGAGTTCCTCGACTGGGCCGGCGTGGAGCCGTTCGTCGGCCACGTTCCCACCGTGCGCCTGCGCGTCCCCCATCCGAAGCTCGCAAAGCTGCACCCGGCGCAGATCGCCGACCTCGTGGAGGCGGCATCCCGGCACGAGGGCGAAGAGATCATCCAGGCAGTGGGCGAGGACGACCGCGAGCTCGAGGCCGACGTGTTCGAGGAGCTCGACGATCACCACCAGCGCGAGTTCCTGGAGGACCGTCCGGACGCGCAGATCGCCGAGATCCTCTCGCGGATGGCCTCAGACGACGCCGCCGACATCGTGGGCGAGCTCGACGAGGACCGGCGTGAGCCGGTGCTCGCGCTGCTGCCCGTCAGCCAGCGCGTAAAGGTGCGGGCACTGCTGGGCTATGACCCCGCCGAGGCCGGCGGGCTGATGAGCCCGGACTTCGTGCTGCTGCGCGGCTCCACGTCGGCCGGCGATGCGCTCGACGCCGTCCGCGAGAGCGAGGTCGCCGAGGAGCTGCTGACGATGGTCTTCGTCAGCTCATCGGAGGGGACGCTTGAAGGCAGCGTGCCGGTGACGGCTTTGCTGCGCGTGGACCCGGGACGGCGGCTGGACAGCGTCGTCAAGCACGAGACCCCGTGCCTGTCGCCTGACGCATCCTTCGAGGAGGTGGCACGGCTGATGGCCGACTACAACCTCACCTCGATCCCGGTCGCCGGCGAAGACCAGCGGATGCTCGGCGTCGTGACGGTCGATGACGTGCTCGCGGCGATGCTCCCGCGCGGCTGGCGCCGGCGCTTTGGCCTGCTTGGCGAGGACTGAATACACTCCCCCGGCGTGAACGCTGCAAGCGGACAGTTCGATGGCGGTTCGAGTACCGCCCGTCATGCGCCGGATCCGGTCGGCCACTCGTGGCCGACCGCGTCTGCCTGCGCGTCTTAGCCGCCGGCGCACCCGCATATTTGCCTTCCTCGGCCTGCTCGGCCCAGGCCTGATCGCTGCCAACGCGGGCAACGACGCCGGTGGTGTGGCAACCTACTCGGCCGTCGGCGCCAAATATGGCTTCGGCCTGTTGTGGCTGATCGTCCTGATCACGATCTCGCTGGGGATCGTGCAGAAACTCGCGGCCCGACTGGGCGTCGTGACCGGCAAGGGCCTGGCCGAGCTGGTGCGCGAGGAGTACGGCATCCGCTGGTCGGTGTTCGCCACGAGCGCCGTGCTGATCGCGAACCTCGGCATCTGCATCTCGGACTTCGTCGGGATCGGCGCGGCGCTCGGGCTGGCGGGCGTACCGGTGCAGCTGTCCGTGCCATTGACGGCGCTCGGGATCTGGCTGATCATCGTGCGCGGCTCCTACCGCTCGGCGGAGCGGATCTTCATCTGGCTCACGATCCCCTTCTTCGCCTATCCGATCGCGGCGATCCTCGCGCACCCCCATTGGGGTGAGGTCGGCAAGGCGATCGTGCTGCCGCACATCCACGCCGACCCGACCTTCGTGGTGCTGCTGATCGCCACGGCCGGCACGACCATCACCCCCTACATGCAGCTGTACCTGCAGTCGGCCGTAGTCGAGCGCGGGGTGCGCGAGGACGAGCTCAAGCACGAGGAACGCGAGGCGGTAGCGGGTGCGATGTTCGCGAACCTGATCGCCTCCTTCATCATCATCGCAACCGGCGCGACGCTGTTCACGCACGGCATCCACGAAATCTCCTCGGCCGCCGACGCGGCGCGCGCGCTGGACCCGTTCGCCGGCCATTACGCCGAGGTGCTGTTCGGCGTGGGGCTGCTCGGGGCGAGCTTGCTGGCCGCCGCGATCGTGCCGATCTCGACGTCCTATGTGATCTCCGAGTCGCTTGGCTACGAGAAGGGCGTCGGCCGGCGCCACGCCGAGGCGCCGGTGTTCGTGAACATCATCACCGCCATGATCATGATCAGCGCGTTCGTGGCGATCATCCCCGGCCTGCCCGTGATCTCCCTGCTCGTCGGCGTGCAGGTCGTCAACGGTCTGCTGCTGCCGATCAACCTGTTCTTCATCTGGCGCCTGGCTCGCTCCAGGCACGTGATGGGCGAGAAACGCAGCCGCGGGCTGCTGAACGGCGCGGCCGGCGTCACGGTCGCGGTCACCTCGACGCTGTCTGTCGCACTCGTCGTGATCACGGTCGCGGGCCTGTAGCGCGCCCCGCCGCAGCGCCCCTGCTCGTCCTGCTCAGGAGACCGCGGGAACGTCGCCGTGCTCGACCAGCAGCGAGGCGCCGACCGCGCCGCCGAGGTCGCCCAGCGCGGCCACGTGCACGTCGGGCGGGTGGAAGTCGGCGAACAGATGCGGCTGCATCGCCTCGGCGATGCGCTCGGCATAGGGATCGCCGAGCCGCACGCCCAGCCCGCCGCCGATGATCACGCACTCGACGTCGAGCAGGTTGACGGCCGAGGCGATGCCGGCGCCGAGCGCCTTGACGGCGCGGTCGATCATGTGAATCGCCAGCTTGTCGCCGTGCTCGAGCGCGCGCGCCCAGATGCCACTCGTCAGCCGCGTGCGCTCGCGCGCCTTCATCAACTTGAACAGGTCGGTGTGCCTGCCCTTCTCCACCAGCTTGCCGACGTGCGCTTCCATCGCCGAACGGCCAGCGTAGGCCTCCATGCAACCGCGCCTGCCGCAGGTGCAGTGCGCCCCGTCGATCTCGACCACCATGTGCCCGATCTCACCCGCCGCGCCGCGCCCGGTCCAGGGGCGGCCGTCGAGGATCAGCCCGCCGCCGACGCCCGTGCCCCAAAAGACCCCAAGCAGCGAGTCATATGGCCGGCCCGCCCCCAACTCGAACTCGGCGTCGGTCGCAACCTGGACGTCGTTGCCGATCCGCACCTCGCAACCGAGCGAATCTTCGAGCGTCTTGCCCAGTGGGAACTCGCCTTCCCAGTCGGGAAGGTTGCGGGCGCTGGTGACGCTGCCACCGTCGATCGTCCCCGGGGAGCCGACGCCCACGCCGGCCAGCTCAGCGGGGTCCAGCTCGGCGGCCTTTGCGGCGTCGCGCAGCGCGGCCACCATCTCCGAGGCGACGTCCGGCGGGCCGCCCGTGGTCGGCGTCGGCCGGCGGGCCGAGCCGAGCACGGTGTGATCCTCATCGACGATCGCCGCCTGGATCTTGGTGCCGCCGAGGTCGATCCCGCCGTGTATGGACATCGGGCGGATCATTCCAGACGGTCCCGGCGTAAACAATCAACGCGGCGATCGAGCAGACTTGCGCGAAATTTATCCGCTCACAGCACAATCACCCCGAGAAAGAGAGCCCATGCCCGACCTCGAGAACAAACCAAGCAGACCGGCGGCGGTGCTCGTTCTGCTGATCGCCGGATTGGCGCTCGGAGCGTGCGGAGGCTCCGCGAAGAGCGCCTCCCCTCTACGCCCATCCCCTGCAAACACTTCCTCTTCCTCTACGAGCTCGTCATCGACAAGCTCATCCTCACAGCGCTCCTCTTCGAGCGCCGCCGGTGAGGGCGGCGCCATCCGCAAGCGCGGTGGGACGGCCAAGGCGCGCCGGAGGATCGGGGCCCGGGCGGCGGCGCTGCGCGCCTGCCTGCAGAGGAACGGCATCACGCTGCCCAAGCGGGTCCGTGGCAAAGGCGCCGCGTCCAGCACGCGGGGCCCGGGCGGCGGTCTACGACTCCCCAGCGGCGTCACTCGCGCCCAGTTCACGGCTACCGTCAAGAGATGCGGTGGCGCCAACTTCGCGCGCGTCAGGAGACGGCCGCCCGGCGCGAGCGCGAACCGAGCGCGCAAAGCACCCGGGGCGCCCAGCGGAGCCTCCGGCGGTCTTTGAGAGCCATCGGCGAGCCATGAGGCTGCCGATGGTAGTTCCCTACGGGCGCTTGGGGTCCTTGATCGCCGCGGCGCTCGGCTTGACCGCGACCTTCGGCGCGGGCAGCGTGGCGACGTGCGTGATCAGCTTGTTCCACTGGCCGCTGCTGAGATCGCTCGTCACGAGCACCGGCACCGGAGCGGTCTTGCCGGCGCCCGCCGAACGCGCGGCCTTTGCCGCCGCACCGAGCGCCGCGCCGACGGGGTGGAAGCCGACGTGAATGTGGTTCCAGTGATCGGCCATCGCCAGCGTGTTCGAGGTGCCCGGGTACTGCATCAGGCTGATGATCTGATGGGGCACGAATTCACCCTGGAGGGTCAGCAACGCCCTGATCGTGATGTCGGCGATCGAACCGGCTCCCTGGTGGTCGGCGATCGGAACGCCGTTGATCGCGGAGATGTCGACGGCGTCGCCGGTGTAGTGCTCGGAGACGTTGCCGGAGACGGTCATCTCGCTGTGGCCGCACTCGAGCGCGCTGACGGTCGGCTTCAGGCCGCTGCGCGAGAGGAAGGCGAGCACGGCGAGGACGCGCTTGTCGATCGCTCCCGAGGCGATGTCCTGGCGGCCGCACGCGTAGATGCTGATGCCGGGATCCGAGAGCACGGCGCGCTGGAGCTCCTGCTTGGAGAGTAGGAAAACGCCACTGGCGGTCGCGCCGAGCAGATCTGTGTCGCCGCTCGCTCCCTGTGGGTGCAGAGCCGTGTCGAGCTGGACCCAGTTCTGCAGGATCGTGCGGGGGTCGATCGTCTCCGCATCGCCCGCCGGGCGGATCGCGAAACGGAGATGGCCGGCGTGCGCGCCGAGCGGCGTGCGCACGCGACCGAGCACCGTGCCCTTCGTGACGATCGACCCGGCTCGCAACGGCAGCAGATGGCCGACGCCGGCCGAACGCGCGCTCGCGTGCCTGCCGCTCGCCGCCGAGGCAAGCGCGTCGGGATTGCCGGGATGGGCAAACAGGCGCACCTTGCCGGTGGGCGGAGCCGCCGGTTCCCGCACCGACAAGGAGACCTGCGCGCTGGCGGAGCCGCCGGGAGCACCGGCCTTCGGCTTATGCGCCTTGACCTTCAAGGTGTGCGGCAGCTGGCGCCCCGCGGTGGCCGGCAGCGTGGGCTTCGGTTCAGGCGTCTTGGCGACCGCGGCCACCGCTGAGCTGCCCGCGGAGGCGGCGGCATGTGGGGCCTTCGGCCGGCGGTAGTGGGAGGCAACGCTACCGATGCCCGCGTAGGTGAACACATCGCCGTACACGTCGCGCAGGACCAGGTATCTGCCGAGCTTGCGAGAGCTGCCGAGCTTCAGCACGCGGCCGTCCTGCGCAGCCACGACGGAGGCATTGGGAGCGCTCATCAGGTCGATCAGCTGCACGCTCTGCTCGCCCTTCTTGCCCTTGCCCGACACGCCGGCTGCGGCGGCCTTCGGCGACGGGGGCGCCGCGGGGCTGCTCGAGACGGGCGCCGAGAGCTTGGATCCCACCGCGGGCGTCGCGGTCGCACCGGCGGTCGCGCTCGCGGTCGCGCTCGACGGCGCGGGCTCGCTGGTCAGCGAGCCCCAGGCGACGCGCTTGCCGGTGACCGGCAGGCGGCCGTCGGTGAGCCCTGTGAGCGTTGCGATCACGGGCTTGGGATAGGTGGAGATCAGTTTCGCGCGCAGCAGCACCGATTTGACGTATTCCTCGGAGTGGTTGTAGGCGAGGATCGCGGCGTGCAGGTCGGTCGCTGCGCCGGCGGCACGCAGGTAGCGCGCGGCGGCGAAGATCGCGTCGACGGGGTTGTAGGGGTCGGCATAGCCGGCGTCCAGCGCGTCCACCCCGTACTGAATCCAGGTGGCGGGCATGAACTGCATCCAGCCCACGGCGCCCGCCGTGGAGACCGACTGGTCGGTGCCGTAGTTGGTCTCGATTTCGTTGATCGCGGCGAGGATCTGCCACGGCACGCCGTACTGGACGGCCGCGGCCTGGTAGATCGGAAGCAGGAACAGCGGGATGCGATAGAACGCGAGCGCCTGTGCCGAGGCCGCGGAGCCGGCGAGCTCCGCCGCGAGCGCGCCCGTCTCGGCGGCCACGAGCTGCGGCGCCTGGGCGACGTTGTTGCCGGTCACGCCTTTCGGGCCCTCGGCGCCACCGGCGCCCGGCTGCGCGCTCGTGGAGGTGACGTTGGGGCCGACTTTCTTCGATGCTGTCGTTTTCTGCCTGCGCTGCACCGTGACCGCTGGGGTCGGCGCCGCTGGTGCCGGTAGTTCGGTGTCCGGGCCCGTCGTCGTGGTCGGGGCCGGCGCCGAGGTGGGCGTCGTGGGCGTGGGCGTGGGCGAGGGCGGCGGGGTGACCGACGTCGTCGTGCCCGCCGGTGGCTGGGTCGCCGTTTCTTCGCGGCCGCTGTCGCCGGGCCGGGGCGTGCTCGAGCCTTCCGAGGGACCGCCGCTGGGCGTTTCGGCGGCGAGCGCCCCGGCGGGAAGTGGCGCGAGTCCGGCCGCCGTCAGCCCTCCGCCGGCAAGCACCGACAGGACCGCGCGCCATGTCCACCTGCGTGGGCTGTTCAGGGGAGGCATGCGCCGGTCATGGTCATCGTGTGGTCGTCCCATCGTCGTGGTTGGCGCAGGTAGCCCACAAACGCGGGGTACGCCCACCTGAATTCATATCGGCAGGCAACCACCAAGGGGTAAAGGATTCGTAATCGCCTAAACGAACTCTAGGCGCGTCATTGGCACACAGCGCCGCCAGACAGTAGCGATACCTGGGGAAAGAAGCGCCGAAACCACGCGAATCGCCCGGAATTGCTGGCCGGCTCATGCGCTTGCGCCGAAACGCGCGCGCCGGGAGCGAGCTTGCACCGGCGCGCGAGAAAGTGCCGGACGGGGCCGGAAAAGAGACACCGGATCACCTTTCGATAGCGCCTGGACGCCTCCTGCGTGCGGGAGTTTGCCGCAAATGGCTCTATCTTTTGCTCGGCAACCGCTCCATTCTCGCGCCCCGGTAGTTAGTGTTCATACAGGGGGCCGGCTCGTGCGCCGGCGAATCACGAGGGATGGAAAGAGAGAGATGATGCTGCCGCTGCCCAAACCCCGCCGGATCTCAACAGCCCTGGCGCTGTGCTGCACGGCCCTGGCGCTCACCGTCTCAAGCGCCCAGGCCGAACAGACGGTCAAGATCACCTCCGCGGGCTTCACCCCGGACAAGCTGGGAGTGCCGACCAACGTGTTCGGCTCGGCCACGATCGCATCGAACACGCTGCCGATCCCCTCGCCGATCACGCACGTGAACGTCTATGGCCCGGCAGGCGTGAGCCTGGACTTGAACGGCACCGGCGTCTGCAGCGTGCAGATCCTCGAAAACGAAGGCCCCCAGGGCTGCCCGGCCAACTCCAAGGCGGGCTTTGGAGGCGGCGAAGGGGCCTATGAAATCGCCAAGGAAGTCGTCAATGAGAAATTCACGCTGGACTTCTTCCTCGCCAACAACCACCCCGGGCACACCTCGCTGTTGATCTACTTGAACGGATCGAGCCCCGTCTCGATCCAGCTGGTCTTCACCGCGCCGGTGATCAACTCGCCAAAGCCCTATGGCCTTGGCTTCTCCTTGAACGTGCCGATCATCAAAGTGCTCCCGGAAGCCTCTGACGCCTCGGCGATCAGCTCCTTCCTGACGCTGGGAGCCAAAAACGTCGCCTACTACAAGACGGTCAAAGGCAAGCGCAAGCTCTTTCACGTGAAGGGCATCATCACCCCCAAGAGCTGTCCCAAGGGGGGCTGGCCGGTGGCTACGCAGTTCAGCTTCCAGGACGGGACGAATGTGCTCAGCAAGAGCACTATTCGCTGTCCGAAGTGATGAGCCTGAGAGCGATCGGCCTCGCGACGCTGGCATCGTGTGCCTGTGCGGGCGTGCCCGCGCAGGCGCTGGCCGAGACGAGCGCGAGCATCCACCCGTCGTTTCTGCCGAACCGGCTCGGGGTGAGCACGTCCTTCACGCTCACCTTCGGCTTCTCCGGCGGGGACAGCGGCGTGCCCGCGCCGCTCAGCCAGGCGGTCGTGCATCTGCCGGCCGGGTTGAGCATCAACCTCGCCGGAGTCGCTACCTGCGCTAACTCCCGCCTGCGCAAGAAGGGCCCCCCCGGCTGCCCGCCGGGATCGCTGCTCGGACGCGGTCACGCTCTGATGGAGGTGCGCGCCGGCTCACAGACCGTGCCCGAGACGGCCACGATCTCCGTCTTTCGCGGGCCCAATCAGGGCAGCGCGCCGACGTTCGAGATCTACGGCCACGGCTCCACCCCGCTGTATCAGAGCGTAATCAGCACGGCGGTGCTGCGACCGGATAGCGCGCCATACGGCTCCAAGCTGACGGTCTCGGTCCCGCGGATCCCCACGCTCATGTATGAGCCGGACGCATCCTTCAGCTCGCTGTCGCTGACGGTCGGAAACGTCAAACGACCGCCGCGCGCGCACGCGGCCGGGGTCGTCGTGATTCCGCGCAACTGCCCGGCCGGGGGCTTTCCGTTTGCCGCCGAGTTCACGTTCGCCGACCACAGCGGCGCGAGCGCCGACGAGCATTTGTCCTGTCCCTAGCCCGACTCCGGTAATCTGACGCTCGTGGAAACGGTTCTCTCCGTCCTGCAGGTCGCCATCTCGGTGGCCGTGATCTTCCTGGTGCTGATGCACTCGGGCAAGGACTCGGGCCTGTCGGGTGCCTTTGGCGTCGGCTCCGGGACGGGTCCGCTCGGCGGCGGCTCGCTGGTCGAGCGCAACCTCAACCGCTGGACGATCTTCTTCGCGATCCTGTTCTTCGTGAACGCGGTCGTGCTGCTCAAGCGGCCCTGGGCCTAGCCGTCTGTGGGCCGCCCGGGGGATCCGGGCGCGCTCGGCGGGGGCGCCTCTGAGGCCTCCAGCCGGTTGAGGGTCTCGAGCGCTTCAGCGCGCAGCGTGCGGTCGATCGTCTCGTAGTCCTCGCGGGAGAGCTTGCCGGTGCGGAAATCCAGCTCGGCGTCGCGGATCTCGCGATACTTGGCCTCGCGCGCGGCCTGCAGGTCTCCCTCCTCGGGCGAGACGGCGTCGTCCTCGCGCCGCACCGCGCGCAGAGGCGCGCTGATCACGAGCACCACAAGCGCGATCAGCCCGACGGCGAGGATCGCGATCAGGAAGTCCACGCGGCCCCGGCCCGCGCCAGCGGACGCGATCGTGCCATCAGGCCAACCTCAGGCGCGCGCCAGGCCGTGAGCCGCGCGCGCGCGCGAGCGCATGCTCACACGCCGGCGCACGGCGCTCGGCGCGGGCCAGATTGCGATCAGGCCACCGCCAAAGACGATCAGGCCACCGATCCAGATCCACATCACGAGCGGCGAGACGATCAGGTGGAACTGCGCCGGCGGCGGGTTTTTCAGGTACGCGCGCGCCAGGTAGCCGATCGCCAGCTCGGCCTCGTCGGGCGGCAGCGTGCGGTTGCCGACGTTGACGATCCGCCGCAGGGCGGGAGTCGAGATGTTTGGCGCGATCGCGCTCCACACGTCTCGCGTCACGCCGGCATTCATGCTGATGTGGCTCACCGCCTGGCCGCCGATCAGGTGCCCGACGGACCCCTGCGAAGGATCGCCCGAGTCGTAATAGCCCTGGCTGGGGCGCAGAGTGGCGACATGGCGCCCATGCTTGCTGACGTCGAGCACCGCGCCGAGGCTGAGCGTCGAGCCGGTGTGCGCCGCGTCGTTCCTGGGCGTGATCGTGGCGGTCGGTCGCACGTAGCGGACCGTGTATGCGCCGACGCGCGCGGAGGAGCCGGGCGAGAGCCCCTGCTCGACGGCGTGCTGAAAGGAGGATGACGCGGCGACACCCACGAACAGCACGGCGATCCCGACGTGCACGATGTAGCCGCCATAGCGCCTGCGATTGCGGCGTACGAGCGCAAGCAACGCCACCGGCGCCGCCTCCCCGGCCATCGCGCGGCGCGCGCGTATGCCGCGGAAGAACTCCTGCCCGATGCTGCCGAGCACGAACGCGGCGCAGCAGAACATCGCGATCGCGAACGGCTTCTGCGAGACGCCCGCAGCGAGCAGCACGATCAGCGCCAGCCCAGCGACGACCAGCGGCGCGAGGAAGTTGCGCCGGGCGTTGGCGAGCGTCGCACGGCGCCAGGCGATCACCGGCCCGATGCCGCTCAGCAGCACGAGGATCAGCGCCAGCGGCACCGTGTAGCGGTCGAACCACGGCGGGCCGACCGATGCTTCGCGGCCGGTCAGGGCCTCGGAGATCAGCGGGAAGTAGGTGCCCCAGAAGATCACGAAGCACAGTCCCACGAGCACGACGTTGTTGGCCAGGAAGATCGATTCACGCGACAGCAACGAGTCCAGGCGATGCTCGGAGCGCAGCAGCTCGCGGCGCGAGACGACCAGATAGATGGAGCCGGCGATCAAGACCGCGATCAGCGTCACGAACGGCACCCCCAGCGTCGCTCCGCCGAAGGCGTGGATCGAGTTGAGGATCCCGCTGCGCACGAGAAACGTGCCCATGATCGCCAGCGTGCCCGTCGCCAGCACGAGCGAGACGTTCCACACCTTCAACATGCCGCGCTTCTCCTGGATCATCAGCGAGTGCAGGAACGCCGTGCCCGTCAGCCACGGCATCAGCGAGGCGTTCTCGACGGCATCCCAGCCCCAATAGCCGCCCCAGCCGAGCTCGGCGTAGGACCAGCGGGCGCCGAGCAGGATGCCGATCCCGAGGAACAGCCAGGCGGCGATCGCGAAGCGGCGCGTCGCGCGGATCCAGTCGGCATCGACCCTGCGCGCCAAGAGCGCCCCGATCGCGAACGCGAACGGAATCGTGCACAGCGTGTAGCCCGAGTACAGCATCGGCGGGTGGATCATCATCGTCGGGAAGCGCAACAGCGGGTCGAGGCCCACGCCTTCCGCCGGTACCGGGCTGGTCGTCGCGAACGGCGTCGCATAGAAGATCATCAGGGCAATGAAGAAGGCCCCGAAGCCGAGCAGGATCGCCGTCGCGTAGGCGCTCACCTCGCGCATGCGCCTGCGCACGAGAAACAGCGCGAGGCTCGACCACAGGGACAGCAGCCAGGCCCACAGCAGCAGCGAGCCTTCCTGCGAGGACCACACGGCAGCAGCCCGGTAGAAGGTCGGCGTCGTCCTGCTGGAGGTGTCGGCGACCGTGTTGAAGGCGAAGTCGTTGCGCAAGAAGGCGAGCTCCAGGACCGCGAACGCGACCGTCAGGATCAGCGCGAGCGCGTACACGGCCCGGCGAGCGGACTCCGAGAACTCGACGCGGCCGCTGCGGACGCCGTAGATCGCGGCGCCGATGCCGTAGACGCAGACGGCAAGTGCCAGCAGTAGGCAGATCCGCCCGAGAGGAGCCACTCAGTAGTTCTGCTTCTCGCCCGCCGGAGCGGTCTTGTACTTGGAGGGGCACTTGGTGATCAACGAGTCGCGTTCGCCGACGAAGCGGCCGCCGTGTTTCTCCACGGTCACGATCACCTCACGCCCTTCGCGGAAGGGATCGGGGACGGTTCCCGTGTAGGCGACGGGGATCGTCGTCCCTCCGGCGCGGTCGGCGACGCTGAAGTCGAGCACAGAGCCCTCGCGGTGCACCGAGCCCTTCACGACCGTGCCCGTCAGCTGATAATCGCGGCCGGGCTGTGCCTGGTGGACCAGCTGGCTTGGGCTGAGCGCCGGGCTTGCCGCGCTGAAGCTCGTGTAGATCAGCGCGCTTGCCAGAACAACGGCTGCGCTCAAGGCCACGACCAAGCGCACCGTTCGCTTTCGCGTGGGGTTCATCGCCTCTCAGTATCTCAAACCCTTTTTTCCGCCGTGCCGCCGGCCGGCGCCCTCCACGACCGCCCAATCGGCCCCGGCGCGAGGAAATCTTCCCTGCAAAGCGAAACCTTCGCTCCTCAGCGGAGTTTTTCCCAATAGAGCATGAGAGCAAGACTCCCCCACACTCTGCGCGCACGCCGCCGCTCCCGAGCCGCTCGGCGGAGGCGTCAGGACGCGGTGCCCCACACGCCCGACCGAGACGTGATGCGCGTGCGCAGCGCCGGCGGTCCGATCGACGAGGCCTCCTACGCCTGTCAGTGCGGCTTCATGTTCCTCGCCCCGGTCTCCACGACCGTCGTCTGCCCGCACTGCCACGCCCCGCAGGCCTGGTAGCGCGCAGGGCCCCGCGGACGCTCCACGCCTCGCGCCGAGCAACCCGGGCGCCTGGCCGATGAGCAGCCGCTCACGCCGCTCAGCGGTCCCGCAAATCGCGCGCGAGGCGGTCGATCCTTGCTTTTGCACATATTCTCGATATACTTGCTGAACAATGTTCGCTCACACGTCTCCTCCCCCACCGCAGATCAACACCTGCGCGGGTGGCCGGGCCGCGGCCGTCTCAGCCGCGGCCGGTGTGATCGGGCGATGTAGAGGTACCTGACGGACCTCGTCTCCACCGTCCGGCGGGCGACCCCCCCGCCGGACATCCCCTCACAGGTTGGGCCGGGCCACTCGGCCCGGCCCAACCGTCCCTCACCCCAACGACCTTCCAAGAAGGAGACATCATGGCCAGGATCATCGTGACCACTGAGCGAACGACTCGCGGCGGCGCCTCGGTGCTGCTCAACGAGAGCGTCCACCCGGTGCACCTCAGCACCGGCCACGCGGCGATGCAGCTGATCAAGCGGCTCGGCTGGGCGCTCAGCGACGCCGAGGAGCTCGAGCGCGCGCAGCCGCAGAGCGCGCGTGGGGATCTCCATGCGCGCACCGGCCAGCGCCGGCGCGCCGGCGCCCGGCGACGGGTCGCGGCTTAGCGGAGCCCCACGATCGCGGGCGGCGCGTACCCCGGCGCGCGCCGCCCGCTTGTCATCCCTCGAGCTGGATGCGCACCGTCACCGGCTGGCTCTCCAGCGCGCGAAACGTCGCCGCGGCGATCGCCCGGCCGACCGGGCCGTTGGCGAAGGTGCGGGTGCGGGCCTTGACGTCGTCGTCCGGGAGCAGCTCCGCGGTGCCCGTGCGCCAGCGGCGACCTAGGCGCACGCGCACCGTCGGGCTGGCCTGGAAGTTCTGCACCCAACCTGCGTGCCTGCCGTGCTGGGCGATCAGCCACAGCGTCTCGCCATCGCCCGCGTATGCGACGGGCGTACGACGCACCGCGCCCGTGCGCCTGCCGACCGTCTCCACGAGCGCCATCCCCGGCGACGTGATGCCGAGCTTGAACATGCCGCGCATCATTGGGTTGGCGGTGTAGCGCCCAATCAAGATCTCCCAGCGCCGCTTGACGGGTCGGTCCATCTCGCACCTCGCTCGTTCTCGCTTGTGCCCGGCAAGCGCCTGTCTGGCGCACCCGAGATGCCGCTACGATACTCAGCCGCCCCATCGGGCGCTGGAGGACGAAGCGGGACGTCGCAGGGGGAGAGGACCGTCGTGCACATCGACCCATACATCGTTCTGGGGAGTGCCGTGATCGGTTTCCTCGTCGGCATGACCGGCGCGGGCGGTGGAGCGCTGATGACGCCGATGCTGATCCTGCTGTTCGGCGTCGAGCCGTCCGCGGCGATCTCCAGCGATCTGGTGGCGGCCGTGATGATGCGCCCGATCGGAGCCGCCGTTCACCTGCGCCAGAAAACGGTCAACCTGCGGCTGGTCGGATGGATGGTGCTCGGCTCAGTGCCGATGGCCTTCGTCGGCTCCTACCTGTTGCACCTGCTGGGCCACGCAAGCGCCGCCCAGCAGAAAATCGAGCTGGCCCTCGGGATCGCGCTGCTCGTGGGAGCCAGCGCGATGGTGCTGCGCTATGTCCTCGACCGACGCACCGGGCAGACGCGCACCGCAGTCATCCACGAGATCACCCCACGCCCGCTGGGAACGGTGCTGATCGGGATGCTCGGCGGGATCGTCGTGGGCATGACCTCTGTCGGCTCGGGCTCGCTGATGATCGTGATGCTGTTGTTCCTCTATCCAATGATCGGCGCCAACCAACTGGTGGGCACGGACCTGACGCAGGCCGTGCCGCTAACGCTCGCCGCCGCGCTTGGCGCGCTCGCATTCGGCCATGTCGAGTTCGGCGTCACGATCTCGCTGATCCTCGGCAGCGTCCCCGCCGTGTTCGTCGGCTCGATGCTGTCCTCGACCGCCCCCGACCGCTACATCCGGCCCGTGATCACGTTCGTGATTACCGCTTCCGGGCTGAAGTACGTGGGCGTCGGGACGACGGCGCTCGGCTGGGTGCTGTGCGCAACCCTGCTGATCGCGGCGGTGAGCTGGCTGGCCGTCAAGCGGCCGTGGCGCAGACTGGCGTCAGCCAAGGAGCCATTGCCAGAGTCCGGGGAGCCACCGCCGATGATCAGGACCGAGGCGCCCGAGATCGAGCAGATCTGATCAGATCCTCCGGTAGGGATACCCGAGCATCCAAACCTGGCGCTGATCATCACCGACCAGGAGCGCACGCCGATGCACTGGCCGGGACGGCTCTGCGAAGCAGACCATGGCGCGCCCGTGCCGTCTACATGACCTGGGAGCAGGCGATGCCGCGGGAGAGCGCAGAGCTGCCCAGCCGACCGAACGCGGCCCGCAACAGCGGCTTGGCGAGCGGATGAAGGTCCGTGATCCGCGCTACTTGATGTGCATCCCCGAGATCGCGCGCGCGATCACGAGTTGCTGGATCTCGGCGGTGCCCTCGAAGATGTCGTAGATCTTCGCGTCGCGGTGCCAGCGCTCGACGGGGAACTCGCGCGTGTAGCCGTTGCCGCCGAGGATCTGCATCGCGCGCTCGGTGGCCCACACGGCGACCTCGCCTGCCTTCAGCTTTGACATCGAGCCCTCGGCATTCTCGAAGGGAACGCTGTTGCGTCCCATCCACGACGCGCGCCAGACCAGCAGCCGCGCGGCGTCGATCTCGAGCTTCATACGCGCCAACGTGAAGGCGATCGCCTGGTTCTCGATGATCTTGCGGCCAAACTGCTCACGCTCCTTGGCGTACTCCAGCGCGTACTCATACGCGGCGCGGGCGATCCCCAGAGCCTGCGCGCCGACGGTCGGCCGGGAGGCCTCGAACGTCTGCATGGCGGCCTGGGACTTGGCCTTCTTGCCCTCGCGCACCCTTGCCAGGCGCTCGTTGAGCTTCTCGGTCCCACCCAGCACGTACTCGGCGGGGACACGGCAGTCGTCGAGGAACACGTCGGCGGTGTGCGAGGCGCGCAGGCCGTGCTTGGAGACCTTCGTCCCCTGCGAGATGCCCTTGGCCTCGCTCATCGGCACGACGAACGCGGCGTGACCTTTGGAGCCGAGCTCGCGGTCGACCGATGCGATCACCACGTGCACATCGGAGATGCCGCCGTTGGTCGCCCAGGCCTTCTGGCCGTTGATGACCCACTCGCCGGCGGCCTCGTCGAGCTTCGCGACCGTTCGCACCCCCGAGACGTCTGAGCCGGCGTTCGGCTCGGAGGCGCAGAAGGCGGCCACCTTGATGTCGCCCTCGGTGCCGAAGCAGCGCGGGATCCACTCGCCGATCTGCTCGCCCGTACCCTGGCCGAAGATCGCCGCGACGGCCAGCGCAGTGCCCATGATCGACATGCCGATGCCGGCATCGCCCCAAAAGAGCTCCTCGTTGACGATCGGCAGGCCCAGACCGCTCGGATCGGCGAAGAACTGCGCCATGCCCTCGTAGCCGTACAGGCCGATCTTGGCGGCCTCCTGAATGATCGGCCAGGGGGTCTGCTCCTTCTCATCCCATTCGTGCGCCGCGGGACGCACGACATCGGCGGCAAAGCCGTGGACCCAGTCGCGGATGTCCTTCTGATCCTGGCTCAGCTGCAGCGAGAAGCTCACGTCTTGACCGGCCGAGTTGGCGATCGCCTCGACTGCGGCCTCGGCGACGTCGCCGTTGGCAGCGGTCGGAGCGACGGTTGAAGCGGGTGGTGCTGACATCGTGGGTGGGTCTCCTTGTGAGCGTTACCGGGGATCGGGCGAGGATTAGAGAACCAGCGTACGGCTGGGCTGAAAGTCGCTGGAGGCTAAACAGAGTACCCGACCGCGGCCGGGATCAAACCCATCTGGCGTAGGCGACCACTGAAAGTAAACGTGGTCGTCCGGTCGATCGCCAGTGACGTTTCCGACTCCGGCGGGGATCAGCGTTGCCCATTCCGGCCAAATTAGCCAAAGTTGATCTTGTTTATGGTATTTGTATATGTTGAGACCATCATGTTTTCGATGCAGAAAGTGGCTATGACCAAACGCAGATTTGCACTCCTCCTGACCCTCGGCGCCGTCGCGCTCGGGCTGACCGCGTGCGGCTCCTCCGGAGGCTCGGGCAACGAGCTGACGCTGGTCGCCTACTCGACCCCCCAGGGGGCGTTCGAAAAGCTGATCCCAGCGTTCCAGGCGACGCCGGATGGCAAGGGCGTCACCTTCAGCCAGTCATATGGCCCGTCCGGCGAACAGAGCCGCTCGGTGGCAAACGGCCTGCATGCCAACGTTGTCAACTTCTCGCTGGCACCGGACGTCGAACGGCTCGTCAAAGCGGGGCTCGTGTCCTCGGACTGGAACCAGAACGCCACGCACGGCTTCGTCACCAACTCGGTCGCCGTGATCATCGTGCGCAAGGGCAACCCCAAGCACATCAAAGACTGGTCGGATCTCGTCAAGCCGGGCGTGCAGGTGGTGACGCCGAACCCCTTCACCTCGGGCGGCGCGCGCTGGAACATCATGGCCGCGTACGGAGCGCAGATCAAGGAAGGCAAGAGCCCCGCGGAAGCGGAAGCGTATTTGAAGGAGATGTTCAAGAATGTGGTCAGCCAGGACAGCTCGGCGCGCAACGCGCTGCAGACGTTCCTCGCCGGCCGCGGCGACGCGCTGCTCGACTACGAGGACGAGGCGATCAACGATCAGAAGAAGGGCTCGCCGATCGAATACGTGATCCCGCACGCCACGATCCTGATCCAGAACCCGCTCGCAGTCGTCGGCACGGGCTCGGACACGGCCAAGTCGCAGAAGTTCGCCGACTACCTGGTTTCGCCGGCCGGACAGGCGATCTGGGTGTCGAAGGGCTACCGGCCGGTGATCCCGGGCGTGCCCGGCGCCAACTTCCCGACCCCCCCGAAGCTGTTCACGATCGACACGCTCGGCGGCTGGCCGAAGGTGACCAAGGAATTCTTCGAACCGGAAACGGGCATCGTCACCAAGATCGAGCAATCGCTGGGAGTCTCCACTGCCAAGTAGCTCCGCATCGGCTGCCATACAGCGCCCGCGCGCGCCCAGGCTGGGCGCGCGCGGAGCCGGCGTGCTCGGCAAGGGCCTGCTCGGCATCTACTTGTCGGCGCTCGTGCTGCTGCCGATCGCGGCCCTGCTGGCAAAGTCCGGCACCGGCGGTCTGGACGCCTTCTGGAAGTCAGTCACAAATCCCGAGGCGCTCGCCGCGATCAAGTTGACGCTTGTGATGTCGGTGATCGTCGTGCTGATCAACGCGTTCTTCGGAACAGTGATCGCGTGGGTGCTGGTGCGCGATGAGTTCCCCGGCACGCGCGTGGTCAACGCGCTGATCGATCTGCCGTTCGCACTGCCGACGATCGTGGCCGGGATCGTGCTGCTGGCGTTGTACGGGAAGAACAGCCCGGTGGGAATCAACGTCGCGTTTACCCGCGCCTCGATCGCGCTGGCGCTGCTGTTCGTGACGCTGCCGTTCGTCGTGCGCTCGGTGCAGCCTGTGCTGCTGGAGCTCGATCGCTCGATGGAGGAAGCGGCCGAGTCGCTGGGCGCCGGGCCGCTGACAGTGATACGCCGGATCGTCGTGCCGACGCTCACCCCGGCGATCGTCTCCGGTGTGGCCCTGAGCTTCGCTCGGGCGGTGGGCGAGTTCGGATCGCTCGTGCTGATCACCGGCAACCTCCCGTTCAAGACCGAGGTCGGCTCGGTGTACGTGTTCGGGCAGATCCAAAACGAAAACCTGCCCGCGGCGGCGGCGGTCTCGGTTGTGCTGCTGGTGGCCGCGCTGGCGGTTCTGGCGGCGCTGACGCTGGTGTCGCGCTGGAGGTCCAAGCATGTCCTTTAGCGGCCAGGACGCAGTCAGCCTCTCGCCGGCGCCGGCGCCGGTCAGCGGCATCGGCGGACGCGACAGACGCGCCGCCGGCTCGTCCAATGCGAGCGCCCGCGCGCGCAAGCTGGGCGTGCGCACGGTCGCACTTGGGTATCTCGCGCTGCTGCTGATCGCGCCGGTGGCGATGATCTTCTACCGCACCTTCGAACACGGCTTGGAGCCCGTGTGGGAAGCGGTGACCGCGCCCAACGCGGTGAGCGCCTTCTGGCTGTCGCTCGAGATCGTCGCGATCGCCGTGCCGCTGAACACGATCTTCGGTATCGGCATGGCGCTACTGCTCGAGCGCGGGAACATGAAAGGCAAGGCTCTGCTGAACATGGTGATCGACCTGCCGTTCGCGATCTCACCGGTCGTGGTCGGCCTCGCGCTCGTGCTCGTCTACGGCCAGACCGGCTGGTTCGGCGACTGGCTGGCCGAGCAGGGCATCCAGGTGATCTTCTCGGTTCCGGGCATGGTGATCGCCACCGCCGTGGTCTCGCTTCCGTTCGTCGCGCGCGAGACGATTCCCGTGCTGCGCGAGCTCGGCACCGACTCCGAGCAGGCCGCCGCGACGCTCGGCGCCGGCGCGTGGCAGACGTTCTGGCGCGTCACGCTGCCGGCGATCCGCTGGGCGGTCGTCTACGGCGTCGTCTTGACGACGGCACGCTCGCTCGGCGAGTTCGGCGCCGTCAGCATCGTCTCGGGCAGGATCGAGGGCAAGACGCAGACGCTGCCGCTGTACGTGGCGGCGCGCTTTGAGAACTTCGACATCACCGGCGCCTACGCCGCGGCCATCGTGCTCGCGCTGCTCGCGTTCGCGACACTCGTGGTGATGAACCTGCTGACCAGCCGTACGCGCGGAAAGATAGAGGCGACCTGATGGCGATCGAAGTCCACAGCGTCAACAAGCGGTTCGGCACGTTCAAGGCGCTGGACGACGTATCGATCACGGTCGCCGACGGCGCGCTCACCGCGCTTCTGGGCCCGAGCGGAAGCGGCAAGTCGACGCTGTTGCGGATCATTGCAGGGCTGGAGACTCCCGACTCGGGCGAGGTCACGATCGGCGGGCAGACGGTGACCGAGTTGCCGGCGCGCAAGCGCGGCGTCGGCTTTGTCTTTCAGCACTACGCGCCGTTCAAGCACATGACGGTGCACAACAACGTCGCCTTCGGCCTGAAGGTCAGACGGCGGCCCAAGAGCGAGATCGACGCGCGCGTGCGGGAGCTGCTGGCGCTGGTACGACTCGACGGGCTGGGCGAGCGCTTTCCTTCACAGCTCTCGGGTGGGCAGCTTCAGCGGATGGCGCTGGCGCGAGCGCTGGCCGTGCAGCCGAAAGTGCTGCTGCTCGACGAGCCTTTCGGCGCGTTGGATGTGCAGGTCCGCGGCGAGCTGCGTGAATGGCTGCGACGGCTACATGACGAAATTCACGTGACGACGATCTTCGTCACTCACGACCAGGAGGAGGCGATGGACGTCGCCGGGCAGATCGTCGTGATGAACGCGGGCAAGGTCGAGCAGGCCGGTTCGCCACGCGAGCTATACGAGAGCCCGAGCAACGAGTTCGTGATGTCGTTCGTCGGCCCCGTCAACCGTCTCGGCGACGCGTTCCTGCGCCCGCACGACATCCAGCTGCTGGCCGAGCATGACGGCACCTCGATCGAGGCGCTGATCAAACGCGTCGTGCACCTGGGCTTCGAGGTGCGCGTCGAGCTGACGCTGCCTGACGGGCGTGACGTGTGGGCGCAGGTCACGCGCGCGAGCGCGCACGAGCTGGAGTTGCACGAGGGGCAGATACTCGCGGTACGCCTGCCCCCTCCGCGCGAATTCGCCGCCTAAGCTCGCCGAGCGTCCCGAGCGGCGCTGGGTCGGCGAGGCAAGCTGCAATGAGCGAGATGCACTCCGCACATGAGCGATTGAGGACGCAGCCTCGCACCGCCCAGCATCGCTCAGCGGGTTTCCCAGGCTTCGTCTTTGCGGGTCAGCGCAAGCACATCCTTGGGCAGCTTGCCCGCTGCGACGTCCGCGACGGTCACGTGCTCGAGCACGTTACGTAGGTTGGAGCGCAAGGCGATCCACACCTGCTGAAGAGACTCGGCCGACCCGACGTACTCGATCTCCTCGGGCCGCTGTCCCCGAACCCCTACGAGCGGCCCCTCGACCGCGCGGATGATCTGCGCCAGGTTGAGCTCGTCGGCCGGCTGGGCCAGCCAATACCCACCCTCGGGTCCACGCTGGCTGCGGACGATCCCGGTGGAGCGCAATTGCGTGAGGATGTTCTCCAGGAACGAGACGGGGATGCCCTGAGCCTGCGCAACCTCGTCGACCTTGCGGGGGGCGTCCTGCTTGCTTCCGGCGAGCTCGATGACGGCTCGCACCGCATAATCGGCCTTTGCTGTGACGTGCATGGGGTTGATTCTCCCGGAAACGGCGGCGGACGGCGTGACGCGCACGATCCGACCCGTGACATGCGCAAGCCACGCCTCGATGCAGAGGACGCGATAGGGTCACAGATGTTGTGAGCATCGGGACATCACGCCCCTCGGCATTCGGCGTGCCGCTGGTTATCGTGGTCGGGCTGCTCTGCTGCGCGAGCGGCGCCCTCGGCGCCGAGACGCTGCTGTTCCTGGCACCGGTCCTGCCGCTCGCCGCGGCACTGCTCGCGCGCCGTTACCCCGGCGAGCGCCTGCTGCTGCGGCTTTCGGCGCGGCCGCGAAAGCGCCGAGCGCGCGCCGCGACCGGCGCTCGCCCAGCCCGGCGCCGATCTGCGCGGCTGATCGCGCGCGGCGGGCTGCTGATGGGCTTCGCGCTGGCGATCCGCCCGCCGCCGCTCGCACTTCGGACGAGCTAGCGCGCCCCGCTACGGCGCGGACCAGCGGCTCGTCCCACGCGTCGGAGTCCACTGGCCGATCGACGATCGGCCGGACGAGCTGCGAGGAGATCGAAGTGTCCACTCATCCGCTCGCCCACGGGCTTGGCGCCGGCAGCAAGGCGCCCAGCCACGGCCGCGAGCCACACAATCCAGGAACAAGCTCCCCGGCACGCACGGGCGCGCCGGGCCGGCGCCGGGCGCGCCGGGCCGTGCTCGTGCTGACGGCCGCGCTCGCCGGTTGCGCACTCGCCCTGGTCTCGGCGCCGGCCGCATTCGCGCACGCGGAGCTGCTCGGCAGCTCTCCACGATCCAGCTCGACGGCGCAGCGCCAGCCGCGGGAGGTGATCTTCGAGTTCAACGAGGCCGTCGGCGGCACACCCGGAGCGGTGCGCGTGTACGACGCGCAGGGCAAGGAGGTCGACGACCACGACGTCGCCCACCCCGGCGGCCGGCAGCGCGCGATGGGCGTCGGGCTGCGTCCGCAGTTGCCCGACGGCACCTACACCGCCACCTACCGTGTGATCTCCGCCGATACCCACGTCGTCTACGGCGGGCTCGTCTTCAACATCGGTCACCCCGGCGCGGCTCCGAGATTCACGATCGCCGGGCTCATCGGGCGCAACCGCAGCGGCGAGCTCACGAGTGTCGCCTTCGGCGTCGTGCGCGGGCTCGACTACGTCTCGATCGCGCTGCTGCTCGGGGGCGTGGGCTTCTTGATCGTCGCGTGGCTGCCGGCCCTTGCGGCGACCGCGCGAGAGGAGCCGTCCTGGGAGGCCGCGACCCGCGCTTTCGAGCGGCGATTCTGGTGGCTGCTGTTCGCAGCGGTCGCCCTCGGCGTGCTCGCAAGCGTGCTTGGCATCCTCCTGCAGGGAGCGTCTGCGGCGGGCGTCTCGCTGTGGGCGTCTGCGCATCGCGCGATCGTCGAGGGCACGCTGGAAAGCCGCTTCGGGGTGGTGTGGGGCGTGCGTGCGCTCGACTGGCTGATGCTGGGAGGGCTACTGGCGCTTGCGCGTGCCTTCCCCGCAGAGCAGCGGGCGCCAGCGGCAGTCGCTCGCGCGCCGCGCTGGCTGAGCGATCGCCGGCTGCTGCTGCCGTTCGCCGCGGGCGCCGCGTATCTGGCGATCACTCCCGCGCTGGCCGGACACGCGAGCGTCGATGGCCCGACTGTCGTGATGTTCACATCCGACGTCCTGCACGTGCTGGCGGCAAGCGTGTGGGTGGGCGGTGTCGCCTGCCTGCTGCTGGCTCTCCCGTGCGCGACCCGCCGCCTGGCGGGCCCGGACCGCAGCCGACTGCTGCTGGTCGCACTCGTGCGGTTCTCGCCGCTGGCGCTCACCGCGGTGATCGTGATCGCCGTGACGGGTGTTCTGCAGGCCTATCTTAACGTGCGCAGCGTGGACGCCCTGCTGAGTACCACCTATGGCGTGCTGATCCTCGTCAAGGTCGCGCTGCTGCTGGCGCTGATCGGCCTCGGATGGATCAACCGCCAGCGCGTGCTCCCCGCGTTGAAGCGCTTGGCCGGCGCGGAGCGATCGCCGGCGGCCGCAGGCGTGCTCGCTCGCCGCACGCTGCGCGGCGAGCTCGCGTCGATGCTGGGCGTGTTCGCGGTCACCGCCGCGCTCGTCAGCTACACACTGCCGGTGGACGCCAACTCCGGCCCGTTCTCCACGAGCACCGTGCTGGGGCCGATCGAGCTCGAGATGACGGTCGATCCCGCGAGGACCGGCTTGAACACGATTCACCTCTATCTGATCGACGCGACGAGCGGGACGCAGTTCACAGGAACCAGGGAACTGACCGTGACCGCCGCGCTGCCCGCCAAGCGGATCGGCCCACTGGCCCTGCGAGCGAACCTCGCCGGGCCCGGGCACTACGTATTGAACTCCGCCGCGCTGAGTCCCGGCGGCGAGTGGCAGTTGCAGATCACCGATCGCGTGTCCGAATTTGACCAGTACACCCGCACGGTGAAGGTTCCGATCCGATGACATCCTCCAGACAGGAGCGCACATGAGCACAGGCACACGATCATCCCTTCTCGCGACGCTCACGGCCTGCGCGGCGCTGCTGGCGCCGGCGGCGGCGCAGGCGCACATAAGCCTTCATCCGAACACGGTCCCGGCGGGCGCGTTCGCGACACTGAACGTGCGCGTGCCGGGCGAGCAGGAGGGCGCTTACACCTACAAGCTCGACATGCTGCTGCCGCCCGGGTTCACGGAGGTGGCCGTGCAGAACGTCCCCGGCTGGAGTGTCAGGAAGGTCACGAGCAGGCTTCCCAAACCGGTTGAAACCGATGACGGCCCTGTCAGCGAAGAGGTCTCGCGCATCATCTGGACCGGAGACCGCACGAAGCTCGGCCGGCTCGAGGACGGGACGTTCATCCAGTTCCCGCTGTCGCTCGCGATCCCCGCGGAGCTCGCCGGGCACTCGCTCGCCTTCAAGGCCGTGCAGTTCTACAGCAACGGCAAGGTCGACCACTGGATCGGCGCGCCGAGCGCCGAATTCCCCGCCGCCACCATCAACATCACACCCAAGGGCGGGGTGATCGAGGACGTGGCGGGCGCGGAGGCGGGCCCCTCCCCCGGCGAGTCGTCCAGCGCCGGATCGACGGTCGCCCTCACCACCTCCAAGGGCGCCGCCAGCGCGAGCAAGGGACTCGCGACGGCGGCGCTCATACTAGGCGCCCTGGGCCTGCTCGCCGGGCTCGGAGGAATCGTCCTGGCCCGCCGCGCGGCACGCAGCCAGCGCGGGGGCTGAACGACCGCGGCCCCAAGACAGTCCAGCCGGGGCGATCCTGCCCCGGCTGGGAAGCGCTCCTCAATGCACGGTCAAGCGTTTATTTTTTCGGTTTTTCTTTTTTTGGTTTTTTGACCTTCGGTTTGTACTTGGCCGCCCATACCGAGGCCGTTTCCTCGAGTTCGCCGTTCATGATCGCTGTGTTCAGTCCGGCCGGCGCGGGAATCCCCACACCAGCGTCGACCAGCAGGTCGAACAGCGGGTTTTCACCGCATCCATTCGCCCCCGGCACCGCGAAGTTGTTGTCGACCAGCGAGTTGCCTTTGACCTTCACGATTTTGCCCTTTCCGGCGCCTTCGAGCGTCCCGCGACTGCCACTGATCGGCTGGTTCGGCAGCGAGGGACTCGTCGTTCCCGTCGTCAGGTGCAGGACGATCGGTTCGGCGTCCGAGCCGATGTAACAGTTGGGACCGAGCAGTTCATTGTCGAGTTTGACCTTGATCGGCAGCGTCACCGCCGTTTCGCTCTGCGCGAGCAGGTTGCCCTTGTTCACGATGATCGAGCTCACCGGGCCGGCCAGTTCGGCCGTAGCCGTCACTTCGCCGCCGACTTCTTCGCTGATTCCCGTGATGCCACCGGGAATCGGTTGCGCGGTTTTCGAGACCGTGTCGCCGCTGGCCGCGGCGAGCAGGGACTGATCCTGGAAGGTTTCCGATGCGAGACCGCCCTGCAGCACGACCGGATTCACGATTTTGGTCGTCTTGAGGCCGAGCTTGAATTCGCCGCTCGTCGTCGTCGCGACCATGCAGAGTTTCGCCGTTTCGACCGGGCAGTTGCTGAACGGCGCGAATTCCTGCTTGAACGCGGAGACCGCAAGCGCCGGCGCCGCCGCGCCAAGGGCCGCCAGCGGGGCTGTCACAGACAACGCGATCGCGAGCCTCCTGCGCACCCTTGGCGAGCGATCAACGACCTTCTCCAACACCTGTCTCATCTCTCGGTGCTCCTTTTCCCTCAGGATTCTGTTCCCCGGGCTGGGTTCGCCTGCGGTCGCACGGAACGCACAATCGGCCCTCGCCGCCCGCTTCCGGGAGGATTTCCCAGCATCGGGTTTCCAGTACCCATACCACTGTGTTTCTAAACCGTGCCTGAGCCATCCCGCGGGCCGTGGCTCTAGCATCCGCCCATGAGCCCTCGCTGGAACTGGGACTTCGAGGACGAGCAGCGAGCTGCTCGAAAGCCCAAATCCCCGTCGCGACCGCAAGCGCGGGAAACCGTGGCCGAGCACGACGCCCGCTTTCGCCGCCGCCGGCTGGGCGCCGCGGCGATCGTGACGGTGATCGTGGTGGTGATTGTGGTGGCTCTGTCAGGCTCCCATCATCAGGGCGCCGTGTCCTCGGCGAGCGGGCGGGGCGGGGCGAACCACGCGGCCGGCGCGCCGGCGGCGCCAACGCCGGATGCGCTGGAAGATCAGGACAAAGCCGTGACCTCGGTGCTCGCGTACACACCCTTCATCAGAGAAGGCGGAGTGCACGGGCGCGACGTTGCGCTGACGTTCGACGACGGGCCCGGACCGTTCACACCCGGCGTTCTCGACGTTCTCGAGCGCGCCCACGCGCCCGCGACCTTCTTCGCAATCGGACGGATGGAGCGCTACTTCGGCGCGTCCAGCTCACGAGAGATCGCCGACGGGTACACGATCGGCGATCACACCGAGAACCATCCTGAGTTGGCGAAGCTATCGGCACATGAGCAGTACGAAGAGCTCTTCGAACAGATAGCACGCATCGAATTGCTGGGCGGCCCGCGACCGCGCCTGTTCCGCCCGCCGTATGGCTCGTTCAATGCGACGACCTTCGAACAGCTGCGCAAGCTGCACCTGCTGATGGTCCTGTGGTCGGTCGACACCGACGACTACGAGCAGCCGGGCGTGCCGGTGATCGTTCAGCGCGTGGTCGCCGGCGCGCGGCCGGGGGCGATCTTCCTGATGCACGACGGCGGCGGCGATCGCTCGCAAACGATCGCGGCGCTGCCGACGATCATCCATGAGCTGCGTGCCCGCGGCTATCGCCTCGTGACGATCCCGCAGATGATGCTCGACGACCCCCCGCCGCACGGCCAGCCGCTCCCCACGAGCCTCGCCGGCGACTAAGCGTGCCGGCCGGGGGCTCGGCCGCTCAGGCGCTCACGCAGGCCTCGCACTCGCCGTGAATCACGATCTCATGCTCTGAGACACGCAACGGCAACCGCTCGCTGAGGCGGTGGATGGCGCGCTCCAAGCCATCGTCGGTGAACGGCTGCAGGCGCCCACAGTGGTCGCAGACGAGGTGGTGGTGATGGCCCGGCCCACGCCTGACCGGCTCATAGCGCACCATGCCCTGGCCGATCTCCACCCGCTGCAGCAGCCCGATCGCCTCGAGCTCGTCCATCACCCGGTACACGCTCGCACGCGAGACCTCGCGCTTGCGCTCGCTCAGCGCCTGCTCGATCTCGACCGCCGACAGGGCGCAAGCCTGCTCGTCGAGCAGTTCGAGAATCGCCCGGCGGGCGCCGCCTCGCCGGTAGCCCGCGTCCGCGAGCGCTCGCGCGGCCTGCTCGGCCCAGGTGTGTGCCGGTTGGATATGGGTCATGCCGGAATTGTAGGAGCGCCCCAATCGCCGCCCGCCTAGCGGCCCGTCGCCTGGCGCAGGGCCCGCAACAGACCTTCGAGCTGTGACACCTGCCAGCGCTGGAAGCTGCCGGACGCCGGCGTGAGCGTCTCGGTGACGGTCGCGATCGGGATCTGCCGTTCGCGGGCGATCTCGTTGACACGCTGAACGTCGGGGGTCAAGTTCTGGCTGTTGAAGATCCATACGGCAATCTGGCGATCGCGAGCCTGCGCATCGACGGCGCGCTTGTCGGCCGCGGTCACGTCTGTGCCCTCGGAGATCGCCTTGGCGAAGCTGTACGGGGTCAAGAGCTTCAGCCCGAGATCTTCGCCCAGCGGCTGAAAGATGCTCTCGCTGTAGCCGACCGGCACGCGCGCGTAACGGGCGCGGATCTCATGGCGAAGCTCGTCGTATCGCGCGAGATCACGGCGCTCGAAGATCCGCTCGCGCTGCGCGAAGTAGGCGGCGCCCGCCGGGTCGATCGAGTCGTAGTCGCTCACGATCGCAGCGACGATCCGCTGGACGTGAGCCGGCGAGTACCACTGGTGCGGGTTCGCGCCCTCCTTCAGGCCGAGCCGCGCTCCGACCGTCAGCACGCGGCGCCCATCGAGGGGACTGGCATCGAGCAGCTTCGGCGCCCAGTTGTCATAGCCGATGCCGTTGACGATCACCATCCTCGCGCCCGCGATCGTGCGCGCGTCCTGCGCCGTCGGTTCGTAGCTGTGGGGATCGGTGTTCGGGTTGACGATGATGCTCGTCACGCTCGCCCGCCTGCCGGCCAGCTGGGCGGCGATGCTGCCCCAGAAGTTCTCTGCGGCGGCGACCTGAAAGCCGGTGCCGTGGCCTGACGAGGACTCCGGGACGCCCGAGCGGCCACACCCGCTCGCCAGGGTCACGAGCGCCAGCGCAAGCGCGGCCACGACTGCCACCCTGATCGCCCGCTCTTTGAGCCCTCTGCACATCTGGCCCGCCTTTCATCGCCGTTGGACTGTTGCGCGGCGCACGCGTCCTGTTGCGACGGCAGCCTAACATAATACGAGATTAAGTCTTATAAAAGACCCAATCTCATCCTGCCCGCGGCTATTCTCTGGCCGACATGTGTGGCTGGCGCGACGGACTCGGCGGGGGCGGGTCGGATGGACATCGACGCTCGGCGCCGCCGTCGTGAGAACCGCCGGCGCGCGGTCGCTCGCCGGCGCCGCTTGACGCTGGCCGCCATCACGCTCGTGGCCCTGGCGATCGCCGCCGCGGTCCTCATCGGTCACTCCGGGGGCGCATCGACCAGCGCGGGGCACAGCGCGCGGGCGGCGCACCCCCGGACACATGCGCGCGGGCTCCGCGGCGTGGGCGCCACGCCAGCCGCGGCGCCCACGGCCACCGGGCCGCCGGGCACCGGGCCGCCGGGCACCGAGCCCGTGCCGATCCTCATGTACCACGTCATCGCCCCTCCCCCGGCCGGCGCGCCGTTCCCCGGCCTGTACGTGCCCGCGAGCGAGTTCGCCGCACAGATGCGGGCACTGCAAGGCGCCGGCTGGCACGCCGTGACGCTAGATCGGATCGAGGCGTACTGGCGGCGAGGGGTGCCCCTGCCGGCCGGCAAACCGATCGTCGTGAGCTTCGACAACGGCTACCACTCCCAGTTCGCCAACGCGCTGCCGATCCTGCGACGGCTCGGCTGGGTCGGCGATGAGAACATCCAGCTGACGGGCCTGCCCCCCTCTCAGGGCGGGCTCAGCAGGCAGGAGATCCGCGGCCTGATCGGCGCGGGCTGGGAGCTCGACACCCAGGGCATCAGCCACGCCGACCTGATCACGCTCGATGCCGCCCAGCTGCGCGAACAGGTGGCCGGAGCGCGCAGGGTCATCCGCCAGCGCTACGGAGTTCCCGTCAACTGGTTCTGCTACCCGTCGGGACACTACGACGCGACGGTCATCGCGGCCGTCAAGGCCGCCGGCTTCAAGGGCTCCACGACGGTCGTTCCCGGCTGGGCGCATCCAGGCGAAGATCGCTATCGCCTGCACCGCCTGCGCGTGCTCGGCGGCACCTCGCCGGGCGCGCTGCTGTCGCTGATCGCCGGCGCCCGCGAGGACCCGGCCACACCCGCCTCCTACACCGGCGCGTGAGCGGACCGTCGCGACACCCGCCACGCGGCTAGGCTGGATCGAGCGATGGCAGACAACGGCGCTCAGGGCTTTCTCCCGGCCGCGGGTCGTGCTCCGCTGGCGCTGTACGACTCCGCGATCGCGTTCGGCACGCGCGAGCGGACGTTCCGCGGGCGCCTGCGCTCGCAGGTGCTCGAGGGCCGCGGGGATCTGGAGATCCTCGATGTCGGCTGCGGCACGGGCACGCTCGCGATCGCGCTGGCCGAGGGCGGCGCGCGGGTCACGGCTGTCGACCCGGACCCCCGCGCCCTGGCCCGAGCCCAGGCAAAGCGCGGAGCGTCGGCCGTGCGCTGGCTGCAGGGCTACGCCGACGCGGCGCGCCATCTACCCGCCGCCAGCGTCGATCGCGTCGTCTTCTCGCTCGTCTTGCACCATCTGCAAGACGAGGCCAAGAGGATCGCGCTGATCCACGCGCAGCGGATCCTGCGTCCTGGAGGGCGAGTGCACATCGCCGAGTGGGGCGTGCCCGGCGACCCGCTGATGGTGATTGCCTTCCGCGCGCTGCAGGCGATCGACGGCGCGGGCACGACGGCGTCGATGGGCCGCGGCGAGCTGCCTGCGATGCTGCGAGAGGCCGGCTTTGCCGCGGTCGTCGAGCACGATCGCCTGCGCACCGCCTTCGGCCGTCTGGTCCTCACCTCCGCGGAGCGCCTCTAGCCCGCACATCCAGGATCGGGCTCAGGGCCCGAGCGCGTGACCTTCAGCCCCTACTAGCCTCGTTTGATTCGCTCCGCCTCTTCACGATCGATCTCCGCGTCGATCTCCTGGAAACGGCGTTCGATCCGCTCGACCGCCTGCTCGGTGGCCTCGCCGGCCGTCTTGATCGCCAGGTCACGTTCGGCCCTGGCCGCTTTGCGTGCCAGGTAGTAGAGCCTGCGCGCCGGGTCAGGCTCGGACGCTTCGGCCGCTTCCTGCTCCGCCGCTTCGCGTTCGCTCTCCGCGCGTTCGGCCTCCTCCCAGCTCTCGTCGTGGAAGGCGGTCATCTGAGCCTGCTCGCCCCGGCGCCGCGCGACCCGGCTCATGACCGCCGCCCTGAGCAGCTCGTACCACACGACGACAACGAGCCCGTAGAGGATCGCCAGGCCCACCGACAATCTGAGAACGATGACTGCGCCGATTGCGTCCATCTCCCACTTCTCGGCCTAGTTGGGAGGACCCATGAGTTCGCCAACCTGCCTTGCTCCGCCGATCCCTCCGAACCTCTAGCGGGGGTGATGAGGCACCGCAGCCAAGGCCGGCGCCACTGTCTCGGCCCACTCCTGCAGGAACCTCTCCGTCGCCGCCACGTCGAGCGGCCGGGCAAACAGGAACCCCTGTCCGCTGTCGCAGTTCTCGTGCCTCAGCAGCGACAGCTCCTGCTGCTGTTCGATGCCCTCGGCAAACGTCTCGATCGCCAGCGCCTTGCCGAGCTGCACGAGCGTGTGCAGCAGGGTCTCGCCCTCCTGATTGTTCTCGAGCCCGGAGATGAACGATCGGTCGATCTTCAGCGCGTCCACGGGGAACTTCTGGAGATGGGCAAGCGACGAGTAGCCGGTGCCGAAGTCGTCGATCGCGATTCGCACCCCGAGCCGCTTGAGGATGCTGAGCCGGCGAGCCGTGTCCTCGACGTTGCGCATCAGCGTCGTCTCGGTGATCTCGACCGTCAGCGCCGCCGGGTCGAGGCCGCTGTTAGCGAGCGCGGCTTCGATGTCGGCGATCACCTGGTCGGTGTCGAGCTGGCGCCCGGAGACGTTGACGGCCATGTCGATTGGAAACCCGGCCTCGCGCCATGCGGCGCCCTGGCGGCAGGCCTCCTCGAGAACCCACTTGCCGACCTCCGTGATCAGTCCCGTCTCCTCGAGCAGGGGAACGAAATCGTCGGGTTGGACGACGCCTCGCAGCGGGTGCCTCCAGCGGATCAGGGCCTCCACTCCGGTGGGTCGCATATCGCTCAAGTCGATCGTCGGCTGGTAGGCGAGGAAGAACTCGTCGTTGGCGAGGGCCTCGCGCAGATCCATCTCGAGCTCCATCCGGCTCTGAATCGCGTCCTGCATGCCGGTCTCGAACACGACGTAACGAGCCTTGCCGTCCCACTTGGCCCTGTACATCGCGATGTCGGCGTCGCGCAGGAGCTCCTCGGCCGAGATGCGCTCGCCGGACGCGATCCCGATGCTCGCGGCGACGGTCACGCGCGTCTCCTTCTCCTCCCCCAGCTTGAACGGGTGTTTGAGCGCGTCGAGCAGGCGCTCGGCGATCAGCTCGGGACCCTCCGCCAGCGACAGGTCCTCGGAGATCACGACGAACTCGTCCCCGCCCAGGCGCCCAAGCGCATCGGCGCCGCGGATGACGCCGTCGAGCCTCGCGGCGACCGCTCGCAGGAGCTCATCGCCGGCGCTGTGACCAAGCGTGTCGTTGATGCTCTTGAAGTTGTCGAGATCGATGAACAGCGCTGCCACCGGCGTCTGGCTGCGATGCGAGCGCACGAGCATCTGCTCGACGCGATCGAGGATCAGCGTCCGGTTGGGCAGCCCGGTCAGCGCGTCATGGGTGGCCATGAACGACAGCTCTTCCTCGCGTCGCTTGAGCTCTTCGTCGGTGCGCCGGCGCTCGGTCTCGTAGCACTCGCACATGCGCACAAGGCTGAACTCGAGGCTCAGCTGCAGGATGTTCAAGGCTTCGCACAACACCTCCGGGGAGACGCCTAGCTGCTCGCCGCGCTCGTGCAGCACCTCGGCCATCGAGTCGCGCCAGCAAAGACAGCGCCTGGTCACCTCGTTCAGAGACGCCGCGCGCTGAGCCGCCAGCTCGCCGAAGATCTCCCAGGTTTCCCTGCCGGCCTCACGAGCGACCTCCAGCCCCTCGCCCATCATCCAGCGGGCCACGGCGATCGTCGAACTCGTGCTGATCCGCTCGAAACTGTCCTGAACCAGGGCATCGACGACCTGGCCCGACCGGCTCGTCCGCGCGACCGTCTGCTCCAGCACCTCCCCGGCACACGCCTTCAACGTCTCGCCGAGAAGCTGAAGTTCCTCGTCCGAGTGCTCCACCGGGGCGGTGGGTGGCATCGGCACCCTCATGAAGCAGTTCCAGACTCTAGAACTATCATCGTAAGCAGACCAATCGACGCCTGCCGCCGATTCCTTGAGGCCGGTCGTCCGCGCCTCGACAGGCATCATGCAGGCCGATCCACTTCGATGCGTGCGCCGCCGCCCGTCTCGGCCAGGTCAATCGGTCATACGCGAGCGATGCGCCGGCCGCCAGCCGCCGCACGCATCGAGCGTCGAGGCGTTCGACCCACAGCGCGTCGCAGCGACTTCGATCGCTTCTCTATTCAGCGGTTCTCCTCTTGTCATCTCGACTGAGCCAACGAGCCGGAGTAGCGTTGAAAGCCCAAGTCCCAAGAGAGAGGATTTCGGTATGACTGGCGACGCAATGTTTCTCGGCTGGGGTCCCGTCGTCCGGGGCCGCGAGCTCAAAGCGCTGGAGGTCTTTCAGGAGACGCTCGCCTACTACGGCAGCTTGCAACAAGACGGTCGCATCGACAGCTTCGAGCCCGTGTTGCTCGCCCCGCACGGCGGCGCGCTCGCCGGATTCATCCTGCTGCGAGGCTCACGCGAGTCGCTGGACAAAGTGCGCTCCAGCACGGAGTTCCAGCGGCTGGTGACCCGCGCGGCTGCGATCGTGGACGACATCGGCGTCATCGACGCATACACCGGCGAAGCGCTGGCTGGGCAGATGGCCACCTTCCAGGCCGTCTCCGAAGAGCTCGGCAGTTGACCCGCCCCGAGCGCAAGGCGCCGGACCGGCTCTAAGCGCACGAGGCCTGTCCGAAGTGCCGGCGCCGAGCGGTTCGTCACGTCAAGCGGCGGGCGGGTTTCGAACCCGCGACCTCGAGCTTGGGAAGCTCGCGCTCTACCAACTGAGCTACCGCCGCGCTGGCGCAGATAGTACGCGACCGTCGGCGCACCACCGCCTCTACCCTTAGAGGCCTGTGAAAGGCCGTGCCCTGCCAATCCTCGCCACGATCGCCGGCGCCTGTCTGATCGGGCTGCTGATCTACGGTGTCTCCGCACAGTCGGCCAGCCGTACGCTCGACGAGCTGGTGGCGCGCGGGCAGCCGCCCGTCGCGCCCGAGGCGAGCCGCTTGCTGCCGCTGCTCGGCGCCCACGGCACCGGCTCGCTGGCCTCCTACAAGGGCAAGGTCGTGGTCCTGAACTTCTGGGCCTCGTGGTGCCAGCCGTGTCAAGTCGAGGCCCCGCTGCTCGAGCGCGCCCAGCGCCGGCTGACGCACAGCGGCGGCACGGTCTTGGGCGTCACCTATCTCGACGCCTCGCCCGACTCGCAAGGCTTCGTGCGCCGCTACCGCCTCAGCTATCCGAACCTGCGCGACAACAACGGCGCCTTCGCCCATTCCTATGGCACCGACCAGCTGCCGGAGAGCTTCGTTATCGACCGCCGGGGCAAGATCGTGGCGATCTCTCGCGGCGAGCTCAACCAGTCGTTCCTGGACCGCGCGATCGCCCTTGCGGAGAGCGCATGAGCCCGCGCCGGCTGCTCGCGCCGCTCGCCGCGGTCGTGCTCGCCGCCAGCGGCGGCGTCCCGGTCGCGGCGATCGCGGATGCGACCACGACCGTCGCCGCGCCCCGGACGACGCTGCCGATCATCGAGCGCCAGGTGATGTGCGTGACTTGCAAAATCCCCCTGAACGTCGCCCAGTCCCCACAGGCCGACCGCGAGCGCGCGTTCATCCAGAGCCTGATCGATCGCGGCGAGAGCGAAGCGCAGATCAAGCAGGCGCTGGTCGGACAGTACGGAGCGGCGGCGCTCGCGCTGCCGAGCGAGCATGGTTTCAGCCTTGCCGCCTACCTCGTGCCGCTGGCCGCCGTGCTGGCGCTGCTCGTCGCGCTCGCCGTGCTGCTGCCACGCTGGCGCCGTCACGCGCGTGCGCGGGTCGGCGGGGGGGCGCCCACCTCGGCGCTCAGCGCCGCCGACACCGCGCGCCTGGACGCCGATCTGACGCGCTTCGATTGAACGCGCGTCCTCGGCCCAGCCGCGCGCCGCAGCCACGCTACATCTCCTCGGGCGCGCTCACCCCCAACAGCTCCAGGCAACGCGCGATCGTGCGCCTACTGGCGACGCACAGCGCGATGCGCGAGAGCTCGAGCGGCTCGGGCTCGGCTCCGACCACACGGCAGTCGCGGTAGAAGGCCGTGAAGCCCTGCGCCAGCTCCAGCGCGTAGGCAGCCATGCGGTGGGGCGCGCGCCGCTCGGCTGCGCCCTCGAGCTCGAGCGGGAAAGCCAGCAGCTGCTTGATCAGCGCGCGCTCGGACGGATGCAGCGGCTCACGCTCGGGTAGCGCCGGGCCATCCACTTCCGGGGAATCCTCGAGCAGCCGGGCGCGCTCCGCACCCGCCTTCGTGAGCACCGAGACGATCCGCGCGTGCGCGTATTGCACGTAGTAGACGGGGTTCTCGCTGGACTGGCTGCGGGCCAGGTCGAGGTCGAGATCGACCGTCGTGTCATGCGAGCGCGCGAGCAGGTACCAGCGCGCCGCGTCCACGCCGATCTCCGCTACGAGGTCGTCGAGCGTCACGAACTCGCCGGCCCGCTTTGACATCTGCGCGCGCTCGCCGGAGCGCATCAGATGCACCAGCTGCATGATCAGCAGCTCGAGCTCCTCGGGATCGCCGCCCAGCGCCTCATACGCGGCCTTCAAGCGCAGCACATACCCATGGTGGTCGGCGCCCCACACGTTGATCTGGCGCTCGAAGCCGCGCTCGCGCTTGTCCTCGTGGTAGGCGATGTCCGAGGCGAAATACGTGTGCTCGCCGTTGGAGCGCACGAGCACGCGGTCCTTGTCGTCGCCAAAACTCGTCGTGCGCAGCCACAGCGCACCCTCGCTGCGATAGGCGTGCCCGAGCTCCTCGAGCGCCGACAGCGTGCGTACGACCGGGCTCGGATCGCCCTCGTACAGGGTGCTCTCATACGACCAGTGGTCGAAGCCCTGCACGCGAAACCCGGCCAGCGACTCCTGGATTTTCCCCATCATGATCGCCACCGCCGAGCGACCCAGCTCAGCTGCGTCGATCGTCGCGGCGCCGGCGATGCTCGTCGCCAGCTCGACCACATACGCCCCCTGGTAGCCGCCCTCGGGGACCTCATCGCCGCGCGCAAGCGCCTGGATCGTCTCGCCGAGCTTGCGCACCTGCGAGCCCGCGTCGTTGACGTAGAACTCCCGCTCCACGCGGTGCCCTTCAAACGCGAGCATGCGCGCCAGCGCGTCGCCATAGGCGGCGTTGCGGGCGTGCCCGACGTGCATCGGCCCGGTCGGGTTGGCGGACACGAATTCGACGAGCACGTGCTCGGGGCGCATCGCACCTGCCGCCCCGTAGCGCTCGCCGGCGCCCAGCACCCCGGCGAGCGCCGCCGACAGCCATGAGTCGTCGAGGAATAGGTTGAGAAAGCCCGGCCCGGCCACCTCGAAGCGCGCGAGGCACACCCCGAGGCTGGCCTGCAACGCGTTTCCCAAGCGCTCGGCGACCTCGCGCGGCGACGCGCCCACGCGGGGCGCCAGCAGCAGCGCCGCGTTCGTGGAGTAGTCGCCGAAATCAGCGCGCGGGGGGCGCTCGAGCGTGATCCCTCCACGCCCTCCGCCGCCCAGAGCCTCCTCGCCGGTCTGCGATGGGCCGCCCGCGAGCTCCCCGGCAGCGTCCAGCACGGCCGCGCGCAGCGCATCCAGCGACGGCGCAGGCCCGGTCGTCAGGGGCTGAGAGAAGGCTTGGTCATCAGTGGAAGGAGGCTCGGTCATCGATTCCCGCTCGGCGATTGCGATACTAGCTATGTGAACGACCAAGACTCAGGCGCCGAGCGCCACATAAACATCCATCTGTCCCCCGAGATCATGGGGGGTGTGTACGCAAACTTCGCCAACGTCAGCCACTCCGACTACGAGTTCACCGTCACCTTCGCGCGCGTCGACCACGAGGTCGAGGCCGAGGAGGTTCCCGGCGTCGTCGTCTCCCGTGTCAACCTCTCCCCGCGCTTCATGCGCGAGCTGATCGATGCGATGGAGGACAACTACTCCAAGTGGCGCACCCGCGAGGGCATCAAGAACCTGCCCGAGTACGGCGGGACGGAGGCCGGGCCAGAAGAGGAGTAGGACCGCGCGGCCGCGGGCAGCGACACGATGAAGGTCGCGGTCATCTCTGACATCCACGCCAACCGGCACGCCTTCGAGGCGACGCTCGAGGCGATTGCGGCCAGCGAGGCGGCCGAGTTATGGTGCCTGGGCGACCTCGTCGGCTATGGGGCCGATCCCGATGCGTGCGTGGAGCTGGCCCGCGAGCACGCCGCCGTGTGTCTGGCGGGCAATCACGATCTGGCCGTCACCGGCGAGATTCCGCTGGATGAGTTCTCGCGCGGCGCGAGCCTCGCCGCGCAGTGGACGCGCGAGGTGATCGAGCCGCAGAATCTCAGCTTCCTGTCAAGCCTCAGCCCGGTTGGGCAGGAGGGCTTCGTGGGGCTCTACCACGCAAGCCCGCGGGACCCCGTGTGGGAGTACGTGCTCTCCGCGCTGCTCGCCGAGCTGTGCCTGGATGCGCAGCCCCATCGGGTATGCCTCGTCGGCCACTCCCATGTCGCGCTGTCGTTCGCCCGCCACGAGGGTGAGCTGGCGACCGGAGAACCCCGGCGCGAGGGCGCTCAGCTCGATATCTCCACGGGTGAGTGGCTGCTGAACCCCGGCAGCGTCGGACAGCCGCGCGACGGGGACCCGCGCGCCTCGTGGCTGCTGCTGGATCTCGACGGCCTGACGGCATCCTTCGAGCGCACCGACTACGACATCGCCGGCGCCGCCGGGGCGATCCGCGCGGCACGGCTGCCGGACTCGCTCGCCGAGCGCCTGGAGTACGGTCAATGACCATGCGCGCCGCCCCACCGCCGATCCGATTGAGAAGCTTCAGGGTGATCCGCTCGCCCCTTCTACGCGTCCTCTTGGCCGGCCTGCTCGGCGTGGCGGCCGCGCTGCTGATCTCCTGTTCGAGCTCGGGCGGCGGCCTGATCCCCACCGGCAGCGCGGGTCCTCTGCAGAGCGACTTCGAAACCGTCGCCCAGGCCGCCGCCCACGGCGACGGGAGCTGCGCCGTCACGGAAACGGCGCTGCTGAAGACCGAACAGGACTTCGCCGCGCTGCCGACGACGATCGACAGCGGCCTGCACGAACGCCTCCATCAGGGCATCGCAAACCTGCGCGTTCGCGCGCTGGCCCTGTGCGAACAGCCGCTTCCCCAGACGACCGCCACGAACACCACGCCGAAAACCACGACCACCACCACAACCACCACGACCACGCCCACCGAGACACAGACGACCCCCACCGAAACCACGCCCACCACCGCACCGACGACCTCCAGTCCCGGCGGCGGCACGCCAGCGCCGGGCGGGAGCGAATCGCCGCCGGCCGCCGGCGGTGAAGCCGGCGGCGGCGTGGGCGTCGGCGAAGCGGCACCCGGTGGTCAGGAAGCGGGCAAATGAGCGCCGTGGAGATCGGCGGGCGCTATCGCCTGGAGGGCCGGCTCGGCTTCGGCGGGATGTCGACCGTGCACCTGGCAATGGACCAGCGGCTGGAGCGCCAGGTCGCCGTCAAGCTGCTGGCCGAGCACCTCGCCGACGACCCGACCTTCGTCTCGCGCTTCCAGCGCGAGGCGCAGGCGGCGGCGCGGCTCGTACACCCGAACATCGTGCAGGTCTTCGACTCCGGCCAGGACGACAGCACCGGGCAGTACTTCATCGTCATGGAGTACATCCAGGGGTCCTCCTGCGCGGAGATCCTTCGCGACGACGGATGGGTCGAGGTCGATGAGGCGATCTCGATCATCGACCAGGCGTGCGAGGGACTGCACTACGCCCACCGCCACGGCGTCGTCCACCGCGACGTCAAGCCCGGCAACCTGCTCAGAGCGCGCGAAGGCGACGTCAAGCTGGCGGACTTCGGGATCGCCAAGGCCACCGAGCAGTCGAGCATCACGCAGGTGGGCTCCGTGCTCGGCACGGCTGCCTACCTCGCCCCCGAGCAGGCACGCGGCGAGGAGGCGGGTCCGCGCGCTGACCTGTACGCCCTGGGGGTCGTCACCTATCAGCTGATCTCCGGCCGGCTGCCCTACGAGGCGACCTCGCTGACCGAGCTGGCGCTCAAGCAGCAGCAGGAGGAGCCGCCGACGCTCGACACGCTCGTCGCCGCCGTCGGCCCCGAGCTGGCCGACGCGGTCGCGATCGCGCTCGCGCTCGACCCGCAGGAGCGCTACCAGACCGCACGCGAAATGGGGCGCGCGCTGAGCGACGGCGCCAACGGCATCTCCCCCAGCGAGCGCCCCGGCGCGCAGGAGGCGCCCGCCACGCAGGCGACGAGCCTGATGACGGGCGCGCGCCGTACGGCCGGGCGCGATCCCCAGCGCGCAGCCGTCGCAACCGGCGCGGTCACGCCCCGCCGCCCGCGCTCCGGGCCGCCCCGCCGCCAGGCTCCCGCACAGCAGCCGGCCGCCGCGGCCGCTGTCAGACCCCGCGGCAAAGGCGGCCGCGTGCTGCTCGCGCTGCTGACGCTGCTGGCGGTCGCCCTCGCGATCGTCGCAGTCGTTCTCGTGACGGCCCCAGCGCCCACCAAGGTCGTGCTCCGCAACGTCGTCTACTCCGACGTCCAGCAGGCATCCGCGGCGCTCAAACAGCTCGTCTCGGAAAACACCAAGTAGGTACCACGCGCGAGGTTCTGCGCGTCCCATGCTCGCCGCCATCATCGACGTCAGCCACATCGGCTACCCAGTGCTGTTCCTGCTGGTGATGGCCGAGTCCAGCGGCGTCCCCGTTCCCGGGGAGACGGGCCTGATCGCGGCCGGGGTGCTGGCCAGCAAAGGCACCATGCAAATCGAGGTCGTGATCGTGATCGCCGCAACGGCCGCGATCGTCGGCGACAACATCGGCTATGTGATCGGACGTAAGGGCGGGCGCTGGATGCTCGAACGACCGGGCCGCTGGCACGCCCAACGCCTGCAGGCGCTGAAGAGCGGCGAGGTGTTCTTCAAGCGCCACGGTCCAAAGGCGGTTTTCCTCGGGCGCTTCTTCGTCGGGCTGCGCATCTGGGCCTCCTGGCTGGCCGGCGCGACGCACATGCGCTGGCGCTCCTTCTTCTTCTGGAACGCCTGCGGCGGCATTTGCTGGGCGACCGGCATCGGCCTGCTCGCCTACTTCGTCGGCCACGCGGCCGGCAATGCGATCCAGACGTTCGGCCTGTTCGGCCTGTTTGCCGTGCTCGTCGCGCTGGCGATCGCCTTCATCGCCCACCGCCGCCACCGTCGCCGGGTGGCTGCGAAGGAGCGCGACACTCCGGTCTGAACTCAGCAGCGCTCGCCGAGCGCGCTCAGCAGCCGGGCGTCTCGCCGCCGTTGCAGGGCGCGATCCGCTCCCACATGTCCGCCAGCACGCTCAGTTCGCTCTCGGAGAAACGCGAGAAGAAGTGCTCTCGCACAACCGCCAGATGCGTCACCCGCGCTTCTTCCAGGCGCTCGCGCCCGGCATTCGTAAGACAGGCATAGGACCCGCGCGCATCGTGTTCGCAGGAGCAGCGCTCGAGCAGCTCCTCCCGCTCCAAGCGATCCACCAGCCGTGTCAAGCCGCTGCGCGAGAGCTGTGCCTGCTCGGCCAGGTCGTACATGCGCATGCGCCCACCGCTCGCATCATCCAGATGATGCAGAACCTCATAGGAGGTCATCGGCAGGCCGTGCGCCTGGTCGAGCGCGGCGTCCAGGCGCTTGGCCAGACATGCGTGCGCCCTCAGAAGGCCGCGCCAGGCGCGCAACTCCCCCGTGCTGAGGGTCTCTTGCTCCCCTGTGGGGAGCTTGACGGCGGTAGCGGTCGACATGGCGGTCTGAACCAAACCTTCTCCTCAATCGAACATAGCAGCGTCCAAAGCCACTCCGCGACCCCGTTCTCTCATCGCCTGGTCGCCCTCCACGCCCACCACATCATCAGCGGCTGCAAGGGCAGGCGCGCGTACAGCGCCCAGCGCGGAACGCGATCGAAGCGCTCGGGCTCACGCGCCATGTACAGGTTCGCTGGAAACACCGCCGCCAACAGGGCGATCAACCCCACGCCAGAGGCTCTCCGAGTCCACGGCAGCAGCACGGCCACGCCGCCCACGACCTCCGCCACGCCGCTCACGTCGACCACCCGCTTGGCGTCATGCTGCAGGCGTGGCGGCACGATCGCCTCGTAGAAGCGCCGCGAGACGAAGTGGTTCACGCCCGAGGCGATGAAGAACGCCGCCAGCAGCCCCCGCGATCGCCGCCCGCGCCCGCCGTCCTGCCTATTCTCAGCCACTGCGTCTCCTTTCGTCACGCGCACGCCTCATGCGGCCGGTAGGCCGCTCCTGAAATCGTCCTCGCCGCCGTCTATCAGCGTACGACCGCTCATCGCCACCGGCTGCTCGATCCCCAGCAGCTCGAGCACCGTCGGCGCCACATCCGCCAGGATCCCACCATCCTGCCTGAGCTTCACGCCCGTGCTCGTCACGATCAGCGGGACCGGGTTCAGCGAGTGGGCCGTGTTGGGACTACCGTCTGGCTCGAGCATGTGATCGGCATTGCCATGGTCGGCCGTCACCACGCACACCCCGCCGAGCTCGCCGACCGCCGTGACTACCTCCTCGAGGCACTCGTCGACGGTCTCGACCGCCCGCACGGCCGCCTCGATCACGCCCGTGTGCCCAACCATGTCGGCGTTTGCGAAGTTGATGATCGCGAACCCCGGCCGATCCTCCCGCAACGCCGCCGTGAACGCCGCGGCCGCCTCGCGGGCGCTCATCTGCGGCTTGTGGTCATACGTCGGCACGTCTCGTGGCGAGGCGACCAGCTCACGCCGCTCGCCCGCCAGCTGCCGCTCCTCGCCTCCGTTGAAGAAGTACGTCACATGCGGATACTTCTCCGTCTCCGCGACGTGCAGCTGCGCGATGCCCGCCTGCGCCAGCACGACTCCCAGAGTCGTCGCCGGGCGCTCGGGCCCGAACACGACCGGATAGGGCCAGCCCTGCTCGTACTCCGTGAGCGTCGTATAGCGCGCGATCGGCTCCGCCCCGTCGCGGCCGCTCCAGCCGGGCAGGCCGCTCGCCGGTCGCCCATCGCCGCCGGGGCCCTCCTCCCCAAACCCCGGCTCGGCCAGCGCGCGCGTCAGCTGGCGCATGCGATCGGGACGGAAGTTGAACGCGATCACGCTGTCCCGCGTCCCGATGCGCGCCTCCCCGCCGACGAGCGTCGGCGCGATGAACTCGTCCGTCTCGCCCCGCTCATATGCATCCCTGACGGCCTGCTCGCCGCTGTCGGCGTGATACGGCGCCCTCCCGTGCACGAGCGCGTCATATGCCCGCTGCGTGCGATCCCAGCGCCGGTCCCGGTCCATCGCCCAGTAGCGGCCGATCACCGAGCCCACACGCACGCCGGCGATCCCGTCCAGCTCCGCCAGATACTCCGCTCCGGCGTGCGGCAGCGTGTCGCGGCCGTCCGTGAACGCGTGCACGACCAGATCGCCAACCCCCTGCTCCGCGGCCAGCGCGATCAGCGCTCGCAGGTGCTCCAGCGAGGAATGCACGCCGCCGTCGGAGACCAGCCCCAGCAGGTGCACGCGCTCCGGCGGCCCCGACCCGCTCACCCCGGCAAACGCATTCCGCAGAACCTCATTCGCCGCCAGGCTGCCGTCGGCGATCGCATCGTCGATACGCACGAGATCCTGACGCACCACGGCGCCCGCGCCGAGATTCAGATGGCCCACCTCCGAGTTGCCCATCTGCCCGTCAGGCAGTCCCACCGCGCGGCCACATGCGCTCAGCGTCGTATGCGGGTAGGCCTCCCACAGCCGGTCGAACACCGGCGTGCGCGCCAGCGACACCGCGTTCCCGGGGCCCGGCTCGGCCAGGCCCCATCCGTCCAGCACCACCAGGCATGCGCACGGGACCGGCAGGCCCGCGGCGGCAGCCGGAGCGCTCATCGCCCGGTCGGCGACGATCTGCTCGCGGCGGCCACGATCTGCGCGAACGACTCGGCCTGCAGCGACGCACCGCCGACGAGCGCCCCGTCGACGTCTGCCAGCGCGAGCAGCTCAGCGGCGTTCTCCGGCTTCACCGAACCGCCATACAGAATCCTCACGCCTGCCGCCGCCTGGGCGTCGCGGTCGCCCACGAGCGCCCTGATGAACGCGATCGCCTCCTGCGCCTGCTCGGCGCTCGCGACCTTCCCCGTGCCGATCGCCCAGATCGGCTCATACGCGATCAGCACATCCGCCAAGCGCTCGTTCGGCACGTTCGCCAAATCGTCCTTGATCTGCTGGCGCAGCTTGCGATCGGTGTCCTCGTTCTCGCGCTCGCTCTCCGTCTCCCCGATGCACAGGATTGGCGTCAGGCCAGCCTCCAGCGCCGCCGGCACCTTCAGCGCGAGCGCCCTGTCGGTCTCGCCGAACAGCTCGCGCCGCTCGGAGTGCCCGAGCACGACTCCCTGCACCCCCACATCGCTCAGCATCGCCGGCGAGATCTCCCCCGTGAACGCGCCCTCGGGCTCGTGATGCATGTTCTGCGCATACACCTCGACGCGCGAGCCGCGCGCGCTGTCGGCCATCGCCTTCAGGTCTGTGAACGGCACGCAGATCGCCACCTCGACGCCGTCGATCGACGACACACGTGGCAGCAGCGCCTGGATGTAGTCCTCCGCCTCCGGCTCGGTCTTGTGCATCTTCCAATTGCCCGCGATCAGCGGGGTGCGAGCCGTCACGAGATCACGCCGGCGCCCTCGAGCGCCTGCACGCCCGGGAGCGTCCGCCCCTCTACCAACTCGAGCGTCGCCCCGCCGCCCGTCGAGAGATGGTCGACGGTGCCCTCCAGGCCGAACCGCGCGAGCGCCGCCGCCGAGTCGCCGCCGCCGACGACCGTCACCCCCGGGGCTTTCGCGACCGCTTCGGCGACCGTGCGCGTCCCGGCCGCGAACGGCTCCAGCTCGAACGCGCCCATCGGGCCGTTCCAAAAGACCGAGCCCGCACGCGCGATCTCGGCGGCGTAGCGCTCGGCGCTCTTTGGCCCGATGTCCAAGCCCATCCACCCCTCCGGCACCTCGACCCCGTCGAGCACGCGGTGCTCCGCCTCGGCGGAGAATCGATCGCCGATCACCAGATCGCCGGGCAGCTCGACGCTCGCCCGGCCCGGATGCGTCGCCTTCGCCAGCGCGCGGCGCGCATGCTCGGTGTCCTCTTCGTCACACAGCGAGTCGCCCACGCCATGACCTTGCGCGCAGAGAAACGGAAAGCACATCGCCCCACCGATGATCACCACGTCCGCCACGTCCAGGAAGCGGTCGATGACGGCGATCTTGTCCGCCACCTTCGCGCCGCCGACGACCGCCACCAGCGGCCGCGCCGGACTGTCGAGGATCGCCATCAGCGTCCGCACCTCGGCCTCCAGCAACCGGCCGGCCACGCTCGGCAGCAGGTGCGCGACTCCCTCCGTGCTCGCGTGCGCCCGATGCGCCGCCCCGAACGCGTCGTTGACGTACGCGTCGGCCAGCTCCGCCAGCGCGTGGGCCAGCTCGGGATCGTTGCTCGTCTCACCCGGCTCGAAACGCACGTTCTCAAGCACCAGCAGCTCGCCCTCGCCGAGCTTTTCCGTGAGCTCCCTGACGTCCTCGCCGACGACTCGTGGCGCAAGCGTCACCTTGGCATCCGTCAGCTCCCGCAGCCGCTCCACCACCGGGGCGAGCGACAGATCCTCCTCGCGCCGGCCCTCCGGACGGCCAAGATGGGAGACCAGCACGATTCTCGCGCCGCCTTCGCGCAGCTCCTCGATCGTCTCGAGCGCCGCCACGATGCGCGTGTCATCGGCGACCGCCGGCCTGCCCGAGGAGTCCTTGCACAGCGGCACGTTGAAGTCGACCCGCACCAGCACCCGCTTGCCCCGCATGTCCAGGTGCTCAAGGCTCCTCATCCGCACACCACTCCGATCTTCTCGCCGGCGACGGGCCGGTTGCGCTCCTTCACGATATCTGCCTCCATGCCCTTCTCGCCACCGGCCGACCGGGGCTCACAGGACCCTTTGCACCAGATCCACGAGCCGGTTGGAATAGCCCCACTCGTTGTCGTACCACGCCACGACCTTCAGCATGGTGCCGTCCACGACGGCCGTCAACAGCGAGTCGACGATCGATGAGAACGGCGACTTCACGATGTCCGTGGAGACGATCTCATCCTCGGTGTACTGCATGATCCCCACGAGCGGTCCGCTCTCGGTCGCGGCCTTCAGCGCCGCGTTGACCTCCTCGGTGCTCGTCTCGCGGCCGCACTCGACTGTCAAGTCGACGACAGACCCCGTCGGGACCGGCGCTCTGACCGCGAAGCCGTGCAACTTGCCCTGCAGCTCCGGGATCACCAGGCCGATCGCCTTCGCGGCCCCCGTCGAGGCCGGGATCAGGTTGATCGCCGCCGCCCGCGCCCGGCGCAGATCCTTGTGCGGCAGATCCTGCAGCCGCTGGTCGGCCGTATAGGCGTGAATCGTCGTCATCAGGCCGTGCTTGATGCCCACGGTGTCGTTGACGATCTTCGCCACCGGCGCCAGGCAGTTGGTCGTGCAGGAGGCGTTCGAGATCACCTGATGGCGCTCGCGGTCATACGCCTCCTCGAAGTTCACGCCCAGCACGACCGTCGCGTCCGGATTGCTCGCCGGCGCCGAGATGAGGACCTTCTTGGCCCCCTGCGCCAAATGCTTGGCGGCGCTGTCTCGATCGGTGAACAGGCCCGTCGACTCGATCACCACGTCGACCCCCAGCTCCCCCCACGGCAGCGCGGCGGGATCGCGCTCGGCCAGCACCTTCAGCTCCTTGCCGTCGACCTCGAGCGCCCCCTCTCGCGCGTGCACGGAGCCCGGGTAGGGGCCGAGGATCGAGTCGTAGGAGAGCAGATGTGCGAGCGTCGCCTCGTCGGTCAGATCGTTGACCGCGACCCACTCGATCTCCGTGTCTGTCTGCTGCCCCCGAGCCTTGGCGGCGCGGAAAACGTTCCGGCCGATTCGGCCGAATCCGTTGATCCCAACGCGAACGGGCATTCATTGCCTCCTGAAGCGAAAATGAACGATGCCGGGTCTCAGGAGCGCTGCTCCTTCGCCCGGCGTACCGGCAGGAGGCTATCAGCGGGCAAGCAGCGGCGGCGTTTCTGCGGCGGCGGCGAGCGTGTGGTTATGTGCGCTCAAGACGGCGTATAGCCATGGTCATACGCGGTCGGTGGAGCGACACCCACGCCCGCGCTCACGAGCCACGCGGGCGCTTCTCGATGTCGCGGTGGGCAACCGCGACGTCGAGATCGTCCTGGCCGCGATAGCGCTCGGCGAGGTGCTCGGCGATCGCAACCGAGCGGTGGCGCCCGCCGGTGCAGCCGATCGCGATCACCAGATGGGCCTTGCCCTCAGAGACGTACTGCGGCAGCAGGAAGTCCAGCAGCGCATGCAGCCGCACGTACAGCTCCTCCAGGCGCCCGTCGCGAGCGATGTACTCGATCACGCGCTCGTCCTTGCCGGTCAGCTCGCGCAGATCCGTCTCGTAATGGGGATTCGCCAGGAAGCGCACGTCGAATGCCAGATCCTCCTCGCGCGGCGGCCCGTGCTTGAAGCCGAAGCTCATGAACGTCAGCGCCAGGCGCCCGGTGGCCTTGTGCGGCAGGAACTCATCGGAGATCTTCCCGCGCAGCATCGCCGCCGACATGCCGGTCGTGTCGATCACCATGTCCGCGCGGTCGCGCAGCGGCGCGAGCAGCGCGCGCTCGGAGGCGACCCCGGCGGCCACGCTGCCCTCCGGCGCCAGCGGGTGGCGGCGGCGTGTCTCCTTGTAGCGCGTCACGAGCTCCTGCTCGGCCGCCTCCAAGAACAGCACGTGATGGGTCAGCCCGAGCGCGTCCAGGTCGTCGACGACCGCCCGCAGCGCCTCGAAGTACACGCCTCCGCGCACGTCCGAGACGACCGCCGCGCGCTCGACCTTCGAGCCCTGGTGCACGAACAGCTCGACCAGCGAGCGGATCATCTCCGGCGGCAGGTTGTCGACGCAGAAGTACCCAGCATCCTCGAACACGTTCATCGCCGTCGACTTGCCCGCGCCCGAGAAGCCGGTGATGATGACCAGATCCTGCAGCCGCGTCTCCACCGCCGGCTGCGAGGACTTGCCCGACCTGCGATCGGCGACGGCCCGCAGCGGACTCCGTGGTCTGATCACCGCCATCTTCATATTGTGCTCACAAAGGCGGACAATCGTGTCAATTTGCAGGGAACTTTCGCCGCGGCCAGTCGCTCAACCCGCTCTGTTGAGGTGGCCGTGCAGCTCCCGTGCCACCTTCGCCGGTAGGCCGGGCACGGCCTGCAGCTCCTCGCTGGAGGCCGAGACGACCGCCTCGGGCGAGCCGAAGTGCGCGAGCAGCGCACGCTTGCGGGCCGGGCCGACACCGGGCAACTCGTCGAGCAGCGAGCTCGTCATCGCGCGATCGCGCCTACCGCGGTGATGGGTGACCGCAAAGCGGTGCGCCTCGTCGCGCACCCGCTGCAGCAGCTGCAGCTCGGGCGTGGAGTGGTCGAGCACCAGCGGCGAGCGGCGGCCGGGGATGAACAGCTCCTCGATCCGCTTGGCGAGCGACACGACGGCAACGCCCCGCTCGCGAAATCCCCTCAGCGGCCCGAGCCCGGCCGCGAGCTGGCCCTTGCCGCCGTCGATCACGACGATGTTCGGCAGCGCCGCGAAGCTCGCGTCGTAGGAGGGGTCGTGCGGGGATAGGTCGGCCTGACGCTCCCACTGGGCGAAACGCCGCCCGAGCACCTCCGCCATCGCCGCGAAGTCGTCGGAGACGCCCTCTGCGAGCGTGCGGATCTTGAAGCGCCGGTAGTCGGCCTTCTTCGATGCGCCACCCTCGAACACGACCATCGAGGCGACCGTGTGCGTGCCGCCGAGGTTGGAGATGTCGAAGCACTCGATGCGGATCGGCGGCACGTCGAGGCCGAGCGCCTGCTGCAGGCCTTCGAGCGCCTCCACGCGGCTTTGGCGCCGGCGCTCCGAGCGCAGGCGCTCCTGGTCCAGCGCGAGGCGCGCGTTGCGCTCGGCCAGCTCGAGGATCCTGCGCTTCTCGCCGCGCTCGGCGGCCCGCAGCTCGACCGGCCCGCCGCGGCGGCTCGCGAGCGCCTCCATCAGCGCCGGGCGCTCGGCCAGCTCACGCTGCACGACGAGCAGCGCGGGGATCGACATGTGGCCGCCGTAGTACTGCAGCATGAACTCCTCCGCGACCTCCTCCAGGCTCCGCTCGGTCTCGTTGGCGAGGTAGAACGACTGGCGATCGGAGAGCACGCCGTCGCGCACCTGAAAGACCTGCGCGTTGGCCTCGCGCCCATCCACGGCCACGGCCACCGCGTCAAACGTGCCGACGGACTCGTTGGCCACGCGCCGGCGCTCCAGCAGCGAGTGCACGGCGCGCAGGCGATTGCGCTCGAGCGTCGCCTGCTCGAACTCTTCGGCCTCGGCCGCCACGCGCATGCGCTGCTCGAGCTCCCGCTCGATCGTCTTGAAGCGCCCCGAGAGAAAGTCGATCACCCCGTCGATGCTCGCGCGGTATTCCTCCTTGGAGACATACCCGACGCAGGGAGCCTCGCAGCGCTTGATGTAGTAGTCCAGGCACGGGCTGCCGCTGCGCCGTCCCGGCTCGGCGCCGGTGCACGAGCGGAACATGAACACCTTCGCCAGCACCTCCAGCGTTCCCCGCACGCGCTTGGCGTTGGAGTAGGGGCCGAAGTACGCGCGGCCCGGCCGGTGGCGCTCGCGCGTGAAATACACGCGCGGGTAGTCCTCATCGAGGGAGATCGCGATGAACGGATAGGACTTGTCGTCGCGCAGGCGAATGTTGAAGCGCGGCCGGTACTGCTTGATGAAGCTCTGCTCGGCCAGCAGCGCCTCGGCCTCAGTGGCCACTACCACGCACTCGACGCTCTCGACGCTCGCCACCATCTCCGCGTGGCCCGGGCTACTGGGCACCTGCGCCTTGGAGAAGTGCGAGGCCACGCGCTTGCGCACGGACTTCGCCTTGCCGACGTAGACCACTCGGCCGCGGCCGTCACGGAACAGGTACACGCCGGGCTGGTCGGGCAGCGCGCGGCGCTGCTCGGCGAGGCCGGCTCTCGCCTCCTCGCTGCTCGTCACCGCCTTCGTTGCCATCGCATCCGAGGATACGAGGCCGCCCCGCGAGTGCCCGCCGCGCGAGTGCCGGGCGCCGTCAGTATGCGCGCCAGTAGCGGTAGACCATCAGCAGCGCATACACGACGCCGGCGATCAGCGCGAACCACACGGCCGTGCCGAGGCTCGTCTGCCACATGCGTTTCTGGGCGATCACGACGAACGCTGCGAGCGCCAGCCCCCCGTACAGCAGGGCCCGGTGACGGTCGCCGAGCCCGTGTATGGCGACGCGGTTCTCACGGTAGATGCGCAACCCGAGATAGCCGAAGCCGACCCCGAAGCCGACGAGCAGCACCGCTTCGAACGTGCTCGCTGCGCGTCCGCCGCCCGGAAGCAGGTAGACGGCGGCGGCGATCAACACGACGATCGCCACGTTGCGAGCGGTCCTCAGCCGGTCCATGGCCGGATTGTAGGTCAGTCGACCAACGCCTCCAAACGCGCATACGCGTCCTCGACGGCCCGCTTCGCGGCCGTGTGCCGAGCGCTCGACTTGGCCGACTCGTACTGCGTCGCCCACGCCGCCGGCTCGGCCAGCTCGTCCTCCAGCGCGCGCATCGCCGCCTCCGCCTCCTCCACGGCACGCTCGGCCTTCTGCTGGTCGGTCAGCCGGTTCTTCGACGGGCCCTTCGGCTTCGGCTTGCGCTTTGCCTTGGCCTCGCCGGGCCCCGATCCGTTCGTGTGACCGGAGGCGTCTGCCGTTCCCGCCCGCGCATGCGCAGGCGGGCGGAGGGGCGCATGCGCCCCTCCGGGGGACCGCGCATGCGCGGTCCCCGGCGAGTCCGCATGCGGACTCGCCCTGAACTCGTCGCGCACGCGCACGTACTCCGGCCAACCGCCGACGTAGCTGTGCAGCGAGCCCTCCTCCACGGCGATCGTGCGCGTCCCCACGGCATCCAGCAGCGCGCGGTCGTGGGAGATGAGCAGCACGGCCCCCGTGAACGCCCGCAGAGCGTCCTCCAGCGCCTCGCGGCTCTCGATGTCGAGATGGTTGGTGGGCTCGTCGAGGATCAGCACGTTCGCGCCCGAGTGCACGAGAATCGCCAGCGACAGGCGCCGGCGCTCGCCACCCGAAAGTCCCTCCAGCGGCTTCTCCGCATCCTCGCCTGAGAACAGGAAACGACCGAGCAGGGCACGCGCTTTTCCGGGATTCAGCCCGGTCGCGCGCTGGGCGGCGTCGAGCACGCTCTGACCGGGACCGCCGCCCGCGCCGAGCTCTTCGGCGTGCTGGGAGAGGTAGCCGATCTTCACGTTGTGCCCGGTGCTCAATTTGCCCGCCGCCAGCCCCCGCCGCCCGGCCAGCGCCTCGATCAACGTCGTCTTGCCGCTGCCGTTCGGCCCGACCAGCGAGACGTGCTCTCCACGCTCCAGCCACAGCTCGGCGTGCTCGAGTAGCGTGATCGCGGCAGCGCCTCCACGAGCGCCGCCGTCGCGGGGCTCCCCTTCACCGCCGACCTCGATGCGGCCGTCCAGCAGCTCAAAGATCACACGCCCCGATCGCTCCGGTGCGGAGAACGCGAACTCGAGGCCCTTGCCGGCGGCCGGGTCACGCTCGATGCGCTCGATCTTCGCGAGCTTCTTCACCCGCGATTGCGCCTGACGGGCCTTCGTCGCCTTGTAGCGGAAGCGCTCGATGAACCGCTCCATCCGCTCGATCTCCGCGCGCTGAGAATCGATCGCCTTACCCAGCGCGATCTCGCGCGCCGCCTGCTCCTTGCGCCACTGATGCCACGTGCCCGCGAAGAAGCGCGAGCGCCCGGCCTCGATCTCCAGCACCGCCGTGCCGACCGCCTCCAGAAACCAGCGGTCGTGCGCGACCAGCACGACCGCCGCGTCGAGCTCGACGAGCGTCTGCTCGAGCCACTCGAGCGACTCGATGTCGAGATGATTCGTGGGCTCGTCCAGCAGCAGCACATCCGCGCTCGTCGCGAGCGCGCGTGCCAGTGACGCGCGCGTGAGCTGGCCGCCGGAGAACGTGTCGAGCGCGCGGTCGAGGTCGTCCTCGACGAAGCCGAGGCCGCGCGCCATCTGCGTGGCGCGGTCGCGCCACAGATAGCCGCCACGCGCCTCCAGGCGCGCCTGCGCGCGCGCATAACGGGCCAGCAGCGCCTCGTCGGAGGCGCCGGCCGTCATCTTCGCCTCCAGCTCGGCCAGCTCGGCCTCGATCTGCAGCTCCTCCGCGCAGCCCGAGAGCACGTAGTCGCGCAACGCCATCTCCCGCTTGCTGGCCGAGCGGCGATCCCATTGATCGCCGATCGGTGGGCGCTGGTCGTGCAGCGCGATCCGCACCCCCTTGGCGATGCTCAGCTCGCCGCGGTCGATCGAGGTCTCGCCCGCGAGCATCCGCAGCAGTGTCGTCTTGCCCGTGCCGTTGCGCCCCGCGACCGTCATCCGTTCGCGGCGCTCCAGCTTGAATGACACGCCGCGCAGCAGTGGCTGCCCCGCCATGTCCTTGTGCATGTCTGATGCGATCAGCAACGCCATGCCGCTGATACTAGGGCCGCGAAATCGCCGTGCGCGCAGCCCGCCACCGGCCGGCGCGGCGTGCGGCGTGCCGTCGCCTTAGCTACGATCCTCTGCGTGACGCGCCGACTCTCCGCCGCCCTGTTCGTGTGGGCCCTGCTGATCCCGCTGGTGCTCGCGCCGGTCGCGCAGGCCACCAACGACGGTCGCGGCTTCTACGGCGAGACCGACGACAAAGTGGTGACCAACGCGGGCTTCATCGTGATCCTGTTCTTTCCGCTGTTCGTGTTCACGATGAGCATGCTTCAGCGCCACCTGGAGAAGCGCAAGGAAGCACGCAAAGCGGCCGTCAAGTCGCATGCGAGCAATGCCCAGTGGCGCGGCGGCTGGTAGTCGCGGCCGATAGCCGCGGCCGGATGTGCGACCCGCAGACCGCTCGGGAATCCCGGCGATGAGCACCTCGTGAGCGCGCCCGGCGCAGGCGCGGGCACGCCGGAGGGCGCCGAGCAAGCCGCACAGCCCGTCCGCTACGAGCGCCGCGGCGCCGCGGCGCTCGTGACGATCGATCGTCAGCACCGGCGCAACGCCGTCGACGGTCCCACGGCGGTCGCGCTGCACGAGTCCTACCTGCGCTTCGAGGCCGACGAGGAGGCGCGCGTGCTGGTGCTGACGGGCGCCGGCGGTGTCTCCTTCTGCGCGGGCGCCGACCTGAAGGCGACCGGGACGTTCGTGGAGCGGCTGATGAACGAGGAGGGGCCGATGGGCTTCACCCGCCTGACGCCCTCCAAGCCGACGATCGCCGCGATCTCGGGCTTCGCGCTGGCGGGCGGCCTGGAGCTGGCGCTGTGGTGCGATTTGCGCATCGCCACCGAGACATCCACGCTTGGCTATCCGGAGCGGCGCTGGGGCGTCCCACTGATCGATGGCGGCACGCAGCGCCTGCCGCGGATCGTAGGGCTGGGACGCGCGCTGGATCTGATCCTGACCGGGCGCATGGTCGGCGCCGAGGAGGCGCTGTCGATGGGCATGCTCACGGAGATCGTCGCGCCCGGCGCGCATCTCGAGCGGGCGCTGGAGCTGGCCGAGGGCCTGGCCGGATTCCCGCAGCGAACGATGCTCGCCGACCGGCGGGCGGCGATCGAGGGACTCGGGATGACGCTCGCCGAGGGGCTTGCCCTGGAGTCGCAGGCCGGGCCGGAGGTGTTCGCGGAAGGAGCGCGCGGAGCCGCCCGCTTCGCCGCCGGCGAGGGCCGTGGCGGAGCCGGCGCGGGGGCATAGGCCGCGAGCGGAGCAGACCGCCGCTCAGCCCGCTGCTTGAGCCCGCGGGAGCCTCTGTCCGTTCGGGTCAACCTCGCCAGTCCGACGCCCGCGCTTTCAAGATAGGCTCTGTGCGCAATGGCCTACTTCGTCACCGGAGCAACGGGCTTCATCGGGCGCCGTCTGCTCGAGCGGCTGCTCGAGAAACGCCAGGGCGACGTGTACGTGCTGGTTCGCGAGACCTCGCTCGAACGGCTGGACGATCTCGTCGAGCGCTGGGGTGTGGTCGCGGGCGCCGCTGCCGCCAAGCGCGTCCAGCCGGTCATCGGCGACCTGCGCCGGCCGCTGCTGGGCGTCGAGCAGGAGCAGGTGGCGGAGCTGCGGGGGAAGATCACGCACTTCTTCCACCTGGCGGCCGTCTATGACATGACCGCGCCCGCGGAGCTGAACACCGCGGTCAACGTCGGCGGGACGACCCATGCGGTGGAACTCGCGCGCGCGGTCGACGCCACGCATCTGCACCACGTCTCCTCGATCGCCGTCGCGGGCGAGTACAAGGGAATCTTCGAGGAGGAGATGTTCGACGAGGGCCAGAAGCTGCCCTCGCCCTACCACCGCACGAAGTTCGAGTCCGAGCGGATCGTTCGCGACCAGCCCTACGTGCCATGGCGCGTGTACAGGCCGGGGATCGTCGTCGGCGACTCAAAGACCGGCGAGATGGACAAGATCGACGGGCCCTATTACTTCTTCAAGGCGATCCAGCGGGCGCGCCAGCTGCTGCCGGAGTGGACGCCGCTCGTGGGTTTGGATCTCGGCAACACGAACGTCGTGCCCGTCGACTGGGTGGTGGACGCGCTGGAGCACATCGCGCACGAGCCGGAGCTCGACGGCAGGGCCTTCCATCTGACCGATCCGCGCAGACAGCCCGTCAACGAGCTGATCAACGAGCTGGCGAGCGCCGCCCACGCCCCGAAGTTCGCCGTCAGCATCGACAAACGGCTGACCAACCCGCTGCCGAAGTGGCCGCTGGTGCTCGCGCTCGATCTGCCGCCATGGCGCCAGCTGCGCAAATTGGCGCTGCGTGAGCTGGGGATACCCGAAGAGGTGCTCGCGCATATGGAGCTGGTGCCGCGCTTCGACACCCGCGAGACGGGGCGCGTGCTCGCCGGCACGCCGCTGGAGCAGCCACCTCCGCTGCACGACTATGCGGGGCGCCTGTGGGACTACTGGGAGCGCGAGATGGACGCGGGTATGGACCCCGGGCGCACGCTCAAAGAGGCGCTCGAGGGCAAGCACGTGATGATCACCGGCGCCTCCTCCGGGATCGGGCGCTCGACCGCCTTGAAGGTCGCCGGCGCCGGTGGAGTCCCGCTGCTCGTGGCGCGCAACGTCGAGAAGCTCGAGGAAGCGCGCGCTGAAATCGTCGCGGCCGGCGGCACGGCGTATGTGTACGCGGCAGACATCTCCGACATGGAGTCAGTCGAACGGCTGATCGAGCGCGTGCTCGCCGATCACCACAAAGTGGACATGCTCGTCAACAACGCCGGTCGCTCGATCCGCCGCTCGATCTCGCTCAGCTATGACCGCTTCCACGACTTCGAACGGACCATGCAGCTCAACTACTTCGGAGCGGTCAAGCTGATCATCGGCCTGCTGCCGCACATGCGCGAACGGGGCTCGGGGCACATCGTCAACATCTCCTCGATCGGCGTGCAGACCAACCCGCCGCGCTTCTCCGCCTACGTCGCCTCGAAGGCCGCCCTCGATGCCTTCACGCGCGTGATCTCCTCGGAGGTCGTCGGCGACGGGGTGACGTTCACGACGATTCACATGCCGCTCGTGCGAACGCCGATGATCGCCCCGACCAAGATGTACGACGCCTTCCCGGCGATCACACCCGACGAGGCTGCAACGATGATCTGCGACGCGCTGCGCACGCGTCCCAAGCACATGGGCACGCGCCTGGGGACGTTCGGAGAGATCGCCTACGCGCTGTCGCCCAAGACGGTCGACAGGCTCCTGCACCTCGCCTACCGCGTGTTCCCGGACTCCGCCGCTTCCAAGGGCCAGCAGAACACCGAAGAGAAGGCCTCCTTCGAGCAGATCGCGATGGCCACGCTGACCAGGGGCGTGCACTGGTAGGACCGGGCGCCGGTGTTGGGATGATGGTCTCGTGAGCGAGACTTCCCCGGCCATCGAAGTGCGCGGCCTGATCAAGCGCTACGGCGATTTCGAGGCGGTGCGCGGCATCGACATCAGCGTGCGGCGTGGAGAGGTGTTCGGCCTGCTCGGCCCGAACGGCGCCGGCAAGACGACCACGGTGGAGATCCTCGAGGGCTATCGCGAGCGCAGTGGCGGCGAGGTCTCGGTGCTCGGGCACGATCCCGGCACGCGCACCCGCGCACAGCGCCAGCGCATCGGGATCGTGCTGCAGTCGGGCGGCATCTACAGCCACGTGACCCCCCGCGAGGCGCTGCGGCACTGGGCCAGCATGTATCCGCAGCCGCGCGAGGTCGACGAGGTGCTGGCGCTGGCCGGGCTACAGGAGAAGGCCGACGTGCGCAGCCGCAAGCTGTCCGGCGGGCAGCTGCGGCGGCTGGACTTCGCGCTGGCGCTGATCGGCGATCCGGAGTTGATCTTCCTGGACGAGCCGACCACCGGCTTCGATCCCGAGGCGCGAAGAAGCGCGTGGGAGACCGTGCGCAAGCTGCGCGACTTGGGCAAGACGATCCTGCTGACGACCCACTACCTCGACGAGGCACAGGAACTCGCCGATCGCGTGGCGATCGTCAAGGATGGGCGCATCCTGGCGATCGGGCCTCCGCGAGAGCTCGGCGTCGGCGCCTCGCACTACCGGGTCGCCTATCGCGACCGCCATGGGGAGCTGATCGACCGCCAGACCGACGACCCGACGGCGCTCTTGAACGAGCTCACCGCAGAGGCGCTCGCGCGTGGCGAGCGGCTGGAGGAGCTGAGCGTCGGGCGCCCGACGCTCGAGGACGTGTATCTGGAGCTGACCGCCGATGGCTGACGTGCTGACGCTGAGCTGGCGCCAATACCGCCTCGAGCGCCGCATGTTCTGGCGCAACCCGAGCGCTGCCTTCTTCAACTTCCTGCTGCCGCTGCTGTTCCTCGTCGCCGGCGGCGCGATCCTGCACGGAAACCAGCCCGAGTTGAACCGCCTGATACCGGCGATCGCCGGCATGAGCGTGATGTCGACAACCTTCACGGCACTCGCCTACAACATCGTGTTCCTGCGCGAGCGCGGCGTCTTGAAGCGGATCCGCGGCACACCGCTGCCGAGCACCTCCTACTTCGGCGGGGTGGCGGCGAACGCCACCACCAACACCGCGCTGCAGATGGTCATCATCATCCTCGCCGGGCGCCTGGTGTTCGGGATCGGCTGGCCGCGCGACTGGGTCGAGTTGATCGTGTTCGTGCTCGTGGGCGTCGTCTGCCTGGCCTCGCTCGGCGTCGCCTTCGCGCACGTGATCCCCAACTTCGAGTCGACCGCCGCCTATGTCAACGCGGTCTTTCTGCCGGTCGTGTTCATCTCGTTCTTCGTGTTCGACAACGAAAGCGCCCCTGGGTTCCTGCGCCAGATCGCCGAAGCCCTGCCGCTGAAGCCCCTGATCGACGGGCTCTCGGCGGCACTCGTGACCGGCTCCGGACTCGCCGAGAACCTCGACGCGCTTGCCGTGATCGGGCTGTGGGGTGTGTTCGGCATCTACTTCGCCGTGCGGGGGTTCTCCTGGGAGCGCTCGCGCACATGACGCCCATGCCGATGCAGATGCCCGCGCAGATAGCGCTCGACGAGAGGACTCTCACATGAAGCAGCTGGCCGAGGACGTTCATCTGCTGCGCGGCTTTCCGCCAAACGCGATCAACGTGTACCTCGTCGGGGACGTGCTGATCGACGCGGGGACCAGACAGGCGGAGCGGCGCATCTGGCGCCAGATCAAAGGGCGGACCGTCACCGCGCACGCGCTCACGCACGCCCATCCCGACCACCAGGGCGCAAGCCACGCGATCTGCGAGCGGCTGGGAATTCCCCTGTGGTGCGGGCAGGCCGACGTGCCGGCGATGGAGACCCCGGGCGGCATCTCCAACACGCAGGCGCCCGGCTGGCTCAACCGCTTTCAGGCGCGCTTTTGGACAGGGCCGCCGCATCCGGTCGCGCGTGCCCTGAAGGAGGGCGACGAGGTAGCCGGCTTCACGGTGCTCGAGGTGCCCGGGCACTCGCGCGGGCACGTCGCCTACTGGCGCGAGTCCGATCGGGTGCTGATCATGGGCGACGTGCTCAACGGCATCAACGTCAAAACGGGCATCCGCGGGCTGCACGAGCCTCCGGCGATCTTCACGCCCGACCCCGTGCAGAATCGCGCCTCCGTGCGCAGGCTCGCGGCGCTGGAGCCGGCGCTGGCCTGCTTCGGGCACGGCCCGCCGCTGCGCGATCCGGCCGAGCTGTCCGCCTTCGCCGCCCGGCTGCCCGCCGACTGAGCCGATGGGCGAGAGCATCTTCATCGCCGACGGCGACCGCGTCGTCCCGACCGAGCAGGCGCGCGGCCCATGGGACCCGCGCGCCCTGCACGGCGGCGCGCCGGCGGCTTTGATGACGGCCGCGTTCGAGCGCATGCAACCCGGAGCCGAGCTGCGCATCGGGCGCCTGGGCTTTGAGTTCCTGCGCCCGATCCCCCTCGCCCCGCTGACGCTGAGCACGCACGTCGTGCGTCCCGGACGCCGCGTGCAGGAGCTGGCGGCGGAGCTTCACGCGGGCGCGGAGCTGATCGCCCGCGCGAGCGCGCTACGCGTCCAGGAGGTGCCTGCCGAGGCGGCCGTAGAGCCGGCGGCGAGCAGCCGGGCGGACGCGGACGCACCGCCGGCGATGCCCCCACCCGAGACCGGCAAGCCGATCAGGTTCGCGCTCGATGACTCAACCGATGAGAGCTTCGCGGCGACGGCGATGGAGATGCGCTGGCTCAGCGACCCCCGTGGCCTCGGCCCGGGCCGGGTGTGGATGCGCCTTCGTCACCCGCTGCTGCCCGGCGAGTCGCTCACTTCGCTTGCACGCCTGGCGGCGACCGCGGACTTCGGCAACGGCGTCAGCGCGGCGCTCCCGTTCGAGCGCTTCGTGTTCATCAACGCCGACCTCACGATCCATCTGCAGCGGCCGCCGAGCGGCGAGTGGATCGGCCTCGACGCACGTACGACGCTGCACGGCGGCGGCATCGGCGTGTCTGAATCGGTGCTGCACGATCAGCACGGAGCGCTCGGGCGCGCATTTCAGACGCTCGTCGTCCAGCAGCGCTGAGTCCCCGCGGATCGGGCCGGCCCTGCGGCTCAGCGCACGATCACGCTGCCAAGCGCCTCGTCGATCGCGGCGAGCGTGTCCGCGCCGAGTGAGATGCCCGATGCGGAGGCGTTCGCGTGTACCTGCTCGGGGCGACTGGCGCCGACGATCGCCGAGGCGACGTTCTGCTGGCGCAACACCCACGCGAGCGCCAGCTGGGCCATCGTCAGGCCGGCCTGATCGGCGATCGGCCGCAGGCGCTGCACGGCCTCCAGCACGCGCGGCTCGATCAGGCGGTCGATGAAGCCGCCCATCTCCTCGCTCGCCGCTCTGGAGTCGGCCGGCGGCGGCTCGCCCGGAAGGTACTTGCCCGTCAGCACGCCCTGGCCGAGCGGCGACCAGACGATCTGCGAGATCCCCTCCCGCTCGCACAGAGGGATCACCTCGGCCTCGGGCCTGCGCCACAGCATCGAGTACTGCGGCTGGCTGGACACCCAGCGCTCGGCGCCCGCGAGCACGAGCGACTCGTCGATCTTCTCCGCCGGCCACTCGCTGAAGCCGATCTGGCGCGCCTTGCCGGCTCGCACGACCTCCGCCAGCGCCGTCATCGTCTCCTCGAGTGGAGTCTCCTCGTCATAGCGGTGGCACTGGTAGAGGTCGACGTAATCGGTCTGCAGGCGCTCCAGCGAGGCGTCGATCTGCTTGTGGATCTGCGCGGCGGACAGGCCCCGGTCACGCCTGGACATCGGGAAATAGACCTTCGTCGCCAGCACGTAGGAGGAGCGGTCGTAGTCGGACAGCACCTCTCCGAGCAGCGTCTCCGAGGCGCCCCGGCCGTAGATGTTGGCGGTGTCGATGAAGTCGATCCCCGCATCGAAGGCGGCCTTCACACAGGCCTCCGCCTGCTCGCGCTCGACGCCGCCGGAGTAGGTGAGCCACGAGCCCAAGCTGATCTCTGAGACCTCGATGTCGCTGGAGCCGAGTTTGCGGCGGTTCACGCCAACGAGCTTACCCGCGAGCGAATCATCGCGGCGCTCACGAGGTAGTAGCCTCGGAATCCGATGCCAGCTGACGCCGGCGAAAGCTGACGCCACACGCGGCCCGGGCTCGCTCAGCCCGAGATGCGATCCAGGACCGCGAGCTCTGTGGCGGACAGCTCGAGCTCGGTCGAGGCCAGCAGGTCGGCCAGCTGCTCGACCGAGGTCGCACTGGCGACCGGCGCGAGCACGGTCGCCTGAGCGGCCAGCCAGGCGAGTGCCACGGCGGCGACCGTCGTGTTGTGATCGGCGGCGATCGCATCGAGCGCATCCAGCACCGCGAAGCCGCGCTCGTCGAGATATTTCTCGCGCACGCCCGTCGCGCGTGGGCTCGAGACCTCCTCGCCACCGCGGCGGTACTTGCCCGTCAGAAAGCCCCTGGCGAGCGCGAAGTAGGGAAGGCAGGCGAGACCATGCCGCTCGCACACGCCCGCCAACTCGTCCTCGTAGTCGCGCTCCATCAGGTTGTAATGCGGTTGCAGGGCCACATAGGAGGCCATGCCCTCGCGCTCGCCCACCCGCAGCGCCTCGCCGAGGCGCGCGGCGCTGTAGTTGGAGGCCGCTGCGTGGCGGATCTTGCCCTCGCCGATCAGCGTGGCGAAAGCGCCGAGCGTCTCCTGAAGCGGCGTCGCGGGGTCGTCCTGGTGGGCGTAGTACAGGTCGATGCTCTCGATGCCCAGCCGCTCCAGCGAGCCGGCGGCGCCATCCTTGATCCTCGCCTCGGACAGACCCGGCAGCTCCGAGGACATCCCCACCTTGGTGGCGATCACGAGCTGGTCTCTGTTGCCTCGAGCCGCGATCCAGCGCCCGATGATCCGCTCGGACTCACCCGTGCCGCCCGGCCCGCGCCGGCCGTAGGTGTCGGCCGTGTCGATGAAGTTGCCGCCGGCCTGCACGAAGGCATCGAGCACGGCGAACGAGCGCTGCTCGTCGATCGTCCAGCCGAACACGTTCCCGCCCAGGCACAACGGGAATACGTCGAGATCGGTGTTGCCCAGGCGCGCGATGCGCCCAGGGTAGCCACCCGTGCGTCCCCGCAGCCACGGCGCTCGGCGCGCGCGAAGAATTAAGCCCCCCTTCATGCCGGCGGGCAACAGTGTCCATGGGAGGACGCCCCCCGACCCTCAGGAGGGAGTTATGCCAAGAATCATCGTTACGACAGACCCGATCGACCGGCGCGACGCAGCGCCCGGACAAGGCGAGGCGCCCGTGCTGCTCGACGAGCGCGTCTACTCGCTGCACCTCTGTGACGACCATGCCGCCGAGCAGCTGATCGAGCGGCTCGCATGGGCGGTCAACGACGCCGAGGACACGCAGCGCTCGCTGAGCAGATGACGAGGACCACACCCGGGGCGGCCCGCGCATCAGCGTAGGCCGCCCCGCGGTCCCGAGGCAGTCGACTCGGCCTCCCCCTATCGCCTCCGGCCCATCGCAAAGCTCTGCACGGGCGGGGCCACCGCGCGCATGCTCGAGCCGACGTCGCCCGCCTCCTCCCCCTCGGCGGCCTCCGGGCGCACGGCAGCCGGCAGGCGCTGCACGCTCGCGCCCGCGGCTGGTTGCTCGGCGCCCGCGGCGTCCCCGGACAGGAAGCCCTCCAGCGCCGCCAGCTCGCGCACGATCACGTTGACGACCCCTTCCGAGTGCTCCAGACGGCCGCGGGCCAGCAGCAGCGGCTCGGCGCGCGCCAGATGGCGGTGACGCTCGTATACGGCCTTCGGGACGATCAGGTTCACCGTTCCCCACTCATCCTCGAACAGCAGGAACATCGTCCCCTTCGCCGTCCCCGGGCGCTGCCGGGCGATTACCAGCCCCGCCAGCGCCACCGCCGCGCCAGTGGGCAGGCCGGCGAGCTGAGCGCTGGTCGCAAGCACGACCGGGGCGGCGCCGCTGGGAGCCTCCAAGCGCTCGCGCAAGATCGCCAGCGCGTGATCGCCCACCGTCACACCGCTCGTCGCATAATCGGCGATCAGCCGCTGCCAGCGCCCCAGCGAGCGCAAACGCGGGGGAGCCGGCAGCTCGAGCGGCAGCGCTAGCTGGGTGTGCTCGCCCGCGCCCGTCCCCGGGACGGCGATCCCCAACTGCCACAGCGCCGCGCGCCGTCCCTGCTCGCCGAGCGACCGCAGATCGGCCAGCGCTGACCCGGTCGTGATGCTGTCACAGGCGCCCGACCAGGCCAGCTGCTCGAGCGTTCTGCGGCGCGCGCCGACACGCCCGGCGAGCTCGCCGAGGCTGCGAAAGGGGCCGTTCTGCTCGCGCTCGGCCACGAGCTCGCGCATCTCCTCGCTCACCACGTCCTTGATATAGCCCAAGCCGAGGCGCACGCCCGCCTGCTGCACCGCGCACTGCACCTCGGAGGCGTTCACGTCGAGCCCCAGCACAGCGATGCCCCGATGCTCCGCCTCGTGCACGAGGCTGTCCGGAGCGTAGAAGCCCATCGGCTGCTCGTTCAGCAGCGCACACAGGAACTCCGGGCCATAGTGGACGCGCAGCCATGTCGACTGGTAGGCGAGCAGCCCGAATGCGGCGCTGTGAGCCTTGGGGAAGCCGAAGCCGGCGAAGCCCTCGACTTTCTCCCACACGCGCTCTGCCGCCTGCGGCTCGACGCCGACATGCCGCACGGCGCCCTCGACGAAGCGCTTGCGGTGACTCTGGAGTTTCTCCTGCGAGCGCTTGCGGCTCATCGCCCGGCGCAGCCCGTCCGCCTCCCCGGGGGTGAAGCCGGCGTAGGCTTCCGCCACTTCCATCACCTGATCCTGGAAGATGATCGTGCCGAGCGTGTCCTGTAGGACCGCTCGCAGCGAGGGGTGTTCGCAGGGGACCTCATAGGTGGGGTCTTCGCGCAGGCGCCGGCGGCGCTCGATGTAGGGGTTGACCGCCCCGCCCTGGATCGGCCCCGGCCGGATGATCGCCACCTGAACCGTCAGATCTTCGAGGTTCTCGGGTCGCGTCCGCCGCAGCGACTGCATCTGCGCGCGGCTCTCGATCTGAAAGACGCCGACCGTGTCGGCCTCGCGGATCGCTTCGAAGGTCTGCCGATCGTCGAACTCGATCCGGGACAGGTCGACGCGTTCTCCCCGTGTGCGGGCAATCGTCTCCACGCAGCGCTCCACCGCGGAGAGCATCCCCAGGCCGAGCAGGTCGATCTTCAGAAAGCCGGCGTCCGCACAGGAGTCCTTGTCCCACTGCACCATCTGCCTGCCCTCCATCGCCGCCGGCACGACCGGGCAGCAGTCGATCAATGGCCTGGTCGCGACGATCATCCCGCCCGAGTGCTGGGAGAGGTGGCGGGGCAGCCCATGCGCCTCCTCGACCAGCCGTGCCAGCCAGCGCCAGCGCTCGGAGGGAGCCGGCTCGGCGCCGGTCCCGCGAGCGGTCCGCCCCCCGACGGCCATGTCGTGCTCGGCGCCGGACCCGTGGCGCTCGGCGCTGCGCGCCACGCGCTCGATCTCGCCGGCCGGCAGGCCGAGAGCCTTGCCCAGCTCGCGGATCGCCCCGCGAGCGCGGAAGGTCGGGAAAGCCGCCACCAGCGCCGCGTGATCGCGGCCGAAGCGATCGCGAACGCGCGGTATCAGCACCTCGCGGATGTCGCGCGGAAAGTCGAGGTCGATGTCGGGCAGCCCACTCAGATCTTCGTGCAGGAAGCGCCCCAGCACCAGCTTGTTGGCGAGCGGATCGATATGGGAGAGCCCGATCAGATGGCACACGAGCGAGGAGACCGACGACCCGCGCCCGCGCCCGGGCGCCAGCAGGGCGCGCACCGAGTCCCGCCCCCTCACCTCCAGGGCGACTTCCCGCGATAGCTCGAGCATCTCATGGTGCAGCAAAAAGAAGCCGGCCAGCCCCAGCTTGCCGATCACGTTTAGCTCCTGCTCCAGTCGCGCCTGTGCCTCCGCGCGCACGGCGCCCGATCCGTAGCGATCCTCCAGCCGCACGGCGCACAGCTCGGCCAGCCGCCGTGCGGCGCTCGCATCCTCGGCGCCGGGATAGCGGTAGCCAAGGTCTTTGTCGAGGTCGAACGTCAGCTGCTCGGCGAGCAGCAGCGTCTCATGGACCGCCTCGGGGTGGTCGCGGAAGCGGCTGGCCATCGCCCGCGGCGTGCTCATCACGTGGCTGCTGTTGCCGCGGCGCAGCGGCTCGGAGGCATCGAGCGTGGCGTGATTGCGCAGCGCCACGAACGCATCCTGCAGCTCCGCCCGGGAGCGGGCGTGCGCGTGCACGTCGCCAGTGGCCACACACGCCACGCCCAGCCGCCGGGCGAGCGCGGCCAGGGCGCGATTGCGGGCGCGATCGTTGTGGGCATAGGGGCGCTGGAGCTCCACGCGCAGGCGCTCCGGGCCGAACACGTCGAGCAGCCGCTCAGCCGTCGGCTCGTCGTGGATGCCGCCGACCGCGGCTCGCCCTGCGCAGCCGGTCAGGCAGATGAGCCCCTCGGCGTGCTCGAGCACCTGCCGCAGATCCACGGACGGCTCCGCGAGTGCGCGCCGGTGCACCCCCTCGCGGGTGCGCGCATGCGCGAGCGTGATGATCCGGCAGAGGTTGCGCCAACCACGCTCGTCGCGCACCAGCAGCGTGATGTGGCGGCCGTTGTCAAGGTCGATCTCAGCGCCGTGAATCGCGCGCACCCCGTGGTCGCCCGCGGCTTGGGAGAGCTCCATCGAGCCCGAGACGGAGTTGTGGTCGGTCAGCCCCAGCGCCACATGACCCAGCTCGCCTGCGCGCTGAGCTAGCTCCTCCGGCAGCGAGACGCCATCCAGGAACGAGTAGGCCGAATGACAGTGAAGCTCAACGTAAGGAGGCGTGGGCGTCATCGCCAGACCTCATGGACCCTGGACGAACCAGCCGCCGGGGCGCTCGCGTCTGACCCGATCCTCCGGGTCGCGCGCCCCCTCGCTCAGATCGTGAAAGACGACCACGTTGCGCCCGTTCTCGGTAACCGCCTCCCAGTAGCGGCGGCGCACCGGCTGTGCCGTCCACCAGCGATCCTCCACCAGCCAGGACTCCCGCACCAGCTCGATCGCCTGGCCGTCCACTTCGATCGGCACGCCCCCCACCCCCGCGCGCACCCGCGCCGGGCGGGGCAGGTTGAGGGGGGCTCTCGCGGCACCGGCCATCAGCCCGCCAGCGGCGTGAGCACCACCCGCCGCTCGGGCACACGTGAGTCGGGGTCCACGCATACGGCCCGCAGCGCCGCGTCCTGACCGGCGGCGGCGCGCACCTGGGCGACGGCCTCGCGCAGGCGCAGGGCGCGGGCGGAGCGCCCCTCCTCCAGCAGCGTCCCCTGCTCCCCCGCCGGAGGGCCGAAGCGCTCGGCGGTCAGCCCCAGCGCCGCGGCCGGAGCCGGAAGCTGGAGCAGGCGTATCGACAGCGCCAGGGAGATGCGCTCGCGATCCGCGAGCGCCTGGCGAAAGACCACGTGCTCGCGCCAGCCGCCGCCCGCGAGCAGACGCGCGGAGAGGGTGACGGCGCGCAGCGTGCGCCCACGGCGCTCGCCGCGCGCCAGCAGCCGGTCCACCAGCACGCCGAGCACGCGTTCGAGCGCCGCGCCGGAGCTCGAGTCGCCGACGTCCATCGTCTCTCGCAGGCGCTCTTCGGGGCGGCGCGGGCGCAGCGGGGTGTCCGCGCCACAGGCGAGCCGATGCGCGAGCACCCCCGCCGCCCCGAAGCGATCCGCGAGCGCCGGCCGGCCCAGCCGCGCCAACTCCCCGAGCGTGCGCACGCCGAGACGACCGAGCGGCTCGAGCAACTCCTCGGTCTGCTCGCTGAAGCCGAGCAGCCCCACCGGCCGGCCGCCGAGCCAGCGCAGCGCCTCCCTCCCCTCCAGCACGAACGGGCGGCGCGAGCGCACCGCCAGGGCCGCCGCCAGCGCACAGAAGCGCGTCGGGCCGCCCCCCACGCGCGCCTGGCGATCGCCGGTGGCCGGCGATCGCCCGCTGGATCGCCCGGCGCCCTGGGCGGCGGCGATCGTGGCGGCATCCGTGCCGTGCAGCCCGCGCAGGGGATCGGTCTCGAAGTAGGCGAGACCCGGCCGCGCCGGCTCGATGGCCGCACCGATCGATTCCAGGGAGCGAATCGTGGACTCCCACCGCTCGGCCGCTTCCACGGGGTCAGCGGGGACAAGCTCGAGATCGGGACAGCGCGCGAGCGCCTCGCCGAGCAGCATCCCCTTGCTCACGCCGTGGGCCTCGGCGGCGCCGGAGACTTCGCCCACGCGCTGTTCGGCGCCGATCTGAGGTGCGATCGCCAGCGCGTGCCCGACCAGCGCCCCCGCCCCTCCGGCGGCGACCATCAACTCGAAGCGGGGGAGGTAGACGCACACGACCATATACGAACATATGTTCGCATACGAGGAGGCAGAATGCTCCTGCTCGATCGCCGTGACCGCCTACGCGCGGGCCAGCGGCGGGCACCCGCCCAAAGGACCGGCCGAGCCGGCCCTCAGTCCATCGTCAGCGGGCCCTCAGCCGATCCGCTGAGGAACTGGCGCACGAACGGGTTCTCCGAGGAGAACATCCTCTCCGCGTCGCCCGCCTCCACGATCCGCCCCCTCCACAAGAGCGCGATGTACTCGCCGATCTGGCGCGCCGAGGCGATGTTGTGGGTCACCACGACGTAGGTACCGCCGTGGATGGAGTGCATCTCCTGGATCAGGTCGCACAGCAGCGCCGTGCGCACCGGGTCAAGCCCGGAGTCGGGCTCGTCGAAGATCACGATGTCCGGCTCCATCACGAGCGCGCGCGCGAACCCGGCGCGCTTGCGCATGCCGCCGGAGAGCTGGGAGGGCGCATCGTCCATCGCGTCGGCCAGTCCCACGTCGGTCAGGCGCTCGGTGACCACCTTGGCGATCTGCGCCTCGGTGGAGTCGGTGTGCTGGCGCAGCGGGAAGGCGACGTTGTCGAACACCGACATCGAGCCGAACAGGGCGCCGTCCTGGAAGAGCACGCCGATCTTCTGGCGCAGCGCGAGCAGCTTGGGCATCGTCAGGCTCGGCACCGACTGCCCGTGCACGACGATATCGCCCGAGTCCGGGAACATCAGCCCGATCACGTGCTTGATCAGCACGCTCTTGCCGGTGCCCGAGGGCCCCAGCACGACGGTGATCTTGTCGTCGGGGATCGCGACCGTGAGCCCGTTCAGGACCGGCACGCCGCCCAGGCGCTTGTGCACGTCTTTGCAGCGGATCGACCAGTTGCCCTCGGTCGGATCGCCCGTCAGATCGAGCTCCGTGGAGTGGTACTGGTAGTCGTCGCTCATCATTTCCCTCCGTAGGTCACGTGCGGGAACTGGCTCGTCTGCCCGTTGAACGTGAACGGGCCCTGCTGGTTGCAGCCGGGCGCCGGGATGTCGTTGGGGGTTTCCGGCGCGTTGGCGACCTTGAACTCGATGATCTGTTCGATCAGGGTCTGGGAGATCGTTTCGTTCGCCGGGCCGCTGACGGAGGGGACGGGGTTCGAGCAGGAGCTGTTGCTGAACACCTGCAACCCGCCGTTGCCGAGGAACTTGAAGGCGCCGGGCTTGAAGTAAGGGCTCGAGCGATCGGTGCCGATTCGCTGAGAGTAGGTCGTCAGGCTCTCCGGGCTCATCACGATCATCGAGCGCAGGTAGTGCTGCTGGGGACCCCTGCTCGAGCCGCCGACGGCGAGGTTGCTGTTCTGACCCTTCGCCTGCGTGGACCCGGTGAAGTTGCCGAAGAACGCCTGCAACTCGGGGACGTATTCGGAGGCGTACTGCAGGAACGGGTCGAGGTTGTGCAGCACCGGCCTGAAGTTCTCGAGCTGGGTCGTGGTGTCGTCGAGCGTCTGGCCGACGTACGGCAGGCCCTTGTTGGAGGCCTTCGTCAACGGGCCCAGAGAGGTCAGGAAGCTGTCGAATTCCGGCGCGAACGGCTTGGCGGCGCTCAGCAGCGGCGAGAGCGCGCGCTCGGCGGGACGGAATTCGTCGAGGAACGGGCTGGCGACGACCGCGAAGCGGTCGAGTTCCTTCAGCGCCACGGTCGAGTTGTGCTCGAAGGCCGGGAGTTCGCGGATGGCTTGGGCGAACGCCTGGCTGCCTTCGGCGAGCGCGTGGAAGCTGCGCTCGCCGTTGACGATCAGGCCTTCGAGCTGGTGGTCGCGCGAGGCGAGCGCGTCGAACACGACGCCCGTGTTGCGCACGAGCGCTTTGACGGCGCCCTCCTGGGAGTTGAGGATCGTCACGAGGTCGTTGCCGTGCTCGACGAACGGTTCAAGGTTGGCGAAGGTGGCGTTGATCTGTTCCCCGCGCCCGTTGATCCCCTGCGCGAGCGACTGCTGCCAGACCTGGAACGCGCGGCGGGTCTTGGGGTCGAACGCGGCGAGGATCCCGTCGAGCGTGACCGACGGTTCGACCTGGCTGTTGGCCAGCTGGCCCCCATCCGGCAGGTAGGGCGCGTTGGCCGGCGGCTTGGGGATCAGCTGCACGTAGGTCTCCCCCAGCAGTGTCTTCTGACGCAGGATCGCGTGCATGTTCGCGTGTATGGGCGCATATTTGCCGGCGATTTCAAGCGTCGCGTGCGTGCGCCCGTCCGGACCCAGTTTGACCGCGACGACATGGCCGATGTCCACCCCGCTGATGCGCACGTTCGACTGTTCGGCGAGCGCCAGCGACTTCGGGAACGCGACCGTGACGCGATAGCCCTTCGGCTTCAGCGGAAGCGGGCCGCCGAATGACTCCCACAGGAACAGCAGCAGGCCGAAGCAGCTCAGCACGAACAGGATGATCACGAGCATGTTGCCCAGCGTGGGGGCGCGCTTCTGCATCGGTCAGTTACCTCCCTGCGACGTGGCGGGCGGCGTGCGGCCGAATCCGACCGGCCCGAGACCGGACAGCAGCCCGTCGACTGGGGCCTTCACGCTGGCCGCTTTGGCCGCTGAGCTGCTCGCGCCGGGGAGGATCCCGGCGCTCGCGCACTGCGCCTTGGTCGGCGGGTTCAGCAGCCCGATGATCAAGTTGACCGTCTTGTTGACTTCCGCAGCGCCTTTCAGGAGCGGAGCGACTTCGCAGTTCAGGTAGAGCAGGCTGCGCCCGAGGACGCCGTGCGCATCGGCGGAGCTGACGACGCTGTTGAGGTTGTGGTTGGCCCAGTCGAGGAAGAACAGGAAGCCACCCTGCTTGCTCCCCGGGTTGTTCGCGAGCTCGTTGAAGAATTCGTTCAGCACGCCGAAGCTCGTGGCGAGCTTCGGGAACGCTTCGCTGATCCCCTTCGTGGCGGGGGCGATCTCGTTGATCGTCGGCAGGATTTCGCGCGCGAACGGCCGCACCTCGTTCTTGATGATCGGCGTCGTCGTCTTCGCCAGCTGCTGGGTGGCTTCGTTGGCGGGGCCCAGAGCGCTGGCGAATGGCTGCAGTTTGTGCAGCGTCGGGCCGACCAATTTGGCCGAGGTCCCGAGCTTGCCGAGGCCGCTCTTGGTCTTGGCCAGCGCGCCCGGCAGCAGTTTCAGCGTGCTTTGCAGGCTCTGATCCTCCTTCGCGAAGGTGGCGAACACCGCATTCGAGGCATCGACGAGCTGGGCGAGCTGCTTGTCCTTGCCACCGACCGCTTCGGTCAGCAGCCGGAAGTTGTGGATCGACTGCGCGATGTTCTGGTGGCGGACTTCCAGCTGCGAGGCGATCTCCTGGACCTCCTTCGCCGTCGGGTCAAAGCGCTTGAGCGTCGCCGAAAATGCCTTGCCGTTGTGCTTGAAGCCTTCGCCTGCGCCCGCCAGCAGCAGCTGCAGATACGCACGCGTTTCCGCGTCCAGCGCCGAGAGGAACTCGTCGAAGTTGACGTTCGGCGCCGTCTGGGAGAGCGGCAGCGTGGAGCCGCTGGGCAGCCGCCCGCTGGCGGGAGTGCCAGGATCGACCTCGACCGTGATGTCCTGCAGCTGGGTCTTGGGGCGCAGCAGCATCGTCGCGTTGTGGTAGATGCGCGCGTACTTAGGCGTCACCTTCATCGTCACGGTCGCGATCCCGTTGTGCAGGTCCACGCTCGCGACTTCCCCGATCTTGGCGCCGGCGATCGTGACCGCCTGGCCCTGTCCGGGCGTGACCGCCTGCGCGGTCTGGAACTCGCCTTTCAGCGAGTAGTAGCTGCGCCCCAGCACCGGCACCCAGCTCGGGAGCTTGAGATTCTCGTGCGCGAGGATGTAGCCGCCGACGGCCGCGGCGATGATCACCATCGTGATCACCGCGATGAACGCCGTGCGGTAGCGCTCGATCTGATCGCGGACGCTCAGCCCACCCTCGTGCCTGTCTCCCGGGGCCATCGTCAGCTCCCGTCCGCCGGGCCGTTTGCGAGCGGGCCGTTGAAGTCGGGCACGGCCTGCGTGTAGCAGGGCACTAGCGGCTTGTAGGGGGGCTCCGTGGCGGGGAACGCCGGGCGGGTGCCCTGTGGCTGCAGCGAAGCGTGGGCGAGCAGCCGCAGGCCCTTCAGGCTCGAGCCCTGAATTCCCGTCGGCTGCGAGCGAATCGTCGGGCCGCCGCTGCCGAGCAGGAAGTGCGTCATCGTGCCGTTGCCGTCGAAGCTCTGTCCGATGCCGGCCAGCCCCGTCATCGAGTACCAGAACTCCTTGTAGTCCTCGACGCCGGTGGTGCTGGTGCCGTCCTGCAGCTTGGTGTTGCCGGCCGGGAAGAAGACTTTCGTCAGGCACTTGTTGAACGCTTCGGTCTGTTTGTAGAAGGGGATCTGTTCGGCTGTCAGCTTCGCCAGCTGCGGCGTGGCCGCGACCAGGCCCTTGGCCACGCCCCCGAGCTCGCTCGGGGCGAGCGACGCCTGCACCTGCTCGATCCACGGCAGCGTCGCCTTGACGGTCGCGGGGGTGTTTTTCACGCCGGGCAGGATGTCGATCGCGAAGGTCCGCGTCGGCGGGAAGGCGGCGTTGAGCGCCGCGAGCCCGCGATCGATGCTCTGCAGCGCGCTCGGCAGCAGCGCGACGCTCGCACGCAAGCTGGAGGCCTGGGCCGCGAAGGAATGGAAGAAGCTGTTGAAGTTGCCGATCAGTTCGCCGAGCTGCTGCTCGTGGACGTTCAGCGCGCCCGTGACTTTGCCGATGCTCAGCACGAGTTTCGAGAGGTCGTGCGGCTCGGTCCCGGTGATCGCCTGGCTGAGGACCGCGCCGCCGCGCAGCGCCGTGGGTCCGCGCACGGTGGCCTTTTTGAGTGCCTGCGCCGCATTCAGCCCATGCACGTCGGGGTCCTGTTCGGCGTCATCGGCCGCCGTCGGCTCACGCGTCAGCCCGTCGCCATAGCCGATCAGGAAGTCCTGCAGGTTTTTGCGGGTGTCGGTGTTCAGCGCATCGAGCACCTGGTCGAGCTGCACCGGATCGGAGGTCTGCGTGATCGGCAGCGTCGCGCCCGAGGAGAGCGTCTTGGTCGAGGGGCTGCCCGGCTGCAGTTCGACGAACCAGTTGCCTTCGAGGAAGATCCGCGGGCGGATCTTGACGGTCGCGTCGGCGTGGATCGGCAGACCGCGCGATTCGATTTCCATCGTCACGAGACCGGTCGAGCCTTCGCGCTTGATCTTGCTGACCTTGCCGACGTCGACCCCCGCGATGCGCACCGGCGCCTTTGAGTGGATGTTGACGGCCGTCGCGAACTGGGCGTTCAGGCGATAGCCGTGTTTGAACGGGATGCGCTTGGTGAAGCCGAAGTACACGCCGATCACGACGATCACGAGCATCACGATCGCGAAGCGCACCGGGCTCGTGCGGTTCAGTTCGGAGGCCGGAATCTCGTCGTGGCGGCGCCATTTGCGAAAACGGCTCATTTGCTCGACTTCTTCTTCGCCGGGGTGCTGATGCCGAGATCCTTCAGCGTCGAGCTCGGGTACTTCTGGCCGAACAGATCCTGTTCACGGCTCGTGAATTCGTGGTTGCCTTCCACATGCGTGGCGTTGCCCGTCACGAGCTTGCCTTTTTCGTAGACCTCGTTGCCCGATTCACAGAGTTTCGGCTGGCCGGGACCCGAGACGTTCGGGTATGGGTTCGCGTGCATGTGGTCGTTGTCGATGATCGCCGAGCTGTGGAAGGGGTGTTCGATCGAGGGGCCGTTGGCGGGCCCCGAGGACGGATAGCCCTCGTTGTTGGGCCCGGTCGGGGAGAGCACGATCGTGGCGCGGGCGAGGGTGCCGACGCCGACGTTCTCGGCCTGCAGGCTCGCGACGTTGCGGAACGCGAGCGTGACGTAGTTGCAGGCGGCCTGCGCGGGCGCGAAGCCGGCTAGCAGCGGGTTGCCGTACTGCAGCGTCTGCGTGAAGTCTTCGAGGCCGACTGTCACGATCGGGTCCTGCGCGAACTTCTGCAGGGCCTGCGCGGATACGGCCAGGCGGGTGTTCAGGGCGGTGGCTGCGCGCAGGTTGACCGCGCCGACCGCGAAGGCGTGGCCAAGCGGCGGCGCGACGGTCACGAGCGCCTTCGCGCTCGGGCGCAGAAGGCGCATGAACTCGGTGCTCTTTTCAAGCAGCGCCGCCTGGAAGGGGAGCGAGTAGATGGCCTGTTCCAGCGCCGGCGGGCCGCCCTTGGTGGCGAGTTCGAGCGAGCGCGCAACGCTCGCGAAGGCGGTGAAGAAAGTGTCCTGCTCACTCCAGAACGCGGCCTGCGCGTCGGCGACCGGAGCGGACTGCGAGGCCACCCGGTCGAGCGCTTTGAAGAACCCGCGCAGGTCGGTCTCCGGCAGCGCCAAGTTGTGCAGCACGGGGGTCGCGTTCGTGACGAGCGGGCGCAGCGTCGAGATCGTGTTGTTGAGGCCGAGCCCACGCCCGGCGAGGCCGTCGCCGAAGTTGTTGGTGTTGATCTGGATGGCCGTTCGGGTCTTTTCGTCGAACATGTTGAAGAGCTGGTCGATATCGACCGGTTCGTTTGAGAGGGTCAGCTCCCCCCCGCCTTCAACGTCCGGCGGGAGGTGCCCTTTTCCAGTTCCAGGTACTTCAGGCCGATCGCCGACACGGACAGCACGGTCGCCTTCGTGTCGGCCGGCAGCGGCTCGACGCCCTTTTCCAGCTTCAGGTCCGCGACCGCCGTGATGCGCCCGGTGGCCGGGTCCTGGTGGGGCGTCAGCGAGCTGACGAGCCCGACCCGCGTGCCGCCGATCCGCACCTGGTTTGAGGGCTGCAAGCCCGAGGCCTGGGGCAGGATGACCTTGATGTCGTACGTGGGCACGAACGGCAGGCCGTTGTTGGCGTTGTAGGAGAGGAACACGGCCACCACGACGATCAGCGTCGTGACCGCGCCGATCAACAGCGGGCTGCCTGCCAGGGAGGTGTTGCGGCGCCGGTTCACTACGGTGTCTCCGAGGGGTCGCAGCTGAGCAGTTCGTTGTCGGCGAAGGGCGAGGAGCCGTCCGCGGCGGGCTGGGTGGCCGCGCCGGGGCAACGACGCAACTGACCCTGTTTCAGATTGGACAGGGCCTGCGATGCGCTCGACGGCGTGAGGTTGTTGTTCGAGCCGAGCGCGAAGTCGGGGAACACGGGGCTGATGCGTGCGTAATGGCCGTTTGCGTCGTAGTAGGCGGTCGTCTGCCCGAACTCCCGCAGGGTGCCCTCCAGATCGGGCGTGTAGGGGCCGAAGAAGGCCGTGATCGGCACCGATTCGCGCAGCGATTGGACGTTCACCGGCGTGGCCTTGGTGAGCGCTACGGCGAGCGCCGGGAGCGCCGTGACGAAGTCCGTGAGGTCGTTGCTGGCACCCGGCTTGTTGATCGCCTGGCCGAAGTTGTGCACGACCGGTGTGGCCGTCGTCACGAGCGGGCGCAGCTTCGTGAACAGGGTCGTGAGCGGCTTGCTGGTCGGCTTTGACGCGTTCACGAGGTTGGTCAGCGCAGTGAACGTGGAGGGCAGCTGGGCGAAGGTCTCGTTGCCCTGCTTCAGCGTGACCGGCAGCTCTTTCAGGCCCTGCGCGAGGTTCTGCTGCTCGGAGCCGATCGCCTGGAAGGTGGTGTTCGCGTTTTCGATCAGGCCGCTGAGCTGGTCCTTGCGGGCGCCGATCGTGGTGACCGCCTTGGCGGTTTCCACGAGGAAGTTCGTGAACACCTTCTGGTCGCGAACGAACTCGGCGAAGAAGTGGTCTGTCGCGGCCAGCGACGGCGCGAAGTATTCGGTCGACTTGCCAAGCGCCCGCCCAACCCCCGCGTACTGTTCGGCCGAGCCTTGGATGAACTCCTGCAGGCCCTTGCGGGTCTGCGGGTTGAACGTGTTGAACAGCGAGTCGAGATCGACGACTTCTTTAGTCGCGCTGACCGGCAGCGTCGCACCGGCGTCGAGCGCCGGCGCATTGTTGGGGCCGGGGCTCAGCGCGATGTAGCGGTTGGCCACGCTCGACAGCGATGGAACCCTGACCTGCGAGGTCGTGCCGGCGTGCAGCGGCGTCAGCGAGGAGTCGACGTGGATCGTGACGACGGCTTTGTAGTCGCGCGTCAACTCGATGTTGGTGACACTCCCCACGGGAACGCCACCGACCTGCACCTGGTCGCCCTTGACGAGCTGGCCGGCTTCTTTGAATTCGAGCTTGTAGGTCGATCCACCACCGCCGGCGAGCAGCAGGTAGGCGACGATCAGCACGACCACGCCGAGGGCGCTAGTGGCGAGCAGCCGCGCATTGCGCGCCCGCGAGGAGCGCGCCGGCTGGGGCGACGGGCTACCCGGCGGCGGCGGAGAGGCGGGCGGGCTCGGGGGGCTAGTCGTTGCCACCGTGTTCCCTTTCGCTCGGCGCCGTGGGGTCCGGGTGCACGGGGATCGCCGCGGCGGACGGGCCGCTCGAGACGGTCGGGTCGGGGATTTCGCCGAGGCGCGCGATCAGCTTGATCCACTGGCTGGGCGTGATCGAGGAGCTGAGCGCGCCGGACAGCCGCGCGCTCTCGGCGAACAGCGGCCTGAAGCCGACGTGGATGTGGTTGTAGTGATCGGCTTTCGCGAGCGTGTTGTCGGTCCCCGGATAGCTCATCAGGCTGATGATCTGGTGTGGCTTCATCGAGCCCTGCAGCGTCAGCAGCTTGCGGATCGTCGTATCGGTGATCGAGCCTGGTCCCTGGTGACCGACGATCGGGGTGCCGTTGATCTCGGAGATGTCGACGGCGTCACCGGTGGAGTGCTCGGAGACGTTGCCTTCGGCGGTCAGCTCCGAGTGCCCGCACTTCAGCGCCGACACCGTCGGCTTCAGGCCCGAGACCGCCAGGAACTCGAGCGTCGCGAGCACCCGCCGGTCGATCTGGCCCGTCTGGATGTCCTGGCGCCCGCACGGGTAGATCGTGATGTTGGTGTCCTTGAGAACCTGCTGCTCGAGTTGCTCCTTGGACTCCAGCAGCACCTGACCGGCGGTCGGGGCGGTGGCAAGGAACGGATTCTGGCCCCTGGCCCTGAAGACCGAGCTGTTCTCCAGCTGCACCCAGCCGTCCAGGATCGGCTTCGGGTCGATCAGCGGCGCGCCGACCCCCGCCGGGCGAATTTGGAACAGCATGTGCGGATCGGCGCTCGCGCCGATGCCGGCTTCCGCCGTGGCGCCCTCGACGTGCCCGAGCACGGTTCCGGCGATCACCCGCGCGCCCGCGTGCAGCGGGTGCAGATAGACGTCGTTGGGACCGGCGCGAAAGACGCTTGGTGTCGAGCCGGGCGAGGCCGGCGCCGAGCCGGCCGTGGACGATTCGGGCGCGGTGGCAGCTTCGGGCGAAGCGGGAGCGAGCACCGGCGGTGTGCCGGTTGCCGGCGCGGAGCCGGTGCTCGATCCCGGGGCCGAGGACCCCAGCCCAGTGGCTCCGCCGAGCGCAAGGCCCGAGACCGCCGCGCCTTCGCCGGCGGCCCCCGCGGCGGGAGGCCCGGCTGAGTTGTCGGTCTGTGTCCCAGCGCTCGCGGGGCCGGTGGGACGCGGTTCGGCCGGCTCCTGGGACTTTGGGCTCGGTGCTTCGGCGGGGGCGCCCGAGTGGGGCTTGAGCACCGGATACAGCGTCGCGACGCTCCCGAGTCTCGCGTAGGTGTAGGTGTTGCCGTAGGCGTCGCGCAGGGAGATGAAGCTCCCGAGCTCGGGCGAGTCGCCGATCTGCAGGATCTGCCCGTCCTGAACGGCGATCACGGGCGCGCCCGGTTCGGAGTAGATCGTCGTCCCGGCGATCGTCTTGGGCGAGCCGGAGCCGTTCGCGGGCAGCGCCGGGAACCCATCGCTGAAGTGCGACTGCGCGTGTACGGGGAAGCGCGCCTCCGTCAGCCCCGTGATCGCGCCGAGCAGCTCCGAGGGAGTTCCGCCGAGCAGCTTCGCGCGCAGCATCACGGATTCGACATAGGCCTGTGAGTGGTTGTAGGCGAACACCGCCGCTCTGACGTTCGTCGCGGCTCCGGCCGCCCGCAGGTAGCGGGCCGCGGCGAAGATCGCGTCGGCGGGGTTGTAGGGGTCCTTGAAGCCGTCGCCGTTGGCATCGACCCCGTAGGTGGCCCAGGAGGAGGGCAAGAACTGCATCCACCCCTCGGCGCTTGCGCTGGAGACGCTCAGGTCGCGCCCGTAGTCGGTCTCGACCTCGTTGATCGCCGCGAGCACCTGCCACGGGACCCCGTAGGCGGTGCCGGCCGCCTGGTAGATCGGCAGCAGGAACGGCGGGATGCGGAAGCTTTCGATGAAGAAGCCGGGGATGCCCGCGATCGAGCTCGACAGGCTCAACGGCAGCGGTGGCGTGAGCGCGGACGGCTTGGGCGCGCGCTTGCCGCGCTTGGGCGTCGCGGAGGAGCCTCCGGTTCCGCCCTTGCCGCGACCGCCGGCGCCGTTCGGCCTCGCGTGCGCGCGCGGGGTGCTGGGTGTGCTTCCCTGCGGGTGCTGGGCGCTCACCTGCGGCGCCGTCGTCGCGTCCGGGGTGCTGGGCGGAGCGGGTGCGGGGGCTGGCGCCGAGCCGGTGGTCGGGCTCACCGGCGGCGCCGTGGGGGCTTCGGGCGCGGCGGTCGTGCCGGTCGTTTCGGCCGGCGCGCTCGTTTCCGTCCTGCCCGTCGTCGTCCTTGCGTCTTCTTCGGCGGCAAAGCCGCTCGCGGGAGCGAGCAGCGCGAGCGCGGCGACGCCCGGGAGCAGGATGCGTGCCAGTCGTGGGGTCGCGGTCATCGTCTGTCCTAGTTGCCGAGCAGGTAGTTGAGCAGCATCCCGCTCGCTCCCGAGCCTTCCGCGGATGGCTTGTAGTAGGTGGTGCCCGCGCTCGCGCCGCCCACCGGCTGCGCGGTCGTGGCGCTCCCGGCGCCGGCGAGCGCGGTTGCGCTCGAGCCTGGGTACTTGGCGAGCGCCTGGGCGGGCGTCGCGCCTTTCAGCACGGCCAGCGTGCGGGCCATCACGAGGCTCGTAGTGTCGGGGTCCCCGACGGACGCCGCGGTCGCAATCGACGCGGGGGAAGCGGTCGAGCCGCTCGTGTTGAACAGCTTCGCACCGCATCCCGAAACAGGAACGACCGCGTAGTTCAGGCAGACCGTGCCGATTCCCTCCGTGCGCAGGAAGTGGCCGAGCGAGTCATAGCCGTTCGCCGATCCCGCGCCGAGGAAGATGAAGTCGAGCAGCCGCTCCAGGCCGCCGGTCGAGCGCAGGCTCGTGAGCAGGCTGGCGGCGTTGTCGCCGAATGGCTTGGCTTGGGTGCCGAGCGCCTGCAGGCGGCCGAGCAGCGGCTGAACGGAAGTCAGCGCGGGTCCGGAGACCTTCGCGGTCTTGCCAAGGCTCGTGAAGAACTTCGTCGTGCTGTTGGAGAACGCCGGCAGGCTGGTGAACGCCTGGTTGATCCCGGGCGCGGCGACTTTGAGGTTCGTGAAGACGGGCGTGGCCTGGTCGGCAAAGCGGCCGATCCGTTCCATCGCCGGCCCGAGCTGCTTCAAGAACGGCGGGAACAAGGCCAGGTTGCGCTGCAGCGCGCCGCGCTGGCGCGCCGTCGCCTGGGCGACGGTGTTGCTCTGCACGACGTAGTCCGCGACGCGATCGCGGACGGCGGCGAATGGTTTCAGCGCGATGTCGGAGTCCACCGCGAGTTTCGCCAGCACGCGGTTCTCGCTGGCGAGAATCGAGAGCACCTTGTCGAGTTCCTGAAGCGCCGGGTTCGCGCGGCGGATCACGACGTTCAGATCCTTGCCGCGACCGGCCAGGCCGGCGCCGAACTCGTTGATGATGATCGTCAGGCGCTGGCGCTCGGGCAGGCGCGAGATGTCTCCGAGCAGGTCGACGTCGACCGGGCTGTGCGTGTTCTCGACCGGGAGCAGGTACTCGCCGGACCCTTCGAGTCCGCTCGGGATCTTCTTCAGCGGCGGTGGCGCCGGCGTGCCGGCGATGCGTGGCTGGGTCGGCAGGCAGTCGACGAACTTCTCGCCGATCAGGGCCTGCGGGCGAACCGTGCAACTCGCGTCGGAGCGGAAGTCGGTGAAGCCCGGGTTCGTGATGTTGAGGACCACGGCGGCCTTCGCCCGTGGTGTCGCCGTGACCGAGCCGACCGTCCCGACCTTGACGCCGTCGATCTTCACGTTCTCGCCGGGAATGATGTTGCCGGCGTCGTCGAAGATCGCGCGCACGACATAGTCGCCGTTGGAGCCGCCGGCCGAGCTGGCCAGCAGCACGACCGCGGCGGCAGCGGTCACACAGAAGATGGCGACGACGGCGGTCGCGCCTCTCCTCCACCCAACGGTCTCCTTCCTCACCCTTTCCTTCCTTGCTGTTCAACAACGAACCGGGCGACCCCATCTTCTTCGATGGAGCCGCCCGACCCATCTACCTATGACTGAGTTTACGCCCCTCGGGGCGTGACCAAGCCGCTAACCCTCACCTACTTCTTCGGGCATGGCGCCTTGTATTCCGCCTTCGCGCTTTCGCCGCTGTTGAACGTGAATTCCAGCTTCAGCGGGAAGCCGCCTGCGGGACACTTTTTCGGCAGCGTGCCGTAGTAGACCGGTTTGCCGTTCTTCTTGTACGCGGCGCCGACCTTGATGGTGATCGATTCAGTCGACACCGGGGGCGCCCCGGGAACCGATTCGATCAACTTGATGTCACCGATGAACTCGGGTCCATACGGCGGCGCCGAGTTGACGTAGTGGCCGGTGGACGCGATCAGCTGAGCCGAGATCGGCGAAGCCGCGTTCGTGTAGAACTGCAGTCCCCCGCCCGGTGCGAAGAACGCTTGGAGTTCCGCGTTCTCTTTGACGAGTTCGCCACCGATCGGGTCGACGACGCCGGCGGTGCCCACGGGGCTCGCCTGCGACTTCTTCGGGCAGCCGCTCGGTCCGATGTTTTCGAGCGTGGCCGGAGCGCAGGTCACGAAGCCCTGCGGGTGCAGCTTCGCGCCGGCGGGCAGCCAGGTCTTGACGCCCGTCAGCTGCGAGGGGACGCCCCCGGTCGATTCCGTTCCTTTGATCGTGATTTTGAATTCGACCGCGGCGCCCGCGCCGAGAATGTTGCCCGTGTGCGGGAAGCCCTTCAGCGGGATGGCCTTGGCGATCAGCGTGACTGTTGGCGCGGCCGACGCACTAGCCGGGATGCCAAGGACGGCAAGGCAGCCGAGCAAGGCCAGACAGGTGGATGCTCTGCGCATCAGTTTTCTCTCCTCTGTTGATGGACAGGTCCGCCTCGATCCGGGTAGCTCCGGAACCATGCCGGTCCGGCGATATCGAGATCTCCGGAAATTCCCGGAGAACAGTGGCGACTTTCTTTCAGACAACATTATCCATCGTCGCTGCCTGCCGCAAGTGGCAAGGCGCATGTGGGCCGGGGTTTGCAACCGATCGGCCGGTCCGAGCCCGCACGGCGGCGCGGAACGATCGAGCGCGCGGATCGAGCCCATTCGAACTCGCAGCTGCCAGCCGAACACTCAAGGTCAAGTTGAGGGCCATGGTCAGGAGGCCGCCAACTCGAGCTCGCCGTCCTCGAAGCGGACGCCGACGGGCTCGAGGATCACCTGCCTGGCGCCCTCCTCCACGCGCCCGGCGACCAGCGCGTTCAGCCCCAGCCCCTCGGCGATCCGCACGATCGCCTCGCCACCGCCGGCGGCGCAGTAGAGGGCGTAGCCGGAGCCCATGTTGAAAGTCGAGTAGGCCGCGTGTGCCTCGAGCCGGGCCTCCGCCACGAGGAAGTCGAGAACCTCCGGCACCTCCGGGAGCCGCTCGATCCGATATGTGAGCGGCTTGGCGGGCCGCATCAGCTTGAGCAGGCCGTGGCCGGTGACGTGGCTGATGTACGTCAGCTCCAGCTCCGCTCCCAACAGCGCCTCGACGAGCCGGACGTACATCAGCGACGGCGCCAGCAGCGCCTCGCCCAGCGTCACGCCGCTCGGCAGCGCCGTCTCATAGCCGCCGGGCAGGCGCCCGGCGACGAGCCGCGCCAGCGAGGCGCCGTTCGCGTGCAGGCCGCTGGAGGCCACGAGCACGATCTCATCGCCCGGTCCCAACTCGGCTCCGAGCAGCGGGGAGCGCCCGGCGGGCACCGCGCCGACCGCCGCCCCGGCCAGCTCGATCTCGTGCTCGCCGAGCAGCCCCGGCAGCGACGGCGACTCGCCCCCTCCCCACGTGCAGCCGGCATCCGCACAGGCGTTGCGCCAGCCCTCGAGCAGCGCCGCCGCGCGCTCGGGCTCGAGATACCAATCCGAGGCGCCCGTGGCGAAGTAGGCGTTGACCACGAGTGGCAGCGCGCCCACGCAGCAGAGGTCGTTGAGGATCGCCGCGACGGTGTCGTAGGCGACCTCGCCGAAGCGGTTGACGCCCTGGCGCTCGAACACGTGCCGCGCGATGATCGACTTGGTTCCCAGTCCCTCCACGACGAACGCGAGCGCGCGCCCGTCCAGCTCGAACACGAACGCCGGCTCACCCCGCGAGGCATCGAGCGCGCGCCCGTCTCGCGCCGCGAGCAGCGGCGAGGTGGAGAGCGCCTTGGCCATCGCCAGTCGCTTGGCGGCGTCCAGCGCGTCGTAGTCCACGCCGGCCGCGCGGTAGCTGCTGGCGCCGGAATCCTCGGTCATGCCGGTCAGCCTATGACCTCAGGTTCTGCCGTGCTGCGCCCGCCAGCACGAGTACGCGCCGTGGCAGCTCTCGATGCCGACGAGCGTGCGGTGCAGCCTGCGCGCGCGCCCGCGCGGCAACTCGCCGGCGAGGTTGTGCAGCTCGAAGGGGTCGCGGCTCAGGTTGTAGAACTCGCGTTCGCCGGTGTCGTACTCGACGTACAGGCTCCGCCGCGTTCTGATCGCCTCGTAGCTGGGCGGGTTGCCCGAGCCCTGCGTGGGCACGTCGGGGTCGCTCGGGTCGACGACGCGGCCGTGGTGCTCCACGAGAACCTCCTTGCGCCAGCCGGGCACACGCCGGCCGTGCAGCAGCCCCACCAAGCTGTGCCCGTCCACACTCGCCGGCACGGGCGCGCCGCCGAGCTCCTCGAAGCTCGGGCACAGATCGATGTTCTCCGTCATCTTGCTGACCGTCTGGCCGGCCGGGACCCCGGGACCGATGACCACGAGCGGCACCTTGATGTCCGTGTCAAACGCCGTCAGCTTGCCCGGGCGTAGCCGGTGCTCACCCATGTGCAGGCCGTTGTCGGAGCTGAACACGATGTAGGTGTTGCGTGAAAGACCCTTGGCTGCCAGTTCGTACTCGATCTGCCCGATCATCCGATCGACCGCCTGCACCGCCTGTGCGCGCATCCGGAACTTGCGGTCGATCGTCGCGATCTGCGACGGGTCGAGCGGCTGGAAGCCGCTCAGCCACGCGGGCTCGTCGCTGCCGACGACGTTGAAGGAGGGACTGCGCGGCGCGCGCAGTCCCGGGAAGGCGTGCGTGTCGCGCGGCGCGGGCGTGTATGGCGAGTGCGGCGCGAACGTCGCGATCTCCAGCATGAACGGCTTCCGCTGCGCCGCCGAGCGGTCGATGAAGGCGAGGCCCTTGCGGGCGAGCACGTTTGTGAGGTAGTCGTCGGCCGCGTATCCGTAGGAGTGGACGTGGCCGTTGCTGTTCATCTTGTAGCCGTACTCGGGGTAGCCGTCGCCCGCCACGTCCCACTCGCTCCAGCCGGGCGGCACGTACGGCCGCGAGCCGCCCTCGGTGGCGCCGGGCTTGTAGCCGTTGAGGTACTTGCCCATCAGCGCCGTCCTGTACCCGGAGCGCTGCAGCGCGGCCGCGAACGTCTGCGTCTCCTCGCCTCGTTCGTGAAAGACGCTGTAGCCGCCTTCCGGCGGGCTGTTGTCGTACACGCCCGTGTCGTGCGGAAAGCGCCCGGTGAGGATCGACGCGCGCGAGGGACAGCACAGCGAGTCGGTCACGAAGTAGTTGCTGAACGTCTGCCCTTCGCGCTGCATGGCGAGCACGTGGGGCATGTAGCGGACGAGGTTCGAGGCCAGATCGTCGGTCAACACGAACACGATGTTCGGGCGCCCGGAGCGCGCCGCTTCGCCGCTCGCCGAGGACCCCCGCCCCGAGGTTGCCTGCGAGCCGCTAGACGGGCCGCCCGCACCAGCCCGGCTCGCGGCCGTGCCGGACGACGAGCCAGAGCCGCCACCACCCCCACAGCCCCACAGCGACACGATCGCCGCGCCGAGCACGAGCACGGCCGTGCCGCGGCGAGCCACGGCTGCTGGAAGCACCTCTGCCGCTTTTTCGCCTGCCATCAGCGAGCACACGGTAGCGACCGATCGGCAGCCGTCGCTCACGGGTGCCGGAGAGTCGATATACACCCAGCTGTTCCCGCCGTGCAAAGGAGAGGCCGTGGACTTCCAGCCAAGCGAGCGCTGTTCTGAATTCAAGGAGCGCCTGACCGCGTTCGTGGAGGAGCAGGTCCATCCGGCGGAGGCGCTCTACGAGCGCCAACTGCGCGAGTCCGGCGACCCCCACCACCAGCCGGCGATCATGGAGGAGCTCAAGCAGCGCGCCCGTGAGGCCGGCCTGTGGAACATGTTCCTCCCCGACCCTTCGCTCGGAGCGGGACTGTCGAACAGCGACTACGCGCCGCTGGCGGAGATCCTCGGGCGCTCGCGGATCGCCTCGGAGGCTTGTAACTGCTCAGCCCCGGACACGGGCAACATGGAGGTGCTCCACCAGTTCGCCACCGACGAGCAGAAGGAGCGCTGGCTGACGCCGCTGCTGGAGGGTGAGATCCGCTCGGCGTTTGCGATGACCGAGCCCGACGTCGCGAGCTCCGACGCGACCAACATCTCGCTGTCGATCGAGCGCGACGGCGATCAGTACGTGCTGAACGGGCGCAAGTGGTGGATCTCCGGCGCACTGCATCCTCACTTCCGGATCATGATCGTGATGGGCAAGACGCTCACCGAGGGTCCGCGCCATCGCCAGCAGAGCATGATCCTCGTGCCACCAGAGACTCCCGGCGTGACGGTCGTGCGCGGGCTGCCCGTGTTCGGCTACCAGGATCAGGAGGGTCACGCGGAAATCCTGTTCGAGGACGTGCGCGTCCCCGCCTCCAACCTGATCGCCGGTGAGGGCGAGGGCTTCATGATCGCCCAGGCGCGCCTCGGGCCGGGACGCATCCACCACTGCATGCGCGCGATCGGGGCGGCCGAGCGAGCGCTCGAGGCGATGTGTGCGCGGGCGGTCTCCCGCAGCACCTTCGGCCAGCCGATCGCCATGCGCGGCAACATCCAGGACTGGATCGCGGAGTCGCGTATCGAGATCGAGATGGCGCGCCTGCTCACGCTGAAGGCCGCCTGGCTGATGGACACGGTCGGCAACCGCCATGCCCGCACCGAGATCGCGGCGATCAAGGTGGCCGCTCCGAACATCGCCCTGAAGGTGATCGACCGCGCGATCCAGGTGCACGGCGGCGGCGGCGTCTCAGACGACTTCGGCCTCGCCTCGGCCTACGCGCATCTGCGCACCCTGCGCCTCGCCGACGGCCCCGACGAGGTGCACAAGCTGTCGATCGCCCGGCGTGAGCTCGCGCCGTACGTACCGCGCGAGCAGTAGCGGCTTCGCCACTCCGCACGGTGCTCTACCGTTGCGCCACTTCGCATGAGCAGGTCTCACGCAATAGAGAAGCGCCGTGGTAGGACGGCCGTGCTAGGACTCGCACTCGGGCTCGCGGTGCTCGTGACGGCGCCGGCCCGCGCGCTCGCGTCGGCACCCGAGCTGAGCGCGTCGCTCAGCGCCAGCGAGTTGACGTTCGGGAAAGCCCTCACGATCAGCGGGCGGGCCGAGGAAGCAGGCCGGGGGCTCGCCGGAGCGGCGCTGGCGCTGCAAGGCAACGCCTATCCATTCCGCGGATTCACGACGTTGGCCCACATCTCGAGCGGCGCGGACGGCAGCTACGCGTTCGCGGGCGTGAAGCTCGATCGGAACACCCGTCTGCGCGTGATCGGCGAAGGCTTGCCCACGGCGAGCAGCGCTCCGCTGACGGTGACGGTCGACCCGAGCGCGGCGATCAACGCGGCCAACCTCGGCCCTGGGCGCACGCGCCTGAGCATCCGCATCGCCCACACCCTGCAGGGCGGCTCGGGATCAGTGAGCGCCCGCTGGTTCGTGGCGGCGCGCGGGACGCGCGAGTTCCGCCTGGCGGCGATCACGCCGACGCGCGAGCTCGCGAGCGGACTCACATATGCGAGCGCGACGATCGATCCACCGGCCCGGCGATTCGTCTTTCGCGTGTGTCTGAACCCAGCGTGGGAACTGGCGATGGGCGCGCCCTCCTCGCACGGGCGCTGTCCCGAACGCGACTACACCGTGGCCCACGATGTCGGCTGAGCTGGCCGCGCGAGCCGGCCGCTTTGGCGCGCCGGCGCTCGTCTGTCTGCTGCTCGCCGTGCCGGGCGTGCCCGCGGCGCGCGCGCTCCAGTACCAGGGCGCAGGCCGCGGCATCCCCATCGCCGCCTATCCATCGGCGGGCGCGCTCGCGGCGGCCAAGCGCTTTCTCGCGACACGCGCCGGGCGCACCTCGTTCGCGGTCATCGACAATCAGGGACGCCTGAGCGGCGTGCGCGTGCGCGAGCACTTCCAGAGCGCGAGCGTCGTGAAGGTGATGATGCTGGTCGCCTACCTGCAGATGCTCGACGCGCACCATCGTGGCCTGCGGGCCGCCGACAGCTCGCTGCTGTATCCGATGATTCACATCTCCGACAACGACGCCGCCTCAGCGGTGCTCGGAATCGTCGGCGGCGCGGCGCTCGCCCGCATCGCCCGGGAATCGGGCATGGGCGACTACGCTCCCGGCGTCGGCTGGTGGGCGTTCACGCAGACCTCGGCGGCCGATCAGGCGCGCTTCTTCTTCGTCCTCGAACGGCTGATCCCGCCACAGTTCTATGCCTACGCCCGCGGCCTGCTGGCGGGTATCGAGCCGTCGCAGAGCTGGGGCGTCCCGCCCGTCGCACGGCCGCGCTGGCAGGTGTTCTTCAAGACCGGCGCGCTGCCCTCGGTGGGACTGTTCAACGAGGTGGCGCGGCTGGAGCGGCCGGGTGTGACGTTCACGATCGCGGTCTTTACGACCGGCGATCCATCGATGAGCTACGGCGAGCAGACGATCCAGGGCGTGGCATCCGCGCTGCTGAGAACCCGGTAGCGCTTCGCGGTTGGAGTAGGCTCGCGGTCGTGTGGTCCGATCGTGAGGACAACATCATCGGCGGGGATCTGACGGCGGCGCTCGCGTACGTCACCCCGGCCGGTGGCGCGGTGCTGACGCCGGTCGCGCCGATCGGGCTGCGCGACCGCGAGGCGGGAACCGTCGGCTTCACGACCTCGCTCGGATTCGGGCGCAAGCTCGACCGGATCAAGCAGAACCCGCGCGTCGCGCTCGCCTACCATGCGCGCGAGCACGGCTTCGCGAGCGAGCCGCGTTTCGTGCTCGTGCAGGGCACGGCGAGCTATGACGCCCATCCCGACGAAAAGGTGCTGAGCGAGCAGATCGGCCCGGCCTCGGCGCGCTTCATGGGACCGCCGCGAAGGGGGGCTTTCTGGGATCGCTGGCTGAGCGCCTACTACGCCGACCGCGTGCTCGTGACGGTGAGCGTCGAGCGCGTGCTCTCGTGGCCGGATCTGGCGTGCGGCGGCGAGCTCAGCGTGTCGGGCTCGCAGCCACCGACTCAGGCGCCAGCCCCGCAAGACCCCCCGCGCAACGGCACCGGTCCACGTGTCGAGGTCGCCCGCGCGGCACGTCGCGTGAGCCGGCTTCCACACGTGCTCCTCGGCTACCCGGGGGCCGACGGATTTCCGCTGATCGTGCCGGTGAGTGCCGGCACGTCCGCTCCGGCCGGGATCGCGCTGAGCGGCCCGCTGGCCGGCGGCGGTCGCCGCGCCGGGCTGCTCGCCCATCGCTACGAGCCGAAGCTGATCGGCCTGGAGACGCGTCAGCACACGGGCTGGCTGCAGGATGACGTGTACGCGCCGCACACCGAGAACGGCTTCCGCGCCCCGGCCAACAAGACATTGCTGCTGCTGGGGAACGGCTTCATGGCCAGGCGCGGCCTGAGGCAGGCACGGGCCCTCGGACGGACCTGAGCCTGGCGCATCGCACGCGGGCGCCGGAGGGTGGAGAATGGCCGCAGGCAACACACAGGAGAGAGACCGCCGTATGTCCGCCACAGCCACCGTGCGCTCGCACCCCTCCCCGCGGCGGGAGCTGTCGGTCGTGATCGTCGGCGCGGGCTTCGGCGGAATCGCCGCCGCGATCGAGCTGAAGCGGCATGGAATCGACGACATCAAGATCCTCGAGCGGGCGCCTGATCTCGGCGGGACGTGGTACCACAACAGCTACCCGGGCGCGGCCTGTGACGTTCCCAGTCACCTGTACTCGTTCTCCTTCGCCCAGCGCCGCGACTGGTCGCGGCTGTGCTCGCCGCAACCTGAGATCCACAGCTACCTGCACGAGGTCGCCCGCGCCCATGACCTCGAGCGACACGTGCAGACGAACACGACCGTCACGTCCTGCCGATGGGACGAGCAGAGCCGCCACTGGAGCATCGAGACGGCCGAGGGCGGCGGCTGTGAGGCGGACGCGATCATCCTCGCCACCGGCCAGCTGCACCAGCCCTCCCAGCCGCCGATCGAGGGCCTGGAGACGTTCGCGGGGCACAGCTTCCACTCCGCGCAATGGGACCACGAGTACGCGCTCGCGGGCAAGCGCGTGGCCGTCGTCGGCAGCGGCGCGAGCGCGGTCCAATTCATCCCCGAGATCGCCAAGCAGGTCGCCCAGCTGACCGTCTTTCAGCGCACGGGCAACTGGTTTCTGCCGCGTAAGAACCGGGCATATCCCGCCGCCATCAAGGCCGCGATCCAGGCGCTCCCCGGCGTGCAGGCGTTCCGGCGCAGGTTCATGTTCCAGTACGGCGAGGCGCTGACGCTCGCGATTCGCCATCCGCGAACCGTCGGGCGTCTGGTGCGCGCGCGCTCGCAGGCGTTCATGCGCATGCAGCTGAAAGACCCCGCGCTGCGCAGGAAGGTCTGGCCGGACTACACGTTCGGCTGCAAGCGGGTGCTGTTCAGCTCCTACTACCTGCCGGCGCTGCAGCGCCCGAACGTGGAGGTGGTGGTAGAGCCGATCGCGCACGTGGCGCCCGCGGGAATCGTGACCGCCGATGGGGCCGTCCACGAGGTCGACTGCATCATCTGGGGCACGGGCTTCAAGACGACCGAGTTCATGTTCCCGATGCGCATCACCGGGTCTGGGGGCGCCGATCTGCGGGAGAGCTGGTCCGGCGGAGCGCACGCGCACCTCGGGATGACGGTCTCGGGCTTCCCCAATATGTTCGTCATGTACGGCCCCAACACGAACACCTCGGGCGGCTCGATCATCGTGTACCTGGAGGCTCAAGCAGCGTACGCGCGGCAAGCCCTCGAGCAGCTCCGCGACCGCGCGGCCGGTGCGATCGAGGTGCGCCCCGAGATCGAAGCGGCAAGCGATCGCGTCGTGCAATCGCGCTTCGCCGGCACGGCTTGGACGCAGTGCGACTCGTGGTACCGCGACGAGGGCGGGCGGATCGTCGCCAACTGGCCCGGCTACATGCGCGAGTACGTCGAGCAGACACGCCATTTGGATACGAACGAGTACCTGTTCGCGCCGCTGTCCGGGCCGGCGGCAGCAAAAGCGCTCGGCGCAAACGGCCATGAAGCGACTCCACGGCCGGCGACGCTCGCCGACGCCTGAACGAACGGAGGCAGAACCCATGCACGACTACGTGATCGTTGGCGCCGGATCGGCGGGCTGTGTGCTGGCCAACCGCCTGTCGGAGGACCCCTCGGTACGGGTGCTGCTGCTCGAGGCGGGCGGCAAGGACCGCTCGCTGAACATCAAGATCCCGGCCGCCTTCCCCAACCAGTTCCACAGCAAGCTCGACTGGGAGTACGCGACCGAGCCCGAGCCACATGTGGACAACCGCTCGCTGTTCATGCCACGTGGCAAGACGTTGGGTGGATCGAGCTCGATGAACGCGATGCTGTATGTGCGCGGGCGCCCGCTGGACTACGACGCCTGGGAGGCTCAGGGCGCTCCGGGGTGGGGCTATCGCGACGTGCTTCCGTACTTCATCCGCTCCGAGGACAACGCCCGTGGAGCCTCGGAGTTTCATGGTAGCGGCGGCCCACTGCGGGTGAGCGAGCAGCGCTCGCCGCGCCCGATGAGCGAGCGCTTGCTGCAAGCGAGCGAGGCGGCGGGCATCCCGCGCATCGCCGACTACAACGGTCCCGAGCAGGATGGCGCGTCGATGTTCCAGGTGACACAGCGCAACGGGCAGCGCTTCAGCGCCGCCGATGCGTTCCTACGCCCCGCGCTCGGGCGCCCGAACCTCGAGGTGCGCACGAAGGCGAGCGTGCTGGCAATCGAGTTCGAGGGCGATCGTGCGATCGGCGTGCGCGTGCGCAAGGGCCGTCGCGGCGAGGAGCTGATTCGGGCGAGCGGCGAGGTGCTGCTGTCGGCGGGCGCGATCAACTCGCCGCAGCTCTTGCTGCTCTCGGGAGTGGGACCGGCCGAGGAGCTGCGCGCGGCGGGCGTGCGGGTCCGCCACGAGTTGCCCGGCGTCGGGCGCAACCTGCAGGACCACCCGTTCGTGACGATCATCTGGGAGGTCACCGACCAGCACACGCTGTACGGCGCCGACAAGCCAAAGCCGCTGGCCGAGTGGCTGCTGCGCAAGTCCGGCCCGCTGACCTCGACGGTCGCCGAGGTCGTCGCCTTCACGCGCACGCGCGGAGGGTTGCCGGCCGCAGACATCCAGTTTCACATGGGCGCCGCCTACTTCGAAGATCACGGCGCGGAGACCTATGACGGTAACTGCATGGTGATCGCGCCGACGCTCGTCTCGCCGAAGGCCCGTGGGCAGGTGTGGCTGCGCTCGGCTGAGCCCACGGACAAGCCACGGATCATCACCAACACGCTGTCCGAGCCGGAGGATCTCGAGTCGATGGTCGCGGGCATGGAGCTGGCACGGGAGATCGCCGGGCAGTCACCGCTGAAGGAGATCGTGCTGAAGGAGCTGAAGCCGGGAGCCGGCGCGAATGACCGTGTCGAGCTCGAAGCGGACCTGCGCCGCCGGCTGATGCTGATCTACCACCCGGTGGGCACCGCGCGGATGAGCGACACGCGTGAGGATGCGGTGGTCGACTCCCAGCTGCGGGTGCATGGCCTGCGGGGACTGCGGGTGGTGGACGCCTCGATCATGCCGACGATCCCCGGCGGCAACACGAACGCGCCGACGATCATGATCGCCGAGCGCGCGGCCGACCTGATCCGTGGGCGGGTGGCCGATGGCGCGCGCGAGCAGGTGCCCGCGTGAGCGCGCTCCCCTCGAGCCCTCCGCCGACGGCGCAGCGAGCCGGCGCCCCGACGGCCGTCCACCACCACCGCGAGGGCACGGGAGCGCCGCTGGTGCTGCTGCATGGGATCGGGCACCACTGGCAGGCGTGGCGGCCGGTCATTCCGCTGCTGTGCGACGAGCATGACGTGATCGCCTGCGACTCTCCGGGGTTCGGCCGCTCGACGGCCCTTCCGGAGGACGTGGAGCCGACGATCCCGGCGTATGCCGATGCGTTCGAGCGGTTCTTCGCCGAGCTCGGCTTGGAGCGCCCGCATGTGGCCGGCAACTCGATGGGCGGGGCGATCGCGCTGGAGCTGGCCCGGCGCCGCGTCGTGAGCTCCGCGTGCGCCCTCTCCCCCGCGGGCTTCTGGACGCCCGGCGAACGGCGCTTCGCGCAGGCCTCGCTGAAGGCGCTCGCGCAGACGCCACGGCTGGCCCGTCCGGCCGTCATCGCGATCGCGCGCACGCGCGCCGGGCGCATCGCCCTGTTCTCGCAGACCTTCGGCTGGCCGACACGACTACCCGCCGAGGAGGCGGTCGCGACGCTGCGGGACGCGTGGGCCGCCCCCGCCTTCAAGCGGACGCTCACGGCCTTTCGCGACTACGACTTCAGCGCCCCCGAGGAGCTGGACGGGGTCGCGGTGACGATCGCCTGGGGTGTGCGCGATCGGCTGCTCCCCTACGGGCGCCAGGCGCCGCGAGCGCGGGCGATGCTGCCGCAGGCGCGGCATGTGACGCTGGGCGCCGGGCACGTTCCCTTCTTCGACGACCCGGCCGCCGTCGCGCAGGTGGTCAGATCCAGCGCCCAGGCTTCATACTGAGCGCATGGATGCTGCGCACGCACGTGAGCTGCTGAGTCGCGAGCGGGCGCGCATCGAGCGTGCGCTCGGGGATTACGAGCAGCCCGAACGCAGCGAGGATCCCGACCCATATGAGGCCTCGGACGCCGGCGGCGAGCTGCTCGAGGCGGAGATTGGAGTGGGAGTCGCGACGCGGCTGCGAGACGAGCTCGCGGCCATCGAGCGAGCCGAGCAGCGGCTTGCCGAGGGCGCCTACGGCCTGTCGGTCGACAGCGGCGAGCCGATCCCGGATGCCCGGCTGGAGAGCGTCCCGTGGGCCGAGCGCACCGCGGAGGAGCAGGCGCGGTATGAGTCGCTCGGGCGCTGATCGACGCAGCGCTCAGCGCAGCTGGCGCGTGCCGGCAGGACCGGGGGGCGGTCTCCTCGGCGGGCTGACGCCCGCCGGCCGGGCCCGAGCTTCAGGCGACGGCGACCGGCTCGGCGGCCTCGGCGGCCGGCTGGGCGTTTGAGAACTGCAGCGCGCCATCCTCGATCGCGCCGCGCTTGAGCGTGAGGATGTCGCGGGCGTAGTTCTGGTAGAGCCGCCAGGGCGCCTTGGAGCCCTGCTTGGGGAACTGGTCGATCGCTCGCTGCACATAGCCGGAGGAGAAGTCGATGAACGGCTCCTGTGTGATGTCGGGGTCGAGGTTCTGCGGCACGCATTGCTGGTGTCCGTGCGTGTCCATGTGGTTGAGCAGCCGGCAGACGTATTCGCACGTCAGGTCGCACTTGAGCGTCCACGAGGCGTTGGTGTAGCCGAACGCGATCGCCATGTTGGGCACGCCACTCAGCATCATGCCCTTGTAGCTCATCGTCTCCGACGGGACGACCTCGCGCCCGTCGACGGCCAGCTCCATGCCCCCGAGTGCCAGCAGGTTGAGCCCTGTGGCGGTGATGATCAGGTCGGCCTCGAGCTGCTCGCCGGATGTGAGCGCCAGCCCACTCTCCGTGAACGTGTCGATGTGATCGGTGACGATCGATGCCCGGCCCGCCGAGATCGCTTCGAAGAGATCGCCGTCGGGCACCAGGCACACACGCTGGTCCCACGGGTTGTAGCGAGGCTTGAAGTGCGTATCGATGTCATACCCGGACGGGAGCCGCTTTTCGACGCCCTTGCGGACGAAGGCCTTCATCAACGCCGGGCGGCGCCGGCTGACCTGGAAGCTGAGCATCGTCAAAAGGACGTTCTTCCAGCGCATGATCGAGTAGGCGAGCTTGGCTGGCAGCAGGCGGCGCAAGAAGCCGGCAATCGGATCTTCGGCGGGCAAGGCGACCATGTAGCTGGGCGAGCGCTGGAGCATCGTGACGTGCGCGGCGTCCTGCGCGATCGCCGGGACGAGCGTCACGGCGGTCGCTCCGCTGCCGATCACCACCACGCGCTTGCCGGCGTAGTCGATGTCCTCGCTCCAATGCTGCGGATGCACGATGCGCCCAGCGAAGCGCTCGGTCCCCTGGAAGTCCGGCGTGAAGCCCTCGTCGTAGCGGTAGTAGCCGCTGCACATCATCAAGAAGCCGCAGCTCAGGCGAACGGTCTCCCCCGTGTCGCTGCGCTCCGCCTCGACCGTCCAGCGTGCCTCGGCCGTGGAGAACTCCGCCCGCACTACCCGGTGGTGGAAGCGGATGTGCTGCTCGATGCCGGCGTCGCTCGCGGTCTGCCTGACGTAGTTGAGGATCGACGGCCCATCGGCGATCGACTTCGCCTCCTTCCAGGGGCGGAAGGAGTAGCCGAGCGTGTACATGTCCGAGTCCGAGCGGATCCCCGGGTACTTGAACAGGTCCCAGGTGCCACCGATGCAGTCGCGGGCCTCGAGGAGCGCGAAGGTCTTGCCCGGACAACTCATCTGCAGGTGATTCGCAGCACCGACCCCGGACAGGCCAGCCCCGACAATCAGCACGTCGACATGTTCGAGCGACATCTGGGTCCTCCAACTCACGTCAGGTCGTCCAAATTTGTCGGCGTGGACGAGACACCGGGTACCTGAGGTTAAAGGGAAACTCGCCAGACTGCTGAGAGCAAGCTCACAGACGCGCAACCGCCGGCGAAGTACGGCGAGGTCTAGTCTGCAGTTGTGGACGGCGATCGAGATCGTGCACGCGTCCGCCTGGCGGAGATCGTCGCGGCGCTCTCACTGGGCATCGACCTCGGCTTCGGCCAGCCGATGGAGCATGTGCTGCGCCAATGCCTGATCGCGCTGCGGCTCGCCGAGCGGCTCGGTTTGGACGAGCAGGAGCGTGCGGTCGTCTACTACACGGCGCTGCTCGTCAACGTCGGCTGTCACTCCGACGCCCACGAGCAGGCGAAGTGGTTCGGCGATGACATCGCGCTGAAGTCCAGCAAGTTCGGCCACCCGCCTCACAGCGTTCGGGCGGCGGCGAGCGGTATGCGGCGGCTGGGCGCCGGAAACCCGCCGCTGCATCGCTTCCGGATCGGCCTCTCGTTTGCCGTCTCCGGTCATCGTGAGGTCGATGACATGATCTCCGAACATGCCGCGATCGCGCGGACGTTTGCCGAGCAGCTGGATCTGCCCGAGGAGGTGTGCGCTGCGATCGGCGCGTCGTATGAGTTCTGGGACGGGCGCGGATGGCCGAAGGGGACGGCGGGCGAGGAGATCCCGCGAGCCGCGCGGATCGCCCAGTTCGCGGAGTACACCGAGGTTGCGCATCGCGTCGGTGGGGAGGACGCGGCGTGCTCGCTCGCGCGAGCGCGCGCCGGCAGGCAGTTCGATCCCGCGCTGTCGGCGCTGCTGTGCTCTGAGGCACCGGCGCTGCTCGGCGGCCTCGACTCGATCCGAACATGGGACGCCGTGATCGAGAGCGAGCCGGCGCTGGCCGTGATGATCTCCGGGGAGCGATTCGACGCGGCGCTCGAGGCGACCGCGAACTTCACGAATCTGAAGTCTCCGTACTTTCTCGGTCACTCGCTGGCTGTCGCGGATCTCATCCATGATGCGGCGCTCGGCCTCGGGCAGCCGCCGGCCGAGGCGCGCGAGCTGCGCCTGGCCGGACTCATGCACGACCTCGGGCGCTTGGGAGTCTCGAACGCGATCTGGGACAAGCGCGGGCCGCTCGGACCGGGCGAATGGGAGCGCGTGCGGCTGCACCCCTACCTGACCGAGCGCATGCTGCAGGCCTCCCCGGCGCTGGCGCCGCTGGGCGCGATCGCGGTGCAGCATCGCGAGCGCCTGGACGGCTCCGGGTATCCGCGCGGGCTCTCCGGCCGTGCGATCTCCCGCGAGGCGCTGATGCTGGGGGCCGCGGACGCCTACCAGGCGATGTGCGAAGAGCGCCCCCACCGACCGGCGCGCTCGCCCGCGGAGGCGGCGGCGGAGCTGCGCGTGGAGGTCAAAGCCGGCCGCCTCGATCCCGAATCGACCGACGCCGTGCTCGCGGCCGTCGGGCACCGCGTTCCACGCCGTCGTGAAGGACCGGCGGGGCTGACCCGGCGAGAGGTGGAGGTGCTGAGGCTGCTCGCGCAGGGACTCTCCAACAAGGAGATCGCCGAGCGCCTGGTGATCTCGCCCAAGACGGCCGGCAACCACATCGAGCACATCTATACGAAGATCGATGCCTCCAGCCGCGCGACGGCAAGCCTGTTCGCGATGCGGCACGGCCTCCTGCACGACACGACGCCGGCGGCTGCCGTCGCGGTGTGAACGCCGTGCGCACACCGATTCACGACTTGACAATGTAGGCGATTCACTTACACTCGAGACAAGGGAGACAACACAGCGCCCGCCAGGAGATCGGGCGATTCGAGGGGAGTCAAGGATGGCGATGGAGAAAGGATCGAGAGCGGCTCCGCGCTGGCCGCAGAGAGCGGCTGTCAACAGGACGACCGCCGTCACTGTCACTCAGGTTCAGCACGTCGCACTGCTCGCGCTGCTGGCAGATGTCGTCTACAGGGTGGCCATTCGCGCACATGTGCGCCGAGCGATGGGGATCTGACCGGACGCTCGCTCGGCGGCCGGCCGTGCCATCTGGATGCAGTGCAAATGCCGACCGGCGTGCGGCATGTGCACTGCGCTTCACCGCCGTGCGTCACGGCGGGCTCCGGTTTCACAGTTCGCGCATCTCGACGGCTCACCGCAATGAGCGCACTTGGATCGCGGCAGGGAAAGTCAGAGCTCGACGGCTCGTGGACGCTGCGGCTCGGGCCGCCGCAGGCCGCTGACATCGCCCGCGCGCTGTCAGCCTTCGTCCATTAGACGATCGTGGGCTGGAGGCGACGTCGTGCCCGTCTGCCACGACAGCGGATCGCTGCCCCACAGGTAGCCTATGCTGGCCCGGATGGCAGAGCCCGACATCGCATTTGCCGTGCTGGATCGCAACTCCCGCGAGCGCTTCCAGTCGTTGCGCCGGCCCCTCGGAGTGCAGGCCTTCGGGATCAACTTGGTTGTCCTTCAGCCGCGACAACGAGGCCGTATACACGCGCATGAGCGCCAGGAGGAGGTCTATCTGGTGCTCGAGGGTGAGCTGACGCTGCTCGTCGAGGGCGTCGAGCACGTGCTGGGCCCCGACCGCCTGGTGCGGGTAGGCCCGGCGGTGCGCCGCCAACTCGTCAATGCGGGGCCGGAGCGCCTGGTCCTGCTCGCTCTGGGCGGGTCCGGGGATCACGTGGGCCGTGATGGCCGGGCGTGGCGCTCGTGGGGAGACGATGGGCCAGGTGCTCCACCGCAGGAGATTCCGCTGCCCGAGGACTAGAAGGTGGAGATCGGAGGAGGCACTCGAAGATCGGCGCTGCGCTAGGGAGCGACGATCACCCCGGGGTCGACGATCATCTCCATGTCGAGCTCGAAGGTGCAGCGTGTCGTCTGTGTGGCGAGACCGAGATCCTCGGCGATCGGGTGGCTGTCGAGTCGGTGCACGGTGACACGCCACTCATCCAGCGAGGGTCGCCATGAGAAGTCGGTGACCTGAACCGGCGCCTCGACCACCGCCTGGTAGCAGGCACGGCCGGCAACCCCGGCATCGCGGAACTGCTTGAGAAACACCTGCCGAGCACGTTTGTGAACGAGATCGTCGACGAGATCCTCGATCAACGTGATGCTCGGCAGCGCGAGCGGCGCGTCTCCGCGCCCGCCCAGGTGCAGGAGGTGACGCCCGATGTCCTCCGCCGAATGACAGGTTGCATTCTCTGTCTTTCTGCTCTTGGCAGCCGCCTGCGAGCGCCGGCTCGCGCTCTCGCGGGTGAGCTCAAGCACGGGGCGCCACGCGCCCTTTTCCTCAGGCGCGAAATCGCCGCCGAACGTCTCGACCCGTAGAGGGTCGCCGAGGCCCTCGCTCGGAGTGAAGCGCCCGAGTGACTTGGGATAGCCGTAGTCCTCGCGCCCGCCGACATATGACATCGGGTTGTCGACGAAGATATAGGGCACCGCCAGGCACAGCCGGTCGGTGACGAACGCGTCACGATTGCCATGTCCGGCGGCGAGCGGCACCCACAGCGAGATCTGAGTCTCTTGGACGAACCCCCGGCGATCAAAGCCGGGCGCGAGCGAGGCGACCTTGCCGAACGACCCGGTGAGCATCAGCACGTGACTGCCCAAAGGCATATATCTCACCGCGCCGGCGGCCGGGATGTTGAACATCTTCTCGCACAGCTCCTCGATCCGACCACGATCGCCGTCGAGCACGAAGCCACGGAAATGACCCTCGCGCGAGACGAAGGGCGGCGGTGCAGTCACACGTCCCCCGTACTCCTCGTATGGCAGCGTGCCCCGCCTCGCGGTTGTGACCCGATCATCGCCGCCCGGCGCTGCGGGCACGTCATTCGCCCGATCTGTTAGCCAGGTCGAACTCTCGCCCGTCAGCGAGCGTTCGTCGCCGATCAGCGCACGAGCAGCCTGCATGCCCGAGGTCATCGCGGCCTCCACGCAGCCACCGTCGATGCCGTTGCGCGTCCAGTCGCCGGCGAGCACGAGATTGCTCACGCAGGATTCGTCCGCGGCGAGCCGGTCGGCCACCGACTTCGCCGGCGTCAGCACGTAGCGCTCGCTCGGCCTCGTGTTGGCGCGGAAGTACTGCGCGTCTAGCCGTGCCGCGCCCCTCGCGTGTGACGGGTCGGCCAGGATCCGCCAATCGACGCCACCGCGAGAGCCTCTGGCCGTCGAACGTGGCCACAGCGTTGGAAGATGTCCTTCCAGGAACGCCTGCGCGTTGCCCTTCACACGCGCCTGCGCATCCGCATGGTTCTCACCCGGACGATCGTCCAAGACCCCACAGAAGTAGGCGACTCCGCGCACGCCGACGCCGGGTGACCAGGCTTCACGCGGAATCAGATGGCTCATGTCGCACCATGTGTCAAGCGGCTCCACGTAACAGCCGACGACGGAGTCCGTGCTGTGCGGCCATCCGAGCTCCGGCGTCGTCTTTGTCAGCCATAGCTGAAACGCCTGCGTGCGCACCGTCACCGCCGAGTCCAGCATGCGCGCAAAGCGCTCGTGACGTTGCGCGATCTCACCGCAGATCTGCGGCAGCGCGCCCACGGGGATGCCGAGAACCACGGCGTCGAAGTCCTTGCCGCGCCGCAGCGTCAGCGGTTTACGCCCGAGCGGGTTTGGGTCACGCTCGAAATCGACGCCGCGCTCCTTGAGTCGTTTGCCGCCTCGCAGCTGCTCCCAACGCGGTTCGCTCGGCCAGCATTCCAGCCCCTCGACGCGCACCAGGGGATCGTAGGCGCCTTTCTTGAGCTCGACCTGGGGCACAACCTCGACCGCGTCGATGAGCTCCCCGTCAGGCGACAGACGCAGGTCGGTGACGGCATGGAAGAACTCGAACTTCACGCCACGCCGCTTCAGAACCTCATAGAACGGCGTCAGCACCGTCTCCCCCATGCCGGCTTGCATTCTGTAGAGCAGGGATCCGCGATAGGTGAATGCGAGCCTCAACAGGTCGTTCATCGCGGTGCCGGCAGCGACGTTGGCCTGGGCAATTACGCCGCCGGGGTATCCGAACGCGACGTCGTAGATCGACCGCAGCAGCGGCGAGCGCTGTTCTGGCGTGACGCCGACCGTGACCTGCTTGGCGCCGTGAACCTCCAGCCATGCGCACAACTCGCGGTCGTTGATCGTCTCCCAGCCGTGCTCCAACACGCCGTCCGCGACGATCCCGGCGGTCGCCGAGGCGAACGTGTCGAAGATCGTGAAGAAGAGCCGCAAGTGCGGGTCCTGCTCGCAGCGATCGCGCACGACGTACTCCCACAGCCAGTCGCGAAAGCGGGTCAGCAGGATCGCAAGCAGATGCTCCCACGAGGCAAGCCGCAGCATGCCGAGCTTCGGAATCTTGGGAAGCGAGGCGCAAGGAAGTGGCGCCGTGCCGAGCTGCCGGCCGGTGCAGGCCAGATGGCGTGCGAGCTGGAGCAGGTTCTCCCCGCCACGTTCGGTGCCGATGCCGACGCCCGCTCCCAGCGTCCCTGCGAGATCGCGCAGCCATGCGGGCGTGAAGCGGCGGCTCGGCGCGATTGCACAGAGAACCTCTTCGCGCTCGGAGCTCAACGTCTGCCAGCGGTCGAGAGCCCAGTCGCACATGCGCCCGGCGATTTCCCAGAAGTCCGGTAGCGGCTGACTGCCGCCGGGGGTCGCTGAATTGCGGGGCGCGACGAGGGCGAAGTCCTGCCAACCGGCGCCCTGGCGATCGTAGAGCACGACCTCGTCACAGCCCTTGAACGCGTCCTCGAGCGTGGCGAGCGGATGGCCCGGGGGGCGGTTCAACTCCTCATAGGCGGCGCGCATCGCGCGGAACGCGTTGTCATAGAAACCGAACCACACGTGCAGTCCGTGCTCCTCGATGCGACCGCCTTTGTCAAGGTTGCGGCCGCTGGCGCACTTGCCGCCCAGACGCCAGCCAAGCTGATAGACCGTCACCTCGAAGCGATCGTGCAACTCGGGTGCGGTCAGTTCGAACGCCGCCGTGATCGCCGCTGGCCCACCACCCAGCACGGCTATCTTCTCGCGTTCAGGATGTTGCAATTCATCCTCCTATTCGACTCGCGGAGTCTAGCGGGCAAGCGGCATTGGCGAGCGTCATCGAGCACGCAACCGGTGCCATACTCCTTCACGATGCTACGGCAGCACGTCGACGCCGTGCGGCGGGCCTGCGAGGCTTGGGGCACGGGTGACCTTGCGACGATCCGGGAGCTATATGCACCCGACGTGATCGCCGACGGCGGAGCGCTGTGGCCCGAGGGCCGCGGCGCGGTCCACGGCGCCGACGCGGTCATCAACGCATTCGCGTCGATCATGGGCGCCTTCGAGTACAGCGAACTGATCCCGGAGGGCTTCCTCGAGGCGGGAGACACGCTCGTGGTCCCGCTGCTGTGGCGTGGCGTCTCCTCGGAGAGTAAAAGCTTCGTCGAGCAGCGGCTCGTCGGGGCCTACAGGTTCAACGATGGGCGAATTGCGTTCATAGCCTGGTTCGCTGGGATCGAGGAGGCGCTCGACGGGCTGGGGCTACCGCGCTCGGCCGCCGAGGATCTGCTCGCCGTCGATCAGACGCCAGGGCACACCGATCGGCCGGAGTGAGAACCGGCCGGGTCGTACGGAAGATCTCTTTTTCAGCCCTCGATGATGTTGTGCACACGGGCCGCCATCGGCGTGCCCGGATCGATGCCGAGGCCGGTCAAGATCGGCATCAGGGTTGCCCCGAATGCATCGAATGCCTCCTGTGACTCCCAGACGTCGAAAACGTTGATCTCTCCGTCCGTCTCGAGGGCTACGTGATAGGAGCGCCCCTCGGGTGCTCCGGCACCGGCTGCCTCCAGCTTCGCGAGCACCTCATCGTACTTGTCTGCCGGAAATTTGCTGTTTGCGAAGTAGATACCAATCGCCATTTGATCCCGATCCTTCCACGCGTGTCGCGCGGTCGTTTTCCGTATGTGGTCCCGACTGTACAGCGCCGGGCCGCTACGGCCGCTTCCGGTGGCGGAGCCGTACGCGAGGTCTCAGCAATCGCCCGCCGAGGGCGGGCGGACGGGCAACGACCCTCCCAGGCTACGTAGCCATGAAGGGGTCTGACCAGGAGCGATGAAGGCTGGGGGAAGAACGCTCCGGCCCGCTGGGGCGCGCGCTACTCCCAACCGTGGAACTGCGAGCGGTCGCCCGCGCCCCAAGCCTCGCGCAGGCCGGGAGCGCTGAGGTCCCAGTCGGGGCGGATCTCGCGCGTCACGGCCCGCAGGTCGTGGCGGAGGTCCTCGACCGACGGGCGTCCCCAGAACCAGTAGCCGTTGTAGCTGCTGTGGATGACCAGGCCGGGCTTGAGAACGAGCGTGTACGGGATCATCGGGTCGTGGTCGGGATCGGTGTACTCCTTGATGTCTAGATCCTGCTGGACCGTGCGGCCGGGGTCGGAGAGGAAAGTCCACTGCGCGCCGAGCGACGCGCGGAACTCTTTGAGCTCGTGATCGGCGTCGGTCGAGATCGTGGCCATCTGTGTGTAGGCCACAGCGATTCGCGGATAGAACGCGGACAGTTCCAGGTGCTGCTGGTGCTCCTTCGGGCAGTAATTGCCGCGTGCGAGCGTGAGGATCAGGGGATCCTCGCCCTGTAGCTCGCTGAGCCTGCGAGGGACTTTCGCGTGATCCGGTAGCTCGTAGTCGGGGAAAGTGGCGCCGGGGACGATGTCGGAGCGCATGGTTGGACCGCCTTTCAAGTGAGCGCGTGCTTGTGGCGAAGAAGGGATCGCGGCCTTGTCGAGCATCGCATAGTCAAGCGCGACGCCGCCACGACGCTTTAGCACGCGATGCGCACGGCCGTGCTCGCGTCGATCTCGGTGAGCTCGCCGGAGCATCCGCCACGGAACTCGCGGGCACGTGCTACCAGAATCCGCAAAACGGATCAATTCGACTAATGTGTGGCGATCGTGAAGACCGAGCTGGCCGTTTACGTCAACAGCGACGACGCCCTACTGCTCTGGACCGTCGACGCACTTGACAAGTACTCGCTTGGTTTTGCCGTCCAGCGTCGTTTGACCCGCCGCGGTACGCCTGGAACGCCCGAATACATCGATAACTGGACGCCGCCGGGCTCTGAGACCCACCAGCGTGGAGAGCACCAACGCTCGGACGCCTGGCCATTCCGTTGCTTCTCGTGGACCGATCACTCGGTCGACCCCGGCGACGTGGTGAGCTATCGAGTTGTTCCGGTGCTCTCAGCCTCGCCAGCTGTGCGTGAGGAGATGGCAAGCGAATGGAGCCCGGAGCGCAAGGTTGAGATGCCCAAAAACTCGACCTATCAGGCCTATTTCAATCGCGGCTTTGTGATCTCGCAGTTCATCAGCCGCTACCTCGATGAGCACTATCCGCGACTCACCCGAGACCAGGCGCTCAAACGGTTCAAGAACGACATCGGCACTGAACTCGAGGGCGAGGTGCGGACCTTTCTCTCGGGCCAAGTACGAACGACGATGATCGGACTCCTCGATGATCTCGCGACCGGTCGCGGGCATCTCTACGCGGCGCTGTTCGAGCTGAACGACGAGGAGCTGATCGCGGCGCTCTGCCGGCTCGGTCCGCGGGCACACGTGGTCCTCTCCAATGGCGCGATCGAGGTGAAGAAAAAGGGCAAAAAGGCAATCGAGACGGCGGCCCAAGCGCGCCAGCGCGATGAGAACGAAGCGGCACGCAAACGCTTGCGCGACCATCACGTTGACGTCGATGAGCACAACCGCTTCGTGGCGCCCAAGCCGCTAGCGCACAACAAGTTTGCTGTCGTCACTACGGCCAGAGGCAAGCCAACCGCAGTCTGGACAGGCAGCACGAACTGGACTACGACGGGCCTCTGCACACAGCTGAACAACGGCCTGCTCGTCAAGGACGAAGGCGTCGCAAGGCTCTACCGCGAACAGTGGCAGGCGCTGCGCGACGCCGGCAGCGAGCCTCCATCGCAACTGGCGCACGCGAACAGCACCGCGCGATCGGTCGGCGTTGACCGCCCTGGCCAGGTTCGGGCGTCGGTCCACTTCACCTGCACTCAGAACCGCGTTGACCTGGCTGCGCTTCGCGACATCGTCCTCAGCGCGCAGGAAGGCGTCTTGTTCCTGATGTTCATTCCCGGCTCAAGCGGCGCACTCGGCGATGTCTTGGCGCTCGCAAAGGCCAAGCCCAAGCTACTGGTGCGAGGGGTTGTCAGCCAGCTGCCCAACGGGCGCAGTGACGAGAAAACCGGGTCCTCTACAAAGGTGCGTGTGACACTCATCGACGCACCCGCCCGAAGGATGGGCCCACCTCGAGACTACGATGTCGTACAGCCACGGGGGATGGCACACCCAGCGGCGGGCTGGGCGATCGAGACTACTCGCAAGCAGTTCCTGGGCGACATCGGGTTCGCAATCATCCACTCGAAGGTGCTCCTCATAGACCCGTTCTCGGACGACCCTACGGTCGTTACCGGCAGCCACAATTTCTCGATCTCGGCGAGCGAGAAAAACGACGAGAACTTCATTGTTGTTCGGGGTAACAAGGCGCTTGCGGAATCGTACGCCGTCAACATCGAGAGCGCTTGGCGTCACTACGCCGCTCGACAGGGAAATCCCCACCCCCGTCTGCGTGGCATCGATTACCTGCGCGCACTGCTTGCCGACCGTCGACGCGAAGAGGATTTCTGGCGGCTTAGCGCACGCTGAGTGGACTCTGCATGGTGGTTTCGTCGGCAAGTCGACCAGTGTCTCGACGAATGACCTCGACCACCTGATCGAGCCCTGTTGGAACGGGCGCGACTGACCGAGCATGTGCGCATCGACGCACCGGCAGGGCCTTCGCGCGCCCTCATCCAATTTCGGGGACGTGACACCGGAGCGGTGCGGATCGCGCCGGTGTCCTCCTTTCGAATCGGTCGGTCCCTCCCCGCCTAGGAAGCCCCTGCCATCCCCACCCTCGCCGCCTCCTCGATTAGATCGACAACCGTGTCAGGGTGGATGCGCTGAGCAATTGCGGCTCGGCGTCTGGTGGAATCGCCTCGTCGCCCGGTTCGCCTAGGTGGCTTGTAGCACTGCGAGTCGTTGATGAACGGAGCGCACTGCGCTCGATCCCTCGCCGACCGCGGCGGCGACTCGCTTCATGGAGCCGTGGCGGACGTCACCCGCTGCGAACACCGCCGGTAGCGATGTCTCGAACGGCAGCGGGCTCACGGCAACCGCACTCGTGCCTCCTTCAATGTGCCGATCGGTGAGGATAAAACCGTCCTCGTCGAGCAGAACGGCACTGTCCAGCCAAGCGGTTTCGGGGCGTGCTCCGATGAAACAGAACAGGCCCGAGCATGGGATCGTCTCGCTGTCCTCGTTTCTCGTGTCCTTCAGCGTCACCTGCTGCAGGTGGTCGCTGCCACCCACGGCGTCAACTTCCGTGTCGGTTACCAGCACGATGTTGGGGTCGGCCTCGATGCGCTCGATCAGATAGTGGGACATGCTGTGGTCCAAGTCGCTGCCGCGGATCGCCATCGTGACGGCACAGCCGCTCTGGCTCAGATATATGGAAGCCTGCCCGGCGGAGTTTCCGCCGCCGATCACTAGCACCGGCGAACCGGCGCACACCCGCGCCTCAAGATCGGTTGCGGCGTAGTACACGCCCGCACCCTCAAACCGGGCCAGATCCTGAACGTCCAACCGCCGGTAGCGCGCGCCGGACGCGACGATGACGGCTCGGGTTGGGATCTCGCTGCCGTCCTTGAGAATCACGACGTGGAAGCTGGCCTCCGATCGCAGGCCGGCGACTTCGCACGGAGCGTTCAGTCGCGCTCCGAGCCTCATCGCCTGCACGGCAACCCTGCCCGTGAGGTCTCCTCCGGAGATTCCGTTGGGGAACCCTGCGTAGTTCTCGATCCGCGAGCTCGCGCCCGCCTGACCACCGATCGCGACAGCGTCGAGTGAGACCGTGCGAAGCCCCTCGGACGCTCCGTAGACGGCGGCGGCGAGACCGGCCGGACCGCTGCCAACCACGACCAGGTCAAAGATGAAGCCCGGCACAGGAAGAAACGTCAAACCAAGCGACTCCGCGAACGTCGCGGGCGTCGCTCGCGGAAGCATTCCGGTCGGAGTGACCACCACCGGCGTGTCCGTGGCGGTGAGCCCCATGCTGCCGAGGAGAACGCTGACGTCGTCGGCCTCCTCGAGATCGATCCAAGTGTGGGCGAGCCGCGAGTGCTCGGCGTAGGCGAGCAGGCTCATCGCCTGCGGTGAGTAACGTGAGCCTATGATCCGAATCGCTTCGGCGCCCTGCCCTGAGCGCAGGATCTCGCGCCGTGCGACGAGCGCACCGAAGATAATGTGGGCAAGCCTGGGATTGACGCTCATCAGTCGCCGGAACTCGTCCTGGCTGATCACGATCACCCTGCCGGACTCGACAACGCGAGCACTCAGGAAACGGCGCTGACCGGTCAGCAGCGTCAGCTCGCCGATGAACTCTCCGGGTCCGAACTCAGCAACCACGACCTCGTCCATCTCGCTCGAGCGAACGACGTGGACTTCTCCCGCGAGGACGACGAATAGGTCCAATGTCGTGTCGCCCGCCTGGAACAGCCACTCGTCGGCGGAAGTGCTCCTCTCACTGCCGAACACCCCGATGTCGGCGAGCTCGCGAGCACTCAGTGTGGGCCAGGCAATCGAATGTTCCGGAGCGCGGGAGCTCATCTTCGTGATCGCCCGGATCGTAACGCCCGTGCGTTCTGACGATCAGGCCGTGCGTGATAGGACACGGCCTTTATCCGCGAGCACCGCTCGCGGGTGGTCTCGATGCACGCGGGATTACACTCATCGATCCGCGAGCGAGCGGACCTCCTTCGTAAGCGCCAAGATCTGCCTCGAGAGGTCAAGCAACTCGACGTTCTGCTTGTCCTCCTCCTTTACCGTGCTCCACTGCTGATCGGCGATCACTTGGCGCTTGGCGTCCGCGCGGTTCTGGGAGATCATCACGAAGGTCGAGAGGAAGATCGCCTCCAGAGAGACGATCATCGTCAGCAGGCCGAATGGATAGGACTCCACACCAAAGCCGATCCAGCAGCCGAACCAGACGATGTGTAGATACACGAAGTGCATCGAGCCAGCGAAGGTGGTGATCGCGTCCGCGGCCCGGTTCTGCCTCGCCGACGCGCGTTCCTCGGCGTGCTTCAGCAGAGCCGGATTGATTGGCTGCGGCAGCTTGTTTGGAACCAAGAACCGGTGGACGGGCTTGCGCACGGATGAGCCCTTATGTGCCGGCTCGGCCACAGTGTGAGACCGGTGATCGCTTGACATTACGCCTCCTTCCAGTTGGGGCTTCAGGCTATTCCACGCCGATCCGATCGAACTCCCCGGCCTGAGCTCAGGCCCAGGCGCGGCGGTAAGCCGGACGTCTCAACCAATCGTTCTCGGCGCAGGCCGGGAAGGATTACGCTCGCAGATGCAAGATGATCGACGTTTGAGCCAAAACGCGTCCAGGAGGACAGAACCGTGACCGAGCACACGCCATTCATCGACTACGAGCACCTGCCGGTCCCGAGCGAGGGCTTCCTCGTCACGCAGTTCATCACCGTGCGAAGCATTGCCAGGTCCCGTGCGTTCTATTCCGAGGTCCTCGGCGGCGAGGTCGTGCTGGAGGAAAACCCGTGCATGGTCAAGCTCTCCAACTCGTGGGTGATCATGAACCCCGGCGGTGGCCCCACCCCCGACAAGCCCGACATCTCGGTCGTCAACTACGAGCCGGGAGACGCAGTCTCCAGCTTTATGAACCTGCGCGTCGCCGACGCTCAGGCGTGCTACGAGAGGTGGCGCTCGAAGGGGGCCGAATTCCTGACGCCGCCGATCGATCGCGGGGCGGAGATCCGCTGCTACATGCGAGACCCCGACGGCTACTTGATCGAGGTCGGCCAGTCAACGGGACTGCGCGAAGGCAAGCTCGCGAAGAAGCGACCCGAGGATTTGCCGGGGTGAGGCGCCCTGTGCTTGCGGCGTTCTTTCGAAGGGTGAGCGAGGGAACTCGAACCCCGACCGCCTGGACCACAAGCGAGTACGGGGCGCTGCTCGACCGAACCCCGAGCGGCTAGTCGTCCTGTGCGAGGGCGGCGGCGCCGGAGTTAGGATCTGGCCGTCATGGCCACGATTGCCTTGGTCCACGGCGTCTGTGCGGGCGCCTGGTGTTGGGAGCCGCTGATCCCCATGCTCATCGAGGCTGGGCACAAGCCGATCGCGGTCGATCTGCCTTCGCAGGACACGACGGCGACGTTCAGCGACTACGCCCAAGTCGTTGTGGAGGCACTCGCTGGAAGCGATGACGACGTCGTGCTTGTGGGCCACTCCACCGGCGGGCTGACCATCCCGCTGGTAGCCGAGCAGAGGCCGGTGCGTGAACTCGTCTACGTGTGCGGAGCGATCCCCGTCCCGGGCAAATCCGTCGCGGACACGGGCGTCGAGTGGCGCTCGGTCGATCCGACCGAGTGGCAGACGTACGGCGAGGATGGCTCGTTCTCGATCAGTCCCGACGGGTTTCGCCGACATGTCTGCCAAGACGTCGAGCCCACGCTGCTGGACGACGCGATCGCGCAGCTGCGACCGCAATCGCTCACACCATTCACCGAGCCGTGCCCGTTGACGTCGTTTCCGAGCGTGCCGTCGAGGTACATCCTCTGTCGCGACGATCACATTGTCAGCCCAGACTGGTCGCGGAAGGCCTCACCTGAACGCCTTGGTGTACAGCCGATCGAGTTGCCCGGCAGTCACTCGCCGATGGCGAGCCGGCCCGGCGAACTCGTGAGCGTGCTGCTCACGAGTCACTGACCAGCCGAAACCGGAGGTAGCAATGGAGACGGTGGGAATCGAACCCACGTCCGCGATCGCGTGAGAATGGCTTCTACGAGCGTAGCCGGCGCTCTGATCTCGTCCCCTACTCGCCTCGCCGGCGGGGTTGTGGGGGACCAGCCTCCTTAGATTTTCCCGAATTGGCAGAGGCGGACCGCAGCGGGTGAGCCTGCTTTCTGATCCCGGCCTTCCCCGCCGCAGGCGAGCGGGGCCCGAGACCTCACGGCTTAGCTATTGACTAAGCGGCGAGGGCGTACTCGTGAGAGTCCGCACTTATGGTTTTCCCGGGTGTTTTACGAGGCCGCCCGGGACCTCGACTCGCAACCATCCCCACGAGCCAACCACGTCGAAGCCTGTCGTCCCCGGGGATGCGTGATGCCTTTTCAGTGTAGCGCTGCGAGGACGCTCGACCCCGGCCGGCAGGTCGACCAGGGCAGCACAAAAACGACGCGGACCCGGGCCGCTTGAGGAACCCACTCCGTCCGGCCCGAAAGCCTTCCTTCGTGGGCGGCGCGGCCTCACACCTCGGTGGCCTCGCTCTTTGCGGCTCGGTTCCGCGTCTGGATTCAAAGTAGCTCGCCCCCGGGGCAAACGCAACCCTCGTGCGAGCCACTCCCCGCACTTTCCAGAAAAAACAAGGAGACGAGCTTGGCGTCCTCAGCGCGATGCCGCTCGCCGCGCCGATCTTGGCCCTTGCATCGTGCCCGCACCTCACCGCCGTGCGCCGAGGAAACGTTAGGCAGCGCTTATCGGTGCTGCCACAATGGGAGCCATGGACAGTGGCGACGTTTCACTGCACCCCCCCGCTCCGGCCGTCTCCGCGCCCCCGCTCGCCCCGCCGCCCGCGCGGCCGGGTGAGAATCCCTTCGGGGCTCCGACACACGGCGAGGGACCGGCGCGCAGCCTGCGCAAGCGGATCGGCAGCGCGCTTGCCGCGGTCGGCGCTTTGATCGTCAAGTTCTTCGCGGCGATCAAAGGCGCGCTTCTGCTGCTGCCGAAAGCGAAGCTGCTGACCACGGCCGGGACGGCGCTCGTGTCCGTGGTCGCCTACTCGCTGTTCTTCGGCTGGTGGTTCGCGATCGGCTTCGTGGTCCTGCTGTTCGTGCACGAGATGGGCCATGTGATCCAGCTGCGCCGGGAAGGGGTCAAGGCGAGCGCCCCGATGTTCATCCCATTCCTCGGCGCCGCCGTGTTCATGAAGTCGATGCCCGACGACGCCATGGCGGAGGCGCGGGTCGGGCTTGCCGGCCCGGTGCTCGGCACGCTGGGAGCGGCACTGTGCTTGGGGATCGCCGAGGCAACCCACAGCGACCTGCTGCGCGCGCTCGCGTTCGTCGGCTTCTTCCTGAACCTCATCAACCTCGTGCCCGTCGTTCCCTTCGACGGCGGTCGTGCGATGGCCGCGATGGCGCCGCCGATGTGGTTCTTGGGCCTCGGCGCGATGGTCGCGCTGCTGCTTTTGACCGGCAACACCTTCCTGTTGATCTTCATCGTGCTCGGCGGCGTTGAAACGTGGCGTCGCTGGAAGCTGCGCGGTACGCGCTCGCTCGAGCAGGCCGCCTACTACCGCGTATCCCGGCGCAACCGCGTGCTGGTCGGCGCCGTGTACATCGGCCTGATCGTCGTGCTGGCAGCCGGGATGGAGCAGGCGTACGTGCTCTCATCCGGTGGCCACACCTTCGGCCACTGGTAGCGGCGCCCGGGCAGGGAGCTAGCGCCGCGCTTCGCGCACGGCGCGTTCCATGTCCCGCTTGGTCTCGCGTTCGCGGATAGAGTGGCGCTTGTCGTACAGATCCTTGCCGCGGGCCAGCGCGATCTCGACCTTCGCGTGCGCGCCGGCGAAGTAGATGCGGGTCGGCACGAGCGTCAGCCCGCGCTCGCTGGACTGCGCGCCGATGCGATCGAGCTCGCGCCTGTGCAGCAGCAGCTTGCGCGGGCGCTCGGGGTCATGGTTCTCGCGCGAGGCGGGCGCATAGGAAGGGATGTGGATCGAGTGCAGCCACAGCTCGCCGTCGCGGATCGCCGCATAGCCGTCCTTCAGCTGCGCCCCGGAGGTGCGCAGCGCCTTGACCTCGGTGCCCTCCAGCGCGATCCCGCACTCCAGCCGCTCGATCAGCTCGTAGCGATGGGAGGCGTAGCGGTTGGATGCCACGTCGCCCGCGCCGATCTTGCGCTTGCCCTTGCCCGTTGCCATTCGTCCGAGCCTAGCCGCCCGGCGCCGACTCGGCGGCCTCGAGCAGGTCGACACGGCCGCGTGAGGTGTCCACGCGCGCCACCCGCACCATGATCGGATCGCCAAGGCGCAACGTCGCGCCGGTGCGCTCTCCGCGGAGGATCGTGCCGTGCTCGTTGATCTCCCACCACTCCCGCTCACCCGAGGGAACGCGCAACTGCCGCACCGGCAGCATACCCTCGTAGATAGCTCGCTCCGCGGCGCGATCCGGCGCCCGCGAGGCCGCATCCGTGGACCGTGCGGGCTGCTCGCCGAAGGCGATAAACGCCCCCGCGGAGATCAAGCCGACGACTTCTCCGCAGAACGTCTGCTCCCAGCCGTCGTCGTACAGCCGCGCCTCGAGCGCAAAGCAGCTCGCAAGATCATCGCCATCGCGCTCGATCGTCATCGCCTCGCGCTCGCGCTCGGAGACCCACGTGCCCAGATCGGCGAGCTCACGAGCGCGGGGAGCGCGCTCCTGCGCACCGAGCGCCGAGAGCAGCGCGCGGTGGCAGACGAGATCGGGATAGCGGCGGATCGGCGAGGTGAAATGGCAATAGGTGGGTGATCGCAGGCCGGCGTGCCCAAGGTTCTTGGGCGAGTAATAGGCCTGCTTGAGCGAGCGCAGCACCAGCGAGCCGAGCGCGAGCTGCCCCCGGCCGGTGCGACGCACGTGCTCGTCGATCCGCTGGGAGATCGCACCGAGCAGCTCCGCGGCCTGCGTCGAGGACATGCGCTCGGGCAGCGGCGGGGTGGCGACCTCCAGCGAGGCGAGCTGCGCGACGAGCCGCTCGATCCGCTCCGGCTCGGGGCGCTCGTGCACGCGGTACAGACAGGGCACACGGCGCTGCGCCAAAAGCGCGGCGACGGCCTCGTTGGCGGCGATCATCAGATGCTCGATCAAACGATGAGACTCCGTCTGGGTGCGCCCGCGAATCTCGCTGACGTGCCCATCCTCGGTGAAAACGAACTCGGGCTCCGGCGAGTCGATCGCGAGCCCCCCGCGCTGCTCTCGCGCTCGCTGCAGAGCCGCGGCGGCCTCACGAGCGGCCTGCAGGGGCGCCCGCCACAGCTCGCTCGCGGTCTCCTCACCCGCGAAGATGCGATCCACGCGCTCGTACTCCAGGCGAACATCAGAGCGAATCGTCGAGCGATAGAAGGCGGCGCTCGCGATTTGCGCCCCGCGCAGCTCGAGCTCGGCCGTCACCGCCAGGCGCTCGCCGAGCGCCACCAGCGAGCAGGCGTCGTTCGAGAGCGCCTCGGGCAGCATCGGCTCGACCGCGCCGGGCACATACACGCTCGTCGCGCGTCTGCGCGCCTCGACGTCCACGGGCGAGCCCTCAGGCACGTAGGCGCTCACGTCGGCGATGTGCACCCACACCCGCACCCCGCCTCCCGCCAGCGCTTCGGCGGAGATCGCATCATCGAAGTCACGCGCGCTCGCCGGATCGATCGTGAAGGTCGGCAGCTCCGTCAAATCGCGCCGTCCGCTCAGGTCGCCGTGCACGTCGAGGCCGCGATCGCGCGCACGTTTGGCGGCGCGCTCGACGTCCCGCTCGAACCTGCGCGCCAGCCCGCGCTCGCGCATGAACGCCTCGATCGCCGCGCGCGCCGACTGGCGCTCGGTGGGCGGCCACACGACCCGCGCGTCGGAGCTCGCGGCCCGGCGCCGGTGGCCGGGTCGGCCCTTCGGACCACGTGCCCCGCCTGACCGCGCCTTGCTCACCGCACCTTCGCCGCGAGCGTGTCCAGGGCCACGTTCAGGCCGTGCTTGTCGTCGACACCGTGGGGCACGATCACTTCCGGGGTGATGCCCGCGCCCTGCTTCACCCCGCCACCGCCGAGATTGCGCCCGTTGGGCGTGAAGTACTCGCCAACCGTGATGTCGAGCGCACCGCCATTGGACAGTGGCTCCTCCTCCTGAAAGACGCCCTTGCCGAACGTGTGCGTGCCCACAACGGTCGCGCGCCCATGGTCCTGGAGCGCCGCCGTCACGATCTCCGCGGCCGAGGCGGTGTTCGCGTCGACCAGCGCCACGACGGGGACCGGCGGGGAGATCGCATCGCCGGTCGCCTTGAGCGTCTCGTTCGGCTGCGTGCGCCCGCGCGTGGAGACGATCGTGCCCTTGGCGACGAAGATGCTGGCGATCAGCCGCGCCTCCTCCACGAGGCCGCCGCCATTCGAGCGCAGGTCGAGCACGATGCCCTTCGCGCCGCCCCGCAGCTCGTGTTCGACGGCATGACGCACTTCGGCGTGCGCCCCCGGGCTGAACGTCGCGAGCGCGACGACGCCGAGCTTTACGCCGCCGACGGTGCGCGTCTCGGAGGCGACCACCGGCTGCGAGATCGTGGCGCGTGTCAGCGTGCGCTCGAGCGTGACGGTGTGGCCCGCCTGCCGCCTGAGGACTCCCAGACGCACGTCGGTCCCCGGCGGGCCCTTGACAAGCGCGATCGCGGTGTCCGGGGGGACGCCGGCGAGCTTGCGGCCATTGACCACCGCGATTACATCGCCCGGCTTCAGCTTTGCACGCGAGGCCGGGGAGTCGTCGTACACCCGCCCGATCCGCAGCCCCCGGGGCGCGGGGCCGACCGCCACGCCGATGCCCGTGAAGCTCGGCGGCTGGTTGAACTCACGGAATTCACGCGGAGAGAGGTAGTGGGAGAAGCGATCTCCCAGGCTCGCCACTGCGCCCGTGATCGAGGCGTTGGCGAGCCGGCCCTTGGGAATCGGCCGGTAGTAGTCGTGGGAGATCCGCTCGATCGCTTCGTCCACCACGCGCGTGTCGTGATTGGCGACGAATGTGCTGCGGGCGAACTCGGGCAGATCTTCCGGATGTCCGCCGAGCCACACGCCGAGCACCAGCAGCACGGGCAGGGCCACCGCGAGCACGGCGAGCAGTCGGCGCCCGGCCAGCGGCTTTCGTCGTGGAGAGGGCATCGCCCCCGCAGCCTACGGGTCAGACTCGCAGGAAGCGCCGCAACGAGATGCCCGAGCCGGCGGCCGAAACCGCGATCGCGCAGCCCATCAGAATCACGATCAGCAGCGGGAAAGCCATCATGTTCGGCTGTGAGATCAGCTTGACCGTGTTCGCGAGCGGATCGACGAGCGTGACCTTGGCGAGCGCGAGCAGCCCGATCGCGGCGGCGCCGCCGAGCGCCCCCAGGAACAGACCCTCGAGCACGAACGGCCAGCGGATGAACCAGTCGGTGGCGCCGACCAGCTTCATCACCTCGACCTCGCGCCTGCGCGAGAATAGCGACAGCCTGATGGTGTTCGAGATCAGCAGCACGGACGCGAATATGAGCAGCCCCGCGAGCAGCGCCATCGTGATCTTGATCACGCGCGTGGCCGACAGGATGCGATCGGTCTGCGCCTGGCGGTTCTGCACGGCGGCAATCGCCGAATCGGTTACCAGGCGCGTGCCCAGCGGGCTCGCCTGATCGAGCTCCGCGCGCAGCGCGCCGGAGTTCTCCGGGCGGTCGGGGGTGACGCGGAAGATGTCCGGCAGCGGGTTGTAGCCGATCAGCGCAAACGCTTGAGGGTTGCGCTTGCGCTCCTGCTCATAGCCCTGCTGCTTGGAGACGAATTCGATGCTCTTGACGTGCGGCGCGCGCTGCAGCTCGCCGCGCACGCGGGCGACTTCGGCGGCGCTGGCACTGGTGTTCATGTCGACGTCCACGAGCACACGCCCGCGCACGTCGTTGGCCGCGCCGTTGGTCGCCTCGACCACCGGGATGAACACCCCCAAGACGAGCGTTGTCACGAGCACCGAGGCAAGCGCCGCGAAGCTGGGGACGGCGTTGCGCCGCATCGAGCGGACGGCCTCTTTGAAGAAGAACCCCGGCCTCACTTGACTTCCCGTTTGAGCCGCTCGCCGAGCTCGTCGGTGTTCTCTTCGCGCGCGCCATACAGACCCGAGGCCTCGTCGCGGACGATCCGCCCGCGCTTCAGCTCGATCACCCGGCGGCGCATGCGATCGACCATCTCGTTGTCGTGCGAGGCGACGATCACCGTCGTGCCCGCGCGGTTGATCCGGTAGAGCAGCTGCATGATCCCGATCGAGGTCTCAGGATCGAGGTTGCCGGTGGGCTCATCCGCCAGCAGCAGCGGCGGGTGGCTGGCGAAGGCACGCGCGACGGCCACACGCTGCTGCTCGCCGCCGGAGAGCTGGTGGGGGAAGTTGTGGAGCTTCGTCGAGAGACCCGTCAAGCGCAGGATGTCCGGCAATGTCGCGCGGATCTGCTTGCGCGAGGCGCCCGTCACCTGCAGCGCGTAGGCGATGTTGTCGTACACCGTGCGCGTCGGCAGCAGCTTGAAGTCCTGAAAGACCACACCGACGTTGCGGCGGTAGTAGGGAACCTTCTTGCGCTCGATCTCCGCCAGGTCGCGCCCGGCGACGCGAATCCGACCGTCGGAGGGCTCGAGCTCCTTGATCAGCAGGCGCATGATCGTGGACTTGCCCGAGCCGGTCGGACCGACGAGGAACACCATCTCCTGGCGGCGCACGGCGAAGGTCGCGCGCTCCAGGCCGATCCCGCCGGGCCCGTACAGCTTGGACACGCCGCGGAACTCGACGACGGTGTCGCGGTCATCGCGAATCGGAATCGTCGCTCGGCGTGGCTTGGCGTGCTCGCCACGACGGCGCTCGCGCCCAGGGGGCGGCGCGTCGCGGACGCGGCGATCATCACCCACCGGGGTCAGCATGTCGGTCGGTGGCATGGCCCGTGAGGGTACCGTGGCCGCACGCCCGCGCCGAGCAAAATGCCTGCATGCAACGGGTTTTGCAGTCGGCGGCCAGAAATGCGGGCGGAACGGGCTCGATCGCCGGATATCGTGGGCGGCGCGATGACGAGCATCCACACGACGAGCGTCCCGTCCAACGATCTGCCGATCAACCGGATCCCGCTGCCGGGCACACGCGCGCTGACCGTGCTCGTGGCCTTCGACGCCGGCGCACGCAACGAGCGCCCGCAGGAGAACGGGATGGCCCACTTCCTCGAGCACCTCGTGTTCAAGGGCGGCGAGAAGTACCCGAGCTACAAGGACGTCAACGAGACCGCCGAGCGTCTTGGCGGGGTGTTGAACGCCTACACCAGCCACGATCTCGTGGCCTTCCACATCACCGTGCGGGCGGAGAGCGCCGGCGCGGCGATCGACCTGCTCTCGGACTTCGTCGGGCGCCCGAAGATCGACGCGGAGGAGCTCGATCGCGAGCGCGGCGTCGTGATCCAGGAGATCAACCGCGCCTTCGACCAGCCCTCGATGGTCGCTGAGTACCTGATCGACAAGGCCGCCTTTGGCGAGCACCCGCTTGGTCGAACCGTGCTCGGCCCTGAGGAGAACCTGAGGAGCTTCACGCGCGAGGGGATCGTCGCCTTCCGCGAGCGCCGCTGGGCCGGCTCCCGCGGTGGCGCCTTTCTGGTGGGGAATCTCGATCACCTACCGGAGGAGCAGGAGCTTCAGGACTGCTTCGGCCGCTTCCCTGCGCTGAGCCCACCCGATCCGTACGAGCCGGCACCCGAGTTCGTCCCTGAGACGCTCGTGGAGCAGCGCGAGACCAACCAGTCGCACCTGCGGATGATCTACCGACCGGACGTCGCCGTCTCAGACGTGCGCCAGCGCGCCGCGCTGGCGATCTACGCGACGCTGCTCGGCGGCTCGATGGGCTCGCGTCTGTTCGATGAGATCCGCGAGAAGCGTGGCCTGTGCTACTCGGTGTATGCGATCAACCATGCGTTCGCCGACGTACCGATCCTGCAGCTCGGCTCGGGCCTTGAGTCGAGCAAGTGCGTCGAGGCCTACACGCGCATGCGCGAGATCGTCGACGAGCTGCGCGACGACGGCCCCACCGAGGAGGAGGTTCAGCGTGCGCGCGCCTACGCCGCTGGGCGCCTGGTGCTGTCCTTCGAGAACACCAACGCCGTCGCCCGCTACGCCGCCAACCAGCAGATTGTCTTCGGCGAGTCGATCGACCCCGACGACGCGATCGCCGCGCTCGACGCGGTCACCTTCGAGGAGGTCCGCGAGGTCGCCACCGGCGTCGCCGACAAGCTCGCCGTCGCCTGCGTCGGACCACACGCGGCTGAGGAGTTCTGAGCGTCGCTGCGAGTACAATGAGGCTCATGGGCGCGTCGTTCGGCCAATCGCTTCTGCGTCCCGGAGATCCTCGCTGGGCACAGATCAACCGCGAGCAGGACGCCTCGGATGCCATTCGCTCGCGCGCGTCGAGCATCGCCGAGCGTCTCGATCGAGGCGTGCGCCTGTCGCGCGCGGCCGCTGAGCTTCGCCGCGCCGCGTGGGAGGCCCAGCATGGGCGTCCCACCACCTGACGCGCCCGATCTCGTTGGAGTGGTCACAGCTGCGAACGAGGTCGGCCTGCCCTACGTGATCATCGGCGGCTTCGCCGTGATCGCCAACCAGTACGTACGCGGCACCGAGGACGTCGACCTGCTGATCGCCGACGACCGCTCGCTCGACTCCCTCCTGTCACGCTTCTTCGAGCGCATCGAAGCGCGCCGCGGCGGCAGCCTCCTACCGCAACGCGCGATCTCAGAGGCCGAGGCTCTGCGCGTCGACAGTCGCTTCGGTCAAGTCGACCTGCTGCGCGAGGGCCCTCCGCCGGTCGACTTCAAGACGGTCGCCGACGCCGCGATCAACCTGACCTACCACGGCCAACCCGCGCGCGTGGCCTCGCTCGCGAGCCTCGTCGCGCTCAAGCGCATCGCCGGGCGACCCAGAGATCTGCTCGACCTGAGCGAACTCGAGCGCATTCACGGCCCGCTGCCGATCCAGCCGGTTCCCGGCCTCGACGACTGAAGGCTGCCGAGCATCGATCGCCTGTGCAGGCGCGAGGCGTGAGGAAGCCCTTACGCCTGCACCTCCTGCAGGCGAGTCGCGAACGCCGAGTCGGGCCCGTCGATCTCGCGAATCCGCGCCGCCGCCTTCTGCACGTCGATCGCTTTCGCCTCGACCATCGCCTCGATGTCCGCCCAATCGCGGGTGCGGTCGAACATCGCCTTGAACACCGCCAGCGCTTCGCAGCCAACGACCGGGATCTCGCGCTCCATGAACGGCACGTGGCGCACTCCGCGCGCGACCTCATCGTGGAACGGCAACACGCTGAGGAAGATGTCAATCGGCGTGTCCTCCCACCAGACCCGCACCTGCCCGTCGCGTTCGGCCTGCTCGAGGTTCAGCGACGTAGTCGTGACCCCGTCTGGCAGCGCCGCGAAGACCTCCTTTACGCGATCCTGCGTGACGAACACATTGACGTCCAGATCCCTCGTCCCTCGCGGTTCCAGCGTGCAATAGCCGAGCGCGATCGCGCCGCCGATCGCGTGCGGCAGATCCGCAGCCTCCAGTGAATCGTGAACCGCAAGCAGGCGATCGGCGAGAACGCTCACGCGGCAAGTCGCGCCAGCGGCGGGTATGCCAACTCACGCCGAGGCCGGTACGGCAACTGCTCGGCGAGGTCGAGCACTTGAGCGAGGATCTTGCCGGCGCGCTCTGAGGAAGACTCGATTGACGGCAAACCCACGCACACCTCCTGACCGCTGACCGCGGCGATGCGTGCGAGCGCTGCCACCGACGGCTGACGGCGCCCATGCTCATATGCGCTCAGCACAGAGCTGTGAATCCCCGTTCGACGCGCGATCTCCACCTGGCTCAGCCCGCTCTCGCGGCGAATCTGACCAATCAGCTCCCCTGCCACTCGATCCGGGCTCTGCGACATGCCTGCATCTTAGCGTATCCGCTAATCTCAGGGGCAGAACGTAGCCGATCCGCTAACAAAGACCCTGCCGCTCAGCCGATTGCGACCATCCGGTCGATCGGCACACGCGCCCGCACGGCGAGCTCCTCGGGCACGCGCACCTCGTACTTCATCGCACGCAGCGCGTCACGCAGCTTGGGAAGGGTGATCATCTTCATGAACACGCAGGAGGCCTCGGGGTTCGCGGGTATGAACTCGATGTCCGGCGCGGCCATCTGCAACGGATAGAGCATCCCCGTCTCAGTCGCCACGACCGCCTCCCGGACCTCCCCCCCGCGCTCGGCGGCCTCGGCGTATTTGAGCATCCCGCCGGTCGAGAGCATGTGCACGCCCTCGGCGGACACGTCGCCCGCGGCGACGTACTCCATCACGCTCGTCGAGCACCCGCACTCGGGGTGGATCAGGAAGTCGGCGCCCGGGTGGGCGGCGCGCGTCGCCTCGATGTCGGCCGGGCGGATACCGGCGTGGACGTGGCACTCGCCGTCCCACACGTGCATTCGCCTGCCGAGCTGCTTCTCGACGTAGGCGCCCAGCCACATGTCGGGGCCGAACAGGATCTCCGTGTCCTCGCCGTGAGCCTCATAGATGTGGCGCACGACATCGACCGCATTGGCGGAGGTACAGCAGTAGTCGGTCAGCGCCTTGACCTCGGCTGTCGTGTTCACGTACATCACGACGATGCCCTCCGGATACTGCTCCTTCCAGATCGCCAGCTGCTCGGCATCGATCGACGCCGCCAGCGAGCAGCCGGCATCGAGGTCGGGAATCAGCACGGTCTTATCCGGACACAGAATCGAGGCCGTCTCGGCCATGAAGTGAACGCCGCAGAACACGATCGCATCACCGTCTGCAGCGGCTGCGCGGCGCGAGAGGCCGAGCGAGTCGCCGACGTAGTGGGCGACGTCCTGCACCTCCGGCACCTGGTAGTTGTGCGCCAGGATCACCGCTCGGCGCTCGGCGGCAAGTTCGCGGACCTCCGACTGCAGCGCCGTGATCTCCTCGGGCGAGAGCTTCGCCCTCGGGTCCTGCGAGGGAACCATCGGCAGCGTCGGCGCCATCGGCAGGTTCATTGCGAGACCTCCATGATCAAGGACAAGTCAAGGGCGGGAGCCGAGTGGGTCAGAGCTCCCATCGACACCCAGTCTACCCCGGTCTCCGCCCGCGCCCGGAGCGTCTGCAGGGTCACTCCGCCGCTGGCCTCGAGCTGCGCGCGCCCGGCCACCTGGGCGACCGCCGCGCGTAGCTGCTCGTCGTCCATGTTGTCGAGCAGCAGCCGCGGCACACCCGCTGCGAGCGCTTGCTCGATCTCAGACTCGTTGCGCACCTCAACCTCGAGCGTCGTGGCCAGCTCTGGCGCCGCCGCGCGCGCGCGGTCCACGGCCGCGGCGATCCCGCCTGCGGCGATGTGGTTCTCCTTGATCAGGATCGCGTCATACAGCCCCGCGCGGTGGTTGCTCGCGCCCCCCGCCGCGACCGCCGCCTTCTCGAGCGCTCGCAGGCCGGGGGTCGTCTTGCGCGTGTCCAGCACCTTCGCGCCCGTTCCCTCCACCGCACGCGCCGCGCGCGCGGCCATGCTCGCAACTCCCGACAGGTGGGCGAGGAAGTTCAGCGCCGTGCGCTCGCCCGTCAGCAGCGCACGAGCCGCTCCGCGCACGGACATCACAGGCCCGCCATCCTCGCGCCACACGCCCTCGCCCGCCAGGCGCTCGACGCGCACCTGCAGGTCAAGCGCCGTGAACACCGCGCTCGCCACCTCCAATCCGTAGATCACACCGGGAGCCTTCTGTGTGATCAGCGCATGCGCGCTCGCATCGGCCGCGACCGTGGCGTCCGTCGTCACGTCTCCCGAGCCGACGTCCTCTTCGAGGGCACTCCTCACGAGCCCAGTGAGACCGCCCACGCGCTAGCTCTCCGACGAGGCGGCGGACAGCAGATACGCACGCACGAATCCATCAAGATCTCCCTCGAGCACTCGCTGAACATCGCCCATCTCCACGCCGGTGCGATGGTCCTTCACCATCGTGTACGGGTGCAGCACGTAAGAGCGGATCTGCGAGCCGAAGTTGACGTCCTGCGCCTCGCCCTTCTCGCGCGCGATCTCCTCCTGGCGTTCGCGCTCGCGCTGCTCGAGCAGCTTCGCCCGCAGCATCGCCATCGCCGTTGCCCGGTTGGAGGACTGCGAGCGCTCGTTCTGGCACTGCACGACGATCCCGCTCGGCCGGTGGGTGATGCGCACCGCCGAGTCGGTCTTGTTGACGTGCTGGCCGCCGGCGCCCGAGGCGCGATAGGTGTCCACCTGCAGGTCGTCCTCGTTGATCTCGATCTCGCCCGTGTCTTTGACGACCGGCGCGACCTCAACCCCGGCGAAGCTCGTCTGACGTCGATGAGCAGAGTCGAACGGAGACAGGCGCACGAGCCGGTGCACGCCCCGCTCGGCGCCGAACAGCCCGTATGCGTTCTCGCCCGAGGCGCGGAAGGTGGCGGACTTGATCCCCGCTTCCTCGCCGGCACTGGCCTCCAGCATCTCGACCTGAAAGCCCCGGGCCTCGCCCCAGCGCATCTCCATCCGCAGGACCATCTCCGCCCAATCCTGTGCGTCGGTTCCCCCCGCCCCCGCGTTGACGGTCACGAGCGCATCGCCGGAGTCATAGCGCCCGGAGAACAGCCGCTGCTCCTCGAGCACGGCCAGACGCTCCTCGACCGAGGCGATCTGCTCATCGACCTCGGCCTGCAGCGAGGCCTCCTCGGCGGCCATCTCCGCAAGCGCGTCCAGATCCTCGACGTCGCCCTTCAGCGCGCTGAAGGTCTCTAAGCGCCTTGCCGCGCGCGAGTGCTCGCCCGAGACCTCCGCGGCGCGTTCCGCGTCGTCCCAGAAGCCCGCGGCCCCCATCTCCGCCTCGAGCGCCGCCACGCGCTCGCCCAGCCCAGCCGGGTCAAAGATAGTCCGAGAGCAGTTTCATCTGCTCGCGGATGGAGGCGAGTCGCTCGGGGGTCGACTCGCTCGGAGCGGCGGTGGCCATCTCTTCACGCTATCAACGCCGGCCGTCATCGACGGCTCGGGTCAATATCGTCTCGTGCATGCCCGCCAGCTCTCCCGAGGCTCTGTCAGAGGCGTTCGCCGCCGCAATCAACTCACGCGACGTGCCCGCAGCGCTCGAGCTGTGGATGGAGGATGCCGCGATCGTCCAGGCCGACGGCCAGATGCTGCGGGGTCGCGACGCGATCGCCGGCGCGCTGCAGGCACTCGTCGACAACGGCGTGACGCTCGAGATCCTGCTCGCCAACCTCTTCACTGCCGGCGGTACGGCTGCCGCCGTCGGAACGCTGACGATCAACGGAACCGGCGCCGACGGACAGTCCTTTGCTCAGCGCAGCAACTCCGTCGTCGTCTACTCGCGCGGCCCCGACGGCTGGCGCCTGGCGATCGACGCGCCGTGGGGACTGCCGCAGCCCTAACTCCGTGGCAGACAGCTAAGCGTTGGCATCTCGGGGGGCCTGCTTAGAGGGCCGTGGACCAAGCGGAGCAAGGACGCAGTGAGCGAAATGTGCTCCGCACATGAGCGATCGAGGACGCCGCTACGCGCCGCGTCCACGGCCCTCTAAGCCCCGTGGCACTTCTTGAACTTCTTACCGCTCCCGCACCAGCACGGATCGTTGCGTCCCACCTGATGCTCGTCGTCGACCACGCGCTGCTCCACCACCGGCATCAGCTCGGCTCCCTCGCCGTCGGCGTAGCCCTCCGGGCCTTCGGCCACACCCGCCGCAGCGGCGGCCGCGGCCAGCGCACCGGCTCCCGCCGCGCTCTGCCCGCCTGAGTAGGAGACCCGCCCTGCCCGCGTCGAGCTGCCACCGGGCGCGAACGTGGGCGGCTGCGCGCCACCACCGTTCTGGCCCTCGACGTTCACCTCGACGTTGAAGATCATGCGCGCGTAGTCGGTCCAGACGCTGTTCATCAAGTCGCCGAACAGCGTGAAGGCCTCGTTCTTGTAGGCGACCAGCGGGTCGATCTGGGCAAAGCCGCGCAGGTGTATGCCCTCGCGCAGGTAGTCCATGTCGAACAGGTGCTCACGCCAGCGTTCGTCGATGATCTGCAACAGCAGAAAGCGCTCGAGCGCGCCCATCAGCTCCTCGCCAAGTGCCTGCTCGCGCGCGTTGTAGCGCTCCATCGCCGCCTCTGTGATCCGCTCGGTGAGGGCGAGCCGGTCGATCGTCCCGGGGTCGAGGTCCTCCCTGCCGAGGTCGAGCGGGAAGAATTGCCCGAGCGCGGTGAACAGCCCGTCGAGATCCCAGTCCTCCATGAAGTCCCCGGGCGTGTACTGGTCGATCGTCCGCTCGATCACGTTGGCGACCTCGCGCCGCGCCTCCTCGCCGATCTCCTGTCCTTCGAGCACTTCGTCGCGGTAGGCATAGATCACGCGGCGTTGCTCGTTCATCACGTCGTCGTACTCGAGCACGCGCTTGCGGATCAGAAAGTTCTGCTCCTCGACCTTCTTCTGCGCTTTCTCGATCTGCTTGGAGAGCATTCCGGCCTCGATCGGCTCCTCGTTGCCCTCCTCGTCGACGCCGCCCAGTTTGTCGAGGATCCGGTAGATGCGATCGCCCGCGAACAGCCGCACGAGATCGTCCTCGGCCGACAAGAAGAAGCGGCTCTCGCCCGGGTCGCCCTGGCGCCCAGCGCGGCCGCGCAGCTGGTTGTCGATGCGTCGCGACTCGTGGCGCTCGGTGCCGCAGATGAACAGTCCCCCGGCCGCCATCACGTGCTGACGGTTCTCCTCCACGGACTTCTCGATCGGCGGCAGCGCCTCACTCATGAGCCGCTCGTACTCCTCCGCCTCGGGCTCGATCCCCTGCCGCGCAAGCTCCAGGCGGGCGAGATGCTCGGGGTTGCCGCCGAGCTTGATGTCCACGCCACGGCCGGCCATGTTGGTGGCGATCGTGACCGCTCCCGGCTGGCCGGCCTCGGCGACCGTCTCCGCCTCGCGCGCGGCGTGCTCGGGCTTTGCGTTCAGGACCGTGTGCGCGATCCCGCGCTTGGTCAGGCGCTCGGAGAGCAGCTCTGAGACCTCGACGGAGATCGTCCCGACGAGCACCGGCTGGCCGTTCTCATTGCGCGCGCCGATCTCTTTGACGACCGCGTTCCACTTGCCCTCCTTGGTCTTGTAGATCTGGTCGTTGCGATCCGCGCGCACCATCTCCATGTTCGTCGGCACCTGCACCACCGGCAGCTCATAGATCTTCATGAACTCGGTCGCCTCCGTCAGCGCCGTGCCGGTCATGCCCGCGAGCTTGTCGTAGAGACGGAAGAAGTTCTGGTAGGTGATCGTCGCGAGCGTCTGGTTCTCCTCCTGCACCGACACCCCCTCTTTGGCCTCGATCGCCTGATGCAGGCCCTCAGACCAGCGCCGGCCGTCGAGAATGCGCCCGGTGAACTCATCGATGATCTTCACCTCGCCGTCGATCACCGCATAGTCGACGTCGCGCTTGTACAGAGCCTCGGCCCGCAGCGCCTGGATCAGGTGGTTGACGAGGTGGCCGTTCTCGGCCCTGTAGAGGTGGTCGATGCCGAGGAAGCGCTCGGCCTTGGCAACGCCCTGCTCGGTGATCGCCACGGTTTTCTGCTTCTCGTCGACCTCGAAGTCGAAGTCCGCCATGAACTGCTTCTTGGAGCGCGGGTCCATGCCTTCGGGCGTCTTTCCGAGCGTCATCCTGGGCGCCAGCCGCGCGAACTTGACGTACAGGTCGGCCGCCTGTTCGGGCGCGCCGGAGATGATCAGCGGCGTGCGCGCCTCGTCGATCAGGATGTTGTCGACCTCATCCACGATCGCGAAGGGGTGCCCGCGCTGGACCTTTTCGGCGAGATCCTTGGCCATGTTGTCGCGCAGGTAGTCGAAGCCGAGCTCCGAGTTGGTGCCGTATACGACGTCGCACGCGTACGCCTCGTGCTTCTCCTCATAGGCCTGATTGTTCTGCAGCACTCCCACGCTCACGCCCAGCGCGTCATAGATCGGGCTCATCCATTCCGCGTCGCGTCGCGCCAGGTAGTCGTTGACCGTGACCAGGTGCACGCCCTTGCGCTGGTCGGGCTCACCCTCGCGCACCGCCAGCGAGTTGAGCACGACCGCCAGCGTCGCCGTCAGCGTCTTGCCCTCGCCGGTCTTCATCTCGGCGATCTGCCCGTCGTGAAGCGCCATCGCCCCGATCAGCTGCACGTCGAAATGGCGCATGCCCATCGTGCGCTTGCCGGTCTCGCGGACGATCGCAAAGCACTCCGGAAGCAGGGCTTCCAGCGACTCGCCCTCGCGAGCTCGCTCGCGCAGCGCATCCATCCGCTCGCGCAGCTCCGCATCGCTGTCGTGTTCGAGCTCGGCCTCGAACGCCCCGATCAAAGCGACGCGTTTCTGGTAGCTCTTGAACTTCTTCGACTCGCCAGCGTTCAGCGCGCGATCAAGCAGAGAGGGCATTGGCCAAGGATAGCTCTCGCCGGCCTCGCGCTCGCCCGTCGCCCGCAGAGGCGCAGATCAGCCGAAGCCGTGGCCGATGGTGTTCCCCTTTACCCCCCTCACAGCCGGCGAGCACGGCCGTCAACGGGCCACCGGTCGTGACATTCGACCGCGGCTCGAGGTCCGTGCGGTGCGACTGGGATGTCGCCGTGCGCGCGGGCGGCGCCTGTCAGATCGTGGGCTGCGATGCGGGGCGCGCCATCGCGCGGGCGGCTTCGCTGGCCGCTCTGCGATTGCTGGCGAACGCGCGCGCCTCGCGGCGGTGGCGTCGTTTGTCGCGGTGGCGCTTGACCTGGCGCGCCAGCTCATCGACGATCAAGTTCAGCGAGTGGAGCATCTCCGGCGATGCATCGCGCGCGCGCAGCGTGACGCCCTTCAGATAGAGCGTCGCCTCGGCGACCTGGCAGTCGGACACCCTTGGGTTGGGCTCCTTGAAGATCTCGATCTCCACGCGAGCAAGGTCTGAGACCTGCCGGGCGACCTTGTTCAACCGGCGGCTCGCGTGCGTGCGAATCTCGTCGGTGACCGTGACATTGCGACCCTTGATGTCAATCTGCATCACAGGCTCCTTCGGTCGGCGTTTGTCTGGCGCTGACACTTGATCCTACGCCCGCGCCTGGCGGATGTCCATGCAGGGCGGCGAATGTCCATCGTCCGTCCAGCATCGGCGGTGGTGGGAGAATCTCCCCGGATGAGTCCCAACCTCTCCTGGACGCTCGAGCCGGGCGTCCTGATCGGAGTCGCGATCGCGGGCGGCGCATACGTATCGCGCTGGCGGCGGGTACGCCGCGGCCCGTCGGCGCGGGCACGGGCCGAGGCGCCGGTCTGGCGGCTGTGCTGCTTCATCAGCTCGCTGCTGCTGACGCTCGTGGCGCTCGTCTCACCGATCGACGCGCTCGCCGATGAGCTGTTCTTCATGCACATGATCCAGCACATGCTGCTGCTCGACCTCGTGCCGATCCTCGCGATCCTCGGGTTCACGAAGGTAATCCTGCGCCCGGTCACGCGCGCCGTGCGCGAGCTGGAGGAGCGCGCGGGCATATTCGCGCGGCCGGCCTTTGCGGTCGTCCTGTACGTCGGCGTGATCTGGCTCTGGCACATTCCCGCCGCCTACGATCTTGCGCTGCGCCACCCCGTCGTGCACGTGCTCGAGCACATGATCTTCCTGCTCGCCGGCTCGCTCTACTGGTGGCACCTGCTCTCCCCGATCCGCGCGCGGATGCGCCTGAACGGCATGGGCCCGGTCATCTACATGGGCTCGACCAAGCTGTTCGTCGGCGCGCTCGGCATGGGGCTGGCGTTCGCTCCGGCGGCGCTCTACGCCTACTACATCCACCACGCGCGCGTGTGGGGCATCTCCGCGCACGACGACCAGTCGATCGCCGGCTTGATCATGGCCGTCGAGCAGTCGCTCGTGATGGGTATCGCGCTGGTGCTGCTGTTCGTGCGCGCGCTGTCGGAGTCAGAGCGCGAGCAGCAGCGGCGCGAGCGCTACGAACCGGCGTGATCTGCGCTGTGCGCGCGATTTGCTATGCTGACAATTGTCATAAGGACTCACTTTCCGGGAAGAGGCTCGCTTCGGCGGGCCTCTTCGCGTTAACGGTCGCGCGAGCGCATGCTCTCGAGGATGCCGCCGTGTCCCATAATCGCCCCGATCAGGATCGACTCGGCGGCGATCTCGGTCCCCGGGAACACGATGCTCTCGCGCAGCTGCGCGCCGTCGCCGATCCGCGTGCCGTCGCCCAGCACGATCGGCCCCATCAGCCGCACGCCCGCGCCGATCTGCACGTCGCGCCCAATCCAGACCGCGCCCTCGACGTCGGTGTCCTCACGCAGCGGCGAGGGCCCGGCGACCGTCACCCCCGGGCGCAGCTCCTCACCCTCCATCTCCAAGTGCAACTCTCCGCGGAGGGCGTCGAACGTGCCCTGTCTGAGCTCCCCAAGCGAGCCGACGTCGTTCCAGTACTCGCGCACCTCATGGATATGGAAGGGCACGTCGTTCTCCAGCAGCGCCGGGAACACGTCTTTGGCCCAGTCCACGAACGGTCGCTCGGGAAAGTAGTCGAAGATGCGCGGGTCGAACATGTAGATGCCGCAGTTGCCCAGCTCCGACAGCGCCTCCTCCGGCGCCGGCTTCTCCTGAAAGCCCGTGATGCGCCCCTCGCGGTCGTGCAGCACAACGCCGTACTCGCGCGTGTCGGCGACCTGCTTGACCGCCAGCGTGGCGATCCCGCCACTGTCGCGGTGGCGCGCCGCGAACGCCCGCAGATCGATGTCCGTGAGCGCATCGCCGGAGATCACCAGGAACGACTCATCGCCGAAGAAGTCCGCGCACGCCCGCACACCGCCGGCGGTGCCGAGCAGCTCCTGCTCGTAGCGGTAGGAGATCCGCTCGCCGAAGTGCTCGCGGATCGTCTCCGGGAAGTAGTGCAGGTTGGCGATCACGCCGTCGAACTCGTGACGCTCGAGCAGATCGACGATGTGCTCCATCACCGGCCGGTCCAGCACCGGCACCATCGGCTTGGTTATCTCATACGTCAGCGGGCGCAGCCGTGTGCCAAGGCCCGCCGCGAGCACCATCGCCTTCATCGCACGAACCGCGCTCGGCTAGTACCGGTAGTGGTCTGACTTGTACGGGCCCTCGACGGGCACACCGATATAGGCGGCCTGCTCGTCGGTGAGCGTCGTCAGCCGCACGCCGAGCGCATCGAGATGCAGGCGGGCCACCTTCTCGTCCAGGTGCTTGGGCAGCACGTAGACCTTCTTCTCGTACTCGTCGTTCTTGCCGAACAGCTCGATCTGGGCGATCGTCTGGTTGGAGAACGAGTTGCTCATCACGAAGCTCGGGTGACCGGTGGCGTTGCCGAGGTTCAGCAGCCGCCCCTCCGAGAGCATGATGATCGCGTGACCGTCCGGAAAGACCCACTTGTCGACCTGCGGCTTGATGTTCACACGCTCGACGCCAGCGACGCCCGCGAGGCCGGCGATGTCGATCTCGTTGTCGAAGTGCCCGATGTTGCCGACGATCGCCTGGTGCTTCATGCGGCCCATATCGGCGGCGGTGATGATGTCCTTGTTGCCGGTCGTCGTGATGAAGATATCCGCGGTGGCGATGACTTCCGGAAGCGTTTTCACCTCGTAGCCCTGCATCGAGGCCTGTAGCGCGCAGATCGGGTCGATCTCGGTGATGATCACTCGCGCGCCCTGGCCCCGCAGCGATTCCGCGCAGCCCTTGCCGACATCGCCGAAGCCGCACACGACGGCAACCTTGCCGCCGATCATCACGTCGGTGGCGCGGTTGATGCCGTCGATCAGCGAATGCCGGCAGCCGTACAGGTTGTCGAACTTGGACTTCGTGACGGAGTCGTTGACGTTGATGGCCGGGAACAGCAATTCGCCAGCCTCGACCATCTCATACAGGCGATGCACGCCCGTCGTGGTCTCCTCGGTGACGCCTTTGATGCCAGCGCCGATCCGCGTCCAGCGCTGCGGGTCATCGGCCAGCGAGCGCGTCAGCAGCGAGAGGATCACCTGGAACTCTTCGGAGTCGGCGCTCTCGGGGTCGGGCACGACGCCGGCGCGCTCGTACTCGGTGCCCTTGTGCACGAGTAGCGTGGCGTCACCGCCGTCGTCGAGGATCATGTTGGGGCCACTCGAGCCGTCCTCTCCCGCAGGCCAGCGCATGACCTGCTCGGTGCACCACCAGTACTCCTCGAGCGTCTCGCCCTTCCATGCGAACACGGGAACGCCGCGCGGGTCATCGGGCGTGCCGTCGGGGCCGACCGCGACGGCCGCGGCCGCGTGATCCTGGGTCGAGAAGATATTGCAGCTGCACCAGCGAACCTCGGCGCCGAGCGCGGTGAGCGTCTCGATCAGCACGGCCGTCTGGATCGTCATGTGCAGCGATCCCGTGATGCGTGCGCCCTTCAGCGGCTGCGCTTCGGCGAACTCGCGGCGGAGCGACATCAGGCCGGGCATCTCGTGCTCGGCGAGCGTGATCTCCTTGCGCCCGAAGTCGGCAAGTGAGAGGTCGGCGACCTTGAAATCGGCTTCTGTTGCGACGGCGGTGGGAGTCATTGCTGACTGTTCTCCTGTCCGGTCAGGTGAGCGCCCTTGCTTCAGGGAAACGGGCCGAGCGTGGCGGGACCGGAGCCCGTCGCAGCGCTCCTCGGCCGTCGCCTCGACGGTATCACAGAGCCGAGCCCTCTCCTGGCACAGCTGGACTCCTGTCAGCGCTCGGCGAGCGCGGACTTGAGCTCGTCGATCACCTTCACGGGGCCGGGGTCGACGCCGCGCAGCGTGGCCAGGTAGATCGAGACGAGATCGCCGAGCAGCACCAGCGAGATCACGCGCTCGATCGTCGTCTGCCCGCGCGTCTCCAAGCGGAAGCTCGCGACGGCATTGGCGACGATCACGCGCTCGGTCAGGTCCATCCGCGCCTTCACACGCGGGTGGGCGTCGGAGTCGTCGAGGAACACGGCCGAGAAGCGCCCGACGTCCTGCGCCCCCTCCCAGCCCACGATCTCGTTGTGATCGAGCTCGGGCAGCTCGTGCGCGAAGGCCGGCTGCTTGGCGTTCTCGTTGATCTGCGTCTTCCAGCGATAGGCGATCGGCGTCGTCAGGCCGGCGCCGGCGATCACCGGTGTCGTGCCGAGCAGCCCGCGCGCGACTTCCTTGGCCAGCGAGTCCTCAGGCGCGTCCGGACCCCACTCGGCGACCAGCTGCTCGGTGTGCGAGGCGGCCACGTCGATCTCCGAGGTCAGGCGCGGGCCGGCGCCGCACAGGGCCGCCACCTCGAGCGCCGCGACGGTCATGTAGGCGACCGCGGCGCGCGGCTGAAAGCCGCCCGGCAGCGGAATCACGGGCACGCCGTCCGCGCGGGCCATCTCGGCCAGGCGCCCGCCCGTGGTCGCGACGGTCCGCCGGGCGCCAAGCGCTCCAGCCGACTCGTAGCAGGCGAGCGTCTCCTCGGTCTCGCCCGAGTAGCTCGCGCACAGCACCATCGTGTCGGGGGTCGTCCACGGCGGCAGCCCGTAGGCGCGCGTCACGAAGATCGGCCGCGTAGCGTGATCTGAGAGCGCGGCGCGCGCGAGCGCTCCACCGATCGCCGAACCGCCCATGCCCGCGACGACCAGGCCGGCGGAGGTGTCCCAGTCCTGCATGATCGCCGACTCGACGCGCCACAGCGCGTCGCGCAGGTGCTCCGGGATCCCGAGCACGTCGCCCAGCTGGCCGGAGACGTCCACACGGGCGATTGCCTCGCGGGAAAGCGTCTCGGCGGTGGATGTGGCGCTGACGGCGCCTTCGCTCATCTGCTGCTCGCCTCCTGTTGGAACGCGGGAATGGGAATCGGGGACTGCGGGGGTCGTTTCCTGGCCACCGGCGGGCACAGGGGGTCGAATTGGGGGTTGAACGCTAGAACTTGATCGCTCCGTCGGGCAACGCGACCCCAGGGAAGATACGCGCCCCATGGGCTATCACGTTGTCAGCCCCGATCGTCACGCCCTCTCCGAGCACCGCTCCACCCGTGATCGTAGTGCCCGCGCCGACGCGAGCGCCGGCCGCGACGATGCAGTCGCGCAGCGTACAGCCCTCGCCGATCTCCGCGCCGTTGAGGATCACCGAGCGCTCCACAGTGCTGCCGGAGCCGATCGAGACATCTTCCCCGAGCACGACCAGGCTGCCCACGTGCGCGCCCTCGCCGACGCGCACACCCCGCTCGAGCACCGCCGGCGGGATCACGCGGCCAAGCACCTGCGCGCTGTCCTCGACGGCCAGCCAGTTGCCACCCAAGCGCTCGGTGACGGCCGTCTTGACGTTGCCCTCGATGATGTCGAAGGTGCCCTGCAGATAGCGCTCGGGGGTGCCGATGTCGAGCCAGTAGCTCTCGGAGGGAAACCCGTACAGGCCGTTGCCGATCAACTGCGGCCACACCTCCCGCTCGATCGAGACGTTCTTATCTGCCGGCACGAGCTCGAGGATCTCGCGCTCCAACACGTATGCGCCGGCGCTGATCAGGTTCGTGTCGATCGTGTCGGGGCTCGGCTTCTCGACGAAGTCGCGGACCGCGCGGTCCTCCTGGAGATGCACGAGCCCGTAGGCGCTCGGATCGGCGACGGGCACGAGCGCGAGCGTCGCCTTCGCGCCGCTCGCCTCGTGCTGGGCGATCTGCTCGCCAAGGTCGATGTCCGTGAGCACGTCGCCGTTGAGCATCAGGAAGCGCTCGTCGAGCATCGGCTCGGCGAACTTCAGCGCGCCCGCCGTGCCGCGCGGATCGGGCTCCTCGACGAAGCGCAGGCGGATACCCAGGGCCGAGCCGTCGCCGAGCACGTTGCGCACGCTCGTGGCGAGAAAGCCGCACGACATGATCACGTCGTCGATCCCGTGCTGGATGAGCCATTCGAGCATGTAGGAGATGAACGGGCGGTCGACCAGCGGCACGACCGGCTTGGGCACGGTCGAGGTCAGCGGGCGCAGCCGCGTCCCCTCCCCGCCGACGAGGATCACCGCCTGCATCAGATGCCCCGGCCAATGCCCTCGTAGACGAGGCCCGCGGAGCGCAACAGCTCGGGGTCCAGCGCGTTGCGCCCGTCGATCACCAGGTCTCCGCGCATCACCTCGGCGAGGAGCTTCCAGTCCAGCTCCATGAACTCGGGCCACTCGGTGACCAGCACGACGGCGTCAGCGTCGGCGGCCGCCTCCAGCGGCGAGCCGGCGAAGGACATGCCGGTGAGCAGGTTGCGGGCCTGCTCCTCGGCGACAGGGTCATACGCCGTCACCGACGCGCCGTCCGCGCTCAGGCGGGCCGAGAGCACGAGCGAGGAGGCCTCGCGCATGTCGTCCGTGTTCGGCTTGAAGGCGAGGCCGAACAGCGCCACGCGCTTGCCGACGAGGCCGCCGAGGTGCTTGTGCAGCTTGCCGATCACGCGCCGCTTCTGCAGTTCGTTGACCTCGATGACCGCCGTCAGCAGCTGGAAGTGGTAGCCGGAGTTGCCCGCGAGCTGCTTCAGCGCGTCGACGTCCTTCGGAAAGCAGCTCCCGCCGAAGCCGATCCCGGCCTGCAGGAACTTCGGCCCGATGCGGTCGTCCAGGCCCATTCCCCGCGCCACCTCGACCACGTCGGCGCCGGTCTCCTCGCAGACGTTGGCGATCTCGTTGATGAACGAGATCTTCGTCGCCAGAAATGCGTTCGACGCCAGCTTGACCATCTCGGCGCTGGCGATGTCCGTGCGCACGAGCGGCGCCTGAAGCGGCGCGTACAGCTCCACGACGGCATCGCCGGCCCAATCGCCACCGTCGCCCACGACGACACGATCGGGATGCAGGAAGTCCTGCACGGCCGAGCCCTCCTTGAGGAACTCCGGGCAGGAGACGTACCCGAGCCCCCCCTTGCCCTGCTCGGCGAACACGCGCTTGACCGACACGCCGGTGCCACACGGCACCGTCGACTTCATCACCAGCGCGTGGCGATCGGAGGCCGGGATCGCCTCGATCACGGCGTTCACGGAAGAGAGGTCGGCATCGCCGGAGTAGGTCGGCGGGGTTCCCACGGCGATGAACAGCAACCGCGCATGCTCGAGGGCCCCCGCGAGATCGGTCGAGAAGTGCATCCTCTCGGCGTTCGCGTGCAAGAGCTGCTCGAGCCCGGGCTCGTAGATCGGCACCTCCCCAGCTCGCAGGCGCTCGATCTTCGCGGCGTCGATGTCGACGCACCAGACCTCGCTGCCAAGCTCGGCGAAGCCGGCAGCCGTCACCAGCCCGACATAGCCGGTGCCTATCACCCCAATTGGCTCGCGCGAGACGCTCATGAGGCGGGGAAGGCTAGCCGCTGGAGGATCGGATGGTGTGGCTGACCCGAGCCGGCGGCCCCGCGCGGGTCACGACGCGCTTGAGGTGAGCCTGAACACCGGATGCTTGGGCGCCGCGCCGCGCATCTCATCCTCCGATGAATCCGGGCCGACCCCGTCGAAGAACACACCCACCTCGAACTTCCAGCGCTTCAGATAGGCGCGCAGCACGGGTACCTTCTCCTCGTCGCCAAGCTCGACGGCGGTGAAGCTCTCGCTGCGCCTGCCGACCAGCAGCCGCCCTTCGCCGCTGGCCCTGAGGTTGCGCGTCCAGTGGGTCTCGCCGCGCGGCGCGACGAGATAGCGCTCGCCCTCGAGCTCGAGCAGGTTGACGGGTGTGCGTCGCGGCTGCCCGGAGCTGCGGCCGCGAACCTCGAGCACGCGCGAGCCGAACACGCTGATGCCGTGGCGCGTGATGAACGCCACGAAGCGATTGAAGACGTTCGTCGTGAACCAGCCGGGGCGCTTGCGCTCGAAGTGCTCGGTCGCGGGGCTGGTGTCGACCACGGCCAGACCGGCTACTGCTCGACGGCCAGGAAGGCCTCGTAGCGGCGGATGTCGCGCTCCGCGCGGGCCTTCTGCTCGGTGCCCTCCTCGGCGCTCTGCACGGCCGCGCGCGCGTCGGCGAGTCGCGTCTCGTACGTCGAGCGGTCGAGCGCCTGCGGCGCGATCGCCTCCTCGACGAGCACGAGCGCGCGGTTCTCGGCGAACTGCAGGTAGCCCTCGGCCTGCGCGAAGCGCACCACGTCGGAGTCCGAGCGATATAGCCTCAGCTCGGTCGGTTCGAGCATCGCCAGCACCGGCTCATGGTTGGCGAGCACGCCGATCGAGCCGACGGAGGTGCGCGTGGAGAGCATCTCCACCTCCTCGGAGAAGATCTCGCCCTCGGGCGTCAGCACTTCGACTGGGAAGGTCGTGCGAGCCATCAGAGCGTGACGCCGCCCGAGGCCGCCCGAGGATTAAGCAGCTCAAGGACGCAGGGAGCGTGGCCTGCTCTGCAGGCGAGCGACCGAGGACGCCGACCGAAGCGGGAGACACTCGCTCCGCTCGCATCCCCGATTCGGCCAGCGCAGGTCATCGGGCGGCCTCGACGACTTCGTCGATCGTACCCTTCAAGAAGAAGGCGCTCTCGGGAACGTCGTCGTGTTTGCCTTCGATGATCTCCTCGAAGCCCCTGATCGTCTCGGCGATCGGCACGTAGGCGCCGGGGGTGCCGGTGAACTCTTCGGCCACGAAGAACGGCTGCGAGAGGAAGCGCTCGATCTTGCGCGCGCGCTGCACGGTCAGCTTGTCCTCGTCGGAGAGCTCGTCGATGCCAAGAATCGCGATGATGTCCTGCAGCTCCTTGTAGCGCTGCAGGATCTCCTTGACTTCGTTGGCCACCCGGAAGTGGTCCTCGCCGAGGATGTCCGCCTTGAGGATCGTCGAGGTCGAGTCGAGCGGATCGACGGCCGGGTAGATGCCTTTTTCGGAGATCGAGCGGGACAGCGCGGTGGTCGCGTTGAGGTGGGCGAACACGGACGCGGGAGCCGGGTCGGTGTAGTCGTCGGCAGGCACGTAGATCGCCTGCACCGAAGTCACCGAGCCGCGCTTGGTCGAGGTGATGCGCTCCTGCAGCTGGCCCATCTCGGTCTCGAGCGTCGGCTGGTAGCCGACCTGCGAGGGCATCCGCCCCAGCAGCGCCGAGACCTCGGAGCCGGCCTGCACGAAGCGGAAGATGTTGTCGATGAACAGCAGCACGTCCTGGCCCTCGTCGCGGAAGTGTTCGGCCATCGTCAGGCCGGACAGCGCCACGCGCATACGGGCTCCGGGGGGCTCGTTCATCTGCCCGAACACGAGCATCGTCTTGTCGAGCACGCCCGACTCCTTCATCTCCAGCCACAAATCGTTGCCCTCGCGCGAGCGCTCACCCACGCCGCAGAACGCGGACAGGCCGCCGTGCTCCTTGGCGAGGTTGTGGATCAGCTCCTGGATCAGGACGGTCTTGCCGACTCCGGCTCCGCCGAACAGCCCGACCTTGCCGCCCTTGGCGTACGGGGCCAGCAGGTCGACGACCTTGATCCCGGTCTCGAACATCTCGGTCGTGGGCGTCAGATCCTCGACGCGCGGGGCGTCCTGATGGATGCCGCGGCGCTCGACATCGGCAGGCAACTCCTCGCCGAGGTCGATCGGTTCGCCGAGCAGGTTGAAGATCCGCCCGAGCGTCGCCTGGCCCACGGGCACGGTGATCGGTTTGCCGGTGTCGATCACCTCGAGGCCGCGCGCCAAGCCATCGGTGGTGTCCATCGCGACCGCGCGCACGCGATCGTCGCCGAGGTGCTGCTGCACCTCGCACACGAGCACGCCGGCTTCGCCGCCCGCGCCCGCGCTGATCCCCGGCGCCTCCTCCTCGGCCCCAGCCGCGGAACGAGCCACGGTGATCGCGTGGTTGATCTCGGGCAGGCGGTCGGGGAAGACGGCCTCGATCACGACGCCCTGGATCTCCTCGATACGCCCGACGTTGCGCTTGGCGTCCCCGTTGGCGGAGTGCGCCTGGGAGCTGGTCGGCTCGGTGGCGGTGCTGGCGTCCATTTGCGTTCGATTCTCCTCTTTTTTATCTAGTCAAGATTGCTTGTTGATCTGGATTCGCCGCTAGGACGGTTGTGGGACAAGCGAGACAAGGACGCAGGAAGCGTGGCGTACCAGGTACGCGAGCGACCGAGGACGCAGTATCGCGCAGTCCCACGGCCGTCCTAGCTAAGTCCCTCTGCGCCTGCAACGACCTCCATGATCTCCTGGGTGATCTCGGCCTGGCGGGCACGGTTCATCTGCAGCGTCAAGTCGGTGATGATCTCGCCCGCGTTCTCGGATGCGCTGCGCATCGCGGTCATCTGGGCACCGAAGAAGCCGGCTGTCGACTCCACGAGCGCTCGGTAGATCGAGATCTCGACATAGTCTGGCACCAATCGCTTGAGGATCTCCTCCGGATCGGGCTCGTAGTCGACGAGCGCGCGCGGGCCACCGCCCTCGCGATCCTCCTCGGGCTCTGTGGAATCGGCCTCCTCGGCGGCGATCGTGGCGCTGGAGAGGGGCAAGAGCGTCTCGCGCGTGACCCTCTGGGTGAGGGGCGAGATGTAGGCGTTGTAGACGATCTCGACGCGATCGAGCTGGCCGTCGACATAGCCGGTGATCAGATCGTCGGCGATCGAGCGCGCGTCGGCGTAGGCGGGGCGGTCGGAGAAGCCCGTGTAGCTGCCGCTCAGCTCACGGCCCCGGAACGTCAGCGAGGAGACGCCACGGCGGCCGGTCGCGTACCAGACCGGGCTCAGGCCATCGTCGCCGAGCTCGCCCGCGATCCGGACTCCGGAGCGGATGATCTGCGAGTTGAAAGCGCCCGCGAGCCCGCGATCGCCGGTGATCAGCAGCAGTCCGACGTTCGTCTGGCTCTCGTGCTCTGAGAGCAGCGGCAGGCGTCCCGCCTCGGCGCCGGCCGCCTTGGCCGCCTGGCGCGTCATCCGCCTGATCGCATCCGCGTACGGCCGCAGCGCGGCGATCCGCTGCTCGGCGCGGCGCAGCCGTGCCGCGGCGACCATCTCCATGGCACGGGTGATCTTCTGGATGTTCTTGACCGAGGAGATCCGGTTCTTGACGTCGCGCTGGGATGCCATGGCGGTTCGCGGCTTGGCCCACTAGGCCGGCTGCGGCTCCTGCTGGCGGGCGGACTCCTGCGCGCGGCCCTCGTCGGCCTGCAGCGGCTGATCGTCATCGAGCGGCAGGCCCTCCTCGTCGAGGTCGTAGCCGAAGTCCTGAGCGAACGCCTCGACCGCCTCTTGCACGGCCTTCTGCGTCTCCTGCGACCAGTCGCCGCCGGCGATCTTCTCGCGCACCTCGCCATGCTGGGAGTGCATCCGTTCGGTCAGCTCCGCCAGGAACTCGCTCACGCGTTCGACGCTCAGCCGGTCGAGGAAGCCGTTCGTCGCGGCGTAGATCTGCACGACCTGATCCTCGACCGCCAGCGGCGCGCGCTCGTGCTGGTTGAGCGTCTTTACGAGCCGTTCCCCGCGGGCGAGCGTTTTCTGCGTGTCGGCGTCGAGGTCGGAGCCGAACTGCGCGAAGGCCTCCAGGTCGCGGTACTGCGAGAGCTCGAGCTTGATCCGCCCGGCGACCTTCTTCATCGGGCTGATCTGCGCGTTGCCGCCCACGCGGGAGACGGAGATGCCGACGTTGATCGCCGGGCGCACGCCCGAGTTGAACAGCTTCGACTCCAGGAAGATCTGACCGTCGGTGATCGAGATCACGTTCGTGGGGATGTACGCGGAGACGTCGCCGGCCTGCGTCTCGATGACCGGCAGCGCGGTCAGCGAGCCGCCGCCGAGCTCGTCGTTGAGCTTGACCGCGCGCTCGAGCAGGCGCGAGTGCAGGTAGAAGACGTCGCCGGGATAGGCCTCGCGGCCGGGCGGGCGGCGCAGCAGCAGCGACATCTGCCGGTAGGCGTATGCGTGCTTGGTCAGGTCGTCGTACACGCACAGCGCGTGCTTGCCGTTGTAGAGGAAGTGCTCGCCCATCGCACAGCCGGCGTACGGCGCCATGAACTTGATCGGCGCCGCCTCGTCAGCGGGCGCCGCGACGATGATCGTGTTGTCCAGGGCGTTGTTCTCGTCGAGCGTCTGGGCGAGCGCGACGACCGTCGACATGCGCTGGCCGATCGCCACGTACACGGACACGATGCCCGTGTCCTTGTTGTTGATGATCGCGTCGATCGCGATCGCCGTCTTGCCCGTCTGGCGGTCGCCGATGATCAGCTCTCGCTGGCCACGGCCGATCGGGATCATCGCGTCGATCGCCTTCAGGCCGGTCTGCATCGGTTCCTTGACCGGCTGGCGCTGGACGACTCCGGGGGCCTTGAACTCCGCGGGGCGCCGCTCTTTGATGTCGATGTCGCCCTTGCCGTCGAGCGGGCGGCCGAGCGGATCGACGATTCGCCCCAACAGCCCCTCGCCAACCGGGATGTCGAGCAGCCTGCCGGTGCGCTTGACGGTGTCTCCCTCGGAGACCCGCTCCCACTCGCCGAACAGCACCGCGCCGACGTTGTCGGACTCGAGGTTCAGCGCGAGGCCGGTGACCCCGTGGGGCAATTCGAGCAGCTCGAAGGACATGCAGTTCTCCAGGCCGTGCAGCCGCGCGATGCCGTCCGCGACCGACAGCACGGTCCCGACCTCCGTCAACTCGGCCTGCCCGCCGCCGAGTCCCTCGATGCGGCTCTTCAGAATGCTTGTGATCTCATCTGGGTTGATCTGCATGTCGGCTCCTAAGCGGCTCCTTGGGCAACGTGCCTGCGCAGCTGCTCCAGTCGGTTGCGAATTGACGCGTCGAGGATCGAGTTGCCGACCCTGAGCACGATGCCGCCCAGAATGTCCGGGTCGACGTGAGCGGCCAATTTGACCTTGCGCCCGGCGCGCTCGCCGATGCGGCGTCCGAGGCTCTCAGTGGTGTCCTCGTCGAGCGCGATCGCGCTCGTGATGTCCACGGGCAGCATCTTGTTCTCCTGCTCCCACAGCCGCTCGAACTGCTGGTCGATGCGGAAGATCACCGGCATGCGGTGGTTCTCGATCAGCAGGCTCAAGAAGTTCATGAAGCTCTCGTCAGCCCCATCGAGGATGCGCTCAAGCGAGTCCTGCTTCTCCTTCGTCGAGAAGTAAGGCGAAAAGAAGAACACAGCGAGCTCGCGGTTCTCATCCAGCGCGCCCGCGAACTGCGCGAGCTGCTCGCGCAGCACGTCGAGCTTGCCCTGTTCGCGGGCGACCTCGAACAGCGAGCGAGCGTATACCTCGGCCAGCTCCTCCATCAGTTGTTCGGCGCCGCGGAGGAGATGCTCGAGAAGTCGAGCTCGCTCAGCGCCTCCTCGACCAGCCGCTTCTGGTCGGCCTCGTTGAGCGTCTTACGCGTGACCTTCTCGGTCGCCATGATCGTCAGATCGGCAACCTCTTTGCGGATGTCGTCGAGCGCCCGTTTGGTCGCCGCCTCGATGTCGCGCTCGGCGCGCTTGGCGGCCTCGGCAACGATCTCCTGACTGCGCTCTTTGGCCTCGTGCTCATGGGTGTCGGCCGTCTGGCGAGCGCGCTGGACGATCTCTTCCGCCTGCGCCCGAGCCTCCTTCAGCCGCTCGCGGTATTCGGCCAGTAGCTGCTCGGCCTCCGTGCGCGTTTTCTCGGCCGTGTCGATCGACTCTTCGATCGAGCGCTGGCGGCGCCCGAGCGCCTCTGAGATGCGCGGGAAGGCGAGCTTTGAGAGGAGCACCATCGTGATCCCGAACACGAGCAGCGTCCACACCATCAGGCCGATGCCCGGCTTGATCAGGAAACTTCCGTTGGAGGCGAGAACTCCCATCGCGCTAGACGATGAACGCGGCCAACAGGCCCGCCACCAGGCCGTAGAAGAAGCAGGCCTCCGTCAGCGCGAAGCCCAGCCACTGCAGCTGCGTGATCTCGTCGCGCATCTCCGGCTGGCGGGTGATCGCTTCGATCGCCTTGCCGAAGATGATGCCGATGCCGACGCCGGCGCCCACGGCGCCGAGACCGCCGCCGACGCCGAGGCCGATCGACTTGCCGGCCTTGGCGGTTTCTTCGGTCGCGGCCGCTAGGAAGGTGATTAGGGCTATGTGCACAGCAATTGGCTCCTTTTAGTGTTCCTCGGCGACCGCGCCGCCGAGGTAGATAGCGGTGAGGGTGGCAAATATGAACGCCTGCAGGGCCGCCACCAGGCCGACCTCGAACGCGAACAGCGCGATGCCGAACGGGATCGTGAACCAGCCGAGCGCGGTGATCCCCAGGATCACGGCGAGCGCTCCGGCCATGAACAGGATGATCAGGTGGCCCGCCAGGATGTTGGCGAACAGACGAATCGAGAGCGACATCAAACGCATCAGGTTCGAGAGCACCTCGAGGAAGAAGATGAACACGGCCATGCCTCCGGTGACGCCGCCGGGGATCAGCCCTTTCAGATAGCCGATCGGCCCCTTCGCGCGCACGCCTTCGACGGTGTAGGAGATGAACACGACCAGCGCCAGCGCCAGCGGGATCGAGAGGTTGGCGGTCGCCGCGTACAGCGAGAACGAGGGGATTTCCAGGCCAAACACGGTGATCTCGTGCTCGGTGTTGGTCGGCAGCGGGATGTAGCCGATCAGGTTGGAGAACATGATGAACAAGAACAGCGTGCCGATGAACGGGAACCATTTGGCGGCCATCCGTTCGTCCATGCTCGAACCCGTGATGTTGTCGTGCATCAGCTGGTAGAGCCCCTCCACGGCCGCCTGCACCTTGTTCGGTCGCTGCTTCATGCGCCGCGCGATGTAGATCATCGTCACGCAGGTGAGGGTGGCGGCGAGCACCAGGTACAAGACCGCCTTGTTGATCGAGAACACGCCCAGTTCGACCCAGTTGTCGAGCTTGAACTCGTTCTGCGGTTCGAACTCGGTGTTGCGAACACCGTGTACGCCGTAGACGGCGGCCAGCAGGATGATGCCCCCGAGCCACACGGCAAGGAGGATCAGCAGGGTTTTCTTCAGGCTTTTCTTGGGAGGCTCAAGCTCGCCCCCGCCTGCTGGCGGGCGAGCCAGCGCCCCGGCGGTACCGGCCGGCTTGACTCCCGTTGTGTCGGTCGCGCTCACGAGGGACTCGGCCTCCCCTGCGCGGTGGGGCGGCCCGTGATCGGGCCCTCACGCGTCACGAACGACATCACGAAGTAGACGGTGAAGGCGCCCAGCACCAGCGCGGCGGCCATGATCCCGTCGTCCTTGCCGCCCAGAGACTTGGCGAGGATCAGGGCCAGCGCGACGAGCCAGATGCGGCCCATCATGCCGGCGAGGTGCAGCCCGGCTTTGACCTTCGCGTCGCCGGCGCGCTGCGCCTGCGCCTGCGCGAACACCGTGCCCGCGCGGGTCAACAGCCAAGCGCAAGCGCCGATCACATACCCGAGGACGGGCATGCCCGCCACGAGCACAAACGGAGCCGTCGCGAGCACCAGGCACACGTCGAGATAACGCAGGGTGAACACGTCAGCTTGGAGATCCGGGGGGTCGTCCGTGGCACAGTGTCCACAGACGCCGGCGGCGACGGATCGGGGTCCCGAGCAGGGCCAGGCGCCGTTGATCCGGGCAAGCGCGCCGTGCGCGGTGCCTGCGCGACGCGGGGGACGCCGCGCGCGCACGCCGCTCGGGGGCTCCTTGACCGCCAAAGCACTGTCCGTAGGCGAGGTGACGAGCGCGCCGCATCGCCCTCGGCCGGATCTCTGCCGGGTCGAGGGAATCGTCCTGACCGGCGCCGGTCAGGCGGAGTGGGTCCTCGTTGGGATCGAAGTCTGGCATGTGCGTAGCGCCACCCTACAGACCGATGAAAAAGTCCGCCCGCCCATGTGCGGCGGACCTGCCGAAGCGCTCCTTGACCATTCCAGAGGCTTTTTCGGGCGTCTGCGGCGACTCGTCCAGTCTACCTGTTCTCGGACTTCGTAACAAGTTTGTGACATCCGCCACGCCGCCCGCACGGACTTTGCGGACGATCTCAGCCGGCGGCCGGGTGAGCTGCTCGCGGGCCGCCGCGGGCCCGGATGCGTGCGGGCAGTCCGGCCAGCAGCACGGCCGCGGCCAGCACCATGAGCCCACCCACGATGTCCAGCAGGAAGTGGTTGCCGGTGGCAAGCACCGCAAGCGCGGTTAGACACGGATAGAGGACCGCAAGCACCCGCACCCACGGCCGTCTCGTGGCCCGCCAGAGCGCGAGCGTGCACCATGCCGCCCACGCCATGTGCAGCGAGGGCATCGCCGCAAACTGATTGGCATGCGAGGCCAGCGACCCCGTGTGCCAGGAGCCGAACGCATGTGTGGAGGCCACCACATCGGTGTAGCCGGGCAGCATCCGCGGGGGCGCGACGGGGAAGAACCAAAAGACGACGAACCCGAGCACGTTCACGAGCACTAGCGAGTTGCGCAGCGGCCGGTAGGAATCCGAGCGCTTCCACCACACCCACGCGAGAACCGCGAGCGTGACGATGAAGTGAGCGTTGTCGTAGTAGTCGGAGAGCACCAGCCCGAGCGTGTGGTGCCCGGCCAGCCAGCGGTCGAGCGTCAGCTCTGGATCGAGGTGCAGGGTCTGCTCCAGATGCAATACGCCCTCGGCGTTGGCGATCGCCACACTCGGGCGCAGCGTCTGCAGGTTGGTGGTCGCGTCATAAAGCCAGCACAACCACACGATCACCAGTCCCTCGACCCACCAGCGGGTGCGCGCCGGTGCGCGCTTGACGGCCGCCCCCGAGCGGGGCGCCGCCGGGCCGTGCGGCTTGATTGAGATCGCGCTGGACAAGCGCTCGATGTTACCCAGCCGGCCAGAGCCTCCGGGCCGCCGGCGGGCCGCTGCCGGGGAAGTCGCGGCGGCCGCGCCGCTCAGGGCGCCAGCGGTTTGAGACCACGCTCGGCGAGCGTTCCGAGCACCCGCGGGAGGGCCGCCGCGGTGCGCCGCCAAGAGCCCGCGGCGGAGTAGTCATCAGCGTCGTGCAGCAGCAGCACCGCGCCCTCCTCGGCGCCAGCGGTCACGAGCGCGGCGATCGACTCGGGCGTCGCGCTCGCCTCCCAGTCGCGCCCCCACTGACTCCACAGCAGCGTGCGCCACCCGTGGGCACGCGCCAGGCGCAGCGCGGAGACGTTCAGCACGCCGTATGGGGGGCGATAGAGAACCGGCGTTTGGCCGCTCGCCTCCGCGATGATCGCGTGCGCGCGGGTGATGTCCTCGCGCGCCTGCCGGGGGGTCAGGCGCAGGAGGTTGCGATGGCGGTGGCAATGCAGGCCGACTACGTGGCCGGCGGCGGCGATCTCGGCGGCGAGCGCGGGGTTGCGCTGGACCTGCTCCCCGACGAGAAAGAAGGTCGCTTGCGCGCCCGCATCGGCGAGCAGCTCGAGCACCGCGGGCGTGCCCTGGGCGTGTGGGCCGTCGTCGAAGGTGAGCGCGTAGCCCCGGCCGCTCGCCGTACGGTCCTCGATCCCCAGCGGCCCGCGCAGAGCCGGCAGGGCGGCGGCGAGCCCGGGGAGCAGGTAGCCCGCCAGCGCGGCGCCCGCCAGCGCTCCCGCGATCGGTGGGCCCGGGCTGCGATGATCGTAGGCGGACATGGTCGATCTTGTGCTGGGAATAGGGGCGGCTGTAGGCGCGTCTACCCTCTACAGCCTAGGGATCGTCTTCCAGGCGATGGACGCCAAGGAGGCGCCCCACGCAGAGCACTTGCGGATGGCGCTGATCTGGGGCCTGCTCAGACGCGCGCGCTGGCTGCTGGGGACGGGGCTCTCGATCCTCGGCTGGCCGCTACAGGTCGTGGCGCTGTTGCTGGCGCCATTGGTGGTCGTGCAGCCGGCGCTCGCGGTGGGACTGGTCGTGCTGCTGTTCGCCGCGCAACGGCTGCTCCACGAGCACGCCGGGCGCTACGAGTACCTGGCGATGGCGGCGATCATCGTCGGCGTGATCGGCTCAGGTCTGGCCGCGCCGCCGCGCAGCACCTCCTACGGCTCGGAGAACCTGACGATCACGCTCGTGCTGGTCGGGCTCGGGCTCGCCAGCCTGCTGCCATACGTGCTGCGGGCGATCGGCCGCTCACCGGCCGCGGTGACGATGATCGGCGCCGGGCTGGCGTTCGCCTGGAGCGGGGTGGCCACCAAGCTCGCCTCTGATGACCTCTCGCGGGGACACCTCGGCGTGGCGGTCGCGTGGGGCCTCGCCACCGCCGTGGCCTCCGTGGTCGGGGTGCTCAGCGAGATGAGCGCGCTGCAGGAGCGACCGGCGATCCAGGTGGCGCCGATCGTGTTCGTGACTCAGACGGTGATCCCGATCGTGCTCGCGCCGCTGCTGTTCGGCGAGAGCTTCGCCGACACGCCACTGAACGGCGTCCCGCTGACGGCGTCGCTGGCGCTGCTCGTCACGGGCGCCGCGCTGCTCGCGCGCTCGCCGCTGTTGCTGGCGCTGATGGCCGGCGAGCGGGTCAGCGAGGTGAGCGGCTCGGCAGCCAGCCCCTCGCCGTCCAGCCAGGAGATGATCCGCTCCAGCCCGGCCACCGAGGAGGCCGAGCCGTCGAGCTCGACCACCAACACGTCGCCGGCTCGCGTCGGGCGCTGAGGCAGCGGGCCCTCGGCGTTCAAGCGCATCTTCCCGCAGACTGGCGTGGCGCCGGCGGTGCGCGCGAGCACGAGCTGACCGACCGTCAGCCCACCGCGGGGCTGCAGGTAGTAGAAGCGATTGCGCAGGCCCAGCGCGCGTGCCTGTGCGCGCAACACACCGCGCGTGCGCACCCAGCGCAGCACCGAGGACCGCGGCACTTCCGGCAGGAACTCATCGCCCAGCGAGCGCAGCTTGGCAATCGTCGCCGGCGAGGGCACGCCGCTGTCGTCGGCGAAGGAGACGTGAATGCCGCGCCCGGCCAGCTGCGAGGCCACGAGCGAGACGTCGCGTGCGGGCACGTGCACGATCATGCCGACGTCGGGCTGATCGGTCTTGACCTGCGCGAGCGGGCGCACGTGCAGGATCTTGGTCGCCAGCGCCGTCACCTCGTCGGTCGACATCATCCACACGCCGACGGCCAGCAGCAGCGCGAACTGAGTCGACAGGGCGACGGCGCGCAGCCGCCAGCGGGGAATCGGGCGCACTCGCCGCGGCGCGCCCAACACCACCTCGGCGGCCACGGCATCCGGCGTGCTCGCCGAGCCGCTCGGCGTGCTCGATTGCGCCTCCTCGACGGAGGCGAAGCTCGCCTGCACGTGCTCGCGCAGCTCTTTGGTGTCGTTGGCGAGCCGCACCAGATCCAGCGCCGCCATCGCGCGAGTGTTCACGCGCGCATGGCCGACCGGCAGCCCGTAGGAGACGACCGGCGTCCCCGCGGCCATCGCCTCCAGACAGGTGACGCCACCGGTGGAGTGCACGAGCACATCGGTGGCGGCCAGCAGCTCGGGCATCTTGTCGGTGAAGCCGAGCACGTGCACGCGCGGCTCCCCGGCGAAGGAGCGGCTCAGCTTCGTGGCCAGCTGCTCGTTGCGGCCCGCCAGGCAGACGATGCTGCTCGCCTCGGGCACGCGGATGAACTCGCGCACGGCGCCCTCGACGTCTCCGACTCCCCAGCCACCGCCCGAGACGACGACCATGCGGCCCTCCTCGGGCAGACCGAGCTCGCGGCGAGACCGTCGTGGGCAGCGCGGCTCCAGGAACTCGCCCGATATCAGGGGGCGCACGAGCTGCACGCTGCCGCTGCCGGCGATGCGCTCCACCGACGGGAGCGACTCGCCGTACATCACCATGTGCATGTCGATCCCCGGCTGCGCCCAGAAGAACAGCCCGGTCAGGTCGGTGATCGTCGCGACCGTCGGGACTGTCACCTCGCCCGTGCGGCGCAGCCGCGCCAGCACGACCGTCACGGCCGGATATGTGGAGACGACCACGTCGGGGTCGTGCGCGGCGATCGTGCGTGCCAGCGGCCGCGAGCCGAACAGGCACAACAGGCGTGTCGCCAGCGCGCGGATCGGCGCGACGTGGTTGAGCAGCCCGTACACGATCGTGTACGTCCACGGCACGAACCGCAACTGCACGCGATAGCCGTCCTCGACGACCGGCCGCAGCACCCTGCCCATCGCCGCGAGGCCATCGATCACCGTCACCTCGGTGGGCTGCGGAGCGTCCTGCAGCTGCGCGGCCAGCGCACGCGCCGCGGCGGCGTGGCCCTCGCCGACATCCGCCGACAAAATCAGGACGCGACGTGGTCCCGGAGCGCGGCTGGAAGTGGATTTGCGGTGGCGACGTCGCATATAGGACAGAGGCAGCGCCCGTGCCGGGGGCGCTCTGGCGCAGGCGCGTGCTCGTAGACGGAATGCCCCCCGGCAAGCGCAACACGCGACTGCCCGCGCATCCTACCCGGCCGATCACACGCCTGCCTGGCGCCCAGACGTAAGAATGAGTTCGATGCAGACCGCCAGGCCCCTGCCCCGCGTGCCGATCGACGCGGACGCGCAATCCGGCGCCGAACGCCTGCGGGGCCGTCCCCGGCGAGCGCCCTCGCGCGTGCGGGCAGGCGCACGCGCGCTCGGAGCGCTCGGGCTGGCGGGGGTACTGACGACGGTCTTCCTCGTGGCCGCGGGCGCCGCGGGTGAACCTTCGCTGTACGTCCCCGGACGCAGCGGCGGCTGGCCGCAGTGGCTGGCGGGCCCATTCGAAGCTCTGCACCTGAGCATCAGCTCGAACAGCTTCCAGAACCTGATGCTGATCATGTGCGCGAGCTATCTGGTGGTGCTGCTCGCCGCGCGAGCGCTGCCGATGGGAGCGCTCGTGGTGGCGATCGCGGGCGCACACCTGATTCTGTTGCTCGGCCCGCCGCTGATCTCCCAAGACGTGTTCGGCTACATCGGCTTCGCCCATCTGGGCGCTCTGCACGGCCTCGACCCGTACACGCACGTCGCCGCCGAGGCGCCCACCGACCCCGTCTTTGGATTCGTCGGCTGGCCCTTCCAGCACTCCCCCTACGGGCCCCTGTTCACGCTCGCGAGCTACGCGACGGCGCCACTGGGGCTGTCCGGTGCGCTGTGGGCGTTCAAAGGGCTGACGGTCGCCTGCAGCCTCGGCGCGGTCGCGCTGGTCGCGCAGGCAGCCGGTCGCCTCGGTCACTCGCGGCGCTTTGCGGCGGCGTTCGTAGGTCTGAATCCCGTGCTGCTGGTGCTCGCGGTCGGTGGAGCGCACAACGACACGCTGATCCTCCTCTCGATCGCCGCGGCGCTGCTGCTGAGCGCCGGTGCCAGCCCGCGCTTCCGCGCAGCCGCAGCCGCACTGGCGGCCGGCGTGGGGGTGAAGGTCACGGCGGGGCTATTGCTGCCGTTCCTCGTGCTCGCGCCGCAGCGGCGGCGCGAGCGCCTGCGGGTGGCCGCCGCCGCGGCTGTGAGCCTCGCCGTGGTTGCGGCCGTCGGCTTGGTCGGCTTCGGCTCGCACGCGCTCGGCTTCCTCAGCGCCGTGGGCGAGCAGCAGCAGCTCGTGGCGATTCACAGCGCCCCGGCCGAGACCGCGCGCCTGTTCGGCCTCGACGGCGCTCCGCAGTGGTGGCGCAACCTGTTCGTCGTGGGCTTCCTGCTCGTGCTCGCCTTCGCGCTGTGGCGCACCGCCAGGGGCGCCGACTGGCGCATCGCCGCCGGCTGGACGATGGCGGCGCTACTGCTCTCGACGGCGTGGCTGTTGCCGTGGTATGCGATCTGGCTGCTGCCGCTAGCGGCGGTCAGCGGCGATCGGCGCCTGCGTGCCGCCACGCTCATCTTCTGCGCCTATGCGGTCCTCATCCACCTGCCGCTCGCCGACCCGCTGCTCAGCCCGAAGCGGACCGTCGCTCACAGGCACGTGCACGCCATCCACATCCACCACCGCGTCGATCTCGCCCGTTTCGAGGTCTCGGGCGACGCCCTCCTCGATCTCCGTCGCTGAGGCGTCCGGGCGCAACAGCCGCAGGCGCATCGCGTCCAGGCGCCTGAACTTGAGGATCTCGAGCACGTAGACGAGATACACGCTGGCCGCGACGACGAGCAGGCCGAGGGCGATCATCACCAGCGTCCAGCCCGTGTAGAGGTGGCCTTTGTGATCGCTGTAGGGCACGAACCGCAGCGCCAGCGCGAGCCCCGCCAGCAGCAGCGTCCACGCGTACAGGTAGGCGATCGTGCGGCGGCTGGAGAAGCCGATGCGCGCCATGCGATGGTGAAAGTGCTCGCTGTCGGCCTGGTAGAACGGCTGCTTGTACTTCAGGCGCTTGAGTACTACGAAGGTCGTGTCCAGGAACGGCACCGCCAGCAGGATCAGGGGCAGCACGAACGACACGACCGCCGCCGTCTTGACCGCCGCCTCGACCGTGATCACGCCCATCAGCAGCCCCAGCAGCTGCGCGCCGCAGTCGCCCATGAAGCTCGAGGCGGGCGGGAAGTTGTAGATCAAAAAGCCGAGCGCCGCGCCCGCCGTGAGCGCCGCGAGCACGGCCGGCTGCTGGCGATGCAGATCGAACGCGATCACCGTCATCGCGAGCGCGATGATCCCGCACACGCCCGCCGCCAAGCCGTCGACCCCGTCGGAGAAGTTGACCACGTTCATCATCACGACGAGCCCTACGACGGTCAGCACCGGGCCGGCGTTCGTGACCCCGGCGTTGGGGAAGGCCAGCGTGCCCATGAAAGGCAGCGTGATCGCCTTCACGGCAACGCCGAAGTGCACGACGATCACGGCCGCCACGATCTGGCCGGCGAGCTTGATCACCGGCGGCAGCTCGAAGCGATCGTCCAGCGCCCCGACCAGCGTGATCACGAGCGCGGCCAGCAGCACTCCGTTCCACAGCTGATCGTCGGAGCCGTAGCCGGCCGGCAGCCAGATCAGCCCAGCGGCGAACACTCCCCCGAAGATCGCAAGCCCGCCCAGCAGCGGCGTCTGGCGCTCGGAGAGACCGCGCTCGCGGGGTTCGTCGATCGCGCCGATCGCTCTGGCGAAGCGCATCGTGAGCGGCGTGAGCAGGGCGGTCACCGCCGCCGCCACGAGGAAGGCATAAAGCGCGTCGAGCTCGTTTAGATGCGCCATCTAACGCGGGACAGCATCGCAGGCACGGGGGTCGCACGCCAGCGCAGCAGGCAAAGCGAGCGCGCCGGACGCCGAACGGGCGTTCCTGGCTAGAGGCTCTGCGGGCCGGTTGTGACCGCCCGCGGGACGATCGCCGCTCAAAGGGCCGGCTGGACGCCGGCCTGGGCTATCTCCTCATACAGCGGATAGCGCTCGGCGATCGCGGCGGCCCGCTCCCCCAGCTCGCCCGCGCGCGACTCGTATTCCGGCGTCAGCGCGCTCGCCATGATCTGGCCGACCTCCGTGAAGTCCTCGAGCTGCAGGCCGCGCGTCGCCAGCGCGGGCGTGCCGATGCGCAGACCGGAGGCCTCCATCGGCGGGCGCGGGTCGAACGGGATCGCGTTGCGGTTGACCGTGATGCCGATCGCGTGCAGCCGGTCCTCGGCCTGCCTGCCGGTCAGCTCGGGCTCGCTGTCGCGCAGGTCGACGAGCACGAGGTGCACGTCGGTTCCGCCGGTCAGCACGTTGACGCCGTGACCGGCCTTCAATAGCTCCTGCGCCCATGCACGGGCGCCCTCGACGGTGCGGCGCTGGCGCTCGGCGAACAGCTCGCTGCCGGCGATCTTGAACGTCACCGCCTTGGCCGCGATCACGTGCTCCAGTGGTCCGCCCTGCTGACCGGGAAATACGGCCGAGTCGATCTTCTTCGCATGTTCCTGCTTGCACAGGATCACGCCCGCGCGGGGGCCACCGAGCGTCTTGTGGGTGGTCGTCGTGACCACGTCGGCGCCGAGCTCGACCGGGTTCGGGTGAAGCCCCGCCGCGACCAGACCGGCAAAGTGCGCCATGTCAACCATCAACAGCGCGCCGACTTCGTCGGCGATCTCGCGAAAACGCTCGAAGTCGAGCTGGCGGGGATAGGCCGACCAGCCCGCCAGCAGCACCTTCGGCCGGCGCTCGCGAGCGATGCGCGCGACCTCGTCCATGTCGATCAGGCTGCTCTCGCGGTCGACCTCATAGGCGGCGATGTCGTACAGGCGGCCGGAGACGTTGATCTTCATGCCATGCGTTAGGTGCCCGCCGTGGGCCAGCGCGAGTCCCATGATCGTGTCGCCCGGTTCGAGCAGCGCGTGGTAGACGGCGGTGTTGGCCTGCGCGCCGGAGTGCGGCTGGACGTTGGCGTGCTCGGCCCCGAACAGCGCCTTGGCGCGGTCGATCGCCAACTGCTCGGAGATGTCGACCCACTCACAGCCGCCGTAATAGCGGCGGCCAGGATAGCCCTCGGCGTACTTGTTGGTGAGCACCGAGCCCTGGCACTCGAGCACTGCACGCGGCACGAAGTTCTCAGAGGCGATCGCCTCGAGCGTGCGCTGCTCGCGCTCCAGCTCGCCGCGCAGCACCTCGGCGATCTCGGGGTCTACCTCTACAAGCGGGCGGTTGAAGTAATCGGGGCTTAGCTCGGACACGGCGCCCTCCTTGAGCAGGCGGTGACGACTTTATTGCCCAGGCGCGCGGCGTCTTGGCTTACCGCTCCCCGGTGGTCGATCCCACCTCAGGCGCCAGTCGCGGCAGCTGTCACGAGGCTAGCAGGAGCACGCGCGGGAGTGAAACGCGCTTGGGTCGCCGCATGCGTCCACGCGAGCGCTCATGGGCTCGCCCCGAGCGCGCGCTCGATCGCGCCGATCTCAAGCGCACCCTCGCGCACGATGCTCCATTCCCCCTTTTCCTGCAGACGACGCAGATCGATGACCGTCGAGGCGGTCCCCGCGAGCTCCCCTCCGTCGAGCACCAGATCGGCCTGCTCGATCAGCTCGCCGGGGAGGTCGGCCAGCCGCCGCGCCTCGCGCTCGCCGGAGAGGTTGGCGCTCGACTGCAGCACCGGCGCACCCACTGCCTCGAGCGCGCCGAGCCGATCCCCCAGCAGCGGCACGCGCAGGCCGATCGTGTCCGGATCGGGCGCGCATGCGAGCGGGAAGCGGCGATCGCGATTCGCCAGCAGCAGCGTGACGGGGCCCGGCAGCAACGCCCCGATCGCCGCCCGCTCGCGCTCCCTCAGGCTCGGCAGCGCACGCAGGGCCGGCGCGAGCGCGAAGAACATCACCGCGGCCGGGCGGTCGGGGCGGCGCCCCTTCAACTCGTACAGTCGCCGCACGGCACTCGCGCGCTGCGGATCGCAGGCCAGCCCATAGACGGTGTCGGTTGGGAACACCGCCACCCCCCCGCCCGCCAGGCAGTCGCGCAGGCTGCCTGCGTCCTGCTCGCCGAGCGCCACGCCGCCGTTCACGCCCGGCCACCGGAAGCCGTGCCGATCACCGCTCCCCCACGACGACCCGCTCGATCCCCGCGAGATCGCGCCTGCTCGCCACCCGCTCGAAGCCCGCCGCTCGGGCGAGCTCGGCGACCGTGTGCGCCTGGCCGGGACCCAGCTCGAGCGCGACGAGCCCGACACGCGGGCGACGGGCGAGGAGCTCGAGCAGCCGGCGGATCTGCGACAGGCCATCGGCGCCCGCGAACAGGGCACCGGGGGGCTCGTGGCGGAGGATCTCTGGCGCGAGCTCGACACGCTGGCCGTCGGCGACGTAGGGCAGGTTGGCGAGCACCGCGTCGAACTCTTCCGCCAGGCCATCGAGCAGGTCCGCGTGCAGCCAGCGGACCGGCAGCCCGAGACGCCGCCCGTTGAGCGCGGCCAGCTCCAGCGCGTCCGCGCTGAGGTCGCTGCCGCTGACCTCGAGATCGGCCCGCTCGTCCTTCAGCGCGAGCGCCACCGCGCCGCTGCCCGTGCCGAGGTCGAGCACGGCCGCTCCCGAGGACAGCGTCAGGCCGATCTCGACCAGCAGCTCGGTCTCCGGGCGGGGAACGAGCGCGCGGCGATCGACGGTCAGCTCCAGGCGCCGGAAGCCACGATGTCCGACGATGTAGGCGACCGGCTCGCGCTCCACCGCACGGCGCCGCACGGCGTCCTGGAACGCGCGAACGGGCGGGCCCGCCACGACCAGATCGCGGTCCAAGAGCAACTGCTCGCGAGCGACGCCCAGCACGTGCGCGAGCAGGATTTCGGCATCGAGGCGTGGGCTCTCACAGCCGGCGGCGGCGATCGCGGTGACCGCGCTGTCGAGCGCGTCTCGGGCGGGCGTGCCGGCGACGTGTCGGGGCGAGGTTCTCAAGTCGGCCCCGGCTACTCTCGCAGCCCCGCGGCCTCGATGGCCTCCTGCCAGGTTAGGAAGTAGCGAAACTCTCCATACGTGCCTTCCCGGAAGTGCGAGTAGATGATGCCGACCGGCTGGCGGATGCTCACGCCCGTGTCCTTGGTCTCCCCCGTCATCTCGGCGAGCACCAGGACTCGTGTTCCCAGATCGCGTATGTCCTGGATTTCCCAGGCCCAATCGTCGAAGTTCTCAGTCCACGCATTGCTCAGCTGGCGCATCCCGTCGTGACCGACGTACACGAGCTCCTCGACCCATTCGGCGGCCGCATACCAGCGGCCATCCGGAGCGACGAACGGCAGCAGAGCCTCCACGCCACCCCCGTTGAAGGCGCGGAATGACTTGCGCACCAGCTCGACGTTCTGCTGGGACATCAGGTGAGCAATATCACGCTCACCATCCTCGCGCGTGGCTCGGCCGGGGGTTGTCAGAAGCGTCGCCGCCGTACTACGCCGCGGCCTGCGCCTGCAGGCGACGGCGCTTCTCGTCCGCCTGCAGCGCGTCGGTCAGCTCCTCCAACTGCCCCTCGAGCACCTGATCGAGGTTGTGCACTGTGAGCTTGATGCGATGGTCTGTGACCCGCCGCTCGCCGTAGTTGTATGTGCGGATCTTCTCCGCCCGATCGCCGGTGCCGACCTGCGAGCGGCGGTCGGCGGCCAGCTCGGCCTGCTGTTCGGCGAGCGCCCGCTCGTAGATGCGCGCGCGCAGCACACGCAGGGCCCGCTCGCGGTTTTGCAACTGGGACTTCTCATCCTGCATCGAGACGACGATCCCCGAGGGCTTGTGCGTGATGCGAACCGCCGAATCGGTCGTGTTGACCGACTGCCCCCCCGGCCCCGAAGATCGGTAGACGTCTATCTGCAGGTCGTTGGGCTCGATCTGCACGTCGACATCCTCGGCCTCGGGGAGCACCGCGACAGTCGCCGTCGAGGTGTGGATCCGGCCCTGTGACTCGGTCTGGGGAACGCGCTGCACGCGGTGGGTTCCGCCCTCGAACTTGAACACCGAATACGCCCCGTCGCCCTTGACGGCGAACGTGAACTTGCCGTCGCCGATGTCCATCGGCTCGGACTGCCATCCGCGGCGCTCGGCGTACTTGACGAGCATCCGGTACAGGTCGCCGGCCCACAGCCCAGCCTCATCTCCGCCCGCGCCACCCTGGATCTCGACGATTACGTTCTTCTCGTCGTTGGGGTCGCGTTCGACCATCGCCAGGCGAATCTGCTCCTCGAGCTCCTCGATCCGCTCGCGCGCCCGCACGAGCTCCTCGCGCAGCTCGGAGTCCTCGCCCTCCTCGGCGAGCAGTTCCTCGGCCCCGGTCGCCGTGTCCTGGGCTTCGCGCCATTGCGCGGCGAGCTTCGCCGCGGGCTCGAGCTGGCTGTAGGCGCGACCGACCTCGGCGTAGCGTTCGCGATCGGAGATCACCTCCGCATCGGTCATCTGCTCGCCGAGCTCGGCGAAGCGCGTCTCGATCTGCTTGACGAGATCTTCGATCATCTCGGGGCAGTCTATGGACCACCCGGCGCAGCGATCCGGCGGCGGGCTGCTAGGCCACGACCTCCACGCCCATCAGATCCTCGGCCGACAGCTCGCCGGGCGTCTCCAGCGCGAGCACGGCATTCAGCGAGGCGATCGCGACCGCCAGCTGGTCGAGGTCCGGCTCGCGGGTGGTCAGCAGCTGCAGCTTCAGGCCGGGCCACATCACCGCGCGCACCCACCGGCGGCGGCGATTGCGCCCGGCGTACTTGATCAGCTCGAAGGAGATCCCCGCGATCAGCGGCACGCCGATGATGCGCGTGGCCACCAGCCAGTACCACGCCGGCAATCCGATCGGCGCGAACACGAAGATCGCGACGATCATGACCACCAGCAAGAAGCTCGTGCCACAGCGCGGATGCAGCCGTGAGAAACGCTGGGCGTTGACGGGCGTCAGCGGCAGGCTGGCCTCGAAGCACGAGATCGTCTTGTGCTCGGCGCCGTGATACTCGAAAACGCGCCGCAGGTCGCGCAGGCGCGAGAGCAGCAGCATGTAGCCGAGGAAGATGCCGGTGCGCACGATCCCCTCGACCAGCCAGAACAGGAAAGAGGAGCTGAGCTGATCCTTGATCAGGCTTGTCAGCCCCACGGGGATCAGGAAGAACAGCACGACCGCCAGCGCGATCGCGACGACGACGGTGCCCGCCCACACCGCCTTCGGGATCTCGCTCTCCTCGCCCTCGCCCCCGTCCTCGGTCCCCTCGGGGGGGAGCTGGGCGTTTGCCGAGACCTCGAGCGCCCGGAATCCGATCGCCAGAGATCCTCCGAGCGCAACGACTCCGCGGATGATCGGCAGCCGCAGGATGCGATGCCGCCTCATCGCCGAGTCCAGCGGGAAGGTCTTGACCTCGATCTCGCCGAGCGCGGCCTCCTCGGGCGAGCGGTGCTCCTCGGCGAGCTGCTCGGCGGTCGGCTTGCGCACCGCCACGGCCCAGTTGGAGACGCCGCGCATCATCACACCCTCGAGCACCGCCTGGCCGCCCACGGGCGCGTCGCGCTGCGCGTTCAGCTGGCCGTGGGCGTCGCTGTCGGCAAGGCCGAGGGCCTCTGCCTCGGCAACGGAGGAGCGGCCGTTCAGGCGAGCGGCCTCGCCGGTGGCGGCAGCCGTCGCGGACGTCTCTGACTCGACCGCCGTCGCCGTTGTCGTGGGCTGGCCGATCTTCGATCGGTCGGCGGCCAGCCGCGAGGACATTGCCCTACTGCGGGGACCGAGTCTGGGCGGTTTGCAGGCGGCCCTTCGCCACACGGCGCTGGAAGCGCTCCACGCGCCCACCGCTGTCCACGAGCTTCTGGCGCCCCGTGTAGAAGGGGTGGCAGTTGGAGCAGACCTCGACGCGAAGCTCCTCGCGGGTCGCGCGCGTGATGAACTCGTTGCCGCACGTGCAATGCACGCGGGCCGCTGTGTAGGTCGGGTGGATCTTCGCCTTCATCGTCCGTTCATTCTAGCGGCCGCCACATCTCACGAGCGCCGGCCGCCGCCGGGAGAGACCGGCCGGGGTGCGCAGGAGCTCGCTCAGGCGGTCGGCGATAGTGCGCTCGAGGACGATGGCGAGGCATCTGTCGCGGGGGGCACGGGCATCGGCGCGCCCGCGAGCTGCGCGCATCGCGGCGTCATCCGCTCGACGCGCTTGATCACATGCCCCTTGGCGCTCATCCAGCGGAAATGCACGAGCGCTCGGTAGACCGCCGGCGAGGCGAGGTAGGTGACCTGCTTGAGGTACCGGTAGGTCTTGACCTTCGCGTCGGCAGCGCGCCACACGCCGAGACCGGGGGCACTGACGGCGTGGAAGGAGGCTTCACCCGGGATCCGCTGTTCGACGTCGAATCGCATCGACATGCGCGCCGTGCCGGGGATCGCGGTCATTTCACCGGCGAACGTGACCGCACGTTCGGCCTGCACGAGGGCGGTGACGCATTCCTCGAGCGTCGCCGAGACGGCGGGCGCCGTGACCGGAGCGCCGGTCTGCGCGCTCGTCTGGGCCTGTGCCTGTGCCGTTCCGAGCAACGCCAGCGCGCACGTCGAGGCCAATGCGAGTGCTCTGATCGAGCGGCGGTGCGCGGCGAGCGAGCCGGCGGAGGTCATCTTCATGGCAACTATCTAACACGTGCCATGCGCGCATGTTTCGCATCACACCCGCGGCACACCGCGGGCCAGCTACTCAGAGAACCTGGTAGAGCGGGCCGTCGCCGCCCTCGGGGGTCGTCAGTCGACCGCCCTTGGCGGTGATCGCGCCGCACTGCACGCAGTTGGTGTAGTTGACGATCACGTCCACCTCGCCATGCTCGGGAGCGTCCTCGGGGATCTCATAGACACCGGCCGGGCACATCCAGCGCCACGTCTCGGCGACCTCGCGCGGCACGTGTTTCTGCACCCGGATGTGGTTCGGGGCGTCGTCCCTCGTGGCGTTGCCGGTGATGAACACGGAGGAGAGCTTGTCGAAGATGTACTTGCCGTCGGGCTTGGGGTAGGAATCGCTGGTCTTGCCGATGAACATCGGCTTGGCGTCATTGCGGTGCCAGGCCCAGCGCCCACCCGGAAAGCGGCCCTTGGTGCCCATCATCAGGTTGACGAGCGGGGCGCCCTGGACGAAGCCTTTCTGGAACGGCTGACGCGTGTTGCGGACCTCGTAGAGCTCCTTGCCGACGACCGAGTCCTCGATCGCCTGCTCGTAGGACTCAAAGCTCGATTCACCGCGCGCGAGCGCCGCGTAGATCGCCTCGGCGGCGAGTTTGCCCGACATCACCGAGTGGTGAACCCCCTTCAGGGCGACCGTGTCGACCATCCCGCCGGCGTCGCCGACGAGCAGCCCGCCGGGCATCGAGAGCTTCGGCATCGACCAGTAGCCGCCGCCCGGCAGGGCCTTCGCGCCCCAGGCGACACGCTCGCCGCCCTCGAGGATGCCCCTGACGAGCGGGTGCGTCTTGAACTGCTGGAGCAGATCGTGCGTGGAGGTCGTCGCGTCGGCGTACTCCAGATCCATCACGAAGCCGATCGAGACGAGATCCTCGCCCGTCTTCTCGTCCTTCATCGGGTAGATCCAGGTGCCACCGACATGCCCGTACTTGGATGACAGCTTCAGCGGCCACGGCCCGATCGTGTGGATCACGCGCTCGAGCGGTTTGGAGACCTTCCAGACCTCCTTCACACCGAGCTCCCAGACCTGCGGCTCGCGGTCCTTGGCGAGGTCGAACTCGCGGATCGCGGGACCGGTCAAATGGCCCCAGCAGCCCTCGGCGAGCACGGTCGCATGCGCCTTGATGTCCGTCCCCGGCTCGAAGTTGCCGAGCGGCTCGCCGTCCTTGCCGCGTCCCTTATCGCCCGAGCGAACCCCCACTACGCGACCGTCTTGAACGATCAACTGCGTCGCGGAGGTCTCCGTGAGGATGTAGGCGCCGGCCTCCTCGGCTTGGCGCTGCTGGAAGCGGGCGAGCGAGGAGACGGAGATGACCTCGTTGCCGTGGTTCTTGAAGTTCGGCGGTGTGGGGATGCGCAGCTTGGTCTTCGCGCTTGGCATCAGATAGACCGCCTCTTTGGTCACCTCGCCATAGGCGAAGCCCTCTTCGCGCCACTGCTCGCGGGTCATCTCCGGAAACAGCTCCTGCAGCGGTCCGGGGCGCATGACCGCGCCGGACAGGTTGTGCCCACCGCAGGTCTTGGCCTTCTCGATCACCGCGACCGGCACTTCGCCGAGGCGCTCCATCGTCTCGGGATCGTCGGCCAGCAGCTGCAGCAGGCGATTGGCACAAGAGAGCCCCGCCGTGCCCCCGCCGACGATCGCCACGCCGACCTCGATCAGCTCGTCCTCGTCGTCAAGGCCGCGCTTGACGAACTCCTTCTGCGAGTCGACCGGGGGTGGGAAGGCCGCGGGCGCGACCCGCCCGTTGTGGGCGGACATCGCTCAGCTTCCCTTCTTCGCCTTCACGGCCTCTGTCAGCTTCGGCAGGATCTTGTTCAGATCGCCGACGATGCCGAGGTCGGAGAACTCGAAGATCGGCGCGTTGGCGTCCTTGTTGATCGCGACGATGTTCTCGGAGGCCTGCATCCCGACCTTGTGCTGGATCGCGCCGGAGATGCCCGCCGCGAGGTACAGCTTCGGCGCGACGGTCTTGCCCGTCTGGCCGATCTGCGCCGCATAGGGGTACCAGCCGGCATCGACGACCGCACGTGTTGCGGCCACGGCGCTGTTGCCGCCGAAGGCCTTCGCGAGATCTTCCGCCAACTCGAAACCCTCGGCCTTGCCGAGACCACGTCCACCGGCGACGAGGATGTCCGCGCCCTCGATGTCCACGTCGGCGCCACGCTGTTCGCCGCGAGTGAGCATCGTCGCCTGCGAGGCATGTGGGCTGAGCTCGAAGTCGAGTTTCTCGACAGCCGCCTCGCCGCCGCCCGTCTCCTTGATCTCGAATGCGTTCAGCCGCCCGATGATGATGCCGACGTCCGAGCGGTATTTGATCTCGGAGATCGCCGAGTCGCCGAGAATCGGGCGCTCGGCGATCAGCGCGCCACTCTCGGCGCGCACCGCCGTCACCTCCATCGCCACGCCCGCGCCAAGCCTCGCGGCCAGGCCGGCGCCGATCTCAAAGCCCAACAGCCCTCCGCCGAACAGCGCGTAGGAGTAGCCGCCGTCGGCGATCGCCTTGGCCATCGCGTCTACCAGCGGCTGCGCGAGGCCCTCCGGGCCCTCGGCCACGAGCACCTTCTTGGCGCCGTAGTTGCCGAGCGAGCCGGCCAGATCCTGCGGGACGTTCTCGCCGAGCAGGATCGCGTGCGCCTCGCCGCCCAGTTCGGCCGCGAGCTTCGCGCCCTCGCTCACCGCACCGAGGGAGTTCTTGTTGATCGCGCCGTCGTAGTGCAGCGCGTAAACCAGGATGTTCGCCATGTCAGTTCAGTTCCTTTCGCTCATCCACGACTAGATGAGCTTGCGCTCGTCGAGCCACGCGACGATCTTCTCGACCGTCTCGCCGGTGTCCTCATCCTCGATGATCTCGCCAGCCGCCTTGGCCGGAGGGGCCTTCGCCGCAACCCACTGGGCGGCGGAGTTATCGCCCCCGACCTTGCCGGCGTCGATCTCCACGTCAGCGGCGCTGACGCTGTCCAGCGGCTTCTTCTTCGCGCCCATGATCGCCTTCAGCGACGGGTAGCGGGGCTCGTTGATCGCGTCGCCCACGGAGATCACGGCCGGGAGCTTGATCTGGACGGTGTCGTACCCATACTCGGCCTGGCGCTCGCAGCGCAACGCCTCGGGGTCAACGTCCATCTTGATCACCTGGGTCAGCGAGGGCATCCCCAGATGCTCGGCCACGACGGCGCCGATCGTGTAGCACTCGCCGTCGTCGGACTGCTGTCCGAGCAGCACCAGGTCGGGGCTCTCGCGCTGCAGCGTCTTTGCCAGCGCGTAGCCGGTCGCCGCCACATCCGAGCCCGCCACGACCTCATCGGAGAGATGGACCGAGCGGTCGGCGCCAAGCGAGACGGCCTTGTGCAGCGCACGCACGGCGCTGTCGGGGCCCATCGTCACGGCGACGATCTCCTCGACGGGGACCGCGCCACCCTCCTTGATCTGCATCGCAGCCTCGATGGCGTGCGTGTCATACGGGTTCAGGTTCTTCTCGCCACTGCGGTCCATGCGCCCCGTCGAGGTGTTGATTTTCTTCTCGACGGCGGCGTCCGGGACCTCCTTCACCAGGACGCATATCTTCATTCTCAGGCAACTCCTTGGGATCTGTTGACGCCGATCCTACTGGTTTCAGCGGTTGACTGACGAGTCAATCAACCACGGTCGGCTGTTGCTGTGCGGATGAAATCGACGATCGCCTGCGTGGGCGCGCCGGGCGTGAACACCTCCGCCACGCCGAGGCCCTTGAGCTCGGGAATGTCCTCGGCCGGGATCGTGCCGCCGACGGTCACGACCACGTCGTCGATCTCCTGGGCATGCAGTAGCTCGACCACGCGCGGCACGAGCGTCATGTGCGCGCCCGAGAGGATCGACAGGCCGACGGCATCGGCATCCTCCTGGATGACGGTCTCGACGATCTGCTCGGGGGTCTGGTGCAGGCCGGTGTAGATGACCTCCATGCCGGCGTCGCGCAGCGCCCGGGCGATGATCTTCGCGCCACGGTCGTGCCCGTCGAGGCCGGGCTTGGCCACGACCACACGGATCTTGCTGTGTGTCTGGGTGGACATTCGCCCTGCAGCCTATGCGCGCGAATCGGCGCGCGCTCCCACGTGCCCCTTCGCCGCCTTGCCCAGGCCGCCGAGCGCGGCGACCCCGCCCAGCGCGGCCAGCACCTTCAGGCGGCGCCCGAGCCGGTCCAGATGCAGCACTTCCCAGCCTTCCTCGCCGGCGATGCGCCTGAGGTCGGCGTCGGGATTGACGACCACCGGCTGGCCGACGGCGCGCAGCATCGGCAGGTCGGACTCGGAATCCGAGTAGGCGTAGGAGGCGGCCAGGTCGATGCCCTCGCGCCCGGCCAGCTCGCGCATCGAGAGCACCTTGCCCTCGCGGTAGTTGAACGGGCCGGCCGGCCGGCCCGTGTAGCGGCCGTCGACGATCTCCGAGCGCGAGCCGAGACCGCCGTCGAAGGCCAGCACGTGCGCGAGCAGATCGGCCATCTCCTGCGAGGCGGCCGTCAGGATGTAGACGGGAACACCGGCATCCTGATGGGCGTAGGCGCGCGCGAGCATCTGCGGATAAAGGCGCGGCAGCACGCCCGCCAGCACGCGCGGGGACAGGCGTTGCAGATCGCGGACTGGGACCCCGGCGATCATTTCGCCGACGCGCTTGCGCACGTCGTCGGCGCGATCGTCGGTCGAGCCGCGCAGACGGAAGCGGAGATTCTCATACGCGTCGCGCGCGAGCCTGGCGCGGGAGATCATCCCCGTCTCATAGGCGGCGCGCGCGAAGAAGATGCCGGAGGAGCCGGCCATCAGCGTCTTGTCCAAGTCGAAGAAGGCCGCCGGCCGCAGCCGGCCGTTGCGCTCGCCGCCAAGCCCGCCGCCGCCGTCCTCCTCAGAACCCGTCAACCGCTCGCCTGCGGGTGTCTCGCCTCGCCGCGTCTCGGAATCTCGCACCGTGCGATCTCCCGCCGGCTCCGAGCTATTCCCCGCCGACCTTCAGGATGACCGCGTCGCCCTGGCCGCCGCCCGAGCAGATCGCGGCGCAGCCGAGGCCGCCGCCGCGCCGGCGCAGCTCGTGCACGAGGCCCCCGAGGATGCGGGCGCCGGAGGCGCCGATCGGGTGCCCGAGCGCGACCGCGCCACCGTTGACGTTGACCCGCTCCTCATCGATGCCGAGCATCCGGATCGAGTTGAGCGTGACCGATGCGAACGCCTCGTTGATCTCCCACAGGTCGATGTCTCCGGGCTGCAGACCGGCCTTCTCGAGCGCCTTCTTGGCGGCGCTGGCGGGCGTCGTCGCCAGGTAGGCGAAGTCGTTCGCGCTCTGCGCGTGCGCGACGATCTCCGCGAGCGCCTGCTTGCCGTTCGCCGTGGCCCACTCCTCCGAGGAGAGCACGAGCGCGCCGCCGCCGTCGTTGACTCCCGGAGAGTTGCCGGCCGTGTGCGAGCCCTCCTTGCCGACCAGTCCGGGCAGCTTGGCGAGCGCCTCGAGCGTGCTTCCGCGGCGCGGGCCCTCGTCGACCTCGACGACCGTGTCGCCCTTGCGGCCCTTGACCGTCACGGAGACCGTCTCCTCCGACATGCGGCCCTCGTCGATCGCCGCCAGCGCGCGTTCATGCGAGCGCAGCGCCCAGCGATCGAAGTCCGCGCGCGTCATCTCGAGCTCCTCGCCGACCTCGGTGGCCTCGACGAACATCTGCTTGCCGGAGAAGGGGTTGGTGAGACCGTCGTGGACCATCGCATCGAGCATCTTGGCGTCGCCCATGCGATAGCCGAAGCGGGCCTGCGGAAGCAGATATGGAGCCTTGGACATCGACTCCATGCCGCCGCCGACGCCGACCTGCATATCGCCCGCGCGGATCGCCTGGTCGAGGATCACCGACGCGCGCAGGCCCGACGCGCAGACCTTGTTGATCGTCTCCGAGGAGACCTCCTTGGGGATGCCCGCTTTGATCTGCGCCTGGCGCGAGGGGATCTGGCCCTGGCCGGCCTGCAGCACCTGGCCCATCACTACATGCTCGACCTGCTCGGGCTCCACCCCGGAGCGCTCCAGTGCCGCCTCGATCGCCACCGCGCCCAGCTCCGTGGCTTCCAGCGTGGAGAGGCCTCCGCCCATCTTGCCGATTGGGGTGCGAGCGGCGCCGAGGATCACGGTCTTGGGCATGAGAACAGGGCTCTCCAGTGGTTCGGGGAATAAGAGATGAGAGGACGGCAATGCTAGCGATCCGGATATCGTGCCCCGGCGATGAAGGTATCTGCGACCACCCGGCCCGCCGGCGACACGGACGCCGACACGGTCGCGCTCGGCCTGTTCGACGGTGGCGAGATCGGAGCCGATGCGCCGAGCGAGGTCGCCGAGCTGCTGCCCTCCGGTGAGGCGCGCGGCTCGCTGAAGTCGCTTGCCCTGGCGCACGCCGACGGCAAGCGCTGGCTGGTGGTGGGACTCGGCAAGCGCGAGGACTTCACACCCGAGCGCGCGCGCGTGGCTGCGGCCGCGGCCCGTGACCGGGCACGTGAGCTGTCGGCCGCGACGCTCTGCTGGGAGCTGCCGCCGGACGGCGGGCCACACCTCGCTACGGCACTGGTCGAGGGAACGATGCTGGCGGACTACCGCTTCGAGCGCCACAAGTCCGCGCCGCCCGCCGGCGAGGACGACAAGCCCAAGAGCCTCGAGGCCCTGATCGTCTCCGCGCCCGCCGAGCTGGAGACAGTGCTCGCCGAGGCCGCGCTCGTCTCCGAAGCCGTCAATGCCGCGCGCGACCTGCAGAACCGCCCCGGAAACGATCTGACGCCGACCGCGCTGGCCGAATACGCGCAGGCGCTGGCGAGCGAGATCGAGGCCCTGTCCGTCGAAGTCGACGGGCGCGAGGGCATCAGCGCCCGCGGCATGGGCGCGTTCGCGGCCGTCGCCCAGGGGTCCGCCGAGAATCCCGCGCTGATCACGCTTCGCTACGAAGGGCCCGGTGCCAGCGGGCCGACGCTCGGCTTCGTCGGCAAGGCGGTGACCTTCGACAGCGGCGGCATCTCGCTGAAGCCGGGGGCAAAGATGGCCGAGATGAAGTTCGACATGTCCGGCGGCGCCGCCGTGATCGAGGCGGTCGCGGCGATCGCGCGCCTGGGGCTTCCGGTCAAGCTGATCGCGGTCGTAGGCGCCACCGAGAACCTGCCCAGCTCGCGCGCCGTGAAGCCAGGGGACATCGTGACCGCGGCGAACGGAAAAACGATCGAGGTCAACAACACCGACGCCGAGGGGCGGCTGGTGCTGGCCGACTGCCTCTGCCACGCGGTCGCGGAGGGCGCCGAGCGGATCGTCGACCTGGCCACGCTGACGGGCGCGGTGATCGTCGCGCTGGGATCGACCTATGCCGGGCTGATGGGCAACGAGGAGCAGTTCGCCGGCCAGGTCGCGGCCGCCGGAGACAGAACCGGCGAGATCGTCTGGCGTCTGCCCCTGCACGAGGAGTACGACGAGCTGATCAAGGGCACCTACGGCGATCTCGACAATGCGCCGGAAGCGCGCAAGGCGGGCACGATCGTCGGCGCCGCCTTCCTGTCGAACTTCGTCGGCGACGTGCCCTGGGTCCATCTCGACATCGCGGGCTCGGCCTGGGACCTCGGCCGCGCCTACACCGGCAAGGGCGCTTCCGGCTACGGCGTGCGCCTGCTCGTCGAGCTCGCGCGCTCGTTCGGCTCCTAGCCGCCGCTCGCCTGCAGCGAGCGTGCGCCGAGGAGCGCTCCGGTCGGCCCGCCGGGTCCGTCCGGCTGCTCGAGCCAGCGCGTGACGGCCTCCCAGCCCGCCTCGCGCGGATCGATGAAGGCGCGATGACGGCCCGCCTCGCCGTCCAGCTCCACGAGCTCCACCTGCCCGCCGGCGGCGAGCGCGGCGCGCGCATAATCCCTGCTGATGTTCACCGAGACCGTCTCGTCGAGCAGGCCGTGGAGGAGTAGCGCGGGGATCGCCAGCGGCACATGGCGCATCGGGTCGGCGACCGCGTAGCGGTCGGGCAGCCGCTCCGGCGAGCCACCCATCAGCGCCCGCACGGCGCCGCCATGCCAGTCGCGGTATGCGCCGGCCAGGTCACACACGCCCGCCAGCGAGATCACACGCCGCAGAGGAACTCGCGGCTTGCCCACGACCGCGCCCGGAGCGCCCGAGGGCAGCCGGTCGCGGCCAGCCGCCCACAGCGCCAGGTGTCCACCCGCGGAGTGGCCGAGCACGCTCACACGGGCCATGTCCAGCGACGGGTGCAGACGGTCGAGGTGATCGACGGCGGCAGCCACATCCACGAACGTCTCAGGCCAACCGCCGCCGTTGCCCACGCGGCGGTACTCGATGTTCCAGACCGCCCATCCGCGCCGCAGCAGATCCGCGGCGAGCGCGCGCATCACGACCCGCCCGTAGCGCTTGCGCCAAGAGCCTCCGTGGATCAGGATCATCACCGGATGCGGACCCGCGCCGGAAGGCAGATGCAAGTCCCCTCGCTGTGAGCGATCGGAGCCGTAGCGGTAGGTGCGCCCACGAGTGAGCAGGAAGTCGCGGATCAGCGGGGCTTTGGCCATGGGCGGCCATCCTAGAACGGCCCGAGGTGTGAGAATGCCGGCGCGATGGACTTCTCCCTGTCGAGCGACCACGAGCTGATCAGGCGCACGGTGCGCGAATTCGCCGAGGGCGAGGTGGCGCCGGTGGCCGAGGAGCTCGATCGGACGAAGGCGTTTCCTTACGAGATCGTGGAGCAGCTGGGCAAGCTGAACCTGATGGGGATCCCGTTCCCCGAGGAGTACGGAGGCGGGGGCGGCGACACGCTGGCATACGCGCTGGCCGTGGAGGAGCTGACCCGGATCGACTCCTCGGTGGCGATCACGCTGTGCGCCCACACCTCGCTCGGCACACAGCCGGTGTACCTGTTCGGAAATGAGGAACAAAAGCGCGAGTGGCTGCCGCGCCTGTGCTCGGGGGAGCGCCTCGGCGCGTTCGGACTGACCGAGCCGGAGGCCGGATCGGACGCCGGCAACACGCGCACTCGGGCGCGGCTCGAGGACGGCGAATGGGTGATCGACGGCGCCAAGCAGTTCATCACGAACGCCGGCACGGACATCTCGGGGATCGTGTGCATCACCGCCGTCACCGGCGAGGACGCAAGCGGCGCCAAGGAGATCTCGAACATCATCATCGCCAACGGCACGCCCGGCTACGAGCAGGGCGAGCCCTATCGCAAGATGGGCTGGAACGCTTCGGACACGCGCCCGCTCAGCTTCAGCGACTGCCATGTGCCGGAGCAGAACCTGCTGGGGCCGCGCGGCGCCGGCTTCAAGCAGTTCCTGCACATCCTCGACATCGGCCGGATCGGGGTCGCGGCGATGGGCGTCGGCCTCGCCCAGGGCGCGCTCGAGGAGGCGCTGAAGTACGCCAAGGAGCGCCGGGCGTTCGGCAAGCCGATCTCAAAGTTCCAGGCGATCCAGAGCAAGCTCGCCGACATGTCCACGGAGATCGAGGCCGCGCGGCTGCTCGTCTACAAGGCGGCGCTGGAGAAGGACGCGGGACGCAACTTCACGCTGACGGCCGCGCAGGCGAAGCTCAAGACCGGACGGCTGGCGGTGCGCTGCTCCGAGGAGGCCGTGCAGATACACGGCGGCTATGGCTTCATCGAGGAGTACCCGGTCTGCCGCTTCTACCGCGACGCGAAGATCCTCACGATCGGCGAGGGCACCGACGAGGTGCAGCAGATGGTGATCGCCCGCGCGCTCGGGGCCTAGCGAGACCTCCTGAGCGCTCGGCCTCAGCGCGGCTGCAGGACCACCAGCGGAATCTCCCGCTCGGTGCGCCGGCGATAGCTTTCATAGCCGGGGTAGACGGAGACCATCAACGGCCACAAGCGCTCGCGCTCCTGCGGATCGGCGATCCGCGCGTGCACCGCCACACGCCGCGAGCCGACCTGCACGGTCGTGTCGGGGTTGGCCATCAGGTTGTGAAACCAGGCAGGGTGCTTGGGATAGCCGCCCTTGGAGGCCACGACCACGAAGCTCTCCCCGTCGCGCCCGTAGGCGAGCGGGCTCGTGCGCTCGATCGCGCTCTTGGCGCCCACGTGATCGAGCAGCAGCATCGGCGGCGCGCCGGGGACGCGGTGCCCGATCAGGCCGTGCGTGGCGCGATAGGCGGCGGTGTGCCCGCCCATCAGCCGTCTGAGCAGCGGCCAGTTGCGATCGGCCAAGTCGAGGTAGTCCATCCGCCGGAGCCTAGCCCGCCGCGCGTTCGAGTAGCGCGGAGGCCGCGCTGGCCGGGTCCAGCCGCCGTTCGACGACCTGCTCGATCAGGCTCTTGAACTCCTCGTCCTCGTGCAGATCCGCTTCCAGGCGCCGGCGCATGCGGGCGGTGGCGATCGCGAGCACCTCGTTGCGCAGGTTGCGCCTGCGCCGCTCAGACAGCTGACCGGCGGCCAGGATGTGCGAGCGGTGCTCCTCCAGGCGCTCCACGAGCTCGGCGACGCCCGTGCCGTTGCTCGCCTCGGTCTTGACGATCGGCACACGCCAGCTCCCGCGAGCTTCCTCGGGCGTGCGATCGAGGTTGGCCAGCGAGAGCACGCCGCGGATCTCGCGCACCATCGTGTCCGTCAGCGGATGGTCTGCCTTGTTGATGACGATCACGTCGGGGATCTCCATCACGCCGGCCTTCAGCGCCTGGATCGAGTCGCCCGAGCCGGGCATCAGCACGAGCACGATCGTGTCGGCGTGATCGATGATGTCGATCTCCGCCTGCCCGACGCCGACCGTCTCGACGAACACGTCCTCGCGCCCCGCCGCGTCGAGCAGCAGCGCGGCCTGCAGCGCGGCCTCGGAGAGGCCGCCGAGCGCGCCCCGGTTGGCCATCGAGCGGATGAACACCCCCTGGTCGAGAAAGTGCTCTGACAGGCGGATGCGATCTCCGAGGAGCGCGCCGTGCGTGAACGGCGACGAGGGATCTATCGACAGCACGCCGACACTCCGCCCGGCCTCCCGGCGCGCCTTCGTGATCGCTCCGATCAGCGTCGACTTGCCCACGCCCGGCGGTCCGGTGAAGCCGAACACGGCCGCGTTTCCCGTGTGCGGATAGACCTCCTTGACGAGCTCCCAGCCCTCCGGCCGGTCGTCCTCGACCAGCGAGATCGCGCGCGCCAGAGCCCGGCGATCGCCGTCGAGCAGCCGTTGGGCGAGGTTTGGGTCGCTCATCGCGGGCGCAATCATCGCAGGGCAATACGATTCGGCCGCGATGGAGCCGCTGCTCGCCGACCCCATAGCCTCCAAGTCGCCCCAGCAGATCGCCGATGCGGTGCGCCGGGCGCCCGATCCGCTGCACGGTGGACCGCTTGCGCTAGTCCGCTTCATGCGCGCCAATCACATGCTCAGCCTCGCCTACGCGCGGCTGATCATGCGCTTTTTGCTGCTGAAGCTCCGCTACCGCGGGCGCCTGCAGACGGACGGCATCTGCTTCATCTGCCCGCGCGTGCAGCTGGAGATCGGGCGCAAGGCGACGCTGCGGATCGGCCGCTGGGCATGGATCGGGCACGGCTCGAAGATCCGCGCGCACGAGGGGGAAGTCGAGATCGGCGCGAAGACGGTGATGGGCCAGGAGTGCACGATCTCGGCCTTCCAGCACGTCTCGATCGGGCGCGAGTGCATCCTCGCCGACCGCGTGATGCTGATCGACTTCGATCATGGCGTCACCGAGGTCGATCGCCCGATCAGGCTGCAGGGCATCTACAAGCGCGACGTGGCTGTCGGTCACAACGTGTGGATCGGCTACGGCGCATGCGTGCTGCGCGGCGTGCAGATCGGCGACAACAGCATCGTCGGCACCAACGCGGTCGTCACCAAGCAGGTGCCGGAGAACGCGGTCGTGGGCGGCGCCCCGGCACGGCTCATCCGCATGCGCGAGGCGCCCCGCTCGATGCGCTGGGCGCCCTGACCGAGCCAACTCGGCGCGAGCGCTCAGAGGCCGAGCAACGAGGCACGCTCGGCGTGCACTGCGAGGTTGCGCACGCCCGCCACGCTTGCCTGCGCGCCCGCCGCCAGCGCCTCGGCGAGCCTCAGCCGATGGCCCTCGAAGCGCTCGCGGGCGTAGGAGACGGCGATTCCGCGCGAGACCATGAACGGCCAGTCGCTGGCCTGCAGCGCCAGCAACTCGCGCACGGCCGCCTGCCCGACACGCGAGCCGGCCGCGAGCAGCCCCAGCTCGGCGGCGCGCGCCTGAAAGGCCATCTCGGCCACCGGCGGCCCCGACCACGTCGAGAGGTCGCCGCCAGTGCCCCAGCTGCTCGTCTCAGCGCCCTCGCGACCGCTTCCAGGCTCCGGTTCCCGGCGCTCCAGCGCATCGTCCAGGCGCACGAGCTCGAGCCCCTGGCGTGCGCACTCCTCGACCACCGCGCGCAGCCACGCGACGCCCTCATACCACCAGTGCCCGAGCAGCTCCGTGTCGACGGCGAACACCGCCAGCCCACCCCCGGGCAGGCCCGCGCCGGCGTCGCGCAGGCGCGCGATCGTCCGTGCTACGAAATCCGCCGCATGCTCGCCCGCGAGCGCGAGCGCGAGCTCGTGCTCATAAGCGCCGCCGTCGTTGTTCCAGGGGTTGTGATGGTGGATCGTGTGATGGTGGTAGTCGCGATAAGCGCCGCTGGCCGGGTAGCCGCGCTCGCTCCACACAAGCGAGATCGTGGCGCGGTCGATCGGGACGAGCGCGAGGCCCGCATCGCCGAGGAACGGGCTCAGGTGCTCGCTCGCGCCGAGACCGAAGCGCGAGGTCAGCTCAACGCACACGGCTCCGGCGCCGGCATCCATCAGCGCCGGCTCGAGCGCAGGCGCATACGCGCACTCCGGCAACCAGAAGCCCCCGCGCCAGCCGCCCCCGAAACGCGCGCGATGAGCATCCACACCGCTCTGCGCCTGCAGCCGCACGCCCGCGTCGCTGGCGAGCAGCGGGAGCACGGCGTGCGTGGCCGCGGAGGTCCATTGGGCATGGCGGGAGAAGCAGGCAAGCAGGTCTCCACCACGCCGCTCGAGCTGCTCGCAGGCGCGCTCGTACTCACTCCACGAGCGCTCGAGCTCCCGCGCCAGCTGCTCGTGCCCGCCGGCGCGCAGTCCCCGCGCGTCCTCCTCGTGGGTGCTGCGGCGGACCTCCCGCACGAAGGCCGTGAAGCGCTCGCGCACGCCGGGGGCCTCGAGCTGGTCGCACAGCACCGGCGTCAGCGACAGCGTCAGCGGGGCGTCGGCATCCAGCAGCTCCAGCAGCGGCAGATAGCTTCCGGCCATCGCCTCCCACAGCCACTCCTCGCCGAACGGCCACGTTCCGAAGCCCTCGACGTAGGGCATATGGGTGTGCAGGACGATCGCCAGCGCGCCGCGATCGCGGCCTTGGCTCACGACCGGCACACCGCGAGGAAGTCGAGCGCCGAGTCGAGGTCTGCCTGTTGCGGGGAGCGCACGGCAAAGTCTGACGCGGCGATCGCCGGCGTGAACCAGCCGTAGAAGCGCTTGGTCAAGCCGAGTCGCGCGTGCACCGCGTCCCAGCCGCAGCGCAGCGCGTGCTCATGCAGGCGCAGCTTGCGCGCGTGGAACAGCCCGTGCATCCGCACGTCTGCGAAGCGCGAGCGGCACAGCCGCTCGAACTCCTCGGCGCGGTACTCGTGCACGTGCCAGGGATTGTCCGAGCGCGCCGCGCCCTTCGGCGCGAGCGTCAGCACGTTCGGGGTCGACAGGAACACCGTCCCGCCCTCCCCGACTAGCGAGCGGAAGTGCTCGAGCGCCGCGCCGGGATCGGTGAGGTGCTCGATCGTCTGTAGGAACACGACCGCGTCGGCCGGCTCGGAGAAGCTCTCGACGAGGTCGCGCTCGAAGCGCAGGTTCGCCCCGCGGTAGCGCAGCCGCGCGTGATCGTGCGCCTCCGGGTTCGCATCGACCCCCACGACACCTGCAGCCGTGCCCGCCAGCACATCGGAGCCATAGCCCTCGCCGCAGGCCATGTCGATCACGCGCATGCCCCGCACGCGCGCGGCGATCCACTCGTACACCGCCAGGTGGCGGCGGAACCAGTAGTTCTCCTCGGGCACATCCGGCAGCGTCCGCTCGCCCGTCAGCGCCAGCGGCGGAACGCCGTCGGGCTGATCGCGCTGCTCATACAGGGTTGGTGTCAACAAATGCCTCGGTCGAAAAGGTCAAGCCCAGGTGCAAGGCGCGGGCGAGCCGCGCGAGTATATGGTGCCGCCCCGTGCCGCCAGCCCTGAGCGCCGAGGAGATCCGCGACGTGAACACCCGCTATCACGACGTGGCGGCGGATCACTACGACTCCAAGTGGGGTATCGACTTCGGCGAGATCGGCTCCGAGCAGGTGCTCGTGAAGGTGCGCAAGGCGCTCGGCCGCGAGCCCGGCCACTACGCGCGCTCTTTGGAGATCGGCGCGGGGACCGGCTACTTCACGCTGAACTTGTTGCGCGCAGGGGCGATCGGCGAGGCGACCTGCAGTGACATCTCACCGGGAATGCTCGCCACGCTCAGGGCAAATGCGCAGCGACTTGATCTGGACGTGCGAACCGAGCGCGTGGATGCCGAGCGCCTGCCATTCGCGGATGAGAGCTTCGATTTGGTGCTCGGTCATGCGGTGCTCCATCACATCCCCGACCTGGCACGCGCATTTGCGGAGTTCGAGCGCGTGCTCGCCCCGGGCGGCACGGTGCTGTTCGCCGGCGAGCCCTCCCGCTACGGGGATCGCCTGGCGGGTGTGCCCAAGCGCACGGCCGGCATGCTCGCGCCGATCTGGCGCCGGGCGATCGGCGCTCGCGCGGCCGAGCACAGCGGCGGCGCTGAGCCGGACGCGGCCTTGGAGGGCGTCGTGGACGTCCATGCCTTCGCCCCCGGGGAACTGTCCCGTGCGGCCCGCGGCGCGGGCCTGCAGGACGTGACCGTCACCGGCGAGGAGCTGCTGGCCAACTGGTTCGGCTGGACCAACCGCACACTCGAGGCGACGGCCCAGCCCGAGGACGTTCCCTGGGCGTGGCGCCAGTACGCCTATCGCGGCTATCTACTCCTGCAGGGGCTCGACCGCAGGCTGCTCGAGTCGCGACTGCCGCCGGCGATCTTCTACAACCTGATGATCTCCGCGCGCAAGCAGTAGCAGCGCGTCATCGCCGCGACGACCACCGGCCGCTCGCGGCGCGCAGATCGCGGCGGCCTAGACTCAGTGGATGCCCGAGCAAGTCTCAGAGGGCTTTCCGCTGTTCCCGCTGGGGATCGTCGCGTTGCCGAGCGAGAGCGTGCCGCTGCACGTGTTCGAGGACCGCTACCGCAAGATGATCGAGCACTGCCTGGACGCCGAGCCCGGATCGCCGCAGGGCGAGTTCGGGATCGTGTGGCTGTCCGATGAGGAGCTCAAGGAAGTTGGCTGCGCGTGTGCGATCGAGCGGGTGCTGGAGCGCATGGATGATGGCCGCCTGAACATCCTCGTGCGCGGCACGCGCCCTTTTCGGCTCATCGAGCGCCGGGACGATCTCCCCTATCCGGCTGGGGTGGTCGAGTTCCTCGCAGAGGAGCAGGACGAGGAGATCGACCCGCAAGCTGGGCAGACCGCGCGCGAGCTGTACTCAGAGCTGGTCGAGCAGGCCACCGATCGCGAGCTCGAGCAGCAGGAGCTGGATGAGCTGGACGCCTACGGGATGGCGGCGACCGTCGAGTTCGGAGCGGAGGCCAAGCAGGAGCTGCTGGAGCTGCGCTCGGAGAACGCCCGCCTGCGCCTGCTCGAGATGCTGCTGCGTGCCGCGATCAAGCGCCTGGAGCTGATCGACAGGGCGCAGGCCCGCGCCCGCTCGAACGGCAAGGTTCGCTTCGCCTAGTAGCTGCGGCTACTCGGCCAGATGGCAGACCTGCTGCGCGGTCTGCAGCACGAACAGCGCGAGCCGGCGAAAGACCTCCGGCTGATGCGCGGAGTTGTCGGCGAAGCTGACCGACCCGTTCTCATCTCGCAGGTGGTAGCTGAGCACCGACTGCGGGGCGGGCGGCAGCGAGACGTGCTCGGAGGCCGGCTCGCGCAGATCTTCCTGGATCGCCCGTGCCTCGACCAGCTGCGGGTCGCTCAGTTTGAGCGTCCCCCCACGGCCGTTGCAGGTGACACCCCCTTCTTCGTTGACGACGAGCGTGAGCGCCGCTCCCGGACCGCTGCCCGTCCGCTGGACGATGAACAGGTCGGGCGCCTTGATGCCCCCACAGCCCACGACGAGCACGCCCACTGCGAGCGCGCCGGCCACGCTCGCCCGGCTCATGCGTTCACCGCGACGCCGCCCCGGCGGGGATCGCCGGCGCCGATCAGGCGCTCACCCCGGCGCTGCACGGCCTGGACTCCGCCGAAGAACAGGTTCGGCGCTCCGAAGCGCACGACGCCCATGTCCTCTTCGTCCAGGTCATCCAGATCGATCCCCGGCTCGGCGTAGAGGACACCGCCCTCGAAGTGCACACGGGGCGCCTCGACGGCGGCGGGCGCCTGCAGGCCGTGGTCCACGACGCCGACGATCGTCTGCAGGATCGCCGAGCGGATGCGGTTGGAGCCGGCGCTTCCGAGAACCAGCTCGACCTCGCCCCCGCGCATCACGATCGAGGGAGCCATCATGCTCGGCATCCGCCGCCCCGCCGGATGCAGGTGAAAGCCGAGCGGGTTCAGATCCTCCTCGCCCATCACGTTGTTGATGTGCATTCCCGTTCCGGGCACGACCACACCCGAGCCCTCGCCGTTCGTGCAGGTCACGCTGCACGCTCGCCCCTGCGCGTCGAGCACGGCGATGTGCGTGGTCGATCCAAGACGGGTGGCGAGAAAGCGCTCGAGAAAGCCCGCCTCGCTCAGTCCTTCGACGAACTCCGGCGTGCGCTCGGACTGCGCGGCTCGCATCGCCTCGACGACCCCGCTGAGGGACGGTGGCGCGGGGCCGCGATCCAGCAGCGCCAAGGCGTAGGCGAGCAACGTGCCGCCGGCGGATGGCGGCGGGTTCGTCAGCACCTCGCGGTCGCGGTAGCCCATCCTCACGGGCTCGCGCTCGAGCGCGCGATAGCCCGCGAGATCCCCGGCGGTGAGCGAGCCGCCACGCGCCTGCAGCCAGTCGCACACAGCGCCGGCCACGTCTCCGCGGTAGAAGGGCTCCGCGCCATCCTGCCCCAAGCGCACCAATGCGTCGCCCAGCTCCGGGTTGCGCAGCAGCTCGCCCTCGCGCAGGATGCGGCCCTCCGGCGCCCACAGCGCCGCGCACTCGGGCGTGGAGCTCAACAGGTCGGCGAGGATCTTTGCCACATAGGCCTGACCGGCGTTCAACAACACGCCGTCGCGTGCGAGCCGCGCGGCGGGCTCCGCGAGCTGCTCGAGCGGAATCGTGCCCCACCGCCCAGCCGCCTCGCAGACGCCGGCCGGCGTGCCGTACACGCCGCACGACGCCGGGCCGATGTGGAACACCTGCGCGGCGTCACCGAAGGAGACGTTGATCGCCTCGAGCTCCGCGATCGAGCCCGCGGCAGGGTCCGCCCTCCTCGGATCGCTCGGCGCCTGCACGAAGAAGTCGAGCAGCGCCGGTTCCTGCCCGCCTCCAGCCACGAGCATGTACCCGCCGGCCCCCAGCCCGGTCAGCAGCGACTCCGCGGCGAACGACGTGAGCATCGCCGCAACGGCGGCATCGACCGCGTTGCCCCCTTCTCGCAATACGCGAGCCCCGGCCTGCGCGGTCAACGGATGACCCGCCGCCACGACCCCCATCGCGTCCTCACCCATGCCAGAGCGATAGCACAGGAGCCCCTCCTAGGGCCCCAAGCGCCGGCGCGCTCAGAGGTTGGGGATGAACTCGGGCACTTCCAGCTCGTCCACGGAGAGCCCGGGACGGCGAGGTTCGCGGCGCGGTGTGCCGCGCTGAACCTTCGGTTCCCCGGCGGGCTCGTTCAGGAGCCCGACGCTCTTGCGCCTGCCCTCCACGCCATAGCCCGTCGCGACGACCGTCACCCACACCTGATCGTCGAGCTTCTCGTCGACCATCGCGCCGAAGATGATGTTGGCGTCGGGATGCGCCGCCTCTGAAACCGACTTGGCAGCCTCGTTGACCTCCCACAAGGACAAGTTCTCGCCGCCGGTGATCGACAGCAGGATCGAGCGCGCTCCCTCCATCGAGGTTTCCAGCAGCGGCGAGGAGACAGCCTGCATCGCGGCCTCGGTCGCGCGCGCCTCGCCCACGCCCATGCCAATGCCAAGCAGGGCGTTTCCGGCGTCGCTCATGATCGTGCGCACATCCGCGAAATCGAGGTTGATCAGACCCGGCAGCGTCACGAGGTCAGAGATGCCCTGCACGCCCTGGCGCAGCACGTCATCAGCGACGCGGAAGGCCTCGACCATCGCGGTCTGCTTGTCCAGCACCGACAGCAGCCGGTTGTTCGGGACCACGATCAGCGTGTCTACCTCCTCGGCCAGCGCGCTCACGCCCTGATCGGCCTGCGCGCCGCGCCGCGAGCCCTCGAAGCCGAACGGCTTGGTCACGATCGCGACGGTCAGCGCTCCGACTTCGCGCGAGATGCGCGCGACGATCGGAGCGGCGCCCGTTCCGGTTCCGCCACCGGCGCCGGCGGTGATGAAGATCATGTCCGAGCCCTTCAAGAGCGCCTTCACGCGGTCGTAGTCCTCCATCGCCGCCTGGCGCCCGACGTTGGCGTCCGAGCCGGAGCCCAGTCCCCTGGTCAGCTCGGCGCCGATGTGCAAGGTGATGTCGGCGGTCGACTGCTGCAGGGACTGCAGATCGGTGTTCACGGCCAGGAACTCGACGCCCTCGACCTCCGCCTCGACCATGCGATTGACGGCGTTCACGCCGGCGCCGCCGACGCCCACGACACGGATCACCGGCTGGCCGGCCGGCCCGTCGGAGGCCGCCGAAGCAGGGTGCTCACGGCTGTAGCTGTCCATCACCGGCCGTGCCGGCTGGCGGTCCATCACGTTCTCGGGAATCTCAGAGGAGAAGGCGTGCCGCAGGCGCTCCTGCGGAGTGGCGACGCGCGAGGCCTCCTCGGGGGCGTGGGCGGACGCGCTCAGCGCGGGGTGCGGCAGACCGCTCTCGCGCGGGTGCACGGGCGCCGGTGAGGACTCCGGCAATGCCTCCGAAGAGGGCTGACGCGGAGCTTCGCCCGACTCCTCCTCGCCGGCCTCGGTCTTGCGGAACAGCGCCGCAAGCGGCCCTTCGCGCATGCTCGCGCGTTTAGCGTTTGCCATGGTCGAGAACCTCCTGCGCGAGTTGTCGGTAGGACTGAGCCGCGACGCCGTCGGGCTCGTACTTGAGCACCGACATACCCTTCACCGGCGCCTCCGCGAAACGTACCGTCTTGCGGATGCGCGAGGCGAACACCCGGTCCCCGAAGTTTTCCTCGAGGATCTCGATCGCCTCCTTGGCGTGGATCGTGCGGGAGTCCACCAACGTCGGCAGGATACCCTCGATGTCAACGCCCGGATTGAGGTTCTCGCGGATCATCGCGAGGGTGTTCTGCAGCTGGATGAGCCCGCGCATCGACAGATACTCGCACTGCACGGGGACGATCACCTTGTCGGCGGCCGTCAGCGCGTTGATCGTCAACAGGCCGAGGCTCGGCGGCGTGTCGATGCAGATGAAGTCGTAGTCCTCGAGGATCGGCTCGAAGGCCTTCTGCAGCGAGCGCTCGCGTCCGATCATCGTCGACATCGCGATCTCCGCGCCGGCCAGGTCGATCGATGCGCAGGCGATGTCGATCTCGCGCTTGCGGATCACCTCGCGAATCGAGACCTTGTGCACGAGCACGTCGTACATCGATTTGTCGAGTGTGTCGGGGTCGATCCCCTGCGACATCGTCAGGTTGCCCTGCGGGTCCATGTCCACGCACAGCACTCGGTGACCCTCCTCCGCGAAAGCCGCGGCGAGGTTGAGCGTTGTCGTCGTCTTGGCCACGCCGCCCTTCTGATTGGCGAATGCGATGACCTTGGCCTTTCCTTCCACGGGAAGCTCCGATACTCGATTGTGGGGAAGCCGTCCGGTGGGTATTCGCATGCCAGGGGGTGATTCCTGCACGGGAACTACGATCGGGAGATGGTCAAGCTCCTCGATCGCCTGAGCGGCAAGCGCGTGTGCGTCTGCCTCGGCGCCGGGGGCGTCGGCAAGACGAGCACCTCCGCGGCCCTCGCCCTCGGACTCGCCGCGCGCGGGCAGAAGGTCGCGGTCGTCACGATCGACCCCGCGGCACGGCTGGCGGCGGCGCTCGGGCTGGGCCGGCTGTCGAGCGAGCCCCAGCCGATCGAGGAGTCGCTGCTCGCCGCGCAGGGAGTGGAGATGAAAGGGGAGCTGTGGGCGATGATGCTCGACTCCAAGCGCACCTTCGACGACATCGTCACGCGCCTGGCGCCCGATCAGGGCGCGCTCGAGGAGATCCTCGCCAACCCGATCTACCGGGAGCTCTCGACGGCCGTGGCCGGTTCGCAGGAGCTCAGCGCGATCGCCAAGCTGTACGAGCTCAGACACGAACGCGACTTCGACGTGATCGTGCTCGACACCCCTCCCTCGCGCAACGCCGTGGACTTTCTGGAGGCTCCCAACCGGCTGCTGGGCTTCCTGGAAGGGCGAGCGCTGAAGGTGTTCATCGCTCCCGGCGGCCTCGCCGCCCGCGTGTTCGGCCGCTCGACCGCCGTCGTCTTTTCGATCTTCGCGCGCGTCACCGGCGTCGACATGCTCGGCGACCTGTCGAGGTTCTTCCGCTCGCTCTCCGGCGTGATCGATGGCTTCGGTGAGCGCACGCGCGGCGTTGCGCAGCTCCTGCGCGACCCCTCGACGACGTTCATGATCGTCACCTCGCCCGAGCCCGAGCCGGCGCGCGAGGCGGTCTTCCTGGCGTGCAAGCTGGCCGCCGGCGACATGTCATGCGGCGGGCTGATCGTCAACCGCGTTCACTTCGACGGGCTTGGCGAGCGCACGGCAGGGGAGGTGCAGGATCTGCTCGCACCGGAGCTGGGCGAGCACCTGGCGGCACGCGTTGCCGGCAACCTCGCGGACTTCGACGTGCTCGTGCAGCGTGACCGCGACACGATCGCCCGCTTGGCGCGAGAGCTCGAGGACCCCGACCCGATACTCGTGCCGCACCTGGACGAGGACGTCCGCGACGTGGCCGGGCTCGATCGCCTGGCCGCACACCTGTTCAGATGAGCGGTGCTCCGGCGATCGGTTCGATCGGCAACGGCTGCTGAGGCTCTGGCTGCGCCGGCAACTCGGCCTGCTCCAACTGCCCCGAGCCTGGCATCTCCGCGGAGTCCGTCGCCAGCTCCTCGCCGGCATCGGAGTCGAGGTCGAGCAGCTCATCGGGCTCCAGCAGCTCATCCGCGATCACCGCTAGATCGGGGTCCAGATGCCCACAGATCACGTCTCTGAGCAGGGCGCGTAGGTGGTCGGCGACGTCCTGCGCGAGCGCCTCTCCGGCAGCGTTTCGCTCGGCCGTGCCAGCGATCGTCGAGCGCTCCAGCCTCAGCGCCCGGACGATTCGCTCGGTCATCTCGGCGCGGCGCTCGGGCGTCGCGCACAGCGCTGCCAATCGCCCCGCGAGCAACCCGCTGGAAGGCCCCTCGGGCTCGAGCAGCGCCCGCAACGCGAGCAGATGGTCGCTCAGCGCCTCATACGCGCTCTCACGCTCGCAGCCGAGCTCGAAGCGCCGCAACGCCCAGGCCAGCTCGTTGTCGCGCGGGGTGCGCCGCGAGACGAGGTTGCAGAACGCGCGCAACTCGTCCTCCTGCTCGGAGGTCACGACCAGCATCCCGTGCGGGCGGCCGCCCGCACCGAGCGCCAGCGGCATCCATGAGCCCGCGCCCACGCGTGCCCACGCGAGCGCACCGAGCGTCACGCGCCCGTCGCCGAACAACCGCAGCGCCGACAGCAGATCTTCGAGCACCTCGCGGCCGTTCATGACCGCGTCGCGCGGATCGTCCTGCTCGGCCGTATAGACGACGATCAGATGACTCTCTTCGCACTCGCCGATCGAGAGGGCCGCGTCGGGCGTTCCCTGGATGGCGTCGCGCTGCGCGATACGCAGGCCCTTCGTCAACGGCAGCTCGGCCGAGGCGATCGTCAGCCCGTGCAGCGTGGCGACCAGCGTGACCTCGCCTGCGTTCGCGAACGCGGACTGCTGCAGACGCTCGAGGGCGCCGTGCAGACGCTCGGGGCGCAACTCGAAGTCGCTCTGCTCGTCGAACACGTCCTCGAGCAGAGCCTTGATCGCCGCGCGCACGCGTGCGCGCCCCTTCGTCCGCGCGGCGTCGACGCCGGCGCTCGCCAGGTAGCGGTCGAGGCCGTCGAAGCTCTCCAGCAGCTTTGCCGACTCGGCGTGGCCGGGCAGCCGTTTGAGCGCCGCGTCGCGCTCGCTCATGAACGGGCCCGTGAGCGCGCGATAGCAGTACAGCGGCGTGCTGGACTGGCCCCTGCGCGCGCCCTGCGAGGAGAGCTCGAACGGAACCTCCGCGCCGGCCGCCACCTCGGCGTGCAGGTATGCCGCAGCGGCGCCGAGGAACTCGGCGAGCGCGGTCTCTAGCTGACGTGAACGCATCCCGCGCTGACTTCGTGCTCGGCGGGCGCCCTCCTGCTCGGCGCAGCAGCCGTTGCAGCCGGCCTACGCCAGCGCGAGCGCGTCTGGCTGCGTGCGCTCGGCTCCGTCCCTGCAGAGCCAATCTTCGCCGTAGGAGCGCATGTCGTCGATGATCGGCAGTAGCGCACGCCCCTTCTCGGTCAGCGCGTACTCCACGCGCGGAGGGACCTCGGGGAACGTGTGACGCTCGACGATCGCCTCCTCCTCGAGGCCGCGCAAGCGCAGCGACAGCGTGCGCGGGCTAATCCCGGACAACGCGCGTTCGAGCTCACAGAAGCGCGACCTACCTTCGGCCAGTTCACGGACGAGCAGCAAAGTCCACTTCCCGCACACGATCTCCGCTGTGCGGCACACCGGGCATGTGTCATCTACGGCCATTTCTATCTTTACTTTACCAACTGAAGTGCCGCCTGCCCTCGCCTAGCGGCGGCGGCCGTCGCCGCTAGGCGACGGTCAGCGGCGGACGGCCGCCGGGCGATGCGGGCGCCTGCGCCGGCTCTGCCGGCTCGCGGTGGCCCTCGGCCGCCGCCACGTCCTCCATCGTCGTGCCCTGGCGCCCGTCGGCCTGCATCAGCAGCTTGAAGTCGTGTGGGCTCGAGGCGACGTTCATCGCGTCCTCGAACGTCACGCGCCCGGCCTTGACGTGGCCGAACAGCGCCTGGTCGAAGGTCTGCATCCCGTAATAGCTGCCGGAGGCGATCACCTCGACCAATTTGCCCGTTTGCGCCGGGTCCACGATCATGTCGCGCACACGGCCCGTCATGCGCAGGATCTCGCAGACCGCCACGCGCCCGCCTTCAGAGCCCGGTACCAGGCGCTGGGAGATCACGCCCTTGACGGTGCCCGCGATCATGCTGCGCGCCTGGGCGTGCTGATGGGTGGGGAAGAAGTCGAGCATCCGGTTGATGGACTCGGTGGCGTCGACCGTGTGGATCGTCGAGAGCACCAGGTGCCCCGTCTCGGCTGCCGACAGAGCGGTCTGCACCGTCTCCTCGTCGCGCATCTCTCCGATCAGGATCACGTCGGGGTCCTGGCGCAGCACGCGCCTGAGCGCACGCTTGAAGGAGGTCGTGTCCATGCCCACCTCGCGCTGGTTGATCGCCGAGCGTTTGTCGGAGTGCACGAACTCGATCGGGTCCTCGATCGTCACGATGTGCTTGCTCGTCGTGTTGTTGATGTGATCGATCATCGCCGCAAGCGTCGTCGACTTGCCGGAGCCCGTCGTGCCCGTCAGCAGCACGATCCCGCGCTCCTCTTCGGCCAGCTCGGTCACGACGCTCGGCAGCGAGAGCTCTTCGATCGTGCTGATCTTGTGGGGGATCGCACGACATGCCATCGAGATCACCCCGCGCTGCTGGAACGCATTGATCCGGTAGCGAGCCACTTCGGGGATTTCAAAGGAGAAGTCGACCTCGTGCTCCTGCGCGAACTCCTCGAGCTTGGTCTCATCGCTCAACAGCTCTTTCAGCGCGGCCTCCGTGTCCTGCGCTGTCAAATGCGTGCCGCCCTCCTCAGCCCCCAACTCCCCATTGACCCGGAACAGCGGCGGCGCCCCGGCCTTCAGGTGCAGATCCGAGCCCTGTTTCTCGACCAACTCGCGTAGTGCCTGCTTGACGTCGAACATGCCTGCTGATCGGCATTCCCAGCCCAGGCCTTGAGCACCGACGAGGGCGTTGGACAAAACAGGCCGAGGGTGGACGGCCCCCTGACGGGCGAATCGGGTTGGTTGGCAAGGACGCAGTGAGCGCCGCGTGCTGGCCGATCGGTCGATCGCATCGATCGACCGATCGGCACGCAAGCGATCGAGGACGTAGTCAGGCGATTCGAGGTGCCCGTCAGGCGACGTCGCGGAGCTTTTGTGCCTCGGCCAGCGACTGCAGCTTCTTCAGCGACTGATTCTCGATCTGGCGAATCCGCTCGCGCGTCACGTTGAACGTGCGCCCGACCTCATCGAGCGTGCGCGGATGCTCGCCGCCAAGTCCGTAACGCAGCTCGAGCACGCGCCGTTCGCGGTAGGAGAGGTTCTCGAGCGCCTCGCGCAGCGCCTCCTTGGTCAAGATCTCCGCGGCGCGCTCATACGGGGACTCGGCCCGCTCGTCGGCGATGAACTGCCCGAACTCCGACTCCTCCTCGTCGCCGACCGGCTTCTCTAGCGAGACGGGCGCCTGTGCGGAGCGCTTGATCGAGTCGACCTCCTCCGGGTCGATGCCGGTCACCTCCGCGATCTCGTCGGCGGTCGGCTCGCGGCCGAGCTCGGTCACGAGCTTGCGCTCGGCGCGGCCGATCTTGTTCAGCTTCTCGACGACGTGCACGGGGATGCGGATCGTCCGCGCCTTGTCGGCCAGCGCCCGCGCGATCGCCTGGCGGATCCACCAGGTCGCGTAGGTCGAGAACTTGAAGCCCTTGCGGTAGTCGAACTTCTCCGCGGCCCGCACCAATCCGAGCGTGCCCTCCTGGATCAGGTCGAGGAACGGCAGGCCCTGGTTACGGTAGTTCTTGGCGATCGACACCACCAAGCGCAGGTTCGACTCGACCATCTTCTGCTTCGCGTCGAGATCGCCGCGCTCGATGCGCTTGGCCAGGTCGACCTCCTCCTGCGCGGTCAGCAGCCGCACCTTGCCGATGTCCTTCAGGAACAGCTGCAGCGAATCCGTCGTCATGTCCGGCTTCAGGTCGAGCTGCGCTTTCGCTTTGCGCCGGCCGCGCTTGTCCGGCGCCCGCTCCACCTGCGAGGAGGCGGTGGTCGCCGGATCGATGTCCTCGACGAGCTCGATCTCGGCTTTCTCAAGGAATCCGTGCAGCTCTTCGACGTCGGACTCGTCCAAGTCGAGCTCGGACATCGCCTTTGTTATCTCCGTATAGGAGAGCACCCCCACCTGCTGCCCTTTGGCCAGCAGGCCCTTGACCTCATCCAGCTCCTGCAGCTCGACTACTGACATCTGTTTCCGTTTCTTCCGTCGGTCGACAACCCGGGGGCCACCGCTGAAGCCCTGCCGGATTCTGGCTGAGGACAGCCCCTCCGTGGGACATACGGCCGAGGCCCTCCCAACGTTACAACTCAGGCGCGTCTTTACAGGCTCCCATGCTAACGCGTCCTCACCGTCAACGGCAACGGCCTGCGGATGTTCACCCCGCACTCACCTCGATGTTCTCGACTCCGCCCTTAAGCAATGATGTGGGCCGTGGTCGACGCCAATGCGAGCGAGGGCGCCTCTGGCGACTCGCGCAACGAGGAGGGGGTCCTGGCGAACCTGCCCCGCACCCGCCCCCAGCGCTCGAGCGCGCGCCGTGCCGCCGCGCGCGCCGGAGCCGCCCCCGCAAAGCGACCCCGCAAAGCGCTCGACGGCAAGGCTCCGCACGCAAAACGCGCCGGCGAGCGCACGAGCGCACGCGGACCGGCAACCGAGACCGCCAAGCCGCCCGTCGCCCAGAAGCGGCGCGCCCCGACCCCCAGACGCCCCCCGATCGTGATCGAGGATCCCGCCCCCAGGCAGGGCTTCGAGTGCGAGGGCGAAACGGCGAGCGGCTCGATACAGCCGCCGGGAGGCGCCGAGTTGGTCGCATCCGCGGCAGAGATCTTCGGTGAGCTCGCGAAAGCCGGGGTCTCGACGGGCGAGCGACTGCTCAAAGACGTCATCTCGCGCCTGCCGCTGTCCTGAGCCCCTCGACGGCGCCGGCGGCAGGCCCCGCCACGGCCCGGCCGCCATGTTCGGCGGGAGGGGTTCTGTATACTTGCGCCACGCCGAGCTTCCAAGACCCAGGTCGCGGAAGACGGGGGACCCATTGCGGATCGGAAGCATCGGTCCGCGGGGGCGAATCGGCCTTTTCAGGTCGTAGCGCAGTCGCTTCGGCGATCGCGCGAGCCCGTCAGCTCACCCCGTAGGCGCAGAGATACAGATGCGCACACCGTTTTCGAAGATAGCCCTGCTCGCCCTGCTCGCCGGCATGACCTGCGCGGTCGGCCCGACGGCGAGCACGCTGGCCGCCACCGGCGGCGTCTCGCCGGTCGTCGCGGTCAAACCGGTGGCGCTCGCGACCTGGTTCGGTCCCGGCTTCTACGGCCAGACGACCGCCTGCGGACAGACCCTGACGCCGGCCGTCGTCGGAGTCGCCAACCGCACGCTCCCCTGTGGCACGCTCGTCAAGTTCAGCTACCGCGGGCACGGCCTGACGGCGCCCGTGATCGATCGCGGGCCCTACGGTCACAATGGCGCCCAGTGGGACCTCACGACCGAAGCCGCGCATGCGCTCGGGATGGCCGACACAGCTCGCATCCGCACACGTGTCGTCGGCAGCGTCCCGAACACGCCCACGCTTGGACTGCCGCCCGGAGCGCCCAGCATCGCCGCCACCGGCGGCGCCAGCGCAGGCGCGTAAGCGGCGGCCTCCGGCCGAAGTTAGCCGCGCTCGTCGACCGGCGCCGAGCGCCGCGTGATGCGCATGACCGGGTCGCCACCCGCCGCGCCGGCCTCGGCTGGGCCGGATGACTCGCCGCGTGCCTGTGGCGGGCGTCGCTCCGTCCGGGGCGGGCTGTCCCAGGGCAGCGGGCGCGGACGCGTCTCGGCGCCCCTCGCCTCCGAGCGGCGCCGCGCCTCGGAAGGGCCGAGCGGGCGCTCGCCGAGAGCCTCGCGGCGAGCGGGCTCCACCGCGTCTCGCCCGGCCGCGCTCGGCGACGGGGGAGGGTCGTCTCGCTCATCGACGAGAATCGCCGCCGGGCGCCCCTGCGAGGAGCGCTGGGAGGTGTAGAGCGGCTCCTGATGACGAGCTCGAGCGGCGAGACGCGGCTCATCGCCGCTCGCCACGGCGGCGGGCGCGAGCATCGTGGCAAGCGCCGTCGCGCAGACGTGCGCAAGACGGTCTGAGAGATCTGCTACCAGCCGCGCGCTCGACTGATCGAGGATCGGACGGTCGAGCTCCTCCAGGAGGGCCTCCCACAGGACTCCCCGCAGCGCCTCTACCTCGTACACGAGGGCCCGAGCCTCAGGCGCACCGGCCCGTGCCCCCAGCCGGCTGGGCCACGCCGAGCCGTGCCGGCCGCCCCGCTCCTCGACCGCGGCCAGCCTCTCCAGCTCGGCGTCGGAGTCGAGCGCGCGAATCGCCTGCGCGCAGAGCGCCGGTGCCTCGCGCGCCAGATCCTCGAGCGGGATCTCGGCCATCTCCCGCAGCGGGCGTGCCAGCAGCAGGGCGATCGCCCAGCGCCTAGCCAGCTCGTCGGCCCGCGCGAGCAGCGCGTCGACTGGCGCGTCCGCCACCGGCCGCGCGCGTGGACCGCGCTCGATGTGGGGATCGCCGCTCATCTTCCATCTGAATAGCAGCAACCGAGGACGCGGGCGTCGCCTTTGGCCCATTCACCGACCGATCCCGCTTCGATCCGCCGTCGTCCAGCGAGCGCCGTGGCGTTCGGGCCTGCGTGCCCTCGCGGCGAGCGCGCCCGCAGATAGCCTCCGGCGGCATGACCGGCACCGAGATCGCCGCGGTCGTAGTCGCCGCCATCCTCCTGCTCGCGCTGCTGCCCACGTTGTGGCGAGCTCTGCGCCGTGGCCTCGGACACGACAGCGCCGAAGTGGTGATCGTCGAAGCGGGGGACTCGACCTCCCTGGATGACTCGACCGGCGCGGTGCGCTCGGAGCAGACGGCCGAGGTCTTCATGCCGACCGCGGTGCTCGACAGGATCTGGACCGCCGGGCACCTCGAGCGACTCGCCCGCACCTACTGGCGCTTTCTCTCCCGCGCGACGCTCGGCCTGATCCACGTCAGCTACAGCGAGCACGAGCGCTCGATCGTGCTGCTCTCACGGCCGCTGAAGCTGCTCACCTTCTACGCCCCCGAGTACGAGATGGACCCCCTACGAGGCCTCGTGCGCTGGCGTATCGCGCGCGGGCTGCTCGTGGCCAAGCATGGCCGCGACGGCGGCGGCTACCTGCAGATCGAGGTCCGCCGAGCGTCGACAGAGGACGCCGCCCGCGTGCGCCTGCACGTCTCCGTCGAGGTGGCCAACTTCTACCCGTCGATTAGCGGCGTGAGCCGCCGCTTCTACAACGTCACGCAGTCGCGCATCCACGTCATCATCACGTCCCGCTTCCTGCGATCCCTGCAGCGTCTGGATCTGGCCGAGTCGAGGGTCGGGCGCTATCGGCTCTAGCGCGAGCGCTCGGGCGCTGGCGGGTCCCCGTCGGAGGCGGGCGCCGGCGAGCCTGGCCGATCCTCGACCGGCTCCTGCGGATCCTCCCCCGTCAGCACGCGTGCGGGCACGCTCACGACGGTCGCGCCCGCCGGCACGTCGCGAGTCACGACCACGCCGGCGCCGATGCGAGCGCCGCGGCCGATGCGCACGCTGCCTTCGTGCGGCGTGACGATCACGGCGTTGGCCCCGATCGTCACGTCGTCCTCGATCACGATCCGATGCGGCGAGCCTGTGGCGGCGCGCACCGCCAGCGTGACGTTGTGCCAGATCTTGACTTTGCGCCCAATCACCACGTTGCTGTGCACCATCGTGCCGAACCCGTGATGGCCGAAGCGTATGTCCGGGCTGAAAGTCGCCCCCGGCGCCAGCGAGTTGTGGTAGAGGACCGAGTTCAGTTTCTTGACCAGCAGCGCCGGCCGGCGCCAGCCGCGCCTGCGCAGCGCCGCCGACAGCTTCCACAGTCGTTCGGGGCTCATCAGAATCGTTCGCCGCCGACCGCCCTCAGCTTTGCGCGGTCGTGCGTGGCCCGGATGCGCCTGATCGTGCCCGAGCGCGAGCGCGTGACGAGCGACTCCGTCGTCGCGCCACCGGCGCTCGGATAGCGGACTCCCTGCAGCACGTCGCCGTCGGTGATGCCGGTGGCCGAGAAGAACACGTCCTCGCCCGAGACGAGATCGTCGCGCGTCAGCACGCGCTCGAGGTCATAGCCGGCATCCACGGCCGCCTGGCGCTCGGAGTCCTCGCGCGGCCACAGCCGCCCGAGCAGCTGCCCGCCGAGACACTTGACCGCCGCCGCCGAGATGACGCCCTCGGGCGTGCCGCCGATGCCCCACAGCAAATCCACGGTCGAGCGCTCGGTGACGGCCAGCAGCGCGGCTGAGACGTCGCCGTGCGCAATCAGCCGCACGCGCGCGCCGGCCTCGCGGATCGCCTGGATGCCCTGCTCGTGGCGAGGCCGGTCGAGCACCACGACCATCACGTCCCCGATCGGCGTGCCCTTGCGCTCGGCGACGAGCTTGACGGTCTCGCCGAGTGGGCGGTCGAGATCGAGCAGGTCGGCGATCTCAGGCGAGCCGGCCATCTTCTCCATGTACACGCATGGCCCGGGATCGAACATCGTGCCGCGGCTCGACAGCGCGATCACCGCCAGCGCGCTGGGCATGCCGTGGGCGGCGAGCGTCGTGCCCTCCAGGGGGTCGACGGCGATGTCCACCTGCGGCGGCGAGCCGTCGCCGATCTGCTCGCCGTTGTAGAGCATCGGCGCCTCGTCCTTCTCGCCCTCCCCGATCACCACCACGCCGTCCATCTGCACCGACTCGAGCACGTAGCGCATGCCGTCCACGGCGGCCTGATCGGCGGCCTCCTTGTCGCCCATCCCGACCAGCGGGGCGGCGGCCAGCGCCGCCGCCTCGGTCACGCGCACGAGCTCGAGCGCCAGGTTGCGGTCGGGTTTCTGTCGGTTGGGATCTGCGTTCAAGGTCTCCTCCGGGCGCTGCGCCGTCGCGGGAAACCTACAACAGGGCCGCGGCCACTACGATCGTAGGGTGAGCGACGCAGCCCTCGCCGCCGAGGCCCGCCTACCCGCCGCGCCGCCGGCGGCCCGAGCCGCCCTCACGGGTCGCGGCGGCTGCCACCGAGGCCGGTGAGCGTGGCAGCCGAGCCTGGTCTGCCGACGCCGCAGGCCGAGCCGGATAACCCGCTGACGGCCGGGCTCGAGCGCCTGCCGGTTGCCCCCACCTCGCTCGTCATCTTCGGCGCAACCGGCGACCTGGCCAAGCGCAAACTGCTGCCGGCGCTCTACAACCTCGCTCACGACGGCGCGCTGCCGGAGCGCTTTCACTTGGTGGGCGTCTCGCGTAAAGAGAAAACGCACGAGGACTACCGCGAGGAGTGCGAAGCGGCGATCCGCGCGTTCTCGCGCCGCACGCCTGACGAGGACGTCCTCGAGAAACTGCTGGCGGAGGCCCGCTACGTGTCCGGGGTATTCGACGAGGACTCCGTCTACAGCGGTCTGGAGGAGGTGCTCGACGCCTTTGACCGGGACGCCGGGGAACCGCTGAACCGGGCCTTCTACCTATCGACGTCGCCTGAGTTCTTTCCCGTGATCGTCGCGGAGCTGGGCCGCTCGGAGCTCGCCCAGAGCGAGGACGCGAGGGTGCGGGTGGTAATCGAGAAGCCGTTCGGCACGACGCTCGAGGAGGCGCGTGAGCTCAACCGCCGGGTGCTCGCGATCTTCGACGAGACGCAGGTCTTTCGCATCGACCACTACCTCGGCAAGGAGACCGTGCAGAACATGATGGCGTTCCGCTTCGCCAACGGCATGTTCGAGCCGCTGTGGAACCGCAACTACATCGACAGCGTGCAGATCACGGCCGCCGAGGATCTCGGAATCGGCACGCGCGCCGGCTACTACGACAATGCCGGGGCGCTGCGCGATTTGATCCAGAACCACATGCTGCAGCTGCTCTGTCACGTGGCGATGGAGCCGCCGGTCAGCTTCACCGCCGAAGAGGTGCGCAACGAGAAGGTCAAGGTGCTGCAGGCGATCCCCGAGCCGACCGCCGTGGAGATTCCCGAGATGTCGCTGCGCGCGCAATACGCCGCCGGGCACGCCGGCGGCGAGGACGTGCCCGGGTACCTGCAAGAGGACGGAGTGCGGGCGGGCTCGACGACCGAGACCTACGCGGCGCTGCGCCTGGAAGTCGACAACTGGCGCTGGGCGGGCGTTCCCTTCTACATCCGCACCGGCAAGCGCCTGGCTCGCAAGGTAACGGAGATCGCCGTCACGCTGAAGCCCGTCCCCCACCTCGCCTTCAGCCAGGACGGCTCGCTCGGGGTGCAGCCCAACCAGCTCGTGCTCACGCTCCAGCCGAACGAGGGCGTGTCGCTGCGGCTGGGGGCGAAGATCCCCGGCACGCGCATGATCATCCGCCCCGTGAACATGGAGTTCCTGTACGGCACGGCCTTTCTCTCGCAGTCGCCGGAGGCTTATGAGCGGCTGATCACCGACGCGATGCGCGGCGATGCGACGCTGTTCACGCGTAACGACGAGGTCGAGGCCCAATGGCGGATCTGCGACCCGATCGTTACCGCGTGGGCGCACACGCGCGGCCCGCTGGCCCAGTACGAGGCCGGCTCACAGGGACCGCGGGAGGCCGAGCGGCTGCTGCTGGAGGACCAGCGCTGGCGCGCGATCTGATGAGCACCAGCGACGCCGTCTGGAGCGAGCAGGGCACCACCCCCGACGCGATCGAAGCCGCACTTCGCGTGCTGCTCGCCGAGCGCCATGCCGAAAGCGGTAGCTTCGTCCCGGCGCGCGTGCTGAACATGATCGTGTTCGTCGACGATGCCTGGAGCGGCGAGATCGCCAACCGCCTGCGTCAGGTCGGGCGCTACCACGCCTCACGCCTGGTGGTGCTCTCCTACGAGCCCAACCGCGATCGCCTGGACGCGCGCGCGACGATCGCCAGCGACGGCGATCCAGACCCCGGCCAGCTCGCGCTGCTGCGGGAGACCGTGATCGTCCAGCTCGGCGATCGCCACCTCGACGACCTGCCGACGATCGCCGACCCGCTGGTGGTCACCGATCTGCCGACGCTCCTGTGGTCACCCCATGGCCACCCCGAGGCCGTCGACGCGCTGCTGGGCCTGGCCCAGGCGACGCTGCTGGACTCGATCGACGAGCCCGATCATTCGCCGGCGGGCCAGCGCGCGGCGATCGACCGCGCGAGTGCGCTCTCCGAGCAGTCCTACGTGGTCGATCTCGCGTGGCTGCGCTCGACCCCCTGGCGCGAGCGCGTGGCGACGGTCTTCGATCCGGCGCCCATGCGCCGGGAGCTACAGCGCCTTGACGCCGTCACGGTCAGGCATCACCCTGACTCCGGGGTGGCGGCGCTGCTGCTCCTCGGCTGGCTGGCCTCACGACTCGGCTGGTCGCTGGAGCGCTCGCGGATCGCTCCGAGCACCGCCGAGGGCACGCTGCGGGGCTGCGCCGACGGCGGCGCCCGCGCGATCGAGTTGAAGCTGCTCGCCGCTCCGGAGCTGCAGGTGCCGGGGCTGGCCGGTGTGGAGCTGTGCGCTGAGTCGGGCCTGCGCATGCGCCTGGATCGTGGCTCGGGCGGACTGCGCGCGCGACGCCGCGACGCCGACGGCCGTGAGCGCAGCTGGACGCTGCTCGGCGCTTCACGCGGCGAGGGCGGGATCCTCGGCGAGGGCATCAGGCAGGCGCTGCTGCGCGACCCCACCTACGGTGCGGCGCTGCGAGCGGCGCGAGCGCTGCTGCCCGAGACGGCGCCGGCATGACCAGCCTGACCACCTGCGCTGACGCCGAGACGGCCTCCAAGCGCGCCGCGCGTGAGATCGCCCGGCGCCTCGACAGCGCGCGTCGGGAGCGCGGTCTCGCGCACGTGGCGCTGAGCGGAGGAGGCACTCCGGCTCGCGCTTATGAGCTGCTGGGGGCGGAGCTCGAGAGCTGGGAGGGAATCGAGCTGTGGTTCGCCGATGAGCGTTGCGTCGGCCCGCAGGACGAGCAGAGCAACTACCGGCTCGTGCACGAGACCTTGATGAGCGGCGCGATCGCGGCCGCGATCGAGCCCGAGCGCGTGCACCGCATGGAAGGCGAGCTCGGACCCGAACGGGGAGCCGAGCGCTATGCGCTCGAGCTGGGCGCGATCGGCAAGGGCGATGGGCCGCCCGCGCTCGATCTGATCGTGCTCGGCATCGGCCCCGACGGGCACATCGCCTCGCTGTTCCCCGGAGCGCCGACACTGGATGCGGGCGAGCGGGAGCTGTGCCTGGGCGTCGGCGACTCGCCCAAGCCGCCGCCGGAGCGGATCACGCTGAGCCTGCCGATGCTGCGCGCGGCGCGGCACTGCCTGCTGCTGGCCACGGGGGCGAGCAAGGCCGACGCCGTCAGCGCGATGCTCGGAGAGCCCACTCCTCACGTCCCCGCAAGCCTGCTGCGGCGGGGGCGCCTGAGCGTGATCGCCGATGACGCCGCCTCGCCGGCGCCCCTGCCCAGATGAGCTCCGCCAAGCTCGTACAGTAGGTGCAGGCAAGAGCAAGAGCTATGGCCACGAACGCCCTGAAGATCAGCGAGCCTTCACCCGGCGCCGAGCAGCTGCTCGTGGGCCTGCAGATGGCTCGCGCGCGAACGCTCGAGCTCGTGGCGCACCTCGACGACGAACAGCTCGAGCGTGTGTATTCGCCGCTGATGAGCCCGCTCGTCTGGGACCTCGGCCACATCGCCGCCTACGAGGATCTGTGGATCGCCCACCGCCTCGGCAGGATGCCGCTGCTGCGGCCCGATCTGGCCGACCTGTACGACGCGTTCGAGACCCCCCGTGCGATCCGCGGGGAGATCGAGGCGCTGGGGCCGCCCGCCGCGCGCGCCTACCTGCAGGAGGTGCGCGAGCGGTCGATCGAGACGATCGCCACGCGCGGCATCGACGACGGCGCGATCTGCGAGATGGTCGTGCGCCACGAGCTGCAGCACGGCGAGACGATGCGCCAGACGCTTGCGATCGCCGGTCTGCTGCCCGACGGCGAGCGCGTGCGCAGCGAGCTGCCGCTCGCCTCGCCGGAGGGCGCCGGCGAGTGGATCGACGTTCCCGCTGGGCCGTTTGAGATGGGCGCCGCGGCGGAGAGCTTCGCCTACGACAACGAGCGCCCGCGCCACGTCGTCGAGACTCCCGCCTTCCGCATCGCCCGCCTGCCGGTCAGCAACGCGAGCTGGAGCGCCTTCGGTGAGGCCGGCGGCTATGAGCGCCGCGAGCTGTGGTCCGAGGAGGGCTGGGCGTGGCTCGCCGAACAGCGCCAGGCATCTCACCCGTCGATCGCCGCCGGCCACCCGCAGGCGCCGGTCTGCCACGTGAGCTGGTTCGAGGCCGACGCGTTCGCGAAGGCCCACGAGGCGCGGCTGCCAAGCGAGGCCGAGTGGGAGCGGGCAGCAAGCAGCTCTGCGCCCACCCACAAGCACGGTGACACCGAGCTCGAAGGCCTCGGGCGCGTGTGGGAGTGGACCGCGAGCACCTTCGGCGGCTATCCCGGCTTCGTCGCCTACCCCTACCGCGAGTACTCGGAGGTGTTCTTCGGCGACTCCTATCGTGTGCTCAAGGGCGGCTCATGGGCTACTCACCCGCGCGTGGCCAACCCCCGCTTTCGCAACTGGGACCTGCCGCAGCGCCGTCAGATCTTCGCCGGAGTGCGCCTGGCACGGGACGCGGCATGAAATCCCGAGCGAGCGGACTCGTGCCGCGTGCTCAGGAAGCGATAGGCTCGACCACGCACTGGAGATCAGCAGCGCCGTTCGGCTGACCGGAACCATTGATGGAGCCGCATACCCCAGCGGAGCCCGTCGCGGAAGCGGCGATCCGCATCGACTCCCACCTCGGTGGCGCGCATGAACGCTCGCTCGCCGACGACGTGCTCGACGGCCTCACGCGCCCCTTCAAGGAACTGCCGCCCAAGCACTTCTACGACGCCCGCGGCGCGCAGCTGTTCGACCGCATCTGCGAGCTGCCCGAGTACTACCCGACGCGCGCCGAGCGCGCGATCCTGGAGGCGACCGCGACCGAGCTCGCGATCCTCACGGGCGCCGCCGAGCTGGTCGAGTTGGGCTCGGGCACCGCGGCCAAGACGCGCGTGCTGCTCGACGCGCTGCACGCCGCCGGGACGCTCGAGCGCTACATCCCAGTCGACGTGACCGAGAGCATGGTTCGCGACTGCGCCGATGAGTTGACAAACGAGTATCCGGGCCTGCGCGTGCATGGCGTGATCGGCGATTTCGAGCGCCACCTCGACCGGGTGCCGCCAGCCGTCGGCCCGCGGATCGTCGCGTTCCTCGGCGGCACGATCGGCAACTTCCCGCCCGGCAGCCGCCGGCGCGTGCTGCGCGAGGTCTCGCGCCTGCTCGGCCCCGGGGACTACCTGCTGATGGGCACGGATCTCGTCAAGGACCCGCAGGTGCTGGAGGCCGCCTATGACGACGCCGAGGGCGTCACCGCCGAGTTCAACCGCAACGTGCTGCGCGTGCTCAACCGCGAGCTCGGAGCCGACTTCGACCCGGACGCCTTTGATCACGTCGCCCTGTTCGACCCTAAACACGAGTGGATCGAGATGCGTCTGCGCGCGCAGCGCGAGCACACGACGCTCGTGCGCGATCTGGACCTGCCCGTGCACTTTGCCGCGGGCGAGGAGATGCGCACGGAGATCAGCGCGAAGTTCACGGCCGAACGGATCGAAGGCGATTTGTCCGCCGCGGGCCTGGAGCTCGTGCGCTGGTTCACCGACCCCGACGAGCTGTTTGCCTTGACGCTCTCGCGCGCCGCCGCCAAGCCGGCGGACGGCTCCGGCGGATAAGGTTCCGCGCCATGCAGATCGATGGCAGCGCGGCAATCGTCGTCGGTGGCGCCTCAGGGCTCGGAGAGGCCACCGTCCGGCGCCTGCACACCCAGGGCGCGGTCGTGACGATCGCCGACGTCAACGCCGAGAAGGGCGCGGCGCTGGCCTCCGAGCTTGGTCTCGAGTTCCTCTCCTGCGACGTGCGCGAGGAGGAGCAGGTGCAGGCCGCCGTGCAGAAGGCCGCGGAGGCCGAGGGAGGCCTGCGCGTCGCCGTCTGCTGCGCCGGGACCGGCTGGGCGCAGAAGGTCGCCGGCTCCAAGGGCCCGCACCCGCTGATGCCGTTTGAGACGATCATCCAGATCAACCTGATCGGGACTTTCAACGTGCTGCGCTTCGCGGCCGCGGCGATGATCGGAAACGAGCCGCTCGACGACGGCGAGCGCGGTGTGTGCGTGAACACCGCTTCGATCGCCGCCTACGACGGCCAGGTCGGACAGGTCGCCTACTCCGCCTCCAAGGGCGGCGTCGTGGCGATGACGCTACCGACGGCCCGCGATCTGGCCCAGTACGGGATCAGGGTCAACACGATCGCCCCCGGGCTGTTCGACACCCCTCTGCTTGCCGCGCTGCCCGAGGAGGCCCGTCAAAAGCTCGGCGCCGGCGTTCCCTTCCCGCAGCGCCTCGGCCTGCCCACCGAGTACGCGCAACTCGCCTGCCAGATCGTCGAGAACCGGATGCTCAACGGCGAGACGATCAGGCTCGACGGCGCGCTGCGGATGCCGCCGCGCTAGTCGTTCGCTGCGCCCACCGCTCCCCGGACGGCCGGGAGTGATGGTTGGGAGTCAACCGTCTTGAGGATCGGGCTCGTGATCGGGCTCGTCGAAATTCCCGTCGCGCACCTTCCCAACGGTGACAGCGCTCGGCTGATACGCCACCTGCTTGTCCCGGCCAATCAGGCGGTCCTCCATCTGCGGGACGAGGAAGTCGCGGAAAAAGCGCCCCCCTGCGCCGGCGCCGTCGTAGCCGACGCGCTCCACCATCGCGCGGGGGGCGAACACGTAGAAGCACTCCCCCGCCAACTCGACCTCCACCGCCCACAAAGGCGGCTCGGCATCGAACGCCTCGGCTACGGCGGGCAGCTGAAAGGTCTCGCTTGTCACAGTGCCGGAACGCAGACCACCGGGCAGCGGCCGATAGCCCTCCTCGAACTGAACTCCTCCCATGCTCAGGAGCGCCCTGATGTTCGCGAGTACGAGAAAGTGTTCGAGCGAGTAGCGAAACGTCCCGCCAAGCGACGGCCCCCAATATCCCGACTCTGTCATCCCCGCCCACATGAGAGGAATCCGCTCCGCGGCTCGGTCGCGCCTTCTGCCCGCTGCGCTCAATGCCGTGTCGAACGCCTCGATCGCTTTCACGAGCGACTCGCCCGGCTCGTTGCCACGATCGAGCAGTTGTCGGGAGAGATCGGGCCGGCGCGCGCTCAGCGTCTCGTAGAGATAGTCGCTTAGCTGCGGCCAGCGAATGCCGACCGCCTCACCGCGCTCGATCACCGGGAGGGCTTCGTAGACCGTGACCTCATCAGGCAGCAGATCGCTGCGGAACTCGATCGTCGCGCTCGCGACATGTGGCGGATGCCCGACGTCTTGCCATCGCACATCACGAGTAGAGAGCTCGACAAGCGTGCCGAGCTTCTCTCGCAACACCTCCGGCTGGTCCGTCAGCCGTCGATAGAGCCGCTCGTAGCCGTCAGGCTGGCCAAGGTCGTAGAACGTGGCGCCACTGAGCAGATTCGGAATGTGCTCGCGACCCTCGCTCGTGAGCATCAGCGGGACGTACTTCACGTTGTAGGACTCGTGCAGGTAGAGGTCGGCCGTGATTATCGCTCCCTCCCACTTGGCGCCGAGGCCCGCGCCGGGGGCGGCGGCGCCTTCGAAGCGCTCACGCAGAATTGCCGAGCAGACGATCAACACGAAGTCCGCATCGCGAATCGAGCTGTTCATCCACGCAGCCCATCCCTGGGGAGGCGACTCGTGATAGCGGTCGATGTCGCAATCGACGCCGTCCTGGCGCAGCCGGACGCAGAGACCCAGCACTCGCTCCCTGTGCTCGGGCGAGTCATGCGCGTAAGAGATGAAGACCTTGGGCGCCTGTGGCATGTGGCGAACCTCGTTCGCGATCGAGTTCGCGATCAACATACAGCCAGCACCGTGCGAAAGAGCGCGGCGTGTTTGCCATGCGCGCCTCGTCGGCTGTCGCGATCCCCGCTTGACGGCGCTGCGCACGCCCGACCGGGCCGCCCGAAGGCGGCCCCCATCGAATCCGGCCCGGCTACAGCCGCTCGACCAGCATCGCCATGCCCATGCCGCCGGCGGCGCACATCGACTCGATGCCGTAGGTCTTATCGAGCGTCTCCAGATCGTTGAGCAGCGTCGTCATGATCCGCGCGCCGGTCATCCCGAACGGGTGCCCCAGCGCGATCGCCCCGCCGAACGGGTTGAGCTTCTCATCGTCGATCCCCAGATCTTCCTTGCACGGCACGATCTGCGCGGCGAACGCCTCGTTGATCTCGACCACGTCGATGTCGCTCATCGCCATGCCCGTCGCCTTCAGCAGTTTCTCGATCGCGGGGATCGGGCCGAGGCCCATGATCTCCGGGCGCAGGCCGGCGACCGCCGAAGCGATGATTCGCGCGCGCGGTTTCATGCCGGCCTCCCTGGCCTTCTCCTCGGACATGATCAGCAGCGCCGCCGCTCCATCGTTCAGTGGGCAGGCGTTGCCGGCCGTGACCGTACCGCCCTCTTTGAACACCGGCTGAAGTGCGGAGAGCTTCTCCATCGTCGTGCCCGCGCGCGGCCCGTCGTCCTTGCCGACGACCGTCTCCGGCACGTCGATCTCGTTGCCCTCCTTGTCCACGTCTTTGTGCGCGGGAACGGTCACCGGCACGATCTCCTTGTCGAAGTGCCCGCTCGTCACCGCCTCCACGGCCCGCCCCTGCGAGATCACCGCCCATTCGTCCTGAGACTCGCGGCTGACCTTGCAGCGCTCGGCGACGTTCTCCGCCGTCATGCCCATCGGGATGTACACGTCATATGCCGAGCCCTCAGAGCCGTCGACCGCGTGGTTGAACTCGAACGAGCTGCCGCCACCGGCGCGCGAGACGGCCTCGACGCCCGCCGCCACGTACGTGTCGCCCTCGCCCGTCTTGATCGCGTGGAAGGCCATCCGCGCGGTCTGCAGCGAGGAGGCGCAGAAGCGGTTGACGGTCGTCGCCGGCACGTGATGGTCGATGCCCGCCAACAGGCCGGCGATGCGCCCGACGTTGTAGCCCTGCTCGCCCTCGCAGAAGCCGCAGCCCATCATGATGTCGACGATCGAGCTCGGGTCGAGCTCGGGGTTGCGCTCGATCAGCGCGCGCAGGGGGATCGCGGCGAGGTCGTCGGCTCGAATGGACTTCAAAGACCCCTTGCCGGCACGGCCGATGGGCGTGCGGATGGCGTCGACGATCACGGCTTCGGGCATCTGGCTGTCTTCTCCTTGGGTCGGATGCGGTTTTGGGTGGGACGTGCTCAGCTTATGCGGTCATAGCCCCAGAGGCCCACCAGATCGCGGTCCAAGTAGTCGCTCAGGGCCATCACCTCGCCCTTGAAGCGGCGGCGGATCGCGAGCATCAGCGCCTCCTTAGGGGGTGTGGGATCGCTGTAGACGAAGCGGCGCCACAGGCTTCGGCCGGCGCCGCTACGCAGCTGCTCGGGCGTTAGCGCGACCACCGCTCGCGACACGCGGCCGGCCGCGGCGGGGTTGTGGCGAGCCCTCCACAGCGTCTGTCTGACGCCGTGCAGGCGGGGGTTGCGCACCGCCCGCAGCGGTTTCGTCTCGACCGCCTCGAGCTCCGCCGTCTCGTCGACTTCCAGAAAGCGCAGCACCTCGCGCGCACTCGCCACGTTGTCGCGGCGGAAGTCGTCGTAGATCAGCACCAGCACGTGCTCCGCGCCGAACACATCGCGGAAGCGGCGCAGCTGCTCGACGTAGCGCACGTGATCGGAGTACATCAGCGCCTCGGGGGAGTGACAGCGAGGCGGGATGTTCCTGCCTTCGCGCCTTGAATCCTCCAACTCCAGCGCCTTGCCGAGGTCCCGCTCGGTCTCCAGATGGTTCTGCACGTTCTGCAGATGCAGCGAGCGTAGGAAGCTCGCGGGCTCACGCAGGATCGCGATGATCCGCGCATCCGGCTGCACCTCGGCGATGCGCACGGCCGCGGTCGTGGAGCGCAGGTAGATCGGCGAGGCCTCGCCGGCGCGCTGTTGCGGGCCTGCCGCGGCGAACAGGTCGAGGTAGGCATCGAGCGAGTAGCGGTGCTCGTTGATCGCCGGCTCCCCGGCGCCGCCCCCTCCCTGCTCGCGGAAGCGGGACAGCAGCTCGGGCGCGAAGAACCGCGGCTCCTTGACATCCGGCATGTAGATCTGCGGGTGGCTGCGCAGGATCGCGTACAGCGCCGTCGTGCCGCACTTCGCGTGACCGGCGATGAAGAAGTCGGGGACGCGCCTGCCCGAGTCGCCATGCGGTGGCGCCTGCGCCGTGACTGCCGCGGCCGCCGCGGTCGGTTTCACCGAGTCTGGCACTACAGGTCGAGACGACTCACGCCGAGCTCGTCGAAGCCGACGTGATGGGCAAGCTCGTGGCGCACGGTGCGCGTCACCTGGTCGCGCAGCATCTCGGCGTCGTGGCCGAAGTCGCGGCGCAGGGTGTCGCGGAAGATGACGATGCGATCGTGGGTGTTATCGCGCGTGGCGCCGTCTCCCTGATAGAGCCCGTAGGCGCCATGGCGGCGGCCACCGTCGGAGATCACGACGGCGACGTGCGAGAGCGCGTTGCGCAGCAGGTCCGGCAGATCGTCGAGCGCGTCCCGCACCAGCTCCTCGAAGTCGCGGTCGTCGAGCGGGTCGAGCTCCATGAACTCGCCTTCGGAGGGATCGGCGGCCAGGCCTTCGCGCGCGAGCTCCTCGGAGTGACGGACGATCTCTTCGAACTCCTTCTCGGACTCGGGGTCGCGCCAGCCCGCGAGCCGCACGGCCACGAACGCGACGCCGCCCATCAGCGCGGCCGCGACGATCACGCCCAGCGCCACGTCCTCGAGCGCACGCACCGCGCCAATCGTGCTGAAGCCCTGCCCGACGACGATCACGACCAGCCCGACCGACATCGCGATCAGGGCCGCCACGCCGACACGCCGGAGCTGACCGGAGGCTCCTGTCGGGGGCGAGGAGCGCATCGAGCAGCCTTACTTGAGCGTGCGGGCGATCACGAGACGCTGGATCTCGTTCGTGCCCTCGTAGATCTGTGTGATCTTTGCGTCGCGCATCATTCGCTCCACCGGATACTCCTTGACATAACCGTAGCCGCCCAGCACTTGAACCGCCTCGACAGTCACCTCCATGGCGTTGTCGGAGCAGAAGACCTTGGCCATCGAGGAGTACTTTCCCCGCTGCGGATGGCCCTGATCGGCCATCGCACATGCCTTGTACAAGAGCTCGCGCGCGGCCGCCGTGCGTGTTTCCATGTCGGCCAGCTTGAACTGAATCGCCTGGAACTCGTTGATCGCCTTGCCGAACTGCCGGCGCTCGCGCGCGTAGTCGACCGCGTAGTCGGTCGCGCCCTGCGCGATGCCGACGGCCTGCGCCGCCGCCCCCAGGCGCGTGCGCTCCAGCGTGCCGAGCGCTACCGACAGGCCCTTGCCGACCTCGCCGATCACGTTCTCCTGCGGAACCCGCACTTCCTCGAAGATCGGCTGGCCGGTCGGCGAGGCGCGGATGCCGAGCTTGTGCTCGAGCTTGCCGACGCTGAAGCCCGGGCGATCGGCCTCCACGACGAACGCCGTCAGCCGCCGCGTGTCTCTGTCGCTGACCGCGAAGGTGATGTAGAAGTCGGCGACGCCGAGGTTGGAGATCCAGTTCTTCGTGCCGTTGATCACCCATTCATCGCCGTCCTTGACCGCCGTCGTCTTCATCCCGGCGGGGTCCGAGCCGGCCTCGGGCTCCGACAGCGCGAAGGCCGGCGAGCACTCCCCGGTCGCGCACCTAGGCAGGAAGCGCTCCTTCAGCTCATCCGAGCCGAACAGCTGGATCGGCAGCGTGCCCAGCTCCTGCACCATCAGGATCAAGGCGCACGATGCGTCGACCTTGGCGATCTCCTCGACCGCCATGTTCAGCATCAGCGTGCCCGTGCCCGTGCCCCCGTGCTCGACCGCGAACGGCAGACCGAGGATGTCCTGCTCGGCGAGCAGCTTGCGGACGTCCCACGGGTACTCCGCCCGCTCGTCGATCTCGGCCGAGCGCGGCGCGATCTTCTCGCGGGCGATCTGCCCGATCGTCGCGCAGAAGTCGAGGTTCTCCTGGGGGATCGTGTAGACGTCGCTGACCGCCTGCATTGCCGCTGATCCTAGTGATAAGAGGACCTCGCCGCGCCGCGGAGCGTCAAGCGGGCGATGCTAGGTTTACCCCACCGATGGTGCTCCGGGACTCGATCGAGCTGAGCAGGTGAGCCCGGAGCGGCTGTGGTTGCTGTCGATCTCCCTGCGCAAGCGCGGGCATCGGCGGCTGGCGCTCCTCGTCAAGCGCCTCAACGCCCTGCTCTACCACAACTCGCTGCCGATCAACGCGGCCGTCAGCCCCGATATCCGCCTCGAGCATCACGCCTTCGGCCTGATCGTGCACGACAACGTGGTGATCGGCGAGCGGGTGAGGATCTGGCATCACACGACGCTCGCGGTGCGCGGCTCGGCCGGCGCCCCCGCCAAGATCATCATCGAGGATGACGTGAAGATCGGCGCGAACGTGGTCATCATCACCCCCTACGGCAAGACCCTGCGCGTCGCCCGCGCCGCGAAGATCGGCGCCGGCGCCGTCGTGACCGAGGACGTGCCCGCGGGCGCCACGGTCGTCAGCGCGCCCTCGCGCGTGCTCATGCATCGCGCCGAGAAGCGGCTCGAGCAATGAGCGAGCCCGGCGAGATCGACGTGCCGCCGGAGCGCGTCGCCGAATGGCTCGCGGAGGACCCATCCCTGCAGCTGATCGACGTGCGCGAGGGCTACGAGCGCGAGGCCGGCCACATCGAGGGCACGCGGCACGTCGAGCTGGTCGAGCTCTCCGGCGCCGCCGCGAGCGTCGAGCGCGAGCGGCCGGTCATCTTCTACTGCCGCGTGGGCTCACGCTCCTCGATGGCCGCCCAGGCATTTCGCGCGTCCGGCTTCCAGGCCTACTCGATGCAGGGTGGGCTCGCGCGCTGGGCGCGGGAGGGCAGGCCGCTGTCGCCCGCGGGCGGATACGTTGCCGATCACTAGCGGCGCTCGCGACCGACCGGTGGGCAGGACGGCCAGGCGTGCGCACGAGCGCCTGCGCCGGTGAGAGCCGGCGAGGACATTGTGCTTTGCGCTCGTGTGCGCGATGGTTATACGGCTCTGCGAGAGCTACACATTCCGACGACAGGAGAGACGACATGGAGGCTTCCACTGACTACCCCGGGGTGACCGAGGGCGAGGGCTTTGCGGTCGCCAACCTCGATGACCTCGGCGACGGGCCGGGCTTTCGCAAGGTCCGCAAGGGCCTCGGCGTGACCGCCTTCGGCGTCAACGCGATCGTCCTGCCGGCCGGCATCGAGACCGGCTTTCACTTTCATGACGAGCAGGAGGAGCTGTACTTCGTGCACCGTGGCACGATCGAGATGGAGTTCGGCGACGGCGCCGTGCAGCGCCTGTCCGAGGGCGGGCTCGCGCGCGTGGACGCCGCCACGCCGCGCAAGATCCGCAACACCGGAGACGTCGATGCCGTCTATCTGATCGCCGGCGGCAAGGGCGGCTATGTCGGTCGCGACGGGCGCGTGCGCCCTGGCGAGGAGGAACGGGTCAAAGCGGTCCATGACCTCTCCAGCGAGTAGCCGCGGGCGGGCGCGGCGGCGGCTGCCGTGAGCGAGGCCGAGCCCTCGCGGCAGCGGCGGCTGCGCGTCAACGAGCAACTCGCGATCCCGCTGGCGGAGGTGACGGTGCGCGCGAGCCGCTCCTCGGGGCCGGGCGGTCAGCACGCGAACGTGACCGCCTCACGCGTGGAAGCGAGCTTCGACGTGCTCGCCTCTCCGTCGCTGAGCGAGGTCCAGCGCGCGCGCCTGCTGGCGCGTGCCGGGGAGCGCGTCGTCGCGATCGCCCAGGACGAGCGCTCGCAGGCGCGCAACCGCGAGCTGGCACTAAGCCGTCTCGGCGAGCGGCTCGCGCAAGCGCTCGCCGTGCCCAAGCGCCGCCGCGCCACGCGCCCGACCGCCGCCTCCCGCGAGCGGCGCCTGGCGGCCAAGCGCCGGGGCACCGAACGCAAGCGCGAGCGCCGCCCCCCGGAGGACTAGCTCGAACGCCTCAGTTCAGCAACTCCTTGACGTAGCGCTGGTGCAGGCGGCCAAGCGAGGTTTTCTCCGGATGGAAGCCGATCGCGTTCCACAGCTGCCCGGACGCGGGCGCCCAGGCGATGATGAAGTAGACGCCCAGCACGAGCGCGGTCATCCGCAGCCGCCGCGAGCTGGACAGGGCCGCCATCGGCAGCACCCACAGCACGTACCAGGGCAGCACCCAGCTGAGCGTGACGAGCAGCGCGACGCTCGCCCAGCCCGATGCCGTGATCGACGAGCGCCGGCGCCAGGCCTGCACGCAGCAGAGCAGCACGGAGATCACCAGCACGGCGTTCAGCACCGTGTGCAGCGATGTCGTCAGGCCGCCCTGGCCGAGCCCCAGGCCGAGCAGGTTGGGGATGCTCACGTTCGTGACCAGCCGGCTCTGCGTGCTGAGGTCGGGGACGTGCAGCCCGAACGCCGTCAAGCTGGCGGCGGCGGCCACGGCGGCGGCGGCCAGCATCCCGATCGCGACCTGGATCAGGCGCTTGGGCGTCTTGATCAACCCCGCCAGCACGACCGGGATCAGCACGGCCCCGGAGGCCTTGATCGCCGCGGCCGTCACGAACGCCGCGCCCGCCCCGATCTCCGGCGCGCACAGCGGCAACAGCCAGGCGGATCGCCGCCGTTTCGCGGGCGCCCGGCCGTCGCCCGCCGTGGTCGCGGACTCGTCCCTGGAGCCTGGTTGATCGGCCCGCTCGCGCGTGCGCAGCAGCAGGTAGAAGCCGAGCACGATCAGAAACACCATCAGGAAGTCGTTGTGGTCGCCCCCCAGCCCCCACACGAGCACGATCGGGTTCAGCCCCACCAGCACGATCGCCGCGACCGGGTCGCGGCCGAGCAGCCGCGCGCACTTCCAGACGAGGAAGATCGTCGCCAGGCTGGCGAGCCCGAGCAGCCCCTTCAGCACCCAGAACGACACGGCCACGCCGAGCGGGACGACGACGAACGTCAGCAGCGTGAACAGCGGCCCGTAGGGGCTGAGCAGCTGGTGCCAGTTGCTGAGGTCGTAGCTCGGGTCGTTGTGCGGCTCGAGGATCGGAATCGTCGTGTACGGGTTGAGGTGATGGACCACCTCCATGCGCCCGTAGTTGATGTAGTTGAAGATGTCCGTCAGCGCTAGCGGCGGGGCGAGCAGGAAGATCGCGTGCACGCCCACGATCGCCGCGATCGCCCAGCGGGCGCTGCGCAGCCGCGGGGCGTACACGAGCGCCAGCAGGTAGCACGCGTACATCAGCACGAGCGCGCCGCTGAAGAGGTACTTGAGCGCGATGCTGCTGCGTGTGAGGCCGGGCCACAACCCGCCCAGCGGGCCGGCCATCCAGTGCGGGAAGAAGTTCGCGTGCGTCGTCGCCGAGAGGATGCTCGGGCGATTCGCGGCCATCACGACGATGAACGCGCTGCATGCGACGATCACGATCAGCGCGACGGCGCCGATCCATGCACGTTCGCGGCTGCCGGCGAGCGCGCGAGCGCGCCCAGGCAGAAACGCACGCCTGCGATCGGCCTTGGGGCCCCCGACCGGCGTGTCGCGCAGGGGGAGTGTGCTCGCGTCGCTGGACATGCGTGAGGGCCCGCCGAAGCGAGCCCTCAGAAGGTTAGACCTATGTGGCTGCGGCTAGAGCGCCGCCGCGATTAGATCGCCTGGACGTTGACGGCCTTGGGGCCCTTGTCGCCCTGCTCGGGGTCGTATGAGACCTTCGCACCCTCCTGCAACGAGCGATAACCCTCGCCGTTGATTCCGGTGTGATGAACGAACAGGTCCTTGTCGCCGTCGTCGGGGGTGATGAAACCGAACCCCTTGTCGTCGCTGAACCACTTTACGGTGCCGGTAGGCATGTGGGTACTCCTCCACGGTATGTGCGTGCTGCGACGCGGAGGATGCTGCTTAGAGCTTCGACCTGCGAGCGCTTGCACTACTTTTCGCCGGTCTTATGTGCCGGCCAGACAGGACGACCGTAGCAGGTCCACGCGGCCCCGTGTTGCCGACTGGTCACGGTCTGGACGATCGGGCATTCGCCTGAATCGCCACTCCGGGGCGCGCGTGCGGCGGACGAGGCGGTTAGGGTGAATCGCGATGGGCGCGCAGGGCGACAACGACTCCGGGGGCCAGCAGCGGGCGCCGGCGATCTTCAGGCGGCTGCTGCCCGCCGGTGAAGAGGCCACCGCCCGGCAGGTGGTCGACGCGCTGCAATACGAGCGACGCGCCGCCGCGAGCGGGCAGCGCCCGTACGTGATCCTCAACATGACCAGCACGGTCGACGGCCGCGCGAGCATCGCCGGGCGCTCCGGGGGAGTCAGCGATCAGGCCGACCGCGAGCTGTTCCACGGCCTGCGCTCGGTCGTCGACGGGGTGATGGCCGGGGCGGGCACGGTGCGCGTCGAGCGCTACGGCAGGATCATCGCCGCGGAGGAGGGCAGGCGACTGCGCCGCGAGCGCGGTCTCAGCGAGGAGCCGCTCGCCTGCATCGTCTCCGGGCGCCTGTCGCTGCCGCCCGACACCCCGCTGCTGCGAGAGGCCGACGCGCGCGTGGTGATCCTCACCCCCTCGCCGGCTAGCCTGCCGGAGTGCGCCGCGCAGGTCGAGTACGTGCGCGCGGCGCGCGAGGGGCGGCTCGATCTGCCGAGCGCGCTGGCTGAGCTGAGAGAGCGCTTCGCGGTGCGCACGCTGCTGTGCGAGGGCGGCCCGCATCTGAACTCCGAGCTGCTGCTGGCGGGGCTCGTGGACGAGCTGTTCCTGTCGCTCTCGCCGAAGCTCGCCGGCGGCGAGGAGAGCGGCGGCGAGGCGCTGCGGATCATCGCCGGAGCGGAGTTCGAGAGCCCGATCGAGCTCGAGCTGCTCGGCGCCCTGGAGAGCGGCTCGCGCCTGTTCCTGCGCTACGGCGTGCGCGCCTCCGCGCCCGAGCGGGTCTCACGCGAGACGATCGCCAGCAGCTCGCTTGCGAGCTGACGCCCTTCGGCGGTCACACGCGGCGTCGCCGAGATGCGCACGACGACCTCCTCGCCGTCGAGCTCCTCGAGGGTGATGCGGGGGACGTCGCGAAGTGGCGTCTGCAATGAGCTCTCGAGCAGCTCCTGCAGATCGCTGGGCGTCATCCCCGGGCGCAGGCGGGCCCGCAGGTTGACGGCCTCCGGCTCGCGCAACGGCACGACGGCGCTGTTGAGGACGACGCTGTTGGGGACCATCACCTGATCCTCGCCTTTGGCGAAGGTCGTGTACAGCAGCCCGAGCGAGCTGACCGTGCCCTCGATCTGCCCCGCCAGCGGGCCTCCCTGCAGGCGCACACGATCGCCGACCCGAAATGGCCGGGCGCTCAACAGGACGGTGCCGGCAATCACGTTGCCGAGCGTCTGCTGGGCCGCGAGCCCGAAGATCACGGCCGTGAACGCTCCGCCGAGCGCCAGCGTGCGCGCTTCGATGCCGGCCACGCGCAGGGCCACGAGCAGCGCCAGCACGATCGTCAGCAGGCGGATCAAGAAGCCCGTCGTGCCCGCCGTCGCGGGGTCCAGGCGGCGGAACAGCGGCGGGCCGAGGCTGCGCCCGACATCGCGGGCGATCGCCCAGCCGAGGATCACCAGCGCGACGACGGTCAGGATCGTCACGGGCGTTTCAAGCGCGGGTTCTAGCTCTTTGGCGGCGCGGCCGTGCGATCCGGCGGCGCCCAGCAGATCCACGCGGTTGTCATAGAGGATCACGACGCCCACGAACAGCGGCACCAGCACGAGCGCCTCCAAGCGCGCGCGCTTGACCACGCGCGGGCTGATCTGGCGCAGCAGCCCGACCTCCCGCCACGCCTGGCTGCGGGTCTCGAACATCTTCGGTGGCGTCTTCGGGATCGGCATCGGCCCCCTCATGATGGCGACCGTGGGCGCGAGACTGTGCAGTTGGGCGCGATCGTGCTCTACGATCGTGCGCGATGAACACGCGCAAGCTGGTCCTCCCCGCCGTCGTGATCGGCGTATTGCTGCTGGTGGTCGCGGCCGTGTACTTCATCGTGCCCGCGCACTCGCTGCCCTCTTTCTTCCCCGGGCACGTCTCGGCGACCAGCGCCGAGGCCGACCACCACCACGCCAAGCACGGCATCGCCGCGCTGGTCGTCGCGCTCGCATGTTTCGCGTTCGCCTGGTTTCAGACGGGGCCGAAAGCCGAGGCGGCGACGTAGAGCCCCGAGCGGGCCGGACCCTCGGCTCGCGGCCCGGCGCCGGGCCGGGCGCCGGTCCTCAGCCGCCGAGTGTGAAGGCGAGCGTGCAGATCACGCCGAGGGCGATGCAGTAGATCCCGAACGGGGTCAGGCGGCTGGTCTGGAAGTAGCGGAGCAGGAACTTGACGGCGAAGAACGTCGTCACCGCCGCACAGACGCCGGCGACGAGCGCGGGACCGCGCACGCCATTGCCCTCGGAGCCGAGCAGTTCGGGCAGCTTCAGCGCGGCCGCCGCGAGGATCACGGGGGTCGCGAGCAGGAAGCTGAAACGCGCGGCATCCTCGTTGGAGAGCCCGACCAACAGGCCACCGCCCATCGAGAAGCCCGAGCGCGAGATGCCCGGTATCAGCGCGGCGACCTGCGAGACGCCGACGCCGATCGCCTGACGCCAGCTGAGCTTGGCGATGCGCGCGTCGCCGTCGCCGAGGCCATCGCCAGGTCGTGGCGGGCGGCGTCGCAGCCGCTCGAACAGCAGCAGCGCGATCCCGTTGACGATCAGAAAGACGGCGGCGATCTGCGCTGAGGCGAACAGTTTGCGCAGCGAGGACTCCAGCAGCAGGCCGATGATCCCAACGGGAATCGTCGCGGCGATCAGCAGCCAGCCCAGACGGGCGTCCACGTCGTCCTCGCGTATCTCGCGGATCGCCAGCGAGCGCCACAGGCCCTTGACGATCCGCACCCAGTCGCTGAAGAAGAAGCCGAGCAGCACGAGCGCCGTGCCGAGGTGCGTGGCGACCAGGAAGGTCAGGAAGAATTTGTCGTTCTGGTGGATGTTCCAGCCCGCCAGCCGCGGCAGCACGACGCCGTGACCGAGGCTGGAGATCGGAAACGGCTCGGCGATCCCCTGCGTGATGCCGAGAACGATTGCCTGGAAGTAGGAGATCGGGTGGTACACCGCGCGACAGCTTATGGGTCCTCGGCGACCGAAGAGACACGTGCCGTGAGGCGTAGTCTGCGGCGATGCACGGCGGCGAGGCACGGACGGAGCCGTCTCTGGTGGAGATCGTGCGCGAGTGGGGACGGATCGGCTGCCTGGGCTTCGGCGGCCCACCCGCGCACGTGGCGATGTTTCGCGAGCTGTGCGTCGCACAGCGGCAGTGGCTGGGCGAAGAGCAGTTCGAGCGGGCGCTCGCCGCCACCAACCTGCTGCCCGGCCCCGCCTCCACGCAACTGGCGATCTACTGCGCCTGGCGGCTGCGCGGGCCGCTGGGCGCGGTGCTCGGAGGACTGTGCTTCATCCTGCCCGGCCTCTTGCTGTTGCTGGCGCTGTCGGTCGCATTCCTGTCGGAATCGCCGCCTTCGTGGCTGCGCGGCGCCGGTATGGGGGCGGGCGCCGCCGTGGCCGCGGTCGCGGTCGGCGCGGGGCTCGCAATCGCCACTCCGATCCTCAGGCGGGCCGCCGGTCGCGAACGTGCGCGCGTGGCCGTGTACGCACTGGCGGGCGGCGTGGCGGCGGCCTTCGCCGGTCCTGGCCTGGTGCTGGTGCTGCTCGGCTGCGGCGCGATCGAGCTGGCCCGCAGGCGGCTGAGCGGCGGGATCGGCGGGATCGGCGGGATGCTCGCCTCGGCGCTCCCCGCGGCGCGCAATCTCCTGCACAGCCCGCTGATCGCGAGCGCCGACCCCGGCGGCGCGGGGGCGCTCGTGTGGACCGCTTTGAAGGTCGGCGCGCTGGCCTTCGGCGGCGGCTTCGTGATCGTGCCGCTGATGCAGTCCGATGCCGTCAACACCTACCACTGGATGACCCATGCCCAATTCCTGAACGCCGTCGCGCTCGGGCAGGTCACGCCAGGGCCGGTCACGCACACGGTCGCGGCCATCGGCTACTCGGCGGCGGGCATGCCGGGCGCGCTGCTGGCCGCGTTCGTCGCCTTCCTACCCTCCTTCGCGTTCGTCCTGATCGGCGCGGGGCGCTTCGAGCGCCTGCTCGCCGACCGGCGCGTGCTGGCGTTCCTCGCGGGGGCGGCGCCCGCGGCCGCCGGGGCGATCATCGGCTCGGCGATCCCGCTGACGGCGGCATTGGCCGAGGGCTGGCAGTACGCGATTCTCGCCGTCGCGGCGGTCGCGCTGCTCGCGCTGCGCCGCGGCGTCGTGGAAACACTGCTCGTGGCGGGACTCGCCGGAGCGGCGGCCGCGCTGCTGGGTGCTTCGATACCCACCTGAGCGCGCCGACGGGCCGCCGCCGACTTCACAGACGCTTCACACGATGATCTCCGGCTGGTCACAAAAGGAGCGGCTTTGCAGGGGAATCTGTCTGCTATGGACGGAAGTGGCATGAGCACACAGAAGCTCGATGCAGCCACGAGAGTGGACATGCACTGTCACTCCACCGCCTCACAGCTCTCGCGGCTCGGCGTGCAGCGCGCGGCGGGACTGCCGGAGTGCGCGACGCCGCCGCAGGAGGTCTACGAGCTGGCCAAGCGGCGCGGCATGGACTTCGTGACGATCACCGACCACGACACGATCGCGGGCGTTCTGGAGATCGCAGAGCGCCCAGACGTGTTCATCTCCGAGGAGCTGACCGCGCACTTCCGCGGCGAGCCACAGGCGGTGCACGTGCTCTGCTACGGCATCTCCCCCGACGACCACGACTGGCTGCAGGCCCACTGCGGCGACGTGGAGATCTGCGCGGCCTACATGTACGAACGCGAGATCCTGTGCGCGCTGGCTCACCCCTACTATCGCGTGGCCGCGCCGCTGACCGCCCGCCACCGCCGGCGCCTGGCGCAGCTGTTCGACGTGTGGGAGGTGCGCAACGGAGCGCGCGCCCGCGAGTTGAACCGGCCCGCCGCCACATACGTGTCCACGCTCGACGGAACCGGCATCGGCGGATCGGACGATCACGCCGGCGTCGACATCGGGCGCACGTGGACGTGAGACGCCGCCGGCCGGCACGCCCGAGGAGTTCCTCGCGTACATCCGCGCGGGCTCGGTGCTCGCCGGCGGCTCCCAGGGCAGCGCCGCCAAGTGGGCGCACGCGGCGATCGCGCTGGCGGCGCGATCGCTCGGCCGGGGCGAGGGAGAGGGCGACTCCCGCCCACCGGACCCGGCGGTCGTGCTGAGGATGGCTCAGCGCCTGCTGATCGAGGGCGACGCGCGCCAGGGAGCGCTCGACGGCGGCGAGACCGTCTCACCGGCCGACGCCCGCTGCCTGCTGCGGGCGTGGCTGAGCGCCGTCGGGCTCGATCACCTCGACGAGGCCGGGCTGATCGCCCACATGCAGGAGGAGGGCTTCAGCCACTCCGACCTGTACCGCCGGGCCTGCCGCGCGCACGAGCGCAAGCTGCGCGCTGGCGATCGAGGAGGCGATCGCGGCCGCGCGCGGCGAGGCGCAGGTGGAGCCGGCGGTGACGGGGCTGTTCGAGAGCTGCATCGCCGCGATCCCCTACGCGCCCGCGACGGCGTTCCTGGCGAACGAGACGGCCAAGCTCGACACCCGCCGCGAGGACGGCGAGACTCCGCGGGTCGCGATCCTCGCGGACGGGATCGGCAGCACGCACGGGGTCACTCGCGCGGTCGAGGAGATCCGCGGACGCGGCGTACCCGGCTTTGAGATCGAGGTTCTCGGCACCGACCCGGACGTCGATCGACGCCTGTCGGCGGTGGCCGAGTTCGAGGTGCCCTACTACCCCGGCCTGCGGATCGGCGTCCCGAGCCTGTCGGCCGCCGTGCAGACGCTGGCCGAGGGTAGCTTCGACCTGATCCACGTCTGCTCGCCGGGCCCGGTAGGCGTGGCGGGGGCGCTCGTCAGCCGCGGCCTGCGGCTGCCGCTCGTCGGCAGCTACCACACCGAGCTGACCGCCTACGCCGCCCTGCGCTCCGGCGAGCGGCGCGTCGCCGAGGCGATGGCCGTCGGCGTGAGCACGTTCTACGGAGCCTGCGATCTGGTGCTCTCGCCGAGCCCCGCCTCCGACGCCGACCTGGCGGAGATCGGCGTGTCCGCGGAGCGGGTGGCGCGCTGGGACCGCGGCGTGGACACGAGCCGCTTCGACCCTGCCCTGCGTGCGCCGATGGCGCCCGCGGATGCCGTCAACGTCCTGTACGCCGGGCGCATCACGCCGCGAGAAGGGCGCCGACCTGCTCGCCGACGCGTTCCTGCAGGCACGCGCCGAGGACCCGCGCCTGCGGCTCGTGCTCGCCGGCGGCGGCCCGGAGCAGGAGCGTCTGCGCGAGCGGGTCGGCGACGCGGCCACGTTCCTCGGCTGGCTCGAGGGCATCGAGCTGGCGCGCGCGTATGCAAGCGCCGACATCTTCCTGTTCCCCAGTCGCACGGACACCTTCGGGCAGGTGATCCTCGAGGCGCAGGCGAGCGGCCTGGCGGTCGTGGCCGTGGCGGCCGGGGGGCCGCTGTCGCTGATCGAGGATCGCGTGAGCGGCCTGCTGTGCGACCCCGACTCCGCAGGCGCTCGCAAGCGCCGTGCTCGAGCTGGCGCGCTCGCCTCGCCTGCGCAGGCGCCTGGCTCGTGCGGGGCTCGCCTCGATCCGCGAGCGCACCTGGGAGCGGGCGCTCGAGCGCCTCGGCGCCGGCTACGGACGCGCGCTCGGCGCCGCTGCGTCGGCGGGAGTCGCGCGTGCGGCGTGAGCGCTCGAGAAGCGGCAGGATCGCCGTCGCGCTGCACGACGTCGAGCCGGCGACGTTCGAGCGCTGCGCGCTGATTCGCGACTGGCTGGACGACCACGGCGTCGATCGCGTGACGCTGCTCGTGATCCCCGCCCGCGACCTGCACCCGATGGCGGAGCGCTCGCCGGAGATGACCAGCTGGCTGCTCGAGCGCCACGAGGCGGGCGACTCGATCGCCCAGCACGGCTTCCAGCACGAGCAGCTGCGCCGCGGCGGCGTCTCGCGCCGGACGCTGCTGCACACACGCAGCCGCCGCTCGGCCGAGTTCGTCGGGCTGGACGGCGAGGAGACGCGCCGGGCCGTTCACGCGGGCTGGCGCGTGCTGAAGCTCGCGGGCATCGAGCCGGAGGGCTTCGTGGCCCCCGCCTACGCCTACACGCCGGCGCTGCGCCGCGTGCTGGCGCACAGGTTCCGCTGGTGGGCGGGTCTGCTGCATCTTCACCGCCCATCCCCGGCCGTCGCGGAGGAGCGGCTGCGCCTGCTTGCCCCGGCCTGGGGGATGGGCACCTCCGGTCCCCTCGAGCGCGCCCTCTCCCCCGTCCTGATCCGCGCCGGCGCGCGGCTGTGTGGAGAGACCCTGCGCCTGGACCTGCACCCGGCGGACCTTCAGCATCCGCGCCACATGCTCGCCCTGGAGCACGTGCTCGACCGCGCCGGGGGCCGGCGCGAGGCGATCACCTACGACGAGCTGCTGAGGGCCGGCGGCCGCGAAGGCCAGCCGGCTAGCGCGGTGGCGAAAAGACCGACGGTTCCAGCGAGTTGACCTGCGCGAGTCCCGCGTAGCCAAGGTGCTTCAGGGAGAACAGATCCTCGATCGTGCGCAGCAGCGAGTAGTGGTTGTACTGTTCCTGGTTGGTGGTGCCGGGCTTCACGAACGGCGAGATCAGCAGCGCGCCGACCTGCCCGCCGCCGTTGGGCGGCAGGCCCGCGACTGAGCCCGCCGCCGCCGGCAGGTTCGGGAACCGCGGCTGCCCGCAGCAGGAGCTCGAGTCGGCGAGTTCGCCGCCCGATGGCGCCTCGTCGACCGTGATCGCCAGCAGCCCGCCGTCCTTGTAGGCCTTCGAGCCGAGGATCTTCGGGACCACCTGCTTGAGGAAGCCGTCGGCGGCCGGCAGACCCGCCGGCGCTCCGCTCGCACACGGGGTCGAGTCGCCGTCGTGACAGCGGTCGGGCACGATGTAGGAGAGGCTCGGCGTGCCCTTGGCGCTCTGCAGATCGGCGCTCAACCTGTTCAAGCCGACGTCGTTGGCCGCGCAGGCCGGCGAGTCGATCAGCGAGTGGAAGTACACGAACGGGTTGCGGAAGGTCGCGTATGGCCCGCCGGCCGGCACCGGCGCGCTCGTCGGGTCGGGCGCCCCCAGGGCCGGATGGCCGCACGTTCCCGCCGGGCTGCCCGCTTCGCCCATCCCCTGGACATAGGCCCTCCACGTCAGATGCCTGGCGCTCAGCTGCCCGGCGAGCGTCTCGGTCGTTCGCGGGTAGACACAGCCGTCGCCGAGCACCTGCTGATCGCCGGCCGCGCTCGCGGGCGCGACGTCGGTGTAGAGCGGGCAGTTCGCCGCCGTCGCCGCCGTCGGCCCCTGGCCGCTCAGCAGCGCGATCCCGTTGGCGAGCTGCTCGTGCGCGACCGCGTAGTAGCGAACCAGCAGCTCCCCCTTGCGCTCCAGCGTGTGGGACAGGTAAGGAGCGCTCGAGGAGGGCCCGAAGACGGAGGCGTAGGGCTGATTCGAGAGCACGATCACGAACACGTGCTTGACCGCCGGCAGCTTCGCGCCCGAGCCGCCCGGAGCGGGCGCCGGAGCGCCATCTTTACCGCCGGCGCCGGTGGGCGATGACTTCCCGACCGATGCCGCCGGCGCCGCGGCGGGAGCGGGCGTCGCGGAGGCCGCGGCTTCGGGAGTCGGTTCCGCGCTTGCGGGCGGCGGTTCGCTCGAGGCGGACTCCGATTCCGCCGGCGCCGCGGCGGCGGACGCCGGTGGGAGCACGAGCTTCACCTGGCGCCCGGCGGATGCGGCGAGCGTGTAGTCCACGTGCGAGCCGGCCACGTTGCCGAGCAGCACGCCAAAGCCGAGGAACGCGAACACGAGCAGCGCCGAGACGCGCGGTGAGGGAAACGGCAGCGCCGCCGTGCGCGCGGCGAGCCAGGCCGCCGGCGAGACGCGCGCGAGAGCCTGCGGGCGAGTCGACGAGGCCGACGCGTCGGCGCCTGGCTGCTCGCGCTCTTGGACGCGCAGCAGGAGCTGATCTAGTTGGGGACTTCGCGACCCGCAGCGCTCGCCGCACGCGAGGCAGTAGCGCTGTCCGCGCTGCATCTGCGCGCCGCACCGCTCGCACAGCCCGGGCCGATCGACGCTCGCCGTCAAGGCGGTCTACTCCTCCGCGGGCGGTCCGGCCTCGGGCGCCCGTCCGCCGTCCGCGCGGGCGCTGGCGGGCGCGAGCAGCGCATCCATCACCGCCGTCGAGGACGCCTGCCCCTCCTCGAGCGCGTGCGCGGAGGCCGTCGCCGTGCCGGGTGAGCGCTCCATCAACGTCGCCCCGCACTGCCAGCAGAACACCGCCCCGCGGCTGTGCGGCGCGGCGCAGCTGGGACAGCTGCCGGCGCTCGCGCTCTCCTCCAGGCGCAGCAGGCGCTCGACCTCGGCCAGCTCCCCGTCGCGCTCCTGCAGCACGGCGGCGCGCCGCACGAGCACGTCGAGGCGGAAGTGGTCGCGAATCGCCATCTCATAGGCGAGCCCCCCGAGATCCCAGTGCAGCTCTGTCACCTGCTCGGCCAGCGCGTCGCGCCGGCGACGCAGCTCCGAGCGCTCGCGCGCATCCGGCGCCTGTGGCGGGCTGCCGGTCCCCGCCGGTGGGCCCACCGGCGACGGCGTGGCCGGCCGAGCGCCCGGCGCTCCCGACTGCCGCCGCCCGGCCCTACCCATCGCATCGCCGAGCGTGCTCATCCGATCATCCCGTGGAGATCACGTTCGGGAGGTTCTTCGACTTTTCCTCATAGCTCTTGCCTTTGGTCGTGCGCAGGCTTTCGACGACCGAGGGTGGCGCCGGGTGACTCTCGCTGGCGCCCGCGCCCGATCCGCCCGAGGAGGCGCCGGAGGCCGCCGCCGGGGAGCTGCCGGCGCCGTCAGCGACCTTGATGACCGAGGCGCCGGGGAAGTCCTTCTTCGAGCTCGCCAGCGCCTTCTCGGCTTCGGCCTGCTTGTGGTAGACGCCGGCGTAGATCACGTAGCTACCGGGCTTCAGGCTGCTGAATTCCTCGGACTTCAGCGCGCCGACGTCCTTGGCCCCCTTGGCGCTCGCCGCGCTCTTGGCGGCTTCGACGGCGCTCACCTGCGTGCTCGCCTCGGGCAGGGTCTGCAACTGCACCGTATAGCCGCTCGTGCCGGACGGCCAATCGCTCGTGAACGCAGATGCGCTGGCGGCGCCGACAGCCGCGCCGGCCGCCGGCGTGGAGGCGACGCTGATCACCTGGGCCGCCGGCGCAGCGCTCGGCTTGGAGGAGCCCGAGCGGCCGATCAGCACGCCCACGCCCATCGCCAGCAGCAGCACGCCCACGCCGGCGATCACGGTCACGGCGTTGCTGCGCCCGGCGCCGTCCGCGGGGGCCATACCCGCCGCCGGCGGGCTGGGCGACTCCGGCTGCGCGGCGCCGCCGGCGGCCGGTCCGCCGAGCAGCACGCTGCTCATCGGAAAGCGGCGCTCGCCGCACTCCAGGCAGTAGCGCTGATCGTCGGCCAGCGGCGCCCCGCACGCCGTGCAGGGCTCGGCGGCGCCGGCTGGGGGCGATGGGCTGGCGATCGATTCTGTCGACACGATGGCTACCTTGCGGTGGCGGCGCCGCGCGGCCGAACGATGACGGCACGCACAGAGCCTCCTGGAGCCTCTCTCGGCTCCGCCTCACATGGTCGAGGCACGCGCCCGGCGCGACGTAACGATTTGGTGAAAGCACCGCCCTCGGCGGTGGGGCTCAACCGGTCGCGCCCCCGGCGTGGGCCACCGGGCCGCCGGCGTAGCCCTCCCTGCGCACAGACGCGTTCGGCGCTCGCGAGACCACCGCGGGCACGGACTCGCTCGCTGAGCACGCGGGCTCCTTCAAGCGGCCTCCGGCATCTCCGAGACGGGCGGCATGGCACAGCGCGAGGATCAGCCACAGCAGCAGGCTCCATGCGGCGAGGATCAGCAGGACGGTCATACGCACTCCCGGTTCGGAGGGGGACAGTTCCTCACTATATATATCAACTTTATTCGAGGAGCGGGTCAGGGCCGCCTTACCCGGCCATGCCCTTTAGAATCAGGGCATACACCGCATCGAACAGATGCTGATCGTGTTTGAAGGACAACCGCGCGTGCGCGTGGAAAGTGGCGCATTGGCGCGAATGAGCAACGAGACAGGGAGAGGCTCGGACATGAGGAGAATCGAGATCGGCCGGCGGACGCTCCTCGGCGCGCCGCTGCTCGCGTGCGCGGCGCTGGCGCTTCCGTCCGCCGCACAGGCCGCGGGCGGCCTGAAAGCGGCGCGTCAGCCGAGCGTCGCCACGGGCGCCGTCACGCACATCCGCGGCACCGCCGCGACGCTCGTCGGAACCGTCAACCCCCGCTCGTACGCGACCACCTACAACTTCGAATACGGGCCCACCGTCGCCTACGGCAAACGCACGGTCGCCGCCGCCCTGCCCGCCGGCGTGCTGAGGGTCAAGGTCGGCCAGGCCGTGACCGCCTTCCTGCCTGGCTACCACTACCGCCTGGTGGCGAGTAACCAGGCCGGCACGACACTCGGCAAGGACCGCACCTTCACCCTCAAGTCAAGCCGGACGACCAAGTTCGTGCTCCCCAAATCGACCACGCCGACCGTGTTCGGGAGCACGTTCGTCCTCAGCGGCACGCTCACGGGGGCAGGTAACGCAAACCGCAAACTCGTGCTGCAGAGCAGCCCCTACCCCTATCTGACGCCATTCACGGCGATCGGCCTGCCGATCGTCACGGACGCCGCGGGCCGCTTCACGTTCCGCGTGGCGAGTCTGTCAACGAGCACCCAGTTCCGCGTCAGCACACTCGACCCGCGTCCGGTGTACAGCCCCGTGGTGAGCCAGAAGGTGGCGGTGCGCGTGCTCTTGAAAGTGCGCACGACCCATCATGTCGGGCTCGTGCGCCTGTATGGGACCGTCACTCCTGCCGTGGTCGGCTCGCACCTGTCGATCCAGCTGCGCAAGCCCGTGCGGCCGGGCGGGAAGTCCGAACGGACGACGAAGTTCTCGAGCCAGTTCTCGACGGTCGTCAAGCGCGGCACCAAGACGACCGCGCGCTTCAGCACCGTCGTGAGCATTCGCCACGCCGGACGCTACCGGGCGTATGTGCAGGTGAGCAAAGGCGCGCTCGTGTCCGGATCGAGCGCCTCGATCGTGCTCCGCGCAGCCCCGCAAGCCACGCACAAAGCCCGCCACAACAAACGCTGAGCCGAGCCGGCTGAGCCGAGCCGCGCGCGCGAAGGCGGCGCGCAGCGGGCGGCGCCGGGCGGCGCGGACTGCGCCTCAGCTGCCGGCCGAGACCAGGCCGCGGGCGATCAACAGCTCGAACACGCGCTCGACGCCCCGCTCGACGGTTTCTTCGAGCGTCCCGAGCACCAGGTCGGGATCGGCGGGCGCCTCGTATGGCGCGCCGACACCCGTGAGGCCGGTGAGCTCGCCGGCCCGCGCGCGCGCGTACAGGCCCTTGGGGTCGCGCTTCTCGCACAGCTCGAGCGGCGCGTCCACGAAGATCTCGATGAAGTGCAGCTCGTCGGCGGCGTGCAGCGTGGCCGCCGCCTCGCGGTCGGCGCGATACGGGCTGACGAGACTGACGAGCGCGATCGTCCCGGACTCCGCCAGCAGCCGTGCGACGTGGGCGGTGCGCCTGACGTTCTCGCGGCGCGCCCGCTCGTCGAAGCCGAGATCGCCGTTGAGCCCGTGGCGCAGGTTGTCGCCGTCGAGCAGGAACGCCGATTGGCCGGCTCCGAGCAGCCGCTCCTCGACCGCGGCGGCGATCGTCGACTTGCCGGCGCCCGGCAGGCCCGTGAACCACAGCGTCGCGCCGGAGTGCCCGAGCGACTGCCAGCGGCGCTCGCGGGTCATCCGCGAGCCCTGCCAGCGCACGTTCGGGCTGCGCTCGCTCTTGGGCTCGGCCGCGTCCTCGACCTCCGTATCGAGGATCACGCCCGCGGCGACCGTCTCGTTGGTCGCCTCGTCGATCACGATCAGGCTGCCCGTCGTGCGATTGCGCCGGTAGGAGTCGAACACCAGCGGCGCGCTCAGCTCCATGCGCACGCGCCCGAGGTCGTTGAGCTCCAGAACCGTGGCGCTCTCGTCGCGGTGCAGGCTCTCAACGTCGATGCGGTAGCGGACGTCGAGGCCGCCGACCATCGCCGTGCGCGTCGTGTGCTTGACCTGGTAGCGCCTGTTGCGGTCCAGCGGCTGCTCGGACATCCAGCAGAGCAGCACCTCGAAGCTGTTGGAGACCGTCGGCTGGTTCTGCGTGCGCACGATCGTGCGAGCCGCGCCCGACGTCGATGTCGTCGCTCAGCCGCAGCGCCACCGACATCGGCGGAAAGGCCTCCTCGACCGGCCCGTCGAAGGTGTCGATCCCGGCGATCGTGCTGCGCAGCCCACTGGGCAGCACCTCGACCTCGTCGCCTGGGCGGAGCACGCCGCCGGCGACCTGCCCCGCGTAGGCGCGGTAGTCGGCGACGCTCGTTGACGGCGGGCGGATCACCCATTGCACCGGGAAGCGCACGTCGATCAGGTTGCGATCCGAGGCGATGTGCACGTGCTCGAGGTGGTAGAGCAGCGGCGGACCCTGATACCAGGGCATCTTCTCCGAGCGCTCGACGACGTTGTCGCCCAGCAGCGCGGAGATCGGGATGAACGTCACATCGGACATCTCCAGGCGCGCGGCGAACGTGTCGAAGTCGTCGACGATCGAGTCGAACACTTCCTCGTTGTAGTCGACGAGGTCCATCTTGTTGACGCACACGACGACATGCGGGATCGCCAGCAGCGAGCTGATGAAGGCGTGGCGCTTGGACTGCGCGATCACGCCCTTGCGCGCGTCGATCAGGACGATCGCCAGATCGGCCGTCGAGGCGCCTGTGACCATGTTGCGCGTGTACTGCTCGTGCCCCGGAGTGTCGGCGATGATGAAGCGGCGTTGCGCGGTGGCGAAGTAGCGGTAGGCGACGTCGATCGTGATGCCCTGCTCGCGCTCGGCGCGCAGGCCGTCGGTCAGAAGCGACAGATCGAGGAAGTCATGGCCCATCCGCTGGCTGGCCTGCTCGACGTGCTCGAGCTGGTCTGAGAGAACCTGCTTGGAGTCGTACAGCAGGCGCCCGATCAGCGTGCTCTTGCCGTCGTCGACGGAGCCCGCGGTCGCGAAGCGCAGCAGGTCGGCGGGACGCTCGGTCAGTCGCCGGAAGACGTCCCGGGCGCTCTCGGGCGTCGTCGCGGGCTCGGTTGCCGCGGGCGAGCTCTGCCCGTCGAGCGCTGCGGCCTTGCCGGTCCCGTTGGCCGTGGTGTCGGGTGAGGAGCTTGGAATCTTCATCAGAAGTAGCCCTGGCGCTTGCGGTCCTCCATCGCCGCCTCGCTGACCCTGTCATCGCCGCGCGTCTGCCCCCGCTCCGTCACTTGCGTCGCGGCGATCTCGGCCACGACCTCCTCGAGCGTGCCCGCGCTCGACTCGACCGCGCCCGTGCAGCTCATGTCCCCGACGGTGCGATAGCGCACGCGAGCGGAGAAAACCTGCTCGCCGTCCATCGGCTCCATGAACGGGCTCGTCGCGTAGAGCATCCCGTCGCGAGCGAACACCTCGCGTTCGTGGGCGAAATAGATCGAAGGCACCTCGAGCTTCTCCTCAGCTATGTACTGCCACACGTCAAGCTCGGTCCAGTTGGAGATCGGAAAGACTCGCGCGTGCTCCCCCTTGCGGATGCGCCCATTGTAGAGGCTCCACACCTCCGGGCGCTGGCGCTGCGGTTCCCACTGTCCGAACTCGTCGCGAAAGGACAGCACGCGCTCCTTCGCCCGCGCGCGCTCCTCGTCGCGGCGGGCGCCGCCGAAGGCCGCGTCGAAGCCGTACTCGGCGATCGCGTCGAGCAGCGTGACCGTCTGCAGCCCGTTGCGCGAGGCTCGCGGACCGGTCTCGTCGACCACCCGCCCGCGCCGGATCGACTCCTCGACGGATGCCACGATCAGCCGCTCGCCGATCTCCTCCATGCGCCGGTCGCGGAACTCGATCGCCTCGGGGAAGTTGTGGCCGGTGTCGATGTGCATGACCGGGAATGGGAAGCTCCCTGGGCGAAACGCCTTCTCCGCCAGGCGCAGCAGCACGATCGAGTCCTTGCCCCCGCTGAACAGCAGCACGGGCCGCTCGAACTCGGCGGCGACCTCGCGCATCACGTGGACGGCCTCGGCCTCGAGGGTACGTAGGTGTGAGAGGTGGTATGTCGCTGGCATCCGTGCGGGTGGCGTTGTGTGGCCCTGTGTCGTGGGTGCTGGCGACATCAGTGTGGCGCGATTGGGTTTGACCCGTGTGAACATTACGGCCCAAGTGCCGGATTTTCAAGATTGCTTGGACGCTTGCAGAGCGCCGGCCGGCGAGCCCGTACTGCTAGTTTGCGGACTGCTTTCAGAGCAGCGATCTCCCGTTCACCGGCGGCACCAGCTTGCCCAACAGCCCCAGCACACCGAGACACCACTCGAACGCGGGGCCGGCTGGAGCCGCGGAGGGTCCGCGCGTCTTGATGCTGGGGATGGGCTGGTTCCCGGCGACGCTGGGAGGGCTCGACCGCTATTACCGCTCGCTGTTCGAGCAGCTCCCCGAGGCGAGCGGGGTGACGGTCGGACCGGCCGGCGACGCACCCGCCTCGATGACCGTCGTTGCTCGCCAGGAGAGCCCCCTGCCGCGGCGCCTGTTCGCCTACTGGCGCGCCGCCCGGCGCGCTGCGCGCGGCGCCGATCTCGTGGATCTGCAGTTCGCGCTGTACGCGGCCGCGCCGCTGTTGCTCGGCGCGCTCAAAGACCGCCCGACGGTCTTTCACTTCCAGGGGCCGTGGGCGGAGGAGAGCGTCGCCGCCGGTGACAGCTCGCGGATCCGCTTTGCGCTGCGCAGGGGACTGGAGCGCCGCGTCCTGCAGAGCGCCGACGCCCACATCGTGCTGTCCTCTGCCTTTCGCCGGCTGCTCGTCGAGCGCTACCGCGTGCGACCCTGGGGCGTGCACGTGTGGGCGCCCGGTGTCGCGCTCGATCGGTTCGCGCCCGGGGATCGCGCGCGGGCGCGGGAGTCGCTCGGCATCGAGGAGGGAGCCTTCGTGGCGGTCTGCGTGCGGCGACTGGTGCCGCGCATGGGCATCGACGGGCTGCTGGACGCCTGGAGCCTGCTCGAGCGGGATCTGCCCCGCGGCTCGATCCTGTTGCTCGCCGGCGACGGGCCGCTGTACGACGAGCTCGCGGGACGTGCGGCGCGGGCGCCGCTGAGCGGGCGAGTGCGCGTCCTGGGGCGGCTGTCGGAGGACGCGCTGGTCGATGCCTACCGTGCCGCCGACGTCGCCGTGGTGCCGACGATCGCCTTCGAGGGCTACGGCCTGGTCGTGCTCGAGGCCGCCGCGTGTGGCACTGCCAGCATCGTCAGCGACGTCGGCGGGCTGCCAGAGGTGACGGCTCCCCTGGACCCATCGCTGGTGGTGCCCCCAGCGGACGCCGAGGCGCTGGCCACCCGTCTGCGGGAGGCAGCCGAGGGAGCCCTGCCGAGCCGACAGGCGACGCGCAGTTACGCCGAGGGCTTCTCCTGGCCGGCTGTCGCCGAGCGCCACCGCGACCTCTACCGCCGCCTGCTCGCCGCTCAGCGCGACGAGCGCGTGCGGGTCGTGTATCTCGATCACATCGCGCGGCTGTCCGGCGGCGAGATCGCCCTCCTGCGCCTGCTTCCGCACATGCGCGGGGTGAACGCCCACGTGATCCTCGGCGAAGAGGGTCCGCTGGCCGATCGGCTGCAGCAGGCCGGGATCTCGGTCGAGGTGCTGCCGATCGCCCCCTCCGCTCGCGACCTGCGTCGTGAGACGGTGCGCGCCGGCAGCGCCTCGCCGGCGGCGGCCTGGCACACGCTCACCTACATCCTGCGGCTGGCTCACCGCCTGCGAGCGCTGCAGCCCGAGCTCGTGCACACCAACTCGCTGAAGGCCGGCGTGTACGGGAGCCTCGCCGCTCGCCTGGCGCGCGTTCCGCTCGTGTGGCACGTGCGCGACCGGATCGCCGAGGACTACATCCCGAAGCCGGCCGTCCGGCTCGTGCGGAGCCTGATCCGCCGTCTGGCCGGCGGCGTCGTGGCCAACTCCGCCGCGACGCTCGAAACGCTCTCGAGCGCCGACCGGGGGCGCGTGCACGCGGTGATCCCCGATTCGGTCGAGCGCTCGCCCCACGCCCGCACGACGGCGACGAACGGCACGGTGTTTGGGATGCTCGGGCGGATCGCACCCTGGAAGGGACAGGATCTGTTCCTGCGCGCATTCGCCACCGCGTTCCCCGGCGGAAAGGAGCGGGCGGTCGTGGTGGGAACGCCGATGTTCGGCGAGCACGACTACGAGCGCGAGTTGCACGAGCTCGTCGCACGACTCGGCCTCGCCGGGCGCGTCGAGTTCCGCGGCTTTCGGGAGGACATCTGGCGCGAGCTCGCCTGCTTCGACGTGCTCGTGCACGCCTCGGTGATTCCCGAGCCCTTCGGCCAGGTCGTGATCGAGGGCATGGCGGCGGGTCTGGCTGTGATCGCGCCCGACGAGGGCGGACCGGCGGCGGTGATCGCCGACGGGCAGACCGGGCGCCTGTTCCACAGCCGCGACGCCGACTCGCTCGCCGGAGCCATGCGGGTGCTGCGCGACGATCCGGCCGAGCGCGAGCGCCTGGGCGACGCCGCCCGCGCTGCGGTGGCCGACTATCACCCCGGTGCGGTGGCGGAGCGGCTTGAAGGCCTCTACGACCGCGTGCGACATGAGGCCGTGACACGGATATAGCCAATATGTCCAGTGAGCCTCAAGCCCCCCGGGGCGGCTGCCGAGTAAAGGCGCGAAGAGCATCCACCCGGATCTCTTCATCGCCCGGATGCCCCGTCACGACCTTCCTCCCACTCACGCTCGCCGGCGCTCGCCGGCCCGTTGGCTGCCCGCCGCGCTGCCTTTGGCGCTCGCCCTGATCCTGCTGATTCCCACCGCCGCGCCGGCGCAGCACCACACCGAAGCGGTCACCCCGCCCGCTGAAAGCGGCGCGACAGCGCCCGGCGAACCCGGCGCGAGCCCACCCGCCGAAACGATCACCGCGCCGCCCGGCGAAACCACCGTCATACCGCCGCGCGAACCGCGTGAACCCGGCGCGCCACGCGCCAGGCGCAACGCCGAAAGGCGTGCCGGCCGTGGCAAAAGTGGCTGCCGGCTGAGGATCGACGTCAATCCGCGCCGGCTCACCTCAGGCGAATCGGCGACTGTCTCCGGAAGCCTCACCTGCCCGCTCGCCTCAGACGCGGCCGAACAGACGGTCACCGTCTACCAGCACGTCGCGGGCACGCCCGGCTATGGCCTCATCGGCACGGAGACGAGCGAAGCCGACGGCTCCTACCAGCTCACGACCGATCCCCTGGACACCAACAGCACCTTCTACGCATCCGCCCACGGCGTCCGCAGCGGCCGCCGAGCGGCGAAGGTCGCGCCCCGGGTGAGCATCGCCGGTCCCCCCGACGGCGCGCAGCTGCTGATCGCCGGCAAGCGCTCGCACACGAGCGCGCTCGCCAGCGAGAGCCAGTCCAGCAACACGGTCACCTTCACCGGCGCTGTCAGCCCGGAGGATGCGGGCGCGCGGGTCGTGCTGCAGCGCGACGGCAACTCAACCGGCGGCGACTGGCGCCGCATCGAGCTCGGCGCCGTCGGAAGCGACGGCAGATACTCGATCACCCACACGTTCGGCAGACCGGGGCACGCTTCGGTGCGTGTGGTCGTGCGGGCGCGCGGGCGCAATCTCGCCGGCGCCTCCGAACCGCTCTCCTATGAGATCTCCCAGCGCCAGAATCCGCTGCTGAGCATTCACGCATCGGCCGACCCGATCGCCTACGGCCAGTCGGTCGTGATCAGCGGGACCGCCGCGGGCTCGGCGAACGAGCCCCTGACGCTGCTGGCTCACACGCGCGGCAACACCTTCGCCGAGGTGGTGAAAGTCACCGCCGACGCCGACGGCGACTACACGTTCCCCGCGCAGTCGCCGCTCCAGAGCACCTTCTATCGCGTCAAGGGAGCGCACGCCGACTCCGCCGTGCTGTTCGAGGGCGTCTGCACGCTGATCACCGCCGGCGTCTCGGCGAACAGCGTGCAGGCCGGCCAGCCGCTGACATTCGCGGGCACGCTCACGCCGGGGCACGCCGGCCAGTCCGTCTACCTCCAACGCCAGAACCCCTCGGGCATCGGCTATCACACCGTCGAGACCGGCACGCTCGGCGCCGACTCGACCTATTCGATCGATCACACGATCTTCAGCGCCGGCACACAGGTCTTTCGCATCAAGGCGCCCGGCGATCCCGACAGCCAGGCGGCCGCCAGCGCGCTGTTCACGATCCAGGTGAGCGCCGTCCCGGCGGCGGCGCTCGGCGCCCAGGCGTCGGAAGCCGAACCGGCGCGCGAACCCGTCTAGCGGAACTCGGCCAGCCAGCCCGGGTCGCGGCGCTCGATCCGCTCGAACACGAGCTTCGACTCACGCACGTGACGCGCGCGCGTCGCGCGTTCCCAGCGACGCCATCTCCAGCCGTTCACGGCTCGCCGCGGCCCCCGCAAGAGGCGCGCGCGGGGCGCCACCAGCGGCTCCGGCGCCGCCTGGCGATGCGCCGGGCTCAGCTCGCCGGTGCGAAACCCGGCGCCGTGGTGGTAGATCGCGTCGCCGTAGATGCCGAAATACAGCGGGTCCAGGTTGCGGCGATTGGAGCGCAGCACTTCAGCCCACGGCGTCTGCGTTAACTCCAGGGCACGCAGGAGGTTGCCACCGACGTCACTGGTGGGTTGACCGTGCGCGCCGATCCAGGTCGGACCCGCCGTCCAGTCACCGGGCAGCGCGCGCCACGTCCTCACCGTGGTGACGCAGAAGCAGGGGTGTGGTTGCGGCTCACCGGCGTTCTCCGCGCGCCGCACCGCCACCAGCGGCGCCCTGGCGAGCTCACCCTCGACGAGTGGCATCGGGTCGGCGATCGGGAACGCGTCGCCGTCGAGGAACATCAGCAGATCGCCGTCGTCGGCAATGTGTGAAATCTCACGCGCGAGGTGATTCAGCTTGCCGGCGTGTGAGCCGCGCTGCTCGAGGACGCGGTCGAAGCGCACGGCATGGGACGGGTCGATTCCCTCCAGCGACGTCCAGGTCTGATGAGGGACGGAAATGTGTTCACGTATGTAGCTCGTTTGGATCTCTATCCACCGCGGAGAGCGATAGTGCACAGTGGCTATGTAGAGCACTGGATGACAGGCTGCTTCGCGGGCTGAGGGCGGTTCATGGCTCGCGGCATCCTACTGCACGCTCCCCGCCCCACCAGCCCCGATACGGCCCAGCCGGTGGGCTGGATGCCGTTACACTCAACGGCCATGACAGCGTCTGCCGAGCAATCGTTCGCCGCCGCTGTGCCGCAGAAGAGGATCCCTGATTTCTTCATAGTCGGACATGCAAAGTGCGGCACGACCGCCCTCTACGAGATGCTGCGGCGCCACCCGCAGATCTATCTGCCGGATTACAAAGCGGGCGCCGGCAAGGAGCCGTGGTTCTTCTCACGCGACAATCCAAATCCGCAGACCTCGGGTGAGCGGAATATCGCGTTCACCGGCCGGACGGCGGTGACGATGGAGGAATACCTCTCCCTGTTCGACGCCGCCCGGCCCGATCAGCACGTCGGCGAGGCGTCGACCTCGTATCTGTGGTCGCGTGCGGCGGCGAGCCGGATCGCCGCCGTACGCCCGGACGCCCGCATCATCGCGATCATGCGCGAGCCCGCGAGCTTTCTGCGCTCACTGCACCTGCAACTGCTGGAGAACAAACACGAGACGGAGAAGGACTTTCGCAAGGCCGTCGAACTCGACGGTCCCCGGCGTGAAAACAAGCAGATTCCGAGTCATTCCTACTGGCCGCAGGCACTCATATATTCAGACCGCGTGCGATACGTCGAGCAGTTGCAGCGCTATCGCGCCGAGTTTCCCTCAGAGCAGCTGCTGGTGCTCGTCTATGACGACTTTCGTGACGACAACGAGGCGACCGTGCGCAGGGTGCTGCGCTTTCTAAAGGCGGATGACACGGTTTCGATCGCGGCGCTGGACGCCAATCCCACCGTCGCGCTGCGCTCCGAGCGACTCGCCGGTGTCAAGCGCGCGCTGCGAAGCGGGCAGGGACCGGCCTCGCGGACCCTGCGAAGCGCGGGCAAGACGCTCACCACGAGCGCCGTGCGCAAGCGCCTCTACTACCCACTTCAGCGACGCGCGCTGTACGGACAGCCACCGCCGCCGGATCAGGAGTTCATGCAGGAGTTGCGCCACCGCTTCAAGGGAGAGGTGGTGGCCCTGAGCGAATACCTGGATCGTGACCTCGTTACGCTCTGGGGCTATGACGCCATTGGCTGAGGCACGCGGCTCGGAGGGGGCTGCGGGCGGCCCGTTGGACGGGGAGTGGCGGGCGGCGGCGGCGCGCACGCAGGAGCAGGCGCTCCCGTCGGGACGGGCGTTCGTGTCCTGCCCGGCGCCATTCGGCGCCGGCGGCCTCGGGCGCCATCTCAGCGAGATCGTCGGCGCGCTCGGCCGCCGTGAGCGCCCGTACGTGTACATCTGCGAATCGCCCAATCCCGCCTTCCCGCCATCCGGGCGCCGTGACCTGCGCGGGCGCGCGCTGGGCGCCGCGCTTGCGCCGCTGGCGCGCTTCTCGCCCTCCTGGCGCATGTGGGGAGTGAGCGCCGGCTTCGACGCCTATGCGGCGCGATCCCTGTCGCCGGCGGATGAGCTGATCGCGTTCAACGGCACCGCGGTCGCGCAGTTCCGCGCGGCGAGCCGTTCACATCTCAGCTCGCTCTCACTGGTCGCGGCGAACTCGCACTTCCGTCACCTGCTCCGCCAGCACGCGCGGGCCTATGAGCGATACCCGATCGAACGCCCGTGGGCGACTCGCCTGCTCGAGCGCAACCTCGCCGAGTACGGGCAGGCGCAGCGCATCTACGTCGCCTCTCGCTACGTCTGGGATTCGTTCGTCGAGGCCGGATTCCCGGAGTCCGTGCTGTCGCTGTTCCCGCTGACTCCCGATCCCCGCTATCGCCCCCCCGACTCGCCGTCGGCCTCGGCGACCTTCGACGTCGTATACGTCGGCAGCCTGACCGTCCACAAGGGCGTTCCGCTGCTGATCGACGCCGTCCGCCGCCTGCCCCATTCGGATCTGCGGCTCGTGCTGGTCGGCGGCTGGGGCACGCGTGGGATGCGGCGCTTCATCCAGGAAGCCTGTGCCGCCGACGCGCGCATCAGTGTCCGTCCGGGCGATCCCCTGCCTCATCTGCAGTCGGCGCGGCTGTGCGTGCATCCGGCCTACGAGGACGGGTTCGCCTACGCCCCCGCGGAGGCGCTGGCCTGTGGTATCCCGGTGATCGTGAGCGAGGACACGGGGATGAAGGATCTGATCGAGGCGGGCCGCAACGGCCTGGTGCTGCCGACGGGCGATCTCGCGGCGCTGACGGAAGCGATCGAGGCCGCGTACCGGGGCCAGGCCGGCGATGGCTAGAGCCACCGAGTCGCGCCTGCCGCCGAGCGACGGGCACGCTGCAGCGACGGCGAGGGAGGCCGATCCGCTCGCCGCCACCGAGCCTGCGAACGACCGGCCGATCCGCGCGGCGGTCGTGGGCATGTCCGACGGCACGCCCTGCGGGGCCCTCGATCACGCAACACTGCTGGCCGAGGCGCTGCCCGCCGAGAGCGTGTCGTGCTCGATGCACTGGCTGGAGCGCAGCGCCGACTCGCCACGCGCCGCGCGCGCCGAGATCCGCCGGTGGGCGCGCGCGCTCGCCGCGGAGTTGCAGCGGATCGAGCCAGATGTGATCCTGCTGCACTACTCGACCTTCTCCTACGCATACAGAGGCGTGCCTTTGTTCGTGCGCCCGGCGATCGCGGCCCTGCGCCGCACGCGCATCCCGATCGTCACGATCCTGCACGAGTTCGCCTACCCCTGGCGCGCGTGGGATTGGCGCGGCAACGTCTGGGCAGTCACGCAACGCGCAGCCCTGATCGACGTCATGCGCGCGTCGCGGGCGGCCGTCGTGACCGCCGACTTCCGCGCCGATTGGCTGCACTCGAGGGTCTGGCTGCCACGGCGCGAGGTGGCGCTGGCGCCGGTCTTCTCGAACCTGCCGCCGCCGGCGGCGGCGCGGCGCTCGGAGGGCAGCGGCCAGATCGCCGGGCTGTTCGGCTACTCCTATCAGAGCGCCTCGCTCTCGCTCGTGCTCGACGCCCTCGAATCGCTGCTCGATCGCGGGCTGGCGGTGCAGTTGCGGCTGCTCGGCGCACCCGGTCCCTCCTCGCCCGCCGGCGAGCAGTGGCGGGCCGCGGCCGATGCCCGCCAGATCGCCTCGGCGCTGTCGTTCACCGGCGTTCTCTCGCCGCAGGAGCTCTCAGACGCACTGGCCGACTGCGACGTGCTGCTGTTCGCCGATTCCCCAGGGCCCACGTCGCGAAAGGGCACGCTCGCCGGCTCGCTCGCCTCGGGGCGGCCCGTGATCGCGATCGACGGCCCACGTACCTGGCCAGCGTTGAGGAGCGCCGGGGCCGCGCAGGTCGTCGCGCCGGCGGCCGGCGCGCTGGCCGACGCACTCGCGAGCGCGCTCGCAGACGAGCGCTACCGGGAAGCGCTCGGCGCGCGCGGACGCGCGTTCGCGGAGGGGCAGATGGGCCTCGCACACAGCGCCGAGGTGATCGCGGCGCTGCTCGGCGAAGTCCTCAGCGCTCAGGCGCGCGCACCGGCCTCAGCGCGATCCGGCTCCTGAGGCCAGCGGGAGGGCGTCGGCCGGATCGCCGCCGCGTGCCGCCTCCCAGCTCGAGCGTGCGCTCGCGTAGGCCTCCGACAGCGCCGCGACGTGCCGCTCGGGTGAGAAGCGCTCGGCCACCGTCCGCTTGCCGGCGGCGCCCATCCGCTCCTGGCGCCGCGGGTCCGCCAGCAGCTCGTTGAGCGCTCGCGCAAGCGCGCGCGTGTCTCCGGCGGGGACCAGCAGCCCCGAGACGCCGTCCTCGAGCCAGTCGCCAATGCCGCCGGTCGCGCTCGCTACCGCCGGGCGGCCGGCGGCGAAAGCCTCGATCCCGACGAGCCCGAACGGCTCGGGCCACAGCGAGGGTACCGCCACGAGCGAGGCGTCGGCGAACTCCTGCGCGAGCTCGCCGGCGCCCAGCCAGCCCTTGAAGTCGACACGCTCCTGCACTCCCAGGCGCCGCGCCAGCCTGCGCATCGCCTCCAGTTGCCAGCCGTCGCCGCAGACGACGAACTCCGCCTCGACATCGCGCGCGGCGCGCACCAGCGTGCCCACGCCCTTCGGGGTGACGACGCGTCCGGCGAACACGACGCGCCGGCGCGCCGCGTGCCCCGAGCCGCTCTTGGGGACGACCGTCGGGAAGTACGGCACGATCCGGCGCCGATCGACGCCGTTGATCGCCAGGTGCCGATCGACGGCGCTCGAGTACGAGACGGCCAGATCAGCCAGCTTCAGCGCCCTCAGCGCACGGGTCGCCTGCCTGTAAGAGGCCGGCAGTCCGCGCGGGTCGCGGGTATGCGCGCAGCGCGGCAGGTTGGGGACGCAGCCCACACCATGCGCGCGTTCACATTCTTGACCGGGACGGAAGTAGTGAACGCCCGCGGTACACGCCAGAAATCCGTGAGCGCTGATCACCACCGGCGCGCTCTTCTGCAACTCCCCGACGACCTCCGGGTCGTCGAGTTGATTAAGGTGAATCACCGCCGGGTTCGCAGCCAGAGCCTCGCCGAAGCGTGTCTGCATTGCGACGCCCGGCTTGTACAGCTCGGGACTGTGATACACGCTCACACCGGCGATGCGCTCCTCGGATTCGATCCGCGCCGCCAGCACGTGCACGATGAACCCATCGCGGGCCAGCGCCGCTGCGCTTGACTCGACGTGCGCCCCGACGCCGCCATCCCTCACCCAGCGAGGTGTCACCAATAGCACTGAGCGTGGCGCGGCCATATGGGCCCACGATAGCCGACGCCCCGCCCACGAGCAACCGCGCCCGCGCGAGACGCCGCGTGTCGCGATCTGGGAGACTGGAGTTAATGAGACAGTCATCGTCATCCGAGTCACCCTCCGCGACGCCTCCGTCGAAGCCGAAGGTCATATATGTGATGGGGGCGGGCCGCAGCGGTAGCACGATTCTTGGTGTCACATTGGGAAATTGTGTGAATATCTTCTACGGAGGTGAGTTGGACAAGTGGCTGATGAGATCCGGGCTGCCGAAGCGGGACGGGACGGAGCGCATTCGCTTCTGGACCACCGTCCGTGAGAGCGTGAGCGGCGCGGAGGAGCTGTTCGGCCGTGACGTTCATCAAAACATCGAGCGCAGCTCCTCCCTCTTTCGCCTCAGCGCCTACTCGGCGCGGCGGCGGCTGCGCGCGCGCTACCGCCGTGTGACCGAAGAGCTGTTCCAGGCGATCGCCCGCACCGCGGGAGCGACACACGTCGTCGACACCGCCCACTATCCACTGCGCGCTCGCGAGCTGCAGAAGCTCAGCGGCATCGAGCTGTACATCCTCCTGCTCGTGCGCGATCCGCAGAGCATCGTGGCCTCCTTCGAACGCGACGACGTGCCCGAGGCGAGGTTCAGCGCGCGCACCACCAACGCCTACCTGTGGCTGACCTACCTGCTGTCGCTGTCGGTCTTTCTGCGTCACCCCTCCGCGCGGCGTGTGCTGCTGCGCCACGAGGACTTCCTCGCCGATCCCGAGGGCGTGCTCGGGTTCGTGCTGAAACAGGTCGACTCGCCGGCGGCGCTTCCCGACCTGAGCGCGCTCAGCACCGGCTTTCCACTGCAGGGCAACCGGCTGATCCACTCCGACGTCGTGACGCTGCAGAGCGGCAGGCCTTCACCACCCGCGGGATCGCGCTCGACCAGATTGCTGCAACTTCCGTGGGCGATCGTGTTCTCCCGGCTGCGCCCGGCGGCACGCGGCGGAGGTGACGGCGATGGGAATTGAGGGCGCCAAGGCGAAGCGGGCACCCGACTTCTTCATCGTCGGACATCCCAAGAGCGGCACGACCGCGCTCTACCACATGCTGATCCACCACCCGCAGATCTACATGCCCGTGAAGGAGCCGCGCTTCTTCGCGCCTGAGCTGCGCTCCCGCTTTCTGCGCTCGCGTTTGCGCCGACTCGTACCGAGCAGGCTCCCGGACACGCTCGACGGCTATCTCTCGCTGTTCGCGGGAGCGGGCGCCGAGCAGCGCGTCGGCGAGGCCTCGCCCTCCTATCTCCGCTCCGCCGCAGCGGCCGAGCGGATCGCCGAGGTGCAGCCGCACGCACGCATAATCGCGATCTTCCGCGAGCCCGCGAGCTTCCTGCGCTCGTTTCACCTGCAAAGCGTGCACAATCACGTCGAGACGCAGAAGAGCTTCCGCAGGGCGATCGAGCTGGAGGACTCGAGGCGCCGGGGGAAGCGAATCCCGCTGCTCTCGCAGACTCCGCAGACGCTTCTGTACTCCGAGCACGTGCGCTACGTCGAGCAGCTGCGCCGCTTCCATTCCCACTTCCCGCGCGAGCGCGTGCTGGTGCTGATCTACGACGACTTCCGCCGCGACAACGAGGGCACCGTACGCGAGGTGCAGCGCTTTCTCGGGGTGGATGACACGCTGCCTGTGATCACCTCGAAAACGCCGCCGCTACCCGGTGTGCGCTCGCTCACCCTTCACCAGTTGGCACGCGCCATATCGCTGGCGCAACGCAACCGCGGCGGGCGCGGTGGGCGCAAGCCCGCGCCCGGCTCCGGCGGCGCCGGCAAGTCCACGTTTCAGAGCCTCTGGCGGCGGCTCGTCTACACCGACCCTCCCCCACCTGACGAGCAGTTGATGCTCGAGTTGCGCCGCCGCTACAAGGGCGAGGTCGTCGCCTTGAGCGAGTACCTGGATCGCGATCTGGTGACGCTGTGGGGATATGACGGCATCGGCTGAACAGCCGGTAAGCTGCCCGACCCATGACAGAGCCGCCGAGCACCGAGCCCGTCAGTGCCGCGCCTGCCGTGCGCCCGAAGGTCGTGTTCGTAATGGGCTCAGGGCACAGTGGCAGCACGATCCTGGGGGTGGCACTCGGCAACTGCACGGACGTGTTCTACGCCGGCGAGCTCGACAACTGGCTGACGAGGTCGGGGGTGTCGGTGCTCGGCGGGCCCGAGCGAACGCGCTTCTGGAACGCCGTGCGCGAAGATGTCAAGGACGCCGACTCCCTCTTCGGGGGCGACGCCCAGCTCTATCTCGAACGCTCCTCGGCCGCGCTGCGAGTCAACAAGGCGAGCTTCAGGCGCCGGTTGCGCAAGCGCTATCGCCCCGTCACCGAAGCGCTCTACCGCGCGATCGCGCGAGAGGCGCAGGTGACACACGTGGTCGACACGGCCCACTTCCCGCTGCGCGCACGGGAGCTTCAGGGGCTGAGCGGAATCGATCTGTACCTCGTGTTCTTGATCCGCGACCCGCAGGCGGTCGTCTCCTCGTTCATTCGCTACATCAACCGGCATGACGTCGCCGAGCGCAGATTCCGCATCCTTGCGACCAACGCCGATCTGTGGCTGACGCATCTGCTGTCGATGCTCGTGTTCCTGCGCCAACGCCGCGATCGCCGGATGATCCTGCGTCACGAGGACTTCCTCGCCGACCCCGAGGGCGTGCTGCGGCGAATCCTCGCGCGTGTCGAGTCGACCGCGGCGGTGCCGGACTTGACGGCGCTCGACACCGGCTTTCCGATCCAGGCCAACCGCTTGATCAGGGCAGACGTGGTCGCGCTGGAGGGAAAGACGGTCGAGCACAAGCGCTCCTCGCGCATCACGGCGCTGCTCCAGCTCCCCTGGGAGGTCGTGTTCGCGCGGCTAGAGGCGATGGAGAACGGCGGAGCCGGCACATGAGCGCAGCGGCGCCATGGCGGCCGGGAGGCGCTCGGGGACGGCGCGGGCGCGACCGTGGGCGATCGGCGTATGGCGCTGCTGCGTAGGGCCGTCGGCGCCGCCTCGCGCCGTCTCGGCCGTCCCGAGCTGCTGGCCGCCTTCTACCCCGCCGCCCGTCAGGTCGAACACGACGCGATCGGGATCAACGCCGTGCTGGCGAGCACGCTCCACGACGACTCCACCTACGTCGACGTGGGCGCCAACCGCGGCCAGGTCCTGAGCGAGGCGGTGCGCATCGCCCCGCACGGGCGCCACATCGCCTTCGAGCCGATCCCGAGTCTCGCCGAGGAGCTAGCTGCGGCGTTCCCGCAGCTCGACTGCCGCCCGCTGGCGCTTGGAGCCGCGCCGGAAGTCGCGAAGTTCTGTCACTTCAAGAAGCTCGACGGCTGGAGCGGGCTGCGGCGCAACGTGGAGATCGGCGACGAGCAGGGCGAGCCGGAGTTCATCGACGTGCGGGTCTCGACCTTGGACGCCGAGCTGGCCGGGCGCGCGCCGGCGCTCGTCAAGATCGACGTCGAGGGCGCCGAGCTGGCCGTTCTCGAAGGCGGCCGCACAATCCTCTCCGAGGCGCGCCCGGTGCTGATCTTCGAGCACGTCCCGCGCGCGGCCGAGGCGTACGGGGCGACGCCCGGGGCGATCTGGGAGCTGCTCAGCGGCCTCCGCTACGCGATCTTCTCGGTGACCGGCGAGGGGCCGTTCACGCGCTCGGCCTTCACGCAGGCCAGCGGCGCCGTCAACTGGCTGGCCACGCCAAGCGACGCGGCGTCCCAGGCGGACGGCGATTGAGAGCGCCGGTCAAGCGACGGCCGCGTCGCTCAATCGATGTCGTCGTAGCCCCATAGCGTCACCAGGTCGCGGTCCAGGTACTCGCTCAGCGCGAGCACCTCTACCTTGAAGCGGCGGCGCAGCTCGCGCATCACGCGCTCGTCGGCGGGCGGCGGGCCGCCGTGGAGCAGGCGTCGGCGCACGGCCTGGCGCATGCCGCTCGGCGCCAGCCGCGCGGCCGCCTTCGCGGCGCGCGAGAGCGGCCCACGGCCCATCGAGACGCCGCGCACGGCGCCGTCGAGGCGCACCGAGCGCACGCCGACGGTCGGGTTGGCCTCGAGCGCCTCGATCGGAGCTCGATCGTCCACGTCGAGAAAGCGCAGCACCCGCCTCACTGTCGCCTCGTTGTCGGCGCGGAAGTCGTCGTAGATCAGGATCAGCATCTGCTCGGGCGCGAACGCCTGCTCATAGCGGCGCAACTGCTCGACGTAGTGAACGTGATCGCCGTAGCGGCGCACGCGCTGGCCCTGGCGCTCGATCACTTCGCCAGCCAGCGCCCTGCCGAGATCCTTCTCCAGCTCCACGTGTTCCTGCACCAGTTGCAGGTGCAGCGAGCGCACGAAGCTCGCGGGCTCCCGGAGGATCGCGATGATCCGTGCCGCCGGCTGCAGCGCGGCGATCTCGCGCGCCGCCGTCTCCGAGCGCAGGTAGGACGGCGAAGCCTCGCCCGCGCGCTGCTCGGGCGCCGCGGCGTCGAACAGGGACAGGTACTCATCGAGCGTCCGCGGGAGTGTGCTGGCCGGCGGAGGCGGCACGAGCGCACGCAGATCGCTCGCCATGAAACGCGGCTCCTTGACGCTCGGCATGAAGATCTGCGGGTGACGCCTGAGCATCTCGTACAGCGCCGTCGTGCCACTCTTGTGGTGCCCGACGATGAAGAAGTCGGGCACCCTGTGTCGTCCCGCGTTCGCGGAAGCCGCGTGCTCAGTCGATGCCGTCATAGCCCCACAGCGTCACGAGATCGCGGTCGAGGTACTCGCTCAGGGCCACCACCTCTCCCTTGAAGCGGTGGCGCAACTCGGCCATCAAGTCCTCGTCCACCGGCTTCGGGCTGGCGTGGACGACCCGCCGCTGGGCAACGCGAAGCGCCTCTCGCCGCAGCTTCTGGGGCGTGATCGCGTTGACCGCCCGCTTCGCAGCGCGCGAGAGCGGCCCCGCGCCGACGGACACCCCGTGCACGATGTCGTCGAGTCGCTGGGAGCGCATGCGCACGGTCGGGTTGGCCTTGATCGGCTCGATCGGGAAACTCTGATCGACGTCCAGAAAGCGGAACACGCCGCGCACGGTCGCCTCGTTGTCGGCGCGGAAGTCGTCGTAGATCAGGATCAGCATCTGCTCGGGCGCGAAGCGCTCGCGATAGCGGCGCAGCTGCTCGACGTAGCGCACGTGATCTGAGTACTGCAGCAGCTGCGGCCTGTGCGAGCGACGAGGGATCTGGCGTCCTTCGCGTCGCGCCGGCTCGAGCGCCATCGCCTTGCGCAGATCCCCGTTGGACTCCACATGCGTCTGCAGCAGTTGCATGTGCAGCGAGCGCAGGAAGCTCGCGGGCTCCCTGAGGATCGCGATGATCCGCGCGTCGGGACGCGCCTCGGCGATCCCCCGCGCGGCCGTCTGCGACCACAGGTATGAAGATGACGCCTCGCCGATCCGCTGATCGGGCTGCGCGCCCGCGAACAGCGCCACGTACTCATCGAGCGTCTCCGGCAGCGCTCCGGCCCGCGGCGGCTGGAAGCGAGGGCGCATATCGGTCGAGAAGAACCACGGCTCCTTCGCGTCGGGCATATAGATCCGCGGATGCAGCCTGAGCATCTCGTACAGCGCCGTCGTGCCGGACTTGGCGTGGCCGACGATGAAGAAGTCGGGCACGCGCAGACGCGAGGCGACCGCCGGGACAACGCGCTCAGCCGACATCGTCGTACCCCCACAGGGTCACGAGATCGCGGTCGAGATACTCGCTCAGCGCCACCACCTCGCCCTTGAAGCGTCGGCGCAGCTCGATCGTCAGCTGCTCGTCCGGCGGCTCGGGCTCGGCATACACGAACCGCTGGCGCGTCGCGCGAACGGCGTCGCGCCGCAGCCGTTGCGGCATCAGCTTCTTCAGGGCCGCCTTCAGCCCGTGCGAGACAGGCCCCCTGCCGACCGAGATCGCGTGTACGAGGTGATGCAGGCGCTGCGAGCGCACGCGCACGGTCGGGTTGACCTCCTCCGGCTCGATCGCCAGCGTGTCGTCCACGCCGACGAACCGCAGGACCTCGCGCACCGTCGCCTCGTTGTCGCTGCGGAAATCGTCGTACACGAGCACCTGCACACGCTCCGGCCCGAACGCGTCCCGGTAGCGGCGCAGCTGCTCGGCGTACTGCACGTGCTCTGAGTACATCAGCGCTTTCGGCCAGTAGGTGTAGCGAGGTACCTGGCGTCCTTCGCGCCGCTCTGACTCGAGCGCTAGCGCGGTGCGGAAGTCGGCCTCCGTCTCGATGTAGGACTCCACGAACTGCATGTGCAGCGAGCGCAGGAAGCTCGCGGGCTCCCTGAGGATCGCGATGATCCGCGCGTCGGGACGCGCCTCGGCGATGCGCCCGGCGGCCGTGCGCGACCACAGGTACAACGGCGAAGCCTCGCCGATCCGCTGCTCGGCGCCCGCCGCCGCGAACAGCGAGACGTACTCCTCGAGCGTCTTGGGCGTCCCTTCGGGGCGGGGCGGGGTTCGCTCGTGCAGCTCGGTCGCGAAGAACCACGGCTCCTTGCTGTCGGGCATGTAGATCTCAGGGTGGCGCTTCAGCATCCTGTGCAGCGCGCTCGTGCCGCTCTTGGCGTGGCCGACGATGAAGAAGTCGGGCAGCCGCCCCGCCGGCTCAAGCGCGGATGGCGCCGCGCGGCGGCCCGCGGCCTCGCTCGCCGCCGGCGGCTGGCGCCCGGCACGGGCGATCGCGTCTTGCGGGGTCACGGCAGCGCGCCTCCCGGAGCTCCCATCGCAATCGAGGAGGCCGTGCGGTAGTAGGGGTTGTGCTCCTGCAGTAGGGCTTTCGTGTCGAACGCGACCAGGCGCCCGTCGAGGATCACCATCACGCGGTCGCACATGTCCAGTGTCGACATGCGGTGGGCGATGATGAACAGCGTCATCCCGCTCTTGAGCGCCGTCAGCGACTCCTGAATCAGGGTCTCCGAATGTGGGTCGAGCGCGCTGGTGGGCTCGTCGAGGACGAGCACTTCGGGCTGTGCGACGAGCGCGCGCGCGAGGCAGATCCGCTGTTGCTGACCGCCGGAGACGGCATCCGCGCGCGGGCCGACGATCGTCTCATAGCCCTCCGACCAGCCCATCACGTCGTCGTGGATGCGAGCCAGTTGGCCGGCCCGTCGCACCGCCTCGTCGTCGACATCGCGGAAGAAGCGGATGTTCTCCGCGACCGACGCGTGCACCAGGCGCGGTTCCTGCGGCACATAGGAGACTCGCCGGTGCCAGTCCTCCGGCGTATAGCGCACGACGTCGACGCCGTTGACCAGGTAGCGCCCGCCGTCCGGCGGGCGCAGCTGCAGGAGGATCTGGATCAGGGTCGACTTGCCGGCGCCGGACGGTCCGATGATGCCGATCGCCTCCGTGCCCGTCACCTGGAAGCTGATCCCCGACAGCACCGGCCGCTCGGCACGGTAGGCGAAGGAGATGTTCTCGAAGGCCAGCGTCTGCACGCTCGGCAGCGGCAGTTGCCCTTGCGCCTGCGTGCTCTCCGCGTAGCGCCGCTCGGCGCTCTGCGTGCGTTCGATGAACGGCAGCGACTGGTTGAGGGTCTGATAGGCGGTCTGCACCTGCAGCCCGCTCTGCGCCGCGCGCAGCAGCAACAGGACGATCGCGCCGAGCGCTCCCGCGCGGTCGTCGGCGAACAGGTGAATCCCGGCGAGCACCGCTACGAGCAGGATGAACAGCAGGCTCTGGTAGAGGTTCGGGATCAGTTTGACGAGCAGCTGCGTGCGGTAGAAGAGGTCGCGCGAGGTCGCGATGAAGCCGTCGATCCGCGCGCGCTGAGCAGCGCCGACGCCGAACACCTGCGTGTCCTCCGCCAGCCGGTTGGCCTCGGCGATCCCGCGCGCGTAGCGGACCTGCGCCGCGGAGAGCTCCTGCGCGCGCCGGTGTCCGATCGACCGCAGCGGGCGCATCAGCCCGAACGTCAAGAGCGCCAGCACCAGCACCGCGATCGCGGCCGTGACGTTCAGCGCGAAGGCCGAGATCATCAGGATCAGGAAGGTGATCGAGGAGTTGATCAGGCTCGTCGCCTGTAGCGCCCCCGCGGTCGCCTGCATCACCTGGCTGGTCATCGTCTCCTGCATCTGCCCCTCGCGGTCGGCCGACTGCACCGTCCACGAGGCCTCCGTGAAGGCTCCGAACAGCCGCCTGCGCAGCCCCGCCTGCACATCGGCGGCGATCCGTGCGGGGAACAGCGAGAGCGGAACCTGCAGGGCCAGCCGCACGAGCGCGAGGCCGAACGCGATCAGGATCAGCGTGTTGGTCGATGCATCGATGTGAAACGCGCTGTGGACGTGCGACTTGCTGACCGCGTTGACCGCCACCTGCGCGACGAGCGCGAGGAACGCCGCTTCCACGAACCCCGCGACGATCGAGGTCAGCGCGAGCCCGACGACCAGGGGCCGGCGATCGCCGATCAGCAGGCTCACCTGTGAGCGCATCGTGGCGAGCGGCACAGGCTCGCCACGATCGGTTCGCGCGCGCGGGCTCATCGTGCTCCGGCGACAGCGCCCGTCTGCTCAAGCGGGTGCCCGCCGAGCCCGCGCCGCGCGAGCGCGCGCCCGGGACCGACGAGCCAGTAGCCGGCCACGCCTGCCGCAAACCAGAAGTACGGGCCGAGCGCGGCGCTCGTCGACACCGGCCCGTCATAGGACATGAACAAGATCGCCACGAGCGGCGCGAACGTCGCCACGAGATAGACCTGCAGATCCGGATCTCGGACATCGCGCAGGCGCGTGAAGGCGAGCAGTATCACCCGCAGCAGGAAGCCGAACCACACGAGCAGGCCCAGCAGGCCGAGTTCCTTCACCAGGAAATTGGCCTGCGTCTCGGAGTTCACGTTGTGCCCTTCCAGCAGTTCGGTCACCTTTCCGCCGAAGCCCGAGACCGAGCCGGCCGTCGCAAGACCGAAGCCGAAGGGGGCGCTTGCGATCTCGTGCGGAATCTGCGCGAGCGCGGTCTGCTTGTAGCTCGTAGCTGTGTTGGTCGCGTTGGAGGGGGCGATGCTTTCGTAACGGGAGAAGACGCCGCTGCCAACCGCCGAGACGAACACGGCTCCGAGCGGCACGGCCAGGGCGAGGACCACCAGCAGCGCGGCGAACGGCCTGCCCAGACGCCGTCCGGCCCCGATCGACAGCAGGGCGAAGGCGACGACTGCCAGCACCGCGCCTCCCAGTTGCAGGCGCCCGAGGGAGGTGGCGGCAGCCGCGATCGCCCCCAGGCACAGCACCATCGGTATCCATCGTCGCCTTCGCATCGTCGCCAGCAGCGCGAGCGTTCCGGGCAGGGCGATGATCGCTACGCCGCCGCCGAAGCCGCTGTCGGAGCCGAGCCCCAGGGGCCGCACGCGGCCCTCGCCTTCGGCGGAGTAGGTGCGCGCCGCGGGACCCTCGACGCGCTGGCGGTAGCCCGGTCCCCAGCTGGCGATCTGACCGGGGCTCAGCTGCGTCTGGATCGTCGCGACCACGCCGTTGGCCAGCGCGATCACGCCCAGCAGCAGAAAAGCGTTGCGGAAGCGGTCCTTGGAGCGCATCAGCAGGTATCCGAAGAAGAAGAACGGGACCCACTCGAGCTGCTGGCGGAAGCCGGCGACCACCTTCAAGAGGCCGTGGGTCTTGGGGTTGAAGGCCTCGACCAGGACTACCAGCACGAACGCGATCACCCACCCGGAGAGCGCCGGCAGGCGCAGTTGCCGCCTGCTGACGATCAGGCGCACGAGCACGCCCGCGCAGACGGCCAGCAGCACCACATCCTGAAGCGCCGCCGAGATCACACCCGCCGAGCTGATCAGCTTGATCGGCCCGTTCAGGCATCCGAGGTAGATCATCAGGAAGGCGACCGTCACCTCCAGGCGCGGGTAGACGACCAGCGCGAACACGCCGATCACCCCGGCCAGCACGCCGAAGACGAGCAGCGGGTTCGGTTTCGGCACGGCCACGGCGATGCCGAGTGCGAGCACGAGCGGGATCAGCGCGGCGGCGCCGAGCAGCAGCAGATCCTGCACGCGCCGATTCAGCACCGCCGGATGCACGCCTCCGGGCGAGCCGGACAGGCGCGGATGCGGCGTGCTCATCGCCCGAACAGCTTGGCGAGCCAGCTCGAGGAGGCCTGCGAGGAGGAGATGCCGTACTTCTTGATGTCCGAGCGGGCCACACCGTTGGCCACAACCCCGAGCACGGGCGCGCTGGGGGTGCGCATTAGCAGCTGCTGGAGCCTCTGCGCGGAGTTCTCACGGGTGTGCCCCACGCGCGCCACGATCACGATCGCATCGACCGCCGACAGCAGCGGCATCACGTCGCTCACCTCGAGCGGCGAGGGCGCGTCGATCAGCACGTGGGTGAAGTCCTCGGTGCACGAGCGCAGCAACTCCGTCATCGCCGTGCTCGCGAGCAGCACCGGTGGGTTGGCGACGGCCGTGTCGCCGACGAGCACCGACACGGCGCCGAGGCTGCGCGGCTCGACCGCGGTTGCAAGGCCGCCGCCGGCGGGCGCCGCGCTGGGCAGCGCATCGGGCTGCGTCGCTGTCACCGTCTGCATCGCCTCGTCGATCGGCGTGTTCCCCGAGAGCACGTCGGCGAGCCCAGCCGGTCCCTTCAAATCCAGCAGGCGGGTCTGCACCGGTCTCCGGAAATCGGCCTCGATGACCGCCGTGCGCTCGCCGGCTTCGCGCTGCACGAGTGCCAGATTGGCGATGATCGTCGACTTGCCATCCCCGGGGTCCGCGCTCAGGAACAGGATCGAGCGAGGCGAGGCCTGCTGCTCCTGTTCGAGCATGTTGCCAAGGCGCAGCGTCGTGTAGAAGCGCCGCAGAGGCTCGAGCAGGAATTTCGAGGGCGAGGGGAACTTCGATCCTCCCGGCCCATCCCTGTGAACGATCGGGCGCCTGACGAGCGGCAGCGCGGTCATTATCTGCGTCTGCAGGACCGCTTCGATGTCGGCCAGCGAACGCAGCCTGCGGTTGAAGCGGCTCAGGCCGAGCGCGGCGATCGCCGCCAGCACGATGCCGATCACAAACCCGAAGATCGCGCTCTTTCTCGGCTTCGGCGAGAGCAGCACGGACGCGGCCGGTTTGGCGGGCTTGACCTGCTGGACGCCGGTTACGGCAAGCTGCGCTTCGAGCTGGTTGATCTTACTGTTGAGATTCGCCGTTTGAATCACGTTCGCCGTGCTGTTGGCAGGCGCGGCTTTTTCTTTTTCACCGGCTTTGCCTTTGCTCGCGGCCGGCGCGACGCGGGGGGTTTCCAGCCTTCGCAGTTGGCGGCGCGCAATCGCGATCGCTTGTTGCACGCCCCGCTGATAGTTGGCGTGCTGGCGTTTGATATACGCAACGGCGACCGTGTTCGCGAGCAGCGCGGCCGCCTTCGGCGTGCGCGCCTCTGCGGTGATCGTGACGAACTCGCTTTTTTCGGCTGACTTCGCTTTCGCTTTTCCGTGTGCGGCTACTTTCGCCACATGGTTCTTGTCTTTGCGTAGCTGCTTGTGAACCGATTCGACGACGATTGAGTTGATCAGCGCGGATTGATTGCCGGCGTTCGTGCTGAGGCTCTTGCCCGTGCCTTTTTCATTCAGCTGCTGTTCGCTGCCGGCCGCCAGGTAGACCTGCGTCGTCGCCTGGTAGTGAGCGGGCTGGCGCTTGTAGTAGAAGTACGTCCCCACCGCGACGAGCACTCCGACCATCAAAATCAGCCACTTGCGCCTCCAGATCGGAGCGAAGATCGCGGTTGCGTCGGTAGTCTCGTTCATCTGTGCAGGATCCGTCCAGCGCTGCGAGCAGCAATCATAGGTACCAACGTAACTTGCCGCTAAAGAGTAGCGCGTCAACCCCGCCCGCAAGCAAGCCACCGTGCAGCAATTCGCCCCGTGCGGGCGGGCCTCGACGGGGAATTGGCGCCCGTCCCCTGACCGACCGGTGGGGCGGCTCGAGCGACGCTTGAGCCCGCCTTCGCCGATCGTCTATTGTCCGGTCTCCTCCTCGCTCCAGAAGAGACGAGCGTCGCGGCGAGCCGGGCGGCGGGCATGCGTGTGTCGACCGGCGCTCACAAGCGGGAAAGAGATTTTCGTGCACGGCTCTCCAAACGCCCGGATCATCTGTTTCGCCACACACGGAGCCGATCACCTCGACGCGCGGCGCCTGGAATATCTACTGGAGCCGTTGCGGCCAGAGGTGTACGCCTTCAACTACGACCGCAAGCTGTCCTCGGCCATCGGGCTGTTGCGAACAGTCCGCTCACAGCGCCCGGAGCTGATCGTGATGGAGGGAACCGGCATCGCAGGGGGCGCGGCGCTGCTCGTGATCGGCGCCCTGCTGCGGATCCCCTTCGTCGTCTCCAGTGGTGACGCGGTCGGCCCCTACCTGCGCCTGCGCTCGCCACTGGCGGGGCTGGTGGGCGCTCTGTACGAGCGCCTGCTGTGCCGCCGATCAGCCGGCTTCGTCGGCTGGACTCCCTACCTGGCCGGGCGCGCGATGACGTTCGGAGCCCGGCGCGCGATGACGGCGCCCGGCTGGTCGGCCGAGCGGGGCTCAAGCGAGACCCGCGAGCAGCTCAGGCGCCGTCTGCGGATTCCCCCCGGCGCGCTCGTCGTGGGGCTGGTCGGCTCGCTCGACTGGACGGACAGCGTCGGGTACGTGTACGGGCTGGAGCTGGTGCGCGCGGTTCGCCGTGTCCAACGTCCCGAGGTCGTCGTGTGCATAGTCGGCGACGGCTCCGGGCGCCAGCGGCTCGCGGAGCTGGCGGGCGAGGACCTCGGCGACCGCGTGCTGCTTCCAGGTCGCGTGGCGCCCGCGGAGGTCGCCGACTACCTCGCCGCATTCGACCTCGCGAGCCTCTCCCAGAGCGTGGACGCCGTCGGCTCCTTTCGCTACTCGACGAAGCTGAGCGAGTACCTCGCCGCCGGGCTGCCGATCATCAGCGGGCAGATTCCGGCCGCCTACGACCTGGATGATGGTTACTTCTGGAGGCTGCCGGGGCCGGCGCCGTGGAGTGAGACCTACATCGGCGCGCTGGCCGAGCTCTTGGAAGGGCTCACCGAGGCCGAGCTCGCCGAGCGCACGGCGGCGGCTCGTGGAGCCGGTGCCGGCCCGTTCGATGCGGCGGCTCAGCAGCGGCGAGTGGTCGCCTTCCTAGAGGACATACTCGCGGCACACACGCGCTGAGCAGAGCTTGGCGGCACGGCCCGCGCTCACCTTGTGAGCCATGCGGCGCGCGCGGCCTCAGCCCCGCTGCTTTTCACCCACCAGCCGCGCATACAGCTCGGCGTGCTTGGCGACCATCGCGGTCCACCCGAATCGCAGCGTCGACTGGCGGGCGGCCCGCCCGAGCCGCGCTCGGAGCGCCGGGTCCGCCGCCAGCTGATCGAGGCGCCGGGCGATCTCCCGTGGCTCGCGAGTGATCAGGAAGCCGTTCTCGCCGTCCTCAATCAGCTCACGCGGGCCGTTGACCGGCGTAACGAGAATCGGCAGGCCGCTGGCGGCGGCCTCGAAGGTCACGAGCGAGAACGTCTCATAGCTGGTGGGCAGCACGAACGCGTCCGCCAGCTCATACAGCAGCCCGACGTCCCTGCTGAGGCCGAGCCAGTGCACGGCGCCGTCGAGGCCGAGCGACTCGGCCAGCTCGCGCAGGCGCCGCTGATCGCCGCTTCCGGCCACCAGCAGATCCCAGCCGGGTGCCGTGGCGAGCGCTTCGATCGCCGGCCGCAGGCCCTTGCGCTCCCACTCGCCGCCGACGAACAGGGCGATCAGCCGATCCTCGGCAATCCTCAGCATGGCCCGCATCGCGCTCGCCTGCTCGCGGCGCAGCCCGGGCGCGAAGCGCTCGGTGTCGACGCCGTTGTGGATCGTCAGCACGCGATCGGCCAGCTCCGGGAAGTGCTCGCGCGTCTCCTGCGCAACGCCCTCGGACACGCACACGATCGCTGCGGTGCGATTGATGCGAAAGCAGAGGCGCTCGCCGAGCCGGCTTGCCAGTCCCGCCGCCTTGATGTGAGCGCGAAACAGGGGTGTCGAGCGGCTCGGGGTCGACGGGCCCGCGTGATGGCAGTAGTGGACGGACACGACGTCCACCCTGTTGAGCACGATCGCGCCCGTCACCTGCACCACGCCGCGCCGACGGCGCCACACCGCCAGCGAGCCGGCCAGCATGAACCACGGGTAGGCGAGCAGGAACGGGCGGCTGGGCCCCCGCACCCGGTGAAACTCGACGCCCGCGCTCGCCGGCAGCTCGCACGTGCGAGCAATCACCGTGACGCGATGTCCGAGCACGCGAAGGCCGAGCACGAGCTCGGCTAGCACCCGCTCCATGCCGCCGACGGGACCGATGTCGTGCGCGACGATCGTCACATCGCATGGCGAGGGCTCCACGGGCTGCTTAGTGTAGGCTCTCCGCCCGCCGGCGCCCGAGGGTCTGATCGCCGTGCCCCGCGCGCCGACCGGAGCCATGCTCCAATTGTCAAGTGCAGGTGAAACCGTCATGAGTCAACTCGGCCAACGGCGCCTGTCTCCCGCGCTTCGCGCTTACCGCTTCCTCAATCGGCCCTACTACTGGTACCGGCCCTCACAGCTCGCCGTGCGTCTGCGTGCTCGCCCGCGCGCCGACGGTCAGCCGCACTTGCAGCGCACCGCCTGGGGCTCACACCTGTACTGCTGGCCCGACCCGCTCGGGCAGGCGGTCGCGCGCACGGGCGTGTATGACCTGATCGTCGCCGAGACGCTCGCGCGCCTGGCCGATCCGGGCGAGACCGCCGTCGACGCCGGCGCGAACGTCGGCTTCGTCTCGAACCTGCTCGCCTACGCCGTCGGCTCCAACGGGCGCGTCGTCTCCTTCGAGCCCCATCCCCTGATCTTCCAGACGCTCGCCCGCAACGCCGAGCACTGGCGGACCGCCGAGGGCATCGAGATCCTCGAGTTGCACCAGGCCGCGGTCTCCTCCTCCGCGGGCGTGCTGCCGCTGGCGACCGACCCGGCCACGTTTGCCCACAACAAGGGAACCGCGTCGCTGGAGCAGGCCGGTGCCGTCGACTCGACCGACGTCGAGACGGTGCGCCTCGATGAGGAGCTCACCACTCCGGTCGGCGTTCTGAAGCTCGATGTGGAGGGGCATGAGCACTCGGCCTTGCGCGGAGCGCAGGCGCTGCTCGCGGGCAAGCTGATCCGCGACATCGTGCTCGAGGAGCACCAGCCGCCCCCGACCGCGGTGACCGATCTGCTCGAGTCGCACGGCTACACCGTCTTCGGCGTCCGGCAGGGCATCAGCGGGCCGATCCTCTCCTCGCCCGCCGACGCACACAGCCGCCAGCTGTGGGACCCACCGGCGCTGCTGGCGACGGCCGCGCCCGAGCGCGTGCGCAGGCGCCTGCGGACACGCGGGTGGGTATGCCTGCGGGGCCGTCTCAAAAGGGGCGCCGGGCATTGACCGAGCCGCCGCGCAGCTACTCCGACCAGCTCGACTCGGCCGGGGCGTCGATGGGGGAAATCCTCGAGACGGTGCTCGCCGCCGCGCATCCGGCCCCCGGCCTGCGCTGGCTCGATGTCGGCTGCGGGCGCGGCGACCTGCTGCGGATGATCAGGGATCGCTGGCAGCCCGCGAGCCTGCATGGCATCGACCCGATCGACTGGCTGGAAGACGACCTGCGGGCGGATGTCACCTTCGAGACCGTCGCCGCCGAGGACGCCGAGCGGCTGCCGGTCGCCGACCGCGTGCTGCTGGTGGAGGTGATCGAGCATCTGGAGGCGCCCTGGAGTGAGCTGCGCAAGACCGCGCGGCTGCTCGCCCCGGGTGGGTGGATGGTCGTCTCCACACCGAATCTCGCGACGCTGCGCAACCGCCTGGAGCTGGCGGTGCGGGGCGAGCTCACGAGCTTCCGCTCCGACTACCAGCCGCACATCGCTCCCGCGCTCCCCCACGTCACACGCCGGATTCTCGAAGAAGAGGGGCTGACCGTCGAGGCGCCGCGCTTTGCCGGCGCCGACATCATCTCCCTCACCAACGGGCGCGTATGGCCCGAGCGCCTGCGCGCGCGCTATCCGGTCCTGACGTCGGTCTCGACGGTGATCGCCGCGCGCCGCGCGCCACAGGATCAAGCGGAATAGACGCGATCACGAGACGCGACCGTTCTGCCGGGCGGCGGCCGCGCCGGGCGCGTCGCGTTCGCGCACGAGCGCCTCGAGCTGCTCGAAGAAGCGGCGGCGCAGGGCGGCGTCGGTGTAGTCCTGCATGAACCGCTCGCGCCCGGCCCGACCGAGCTCGCGCCGCAGATCGGGCGAGACGAGCAGCGGTTCCAGGGCATCCGCCAGCGCGCTGGGCTCGCCTGAGCGCGCGAGCATCCCCGTCTTGCGGTCCTCGACGAACTCCCCGGGACCACCCGAGTCGACGGCGACCACGGCGACGCCCCTGGCCATGCCCTCCAGCAGCACGATCCCGAACGGCTCGGGATCTGATGCGTTCACGAGCACGTCCATCTGCTCGATATAGGGCCCGGCGTCTGGCACTTCGCCGGTCATCGTGACGGCCTGATCGAGACCCAGCCGGCTGACGAGCGGCGCCAGCGACCCGGCGTACTCGGGCGACAGCCCCCAGGAGTCGCCGCCGACGATCACCAGGTGAAAGACGTGACCGCGCTCGCGCAACAGCGCCTGCGCCTCGAGCAACCGATCCTGGCCCTTCCACGCCTGCAGCCGGCCGACGAGGCCGACGATCGGTACGCCCGCCGGCAGCTCCAGCGGCGCCGGCCCCGCATACGGCGCGGGCACCGGCGCGCCGGCGTGGACGACGAACGTGCGCCGCGAGGGGATCATCCGCGCCTGGGCTTCTGCTGCAACGCGGCCATAGCAGCCCACGGCGCTGGCCGGCAGCAGCGTCGCCCACGTGTCGATCCCCAACCTGCGCCGGGGTATCGCCTGCTGCCACCAGATCACGCGATCGGACATGCCCGCAAGCACCGCGGCCGGCGAGCCGTACAGCTGGGTTTTCGCCGACCAGTTGAGGATCACATCCGGCTCGCGCCGCCGCGCGATCCCCGCGAGCCGCCGCACGGTGGCCGCCCATCTGTGGACCTGGCGCAGGCGTCCCGCGCGGATCACCTCGACACGAAAGCCGGCGGCGGTCAGCTCCTGCGGCCACGGTCCTGGCTCGAAGAACACCGGCTCGAGCTCGTGACCGCTCTCCCGCGCCCCGTCGAGTATCGCCTGCAGCATCGCCTCGGCCCCGCCGAGACGCTCCGCCCACGGGACCGTGATGAGGATGCGCATCGAGGGTCCCGCCGTCAGCCGGCTCGCGGGGCATGTGCTCTGGACCCCAGACTGTTCCTCCGCTCGATCACCGGCAGAGATTATCCGAATCGATGCGCTGGAGCGGCTGGCGGATACTATGCCTGCGGTGAGTAGCGAAGCCCGCGGCACTCGACGATCGGCCGCTCGCGGATGGGTGATCGCCCCGCGCCGGTGGCTCGCGGATCTGCGTCGCCGCGCGGCCGGCGGCGGGCCCGTGGCGCCCACCGAAGGAGGGATTGACACACCCCCAGCCGCGCCCGCCTGTCCGCCGGGCTGGCGCACCGGACCTCCCGATTTCATCGGCGTCGGCGTGCAGCGCTGCGGCACGACGCGCTGGTTCAAATTGATCACCTCACACCCACAGGTGACGCGCTCGGCGGCGGCCAAGGAGCTTCACTATTTCGACCGCTTTCACTCTCACGCTCCCACGTCCTCCGAGCTCGCCGGATACCACGAGTACTTTCCGCGCGCCGACGGTGTGACCGTGGGCGAGTGGACGCCGTTGTACATGAGCGCGCCGTGGATACCCCGGCTGCTCGCGGCCGCCGCTCCCGACGCGCGCCTGCTCGTCCTCTTGCGCGATCCGCTCGAGCGCTACCTCTCCGGCCTGCAGCTCGACGCGACCGTCGCCGCCCGGCGCGGCGCGCCGCTCAGCCGCTACGCGCCGCTGGAGGCCTTCGTGCGCGGGCTCTACCACGCGCAGCTCAGCCGCCTGCTGGCGCATTTCGAGCGCTCGCGGGTGTTGATCCTCCAGTACGAGCGCTGCACGCGCGAACCGCAATCGCAGTTGCGGCGAACGTATGAGTTCCTCGGCCTCTCAGACACCGGCTTCACTTCCGAGCTGGACGCCCATCCCCGGCGCCAGAGTGAGAAGCCCGCGCTCGACGCGGACACCCGCGCGGCCTACGTGCAGGCCTACCGCGAGGATGTCAGCAGGCTGATCGCCGACTTCCCGGAGATCGACGTGCGCCTGTGGCCGAACTTCGCCGATCTGGCGGCGTGAGGCGCCCGCGAGGCCGGGCTACCGGGGGCGCTTGACGCAGCACAGCGCGGCGCTCAGATACGGGTAGTGAAAGAGCTTGCTGAGCGGTGCGTCGAAGATCACGAGCGGGCGCAGCCCAAGCAGCAGCACCCAGGCGGGCAGCACGCCGATCCGCTCGGTCAGCCTTCTCATCAAGTCGGTCAGCTTCTGCGAGACGACGCCGCTGATGAAACCCTCCTCAGCGACCTCAAGGCCGGCGCCACGCACGATCTCCCGCAGCCGCTCTTGGGAGTAGCCGTAGCGCACGTGCGAGCCGTCCTCGACAGGGCTCGGGGAGCGCTCCTCGCAGTACAGCGGGTGGTGATCCTCAAACGGTGTGCTCAACAGCAGCCGCCCCCCGGGCGCGAGCATCCCGGCGAGCGAGGCAACCAGACCCTCGTCGTCGTTCACGTGCTCGATCGTCTCGAAGCAGATGATCTGATCGAAGCTGCCGAGACTGTCGCGGTGGGCCTCGATCTCGCGCAGGTCGAGCGTGCGGAAGTCGATTCCCATCACACCGAGCGACTCCGCGCGCCGGCGCGCGTCCTGTTGCTCTCGCTCTGAGAAGGAGGCGGCCACCACGGCATTGCCGGCGCGCGCGGAGTAGATGCTGAATCCCCCGTTGCCACAGCCCGCGTCGAAGGTCCTCGCGGGGCCCTTGCGCAGGTGACGGCGCAGCCACAGCCAGCGGTCCAGCACGCACGGATCGCCATGGATCAGCAGCGACCGCCAGCCGAGCACTCGGAGCATCGTGTCTGACACCGCCGAAACATACCGGAAGCAAAGACCACTCCCGCCGAGCAATCGCGCCCGTCCGGGTACCCTGCCCGGGGTGAATGCGCACGCTCCTAAACCCCGCTCCGGCGAGCGCGTCACCCTCGTCCACGACTACCTGCTGGTGATGCGCGGCGCCGAGCGTACGTTCGCCGCGATCGCCGACCTGTACGCGGGGGCGCCGATCTTCACGCTGCTGTACGACGAGCAGGGCACGAACGGCCGCTTCACCGGACATCCGATCGGCACCTCACCACTGCAGCGGCTCGGCGTCTCGCAATCCGGCTTCAGGCGCCTGCTGCCGCTGTATCCGTGGGCGGCCGGGCGCCTGCGCCTGCCGGCGTGTGAAGCGGTGCTCAGCAGCAGCAGCGCGTTCGCGCACGGCGTCCACATCCCACCTGGAGCCGTGCACGTCTGCTACTGCCATGCGCCGTTCCGCTACGCCTGGTATGAGCAGGCACGCGCGCTCGCCGAGACGCCGGCGCCGCTGCGGCCGTTGCTGCGCGCGCAGCTCGCACGCATGCGCCGCTGGGATCTGAGGGCCAGCCGGGGGGTCGACGCGTACATCGCCAACTCGCAGCTGACCCGCGAGCGGATCAAGCGCTACTACGACCGCGACGCGCCGATCGTCTACCCGCCCGTGGAGACCGATCGCTTCGCACCCGGCGACCCCGGCGAGGCGCTGCTGGTCGTCTCGGAGATCGTGCGGCACAAGCGCGTGCACGTGGCGCTCGAGGCGGCGCGGCGCGCGCGGGCGCCGATCCGCATCGTCGGCTCGGGGCCCGAGCACGCGGCCCTGCGTGAGGCCTACCCCGAGGCCGAATTCCTCGGGCGGGTCGAGGACGAGCAGCTCGCCGGTCTCTATGCCGAAGCGCGCGCAGTGATCGTGCCGAGCAAGGAGGAGTTCGGGATCACCGCGGTCGAGGCACAGGCGGCGGGGCGTCCGGTGATCGCCGCGAGCGCCGGTGGGGCGCTCGAGACTGTCCTCGACGGCGAGACCGGCCAGCTCGCGACCCTCGACGACGCCGACTCCTTCGCACGGGCGATCGAGGGGATCGAGCGGCTCCCCTTCGACCCCGCGCGCGCCGTCCTGAACGCCGAGCGCTTCTCGGTCGCCGCGTTTCGGCGTGGCATCTCAGAGCAGGTCGCAAGCGCCCTGGAAAAGCGCGCGCAACCCTCTGAGTGAGGGCCGGGCGTTCTATAGGGTTTCGCGCGATGACCGCTGACAGATCGCTTCACATCGCCTGGCTCGGAGCCGGGCCGAGCTCGCAGGAAGTCGGCGGCGTCCCCGGCGTGGCGGCCGAGCTCTTGGCCGGCCTCGCGGGGCGCGGTCACCGGATCGACTGCTTCTTGCCGGGAGCCGCGCGCGAGCTCCCCGGCAGCCTCGGCGAGCAGCCCAACCTCACATTCGTGTGGGGCACGAGCGACTGGCGCTGGAACCGCTGGTACAACCGCGCCAGGATCGGCGCCTTCCTCAGCGGCATGGTCTCCCGCGCCCGCGCCTCGCTGCGGCTCAAGCGCGAGGTCGCAGAGCGCCACCGCCAAGACCCCTACGACCTCGTCTACCAGTTCTCGAACATCGAGGTGCTGGCGATGCCCGCCAGCCTCCGCGGCACGGTGCCGCTCGTGATCCACCCCGAGACGCACATCGCGGGCGAGCTGAAGTCGCTGATCGCCGAGCGCCGCTTGGCGCTGCGCTCGCAGCCCGCCTACACGCTGGCGATCACCGGCGCCGTGATGTCGCTGCGCGCCCTCGTGCAGCGCGTGGAGATCCGCCGCGCGCGCCTGCTGATCTGCATCAGCAGCGTGTTCAGGGACCATCTCGTCCACGACTACGGCTTTCCGATCGAGCGGACCGTCGTGATCCCCAACCCGGTGCGGCTGGAGCGCTTCCGCGACGTCGACACGACACGCGCCCCCGGGCATCCGCCCAGCGTGCTCGTGCTGGGACGGATCGCGGCGCGCAAGGGCATCGAGGACGTCGTAGAGGTCGCAAAGACGCTGCTCGAGCAGGGCTCTGACGCGCACATCCGCGTGGTCGGCGGCCCCAGCCTGTGGTCGGACTACAGAAAGCTACTCGACGGGCTCCCGGGCGCCAACTCCGAATATGCCGGGCGCATCCCCCCCACCGAGATCCCCGCCGAGCTGGCGCGCAGCGACATCCTGCTGCAGGCCAGCAAGTACGAGCCGTTCGGCCTGACCGTCGCCGAGGCGCTGGCCGCCGGGGTGCCGGTCGTCGCGACCAGCGAGGTCGGCGCGATCGAGGGCGTCGATTCGGCGGTCGTCGGCGAGGCACGGCCCGGCGACGTGCAGGGCATCGCCGGCGCCGTCACGGCGATGCTCGCGCAGCTGCGCGCCAACCCCCAGCAGACGCGCTCGAGGGCCCGTGCCGAGGCACGACGGCTGTTCGCGCCCGAGGTGGTCTGCGAGCAGATCTCAGACGCGCTCGAACGGCTCGTGCACGGCGCCTCGAGCGCCACGCGCGCTCCTCACCGGCCGTGAGACCAGATCGCCGCCGTTCGCGCCCAGCTACGCGTTTGTTCTAGCTGGATCGCAAGACATTCAAGTCGATGACGATCGCGTCCGATGGCAGGAATAGACCTCGGCTTCGAAGAATACGTCGGGGCAACCCACACCAATGCTCTTCATCGTCATACCAATCGCTTGGCTCGCAGTGATCGCGCTGTTCGTGGCCGTCTGCCGGATCGCCGCCGACGCCGACGCCGAGCCGTTGCTGGACACCGGCCCCGCATCCGGGTCGATCGGACAGCGCCTGGTTCTCTCTGGTTTCCATCCCGCGCCCGTCCCCCACTCCGGGCGTGTACACAGAGCTCGGTCCCCGCTGTCTGCAGGCCACCCGGCCCGCAGGCGGCGGGTGGCCGCACACGCCGTCCGCTAGCCCGGCCCTACAGGCCGCGGCGGCCGAGCACGTGCGGCACGGTCCGCAGCAGGATCTTCACGTCCGTCCACAGCGACCAGTTGGCGACGTACAGGTAGTCGAGCGCCACCATCTCCTTCAGCGGCACGCGCGCGGGCCCGAGGATCTGCCAGGGACCGGTCATGCCGGGCATCAGTTCCAGGCGCCGACGGTGCCAGCCCTCGATGCGCTCGTCCTCCTCGACGACCAGCGGGCGCGGGCCGACGAGGCTCATCTCGCCCCTGACGATGTTGAACAGCTGCGGCAGCTCGTCGAGCGCGGTCATCCGCAGGAACCGGCCCATGCGCGTCACACGCGGATCTTCGGCGATCTTGAAGAGTCCCTCCTGGGCCTCGTTACGGTGACGCAGCGACTCCTTCATCGAGTCCGCGTCCGGGACCATCGTGCGGAACTTCAGCATGTAGAAGCGCCGCCCGTGGCGCCCGACCCGCAGCTGGCGGAAGAACACCGGCCCGCGGCTGTCGAGCTTGATCGCGATCGCAAAGGCGATCATCAAAGGCGATATGGCCAGCAGCCCGATCGAGGCGCCGAGCAGGTCGAACGCCCGCTTCAGCGCCGCCGAGGAGCGCGTCAGATCGAAGCGCCGCACGCCCATCAGCGTGACGCCGTGCAGGTCGTCGAACTCGACCGAGGAGCCGACCACCTCGAGCATCCGCGGCAGCACGCTCACGCGCACCCCGACCGCCTTCAGCGTGCGCACGAGGTTGAGTGTCTCGCTCGCGTCGGCTTCGGCTCCCCATCCGGGCGCGATGATCGCCCGGTGCACGTCCAGCGTCTGCGCAAGGTCGCGGATCTCCGACAGTCGCGGCGCGGAGAACGCATCCGTCGACCATGGCGCGACCTGGCCCATGTCCAGGTGCGCGACGACCTTCGCGTTGATCCCCCCATGGCCGCTCAGCTTCGAGCTGACCATCCCCGCCGAGCGCTCGTCGCCGATGAACAGGCACCGCTCGACCGGGCCGATCCGCAGGGCAAGTCCCCGCGCCGCCGCGCGCATCAGGATCAGAAGGCCCGCCAGCGTCACCCATAGGAACAGCGCCTCTTTGCGGTCTAGCGTGCCGGCGACCACCAGATGGCCCGACAGCCACGCCACGAGCGTGCACAGCGTGGCCAGCTCGAACAGCTTCGGCGCCTCGTCCAGCGTCGTCTTGCGCAGCAGCGTCTCGTCGCGGTCGTACAGACCCAGGAGCTTGGCGCCGATCAGCAGCAGCGGGATGCCGGCCAGGCTCTCCCATGTCAACTGCAGCGGCACCCGCCTGGAGGACAGCGCGACCGTCAGGATCAGCGCCGCGAGGATCGCGAAGACGTCCGCGACCAGCAGCGAGCGGCGAAACAGCGCATCGCGGCGCATGCACGCGGCGGGGCCACGCGCATCGGCGATCTGACCGACCGACAGCCGGCGCCGTCCGGCGCGGGCGCCGACGCTCGTGGAGCCCGCCAACGGCGGGCTCCACTGCAAACCGGCCTCCGACCCGTTCCCCGTCCCCGTCTCAACACTCATTAGCGCTCCCCGCCTCCTTGCTTGTCATCAGCCTCTCCGCATGATGACCACGCCTGCTCGAACAAATGTCGAGATTCCGTGATTGATCCTCGATAGACCCATAATGCACTTAAGTCGGTCGTAAAGTCAAGCCTGGCAACACGATTCTTTCTTCCACGGGACGTTATCGCCCCCCGAGGCCTGCTGGTCGAGCGGCTTGCCGGCCCGGCCGAGCGAGGTCGCGAGACCTCAGCGGACGCCCGTGCTTCGCGAACCGAAAGGGTGCGCTGCAAGACGCAGCGGGCGCTGGCCGGACGAGATCCTCCTGCGCCATCTGCCGAGCTGCGACGCGTCTCCGAGCCGGACCTCGGCGTCCGGTGGCCGGCCCCAAGCAGACGGCCGGGCCGCTCAATCCTTCGAGCGGCCCGGCCGGTGTGACCTCGTCTCACTGCTGTGGTCCTACTTGACCAATGCCGCGATTCGCGGCGAGTGCCTAGAAGCCGACTTTTTAGAAGCCGACTTTTTCGACGCCTTTCTGAGCCTCGGACAGCACAGCGCCTTTAGGCAGCGCAAGGTAGTCCTTGTGCGCTATCAGCTTCTGTCCGCCCGAACCCTTCGAGTCGACGACAAAGCGCAGGAAGTCGTGCACCGCCGTGCCCTCTCCGAGCGACGTCCCCGGGTAGGCCCCGAAGCCCGCCAACGCGATGTCGAACGTCAAGCCGCACAGCGTGTACTTTTTCTCCGTAGTCCTCGTCGTGACCGCGTTCCACGGTTCAAGCACGCTTTCCGGAGGGAACGCAACTTCGCCGTTGGTGTATTCGGTGAGCTTGCAGTTCGCTTCCGCCGTTAGTTCTGCGTCTTTGTTGGTCGACGGGTCAGCGTACTTCTCTTTTTCTTTCACGAGACCGTTGTTCTGGATCGGAGCCCAGAACCTCGGCGTTCCTGGTCCACCTGCGCCAGGGCCCGGCGTGAATTTTTTGTTGGAGCGGGCGTCGGCGAGGTTGACGTAGCCGATGCTGCCCGGGTTTTTTTCAACCGTCGTGACCAGTTTGCCGCCGCCTTCGCCTTCGGCTTTCAGCACTTTTGCGGCTTTCGGCCACGTGGTGCTGACCGTTTTGTTGCCCTCGGCGATTTCGTTCCACGTCTTCGTCGCGGGCGGTTCGCCATCGGTTTCAAACGACGCGCCGTTGATCAGTCCGAGATACCGCTTGAAGATGTGCGTGGTACCCGAGCCGTCGAGACGCACGACCGGAGTGATCGCCGATTCCGGGTTACAACCAGCGCCCGAGAGCGTGTCCCCGTCCTCTTTGATCTGGCTCCATTTGTTGATCGTGCCCCTGTAGATCCCCTCGAGCGTCGTGTTGTCGAGCTCGAGACGGCCTTTGTTTTTTTTGCTCGTCGCGACACAGTTCGTGGGCAGGTTGACGATCACGGCGATCGCAGCCTGCAGCACGGGGATGCTCGCAACGGTTTCGGGGAGAAGCGTCGTCTCCTTTTCTTCTATTTCTTTTTTCTGTGTCGGGTCTGGTGCTTCATCCGTACCCAGGAAGGCATTTGTGGAGTCAAAGAGAGGCGCTGCTCCTCCGTTGGCGCCCCAAGACGTCAACGCGGCTCCGCTGCCGGTTCCTTTGTATTTGACTTCCGGTTTCGCTTTCGTTCCCTGCGTCCCCGAGCATGCTGCTTTGCTTTTCGTCGAGGTGTTGAATGCGGGGTCCCACACTCCCTGTGCCAGGTTCTGTAGCGTGGAGCCCTGGCCCGTGATGGGCGACGTGCCCGAGCACTGGGTGCCGACTTCGGCGCTCGCGGCTCCTGGCGCGATGACGGCGGCCACGGCGGCCGCCGAGAGAATGCACACCGGCACGAGCCGACGCGCGGAAAGAAGCTTCATTCCGTTCTACCTCCTGATTGGCAGGTCCATTGCGGACGTCGAGAGCATCCGCTCTCGCATGCCAATCTCCCGCCTGGCGCCGTTGACAACGTTGACGCTGTGTATCGAGCGCGTTATCAGGCTGTGACCATGCGGCTTTTGGGCCGATCTCGCCCGCAATTGCGGCCCATCTGGCCAGTCGATCGACGACGGCGCCCCGGGCGGCCCCGGGACGCGCAGCCACTGCGAACAGCACGCGCGACCCCGATGGGCCGCGCAGCAACCACCCCGCGACGGCCGCAGGCCGCCGCGGGGTGCCATGCTCATGGCCTAGAAGGCGATTTTTTCCGCCCCTTTCTGAGCCTCACTGAGGACGGCTCCTTTCGGCAGCGCCAGGTAGTCGTGTTTGGCGATCAGCTTCTGCCCTCCTCCCCCCTTCGAGTCGACCACGAAGCGGAAGAAGTCGTGCACGGTCGTCGCCTCTTCGAGGCTGGTCGCCGGGTATGCCGAGTAGCTGCTGAACGCCAGCTCGACGACGATGCTGCAGAGCGTGTACTTCTTCTCCGTCGTCCGTGTCGTCACTTCGTTCCACGGGTCCAGCACGCTTTCCGGAGGGAACGCCACTTCGCCGTTTGTGTATTCCGTGAGCTTGCAGTTCGCTTCGGCCAACGATTCGGCATCTTTGTTGGTCGACGGATCGGCGTACTTCTGTTTTGTCGTCACGAGGCCGTTGTTCTGGATCGGCGCCCAGAAGCGCGCGGTGCCGGGACCTCCGGCGCCTTTCCCGGGAGTGAACGCGCCGTTGGCGCGCGCTTCCGCGAGGTTCGTATAGCCGATGCTGCCCGGCGTTTCGGCGACCTTGGTGCTCATCGCGGCATCGCCCGTCGCCGCTGGCCTCACCACATTGGACGCTTTCGGCCAAAGCAGGTTCTGGCTGCCTTCGGATACCTGGTCCCACGTCGTGTTCGCTTCACTTTCGTTCAGGAACGTCGCGTTGCTGATCAGGCCCAGGTACTTCTTGAACACGTGCGTCGTGCCCGCATTGTCCTTGCGCACGACGGGCACGATCGCCGATTCCGGGTTACAACCAGCGCCCGAGAGCGTGTCCCCGTCCTCTTTGATCTGGCTCCATTTGTTGATCGTGCCTCTGTAGATCCCCTCGAGCGTCGTGTTGTCGAGCTCGAGACGGCCTTTGTTTTTTTTGCTCGTCGCGACACAGTTCGTGGGCAGGTTGACGATCACGGCGATCGCGAACTGAAAGGTCGGTATCGACAACAGCGAGTTCGCCACCGGCGTCGTCTCATATGATTCGATTTCCGTTTTCTGCAGCGCATTTGGCGGTTCGGAGGCGCCGATGAACGCATTCGTCAGGCTGAAGTTGGTGCCGACGTGTTTGTTGGCCCCCCACGATTCCAATCCAGTTCCCGCACTCGAGGACGTGTAGCCGACGGTCGGTTTCGCTTTTGTGCCCTGTGTGCCCGTGCAGGCCGTTTTGCTTTTCGTGGATGTGTTGAACCCGGGATCCCAAACGGTCAGGTGCGCGAGCTTGGCGACATTGGCGCCCTGGCCCGTGATGTTCGCGCCGGAGCACTGGGTGCCAAGCGACGCGCTCGCCGCTCCCGGCGCGATAAGGACGGCTACAGCCGTCGAGAGAATGCACATCGGCACGAGCCGGCGCGCGAAAAGAGAACGTCATTGCACACTACCTCCTGGTTACACGCTTCAGTTGCGATGGCCCGAGCTCACGCGCGGGATCGTCGGTCCACTGGTATTCCTCACTTCTCCGCTCGTGATAGTGCCACCGACGGTGGGCAGGCGCGTTTTAAAGCTGTGACCGGCAGCGATGCGCAGCCGCGGCGCCCTGCGGCGCCGGGAACGACCTACTCACGACCGCGTGTCGGCGGGCCTCGACGCCTGAGCCGCTCTGCCTCGCGGCTTGGCCGAGTGAGGAGCGCACGCAGGACCGCGCGCGACGGCCGGGGCGCCTATCGACGCCCCCGGCCGTCAGATCAGGCTCGAGCTAGTGGTGAGCCGGCTTCTTCGCGGGCTTGAGCGTGACCGTGCTGAGCGCCGTGTGCGACGCGCCCGCCGCGTCGCGAGCCTGGATCGTTGCTCGCGCTTTCAGCACGTGCGACTTCGCGAGCAGTTTGCGCGCCTTTGCCGACAGGTGCAGCGTCAGCGACTTCGACGATCCGCCCGCGACGGTGAACGAGCCTGTCGCAAGCGTGAGGACCGCTTTCTTGCTGCTCGCGACCTGGGCGCTCACGGCGCTGAGGGTCCGGAGCGTGACCGTGCCGCTGCAGCTGCTCTCTCCCGCCGGGCAGCTCACCTTGACCGGAACGCCGCCGGATGAGCTGACGGTCAGCGAGGTGCTCGCCAGTTTTGCGTCCGGCACGGCCTTGACCTGCGTGCCAAGGACGCCCGAGCCACCCCCCGTCGTCGTGCCGCCACCGGTCGTGGTGCCGCCGCCGGTCGTGGAACCTCCGCCGGGAGTTTCGCCGCCGCCGGGAGTTTCGCCGCCACCGCCGCCACCGCCGCCTGCATCGCTGACCGTGATCACGTGCGAGACCACCGTGCTTGTCAACGACAAGGCATCCGTGACCTGCAAGCTGACCGTGAAGGCGCCCGCTGTGCCGTAGGTGTGGGAGGTAGTCGGCGTCGTCGTGGTCGCTTCGCCACCGTCACCGAACTTCCACGCGTATTTGGTGATTGTCGAGCTGTTTGGATCGGAGGATCCTTTTCCGTCGAACAGCGCCGACTGACCAACGGTGACTTTGCTCGGTCCGCTGAACTGCGCCGTCGGCTTGGCCGCTTCGACCAGCACTTTGACTTCCTGCGTGATCGCGGGCAGAGCCAGATTGTCGACGTGGATCGTCTCTTTGACCGCGAACGTGCCGACGCCTTTGAACGCGTGTTCAACCCGTGAGCTCTGGAACTGGTATTTGGAAACCGTTTCTGGAGCCGTTCCGTCCCCGAAGCTCCATTCGACACTCAGGGCGTTGGCGTTGGTCAAGTTCGAGGAGAGAGTCACCTTCTGGCCGGCGGCAACCGGCGATTTTTCGGGGATTTCGGTGCCGTTCAAAGAGACCTTCGGCTTCTCAGCGCTGGGCGTGGGGCAGCCCGAGCCGTTGGGTCCGAACACGACCACATGGGGGTTGACGGTCGCGCCTTTCTGTTCTTCGGCGATGGTCGGTCGGTCCGGATCGAAGACGAACACGGCTTCTTTGCTGCCGGCCGCTACGACCGGCTGACTGAGACTGCTGATCGCACAGGCCTGCTGTTCGGCTTTGCTCTGCCCGCCGGTCCAGCCCAACTCCTTGATCGGCGGCGCGCCGCCGTCGGTTACCTGGTAGGCGAGCATGCCGGGGAACTTCCCGAGCGTGGTTTTGACCTCGCCCGCAAGGTAAAGCTTGCCTTCCGTCGGGCCTTCCGTTGAGTTGTGCACGTACGCCATGGCTCCGCCTTCAGACGGCTGGGGATTGCCTGGGAATTCCAGGATGGCCTGAAGCGGGTCATTGACCAAGACCTGTTGTGGAAGCGTCCCCGGCACGAAGCTCTGTGGGATTTCCGCGATTTCACTTTCGGAGAGAGCGACGAGAACCTTGCCGGTCTGCGTCACCACGGGTGACGTCACAGGAGCGCCGCCGGCTCGGTCTTCGCACGCTTCCGAGCCTTCGTTTTCGAAGCAGTTTGTCGTGTCGACCCAGCGCCCACCGAGCGTGCCGTTCGAATGCACGCGCTGGACCGCTGAGACGAGCCTTTCTTCACCCTGATCTTCGGCGCCCAGGATCACGACGTCTTTGGTCGTGGGATCGACCGCGATTCCAGCCGGTTCCAGTAGGGCCGATTCCGTCGGTTTGGCTGTGACTTCAGACTGAGCGTGCAAAACGCTCGTGCTGGCAAGCACACCTTCAGGGGCGCCCGCCGCCGGGACGAGTTCTTCGCCCGTGGGTTTCGTCGAGAACGCGTAGAGGATGCCCGCCGAAGGATATTCGGGGTCGATGAGCCCTCCTTCTTCTTCTTCCTTGCGTTCGTAGACGACAAGCGCATAGACCCGTTCGAGCGAGGGATCAACCGCGATGCCCTCCAGTCCCACCGCCCGGGCGGAGTTTGCGAATTTCAGTTTCACCTGCGCGATGAACGCGCCGGTGGAGCTGAGCTTCTGGATCCTGAATCCGCTTTCTGATTCGTCACCGACATAGACGCTGTTGTCCGTTGGATCGACCCCCAGCGCGTGGACTGCGAAGCTGTTCGTGAACTGCCCCTTGCCTTTCCCCGGTTTGCCGAAGCGCGAGACTTCACCATAGTTCTGGGCCTGCGCCGTCGCGACCATGGCCGCCGTCATCGCCAAGGCGAGGATCGTCAGGGCGAGCAGTCGAGATCTGTGGGCTGATCGCAGTTGTGGCATCACGCTCCGGTCCGTCGGTTGCAGGAGGCCTGAACTTCGCACATGCCAACCGGCCGTGCAAGATCTTTCACCATTTCATTACATGGCCCGTCCACGGGCGACCGTGGGCCCGGCCGCCGACAACCGCGGGCACGCCGCACGCCGTGTAAACGATTGGTGAAGGCCGCTCTCCTGGCCGTAGCTCAGAATCGTCGCCTGCGATCGAAGCGCATGCGCGACTGCCCTCTGATGGTTGACATCGTGGCGGGAGCTATCTGCACGTCGCGGCGCCCGCGACGAGATCGCCGCCGCACCGACGCGCCGGCGAAGGCGGCGAGCACGATCAGTCCGAGGATGTACGCCGGCGCGGGCTCGTGTTCGGCCGCGTGGTACGCGACCGCCTGGTTGCTCACCTGCTCGGTTGCCTGCTCCTCCTCCTCCTCTTCTTCGACGGCCTCGACGGGAGAGGTGACCGCGGACGTGCCGCTCGGCGGCGTGGGACGAGCCGGCGAGGGCACGGGTAGCGGCACGAACGCCGGCACCGCGGCTGCTAGTTCCGTCGGCGCGAAGAACGGGGGTGGCGACGGCGAGGGCAGCTGCGCGGCGGGTGGCGCCGGCGGCGGGGGCGGCACGGGTACCGGCGCCGGAGTGGCCGTGGGCGCGGGTCCCGCCGGCGCCGGCGCGGGAGCCGGCGCGGGCGGTGGAACCTGAACCGACTGCTGAGCGGGCAGTTCTTTCAGGGGAGTCGTCCCGCACGGGCGTCGTACGCTTCCGGCCTGGACGGTCACGGGCAGCGAGGAGGACAGGCCCCCGGCGGTTATCGTCACGATCGTCGTTCCCGCGTTGTAGGCGCAGAACAGGCCCGAGCTGGAGTCGGGGATCGGCTTTTCCTTGCTGTCCAGCAGCACCGCGGGCTGTATCGGCGAGGCCAGGTTCGGTCGAACGAAGTCGCCGATGTCGGGGCGCGAGGAGCTGAACCTGTACTCCGGAAACAGGCCGTTCGCGCAAGCCACCCCGACGCAGTTCGAGGGGATTGGGATGTACGGATCGGTTTCGGGCGTGAGCGCGCCGCTGTGCGAGCGGTTGCCTGCGCGCGCACGCCTTGCCAGGGCTTCGAACAGGGCGGGCTGGCTGCGGCGAAGCAGCGTCCCTTCCTTGGCTTCCAGCGCGAGCTCGCCGACGTTGGGGATCAGCCTCGCGGTGACCGGCGCGCGATTGGTGAGACCGTTGCGCCCGGCTACGTTGACCTGGCCGAGTAGGAATCCGCTGGCGCCGAGAAAGTCGCCTGCGCTCTCCCGTTGGAAGTTGACGTAGCCGAGCGTGCCCGACCCGAACGTGGGGATCGAGCTCGAGCCGATGCGCAGCGGCCTCGTGATGTTTTCTTCGGGTGAGTTGAAGAAGTAGGCCGATGCTCCATCGCTGAGAAGGATCGTGGCGACGGCGATTGCCTGCGGGTCGCCTGCCGAGATCTGCGTGTTCAGGTTGGCGTCTCCAACGACGATCGCCGGCCTCGAGCTGGCCTTGGCCGCTTCGAGCTGCGCGGCGAGCCATCCGCGCTGCGCTTCGCCGACCTCGGCGCTGTCGTCGAGGACAATCACCCGCACCGTGCCCGCCGGACCAGTCGAGTCCATCGCGTAGTACGCCTGGCACCCGGCCCCGCCGCCGCATTCTTCGCGCGCGCCACCTGTGGGCACAAGTCCCGCTGCCGACAGCGCTCCCCCAAACGGCTGCGGGAACCCTTCGAAGGCCTGCAGGAAATCGCTCTCGCCTTCCACTCCGGCAACGTCGGTCGGCGAGGGAGCGGCGAACGCTGGGATCGCGCTCGATGCGAGCAGGCCCGCATAGCGGCTCAACTCGCGGCCGTACGGAATCGAGAGCGTCGCCGGCCCTTCGGTTTCGCCCGAGGTCATGCGCGGGCCGGTGTAGAGGAACGCGCGCACACCCGAGATCTGCCCGGCTCGTGTCAGAGCCGAGCTCAGCCACCGATCGGGGCCGAGACCCGCATTGGCGAGATCGGCGCAAGGAGCTGCGCACTCCGCTCCACCTCCGATCGCGAAGGTCGCTTGGGCAGCCGCCGGGACGGGCGAAGTCGCTACACCTGGGGGAGTGACGCCGTCAGCCGGATAGCGGTCGATGTCTGCCGTGTCGAGCACACCGCCGTGTTCGCTTTCGACGAATCCTCCGACCGCCCAACCCTGGGTGCCGGCTTCGTTGACAAGCACCGCAGACACCGGGTCGGGCTGAAATGCCGTGTCGTAGAAGCTGTAGTGGCCGGAGGGTTCGCTGACGTTGTTCAGTTCGTGCTCCTCATCGCTCCAGCCGTTCGATGTCTGTCGCAGCACACCGCTTTCAGCGCTGGCGCTCAGCGGATACGGTCGGATCAGGTTCGGCGGGAACCCCGGCGGGGAAGGGGTCACGCTTTCGACCGCAAATGTGGCCAGCGCTGCGCCCGCGGCGATCGCGCGCAGCGCACCTCCTTCGCGGAACAGGGCCAGCGAGCCGGGCTGCCTTCCGCCTGGCAGCGGCGTCGCCGTCGGCTGCCAGGGTGAGCCTGGCCCGTTGCGCTCGAACACGCTGGCCGGTTCATCGCCGGAGGCGGCGAATGCGGCTCCTCCGTCAGGAAGCCCGGCGACCACCTCCGGCACGTTGCCGCCCACCACCGCGGCAGCGCCTTCATCGACGCGCCAACCCGAGCCATCGTTGACGATCAGCCCCCCCGTGTAGTGATTCCTCGAGCGGTCGGGTAGCTGCCGGTAGGCAACGATCGCCTCCGAGCCGGCGAATGCGATCGACGTGAAGCTCGCTCCCGCAACTTGTGGCGGAAGCGCTTCCTGGGCCCACGTCTTGCCGTACCCCAGCAGCACGCCACCCTGGCCCACGGCATAACCGCGATCGGGGTTGTTGGGGTCAAATGCGACGCCCAGCATGTTTCCGCGGAAGTTGAACGGCGTCGCAGGATCTTTTTCCCACAGTCCCGTTTCGCCACGCCACAGCCACATCTGCCCGAGATCGCCGACGGCGTAGGCGCGCGTGGCGGTCGGCCAGGCGACGGAGCGAAGCACCGGCGTCGCCCGGCGCCCGCCCGCGCCGAGAAGGCTCTCGGGCAGCCATCCCTTGCCCGGGGTGTAGCGTGCAACCTCGCCACGGTCGCCGACCGCCAGCGCTTCACTTGAGAGCGCGCCGATCGGCGCGCCCGGCTCTGGAGCGACCGCCACAAGGGTGTGGCGAAACGAAACGGGCCAAGGCGCCAGGCGGGTAGGCGCCGGTTCGAGCGTCAGATGGACCGGCAGCCCGGCCTGTCCCAGCCACCCCTCGCGAGCGCTCGAGAACGCGGCGCCGTAGGTGCCGCCAACGTCGTTGGGAGGCGGCGATCCCCCCAGTGCGAGCACCCGCGTAAAGGAGCTTCCATCGAGACGCAGGCTGACGCCGTTTGCAAAACCCGTGATCACGCGTTCGCCGAAGGGCGTCGCCGCATTCGGCCAGGCGATGCTGCGCGAGGCGTTGATCGGCAGTCCTTCCGGCAGCGCGTGTTCGCACGCGGGCGCCGACGCCGGCGGCGGACACCAGCTTGCGATCGCCGCGGAGCCGCTCTCGCCCTGCGGCTTGAAGTACATCGTCGTGGAGGCGTGCGCGTCCGTCCGTTCGCCGTCGATCCAGACCCCTTCGTCTGTGACCGTGAGGACTCCCCTGAGGACGTTTGGGGAGTTCGCAACCGTGAACGGCTCACCCGGGTTGCCGGACTGCGGGTCGACGGTCAGCGGCTCGCCGGGTTCGAAGCCGGGGGCCGGGGCGACGTCGTGCCAGATCGGGCCTTCAGAGCCACCCAGCTGGCGGCGGAACAGCGCCAGGCCGCCCGAGGACAGTTCGCCCAGCAGCCACGCGTTCGACGGCGAGCTTGCGGCGAGCGCGATCACGTGGAATTCCGTGTTGCTGCTCACCGGCACCTCGATGGGCTCGCGCGTCCATTCGTTCCCGTCCCAATGCAGAACCCCATCCTCGAGCCCGTCGGCGCCGTTGACCGGCGCGAGCAACACGCCGGCGCGACTTCCGGGTTCGTCCAGCGGCGCGACGAGTGGCGCACGGTTCAGCCCAAAGAGGCTCTCGCCGGGCTTCAGCAGCGCCCCTTCGCCTTCGCTCGGCACTGCGGTCGTTTCCTTGAAAGAGCCCCCCGGGTTGCGCACGAGCACCGCCTGGCGCTGGGCGCCGCCGGACGGGGCCATCCCCACGAGCACACCGCTGCCGGACGCGGTCATCTGTCCCGCAAGCGAGCTGGGACCGGACGGGCCCGGCTGGTCGAGCGTGAAGCCCGACAACGGCTGCCCCGCGGCATCGAGCAGACCCGGGCCAAGCGACCAGCCATCGGCCTTGGTGTAACGCACTAGCGTGGCGAGGCCATCGCCCGTCTGCCCCACGCCCCAGGTCTCGCCCGGCGCCTCGCCGGGCGAAGCGCCGATCATCGTGACTCGCGATGCCGGCACGGAGCCGTCCGTCTGGGCGGTCGGTTCCCCTCCACCCGCCTGCGCGGCGGCTCGCGGGCCGCCTCCGGGTCCGTAGAGGCCAGCCAGCGCCAGCACCAGCGTGCCGAGCAGCACGAGCACGCCGATGGTCCGCGCCGGCCGCGGCGCACGGCGCGCTCTGGAGCGCACGAGCCTCACGGCAGCCTGCCCCGGAACGGCGCCAGCAGCGATCGCGAGCCGCCAAAGGATGGCGTGCCCGGAAGCGCCACGACGCTCGTGCCGACCGTGTTGTTGCCGGGCTTGCGAGTCGAGACGAGCGGCAGCGGCGCGAGCGCGTGCGTCTGCAGGTCGAGCTTCGTCGGCCAGCGACGGCGGTCGAGTTTCAGCATCAGCCTGCGGTTTCCCCCCGCCAGCACGCGCGGCGGGGTCTTAGCCACCACGCGCTGCTTGCGCTTGGCAAGCAGGCGCACACGCGCCTTGACCTCCAGGTGGAAACGCAGTTCGAGCGTCGTCTTGTGTACGAGCCGGGTGTGGATGTTCGACAGCAGAGCTGCCCTCACCTTCGATTCGGTCGCTTCTGGGGTTTCGATCAGACCGGCTTTCGAGGCCCGCGATTCCACGAGCCCGGAATCGTCCGCCGGCGGCGCGTCGGGCACCACCTGCGGGAGCCCTTCATCGGGAGGCCGGAAGGTGATCAGCCCCGAGAACGCTTTGGAGTTGTCGGCCGGCAATTGCCGTTCGCCTTCCGGCGCGAGGTGGAACAGCCACCCCTGCGTGGTAACCATCCAGCAGTCGTTCACGGCGGGGCAGCTGATCTCCTTGGCGGCGCCCTTTGGACCAATTCCCTGTGCCGCTTCGGCTTCCGAGGGGAGCGTCTGCGTTTCGACGGTCCCATCGGCGGAGACGTGCGCGATCAGCGCGGAGGAGAGCGGGCTGGGCGACTGCGCATCGTCGTGGGAGTCGAGCGCCAACCACGCGCCGCCGGTACCCGGCTCTGGAGCGATCGAGTTGACCACTTCCCCTTCGATCGTGTTGGTGGCGGGAATATCCGGGCCGAGCACCTGCGCCCATCCACCACCGGAGTTGCGCACGATCGTCAGGCGCGCAGGCGTCGAATGTTCCGGCGGTTTGCCGACCGGTCCCGCCGCTCCCCAGAGGCTTTCCGCGTCTGCGCCGAGTCGCAGGAAATCGAGCGCTTCGGGAAACTCTTCGGAGGAGTAGAGCGAGACCCCGAGCACCGGTTCGTAGGTCGGCGTCACAGAGTCGGGGTTGATCACGTGAAGGGCCGATGGAAGCGGCGACTCAAATTCGGCCGCGAGGTCGCCCGGCGCAAGCCGAACGCTCTCGTACAGCCGCCCTTCGAAATTGCGCATGGCCTCGACGGCATGGCCTTGTTGGCTCGGTTCTGCCGTCAGCGAGCCGCCGTTCCAATGCAGATGAAAGGCTTCTCCGTTCTGGGGTTCCGGGAGCGGATTCCCCGCGAACCAGCAGTCGGCCGCGGCGATGCAACCCAGCGCGTGCATCGGCTGGTATGAGTTGGCCTGGAAGGCCGGAGAAGCGTAGGAGCCGACGACTTCGCCGTGCGCGAAGTGACACAGGGTGTTGTCCACGAGCGGCGCCGGTTGTCCGGTTTTCGGGTTCGCGGCCTGTCCCGGTCGCCCGTCGGCGATCGTCCAGAACTCTTCCGGCCCGGCCCACGCGATGCGACCGTCGGTGGCGCCGCAAACGATCGAGAGCTGATGCCAGCGTTGACCGTTATACGCCCACAGCCCGGGAGAGATCGCGCTGCCGTTGCCGGGCGTGATCAGCAACCCGCGGTTGGGCGAGAAGAACTGCAGGTCGCCCACCTCCCCGAGACCGATGGGGGTCGAAGATCCCTGTACGCCGGGCGGAGGTTCGGGCGGCGATGGCTGTTCGAGACGCCACGAGACCCCGCCTTCCCCTTCGGATTCCAGCGCGGCTGCGCGTGCCGCGAACGCGCCTGCCCCGAGCGCCGCGAACGCTGCGGCGAACGCCAACAGGCGAATCCTGGCGGCCGTCATCGGCTACGACCTCCGCGCGCGGCGGCGAAACGACGGGAGGAGTGAGCCTTGGACTTCGGCTTCGTCTTGGGTTTCGCCGTTCGTAGAAAGGACACGCTGACGATCTGCCGTACGGCCGGATGACCTGAGGCGGTGAACGTGATGCTCGCGGCCCCCGACAAGCCGGGCCTCTTGGCGGCGAATGCCTTGTAGCGAGGCGCGAGCGTCAGGGCGAGCGTGACCACGCCGCCGCCGGCACGCACTGCCTTCTTGGCCGTCGCGACGCTGCGGGTGGCGACGCTCGTGTGCATGCGCCCCCGGCGACGGGCACGAACGCGCACCGCGCTCTTCGCACCCGCGTGCAGGGCTCCGGCACCCGGAACCGAGACGTACAGCAGCACGCTGCCGTCGGCGCGGGAGCGCGCCGTCACGCCGAGGCGCCACGCCGGTGCGATGCTGGGGCCAGCCGGTGGGGCCGATATCGATTGCTGCGTGGGCGTGGGGTTGAAGATCACGCGCGGGACGATGAAAGCGTCGCTACCGTCGAACTTGTCCGCGTTGAGCGGAGGCGTGTTGCCGTCGCCGAACGCGAGGTTCGACGCGGTAGCCGAGAATGCCACGACCGAGCCGCCATTGGAGAACGACGGCGACAGCGCGCCATCGCCGCCACGCGTGTAGGGGTCGACCCCGGAGGCGGTCGCTTCATGCGGGTGTTCGCTCGGCCCGCCTTCGAACCCGTTGGTGACACGCGTGAGTGTGTCGGTGAGCAGGTCCACATCGAAGAGCTCGAGCATCCCGGGGGCCGCCGCAGGGGCGCTGATGTACGCGGGGGACCCAAGTGGGAATTGGGTGCGCTGCGTGGCGAACGCGACATAGTGGCCGTCGGCGGAGATGCCCAGATCCTTGATCGGGGCGTTCTCGGCGATGTCCTGCTGATCGCCTCCGGCGAGCGCTGTCAGCGGCCGCAGGGCACCTGTGCGCGAGAGTCCCTCGTGCATGTCGACCAGATAGAGGTCGCTCTTGGGTTCGGAGACTCCGAAGTCTTCGCCGAGGGAGACCAGCGGCGCGTTGGCGAGGAACACGACGGAGTAGCCGTCGGCGCTCAGTCGCGGGATGACATCGCCGGCGCCGCCGAGAAACACACCCAGCCGGCCGTCCTGCGTGGAGGCGAAGGGGCCCTGGCATGGATCCGACAGCGACGCCGTGCCGGGAAGCGCCGCCTCGCCGGATGCCACACAGCTCGGGTCGCTCGGATCGGAGCCGCCGGTTATCCGCCGGATCGGCGCCGCCTGACCGTCGGCGATACGCCGCCACAGCGGCTCGACATAGGCGACCCGCTGCGATTCTCCAGGCAACATCCGCGCCTGCTTGCCTACGTCGATTCCCATCCACGCGACGGTTGATCCATCGGCGCTGATCGACGCGCCGATCGGCGCCGGCGCTTCGTAGGGTGGCGGGTCGACGAAGATCGGCGGCTTCCCCGCAAGGCCGGTGTACACGGCGCCATACGGTTCGCCGCCTTCTTCGCCGAATACCGGCTGATCCACGAGCGGCTGGCCCGTGGCGGGATCGTCGGCCACGCTGATCAGCTCGGTGTGCTCGCTGTCGAGGTCGCGAGTCACGACCTGCAGCGCGGGCGTGCCTGCTCCGACGAGATTGGAGATGACGGTGGTCACGAACACGACCCGCCGTCCGTCTGCGCTGAGCGCCGATCGTCCCGCGGCCACCGATCCGTAGTGCTGTTCTTCAAACGGCACCGAGGAGAACTTGCCGGTGGGTTCGTAGGTCAGGCCGGCGGTCGACCCATCCGCGGCCGAGGCCAGCGTGAACGCGCACGGCTGAGCCGAGCCGGGGCCCGGTTCGCATGGTTGCGAGGCGGCGATCTCCATGTCGCGCACATACACGTCGGGGCCAGGGTTCACGTCGTCCGCCGGGTCGAGCCGCGCGGTTGTCGTGAAGCTGACGTAGCGTCCGTCTTCGCTGATTGACGGCAAGTCCGCGTCAGGGGCGCTGACGGCCGGTTCGGCCGGGTTTTCGGCGGCCACGGCTTCCACCACCCCAGTCCGCAGATCGCGCCGCCACACGCCCGTGAAGCCGCCGTAGGAACCGTCGAAGGCGACATAGCGCCCATCGCCGGAGATAGCCGCGTCGTGCGCGTAATCGGCCTGCTGGTTGCCCGGGAAGCCTGGAATGGCGCTCGCGGAAGCCAACGAGATCGGCCCGAACACGTCCGCCTGCGCGACCCCGGGGATGAGCCCGGCCACGGACAGGGCAACGACGGTGAAAAGCGGCGAGAGACGCCTCATCGCACACTCACCAGCCTGCGCACGGTGGCCTTGTTGCCTAGGCGATCGCGTGCTTTGACGACGATCTGATAGACGCCGGCGTGGGCGTAGTGGTGCCCCAGCGACTTGCGGCCACCGGCACGCTTGCCGTCTCCGAAGCTGACAGTGACCGTCTTGACCACCAGGCCCGAGTTGGGGTCGCGCACACGAACGCTGACCGCGCTGCCGTTCTTGCTGCGAGAGATCTTGACGGTCGGGGGGCCGTCATCGACACGCATCGCCGACGCCGGCGTGAGCGTCGCCTGGCCGAATATGTCAGTCGCCAGCACCTGCACGTTGTGCCGGCCGCTGCCCAACCCGCGGGCGTTGAGGTGCAGCGAGAACACCCCGGTGGGGGTGGGCACGCGCCGGCCGTCGAGCACCACCGTGTACCGCAGGGGACCGTTGGCGCTCGGCGCCGGCAGCCATCCGACCACGGCCCGTGATGGCTTGATCCAGCCTTTGGGCGCCGTGACCACAAAGCGAACGGGAGGGGCGGTGACCTGTGTGGCGACGATCGCCGCGTTGCCGAACGGCCCCTGCCGGAAAGCGACAAGTCCGTCCCCGAGCCCCGAGCGACCGACCGCCAGTTCGCCGACGGGGCCGCCCGCGCCTCCGGCAACCAGCGCCGTCTGCACGGCGCCTTCGGGGAAGTCCTCGCGAACGGCCACCACGGGATGCCCATGTCCATCGACGCTCGGCCAGGCCGAGATGCCCCCGCCTGCCTGGTTCATGACGCTCGCGGAGAACGGTTCACCACCGGCAAACGGCGGTCCGAGAGAGAGCGTGCCCGACAGCCCGCGCCCGGTTCCCTCGATCACACGCGGTGTTCCATTGGAGTTGTAGAGCAGCCGCAGATCCTGCTTTTCGTCGATGTCGATGTTGGGCGGCCCGATCGTCGCCGCGAGCCCACCGGGCACGGCGGAGTCGACGATTTCCGCACCGGCGAACTCCGCGCCGTTGGCCGATTCTCCGTCCGGCAGCGTGTTCAGGAAGATGCGCGGCCCCGGCAGCGGCGAGCCAGCGCCCGCGACCTGCCGGTAGGCGACCTCGGCCTGACCCAAACGCGAGATGGCCACGCTCGGCGCGTCGGCGTCGTCTCCGATCGGGGCAGAACCGAGGTTGGCTGCGCTGACGGGCAGAACATAGTCGAGCGTGCTTGCGAACAGGCGCCTTGCCCAGATGCGCGCGACCCCGTTGATGTCCGGCTCCTGCCATGCGACAACGGCGTTCCCGGTCGGGCCGATCGCGATCCCAGGCGCGTTGGCCTGCGTCGGTGGGCGCAGAGAGACGCCCGGATTTCGATTGACTGCTCCGAGCGGCGACCACGTTTCGCCGTCGAAGTGCGCCACGCGGACGTCACCCACGACGTCGCCCGGCCGCAGTAGCGGAATGCTGGTGTGGCCCCCTTCGCTGTTTTCGATAACCCTGTAGACGACGTCTGCTTGACCGGTGGAGCTCATCGCCACCGACGGGCTTGTCCCAGTGCCGGAGCGGATATCCGGGTCGACGATCATCGCTGGACCGAAGATCGACGCGCCCGGGCCGAGCGTGGAGCCGAGCATCTCATCGACGGGGTGGCCGCCTTCGGTGGCGAACGGCGTCGCCCATATGACCACGAGCTCACCCCCATTGGCCGCCCCGATACGCGGCCAGCTGGCCGCGAAGGGCTGACCGTAGTCGACCCGAATCGGGGCGAGCCATCGGCCCTGCTCATAACGCGAGACGAACACGTGCGCGACCCCTGCGACCCGCTTGAGATACACGACCCCGCCAGTGCCGTCTTCGGCCATGGCGATGCCGCCGAAGCCGACGATCTCCTCGCTCGGTCCGTCGATCGTGCGGGCGGGCAGGATGACCGCGCCGGCCGGACGTGCGTGTACGAGGAGAGCGATCGCCGCGACGGCCATCGTGAGCGCGATCAGCGAGCCGGCCGATCGGCGCAGCGCTGTAAGAGGGATCGGCATGATCTCGGCCCTCAACGGGACGCCCTCAGGATTCGGCTTTGTTCAGAGCACCGGGTGCCTTGTTGAAGGCGCAGCGGAAGTTCTCCGGGTTGCCCACCGGCTCAGAGCCGGCAAAGCCGCCCTTCTGGCCGTTGCTGTAGACGGTGATGTATTGGAGCGTCTGCGGCACAGGGTTCGCCGGCAGCGGGGTTGGGTTGGCCTGACCCTGTCGCGGGTTTCCGGTCGAGCCTTCGCTGACACCCTCCGAGCCTGCCGCCGCCGAGCCTGCCGCCGTCGTCACGAGCGTCGAGCTCATCTCGCGCTGATCGAGCAACCCCCTGCTCGGGTCCAGTGGGACGGTGGCTGTGAGCTGAGAGTCGTGGATCGTGGACTCGAGCCGCACGCGGTTGGCCGCGCCCAGCAGCTCTGCCGCACTTGGCAACCAGCCTCCTTCGGCCTCACACGCCTTGCTCGCGAAAATGAAGTTGTTCTGACCAACCTGGGTGTTCGACAGCGGATAGGGCGCGCTGTCCATGCACCAGGTCCCGAGGTCGACGGTGGCCGGAGGGCACGTGCCGGTGAGCTGCTGCGCGGTTTTACCGGCGATGCGGTTGGCGTTCTTGACCGTGGGGATCGCCGCGGTCGGGAACTTTCGGTTCTTGCCGAGCAGCAGCAACCCGCCCGCGTGCGGCTTGGCGCTGACGGGGTGCCCGCCAACCGCGCTGAGGACCGCGTGGCGGGCCGCATCCGCCAGCCCTGTCGTGGAAAGCACAAGCGCAACGAGCGAGATGATCAGCGCGGGCGACGGAAGCCGGCGGCGGCGCCCGGCGGCGCCCGCGTCATCTCGGCTCACGAGGCGTCCTTGGGGTCTTGAAGCGTGAAGCGCGGCGGCGAGGTGCGCCGCACGTCGCGCAGCTCGTCCAGAGCAATCTCCTGGATCGTCGACAGCAGCGCGTCCAGTGCGACGCCCGAGAGCGTCTCGTGCTCGAGCAGCGCGGCCGCGGTCTCCTCGACGGTGTTCCAGTTGCGATCGAGAATCCTCGCCGACCGGGCCTCGGCATCGCCCACCAAGCGCTCGATCTCGTTGTCGATCAGGTTCAGCGTCTCCGGCCCCACCGAGCCGAGATCCTGCAGCGATGCGCCGAGGAACACCTCACCGCCCTTCTCCCCGATCGTCACCAGCCCCAGCGCCTCGGACATGCCAAAGGACGTGACCATGCTGCGTGCGAGCGCGGTCGCGGCGTGCAGGTCGTCGTTGACGCTCGTCGAGACCTGACCGAAGGCGATCCGCTCTCCCGCGAGCCCGGCGGTGATCACGATCAGCTGACGCGACAGATCGTCCTTGCTCATGATCACCTGATCGCGATCGGTGAGCATGTGCGCCGCGATACCCATCTGGCGCCCACGAGCGACGATCGACAGCTTGCGCGTCGAGGTCGTGTGGCCGAGCGCGTCGGTCACGACGGCGTGTGAGGCCTCGTGGATGGCGATCAGCCAGCGCTCTTCCTCGGTGAGGATGTGGCGCTTTGCGGGACCGGCGACGACTCGGTCTATCGCCTCCTCGAGGGTTGCCTGATCGATCACCCCGCGTCCGTCGCGCACGCTCAACAGCGCCGCCTCGTTGATCACGTTGGCCAACTCGGCGCCGCTGAACCCGGGCGTCTGACGGGCGACCTCCTCCAGCGATGCGTCGGGTGCCAGCGGCCGCTTGCCGCCATGCAGGCGCAGGATCTCGATTCGACCGTGAACGTCGGGAACATCGACGACGATCTGGCGATCGAAGCGCCCCGGACGCAGCAGCGCCGGGTCGAGGATGTCGGGCCGGTTGGTCGCGCCCATCACCACGAGGCCACCGTCGCCGGCGAAGCCGTCCATCTCGACGAGGATCTGGTTGAGCGTCTGCTCGCGCTCGTCGTTGCCTTGACCGATCCCCGCACCGCGCTTGCGCCCGGCGGCGTCGAGCTCGTCGATGAAGATGATCGCCGGAGAGGCTTTGCGCGCCTTGCGGAAGAGGTCGCGCACGCGCGCCGCCCCAACGCCGACGAGCGACTCCACGAAGTCAGATCCCGACAGCGAGAAGAAGGACGCGTCCGCTTCGCCGGCGACGGCCTTGGCGAGCAGGGTCTTGCCGGTGCCGGGCGGTCCGACGAGCAAAACGCCCTTGGGCGCAGCCGCGCCCACGGCCAGATACTTGGAGGGATCGGCGAGGTAGTCGCGGATCTCGCGCAGCTCGGCGAGGGCCTCGCCGGCGCCCGCGACGTCCGCAAAGGTGATCTTGTCGGCCGAGCCCTTGCCCTTCTTGCGGCCTTTGCCCGTGAACTCGGAGAACCCCGCGATCCCGCCCGCGGCGCCGCCGTCGCCACCGAGGCGCATGAACAGCGAGAACAGGCAGACGAGCAGCAGGATCGGGATCAGGAACTGCACGACGATCGCCTTCGTCGACTTCCCCGACTGCGGGTTGACCGTGACGGTCGCGCCACCCTCGGCGAGTTCGTCGGCCAACTGCTGTGTCTGGGCGCCCGAGGACGCGTAAGCGGACCACAGCAGCTGTGGCGGGGTGGCCGGCGTCGTGATGGTCGCGCTCGCCGCCGTCGCCGTGCCGGCGCCGTCCTTCGCCGGCTTCGCAGCACCTGCGCCGCCGGTGCCCTTCGAGGAGGTCTTCGTCTTCTTTGTCGTCGCCGGGGTGCCCGTGGTCGTCACCTCGACGACGTTGTCGTAGTCGAGCAGCGTGGCGTTTGCCACCTGGTGGTGCTTGGCAAGGTTGTGAACCATGCTCAGCGGCACCTGCTTGCCGGAGGTGCTCGGCTTGATGTCGCCGAGCAGGGTGGCGAACGCGATCGCCAGTCCCAGCGATGCGATCAGCAGAAAGAGCGCGAGCGGGTCGCGGAAGGCGACCCGCCTGGCGGTCTGCGCGCCCGTGGCGAGGGCCGCCAGCACGGGATTGCGGCGATGCGCCAATCCTGATCGTACGGAGGCCGCGCCAGCAGGCGAGGAGCCATTGCTGGACGGAGACTCGGGCTCGGGGGGGTCGTGATCGTCTGTCATAAGGCGGCGAAGATAGGGCGGCGAAAGGCAGCGGCTCGGGCGGCCCGTGTGAGCAGCCACCGATCCAATCGCAGCCAGCGTCACATGCGTCAGCCGGAAAAGCAATGCCGTTCACAAAAACGACACAACACAGGCGCAAATCGAAGCGGGGCGTTTACAAAGTGAACACAACTTGCGCGTCAGAACGTTCACAAAAACGACACACAACACGCCGTCGGGACCGACACTCTTGCGCATTGCGGTGACGCCTCCCGCGCACACCGAATCGATTCCCGACTCGAGTTGTTCCGCCCCACGAGGCACCGTTGAAGCCTCACATCAACGTCAATGCAAAGGAGCCACATACCGTGCGCGCGCACCGCATCCTGATCATTTCACTGATTCTCGCACTGACACTCGGCGTGCCGGCGACCGCTTCCGCCAAGCGCCTGATCCTCGACGGCTCGACCTCCGTCCTGCCGCTCGCGCAGAAACTCGCCACGGCCTACCACAAGGCCTACCCCAAGATTGCGGCCCCGAAAGTCGGCGGCGGCCAGACGGCGATCGGCATCGCCGACGCGGCCAGCGGCAAAGTCGACATCGGCAACGCCTCGCGCGATCCGATTCCGGGAGTTGACCCGAAAGGACTCGTGTTCACGAAGATCGCCCGAGACGGCGTCTGCGTGATAACCAGCCCGAAAAACCCGATCACGAACATGTCCCAGCAGACGATCACGGGCATCTTCACGGGCTCCATTCGCGACTGGAGCCAGGTTCCCGGAGCGCAGGTCTCCGGGCCGATCGACCTGTTCGATCGCGACGGCGCATCCGGTACCCAGGATGCCTTCCAGAACATCTTCCTAGGCGAAAATCTGAAGATCTCCCCCAGCGCCACCCCACAGAGCTCCGAGGGCCTGGAGGAGAGTGCGGTCGCCCCCGACGCGAAAGCGATCGGCTTCGTTTCGTTCGCCGCCAGCGGAGGCGCGAACAGGGTCGGCTATCAGGGCATCCCCTGCACGCTGCGCAACGCAAAGTCTGGGCAGTACGGCGGCGTGCGTAACTTCTGGTTCGTCACCAAGGGCGTCCCGAAGGGCGACGCATCGAAGTTCATCGCCTGGGTCACCAAGCCGGGCAACAAGACCGTTCGCGCGATCGTCAGCTCCAGCTGGATCGCCATCCATTAGCCGCGGTGCCCGCAGGCGCTCTCAGCCGCGCCCGCAAGCGGGCGTCCGTACGGACCGACAAGCGCGCCGAGCGAACGCTCGGCGCGCTTGTCGTGTTGGTGCTCGTGCTGATCGGGGCGATGGTGGTCACGGTGTTCATCAAGGCATGGCCGTCGTTCTCTCACAACGGGTTGAGCTGGTTCGGCTCGGGCGGTGACGTCGACACGCAGTTGCGGGCGATGGACGAGGCGACGCCGCTGGCCGGCCACTCGATCTACTTCTTCCGCGCCTGGCCGCTGCTCTGGGGGACGCTGATCACCACGTTGCTCGCCGTGCTCATCGCTTTGGCGGTCTCCACGCTGGCGGCCATCTTCCTGACGGAGTTCGCACCGGCGCCGATGCGCCGCACGCTCGAGCCCGTCGTGCGGCTGCTCGCCGCGGTGCCATCGGTCGTCTACGGGCTGATCGGGATCCTGGCGCTGGCTCCCTACATCAACAACCACCTGATCAGCGACAGCCGCAGGAAGTCGGTGGGGTACGTCGTGCAGCTGAGCGGTGCGGATCTGGTGACCGCAACGGTGATCCTCTCGATCATGATCACTCCGATCATGGTCGCCCTGACCGCGGCGGCGCTGAGCTCGGTGCCGATCTCCTGGCGCGAGGGCTCGCAAGCGCTCGGGGTCAACCGCTGGCGCACGATCGTGCGCGTGTCCCTGCGCACGGCCCGCCCCGCGATCGTGGCCGCGACCGTGCTCGCCACCGCTCGCGCGCTTGGAGAGGCGATCATGCTCTCGATGGTCTCGGGCAGCCGCGGCTTCTCCGCCAACCCGCTCGACGGCATCACCTTCCTGTTCGAGCCGGTGCGGCCGCTGGCGGCGACGGTCGTGCAGAACGCGGAAGGGCTGACGATCCCGGCGCTCGCCCATACGATCTACGCGCTCGCCGCGGTGCTGCTGCTGTCGGCGGCGTTCCTGTCGTTCGCCGGGTGGGTCGTCAAGCAGCCGCTCAAGCGCTACGGGATCCGAGCCTGATGAGCGCCGACCGATCGCAGATCGGCCAGCTGGCGCCTGCGCGGGCGGGACTGGCCGTCGTCCGGCCAAAACGGCAGAGCACGACATCCTGGCCGCTGATCGACCGGATCGGCTACTGGGCCTGCTGGGCCACCGGGATCGTCCTGTGCGCGATCGCGCTGGCGATCATCCTGTTCATGCTCGTCAAGGGCATCTCCTATCTGCGTCCCAGCCTGTTCGTGCAGTCTCCGGCGCCGTCGGTACACCAGAGCGAGACGGGCGGCTTTCTCGACCCGATCATCGGCACTTTCATCCTCACCGCTGAGGGAATCCTGATCGCGGCTCCGCTCGGCGTGGCAATCGCCGCGTGGCTTTCGGAGTACGGCCGCCCACCGGCGCTCGCGCGCGCGGTCGAGTCGGCCATCGAGATGATCGGTGGCGTCCCGAGCGTGGTGCTCGCGATCTTCGGTCTGCTCGTCTTCTCGCAGAGCGCCCTCGGGTTTCTCTCCCAGAACGCGGCCAACGGGGCCGTCTATGGCCGTTCGTTCTTCGCGGCGGGCGTGATCATGGCGATCCTCGCCCTGCCGCTGATCGTGGGCGCGACCCGCGAGGGGCTCGCGCAGGTCCCCGATCACATGCGCGAGGCCGCCTACGCGCTGGGCAAGACCCGGGCGAGCTGCATTCGTCATGTGCTGCTGCCGGCGATCCGCCCGAACATCGCAAGCGGCGTCGTGCTCGGGATGGGCCGGATCATCGGCGACACGGCGATCGTGACGATCCTGATCGGCGTGACGCTCAAGAACGAGGCCGTCGGCAGCGTGCCCGTAATCGGAACCCTGCGGGGCACGGGCTCGACGCTGACCAGCTTCGTCTACACCAACTCGCCGGCCGGCGAAGGAAACGCGGCACAGAAGGCCTATGCCGCCGCCTTCGTCCTGTTGATGGTCGTGCTCGCGCTCAACGCGCTCGTGACCCGACTCACGCGCGGAGCCGAGCGGGAGGGCAAACGCATCTCGCTGAGCCGCATCCGGCGAGCCGGGAGGCCCGCGTGGACCCGGTGATGCCGCCACCGATTCGCCGCATCGCGGTCGACCGCGATCCGCATGTGGCCGCTCCTTCCTCGCCTGGAAACGGAGCGGTGACACAGCCTTCGCCGGGAACGGGGCGTGCGAATGGGTCGAGGCCGCGCATCGCCGATGTGCGCGAGCGAATGCGGATCGAATCTGTGTCGCTTGCCTACGGCGAGAAGTGGGTCGTCCGCGACGTCAGCCTACCGGTGCGCCAGGGCGAGGTGCTGGCGCTGATCGGCGCGTCCGGCTCCGGTAAGACGACGCTGCTGCGATCGCTCAACCGTCTCACGGAGGTGACCGCCGGGGCGGCGCGCAGTGGGAGGATCACGCTCGACGGACAGGAGATCCACGAGCTCGAGGTGAACGACCTGCGGCGCCGGGTCTCGATGGTCTTCCAGCAGCCAAACCCGTTTCCGATGAGCATCTTCGACAATGTCGCGTACGCGCTCGCCGAGCACCCGACACACGGCGGCCGGCGCCGCAGGCGAACGCCCGAGCTCGAGCAGGCGGCGGCCGACGCGCTGCGCAGGGCCGGCCTGTACGAGGAGGTCGCAGACGATCTCGATCGCTCGGCCCTGCGTCTCTCCGGTGGTCAGCAGCAGCGACTGTGCATAGCCCGCGCGCTCGCCGCCGGCCCGGAGGTGCTGTTGCTCGACGAGCCCTGCTCGGCGCTCGACCCGATCTCGACGGCGACGATCGAGGAGTTGGTCGTGGGCCTGCGCGAGAGCGTGGCGATCGTGATCGTGACGCACAACCTCCAGCAGGCCTTCCGCGTGGCGGACCACGTCGCGTTCATGCATCTCGGAGATCTCATCGAGTACGGCTCCAGCGAGCAGATCTTCGATCGGCCTGGCAAGCAACGCACGCGCGAGTACATCAGCGGGGCCTTCGGGTGAGGCTCGCTGCGCTGCTCGTGCTGGCGCTGACGCTCACCGGTTGCGAGACGACGGCGGAGAAAAGCGCGAAGCTCGAAAAGCAGGCCAAGCGCGTCACGCTCGTCAAGCAGAAGGGTCTGTCGATTGCCCATGAGAGCACGATCGTGAAGGTGACGGGCACAAAGGTCGTAAACAGCCCCGAAGGCTCTGCTGTCGTGGTGAGCCTGCGCAACACCGCGCCGAAGCCGCTGCGCGACGTTCCGATCGCGATCGCGGTCAAAGACGCGAGCGGCGCTTCGGTCTATACGAACAGCACGCCGGGCCTCTCTCACACCCTGGTTGCGGTCGCGCTGCTTCCGGCCCACGGAGAGCTGACATGGATCGACGATCAGATACAGACGGCCGGAACGGCCGCGAGCGCGAGGGTCGGCGAAGGCGCGGCGGTGACCGGAGCGCTCCCCCGTCTCAGCGTCGAGGGCGCGCACCTGCACGAAGACCCAGCGAGCGGGCAGACGGTCGAAGGCACGCTCACGAACCACTCGCGGGTCGCCCAGCGGGAACTGGTCGCCTATGCGCTCGCGCGGCGAGACGGCAAGATCGTGGCCGCCGGTCGTGCGGTGCTCGCCTCGCTGCCAGCCGGCTCCTCGGCTCCGTTTCAGATCTTCTTCATCGGTGACCCGCGTGGTGCGCAGCTCGAGGTCAGCGCACCGCCGACGGTGCTCGGCTGACGGCGCCGCCTGGGCCGCGGCCGCTCAGGCAGCCAGCGGTACCGCGAGCTCGTGCTCGTCGGGGTCCAACTCGAGTGACTCCTCCGCTCCGCCGCCCCGCTCGGCGGCGAACCGGTAGCCGACGCGGAACTCGGTGTGAATGTAACTCCAGCCCGGCGACGCCCGCTTGAGCTTGCGCCGCAGCTTGTGCACAAAGACGTCGACCGAGCGGTCGTTGCGCACCATCTCATAGCCCCACAGCCGTTCGTAGATCGACTCGCGCTCGAGGATCTCCCCTCCTGCGTCGGAAAGCAGTTCGATCAGCTGAAACTCGCGCCGGGTGAGGTTCAGGCTCCTCCCGCACACGAACGCCTGGAACAGATGGCGGCGAATCTCCACCTCGCCGACCGTCAGGGGGTCGAGGCTGCGCGGCTCAGGCAGGCGTCGATGGCCGACGACGGACTGGACGCGTGCGATCAGCTCCTCTGGGTGACAGGGCTTGCTGAGCCACTCATCCGCGCCCAGTCGCAGAGCGCGGACTCGTTCGGCAACCGTCGAGGCGCCAGTGCAGATGACGATGCCAAAGCTGCGCTCGGCGCGGCACAGGCGCTCGAGCCACGTCCAGCGCCGAGCGCCGAGGCTCGCCAGATCGACGATCAGCACATCGAGATCCATCGCGGCGATCTTCTTCACGGGCACGGCGAACGAGAGCTCGTGATGCTCCCATTCGAGTCGTTCCAGGCGCTTCTCGAGAACGACGAGAAATCCGGAGTCGCTGTCCATGACGGCGACTCGCAGCCGGGCAGGCTCAGCCGGATCGACTGCAGCGCCGCCAGCTGCCACAACCCGCCGGCTCATCTAGCGGGTCCTCGCCGGGCGAGCAGGGTCCAACTCTTGGCCGGCTTCACCATGAAGCCGGAACACGATGGGGTTGTCCATACCTCATAACTCCGATCTGCAAACAGCGGAAAAATCAGAGTGAGTGTTACACAGGGATCTACACTTTGCAAGTGATCTTTGTGAACATCATGAGAAGGAAATGTTTAAGCATGCGATCGCCTCCTCCCATGGCTTCGCTCGCTGCAGTGGCGCGACGCCACCCACCCGTGTCGCGACGCTCTCCCCCGCTCAGCGCCGCCGTCCGCGCTGCTTGAGCGTGATGCCCTCGAGCACGTGTGCGACCGTCTCGCATGCGTCCACGGCAGCCTCGAGCGACTCGAAGATGTCCTTCCAGCGGATCACCACCATCGGGTCGATCCCTCCCGCGAACAACGAGGCGACGCCATCGCGCTGGAGGCGATCGCCCTCGTTCTCCAGACGATGGATCTCAACCAGGTGCGGAGCGAGATCGGTGCCCGTGCGCAGGCAGCGAAGCGCCTGCGCGATCTGCTCGCCGGCGCCCACGAGCACGTCTGTGAACTCGACGGCCTGCTCCATCGGCGCCTCCACGCCGTACAGGCCAAGCTGCGCCGCGGTCTGCTCGGAGTGGTCGACGATGTCGTCGAGAGCGGTCGCCAGCGCATAGCCGTCGCGAGCGCCGAAGGGCGCGCGTACGCGCCCGCCGGCAGCCAGCCGGTGGATGATGTCGTGCGTGATGCGATCGCCTTCCTGCTCGCAGACCTTCAGATCCCGGGCCAGCGTCGCGTGCTCGGGGTAGTCCACGAGCAGATCGTGCAGCAGCAACCCGCAGCGCTGCACGTTGCGGCCCGCTTCCTCGACGAGCGACATCAGGACGGGATCGACCGCGCGGCGCAGGAAGCTCATCGGGGCGAGGATATTGTGCCGTGCGAGTTGCCAACCGTCGCTTCACGAATTTTTTACGCCGCGATTACGAGTTTGCAACTCGATAGCCCCACCCGCATGCGACGCTGGCGCGCGTGGCGAGCCTTCCCGAGAGCGCGTTTTCCGAGAGTGCGGACACGCTGTATGCCGGCGAGCTCGAGATCAGGCTCGGCGATGGGCTCGTGCTGGCCGGCGGCCGGGCGCTGAGACTGTCCGTGCGGGAGTTCGAGCTGCTCGTCGCGATGGCGAGGAGAACCGGCGTGATCGCCACCAGGGAGGAGCTCTACACGACCGTGTGGGGAGGCGAGCTGCGAGCGGGAGACCGCTCGGTCGACGTCTACGTCAGCAAGCTGCGCGGCAAGCTCGAAGCGGCGATGCCCGACCGCCGCTTCATCCACACCCATCCGGGGTTCGGCTACCGCTTCCAGCCCCAGCCCTCGCGGGAGCCCGCCGCCGCAGCCCAACCAGCCGGCGTGGACGACGAGCAGGATCGGTTTTCACGAAATGTTCACATCGGGACTCCTGGCACTTAACAGACTGCCCCCAGCACCGGACCGGCGCTGCGCTCACACGCGCCCCGCCAGCCCTCAACACGAAATCCAGCCAGAGGAGACGCAGTGATCAAGAACAAGATTGGCGCGCTCGTGGGCGTGGCATTGCTCACGCTTGGAATTGCCGCATGCGGCAGCAGCTCCAGTTCGTCCAGCAGTTCGGGCTCGGCTTCCTCCGGGACGATCTCGGGGGCCGGCTCCACATTCGCCGCACCGGTCTATGAACAGTGGGCCTCCTCGTCGGGTCAGACCGTCAACTATCAGGCCGTCGGCTCCGGTGCCGGCATCACTGCGCTCGAGGGCAAGACCGTCGACTTCGGCGCCAGCGACCCGCCGCTGAAGCCCGAAGACGAAGAAGCGATCGCCAAAAACGGCAGCCCGGCCGTGCAGATCCCGATGTTCCTTGGCGCGATCACCGTCTCCTACAACCTGCCCGGCGTGCAGAGCGGCATGAAGCTCGACGGCAAGACGATCGCCAACATCTTCCTCGGCAAGATCAAGACCTGGAACGACGCTGAAATCAAGGCGCTGAACCCGAGCGTCTCGCTGCCGAGCACCGCGATCACCGTCATCCACCGCTCGGATTCCTCGGGCACCACGTCCGGCTTCACCGGCTTCCTGGCCGCCGTCGACCCCCAGTGGAAGAGCAAGGTCGGCTCCGGCAAGGACGTGCAGTGGCCGACGGGCACCGGCGCGAAGGGCAACGCCGGCGTGGCCGGAGCGATCAAGCAGACCGAGGGCGCCGTCGGCTATGTCGAGCAGGCCTACGCGCTGAAGAACAACTTCACCTACGCGTCGGTCAAGAACAAGTCCGGCAACTTCGTCGCGCCAACGCTGGAATCGACGACGGCCGCCGCCGCGGGCATCGTCGTACCGACGAGCCTAGGCTTCGCGATCATCAACCCGGCCGGCGCGAGCGCCTACCCGCTGACCTCGCAGACGTTCATCATCGTCAACCAGGACATCTGCAAGGCTGGCCTGCCCGGCGGCGAAGCAGGCGCCAAGGGCGTCGGCAAATTCATCGAATACGGGTTGGGCAAAGGCCAGTCCGAACTGTCCCAGGCCGACTACGCGGCCCTGCCCCCGGCGATCCTGGCGAAGTCCAAGACGGCGGCGGCCGGTCTGCTGTGCAACGGTTCACCGCTCGGCGGCTGAAGCCTAGGCGATCAGGCCTCCGACACCTAGGCAAGAGGCCATGACCACAGGATCAATTGCAGTTGGCGAGCGCTCGATTCTCGAGCGCTCGCCGCTTGCGCGCCTGCCGGATCGGGCGCTCAAGTACGGGCTGACGTTCCTCGCGGCGCTGATCCTGGCGCTGATCGTCTATTTCTTCTATCGCCTCGCAGGCGAAGCGCGCCCGGCGTTCGCCAAGGAAGGCGTGTTCGGTTTCGTCTTCGGCAGCGAATGGAACGTCAGCGCCGACGTGTTCGGGGCGCTGCCGCTGCTCGTGGGGACGCTCATCACGTCCGTGATCGCACTGCTGATCGGCGTTCCGATCGCTGTCGCTACGGCGATCTATGCCACCGAGCTGTGTCCGCTGCGCCTGCGCTCCTCACTCACGATCCTCGTCGAGCTGCTGGCGGCGGTGCCATCGGTCGTGTACGGCCTGTGGGGCATCTTCTTCCTCGCGCCCAAGCTGCAGCCGGCCGAGCAATGGGTGGCAGACCGCCTGTCGTTCATCCCGTTCATCGGCGGCGGGACCGTCACGATCCCCAACTACTTCGTCGCCGGCCTCGTGCTCGCGATCATGATCCTGCCGATCGTCAGCGCGATCGGCAGAGAGGTGATGACGACCGTCCCCGACGACCACAAGGAGGCCGCGCTCGGGCTCGGGGCGACTCGCTGGGAGATGATTCGCACGGCGGTCCTGCCCTACTGCCGCTCGGGAATCGTCGGCGGGGCGATGCTCGGCCTCGGCCGGGCGATCGGCGAGACGATCGCCGTCACGATCCTGATCGGCGACGCGCCGCAGCTCGGCAAACAGCTGTTCGGGCAGGGCTACAGCCTCGCGGCCGTGATCGCCAACGAGTTCGGCGAGGCGCAGGGCGTGCACCGCTCAGCGCTGTTCGCAGCCGGCCTCGTGCTGTTCGTGCTGACGCTGCTCGTCAACGCGATCGCGCGCGTGTTCGTGCTGAGGGCGGCGCGCGCGCAGGGCCAGAAGCCGAAGGAGATCTCCGGGGGCGCCCAGCGCATCCTCGCCGACACGGCGGCGGGCGCATGAGCGCACACGGCACGCCGGACGCCGCGCTCGCGCGATTTCAGGTCAGCCCGGCGCGTAAACGCCGCGACCGCCTCGCCCGCGGGACGATCCTCGGATGCACAGTGCTGGCGCTGATCCCGCTGGTGCTGATCCTCTACTACCTGCTGAGCAAGGGCCTCGGCTCGTGGAGCCCGAGCCTGTTCACGAGCGATCCGACCGGCAACACGTTCTTCAAGAACTCGAATATCGGTGGCATCAGAAGCGCCCTGCTCGGCACGATCGAGATGGTCGCCCTGGCCTCGGCGATCGCGGTCCCGATCGGCACGGGCGTCGCGGTGTGGCTCGTCGAGTACGGGCGCGACAGCCGCTTTGCGGCGACCGTCCGCTTCTTCGTGGACGTGCTCACGGGCGTGCCGTCGATCCTCTTCGGCCTGTTCATCTACATCGTGCTGATCGTCGGCACGGGCAGCTCCTATGCCGGCTACAAGGGCTCGTTCGCGCTGGCGCTGCTGATGCTGCCGGTGGTGATCCGCTCGGTCGAGGTGATCCTGCTGCTGGTTCCGAGCGCGCTGCGCGAGTCGGCACTCGCGCTCGGGGCGCCACGCTGGCGAGTGATCTTCAGCATCGTGCTGCCGACGGCGCTGCCGGGCATGGTCACCGGCGTGCTGCTCGCGGTCGCGCGCGCGGCCGGTGAGACGGCGCCGCTGCTGTTCACCGCGGCCGCCACGCAGAAGGTCAACTTCGACCTCCAGCAGCCGATGAACTCGCTGCCGGTGCAGATCTACAACGACGTGACATCCCCGACGGCAGCGGTGGTGGACCGTGCGTGGGGCGCTGCGCTTGCGCTAGTTGTCATGATTCTCCTGCTCAACCTAATCGCCCGCCTCGTGTCGCGAAGGAGTCGCCTTGCATGACATCCAACGGAACGCCTTCACAGGTAGCTGACGTGGACCCCGACAGCCAGACCGAGGCCGGGCAGCAGCAAGACTCGCGCGGCACACCGAGGATCACGCCCGCGCCGTCGCCGACGCAAGCTGGCTCCACGGCAAGCGCGCCGGCGCCGGCCGGCGCCAAGCAGGGCCTGAGCGTCACGCTCAAGCAGCTGCGCGCCTTCTACGGCGATGCAGAACAGGTCAAGGGCATCGACCTTGACTTCCGCGCCAACGAGGTGACCGCGATCATCGGCCCCTCGGGCTGTGGCAAGTCGACGATGGTGCGCTGCATCAATCGCATGCACGAGGAGATCCCGGGCGCGCGCGCCGAGGGGCAGGTGCTGCTCGACGACTTCGACGTGTACGACTCCTCGGTGGACGTCGTCGCCGTGCGGCGCGCGATCGGGATGGTCTTTCAGAAGCCGAACCCGTTCCCCACGATGTCGGTGTTCGACAACGTCGCCGCGGGCCTGCGGCTGAGCTCACGCGGCCGCGGCGACCTGCACGGCGAAGGTCGAGGCGGCGCTGCGCGGCGCGGGCCTGTGGGATGAGGTCTCAGACCGCCTCTCAGAGCCCGGGGCGGGACTCTCGGGCGGCCAGCAGCAGCGGCTGTGCATCGCCCGCTCGCTGGCGGTCGAACCGGAGGTGATCCTGATGGACGAGCCGTGCTCGGCGCTGGACCCGATCGCGACGCTGAAGATCGAGGAGCTGATCGAGGAGCTCAAGCGGCGCGTGACGATCGTGATCGTCACGCACAACATGCAGCAGGCCGCGCGCGTCGCCGACCGCACGGCGTTCATGCTCAGCGGCGAGCTCGTCGAGGTCGGCCCGACGCAGGAGATCTTCACCAAACCCAATGATCCGCGAACCGAGGAATATGTCACCGGCAAGTTCGGCTAGCGGCAGGCGAGCGAGCGGCCGGAGCGAGCGCGATGGCAAACGCCACCCCGGACCCGGACGCCGCGGGCACGGCGCCTGTGCAGCAGGGCCGAGCGCACTTCCAGCAGCAGCTGCAGGCGCTCGAAGCCAACGCGCTGGGCGGGCTCGATCTGATCGTCGAGCAGCTCGATCGCGTGCTCGAGGCGCTGCGCCACCAGGACGTCGAGCTCGCGCAGATGGTGATCGCCGACGACGACCGCGTCGACGGTCGCTACCTGGAGGTCCACCAGGGGATCCTCTCGCTGCTCGCCCTGCAGGCTCCGGTCGCCGGCGATCTGCGGCTGGTCGCCGCGCTGCTGCACATGATCAAGCACATCGAGCGCATGGGCGATCAGTGCGTGAACATCGCCAAGCTGATCCCGCTCTCCGGGCACGAGCCGCCGGTGCGCCAGGAGGTGCTCGATGCGCTGGCAAAGATGGGCGCGCACGCCCGCTCGGAGGTCGTCCAGTCCAAGGCCGCGTTCGCGGGCCGCGACGTCGGCCTGGCCGAGGATCTCGTCCGCCAGGACCGCGAGATCAACCGCCTCAATCGCGAGATCTTCCGGATGGCGATCGAGATCGGCGACGATCCCGATACGCGCGAGTGGGCGATGCACATGATCCTCGTGGCCCGCGCGCTCGAGCGGATCGGCGACAACGCCGTGGACATCGGCGAGCAGGTGGCGTTCGTGGTGACCGGCCTGTTCCGGGAGTTCTCGGACTCCTCGCATCCCGCGGGCACTCGCCCGGACTCCGCGCCCGATGCATCTCCAGAGGCGCTCTGAGCTCACAAGCCAGGTCGCGGGCGCCCGCAAACAGCGCGCTGCGCTTGTGAACATCCTGTGACAATTCGCACCGCACCCGGCCCACGATCCTGTTACTCGCTTACACTTGCGCGCAATGACGGAGAGCACCACCGCCAGGGATGAGGCGGCGCCGTCGGGCCCGGGGGGCGCGTCCTCAGCGTTACGTATCGCCGTGCTCGACCGCGACAGCGGTTTCATCCAGGTTCTCAGCAAGCGTCTGGATCGTCTCGGCTGGGAGCACCGCGTGCTCGCCAGCCCGGTTCCGGCCGACGCCGTCGTATCGATGCGCCTGAGCGCCCTGGTCGTCGACCTGGCCGTCCTCGGACCGCAGGCCTGGGAGTGGCTGGAGCGGCTGTGCGGGGCGCTGCCCGACCTGGGGATCATCGTCTGCACGGGACCCTCGACCGTCGCGCAGCGAGTGCGCGGGCTGCGGCTGGGGGCCGACGATTGGATCACCAAGCCGTGTCACCCCGAGGAGGTCATCGCGCGGGTGCAGAGCGTCGTGAGGCGCCGCCGGCGCCCAAGTGGCCGCATCGAGTCCAAGCCGCTGATGGCGGGCGAGGTCGAGATCCGCTCCGACCGCTTTCAGGCGTTCGTGGGCGAGGAGAGCCTCGACCTCACGCGCCGCGAGTTCGAGTTGATCGAGCTGCTGTCCGCCGCCGAGGGGCGCGTGCTCGAGCGCGAGGAGATCTACTCGCGGCTGTGGGGCTACACGATGGTGCGCGGCGACCGCTCCGTCGACGTGTTCGTGCGCAAGCTCCGCCAGAAGCTGGAGAAGGCCTCGCCGCGCTGGCGCTACATCCACACCCACTTCGGCATCGGCTACCGTTTCGCGGCCGAATCGCTCGACGTGGACACGGTCGAGGTCGAGGTTCCGGCCTCAGTGCCCGTCGACTGGGACGCCGGCGATCAGCGCAAGCTCGCGGGGCCGCAGCAGAGCCACGAGCTCACCGCCGACGCCCTCTAGGCGCACGACCGCCAGCCCGCCCTTCTTGAGATCGACGCGAGCGCCGGTCAGGTCGGCGACCGTGCGCGAGAGATCTGGCTCGTGACCGACGAGCAGCAGCCTCCCGCCGGCGTCGATGCCGGATAGCGCCTCGAGGGCGTCGCGCCCCTCAAAGCCGGCGGCCAGCGGCGCGTGCGTGCGCAGCAGCTCGCGCTGCCCCTCGCTCCACTCCGCGGCGGCCAGCTCGGCGGTCTCGCGCGCGCGTACCTTGGGGCTGAACAGCACCGCATCGAAGCGAACGCCGAGGTGCGCCAGCGCGATGCCCACGGCAGTTGCCTGGCCCACACCACGCTCGGTCAGCCGCCGCTCGGCGTCCGAGCGCGTGCCGTGCGGCTCGGCCTCTGCATGACGTAGTACCCAGAGTTGACGAGCCATTCCTCTCCTCATCACACTACCGGGTGAGGGTCGGGGCCTCGCGTCCACAGTCAGGACATTCGGATGAGCAGCGCGAATCGCCTCACTTGACGAGCATCAGCGATCATATGCGCAGCAAGCCCTGTGGACCCCCGTATGAGCACCGTCGCCCACGATCTGCATCTACACGATCCCCAGACCCTCTACCGCCATTGGGAGGAGAGTCAGTGGAGCCCGTGGGACGTCGACTTGAAGGCCGACCAGAAGCAGTGGGCCGCGATGGAGGACCGCTCGCTCGTGTCGTTCGTCCTCGGTTCGCTGATGGTCGCCGAGGAGCGGATCACGATCAAGTTCTCCGGCTTGGTCGGCGCGGACGCGACCGAGGAGGAGGTGACCTTTCTCGCCACTCAGCAGGTCGACGAGGCGCGGCACATGCAGTTCTACGCGCGCTACCAAGACGAGGTGGTCGCCGAGCCTGCGGTCATCGCCGCACACGTCCGCCGTGCCCGCGAGCAGGTCTCACCTGCCTTCCAGACGATCTTCGACGACAAGCTCGTCGCCGCTCACAACCGCCTCGTTGCCAACCCCGGCGACCCTGGCGCGAAGGTCGCGTTCGTGACGACCTATCACCTGATCCTCGAGGCGACCCTCGGCCTGACGACCTTCGAGTTCTCGACCCGCTTTCTCGGGCGAGAGGGCCTGCTGCCAGGCTTTGTCGCCGGGTACACGAAGATCCATCACGACGAGCAGCGCCACATCGCCTACGGGGTCTGGTTTCTGCGCAGCGCCCTCGCGCGGGAGCGCGCGCTGGATGAGGTCGTGCGCGACACGCTGCGCGATCTGCTTCCTGCCGTCGCCGAGTCCTTGACGCCGCCGGCCGGCGCTGACGCCGCGGCTCTCGGGGCGTCTGCCGACGAGCTGCGCGCGTTTGCCCTCGATGGCCTGACGCGCCGATTGAACATCATCGGCGTGGCGCTGGACACGCTCTGAGCGCGGTATGCGTTCCTTCGAGTCTTGAGCGTCAACGTGTAGCTTGAAGAGCACCAATGGACGGTAATCGTGAGCCCAACAACCACGATCGAGGGGCGCATGGCACCCTGGAGGCCGCCATGCCGGGCGCCGACGGCGGCGCCCACGACCCGGCGCTCTACCTGAACCGCGAGCTCTCCTGGCTGGACTTCAACGACCGCGTGCTGCAACTGGCCGAGGACGAGCGGGTGCCACTGCTCGAGCGGGTCAAGTTCTGCGCGATCTACACGACCAATCTCGACGAGTTCTACATGGTGCGGGTCGCGGGCCTGCGCGACCAGATCGACGCCGGCGTCGAGCGGCCCGGTCAGGATGGGCGCACCGCCTCTGAGACGATCACGCTGATCCGCGAGCGCGTGCTCGGGCTGGGGCGCCGGCTGACCGACTGCTTCGAAGGGCAGCTGCGGCCGGCGCTCGGCGACCACGACATCGACGTCGTGGGCGTGCGCGAGCTGGACGACGATCAGCGCGCCGAGCTGGCGGCGCACTTCCAGAAGAAGATCTTCCCGGCGCTCACCCCGCTCGCGGTCGCCCCCGGGCGCCCGTTTCCGTACATCTCGAATCTGTCCTTGAGCCTGGCCGTGCTCGTCCGTGACCCCGTCACCGACCAGACCGTGTTCGCGCGCGTGAAGGTGCCGACGGAGATCCTGCCGCGCTTCGTCACGCTCAAGCGGCCCGCGGGCGAGCCTGCCCTGCTGGTGCCGCTGGAGGACGTGATCGCCCACCACCTCGACGCGCTGTTCCCCGGCATGGAGATTGTCGACTACAACGTCTTTCGCGTTACCCGCGACGCCGACCTGGAGGTCTCCGACGACGCCGCCGACCTGTTGCAGGCGGTCGAGGACGAGCTGCGCCGCCGCCGCTTCGGCGAGATCGTGCGCGTCGAGGTCGGCGCCGACTGCTCTGAGCGGCTGGCCGCCGAGCTGTCGGGTCTGCTGCGCGTGCAGGACGACGAGGTGTTCCCCGTCGATGGCCTGTTGGACATGGGCGCGCTGTGGCAGCTCGTGAAACTGCCCGGCCATGCCGAGCTGCGCCAGGAGCCGCTCGCCGGGATCACCCACCCGCGCCTGCTGCGCCACGAGGACGAGCGCCCGGATGTGCTCGGCGCGATGCGCGAAGGCGACCTGCTCGTGCACCATCCCTACATCTCCTTCGCCACCTCCGTGGAGCGCTTCGTCGAGCAGGCCGTCGCCGACCCGAACGTGCTCGCGATCAAGCAGACCGTCTACCGCACAAGCGATGACTCGCCGCTCGTGCCGGCGCTGATCGACGCCACCGAGCGCGGCAAGCAGGCAGTCGCGCTGGTCGAGCTGAAGGCGCGCTTCGACGAGGGCATGAACATCCACTGGGCCAAGGCGCTGGAGGAGGCCGGCGTACACGTCGTCTACGGCCAGCCGGCGCTCAAGACGCACGCGAAGTGCGTGCTGGTCGTGCGCCGCGAGGGCGACGGCGTGCGCAACTACGTCCACATCGGCACGGGCAACTACCACTCCGCGACCGCCCGCCTGTATACAGACTTCGGGTTGTTCACGACCGACGAGCAGATCGGCGCGGACGTCGCCGACATGTTCAACTACCTGACTGGCTACGGCCGGCCCCTGCACTACCGCAAGGTGCTGATGGCGCCCAACCAGCTACGCGAGGGAATCCTCGATCAGATCCACCAGACGATCGCCGCGCACTCCGAGAAGCTCCCCGCGCGGATCACGATGAAGATGAACTCGCTGGTCGACGGCCGCTGCATCCGCGCCCTGTACGAGGCCTCACAGGCCGGGGTGCGGGTCGACCTGAACGTTCGCGGCATCTGCTGCCTGCGCCCCGGCGTGCCGGGGGTCTCGGAGAACATTCGCGTCGTCTCGATTGTGGGGCGCCTGCTGGAGCACTCGCGCGTGTACGCCTTCCAGCGCGATGGCGAGCACACGATCTACATCGCCTCCGCCGATTTGATGCCACGCAACCTCGATCATCGTGTCGAGCTGGCGGCGCCGATCGAGTCCGAGGAGCTGCGCGCGGAGCTGCTCGACACGCTGGAGCGCGCATTTGCCGATAACCAGAACTCGTGGGAGCTGGACGGCGAGGGCGTCTGGAGCAGGCGCTCGCCGGGAGCAGGCGAGCGGCCACGCAGCCTGCAGGGCGAGCTGGCCGAGCGCTACGCCGGACGCGCCGGCGAGCAGGGGTCCACCGAGCAGCCGCAATCCGCCGCCGGGGCACCACGCTGACGCTGGAGGAGCGATGAGTCGAGTAGGGCGCCGCCGCGATCCCCGCCGCCGGCTCGCCGGTCAGTCGAGCTCGGCCAGTGCCGCTTTGAGGTCGTCCACCGACTGGTAGTCGAGCCCGAGCAGATGGTCGTGACGATGACGCACGACGCCCTGCTCGTCGATCACGATCACCGCGCGCTTGGTGCCCAAGCGTGGAGAGAAGGCGCTGTAGGACTTGGCGACGGCCTTGTCCACGTCGGCCAGCAGCGGGACGTTCAGGTTGTGCTTGGCGATGAACCCCTCGTGCGAGGCGAGATCCTGTGAGGAGATGCCAAGCACGGTGGCGTTCAGCGACGCGAAATCGCCGCCGTGATCGCGGTAGGAGCAGAACTGTTTGGTGCAGACGGTCGTGTTGTCGCCAGGGTAGAACAGCAACACCACACGCTCTCCGCGGTGATCGGAGAGCCGGAACGGGCCATCGGTGCCCGGCAGCTCGAAGTCCGGCGCCTGCTCGCCCACCTGCGGGGTCTTGGCCATCTCACATCCTCCTGTTGCGGGTGCGCTTCTGGCGCCAGCATAGCTCGCGCGTAGCCCCCGGAGGGCCTGTCAGCGCCCGATCCGCTCCCGCAGGCGCTTGGGGCTCAGCTGCCCCACCCAGCGCGGCAGCACCGACGGGTTCTTGGCCCAAGGGAGCCCCTCGAGCGAGGTGCTCTTGGAGCAGATGAAGGCCAGCCGCCGCTCGTGCTCGTAGTCGCTCAGGCCGTTGTAGTCGGCGATGTTCTGCTCCAGCGGCACCGCCTCAAAGCCGAACTGCTCGGCCAGCTCGATGACCGCGCCGCGACTGGGAATCAGCACGAGCTCGTGATCGACCTTGTTGCGCGGGTCGATCAGCGTGGAGAGCTCGAAGAAGCTCGACCGTGCGCGCGAGAGGCCGGTGTCGATCACGATCAGCTCGGCGCCGGCGCCCGTCATCAACTCGAACAGCTCGACCGGCTTGGAGGTGACTTCCATCACGCCCAGGCACAGAATCACGTCGAAGCGCCCATCCAGATCGTGCTCGAAGATGTTGCCCACCTCGAAGCGATAGCGGGACGGGTCGATGCCCTTCGCCTCGAACACGAGGTTGGCTTGGTCGATGAACGTCTGCTTGGCATCGATGCCGAGCACGAAGTCGGCGCCCGCCTCGATCGCGTTCAGGGCCCAATAGCCGGCGTTGCATCCCAAATCGAGGACCCGATGACCGCTGAGCGAGCCCCCGGCAACTCCAAGCAGCGCATCGAAGAAGTAGCGGCGGCGCTGCTCGTGGCGGTTGCGCTGGCCGCGATCGCCGACCGGCGTGCTGATGCCATTGTCGAACTCGAAGCGGTAGAGCCAGCGAGGGAACTCGGCGATCCGTTCCTGGAGTTCGTGGGGTTCCATGCAGATTGCCTTTGCTCGCGTCCCGACGGCGGCCGCGAGCGTTCGGTGGCGCCCATCGACCCGGGGCCAACCAGGCCCGGAGTATAGGTACAGAGGGTTCTCAATCCTCCAACCCGCGTGAGGCGTTAGGTGCGAGCGTAGGCCTCCAGCAGGTTCAGCCACACCTCGCTGCGCGTGGGAAAGCACGGCACGGCGTGCACGAGCCGTTCAATCGGCACCTCGCCCGTGAGCGCGATCGTGGCGGCGTGCAGCCACTCGGCGACCTCGACGCCCACGAACGTGGCGCCGACGAGCACGCGGCGATCCTCGTCCACCAGGATGCGTGCCGTGCCGGGCGCGCCGTGCCCGACGAAGCTGCCGCCGGCATTGGCGCCCACCGGCTGCTCGACCGCGCGCACGTTCAGGCCGGCCTGGGCGGCGCTCGCGAGCGTATGGCCGACGGCCGCGATCTGCGGTTCGGTGAAGATCACGCGGCGAGAGATGCCCGTCGGAGCAGAGCGGCGCGTCCTTGCCGAGGATGCGATCGGCGGCCAGGCGCGCCTGGTACTTGCCCATGTGCGTCAGCAGCACACGCCCGTTGGCGTCGCCGATCACGTACAGCCACTCGTGTCCGGGCACCCGCAGCGTCTCCTCGACCTCGATGTAGCCGCCCGCCTCGATATCCAGCGACTCCAGACCGAGCGCGTCGGTGTGGGGATGGCGGCCGACCGCCACGAGCAGCTCCTCGCCCGTCAGCGAGCGACCGTCCTTCAGCTCGAGCGTAACCGGCCGCGGCCCGTTCTTGGCGGGTGCGCGCTTGACCGCCGTGACCTCTCCTGAGAGCAGTACCTCCACGCCGCGCTGCTTCATCGCTTCCAGCAGGAGCTGGGACGCGAACTCCTCCTCTCCCGATATGAGTCGCTCCTGGGACTCGACGATCGTCACCCGCGCGCCTAGCGATGCGTACGCCTGGGCCAGCTCGACGGCGACGACGCCTCCGCCGAGCACCAGCAGCGAGTCGGGGATCGTCTCGCTAGTGGTGGCCTCGCGGTTGGTCCACGGATCGGCCTCGCGCAGCCCGGGGATCGGCGGAATCGACGCGGCCGTCCCGGGGGCCAGGACGACGGCCAGCCGTGCGCGCAGGAGCCGCTCGCCGACGCGCACGAGCCGCTCGCCCTCGAGCACGCCGTGACCGCGGACGAGCGCAATTCCGCGCTTTTCCACCCACGGCAGCTGCGCGGCGTCGTCGCGGTGGTGGATGATCTCATCGCGCCGCTCGAGCACCGCTTGCACGTCGAGCTCGCCCCGCGCCGCCTCAGCCGCCCCGGACACACGACGCACCTCCGCCAGCGCCTGTCCTGGGCGCAATAGGCCCTTCGAGGGCATGCACGCGTAATAGGAGCATTCACCGCCGATCAGATCCTGCTCGACGAGGGCGACGGACACGTTCCGCTCGGCCAGCCGCCCAGCGCACACCTCGCCGGCCGGGCCGGCCCCCAGCACGACGACATCGAAGTCATGGATGTCATTCACGATCTGGCGCCCACCTCGCTCGCAGCTCACAGAAACGGCGCTAGCCTCACGTGCATCATGGAGGAATCGCTGGCCGGCCAGCTGCTGCTCGCATCTCCCGCGCTGGGCGACCCCAACTTCGAGCGAACCGTTGTGCTGATCGGCGTGCACACCGGCGAAGGCGCGATGGGCGTCGTGCTGAACCGCCCCTCGCAGATGACCGTCGGCGAGGCGGCGCCGCAGCTCGAGGAGGCGGTCGGCGAGTCCGACCCGGTATACGTCGGCGGGCCCGTGCAGCCGACCTCGATCGTGTTCCTCGCGGAGTTTCTCGACCCAGCCCCGGCGGGCCTTTTGGTGCTCGGGCGCATCGGCTTTCCCGCGCCCGACGCGGAGCTCGAGGAGCTCTCCCAGGCGACCGAGCGGGTGCGCGTGTTCGCCGGCTTCGCCGGCTGGGGCGAGGGCCAGCTCGAGGCGGAGATCGATCGGGGCGACTGGATTGCCGATACCGCTCTGCCGCAAGACGTGTTCACGGACACTCCAGGGCGTCTATGGAGTGACGTGCTGACGCGCAAGGGCGGAAGCTATGCGCTGATCGCGCGCATGCCCGAGGACCCGAGCGTCAACTGACGCGCTGCTCACGTCCCTCGCCCGGCGCGTCCAGCGCGCTTCTCAGCAGCCGCTCCAGAGCGCCGGCGTCGCGCAGGCGGCGGATCAGATAGTGCCCGCCGCCGGCGAAGCGATACAGCCGCAGCCCCTCGATCTGCCCGAGCCGCTCGGCATGCAGCCGGTCGGCGCTCAACGACTCGTCGAAGTAAACGTTGTAGCGGGTGTTCGCGTGGCGGGCCACGGGCAGCGCACTGCGCAGGTCCACCCAGCGCGAGTCAAGCTCCCGCGCGGCGGTCAGCTCGATCAGCGGCTCATCCCAGCGATGGTCGTCCATCGCCGCGAGCACGTCGAGGTCGAGGATCGTCTGCGGCGCGAAGCACAGCACCGTCTCAGCGCCGAGCAGCGTGCCAAACACGAGCGCCGCGTAGCCGCCTGAGGAGTTGCCGGCGACGACCAGCCGCTCGACCTCGTGGCGGGCGAGCAGCTCCTTCAGCGACTCCGCCACGTCCAGCAGCGTCGAGCCGTACCCGGGCATTCCGCGGTGATACCAAGCCTGGCGCAAGTCCCGTACGAACAGGCGTTTGACCGGAATCGTGCCGGTCAAGGACAGGAACTCGAACGGCGGCATCCCGATCCGCCCGCGCATGCCCCCGAAGGCGACCAGCAGTGTGCGCGAGTCGACGTCCATGTCAAGGCTCAGCGGGACGTCGTCGTCGAGCAGGGCCTTGGGGAAACGGTGGCGATAGCGGCGTTTGAGGTAGCGCACGCGCCGCGTGAGGGGATCAGTCATCGCGCACATCCTCCCGCCGTTCGCGCACGGCATCTGCAGATCGCCGGTATCCCTCCGATGGCAGTCGCACGGTCCCTCATCCTAGGGGCCGGCGAGCAGGCCCGAGCCGGCGCTGCTCCTGGCCGGGCCAGGGGCCGTTTCGCCCCATCTGACGGGCGCTCGGCGGCCGGGAGCAGGGTACGCGATGGCGCGTACTACTCTTAGCGGAGCACCCGTTCCCCTCCTCCGGGCCTTCCCCCCCGCCCGCCTACCCACCAGGATCAAGGCAATGCTCAAGCTCGCTCGCTGGTCGACATCCCATCGCAAGTACGTCGTGCTCGGCTGGGTGTTGCTGCTGCTCGCCGTGAACATGCTCGCGCAGTCCGCAGGCACGTCCTACTCCAATAACTTCACGCTGCCGAACTCCGACGCCCAGCGCGCCTCCGATTTGCTCGACCACAGCTTCCCGGCGCAGGCGGGCGACCGTGACACGATCGTCTACAAGGTCGACTCCGGAACCGTCAACGACCCTGCCGTGCGCGCGCGCATGAGCGCCGCATTCGCTCAAATCGCCAAGCTGCCGCACGTCGCCGCCGTGATCAGTCCCTACGAGGGCGCCGCCTCGGGCAAGTCGATCTCCGAGAACGGGCGCATCGCCTTTGCCACGGTCGTCTTCAACGAAAAAGCGAACAACCTGCCCAAGGAGGCCGCCGAACGGGTGATCGACGTCGCCCAGGCCGCGGCCCGCCCGGGGCTGCAGGTCGAGCTCGGCGGACAGGCGATCGAGACCACCGAGCAATCGGGCTTCGGCATCTCCACCGCCGTCGGCCTGCTCGCGGCGATCGTCGTGCTGCTGCTGACCTTCGGCTCGCTCACGGCGATGGGCCTGCCGATCGTCACGGCCCTGTTCGGCCTGGGCACGGGCCTGGGCGTGATCGCCCTGTTCACGCATGTCGTGGACACGCCGAACTTCTCCTCTGAGCTCGCCGCGATGATCGGCCTGGGCGTCGGGATCGACTACTCGCTGTTCATCCTCACGCGCTTCCGCGAGGCCTATGTGACCCCTGGGCCGACCTTCCACGACACGCGCGAGTCGGTCATCCAGGCGATGGACACGGCCGGCCGCGCCGTGCTGTTCGCCGGCTGCACGGTCGTGATCGCCCTGCTCGGGATGATGCTGCTCGGCGTCGACTTCCTCTACGGCGTGGCGATCTCGGCCTCGCTCGGCGTCCTGCTCGTGATGCTCGCCGCGCTGACGCTGCTGCCGGCGCTGCTCACATTTGCCGGCCCGCGCCTGGCCCGGCCGAGCCGGCGTGCGCGCAGGCGGGCTCGGCGAGCAGCCGCCGATGCCGGCGCCACCGAGGCGACACAGGCGAGCGTGGAGCTCGATACCGCCGCGAGGACCGGCGGCGGCGTGTGGCGGCGCTGGAGTCTGTATGTGGAGCGACGGCCCTGGCGGATCGCGATCATCTCGACGCTCGTGATGCTCGCGATCGCCGCGCCCGCCCTCGCGCTGCGGCTCGGCTCGAGCGACGCCTCCAACGATCCCTCGGACAAGACGACCCACCGCGCCTATGAGCTGCTCGCGCAGGGCTTCGGCCAGGGCTTCAACGGGCCGCTGCTGGTCGTCGCCAAGGTGCCGCCGGGGCCCTCCGGCAAGGCCGATCTCGCCAAGCTGAGCGGCGCGATCGCCGCGGCGCCGAACGTCGTCGCGGTGGCGCCGCCGAAGGTCAGCCCGAACGGACAGGTCGCGACGATCACTGTGTACCCGGACTCCTCACCGCAGGCCTACGCGACAACGCAACTGGTCACGCACCTGCGCGACGACGTGCTTCCCCCGGTCAAAGCTCAAACGGGGCTGACCGTGTACGTCGGCGGCGTGACCGCGGGCGCGGTCGACTTTGCCGCGGTGCTCGGCGAAAAGCTGCCGCTGTTTGTCGGCGTCGTCGTGCTGCTATCGGCGCTACTGTTGATGATCGTCTTTCGCTCGCTGGTGATTCCCGTGCAGGCCGCCGTCATGAACCTGCTGAGCATCGGCGCGGCGCTGGGCGTGATCGTCGTGATCTTCCAATGGGGTTGGCTGGGAGGCCTGATGGGTGTCAGCAACGGGCCGATCGAGTCCTTCATTCCCGTGATGCTGTTCGCGATCGTGTTCGGCCTGTCGATGGATTACGAGGTGTTTTTGATCTCGCGCATACACGAGCACTGGGTGCGCACGCGCGATAACTCGCGTGCCGTCGCCGAGGGACTGGCGCTGACCGGTCGCGTCGTGACGGCAGCCGCAGCAATCATGGTGTGCGTCTTTCTGTCCTTCATGCTCGGGGAAGATCGCGTGATCAAGGAGTTCGGTCTGAGCCTTGCCAGCGCCGTGTTCCTGGACGCGCTGGTGATCCGCTGCCTGCTGCTGCCCGCGGTCCTGCATCTCGTCGGCGAGCGCACCTGGGCGCTGCCCGGATGGCTCGACCGGATCTTGCCGCACGTGAACATCGAGGGCACCTCGCTGCCCGCCGGCACGGCCGCCGAGGACGGGACCGTCACGGCTCCGCCGGGCGGTGGGCGGCGCGGCACACGCCCGGAGGTCGCAACCGAGGGAGCCGACGGCTGAGCCCAATCGGCCGGGCGAGTCGGCCGCTCGCCCTCGCTCTCCTCTGCATCGCGGCGCTCCTCGCGGCGATGCCCGGCGGCGCCGCGGCGATGGGCGCCGCCCAGTCGCCGCCGGCGCCGGCGCCGGCCGCGGCGGCACACGCCGGCGATGTCGGTCGATCGCTCGGCGAAGGCGCGCGACGGCCTTTGCGGGGCGGGAGCTCGGTGGTGCTCGCGTTCCTGCCGGGCGAGGGCCCGCGCCTGGCAGGCACGGGCGGGATGTCCGCCGGGCTGATGTCCGCCACGCAGGGGCGCTACTCGACCGAGCAGCTGCTGCTGGACATCACCCAGGGAGCGAGGGTCGCCTCCTCCGCCTACTCGCCTGCCCGCCCACCGGCGCTGTCGCCGGTGCCGGCCGGGCAGGGCGCGCTCGTCTCCGGCTGGCAGGCGGCGCTGAGTCGGGCCGAGGACGCACCGCAACTGCTGCGGCCGGGGCTGCTGGCCTCGCGGATCCCGGGCGGCGCCGCCTACGCGGGGATCACCGGCAGCGACGACACCGACGGCGTCGCCGCGGCCGATCGCAACGGGCGCGTCGCGGGGTTCTCGATCGGCAGCGCCCGGAGCCTGCTCGCGCGTGTCGCGGCGCTGCGCGCCGGCCACCGCCTGATCGTCTGCGACCTGCCCGGCGGCAGCGCAGGTGGCGCGCAACTGCGAGCGCTCGCCGACGGGCGGCCCGCGGGAGAGTTGTTGATCGTCGTGCAGCGCGCGCCCGACGCGCCCGGCAATGAGTTGCTGTGGGCAGCTGTGGCGGGCCTTGCGGGAGGAGGCGGCGAGGAGCTCACCTCGCACACGACCAACCAGCGGGGGTTGATCGCTTCGATCGATCTCGCGCCGACGATCCTCGGGTATCTCGGCCTGCAGCCGATCCCCGCCGAGATACGCGGCGATCAGATCGAAACAAGCGGTTCGCTGCACGTCACGAGCCTGGCCTCGCTACAGGCGCGGCTGAAGGTCGTCGGCGGCCGGCGCCTGGCCACACTGGGCTGCCTGCTGAGCGCCTGGGCGCTGCTGCTGCTGATCGCCTGCATGTGGCGGGGCGAGCGCGGGCGAGCGCGGCGCGCATGGGCGCTGCGCACGGGAGCGCTAGCCGTGCTGTGGGCGCCCGTGGCGGTGCTGATCGGCGCGGCGATCGAGCCGAGCGCCGGCGCCGAGTACGCGACGATCACGCTCGCCTGTCTGGCGTTCGGAGCACTCAGCGACGCTCTGCTGCCGTGGCCGCGAGCCCCCCTCGCTCCCGCGCTCGTCGCGATCCTCGCGCTGGTCGCCGACGCGCTGGCGGGCACGCAGCTGTTGATGCGCTCGCTGCTCGGGCCGAACCCAATCCTCGGCGCCCGCTTCTACGGCTTCGGCAACGAGCTCAAGTCGGGCCTCGCGGTGCTCGTGCTTGCCGCGGTCGCCGCCGCGCTCTGGCCCGCCGTGCGCGGCCGCCGAGCGGCGCTGGCGATGGCCGGCGCGGGCGTCGCGCTTGCGGCGATCGAGGGCTCGGCACGGATCGGGGCGGGCGTGGGCGGCGTGGTCCTCGTGAGCGCCGGCTTCGCCGTCGCGACCGTGATGCTGCTGCCCGGCGCCGTCACTCGCAGGCGTGCTCTGATGATCCTCGCGGCCCCGCTGCTCGCCCTGATCGGGCTCGCCGTCCTCGACCTCGCTACGGCCCATGGCTCCGGCCACTACACGGGCAGCATTCTGCACGCCAGCTCCGCGGGCGAGCTGCGCGACGTGATCGTGCGCCGCTACGGGGCGGCCTGGCGTGAGTTGAAGAACCACGCGATGCCGTTCGCCACCGCGCTGGCGCTGCTCTGCTCGGCTCTTGCGATTCACCGGCGAGAGCGACTGCTCGCTCCGGTGGCGTCCGATCCCGGGTGGCTGGCGGCGCTCGCCGGCGGGCTCACGGCGGGTGTGGTCGGCGCGCTCAGCGAGGACTCCGGCCCGGTGCTGCTGGTAGTCGCGGTGTTCGCGCTCGGGTGTCTCACCAGCTATCTGTGGGGCCGGCCTGCTCCTACGCCGCGCAGTCCCGGCATGCTCCGTGCAGAACGATCTCGTGCTCTGCGACAGCCAGCGGGACCTGCTCGCTGAGCCGCTCGATCGCCCGCTCGAGGCCGGCGTCGGAGAACGGCATCACCAGGCCACACTCATCGCAAACGAGATGGTGGTGGTGCTCGCGGCTCTCGCACACGCGCTCGTAGCGGGCCATCGAGTGGCCGGTCTCCACGCGCTGCACGAGACGCAGCTGCTCGAGCTCCTCGAGGATCCGGTAGACGCTCGCGCGGCTCACGCCCCGGCGCCGGCCGCCGCGCAGGGCGTCCTCGATCTGCACGGCCGTCAGCGCGCACGTCTCGCCGGCGAGCAGCTCCAGCAGCGCGCGCCGTGCGCCGCCACGCTTGCGCCCGGCGGCGGCCAGCGCCGCCTCGGCGCGCCGAGCCCATGCTCCGGCCTGGTTGGAGGTGGCGCTCATGTGCGGATCGTGGAGAGGTAGTAGGCGCCGACCGCGAGCGCCACGATCGCGGTGCTCGGCGGGACCGACGGCACGGCGTAGGCGAACGCGAGTCCTCCCCACATCGCCGCGATCGCCAGCAGCGCCGCGATCGCCACGCCCGCCGCCGGCCCCCTGGCGATCCGGTGGGCGGCCGCTGCGGGGGCGGCGAGCAGGCCGAGCAGCAGCAGCGCCCCGACGACCTGCGTGGCCTCGGCCGCGACCACGCCGAGCAGCGCAAGAAAGCCGATCCCGAGCGCCCGTGTCGGCACGCCACGGGCAGCCGCCACGTCGGGGGCGAGCGACGCGAACAGCAGCGGTCGCGCGATCGCCGCGGTCGAGAGCGTGGCGGCGATCGCGATCACCGCCGCCAGACGCGCTTCGCCGCTCGAGAGCCCGAAGATCGACCCGAACAGCGTGTGCGCGCCCTGGATGCCCGACCCTCCGGCGGGGCTGAGGCTGAGACGCGCGAGAAAGAACACGCCAAGCCCAAGGATGAACGTGAAGATCGTGCCGATCGCGGTGTCGTCGGCCGGCGAGGCACCCGCGGCCGTGGTGCCGCCACGAGCGAGCACGCCCCGTCCAAGCGCGCCGATTGCCGCGCCCACCGCGATCGTCGCGACGAATAGCCCCACGCGCTCGTCGATACCCGCGGCGGCGGCGGCCAGCGCCCCGGGGAACGCCACATGGCTGAGCGCGTCTCCGGCGAACACCTGCCCGCGCAGCACCACGAACCAGCCGCTCACGCCACATGCCAGCGCCACGAACGTTCCCGCGAGCAGGGCGTTGCGCATGAATTCGTGCGAGAGCATCAGGCGATTACCCCGTCCGGCCGCACGACCGCGGCCGACTGCGCGGGCGGCGGCTCGGCCGAGCGCGACTGGCGCGCGGCGGCGAGCATCCGCGCGAGCACGTACATCGCGAAGGCGATCGTCGCGATGAAGAACCCGGCGGGATACACCGAGAAGTAGGCGATGCCGAGTCCCAGCCACACCACCAGCAGGCCCAATGCGACGGTCAAAGCGAGACTCAGGGCCGGTCGCGCGGTCAGAGCCTGAGCGGTCGCGGCCGGCGTGACGAGCAGCGAGAACACGAGCAGCACCCCCGTGATCTGGCTCGTGGCGGCGACCGCCAGCCCCAGCAGAAGCAGGAAGGCCACCGACAGGGCGCGCACCGGCACGCCGCGGGCAGCGGCCACGTCGGCGTCCACGGCAGAGAACAGCAGCGGCCGGGCAAGCGCGCACAGCGCCGCCAGCGTGAGCGCCCCGACGGCCGCTAGCGTGAGTACCTGATCGTCGGAGATGCCCAGGAGGTTGCCGAACAGCAGACTCTCCAGATCGCCGAGAACGCCGCCGTACAGGCTCACGAACAAAAAGCCGGCGGCCAGCGCCAGCGCCTGCACCGCGCCGATGCTCGCCGAGCGCTCGCTCCAGGAGCGCCGCTCGCCCCCCGAGAGACGGCCGATCGCGACGGCACCGGCACCGCAGAAGAGAAAATAGCCCCACGCCGCCGGCACCCCCGCGAGTGCGGCTCCGCTGGCGCCCGGAAAGGCCATCATCGAGAGCGTGTGCCCGGCAAACGTCTCCCGGCGCAGCACCATCAGCCACCCCACCAAGCCAGCGGTGATCGCCACGACGCTGCCCGCCAGCAGCGCGTTGACCATGAAGTGATATTCGAGCAGCTCACTCACGTCGTGCGCGACGTTCCAGCTCAACGTCGGATGGACCGCCTCAGCCGACATGGCTGTGGATGTGGGCGCCGCCGTGCGCGTGGTCATGGCGGTCGTGGTGATGGGCCGGCGCCTCTGGCTGGCCGACGACGACCAGGCGGCCGTCGGAGGCGCGCAACACCTCGACCGGAACGCCGTACAGCTCGCTCAGCGTCGCTCCGGTGATCACCTCCTCGAGGGGGCCCTCGACGGCGCGCCCGCCCGCCAGATAGACGACGCGATCGAGATATGGCAGCAGCGGGTTGACGTCGTGGGCCACCAGCAGCACGGCGACGCCCGCCCGAGCGCAGACTTCCGCCACGAGCGCCGCCACCGCGGCCTGGTTGGACAGATCGAGGCTGTCGAGCGGCTCATCCAGCAACAGCAGCCGCGGGCGCCGCACGAGCGCCTGGGCAATCAGCAGCCGCTGCTGCTCGCCTCCGGAGAGCTCGCCGATCGGCCGCTCGGCGTACGCAGCGGCGCCGACCAGCTCTATCACCTCGGCGACCTGTTCACGCGCCGCTCGCCTGCGAGCACGCGGCGCGCCCCAGGCGAACGGCAGTGGCAACCCCCAGCGGTCGCCATCGAGCCCGAGACGCACGATGTCGCTGCCGCGCAGGCGCGTTCCCTGCGCGAACGAGCGCCGCTGCGGCAGGTAGCCGATCGCGCTGTTGCTCGCGCCGGGCAAGCCTCCCAGCACGCTGATGCTGCCGGCCGCCAGTGGGAGCGCGCCGAGGACGGCCTTCAGCAGCGTCGACTTTCCCGATCCGTTGGCGCCCAGCAGCGCCACGAACTCGCCCTCGGCCATGCTCATGGACACACCGCTCCAGATCGTCCGCCGCCCGATCCGCACCGCCGTAGCCTCCAGCTCAATCGCCGATCCGCCGCTCGTCACCGCCCGACCATAGCAAGACTGAGTCTTGTTCTTGTCTTAGGCCGTCGCCAGCGCCTTGCGCAGCTCGGCCTCGCCGATCCCCTCGACGCGCACCACCTTCTCGCGCGCCATCGCGCCGCGCACCACCGAGACACGTCGCACGCCCACGTGCGCGCGCTTGGCGATCAGACGGCAGAGCGCATCGTTGGCGCGCCCCTGCACCGCAGGCGCAGTTACGCGCACCACCAGCACGCCCGCGCGTTCGCCGCGATCTCGTCGGCGCGCGCCCGTGGCTGCAGGCGCACGGCTATCTCACAGCCCTCGATCGTGCCCGCCCAGCCCTCGGCGCGCTCGACGCCGCTAGTCTCGCTGGCGGCGCCTGTAGATGACTAGCACCGCCCCGACCACGACGACCAGCGCCACCAGCACACCGCCGGCGATGTAGCGGATTTTGTGGTGGACCGGTTTTTCTTTCGCCTCTTTTTCCGCCACCGCTTTCGAGAGCACCGTGACGGGCACGTGCTTGGCTTCGAGCTTTGAGATCAGCTCAGGCGACTGTTTGGCCTTGTAGATCACGAGCACGTGTTCCCCGTTCTTCAGGGTCAGGCGCATCGAGCGCACGCGTCTGTTGAAGGTCGCCGCCTGGATCTGAGCGGCGCGCAGCTGCTGTTCGAACTGCGGCAATGTCTCCTTCGTGTAGTGCACATCTTCGGCCGCACCGGCCCCCGCGGGCGCAAGGATGCCAAGCAGCAGCGCAAGTGCCAGCATCAGCGCCGCCGCGCTCTGAGATGCTCTTGTCAGCCTGCTCACCGGCGGTACCCTAATGCCTACACACGCGCGTTGTCTCGCCGGTAGGCGCGGGTCGCGAGCACACTCAGCACGACCGTCCAGGCGGCGATCATTAGCCCGCCATCCAACTCGATCTCAGCCGCGCGCTCCGCCATTCTGGCGGCTATCTGCCCGTCGCTCACTTGCGCAGCTGCCTCGCGGTCTTCAATCGATCGACCTTTGATAGAACGACCTTGCGCATCCGCACCGACGACGGTGTCGTCTCGACCGCCTCGTCCTCGCGCACGAACTCCAGCGCCTCGTCGAGGGTCAGCTTGCGGTGGGCATCCAGGCGAACCAGCACATCGGAGGTCGAGGAGCGCATGTTGGTGAGGTGCTTTTCCTTGACGGGGTTCACGTCGAGATCCTCCGAGCGGGAGTTCTCGCCCACGATCATCCCCTCATATACCTCCTCGCCGGGTCCCACAAACATAATTCCGCGCTCCTGCAGCGTCATCAGCGAGTAGCTCACGGTGGCGCCGCTGCGATCGGCCACGAGCACGCCTGAATTGCGCGTGAGCAGCTCACCGGCCCATGGCTCCCAGCGGTCGAAGACGTGGTGCATGATCCCCGTCCCGCGCGTCTCGGTCAGGAACTCCGTGCGAAAGCCGATCAGCCCGCGGGCGGGCACGAGGTAGTCCATACGCACCCAGCCGGTGCCGTGATTGGTCATGTGCTCCATGCGGCCCTTGCGCGCCGCCAGCAGCTGGGTCACCGTGCCGACGTGCTCGTCGGGCACGTCCACCGACAACAGCTCGACCGGCTCGTGGCGTTTGCCGTCGATCTCACGCTCGACCACATGCGGCTGCCCAACCGTCAGCTCGAAGCCCTCGCGGCGCATCATCTCCACCAGCACCGCCAGCTGCAGCTCGCCACGACCCTGCACCTCATAGGTGTCGGGGCGCTCGGTCTCGTTGACCCGCAGTGAGACGTTTCCGACCAGCTCCTGCGCGAGTCGTGCCTCGATCTGCCTGGCGGTCAGCTTGTCGCCGTCTTTGCCAGCCAGCGGCGAGGTGTTCACGCCGATCGTGATCGACATCGCCGGCTCGTCGACCGTGATCACCGGCAGCGGCCGCGGGTCCTCGGGATCGGCAAGCGTCTCGCCGATCGTCACCTCGGCGATCCCGGCGACCGCGATGATCTCTCCCGGGCCGGCCTCTGGGGCATCAACGCGATCGAGCGCGTCCGTGACGTACAGCTCGGCCACCGGGGAGCGGCGGATCGAGCCGTCGGCTCGGCACCAGGCGATCTGCTGGCCCTTCTTGATCGTCCCGTGACGCACGCGGCAGATCGCCAGGCGCCCCACGTAGGGGGAGGCGTCGAGGTTCGTCACGAGCGCCTGCAACGGGTGCTCGGGGTCATAGGTCGGCGCGGGTATCCGCTCGAGCAGCAGATCGAGCAGCGGCGCCAGGTCGTTCTCCTCGATCGGGTGTCCGGGCTCGTGCTCCAGCGACGCGCGCCCGGCCTTGGCATTGCAGTAGACGATCGGGAAGTCGATCTGCTTCTCATCCGCGTCGAGGTCGAGGAACAGCTCATACACCTCGTCGACCACCTCGGCGACGCGCGCGTCCGGACGATCGACCTTGTTGACGACCAGAATCACGGGCAGGTGGGCCTCGAGTGCCTTGCGCAACACGAAGCGCGTCTGCGGCAGCGGGCCCTCAGAGGCGTCCACGAGCAGCAGCACGCCGTCCACCATCGTCAGCCCCCGCTCAACCTCGCCGCCGAAGTCGGCGTGTCCGGGCGTGTCGATGATGTTCAGCTTCACGTCCTTGTAGCGCAGCGAGGTGTTCTTGGCGAGGATCGTGATGCCCTTCTCGCGCTCGAGATCCATCGAGTCGAGGACCCGCGTGGCGACGTCCTGACCTACCCGAAAGGCGCCCGACTGCCACAGCATCGCGTCGACCAGCGTGGTCTTGCCGTGGTCGACGTGGGCGACGATCGCGACGTTCCGTATGTCATCTCTGGGTACGAGCACAGCGCAGTAGGCTAGCGGCGTACGCCCGCGGCCCTCATACCTGTGCGCATCCCGAAGCGGGCCAAAGCCGCCGGATAGCGCTCGGCAGCGGCGATCGTCTGCTCCAGCGCGGCCGCGAAGCGGCGTATCTCATCCTCCTCGATCACGAGCGCCGGCAGCGCCTTGATCACGTTCATGTGGTGGCCGGCCACCTGACAGAGGATCCGGTGCTCGTGGAACAGCGGCACCGTGATCAGCTGTGAGAAGAGGCCCGGCTGGCGGCGCTCGACGCGCTCCCACAGCCTGCGCGCGCCCGCGCCGGCCGGCGGGCCGAACTCGATCGCCCACATCAACCCGAGGCCGCGCACGTCGCGCACGACCCCATAGCGCTCGACGAATGGCTCGGTCAACTCGAGCAGCAGCCCGCCGAGACGCTCCGCGCGGGCGCTAAGTCCCTCCTGATCGAGCACCCGCAGCGTCGCCAGCGCCGCGGCGGCGGCGAGGTCGTTTCCGCCGAACGTCGATCCGTGGCGCACCGCTCGCTCCATGCCGTCAAAGACCTTCTCGAAGGCCGCACGAGACACGAGCAGCGCGCCGATCGGCACGAGGCCCCCGGAGAGCGCCTTGGCGAGACAGACCATGTCCGGCTGCAGGTCTGAGTGCTCCAGCGCGAGAAAGCGGCCCGTCCGTCCGACGCCGGTCTGCACCTCATCGCAGACGAGGAGCGCCCCTGCCTCGCGGCACAGCGCCTGGGCGCCGGGAAGATAGCCAGCCGGGGGCAGGTTGACGCCCTTGCCTTGAACCGGCTCGACGACGAATGCGGCCACGTCGCCATGTTCGAGCTCGCGTCTGAGGCCATCGAGGTCGCCGAAGGGGACGGGATCGCAGCCGGGCAGCAGCGGTCCGAAGCCATCTCTGAACTCGGCGTTCCCGTTGAGCGACAGCGCCCCAAGCGTCAGCCCGTGGAAGGCATGCTCCGCATACAGCACCCGCGCGCGGCCGGTGGCGGCCCGGGCGATCTTGATCGCCGCCTCGACCGCCTCCGTGCCGGTGCTCGCCGGCACCATCGCGGCGACGCTGGCAGGCGCCCTTGCGAGCAGCTGCTCGGCGAGCACGCCGCTGAGCAGCGTGACCCCGAGTTGCGGCAGATTGCCGGTGTGCGCCGCCATCGCCTCCTGCACGGCTGCGATCGCCTCCGGATGATTGCGCCCGATCGCGAACACGCCGTAGCCGCCGAACAGGTCCAGGTAGCGCTCTCCGTGCGAGTCGATCAGGTGTGCCCCCTCGCCGCCGCGCCAACTCTTGTCGAACCCGAGCGTGCGCAAGATCCGGCCCATCTGCGGGTTCAGGAAGCGATCGTTGAGCGCCATCTCCTCGCCGCTGCGGGCACTGAGAATCTCCCCTACGGTGGGAGGCTTCATGCCGGGCATGGGCTAAGCGTACGCCGGTCGCGCTCGGGTCCGCTGCGAGCGCCCGCTGCGAGCGCCGTTGCAGTGGTGGGCAAAGACCAGTTGCCGATGCAATTCCGGAAAACGGACTTCTCGAGGACAAACGTCTGAGAGCGGGCCCAGGCGCTCAAGCAGCGCCGGCAAGCGGCCGAGCGCATCCAGATGAGGCAAGGATCATGGCTCTGCCCCACCGAGCTCGATCGCAACCGCGTCGTGGACGCAAGCGAGCGCGTGCGCACGATTCGCGCCGTCGGCTCCGGGGCCGTCGGCATCGCCTTGATCGCCGCCGGCCCTTGGATCGGCTGGTGGACGCTCGTCCTGTTCGCGCTCACGCTGGTGAACTTCCTGAACGTCGAGCGGCGCATCCACACGAGTGCTCATCCCGAGCGCGTGAGCGCCTGGGCGATCGTCATCACAATGCTGTTGATCGGCGCCGGCGTAGCCATCAGCGGCGGCCCACGTAGCCCCGCCCTGCCCTGGATGGTGCTGCCCGCGGGGATGGTCGCGGCGCGTTTCCGCCCCCAGGTCGTGATCGCAGCGCTCGCGCTTACGGTCGCGATCGTGCTCGTGACGACCGTCGGCGTGCATCCGCGCTGGGCGCTCGAGGATCCGGCGCCGCTGATCGCCACGCTCGCGCTGCTCGCGGGTGTCGTGTCGATCGTGTGGGCGCTGCAGGCGGCTGAGCTGCATCACCGTGACGAGGCGATCATCGATCCGCTGACGGGCCTGCTCAACCGGCACGCGCTGATCCCGCGCTTTGCCGAGCTCCGTCATCAGGCCCGCCTGATACACAAGCCGGTCTGCCTGCTGCTGTGCGACATCGACAGCTTCAAGCTGGTCAACGACGAGCACGGCCACGACCGCGGCGATGCCGCTTTGCGCGACGTTGCCTATGCGCTGCGCAAGCGGCTGCACTCCTTCGAGCTCGTCTACCGTCTCGGCGGCGAGGAGTTCCTGATCGTCCTGCCGGGCGTCGACAGCCATGACGGTCACGGTGTCGCCGAGCGGCTGCGCGCGGCGATCGAGGAGGTGCGCCCTGCGGGGATCCCGATCACGATCTCGGTCGGCGTGAGCGCGGCCGCCGGCGAGGAAGTCGAGTTCGACCGTATGTTCAAGGAGGCCGACGAGGCTCTCTATGAAGCAAAGCGGGCCGGGCGCAACCGCGTCCTCGTGAGCCCGGGGCATGCTCATCCGCCGCAGGCGAGCGAGCTGCCGACAAGCCGTGACGCCCGCCCGCTGCGGCTGACCGCCTGGACCTGAGATGAAATGACGCCGCTCGACACGGCGCGAGGGGGCTCACCCCGGCTCAGCGCGTGGCGAGGATCACCAGGCGCGTGTCGCCCTCGAATGGCGTTGCCTCCAGCGTCCCGTAGCAACGCGCGTCCTCGAAGCCCGCACCGGCGAGCATCGCAAGCAACTCGGTGGCGGTGTAGATGCGAACCGAGAACGTCCGCGAATCGCGCTCCCCCGCGCTGTCGATCAGCGTCTGGGTCGTCTGCGCAACACCGGCGCTGGGGTCGAACGTCCGCTGCTCGACGAGCAACCGGCCGTCTCCGAGCGAGCGCCAGTCGTGATCGCGGAACTGACGGATCAGCAGGTCGCGGTGCATCGTCTCGATCACCAGCCGGCAGCCCGGGCGCAGCACACGATGGATCTCGCCGAGCACATTCGTGTCCTGCTCGTCGCCCAGGTAGCCGAGCGATGTGAACAGGTTCAGCGCGGCGTCGAAGCTCTCATCGGCGAACGGCAGCTCGCGATAGTCGGTGCGCAGCAGCTTCGGCCATTGCTCGCCGCCGGCCCGCCTGCGCGCCTCGTCGAGCAGCGTCTGCGAGCGATCCACGCCGACGGCGCGATAGCCCGCGCGTGCCAGCGGGATCGAGTGGCGGCCGAACCCGCACGGAACGTCCAACAACTCGCCGCCGGCCGGGCACTTGGCGAGCCGTGCCGCGGCCAGCGCCTGCTCCTGCGCTTCGCTCTGCCGCGCCTCCTCCGCGTAGGCGCGCAGGTAGAAGTCACTGAAGAACGCATCCCATGTCTCGGGTTGGCTGGGGGCCGAGCCCTCCACGTGTGGGGAGTCTATGCGGACGCGGCGGCTGTAGCCCACGCGATGCCCCGGGGATCGCGCTCACGCCCGGGGGTTCCTTGCCGGGACTCCCCTCAGAGCCTCACAGAGGCTGGATCTCGAGTCTTCCGATCGGCCGGGGCGCCGTCTGAGATGGCCTCCTCGACGGCGTATGCGGGGCGCATGTTGAGCCGCCGCCGGCGCAGATCCCGCCCCCCGAGCGCGCCGAGCTCCGCCAGCAGCGCCCGCCGGGAGGGATCGCCTCCGCGCAGGAGCAGGCGGCCAATCGCGCCGAGCGCGCGAGGTGGGGTCAGCACCGTGGGGCGGGCGCGGTGGTTGAGCACGTCGAAGAACATCCCCGCCTCGTCTCGCTCTTGCAGGCGGCGGAGGATCTCGACCAGCACCGCCGGCACGGGGCCGGCCTCTTCGAGGTCATAGGCCAGCCAGTAGTGCTCGGCGAACTCGCGGTCGCGCCAGCGGCCCCAGCGCTCCATCGCCCGGTCGAGCGCTTGGTCGGAGTCCCCGAGCTGCGCGAGGATCGCCGCGGCGAGCCTGCCGGCCTGCAGAAAGGCGTCGCCGATCCCGCGTCCGGGCGCGGGACTCTTGAAGTGACCGGCGTCGCCGCTTAGCACCCATCCGGGGCCCGCGGCATCGCGGAAGAACCCCTCCCAGCGAACGGCGCCAAGCACCTTGCCGACCTGCCGCGCCGCCGTCAGCCCCTCCGCGATCGGCTCGCAGGTGCGCGCGTGGGCGAGGAAGGCCGCATCGAGATCGGCCCGGAAACCGTCGAGCGCGGTCTTTTCCGGCCAGATCAGAACCTGGTAGAGCCCGCTGTCGGAGGGGATGCCGAGCACAAACCGCTCGTCCCAGCGATGCGAGAAGAAGGTCGGTCGCGTGCCCATCTCGGCGCCCTCGAAGAACGCCCAGTACAACAGCCGCTGGTTGGGCGTGACGTTGTAGCGCCGCGCACCGCAGAGGCTCGCGACGGTCGAGTGGCGCCCGTCGGCGCCCACCACCAGACGCGCGCGCAGCTCTGCCTCACCGGTCTCGTCACCCACGCGCACACCCGCCACCCGGCCGTCCTCCTCGATGAGCCCGTGGACCTTGCTCGCCATGCGCAGCTCGGCGCCCGCGCTCTCGGCAGCCCCCGCGAGGATCGGGTCGAGCAGCGAACGGCGGATCGAGGCCATGCCGCCGACATCTCCGGCTCGCAGCGGCAGGTCCATCGCGATCTGCACGTCCTCGACTCTGGTGTCGGTAGCTGCCACGAACGGAGCGCCGGTCGCACGAAGCTGCTCGACCACACCAAGGGCGTCCAGGAACGTCAGCGCGTCCGCCTCGAAGAGGTGGCTGGAGAGCGTGTCGCGTGGAAATCTGTCGCGCTCGAGCACCGCGACCCTGGCCCCGCCCCGCGCGAGCAGCGTGGCCAGCGGAGAGCCGGCGCAACGGGCACCGACCACGATCACGTCATAGCGATCGGCCGAGCGGCGACTCGGCTTGGCGTTGACGGCCGTCTCACGGAAAGCGTGCCTTGCGGAGGAGCCGGGCGCCTGCGTGTCGGCGCTGCCTGCCATCGACGTCCTATCCTTTCGAGTCATGATGCGCCTAATGGCGACTAGGTTGTGTCCCTGTCCGCAACCTACCTAGGCAGCGTTAGGTTGTCAACCGAGACCACGGGGCGGGCGCCTCGCCGGCGATTGACCGCGCAGGCTCGGCGAGAGATCATCGAGCAGGTGGCCAGCGAGCTGTTTGCCGAGCGGGGCTACCACGCGACCTCCATCGACGAGGTCGCCAGGCGCTCGGGCGTCACGGCTCCGGTGGTCTACGACCACTTCAGCTCCAAGCTGGACCTGCATCGCCGCCTGCTCGAACGCCACTTCGCCGCTCTACGCGAGATCTGGCGCGAGCAGCTCGGTGGCGAGGATCCGCCGGAGCTGCGCCTCCCCCGCGCGATCGACTCGTGGTTCGGGTATGTCGAAGCCCATCCTTACGCCTGGCGCATGCTCTTTCGCGACACGACGGGCGAGCCTCAGATCCAGGCGATTCACGACGAAGTGATCGCCGAGAGCCGCGCGGCGATCACTCCGCTGTTCCTGCGGGAGCGGGGCATCGAGGACATCGCCGACGCCGACCTCGACGCGCTTGATATGGCCTGGGAGGTCATGCGAGCGGTCCTGCAGGGGCTCGCGTTGTGGTGGTACGAGCACCAGCACGTGCCGCGTGAGCGTGTCGTGGCGACGGCGATGAACTCCCTGTGGATCGGCTTCGAGCGGGTTCGCGCCGGCGAGACGTGGAAGCCCTGAACGTTTGGCCTGTGGACAATCCCTCCGTGAGCGACTCGCGCGACCCCACGGCATGCTGCGCGCCCGAGCGGACCGGGCGGTCCCCTCGGCATGATCGACAGGCTCGGGCGGTGCCCGCTCGCGAGTCGATCGCCGAGAGCCTCGTGAGCGTGCCCGGCGGGCGGTTCTCGATGGGATCGGTCGACCCGTTTGCCTATCCGGAGGATGGCGAGGGCCCCGTGCACGAGGTGCTCCTGCGACCCTTCTCGATCGACTGTCACGCGGTGAGCAACGACCGCTTTGCGGCATTTGTAGCCGCGACCGGGTATCAGACCGACGCCGAGCGCTGGGGTTGGTCGTTTGTGTTCGCGGGACTGCTGCCCGACGACTTCCCGCCCACTCGCTCGGTCGCCGCGGCGCCGTGGTGGCGTCAGGTGGAGGGCGCACAATGGCGCCGGCCGGAGGGTCCGCACAGCGACCTCTCAGATCGTGGTAGGCATCCGGTCGTACAGGTCTCCCACAACGACTCGCTCGCCTACTGCCAGTGGGCGGGGGTCCGCCTGCCGACCGAGGCGGAGTGGGAGTTCGCGGCGCGCGGCGGCCTCGAGGGATGCGCGTTCCCGTGGGGCGATGAGCTCGAACCGGGAGGCGAGCACCGCATGAACGTCTGGCAGGGCGAGTTCCCGGCGCACAACACGGCGGCGGACGGCTATCTCGGCACGGCACCGGTCGACGCGTTCCCGGCCAACGGCTACGGACTTCACAACATCACCGGCAACGTTTGGGAATGGACCGCCGACTGGTTCGCGCCCGACAGCTACGCAATCGCGGCACCGGAGGATCCGTCGGGTCCGCCGAGCGGCGATCGGCGCGTTACCCGCGGCGGCTCCTACATCTGCCACGCCTCGTACTGCCGCCGCTACCGCGTCTCTGCACGTAGCTCCAACGCGCCCGACGACGCGACAGGCAATATCGGCTTCCGGGTGGCCGCTGAGCGGTCCGCGAGCTGATCGACTGCAGCGCCGCAGGGACGATCAGTGCGAGCGAGCCGTCTAGGTGCCAGTGCGTTCGCGGTGCTTGCACCCCGGCCAGCAGCAGGGGCGGCGCTGGCCTTCCTCCAGCTCCTCCCGTGTCCGCCGAATGCGACGCTCACGGGTGGTCTCCTGCTTGGCATCCTCTACCCAGCAGATGAACTCATTGCGGGCCAAGGGCGTGATGTCCTTCCAGGCATCGAGTGCCGTGGCGTTGGCGATCAGCGCCTCACGCAGGTCCGCAGGCAGTTTATGCACCACCCCAGCTGGCAGTCTCTGGCCGCTCACGGTCCCATTGTATTTGAGCGGGCGCTCGCTCAATACCATTCCCCCGAGGGGGTCCCGATCACCCCGCGGACCCGGCGGTGTGCGTCGCAACGCATGGCCCGGAGTCGCGAACTCAGAGTCCCGCCAATGGGCGTTCCCACTGGCCGATCGGCAACCCAGAGAGGTTGTAGCTGGGGCCGCCGTGCCTCTACAGTAGAGCGCATGACGGTCCAACGCATGGAGCACGTGGGCATCGTGGTCGACGATCTCGCGGCCGCGACGGCGTTCTTCGTCGAGCTCGGACTCAAGCTGCAGGGCGAGAGGCCGGTCGAGGGCGGCTGGGTGGACCGCGTGGTAGGGCTCGAGGGCGTTCGAGTGGAGATCGCGATGGTGGAGACCCCGGACGGCCACGGACGGATCGAGCTTGCGAAGTTTCACGCCCCGTCGGGCCGGGGCGGCGACGGGCACGCGCCGGCCAACACTCCAGGCATCCGCCATATCGCATTCGCAGTCGAGGACATCGACGCCGCCGTCGCTGGCCTGCGAGCCCGCGGCGCGGAGCTCGTTGGCGAGGTGGAGCGCTACCAAGACAGCTATCGGCTCTGCTACGTCCGCGGCCCGGAGGGGATCATCGTCGAGCTGGCGGAACGAATCACGACTTGACTCGGTTCGCCTCCTTCCAGCGAATATCAAACGTGCGCTTTAGATGTTGCACGTCTCGAATGCTCTCAAGATAGACTGCTGTGATAACCAGCGACCTCAGATGCCGCGCAAAGTAGATAGCCCTGTGCATCACTGGTAGAGGCGGACGGCTCGAAGTCTCTACGGGAGCAATGCGTCGCCAGCGGAGTAATATCGCTACCGACTGTCGAAAGCCGTCGAGAACTGCTCATTACGACTCGTATCAGGACTACCTGGGCCGTTAGGCAGGGGAGCGTGATATGACTGCGAGCACGACCCCATGAGAAGGGCAGGCGAAGCGCTCTGGCGAGCTGCGGCGATATCGCTCGTCGTGATGGCTGTCGGCTCAGTGGGCACGAGCATCGCGACGCCGCCCAGCGTCACTATTTCAAGTCCGCTCAACGGAAGCGTGAACAACAATCAGACGCCGTCCTTTAGTGGACTGGCCGATGAAGCCAGTGGCAAGGTGACGCTCAAGATCTACAGCGGCCCGACCGCCGAAGGCGCGGCCATACAGGAACTGAGCACGCTGTTGCTCTTAGCGGGTGCATGGTCGCTTGGGCCGACAGAACCCCTCAATGACGGCACCTATACTGCACAGGCGCGACAGACCAATCTCGCATTGGAAACCGGCACGAGCTTGCCTGTAACGTTCACGGTGGATACGAGCGCTCCGACGGTAACGCTGAACCCGCCTGAATCGCCGTCGATCAACTCGATGCCGTCTTTCACGGGCACCGCGAGCGATACAACCCCGGTCACCATCCACATCCACACTGGTCCGACGACGAAAGGGACGGTCGTCTCGATGGCGACGGCCACGGGCACCGGCGCCCACTGGGCCTCTGGCAATGCGACTCCATCTCTGTCGAGCGGGCAGTACACCGCCGTTGCCACTCAAGCAAGCTCGCTGCTCGGAAACCCCACCGGCAAAAGCGAACCGGTGACGTTCACGGTCACCTCCCCGCCGATCATCATACCTGCAGCGGTCTCGACGCCCACGCCTCCGACGGCATCATTTAAGTGGTTCCCGCCCGTTCCACAGACCGGCGAACCCGTCTCGCTTATCTCTACCTCCACTGACGCCGCCGGTCCGCTTACGGGATTTGCCTGGACCCTGACGAGCAACGGCGCCTTTCAGGGTGGAGGTGCTGTGCTCACCACCTCCTTCCCCACTCCCGGGGATCACGTAGTGCGACTGCGTGTGAACAACCTCTACGGCCTGTCAAGCATCGCCACCGCAACTATCAGGGTAGTCACGCCAAAGGCCTTGCTAATGCGACCGTTTCCCGTCGTGCGGATCGCAGGCACTGTGACCGCTTCCGGGGTCAAGCTCAGGCTGCTCAAGGTGCAGCAGATGCCGGCGGCGGCCCGGATTACTGTGCGGTGCAAAGGACGTCGTTGTCCGATCAAGTCTGTGAAACGACTGGCTGTGTCAAGAAAACAGGGCGTTGCGCCGGTTGAGTTTCGACAGTTCGAGCGCTTCCTGCATGCTGGCATCACACTGGAGATACTAGTCTCCAAGCACGGTGAGATTGGAAAGTACACCCGTTTTGCGATTCGCCGCGGCAAGCTACCCGAGCGTGTTGACATGTGTCTCGACCAGGTGGGAGTCAAGCCAATGCGGTGTCCCTCGTCGTGAGCTTACCCGAAGCAAGGTTGCCGGCGAGTGGCGTTCTGCTAGCAAGCCGCCAGCTTCGCGACATGGTCACACGACAGTCAGGAGCCACCGCCCTACCGCCCTCGAGCCTGCTCCAGGTTCGACAGGTGGGCGCCGGAGAGCCACTCCGCATCCGGCCCCAGACGCGCGTCGACCGGTTCCTCTCCTCGCCGCAGCGCGTCGATGTAGGCATGATCGGCGGCTAGGCGGGCCGCCACCTCAGGACCCTCGGCAACGGCGCCGTGGCCGGGGACCAGAACATCGATGCGCCTGGCGGCCTCTTCCAGCCGGTCGAGTGCCGACTCGTAGGCGCCCACCTGATCGGGGCGGCGAGCGTCGAGGAGCGGGATCAGGACATCGGAGAGCATGTCGCCGGCGAGCAGGACGCCGCGGTCCACGAGGAGGACCGCAGCGTGGCCGACGGCGTGCGCCTGATGCTCGACGATCTCGCCCGGCACGGGTCCGCCGTCCGCGGGCAGCGGGGTGACGAGCGCGATCAGCTCGAGCGGGATGCCCGACGCGCTCTCCGCTGCCATCGCCTGTGCCCGCTCTCGGGCTTCACTGGCAGCGTCGGCCCCGGCAGCGGTGGCGTAGCGCGGCACGTCGCCGAACCGGGCATGCCAGAGCAAGTGGTCCCAGTGGGGATGGGTGGAGAACCCGGCAACCACCGGAACGCCGAGCCGGTCCAGATCATCCGCGAGCTGGTTCAGCTCGGAGCCATCGATGCCGGGATCGACCAGGATCAGCCCATCCTCCCCGCGCACCACGATGGAGTTGGTCCAGACCCACTCACTCTGCCGGACCCAGACGCCGTCGGCCACCTGAGTCAGCATCGGTTCATTCTGTCAGGTACCTCTCACGGCGCAGGAGGAGAGCCCGTGTGGGCGCAGCGGCGGCTGCAGCGGGTCGAGAGATGACGGTTGTAGAGCCTCGTAACTCCCAGACTCTTGCGGTTCTTTTGCGGTCCCTTTCGCCCACCGCTGCGGTCCTCCTCCGCCAAGGCGATCCTACGCTGAGACTCACGTTGCGCGTTGACCTAAGCCCAGAGGACTGGCTGTGATCACGTTGGTGAGCGCTCACCCCAACCGCGCGAGCGCTTCCGCCTTGATCACTTCCGGCTCGCACTGCTCCAACTGCCACGTCGCCGAGTCGATCCGACCGCGGCCGCGGTAGTGGCGCATGATCGCCGCGTGCACCGGCAGCCCGACAAAGGCGAGCAGATCGGCCTGCTCACGCCAGATCGTCAGCGAGCCGCCGCGCAAGCCGAGCGGATCTGCCCACAAGCTCATCCTGACCGCGCCCGGCATCGCGTACCAACCCTCGCGCAAGCGCAGCCCCGCCAGATAGATCGCCGGCAGGTCGCGCGCGTATGCTGAGCGGTATTCGGTGAGGCTGACGACGACCTTCCCGCCGTGTCCAGCCTGTGGACCCTCGCGCCATGGCAGCCAGCGTGGGCGTCGAAGCCACGAAGGGGGGCTCGGCCGTCGCTCGCCAGCCGACACACTCATATCTTCTCCTGCCCGCAGTGTCCCGCGCGGTGCAGCAGGCCTTCGTAGAGCAGGTCGAGCACGTCGCCGAGTACCCGCGGCGCCTCTGCCTGCGGGCGCACGAGCGCTTCCATCGCCAGGCCGAACGAGAGGGCAACGATCGCCATGCCGAGCGCCTCCGGCGGGTAGGGAAGAGGGGCGCCGAGCGTGGCGTGGCGGGCGCGCAGCGTGTCGCCGATCGCCTCGCTGAGAGCCTGCTGGCGCTCGACCAGCTCGGCGCGCAGAGACTCGTCGCGCAGCGCGAAGCGCCACTGCTCGACTGCGAGCACGAGCAGATCCGGCTGGGTTGCCAGGAGCTCGCCGACACCCGCGCCGATCGTGGCGGCGGTTGGCGTGTCTGCCGGGGCCCGCTCGGTGATCTGCATCAAGGCGCGCGCAGGGGCTTCCAGGCGCTCGCGCACGAGCGCCGCGAACAGGTCGCGCTTGTCCTTGAAGTTCCAGTAGATCGCGCCCTTGCTAAGGCCGGCTCGGGTGGCGATCGCCTGCAGCGATGTCGCGCCGTAGCCCTTCTCGCGGAACTCGCTCATGGCGGCGTCGAGCAGGCGCTCACGCGCGCTTCCACGCAGCTCGGCGCTGCGGCCATCGCGGTGATGGGAGGGGTGTCGTGATCGGGTCATCCGGCTCGCCTCAGCATATGCCCGCACGCACAACATTCTAGTTGGTATGTTATACATACCGATCCAAATGTATGGCTTGCACGATCGAGAAGGAGTGACTTGATGGGCAAGTCAGTGTGTGTGATCGGCGCCGGGATGTCTGGCCTGGGGGCGATTCGTGAGCTGACGCTCGGCGGTCACGAGGTCTGCTGCTACGAGGCCGGCTCGGATCTCGGCGGCTCATGGCGCTACGAGAACGACAACGGGGTCTCCGCCGCCTACCGGTCGCTGATGACCAACGTGTCGCGCCGCAACATGCGTTATTCGAGCCTGCGGATTCCGGGGCGTCAGTCGCTGCGGTTGACCCATGCGGAGATGCTCAGCTACCTGGAGCGCTACGCCGAGGTCAACCGGTTGCGCGAGCACATCCACTTCGGCGCGCGCGTCAGCGCGGCGCGGCCGAGCCGCGAAGGAGGATGGCAGGTGGCCGTCGGCGACGAGCCGGCCCGCGAGTTTGACCGGCTGGTCGTAGCGAGCGGCTGCCTCTGGGATCCGTATGTGCCGGAGCTGCCGGGAGAGTTCGGAGGCGAGACGCTTCACGTCCGCGACTACCGCTCGCCCGAGCGCTTCGCCGGCAAGCGGGTGGTCGTCGTGGGGGGCGGGCAGTCGGCGCTCGACGTTGCGGCTGAGATCTCGTTCGAGGCCGAGCGCGCCGTGCTCGCCTGCCGCGAAGGACACCACCTAATGCCTCGCCTGGTCGCGGGGGTGCCGACCGACTATCTCGACCTATCGATACTCCCCCGCGTGCCTTGGAGCGTAGGTCGCACGCTGACGCAATTGCTGCTCGTGCGCTCTCCCTGGGCGCCGCAGAGGGGACGGCTCGCCTCGCCCGGCTTCTCGATGCTCGAGCATCGCTGGCCCGTGCTGGTGACGCCGTCGATCGAGCGGGCGCTATCGCGCCGCACGCTCGTGATGCGTGGCGCCGTCGAATCGCTTGCCGAGGATCGGGTTCAGTTCGCCGACGGCGAAGGCGAGCAGGCCGACGCGATCGTGTTCGCCACCGGCTACCGAGTTCGTTTTCCCTTCCTAGCCGCGCCGCTCGACGGCGGGGCGGCCGGGCAGTTTCCGCTGTACCGGCGCATGGTCTCACCCCACGGGCGGGATCTTGGGTTCGTCGGGGTCTTCGACGCCGGGCCGGGGCGCCTGCAACTGACCGAGCTGCAAGGGTGCTGGCTCGCCGCGCTGTTCGCCGACCGCATTGCACTGCCCGACGCCGAGCAGATGTGGGCGGCGATCGACGGCTGCGGGGAGCCACGCACGCGAGAGCGCTTCGGCAGCGCCGGTCGCCACACCGTGTTGTGCGATCGTCACTCGTACGCGAGGGTCTTGCGTGACGACCTCGCCCGCGCGCGTGGGCAGCAAGGCGCTAACGGCGGCCCGGGACTTCGCAGACGGATGTGAGACCGTGCCTGTCAGCGTCGCCATCGCTGATGGGGCCGCGGCGCTGAAGGCCCACCACCCCGCGGACTCAACCTGCCGGACGCGATCGCACCGGTAGTCGCCGAGATGATCGACGCGGACGCGGTATGGACGTTCGATCGGCGCTGGCGCGACGTTCGTCAGCGTCACGATTCCGTAGTCGGTTGCTTTCCTGGGTCAGCAGCGTCGGACGTGCCACGTTTGCGGTTTTGGAGACCACGGTGTATTGGCGGTTTGGCCCATACTTGCTGGGGTGGGCTCGTTCAGGGAATAGTTGTGGGGATAGAACTCCTGCGATCGCATGGCTTTGCGTCGCGACCGGCTCGCTGGCGGATCACAGACTCTGCAGCTCGGATCAGGCCAGCTGAAGGGATGCTCGATAGCTGCCTCGCTCGACGTCAGCCTCGTGCATCACGAGCCTTCCGCCCCGTTCGTGCCCTCCCCCCCACGCGGCCCGAGCTGCGATCCCTTTGCAGTCTGTTTCGGCCGGGGTTGCGGTCCGTGTGCGGTCCCGAGTCCCGCGAACCAGCCGAAGATGTCCCGCGACGCTCAGCGTTTCGGAGAACCTCGCCTCTGTTCGCCCGCCTCGCAGATCCCAAGCGGTCTCGCGCCATATGCGGTCCTTTTGCGGCCTTGAATCACGAGCGGTTCTGCATGCTGCCTCGTTCGCGATGCCCGTCGAAGTCGCCTTGGCGCTCCTGCCGTCCCCGAGTTCGGTCGCGGCCGCCCGGTTGCCGGGTTCTTCGGCTCGGCCGTCGAAGTGCTGAGTTGCCCCCTCTCACGCAGGCAGCGCTTCAATCGCCTTCCGCAGATCCTGCGTATCGATCAGCGAAACCGAGTTTCGCATTTTGTCGAAGCCCGGGAACTGCAGCACGATGTAGCGGCCGGTCAGCTTTTTCATCTGCCCACCCGTGCGACCGATCATGAAAGCACCTCTCGGTCGTCGGTCACCACCTGTTCGGCGAGCCGCCCGCTCTGGCGTAGCGTTCAGTGACGTACGGCGTGTACTCCTCGCCCTGCTCGTAGTAGAAGGTCTCCACGAAGTTCCACAGCTTGCCCTGCGCGCCCGAAGCGATCGCTGCAGTCTGCTGGTTGAGGAAAGTCGTCGGGTTGCGCGTGTCCGTCTTGAACGAGCGGAATTCAATCCTCATCTCGCCGCTGCGTACGTAGCGCTTGATGATCGCGGGCAGTAACTCGACCACCCAGCCCCTGGCCGTGAAACACTCTAGGTCGGAATAGACGCGGAGCGTTACCGGCGCGCTTTGGCCGGCCCAGGGCGTTGCCTTGCTGCGGGATGCCGGCGAGCAGAGCAGCAAGCCGAAATAGCGTCCCGGCGTACTCGACGTGCTCAGGACTCGGCGGCAATGCGACCCTCACGCAGCGCACGCTCGACCATCGTGCCCCGAACCTTCGCGCGTCGCTGAACAAGCGCCTCATCCACAACGATCACGTCCACCGGAGCACCGAAGCCCCGCAGCGCTCGCCGGAGCCGAACCGACTCGGCGGCACGATCCCTCACCTCGCGCTCGATCACGAGGAAGTCAAAATCGCTGCCGTCGCGCACATCCCCGCGAGCGTGCTAGCCGAACAGAATCACCCGCGCGGGCGACGCCGCCGCATCGAGCAGCGCACGTCCGGCGCGCTCGATCAACTCGTCGGCGGCAACGCTGCTCATCAGTGGAGCGTACTCGCCTCCCTGCCCGCGATGCGTTCGAGACGCCCGTGGGGGCGGCGGCGGAAGCCGTGCGCGACGAGACAGACATTTACTAGAGGAAAGCCACCAAAGCGGCCCCCGCGTGCGTGCCTGCCTTGGTTCGTCTTAGCGCTCGTAGGGGAACGATTGGGCATTCCTCCAGCGCCGTAGACGAAAATGCCGTTCCGATGACGGTAAGCCGACGTCGCGGGGAGCTAACTAAACCACTCGGCCCCCGGAGTAGACCGTTCACGCTCCCACTGCTCGCGCCGCGCAGCATCGCGGACCCGTTGGGCTACAACGATGAGCGAGTTGCGCTCGCGCTGCGCGCGTTGCTCAAGTTCGGGCAGGATCGAGCGGATGGTGTTGCAGCTTTCGATCTTCCCCATGAGCCAAACGCGGCCGCTCTCTTCGCTGCGCTCTCCGCCTGGGAACTCGATCGCGTAGACCTCGTAGGTCGGGGTCTCTTCCTCGCGGTCGGCTATCGATAGCCAGGAGACACGCCAGCACGTGGTGAGCCAGCGTCGCAGGGGGTGCTCCAGGCGCCAGTTGAACCCGTAGTCCTCGCCGCCAGCGCCCATCCGCCGATCGGCTCGCCAGTGCGCGCGGCGGCGGTCGCCGTGCACGAATGCTTCGACGCTAATGAACTCGTGGATGCCGCGCGGCCGCGTCGGTGCGCTGCGCATGGCCTCGACCGTGCAGACATATCCGCGCCCATACTCAAGCTCGGCGTCCACAGCGTCTCGCGCCGCGCGGAGCTGGATCGCGATGAATCGCTGGGCTCGCTCGGCGAAAGCGATTTGCTGCTCGCAGTCGCGGAGCTCGGCTTGAGGGTGCGTCGAGCGCAACCGGATACGCCCCACCCATAGCCACACGCCGCGTCTACGGTTTGCGCCGGTCGCGTCCATCTCGCCGGCCAGCTCGTCCCACTTATGCTTGAGCGTCCAGCGCGCGAGTTCAGCATCGCGGAGGTTCTCGGTCACGCCGCGCTCGAAAGCGACGAGCGAATCGAACCAGCTGCGCAGCGGCTCGAAGTGTACGCCGCGCGTCCACGGCTCGAACGCAGGCAGGTCCGGCAGGAGCGGACCGAACTTGGCTTCGTTGCGCCCCTGTTGCAGTCCGCGCTGGTAGGCCTGGTCGAGTTTTTCCTCGGACGCTTTCGACACTTGCACCCTCGCGCGCGTACCCTAACCAGTTGTGGCTCGCGACGATCCACCGAGGCCGTCGGAGTTCGTGTACATCTCCGACCGCAAGCTGCTCGCGCTGGCTCGCGCGCGGGACATATCGACGGCGTGGTTCGAGCGGCACGTCGCGGTGGAGGGCAGCGGCCGGCTCTCCCTTCCCCTCCCAGGCGGCACGGGCGTCTCCGCGCAGGCGACGGCGGGTGTGGAGCGCGTGCAGCCCGACCAGCACGAGCAGGCGATCGAGCGGCTGTTGGAGAGAGTCGTGCGCGAGCTCGACCGCGAAGGCGTCGCCAACCTGGACACCGAGACCGGCACGTTTACAGAGGGCAGCTGGTTTCGTTTTCACCGTCGTCTGCGGTTCGGGGTGGCGAGCGGTGAATACGATCCCGACCTCCGCTCGCTTGTGCTCGTGGACCGCGAGGCCGTCGAGGAGGCCAGCCTGGTTCCCGGTCTGCTCATGTTCGGCTCCCCCGAGCACCTGCGTCCGCCCTACCGCACGCCGCAGCTCGACAGGAGCCCGGGTCAGCGATCGGGCTCCTCGACCGGCACGTTGTTCCGCTGGTTGCAGACGACGCGTTGGTCGCGCGAAGACGACGCGCGCGCAGATCTCAACGAGCTGCGGGATGGGCTCTCATTGGAATGGTCCCAGGCGCCGCACGTCATGTACAAAGCCCTCGCGGAGCCCGGCTGGATGGGAAACCCCGGCCTTCCGCAACTCCTCGACCGCCGCCCCTGCGAGGGGCTCGCCGAAGTCTCGCTGATCGCCGCTGACGACCATCGCACCACCGTGATGGCGACCCCACTCTACGTGCGCGTCCGCCAGCTCCCCACGTCGGACGCCGCGATCGAGGAAAGCCGCAGATTGCTGCGCAGCTTGCTGCCGCGTCTCGGCCGTCGCCGCATGGCGGAGTCGGGTTGACCCGTCAGCGCGTGAGATCTTCGCGGAGCTAGGGCAGTACCGCGAGGTTCTTGGCGCAGCCGGCGGCGTCGTCACGCGCAAATACGACTCAGATGTCCACAGACTGAGCGGAACTTTCCGAAGCCTGTGCCCAGAGCGCCGCTTTTGACCTTTGTTCTTTGCATGGAGGAACTCGTGAGAGCACCACTGACCCAGACGACTCGGTTGGTTCCGCCGTTGCCATGGCCGGCACAGCGAGGAGCTGCCGGCCTGAAGTCCACAGAAGGGCCGAAGGGACGGCACAAGACGCCTGCGGTCCTTTTGCGGTCCTGTTGGCCCTTTGTTGCGGTCCTCCGGCGGTCCCCATCCCGCAAGCGCCCCCGAATACGCACGAACCGCCCCGAACCCCAGCATTTTGCGACGATTCGCGGGGCACCGGTTCAGCAGGAACATCGGGGCGACCGGTTAAGGTTGGCTTTCCCAAGCCGTTTTTCGGCCTTCTGCGGTCTTTTTGCGGTCCGAAATCATTGGCCGTCCTCTCCAGTCGAGGATTATGCCGCACGGTCCAGTAGTTTCGTTTGACGTGGAGTTTGTGGCCTATCGCTATCGCTCAGATGATATCGTGAGTCCAATACTTTCGTTGAACAAGAGGCTAATGGTCTTCTGATGTCTAGTCATGGAATCTCTGGTGCTGGTCGAGCCGAGCTGGCAGCGGTTGCCGGCCGGCGGCGGTTCATAGCGCCCGTAGATGTGGCGCTTGAGCTGGGCGTCGACCGACAGGTAGCCGCACGGAGACTCGCGCACTGGGCCGAGAAGGGGTGGCTGCGCCGGGTCCGTCGCGGTCTCTACATCCCCGTCCCCGTGGATGCCGAGCACCCTGAGGGCTGGTCCCAGGATGCGCTCTTGGTCGCTGCCGCCACGTGGTCGCCGTGCTACTTCACGGGCTGGACGGCTGCCAGTCACTGGGGATTGACCGAGCAGATGTTCCGAACCACCGTCGTAAAGACGACGCAGCGCGTCCGCCACTCAGAGGTACGCCTGCTGGATTCCGACTACCTCCTCATGCACGTCGCGGAGGACAGGCTGGCCTGGGGGATGCGTTCGAGCTGGCACGAAGAGGTGCGTCTGCAGTTCGCTGACGCGGCCCGGACCGTCGTCGACATCCTCGACATGCCGGGAATCGGCGGCGGCATTCGTCATGCCGCGGAGATCCTCGATGCGTATCTCGACACCGAGGATTCGGCACGCCTGATCGAGTTTGCGGAGCGACTCGGTAATCGCGCGGTCTTCAAGCGTCTGGGTCACCTCATTGAGGCGTTGGGCCGTGATGAGCCCGAGTTGATTGCCGCGTGTCGAGCTCGGCTTTCGGCCGGGATTGTGCTGCTCGACCCCAATGCGCCGCCGGGCGGTCCGCGTATCCCGATGTGGGGTCTTCGGGCAAATGTGCGGGTGGCTCCCCAGGGCCCATCGTGATCTCAAAGCAAGAACTGCTGCAGCTGCGCGCCGAGTGGCAGCTCGATGTCGGCGTGATCGAAAAGGACTATGTGCTCGGGTGGCTGCTCGCCGCGATTTCCGTTGAGCCCGAGCTCTCGCGGACCTGGATCTTCAAGGGCGGGACCTGTCTCCGTAAGTGCTACTACGAGACCTACCGGTTTTCGGAGGATCTTGACTTCACTGTGATCGACGGCGGTCCGGCGGAGGCTGGACAGCTGACCGAGATCTTCCGCCGTGTCTCGACATGGTTGTTGCAGGAGTCCGGGATCGACGTGATCGTCGAGGATGGTTGCTTCGCCGAGCGGCGCAATCTGCGGGGCAACCCGACAGCTCAAGCGCGTATCTCCTACCGCGGGCCCAACCCGCAGCCAACGCTGCCCAAGATCAAACTCGATATCACCGGCGATGAGGCGCTTGTCGAGACGCCCGTGATGCGTGAGATCGTCCATCCCTATGGAGACGCCCCGCTCCCAACGGATGGCGTGCTCTGCTACTCGATCACTGAGCTTGCGGCAGAGAAGACGCGAGCGCTGGCCGAGCGCTGTCGCCCTCGTGATCTCTACGACGTCATCCACATGCATCGTCATCCCGACTTGCTCGGTGCGGCGGCGCGGGTGCGCGAGTCGTTGGAGCGCAAGTGTGAGTACGTCGGGATCGCAGTGCCAGACGCCGATGCGATTCGTGGCTCACAGTTCGCGAGCGAGATCGAGCAGGAGTGGGAGAACATGCTCGGCCATCAGCTTCCCCGGCCGCTGCCACCGTTTGCTGAGTTCTGGAATGCACTCAGCCCGTTCTTCGGGTGGTTGGCCGGCGAGCTGCCCGACATGCGGCTCGCACGCGCCGAAATCGGCAAGCTCGACGCCGACTGGATCCCGCCAAGCGCGATCACCTCATGGCGCCGCGGCATACCCTTGGAGACGATCCGTTATGCGGGGGCCAATCGCCTCATGGTCGAGATCGACTATCGCGCAGAACGCGGCCGCCAGGGACCACGCATCGTCGAGCCCTATTCGCTACGCCTGACCCAAGACGGCAACCTCGTCCTGTTTGTCGTAAACGACTACGGCGAGCTGCGTAGTTATCGCGTCGACCGGATCGCCGGCGTGCGACCCACCGAGATGCCGTTCACGCCCCGGTTTGTCGTCGAGTTCTAGGCGCTTACCGGCTGGCGCGATTAGAGCCGAGGCAATTCCAGCCGCGTGCGCCTGCCGTCCCTGAGGTATCAACCGCGGTTGACGCGCGACGCGACGGTTGGTCGACGCCACGTGGTCGATTCCGGCGCCTCTACTGTTGTGGGATATCAAGGCGCATCTGCGCCGGATCGTCTGTCTCGGCTCGCGCCCTTTCGATTAGAACTCCGCGACCACCGAACGCGACCGTTATCTCAACCCCGCCGACGATGATGCGAGCCTTCCGCGACAGTTGATCCGGTACCTCGTACGGTACCTCAGTCTTGTCGCCTAGTTGTACGGCCGCCCCGACGGGAGCGGTTCCGCGTCGCACCTGTACCTCAGCCCCGAGTTCCGGACTCAACGAGAACGTAGGACCTTCTGCGGACAGCGCTTCCTCCAAGGTGCGGTCTCGTGTCTCGATCAGCACGACGCCCTGGCTGAACCCGCCTCGCTCGCGGCGCTTCGCCTCCGCCCACTCTTTGACGTCGTCGAGAGTGGTCCCGGAGAGGGCACACAAAGCATCCACGACGTCTAGCACATCACCAAGCTCCTCCACGCGACTATCGGTCGATGGTGCGGCTGCCGTCTCGTACGCCTCCTCAACGAGCTTCCGTCGGAGCAGATGCGCTAGCCGATCCCCATCGGCTGCGTAAGCTAGGACTCGCTCGCCCTTAGAAGCAATACGTTCCGGGATAAGGTCCCTCACAAGCTTGTCGAACGACTCGGGCTCCGTCGCAGCCGGCTCGATCGGGTCAGTTGCTTGAACCTGAACGCCGGCCCTACGAAGTTCGTAGTAAACGTGGGACAGCGCACTGCCGGCCAGCTCTACGGCGCACCGTTCTGGACGCATCTCAGCGATCACCTGCTTAAGAAATCCCGCCTCGTGGAGTAGCTCACCTTCCGGTCTCAAGTGGATGAGCAGCCGTTCCCCGCTCTGCAGGCCTGCCAACGCATCGCGGAGTCGGGGGAGGTCGTCCGCATTGCACATCTCAATTGCGGGACCGGTAGCGAAATGCGAGTCCGTAGCCGGGATCGCGGCCTGTCCGACATCATCAAAGCGGTGCACCCAGGGAAGTGCCGCGACTGTGCCACCTGCGGTAGCTGCCCTCACGAAGAACATAGTCTCGACCGGCCTGCCAAGTTGGTCGGCGAGCTTCTTACTGAGTCGCGCGATCTCGATCGCCTCATCGGTATCAAGACAGGAACGCCAGTCCCACGGTGCTCCGAGCGGCGCCGTCCGCCACTTGCCATCCTCGTCGCAGAGCAAAACTCGGTCCTTTTGACGAACATGCGCCTGCACCGATCGCCTGCGCAGGTTAACTATGTATGAGTCGTGGGTGTAGTAGAGCAGCCCATCGGGAAGCCCGTAGCTCGCGTCGATGCGGACCTCTGGCGTCCCGGGCGCGGCAAGACTCCAAGCAGCGGCGTCGGCCGGAATGAATGTATGCGCGATGAAGGCGATGTCAGATGCGGGCACCCCGCTGTCCCGCAAGCCTTTTGTAGTGTCGATCAAGAATTGAGCGAGATGATCTGCGGAAAACTCGGTATCCGTCCGGCCGAGCAATACCTCGAAATCCGTCTCCCTCCGGGTGTCGGTTCGGATTACCGCGCCCGATCCGGCCAATGCCTCCAGATCAGCCCGTAGGGCCGTGCTCGGCTCCCCAACCGCGAGGCCGCCGATCGTGTCGCGGTCGCGAAGAACAAGCAGGTCCGCGTGTGGCAGCCCGTACCGCATGTATTCAGCGACGCAGCGGGCCTTTGGGAGATCGTCATCGTCCGCACTCAATGTCCTGAATATTTGGGTCTCTGGCAGGCGCGACGCGATGCCGTGTGCGACCGGCCGCTTCGAGCTCAGCTCCGGGACTCTGTCGTACTGAACGACCCAAACGCGATCTCCATCCCACAACCACTCGACATGGACTCTTTGGCCGGATCCTGTCAGCGTGCCAGCAACACGCCGGAGCACTTTCCGCAGCGCTGGCGCGGAGGTGCAGATGAGATCGACATCGCTTAGCGGTATGCGATCCCGTCGGAGGGCCCGGAGTCCCGATGTGACAGTCCCCCCGAGGGGGCTCTGCATCTCGGCCAGCCAATCTCGCCGATCCCGCCTTAGGCGCACCTCGTTCGATAGGTGGCCCCAAAGTTGTGGCAATACGCGCGCTTGTATCAGTACGGGTATCGGACCAGCCTCCGGATCGAGTCTTTCGGCGTGGGCCCAGATGTCGAGCGTAGCCTCCGAAACTGTCTGGTAGGACGGGAAAGTGACGATCTGGGAGCGATAGAGGCCGCGGGTTGCCATCTCCTCGTTCACGGCGCTACTACGTACAAGGAGTCCGTCGGTCGCCGCTTTGAAGAGTGGATCTAGTTGTCTCGCGATACTCGACGCCTCAAGACTTCGAGCGACCTGAGCACCGGTGCGTTTTGAGGATTGGCCAGCAATCGCGTGGGCTAGGTCGCGATCGAGCGCGACGTACCGCGGCGTCCAATTGTCGGGCAGATGGGCGAGCCCGTCTGTCTTAGCGCCTCGTATCGCCATCGGGGGCTTTCTCGGGCTCTCTTGACAGGGCTGCCTTCGGGCCAAGTACGCGGTCGGCGGTAGCCGCGAGGGCCGCCACGGCATTGTCCGAAAAATACCCGACGACGAAGCTCAACCCGGTCACGCCGCCGATGCTTCGAGTAATCGTGGGGTTGAAGATCGGCAAGACTTCCGAGATAAAAAGCGCGCCGGTGCCGAATGCCAACGCCCCGGAGACAACAGGTGTAAATATTCGCCAGGCCCGTCTGTCGATGTGCCACTTGCCGCGTGCGACTGAGTGATAGAACCACTTAAGCGCGAAAACGGCTCCGCCCAGCATCCCGGCGATCCACGCGCTTCCGTACAGCGCCAGTTCCCGCGACGCGTGTGGAGTCAGACTCAGCGGAGATTTCAGCTTTTCGGTGTCAAGCACAAAGAGCACGACAGGACACAGCAGAAGCACGGCGGTGAGATAGAGACCGTCCACGAGGATCGACCTTTTGGCGTCCCACTCCCACCGGCTTCGCCATTCGTACGGCTTGCGCCCATCCCAGGGGTCAGCCGGGGCAAACTCGCCCCGCGGGGTGGTTGACGACGTCGCCTGGCTTACGCTGCTGTCCGGACCAGACGATGGACGGTCCTCTGGACCGCTCCCGCTCTGGGATGCGTCTTCCAATCCCATTCTTCTTCCCTTCCGAGACCCGCCGCAATGGTACGTCTGAGAGCTTGGCTCGGAATGTCGGGGTGCGTCGCAAGCGCCATCTCGCCGTCACCATTCCGCACGAACAGATACGGGTCAGTCGGCAACTCGTCCAGGACTTCGTCGAAGCTAGCGACTGGCCTCCACTCAAAGTGCCGATAGTCAGCCTGAGCGGCCTTAATTAGCGATCCAGCCCAGGGGAGCACATGCATGTGAGCGTGATCGATCGAGCATCCCGCGGTCGACCCGTACCTCGTGGGCCCGTGCTCGAACATGCATACCGGGCCATAGCTTGCTTCAACCCGTCTCGCGACGGAGCCAAGGAATGCGGGTAGTTGAGAGCGTGCCCCCGGACTCATTCCCCGCAGATTGAGCGTATGCGTCTTCGGAAGCACGATGAGGTGCCCCTCGACAAGAGCGCCCTTGGACACCCAAGCGGTGAACATGTCGCTCTCGAGCACCGACGGTTCGCGCCAGTCGTCGCCGGAGCGCAGGCCGACGCAGAACGGGCACGCCTGCTCACAGGCGCGTCGCCCATCAACTCGCGAGCGCGCAATGACGTTGGACGCGGACACGGGTCTAGCCTAGCCGGGAGCCGGTTTCGAATCGATCCATGAGACGGATGTTGGCGACAACTGCGGACGTCGGCGGACCTGCGCTCGGAGACCGCTGCGGTCCCTTTGCGGTCCCTCGCCCGCCGCTGCGGTCCCTTTGCGGTCCCAATCCCGCGAGCAGGAACGAATATGGCAGGCAACGATCCACGGGCCTCAGCGTTTTCGGGGATCTTCGCCTCTGTTCGCCCGTCTTCGCAGACAAAAAATATCGGGGCGCCCGGATTCGAACCGGGGACCTCACCGACCCGAACGGTGCGCGCTACCAGGCTGCGCCACGCCCCGACGCGCTCTCAGTATTCCATAACGCTATCTTCGCCCGGTGCCTACCGACGCGAGCGACATCCTCGGCGAGCTCGACCGGATACTCGAGCCGGCGCGCTTCGACGACTACGGCCCCAACGGATTGCAGGTCCCGGGGCCTGCGCACGTGACGACGCTCGCCACGGGAGTCTCCGCAAGCGTCGAGTTGTTCGAGCTCGCCGCGGCCGAGCAGGCAGAGCTGCTGGTCGTCCACCACGGGCTCTTCTGGGGCGCCGGCCTCGGATCGATCGACGCCGCACTCAAGCGCCGCCTGAAGATCCTGTTCGACGCAGACATCGGCCTGGCCGCCTATCACCTGCCGCTCGATGCCCACCCGCGGATGGGAAACAACGCGCTGCTCGCAAACGCGCTCGGCGCGGAGGAGCACGTGCCGTTTGCGCTGCACGACGGCGAGCCGATCGGCGTTCTTGCGCAACTCCCCGGCGATGGCATTCCCGCCGATGAGCTGTTCGCGCTGGTCAGCAAGATCACCGCGCGTGAGCCGCTCGTGTTCGATGCAGGTCCGGCGCGCGTGCGCCGTGTGGCGATCGTCTCTGGTGCAGGCTCGGACTACCTCGCAGACGCCGCCGCTGCTGGAGCCGACGCTTTGCTCACGGGCGAGCCGGCCGAGCGGGTGATGGCGCAAGCGCGAGAGGCAGGGCTGCACTTGATCGCCGCCGGGCACTACGCCACCGAGACTCTGGGCGTGAAGCGCATCGGCGAGCACCTGGCCGAGCGCTTTGAGCTGCGGCATGTGTTCCTCGACGTGCCCAACCCCGTTTGAGCTCGTGCGCGCGCAGGCAATTTGCGCGATCTGGGTCTAACATGAGCTGGTCAGCCAGCTTGATGATCTAGGAGGAGGAGAGTCCCAATGGAGGCCACCGCAACGGCGTCGACCACGGGGTCGGCCACGGGGTCGAAAACGATCGCCGACCTGATCCCGTGCGCTGCTGCGGCGCATGGGTCGAACCCTGCCATCCGCTACAAGAGCGACGGCACCTGGCACGACGTGAGCTATGCACAGCTCGCCGGCACCGTGCAGGAGATCGCGCTGGGGCTGATCGACCTCGGCATCAAGCCGGGTGAGCGCCTTTGCATCCTCGGCAACACGCGCCCGGAGTGGTCCTACGCCGACATGGCCGCCACGTCTGTCGGCGCGGTCGTGGTGCCGATCTACCAGACCAACTCCCCGGAGGAGTGCCTGTGGGTGATCTCTGACTCCGACGCCTGCGCGATCGTCTGTGAGAACCAGGAGCAGCTCGAGAAGATCGCCGCGATTCGCGAGCAGGTGCCGAACCTGCGCACGGTCATCGTGATCGACCCGCCGGCCGCGGAGTCCAACGGCGCCTCGGCAGGAGTTGCCTCGCTCGAGGCGATCGCGATGGAGACGGTTCGCGAGCGCGGACGCTCGCGCTCTGTGGACGAGCTCGAAGCCCGCCGCGCCGCGGTGCGCCCTGAGGACCCCTTCACGTTCATCTACACCTCCGGGACGACCGGCCCGCCGAAGGGCTGCGTCCTCACCCACGGCAACTATCGAGCGATCGTCAACATGATCGCCGAGAGCGGTGAGATCGAAGGCGATGAGGTCATCTACCTGTATCTGCCGCTTGCGCACTCCTTCGCGCTGCTGATCCAGCTCGCGGTCTTTGACCTCGGCGGCACGCTCGCGTACTTCGGCGGCGACACGAAGCAGATCGTGCCCGAGCTGATGGAGGTCAAACCGACCTACCTGCCATCGGTACCGCGCGTGTTCGAGAAGATCTACACGCTCGCACACGGCGCGATCGAGGCCCAGCCGCCCGAGGAGCAGCAGCGCGCGGAGGCGGCGATCAAGCTCGGCGTGAAGGTCCGCGACATGATGAACCGCGGTGAAGCGATTCCCGAGGAGCTGCAGAAGCCGTTTGACGAGGCCGACGAGAAACTCTTCAAAAACGTGCGTGCGATCTTCGGCGGCAACGTGCGGCACGCGACCAGCGGCGCGGCGCCGATCGCCCGCGAGATCCTTGAGTTCTTCTGGGCCTGCGGCATTCCGGTGCTCGAGGGCTATGGCATGACCGAGACGGCCACCGCCGCGACCGTCTCGACGGTCGAGAACCACCGCTTCGGCACGGTCGGGCGTGCGCTTCCGGGCGTCGAGCTGAAGATCGCCGAGGATGGTGAGATCCTGATCAAGGGGCCGAACATCTTCTCGGGCTACCACAACAATGCCGACGCGAGCTTCGGCGCCGTCGAGAGCGGATGGCTGCACACGGGCGACTTGGGCTCGATCGATGAGGACGGGTACCTGTCGATAACCGGGCGCAAGAAGGACATCATTATCACCGCTGGCGGCAAGAACCTCACCCCCGCGAACATCGAGAACGACCTTAAGCAGTGCCGCTGGATCTCCCAGGCCGTCATGCACGGCGATCAGCGGCCCTTCCCGGTCGTGCTGATCACGCTCGATGAGGAAGAGATTCCCGCGTACGCCAGCGAGAACGACCTGCCGCAGGACATCCCCTCGCTGTCGCAACACCCCGACGTACACGCGCTGATCCAGCAGGAGGTCGACCGCGCGAACACGAAATACGCGCAGGTCGAGCAGGTCAAGAAGTTCGCGATCCTCGACCACGACCTCTCCCAGGCAACCGGCGAGTTGACGCCGACGCTGAAGGTCAAGCGCAACGTGGTCAACGAGAAATACGCGAGCGTGTTCGACGCCCTGTACGCGGGCTGAGCCCGCGGGGCTTCGATGATCTCCACTCCTCCCGGGTCCCTACGGGCCACTTGTCCGCCGCTTACGGCTCGGCACCTGCGAACATAGGTATAGATGCGCACCGATCCCAGTGAGAACGGCGGACTGTTCGTCGGGCGTCGACCCGGTACCGCGCCCGTTCGCTTCCGCTCGCTGCCCGAGCGCGGCAGCGAGTCGCGCCAACGTGTAGACGGCTCGCTCGCGGGCTTCATGCTCGCGGCGATGATCTTCCTCAGCCTGCTCTGCTGGGGGCCGATCCCACTGGCCTGCCTGTGGGTGGGCTCGCAGATGGACTACCTGACAGGCAGCGTGGGCATTGGCATTCTCGTCTCATTCGTCGCCTTGTTCGCGCTGCTGTTCGGGACGCTGTCGCTGTTGAAGCGTCTCGATCAGGCATGGATACTCGTGCGCCGCGCCGCCGGCCATGATCAGCGCACGGGCGTGATGGGTCGGATCTTCGGCGCCACCGCCGTGGTCTGCGGGGTCGCGTTCGCGTTCTGGTTCGTCGTGATCCACGGGCCGGGCTCGCTGACGATGCCGGGCGGCGGCAAGTCGTGAGCGCGAACCACGTGCTCGGTCTTGCCAGACGCCAGAGCGCGCCGGACGCTCGCTGTTAGAACGAGGCCTTACCGTGGGTCTACTCGACTACTACCGGCAGTTCGAAGGAATGTCCGAGGAGGAGGTCAACGAGGGCCTTCGCGAGGAGGCCGCCGAGCGCCGGCGGAAAGCGCTGACGCGGGTCGACACCCTCGACCTCTCCCAGACTACCTGGCCGGAGCTCCCCCACCCGCGGATCGTCAACGCAATCACGTTCGTCGCCCGCCGCGGGCTGCACCGCTATCCACACCTGCGCGGATCGGACCTTCGCAACGACCTGGCAGAGAGCCTCGGAATCCCCTCCGCACGCCTGATCCTCGGCAACGGCGCCGCCGAGCTCTTGAGCTCGGCCACGCGCGCGCTGATCGAGCCCGGCCAGCAGTTGCTCACCTCCTGGCCGGCCTACCCGCTGTATCCGATCATGGCCCGCCGTGCCCACGGTCGCGCCGTGCCCGTTACCGGCGGCGTCGATGCGCTGCTGGAGGCTTCGCAGGAAGAGGACACACGCGTGATCGCCCTGGCGAATCCGAACGACCCCACCGGCGAGCTGCTCGAGGCCTCCGAGCTGCGCCGGCTGCTCGAGGGGCTGCCCGACCGCGTCGCAGTGCTGCTGGACGAGTCGCTCGTGGAGTTCGCCAACGCCCAGCCGGTCAACACTTCGCTGGCGCTGCTCGAGGAGTATCCACGCCTGTTCGTCTTTCGCAGCTTCTCCAAGGCCTGGGGCCTCGCCGGCCTGCGCGTCGGCTACGCGCTCGGAGGACCGGGCTCGGAGGATCTGCTGGCCGAGCTCGAGCCCGATCTGGGCGTCTCGGAGGTCTCCCAAGCCGGTGCCCTGGAGGCGCTGCGCACCTGCTCTGAGCTGCTTGCCCGCCACGTGCGAAAGATCTGCGAGGAGCGCCCCCGCTTGACGGCCGCCTTGCGCGAGCGCGGTTTCGATGTGAGCGACAGTCAGGCCAACTTCGTGTGGGCCGCCCACCCTTCGCTGCAGGGAGGAGAGCTGGCTGCCCGCCTGGCGCGGGCGGGCGTGCTCGTGGCCGAAGGCGACGCGCTGGGCGAGCCGCGACACGTGCGCGTCGCGATTCGCGACAGCGCGGCCACACAGCGCCTGCTTGCCGCCATCGACAAAGCGATCTAAGCCTCGCCGCAGGCCACACCTTGACGCCGCGCAACGCCATGGCGTGCGCGCGGCCCGTCAGCCGGCCGAGCCAGACTGGCGGAGCAGAGCGCCGGTTGTGCCCTCGAGGATCTTGCGCCATGCGCTCACCTCTTCGGGCTCGGCGTCGAAGTGCTCGACAACCTTGCGCACGCGCTTGCCTGAGATGTCGATCCCGTGGCGCTTGGCGATCTGTTCGTAATGCGCGTATTCGCCCGCCAGGTGTTTGGTCACCGACTCGAACCCGTGACGCGCGATCTCCACGCGCGAGGCGAAGTTCATCATCGATGTCTGGAACATCAGCTCATCTGTCGGCTCGGGCTCGATCAGCACGATATCCACGCCCGGATAGCGCTTCTCCCAGCCCTTGGCAAGTTCGTGCAGGCGCTGATGGGCGACGAGCTTGAAGGCCTGATAGCCGATCTGCGGGAAGCCCATGTCCGAGACCCGCCGCGGGCGTGAGCCGCGAAGCGTTTTCACCGTGCCCGCGAAGTCGTTTACGAACGGGACGATCGGGTTGATCACAACGATCAGCTTTGCCCCGGCCTCGACTGCGATGTCGAGGTTCGTCGTCGAGACCATTCCCCCGTCGATCAGCTCGCGGTCGTTGACGCGGACGGGCGCGTACACCATCGGCAGCGCACCTGAGGCGCGCACCGCCGTGGAGATCGGCACGTCCTCCGCCCCCTCCACGCCGAACACGACCCGCTCGCACGTGTCGAGGTCGGTGGCCGTCAGGTAGAGCTCGCACGCCAGCTCGCTGAAGTCATCCGTGCGGCCGGGCTCACTCAGGACATGGTGCAGATAGCTCTCGATCCCTGCGCCCGTGTATGCGCCGGAGGGCAGCCCCTCGGCAAACCCCAGCACCACATCCATCAACGAGACGCCGCCGCGCTGGCCGATCATCTGGCGCGCAAGCGAGACCGCCCGCAGCGGCAGCACGGCGCCCTTGCGTGCGAACTCGAGCAGGTTGGGGCGCAGCAGGTCGTTCAGGCCGATGTCCTTGAACGGCGGCTTGCCCTCATGCGTGACCACCCGCATCATCTCCTCGGGGGTCACGCCGTTGGCGGACAGTGCCGCGATGAATGCGCCCGCGGAGGTCCCGACGTACACGTCGAACTGGTTGACGCTGCTGTTCGTGGTCAGCAGGTCGAGCGCCCGTAGCGCGCCGATCTCATAGACCCCGCCCGTGAAACCACCTCCGCCAAGGACCAGCGCCGTCTTGTGGCGCCGCGGCCGGCGTCTACGATCGACCGATGGCGCGCGTCCCACGCCGCGGGCGGCCTCACGCCGTGCCCGACTCTTCTTGGCCGCAACCTTGGCCTTGTCCGTCGGTTCCAGCTTGACAACCTTGCCCATGCAACTTGATTCTAAGGGACCGATGACCCGGAAGCACCTGGTGGCTCTCCTCGCGGCACTGACGCTCGGCGCTCTCGGTGCCGCTCCGGTCGCCACCGCGGACGCCGCCGGAGGGCTGGCCGAACTACAGGCGGACCTCGGACACCAGCTGAAACTCGCGGGGACACACTCGAGCGCCTACGTCTACGACGTGACCGCCAAACAGGCACTGTTCTCCGAACGCGCCACGGCGATGCGCCCCCCGGCGTCTGTCGAGAAGCTCTATACCGCCACCGCGGCGCTCACGAAGCTGGGACCCTCCGCGCGCCTGTCCACGACCGTGCTCGGAATCGGACGCCTCAATCCCACCGGCGTCTGGGAAGGCGACCTATACCTGCGCGGGGGCGGCGACCCGACATTCGGCACGACAGCATTCATCCGCGGTCAATACGCGGGCCTGGGCGCGAGCGTTTCGACGCTCGTCAGCCAACTGGTCCGTGTCGACGGCATCCATTCCGTCACCGGCTCGATATACGGCGATGAGTCCTATCTGAACTCGCTCCGGGGCGAGCCATCCAGCGGCTACGCGCGCGATCCGTTCCTCGAAGGCACGCTCAGCGGCTTGGCCTTCAACCGTGGTGCCAGCGGTTCGGAAAAAGGCGCGCACGCCCCCGCCGCCTACGCCGCCCACCAGCTGCGAGCGGCACTGAAGGCCGGCGGCGTCGGCGTCCGCGGCCTCAGCGGCGCCGCGAGCACTCCGGCGGGCGCCGTCCAGCTTGCCCAGGTGTCCTCCCCCACGGTCACGCAACTGCTCGGCCTGATGCTTCCCCCCTCCGACAACTTCTTCGCCGAGACGCTCACCAAGGACCTCGGCGCCCGCTTCGCGGGCGCCGGGACGACGCCCGCCGGCGCATCCGTGATCAGCCAGACGATCGCCGCGCTCCTGGACGTGCACCCGCGCGTGGTCGACGGCTCAGGACTCTCCGAAGCCAATCGCACCTCCACCTATCAGGTCGCCGATCTACTCGTGGAGCTCGTGCCGACGCCCACTGGGACCGTGTTGCGCAACAACCTCGCCGTCGTCGGTCGCACTGGCACGCTTGCCAACCGTATGCGCAAGACCGGCGCCGCGGGCCGCTGCCAGGGCAAGACCGGCACGCTGACCGGCTACTCCAACCTTGTCGGCTACTGCCAGGCGGCAAACGGGCACCTGCTCGCCTTCGCGATCTTCAACGACGGCATCTCCACCACGCTTGCCCACAGAGTCCAGGATCACATGACGATCACCGTCGCCAACTCGAGGATCGCCACAACCGAACTGCAGTCGGCCGCGGCAGCTCGTGTGTCCCCGCGGTTGCCCGTCAGGCGCTCACGGTAAGAATCACAGGCGCCGCTAGCGCTCGAGGATCTCGCGCAGGCCCGCTTCGTCGAGCACTGCCACCTCCATGCGCTCGGCCTTTTGAAGCTTCGAGCCAGGGCTCTCGCCGGCGACGAGAAAGTCTGTCTTCTTCGAGACCGAGCTCGTGATGCGCCCGCCGGCGGCCATGATCCGCTCCGTCGCCTGCTCGCGCGACAACTCTGGAAGCGAGCCCGTCAGCACCAGCGTCTTACCCGCAAGCGGCCCCTCCGATGGCGCCGGTCCCTCCTCGGCGAAGCGCAGGCCAATCTCGCGCAGATCCTCGATCAGCTCACGCATGCGCTCGTCATCGAGCTGGGTGCGAATCGAGGCCGCCATCTTCTCGCCCACCCCCGGCGTCTGCTCGATCTCCTCGGGCGAGGCGCCCAGCAGCACGTCGATGTCGCGGAAGCGCTGCGCGAGGTTGCGCCCGGTGACCTCGCCGACCTCCTCGATCCCCAGGGCGAACAGCACGCGCGCAAACGGCCGCCGCTTGGAGGCCTCGATCGCTGCCAGCAGGTTCTTCACCGACAGCTCGCCGTAGCCCTCCAGCTCGAGCAGTTGCTCCTCCCCCAGGCGGTAGAAGTCACCCGCGGTCTTGACGAGCCCTCGATCCTGCAGCTGCGCCACCTGCTTCTCCCCGAGACCCTCGATGTCCATTGCTCCCCGCGAGACGAAGTGCTTGAGCAACTGCCAGGCGCGGCCAGGGCAGAGCGGATTCGGGCACTTCGTGAACACGCTCCCCTCCGGCTTGATCGTCTTGGTCGCACAGAACGGGCACTTGGCGGGCGGGCGTGGGCGCCGCGGGCGGCCCTTCTGTTCGACCACATGCGGCGCGGGCGAGACGACCTGCGGGATCACATCGCCGGCGCGCAGCACGATCACCTCCTCGCCCGGCCTGAGATCCTTGCGGGCGAGATCCTCCTCGTTGTGCAGAGTCGCCATGCCGATCCGCACGCCGCCCACGACGACCGGCTCGAGCACGGCGTAGGGGCGCATGTCGCCGAACTTCCCGACGTTCCACATCACCTTCTCAAGACGCGTCACGGCGGTCGTCGGCGGGAACTTCCAAGCCACCGCCCAACGCGGATCGCGTCCGACCGTTCCGAGCCTGCGCTGCAGCTCCAGGTCGTCGACCTTCACGACCACGCCATCGATCTCGAAGTCGAGCTCGCCCCTGCGCCGCTGCCACTGAAGGCACTGCTCGATCACCTCGTCCTCGCTGGCCAGCAGCTTGATGTCGGGACTGACGCGGAATCCGTGCTCGCGCAGCCACTCAAGCGCCTGCCAGTGCGTCTGAAAGGACAGGCTCTGGTCGGTGACGCCGACCTGATAGCACCAGATCGAAAGCGGCCGCTTGGCGGCATCGGCGGGGTCCAGCTGACGGATCGTGCCGGCGGCGGAGTTACGCGGGTTCATGAACGTCGACTCGCCCGCTTCAGCTCTGCGCTCGTTCAGGGCGGTGAAGTCCGCCAGCGACATGTACACCTCGCCACGCACCTCCACCAGCGGGCTCGCCCCCTCGAGCTCCAGCGGGATCGCACCGATCGTGCGCAGGTTGTGGGTGACGTCCTCCCCGATCTCCCCATTACCGCGCGTGGCGCCGCGCTCCAGCTTCCCGTCCCGGTAGACGAGGCTGATCGCCAGGCCATCGATCTTTGGCTCTACGACGAACTGAAAGTGCGGCGCGGAGATCCCCTCGCGTGCCAGGTGGTTGCGCATCCGCTCGACCCACGCCCGCAGCTCCTCCTCTGAGCGCACATTGCCGAGCGACAGCATCGGCTCCAGGTGCTCGACCTTCTGAAGCCGCTCGACCGGCTCTCCGCCGACCCTCTGCGTGGGCGAGCCCGCGATCGCCAGCTCGGGGTGCTCGCGCTCGATCTCGCGCAGCTCGTTCAGAAGCGCGTCGTACTCCTCATCGCCGATCTCGGGATCGTCGAGCACGTAATAGCGGCGCGCGTGATGCTCGAGCAGGCCATGCAGCTCCTGCGCGCGCGTGTGTGGCGTTGGCGGCTTCGCCGCGGCGCTCACGGCACCTCGCGTGCTGGCCGATCTCCGATCGGTGGCGCCAGCAGCTCCTGCAGGTCAAAGCGCTTGAGAGCCTCGAGGCCCGGACGGTCGGTCAAGTCGAAGTGGATCGGCGTCACGGCAATCCGCCCAGCGGCGACCGCGGCCAGGTCGGTTCCCGGATCGTCGTGGAAGCCGGGGTCCGAGCCGTAGATCCAATAGCGCCGCCTGTTCTCCTCCTCACGCTCGAGCTTCAGCTCGTCGCGATAGATTCGCTTGCCGAGGCTCGTCACCTCGACGCCGCTCGGCTCGCCGGCCGGAACGTTGACGTTCAGCAGCGTCGTCGCCGGCAGCGGCACGTCCTCGATCCGCTCCACCAGACGCGCGACGAAGCCCGCCGCCACCTCGAAGCCAAAGCCACCGTCATAGCGATAGTCGAGAGCGCGCGCGCCCGACTGCTGGGAGACGGCGATCGAGGGTAGGCCCAGGACAACACCCTCGAGCGCGGCGGCGACCGTGCCCGAGTAGGTGATGTCATCGCCCAGATTTGCCCCGTGGTTGATACCCGCGACGACCAGGTCGGCGTCGAAGCTCTCGATCAGGCCGAGTCTTGCGAGCCTCACGCAGTCGACCGGTGTGCCGTCCGTCGCGTAGCCGACCGTGCCGTCGGAGAAGGGCGTCTCCGCGACCCACAGCGGCCGACGAGTCGTGATCGAGCGGGCCATCGCCGAGCGGTTGCCGTCCGGGGCGATGACCGCCAGGCGCACGCCATCGAGCGTGCTCAGCGCTCGCCTCATCGCCTGCAGGCCCTCGGCCTCGATCCCGTCGTCGTTGGTCAGCAGCACATTCAGCATTTGCTTCCCCAGCATAGGTGCAAGCGCCTACGCATATGTGACGCTCGCGAGCGCCAGCCCATGCGCGGGCGCCGTTTTGCCGGCCTCGGCACGCGGCCGGCCCTCCAGCAGCCCTTTGAACTGCTCGACAGTCATCAGGCCGGTGGCGACGTCGAGCATCGTCCCGACCAGCACGCGGCTCATGTGGCGCATGAATGTATCGGCCTCGATCCAGCACTCGAGCAGGGCCCCTTGCTCGTAGGCGCCCGGCTCTCGCTCCTGCTCGCTCCACACGAGCGGCGGCGGCGCGACTCGCCACTCGGCCCGCAGCACCGTGCGCTGAAAGCGCGTGTGCTCGGTCTCCGTCGGCGTGAACGCGGTGAAGTCGTGCTGTCCGACGAGCGCCTGCGCACAGGTACGCAGAGCGTCCCGGTCGAGTTCTCCCGCCCACCACAGCGCGCGGCCGCGCTCAAACGCGCTGCGAGTCCCGCGGGCGAGCACGCGGTAGCAGTAGGTTCTGCTCGTCGCATCGCGCCGCGCGTCGAAACCCGCGGCAGCCGGCTCGGCGCTGAGCACCGCCAGATCATCGTCCAGCAGACTGTTCAACCGCCGCGGGTCGACGGCCTCGTGCGTGTAGCTGGCGACCTGCCCCCAGGCGTGCACGCCCGTGTCGGTGCGACCCGCGACAGTCAGCCTCAGCGGCTCGCCGTCTGTGCCGGTCTCGCCGAGGACGATCCGCAGCGCGCGCTCGAGCTCCTCCTGAACGGTTCGCAGACCGGGCTGACGCACCCATCCGGCAAAGCCGGACCCGTCGTACTCGAGCGTCAGCTTGGTGACCATCCGCGCAGCAACATGCGCCGCCGGCGCAGCTTCAGACCAGCTCGATGAAGACCATCTCGGTCGCGTCGCTCTTACGCGGGCCGAGCTTCAGGATGCGCGTGTAGCCGCCGGGGCGATCGACATACCGCGGAGCGAGATCCTCGAACAGCTTGTGCACCGCGAACTTGTCCTGCGCGAGCGTTGAGAGCGCCTGGCGGCGCGCATGCAGATCCCCACGCTTGGCGAGCGTGATCAGTTTCTCGATCTCCGGCTTGACGGCCTTCGCCTTCGCCTCGCTCGTCTTGATCCGCTCGTGCTCGATGATCTCCTTGCTCAGGTTCATGAGCAGCGACTTGCGATGCGCGCTGTCGCGGCTGAGCTGGTGTTTTTTCCTCTGATGTCTCATGAGCGGAGATGCAGTCTAGTCGCCTGCGAGCTCCTAGTCCTGGCGCAGGTTCAGGCCGCGTGCGTGCAGCGTTTCGATGACCTCATCGATCGACTTCTTGCCGAAGTTGGGGATCGCGTTCAGCTCGGCCTCAGACTTCGAGATCAAGTCGCCGACGGTCTGGATGCCCGCGCGCTTCAGGCAGTTGTACGAGCGCACTCCCAACTCGAGCTCCTCGATCAGGATGCTCCACTCCTCGCCCTGCAACGCCGCCGGAGCGCCGCCGCCGCCGACGGCGAGGCCGTGGCCGTCCAGCTGCCCGCCGGGAGTAGCACGCAGCTCCTGAATGCGATCGGCGTCGGTGAAGATCGCAAGTTGGGAGATCAGCAGCTCAGCTGCCTCGCGCAGCGCTGCCTGGGGGTCGATCGAGCCATCTGTCTCGATGTCGAGCGTCAGCTTGTCGAAGTCCGTCTTTTGCCCGACACGCGCCTGCTCGACCGCGTAGGCGACGCGCCGCACAGGCGAGAAGATCGAGTCGATCGGGATCACGCCGATCGGCTGGTCGGGCGACTTGTTCTCCTCCGCCGGGCGGTAGCCGCGGCCGCGGCCGATCGTCATGTACAGCTCCAGCTTCGTTTTCTTCTCGAGCGTCGCGATGTGCACGTCGGGGTTGAGGATCTCAACGCCGGCCGGCAGGTCGATGTCCTTGGCCGTGATCTCGCCCGGGCCGCTGACCACGAGCGGCGCCTCTACCTCGCTCGCGTCGGAGTGCATCCGGCAGACCACGCCCTTCAGGTTCAGGACGATGTCGGTCACGTCCTCCTTGACGCCGTTGATCGTCGAGAACTCGTGCGCAACGCCCTCGATGCGCACGCTCGTGACGGCCGCCCCCGACAGGGAGGAGAGCAATACGCGCCGCAGCGAATTGCCGAACGTGTAGCCGAATCCGCGGTCAAGCGGCTCGATGGTGAACGTGCCACGGTTCTGCTCCGCGGACTCGCTTGTGATCCGGGGGATTTGGAAGTCGAGCATCAGCGTCCTAACGTCGTTTTGGTGTCGCACCGGCGTCGGGGAAGACAGCCGGCTCGGGAGCACCGCCCAGAGCAGGCGCGGCGCGTGGGAAAGGTCCTACTACTTCGAGTACAGCTCGACGATGAGCTGCTCCTGCACCGGCGCGGCGACCTCACGCCGCTCCGGCTTGCGCAGCACCTTGGCCGTGAGTGACTCATGGTCGGCCTGTAGCCACGCGGGAATCTGTCCGGTGAGCTCGGTGGCGTCTCTGACCACCTGCGTAGCCGGCGTGTCCGCCTTGATGGCGATCACCTCGCCCGGGCGCACCTGATAGCTGGGGATGTTGACCCGCCGGCCGTTGACCGTCCAATGGCCGTGGCGGATGAGCTGGCGCGCCTGGCGCCGCGAAGCGGCGAAGCCCAAGCGTACGAGCACGTTGTCCAGACGGCACTCGAGCAGCGCGAGCAGGTTCTCGCCCGTGATGCCCGGCTGGCGCGAGGCCTTTTCGTAGTAGCCGTGGAACTGCCTCTCGAGCACCCCGTAGTAGCGGCGCGCCTTCTGCTTCTCGCGCAGCTGCACGCGGTACTCGCTCTGTTTCATGCGCCCACGTCCGTGCTCGCCCGGCGGGTAGGAGCGGCGCTCCACCCCACACTTGTCCGTCAGGCAGCGCTCGCCCTTCAGAAACAGCTTCTGGCCCTCACGGCGGCACTGCTTGCACTGTGGTCCTGTGTCTCTGGCCATTGCTATGCGCCCCTGAGATGGTCGTGGGTCGAGCCAGACAAGGACGCAGCGAGCGTGGCGTGCTCGGCACGCGAGCGAGCGAGGACGCAGTATGGCGAAGCGCTCACGACCATCTCAGACCCTCCGCCGCTTGCGGGGGCGGCAGCCATTGTGAGCCTGCGGCGTCACGTCCTTGACGCCAGTGACCTCCAAGCCGGCGGCCTGCAGCGAGCGGATCGCCGTCTCACGGCCCGAGCCCGGGCCCTTGACGTAGACCTCCACCTTCTGCAGCCCCTGCTCGAGGCCCTTGCGCGCCGCCGCGTCGGCGGTTACCTGAGCGGCGAACGGAGTCGACTTGCGCGATCCCTTGAAGCCCGCGCCGCCAGCCGACTCCCAGGCGATCACGTTGCCCTGGGTGTCGGTGAGCGAGACGATCGTGTTGTTGAACGAAGTCTTGATGTGCGCCTGCCCGATCGGGATGTTCTTCTTGGGCTTGCGCCGCCCGCGGACGCGTTTCGGTGCGGCGGGCACTACTTCTTACCCGCCCGTTTCTTGCCGGCGACCTGCATCCGCTTGGGGCCCTTGCGCGTACGCGCGTTGGTCTTGGTCTTCTGCCCTCGCACCGGCAGACCGCGGCGGTGGCGCAGGCCGCGGTAGCAGGCGATCTCCTGCAGGCGCTTGATGTCCTGCGAGCGCTCGCGGCGCAGATCACCCTCGACTGACAGCCCGTCGTCGATCGCGTCGCGCAGCTTTGCCACCTCGTCCTCGGTCAGGTCGCGCACGTATGTGTCCGGGCTCACGCCGACCTGCTGGAGGATCTTGTTGGAAGTCGCGCGCCCGATCCCGTAGATGTAGGTGAGCCCGATCTCCGAGCGCTTGTTGAGGGGAAGGTTGACTCCCGCGATGCGTGCCATGGCGCCGGCTACCCCTGACGCTGCTTGTGGCGCTTGTTTTGGCATATCACCAGCACCACCCCGTGGCGGCGGATGATCTTGCACTTCTCGCACATCGGCTTGACCGACGGTCTTACCTTCATGATCCCTTTCGGCGGCTGGGCTCCGGCGACTCGGCTCTGGCTGCCGTTGCGGCCGCCGCTACCAGGTCGTGGAGATGCTCTCGCGCGGACAGACTACTTCGCATTCGAGCAGGACTCCTGATGGTAGCAACTCCTAGGGTCTCGCGGCTGCCTCGGAAGACGGCTCGGTCGCCAGCGCATCGGCGCCCAGATGCCATGGCGTGAGGACCCTCGGGCCATCGCCGGTGATCGCGATCGTGAACTCGAAATGCGCCGCTGGAGAAGCGTCCTCGGTGTAGATCGCCCAGCCGTCCCCACCGACGCGTACGGCCGGGCGCCCGGCCGTCATCATCGGCTCGACGGCCAGCACCACACCCTCTTCCAAGAGCGGCCCCTTGCCGCGCTTGCCGTAGTTGGGAACCTGCGGATCCTCGTGCATGTTGCGCCCGATTCCGTGGCCTACGAGCGAGCGCACGACCGACAATCCCGCGTCCTCGGCGACCCGCTGGATCGCGTTGGACATGTCCCCCATGCGATTGCCCGCGCGACATTGCTCGGCGCCCGCCCGCAGCGAGGCCTCGGTCGCTTTCAACAGGTTCTGCGCCTCCGCGTTGACGACGCCGACGGGGAAGGTCCGCGCGGCGTCGGCGACCCAACCATCGAGCGTCACTCCCACGTCAACCGAGATGACGTCGCCCTCCTCCAGACTGTAGGAGCCGGGGATCCCGTGCACCACCATCTCGTTCGGCGAGGCGCAGATCGAGCCGGGAAAACCGCGATAGCCCTTGAACGTGGGAATCCCGCCCTGGGAGCGGATGAAGCGCTCGGCCGCCTCGTCAAGCTCGGCCGTGCTCACGCCGGGGGCGATCATCCTCTGCAGATGCGCGAGCGCCGCGACGAGAATCTCACCGGCGCGTGCCATCTTCTCGATCTCCTCGGGGGACTTCTTGATGATCACCCGGGCAGCTTAGCTTGAGAATAAGCACCGCAGGCCGTCAAGCCTCGCTAGAGCTTCTCCTCCAGGCGCAGCGTCGCAACCGTGGCCCTGATGCGAGCGTGAACCTCCTCGGGGTTGCGCGTGCCGTCGAAGCGGCGCAGGAGACCGGAGCGGTCGTAGTGGTCGATCAGCGGCTCGGTCTGGGAGTGGTAGACCTGCAGGCGACGACGGATCGTCTCCTCCTTGTCGTCGTCGCGCTGGATCAGGCGCGAGCCGTCCTGATCGCAGACGCCCTCGTGCTTGGGCGGGTCGAACTCGACGTGGTAGATGTGGCTTGGATTCCTCACGCACACGCGCCGTCCGGCCAGACGCCGCACGAGCTCGTCGTCGGGCACGTCGATCAGCAGCGCGGCCGTCAGGCGCCGCTCCAGGCGCATGAGCGCGTTAGCCAGCGCGTCAGCCTGCTCCTCGTTTCGAGGGAAGCCGTCCAGCAGGAACCCGTTGCGCGCGTCCTCGCCGTCGAGGCGCTGGATGATCATCCCGACCATCACCTCGTCCGGGACGAGCTCGCCCGCGTCCATGTAGCGCTTGGCCTCCTTGCCGAGCTCGCTGCCCTTGGCGACCTCGGCACGCAGGATGTCGCCGGTGGAGATGTGCGGCAGCCCGAAGTCCTCGCGCAGGCGGTCGGCCTGCGTGCCCTTGCCTGCGCCCGGCGGGCCGAGCAGGATCAGGTTGAACTCGGACAAGTCCGAGGCAGCCTATCTATTGGGCTCCACTCGCACGGGCAGGTGACTGCGCCGCGGCGGGCGGCCCGCTCGCCGCCCATCCGGCTACTTCAAGAAGCCCTCGTAACTTCGCATCATCAGCTGCGCCTCGAGCTGCTTCATCGTTTCCAGCGCCACGCCGATCACGATCAACAGCGATGTCCCGCCGAGCGCGACGTTCTGGTGCGTGCGCGCGATCAGGATCGTCGGCAGCGCGGCCACCGCCGCCAGGAACAAGGCTCCGGGGAACGTCAGGCGCGCAAGGATGCGGTCCAGGAATTCAGCCGTCGGACGCCCCGGCCTCACCCCCGGGATGAAGCCTCCGTACTTCTTCAGGTTGTCCGCCTGGTCGACCGGGTTGAACGTGACGGCCGTGTAGAAGTAGGTGAAGATGATGATGAACAGGGACTCGCCCACGATGTAATGCCAGCCGTTGGGCGAGAAGAAGTCGGAGATCTGCTGGCCCCAGTGCGTTTTCACGAGCTGCCCGACGGTCGGGGGGAAGGCCATGATGCTCGCGGCGAAGATCACGGGAATCACGCCGGCCATGTTCACGCGCAGCGGCAGGTACGTCTGCCCGCCCTCGGTCATGCGCCGCCCGATCACGCGCTTGGCGTACTGGACGGGGATGCGCCGCTGGCCTTCCTGCACGAACACGATCCCGGCCACGACCGCCAGCACGAGGAACGGCATCATCACCTTGAAGACTTGGTCCTGCGTGGTCCACCACTGCTGGATGCCGGACGGCAGGCGCGCGACGATCGAGGCGAAGATCAGCAGCGAGATGCCGTTGCCGATGCCGCGCTGGGTGATCAGCTCGCCGATCCACATCAGCATCACGCAGCCCGATGTCAGGCACACGACGATCAGGAAGATATGCGGCGCGTCGAAGTGGCTGACCACCGATTCGCCGGCTTTCGCCTGCAGGGTGTGAAACAGGAACACGTAGCCGATCGACTGGGCAAACGCCAGGCCGACGGTCAGATAACGCGTGTATTGAGTGATGCGCGCCTGCCCGACCTCGCCTTCCTTGGAGAGCTTTTCCAGCGAGGGCAGCGCGACCTGCAGCAGCTGCAGGATGATCGAGGCCGTGATGTAGGGCATGATGCCCAGCGCGAATATCGCGATCCGCGACAACCCGCCACCGGAGAAAAGGTTCAGCAATCCCAGGATGTTGGAGCCGCCAAACTCCTTCTGGATGTTGTTGACCGCGCTGAGGTTGACGCCCGGCACCGGCACGTGCGAGCCGAATCGGTAGATCAGCAACATCGCCGCCGTGAAGGCGATCTTCTTGCGGATGTCCGCTACCTGAAAGGCGTTGAGGATTGTCGCGAGCATGGGCTTCAGTTCCGCGGCCCAGAGCGACGAGCCGCTCCTGGCCCCGCGGAGCGGCCGATTCTAGTCGATGTGCCCGTGCGTGCTGCCACTTGCACGGCGCCTGAGACCCCGCTAGCCGTCTACGAGGTGGCAGCTGCCGCCGGCCGCCTCGATGCGCTCGCGCGCGCCAGCGCTGAATCCGTGCGCGTGCACGCTCAGCGCCTTGCTCAGCTCGCCCTTGGCGAGCACCTTGATGGGGACGTCCTTGCGGGTGCCCAGGCCGTTGGCCTTCATCAACTCGATCGTCACCTCGGCGCCCGCCTCGAAGCGGCTCTCGAGGGCCGCGAGGTTGACGGGTTGGGTGTGCGTGCGGAAGGGCTCGAATGGCATCGACTTCTTCATGTGCGGCCCGCGCAGCTTTCGCATGCGCATGTGGATCGGCATCTGCCCGCCCTCGAAGCGCGCCCTGCGCTTGGAGCCCGAGCGCGAGCCCGCGCCCTTCTGCCCACGGCCGGAGGTCTTGCCAGTGCCCGAGCCTTCGCCACGTCCGATGCGCTTGCGCGGACGGCGGCTGCCGGGGGCAGGCGCGAGGCTGTGCAGCCCGATCCGCTCCTGCTCTGCGTCTTTGGCGGCCGGGCTCACTTGCGCTCCTCGACCTCGACCAAGTGGCGGACTGCATGCAGCATCCCACGCGCCTGGTCGCAGTCCTCGACCTCGACGGTCTGCCCGATTCGGCGCAGGCCGAGCGAGCGCAGCGTGTCGAGCTGTTTCTTATTCGCGCCGTTACGCGAACGCCGCTGGGTGACGCTCAGCGCAGCCATCAGGCGGGTGCCTCCTCGGGCGCGCTCGTGGGTGCGGTCTCTGCCTCCGCCGGCGAGGTCTCATCCGGAGCCTCGGCCGTCTGCTCGAGCGTCGCGGTCGCGCCGGAGCCGTTGGCCGGCTCGCCGCCGAGCCCGAGAACCTTGCTGATCGACAGGCCGCGCAACTCCGCGACCTCCTGGGGAGTGCGCAGGCCGCGCAGTCCCGCGACGGTCGCCTTCACGAGATTGATCGGGTTCTGCGTGCCAAGGCTCTTGGAGAGTATGTCGTGGATGCCGGCAAGCTCGAGCACCGCGCGCACGCCTCCGCCGGCGATCACACCGGTACCGGGAGACGCCGGCTTGAGCAGCACACGCCCGGCGCCGAAGATGCCTGTCGTCTGGTGGGTAATCGTGCTGCCGTGCTTGGGAACGCGGAACAGATCCTTCTTCGCGCGCTCGACACCCTTCTGGATCGCCAGCGGCACCTCGTTGGCCTTGCCGTAGCCCACGCCCACGACTTCGCGTTCATCGCCGACCACGACCAGGGCGGTGAACGAGAAGCGCCGGCCGCCCTTGACGACCTTGGCGACACGATTGATCTCGACCACGCGCTCCTGGAGGTCCAGGCCGGCGGGGCTGACTGAGCGATCTACGGAGATTGACATGGCAGTGGAAGAGCGTAGCGGTCGTGAAGCCCGCGGACGCTAGACGGTTATCCCGTTCTCTCGGATCGCCTCGGCGAACGCGCGCACGTGGCCGTGATAGCGGTACCCGCCGCGATCGAACACGGCCTCAGACACGCCGGCCGCCTTCGCGCGCTCGGCAAGCGCCTCGCCGGCGCGCTTGGTGCGCTCGCCCTTCTTCAGCGACTTCAACTCGGGCTCGAACCAGTTGACGGCCGCCAGCGTGCGCCCGACAGAGTCGTCGATCAGCTGGGCAGAAAGGCCCTGATTGGAGCGAAACACAGAGATCCTCGGGCGCTCGGCCGTGCCCGAGATCTTCGCCCGCACGCGGCGGCGGCGCTTGAGCCGGCGATCGCCCTTCGTGAGCGTGCTCATCGCAAAGCCTCCGGCTGTCGGCCAGCAGCATCGCATGAGCACGCAGGGCAAGTCGGGCAAGGACGCAGTGAGCGAAGTGTGCTCGGCACACGAGCGATCGAGGACGCCGATCCGACGCCGCCATGCGTGCTCATGCGCGCTTTCCTACCTTGCGCTGCACGTACTCGCCCTCGTAGCGGATGCCCTTGCCCTTGTAGGGCTCTGGCGGGCGCTGCTTGCGGATGATCGCGGCCGTCTCGCCGACGAGCTGCTTGGAGATGCCTTTGACGACCACCCGCGTCGGCTGGGGAACCTCGAATTCGATCCCATCGGGCGCGGCGATCGGGACCGGGTGCGAGTAGCCGACCGCGAGCTCCAGGTTCTTACCCTTCAGCTGCGCGCGGTAGCCGACACCTTGGATCTCCAAACGCTTCTCATAGCCGGCCGTGACGCCCTGGACCATGTTCGCGACCAGTGAGCGCGTGAGCCCGTGCAGGGCGCGGTGTTCGCCGCGATCGGTCGGGCGCGTGACGAGCAGCTGCTCGCCATCCTGCTTGACCTCGATGTCCTTGTGGATGCGCTCGGACAGTTCGCCCTTGGGTCCGTTCACGCGCACCGAGTTCGGCTCGATCGCGACGGTCACGCCGGTGGGAACTGGAATGGGCTGTCTACCGATTCGGGACATACGCTCACGCTCACCAGACCTGCGCCATGACCTCGCCGCCGACGCCGGCCGCGCGCGCGTCATGGCCACTCATCACGCCGTGTGAGGTGGAGACGATCGAGGTGCCCATGCCACCCAGCACCTTTGGGATGTGCTTGGCGTCGACGTACGTGCGCCGCCCTGGGCGCGAGACGCGCCGCAGGCCGGTGATCGCCGAGCGGCGGTCCTCGGTGTACTTCAGCCGAATCTGAATCAGCTCGCCCGCGCCGTCGTCCGGTGCGGGGATCACCGTGAAGGAGTCGATGTAGCCCTGCTCGACGAGTATCCGCGCCAGCTCGCTCTTGAGCTTGGACGCGGGGATCTCGACCGTCTCGTGGGCGGCGTGGATCGCGTTGCGTACTCGCGTGAGGAAATCGGCTATCGGATCGGTCATGGACATGGCTTGGCTCTCAGGTGTAGATCGTGGCGCCGGTTGCTACCAGGACGACTTCGTCATCCCTGGGATGTGGCCGTTGTGGGCGAGCTCGCGCAGACAGATGCGGCACACCCCGAACTTGCGATACACCGCGCGCGGACGGCCGCAGCGGTTGCACCGAGTATAGGCACGGGTCTTGAACTTCGGCGTCCGCGCCTGCTTGACGCGCTGGGATGTCTTGGCCATCAGTCGCTGCCCTCCTGCTCGGTTGAGTTCTCATCGGCCTCTGCCGAGTCCTCGGTCTCGGCCGTATCGGCCGAACCCTCTGGGCCGACGTTCTCCTCTGAGGCCTCGGGCTCGGCCGTCTCACTGGCCGCCTCGGGCTCGGCCACGGCCTCGGCAGCGCCGGGCTCGGAGACTGCATCGTTCTCGGCCGTCTCGGTCGCAGCCTCGGCCTCGGCCGGCGGAGCCTCCTTCGCAGCCTTGGCGGCAGCTTTGGGGGTGGCTACCGGCACTTCGGCAGCCTTGGCCGCCTCCGCGGCAGCGTGGGCCTCGGCCTCGGCCTGGTCGGCCTTGGGGTCATAGCCCTTCGGGCGGCCCTGCGCGGCGAACGGCATGCCAAGGGCCTGAAGCAGCGCGAACGCCTCGATGTCGCTGGACGCGCTCGTGGTGATCGTGATGTCAAGGCCCCGCACCTGGTCGATCGCGTCGTAGTCGATCTCGGGGAAGATGATCTGCTCGTGCACGCCCATCGAGTAGTTGCCGCGACCGTCGAACGAGCGCGGGTTCAGCCCGCGGAAGTCACGAATGCGGGGGATCGCGACCGAGACCAGGCGATCGAGGAACTCATAGCCGCGCTCGCCCCGCAGCGTGACCGCCACGCCGACGGGCATGCCCTCGCGCAATTTGAACGACGCGATCGACTTGCGCGCCCGGCGCACGCTCGGCTGCTGGCCGGCGATCGTCCGCAGCTGCTCGAGCGCCGCCTTCAGCACTTTGGAGTCCTGCTTGGCCAGGCCGACGCCCATGTTCAGCGTGATCTTCTCCAGCCGCGGGGCCTGCATCATCGATGAGTAGCCGAAGCGCTCGATCAGCGCAGGGCGGATCTCCTCCTGATAGCGGATCTTCAGGCGGGCGGGTGGGGCGTCTGCGGTCATCGTGCTCAAGTCGCTCAGTCCAGTCTCGTGCCGCTGCTCTTGGCGACGCGAATGCGCGTGCCGTTCTCGCGTTCGATGCCCACGCGCGTCGGCTGGCCCTTGGCGTCCAAGAGCATCACGTTCGAGATGTGGATCGGGCCCTCGCGCTCGATCACGCCGCCCAGCTGGCCCGCCGTGCCGGCGATCGGGTTCGAACCCGTTTCCTGCTGCGGGCGCACGTGGCGCTTGACCATGTTCAGGCCCTCGACGTACAGGCGGTTCTTGGTCGGCTCGACTCGCAGGACCCTGCCGGTCTTGCCGCGATCCTTACCGGCCATCACCTTCACGTGATCGTCCGAGCGGATCTTCACGTGGCGCCGCTTGGGAGCGCTCGGGCGTTTGCTCGGGCGCTTCATCACAGCACCTCCGGCGCCAGTGAGACGATCTTCATGAAGTTGCGCTCGCGCAGTTCGCGTGCCACCGGCCCGAACACGCGCGTGCCGCGCGGGTTGTTCTGGTCGTCGATGATCACCGCGGCGTTCTCATCGAAGGCGATGTAGGTGCCATCGTCACGGCCGATCGGCTTCTTCGTGCGCACGACCACCGCGGTGACGACCTCGCCCTTTTTGACCGCGCCCTGCGGGTTGGCCTGCTTGACCGTCGCCGTGATCACGTCGCCCACGAACGCATAGCGGCGCTGCGAGCCGCCCTTGACCCGGATGCACAGAATCTCGCGCGCGCCCGTGTTGTCGGCGACGCGCAGACGTGTCTCGTTCTGGATCATCGCGCGCGCTCCAACACGTCGACGAGCCTCCAGCGCTTGCTGCGCGACAGCGGCCGGCTCTCGATCACACGCACCGTGTCGCCCTCGTGCGCGTCGTTGTTCTCGTCGTGCGCGTGCAGCGTGCTCGAGCTGCGAACGATCTTCTCGTAGCGACGGTGACGGCGGGCGACGTCGATGCGGACGGTGATCGTCTTCTCCGCCTTGTCCGAGACGACGATCCCCTGGCGTTCGCGACGGCGCCCCTCGACCGGCGCGTGCACGGGCGCCAGTGGTGCGGGGGCGGGCGCGGCCGCTCGGCGCTCGGCCGCTTTCGTGCGTTCCTGCAGGCGGCGCGCACGGCGGCTCACGGCCTTCGCCTTGCGCCGCGCCAGGCGCTCTGCGTGACGCTCCTCCGGCGTGCGCGCCGGGCGCGCCGTGCCGACGTGCTTGGAGCGCTCGGAGCGGCGGCGCTCCTTCGCGGAGAGCTGCTCACCCGGCTCGTCCTTGCCGGCGGCCGGCGCGGCGAGGTGCTCGTCCTCGCCGGCATCCTCCGCGGGCGCGTCCTCAGCCGGGGCGTCCGCTGTCGGAGCCTCCTCCGCTGTGACCTCGGGGGCGGCCTGCGCCTCGGGGGAGTCGGCCTCGGGGGCCTGAGCCTCCGCGTCCTCCGGCGTGGGGGGCGTGTCGTTGTCTGGTTCGTCAGCCATGTCGTCCGTTTCTTCCTATCGAATGCTCAGTTTTGTGAATCGCGCTCGGCGACGAGCTCCTGCTCGCGCGCAACCGTCAGCGCCCGCGCCAGATCGCGCTTGGCGCGACCGACACCCGCGGTGTCATCGAGTTCGCCGGTCGCATTTGCAAAGCGCAGCCCGAACACCTCTTTGCGCAGCACACCCACCTGCTTGGCAAGTTCGCCGGCCTCGAGGTCGCGCATCTCTTTCGCCTTCATCGCTTCTCAGTCCTCGCGCAGCACGAACTTGGATTTCAGCGGCAGCTTGTGCGCGGCCAGCCGGATCGCGTCGCGCGCCAGCGGCTCGGATACTCCGGCCAACTCGAACATCACTCGTCCGGGCTTGACCACCGCCACCCAGCCTTCGGGCGAGCCCTTGCCGGAGCCCATGCGCGTCTCGGCCGGCTTCTTCGTGACGGGCTTGTCGGGAAAGACGTTGATCCACACCTTGCCGCCACGCTTGATCTTGCGCGTCATCGCGACACGGGCGGCCTCGATCTGGCGGTTGGTCAGCCAGCCGCCCTCGAGCGCCTTCAGGCCGTACTCGCCGAACTGGACCTTCACCTGGCCACGCGAGGTGCCACGGCGCCGGCCGCGGTGCTGCTTGCGGTGCTTGACTCGCTTGGGCGAGAGCATCAGCGCCCACCTCCACCGGGCCGGGGACCGCCACGCCCGCCACCGCCGGGACCGCGACCACCGCCGCCGCCCCCACGGCCACCCGCGCCGCCGAAGCCACCTGGGCCGCGTCCACCGCCGCCGCCCTGTCCGCCACGTCCACGTCCGCCGCCGCCACCGCCGCCGCCGGGGCCACCGCCGCCACGTCCGCGTCCCCTGCCGTCACGCCCGTCGCGCCCACCGCGTCCGTCGCGGTCGTTGCCCGGAGGCGCGGGCGCCGTCATGTCGGTCAGGTCTGCGCCGGTGTAGCCCTCGGGCATGATTTCACCCTTGTTGATCCAGCACTTCACGCCGATCCGCCCGAAGGTCGTGCGCGACTCATAGAAGCCGTAGTCGATGTCGGCACGCATCGTGTGCAGCGGCACGCGCCCGTCGGAATAGCTTTCCGTGCGTGCCATCTCCGCGCCACCCAGGCGGCCGGATACCTGCACCTTTACGCCCTTGGCGCCGGAGCGCATCGCGCTCGTAAGCGCACGCTTCATCGCGCGGCGGAAGGCGACGCGGTTCTGCAGCTGCTCGGCGATCGACTGCGCGACCAGCGAGGCATCCAGCTCGGGGCGCTTGATCTCAAGGATGTTCACCTTGATCTGCTTGTTCGTCATCTTGTGCAGGTCGCGGCGCAGGGCATCCACTTCGCTGCCGGACTTGCCGATCACGATGCCCGGTCGGGCCGTGTGGATGTTCACCTCGAGTTCGTTTGAGTCCTTGCGGATCGTGATGCTCGAAAGGCCGGCATGAGAGAGCTTGCGCACGATGTGCTCGCGCACACGCACGTCCTCCGCGAGGTACTCGGCGAAGTTCTTTTCGTTGAACCAGTTGGACTTCCAGTCGTGGATGTAGCCCACGCGCATGGCCTCTGGATGAACCTTCTGTCCCATTCTTGTCTCTCTAGCCCTGTCTCTTGTTGGTCTGAGTCGCCGCGTCCGGGGTCAGCGTGATCGTCAGGTGACTGGTGCGCTTGCGGATCGGCGTGGCGCGCCCCATGGCGCGCGGCCGAAAGCGCTTGATCGTCGGCCCCTCGTCGGCATATGCCTCCCGGACGATCAGATCGTCCTCGAGCAACTCGTGGTTGCTCTCGGCGTTCGCCACAGCCGACTCGAGCAGCTTGCTCCAGTCGCGCGCCACCTCACGAGGGGTGAACGCGAGGATAGCGCGTGCCTCCCCGATGGTCTTGCCGCGCAGGTGGCCACAGACCATTCGCGCCTTGCGCGCGGAGGTGCGGACATAGCGGGCGTGTGCGCGAACGACCCGGCGCCGTGGTTTGGCCGGTTTGGAGCGAGCCGCTTTTTTCTCACTCGCAACGGGCTCCTTGGCAGCCGGCTCTTTTTTGGCGGCTGGTTTTTCCGCGGCTTTTTTCGCAGCAGGTTTTTTGGCGTCGCCGTCCTTCGCCTCGGGCGCGTTGTCGGCGGTGGCCTTGGCAGCCGGTTTTTTGGCAGCGGCTTTTCTGCGCACCGGTTTCTTGGCTGCGGACGCCTCCTCGGGCGTCGTGCCCTCCTTCTCCTCCTCGGCGCTCATCGCACACGGCCCGATCCGGCATGTCCTCGGAACACGCGCGTGGGCGCGAACTCGCCGAGCTTGTGACCGACCATCGACTCGCTGATGAACACCGGCACGTGCTTGCGTCCGTCATGCACGGCAATCGTGTGGCCGACCATCTCCGGGAAGATCGTCGATGCGCGCGACCATGTGCGCAGCATTTTCTTGTTGTTGGCGGTGTTCAGCGCTTCGATGCGGCTCATCAAGCGCTCTTCCACCCACGGGCCCTTCTTGCTGGAGCGGCTCATCGTTGCACCTCACCTTCCACGGCCACGTAGGCCAAGCCGGACAAGGACGCAGTGAGTGAAGTGTGCTTCGCACACGAACGATCGAGGACGCCGATCCGGCGCCGGCATACGTGGCCGTGGCCCTTCTTGCTTGAGGGGCTCATCGCTGCTTGCCCTTCCCGCGCCTGCGTCCGCGCACGATGTAGGAGTCGGAGCTCTTGTTCTTCTTGCGCGTGCGATAGCCGAGCGTCGGCACTCCCCACGGAGTGACCGGATGGCGTCCGGCGGTCGTCGAGCCCTCGCCGCCGCCGTGCGGGTGATCGACCGGGTTCATCGCGACGCCACGCGTCTGCGGGCGCACGCCCATGTGGCGCTTGCGCCCCGCCTTGCCGACCTTTACGTTCTGGTGCTCGGCGTTGCCGAGCGTGCCGACCGTCGCGCGGCACTCCGCGCGCACGAGCCGCATCTCACCGGAGGGCAGTCGCAGCGTGGCCATGTCTCCGTCCTTGGCCATCAGCTGCACCGAGGCACCGGCCGAGCGGGCCATCTGGCCTCCGCGGCCGGGCTGCAACTCGACGTTGTGCACGACCGTACCGACGGGCATGCGCGCGAGCTCCATGCAATTACCGACCGCGATCTCCGCGCCGTCGCCGGAGGCCACCATCATCCCGACCGTAAGACGTTGCGGGGCGAGGATGTAGCGCTTCTCACCATCGACGTAATGCAGCAGCGCGATGTATGCCGAGCGGTTGGGGTCGTACTCGATTGCGGCGACTTTTGCCTGCACTCCGTCCTTACGGCGCTTGAAGTCGACCCGGCGGTAGGCGCGCTTTGCTCCACCACCGCGATGACGTGCGGTCTTGCGCCCGTGGGCGTTGCGTCCACCGCTCTTCTTCAGGCCTTCGATCAGCGTCTTCTCGGGCTTTGACTTCGTCACCTCGGCGAAGTCCGGATAGGACACGAAGCGCATTCCGGGACTCGTGGGCTTGGGCTTGCGAACGGGCATTAGCTCAGGACTCGAGGGCTGCCAGGCCCTGGAAGATCGGAATGGACTCGCCCTCGCGCACCTGCACGATCGCCTTCTTCCAGGCGCGCGTGCGCCCGCTCGTGTTGCCTCGGCGCTTGGGCTTGGACTTGACGCTCGAGGTTCTGACCTCGACGACGTGCACGTCGAACAGCACCTCGATCGCCTGGCGGATCTGCGTCTTGTGTGCGTCGTCGTGCACGCGGAAGGTGTAACGGTTGGCGGCCGAGAGCACGTAGCTCTTCTCCGAGACGACCGGGCGGATGATCACCTGCGAGGGCTCCATCAGGCTTTCGCCTCCTCTGACTCGCTCTGGCGCGCCTGCTTGCTCGCACGCGCCGTGAGCTCCTCGAGCGCAGCCTGCGAGACGAGCAGCGAGGCCGCCCCCAGCAAGTCGGTGACGCCTACATCGGCGGCGCTCAGCACGGCCACGCGCGCGATGTTGCGGAAGGACAGCGCCGCCGCGGACTCCTCGGGAGCGAGCACCACGAGCGTCGGCGCGCTCTGCGCCCAGTCCTCGAGCAGCTCGAAGGCCTGGCTCGTCTTTGGTGCTTTGAAAGCGTCGGCGTCGAGAATCGCGATCGAGCGGCGCTCGGCGTGCAGCGACAGCGCGCTGCGCAGCGCGGCACGCTGCTCCTTGCGATTGACCTTGAACGTGTAGGAGCGCGGCTGCGGCCCGAACACGATCCCACCGCCCGTCCAGATCGGCGAACGGCTGGAGCCCGCGCGAGCGCGGCCGGTCCCCTTCTGGCGCCATGGCTTGGCGCCACCGCCGCGCACCATGCCGCGCGTCTTGGTGGAAGCCGTGCCGCGCCGACGGGCGGCCTGCTCCGCGCGCACGCTCTGGTGAACCAGCGGACCACGAAATCCCGCGCCGAAGGCGCCGTCATCGAGCTTTACCTTCTTTGTCGCTCCAAGCACGGGTGCGTCAGGCATCGCTGCGCACCTCCACGACGCCACCACGAGGACCGGGCACCGAGCCACGCACGAGCAGCAGGTTCTCCTTCGGATCCACCGAGACGATCTCAAGGCCCTTCTGGGTCACGCGCTTGTTGCCCATCTGTCCCGGCCCGCGGATCCCCTTCATCACGCGCGCCGGCCACGCCGAGGCACCGATCGATCCCGGCGCGCGCTTGTTGTGCGAGCCGTGCGACTTGGGCCCCGAGGCGAAGTTGTGGCGCTTGATCGTGCCCTGGAAGCCCTTGCCCTTCGAGGTTCCGGAGATCTTCACGCGCCCCCCGACCTCGAACGACTCGACCGTCACCGTCTCCCCCAGCTGCAACTCGCCGGCCTCGCCGCGGAACTCGGCCAGGTGGCGCATCGGGGGGGCGTCGGCCTTCTGTAGATGACCGAGCTCGGCTTTCGTCAGGTGCTTCTCCTTGCTCTGACCGAACGCGAGCTGCAGCGCGTCGTAGCCATCGCGCTCCTGCGAGCGGATCGCCGTGACCGGGCACGGGCCGGCCTCCAGGACGGTCACGCGCGCGACGCTTCCGTCCTCCTGGAAGACCTGGGTCATGCCGAGCTTCTTTGCGAGGATGGCGGGCATTGCGAGCGGCCGGGGATCAGGTGGCGAGGCGGATCTCGATGTCCACACCGGCCGGGAGGTGATCCAGGCGCTGGAGGGAGTCGACCGTCTTCGGCGTCGGCTGGTGGATGTCGATCAGGCGCTTGTGCGTCCGGATCTCGAAATGCTCGCGCGAGTCCTTGTCCTTGAACGGCGAGCGAATTACGCAGTACACGTTCTTCTCGGTCGGCAACGGCACGGGCCCGGAAACGGTCGCGCCGGTGCGCGTCGCCGTCTCCACGATCTCCTTCGCCGCCGACTCGATGGCGGACGTGTCATACGCCTTCAGGCGGATGCGGATCTTGTTTTGGGTGGCCGATGCCATGGAAGCTGTGTGCTCGCTGTCTGTCTGATTTGTCTTGTTGATCTGCTGCTGTCTGCTGCTTCGCCCTGCGCTCGCTGGGTGACCCGGCGGCGGAGCGAACTCCCGCCGGGGACCCTCCCGAGATGGTGAGCGCAGGATGGGATTCCGTGTCGGGGAATCGCCCTACTTCTCGCCACCGCACCTTTCGGGGGGCTTTGTTTGTCGTATCGGACTGCGAATGAAACGCCGCCCCGAAGGGCGGCGGGCACTACTCGATGATCTCGGTGACCACGCCGGAGCCGACCGTGCGACCGCCCTCCCTGATGGCGAAGCGCAGGCCCTGGTCCATGGCGATCGGCTGGATCAGCTCGATATCCATCTGGACGTTGTCGCCGGGCATGACCATCTCGACGCCGTCGGGCAGCTTCGCCACGCCGGTGACGTCGGTGGTACGGAAGTAGAACTGGGGCCGGTAGCCCGTGAAGAACGGGGTGTGGCGTCCACCCTCCTCCTTCTTGAGCACGTAGACCTCGGCCTTGTACTTGGTGTGCGGGGTGATCGACCCCGGCTTGCACAGCACCTGGCCGCGCTCGATCTCCTCGCGCTTGGTGCCACGCAGCAGGCAGCCGACGTTGTCGCCCGCCTGGCCCTGGTCGAGGATCTTGCGGAACATCTCAACGCCCGTGACGACCGTCGATGTCGAGTCGTGGACTCCCACGATTTCGACCGTGTCGCCGGTGTTGACGATGCCCTGCTCGACGCGCCCGGTGGCGACCGTGCCACGGCCGGTGATCGAGAAGACGTCCTCGACCGGCATCAGGAAGGGCTTGTCGAGCTCGCGGACGGGCTCGGGGATGTAGGTGTCGAGCGCCGCTGCCAGCTCGACGATCTTCTCCTTGTAGGCCTCGTCGCCTTCCAGCGCCTTCAGCGCGGAGCCGGTGATGAAGGGGATGTCATCGCCCGGGAAGTCGTATTCGCTGAGCAGCTCGCGAACCTCGACCTCGACCAGCTCCAAGAGCTCCTCGTCGTCGACCATGTCGGCCTTGTTCAGGAACACGACGATGTACGGCACGCCGACCTGACGGGCCAGCAGGATGTGCTCGCGCGTCTGGGGCATCGGGCCGTCGGCGGCCGAGACCACCAGGATCGCGCCGTCCATCTGCGCCGCGCCGGTGATCATGTTCTTCACGTAGTCGGCGTGACCGGGACAGTCGACGTGCGCGTAGTGACGGTTCTCCGTCTGGTACTCGACGTGCGACGTGGCGATCGTGATTCCGCGTTCCTTCTCCTCAGGCGCGTTGTCGATCTCAGCGAAGGTGCGGGCTTCGGCTCCACCCTTCTCAGCCAACACGGTTGTTATGGCAGCGGTCAGCGTCGTCTTGCCATGGTCGATGTGACCGATGGTCCCGACGTTGACGTGCGGCTTGTCGCGCTCGAACTTCTCCTTCGCCACTTTTGGTTCGCTCCTGTATCGACTTGTATGTCCGCCTCTATGAGGGCGAACCTGAGAAATCTATCTAAATGCGTCTATCTGTGACTGCTGCCCGCCGCTAGGCCGGCACCGGCTCCCCCGTGCGCTGCTCGACGATCTTCTCGGCGATGTTCGGCGGAACCTCCTCGTAGCCCTCGAACTGCATCGTGTAGTTGGCCCGCCCCTGCGTGTTCGAACGCAGGTCGGTCGCATATCCGAACATCTCACTCAGCGGCACGCGGGCGGTGACCGCCAGCGCGTTGCCGACGCGCTCCTGGCCCTCGACGCGTCCGCGGCGGCGGCTCAGATCGCCGATCACCTCGCCGAGGAAGTCCTCGGGCGTGACGACCTCGACCGCGAAGATCGGCTCCAGCAGCACCGGCTTGGCGCGTTTGGCGGCCTCTTTGAACGCGATCGAGCCGGCGACCTTGAAGGCGATCTCCGAGGAGTCCACGTCGTGGTACTTGCCGTCGACGAGCGTCACCCGCAAGTCGACCATCGGGTAGCCGGCCTTGACGCCGTTGTCCAGCGCCTCTTCGACGCCTTTCTGCACGGCTGGGATGTATTCCGAGGGGATGTTCCCGCCCTTGATCTTGTTGATGAACTCAAAGCCCTCGCCGGGCGCCGGCTCGAGGTTGATGTAGACGACCCCGAACTGGCCCGAGCCACCGGTCTGGCGCACGAACTTGCCTTCGATCTTCTCGACCGTCCCGCGCACCGTCTCGCGGTAGGAGACCTGCGGGCGTCCCACGTTGGCCTCGACTCCAAACTCTCTCTTCATACGGTCGACCAGCACCTCCAGGTGCAGCTCGCCCATGCCCGAGATCTCGGTCTGGCCGGTCTCCTCGTTGGTGCGCACCTGGAAAGTCGGGTCCTCCTCGGCCAGGCGCCCCAGCGCGATCGACATCTTCTCCTGGTCGACCTTCGTCTTGGGCTCGACCGCCACCTTGATGACGGGCACCGGGAAGATGATGTTCTCCAGGCGGATCGGCGCGTCCGGCGCGGCCAGCGTGTCACCGGTGATGACCTGCTTGATCCCGACCGCCGCGGCGATGTCGCCGGCGTAGACCTCGGAGACCTCCTCGCGCTCGTTGGCGTGCATCATCAGGATCCGCCCGATCCGCTCGGTGCGCCCGCTGTTGACATTCAGCACGCGCGAGCCCGCCTCCAGGCGACCGGAGTACACCCGGAAGTAGGTGAGCTTGCCGACGTAGGGGTCGGCGGCGATCTTGAAGGCAAGCGCGGAGAACGGCTCGGAGTCATCGGGCTTGCGCACGACCTGGCGCTCCTCCTCCTGGCCCTTGATCAGCTCGGTGCCGACCATCGGCGGCACGTCCAGCGGCGAGGGCAGGTAGTCGATGACCGCGTCCAGGAGCGGCTGCACGCCCTTGTTCTTGAACGACGAGCCGCACAGCACGGGTGTCAGCTTGGTCGACAGCGTCGCCTTGCGGATCGCCTGCTTGAGGCGCTCTTCGGAGATCTCGCCTTCCTCCAGGATCAGCTCGAGCAGGCCGTCGTCGTAGTGGGAGACCTCCTCCAGCAGGTGCTCGCGGGCGGCCTCGGCCGCTTCCCGCAGGCCCTCGGGGATCTCGGTCTCTTCCTGTTCGGTGCCCAGCTCGTCCTTGTAGACGATCGCTTTCATCGCGACCAGATCGACGATTCCCTGGAACTCCGACTCCGCGCCGATCGGCAGCTGGATCGGCACCGGGTGGGCTCCGAGACGATCGATCATCGTCTGCACGCCGCGCTCGAAGTCGGCGCCGATGCGGTCCATCTTGTTGATGTAGGCGATCCTCGGGACCTGGTACTTGTCGGCCTGGCGCCAGACGGTCTCAGACTGCGGCTCGACGCCCGCGACCGAGTCGAACAGCGCGATCGCGCCGTCGAGCACGCGCAGCGAGCGCTCGACCTCGACGGTGAAGTCGACGTGGCCGGGCGTGTCGATGATGTTGATCCGGTGCTTCTTCCACTCGGCGGTCGTGGCGGCGGAGGTGATCGTGATGCCGCGCTCCTGCTCCTGCTCCATCCAGTCCATCACGGCCGCGCCCTCGTGGACCTCGCCGATCTTGTAGGTGCGCCCCGTGTAGTAGAGGATGCGCTCGGTCGTCGTCGTCTTACCGGCGTCGATGTGCGCCATGATCCCGATGTTCCGGGTGTTCTCGAGTGTGTACTTGCGTGGCATGGATGAAGTGGGGGGTCGTTACCGTGGGGACGTGTCTTTGGGCGTAAAAAATGGACCCCTCGGGTCCACGCGCGCTACTGGTCTTTGTGTGGACCGGGCCGCTTCGTTATCTGGTCGAGGTCTCCATCGTGATTTGGGACTCCGCCGGAGCGATGCTCACATACCTGCGCACACGCCCAACGCGGCTCCGACTATAGCAGAGGGTTTGCGCGATTCGACCCTCTATTGCGGGCTCTGAGAGCCTCGTTGCAGGCCCTCCGCGGGCGCCTTGCAAGCGGCCGTTGGTGGCCCGTGCTCGAACATCTCCCCGAGGCGTTCGAGCACGCTCGCGGCCGTACGCAGATCCTCCGGCGCGACGCCCTCGAGGGCCTCTTCCCAGCGGCCCTGCCAGGCCTTGCGCTTGGCCTCGATCTGACGGCGGCCCTTGGCCGTCAGCCGGGAGACGACCACGCGCCGGTCGGTATCCGAGCGAACCCGCTCGACATGCCCGGTGGTGGCGAGGTGATCGAGCATCTGCGTGACCGTCGCGGGCGTCAGCCGTGCCGCCGCCGCCAGCTCTCCCGCGGACAGGCCGCCGTGCTCGTCCAGCTCGATCAACAGCTCGAACTGCGCGTGACTGAGCTCCGAGCTGCCGAGGTGCGTGTCACGCCCGCGCAGCCGGCTGAGCGTGCGGAACACGTGGCGGAATGCGAGGCCCAGCTCGGTCAGCTCCTCGCTCCACCCGGCGGACGGGCTCGCAGAGAGCTTGGCTGGGCGCTTGGTTGTCGTGGCTTCGCTCATCGTGGCTCGCTAGACGCCGAGCGGCTCCGCGCTCGCCTCGGCGCTGGCGGCGGCGCTGCTGAGCTTCGCGCGGGGGTTTTCAGCCCGCATCAGGACCACGCACGGGATCAGCGAGGCGACGGCGATCACAAGCGAGCCCCAGTAGGCGGCATCGAAGGCGTCAGCCAGTTTGGCGGGCGTCGCCACGTGCCCGGTCGCACGCTGCAGCACGACTGCCAGCACGGCCGTTCCGATCGCTCCGCCGATGCGCTGCAGCACGTTCAGCTGCGGAGTCGCGTCGGAGAGCTGCTCGGGTTTCAAGGAAGAGAAGGCGGCCGTCATCGCCGGCATGAAGGAGAAGCCGATGCCGACACCCCTCAGGAGCAGCACGGCGGAGATCGCGAGGATCGATGTGTTCGCGCCGATCAAAGCGAGCGGAATCGTCCCCAGGCAGAGGATCGAAACGCCGAACAGCGCCACGCGCCCACCGCCGAAGCGTTCGGTCATGCGGCCGGTGAACGGCACCACCATCAGCATCCCGAGGCCCTGCGGACCGACCAGCAGCCCCGTGACGATCACGCTCTCGTGGCGAACCTCCTGGTAGTAGAGCGGCACGAGGATCATCGCTCCGAACAGCGCCGCGCCGAGTCCAAACGTCGTCGCGGAGGCGGCCGCGAACACGCGGTTCTTGTACAGCCGCACATCCAGCAGAGGACGCTCGACCCGCAGAGCGTGCCAGCAGAAGACCAGCGTGAGCGCAAGCCCGATGGCGATCGGCCACACGACGACCGGCGCTGTCAGGCTGGCGTGGCTGCCGAGTTGACTGAGCCCGTAGACGATCGCGATCGAGGAGCCCGACAGGATCCCAAGCCCGACCGTGTCCAGCTTGCCGGCCTCACCGGATTCGGTCTCCGGGATCGTGCGCCAGGCGAGGAACAGCGCGAGCGCTCCGATCGGCACGTTGACGAGGAAGATCCACGACCAGTGCAGGCTCTGCAGGATCGTGCCGCCGGCAATCGGCCCGAGGATCGGCGCGAGCATCGCCGGCATCGCCACGATCCCCATCACCCGACCCATGCGCTTGGGGCCGGCGACCTGCGCCATGATCAGCTGCCCGACCGGCATGATCATCCCGCCGCCCGCGCCCTGCAGGATGCGGAACAGCACCAGCGAGGTCGTCGAGGCGGCGAACGCACACAGCGCCGAGCCGACCGTGAACAGCACCAGTGAGACCATGTACACGCGCTTGGCGCCGAAGCGCCGAGCCGCCCAGCCCGTGACGGGGATGACCGCCGCGAGCGACAGCAGATAGCCGGTGATCACCCATTGGATCTGCGCGATCGAGCTGTGCAGATCGTGCCCCAGCGTGGGCAGCGCGACGTTCACGATCGTCGTGTCGAGGATCGACACGATCATCCCGAGGATGACCACGCCCGCGATCTTCCAGACGTAGGGCTCGATGCGCTCGGATGCCTCCGGGTGGAAACCGGGATCGGTGGCGGCGGCCGAGGTGGGCGAGGAAGACATTTGGTACCTGAAGTTTAGGTACCAAACCTTTTTCCGTCAAGGGCAGTGTGAGCGATCGCACACAGCGCTGCAATCCCGCGGGCGGAGCCACCAACCGTGAGCGGATCGAGGATCAAGCGAGGCAAGGACGCAGTAAGCGAAGTGTGCTGCGCACACGAGCGATCGAGGACGCAGCCTCGCGCAGCGTCATCGATTCGCTTACCAGCGGTAGTGGGCGAAGGCCTTGTTGGCCTGGGCCATGCGGTAAATGTCGTCCTTGCGCTTATACGCCCCGCCCTGCTGGGAGAGCGCGTCGGTCAGCTCGTTGGCGAGGCGCTGGGCCATCGTCTTCTCGCGGCGCGAGCGCGCGAACTCGACAAGCCAGCGGACCGCCAGCGTGCGTGCACGCCGGGAGGCGACCTCGACGGGCACTTGATAGGTGGCGCCACCGACCCTCCGCGATTTGACCTCGAGCGTGGGCGTCAGCGTTTTGATCGACGCCTCTAGGGTCTCGATCGGGTCTTTGTCGCTGCGCTCGCCGATCAGCGCGAGCGCGTCGTAGACGATCCGCTCAGCTGTGGACTTCTTGCCGTCGAGCATCACCTTGTTGATGACCTGCTGGACGAGCTTCGAGCGATGTATCGGGTCCGCCTCGGCGGGGCGGATCTGAGCGGCTGCGCGGCGAGGCATTTATTTCTTCTTCACGCCGTACTGCGAGCGGGCCTTCTTGCGATCGCTCACGCCGGCTGCGTCGAGCGTGCCGCGGACGACCTTGTAGCGGACGCCCGGCAGATCCTTGACGCGGCCGCCGCGGACGAGCACGACCGAGTGCTCCTGGAGGTTGTGCCCCTCGCCGGGAATGTATGCCGTGACCTCGATCGAGCCGGAGATCCGCACACGGGCGACCTTGCGCAGGGCGGAGTTAGGCTTCTTCGGTGTCGTCGTGTAGACGCGCGTGCACACGCCTCGTCGCTGCGGAGCGGCGACCTTCTTTTTGCGCCCCGCCCCCGACTTCAGACCTGGGGTGGCGAGCTTTTTCTTGGGGGCGACGCGCCCCTTGCGCACGAGCTGAGAGGTGGTTGGCATTCGGCCGGTGATGCTAGCAGCGCTAAGCGCTTGCGGCAGCGCCGGCTGCGCGCACCGGCGCGGGCATCATCGCGGAGGCGACGACGACCAGCACGAAGGCGACCGCCTGCAGCGTGATCCCAACCGGTCCAGCGGCCATCGGATCGCCGAACACGAGGATCCCGCCGGTGATGCCGGCGATGTTCGCGGCCGTGCCCGTGACCGCGATCACCGGCACCGCGTCTCCGTCTTGCAGGCCGCGCGCGGAGGCGTAGAAGGCGACGATCGAGGCGAGCACCGCGACGATCAGCCAGGGGCTGAGCAGCAGCCCGAGCAATCCGTGCGCGCCGGTGATGCCGGTGAGCGCCTTGATCGCGGTGTCTGAGACGCCGAACAGGATCCCTGCCGCGGCTCCCAGCATCACGCCGTGGTGCTCTACCGGTCCACCCATGCGCGGGCCCATGATCAGCAGGCCTCCCAGCCCGAACAGACCAGCCTCGAAGCCGATCATCGCCGCCACCGAGAACTGCGCGTGCGGGCCATGCATCGCCGGCGCCGTCACGCCCAGCATCACGAGGCCCGACGCGGTCAGGACGAGCCCGATCCACTGACGGCGGCCGACCTCGAAGCCAAACAGGCGGTCTGCCATGACCGCGATGAACACGACTCCGGCGGCAAGCGAGACCTGCACGACCGACATCGGCGCGAGCGACAGGGCAGCGACATGCAGCCCCCAGCTGGCCGTTGCGGTGATCATGCCCAGCGTGAACCACTTCGAGGAATACAGCGAGCGCGCCGCCGAGAAGGGGTGGCGCACGTCGATCTTCGGCACCGAGTTGACGCCCCGGTGCTTGTAGAAGAACCCGAGGTTCGCCACGAACGCACACAGAAGCGCGAGGAGTATTCCTAGATCAAGAGTCATGTTCGATAGGGGAGACGATTGAGTTGGATCGACTGGAGCCGCCGGCTGCTTTACTGCTTTGGCCCGACCTCGGCGGATCGGCCGATGAGGGGAGAGTACCCGTATGAACCTCTGCGCAAGCTAAAGAACCGCTCAAAGATCGCTCAGAGTTGCCAAGCGCCGATTCGCACAAGAAGCCGCTGCTGCTCATGGACATCGACGGCGTGATCTCGCTGTTCGGAGCCGATATCGGCCCAGTGGATGGATCCTTCCATTCGATCGACGGCATTCCCCACTTTCTTTCGTCCACGGCCGCCGCTCACCTGCTCGCGCTGGGAGCGGATTTCGAGCTGGTGTGGGCGAGCGGCTGGGAGGAGAAGGCCGATGAGTATCTCCCCTATCTGCTGGGCCTGCCCGCCGGGCTGCCGTTCCTGCGTTTCGACCGCGCCGTCGGCCGCGCCAACGCCCACTGGAAGCTCGAGGCGATCGACGCGTTCGCCGGCGAGCGCCCGCTGGCCTGGATCGACGACGCCTTCAACCCCGCCTGTCACGAGTGGGCGCAGCAGCGACCGGCGCCCACGCTGCTCGTGAGCACCGCGCCCGCGCTGGGGCTCACGTCGCGGGAGCGGGAGCTGCTGGCTGCGTGGGCGCGGGAGCTGGCGCCGGGTTGAGCACGGCGGCAAGTGTCAGGGGGTCGGAGACGGTCGCCCCGATCGCCTGTGGCACGCTCGCGCGCGCGCCCGCGTAGAGAACGCGCAGCGAGAGCCCACCGCGGCTGACCGGCGTCAGGCCGACGGGCAGCGACCAGCGCCCGGCGGCGTCGGTGACGGCCTGCGCGAGCGTCTGCTCGGCCACCACTTCGCCCCGCCGCGCGACGGTTCGCGCTTGGATCAGGATCGTCGCGCCCGCGATTGGAGTGCCGTCGAGGAAGGCCAGGGTTCCCACGAGGATGGGAGTCAAGCCCGCCGGTTCGGTGCTGCTCGGCTCGCTCAGCGCGAGCGTCGCGCGCGCGGGGCGAGGAGACAGGCGCAGCACGTTCGCGCGAATCCCAGGCAACTGACGGTAGAGGGCGTCGCCTGGGCAGTCGGTCGTGTCGGCGTCACGATGGCCGGAGATTCGTGGCAGCGACACGAGCGCGTTGGCCGGGAAGCGACTATAGGGGGCGCCCTCGGGGTTGACCCGCACGCTCACCCGCCCCTCGGCGGGCACTCCATGCAGCGCGAGCTTCCACGCCAGCAGGCGCTGAAGCGCGTGGCGAGCGGGCCTGGAGATCGGGCGGCTCGTGAAGGAGCCGAGCACCGCCACACCCGTTGAGAGGAGGTTGTAGCCGCCCGCCTGCGCGCCTACGACCGGCTCGTCGATACCACCCGCGCGAGCCTCGAAGATGCGCCCGAAGGCATCGACCACAAAGTTGTAGCCGATGTCATTCCAGCCATGGATGTAGCGATGAAACGCGAAGATCGCTCGCAGCATCGCCGGCACCTCGCTTGGCAGATAGCCGTTGGGGTTCTCAGTGTGATGGACGAACGCCAGCTGCACGGCCCCGTAGATCGGTGTAACCCGCGGGTGCGCCCTCCCCCGCGCCCACGCTGCTCGCGCAATGATCGGCGGTTGCCCGGGACCGGCCTGCAGCACCGGGCCGGCCTGAGGCGGCGCGCCCGCAAGCGCCAGCCGACCGGCCGGCGATCGCTCGCCGGCGAGAGCCATACGGCGGGCCCCGATGCCGCCGCTGACGTCGATCAGATACAGCCTCACACCGCTCAGCGGCCGCTCGGCACGCAGTTGCACAGCGTTCGTGCCGCCGCTCCACACCGGATCGCCAACGGCCGCCTCGCCGGTCGCGCTCGGCCGGTCGGGGCCGTGACCGCCGGCCGCGGCCGACTGCCAGGCGCTCCAGCGTCCGTCGGGGGCGCGAAAGCGCAGCTCGACGCGGGCGCGTGCGGGCGCCTGCCATTCCACGCCCAGCAGATCGGCGCTCTGTGCAAGCTCGATGCTGCGCACGGCCGGCCCCAGTGACCCGATCCAGCGATCGCGAAGCTCGGTTGACGGTGGAGGGCCGAGCGCCGCTAGCACCCCTGCGGGGCGCGTCAGCCGTGCGGCCGCCGCGGCCGCCGTGGCGAGCAGCAGCGTTCGGCGCGTCATGCGGCCCACGGTCATCTCCCCCCAGAACAGCACACGCCCACAGAAGGTGCGTCAGAACCCCAAGAAGCGCTGCGGCGCCGCGCGGGAAGGCCCTCCGGCTGACCGAGAGGTTCTCTCAGCCAGCCGGTATCCCGCCTTGCACTACTCCTCGCTCGGCTCCTCCGGAACCTCGAGGTCGGCAAGCTCCTCGACGAAGCCCGGGTCGGTTCCGCCGGCGCCGATCTTCTCCAGCGATGCCAGATCGGCGTCGAACTCCTGCCCGTAGCCGCCGTTGAAGCCCTCGCCGCCGGACAGCCCGAGCTCAGCCGCGATCTCGTCCTGGTCGAGCAGGCCGACGTCGTCGATCGCCCGCGGCAGCGGCTCTGAGGGTTCGATCTCGATCCGCCGGTAGCGCTTGAGCCCGGTCGCAGCCGGGATCAGCTTGCCGATGATCACGTTCTCCTTCAGGCCGTTGAGACGGTCCGTCTTGCCCTCCAGAGCCGCATCGGTAAGAACCTTCGTCGTCTCCTGGAAGGAGGCGGCCGAAAGGAAGGAGTCGGTGTTCAGTGACGCCTTCGTGATCCCCAGGATGATGTCCTCGAACTGAGCGGCCTCGTCACCCTTCTCGATGATCGCGTCGTTGACCTTCGCGAATTCGAAGCGGTCCACGAACTGGCCTGGCAGGTAGTCGGTGTCGCCCTTCTGGTCGACCCGCACCTTCTTGAGCATCTGGCGCACGATCAACTCGATGTGCTTGTCGTTGATGTCCACGCCCTGTGACTTGTAGACCTCCTGGACCTCCTTCACCAGATACACCTCGGTGTCGGTGCGCCCGCGGATCGCCAGCAGCTCGTGCGGGTAGACCGACCCCTCGTTGAGCTGGCGGCCGGCGCTGATCTTCTCGCCGGCGTTCACGAACAGGCGCGTGCGCCGCGGGAAGGCGTGGCGGTGCTCCTCGCCGGCCTCATCGGTGATCACGACCGTCAGCGCCTTGTCGGTCTCCTCGATCGTGACCGCCCCATCCTGCTCGGCGATCTTCGCGAGGCCCTTCGGCTTGCGCGCCTCGAACAGCTCGACCACGCGCGGGAGGCCGTGCGTGATGTCCGCGCCGGCGACGCCACCGGTGTGGAACGTGCGCATCGTCAGCTGCGTGCCGGGCTCGCCGATCGACTGGGCGGCGATGATTCCCACCGCGTCGCCGATCTGCGCGAGCGCGCCCGTCGCCATCGCCCGGCCGTAGCAGGCCTGGCACACGCCGCTGGGAGCCTCGCACTTGAGCACCGAGCGCACCGGAACGGTGATCTCGGTTCCCTTCTCGTGATCGTCGGCGAACGCGCTGACCATGTCGGCCAACTCCGCGCGCCCGATCTCGGCCCCCTGCTCGGCGAGCATGCGGCTGCGCTTGGTCGTGATCGGTAGCGCGGCGACACGGCCGACGAGGCCGTCGTTCGGTTCCCCGCCGTCCTTGAACACGGGCATCTCGATGTACTCCTCGGTGCCACAGTCGGGCTCGCGGATGATCACGTCCTGGGCGACGTCGACCAGACGCCGCGTCAGATAGCCGGAGTCGGCGGTACGCAGAGCGGTGTCGGCCAGGCCCTTTCGCGCGCCGTGCGTGGAGATGAAGTACTCGAGCACCGACAGGCCCTCCATGAAGTTGGCCTTGATCGGGCGCTCGATGATTTCACCCTTCGGGTTGGCCATCAGGCCACGCATGCCCGCGAGCTGGCGGATCTGCTTGAAGGAGCCACGAGCACCCGAGTTGGCCATCATGAAGATCGGGTTGAGCGTCTCCAGGTTCGCGACCATCGCCTCGGCCACGTCGTCGGTCGCCGCGTTCCACTTCTCGACGACGGCCTCGTGACGCTCCTCCTGGGTGATCAGGCCCATGTCGTACTGGTCGGAGATCTCGCCCACGAGCGCCTCGTAGCTGTCGATGATCGACTGCTTCTCCGGCGGGACCACGACGTCGTTCTTGGAGATCGTGATGCCGGCCTGCGTCGCGTACTTGAAGCCCGAGATCCTTGAACGCGTCGAGCACCAGCGAGATCGTCGTCGCGCCGTAGGTCTGCACGAGCATGTCGATCAGCCGCGTGGTGTCACGCTTCTTCATCGACTGGTTGACGAACGTGTACTTGCTGGCGTCGAACTCGTCGCCGAGCGCCTCCGCCAGCGCCCGCTCGATGCGGTCGTTGTAGATGATCCGTCCGATCGTCGTCAACACGTGACCGCCCTCGCGCCCGAACGGCCGGAACTCGGCGATGTCGTGCAGCTTCACGACGCCGCCCTCGTAGGAGAGCTCGGCCTCCTGCGCGGTGCGGAACACGTGCGGGCGGGGCTCATACGTCGCCCGGTCGATCTTCGCCAGCTCGTCGGCTTCCGGACCGTAGGTCAGGTAGTAGGCGCCCAGGATCATGTCCTGCGTGGGCGTCGCAAGCGGCGCCCCGTGGGCCGGCGAGAGGATGTTGTTGGAGGACAGCATCAGGATGCGCGCCTCGGCCTGCGCCTCCGCGGAGAGCGGAAGGTGCACGGCCATCTGGTCGCCGTCGAAGTCGGCGTTGAAGGCGTGGCAGACCAGGGGGTGAACCTGGATCGCCTTGCCCTCGACCAGCAGCGGCTCGAATGCCTGGATGCCCAAGCGGTGCAGCGTCGGCGCGCGGTTCAGCAGCACCGGGTGCTCGTGGATGACCTCCTCGAGCACGTCCCACACCTCGCCGATCATCGAGTCGACCATCTTCTTGGCCGCCTTGATGTTCTGCGCGGACTTGCGCTCGACCAGGCGAGCCATGATGAACGGCTTGAACAGCTCGAGCGCCATGATCTTCGGCAGGCCGCACTGGTGCAGCTTCAGGTACGGGCCGGCGACGATCACCGAGCGTCCGGAGTAGTCCACGCGCTTGCCCAGCAGGTTCTGGCGGAAGCGCCCCTGCTTGCCCTTGAGCATGTCCGAGAGGCTCTTCAGGGGCCGGTTGCCGGGTCCCGTGACCGGGCGCCCGCGGCGACCGTTGTCGAACAGCGCGTCGACGGCCTCCTGCAGCATCCGCTTCTCGTTGTTGACGATGATCTCCGGCGCGCCGAGGTCGAGCAGCCGCTTGAGGCGGTTGTTGCGGTTGATCACGCGGCGGTACAGGTCGTTGAGGTCGGAGGTCGCAAAGCGCCCGCCGTCTAGCTGGACCATCGGGCGCAGCTCCGGCGGGATCACCGGCACGGCGTCCAGCACCATCATCTCCGGCTTGTTGCCGGACTGGATGAAGGCCGAGACGACCTTCAGGCGCTTGACCGCGCGGGCCTGCTTCTGGCCTTTGCCGGTCTTGACCTGGTCCTCGAGATCGACCCTTTCCTCCTGCAGGTCGACCTGCTGAAGCAGGTCGCGGACGGCTTCCGCGCCCATGCCGCCGCGGAAGTAGTCGCCAAAGCCGTAGGAGGAGCCGAAGCGCTCCTTCAGCTCGCGGAAGGTCGCCTCGTCGTGCTCGATCTGCTTGGGCTCCATCGTCTTGAAGAGCTCCCACACGTTGCGCATCCGCTCGGCCGCGTCCTCGATGTAGGCTTCGGTGTCGGCGATGTCCGCCTCGAAGGCCTTCGTCAGCTCCTTCGTGAGCTTCTCGCGCTCCTCCTCGGAGATCTTCTGAAGGTTGATGTCGAGTGAGTCCGCCCACAGGTGATCTTCGTCGTTGAAGTGCGTCTGTTTGCCGTTCTGGAGGTACTTCTCACGGCGCTTGAGCGACTCCTGCAACTCGAGCACACGCTCCTCGCGCTCGGCCGCGTAGGCGTCGAGCACCTTGTTGACCTCCTTCTCCAGCGAGTCCAGATCCTTCGTGCGCGCCTCGTCGTCGACCCAGGTGACGATCGAGGCGGCGAAGTACAGAACCTTCTCCAGTTCCTTCGGCGCCATGTCGAGCAGGTAGCCGATGCGGCTGGGGACGCCCTTGAAGAACCAGATGTGACTGACCGGAGCGGCCAGGTCGACGTGGCCCATGCGCTCGCGGCGGACCTTCGAACGCGTGACCTCGACACCACAGCGCTCGCAGACGATGCCCTTGTAGCGGACGCGCTTGTACTTGCCGCAGTAGCACTCCCAGTCCTTCGTCGGGCCGAAGATGCGCTCGCAGAAGAGGCCGTCCTTCTCCGGCTTCAGGGTGCGGTAGTTGATCGTCTCCGGCTTGATCACCTCGCCGGAGCTCCAACTGCGGATCTGCTTGGAGGAGGCGAGACTGATCTCGATGGCGTCAAAATTGTTTATGTCGATCATGGATGAGAGACTTTCTGACTGGGGGTTAGACCGGAGGTCGAAAGGGGGCGAAGCCCCCATATGTCGATCATCTGGCTCTAGCTTTCGCTCGCGGGGTGAAACGGATTGGTGCTGCCGGTGCTGCCCTGCTTGAGACCGCCTTCGGAGCCGCTGCCCCGTTCGCCGTGACGGTCTGCGGCGCCTTCGACTACGTCTGCTCCTCCAGCTCCTCGATGGCCTCCAGATCGACTGCCTCTGCGTCATCGCCGGACGCCTCGGCACCGGGGTCCGCGCCGTTCGCCGATGCCTCAGCGTCGGTCGTGTCCTCGCCCTCGACTGCCTCGTCGGCCGCGTCGCCGCTCAGCGCGCGAACTCCGGAGAGGTCGATGCCGAGCTCCTCGGCCGCGCGCAGCAGGTCGTCATCTTCGTCGCGGATCTCCGCGCGCTGACCCTCCTCGGAGACGACGTTGACGTCGAGCGCCAGCGACTGCATCTCCTTGAGCAGTACCTTGAACGACTCCGGGATCGACGGCTCGGCGATGTTCTCGCCCTTGACGATCGCCTCATAGGCCTTCACGCGCCCGACCGTATCGTCGGACTTGATCGTCAGCATCTCCTGCAGCGTGTAGGCGGCGCCGAAGGCCTCCAGCGCCCAGACCTCCATCTCACCGAAGCGCTGACCGCCGAACTGCGCCTTGCCTCCCAGCGGCTGCTGGGTGACGAGCGAGTAGGGACCGGTCGAGCGGGCGTGGATCTTGTCGTCGACGAGGTGCAGGAGCTTGAGGATGTACATGTAGCCCACCGTCACCTGCTCCTCAAACGGCTCGCCCGTGCGGCCGTTGAACAGCGTCATCTTGCCCGAGGCCTGCTCACCGTCACGACGGGACTTGTCGACGTCCATGCGAATCCGGCCGGTGTGCGCGTCCTGCCACTTGACGAGCGCGTGGTCGACGTCTGCGACCGTCGCCCCGTCGAACACCGGCGTGGCGACATATACCTTGCCGTTGCCGCCGTTCTCGTGCGCTTCCTTGTACGCCTCGGTGTCGTCGTCATACCAACCCTGCGCCGCCGCCCAGCCGAGGTGCGTCTCGAGGATCTGCCCGACGTTCATGCGCGAGGGCACGCCCAGCGGGTTGAGGATCACGTCGACCGGCGTGCCGTCCTCGAGGAACGGCATGTCCTGCTGGTCGACGATCTTGGAGATCACACCCTTGTTGCCGTGGCGGCCCGCGAGCTTGTCGCCCTCGGAGATCTTGCGCTTCTTGGCCACGAACACGCGCACGAGGTCATTCACGCCCGGCGGCAGATCGTCGCCCGCGTCGCGGCTGAACGTCTTGACGTCGATCACGACGCCGCCCTCACCGTGCGGCACCTTCAGCGAGGTGTCACGAACCTCGCGCGCCTTCTCCTTGAAGATCGCGCGGATCAGCTTCTCCTCGGCGGTCAGCTCGGTCTCGCCCTTCGGCGTGACCTTGCCGACGAGCAGGTCGCCGGAGATGACCTCCGCGCCCACGCGCACGATGCCGCGGTCGTCGAGGTTGCGCAGCGACTCCTCCGAGCGGTTGGGGATGTCGCGCGTGATCTCCTCCTCGCCGAGCTTGGTCGTGCGGGCGTCGATCTCGTACTCCTCGATGTGAATCGAGGTGAGCTCGTCGTCCTGCACGAGGCGCTTGGAGAGGATGATCGCGTCCTCGAAGTTGTAGCCCTCCCAGGACATGAACGCGACCATCAGGTTCTTGCCGAGCGCCATCTCGCCGCGGTCGGTCGAGGAGCCGTCCGCGAGCACGTCACCGGCCTTGATCTTCTGGCCGTTCCTCACGCGCGGCTTGTGATGGATCAGCGTGCCCTGGTTGGAGCGCATGAACTTCTGCAGCTCGTACTCTTCCTTGCCGCCCGAGCCCTGGATGACGACTTGGTCGGCATCCACGTACTCGACCGTGCCGGCGCCCTTGGACAGCAGCACGTCGCCGGTGTCCAGCGCCGCGCGCCGCTCCATGCCCGTGCCGACCAGCGGCGCATCCGTCTTGAGCAGCGGAACGGCCTGGCGTTGCATGTTCGAGCCCATCAGCGCACGGTTGGCGTCGTCGTGCTCGAGGAACGGGATCATCGCCGTCGCCACCGACCAGATCTGCTCCGGCGAGACATCGACGAGATCGACGTCTTTCGGCCCGACCGTCACGTATTGACCGGCCTGCGTGCGGCAGAGGATCTCAGCGCCCTTGAGCTTGCCCGTCTTGGCGTCCACGGGCGTGTTCGCCTGGGCGATGATCAGCTCCTCTTCCTGGGTCGCGTCGAGACGAACGACCTCCTCGGTCACGACGCCGTCCTTGACGACGCGGTAGGGCGTCGTCACGAACCCGTACTCGGAGACCTCGGCGAACGAGGACAGCGAGCCGATCAAACCGATGTTCGGTCCCTCGGGGGTCTCGATCGGGCACATGCGCCCGTAGTGGGTGGGGTGCACGTCGCGAACCTCGATCGGCGCGCGCTCGCGAGTCAGACCGCCGGCCCCCAGAGCGGACAGGCGCCGGCGGTGGGTCAGCCCGGCCAGCGAGTTGGTCTGGTCCATGAACTGGCTCAGCTGGCTGGAGCCGAAGAACTCCTTCAGCGCGGCCACGACCGGGCGGATGTTGATGATCGTCTGCGGCGTGATCGTGTCGGCATCCTCGGTTGTCAAGCGCTCGCGCACGACGCGCTCCATCCGGTAGAGGCCGATGCGGAAGGCCTCCTGGATCAGCTCGCCGACGGTGCGCAGACGGCGGTTGCCGAAGTGCTCGTACTCGTCGAGGTGCTCGGCGACGGGCTCGCGCGGCATGCTCATCGCCTCCGCGGCGTAGTCCTTGATCTCGACCTCACCGTCCTCCGGCAGCCCGAGGCGCTTGGGCAGCAGCACCAGCTCGCGCACGAGCGCGAGGATGTCGTCGTGGGTCAACGTGCGCGTGTCGATGTCGACGTCCAGGCCCAAGCGCGAGTTGAGCTTGTAACGCCCGACGCGCGTCAAGTCGTAGCGCTTGGGGTCGAAGAACAGCTGGTTGAGCAGCGCCTTGGCGTTGTCGACGCTGGGCGGCTCACCAGGGCGCTGCTTCTTGAACAGCTCGATCAGCGCGCCCTCTTCGGTGCGCGTGACCTCCGTGTCGGCCTCGATCGTGTTGCGGATGTACAGCGAGTTCCCGAACAGCTTCAGGATCTCCTCATCGGAGGCGTAGCCCATCGCGCGCAGCAGCACGGTCACCGGGAGCTTGCGCTTGCGGTCGATGCGGACGAAGACCTTGCCCTTCTTGTCGATCTCGAGCTCCAGCCATGACCCACGGGCGGGCATCAGGTTGGCGATGAAGACCTGCTTCTCGCGATCCTTCGGCTCCATCAGATAGGCGCCCGGCGAGCGCACGAGCTGGGTGACGACGACGCGCTCGGTTCCGTTGATCACGAACGTGCCGCGCTCGGTCATCCACGGGAAGTCGCCCATGAACACCGACTGCTCGCGGATCTCTCCCGTCTCGCGGTTGATGAACGCGACGGTCACCGTCAGCGGGCGGGCGTAGGTGAGGTCCTTCTCGCGGCACTGCTCGAGCGATGCGACCGGCTCGTCGAAGACAAACTCACCAAACTGGACGGCGAGGTTGCCCGTGTAGTCCTCGATCGGCGAGATGTCGTCGATCGTCTCCCGCAGGCCGCCCTTGCTTGGGTCTGTCAGCCAAGCAAACGAGCGGCGCTGGATGTCAATGAGGTTGGGTACGTCAACTGTCTTGTTGAGGCGCGCGAAAGTGCGGCGCGTCCGGAGAGCATCTACAGCGGCCAAGAAACGACTCCTTCGGAGAGCGAGAAAACGGGCAGAGGAGCGCGCCGAAGCGCGACTAGCAAAGATAGCACACGCTATCCGCACCCTTAAGGGCTGCCGACGCTCACGGACCCCACCCTCGACTCGCGTATGTGGCGCGGCGTCGTGCTCTCCAGGCGGCTGCGGCTATTGGTCAGCGTCCGGAACTTTACCGGAAAATCGGCTCAATTGTTAGGCGTGGATAAAGAAGAGGCCCCGCCTTGGCGGGGCCTCTGTGCGACTCGGTACCGGCGTCCGCCGCGTCCTACTTGACGTCGACGGAGGCTCCGGCCTCCTCCAGTTCCTGCTTGAGCTTGTCGCCCTCCTCCTTCTCGACGCCCTCCTTGACGGGCTTGGGAGCCTCGTCGACGAGCGCCTTGGCCTCTTTCAAGCCGAGGCCAGTCGCCGCGCGGACGACCTTGATCACCTGGATCTTCTTATCGCCCGAGGCCGTGAGGATCACGTCGACCGTGCCCCCCTCTTCCTCGTCGCCGCCCGCATCGCCGCCTCCGCCGCCACCGGCCGCAGCCGCGGGAGCCGCGACGGCAGCCGCCGAGACGCCGAACTCCTCCTCGAGCGCCTTGATCCGCTCGGCGAGCTCGAGCACCGAGATGCCCTTGAGCTCCTCGATCCAATCCTGTGTGCTGGTTGCCATCTTCGTCAGTCCTCCTTGGTGGGATTCGCATCGGCGGGGTCCTGCTCGGCCTCGGCCGATGCGTCCGCCTGGTTGTCATCTTCTTGCGCCGGCTCACTCGCCGGCTCAGCTTTGTCCTGCGGAGGCGCCTCGGCGGCCGCCTCCGGCTCTGGGGCCTCCTCGGCGGCAGGCTCCTCGGCCGCCTCGGCCTCGGCGGAGGGCTCATCAACAGCAGCCGGCTCCTCCGTGGCGGCCGGTGTCTCGGCGGCAGCCGGTGGATCGCCGGCGGGGATCTCCCCGGACTCCTTCTTCTCGCGCACCTGGCCGAGTGCCGAGGCCAGACCGCCGACGAGCGCGCTGAGCGAGCGCACGAGACCGCCCACGGGCGAAGCGACGATGCCCACGAGTTGCCCGTAGAGGACTTCGCGGGAAGGCAGGCGCGAGAGCGAGCGGATCTGGTCGACATCGAGAGGGGCTCCATCCATCAGCCCGCCCTTGAACGGCAGCAGCTGCGTCGCACGGCCGTAGTCGGCGATCGCCTTGGCGGCCGTCGCGACGTCGCCGCGCACGAACGTCAGCGCGGTCGGCCCGGCGAGGAACTCCTTGAGCGTGTCGGCACCGGCCTGGTCGGCGGCGCGTTCGGTCAGCGAGTTCTTGACCACCTTGAAGGTGGCGTCGGCGTCGCGCAGCTTGGCCCGCAGCTCGGCGACCTGCGGAACGGAGATGCCCCGGTAGTCGACCGCGAAGATCGCATGGGACTCGTCTATGTGAGTGGCGATCTCGGCGATCGCCACGGCCTTCTGGTCTCTGTTCATTGGGCTCCTGTCCCGGTCTTATGCGCGGACCGATCGAAGATCGGCCGGCGTCGCCGCCGGGGGTCTCTGGTTGCCTGTGGGTGGGCGCTTTAGGCGGCGACGCTTGCCGCGGGCGCCTCCTCGATGATGTCACGTGTGCGGCTCGGGTCGACCTTCACGCCCGGCCCCATCGTGGAAGTGATCGTGATCGAGCGCAGGTAGCGGCCCTTCGCGACCGCCGGCTTGGCGCGGATCAGCTCTTCGATGACCGCCGCGTAGTTCTCCAGCAGCGGCCCGTTCTCGAAGCTCGCCTTGCCGATCACCAGATGCACGATCGCCGTGCGGTCGGTGCGGTACTCGACCTTGCCCGACTTGGACTCCTCGACGGCTTTGGCGACGTCCATCGTGACCGTTCCAACCTTCGGGTTGGGCATCTTGCCCGACGGCCCGAGCACGCGGCCGAGGCGACCGACGACCGACATCATGTCCGGTGTGGCGATCGCCACGTCGAACTCGTCGAAGCCCTCCTCGACCTTCTTGGCGAGATCCTCGCCGCCGACCTCGTCCGCGCCGGCTGCTTCGGCCTCGGCGACCTTCGGGCCCTGGGCGAACACGATGATCCTCACGTCTTTGCCGAGGCCGTTCGGCAGCGCGATCGTCCCGCGCAGCTGCTCGTCGGCGTGACGGACGTTCAGGCCCGTGCGCACATGCAACTCGATCGACTCGTCAAACTTCGCGCTCGACAGCTCGCGCACGAGCGCGACCGCCTCGGCGGGCTCGTACTCGCGGTCGCGATCGACCTTCGCAAGACCATCGGAGTAGCGCTTTCCGTGCGAGCTCACGGCGCTACCTCCACGCCCATCGAGCGCGCAGTGCCGGCGATGATCTTGGCGGCCTGGTCGACGTCATGGGCGTTGAGATCCTGGAGCTTGCGCTCGGCGATCTCGCGCAGCTGCGCCTGCGTGATCGAGCCGACCTTCACGCGGTTGGGCTCGCCCGAGCCCTTGGGAATGCGCAGCGCCTGGCGGATCAGCACGGCGGCCGGCGGAGTCTTGGTGATGAACGTGAACGACCGATCCTCATAAACGGTGATCACGACCGGGATGACGGTGCCAGTTTCGCTCTGGGTCTGCGCGTTGAACGCCTTGCAGAACTCCATGATGTTGATCCCGTGCTGCCCCAGCGCAGGACCAACCGGCGGCGCAGGACTCGCCTGCCCGGCATTCGCCTGCAGCTTGATCGTCGTCAGAACCTTCTTAGCCATTTCTCTGTTTCAGTTTCTAGTTCGTTGTTGAGCTTGTTCGGGGCTTGCGCGCCTGAGCGGGTCGAGGATCAAGCGAGGCAAGGACGCAGTGAGCGAAATGTGCTCCGCACATGTGCTGGCCGATCGGGGATCCATCAGATCTTCGATCGGTAAGGACGCCGCCTCGCGCCGGTCATCGGCCCGCTCAGAGCTTCTTCACTTGGTCGAAGCCTACCTCCACGGGAGTCTCCCGGCCGAAGATTGATACCAGCACCTTGAGCTTGGCCGCGTCGTCGTTGATCTCTGAGATCTCCCCGGAGAAGTCAGATAGCGGACCGGAGACGACCTTGACGGACTCGCCGATCGTGAACTGCGCGCGCGTGCGGGCGGCCGTGGCGACCTCCTTGTGCAGCAGCCGGTCGACCTCGACCTGCGTGAGCGGCACGGGCTCCTGGGAGGCGCCGACGAAACCGGTCACTCCGGGGGTTCCCTTGACGACGCCCCACGAGTCCTCGTTGAGCTCCATGTTCACGAGCACGTAGCCGGGCATCGTGCGCTTCTCGACGGTCACCTTCTGGTTTTCCTTCATCTCCGAGACCGCTTCCGTGGGGACGACCACGTTGCGCACGGCACGCTGCTGGCCAAGCGAGACCACGCGGTGCTCGAGGTTGTGCTTGACCTTGTTCTCATGGCCGGAATAGGTGTTCACGACGTACCAACGAAACATTCAGGATTCCTCAGAGGATGAATTCGACGAGTTCCTTGGCCACGAAGTCGGCCAAGCCCAGATAGGCGCCGGCAATCGCGACGAAGCCCAACACGACCGCGGTCGCCTGTGTGACCTGCCGGCGATCGGGCCACTGCACACGATGAAGCTCTGCCCAGCTGGCGCGCAGGAAAGCGATCGCGCGGTTACCGCCTCGCTGGGGAGCGCCGGAGGCCTGCTCTGGAGTGGCGACACCGCCCTTGCCATCTCCGGAGGAGCCTGCGAGCTCCTGGATCTCGTCCTCGCTGAGATCGCCCTCGGCCTCGGCCTCTGCCTCGATCTCGACCTCGGAGAGCTTTTCGGACTCGGTCGGTCCGTCGCCAATGTCGGCTGGAGTGGGATCGGTCTCCGCGGGCACCCCGCCGGCTCCACGCACGAGCGCGGCATCGAACTCGTCGACCTCCGCCGAGGCGTGGTCCAGCGCGCCCGGGACGTCAGCACGAGCAGGCGTGTTCGCCGAGGGTTTGCGGGCAGCATGAGCTCGGCGCTCGCGGCGCTGCTTTGCACGTTTACGGTCACGAGCCACAGCTGCGCTCCCGCGCTAGCGCGTCTCCCGATGGCCGGTGTGCTTGCGACACCAGCGGCAGTACTTGCGCAGGGCGATGCGATCGGGGTTGTTGCGCTTGCTCTTGTTGGTCTGGTAGTTGCGATGCTTGCAGTCCTCGCAAGCGAGGGTGATAGCGATTCGTACGTCTCCGCGGGCCATGTCGAAAAATCCCTGCGTCGGTTGTTGACTGCGGCCCAGGCGAAGAAAAACCCCGCCTAGGCGCGAGGTTCAAGCAGTCTAGCGTGCTTGCGCGGGCAGGGCGATAGCGCTTGGGAGACGCGCGCGCGTCTCGCTACTCATAGAGCGTCAGCGTGCCCATGATCACGTACAGCGCGACCAGCGCCCAGCCCTCGAAGGCGGCCGCCTCGCCGTCTCCAGTCACCTGCGCGAGCGCGAGCGTGGTGAGCAGCAGCGCGCCGATGTAGACGGGCGCCAGTGCGAACGTGAGCGTCGTGGAGAGCGCGAAAGAGATCAGCACCAGCAGGGGAAACAGGAAGGCGGCGATCTGAGCGACCGAGTTCTTGACGACGGAGATCGCCAGATCGGAATGACCCTTGGCGGCGAGCACGAGACCGGCCGCGTGCTCGACGGCGTTGCCGGCGATCGCGACGATCACGAGTCCGGCGAACGCCTGGGAGATGTTCAGCTGCTCGATCGCCGGGGACAGGGCGTTGATGAACCAGTCGGAGACAAACGCCGAGGCGACCCCCGCGATCGCCAGCAGCGCGATCGTCAGCCGTAGCGACAGTCGCGGCCCGACGCGCCCGACCGCAGTCGTCGCGACGGGCACGCGCGGATCGCCTTTTGCCTCCCCACCACCGTCGCCGGCGGCGGCCTCACGGCCGCTCCCCTGCCCGTGCGCAACGGCGCTCGGGTGGGCGCTCGCGCCCGGCGCCAAGTCCGAGCGCAGGTAGGGCACGACCCAGGCGAGGTAGACGATCAGCAGGCAGATCGCGCCGACGATCGAGATCGTGTTGACGTGATGGCTGGCGGGATCGTGAGAGGCGAGTGAGAGTCCGAGCAGCACGATGATGAAGACGGTCACTTGCAGAAGCGTGGCCGTGTCGCGGGGCAGCCGCTTTGAGAAGCGCATGATCCCGTCGGGCGCGCGACGGGCGCCGACGACGATCACGAGGCCGAGCACGAGCAGCGCGTTGGCGAGGATCGAGCCGACGATCGCCGTCTGCGCGACGATGAGCTCGCCCTTCTGCAGGGCGAAGATCACGACGAACAGCTCAGGCAGGTTGCCGAGCGAGGCCTGCATCATGCCCGTGACGCCCGGGCCGAAGTGCTCGCCGAGCTGCTCGGTGGCAAACGAGACGACCCACGCAAGGCCGGCAAGGGCAACCGTTGCGATCGCAAAGGCGGGTACCGCCGGCCAGTGACCGTAGTCGGCCACGCCCGCCAGCGCTGTGAAGCCGGCGATCGCCAGCAGCAGCGAGCGCTCTTTTTGGCTCAGCGCGGACATCCTCCGTCGCGAGCATAGTGGGCGCAGTGGACCCGAGCGGAGCCTGTGCGCGGGTTTCCCAACAACGCACGCAACGGGCGGCCGGAAGGCCGCCTCATCAAGATGATCAGCCGCTCAGTGGCTCTCGAGCACGCGGTCGATCAGGCCGTACTCGAGCGCCTGCTCGGCCGAGAAGAAGCGGTCGCGCTCCATGTCCGCACGCACCTCCTCGGTCGGTTTGCCGGTGCAATCGGCATAGATCTCGTCGATCCGCTCGCGCACTTTGAGGATCTCGCGCGCGTGTATCTCGATGTCGGTCGACTGGCCCTGGAAGCCAGCCGAGGGCTGGTGGATGAGGATCCGCGAGTTGGGCAGCGAGGCGCGCTTGCCCTTCGTGCCGCCGGCCAGCAGCAGCGATCCCATCGACATGGCGACGCCGACGACCATCGTGGCGATGTCCGGCTTGACGAAGTTCATCGTGTCGTAGATCGCCAGGCCCGAGTAGATCGAGCCGCCGGGCGAGTTGATGTAGATCGAGATGTCCTTCTCGGGATCCTGGCTCTCGAGGTGCAGCAGCTGGGCGACGACGAGGTTCGCCACCTGATCGTCGATCGGCGTGCCGAGGAAGATGATGCGCTCGTTGAGCAGCCTCGAATAGATGTCGAACTCGCGCTCGCCGCGCGCGGTCCGCTCTATAACCATGGGTATCAGCGGCATCTTCTCCAACCCTAGCGGTCGTGGCCGACTCGCCCTTTCGCTCCTGTTGCTGGCCGCGCTTGCGATCGTCTCGCCGGCAGCCGCGATGACCAGCCATGCCGGCTGGCCACCGAACCAGCACCTCGTGATGGACAGGGGCCCGGCCGGGCGCTCGCACGTGCTCAGAGGCATGAACAGCAGGCACAACTACCTGCTGGGGGGCTACGGCGACGACACGATCTACGGCGGTGACTCGGGCGATGTGATCTGGGGCGACTACCACCCCTCGGGCTGGCCGGCGCATCAGACGGCGGTGATCCACGCCGGCAACGGCAAGAACTTCATCTATGCCAACGACACGGTCAACTACGTGTGGACGGGCTCCCATCCGGCAACGGTCGTGCACGCGCATGAGGGCTCGGGTGTGATCCACTGCGAAAACCCGCACCAGACCGTGTTCACGAGCCACCACGCGCTGCCGCACTACAAGCTGCGCGGCTGCGGGCGCGTGAGCTTCTTCTCCGTCGGCTACTGAGAGCCGGGCGCTACAGGTTGACCGAGCGCATGACCGCCTCGGGGTAGCGATCGCCGGCGGCGGCGGGGACGGCCTCGGCGATCGCCTGCACGTCGGCGTCGCTCAGCTCGACCTCGGCCGCGGCGAGGTTCTCCTCGAGATAGGAGACCCGCTTGGTGCCGGGGATCGGGACGATGTGCTCGCCGCGATGCAGCACCCACGCGAGCGCCAGCTGTCCCGGCGTGATCCCCCGTTCGGCGGCCAGCTCGCGGACGCGCTCGGCGAGCCCGAGGTTCTGCTCGAGGTTGGAGCCGGTGAAGCGCGGACCGTGGCGGCGATAGTCGCTCTCCTCGAGCTCGTCGGTGGAGGTGAAGCGCCCGCACAGGAAGCCGCGCCCGAGCGGCGAGTAGGCGACGAGCGCGATGCCCAGCTCCTCGAGCGTCGGCAGGATCTCGGCCTCGACGTCGCGCGTCCACAGCGAGTACTCGGTCTGCACGGCCGTGATCGGGTGAACGGCGTGCGCGCGGCGAATTGTCTCGGCACTCGCCTCTGAGAGGCCGATGTAGCGGACCTTGCCGGCCGTCACGAGCTCGGCCATCGCCCCGACGGTCTCCTCGATTGGCGTGTTCGGGTCGACGCGGTGCTGGTAGTAGAGGTCGATGTGATCGGTGCCCAGACGCTCGAGCGAGGCGTCACATGCTTCGCGTACGTACTGGGGACTGCCGTCGACCATGCGGTTGACGAGGTCGTCGTCTTTGATCAGCTTGATGCCGAACTTGCTCGCCAGGAAAACCTCCTCGCGACGGCCGGCGATTGTGCTGCCGAGGAGCCGCTCGTTGGTGTGCGGGCCGTACATGTCGGAGGTGTCGAGGAAGTTGCAGCCGAGCTCGAGCGCCCGCAGGATCGTTGCCCGCGCTTCGCCCTCATCGGCGGTGCCGTAGAAGGCCGACATGCCCATGCAGCCGAGGCCGATCTCGGAGACCTCGGGCCCGTCCGGTCCAAGCGTGCGCGTGTTCATGGCGAGGTCCTTTCCGTTGCAGAGGTAATGTGGCTGGGGCGTGTTCCCACTGAACCTACCCAATGTGCTGACGGTGCTGCGAATCATGCTCGTGCCGGTGCTGATCGTGGCGCTGCTGGGCAACACGCACGGCGGCGACGTGCTGGCGGCGATCGTGTTCGCGCTCGCTTCGTTGACCGATTTCGTGGATGGCTATCTAGCCCGTGCACGCGACTCGATCACGACGTTCGGCAAGCTGATGGACCCGTTGGCGGACAAGTTGCTGATCGTGGCGGCACTGATCGCGCTTGTCTCGCTGCACCGCCTGGCGGCGTGGGTGGCGATGGTGATCATTACCCGCGAGCTGCTCGTGACGATGCTGCGCCTGGGCGCTACGCAGGCGGGCGTGGTGGTCTCGGCAAGCATGTTCGGGAAGATCAAGACATGCCTGCAGATCGCCGCGATCCTGGCCGTAATCGCTGTGCACGGCGAACCGCTGTGGGTCTCAGTGCTGCTGTACGTGACGGTCGTCGTAACGGTCGCCTCGGGCCTTGACTACTGCTTCGGCATCCGCCGCCAGGTGCAGCGTGCGCAGGCGCAGGCGCGCGGCGCAAGCGGCTGAGCAACCGAGGCCGGGCTACGTCAGGCGCTAGCGGCCGAAGGCCCGGCGTCGAGCCACTCCTCGAGTGTCGTTTGATGAGGGGAGGGAGTGCCCGATTGGATCTCCGCGCGCAGCTCACTGAGCAGGCCGTGGCGTTCCGCCTGCACGTTGTGCTGGTGGATCGTCTCGAGGTTCTCTTGCCGCGCTGAGACGAAGCTCGCGCCGTCAAGCTCGGGGAAGCGCTCGACGACGCCGGCGATCATCTCACGCACGCAGTCCTCGACAAAGCGCGGGCGGCGATGAGCCTTTTCGACGACCTCTACCTCGTCAGAGCGCTTCATCAGCTCGTAGATCTCCGAGGACATACTGCCCTCGGCAATTGCCAGCAGGGCGGCGGCGTCGATCTCCGCAACGCACTCCTCGATGCAGCCGATGAGCAGCGTTGCGAGACCGCGCTGGTTGTGCGTGGCGACGGGCACGCGCTCGAGGATGCGCGCGATCTGCTCGCCCGAGAAGCCGTCGGCGGCGAGCCGCTCTCTCGCGCGCGCGGCGACCAGTTCCTGCGCGCAGGGGCAGGCGGTCATGCCGGTCGCGGACACGCCGACCGTGCGTCGCGTGCCGTGCTCGAAGGCGACAGCGCGGCCGTAGAGCGTGTAGATCTCCTGCGTCTGGATGTGAGAGATGGGCGCCGGCTTGTGCTCGGGGTAGCGCGCGGCGATCGTCACCTCGGCGCGCTCGGCGCCCTGGCGCGTGCGCACGAGTTCGGCGATGTGCTGGGCGAGCGTCTCGGCGCGAAAGGGCGACTCGCTGAGCACGACCTCGCCGATCGCCTCGTTGACGACCTCCTCGAAGCGCGACATGTGCGCACCCTTCTGGTCGCGGCTGAGATCGACGAAGCACTCCAGGCGCGCGAAGTAGGACTCCTCGCGGATGCGGATGACCTTCTCGACGCCCGTCACGCCGACGCGAGAGAGGCCGACGGGAACCCGTGGTAGACGCGACTGAACATCCTCTCCAGCGTCAATTGGAGACGCTGGCACAACACTGGAGGAGAACGCCTGCACGCTGGCCAGCCTAGCGCGGCGGGCTGCCCGCCCTCGATGCCTCGCCCGGAGCGGCCTCGCGCGACCGGCGATTCTGGTATCAATCCGCACTCGGCCAAGCGGACGATCGGAACGGCGGAAGCCGGGCGGATCTGGGGGTCCAGGTTGAGTGAGACTGTTCAGGATCTTGTCGTGACCACCGACACGGTGGTCGAGATGGAGGAGTTCCAGGGTGTGATCGCGGCGGGCCGCGAGCGGGGGTTCGTCGCGTCCGCGGCGGTGCTCGCGGTCGTCGAGGAGGCCGAGTTGAGCAGCGACCAGACACAGGATCTGTTCGGCTACCTGGAGGAGCACGGCATCGAGATCCTCGAAGTCGAGGATGCCGGCCCGGAGTTGCGTGCCACCGGCGCGAGCGACGATGCGCACGCGGGTGCCACTGAGGACCCGCTTGCGAGCGCCGAAGAGGACGGCGAGCAGGAGCCCGAGGAGGCTCAGGGGGCGCACACGCGCCTGCACGAGCTCAAGCGGGTGGAGACCGACCTGACGGTCGACCCGAGCCTCGACTCGCTGCGGCTGTACCTGCGCTCAATCGGACGCGTGCCGCTGCTGAGCGGCGATGAGGAGGTGGCGCTGGCAAAGCGGATCGAGCGCGGAGACATGGCGGCCAAGCAGCACATGGTCGAGGCGAACCTGCGCCTGGTCGTGTCGATCGCGAAGGGCTACGTCGGACGCGGGCTGACGTTCCTGGATTTGATCCAGGAGGGCTCGCTGGGGCTGATCAGGGCCGTCGAGAAGTTCGACCACCGGCGCGGCTACAAGTTCTCGACGTATGCGACCTGGTGGATTCGCCAGGCGGTCAGCCGTGCTCTGGCCGACAAGGCGCGGACGATTCGCATCCCCGTGCACATGGTCGAGCGGCTGAACAAACTGATCGGCGCCGAGCGCCAGCTGATCCAGCAGCTCGGGCGTGAACCGAGCACGGAGGAGATCGCGGGAGAGCTCCAATGCACGGTGCGCGAGGTGCGCGACGTCCAGCGCCTGGCCCAGCAGCCGATCTCGCTGGAGAAACCGATGGGCGAGGAGGACGACTCGGCGCTCGCGGACTTCGTCGAGGATGTCTCCGCCGAGTCCCCCTTCGAGATCGCCTCCGAGGCACTGCGGCGCGAGAACATCACGCGTGTACTCGCCTCGCTGCCGCGTCGTGAGCGCGAGGTGCTGGAGATGCGCTACGGCATCGTAGGGGGCCGAGCACGCACGCTGGAGGAGGTCGGGCGCGCATTCAACATCACGCGCGAGCGCGTTCGCCAGATCGAGAACCGCACGCTCAAGAAGCTGCAGACGCTGCCCGAAGCCCAGCAGTTGCGCGAGGCTTCCTGAGCCGTCACACGCGGCCCGCGGGCGGTTGACCGCAGCGTCTACCCGCGAGGCCTCCTGGATACACTGTCGGCCGCCCCCGGCGGGGTTCCCGAGCGGTCAAAGGGGACGCGCTGTAAACGCGTTGGCTCTGCCTTCGCAGGTTCGAATCCTGCCCCCGCCATCAACGCCCCGCGCTACGCCAGAAACGACAGCAACAGCTCGCGAAACTCCTGCGGCCGTTCCAGCGGAGCCAGGTGCCCCGCTCCCGCCATCGTCGTCCGGCGCGCTTCAGGCAGCGCGTCCGCGAGCGCATCCGCCGCCAGCTGAAAGTCGACCATGTCGTGCTCGCCCACGACAACCAGCGCCGGAGCATCGACTCGCGAGAGTGCCTGGAGGTCGTTCTCCAGCGGGTCCTCGCCCTCCGGACGGTCCTCCGGGCCCTCCCCCAGCTCGTACGCCCGGCGCTGCATGTCCGCAATCCTGTCGCGCAGCTGCTGCGGCGAACCCGGGAGAGTCCAGGCGTCGAGGACCGACTGCACGGCCGCCTCGACATCGCCTTCGGCCAGCGCGCTCTCCTCGGCGTCCCAGGCGGCCTGGAGCTGCCGGCTCGGCTCGATCCCCGACGCCCCGCTCGAGACGAGCATTAGCGCGTCGACCCGCTCGGGCGCCAGCACGGCCACGCGCTGCGCCACGAGAGCGCCGAACGAGTTGCCGACGAGCGCCGCTCGCTCTATGTCGAGCGCATCGATCGTGGCGATGACGTCGCGCCACGGCGCGTCCTCGGCGCTCGAAACCGGGGCCTCTCCAAATCCCGGGAGGTCCATCGCGACGACTTGAAAGCCGCGCTCGGCCAACGGGCTCAGGTGCTCAGACCACATCGTGCGGTCGGCGATTCCGGCATGCAGCAGGACCAGCGCTCGTCCCGCTCCGACGACATCGCAGGGGAGGCTCACAGCCTCGACTATCCCACAGAGCGCATCGCGGACCGCAGCCGGCGCGCAAGCTGCTCGGCGTCCGGCGTACTCGCGAGCACGCGCTCGAGCGGACCCTGGTTTCGCACGGCGAAGGAGATCGCGGGCACGCCGCGGCGAACCACGAAGGCCTGGTCCAGGCCAATCGTGCGAGCGACGTAGTAGAGCCGGGGCAGGCGCAGTCCAACTTTCAAACCGGTCCCCTTGATCTCGCCGAACGGGTCCCCGACGAGATGCACGTCGCCGATGTCGGCGATCGGGACGGTGATGCTCTTCATCAGCCCGAGGATCTTCTGCCAGCGCGAGAGCCGCACTTCGACGGAGTCCTCGCTCACACGCACGCGCACGGCGACAGCGTAGCCGCGGCCGGGTGCGAGAAACGACGCGGGTGCGGGTAGGGAGGGGAGATGCCGACCCGCAGATCGCCGGCGATCGCGACGCCTGCGCCGCGTTCACCGGAGTGGGATGATCGGTCCAACCGGCCAGAAAGGAGTTCCGCGGATGGAGTCCTCTGAGACGCCCGTGAGGGTGCTGGTGGTAGCGCACAAGACGGCCACCACGCAACCACTGCTCGACGCCGTGCGCGAGCGCGCCCAGCGCGGCAGGGCCACGTTCACGCTGCTGGTCCCCAACTCCACGCACGGCCTGCACAAGGTCGTCGACCCGGAGGACCAGGGCGGCGGCGAGGCCCAAGCCGCGCTGGAGACGGCGGTGCCCGCCCTCAGCGAGGCCGCTGGAGCCGCCGTGGAGGGGGTCGTGGGCGACCCCGATCCAATGGCCGCGATTCACGACGCGATCAACCTGCGCGGCTTCGACGAGGTGATCATCTCGACGCTGCCGTCCAAGTTGTCGCAATGGCTGAAGCTCGATCTGCCCAGCAAGGTCACCGGGCTGGGGCTGCCGGTGACGACGGTCACCCCGGCCGACGACTGAGGTTGGGAGGTCACCACCGCTCAGGCGATGAGGCGCGGTACAGTGCCATCCTCCCGCCCAGCTAGCTCAGTTGGTAGAGCACTTCCATGGTAAGGAAGGGGTCTCCGGTTCGAGTCCGGAGCTGGGCTTGGCGTCCACAGAATGCCCTTCTGGCGATCGGCGTATTCGCCGCTGTGCGACCCGGCTCGCCGATCGACCGCGAACCGCCCGCGCTGTGCGCCACAGTCCGCCGCCGGTCGATGACGCGGCGACGCTAGCTCCTGGCGGCCGGGTCACTCGCCTCCTCGCGGTCCGCCGCCGCGCCACCTCCATGCAGCTCCTCGCCGCTGACCGCCGTCTGCGCGTGCACCTCCTGCGGCCACCAGAAGTGCCAGCGGCGGATTGCGGCCAGGGTGGGGACGATTCTGGTGGCCAGCACATTGGCCGCGAGCAGCACGCCAAGCGCGACGGCCAGGCCGATCTCCTGGAGCAGCTGGATGCCGGTCAGCAGCAACGAGGCGAAGGTGCCGGCGAGGATCAGGCCCGCCGCCGAGACGGTGGGCGCTCCGTGGATGATCGCGGTTCGCGCGGCCTCTCGCGGCGGAAGCCCCGCCTTGAACTCCTCGCGCAGCCGCGAGGCGATCAGGATGTTGTAGTCGGTTCCGATCGCCATCACGAACAGGTAGACGATGATCGGGATCGTGAAGTCGAGGCCGACGAAGCCGGCGCCGTCCAGGAACACGAGCACGATCGCGCCGAGCGTAGCCGCGTAGGTGAGGACCACGCCGACGAGCAGATAGGCCGGCGCGAGCACGGCCTGCAGCAGCAGCGCGAGGATGACCGCGACGATCGCCAGCGCCAGCGGGAACACGTGCTTCATGTCTTTTCGCAGGGCGCTCTGCACGTCGACCAGCTGGGAGGTCGTCCCCCCCACGAGCACGCTCGCTCCGGGAATCGAGCCGTTGGCGGTTTCGCGCACCGGGCCCTTGACGTTGTCGATGGCCGTGATCGAGTACGGGTCGTCGTTGAGGATCAGCTGGAACACCGCCGCCTGACCGTCCTGGGCGTACTGAGTCGGAAGCACGCTCGCCACGCCCTTGGTCGTGGACAGCTTGGCGGCGAGCCCCGCCACCTGCTGATGATCGACGCCCTTCGAAGAGGTGACGAACACCTGCGTCGGACCCAGGAAGCCAGGCGGGAATGCAGTGGCCATCGTGTTGTATGCCTGCTGGGAGAGCGTCGATGAGGGGAGCTCGGCGAGCTGGTTGTAGGTCGTCTCATAGCCGAGCGTTCCGAGCGCGAGTCCGATGAGCACGGCGCCGCACACCGTCAGCACCGCGACCGGGCGCTTGGCGACCATCGCGCCCACACGCTCCGAGCGCGTTCGGCGATCGGGCGCGGGCGGCTTGGGCTGGGTGGGCCAGAAGAGCCGTGTGCCGAGCAGGCTCATGACCGCCGGCGCGAGCGTCAACGCCGCCAGCAGCATCAGGGCGACGCCCACGATCAGACCCGGCGCGAGCGTTCGCAGCGACTCGAGGGTCGCGATCAGCAGCGCCGCGAAGGCAGAGATGACCGTGGCGGCGGCCGAGGCGATCACCACGCCGACGCGGCTGACCGAGGTTCCCAGCGCCTGCAGGGCCGGTTCACCCTTGGCGACGTGCTCGCGATGGCGAAACAGCAGAAAGACCATGTAGTCGGTGCCCACCCCGAACATCACGACCAGCAACAGCGGCGCGAGCTCTGGCCCAACCTGGAAGTTGAACCAGTCGGCAAGCGTCGCCGTGATGCTCTGCGCCACCTCGTGAACGGCGCCGATGATGACGATCGGCAAGACCGCGATCAGCGGGCTTCTGAACACGATCCCAAGCAGCGCCAGAATCAGAACGACGGTCGCGATCGCGATCACCAACTCCGCTTCTTCATAGGCGTTCGTCGAGTCGACGCTGATCGCGGCATTCCCGGTCAGCTGCCCTCTGAGACCCGACCCCGCCAGGAAGCTGTCGGTCTGCGCGCGCACCTTCGGCACGGCGTCGTTGGGGCCGGGATCGCCGGCCTGACCCTCGAAGACCACCTGCACGAGCTGGACCTTCTTGTTTTCCGAGAGATAGGCCGGCGAGGTCGTGACCGTGCTCACCGCCGGAATGTGATCGCCGCTGAGCGAACCGACCAGCCCGGCGACCTTGGACTGGTCGGCGGCGCTCAGCACGCCGCCGTCGTTGCCGCTGACCACGATCAAACCGCTCCCCTGGGCGAGCGGCGGAAAGTACTGCTGGGCTGCGTCCAGCGCCTTCACCGACTGATATGAGCTCGGCAGAAACGAGGAGTTGTTGTTCGACGTGTACGTGCTCAGCTGCGGCGCCAGCGCGACCACGACCACGCCAAGGATCACCCACGTGGCGATCACGCGCCACGGATGTGCGATCACCAGCTCGCTGATCCGCTTGAACATCGTGCCCCCTTGTCCCCGACCGATACGCCGCGCCGGAGTGTTGCAGGTCCGACGCCGGCCTCAGGGCTCGGCGAGTGTCGATCAGTCCAGCAGTCGGCGCTCGACCGCCCACCTGCTGAGCTGGTGGCGAGTGGAGAGCTGGAGCTTGCGCAGGACCGCGCTGACGTGGGACTCGACCGTCTTGGCCGAGATGCCGAGCTCGAGCGCGATCTCCTTGTACAGATAGCCCCGAGCGATGTACTGGAGCACCTCCCGCTCGCGCGGGGTGAGCTGGTCGAGCTCCGGCTCGACCTGGGCGGGATCGAAGTCACCCGCGAAGGAGTCAAGGACAAAGCCGGCCAGGCGCGGGGAGAACACCGCGTCACCGTCGTGGACGCGCGCGACGGCATCGGCTAGATCTGGGCCGGAGATCGTCTTGGTCACGTACCCGCGAGCGCCGGCGCGGATCACGGCGATGACGTCCTCGGGACTGTCGGAGACCGACAAGGCCAGGAAGCGCTGTGCCGGACGGTGCCGGGCAACCCGGCGGATCACCTCGACGCCCCCGCCGTCGGGCATGTGTACGTCGAGCAGCACGACGTCGGGGTCGACGGCGAGGATCACGCGCTCGGCCTCCTCGACCGAGGCGGCCTCGCCGCGAACGTCCACGACGCCCTCCAACTCCGAGCGGACCCCCGCGCGGAACAGGTCGTGGTCGTCGACGATCACGACGCTTGCGGGCGTCTCGGGCGTCATTGCGCGGTCTCGAGGATCAGCTCGATCTCGGTGCCGCGGCCCGGAGCGGCGCGGATCGCTGCTCGGCCGCCCTGGCGCTTCATTCGTCCGACGATCGACTCGCGAACGCCATGACGATCGGACGGGATCGCATCCGGATCGAAGCCCGGACCGCGGTCGCGGACGAACACGCGCAGCTGCTCGGGCCCACTTTCGGCATACAGCGATATCGGCTGTGAGGGGGCGAACTTGGCAGCGTTCACGAGCGCCTCGCGCGCCGCCGCGACGACGGCGCGGGCCGGTTCATCCAAAGGAACATCGCCGACCGTCACGACCTCGACCTTCACACCGTGCTCACTCTCGACGGCGGCGGCGGCGAGCGTCAGCGCGCTCGCCACGGACTCCTGCTCGACCAGTGGCCTGGTGCCGTGAAGCCAGGCGCGCAGCTCTCGCTCCTGACGGCGGGCGAGCGTCACCACCTGCTGCGGGTCCTCGGCGCGGCGTTGAATCAACGCGAGCGTCTGCAGCACCGAATCGTGCAGGTGGGCGGCAACCTCCGAGCGCGCCTCGGAGTGAATCCGGGCCGAGCGCTCGCCGGAGAGGCTGTGCAGAAGCCGCCACCAGAAGGGTGCGAGGATCAGCGCCAGCCCGATCGTCACGACGACCGTGCTCAGCGCCAGGTCGCGTAGACCGCCGAGCAGGCCGTTGGCATAGAGGAACAGCAGCGCCGCCCCTACGATCAGCGCCACCCCGAAGCCGCCGCGGTAGAGGTCGATCGTCGCAGAGCGCCGCTGCCTGCGCGCCGTCTGCGCAGGAGTCTCCTCCGCGCCCCGTCCCTCGAAGGTCGGGGCCGTCAGGCGCCAGACCAGCGCCGCGCCGGCAGCGGCCAGGACCACCGGCCACACGATCGCGTCGCTGAACAGGACGCCGAGTTGGCGCAGGACGAGCAGGCCGCTGAGCGTCAGCAGCGCAACCCCCACGGCCGTTCGCCCACTGCCGCGGCGCCCGCGCAGCCGCTGCCCTGCCGCCGGGCGACTCGGCGCGGCTGGGATCGTCAGCCAGGCGAGCGCGTATGCAGCCACGCCGATGCCACCCACGGCGGCCGCGACGACGAACACGACCCGCAGCAGCAGCGGGTCCACGCCAAGCCGCTCGGCCAGTCCCGCGCAGACGCCCGCGACCACGCCCTGCGCGGGGTCGCGATGCAGCGATCGTGTCGGAGCGGATACGGCCACCGCCTGCATCTTCTCGCTCAACGACGTCGCTGGGACAGCCCGCCCGCCAGAACGTAGACGCCGATCGCGGCGAGCAGCACGGGCGCCAGCCAGCCGAAGCCCAGCGTGATCGTGTGCAGGCGGTCCAACAGCAGCAGGACGCCCACACCGATCGCGGCCAGGCCTCCGATCATCGCGGGGACGTCCGGCCCGTGAGGCGGGCGCGTCACGCGCTCGCCTCACGACCGCACGCGGCGCTGGCCGACGCACGACCCTCGGCGCGGTATTCGTTTGCGCGGTGATCGAGGAACAGCGCGTTCCCGGGCCGGTGGACGATCTCCAGCGCCCCCATGCCGATCTGTGCGTGCAACAGCACGCGAGGGGCAGACCCCTGCGACCCCGTCACGTCGTGCAACACGTTGAATCCGCTGTCGGTGTCACCCAGAACGTCTGCGTATCCGGCGCCTACCTTCGTATCGGATTCCACACAGACCGAGGCCGGGACGATGATCGTGGCGAGGCCCATGCCGAGCTGAATCGGGATCTCAGTCGTCGTGCCGGGCGCGAGCGTCAGTCCGCGCAGGTCGACGCGCAGGCGACCGGCGGCGAGCTCATAGCCGTGCGCGGGCAGGGAGCTGACAGCGACCGGGGCGTATCTCCTGTCGCCGAAGCCGCCCCCAAAGTGCACGTCGGCGGCCGCGACGAGTCCCGCCGAGGCGGCGATCAACAGCGCGGGAGCTATGAGCCATGCCGCTCGACGGCGCCCGGCCAGCGCCCCCGCCACGGCCGCCAGCCCGATCACGATCACGATGATCGCCACCCACACGCCACCCCCGCTGGCCGTGGCCCATGCGGCCGCCGCCACGAGCAGCACCGCCGTGAGCGCCGCGCCGAGCACGATCGCCGTGACCGCTGCGATCCGGCCGAGGCGAATACGGCCGTCGGCGCCTCCGAGCAGCTGCCGCAGCGGCGAGAGCCCGCTCGCGTGGCCGCTCCCGTCGTCGACGGGCACGAGCACCCACAGGGCTCCATAGATGATCAAAGTGACGCCACCGAAGAAGGTGAGCGCCACGGCCGCCACGCGAATCAGCAATGGATCGAGGCTGAAGTAGCGGCCAAGCCCGCCGCAGACGCCGCCAAGGAGACGATCCCCGCGAGCTCGTAGATAGCGCCGCGGCCTCGGCGCTGGGTTGGAGGGGTTCGGCTCGCTCTGCTGGTTCATCTGCGTTCTCCCTGGCTCGAGGATTGCTGTCGAGTAGAGCTTCCCCCGCCTGCACGCCGGCGGCTATAGGGGATGTCCCTCAGTTGCCCCCGGCGATCCCCCGACCCGCGGCCGATGCGGAGGCTCAGCCGGAAGCCCGCGCGCCGGTCTGACCGCCGGCCGCCTCGTCCGCTCCTCCCTCGCCCACCTCGGGGGGCCAGACCGTCCATACGCTGAGCCTTTCCGTTCGCCCGCGGATCTCGAACTTCCCGACCGGAGAGAGATCGTCGGTCGAGCTGCGCATTCGCTCGCGCGTCGAATCGGAGATGAACAGCATCGCCTTGCTGTTCTTGGTCATGCCCTCCAAGCGCGAGGCGGTGTTCGTCGTGTCGCCGATCGCCGTGTACTCGACGCGCTGCTCAGAGCCGACGTTACCGGCCATCACCGTGCCGCTGTTGAGCCCGACGCCCATTTCAAAGCGATGATCGAAGCCCTCCTCGCGCAACCACGCGTTGAAGCGGTCAAGGCGCGGCCCGATCATCTCGCGAGCCGCGACAAGCGCGCGGTCGGCGTGGTCGTCCTGCTCGAGCGGCGCTCCGAAGATCGCCATGATCCCGTCGCCCATGTAGGCGATCAGCGTTCCCCCGGCGGCCAGGATCGCCTCGGTCATCTCGTTCAGGTAGCAGTTGACCACCTCGATCACGCGCGCTGCCGGCTGGGTCTCGGAGAAGCTGGTGAAGCCGCGCAGGTCGGAGAACAGGACCGTGCAGTCGCGTTCCACGCCACCCAGACGCAGGTTCTCATCGGCGCTCGCCAACACCTCGTCGACGACCCCCGCGGGAACGAAGCGGGAGAACACGTTGCGCACACGCTCACGCTCGATCGCCTCGCCCACGTACAGGATCACCAGCGTGCCGAGCGTGCCGAGCGCCAGCGCGAGCAGCGGGTAGACGAACGTGATGATCAGGCCGCTGTTGAAGGCGATCTGCGTGGCGATCGTGAACACCAGGGCGAGCCCCAGCGCGTCCAGCAGCGAACGCAGCCGGCGCAGGCGCAGGCTGCCGAGTGGGACGGCCAGGCCCGAGTAGGAGGATCAGCGCGACGTCGAGCCAGCCGGGGGCGTCCTTCAGCGGGATGCCACGCAGCAGCGTGTTGGCCGCGTTGACCCAGATTTCGGCTCCCGGCATCGTGCTGCTACCGCTCGTGGCGGTCGTGTGCACGTCCTGCAGGATCGGCGCCGAGGCGCCGACGATCGCGATCTTCCCGCGAAACAGGTTCGGCGGGAAGTGACCCTGCAGAACCTTGGAGTAGGAGATCGATCTGGCCGTTCCGGGCGGTCCCGCGAAGTCGATCGGCAGCGTGCCGTGGGCGAATTGCGACGCGGCGATCCGGTGCCCTGCGGCTACTTCTGCGGTGACCACCGCGAAGCTGCGCAGACCGTTGTAGGAATGGGCGAAGCGCCGGATCGAGCCGTCGGAGTCGACCACCGCCCTGGCCTCGCCCGCGCGTGCTCCCAGTTCCTGCAGCAACTTGGGTCCGCCGAGCACGTCGGTGCGCCCGCCTCGTTCGACTTCGGTGGCCGCAAGCACGGTTTTCCCGTGCGCCCTGCCGATCGCTTCGATCAGCGCGTTGTCGTCGCGCACGTCGGTTTCGTGCGTGAACTCGAGATCGAGCGCGATCGTGCGCGCGCCGGCGCGGCGCAGGCGATCGATCACGCGGGCGTCATAGCGGCGCGGGAATGGGAACTGCGAGTGCAGACCGAGGCGCCCGAGTTCCTGCAGGGTCGCGTTGTCGATCTGCACGAGCACGAAATCAGACGGCGGATGCTGGGTGCCGCGAATCGAGAAGCGCGCGTCGATCGTCTGCAGTTCGCTGCGCCTCAGCAGGTGCGTCCCGTAGGCGAGCACGCCGACGGCGCCGGCCAGAACGGCGACGGCCAGCAGGGCCAGGGTCTTGCGTTGCCGTCTGCGCATATCCGTCAAACGCGCACGACGGTGCGCTGGCCCGCAAGGCTGGCCGGTTCGTCACGAGCGCCGAGCAGCCATGCCGGCGCATCCGCCAGCGCGGCCACCGCGGCCCTCCGTCCAGCGGCACGCGCCTGGTCTATCTGGTGGAACTCCAGCAGCCCGACGCCGGCAACCGGCACCCTGATCGTCATGTCGGCGTGCTGCCGCGCGGACTCATCGGTGTTTGCGCTGCTGAGCAGGGCGATGCGCGCCATCGTGTCGGTCAGCGGCGGCAGGCGCTTGCGACGGCGGCCATCGGCCTGCTCGCCGGCGGCAGCCGCCGATGCCGTCCCCGAGCCCTCTTGGTCGTCCTTGATGTCGATCGCCAGCACCGGTCCCTCGCCACTCGAGCTCATCGGCGCCAGGGGAAGATTGTCGAGCAGCGATCCGTCGATCAACAGGCTCTCCTGGCGGCGGACCGGCGGAGAGATCAGCGGCAGCGTGATGCTCGCGCCGACGGCTCCGGCGATCGGCCCGTCACGGTCGATCGTCAGATGGCTGTCGCTGAGGTCGACGCTCGCGCAGTACAGCGATCGTGAGAGCTCCTCCATGCGCACCTCGCCGAACACGCGGTCGAGCATGGCTTGCGCCTTCTGACCCTTGATCAGTGAAGAGCGTGGAATCGTGTAGTCGTTGATCGGGTTGCGCCGTACCCACTCCTCATAGCAACAGGCGTCGATCGAGGCGCTGTCTTGGCCTTCGGCGAGCAGGCCGCCGATGAATGCTCCCATGCTCACGCCGCCGACGCGATCGACGGGCATGCCGGCGTCCAGCAGTACCTCCAGGACGCCCAGATGAGCAAACGCCCGCGCGCCGGCCCCGCCGAGCACGACGCCCAGCGAGCGGCCGGCCAGCCGGCGCGCCATCCGCGCGACGTCGCGACGTCGATCGCCACCGCAGGAGATCGCGAACGTGCTGCTCGGCGCGATTCGCTCGATCCAGCCGGCGAGCGCGCCGGAGCCCGGTTGCACGCCGTAGCCGACCAGGTCAGAGCCGCGCAGGCGCGCGACCCAATCCTCGCCGCCACCGGCATGGCGCTCCTCGCCCTCGGGCATCGCCTCGGCCACGACCACCAGCACGCGATCCGCGCGCGACAGGCAGAACTCGTCCCACGCGCTCGGGCGCTCGCCGGAGTCGCACACCATGATCACGTGATCGTGCTCGGTCTCGCAGCGCTCTATCAACGGGCCGAATCGCGCGACCGCCTCGGCGCGTGAGCGAGGGCCGGCCTGCAGCTGCTCGTCTCCACCCGGATGCAGGACGGCGACCTTCCCGAGAACGCACATCGCGCGGCTGAGCTCGTCGGCGATCTCGAGCAGCGGGACAGCCGGGCCGAGCGAGCGCAGCGCGATCGTCACCGGCCGCGCGCGGCGTACCACCGGGAGCGCCCTGCTGGCCTGGAGCTGCGCGCTGAGCACACGCGTGAGACTCAGCGCCAGCTCGGGCTCGGAACGCAACAGCGCGTCGAATGGAGCCTTGTCGATCTTCAGCAGCTCGGTGTCGCGCAGCGCGCGAATCGAGGCGCTGCGCAGCGAATCGCTGAGCAGCGCGAGCTCGCCCAGCACGGCGCCGCGCGTGAGCGTGTTCAGCGCTTCCGGGTCGGGCCCATCCTGAACCACCTCGAGATGGCCAACACGCACGACATAGACGCCATCGGCGGGATCGCCCTCGCGGAACAGCCACTCTCCGCGACCGAGGCTGACGTTCTTCGCGAGCCCCGCGACCTGCTCGAGCATCTCCGTCGAGAGCCCGGCAAAGACACGCACGTTGCACAAGAACTCGGCGACGGTCTGTTGCGCCACGACCGCACGCTCGCCGTCGGACTCGGCGAGACTTGGCAGCGTCGCGAGCTCCCGCGCGGCGGCCGAGTCCCGCTCGCCGCGAACGGGTGTCGGCGGACCATCGCTCTCGCTCGGCCGAGCCTCCTCGGCATGACCGGCGCTCAACGCGAGGCAGGGCAGCGCGCCGGCCAGCAGGCAGGCGCCCGCGAACAGCCATCCGTGCTGGAACACGTGCAGCGCCTCCAGCGGCGAGGGCTCGCCGACGATCGCGATCAGGATCGCCACTCCCAGCGCCGCGCCGAGTTGGGTGCCGACGGAGTTCAACGACGTTGCCACCGCAAACCGCGTGCCGGGCACCGAGCCGACGGCCACGCCGCTCAGCGTGGGAAACGTGAGCCCGGCGCCGACGCCGAGGATCAACATCCCCGGCAGCCATCCGCCGAGGAAGTCGGGTGTGGCGCTGAGCTGGAAGGCGAAGTAGGCCATGCCGGCCGCCCATGTCAGCGCCCCGCAGACGAGCACCGTGCGGTGGTCCAGGCGTCGCACCAAACGGATCGTCGGACCGGCCAGCGCCATCGCGATGAATGGCTCGGGCGTCAGCGCGAGGCCCGCCGTGAGAATCGAGTAGTGCCACACGCTCGTCAGAAACAGGACGTTGCACAGCGTGTAGGCGAAGAAGCCGCTCGCCATCAGGATCGTCGCGCCGTTGGAAAGCGCAAACGAGCGGATGCGCAGAAGCGACGGGTCGATCACCGGCGTGCGCTCGCGGGTTGCGCGGGCCATGAAGTACGCGCCCAACAGCAGCGCCGCGGCAAATGCGCCCACCACGCGAGCGTTGGCCCAGCCCCATTCCGGCCCCTTGACGACCGCGAGCACGAGTGAGGCGATCGCCAGCGCCAGCACGAGCGCGCCGAACAGGTCGGGCATGAAGCGGCGACCGGGCGCGCGGCTCTCCACGAGCACGCGCCGGGACAGCAGGTAGGCAAGGACGCCCAATGGGATGTTCACGACGAACACCAGACGCCAGCTGGAGGCCGTGATCAACAGACCCCCGAGTGGCGGTCCGATGCCGGCGGCCAGCGCCGCGACGGCCGACCACAGGGCAACCGCGTGTACTCGCTCGTGCGCCTCGTGGGCCTCGAGCACGATCGCCAGCGAGCTGGGCACGAGCGCCGCGGCGGCGGCGGCCTCGGCCACACGCGCGAGGATCAGCATGTTCAGCGATGGGGCCAGCGCGCACAGCGCCGAGGCGGCCGTGAACGCGACGAGTGCGAACGTGAACACGCGCCGACGACCGAGCAGGTCCGCCAGCTGGCCGCCGCCGACCAGGAAGGCGGCGAACACGATGCTGTACGCGTTCAGCACCCACGAGACGCTCGAGAGGTCCGCGCCGGAGAACTCCTCGGCGATGTTGGGCACCGCGATGTTCACGCTGCTGGCGTCGGCAAACGCCATCGAGCTCCCCAGCACGGCGACGGCGAGCACCGCCCTCGGCGTCGATACACGTCGCGCTCGCCCCGCCGGCGCGCCCGTGCCAGCTGGCATGTCGGCGTGCGGCATCAGATCGGCGAGTGTAGGCGAACCAGCTGGCGGGGTGCTCACGGTCGGCGACGCCGTGCTCCGACGGTGCGCCGATGCGCCAGCGAACGTTGACTTCGCATTTGACTTGCGATCGTGTCGTCAACTACCTTCCTTGATGGGGACCTTCCTTGCACATCTCCGAGACGTGGCGAGAACGCGGCTCGGAGATGCTCGACGTCGGACGAAGTTCCAGCGAAGCCGTCCTAGGCACTTGTCGAATGCCGCGACCCAATTGTTGGCAGGGTGTCCCTACCGTTGTGTCAGCTCGGGGGATTTCATACTCAGATACACGCGTGCGGCCCGCTTGGCGCGCCGGGAGCCCCCGGCGCGTGTCGAGCGCAGGCGATCGCCCACGAGAAATCGGATGCGAAGACGGGGGAATCGAGATGGTGCAGCCAGTTGGGCCTCGGCGACGGCTTGCAAAGCCAGGAGTTGCCAGGTGTCTGAGCTGAGAGCCCTGCGATCCCCGACGGCAGTCAGCGGGCGGGCGCTCGCCGCAGCCGCGCTCGCGCTGCTTCTGCTGGGCGCGGCGCTCTGGCATGGGGCGCTCTGGCATGGCTTCGCCGTTCAACGACATTCCCCAGCGCCCGCCGCACACGCTGCCAATCGCTCGCACGGTGGGCTCTTGAGTCTGCCAGCGGCGGCATTGGCTCCGGTCTCGCGCGCGCTCGGCTCCGAGCTGCCGGCCTACCGAGTGGGCAGGGCAAAAGAGGGATTTCAAGCGGTCAGCCGCCCACAGCGCCTGCGCGCCCGCTTCGAGCGCTCCGGCGTGACGCTGAGCTCGGGTGAGCTGCGGCTGGGAATGCGTCTGCAAGCCGTCGGTTATGGGAGCTCGCTGCGCACGCTCGGCGGCGTCATGCCTCGCGCGCGGGCAAATCGCGTCACCTATGCTCGTCCCGGCCTGAGTGAGTGGTACGCCAACGGACCCTCGGGCATCGAGCAGGGCTTCACACTCGCACGGGCGCCAGCCAAGCATCCGAGCGCTCCCCTGACGCTGTCGCTCGCCCTCTCGGGCAACACGCGGGCCTCGCTTGCGCCCGGCGGAGACGTCTTGCTGAGCCGCGCCGGCGCGCCCTCGCTTCGCTACGGCGGCCTCAGCGTCAATGATGCCGGTGGACGTCAGCTTCGCAGTTGGTTCTCATTGTCCGGCGCAACGGTGCTGCTGCACGTCGATAGCGGTGGCGCGCGCTATCCGCTCGCAATCGATCCACTCGTGCAGCAGGACGAACAGCCGCTGCCGGGCGAAGAGACGGGCGAAGGCCGATTCGGGCTCAGCGTGGCGCTGTCGGCCGACGGCGACACCGCGCTGATCGGCGGGCCTGGCGACAACGGCTTCGCCGGCGCCGCATGGGTGTTCACTCGCTCGGGCTCGATCTGGAGCCAGCAGGGCCCGAAGCTGACAGTCAGCGAGCCGGGTGAAGAAGCAGAAGCAGCTCAGTGCGTCGATGAAGCCAACGAATGCGGCTTCGGCCGCAGCGTGGCGCTGTCGGCCGACGGCGACACCGCGCTGATCGGCGGGCCGCGCGAGAGCGACTTCCGCGGCGCTGCATGGATCTTCACCCGCTCGGGCTCGACGTGGAGTCAAGAGGGCGAAAAGCTGACGGGCGGCGCCGAGGAGATTGGCGCCGGGCGCTTCGGCCGCAGCGTGGCGCTGTCGGCCGACGGCGACACCGCGCTGATCGGCGGCTCGGCGGAGCGATCCGGCCACGGAGCGGCGTGGGTGTTCAGCCGCTCCGGCTCGGCCTTCGCCCAGCCGGGCCTGAAGCTCACGGGCAGCGATGAGGTCGGCGAAGGCTACTTCGGCCGCAGCGTCGCGCTGTCCTCGGACGGCAGCACAGCACTGATCGGTGGCCCCGGCGACAGCGGCCGTGCCGGCGCTGCCTGGACGTTCGCGCGTGCCGGCGGCGAATGGGTCGCGCAGGGACCGAAGCTCACGGCCGGCACGGAAGAGAGCGGCGAAGGACGCTTCGGCTACAGCGTCGCGCTGAACGCCGGTGGCGGCACGGCGCTGATCGGCGCCCGTGGCGACGCCGAAAACGTCGGAGCGGCGTGGGTGTTCACGCGCTCCGGCTCCGACTGGACCCAGCAGGACTCCAAGCTGACGGGCCAGGGAGAGGTGGGCGCGAGCCAGTTCGGCTACAGCGCGGCGCTCTCGGCCAGCGGCGACACGGCATTGATCGGCGGCGTGCGCGACAACGAAGCACTGGGGGCGGCGTGGGCATTCACCCGCTCGGGCAACGATTGGACGCAACCCGGCGAAAAGCTCACGGACGAGGTCGAACGCGGTCCCAGCACCTTCGGCACAAGCGTGGCGCTCGCCGCCAACGGCGGCAGCGCACTAGTCGGCGGGCCCCGCGCGACCGGCAAGCTGGGGGCCGTCGCGGAGTTCCTCGGCGACCCCGAGCCGGCCCCGCACGTCACCGCCGTCGCCCCCACCTCGGGCCCGGCCACCGGGGGCACCCCGGTGACGATCACGGGCAGCGGCTTCCTCGCCGGCGCCACGGTCCAGATCGGCAGCGCGGCAACATCTGTGACGGTCGTCTCCGACACGGAGATCACGGCCGTGACGCGGGCCACGCCCGCCGGCAGCGACGAGGTCGTGGTGACGGACCTCGACGGCGTCTCCTCGGACGGCCCCTCCTACACCTACCTGGAACCCGAAACCCTCCCGGCGAAAGACGAGCCGACGACTGGCGGCGAGCCACTCACCACCGCCGCCGGCAGCTCAGGTGTACTGGCAAGCATCGCGACCGTGCTCGCGCCACCGAAACTTGCCGTGAGCGGCAACCTGACGCCGGTCTCCGGCGTGGTACGCGTGAAGCTGCCCGGGTCCGACAAATTCACGCTGCTCTCGACGACACGGCAGATACCGTTCGGCAGCATCGTCGATGCGACCCGCGGCAAGGTGGCGGTGACGACCGCACGCGCCGGCGGCGGAACACAGGTCGTGACCTTCTATGCAGGCCAGTTCAAGTTGACACAGCATCGCGACGCCCTCGTCGTGTCGATCCTCGTCGGCGGCAACTACTCCGTGTGCCCGACGGCCCGGCAGCGCAGGCATCTCGCCCACCGCAGCTCGGCGCACGCCTCCCGCAAGCATTCGGTGCGCAAGCTGTGGGCCGAAGGTCATGGTCACTACTCGACCAAGGGCAACTACGCCACCGGAGCGGTCCTCGGCACGCGCTGGCTGACCGAAGATCTCTGCGAGGGAACGCTGATTCGCGTCGCGACCGACCGCGTGGCCGTGACGAACCTCGTCACCCACCGTCGCGTGACCGTCACGGCCGGGCACAGCTACCTGGCCAAAGCGCCCTGACGGCACGGCCGACGGCTCACCTCGCCACCGGCGAGACCGTGACCAGCGCCGCGCTGCTGGGCTTGAGCTCGACCGTTATCACCCCGTGCGCATTCGGGACGCGCGGCAAGCTCAAAGGCCTCCACGACCCGTCGGGCGCCACCGTTTCACCACCAAGCGCGACTCCGGACAAGGCTGAGGGCGAGGGCCCGCTCAGCGCGAGCACGCTCGCACCCCGAAAGCCGCTCCCCACCTTCAGCCCCACGGCGATCCTGCGCTTCCCCGGCGGATCGTTGTCGACGATCACGTAGTGGAGCCTGCCGTCGGCGGCCAGAAACGACGTGACCTGGATGTTGGGGCGACCCGGTGAGCGCTTGAAGGTCGGAAGTGGGCGGTCGCCGATCAGCTCCTTGGCGAGCAGCATCGCGTACCACTCCGGCTGCGCGACCAGCGTGCCGCTGGCGAGGCCGTTCGCCGTCGGCGCACACAATGGCGCATAGCCCTTGCAGTTGGCGGGATTGCCGTGCAGGTTGATCCCCGCCACTCCCATCGACATGACCCGCGACAGGTAGCCGGCCGCCCACAGGGCGGATGCGAACGTGTCGCTGATGCCCGCCGTCCCGCCGCAGGAGACGGTGTTCGTCTCATCGAGGCGAAACGGGATATTGCTGGCCCGTGCGATCGACATGTACCGGCGCAACGAGCCGCCCTCCTTGCGATAGATCAGCGGGCTGAGCAGCCTGCTGATCGACGGGGCGGGGTTCTGTTCGCAGCCAAGCGGGTAGTGGTGTCCGGTCAGCTCGACCGGCCGCTGGTCGATCGCCTCCCCAAGGCCCCAGGTTTCGAACCCGCTCGATCCCGACACGTCGGGGCCGGCCAGCGGAATGCCGGGCGCGGCGGCTTCGATCGCGCTGCGATAGGCCGACACCTCGGCGTCGTACTGCACGAACGTCCACGGTTCCGAGCGCAGCCCGTGCTGCGCGAAGGCGTTCGGCTCGTTGCCCAGCTCGATCGCCTCCAGCGATTCACCGAGACCGGCCTTCGCCGCCGCCGCCTCACGCGCCGCCGCGACCGGATCGTAGTGGCCGAGCCCGATCGTCAGCACGATTCGCCATCCGCTCCTGGCCGCCAGCCCGCCGAGCAGGCGCAGATCCTCGGCATCGACGACGCTCGAGGCCCATTCGGGGCGAGGTGTCCTGCGATCGGTCCAGGCGACCCGCGTGTCGGCCGTGCCTCCGCCGAAGCGCAGCTCGCCGGGCCCCAGCGATCGCAGCAGCGTCACGAGATTCCCGGCGTCGGCGTCGGCGGCGATCTGACGCAGGTTTGAGACCTCGAAGGACAGCCCGAGGAAATCGGGCGGCACGGGCGCTCCGGGATGGCGCGCGTCGACCGTCACGGACACGGGGGTCGGACCCGGCGACCGGTGCTTCGCGCCCGCGGCAAGCGGGGCGCCACCCAGGACGAGCAGGAGCGCCGTGCAGAGCGCGATGCCGACTCCCAAGCGACGCGCCAAGCGCGCGCTTCGTCGCGCACGAACTCGCACGCTTGGCGTTCGTCCATCGCGGCGCCTCGTCACCGGCTTCAGTAAACACGTCCGTCCTCGCCCATGCGCCTGTTCAAGGCGCGCTCGATAGTCTCTCGGCGCGATGTCGAGCGGACTTCTCCACTGATGTCAGACGATCAGGACTGGCGCCTGCAGCTCGACCTCGACGAGGCCACCGACCTCGACGTGCTCGTCACCAGCGTGCGCGGCGGCGCGGATCAGTTCGAGCGCGACAGCAGGCACGCACTTGGCGAGGAGATCGTGCTGACGCACGATGGCAGCAGGTTCTTCGCCTATGCGCCGAGCGAGAGCTCGATCGCGGCCGCTCGCGACGCGATCGAGTCCGTCCTTGAGCACGAGGGTCGCAAAGCGGCGATCCGCGTGAGCCACTGGGACGACGGCCTGCGTGCCTGGCGGCAGACCGACCCACCGCTGACCTCGGCCGAGGAGGAGCGGGCGCGCGCGGATGCCGAAGAGCACATCCGCCGAGCGAGCGAACAGGCAGCCGAGCCGGAGACCCGCACAGTCGTATGCGTCGCGGGCAAGCTCGTGCGCAAGTCCTTCGAGCAGCAGATGCTCGACTACGCGAGCGGCCTCGGGCTCGAATGCGAGCTGGTCGAGCATCCGCACCTGCTCTCCACGCAGATCGCCTTCAAGGTGACGGGCGCGAGAAGCAACGTCGATGAGTTCGCCGGTTACGTGGACGTGCAGGCGCGATCCGGAACCAGGATGGACTTCGGGCTCGTCTAGTGTCCTACGCGCCCTCCGGCGCGAGATTCTCGAACACGGCCGCCATCCCCTGTCCACCGCCGATGCACATCGTCTCCAGGCCATAGCGCCCGCCACGGCGACGCAGCTCGCGCAAGAGCGTCGTCAGGATCCGCCCCCCCGTAGCCCCCACGGGGTGGCCCAGCGAGATGCCCGAGCCGTGTACGTTCACGCGCTCCAACCCGTCCGGCAGTTGCCACTCGCGCAGCACCGCCAGCGCTTGGGAGGCAAAGGCCTCGTTCAGCTCGATCAGATCCATGTCCGCGAGCGTCAGCCCGGACCGCTCGAGCACCCGCCGCGTCGCGGGGATCGGGCCGATGCCCATCGTCTCCGGCGCCACACCCGCGACCGCCCAGGAGACCAGGCGCGCGAACGGCTTCAACCCAAGCTCCGCAGCCTTCTGCGGGTGCGTCACGATGCAAACCGCCGCCCCGTCGTTCTGCCCGCTGGCGTTGCCCGCCGTGACCGTCGCCTCGGGGTCCGTGCGACCCATCAACGCCCGCAATCCCGCCAACCGCTCGATCGTCGTGTCCGCGCGTGGGTGCTCGTCGCGATCGACGATCTTCTCATCCTTACGATCCCTTACGGTTACCGGGACGATCTCCTCCGCGAAGGTGCCATCGTTCTGAGCGGCAACAGCCCGCTCGTGCGAGCGCAGCGCCAGCTCGTCCTGCTCGGCGCGTGAGATTTGGTGCTCGCGACGGACGTTCTCCGCCGTCTCGATCATGCCGCCCGGAACCTCGTGCAGGCGCCCGCCGGCCGTCACGCGCGGGCGGGCGAGCCGGTCCTCGAGCGTCACGCTGGGAGACTTCACGCCCCAGCGTATGCCCATCGCGTAGAACTCCGCCTGGCTCATGCTCTCCGCGCCGCCTGCCAGCACGAGCTCGGCGACGCCCGTCTGCACCTCCATGCAGCCGAGCGCGATCGCCTGCAGGCCCGATCCACAGCGGCGGTCGAGCTGCATGCCCGGCACATCGATTCCCAGGCCCGCGTCGAGCGCCGCCACACGACCGATCGCGGGCGCCTCGCCGTTCGGATAGCACTGCCCGAGGATCACGTCCTCGATCTCCGCGGCCGGCAACGAGGTGCGCCGCACGAGCTCCTCGATCACCGTCGCGGCCAGCGTCTGCGGAGGCACATCGCGCAGGACGCCACCGAAGCCGCCGACGGGCGTTCGCAAGGGCTCGCAGATGACGGCATCGCGCACGGTCGAAGAGCCTGCCACAAAACCGCCCACGATCGTTACCCGAGGCCGGCTCTGGAGCGACCGGGGGCCGAGACACTAGCCCCACGGTCGCTCTCTACCCGGATGACCTGTGGCCTTCCGGAGGACTACTCGGCATTCGCGCGTGCGTGCTTTAGCCGGGGGTGCTGCTGAAGGACGTCCGCGTGGCCACGCGGGTCAGGCGCTTTTCGAGGTTCACGAGCAGCCGCTGCTCCTTCGCCTGGCTGAGCTTGCCGGCATGCACGAGCGCCGCCAGTTTGGCCTTCTTGGCGGCCACCAGCGCCGCCACCAGGCCGGCCTTCGACCTGCCGGGGGTCGCAGCGGCGATTTGCGCAAGCGTCTTGCCCGATTTCACTTCGCTCTGCAGCTGCGCGGCAGTCATGCCCAGATAGCCGGCCGCCGTGAAGCCCAGATGGTGTGGGCTGGCGAACAGGTTGCGGCCGTGCGAAGCGCCTGCCCCGGCGCCGCCGGGGCCACGATGCAGGCCGTGGCGCGGACCGCCGGCGCGGTTGACCTCGGCGGTCACACGCCTGACGAGGTTGGCCTGAACGTCCGCCAACTGCTGCTTCTTCGCCGCCACCAATGCTTCGACGAGACCCTCGGCCGACTTGCCGCTCGTCGCATCGGCGATCTGCGCGAGCGTCTTGCCCGACCCCAGCTCGCCTTCGAGCTGGGTCGTGGAGATCCCCAGGTAGCCGGCCGCCGTCGTCAGATCGCCACCGTGATGAGCGCGCGCATGGGCGGTCTTGCCCGTTTGGCCGTTGCTCTGACCGGTCGCCGTGACGGCCGCGATCGCCCCGCCGACGATCAGGGCCGTGACGGCTGCGCCGGCGGCTAGGTTGTGCTTCAGGCTGCGCTGCACCTTTGGGATGCTGCCCGAGTCCCCTAAAGGCTTCGACGGCATGGGCTAAATGGTAGGTAAAACTCAAGGACAGGCGAGATAATTCCTCCGATCGACGCCCCCGCCCTCCAAGACGCCCCCCTGCCGGCGCAGGACGCAGCCGCCCGTGTGTCCCTCACGCGGCGGCTCGCCAACTGGCTCGTGCCGGAGAACCCCGCCCGGGTCATCTACGGGATCATCGCGATCGGAACGCTGCTGGCGGCCGAGAGCGGCCGCCACGAGGGCTACCCCGATCTGATCGGATCGGCGCTCATCGCCGCGCTGATGTTCTGGCTCGCGCACGCCTACTCCGACGCCCTCGGGCGGCGCCTGATCGAGTCCGAACGCCTCAGCCTCAAGGGCCTGTTCCGGGCGTTCGCGGACGAATGGGCGATCATCCGGGGCGCGATGGTGCCGCTGCTGGCGATCGTGATCGCTTGGGTGCTCGGCGCCGCACAGGAAACCGCGCTCAACATCGCGCTGTGGGCGGCAGTCGGCAGCGTGGTCCTGCTCGAGTTCGCCGCAGGCATCCGCTCGCGCGCGAGTCCCCGCGAGCTGGCGCTCGACGTCGGCGTGGGCGTGGCGATGGGCGTCGCGATCTTCGCCCTGAAGATCGTCCTTCACTGACGCCTCGCGTCTCCACGGGACGTCGCGAAACGCCCGTAAACAGCGGCCAGATGCTCGAATCGGTCATACCTGTGGACGCGCATTCGAACCTTTTGCATGTACGCTTGCAGACAATTGCTCGCTGACACGAACTGACTCAAGCGCCCGGATCTTGTGCCATGATCTGATCCATAGATCAATTCTGGGAGATGGAATGTCAACACGGAAGTCGGGCGCGAGCGCCTCGCATGGAAGCACGGTCGCTCCGCTGTATCAACGCCTGCCCCACGGCCCGCATCGACTCAACCCACAGGAGGTCACGCTCAATCAGCGCACGCGCATGCACGGAGCGATGATCGAGGCGGTCGCCGCCAACGGCTATGAGCGCACGAGCGTCAAGCAGGTGGTGGGACTGGCGGGCGTCTCACGGCGCTCCTTCTACGAGCAGTTCGCCAACAAGCAGGAGTGCTTCTTGGCGACCTTCGACATGATCGCCGGCCGCGGCGCCTCGCGGGTGAGCGAGGCCTACCGCGCCGCCGAGGGCGGCACCGAGGAGCGCCTGCGAGCGGCCTTCGACGAGCTGGGCGAAGCCGTCAGAACCAACTGGAAGGGAGCGGCGCTCGTGATCGTCGAGGCGCCAATGGTCGGCGCGCCCGGGATGCTGCGCCTGCGCCGGGCGACGGCGACGTTCGAGCAGATGCTCTCGGGCTGCTTCGAGCACGCCCCCGACGCGAGCCCACTCCCGGCGCCGGTCATCCGCGGCATCGCCGGGGGGCTGCATGCGGCCATGTGGATGTGCCTGAGGGAGGGCTCCGCCGGCCAGGTCCCCGGCCTCGCCGAGGAGATGCTTCGCTGGACGCTGCTGTTTCAGACGCCCGCGGCCGCAACGCTGGCCGAGCGGCTGGCCGAGCGAGCGCGCTTCGCGTTGGCGAACGGGCGCAAGCCGAGCATCGTCGGCCTCAGCGCCAACGGCAATGGCAACGGCGCCGGACCGGCGAGCGGGGACGAGCGCAAGCGCCTGCTCGATCAGGCCCTGCGACTGGCCTTGGTGGAGGACTACCGGGAGCTGAGCGCGCCGCTGATCGCGGATGCCGCGCACGTGCCGATCGATGGCTTCTTCGAGCTGTTCGACGACAAGCAGGACTGCTTTTTGGCCGCACTTGACATGCTCGGCGAGGATCTCGTCGCGCTCACCGACGATCCCGACCTGCGCTCCTCGGACTGGCCGCGCGCCGTCCGCCGGGTGATCGGTGAGCTGGGGCGCTATCTCGCCGCAAACCCGATCTACGCTCAGACGATCGCCAGCGGCTCCTATGCCGCCGGCCCCGAGGCGATCGAGCGCAACCTCCAGCTCGCATACATGATCGCCACACGACTCACCAAAGGCGCGCCCGAGCAGGCTCGCAGCAGACTGGTCCTGGAGGGCGTCGCGGGCGCGCTCGCGCATACGGTCCGCTGCCAGGTTGCCAGCGGGCAGATCCAACTGCTGTCGGTGCTCTCCGACTACCTCTCCTACATCGTGCTGGCGCCGTTCATCGGCGCCGACGCGGCCGCCGAGCTGGTGTCGGAGGAGGCGCCCTAGCGTTTGCCGGGCCGCCGGTCGGCGGCGTAGGTCAGCAGGATGCCGACGAGCAGCGAGATCACGATCACGATGATCAGCGGCGCCCTGCCGGAGCCGAAGACCCAGTTGACCTTGACCTTGTCGAGGTTAAAGACGGCGAACAGCGTGATCAGGATCGCCAACACGACCAGCCCACCCGTGCGGGCGAGCTCGCGCGTGTTGCGCTTCCGGGCCTGCTTGGGAGAGGGCGTCGATCCTTTGCCTGGTGTCTGCGCGGGAGCGGGCATCCCTGCGATCCTACCCCCTGCGCGCGGGAGCGCAAACAGGCGCTATGCCGCGGAGCCCAGCTCCGCGGCCATCCACTCACAGCCGACCGACAGATCCTCGACCCCGAGAGCGGCGGCCACGTTCAGGGCCATCCCATGGCGGAAGAAGTCGTCGAGGCGCTCTGGGTCTGCGTCTGAAAGCTGGCGCGCGAGCTCGACGAGCTGGGCGAAGCGCAGGCGCACGCACGCACGCACGCGCTCGTCGTCGCAGGCCGCGTAGGACTGGTGCTGGAGCATCAGGTGGTCGCGATCGCCCAGCAGCATCTCCTTGTACGCACGCCCCATCGCCTCGATCACGTCTTCGCAGTCCGCGGGCGCGCGTCCGGCGGCGTAATCGGCGGCGGCGGCACGGAAGGTATCGGCGACACGCTCAAAGCTCCGCTCCAGGGCAGCGAGGAACAGCTCGCACTTGGTCGGGAAGAGGCTGAACACATACGGCTGGGCGACACCCACGCGCCTGGCGATGCGATCGACGGCGGTGCCATGGAGACCACCGTGCGCGAACTCGTGCACGGCGGCGGTGATCAGCTCCTCGCGGCGCTCGGCAGCGGGCACGCGCTTGCGCGTCGCTTTGGCGGTGGTGCTCATGTCCCCTGGCCCTCCGCCGTGTGGTTGCCCCCGTGCGATATGCCGCTCATTCGACGCTCCTCCTCGATCCGTTCCAACGATGATATTAGGAGTGGCTAATAACTTTTGGGAGAAGCGGCCTTCGGCCGGTAGGCGTTCGCCGCCCGTGACCGCTGCGAGGAGGCAATGAAGAGGCGGCGAATACCATCAGCACGATGAGACGGGTCTCCCATTGTGCGACTCCGGCGGTTGTAGCTGCGTTCGGTGTGGCGCTGCTGACGGGCTGTGGCTCCTCGACGAAGACGGTGTCCGTGGCCGAAACGCCGGCGGCGAACGGCACGACCGCGACGGCCACCGAGCCGGCCACGAGCACGCCCTCGACCTCGACCGGCACGGCGACGGCGCCCCCGCAGACGACCACCGGCGGCGGCTCTCCAGCGCCGACGAGCACGCGCAAGGCGCCTGAGCCGGCCTTCACCCATCAGGAAGCGAAGGGCGAAGGACTGAGTGCCGCCGGCGCGGTCGTGCGCGCGAACGGCTACACGCCGACGAACACCTCCGACTACCACCCCGATCAGGCCCTGCGGGTGCTCGTGGGCGTGCGCACGGGCTCGGCCGATGGATACGCCCAACGGGCGTTCTTCTTCGTCAACGGCCACTACATCGGCACCGACTCTAAGGAGCCAAGCGCCGGGGTGCGGGTGGTCTCTCAGAGCGACACCGAAGTGACGATCGCCTATCCGCTATACCGCAAGAACGACCCCCTCTGCTGTCCGAGCGGCGGGCAGGCGCGCGTGCGCTTTCAGCTGAACAACGGCAAACTCGTCCCGCTCGACCCGATTCCGCCGGCGGAATCGAACAGCGGCCTCAGCCGGCAGTAGCGCTCGGCGGAGCGTCGTATCGTGGTGGGCTGACGACCATCACAGCGAGAAAGGTCTGCCGATGAGCGCAAAGATCGAGGGGCGCGGCGAGGAGTTGTTGCGGGCAAAGAACTTCTGCCATGTCGCGACCCTGCGCAGCGACGGCTCCGTGCACGGCGTGCCGGTGTGGGTCGACGTGCAGGACGGCCGCCCAGTGCTGAACAGCGTCGAGGGGCGCGTGTGGCCGCGCAACCTGGAGCGCGACCCGCGTGTGACGCTGACCGTGCAGAACGCGGAGAACCCCTACGAGTACGTGGAGATCCGCGGGCGTGAGGCCGAACGCACGCACGAGGGCGCGGATGAGCACATCGATTGGCTCGCGAAGAAGTACATGGGCGTCGACACCTACCCCCTGCGCCAGCCGGGCGAACAGCGGGTGCTCATTCGCATCGATCCCGAGCACGCGAAGGTGTGGGGCGGCTGAGACCGCTCCACTAGGCGCGTCGCAGCAGCCGCTTCCACAGCGACGGCGGACGCGGCTGGGTGCGCAGCCACTCATCGCGCAGGGGGAGCCTGCCGCTCGCGCGCGCATCTAGCACGCAGGCCGTGTGGGCATGGCGGCGGCGCCGGCTGTCCCCTTCGGGGGCGATCAGCATATGCTCGCTGAGCGCAGGCAGATGATGACCACAGAGTGGACAGCGATACGTCGCAGGCTTGCGGTTCGCCGCACGGCGCACCGTCCACCATGGAGCGGGCGGAAGTCCTCTGGGCATGGCTCCATTGTCGCGCCGCTGGCGGCAACGCTCGCGGCGACCGTGGCCGTCGGCGTCGGCGTGGCGCTGGCCAGGGGCGAGCGCGATCGCCGCCTGGCCCGCAAGGCGCGCCTGCGCGAGCGTCGCTTCGCGCTGCTGTCCGGCGAGACACCTGCCATGGGGCTACGGCGGGCGGCGCTCGGCCAGCTCGAGCAGGCGATCGAGCTGCTCGAGGGCGGCGGGCAGATGCCGCCCGAGAAGACCCTGCACGAGCTGCGCAAGACGCTCAAGCGCCTGCGGGGAGTGATGAGGTTGCTACGCGACGAGCTGGGAGAGCAGGTGTTCGCGCGCGAGAACGCGCTGCTGCGCGATACGGGCAGGCGCCTGTCGAGCGCACGCGACGCCGAGGTGCTGGCGGAAACGCTCGAGGAGCTGCTGCGTCGCAACCCCAAGAAGCTCGCGCGCCGCCGCGGCGTGCGCAGGCTGCGCGCGCATCTGCACGGCGAGCGCGAGGGCGCCGCGGCGGCGACGCTCGCCGACGGTCCCACGCGCGTGCGGGCACTCGGCGATTTGCGCCAGCTGCACGCTAGGGTGTCCGTCTGGCGCCTGGCGGACGCGGACGGTATCGAGGCGCTCGAGCCGTCGCTGAGGCGCCTGTATCGCGAGGGCCGGCGGCGGCGGCGGCGAGCCGCGCGGGGCTCGGGCGAGCGCACCCGCGCGATGCACGAGTGGCGTAAACGGGTCAAGGATCTGCGCTATGCGACAGAAGTGCTGAACGCCGGGCGCATCGCCCGGCGAGCGGACGAGCTGGGAGAACTGCTCGGCGAGGAGCACGACCTGGCGATGCTGGCCGCACGCCTGCGCGATGAAGGCAAGCGGGGCTCGGCCAAGCGGGTGGTCGGAGCCGGCACGCGAAAGCGCCTGTTGCAGGCGATCGCGCGGCGTCGCAAGCGGCTGCGCAGGCGCGCGCTGCGCGATGGCAAGCGGCTGTACCGGCGCAAGCCGAAGGAGTTCGCGCGCCGCGTGCGTCGAGCCGCCGCGGCCGACGGCGCGGCACCGGGCTCGGGTTCGAGTTCGCTCAGCCGACGCTGAGGATCGTGAACTGGCGCTTGCCTTTCGGCAGCGCGACCGACATCTGATCGCCGGGGGCGCGTCCGAGCAGGGCCAGCGCGACCGGCGATTCGGCCGACAGCCGGCCTTCGGCCGGCGCGGCGTCGTGGGAGCTGACGATCCGCCAGCTGTGCTCGACCCCATCCTGATCGCGGACGATCACCGAGGAGCCGAAGCCGACCAGGCCGCCGGCGGTCGCGGGCGCCTCCTCGACGACGACCGCCGCGGCGATCTTCTCGCGCAGTCGCGCGATCTTCGTCTCCAGATGCGCCTGCTCGTTCTTGGCGTCGTGGTACTCGCTGTTCTCCTTCAAGTCGCCCCATTCGCGCGCGGTCTTGATGCGCTCGGCGATCTCACGCCGGCCGTCGCCCTCGAGACTCGCCAACTCGGCGTTGAGCGTGTCGAGCCCGTCGGCGGTCATGAGGTTCGTGTTCTCGGGCACTCGCCGGAGAGCCTAGCGGCTGAGCGGCGCCGGGGTCAGAAGTAGGTGCTGGCGGGCGAGCAGAGCAGCGCGTAGATCTGCACGATCGCCGCCTGGTAGAGCAGCTGCGCGGAGGCCGGCGAGCCGGCGACGAACAGATCATCGCTGAGGCGCAGATTCTGCCATGCGTAGTCGACGTAGGCCTGCGCGAGCTTCGCCCCGGGCGGGTCGTGCGTGACCGAGTCCAGGTAGAGGACGTTGCGGAAGTAGACCGACGGGAAGAACGGATTCTCCGATCCCAGCTTTTCGGGCGTGAAGTAGGCGCGGGCGGCAGCGGCGGTCTGGCGTGCCTGATAGAGGTAGCCGCTGTTGCCGGTCGCCTGGTAGAGCAGCGTGCCGGCGCCGATCATCGTTCCCTGGTTGTAGCTCCAGAAGGTCTGATCGATCACGCCGTGCTGGCGGATGTGGTCGGCGTACAGGTTGTTCGGCTGCAACAGGCAGGTGCGCACCCAGTTGTAGGCCAGTTCCGCGAACTGCAGATATTGGAGATTTCCGGTGATCCGGTAGAGCTGCACGGCGAGCTCGGCCGCCGGCGCGGTGGTGACGGTGTTGCGGTCGGTGTTTTCGGCGCCGTTCGAGAACGGGATGCCGCCGGGGCAGGCGAGGCTCGGGTCCGCCGACCAGCCGGCCATCTCGAACGCCATGATCCCCTCGGCATACCCGAGCGCCCCGGCGTTGTGGTTCATTTTGTACAGACGCGCGAGCTCGATCCCGACCCAGTCGTTGTCGTCGTAGTACTTCGGCCCGCCCGGGCCGACCGGGGGCGCGACGGTGCTGTCAAAAGCCGGCAGCGTGCTCGTGTAGGTCCCTTCGGGAGCGCCCGCGTTGTTGTTGTCCAGGTAGGAGCGCAGGCCGATCAGCCGCGCGTGCAGTTCGCTTGAGAAGGACACGGGCATCTTGGGGATGTCGGCCATGCCGACGGTCGCGGCCAGCGCCTGGGAGAACGGCCACAGGAAGGAGAACGGTTCGCCGGCGTACAGCCCGGTGCCCTGCACGTAGTAGTACTTCTGCATCGCCTGAAACGCGCGCAGGGCGCGCGCGGGGTTGCCGCGCAGGACCGGCTTGCGAGGCTTCTTGGCGGCCTTCTTCTTCTTCGCGGGCGCGGACGCGCCGCCGGCGGCCGAGGCGTGGGCTTTGCCGGGCAGCACCCGCAGCAGCGGACGCGAGACGCCGGCGGGGTAGCTGGAGCCCGCGGGGGCCTTGTGGGCGGCCTCAGCAGCGGGGGCCGCGAGCGCCCAGCCGGCCAGCGCCAGCGAGATGAGCAGGGCACCGCGGCGCCGCCTCGGCGCGCCTTCGGGCGCGCGCTTGTGGGTAGAGAGCGATGTCATCGGCCGTCAGCAAAGCAGAACCCACGACGGAGCCATTCGATTTGGTGTAGGGATTGCGGGTGCGTTTCGACTACACGACCGTAGGACACGTGACGGCCGACGTGATGGCGGACGGCGCTCGCCGCGTGGGCGGTAGCGCGTTCTACAGCGCGCTGCAGGCGGCCCGGCTGGGGCTGCGAACGCTGATTCTCACCCAGGGAGTGCCTGGGGAGATCGAAGATCTGCTGGGCCCCTATCGCGGCGAGCTCGAGCTGCTGGTGCTGGCGGCACCCGAGACGACCACCCTCGAGACCTCCGGCAACGGGACGGCACGCAGCCAGCGGGTTCTGGCCTGGGCCGGCCCGATCGCGGATGCGATCGAGATCGACACGGCGATCCTGCATCTCGCCCCGGTGGCGCGTGAGACACCGAGCCACTGGCGCGGCCACGCGGACTTCGCCGGCCTGACGGCACAGGGGCTTGTGCGAGCCTGGGGCGAGGCGGGCGGGCAGGTCCACCCCGCCCCGCTCGAGACCGCGCTGATGCCCGAGCGCTGCGACGCGATCGTCATCTCAGAGACCGAGCGCGAGAGCTGCGCGCCGCTGATGGCGGATGCGCGGCGGCAGACCAGCGGCGGATGCGCGAGCGCCAGCGCTCGTGGCGCGTTGGTGGCAGTGACCGCGCGGGCGGCCCCGACGGTGCTGCGGCTGCCGAGCGGCGAGATCGTCCAGGTCGAGGTACCGGCAATCGAGCGACTGCGCGACGACCTCGGCGCGGGCGACGTGTTCGCGGCGGCGTTCTTCGTGGCGCTGCACGAAGGCCGCGCCCCGAGCGCGGCGGCATCGTTTGCGAACGCCGCGGCGGCAGTGCGGATCGCCGGCGCCGGAGCGGGTGCGATCGGCGAGCGCGCCGCGATCGAGGCGCGGCTGGGCGCTGTCAGGCAACCCCGCTGAACGCGGCGTCGAGCAGCCGTGAGAGCTCTGCGGGATCGAGTGCGAAGGTGTGGCCGCAGGCCTGCGCGGCCAGCAGCAGGCTGCCACCGACCGGGGCCATCTCCACGACCGATGCCCGCGCGCCGGGCGCCGTCTCGTGAAGGGTCGAGACGAGCGGCTCGACGAATAGATCGCCCGCCTTGAACACACTCCCGATCAGGCCGACGGGAAACGGTGCTCCATCGCCGGCGCCGTCCTCGCCGAGGCCGGTCCGCTCGATGACGGTGAGGATCTGCGCACCGAGCGCCCTGGCGCCGCGCCGGTACAGCTCGAGCGCGACCGCGTCTCCGCTTTGGGCGAGCTTGCATGCCTCGGTGGCGAACGCGGCGATCTCGCTCTTGGTGAGCGGCTTGGAATAGACGTACGTGGCGAGCGCTTCGACGCTCGGCACGCCGAAGAACCGGACGGCCGCGTCGCCGAGCGCCGTCTGCGCTCCGGAGCCGTCGCGATCGCGCAGCGCGGCTCGGATCGACTCGACGCCCAGCCAGTAGCCGCTGCCCTCGTCGCCGAGCAGATGGCCCCAGCCACCGGTGCGCCAGGAACGCCCGTCCCGCCCGACGCCGAACACGTTGGAGCCCGTCCCGGAGATCACCCCGACGCCCGGCTGGGCACCCGTCGCGGTGGCCCACGCGGCAACGACGTCGTTGACCACGATCCAGGCGTCGCTGCAGGCTGCGCTCACCTGCCGTGCGATCGCATCGGTGTCGGTGCCGGCGACCGCGAGCACAGCCATCGCCAGCTCATCCTGGGCGATGCCCGCCTGCTCGATTGCCGTGTCGGCGACCTCGAGCAGCGAGTTGACAGCCGCCCGCGGACCGACGGCGTCCTCGTTGCTCGGGCCCGCCTGGGCAAAGTGCAGAGCGTGACTGTCGAGGTCGAGCACGGCGGCGAGCGTCTTGGTCGCGCCGCCGTCGATCCCCATCACGAAACGGGCCTTGCCGTTGGGCGCAGCCCGTGTGAGCGTGTCCGGCAACTGCACGAGTGAGTCTCGCTTCATGAAGGGGATCCTTCCAGGATTCCGGCTAGGGGCTAGGATCGCTCGTCGATGGGAACGAGCGCGATCTTCCCGCGCACACCCGCGCGGGCCGGAATGTACGAGTCCTTCTACCTGCGTGCCGTGGCGCCGGAGCGGCCCGTGGGGGTGTGGATCCGCCAGACCGTGCACAAGGCGCCTGGCGAGCGCGCGCGTGGCTCGGTGTGGTGCACGGTGTTCGACGCCGATCGTGGCCGGCCGTTCATGCACAAGCTGACGAGCGAGCAGCTGACGGTGCCCGGCGAGGGCTGGATCGCCGTCGGCGACGCCGCCGTGGGCGCTCGCGCGGGCGTGCCGGGTGGCGAGCCGCAGGCCGCCGGCGAGCAGGGCCGGCGGGGCGAGGGCGCCTGGCTGAGCGCCGAGCGAGCGGAGGGCGCCTGCGGACCGGCAAGCTGGGCGCTGCGCTTTGGCTCCGATGAGCAGGAACTGCGCCACCTCCCCCGCGAGTGGCTCTATCGCGCGCCGCTGCCGCGCACGAAGCTCACGAGCCCGGCGCCGGCGGCGAGGTTCGACGGGACGCTGCAATTGGCGGGCGCGGAGTCGCTCGCGCTCGACGGCTGGCGCGGGATGGTCGGCCACAACTGGGGCGCCGAGCACGCCGAGCGCTGGATCTGGCTGCATGGAGTCGGCTTTCAAGAGCAGCCCGATGCGTGGCTGGACGTCGCGCTCGGTCGCGTGAAGGTGGCCGGGAGGATGACGCCGTGGATCGCCAATGGCGCGCTGTCGATCGGCGGGAGACGGCTGCGCGTCGGCGGTCTGGGCGCGCGGGGCCTGCATGTCGAGGAGAGCCCCGCGGGGTGCGTGCTGCGGCTCGCAGGCGAGCGTGGCCTGAGGATCGAGGCACGCGCCGAGGTGCCTGCGGGAACTGCTGCCGGCTGGCACTACGCCGATCCCGACGGGGGCGAGGGTCATGACGTCGTCAACTGCTCGATCGCCGCGCTGACACTAACCATGACGTTGCCAGGTGAGGACGTGCCGAGGACGCTGCACAGCCGGCACGGCGGGGTCTATGAGCTGGGGATGCGCGAGCGCGACCATGGGGTCCCGATCGCACCGTTCGCGGACGGCTGATCGATGAGCTACGCCAAGGGGCTGCAGGAGGTCGGCGACGGGCTATACGCATACCTGCAACCCGATGGCGGCTGGGGCTGGAGCAACGCCGGGCTGGTCGTCGACGGCGAGCGCACGCTACTGATCGACACGCTGTTCGACCTGCGACTGACCGAGGAGATGCTGCGGGCGATGCGGCGAGCCGTGCCCGCTGCGGCTCGGATCGACACGCTCGTCAACACGCATGCGAACGGAGATCACTGCTACGGAAACCAGCTGGTGGGCGACGCGCGGATCGTCGCCTCCGAGCGCACGGCGGCCGAGATGGGCGAGCTGCCACCCGCGGCGATGGAGGCCCTGGTCGAGCAGGCCCCGGAGATGGGAGAGCTCGGCGAGTTCTTCCTGCGCTGCTTCGGCGCGTTCGACTTCCGGGGAATCGAGCTGGTGCTCCCGCGGGAGACGTTCAGCGGCGAGCTTGCGATGCGCGTCGGCGATCGCGAGCTGCGGCTGATCGAGGTCGGCCCCGCGCACACGCGCGGAGACACGCTCGTGCACGTGCCCGCCGACGGCGTTCTGTTCACGGGGGACATCCTCTTCTCGGGCTCCCATCCGATCGCATGGGCCGGGCCCGTGTCGAACTGGATCGCTGCATGCGAGCGCATCCTCGCGCTCGAGGTCGAGGTGATCGTGCCGGGTCACGGGCCGCCGGGCGGACCGGCGGCCGTGCGCGAGCTGCAGGCCTACTTCGAATACCTCTACGAGCAGGCGCGAGCCTGTCACGCAGAGGGCTTGACAGCACTGCAGGCGGCGCGCTCGATCGCGCTCGATCGCTGGGCGCAATGGGGCGAGCGAGAGCGGCTGGTCGTCAACGTCGCCAACATCTACGGCGAGCTGAACGGCGATCAGGAGCCACTCACCCCGCTCGTGGCCTTTCAGCAGATGGCCGAGCTGTCGGGATCTTAACGAACGTGGGGCGGGAAACGGGCGCCTTGGCGACCCGCTCCCCGCCCCTTCGGCGGAACTTGAAGCTGCTCTATCCCGTCACGGGACAGCGCATTACGGAGCTATGAGAATTCCAGGTTACCCGCGTTGATTTCGGCCAACAGGGTGCCTTTGGCCTGTCCGTTTTTACCTTCCGTTTTTTCGAATTCTTCGCAGGCGCCTTCTTCGTATTCGTACGCCATCGTTTTGAGCACGTTCGTAATCGAGACCTTGTGCTTGAAGCCGTCGGGGAACTTTTTGTTCACCGCAGTCGGTTCTGCGACGTTCGCGAACAGAGCCGAGGAGTATTCGCCTTCGGGTTTCGATTCCGCTTTGATCGGGATCGTCTGTGCTTCCCAATCGATGATGCACTTCAGGCCGGCGACCTTCATTTCGACAGCGCCGCCGCTGAGCGTCACGTTTTCGATGCTTTCAGAGCCGTTTTCCACGAATCCATTGGCGTGGTATTCGTAGGACACCGGCGTTTTGAAGCGTGTCTTGAGGAAGAACGGTTCCCCCCCGATGTGCGCTTCGGTGCTGCAGTGCGAGTATTTGACGTTGAGAAAGAAGGTTTTCTGCGGCGATTCTTTGAGTCCACCGCCCCTTCCGCTCGAGTTTTCGCACAGGATTTTAAAGACGCCGAATTTGAATTCCTGTTCGCCTAGTCCTTTGGCCTTCGACGTCTTCCCCGTGGTGCCCGTGAAATCGTGGGCCATAGCGGGTGTCACGGCGACGGCGAACGCACAGAGCGTGGCCACCATCCCGACCTTCAATCTGACGTGTCTCATGTCTCCTAAGTCTCCTTCCGCCTCATTCATCTCAAACCGGCTCGAGTCCAGCTCAAGTAGTCGACCTACGGGCAGTTGCACCCGCCCCCCCGGCCGATCCCGGAGGACGTGACCGCGTAGCCTACCACGAACGAACGACAAGAAACGCGGATTTCCTGAAGTCATCCCGAGGCCTCTTCGGCCTACGAGGAAGAGGCCCGCGAGGCGCCGTCGTTGGGGTCATAGCCAAGCAGCGCGAAGTTCTCCAGAGCCCAGTTGACATTTGATTCCGCTTCGTACACACGCTTACGCGCCGTGACATAGTCAGACGCGCTTTCGCCGGCCGCGGCGGCGGCCAGCGCGGTATAGGCATCACGGGTCTGCATGATCGAGGCGGACAGCATCGACTGGGCCTGCCCGGCGGCGAATGTCGGTTCCAGTGCGGACACCGATGCGCCCGCGCTCGCGAACCCGCGGGCGAGACGCGTCGCGAGCACCTGCACGGCCGCCGGCGAGGTCTGTGGGCGCAATTGGCGGCGCACCGTCACGCGCAGTCGGTTGAGCGCGGCGATCGAGGTGCTGATGCGCCGAGCGTAGTTCGGTTCGGGGGTGAGATCGTAGCTCTGCGACTGGCCCACGAGCGTGAGCGTCGCCACGATCTTCTCGCACGTGCGCATATACGCGGAGAACTGCGCCGAGGCGTAGCAGGCGAGCGCTGTCGGGTCGCCATGCGGGTTCGGGATCACGAACAGCGTGAGCATCCGGTCGAACCCGGGGAGGCTCAAATGGGCGTACCTGTAGGCCTGGACTTCCTGGAGGTTGACGACCTCGGTGTCGGGCAGCGCCTTCATGCTCACGATGAACTTCCCGGGCAGCGGGCTCAATTCGCCACGGGGCAGCGCTCCGACCAGCAGTCCGGCGTGCGCGGCATCGCCGTCCGGCGCCAAGACGATCGGATGAGCGACCGGCAGGCCCGGGACGCCGGCGTCGCCGCTCGCGTGCCGCCAGCCGGAGGGGTAGTCCAGCACGACGTTCGCGGTTGAGGCCGTGCGAAGGCTTTCCGGCGAGGGGCCCTGCGAGCGGGAATGCCCGGCGACGTAGCCGAGGATCGCAACGGCGAAGAGCACGGGGAGGACGCCCAGTGGCACGCGACGATCGGGGTTGCGCATTGGCTAGCCCGAGCTGTCGAACGAGCCGCCGCCGGCCGAGGACCCGGAGTGGCTGCCTTCGCTCGGCGGTGGGGAGCTGCTGGACGCGGGAGCTTCGACTGCCGGCGCCGGTTCCGGCGGTGCGGATTCGCTCGAACGCGACGGCGGCTGTTCTTCGGAGGAGCTCGCGGGCGGCGTTCCAGCGGCCGCCGCCTGCAGCGAGGACGGGACGGGCTGGAGCGCGTGGCGAATCGAGATCGACGGCGCCTTCGGCAGTGCGCTGGCACGCCGGCTCGCCGCCGCGATCGCCTCGAGCGCGGCATTGGTCTCGATCGGCGGCGCGCTCCCCAGTGCGATTGGGATCGCCACCTTCACGGACGCGGCCTGCAGCGCCGACGGCGGTTCGCCGCCGGGCGCGCTCGAGGAGTTGCGCGCGCGACCGATCGCGAAGAAGCCGGCGAACACCACGAGCATCGCCGCCGCCAGGGCCAGCCAGTGACGCTCCACGTGCGGCCGTGCGCCGCCGATCACACGCGCCTCCTCGCGTACGCTGCTGATCGCCTCGCGCATGCTGTTCATGACGTCGGGCAGGCGACCGGTGCGGAGCTCGTCGGGCGCAGACACGCGTCGGTGCGCGCGGGCAGCTTGTGACGGCGGATCGCAAAGCTCGTGTACTTGCCGATCTGCCCGGCCTTGGTGACGCGGATCTGCAGCGTCACGCCGGCTTTGAGCGGGCGCTCGAAGCGGTGGAAGGCGAGCAGCGCGGCGACGTGCTTGTTCTTGCTCGCGACGGCCAGCCGGCTTTCGGCTTTGGTCTTGCAGCCGCGGCCCCGGCATGTGACGGTCACGCGGGCGGCGATCGGAGCCTGCACGGTCAGCAGCTTGACCTTGGCGCCGTAGGAGGTCTCCGAGCCGGCGATCCGCACGATCGGGAACGGCTGCATGAGCGCCAGGGGCGTCGCGGTCACGTCGATCGTCTTGGCGACGACGCTCGACTGCCCGATCGCGTCGGTGACCTGCAGGCGCACGGTGTGATGGCCGGCGGTGGCGAAGGAGGTCGTGCGTATCGGGCCGCCCGCGACGAACGGCCCGCTGCCGAGGACATCCCACGCGAACGCGCCGATCGGGCTCGAGGCGTCCGTGGAGTTCGACACCAGCGAGACGCTCTGCCCGACGGCCGGGTTCACGGGCACCCACGTGAACGATGCGAGCGGCGGCGTCGGAGCCGCTGGCACGCTCGCAACCGGCGTCCCCGTCAGCGTGAAGGTGCTGGCCGAGCTGTCTCCTTCGTTGTTGACATCGTCACGTTGGAGCGCCCGCACCGTATAGGTGCCGGCCGCGAGGCCACCCAGGGGCACCGACCAGGACCCCGATTCGGGGTCCGAGCCGACGAGCACTTCCTCAAGCGGCTGGCCCGCGACGGCCGAGCCGGCGAACAGTTGCACCGTGACGCTCGGCAGATCGCCTTCGGCCACGCCGGCCGAGCCCGCGATCAGCTCGGTCTCGCCACCGGCTGAGCTGCCGTTCGCCGGCGATGTCAGCTTGATCACCGGCGGGGCCGTGTCGACCGTGAAGATCACCGGCGAGCTGACGCCCGTGTTTTCGGCGTTGTCTTCGACTTCCGCCTGGACGGTGTAGGTGCCGTCGGAAAGCTGTTCGGACGGATCGGCGCTCCACACCCCACCCGCGCCAGTCGTCATCGGCACCTGCTCGACCGGTTTGCCGGAGGCCGAGGTGCCGGGGTAGACGGACAGCGTCACGGCTTTGATGCCGGCTGCAGGTTCGGTGCTGAAGTGCGGCGTGGCGTTGCCGATGACGAGTGTCGTTCCCCGGTGCGTGAACGCCGACTTGTCGAGAGTCACGGCGGGCGCGTTCGTTTTGATCGTGAACGTGCTGAGGCTGCTCTGCCCCAGAATGCCCGCTTCATCGCGCTGAGTAGCCCACGCGACGTATTCCCCATCGGGAAGTTCCAGGCTCTTGGACCACGTGGAGCCACCTTTGGTTTCGATCGTTGGGCTCGCGACGATGCTCGGGTTACCCACTTCATAGACGTTAAGCGTCACTTCTGGAACGTCGCCTATGGCATGGCCGGCATTCCCGCTGAAGGTGACGCTCTCGCTTTTGAGGAGCTGTTTGTTGGCCGGCGCCGACAGGCTGACCGCCGGCGGCGTGGTGTCGACCCTGAACGTCGCCGTCAAGGCGCGGGAGTTGCCGGCCGAGTCGCTCTGCGTCGCCTGGACGGTGTACGTGCCGTCGGCGAGGTGCGGGGCGGTCGATGACCACGCGCCGCCGCTGACCGGCGCGCTCGTTTCGGCGGCTACTTTGCCTTCCCTGCGAATCACGACCACGACGGTGCCGCTGTCGCCCGACGCGATCCCGGCAGAGCCTCCAAACGAGGGCGTGGAGTCACTCGTGAGTGGGGGCACCGTGCTCAGCGAGACGGCCGGCGCGACCGTGTCGACGGTGAAGGTCGCGGCCGTGCTCGCGGCGGAGTTGCCCACTTCATCGCTCTGGGTCGCCTGCGCCGTGTATGTGCCATCGGCAAGGTGCGCCGGGATCGCTGACCATTTGCCGCCACTGACGGGGACGTTCGTCGAGGAGACGACGCTCCCACCCACGGCCGGGCCGGCATAGACGATCACGCTGACCGATGGGGTGTCGCCGGTCGCCGCGCCTCCGGCGCCGGTAAACGTCGGCGAGGGGTTATTCGTCGGCGAGCTCACCGTGTTCAGGGACACTGCCGGCGCGGCCGTGTCGACCCTGAACGTCGAGGCGGTACTGGCTTCGGCGTTGCCGGCCGCATCGCTCTGCACCGCCTGCGCCGTGTAGGTGCCATCCGCGAGGTGCGCGGGGATCGACGACCACGTGCCTGCGCTCACGGATGCACTCGCTTCGGCAACCACGCTCCCCCCCACCGACGTCCCCGCGTGCACGATCACGGTGACCGATTCGGAGTCGCCGGGAGCGGTGCCCGCGGCACCTGTGAACGTCGGCGAGGCGTTTTTCGTCGGCGAGCTCACCGAGCTCAGCGACACGGCGGGCCCGACGTTGTCGACCGTGAACGTCACGGTCGCGCTCTGCCCCGGTTCGCCGGTTTCGAGGTTGGTCTGCACGGCGACCGCCGTGTACGTGCCGTCGGCCAGGGTCGAGGCCTGCGTATTCCACGCCCCTTCCACCGGGAACGCCATCGGCGCCTGCACCGGCAGGCCTTCGGTTCCAGAGCCTTCGTAGATGTCGAGCGTGACCGGATCGGCCGTGTCGGAGGTGCTCCCGCTGAACTGCGGCGTGCGGTCTTGGATGAAACTCCCCGCAAGCGAGCCGTCGATCGTGACCGTGGGCGGATCGGCCGCGGCGATGCTCAACGGGCCAACGGCAAGGACGAGCAGCGCGGCGGTCACCGCCGTCATAAGCATTTTCATCGCCTTCATCGCGGTGCCGCGTCCGCCCATGTCGCCTTCATCCCCACTGCTGGAGTTCTTGTTGTGAGCACCTTCCTCGGTCGGCCGGTGTCTATTCCGCCGACCTTCATGATAAGCGCCTTTAAGGCTCGTGGCGCTACGTGAACGATCGTGTCGCCACCGAACGACCCCCGCGCACGCGGCTTCAGGTGAGCGATGCGCGGCCCTCGTCAGGGGTCACAGCCTCGTGCACTCCCGGTGGGAGCACTCCTGTTCGTCGCTAGGAATCCGAGCGTCGCCTGCCCATCCACACGACTGCGCCGATGATCAGGTAGATCAGCGCGACCGCAACGACTGCAACCAGAAACCCCTGCAGTCCACCGACGGTGACGGCAAACGCCCAGATCGCGAGCAGCGCGATCATCCCCGGCACCCCGATGCATCCTCCGCGCTCGTCGGACGGTCGTCGCTCCTGCACGCACGGAACCCTACGGCCGGGGAGGGGTCTTTGCGGGATGGCCAACGGTCGGCCCCCAGCCCCTTGCTCGAAGACCGCTCTGACCGCAGGAGGAGTGACGCGCCCGAGAGGATTCGAACCTCTGACCTTCGGTTCCGTAGACCGACGCTCTATCCAGCTGAGCTACGGGCGCAGAGCGTCCAGTCTAGTCGGCGCGCCTGCCGCCCGACGCGATGCCTGGGCGCCGGAGGCTCGGGCGCTTGCGGTCGACCGTCGCACCTGCGATGCTCCGCCTACGTGCTAGCGGGACTGTGATCGCTTTTGCGGCGTGACGGGACCGGAAAGAGAGATCATCTTGCAGGGCCCTCCTGAGCGGTATCCCGGCGGTCAGCCGCAAACGAGCGCCGTAGCGTGACTTCAGACACGGCCCCGGCCAGCGCCGGCACCCCTCGCTCCGGGCGCCCCTTCTGGCGGGAGGATCTCGCCCCCTACGCCGAGCCCCACCTTGGGCGCAGCCTGCGGGAACTGGCGACCTCGGTCGTGCCGTACCTAGCACTGTCGGTGGGCATGTACTTCGCTCTTGAAGTCTCCTACCTGCTCGTGCTGCTGCTCGCGATCCCCACGGCCGGCTTCCTGGTGCGCACGTTCATCCTCTTCCACGATTGCTCGCATGGCTCGCTGCTGCGCTCCAAGCGCGCTAACGCATGGCTCGGCATGGTTCTTGGTCTGTTCGTCTACTCGCCATTCCTGCGCTGGCGCCACGACCACGCGATCCACCACGCCACATCCGGCGATCTCGATCGGCGCGGAGGCGGTGACGTGCGCACGCTGACCGTGGCCGAGTATCAGGGGATGGCCTGGCGATCGCGTCTCGCCTACCGCCTCTTTCGCAACCCGCTCGTGATGTTCGGGATCGGTCCGATCGTCGCGCTGCTGGTGGGTCCCCGGCTCGTGTCCCGCGACGCTCGCCCGCGCATGCGCCGCAGTGTGATCTGGACGAACATCGCCCTCGCGGTGCTGATCGGCACGCTCTGCTGGCTGATCGGCTGGAAGAGCTTCCTGCTCATCCAGTTCCCGACCGTGATGCTCGCGGGCTCGGCCGGCATCTGGCTGTTCTATGTCCAGCATCAGTTCGAGGACGCCTACTGGCAGGAGGCCGGAGACTGGAGCTACGCCGACGCGGCGCTGCGTGGCAGCTCATATCTGAAGCTGCCGAAGGTGCTGCAGTTCTTCTCCGGCAACATCGGGCTGCATCACGTCCATCATCTGAACTCGCGCATCCCCAACTACAACCTGCAGCGAGCGCACGATGAGAACCCGATCTTCCATCAGGTGCCGACGCTCTCCTTCATGGACGGCATGCGCACCGTTCGTCTCAAGCTCTGGGACGAGCACAGCGGACGGATGGTGGGCTTCGCGCAGGCGCGAGAGCCGCGGGCGAGCTCGCCGGCAGCCGCCGCAACCAGCGCCCGCTGAGCGACGCGTACGGCGCTACGCCGTCCCGCTCGGCCTCGCCCCGCCATCCGAAGTGGGCTCACGTTCGCGCTGTCCCCGCGCCAGGCGCCCGCCAAGGGCGCCGAGCAGGACTCCGAAGATCGCATCGATGACGATCAGCAGCGGAGGAAAGCTCCCCAGCGAGACCTTTGCGTCGGTGCCGGCGATCGCATGCGCGATCAAGATCCCCGACCCGAACAGAGCGCCGCCGACCAGACCGCGGTCGGCACCGCCCCATCCGTCCTGATGCTCGAGGCCCGCGAGCACAGCGCCGAGGCCCGCGAGCACCGAGAGCGCCCAGTAGGCACCGGCGGATATACCCAACACGACGCCTACAGCGGCCCCGAATGCGAACGGCACGAACCCGCCGAGAACGATCTGTATGGGCCGCGGCCGGTCGCGGAACAACGGCGGCATGTGCATTGGACTCCCTCTCCCTCGTGCCCGTATGCGCTCCGCTCGCGACAGTACCAGGCCCGCGCGTTACGGCGTGTAGCCTGCGCTCGCGTTCGCAGGCACAAGCAGGGGACGCTTCGACTACATCCAGCCCTTGCGCTTGAAGAAACGCAGCAGGAACACGCAGGTGAGGAGCAGGCTGCCGAGACCCAGCACGAAGAACGACCACTCGGAGGCGATGCCTTCCCTCACCATCCAGCCGAAGTTCATGCCGAAGAACCCGGTGATGAAGGACAGTGGCAGGAAGATCGTGCCGACGATCGCGAGCTGCTTCATTACCTCGTTCTGGCGGTTGCTGACGGTCGACAGGTACAGATCCGTCGTGCTGCTGAGCAGATCGCGATAGGAGTCGATCAAGTCCGAGACGCGGATCAGATGGTCGTAGACGTCGCGGAAGTAGTCGCGCTCGTCGAGTTCCAGCCCGGGCAGATCGGCGAGCTGGTCGATCGAGCGCGCGAACAGGTCGCGTTGGGGCGTCACGACCTTGCGCATGGCCACCAGCGTCCGCTTCAGCGCGAACAGCCGCTGCAACTGCTCGTCGGTCGGGCCCGCCAGCACCGCGGCCTCGAGCTCATCGATCTCCTCGTCCATCCGCGCGAGCGGCGGGAAGAAGCTGTCGGTCAGCGCGTCGAACACGCGATAGAGCAGGAACTGCTCGCTGTGCAGCACGCGGCCCTCGAGCAGCGACCGCTGCTCCTCCAGCGCCGGCAGGGGATCCCTGTGCAGGCTCACGAGGTATTTGCCGGAGATGAACATCTGCACCTCCTGCAGCAGCGCCGCCCCGCCGCCCTGCTCGTCGTGCGCTCCGTAGAACACGAGAAACGCGTAGTCCCCGAAGTCGTCGAGCTTTGGGCGCTGCTCGAAATGCAGCGCATCCTCGAGCGCCAGCGGATGAAAGCCGAACAGCTCGCGCAGCCTCTCGACGTCACTGGCGCTCGGCGCCGTCAGGTCGAGCCAGAAGAACTGGTCGCGCGCGAGGTGGTCCCTGATGGCGGACTCCTCCACGGCGGTCAGGCAGGGGACGACTGTCGTGAACCCCATCTGCGCCGCACGATCGGGCTGCTGCGCCTCCGCCTTACCCACCGCCATCGTCAACCTCCCCTGTCGTCGCTCGTCCCTGAGGTTACGAGTTCGGCAAGTCGGCGAGTCACGGCGATCTCCGCTGGGCGTCCGATCCGTCAGCCGACGGCCGCTTCGACGTCGGCTGCTAACTCGACGAGGCTGACACCGAGAGCGTTGGCGATCCGCTCGACTGTCGTCCAACCGGGATCGTTTAGGCCGCGCTCGATCCTTGACAACGCGGAGACCGTCAGGCGTGCATCGAACGCGAGCTGTTCCTGCGTGATGTCTCGCTCTTCGCGGAGTCGTTTGAGGACCATCGCGAGTACCTGATCTGGCTGCTCCCGCATATCAGAAACATGCCGTAATCCTAGGATCAATGTCCAGGGTTCCACGTCCTAGGACTTGAGGCCTTGTAAGATAAAGAGGCCAGTCACGTCATTCCCACAGATGGCCATGGCAGGCAACAAAGGCGGAGTGCAACCCCCGTGGAGCGCAACGCCTGCGACGCGGTAGGGTCCTCGGGGCGATTCCCGGGGACCCTCCTCGTTGTTGTCATGACCGAGCGGCCGGCGGCAGGTGCAGGCCTACCGTGGCTGCGCCGATGCGGCCCGGCCGCGCTCGTGTAGGCGGACCACCGCTGCCCGCGCCGCACACCCCAGCAACGGGGATCGCGGGAAGATCCTCGAGATCTCCATGGACCCTGATCCGACGGCTGCACGAAGAACGTTCTGAGGGCTCCCTTGACGCCCAGAGCGGCTATGACTAGAATAATGGTCATGTCTGAGACTCTGCCTCTATCCTCTGTCAAGGCGCATCTCTCAGAGCTGGTGGATCGCGTAGAGGATCAGCATGACCGTGTGGTACTCACACGCAACGGCAAGCCAGCCGCAGTACTGATCAGCCACAACGACTTGGAGAGTCTCGAGGAAACCCTCTCGATTCTGTCCGACCCGGCGCTCCTGGCACAGATTCAGGAGAGCGAGCAGACACTCGCTGGCGGAGAGCAACCCACCACGCTCGCCGAACTACGAACTGAGCTCAAGAACCGTCGCAACGCCGCAGCGTGAGCGAGCCACCATGGGGGGTGCTGGTGGCGTCCCCGGCGCGTCGCCAGATCGACCGACTACCCATCTCGGTCGCTTCAGCAGTCCTCGAGACTCTCGACGCGATCGCATCCAACCCCCGATGCCTCGGCAAGCCCCTTCGCTTCGAGCTGGAGGGGTATCTGTCTGCGCGCCGTGGTCCCTACCGGATCGTCTATCGCATGGATAGTGCGACCCGCTCGATCACGGTCGTCGCGGTCGCGCATCGCGCCGATGTCTACCGACCCCGCTGACGGTCGGCTCGCCGAGCGAGCGACGCCCAGTCGAACAAACCCGGCAAGTTTGAGCAACGCCCTCACTCCAGCGGCCCGGCCCATCTATCGGCCCATCTATGCATCACGGGCCACCCGCTGCTCCGCTGGGATTGAATGTCGCGGACCGTGTCAGCCCTTGCCCCGATCAGCGTGATGGTTCCCACCAGCGGTAATTCGCCGTATCTCGACGGGCTGCTCGCTGACCTGCACGCACAGTCACAACAACCCAACAGGGTCCATATCGTCGTCAACAACTACCGGCATCTGGTTCGAGGAACATTCGGGCCCCGAAGCAGCCGTACCTACGTCTCGTATCTGACCCCGAGCCACTATCTCGCGCGCGGCGCGAACATCGCTCTCGCTGCGGTCACAACACCAAGCCTTAGGACATCTCGGCGGGCGAGTTCGAACAACGACCTCAAACCCTTCGAAAACGGAGAGGGAGGGATTCGAACCCTCGAACGAGGTTTCCCCCGTTACGCGATTTCCAGTCGCGCCCGTTCAACCGCTCCGGCACCTCTCCAACTCGACCGCCGCCCGAAGGCTACGACACGAGCGCTTCCTCCGTTGCTAGGCTCCCCGCGATGCTCATCGGCGCCAGCGCAGCGGTCAGCAAGGACATCGGCCTGATCGCCACATTCATCGGGATCGGCGTGGTCGTGAACGTGATCGTCGTCTATATCGCGATCCAGGTGCGCGGCCAGCGCCAGCAGAACCAGGAATACCGCGAGCGCTCGCTCGACAGCTAGCGCCGGGGGGGCGCAGGCGAGCGCCGGCGCGCCGGCCTGGGCACGTGGCATGCGAACGGCGGGCCGGATCGGCTAGATGATGTAGACGGGCGTGCCGACCGGCGACTTGTCGTACAGCGCGATCACGTCGGGGATGCGCATGCGGATGCAGCCGTGCGAGGCGTTCGAGCCGATCGAGGAGTACTCGCTGGGATCGACCCCGTGGATGCCCGCGCCGCCGTCGAAGGACATGAAGCGCGCCTTCAGCGGATCCCCCGGCCCAGGCGGAACGACCGTGCCCGCGAGCGCGCCGGCCCACGCTTTGTTGGGCACGTACCAGGGCGGGTCGACCTGCTCCCATTCGATCTTGTGCAGGCCGCCAGGCGTTTCCAGCCCTTCCATGCCGACTGCGATTTCATAGGTTTTCGACAGCTTCAAGTGGTCGTAGAAGCGCAGTCTGAAGGTTGCGCGATCGACGACTATGTAGGCGGGATAGTGGGCCGCCAGCTCGGAGGTCGTGACCTGTGGCTTGACCGAGTGGGTGGGAACGCCGACGGCGCGATGAACGCCGGTGGCCGCCAGCGCGCGCTGCACGCGCTCGGCCAGCCGCGTGTTGTTGACGGTCAAGCCGACCTGCGCCGGCACCGTGTTCAGGCCACTTTCGCTCGGCGCGACCGTCGCGTCGCGGGGCGGGCGATTGACCGCCGCTCGGACCTTCGCGGTCAGCTGCCGGATCGACTGGTGTGAGTAGCTGATCACGAGCGGGACGTTGTGCTCGACGCTGCCGCCAGAAAGCTCACGGAAGGTGCGGCTGAAGATCGAGCCCTCGCGGCTTGCGCTGACGGCCTGATCGATCATGTTGCTCGCGTCAACCGTCAGGTGGGCCTGGCGCGCGCCGAGCGTCCACTCGTGCAAGCCGGAGTGCACGGTCACCGGGCGGTTGAGGCGAGCGATCAGCTCGCGCTGGATCTTCGTGCGCGCCTGCGCCTCGCTTAGCCCCCCCACGCTCACGCCGTTGATCGTCACGCCCTTGGCGATCTGGTCACGGCGCGAATGGTCGTAGATCAGCATCGCGACCGCCAGCAGCACCACGACGGCAACGCAGATCCCGGCGGCGATCGGCAGGCGACTGCGACGGGTATTCGACGGCGGCACGGGCGGAGGTGCCATCGTGGGTGCGCTCATCTGATCCTCACAGTAGCTCCACTCAGGTGAATCGCGACCATTGGAGTGTACCTTTCGGCACGGCTCCCAGATCGCCCTGCAAACGATCGTCCACGGACCCCAGCACCACACGCTGAGGGTTGGGATCAGCCCGCGTGGTGCGCCTCCTCCCGCGCGCGCCGGTACTCGTTGACGACGATGTCCGTGAGCTCCTCCACGGAGGTCTCGGCGGTCGGCTTGTCGAGGGCGATCGCGCCGTCCTGGATCATGCTGACGCGGTCACAGGCCTCGAGCACGTGGACGTAGTTGTGCAGGATCATGATGATCGAGACGCGACCCTCCTGCTTCAGCCGCGCGACTAGATCGAGGATCATCGATCCCTCTTTCGCGCCCATCGCCGCCAGCGGCTCGTCGAGCAAGATGATGTCGGCATCCGAGCTGACCGTTCGCGCAACGGCGATCGCCTGGCGCTGGCCTCCCGACAGTCGCGCGACCGACACGTCGATGCGGGGGATGTTGATACCGATTTCGTCCAGCGCGGCGCGCGCTTCGCGCTTCATCTGCCGGTTGGCAAGGAACGGGATCGGGCGGTGGACGCGCTCCTTGCGCAGGAACAGGTTGTGGTAGACGGACAGTTCGTCGATCAGGGCGAGGTCCTGGTAGACGGTCTCGATCCCCTGCGAGCGCGCATCGTCAACGCTCCGCGGTTCATACGGCCGGCCGTGCAGGGTCATGCTGCCGCTGTCCTGTTTTTGAAAGCCGCAGAGGATCTTGATCAGCGTGGACTTCCCGGCGCCGTTGTCGCCCAGCAAGCCGAGCACCTCGCCCTTGCGCAGGTGCAGGCTGACATCGCGCAAGGCCGTCACCGGCCCGAAGCGCTTGGCGATGTGCTCCACACGCAGCACGTCATCCGGCGCCGAGCGCGGAGGGACGATCGGCTCGATCGGCTCGGGCATCGAGGAGTCGGGGCCGCTCGGATCACTCACGATGACCCCTCCGCACACGTTGCACGTACACGTTGATCGTCATCGCCAGGATGATCGCGAGCCCGAGGTAGAACAGCAGGTAGTTGGCGTTCACGCCCTGCAGCACGAGGCCATCGTGGAGGATGCCCAGGAACAGCGCGCCGATCAGCGCACCGACGACCGTCCCCGAGCCGCCGGCCAGCAGCGTGCCGCCGATCACGGCCGCGGCGATCCCGTAGAAGAGGATTTCGTTGGCCCCGGCCGTGTCCGGCTGAACCGATGAGGAGCGCACCGCCTCGAGGATTCCGACCAAGCCACCCGCCATCGCGCAGACGATGAAGTTGCGGATCATCACCAGCTTGACCTTCACGCCCGCCTCGGCCGCGCCCAGCTTGTTGGAGCCGACCGCGACGGTGTGCAGGCCCCAGCGGCTGAACGTCAGCACGATCTGCAGCACGATCACGATCGCCAGCGCCCAGATCAGCTCCGAGTAGACGCCGGCGCCGAAGACTTTTGCGAACGTGCCGACATGTTTGACGGTTTCCGGAAGCTGGACGGTGACGCCGTTGACGACGTGACTGACAGTGTGCGTGGTGGTCGTCACCTGCGCGCCCGGAGTCGCGACCGGTTGCCCATGGGAGATGATCAATGTCAGACCCTCCAGCGCGAACAGCATCCCGAGCGTCGCCACGAATGAGCTGATGCCGACGATCGCCGTGAAGAAGCCGTTCACGAGGCCCACCGCCATGCACGCGATCAGCGCGATGATCACGCTCGGCACGAGCGGTATCCCCGCCGTGGCGATCTTGTAGTAGAGGAACGGCGCGAGCAGGTAGGTCCCACCGATCGACAGGTCGATCTCCCCGAGGATCATCACGAACACCTCGCCCGCGCCGAGGATCGCGAACGGAGCGACGTACGGCAGCAGTGTCTTGAAGTTGTCCGAGGTGAAGAACGTGCTCGTGTTCACCGTGAAGTAGATCGCCACGATGATCGTGACGACGATGATGCTGCCCTCGCGCAGAGACAGGATCCGTTCGCGGATATCGCTCCAATCCGGCCGGGAGGCCCGGGGCACGTGCGCCGGGCCTCCCGTTGCCGGAGAGGGACTCTCGGAGGGGGCCGAGCCGCCCGCCACGCTCGCCATGGCTATGCGGGCGTGCCGGCCTTGATCGGGATCACCTTCACAGTGGAGGAGGTGCCCTCGTAACGGGATGAGGATTCGACGTACGGAGCGACCGTTTCTTTGCTCAGGAACTTCAGGCCCGTGTCGGTTTCCGCGGGGCCCGTCAGCGTTCCGGAGACGTGCCACAGGAACAGCTGCAGCACCGGCAGAAAGCCCTGCAGATAGGGCTGCTGGTCGATCGTGAATTCGATGTTGCCTTCTTTCAGCAGCTTCTGCGTCTGTTCGGTCAGATCGAAACCGCCGGCCTTCACGCCTTTGCCGGCCAGTCCGTACTTCTGCATCACTTTCGCGAGGCTTTCCGTGCTGCCGCCGTCGACCGCGAACATCCCCTTCGTGTTCTTGTGGCCGACCCAGTAGGCGTCGATCGTCGAGAGCTCGCCAGGGACCGCCGCACCGGTGGCAACCGTTTTGACGGTGATCGGAGCGCCCGAGTCTTTGATCGCCTTCTGCGCACCGTCGATGCGCGGTTGCAGGTTCGCCGAGCCTGGAGTCGCGATGAACAGCGCCACTTCTCCGGATTTCACCGACGCGACGATCCGTTCGCCCATCTGTTCGCCGGCCTTTTTCAGATCCTGGCCGATATAGGAGAGGCGCTTATTATCGGGAGCGTCGGCGTTGTAGGCCACGACCGGAATGCCCGCCTTCAGCGCGGCTTCGACCGGCGCGTTGAACGCGTGCAGGTCGATCAGCGCGACGGCGATCCCATCCGCGCCGCTCGTGATCGCCGTGTTGACGGCATTGACCATCTGGCTCACGTTGCTGCTTTCCGAGCCCGTCCATTGATACGAGCAGCCGAGCAGCTTGGAGGCGTCCGCCGCGCCGTACTGCGTAGGCACGAAGAACGGATTCGTCGTCACGTGGTTGACGAACACGAATTTGTAGTTCGGGTGTTCTCCGAACACGTCCGCGGACCCGCTGCTGCCGCTGTCCGAGCCACTGGCGCCGCAGGCCGCCAGCAGCGTGCTCACCGAGCCTACGCCTACCCCTGTCAGCGCAGTGCGGCGAAGGAATGCGCGTCGGTCGAACCCGGGCCGGAGAGCCTCCGAACGCTCGGCGTGCTCGAGCCGCTCGACGGCTTTGTGAGACTGATCGGTCTCTGCCATCTCATCCTCCTCTAATCGAGGGCTGCGCCGGGCCGGCGCCGCACCCGTCCCTTAACTTCCCGCGATTCGCTTGTTCAGTCAAGGACTTCTCAAAATTCCCCTCCGGACCTTCGGAGATTCCGTTCGTCTGCCGCCCACGCGAGACGGGTATACCCTCGGGAGATGGCCCCCGCACCGCCAGAGCAGCCCTCACCCGAGCGGCCGCAGAGCGATCGGCCGCAGAGCGGGACCGAGGAGCGCTTCGGCCCGCTCACGGTCGTGCGCACGGTCAAAGAGGACGGCCGCGCGCTGATCCTCTATGCCCACGAGGAGCGCGAGCGAGCGTGAGTCAGTTGCGCTTTGACGAGCTGCGCGGGGAGCAGGTCGTCTACGCGATCGACCGGCAGGAGCGCACTTTCCTGCCCGCTCGCGAGCATTGCCCCCTGGATCCCACCCGACCGGGAGGCCCGCCGACGGAGATCCCCTTTCCCGCCTTTCAGATCGCGGTCTTCGACAACCGCTTCCCGGCCTTCGAGCGGCCGGGTGGCACCGCCGAGGTGGTCGTCTACACCGACGAGCACGAAGGCTCGCTGGCGACGCTCTCCGCGCCGCGGGCCGAGGCGCTGATGTGGGTCTGGCGCCACCGCTATGAGGAGCTAGGCGAGCGCGCGGACGTGCGCTACGTGATGATCTTCGAGAACCGAGGCGTCGAGGTCGGCGTGACGTTGCACCACCCGCACGGGCAGATCTACGGCTACCCGTTCCTGCCGCCGGTGCCAGCGCTCGCGCTCGCCGCCGACGAGCGCCTTGGCGGTTGCGCCCCTTGCGCCTTGCTGCGGCGCGAGCTCGCCGACGCGCAGCGCGTGATCCTCGAGAACGAGGGCATCGTCGCCTATGTCCCGTATGCCGCCCGCTGGGCCTATGAAGTACACGTGGTCGTGCGCGAGCACCGTCCCAGCCTGCTCGACTGCGAGCCACACGAGCTGCGCCTGCTCGGCACGACCCTGCAAGCGCTGGTGCGCGGATATGACGCGCTGTTCGAGCGCCCCTTTCCCTACGTGATGGTCGTCCATCAGGCGCCCACCCACGGCGACGCGCATGGGGCGCGGCACGGGCATCTGCATGTCCAGTTCTACCCACCCCTGCGCACGGCCGAGAAGCTCAAGTACCTGGCCGGGTCCGAGCAGGGCGCCGGCACCTTCATCTCGGACACGCTGCCGGAGGAGTCCGCCGCCGCGCTGCGCGAGGCGATCGCTCGTGCCGCCTGAGCGAGTCCGCGCGTTCGGCCCCGGGCGCGTGAACCTGATCGGCGAGCACACCGACTACAACGGCGGCCTCGCGCTGCCATTCGCGATCGCTGCGGGCGTGACCGTGCGTGCCGAGGCTACGGGCAGGCAGCGAATCGAGGCGCACGCCGCCGATCTCGGCCAGCACGACAGCTTCGCACTCGCCGATCGCTCGCCCAGCGAGGGGTGGCGCACGTTCGTACGGGGCACCGTCGCCGAGCTGACGGCGGCTGGGCTCGCTCCCGTCGGCGCTCGCCTGGAGATCGGCTCAGATCTCCCACAGGGCGCCGGCCTGTCCTCCTCGGCTGCGCTTGAGGTCGCCCTCTGCTTGGCCCTGCTCACGCTCGCCGGCAACGCCTCCGATGCGCTCGAGCGCATCGAGATCGCGCGCCTGTGCGCGCGCGTGGAGAACGACTGGGTGGGCGCGCAGACGGGCCTGCTCGACCAGCTGGCCTCGCTCTGCGGAGCGCCCGAGACGGCCCTGCGCATCGACTTCAGCACGCTGCAGATCGAGCCCGTGCCGCTGCGCCTCGGAGACTGGCGCCTGGTCGTGCTCGACTCCGGCCAGCGGCACGCGAACGCCAGCTCCGACTACAACGAGCGCCGCGCCGACTGCGCACGGGCGTGCGAGCTGCTGGGCGTGCGGTCGCTGAGCGAGGGCGAAGCCGACGCCGTCGAGCAACTGCCCGAGCCGTTGCGCCGCCGCGCCCGCCACGTGCTCGGCGAGAACGCGCGGGTGAAGGAGACGGTCGCCGCCCTGCACGGCGACGAGCTGGCTGCCGTCGGAGCGCTTTTGAGCGCATCGCACGCGAGCCTGCGCGACTGCTACGAGGTCTCCACACCCGCGGTCGAGGCTACCGTGCGGTCGCTGCTCGAGGCAGGCGCGGCGGGCGCGCGGATCATGGGCGGCGGCTTCGGGGGCTACGTGCTCGCGCTGTTCGCGCCCAACACGCACCCGCCCGTCGAGGCGCTCGAGGTGCGGCCGGGAGCGGGCGCGCACCTGCTCGGGGCTTAGTTTCGATCGCGGCGGTGCGGTTCAAGCCCTAGAGGCGCGCAGCGACCAGCGCGCAGGCCGTCACCACGATCGCCAGCGACAGCGCCGCCAGCGCACCGTCCAGCGGAGCGAGTAGGCCCGGCAGCGACAGCTCCTCGGTGCGGCCGTCTGAGAGCGTGCGCACGCCACTCACCGAGCGCGTGCGGCGGCGAAGCTCGCGGGCGGGCGTGCTCAGCCGCCGCTGGGCGACGCTCAAGAGCATGCAGCCCGCCGCGATCAGCACGCCTGGCAGCGCGATCCGCTCGGCCTCCACGAAGTAGCCGGTGAAGGCCGGGAAGGCTCCCCAGCCGATCGCGAACCACAGGTCGCTGTGAAAGCGCCCACCTGCCAGCTCGAGGTTGTAGGCCGGCAGGAACAGGCCGCCGAGGACGACCAGCGGTATCAGCGCGACCGTCACGGTGATCGCCCCGGCAATGCCGATCGCAAGCGCGCCCAGCAGGCTCACGCTCGCCATCACGATCAGCGTGCGCGCGGACAGCCCGGTGGCGAGCGGCCGGTCGTGCAGCTCATCGAGCGCGTGTGCCGCCACCCCGACGGCCAGGCCGAAGGCCGCGAGACCCCACAGCAGGCGATTCACGTACAGATGCGGAGCGACGGCGGCGCCGAGTGCGAAATAGCTCAGATGCCAGGCCGTGTAGGGCAGGTGCAGCAGGGTCAGCACGTCACCCACGCGGCCGCGGCCGAGCGCGTAGAAGGCCGGGCGCTCAGAGGTGGCGGGCATCGCCGCTCTCGGGCACGGTGGCGGACATGACAACGCCCCCGCCGAGGCTCATCCGGCGCACGGCGACGTCGTACAGCCCCGCCTCCTGCCAGTAGCCGACGATCCGACTGACCGGATGGCGCTCGTAGAAGCCTCTGATGCTCGGGCCGAGGAAGCGGCCCACCTCGGCCCACTCGCGCGAGGCCAGCCGCCCGAGCACCGGCAGGCCGACCGCGGTGTAGAAACGCCAGGCCGCGCGCGCGGGCAACGACGGCGGCACCCCGAACTCGAGCGAGGCTATGTGCCCCCCGGGCCGCACGACGCGGGCCAGCTCGCGCATCGTCGCCCGCGGATCGTCGACGTAACGCAGCAGGTAGGTGAACGTGAGCGCATCAAAGCTCTGATCCGCGAACGGCAGCGCCTCCGCCTGTCCTTCCACCAGCTCGATCCGAGCGGCGCCGTCGAAGCGAGCGCGCGCGCCCGAGAGCATCTCGGCGCTCTGGTCGATGCCGACCACCGAGCACTCGCAGCGCGCAAGCAGCTCGGCCGCGACCATCCCCGTGCCGGTGGCGACGTCGAGTACGCGCTGCCCGGATGCTGGCGCCACCGCATCCACGAGCGCGCGCCGCCACCGGGGGTCCTGCCCGAAGCTGAGCGCCGAGGAGAGCAGGTCATAGCGCTGTGGCAGCCCGCGAAACAGCTCCAGCGCCTCGCGCTTCCTCGCCGATCCACGATCGGCCGAAGCGACGCCCCCGGCGCCGCTGGGTGGGTTCCAGCTCATGGTCTCTGCGATCTGACAGGCTAACGTCGTGACCGACGCGACACGCCCCTCGCAGCGCCCGCGCGTGATGATCGTGACGGGCGCCTCCAGCGGGATCGGAGAGGCGACCGCTCGCCGCCTCGCGCAAGAGCCCGGAGCCTCGCTCGTGCTGGTCGGGCGCCGCGAGGAGCGGCTCAGCGCGCTGGCCTCCTCGCTGGCCCCGGCGACGGCCAGCTCGGTGGCGGTCGATCTCGTGGCCGAGGACGCGCCCGCGCAGATCCGCGAGCACGTGCTCGAGCGATACGGGCGTCTGGATCTGCTCGTCAACAACGCCGGCGCTTCCTGGCGCGCGCGCTTCGGCGACGGTGGCTACGAGAACGTGCAGCGCACGATGGCGATCAACTTCGACGCCCAGGTGCGGCTGACCGAGGCGCTGCTGGAGCTGCTGCGCGAGTCGGCGCCGAGCGCGATCGTCAACGTCGCCTCGACCGCCGGCCGGGTCGCGCGGGCAGGAACCGGCGCCTACAGCGCGTCGAAGTTCGCCCTCGCCGGCTGGTCGGACTCGCTGTGGGCAGAGGAGCGCCCGCATGGCGTGCACGTCGGGCTCGTGCTGCCCGGCTTCATCACCACCGAGGGCTTCCCGCAGTCGGAGCTGGCCGAGAAGCCATGGACGCGCTGGATCCTCTCAACGCCCGAGAAGGCCGCCGAGGCGATCTACCAGGCCGGTATCGGCCGCCGCCCCGAGCGCTACGTGCCGCGCCCCTACGCACTTGCGGCGGCGCTGCGCGTGATGGCCCCCGGGCTCGTTCGCCGGGTGCTCGGCGGCAGCGCGGCGGAGGTCATGACGACCACAACCGGCGCCGATCTGGCCGAGCGCCAGAACGGATCATCACCGGCACAGTGAACGACCCGCGCACGGGCGCGGGCACGGGCGCGGGCTAAGCTAGCCCATATCGCCACGCGCGCGCTCGTCAGCGGAGCAACAGGCTTCATCGGTGGCCGCCTGACCCGATCGTTGCGCAGCGCGGGAGCATCCGTTCGCTGCCTCGTCCGGGACCGTCCGCGCGCGATCGAGCTGGAGCGGCTCGGCTGTGAGCTTCATCGCGGAGACGTGACCGACAGCGGGAGCCTCGACGGCGCGGGCAGCGAGATCGACGTCGCCTACTTCCTGATCCACGCGATGGCCGGCGGCACGGGGTTCGCGCAGCGCGAGCACGAAGGAGCCCTCAACTTCGCGCGGATGGCCAAGCGCGAAGGAGTGCAGCGGATCGTCTATCTCGGCGGCCTCGGCGAGGAGAGCGTCTCCAAGCACCTGCGCAGCCGTCACGAAACCGCCCTCACGCTGGCCGCCGAGGGGCCGCCGCTGACCTACTTTCGCGCGGCGATGGTCGTCGGCTCCGAGAGCGAGTCCTACCGGACGTTGCGCTACCTGGTCAAACGACTGCCCGTGATGATCGCTCCGTCGTGGCTGCACACGGCGACCCAGCCGATCGGCATCGACGACGTGGTCGAGTACCTGCGCCGCGCGCCCGAAGTGTGGCAGTCGCAGGGACGGGAGGTGCAGATCGGAGGCCCCGATGTCCTCTCCTACGGCCAGATGCTCGATCGCATGGCGATCGCGATGGGACTGCGCCCACGGCCGAAGCTGCCCGTCCCCTTCATCACCCCTTGGCTCTCTGCGCTGTGGCTGGGCCTCGTGACGCCCGTCGACACGAACGTCGCGCGCCCGCTCGTCGAGGGACTGACGACGGCCACGACCGTCACCGATCCGTCTGGCGCCGCGCCCTTCGAGATCGTCACCGCGCCCTTCGACGAGACGCTCGAACGTGCCTTGCGGGAGGAGGGTAGGGTGCCGGGATGAGCCGCGGGCAGGCCACGCCGCCCCGATCACCGACGTGAGGAGACGAGCATGATCATCACGCTCGGCACGACCTGGACTGAGATCTGCGCCTACGGCACGGCCGTGCGCGCCACCAAGAAGTAGCTGCCGGCTCGCCTAGGGCTCGAGCTGGCCCGCATACAGCGCAAAGGCGGCGCCCTGCGGGTCCTGTGCGATCGCGATCTTGGCGATCTGGATGTCCTGCGGGCCCATCAGCCTGCTGCCGCCCAGCTCGGTGACCTTGGCGAGCGCCGCGTCGATGTCCTCGACGCCGAAGTACACAAGCCAGCACGGCGGCTCGCCCTCCTGGGGCTCGCGCATGCCGCCGTTGTTGGCCTCACCGTTCTTGATCGACAGGTACTTCATCGGGCTGCCCTCGAACTCGGCGACGCTCCAGCCGAACAGGCCACCGTAGAAGGCGCTCGAAGCGTCGAGGTCAGGGGAGACGAGCTCGTTCCAGACGAGCGCACCGGGGGCGTTTACGAGACCGGCGCCGATGTGACTGCGTGGCTGCCAGACCTCGAAGTACGCTCCCTGCGGGTCCTGGATCACGGCCATGCGACCGACGTCCATCACGTCGAAGGCAGGCGCGTGCACGGTCCCGCCAAGCTCCTTCGCGCGCTCCACGCTCGCGTCCGCGTCCTCGACCGTCACATAGGAGTTCCACGCCGGCGGCGCGCCCGCGTCGCGCTGCTGCTGGGGCTGCGGAGAGATCGCCGCGACGTTCTTGCCGCCAACGCTCATCATCGAGTAGACCATGCCTTCGCCGACCGGCATGTCCTCGGCTTCCCAGCCGAACAGGCCGACGTAGAAGGCCTTCGCCGCCGCCTGATCGGTCGTCGTCAGATCGGTCCAGCTGAAGGTTCCCGGTGTGTAGCTCGTCCGCTCGCCCATCGAACGCGAGCCTAGCGCAATCGCGGCCGGGGCTCATCGCTCTGACACAATGACCTCGGCCATGCGCCGGACGATCATCCTGGTCGCGCTCATCCTCGGCGGTGGGCTGCTCACGTCCTGCGGAAAGGGCGGCTACACGACGTCCAGCCATCAGGCGAGCACGACCTCCTCGAGTGGCGCGGCGACGGGCTCCTCTGTGAGCAAACCACGGGCACTCGCATTTGCTCACGCGGTCAACCTGACATCCGCCGACGTGCCGGGCTTTACGGCCTCCACGAAACACGACAGCGACTCCTCCAGCGAAAAGCGCCTGGAACGCGAAATGCTGCAATGCGCCGGGATCGCCAAATCGGAAAAAGCGATCGTCGAGCAGAGCTCCAAGAGCTTTCAGCTCAAGCACGGCATCCTCGATTTCGGGATCAGCTCGGAAGTCGGCGTCCAGCCTTCGGCGGCGCAGGCCAAGCAGGGGCTCGCCGCGCTTCGCAGCGCGCACGTGCGCGGCTGCTTCACCCACTATCTCAACCAGCTGTTCAAATCCGAGAAGTTCGGTGGCGCGGACGTCGGCCCCGTCACGATTCAGACGGGAACTCCCCCCGCGCCCGGCACGAGCGGAGGCTTCGGCTGGCGGGTGACGGCGACCTTCACCGTGCACGACATCAAAGTCCCCATCTACCTCGACTTCCTCGGCTTCGTCGATGGTCCCGCCGAGGTCACGCTGCTGAGCTCCGGCCTGCTGCGGCCGTTCCCGGCATCGGTGCAGCAGCACCTCTTCGCGCTGCTGCTCGCACGCGCCAAGGAGCACCAGCTGTGAGCCGGGAGACGTGGGCGGCGGTCGATAGCTACCTCGAGGATCGCCTGATCGGCCCCGATCCGGCGCTCGACGCGGCGCTCGAGCAGGCCACCGCCGCGGGCCTGCCCGCGATCGCCGTCTCCCCCAGCCAGGGCAAGCTCCTGAACCTGCTCGCGCGCTCGATCGGCGCGCGCTCGGTGCTCGAGATCGGCACGCTCGCCGGCTACAGCACGATTTGGCTGGCGCGCGCGCTCGCTCCGGGTGGGCGCCTGGTGACGCTCGAGGCCAACCAGCAATACGCCGAGCTGGCACAGGCCAACATCGAGCGCGCGGACATGAGCGACGTTGTCGAGGTGCGCGTCGGACGGGGACTCGACACCCTGCCGCAACTGGCAGCCGAGGACGACCATGAGTTCGACCTCATCTTCATCGACGCCGACAAGCAGAGCACGGCCGACTACTTCACATGGGCGCTCGAGCTGTCCCATCCCGGCAGCCTGATCATCGCCGACAACGTCATTCGCGACGGCGCAGTGGCCGATCCCGATACCGAGGACGCGCGGGCTCGTGGCTCGCGCCGCTTTCTCGAGATGCTCCCCTCCGAGCCGCGCGTCAGCGCGACGACGATCCAGACCGTCGGCAGCAAGGGCTACGACGGCTTCACGCTCGCGCTCGTCCTGCCCAGATAGCGCAGCACGTCATCGGCGTCAGCCCGCAGGGCGGCGGCGTCGCGGCGCGAGATGGGGCCAAACGGCTCGAGCAGCACCTCCTCGCCGGGCAGCCTCCACGTGGCGACCGCCCGGCCCCGCACGAGCGCAAACGGCCGGAACAGCCCGTTGACGGTGACGATCGAGCGGTTCTCGCCGAGGATCGCCTCGCGCGAGCGCCAGCCGAGCAGCAGCGGGTCGAAGGCGCCGAGCAGGCGCGGTGCGGGCAGCTCGACCGCCGGCGGTCGCCCCTCGAGCTCGAGCAGGCCGTCGGCACGAGTGCCCAGCTCCGAGGCGATCGCACTCAGCCCGGCGCGCACGTCTCGCAGGCCGAGCCCCGACCACTTGGCGAGGTCGCGCTCCTCAGCCGGTCCATGGCCGGCCAGGTAGCGCCGCGCCAGCTCGGCCAGGGCCAGCTCGCGATCGACCGCCGCTGACTCGCCGAGCCAGTCGCGCACGAGCACGTAGGCATGCTCTCGCCCAGCCATCGGCCCGCGCACCGCGATCCCCCGCAGGCTCGCCAGCACCAGCAGGTGCACGAGCGCCTGCCCGGCCGTGGGCACATCGACCGCCTCGATTCGCTCGCGCAGCTGCGCCCGCGTCAGCGGGCCCTCCCCGGCCAGCGCACGCTCGATCGCCTCCACGCCGCGCTCCGCCGCCGCCGGCGTCACGCCCTCCTGGGCCAGGCGCCGCGCATTGCCGGTGATCAGCGACGGCGCCGTCAGCGCGTGCAGCCACGGGTAGTCCTCGCTGCTGATGAGATGCAGCGTGCCGCGGTTCAGCCATGTGATCAGCAGCGAGCGCTCCTCGCTCAGCGCGCGATCGACATCGGCCGCGCTCAGGCCCCCGCTGCGCGCGCGGATCGCCAGCCGTGCCCCGCGCGGATCCTGGCCCTGAACCGCGAGCAGGTGGCGCGTGACGGTCACGGGATCGCTCGTCGGCGCTCCGCTGAGCAGCTGGGCGGCGAGGCGCTCGGCGACGATCGCGCGGGTGCGGCGGGTGCGGCTCACTCCTCGACGGGGTGGATGAAGCGCGCCCGATGCGCCTGGCGGTGGTATCCGGCGGCCCGCCAGAACTCAAGCGCCGCCGGGTCGTCATCGGCGACGATCGCCGTCAGCCTCGCGGCTCGCCGCCCGCGCAAGTGCCGCTCGCCCGCTCGCAGCAGCGCCGTCCCGAGCCCCTGCCTGCGCTGCGAGGGATGCACGGCGAGCCGGTAGAAGCTACCCCGCCAGCCATCCCAGGCCGCGATCAACGAGCCGACCAGCTCACCATCCGCCTCCGCCACGAGCAGCGCATCCCGATCCGTGGCCAGCAGCGCGGCCAGCCCCTCCGGGCTCTCGCCGATCACCGAGACTGCGTCTGCCGCGCGCCACAGCGCCAGCACCGAGGCGATGTCCTCGTGGGTCGCGCCGCGGATCTTCCAGCTGGGCAAGGACTAGACGAATACCAGCATCGCCGGACCAGGCGCGGCGGCGCTAGCCGTCGACGGACTGCGGGATCGGGGCGCCCAGTCGCTCGAGCACCTCGGCCGGGTCCGCGCCATGCGCGTGCAGGACGCGCTCGAAGTCGGCTCCATACACGCTCATCACGGCCAGCAGCACATCGGTCGTGCTGACCCCTTGGGCATTGCGCGCGGCGGCGATGCGAACGGCATGCTCGGTCACGAGCGCGACCACGTCGCGCTGCTCGCTCGCCACCGTCGCGTCGGCCGGCTCGCGTGCGCCTGTCGCCGTTGCGCGCGGCAGCGACATCTCGCTGACGCCAAGCGCCTGCAGGGCAGCGCCGACCTCTCCGTGCAGCCGCAGGACCCGCAACCAGCGCTCGGCCTGATCCTCGGACGTGCGCGCGAACGGTATCGCCGTGGCGGCGATACCGAGCACCATCGCCGCATCCGGGGCGAACATCGGCCGCGCGCTCATCGCGGCACCCGCGACCCGCCGGCGGCCACCAGCGCGGCCGGGTGAAGGACGTTGTCGTGACGCACCGCAACCTCCGGCAACCCGCCGGCGAACCGCAGCTCGAGCATCACCGGGTCGCGACGCGCCGCGCCGGAGCGAGCCGCTCGCATAACCTCGCTCACCTCCCATGCCTCAACGCCACAGGCATCCAGGAACCGCTCGGTGCGCTCGGCGGCGCCCACCTCCTCGTCCAACTCCAGCTCCTCACACAGGACGCTCGGCATACCCGCGCCGTCCTCGATGCGCAGCAGGCAGGCAGCCATGTCGTCGGGGCGGGCATCGGCCTCGTCCGCCACACGGTCCAGGAGCGCCGGCGCCGTAGCCTCGGGACCGAGCTCGCGCAGTCCCCGTGCGAGCCGCTCCTCGCCGTACAACTCGCCGGCGACCCGCGCCTCGGTGACGCCGTCCGTGTGGAAGCAGATCCTCGACGGTCCCGGCACCGAGACGACCGTCTGGCGCATGCCGGTCCTCATGCCCGCGCCGATCGGCGGCGAGGAGCAGGCCGTGATGGCGGCGAGTTGAGCCGTGCTCGCGTCGGCATCCGTACCGGCAGCCGCGGAGCCGAGCACGACCGGCGGAGGATGACCCGCGCAGGCATACGTCAGGGTGCGCTCGCGCGGGTGATAGGTGGCGGCCACGACCGTCGCAAAGGAGCCTCCGAGCTGGCGCTCGAGCACGTTTCCGGCCGTCTGCAGCGCCCGGCGCGGCGACAGTCCCGCCTCCAGATATGCGCGGATCGTGAAGCGCAGCAGGGCCGTGTGCGGCAGCGCCCCCCGTCCGTGCCCGGACACGTCGCCGACGATCACCGCGACCTGTCCGTCCTCGAGCGCGAACACGTCGTAGAAGTCGCCGCCCGCACCGGGGCCGTCGGCCGGGCGATATGCCACCGAGGTGCCCACCGGGCCGAGCCGCGCTGGCGGCGCCGGCAGCAACGCGGCCTGCAGCAGGCCGACGTCCTCGAGCAACTGACCGCGCTGGTGCTCGAGCCGCCGAGCGCGGCGCGCGGCCAGGCGCGAGCGCGCGGCCAGCGCCAGCGCGAGCGCCGCCAGCGCGCCGATCAGGATGCGTACGGCCAGCGGGACGACGCCGACGATCTTCGTGACCGTCGTCACCAGTGGCGCCAGGCCGGCCTGCGCTCGACGGCCCTTCGCCGCCGCGTGCCTGCCAGAGCCGGCGTTCGGACGCGTCGAGGCCGAGGCGAGCGGAACGCTCGCGGCCGCGAGCGCCGGAGCCGCCGAGGCGCTCGTGGCGCTCACTCGGGCTTTCGCGCGCGCGTCGTGAGCGCCCTTTCCACGGGAGGGCTTGCGTACGGCGGGCGTGCCGAGACTGGGCGGCGCCGGCGCGATCGCAGCCGGCGCGCCGGCGCTCACCGCGCTCGGAGCGGATGCGGGCGGGGCGGCTTCGACGGCCGCCGAGCTCGCGACGGCTTCGGCGCCGGTGCTCTTGGACGCGTTCTTGGAGCCGCTTTCCGTCGCGGGCGCTTCGGAGGATTCATGCGTTTTCCCCGTTTTGCCCCCCGATTTTCCTTTTTTGCCGCCTTTGTTCTCTTTTTTACCTTCCGTTTTTTCTTTCTTGTGGTGTGCGGAGGATTGGCTCTGACCGGAGGCCGCCGGCGCGCCCTGTGCGCGTGTTTGCGCGGCGCCGTTCGACGCGGCGCGGCGGCGTGCTCGCGTCCCACCGGCTTTCGCCTGGCTGCGCCGCGGCTGTTTGGCGGCGGACACTTCTGGCTGCGCTATGGCCGGCGCCGACCCGTCTTCCGCGGGTGCGGTCGCACAGCAATCCTCGGCGCTTTCCGTGTCAGCGGCCGGAGCGTTCGTCGTGCTGGATGTTGAGGTCGAGGTGGGAACGGCTCGGCCGTGACCGGACTTCGCGGGCGCCGCGGCGATTGGCTCCCAAGCGAGCAGGCAGCAGCCGGCGACGAACGCCACCACCAGGCGCCAGCGTGCTCGCATGCGCTGCGGGGGCTGGCTTTTGAAGCTGGCCATCAGCGGCCCACGCCCTGTCAACTGACCCGCACGGCGTTTCCCCGGACGTGAGCGAGCGCCTCCTCCGGCGTGGGGTAGATCGCAAACGAGCGATCCATCCCCGAGAGCTCGAAGATCTTCAACACGTTCGGATGCACGCACACGACCGCCATCCGCGCGCCGGTGTCAAGGCTGCGGTTGACGCCGACCAGCACGCCCAGAGCCGTCGAGTCCATGAAGCTGACCAGCGTCAGATCCACCACCAGCTGCTTGTAGCCGGCGTCCACGGCGTCGACGAGCGCCCACTTCAGGCTCGGAGCCCGGCCGAGATCGAGCTCGCCTTCGAGCGCGACTACGCTCGTGCGCTCGTCGGGCTGGCTCTGGATGATCCCGAACGTCCCTGTGGGGGGATGTGGGCTGGTCGCTTCAGATGTGCCGGACGGACTGAGCATGGTTGACCTCGATTTCGCGCGCTTAGAACCAGCCTCGGCAGGCGAGGCCTCCGGTCCTTAGTAGCGCGCCGCCAGATCGAACGTCCGTCCAATTTTGCCTCGGCTCACACCCCCCGGGGAAATGCGCATGAGGCTCGCATCGCGTCGATCAACCCGTAAGCGAGATGCGCATTCCTGCCCGCTCGAAGCGCCCCACAGACGCTGTTCCGAGCGCCGTGGCCGGCGTCAGGCAGCCGCCGCGCTCGGGCGTCAAGCCGTCCGCCGCGAGCAGAATCCCCGCCTCGCCGAGCAGCTTTGCGGTCGACAGGTAGCCCGGGTGCCCGTCCGCGTCGACGAGCACCTCCACATCGTTGCCACGGCCGGTGCGTGCGCGCACCGCCATCGACCACCGCCAGCCCTCCAGGCGATCGGCGGCCGGCCCGAAGCCGGACGCCGGCCCGATCCGCCCGAGCGCGCGGGCGGCCGGACGCCGTACCCCCGCCCTAGCGCGCGCGAGGCCGCGCATGCCGAGCTGTGTCGCCGACACTGCGCCCGCCGCCGCCCAGCGGGCCGGCAGCGACACCGCCCCACCGGCGAGCGCCACGCCCTCCCGATAGCGGAACGGCCGCAGCGGGCGGTCCTCGCCGGCGGCGATCAGCGCGGCGGTCCGCTGGATCACCGCGGGGTTGATGAACGCGATCGGCGTCATCGGAGCAACCACCGCGCCGCTGAACCCGCGGTGCGGTGCGAGCGCGATCGGGCTCACGCGGCGGACCTCGGCCGCGGCGCTCGCATCGGCGATCAGCACGGCCGGATCGGCGATCAGCTCTGCGTCCTCGTCGCCGGCCGCCACCGACAGGCTCTGGAAGGTTCCGCCGGAGATCCCGTCCGAGAGACGCGGCAGCCCGGGCGGCGGGGTGAACGTGACCTCGAGGTCAACCTCCGCAAGCTCTTCGTCCCAGTGTGCGCGCGCGTGCTCGCTCGCCAGCAGGATCGCAAGGTCGGGTGGGAGCGCCTCGAATCCGCATACCTGCACGACCTTCACGCCGGCTGCCTCGGCGGGACCGTCGAGGTCGTCGATGATCCTCCGCACGAGCGGCAGCTCGCCGGTCAGATCCGCGTAGTGCGCGCCGCCCGCCACACACGCTTCGATCACCGGTCGCCCGTGCAAGGTGTAGGGACCGACGAGGTTGAGCACGACGCGAGCCCGCGCCGCGATCGCCGCGAGCGAGCTCGGGTCGGTGCTGTCGCCGACGAGCGTCTCCGGGGCGCTGACCCCCGCCTCGCCGAGCGTCCGCTCCAGGCGCCCGGCATCCCTTCCGGCGACCGCCCAGCGCAGATCCCTCTCCTTCGCGCGCTCGGACAGGTAGGCCGCGACGCGGCGGCCGGTAACGCCTGTGGCGCCGAACACGACTACATCGAGATCGCGACCGCTCACGGTCTGGCGAACGATACCGCCGTCCCCGCCGCCCGGATCAGACGTTGGCCAGCTCCCGAACCTCAGTCAGGCGGATCGGGTTGCCGGAAGGGTCGCGGAAGCCGGAGTCGATCCCATACGGGCGCTCTTCGGGCGCTTCGGAGAACTCGACGCCGCGACCCTTCAGCTCCTCATAGGAGGCCTGGCAGTCCTCCGTGGTGAGGAAGATCGTCCCGGCGAAGCCCTTGGCCATCAGCTCACGCAGTTGCGCGACCGTGTCCTCGTCCATCATCGGCGGTCCCGGGATCGCCATCAGCACGATCGCGACGTCCGGCTGCCCGGCCGGCCCCACGGTCAGCCAGCGGAAGTCGCCGACCTCGGGGATCTCCACAGCGGGCAGCGTTACGTCGGCGCGCACCTCCATGCCGAGCTTCTTCGTGTAGAAGTCGAGCGCCTCATCCTGGTCGTTCACCCACACCTGGGCGTTGGCGATTTTGATCATCGGGTTCCTCCGGGTCTCGCGTGCAAGGTCTCGGCCATGCTAGGCGCTCGTGGCGCCCCGGTCTTCTCGAAACGTGCGGCGTTGCGGGCGCCCGTAGGCGCGCTGGATGCACGTCGGCACGCGCGCCTGATTGGCGGCCGGCGGGAACGCCGCACGATAGGCCGTCGGCGGCATTCCATAGGTGCGGGTGAAGCTCGTCGTGAACGACCCGACGCCCTGCAGGCCGACCAATAGGCAGATCTCGAGCACCGAGGAGTCTGTGTTCCGCAGCAGCGCCGCGGCGCGCTCCAGGCGGCGGGTCAGCAGATAGGCGTGCGGCGGCTCGCCGAACGCACGGCGGAACTCGCGGCTGAAGTGCGCGCGGGAGAGACCGGCGGCGCGCGCCAGATCCTCGACGCCCAGCGGCTCGAAGTACCTGGAGTCGGCCAAATCCTTTGCGCGCAGCAGGTGGCGGGCGGGCGGAGCAAAGGCCATCGCCCCAGTATCGCGCGGTGGCGGCGCGCTCAGCGCGACAGGCCGCGTTTGCGGCTGAACGGCGCCTGCAGGTCGTGCTCGGCGAACGGTCCCTGCGTCGCGCTCGTAGTCGCATAGCGGTACAGCGCGACGGCAAACGTCTGTCGCACCACCAGTTGCAGGGCCGCGATCGAAACGATCGCGAGGATCCCCACGACGATCACCGCGTCGCGCGCGGCGGGATCGCCGCCGGTCGCGGCCAGCACGAGCACGAGCACGACGATCACCGGCAGCATCACGAGGACCGTCCAGGCGCCGATGATCACGTTTCCGCCGATGCCCTCGCCCCATTGCTTCTTGATCACGTGCGCCGAGCGTTTCAGCGCCTCGGGGGCCGAGCAGTCTTCAAGCGCGATGATCGGGATCGCGAACAGGCTGGCAAGCGACCAGGCCACGCCGACGAGCCGCACGGCGATGCTGCCCCCGAGCGGCAGCCGGCTGGCGAGCTGCTCCAGCACGACCCCAACGACGGCCGCGATCAGCGACCACACGGCGACCACCCCGATCCGGCGCATCGGCACCGCCAACGCTTCGCCCATGGAGAGGTGACGTCCGTCGAGCGCGGCGGCCGCGGCGGCGGCGATCGCGGTGTTGAAGAACACGCTGATGAACATCAGCGGATAGGCGGCGATCAGCGTGACGATCAGCGTCCGTTCCTCGGAGAAGCGCCCATTGCCGAACGAGCCCCCGAACAGGAAGATCACGGCGACCCCCGCCGCACCGGTGACACCGGCGACCGCCGCGAGCAGCAGCAGCGAGCGGTCACTGCGCACCACGCTCCAGGCAGCGCGCGTCAAGCGCCACGAGCGGGCGATTCGCCCCTCGTTCGAGGGAGCCGGGATGTCCGTGAGCGGTTGCGACACTGTTCAATCCTCCGATACTGGCTTTCACCGACCAATTTTGCCCGAAACATGGGCCCTGGGAGGCATATCGGCGCAGATACGGGTCTGCTTGAAATACGGCGCGCGCCTCAGCCCTCGCGCCGGCGCCCGAGCAGCACCGCGAAGCAGTGGTCTTTGTACAGGCAGTCGGCGTCCGCGAAGCCGGCTTCCGAGAGCCACGCGAGCTGATCGGGCACGCTCGCCAGGCGATCCGCACGCATCCGCACGCGCGCGTGCGCCCACTCCGCCTCGCTCGCCCCCAGCTCGCGGGCGGCGCTCGTACATGATCGCGCACGCCTCACGAGCGATGTCCGGCAGCTTCCGTCCGCACTCTCACGGCCCGGCCGACACGCATCGCGAACTCCCGTTATACTTAAGTAAATGCTTAACCAAGTCGAGACCGTCGACCCCGTGTTCCACGCGCTCGCCGATCCGAGCCGTAGGCTGATCGTCGAGCGGCTGAGCGCCGGGCCGGCCTCCGTGAGCGACCTTGCCGAGCCGCTGCCGATGTCGCTGCCCGGGGCGCTGCAGCACATTCAGGCGCTGGAAGCGAGCGGGCTGGTTCGCTCGGAGAAGACCGGGCGCGTGCGCACCTGCCACATCGAGGCGAGCGTGCTGCGGACGGCCGAGCGATGGATCGTCGAACGGCGGATGACCTGGGAGCGCCGCCTCGACCGGCTTGGCGAGGTGCTCGCCGAGCAACCCAATCAAACGGACCAAGGAGAGTAGGAGATGAGCGAGCGAACGATCACCCATGCGAGCTTTACGATCGAGCGCACATACGAGGCCAACCCGGCGCGTGTGTTCGCCGCGTGGTCGGACCCGGAGATCAAGCGCCGCTGGTTCTCGGGCTCGGACGAGCCGAGCCCCGGCCACGAGCTCGACTTCCGCGTCGACGGCCGCGAGGTCAATCGCGGCGGCCCCGCCGGCGGCCCCGTCTACATCTACGAAGCTCGCTACCGTGACATCGTGCCCGGCGAGCGCATCGTCTACACCTACGACATGTACGTCGACGAGACGCGCATGTCGGTCTCGGTGGCGACGATCGAGCTCACGCCCGCCGGCGGGGGAACGAAGCTGACCATGATCGAGCAGGGGGCCTTTCTGGACGGGCTGGACACTTCCGAGCAGCGAGAGCACGGCACGAGGGAGCTACTTGAGAAGTTGAACGCGACACTGCAAAAGGAGCCCTCGAACAGATGACCGATAGGAATCGCTGGATCGCCCTGTACGTGCTGTGCGCGGGGGTGCTGATGATCGTGCTCGACGTCACCGTCGTGAACGTGGCCCTGCCCTCCGTTCAGCGCGACCTCGGCTTCACCCAATCGAGCCTCGCCTGGGTCGTCAACGCCTACCTGATCGCCTTCGGCGGCCTGCTGCTGCTCGCCGGGCGTTTCGGCGACATCCTCGGCGGCAAGCGCGTGTTCATGGCGGGCCTGTGCGTGTTCACGACCGCGTCGTTCGTATGCGGGATCGCCGACAGCCAGACCATGCTCGTCATCGCCCGCTTCGTCCAAGGCATCGGCGGCGCGATGACCTCGGCCGTCGTGCTCGGGATGATCGTGACGATGTTCCCCGAGCCGGCCGCGCGCGCGAAGGCGCTCGGCGTGTACGCCTTCGTCGCCTCCGCGGGCGGCTCGATCGGGCTGCTCGCCGGCGGCGTCTTGACCCAGTCGATCAACTGGCACTGGATCTTCTTCATCAACATCCCAATTGGGATCGCAACCGGCATCCTCGCGATGCGCCTGCTCGACCAGGACGAGGGCATCGGCTTCGAGGGCGGCGCCGACATTCCCGGCGCGGTGCTGATCACCAGCTCGCTGATGCTCGGTGTCTACACGATCGTCAAGCCGGCCGCCGAGGACGGCTGGGGCGCCGGCCGCACGCTTGCCTTCGGCGCCGTCTCACTGCTGCTGCTGTGCGCCTTCGTCGCACGCGAGGCGACGGCCCGCAACCCGCTGATCCCGCTGCGGATCTTCCGCTCGCGGAACGTCTCGGGTGCGAACCTGATCCAGGTGCTGACGGTCGCCGGGATGTTCGGGATGTTCTTCCTCGGCGCGCTCTACCTGCAGCGCGTGCTCCACTACGACGCTTTGCAGATCGGCTTCGCCTTCCTGCCCGCGACGATCATCATGGGGGCGCTGTCGCTGCGTTACTCCGAACGGCTGATCATGCGCTTCGGCTCGCGCGGGATCCTTCTGCCAGGACTCGTGCTCGTCGCCGCCGGGCTTGCCCTATTTGCGCGCGCGCCGGTCGACGGGAACTACTTCCGCGACGTGCTGCCGGTCATGGTCCTGCTCGGCTTCGGCATCGGCGCCTGCTTCCCGGCGCTGATGAAACTGGCGATGTCCGGCGCCACGCCAAGTGAGGCGGGGCTGGCCTCGGGCCTCGTCAACACCACCGCACAGGTCGGCGGCGCGCTCGGCCTCGCGCTGCTGGCGACCCTCTCCGCGACTCGCAGCGAAAGCCTCAAAGACAGCGGCAAGTCCACCCTTGCGGCGCTGACGGGCGGCTATCACCTGGCCTTCCTGATCGCGACCGGGCTGGTGCTGGCGGCCGTCGCCGTCGCCGTCACAGTGCTCGAGGAGGAGCAGGAGCAGCACATGCCCGAGACCGCCGGCGCAGAGGTTGGAGACGAGGCCTACCCCGAGGCCGCCTAGCTCTTTACTCCTCGCTCATCGCGAGCAGGTTCGTGACCGTCGTCCAGTTGCGGGCGGTCACGGTCAGCTTGGAGCCGAGCCGCGTCATCTGTGCGGCCAGCTTCGATCGGCCGACGCCATCCGGATACCAGGCGTACAGCTCCCGCCCCGCCGCCACGAGCTCCTCCGGAGCGACGGCGAGCGCGGTGAGCTTGCGCACCGTCTCGGTGTCGGGCTTGCGCGAGCAGAACGCCACCTGGTAGCGCTTCGGCTCGACCGCCACGTGCTCGAGCGGATTCAGCCGCACCACCTTCGCAAGCTGGCTGCGCGTTCGCACGATCACCGCGATCTCGAGCCCCAAGCCCGCGGAGATTTGCCGTTCGCATTCGCTGGCCACCTGCTCGGGCTTGTCGCTGCTCGAGAGGACCACGTTGCCGCTCTGCACGTAGGTGCGCACGTCCTTGAAACCGGCGCTTGTCAGGAGCTCGCGCAGCTGCGGCATCGCGATCCGGTTGCGCGAGCCGATGTTGATCCCCCGCAGCAGGGCTACCTGTTTCAAGCCAGGAAACCCTCGATCATGCTCGCGACCCGCTCGGGCTCCTGGGCCATGAACGCGTGCCCACCGCCGGCGAAGCGCTCGACCGGCGCTCCCGGCCAGCGAGCGGCAAGCGCGTCCGCGTTGGCCGGAGGGATCACGACGTCCTCGCTGCCGCATGCGATCAGCACCTGCGGTGAGTCCTCCTCGGCGGGCGCGGGGGCTTCGGCTTGCCACGCCTGCAGCGCGCGCTCCTGCGCGGTGAGCGTCGTCATCGACAGCCGCGCCCGCGCCTCCGCCACGATCACGCCGAACTCGCGGTCGATCTGCGGCGCCACCGCGGGCGGGAACAGCAACGCGATCAGGCGCGCCGCCTGCTCGCGCGGAGTGCCCGAGTGATCGGTCAGCAGGCCCCAGTTGCTCGGCTCCGCCGGGATCCCAGCCGGGCCGCCCGGCGCGGTGGCCAGCAGCACCATCGCCTTCACGCGCGCGGGCGCGCGGGCGACCAGCCGCTGTGCGACAAACCCGCCCATCGACCAGCCGACGATCGCCAGCCGCTCGATATCCAGCGTGTCGAGCAGGCATTCGAGGTCGGATGCCATCGCGTCGATCGTGAGCGCCTGCGGGTCCCCCAGCTCGGAGTCGCCGATGCCGCGATTGTCGGGACAAATCACCTCGAAGGAGCGCGCCAGCAGCGCCAGCATCCGCGGGTCCCAATCCTCAGCGGAGGCCGCGTAGCCGTTGATCAACAGCAGCGGCGGGCCAGTGCCGAGTGCCCGCCAGGCGAACCGGCGCCCGTCTATCTGCATGGATTGCCTTTGCTCGGGCGCTGCCATCCCCGGGAGCTTCTCAAACCGGGCGGGGCAGGCCCACGACGTGCACGAGCCACCGCGAGAACAGCTCGCGGGCGAGCGTCACGGAGTCCCGCTCGGCCGCCGTTACCTCCGCGAGCAGCGCTGCCGGCGCGCCGGCTCCCGCGTGCAGCTCCAGTTCCTCCACGTACGCCGGTATCCGCATCCAGTCACCCGCCAGCTCCGAGGTCACCTCCAGGTGAAACTGCAGCCCATACGCACGGCCGATCACGAACGCCTGCTGCTCGTAGCGCTCCGAGCCGGCCAGCCGGACGGCGCCCGGCGGAAGCTCATAGGTGTCCCCGTGCCACTGGAGCGTCGGGAAGGCCGACGGCGCAAGCGCGAACACCGGATCGCTTTTAGCTGCCGCGCTCAGCTCGACCTGCATCACTCCAAGCTCCGGGCGCGCACCTGGGCCAACGCGCGCCCCGAGGCTCGCAGCCAGCAGTTGCGCGCCGAGACACACGCCCCAGTAGGGCGTCCCCGCGCTGACGGCGTCGGCGATCAACAGCTTCTCCGGTCCGAGCCAGGGGTGGAGCGTCTCGTCGTTGGCTCCCATCGGACCGCCCATCGCCACGATCCCGGCATAGGCGCGCCAGTCGGGGAGCTCCTCGCCCTCCTGCACGAGCACGCGGGCGAACGGGACCCGCCGCGCCAGCAGCTCGTCCTCATAAGCGCCTGGGGGCTCACAGCCGGCGTGCTGCAGGACCAGGATCGGCCGTGGGCGGGCGATCTCGCTCATGGCGCCGGAGTGTAGGGTGGCGCGGGCGGTGATCGAGTTCACGATTGAGACCGAGATCGCCCGCCCAGTGGCGGAGGTGTTTGCCTACGTCGCCGACCCCACGAAGCTGCCCAGCTGGCAGACGAACACGGTCTCGGCAGTGCCGGAGAACGACGGCCCGATCGGCCTCGGGACACGGCTGCGCGAGGTCCATCGCGGCCCCGGGGGCAAACAGCTCGAATCGCTCGTCGAGATCTCGGAGCTCGAGCCCGATCGGACCTTCGCCCTGCGTGTGCTCGAGGGCCCGCTTCCGATCCACGCGCGGATCGCCTTCGAGCCGACCGCACGAGGGACGCGGATGCGGTTCACCGCCCACGGCCAGCCGAGCGGGCCGATGCGACTCGTCCAGCCGATCCTGCGCATCGCCCTCAAACGCCAGTTCGGTGAGCACTGCAAGACGCTCAAGCAGGTGCTCGAGCAGAGCTAGTCCGGGGCGTGCTCAGCTCAGCCGGCGAACACGGCGATCGCGTCGGCCAGGGCGCGCGGCTGATCCTCAGCCGTGAAGCTATAGCAGTCGTCTACGAGCACGACGCGGGCATCAGCGAGCAGCTCCGCGTAACGGTGAGCGTGCTCGACGGGGAACACAGGATCCTCACGTGACCAGACGAACAGGACGGGCTTGCTCCAACTCTCGATGAGCTGCCTGCCCGCGCCGTGCACTGCGGCGGTCGAGGCGCCCGCGATCACCTTGCTCGTGTCGAGCAGGACGCCAGGATCACGGATGCACGGGAGAGCGTAAGCGTCGGAGATCGTCTCCTCGAGCGGATGCTTGACCAGCAGGCCGAACGCCACGGGCAGCCGCCGCACCTCCCGGTCCTCGAGCGCCGAGAACAGATGACGCAGCGTCGCCGGATCGCGGGCGGCGGCGGGCAGGCCGTCGAACGGCTTGGGTGGGAACTCGTCAAAGGGCGTCTCGCAGGAGGTGAGCACCAGACGCGCCACGCGCTCAGGGCGCCGCGCGAGCGCGATCTGCGAGTAGGCGCCGCCGGAGTCGTTGGCCACGAGCGTCACTTCGTTTAGGCCGAGGGCATCGAGGGCATCGGCCACGAGCATCCCGCAGCCCTCCGCGCCCAGATCGGCATCATCCTCGAGTGCGATCCGATGGGCGCCGAACGGCAGGTCGAGGGCAATGCACCGGTAGCGGTCGGCGAGACCGTCGACGACGTTGCGCCACAGGTTCGCGTTCGCCAGCCACCCGTGCGCGAACACGAGCGGCGGCCCCTCGCCGCGGGTGAAAGCCTCGACTACTCCCTGCGCGAGCGCGAGCCGAATCGGCGTGCCTAGCAGCGGCGAGCGATGGCGATGCGCGGCGCTCATGCAGCCCTACCATGGCCGGCGCGCACGGTCTCGAACGCCGCGGCGGCGAACGGGATGAGATGTGCGGCAAAGCCCTCGGGATCGCTCGTGTGGGGGACGTGGCCGGTGTCGAGCACCTCCAGCCTCGCTCCAGGGATCGCGGCGGCCATCTTGGCTCCGATGCGCAGTGGGATCACAGGGTCGCGCCGTCCCCAGATCAGCAGCGTAGGCGCGACGATCTCCGCTGCCTGCGCGCGCAGATCGTGCTCCGGCGAGGAGAAGCTGCGCCACAGCTCCGCAACCGCGCGGAGGCCGGGGTCCTCGCGTGTCGTGGCCACACCGACGGCGAGCGCGCGGCGGTCGGCGTCGGTCTGCGCGCGCATGTAGCGCGCGGCAAACTGCGGGTAGATGCGCTTCAAGAACCAGGGACGGGACATCAGCGAACAGAAGGCGCGAACCTGCAGCGGCCTGCCGGCGAAGCCGCCACCATCGACGATCACGAGCCCCTTGACGAGCTCGGGGCGGCGGATCGCAAGGCGCGCGGCGGAGAACCCGCCGACCGAGTTGCCGACGACGACGGCGCCATCGGGGGCGAGCTGCTCGACCACCTGCTCGGCGATGTCGGCGAAGCGCATCGCGCTCGCCGGCCCCTCGCCCGGCGGCGACTGCCCGTGGCCTGGCCAGTCGAGCGCGATCGAGCGGTAGTCGGGCGGCAACAGCGCGCGCAGCTCGTCGTAATCGTGGTGGTCGTGAGCGCCACTCGCCAGCAGCACGATCGGATGGCCCTCCCCACGCTCGTCGTATTTGATCGGGCCCGTGGACGTCTCTATCGATCTCATCTGGCGAACCTATCATATGACTGACCGGTCGGTCATACCGACTGACCGGCCGGTCATCTAGACTGCTTGACGTGGCCACTCAGACGGCAACGGCCCCGGCGGCAGTCCCGATGCACCGCACGCGCGAGGCCCTACTCGACGCAGGCGTCACCGTGGCCGAGCAGCATGGATTGGCCGGCCTGAGCGTCAACCGCGTCGTGGCTGGAGCCGACGTGGCGAAGGGCACGTTCTACGTGCACTTCTCCGATCGCGCCGAATTCGTCGACGCCCTGCACGAGCGCTTCCACGCGCGCGTCGAGGGGGCTGTGGCAAGCGCAATCGCGGACACGCCGCTCGGGGCGCAGCGCATCGTGCGAGGAGCCGAGGCCTACCTCGATGTGTGTCTCGACGACCACGCGGTGAAGGCGCTGGCGCTGGAGGCTCGCTCGGAGCCCGAGCTGACGGCCAGGATGTCCGTGCGGCACGAGCGCTTCGCGTCAGCCGCCGTACCCAGCTTCAAGGCGATGGGATGGCCCGATGCGCCCGCGGCCGCCCAACTGCTGGCCGCCATGACCGCGGAGATCGCGATCCGCGAGCTCGATGCCGGCCGCCGGCTTCCGGCGTCCCGCCGGTCGTTGCGGCGCTTCGTGGGAGCGTCCTAGCGCCTTCGCCGCCCGCTCCCAGGTTAGACTCTCAGAGTCATCGTGTTCCACGACGATCAACCCCTCGGGGTCGCAGATCGCGTACACATTCGATGATGTTCATGGGTGCCCCAGCGAGTTCGCCCGCAGGGCCCGCGGACGAGCAGGACGTGCTCCGCGATCCGCCCGCGATCGGTCTCCCGCGTGCGCTTCAGGTACTGCGCTTCACCCGCCGGCAGATCGAGTTCGTGTTCGGCGCGCGGCGCGAGTTGGGCGACGTCTTTCGCATGCACGCGGGGATCACAGGTGGGACCGTCGTCACCTGCCATCCCGATCATGTTCGCTCGCTGTTCACGGCCAAGCCCGAGCAGGTTCCCTCGCTGACCGCCGAGTCGCCGCTGCGGCCGATCGTGGGTCCAAGCTCGGTGCTGACTGCCAACGGCGCTCGCCACCTACGCCAGCGCAAGCTGCTGCTGCCGCCGTTTCACGGAGATGCGATCGAGCGTTACACGCAGATGATCGGCGAGGCGACCGAACGCGGGATCGATCGCTGGCCGATCGGGCAGCCATTCGCGCTCGCGCCGCGCATGCAGGCGATCACGCTCGACGTGATCATGTCGGGCATCTTCGGGATCGAGGGCCGGCCCGCCCGCGGCAGCTCCGAGCAGCGCCTGCGCTCGACGATCAAGTACCTCACAACGGCCTCGACCTGGCCGCTCGCACAGTTGGGCGAACTGATCAACTTCGGCCGCGACGAGCCCGTCGGGCTGATGCGCAGCGGCGTGACCCTGCTCGACCGCGCCACGTACCCCGTGATCGCCGCACGCCGAGGCGCCTCGGATCTCGCCGAGCGCGGCGACATCCTCTCGCTGCTGCTCGCCGCCAAGACCGAGGACGGCCAGTCGCTCTCCGACTCGGAGCTGCGCGACGAGCTGCTCACGCTCGTGCTGGCCGGTTTCGAGACGACCGCCAACTCACTTGCGTGGACATGGGAGCGCCTGCTTCGCAGCCCCTATGCGCACGAGGCGCTCCTGCACGCGGTTCGCTCCGGGGAGCAGGCCGAGGAGCACGTCGAGGCGGCGATCATCGAGGGAATGCGCTGCCGCCCGGTCATCCCGATCGTCGGCCGCCGCGTGGCGGTTCCGTGGCGGCTTGGAGAGTACGTCCTGCCCGCCGGCTCGGCGATCAGCGCGAGCATCCTGCTGGTGCACCACCGTGAGGATCTCTACCCCGAGCCGTTTACGTTCCGGCCCGAGCGCTGGCTGGAGCGCAAGCCGGGGAACTATGAGTGGATTCCCTTCGGAGGGGGCACCCGCCGATGCCTGGGCGCCGCGCTGGCGATGGCCGAGCAGCGCGTAGTGCTCTCCGCCATGGCCCGCCGGCTCGAGCTTCAGGCCGATCGCCCGGAGCCCGAGCACGCCCTACACCGCAACGTCACGATGATCCCAGCGCACGGCGCACGCGCAGTGCTGCGGGCGCGACACGGCTGAGGACCGCGCCAAGCGATATCGAAGGCGTTGTAGTCAACAAGCGACGGCGGCTGGCTGGGCAGCGGCTGGTTGAGAACCTCGAGCGTCGCCGCATGACGGGTGCGATCCGCGGTCGACATCATCGACTCCCCTGGCGGATTGGCGATCGGCCTGGGCAGTAGCGCGCGACCGTGCTCGCTCGATACGCTCTCATCATGATCTTCCGGCGCAACCTGCTACTCACGACCTTGCTGCTGATGGGGCTCGTCTCGGCCCCGGCGCTCGCGAGCTCGGCGGACGTCTCGGCCACGCGCACCTACGCCCAGGCCAACTATCAGCTCGTGCAATACGGCGCCAACCGGCTTGGGACGGCACAGAAGCTGATCGACGGCGTGCTCTACAAGACCAAGGCCCTGTGTCCCAAGGCGGCTTTCAACTCACCGCAGAATCCTGAATCGACGCAGCTCAGCAACGAGGTCATCGGGGCGATGGTGCTCGCCGCCCTGCACGCCGCCGCGCCGGAGATCAATGCGTACCTGCGCGTCGCCGAGCGTTCCCGCTGGAGCAATCACGCGCTGACACGCAAGATCCACGAATACGCCGGCAAGCTCAAGACGATCTCCAGACTGGCGCCACCAAACCTGTGCGGCGACGTGAAAGCCTGGGCCGCCAGCGGCTTTCGCACGTTGCCGGCGAGCACGGTTCGCTTCGATCAGCAATTCATGCCCAACTGGGTCGCGCTCGGCGAAGTTCCCGCGCCGCTCAAGCACTATGCCGGTTCAAATGAACGGGCGCTGCTCAAGCGCACCAACGCGCTGGAACTGCGGATCACGGACTTTGAAGCTGGAGCTGTTGAAACTTGGGGGGACATCATGGAAGCGCTTGGGTTGTATCCGTAGACAGAGCCAGAGGGGATAATCACGGACTCATACCGCTGATGACGGCGCGAAGCCCATTTGCGGTACTGCCCGACGGAGCCCCGTCCGAGCACGAGTTGCTGTACGTCAAGATGCCTCCTACCGCCGCGGCGCTATAGACCGTGATGATCTTTCCGAAGGTCGCAGTAAACGAGATCGACAGCGACACTTGATCACCGGGGCTTGTCTCGACTGCCGGCCAGCCAAAACTCGTATCGCCTGCGGCCAGGGATGCTGCGGTCGCGCGAACCACACCGTTGATCGTCAATGTCAAATGCGCGGTCACCGAGCTGTCGGGATCGATCTGCACCAAGGCGCTCGACAGAGACGCAACCCCGGCCGGAACCGTGAACGTTTGTGTCGCCGTGCCGCCGGGCATAGACTCCGGGCGGCCCGGGTTGCCGCGGCACATCGCATGCCCAACGGTCGCTACGCCATAGTTGCTGTAGGCGTCAACCGAATGTGGCGGCACATAGGTGAAGTGGTCGGCCGGACTCGTAGCGCTCGTGCCGCTCAGGGTCGTGACGGTCACGTCGACCGCGCCCGTGCCGGGCGGAGACACCGCTTCGATCGAACTCGCCGAGTTGACTTTGAAGCTTTCGGCGTTCGCCGATCCGAACCTCACCGCTGTCGCGCCGGTTAGGTTCGTGCCGGTGATCGTCACAGATGTTCCCCCGGGTTCAGGGCCGGTGTTCGGGCTGACGCCGCTGAGCGCTGGCAGTGGCACCGGCGCCATGACATACGCGACCGCGCCAAGACCCGTTCCCGAGTTGGGTGCGTAGGTCGTCGAGGTCCACTTGACCTTGTGTTTGCCCACGGTCGGCTGGACCGTGTACGCCGCCGACGAGGCAATGGCGGCCGAGCTGGACGCGCCATACGTGGTGTTCTGCAACGTGCTTGCTTCGATGCCGCTCATGTTCAGGGGGCCGGCACCTTGACCGCCGACGAGAATCAGGACGAGCTGACTGGCTTTGGTCGTCGTGAACGAGAGCGTGAGGACCGGTCCTTTGAGAGGTTTCTCCGGATGGCGGTTTGCGCGGTGGGCCGGTTTGCTTTTCTGAGCCGAAAACGTCTGGACGACCGAGTAGCCGTCGACGCCCACGCCCACGATCGCATTGCTGGCGGCCGCCGAGACATATGAGCCGCCGTCTGCGGTAGTGTGGCCAATCGAGATGGCTTGATCGCTCGTGCTGGGGACCACCACCGCCAGATCCTGTCCTTCGAGCCAGCTGATGGATTCCATCGGCTGCTCCCCCGCGGTGCTGCCGACATAGAAGTATTGGCCGTGACCGGAGGGCAGCGTGATCGCTCCAGCTGGGGCGGTCCCTGAGTCGATGGATGCCGAGGCAGATGCCGCGCCGAAGCCGGTGACCAGCGCGAGCATCAGCGCACAACAGCCCAAGAGCTGTAGCGCACCCGGCACGCGGTGACGTGCGCCGCCGAGGGCATTGCGGCCGCCGGCCAGCAGCTGATTGGCGTAAACGGTGGACGAGCACTTAGACGGCATGGCGACCTCGGGGCGATCGAACTGCCGGGCATCTTCGATGCTAACGATGCTACTGAGTCTTCTGTTGCGAGCTTGTGAACTCATCTGATTATCTGATTCCGATTTTCCCTACCACGGTGGCCGCCTACTCGGTCTCTCTCTACTTCCGCGCATGCGAACCCGTTGTTCGTCGGCTAGGCGTCGCGGCACGATCTCCTCGAGGGCCCGAGCTCGAAGGTCACTCTTGCAGTGCGGCGGCGGCCGGCACGGAGGCGGCGAGATAGCCGGGAATCGCGAGGATTGCGAGCGCTGTGACGGTCATGAGGGCAAGGCTCGATAGCGCCGTCAGCGCCGTGATCGAGTAGACGACGGGGAAGTTGATTGTGTTGGCAAGCGCGCGGTCGGCAAGTTGCTGCCCGTAAAGGCCGAAGATCGCCCCCATCAGACAGCCAACGCCGAGAAGCAGCAGGCTCTCGAGCAGGATCGTGTGCCAAAGGTCGGCTCGAGGGAGCCCTTCGAGCTTGAGCTTGGCGAGGCGTGGGCGTCGTTGCCAGATCATGGCGCCGAGCGCCGCGGCAACCGCAAGCACCGCGACGACCGGTATCAGCGTCGCGATCTGGGTGAGCCGTGAGAGCGCTTGGCGGCTGAGCGCGCTCTGCTGGGCGATGTGCTCCGCGGCGGTCTGCACCGCAAGCCCCGGGTGCGGACCCAGAGCGTGCTCGATCTCCCGCACGACCTGGGTTGATGGGACACCGGGGGCAAGCAGGATGTTGTAAGCGCTTGCGTCGTTACTTCCCCATGCGTGCGCGTAATCGGACGCGTTCATCGTGATCGCGCCCGGCGCCCAGCCAACGTTCGTGGACAATGCCGCGACACGGAACGTGCTCGGGTTTGGGGATGGCAGCGTGAATGCCTGGCCAATGCGTAGATGCTGTTCGGACGCAAGAGCCTGGGAGAGGACGAGCCAACCACCTGCTTGCACACGTTTTGTCGCTTCAGTCACATTGCCTTGCACCACCTGGTCTGCGGGCACCAGCGGGGTCGATTGCCGCGGCGGCGCCATCACCAGCACGCGGCGTTCACCGTAGTCCAGCAACCCGCCGCGGTACAGACGCACCGCACGCACGCCGGGTAGACGTTCGAGCTTGGCCCGCTCGACGGGGGCAAAGGGGGTGGTGTTCATCAGGTCATACGAGCCGCTGGGCGAAACCCAGATGTCGGTGAAGGCGTTCGTGTCCCGCGCCGCGTTTTCGAGGCCCGCGAGCAGGTCTCCGTGTGCGCCCTGGATCGCGACGCTGCCGAAGATCGCGATCGCGCCGGTCGCGGCGATTGCGACTGCTCGCGCCCCGGCCGCGCTCAGCTCCATGGCAGCAACATGCGGAACCACGCCCGTCGTCAGGCCGGCGAGCCGCTTGACAAGCGTGAGCGTGATCCTGAGCGTGAACGGCAACATCAGCAGCAGCGCTCCCACCAGAAGCACCATCCCCGGGATCGCCGCATCCGGCGCGGCGAGGAGGATGACGGTGGCCGCGGCTAGACAAGCCAGCCCGGCGAGTGCCGCTCGCCCACCGCCGCGCGCCCCAGCGGAGCTCTCGCGCGGGCTGGTCGCAGCTAGTGGATTGTGGGAGAGGATGTCGCGCAGCGGGCTGAGCACCGCCACGATCGCGGCCAGCATTCCTCCGCCCGTGGCGATCGCGACGGCCTGCCAACTCACAACCTGCCCGCTGCCGACCGCGAAGGCCAAGGACAGGAACGCCGGGTTTGAGTGAAGCACGTGGATCGAGAGCTCCTCGCCCAGCGCCAATCCGAGCACGCATGCCACAAGACCCAGAATGACGGCATCGAGCAGCAGCACGGAAATCACGGTCCGGGGGGCATACCCATCGCGGCGCAAATCAACGACCAGCCGCCGGCGTTGCGGGACGGTGAGCAGCATCGCGTTGAACGCGAAGAGGAATCCGACAAGCGCGCTGATCGCCGAAAACAGCGCGCTCGACTGATTGCTCGCCGCAGCGGCCTTCTCGAACAGCTGCTCTTCATGGCCGATCGCCTCGACGTTCAAGCGAGTGCCTGCAAGCGCCCGCAGTCCTGCTCTCACCGTCGTCTCCGAGCCGACGGCGGGCTGGACCAGGATGCGGCTCACGCGAGCGTGCATGCGAGTCATCTCCTGCGCGAATGACAGTGGCACGATCGCCACGGCGCTTGCGGCCAGTGGCCCGGTCTGACTTTCGTGGGGCTGTCTGTAGAGCGGCGCCTCGGCCGTGTGTCCGCCGAGTTCGAAGATCACTTCCCGGCCGAACCTCGTCACGCCGATGTGCCTTGAGAGCGCAGCGGGCAACACGACCGCACCGATCCCCCCGAATGGTCGCAGCGCGGCGTCGTGCACAAGCGCGCCGCCAAGCCGAGACAAGCTCGAATCGGCTCCTATGAGCTCGACAGCCTCGCTGCCCCTCGGGCCAACCGCGTTCGCGCCGGCTTCCAGCACCGGCGCCGCCACGCGAACGCCCGGAAGCTCACGCACCCGCTGAAGCATCGCTTCCGGAAGGCCGTGCGGGTCACGCGCTTGCAGCTGCACCGTCGCGTTGCCGGCGATCCCACGTGAGAGCTCGGCCACCGAGCTCTGAAGGCTGGAACTGGATACCTGGGAAGCGAACAGCAGCGCAACCCCGGCGGCGATACCGATGACCGCGAGGCACTCCTGCAAGAGTCGCGCACGCAAACGCACGCCGTAAAGCGCCAGCGCGTTTAGGGGCTTCACAGCTACCTCACGTCAACCGCAGGGGCAAGGCAGCTCGCGCCGTCGGCTGGCCCGATCGACTGCGCGTAGGACCGATCGACCTCGAACTCCGAGAGCCTTCCGTCGCGCAGCGCGAGCGCACGGTGGGCGTACTGGGCGGCCATGGGATCGTGACTGACGATCACCGCCGCGACCGACCGTTCACGACACAGCCCCTGGAGCAACTCGAGCACTTCGCGTCCGCGCTGGGTGTCCAGGCTGCCCGTCGGCTCATCCGCGAGCAGCAGGCGTGGATTGGTGGACAGCGCCCTCGCGATCATCACGCGCTGACGCTCCCCCATCGACAGCGTCTCCGAGCGCTGGCGCAGACGCTCACCCAACCCGAGACGCTCCAGCAGCGGCGCGATCTCGCGTTGCGCCTCGCGCCAACGCCTCGTCTTGAGCAGCTTCAGCGTCGCGTTGTCGATCGCGCTGACGCCCGGCAGCAGATCGAAGCTCTGACGAATGAAACCAAGCTCGGAGAGCCTGAAGTGTGAAGCCTCCCGCTCCGAGAGTGAAGATATGTCACGCTCGCCGATCAGGACCGTGCCAGCGGTGGGCTGGAGCAGCATCGCGACCATCAGCAGGAGCGTCGTCTTACCTGACCCGCTCGGCCCATACAGGGCGACCGTTTCCCCGGGCGCGACCTTCAGCGAAACGCCGTCCACCGCGCGCACCACATCTCCGCCAATAGCCGTGTAGTGCTTCACAAGATCATGCAGCTCGAGCATTCTGCCCCTCAGGTGAAATCGGGAGGTAGGCCAATCTCATCGATCCGACACCCTGCCGCTCACGTGCACCGTGATGGCATCGTGGTTCGATTCTTCGATCGTTCCGCTGAAGCCGAGACCCGACCCGTGGACATGGGCATACCGCCCTGTCCCGCGACTAAAGGACATCAAACCGGAGAACTCGGCCGTTGTGCCCTTTCGGCGATAGCTCCCCGTCCCATTGCCCGAGATCGACCCGCCCTGCGGATAGATGTTGACCTGGACCGTCACGCGGGTGCTCGAGACGGCGGTCAGGTGAACATAGATCACGCCCGCGATCGTGCCCGACGCCGAGCCCCGCTCGTTCAGCGTGAAGTTGTGCTTGCTCGTGAGGCGCAGATGGCCGGTCTCGTTCAGCCAGGTCGTCCTCGTGACGGTCGCGGACGGGGAAGTCCGGCCGTTCGTCGATCGACTTGCGGAGCCGAGAGAAGGAGACACCAACGACAGCCCGAGCGACGTTGCACCGGCCATCAGAATCCTGCCAAGTCCTGACCATCTCTGGTCACGTATTCGCGCCATCGGCTATCTCTCCTCACTGGTCGTCACGGACATGGAACCGCCGCGCGAGCGCTGCCGCGCGAGCCATCGGCGTATGCGAATTCACCGGCGACAGAGAACCCGCCGACCGGACAAGTCGAGGGCACGATCACCGTGTTCTGATCGTGCTTGCGGTGAGACTTGCTAGCGCCGACCGTCAACGAGAGGGTGACTATCGACGCATCAGGTTCGAGCGGCAGCGTCGCAATCGGGGGGATGGACATTACGAGCTGTTCCCCGTAGGGAGCGTCATCTGCAAGCAACGATCCGCTGAACACGACTCGCTTGTCAAACGGGGTGTAGCCCTGCCCGAGGAGCACGACCGTTGGCTGAAGGTTCCGCAGCGGGCCAAGGAAGATCCACAACGAGATGCTCTCAGCCATCGTCTGCGATCCCAAGTGCGCCTCCACGAGCGCATGCCCCCGGCCGAGCGCCGATGCAGCAGGACACCCGTTGGCCCCGCGCGCTCGCAGCCGCGATGAGTCGCAACTGCGCAGGTGCGGCAATTCGAGCGCCAGTCCGGCAGGAAAGCGCAGGACCATCCGGCGCACCGGAGCGGGCACTCCCTCGCCGGGGTCTGCGAACCGGACCCGCAAGCTGACCGCACTCCTCGCTCCGAGACGATTCGGGGACAGCCGTGGCGTAATAGTGGCAGAGGTTTCCGCGTGTGCCGAGACCGCGAACACCGTGCAAGCGCTCAACGCGACTGGGATTGCCCACGCGCGTCCTACCGATCTGCCGGCGCGGATGACGCAATCGCGTGTGTGGGCGAGCGTCGGGCGACAGAGCGGGGCAAGCGATCTCATCTGCGGCCGCCGGGGCATGGGGACACGTATCTGCCAGTGCTCGTCGTGCGGTCTTGGAAGGTGAGGATCGCCTTAAACGGGAAGCCGTCGCTGGGACATCTCGCAGGTGCGATGAGACCCTTTACGTGCACAAGCCTGCGGTCGCCATGGATCGTCCGGAAATAGGCGACGTTCGAAGCTCCGAGTGAGACGTGATTTGATTCCACCGAGGCAAGCGCCGCTCCCGGGACTGTCGAGATCGGAGGCACCTCAACCGCGAGGCCAAAGCCATATGGCCGCGGCCCGTGCATCTCCCGCGCTGTCAACACGAGCCCCACCGGAATCGGGCGGGAGGCGTTGACGAAGATCAGGACCCTCAGATTCCCGTGCTCGAGCGGCGCGAGGAAGAAATCGAGCGTGTACGGCTCTTTGACGATCGTACTTCCCAATTCAACCGCACCGACGCCGCCGCCAAAGCCGACTCGCGATTCAGCGGGGCATCCGCTGGGGCCGTCAGCTTCCAGCTTCGTGCGCTCGCATGTCGCAATGCCTCGTACGTCTAGCGTAAGGCCGGCAGGTCCATAGGCGACCACGTTGCTCACTGGCTTGGGCACGTCCGTGCCGTCAGCGAGACTGATGCTTGTCGAGAGATTCGTCGGCACGCCGAGCACATTCGGCGTTAGATTCGCGGTGAGTGTGAAAGCCTGAGACGGCGATGTGAGAGCTAAGCCACTCAGACCTGCCAGCAGAATCGCTGCGGCCAGAAGCATCCGAGCCCGTCGTGTCGCTATCGACGCGGGCATGGGATCGTGGTCTTGGCGATCGTGGTGGTGCTGTCGGCAAATCCCACCTCGCTCTCGATTGGGAAGCCGCCGCGCGGGCACTTCTTGGGAAGGACGATGCCTCTTACGTGGACCAGCTTCCTCCTACCGTGGACGGTCCTGTAGTAGGCGATGTGCGAGGCGCCAAGGGTGAGGGAGACGTGTTCCTCCCAGCCCAGTGAGGCGCCGGGAAGCGACTGGGTGATCGGCACGTCGAACGAGAGGCCGGTCCCGTACGGCTCGGCTCCTCGCATCTCTCGAGCCACCATGACTTTCTGATCGTTGGCCGGTGTGCGCGTATTGACGTAGATCAAGATCACGAGATGTCCGTGCTCGGTAGGCGCAAGAAAGAATTCGAGCGTGAAACGCCCTTTGATGAGTTCACTCGCTAGTTCGAACAGCCCGACGCCGTTGCCGAAGCCGACCCGAGAGCTTGCCGGACAGGCGCTGGGACCAGCTTCCAGCAACACCGCCGGGGTCGCAGTGCAAGTGCCAGCGCCGCGGGTGTCGATCGACATGCCCGCGGGTCCATAGACCGTCACTTTGACGGCTGGTGACTGTAGGCCAGTCGTGGTCGAGCCGAACGTTGCTGTCGCCGAGAGATTCGTTGGCGTGCCAAGCCTGTTGGGGGTGAACCCTGCATGGACCGTCAACGTCTCTGTCGCCCAGGCTGCGGCCGCGAGGGACAGGCAGGCGCAGATGGGGAGCGCCGCAGCAATGATCCGAATCCTGAGCTTCATCGCGTGCCATCCCGATTACGCATGGTTCACGGTCAAGCGTTTCTCGAAGAACTCATGGTTGCGCTTGCCCATGGCGGTGAGCGGTGCAGCGCCTTCGTAGTGCTCGGCTGCGATGGAGCCCCAGTTGTTGCCGGCGTGCAATTGCCCGATCACCGACGCCACCACGATCTCGATCCTGACCATGAGCGTGAACTCGGGGATGCTGTTGATATGCCGCAGAACGTTGGCCGAGGGGCCGTTCGGCGAGTATCTACGTTCGATCCCCCGGGCTGCATAGTCGGGGGTTATGACAAAACGCTGCTTTGCCCAGAGCAGCGCATTGTCCTCCCGCCAGTAGGCGAATACTTCCTCGGGAGTGACGGGGTCCGAGGTTCGCCATAGCCCAGCCTCCAGGCTCGCCCTCCATGTTCCGAGCACGTCGTTGCGAAGGCATTCGCGGAAGATCGCGTCGCGCATTTCGACCTCCTCGCGGCGGAATCGCTTGACGCTGCCAAAGTCCAGGAAGCTCACGCTCCCGTCCTCGTGGAACAGGTAGTTGCCTGGATGTGGGTCGGCGTTGAATGAGTGCAGGCGGTAATAGGAGCCGAAGATAAAGCGGTGGATCGCCTCCGCCCACTGGTCGCGCAGCTCCTGTCCGGCGACGACAGCTTCGCTCCAGGACAAGCCCTGGACAAGCTCCTGGGTCAACACGCGATCGGTGCACAACTCTCCGATCACCTGCGGCACGCGGATGAACGGGTGTCCACGGTAGTACTCGGCGAACTCGGCCTGGTTGGCAGCCTCGAGCCGGTAGTCCAACTCCTCGGCGATACGAATGCTCAGCTCGCGGGCTACACCGCGCGGGTGAAAGCCCGCCGTCCCCGTGGACAGACCGCCAAAGACCAAACTCAGAAATGTAGCCAGCAGCTCGACGTTCTTCAGGTCGGCGCCGATCGCGTCCGCCACTCCCGGGTATTGGATCTTGACCGCGACGGCGCGACCGTCGTGCAGCCGAGCTGCGTGGACCTGGCCAATTGAGGCTGCCGCGATCGGCTCGAAGTCGAATTCTGCAAACGCGCTATTGATCGGTCGGGTAAGCTCGCGCTCGAGCACCATACGTGCGAGCTCCGGCGCCATCGGGGACGCTTCGCTGTGCAGGCGCCCCAAGGCCGTCTGGTAGATCGCTTGGAGCTCCGCCGGCACGGCGGAGCTTGTCGCGAACGACAGCATCTGCCCAGCCTTCATCAAGGCCCCCTTGGAGCCGCCGAGCAGCTCGGCGTAGCGCTCCGCCGTGCGGATGTGAAACTCCGTGCTGTCCCCGCCTACCAGCTTGCTGCGCAGCGCAGTAACTGCTGCTCCACCGGCAGTACGCGCGGTCAAGCCCGCCAGCGGGGCGATGCGCTGCACACGCCCCCGGCCGATGCCGTCGCCAAGCCGCGGCGCATCGCCCGGATCTGAGGGAAGTCCTACATCGTCGAACACGAACTATTTACCTTTCTTAAGTCACTGACCGTGCCTAAGTGTATACTTAGGCACCCTGCTATGTCAAACACGACCCGCGAGCGCATCATCGACCAGGCGATGTACCTGTTCAGCGAGCACGGTTACGCTGGCACCAGCATCGCCAAGATCGAAGCGGCAGCCGGACTCACCCCCGGGGCCGGCGGGCTGTACCACCATTTCGATAGCAAGGAAGCCGTCCTCGCCGCCGGCATCGAGCGTCAACTCGCGCGCCTTGACGCGCTACGCGAGATCCGCCGCCTACTCACGCCACTCGGGGACCTCAAATCCGAACTTACTCTGATCGCCCGCTACATCCTCACGGAGCTCGACAGCGAGTCCGAGCTTCTGCGCATCCTCGCCACCGAAGCACGCAACCGGCCCCAACTGCTGACAACTGCTGTCGACCAGCTGGTCAACTCCACGTTCACGGGCTTCGCCACATGGATCGACGAACGCGCGGAGCGTCCGGTTCCAAACGAGGCATCGACCACGATCGCTGCCCTTGGGCTTGGGTCGCTGCTCTGCAACCGCCTGCTGCGCGATGTCCTCGGCATTCCCAGTCAGATCGACGACGAAGCGCTCGTCGATGCCTGGGTACAGTTGATGATGGCCGCGCTCCATGGTCCAGCACCCCACAGCTCATCCGCCGGGAGCGCAGCCGAGGCGGACCGTCGCGCAGGAGACGCCTAGATCGCTGCGCCGGGCACCGCCATAGACGCACGGCCCGTTCTACAACCCTCCCGCAGAGATATAGCGGGGGCGCGGAAGCTGCCTCGCTTCCTATTGTCAGCGCATCAATGACTTAGGCCAGTGGGCCTTGATCCCTACGGCTCCACCGCGGACCTCGCGAGCGAGCCGACATCCACCACCGGCGACGGCGCGCTCAAGGAAACATCCTCGTCCCATTTAGAGAAGACCGTACGGCCCTTTTCGCGTTCGCTCTTCGCCTTCCCGCCGTTCTTGACCAGTGCGATCGGATAGGGCTTGCCGGTAGTGGCGACATAGAGCACGCCCTTGTAAAGTTTTGTCGTCTCCTTGAGTTCGATCGCCTTCTGGCCGTTGACGGTCGTGCTCGCGCCCTTCGTCACCGAGCCCGGACTAGAGAGCATTCGATCGAGTTGAGGACGCAGTTCGGTGAAGGAAGCCGCCTGACCGAGCTTGCCGCTGTTGGCGGGTGCCTTCACCCAGGTGCCCTGCGGCACCTTTGCGGTGGGGCTGAGCACGGTTTTGTAGAACGTCGGGCTGCCTTTGACATAGACCGTATCCCCGATGCGGATCGCTTCGTAGTCGAGTCCGAAAAGAGAGACCTGGCCACGCCCGCCGTTGCGACCCAGTTCCAGGTTGATCGAGAGCGTCAACCGCCCCTGCGAGCTCTTCCCCACCACATGCACCGAGTCGGCCCCTTCAGCCGCCGCCTTGCTAGCCGCCAAGATCTCCTTGCCCGATTTGGAGGCCACGCCGTTATCAGAGGAGCCGCAGCCGGCGAGGGCGGCGGATAGCGCCACGGCAAGCAGCACAGCAACCCAGAGCCCCCCGCGAGCGCGGGGGGTGTTGAGAGTCGCCACGCCTCAGCCCTTCTTGCCCGAGCTCTTCGTGCCCGAGCTCGTCTTCGTGCCCTTGCCCTTCCCCCCATGTCCCCTCTTCCCCCCATAGCGCTTCTTCGCCTGCGCTTCGCACTTTGCCCGCTTGGCCTTCAGCCGCTTAGCCTTGAAGTGCGCCCGACAAGCCTTCAGAGCCCTCTTCAGCTTCTGCGCCCTTGTGAGCTTCTTGGCCTTGCTGGCCTTCACAGCCCCACAGCCCGTCACGGCGATCTTCGTTGTGGTGTCGATCACCGCCCCGTTCTGGGCTGAGATCACAGTCGGCATCTGAAGGCTCTGCCCACAGAGGCTGAACTTCTTGGCCGCCGGGACGTTTGAGGTCAGCGCCGAGTGGGGTCCTGCCGGCAGGATCGTCTGGAAGCTGGAGAAGGGAGCATCAGGTGCTGATTCAAAGCGCGAGTAGGTGATCCCTTTTTTGACGTCGGTCTTGCCGTCCAGCAGGAGCGTGACGCCTTCGCCCTGCAAGACGAACTCGACGTCGGGGAAGGCCGCTCCGCCATGGGAGACCAGATAGGCAGGTCCCGAGAGGGGGTTTCTGAGGACCGGCGTGTGGATCGTGGCATTGCCGATCACAGACTCTGGAGGACAGGAGGCGGGGTTGGCGCTGAAGGTGGCCTCAAGGCAGGCTTTCTGAAGGGTCGTGAGCCTTGCCGGCAGGGCGATCGGCAGCTGCAGGGAGACTTTGGCGATGTTGGCCTGCCCGAGGCCTTGGGAGGTGACGGTCACCGCGAAGGCGGCGCCGTTGGCTTTGGTCGAGTTGCCGGCGACCGAGGCTGTGAGCTTCGGTCCGAAGGGCAGGTTTCCACAGCCCCCCACCTGGAAGGGGGAGGAGACGCTCTGGCTGGCTCCTTCTGAGCCCGAGAGGGTTCCGTTGATGCTCATCGGGTTGCAGTTGGTGGGGTTGAACTGGAAGCCCTGTCGATCGACGGTGGCGATCACGCGCTTTAGCTGCAGGGGGATGCCTTTGACCTGGGTGGGCAGGGGATCGGAGAGAATCGTGACAGCGGCGGTATTGGGGTCGATGAAGAGCTTTGAGCGGACCGTCACGACTCCGAGGTCAAAGGGGCCTGCCACCGCGGGGGTCACGATTGACAGGCCAAAGGGGGCTCCGCCATAGGGGCCGGTGATGAAGACTCGGCCTCCCCCCTGGATGAAGGGTTCTGGGCCAAGGCCCGCCACGGCTGTGGCGTGGCCGACTTCGCTCGAGGCGGGACAGGCGTTGGCGTTGGCCTCAGCATCTGTGCAGAGGGTCACCGAGGAGAGCATCGCGGCGATCCCTGGGGGCAGGTGCATGGAGAGGCCGGTGAGGTTCTGGTTGCCGTCTGGCCTTGAGAGTTCCAAGGAGAAGCCCGTGAAGGCGCCGGCGGTGGGGTTTGTGGAGTAGGCATTGAAGCCTGGGGAGAAGGGCTGTGAGCCCACTGGGCAGGCTCCTGCTGAGATCCCTGAGGCGATGTTGAAGGCCTCAGGGGGGCCGAGCACGTTGAGCACCCCTGTGCCCGACCAGGGCGTGAAGGCGGCGTCTGTGGCATAGCCCCCGCAGAAGGGCGGGGTGCTGACAGAGGCCCTGGGGCCTCCGAAGAGGTCCAGCTTCAAGTCTTCGAAGGGGACCTGGGGGGTGTTGTGGAAGGTTGTGGAGATGCGCAGGGTGGATTCATCTGAGTGGCCTTCCCCGGCTAGCTTGACCAGGACGCCTGAGATTGGGTCCTTGGCCACGATGTAGAGGGCTATGAGGGAGTTGAAGGGGTTTCGATCCCCTTCTCCGTTGGGGGCGGGGGTGGCCAGGTAGACAGAGCCTTCTAGTTCGTGGCTCAGAAGTGGGGTCTTGATGTGGACCACGCCCAGCTTGGAGGCGTCTGGGCAGGTTGGCTCCTCAGTTGAGAATTCGTTGATCTGGGCGGAGGCGTTGAAGCCTTGGAAGCCGATCTGGGACTCTGAGCAGGCCTCGAGGCCATTGGCGGCTGAGGGGGACAGCTGGACTCCCGCCGGCAGGGTGACCGTTGTGTCGCGGAGGTCTGACTCGGCTAGGGCTCCTGCTTCTAGCGTCGTTTGCTGGGGGACCTGGACGTCTACTGAGAGGGCTGTGGGGGTGCTTGCTGAGTGCTCTTGGGGGGTTACTGAGAATCTGGGGGGTGAAGGGGAGGTTGTTGCAGCCTTGGAAGCCCAGGGGGGTTCCTTCTGTGGTCATCCAGGTGTATTCGGCGCCTAGGAGGGTGGTGGGGTTGGCCCAGGAGGCTGTCTCCATTGGGAATGTCACCGGTTCGTTCCCCGGATCAGCCGCACAAGCACTCGGCGATATCAAGAATGGCTGTTCATTTCCAGAAGCCATTTCAGGGCAGGACTTTTTGACCTGTGCCGCGTAGGCACCCCCAGCCACACATTCCCAGCCCCGTGCATTGTTGTGCCGCGGATCTCCAGGGACTCCCCAGAAAGTCACCTGACTCGACAGCAGACCCCCGGCTTGGGTGGCGTTCTGAACGCTTGCATCGACGCCATAATCCCGCCCCGACCGCACCGACGTATCGATGACGATGGGTATCTTGCCGATCACCTCAAGTCCAAATCTCGCGGGCTCGCCCTGAGCCGGCACCAGGTTGAATACAGGCACTGTCTTCGTGAGAAGGGGCACTTGTATCGGTTCACTGGCGGTCACCGTCGCGACACCCACGACGGAGCTCGGCGCGCAGAGGTTCGTTTCCTTGACCAGCGCAAAGAAGTTGGCCATCGTGCACTGTGCAACCGCTGTCGGATTACCAACCAGCCCTGGTGGCAGACTGAAGCTCAGATCCTTCGGGAGCTCAATCGGTTGGCGAGTTGCCCCTGGGAAAACCTTCTGGTCAAACGTCAGTGTTGTGGTGAGTTGGAAGGGATGCGCGCCGGCCTGTGTGGCCGGGGTACCGTCCTCGTTGAACGGCGCGAACTCGTAGTCCTCCAGGCCGTATAGCGACGGTTCACCGCTCACGGTAACCGTATGCGTCGCTGAGACCTTCGCTGCGCCACCGCCTTCCACGCTCGCTTCGACCGGAAGCGAAGCGACCGTGCCCGACGGCTCTTCCGCCTTCGCCCTGATGTTCACGGCGATGCGTTCGTAGGGATTGAGAGTTCCTTTGGAAGAGCACTGCAGAGTCGCAAGCGAGCACTGGACTGGAGCTCCCCCCATCGGAGGCGATTCGATATTGGTAGCGGTCAACCCGGGCGGCAGCTTGGTTGAGATGTTGACGGTGTTGGTCGTGCCGTCGACGCGTGAGTCGCCCAGATTACTCAGGACGACGATGATCTGGCCTTCCCCGCCAGGCGGGAGATTCCCAGGCACCGTTTCGTAGTTGATGTGCCACCAGGGCGCCTGGGCTGCCTCCGCGGATCCGCCGGGCGCGAACGTGAGCAATCCCGTGCACACGAGCAGGACAGGGGCCAGTCGTCGGATGCTCGATCTCAGCGTCATCGCCCGGCTCCTTTCGCGCGAACGTTGAGCTTTCGCCCGAGCTTCGCGTCCGGCTTGTGCGTCTTGCCGTAACGTCGGCGAGCTGTTTGTTCGCATCCGCTCCGCTTACGCTTGGCGTGTGCGTAGTGCTTACGGCAGCTCTTCAGCGCGCTGGCCAGCTTCTGCACACGCGTAAGCACGGGCTCCGAGGTCCTCTTACCCAGGACTTGCTGGTTGGCTGGAGCAGAATGAGGGATGGCGTTCCCCGGCCCGGAGAAGACGGCTGTACTCGCGGCACCGCCGGGGATCTGCTGGGCCGGTTCGGCGGGCCGGCAGGCGTCGGTGTCCGCGCAGGCCGGTGGCGCGGGCGCGGGCGGGGTCAGGCATGGCGAGCCTCCGGTGCATTCACGCGCGGCATAGATGTCGAATGCGGTGTCGCTGTCTTGAGGCAGGAGCTGCGCCTCGGTGACGAAGAACACGCTGCTGCCGTCGGGTGTAGCTTCGATGAACGCCGATTCGTGATCCGAGTCCCCTCCGGAGATCAGCGATACGCACCCACCGGAAGCGCTGAGGCAACTGCCAACCCCAGAGGGCTCGTACTGGTAGACGTCCTCCTTGCCATTCCCAGCAGCGGGTACGAGGTTGTCGGGACTGTTGAAGTACAGACGCCCGTCGTCGGAGAGGTAGCGCGACTGGAACAACGCACTGGCAAGGGTCTGGGCGGTCCAGCCGGGGATGTTGCCCGCAAGCCAGTGTTCTTTGCCGGATTCGGCCCACACTTTGCGCCGATCGACGAGCAGTCCAAGCCCTTCACCGGATTCGCTCGTGTCCAGCACCCCTGCGGGCCTGGCGCCAGACGGGTTGCATGAGACGCACCGCAAGCTCGCGGTGATGGAGTCGTACTGGAAGACCTCCTCGTCGCGCGCTCCTTTCGCGGCTGGGCTGGCATCGACGTTGTCGTAGCCCGTAATGGGCGCAGCGGACATGAACGCGAGATAACGGCCATTCGGCGAGACGCGCGCGGTCAGGAAGGAGGCGTTCCCGTTCTTGTTGCCTTCCCACTCCGCGCTGTCTTCCTCGGAAAGCGTCGCAATGAATGTCGTGGTCCACTGCGAACCGTCGTAGTGAAGATGGTAGAGATTGTTCTTGCCCGCCTGCGCAGATTCGGCGTTGCCGTTTTCGTTGCTCGCCAGCACGCCTTGGGCGACGAGGTAGACGCTAGTCCCATCTTCCCCGGCGCCGAGCACAAAGTTCTGCACGGTCGCATGCTCGCCTTCGTGGTGATCGACAGTTAGATCCTTCAGATCACAGGCGAGTTGTCCCGCGACTTCGGCGATCTCGCACTCGTACAAATCGGGCCTTCCGGTGGTCTGAGCCTGACCTGATTCGGCGGTGGAGTCCGGGGTGAGTCTCTGCTTGTCGGTGAAGAAGACCCGTGAGCCGTCGCTGCTGGCCGTCTGGAACTGAGCCGAGCTTCCGTCCGGTTCGACGACGCCGTCCGCGACATCGAGCCGGATCGTCTGCCCGCGAACTGTGTCACGCATATACAGGCGACCCCTGGCGGAGTTTTCTTGTTTGCTGCTCCAGAAGATCCGTGAGCCGTCATCGGAGATCGCGTGGGAGAGCACACGTCCGAAGAATCCCATTTCGGCTTCACCGAGCGACGCCGTTCCATCTGGGAGCACACTCACGAACTGCAATTGCCCACCGGACCACTCGTACAAGCCGTGCGACGAGCCTGGCCCGGTCAGCGCCACCGTTGAGGCGATCACGACGTGACTGAGATCGGCCGTCGCTGAGACGAAGCGGAGATGGCCTCCGAACTGCGTACCTGCCGAGGTGTTCGCTTCGGTCACGAGCGGCGCGAAGGTGCGGCTCGTGTTGTCGCGCAGGTACATCGTCGCCTGCGTGACGCCCGGTGCCAGCGGCGGCTCCGGTGCCGGTCCCACAGGTTCGTCCAGCGCCACTGAGAGATCGGGGGTAAAGAACTGATACTCAGGCGCGTTTCCGCCGACTATCCCCTTAGCTTTAGAGCTAGGCGTAGCAATATCCTGCGATTCCCATTCGTGTTCGCCACGAGTTGCGAGAACCTGCTGCCATTCCGGACTCCGGTTGCCCTGCACGTTCTCGCCAAGCGCCCCATCGACCACGTAGGTCAGCCGGTTGCCGTCTTCAGAGGCCAGAATCAGCCCGCCTTCTCTGGTCAGCGCTTCCACCGGCGCCCCCGCCTTGTTCGGCGGGGAGACCATCTCAAAGGCCCTGTTGTCCGGAAGCGCGAAGGCGCTCGTGGCCTCTTGGGTCGTGAACGTCCGCTCGGGCCCTTCGCTGGTCCCCAGAATGTTCTTGGCGATCACCCGGAAGTGGTAGGTGGTGGCCGGCTCTAGGCCTGTGAGGGCAAGGCTCCTGGCCACATCGCCAATGCCTGCCCCGATATCTTCGCCCGGTGCGGCCGGGGTGTCGGTGCAGGAGCCTGGGTTCTCGGCACAGCTCTCGGTCCCGTACTGGAAGTAGTAGCTCGTGTCGTTGCCCAGCGGGTTGATCTGGGCGTTCAGGGTGGCCGTTGTGGAGCCCACGGCGGTCGCATAGCTCTGATCCACAGGCGCCGGTGCGATCGTCGTGAACTTCTGATCGGGCCCGGTCGTGGTCCCCGCGCTGTTGGAGGCCACGACGCGGAAGTGGTAGGTGACCCCGAGCTTCAGGCCGCTCAGAGGCGCTGAGACCGCGACAGCTGTGGTGCCGGGGGCGATGCTTGCCCCTCCCAGGGGCACTTCGGTCCCGTAGGCTGGGGTTTCGCCGTATTCGAAGTGGTATTTGGTTTCGAGCTCCCCGGGATTGACCTTCGCGTTGATCGTGGCTTCTTCATGGCCGATCGCCGTGGTCGGTTCGTTGGTTATGCGCGGGGGCCCCGAGGTGATGAAGGCTTTGTCAGCCCCGAAGCTCTGACCGAGGCTGTTTGAGGCGACGATCCGGTAGTGGTAGGTCGTGTTGGGGGTCAGGGCGCTGAGGTCGGCTTTGGCGGCTACCGCGCCTGCGCCTTCCCCGGCATCGGTGCCCGGGGGTTGGGGGCTTTGGTGTTCGTATTTGGCGCTTAGGCCCCATTCGAAGTAGTAGTGGGCGTCAAAGCCGTTGGGGGCCAGCGAGCCCGTGAGCGTCGCGCTTTCAGGCTGCAGGTTCGCCACAGGGCCCGTGGAGAGCCCTTCGACCGCTGTGGGCGTCTGGAATTCGCGGGTGATGCCGTAGTTGGCGCCGTTTTCGTTTTCGCCGACCAGTCGGAAAAAGTAGGTCGTGCCCGCGTGCAGTTCTCCGAGCGTCAGCGAGACTTTTTCCTCGGTGCCTGCGAAGGCCGTTGAGGCCGTGGCGGAGCCCAGGGCTTCGGTGGTGCCGTATTGGAAGAAGTAGTGCCCGGCTTTGCCATCGCCGTTGACGGTGCCGTTGAGGATCGCCGTGGTGCGCGTGGGTTTGCTCGCTTTGGAGGTCACGACGTCAGGGACCACGACGCCGGGGCCGAAGACGTTGACCTTCCCCTGGAGGGCATCAGAGGCATAGACGTTGCCCGAGGAGGCCACAGCGACTCCCAGCGGTTCTGAGAGCGGGCCCTGAGGGGTGGCCGTGATCCAGCCGACCCATTCCCCGGCTGGGTTGAACTCCGATACGAGGTGGCGTTCGGCCTCGGCGACCAACAGATCGCCTGAGCTCTGATCGATCGCCACGGCAGAGACGTTGCCCGTTTCTTCTTCAGAGCCGAAGAAGGTGCCGTTGGGAGAGCCTTTGCCGGTCAGCTTGCCTTCGAAGGCCCCGGAGGGCGAGAACTCATAGACGCCCCCCTTGGCTGAGTCTGCGATATAGACCTTGCCTGATGAGCCATCGACGGCCACTCCGTTGGGTTCTTCCATTTTGCCCGAGGAGAGGACCCTGACCAAGGAGCCTTCAGAGGCTTCTTCGGGGCCTGGGCCCTTTGGTTTGAAGACGTCTGCGACTCCCACTGAGAGTTCGGGGTCTTCGCTATCCACGACATAGACGTCGCCGGCTGAGGCGCTCGCAGAGTTATCGACCGCTATAGCGGTGATTTCGCCGAATTCCTGGGCAGGTAGGGCTTCGCCACTCCATTCTGAGAGCAGTTCATAGCCGGAGCCTTTGGGCTTATAGACCAGCATCGCGTTCTCGAAGGAGTCAGCGACATAGACGAGGCCTGTGGCTTCATCCACGGCTACGCCTGAGGCGAACAGGCTGCCTTCGCCGATCTTGCCCAGGAAGGCGCCTGAGGAGCTGAAGACGTCGATCACGCCGGCGCTTGCGTCAGCGAGGAACACGTGGCCGTCTGTGTCGTCCACTGCGACGGCCGTTGGTTCTTCGAGGGGGGTGCCACTGGGGGCTTCGGTTAGGGATGAGAGGTAGGGGTGGCCGGTGGCGGCTTGGGCTTGGGTCGAAAAGGCGACGCCGCAAAACAGAACGGCCGCCGACAAGACCGCGATCAGGACAACGCTCTGGCGGCGTTGCGGCGTAAGCCCTGGAGCCATCCGCGCTCGCTCGTCTGTCTGTGAACCGCTCATCGAACCCCTCTAGTCGCTGCTTGCAGGAACTGGACTTGAGGCTCGCGAGGGGTCCATCGCAGAACCCCTCGCGTTTTCCTCAATGCTTCATTGCTTCAGGATCGGGCTGGCTACGCCTTGATCTCACCTGCTTCTGTGGGAACGTTCACGTTGGTGATTTCCTCACTAGCAGCGGCCCAGTCGAATTCATTTGCTGGGTTGATGAGCGCAACTGGGTAGGATTCCAACGCACTGATGTGCTTTTTTTCTAGCTGGTGCGGGACGTTGCCGAAGGGAGCTTCTTCCGCCGTCGTGTACACCTGCGTGTATTCGCTGGTCATCGTGTTCACCGGCGTGATCGGCGAAATGACCTGGTCGTACCCACCTTTGCTTTCGGGTTCGTACCAAGCGCCATCTTTCGAGTTGCCGACACCGACAACGATGCTGGCAGCTCCACCGCAGGTGAATGAAGCGAACAGGCCGTGTTTTTTGGCCGGTTCGAGGACCACGCCAACTTCCTTTTTGGATTTGTTGATGTATCCCAAGAAGCCCTTCAACGGCTCCGTTTTGACTTCTCCTTCCGAGGCGCCCGCGCTGCTGCACGGAGCAAACCCCAGATACACGCATCCTGTGAACGCGACGTGGACGTTGCCAATCTTGTTCTTGCCTTCGGCAACGCCGCTGCTGTTCTCGGCTTCGCATTCGACTGCCGGAATTTCGTCGGTCGGTTCTGGTTCAGTTCCGCCTTCCGCAGCGCACTTCGCGCGGGTCAGTCGGTGCTTTTTTTCTCCGTACTCGCAGTAGCGAATATTAGCCTTGAGAAGACCCCCGCCACCGATGCTGTGTCCCGTGAAAGGCACCGGTGCAAGACTCGTGCCTTTCGTCCATTCAAACGTCCCGCCGCCTTTTTTGGCTTTGGCGGTGCAGTTACCGTCCGAGTATTTCCCGCCGGCTTTTGCTTCGCACTTACCCCATTCCGGCAGGGCCGAAGCGCTCGTCGCCGTCACAGCCGCGATCGCGAAGACCGCGACCAGGCAGAGTCCAACCATCCTTAGATGTCTCACTGTCCACTCCTCCTATGTGATTTGCTAGTAAATGATCGGCCGCTCAAGCCCAGCCTGAGAGACTGGATTCGGGTACCGGTCGTGTAACAGCGCACCCCCCGTGGAGCATTGGGCCCCGCTTGGATGCACTTCTTGTCAGCGAAGGAAAGGCCCATGGCCTGCGCTTCGATTGACACCTGGTGGCGGCCCGTTGAGGCGGCCGCGTCAAGACTGTTCTGCGAGCGGGCTCTCATGTCAGCTCGCCTCTCGTTCGAGGTGATCGCGAGAATGAGCACTGCGGAGCCTTCCCGTGATTACCTCGAGGATGCGCTGGCCGTAGGGCGTCAGAAGCCACGCATGACGTGCGCCTGCGACCTGTCGGTTCGCGTTTTCGATAAGACCGCGCTCCTCAAAGCGCCTCAGCAGTCCGAGGATCTGCCCGCAGTTGTCCTCGACTCCCACGGCCCGGCCGACCGCGCGTGTGCTCAAGCGTGGCGCCGAGGCGATCACGCGCAGCGCGTGCACCGTGCGTGGATGCGGTCGGATCGGCACCATTTCGGCTCTTGGCGCCATCATCGGAGCGCCGTTGGCGCCGCCGCTTCGGCCTGCCTTGGCCGCAGCCCTTCCAAGGTAAGGCTCAACGACGTTTGCCATCAGCGATGGCGCCAACTCCCCGAGTGGGCGTTCTTCGCCTTTGAGCATCCGCGCGCGGATCACCGACAGCGCCCCCAGCACCACCAGTTCCGAGATCAGCCATGTGGGCGGTCTGATCTGCGCCCCGATGATGATCTCCTCCTGTGCCTGCGAGAGCACCGGAGCCAGTGCGTCGTGCAGGCGACGGATGCACTCCCGCGCGCTTGCTCCCTCGACGGGCGCCTCGAGGATCAGCACGCGATTTGACTGCGGCCCGTCGTCCAGGAAGGACAGCGAGACATCCAGCCCAACCCGCAACCGCTCTAGCCAGCACGCCTCTCCTCGCGTCGCATCCGCGACCGCTTCTGAGAGCGCATCTAGGGCCTCTGTAAATCCTGGCGGTAGGTAGTCAGAACCCTCCCTGACGAGCTGCTCGAGGTGAGGGGAGCGCGTGGGGTATTTGGCGGCCCTCGTCTCAACAAGACGGGGGTCAGTCGGTCATCGGGAGTCGATCGCCCATGTTCTCGCTGTGCCGAGACCTCCGAATTCAGGGCTGACTTTTGAGCGCCAACGGTATGCCATTGACAAACCTGAGCGAATTTGCTCTACTACGCACTGTCAATCAGCAGTTGCCGTGGGAAAGATGATGGGATGTTGGAGGGGAATGAGACAAAATCCAAGGACGGGGAGCGGCGCGAAATGCGTGCGGTAGATCAAGCTCAGGACCACCTCGCTTGGCGCAACGGAGCCCGCGCATTGGGCCTCTACGCTCTCACAATGTCCAATCGATCGGACAAATGATGTCGGAGAATCAGTCACTTGCCACCAGCACTGACCCCCGTCTTGTTGAGACGAGGGCCACGACGACCCGCTCCGTGCCGGGTCACGCTTGCCTCGGCTGATAACCGCGCTTCCCACGTGACAGCGCTACGCAACAGCGCCATCCGATGCGGAGCTCGCTCCATGGCTGGGCCGACCGTAGCGTCGACTGCGAACGACGGCATCCGCTGACACGATGAGCGGTCTGAGCACGCGGACGGTAACCGATTTGGCGACCGACGCAGCGTGAAGCTGGGACTGGTCTCGCCCTCGCCGCAAGCCCTGCAGCAGCCGCGTCAAGCGCATGGAGTGGTAGGCCGGGCTGCCGGAGCCGATGGCCTGGACGCACGGAGCAGAAATCGAGACTGCCCTGTTCTCGCTATTCGCGGCCGACGAGCCGCTGAACACAAACGCGACCTCGATCCCCACTCAGCGCGGTCGACGCGCCACGATCCGAGAGGTTACGGTTGGGCGTATGCCCCATCCCGTCATTCTCGCCGTTGACGAAGACGAGAAATCGCTTCACGACATCGAGCGGGAACTGAGCGGTCGCTACGAGCGAAGCTATCGCATCGTCTGCCTCGGCTCAGCGCCCGAGGCGGGGACGGAGCTGGCCCGGCTTGCGGACGCGGATGAGGAGGTTGCGTTGGTCCTCGCCGGCGAGTCCTTCGGTGGCGCACCCGGAAGCGAGTTCCTCGGCAGAGTGCGAAAACGCCACCCACAGGCGCAGCGCGGTCTCTTGATCGACTACGCCACTTGGGGCGACGGCCCGACTGGAGAGGCGATCTTCGCGGCGATGGCGCTGCGCCAGATCGACTACTACTTGATCCGCCCCACGCGCGCCCCCGACGAGATGTTCCACCAGGCGATCTCGACTTTCCTGCTGGAGTGGGCGCACGCGCGGCGGCTCTCCTCGCACACGGTGCACATCGTCGGCGAGTCCTGGACGGGACGGGCGTACGAGTTGCGGGAGGTTCTCGGCCGGTGCGCCCTTCCCCACACGTTCTGCCTCGCCGACTCGCCCGAAGGACGCACGCTAGTCGCCAAGGCCGGCGACGGGAAGCCCCTGCCGCTGGTCATATTCCCCAATGGGGAAGTCCTCGCCGATCCGAGCAACGCCGAACTCACAATCGCTGCGGGCGGCCCGGTGAACCCGGCGAGCAGCGAGTTCGACCTCGTGATCGTCGGCGCCGGGCCGGCCGGGCTCTCGGCTGCGGTTTACGGCGCCTCCGAAGGGTTCCGCACCCTGGTGGTCGACGGCGGCGGCATCGGCGGACAAGCGACCCTGAGCTCGCTGATTCGCAACTACCTAGGGTTTCCGCGCGGAATCAGCGGGCGACGGCTGGCCGAGGAAGCCTACGAGCAGGCGTGGGTCTTCGGGGCGCACTTTGCCTTCATGCAGCAGGCGACCGGCCTGAAGCGGGAAAGCGAGCGCATCGTGGTCGGCCTCTCCGACTTCCCTGACGTCAGCGCCCGCGCGGTGATCCTCGCGACCGGCGCCGCCTATCGCCGGCTCGAGGTCGAGGACATCGAGTCTCTGGCCTTGAAGGGCGCCGGGGTCTTCTACGGCGGCCCCGCGACGGAGGCGCCCGCGATGGCGGACCGGGACGTCTTCGTCGTCGGCGGCGCCAACTCGGCCGGGCAGGCCGCCCTACACCTGGCCGAATACGCGCGACGGGTCACGGTCGTGGTTCGCGCGTCCTCACTCGCCGCCGGCATGTCCCACTATCTGGTGCAGCAGGTCGAAGCCTCGCCGAACATCGAGGTTCGGCTAAAGACCGAGATCGTCGGCGGAAGCGGCGACGGCTGGCTGGAGCGGCTGGATTTGCGCGCTCGCGGTGATGGCGAGGTGGAGACCGTTCAGGCTCATGCGCTCTTCCTGATGATCGGCGCGCGTCCCAACACCGACTGGCTTCCCACCGAGGTCCTGCGTGACGACCGCGGCTTCATTCGCACCGGCGGCGAGTTGGCAGACACGCCCGCCTGGCCCCTCGAACGCACGCCGTTCTCGCTTGAGACCAGCATGCCAGGGGTCTTGGCCATCGGGGATGTCCGGAACGGATCGATGAACCGTGTCGCCTCCGCGGTGGGCGAGGGTTCGATCGCGGTGCGGCTAGTCCACGACCTGTTCGCGATGGACCGGCTCGGTCTGTGGACCCCAAAGGCAGTGCTGTAGACGCCGTACCCGATCTGAGCGACGCATCTGCCGGGCGGGATTGATTCGTGCCGCCGCGTGTGGTCCTTAAGTCGGAACGGCTACCCCGCGGACGGTGCTCGACGCGACTCGGCCCAGTCTGGCTCAGTGCCGGTCCCAAGTGGACTCGATGCCGCTGTCAGCTCTGGTGGCGCGGCGGCGGTATGAAGCCTGAACCGTAGAATCGCGGCCATGCCGTTCACGCTCAGGAACCTCAGAGAGGATCTGGCGGACGTCGGCTCCAACTTCGACGGCGTGCCGGACCTGGAGTTCCGTCTCGCGAGTAAGGCGCTCGAGCTCGAGAAGTCCGGCCTGAGCTATCAGCGCATCCCACCCGACTACCGGTTCCCGTACGGCCACACACACAAGGAGCAGGAGGAGGTGTTCGTGGTCGTCGGCGGGAGCGGGAGGATGAAGCTCGACGATGAGATCGTCGAGGTCAAGAAGTGGGACGTCGTGCGCGTTCCGCCCAGTACATGGCGAGGTTACGAGGCCGGGCCGGAGGGCCTCGAGATCCTCGTCTTCGGCGCCCCCAACCTCGGCGAGAACCCGCGGGAAGACGTGGACGGTCAGCGAGACTGGTGGGCTGACTGAGGTGTCCCGCATGGCCGCCGACTCGACACACCTCGAGAAGATCAACGGTCATCGCCTGCTCCACCTCGACGTTCAACGGGTTGAGCCCCGCTTCTAGGCTCCGCCCGAGGAATTCGCCCGAATGGCCACCGCTGTAGAGAAGACATCGCTCGAAGATGAGCAGGGCCTTGGTCCAGTCCCCCGGGAGCCATCGTGTATCGGCGAAGCGAACGGTGGCGAGCAGGGCACCGGATGTTCTTTTCTCCAACTCGCTATCGGATCTCGGGCCGCGCTCCACGCCACCACGATCTCATGCCTCGTCAGATCGTTAGCGCAACGACATGGCCGTGCGTTTGCGAGACGCCGACACGTACATTTCTGCCGCTTCGCCTGGGTGGCCGAAACTCACCGGGTCGCAGCTGCTGACTTCCGCTCACCCCGCGGAAGCAGCACGCTGGGGGGCAACTGGCTAAGGCGGGCTCGCGTCTCGTGTCGGGCCCCATGCTGCCTTCGGGCGTCAGCCGCCGATGCGTATCAGCTTCTTGTTGACGAACTCGTCCGCGCCGAGACGGCCAAGCTCCCGGCCGAATCCAGAGCGCTTGACGCCGCCGAACGGCAGCTCGGCCCCGTCTGCGCCGACCACGTTGATGTACACCATGCCTGCGTCGAGGCTGTTCGCCACGCGAACCGCCTGCTCGGGGTCATTCGTCATCACGTAGGACCCGAGGCCGAACGGTGTGTCGTTGGCGAGCGACACAGCCTCCTCCTCGGAGCCAACCCGGTAGATGGCCGCGACGGGGCCGAAGAGCTCCTCGCGGTAGACGGGGTTCTCGCGCGTGATGCCGCTCAGAACCGTCGGCGGATAGAACGTACCCTCGCGCTCCCCGCTGGCGACCCTCGTGGCACCGGCCGAGACGGCGCGCTGGACCTGCTCCTCGAGGCGGTCGGCCGCGAGCGTCGAGGACAGCGGGCCGATCGTCGCGTCCTCTGACGTCGGATCCTCTGGCTTTACAGAGGTGATCGCAACGGTGAACCTCTCGAGGAACGGCTCGTAGAGGTCGTCAATCACTATGAACCGCTTGGCTGCATCGCACGCCTGCCCGGTGTTCGCGAGTCGAGCCGCAACCGCCGACTCGACGACCGCGTCGAGGTCGTCGGTGCCGAGCACGATGAACGGATCCGAACCACCGAGCTCGAGGACAACCTTCTTCAAATTGCGCCCGGCAATCTCGGCCACTGCGGCGCCCGCCCGCTGGGACCCCGTCAACGAGACGCCCTGAACACGTGGGTCGCCGATGACCCACTCCACCTGCTCGTTCGTCGCGTAGATGTTCGTATAGGCACCAGCCGGGAAGCCGGCGTCGAGAAAGATCTGCTGCAGAGCCTCAGCCGATTCCGGGCACTGAGGAGCGTGCTTGAGCAGGATCGTGTTGCCGATCACGAGATTGGGCCCAGCAAACCGGGCAACCTGATAGCACGGGAAGTTCCACGGCATGATCCCGAGCAGCACGCCGAGAGATCCGCGGCGCATGACCGCAGACCCCTCACCAGCGAGCAACGCGATCGGCTCATCTGCCATCAGCGACTCGGCGTTCTCGGCATAGAACTCGTAGATCGCGGCGCAGAATTCGATCTCGCCTACGGCCTGCGCGATCGGCTTGCCCATCTCCCGCACGATGATCTCCGCGAGCTGTCGAGCCCGCTCGACATGGAGCTCGCCGACTCGGCGCACAAGCGCCGCGCGCTCCGCAACGGTCGACGAGGCCGACCACGTGCGATGCGCGTCATCCGCGCTCATGATCGCGTCCCTCAACTCCGCGTCGGTGATCGTCGGGTAGGTACTGACCGTCAGACCAGTTGCAGGATTGACGACGGCGTAATCACTCATATATGAACCCCCACTCTCTCAATACGGACGCCGGGGCCGCATCGCCACTTTGGGAGGCAACTGTGGTCCGGGGTCGTCCAGTCGAACGTTGACTTGCTCGCTCTGAACCGTTGAGCACCGAACGTCGTGCAAGGTAACGTAACCCATCAGGAGCCGTGGTGGGCGTCGGGGCAGCCACCACGATGGCCAGGCCACGCCGTGAGGCTTGAAGAGAACGCTGTGCGAGCTCGACGAACCCCGCGCGATCCATTCGCGTGAAGCGAGCCCTTCTCGACACCTCATTCGTCATCTCGCTCGCACGCGGAGAAGACGTCGCGCTTGAGGACCCACCCGAGGAGGCGGCCATCTCCGCCCCGCTCTGCGGCCTACACCACGGCGTGCTCGTCGCCACTGACGAGCAACGCCCCGGCCGGGCCCCCGATCACTCTCACAAGAGAACCAAGCGCGTCGCCAGAAGGCGGCCCTCCACTATCACCAAACACACAAAGGCCCACATTTACAGGCTTTAGTAGCGGGGGCGGGATTGATACCCAATCCTACGACCGTTGATGGCCCGCAAACAGGGGCTATAGCCCACAGGGTCGAGGAGTCGGTGCCTACTCGGATAGCCGTGTCGTCCGAGAAGGCGCGCAAGTCGGTGCTTACGGGACACCGGCCTTCCGCAGATTGGCCTCTACGTGCGGCGCTTGCGGTCAGCGCCAGACAACTGGTCGAGAGTGGCGAGATGTCGCCGTGACGCCCGCTTCGCGCCTTCCTGCGTGCTAGATGCGGCGGGATCGGCTGCTTTCACGGTCGTCCTGAGTTGCATGACTCGCGGCGACTTTCGCGCGGGCTGGCACGTCCAGGCAGCATTCGAGGCGGCTCTCGTGGACGCAAGGACGCCGCGTGGCGCTGCTGCTGTCGGAAGCTCACAACCGCCGGCGCCCAGCCGTCGTGCATAGGCGTTTGGTTACGCTTCAGAGCGTGGAGCTGCAGCGGCGCATTGCCGAGGGGACGGGTGAGTTCTTGCTGTTCGCGCTGACCCCACCGCGCCTGACGACCGAACCGGAGCAAGCCAGTCAGATCGCCGCGAAGACGCTCGAGCGCCTGCGCCCTGTGGGCCTCGACGGCCTCGTGCTCTACGACATTGATGACGAGAGCGACCGTAATCCCGAGGAACGCCCCTTTCCGTTCCTACCCACGATGGACCCAGCCGACTACCTAGCTCGCGATCTCGTCGGCTTGGAAGTGCCGGCCATCGTGTACCGCGCTGTCAGCAAGTATCCAGAGCAAGGTCTTCGCTCGTGGCTCAGCGAACAAGCCCCAACCCACGCGCTGTCGGTGTTCGTCGGTGCGTCGTCTCGTGAGGGAGCGGTAGCAACCTCTCTGATGCGAGCCTACGAACTCAGGACCGAGGTGCGCCCGGATCTCCTTCTCGGAGGTGTCGCGATCCCAGAGCGGCACACGCGCGGGCGCGGGGAGCACGTCCGTCTGCTGGCGAAGCAGGCGGCAGGTTGCTCGTTCTTTGTCACCCAGATCATCTATGACGTCAATGCCGCGAAGAACTTGGTCTCCGATTATCACTACGAGTGTGCCGCTCGTGACGTCAAGCCAGCGCCGATCGTCTTCACGTTCTCGGTCTGCGGCTCGCTGAAGACACTGGAGTTCGTTCAGTGGCTCGGCGTCGATGTGCCGCATTGGATCGAGAACGAGCTGCGCCACGCGGACAACACCCTCGACGCGTCCTACGATCAAGCCGTCGCTACGGCCGTCGAGCTCATCGCATTCTGCCGGCGCGTCGGAGTTCCATTTGGGCTCAGCGTCGAGAGCGTCTCGATCCGCCAAGTCGAGATCGAGGCCTCCGTCCGCCTCGCCACCCGGCTACAAGCAGAGCTACGTCGCTAGTCCCTACGACCTGGTCGTAAGCAGCTGAATCTAAGCACGACTCATCGCTACGCCCTGACCTGGGTCGCGGCGGGGCTATTGGAACGCGATGGCTCGTCGAGGAGATATAGCCGCTCTACACAGTGACAAGGGTTCGGATTGTGTGAAAAACATCCGTAGCTATGTATACCGCATTCCAGCTATACCGGTCCAGCGCATTATCGGAAGGTCACATACACACACAAACCGGAGGTGGAAGTTGTTGACGGTATTCACATCGCGGCAGGAAGGGGCCATAGGCTGCAGTGCAAGAGCCCTAAGGGTCCGGCTAACTGCCGCCACGCTCGGCATTCTATTTGCCGTTGCTCTGATCGCGTCACCCAGCGCACTGGCCGACGCACAAAACGAGCCTGCGTCGGCCAACGGCTATCACTCGGCATTCGCCAACTTGACGGAACAGTTGGCTGCAAAGCGCGCTGGCAGAGCGGCACCGAGTACGAACGGGGTACCAGCGGCCCTCGCGAGCGAATCTGGTGAATGTGGCGCACCTGGCTATATCCAATCCAGATACAACGGGCTTTACGTCTCTACAGAGGTTGGCTACCCGGGCAATCAAAACTGGATGCTCCGCGCTCGTGCGACAAGCGTTGGTGCATGGGAGCTATACCAAATCTGTTACAACGGGTATTACACCATCTACGCTGACGCTAGTCATCGCTGGGTGACGGCTGAGGTCGGATACACCGGTGCCGAATACGCGATGTTGCGTGGGCGCGCTACCAGCATCGGGCCGTGGGAGAAGTTCGTTTTCTCGGGCGACTGGTTCGCGTCATCACAGAACGGTTTGTTTGTTTCCGCAGAGTTTGGCTACCCCGGTAGCCTGTACGGAATGTTGCGAGCTCGCAGCGGCGGTGTAGGTCAGTGGGAGGAATGGAACTTCTGACCAAGCACAGCTAGGACACAGCTAGCCGGAAGGGTGTCGAAGCGACCGCGTTGGAGAAGATTGCGCGGTCGCTTCGCCGCTATCGGAGATCTGATCGAACCAGAGTGGCGACTGAGTGCCGGGATTGATCCGATAGTCTGACCGCGCCAATGGCAGAGCATCGTCGCAAGATTCAAATACGGGCCGCCCGAGCGGTCGTTGACCTACTTCGGCTTCTGGGAGTCCGCGACAGCGTCCTGAAGTGGCGGCTTGCTCGCGCCCGCACCCGGCGCTTTGCAGCCGAGGCTCGAGGCGAGGACCATCTGTCTCGGCCCGCTCTGCATGAATTGGACACCAAGCTCAGCGCCATCATCGGCTGTGACCGTGGCTTCTTCGTTGAGGCCGGAGCACATGACGGCTTCACCCAGTCGAACACCTATTGGCTGGAACGCTTTAGGAACTGGCGCGGTCTCCTGGTCGAGCCGATGCCAGAGCTGGCCGCAGAGGCGCGGCTATCTCGGCCAGGAGCAAGGGTCGTCCAGTGTGCTCTGGCCCCTGCAGGCGCATCGGGGCCGGTGCGGATGCGCTTCGGCGATCTCATGTCGACCGTGGATGGCGCCCGTGAGCCTGAGTGGACCAACGCAGGAACCATTCTTGGATGGAGAGATCCATATGAGATTGATGTTCAGGCACGCACGCTGTCCTCGCTACTCGATGAGATGGACGCACCGGAAGTTGATCTTTTGTCACTTGATGTCGAGGGTTTTGAGGGGCCTGCCCTGAGCGGCCTTGATCTCGACCGCCATGCACCGCGCTTCGTGCTTGTCGAGATCCATGATCCGGAGCGAGATCGCCCGCCGGTTGATGCGGCCCTGGCGGGCCGGTACACGGAGCACAGTTGGCTGTCGCCCTTGGACTTGCTGTTTGTCCGCAACGATGTTGGCGCGACCGTCAGACCGCCCCGTCCGCGCCACCGACCTGCAACGGCAGCCGCCAGTGCGAGGGCTGACATGGGACGATAAGACCAAGCATCCGCTACCAGCCAATTGCGGACTTAGTGATCCGAGGCCAAGCAGGACAGTCGCACGATGACCCATCCCAACTCACAGTCCGACCGGCCTGCTTTGAGGTCTACCGTCTCCCTGGTCAACGAACGATTCTTGTTGCTCACGCGCTATGCCTGGACTCGACCCCTGGTCTATCGGGTGGCATCCTCGCGGTCGTATACACGATCGTGACGGCAGTCTACGTCGAGGCGGCGCTATGGGCATGGCTCTTTGGCCTGGGTGTCGGGGTCGTCGGCTGGGGGGTGATTCTTGAGGCGTCACGGCTCGGCGCCAGCGACCTCCAGCGATATCGCCGCGCGAGAGGCGACGACATCGGCGTGTTGTTCGACCAGATGTTGAGTCGCCTGCCGCTGTCCGTTGCTCGCCGCGTCGTGTTCCTCGTCGGCGCGTTCCTGACCCTGGTGAGTGCGATCCTGATTTTCCTTAGCATCGCACGGGCGGTGAACTCGATTTTCGCACTATAAGGCACGCGCTGCAACGCACCACCCGGCTACTTCTTCGCGCGAGGATGCGAGCGTCATGTTCCCGACCGTATCCACCCACCCCAAGGTCGATCCTACTCCGAACAGCCCCCCCCCTTTTTTTTACCGCTTCCACGGCCGCCGCTAGCAAATGACCACAGTCCGAGTCCGTTGGCGGCGTGTCGCGGAGTGAGGCCGGCTGAGAACCGGCGGAGAGCGGACGCCCGCCGAGTCGTCACGGCTTCGACCTTGAGCGCTCGAAGCGCTGATCTAGCTGTCCCGCTTGGGGTGATCTCTGACCTTTCTGTGTGCCCGAGGCGCCCGCCGGCTCCATGAGCACTGACCAATCAAGAGACTCTCCACCCTCAAGAGCTTGTCGAACGCGAGCCGGACGAGTGGATCGCCCGAGCGCGCGCGGAGCACAAACCCGTCGCCGCGTGGTGCCTGTTCAGCGGAGGCAACGACTCCACCGTGCTTGCCCACCGCTGCCGCGAGCACTACGACGGCCTCGCCTTTCTCGACACCGGCACAGCCGTTCCCGGCGTGATCGAGTTCGTCCATTCCTTCGCTCGGTGGCTAGATAAGCCGCTGCGAGTTCTGCACGCGGGGGACGCCTACCGCCGACTCGTTCTCGGCGGCACGGTCCGACGCAACGGTTCAGTCGAGCAAGGGCTCGGTTTCCCCGGCCCGGCGATGCACGGACGCACTTACGTCGCCCTCAAGGAGCGCCAGATTCGGACCCTCCTGCGAGAGAGCAAGGTCGGCCATTCCAAGCGTGCTCGCGTTCTGTTCCTGTCGGGGATTCGTCGGGCAGAGAGTCGGCGCCGCGCTCAGCGGGAACCGATCGACAAACTGCGTGAGAGCGCGGCCGTGTTCGTGAGTCCGCTCATCAACTGGACGACGCTCGACATGCTCCGGTATCGACGCGCTCACTCGCTGCCGGAATCCGACGCCGCCGCCCTGATGCACCGCTCGGGCGAGTGCAACTGCGGCGCGTTCGCGGCTGCCGGCGAGGAGCGCGCAACACTCCAACGCCTCTATCCCGATTTCTTTGCCTCGATCGAAGCGCTTGAGGCCGAGGCCGAGGCAGTGGGCCTGCGCTGGTGTCGATGGGGCGGCTACGACAAGGACGGCAATCGAGCCACTGACGCCCGCACACGGCAAGCGCCGGGACTGCTCTGCGAATCGTGCGACGCCCGCCAACCTCCCCCGCCTGACGGCCCGAGCGATCAGGCTGCGTAACGAGCGATAAACGCCGCCGATTCCGAGTTGAAATCCGCCGTCGCATCTGATCTAGATGGATGGCGAGCGCCGATGCATACAGCCTCCCAATCCACGACTCCCGACCGCCCCGACGAAGCTCAGGACGTGGGCTTGGATTCGCTCTTTCGTCGGATGGAAGCGCTCGGGGGCGGGCGATGAGAAGCCGGCGCTCTGAACTGTGCCGGGCGGGAATGACCTGTCCCGCTAGGCGGCGGATAACGACCTTCCTGTCATGCGCAGGATCGTCCGCCGACTCCGACGCATCTGACCAAGCCAGCTACACAGAACTACGCAGGACGGCAGGCCAATCCTGCCGAGTCCGGCTCGCTTCGCCTCAGCGTGAGGCTTATCCCGATGGAGGAGGCCGAGGCGAACCCTTTGCGCGACCGGCAACTTTCGGTGATCGTGAGTCTCCTCAGACGCGCCGCGACGGAAAGCGCGGAGGAGCCCGAGGCGTCGGCCTTGTGCGAGCGCGGCTCGTCGGGATGAAGGCAAGCCGATGAGGTTCGCCTACCTTGGCCGAACCTCCGACGAGGACGCGCAAGACCCCTCCCTGTCAATCCCGCGCCAGTTGGTCAGCTGCGAGGCGGTCGTCAAGCCGCTCGGCGACTCCATCGTCGCCCACTATTGGGACATAGAGAGTGGGCGGAAGTTCCTCGACGTGCGCGGGAATGGCGCTGACGCTGCGCGCTTTAACATCGCAGTACCGCGCGACGGCGGAATCAACGATCTGATCCGCGACGCGACGACGGGACGGTTCGACGCCGTGATTGTGGAGAGCATCGACCGGGTGTCCCGAATGACAGCCGACTCGACACACGTCGAGCGAGAGCTTGAACGAGCGGGCGTGACCCTGTTCGCCGCAGACGAGCCGCTGAACACGAACGCGACCTCGATCCTCACGAGACGAGTCAAGCAAGGCATCACCGAGTGGTACGTGCGTGACCTGATGGAAAAGAGCCGCCGAGGCATGGAGGAGAGCGTCCGGCAGGGCTGGCACACAGGCGGTCGTCCTCCCTACGGCTACATGCTTGAGGAGCACCCGCATCCGAACCCGAGCAAGGCGCGCGAAGGCAAGCACAAGCACAGGCTCATCATCGACCCGATGCGCGGTCCCGTGATCGTGATGATCTTCGATGACTACTGCGTGCGCCTTCTCGGGCTCGGAGAAATCTGCGAGAAGCTGAACCGGAACATCGAGAAGTTCCCGGCGCCGATTCCGAATCGCAAGGACACGACCGACTTGAGCCACACGTGGAGTCGATCGGTCATCGGCGCGATCCTGCGAAACCCGAAGTACACAGGTTTCAACGTGTGGGGACGCAACGACAAGCGGCGCGGCCGGCAACAGATTCGTCCCCGAGATGAGTGGGTTTGGAGCGCGAACCCCACGCACGAGGCTCTTGTGTCGAGAGATCTATTCGAGATGGTCGAGCAGCGAGCAGAGCGCAAAGCACGCGCGACGAAGGTCGGGATGCCTCGCCAGGGCCACAAAAACGTCAAGCGGCAGGCACGGCGCCTCTACCCGCTTCGTGGGCGCGTCCGCTGCGGTTTGTGCGGGCACAGCATGGAAGGCTCGCATCAGAGGGGATCGAATTGGTATCGCTGCCAGTACGTTCGGCGTCGCAGCGACGCCGCCGCGACGCACGCCGACCATCCGAAGGTGCTCGGGATCAAGGAGGAAAGGCTGCTTGAGCCGATCCTCGACTTCCTGAGCCGCCGCATATTCAGCGCCGACCGACTCCGCCTGCTACGGGACGAACTTGCCGCCTTGACCGCCTCAACATGGGAGGAGCACGCCGTCGAGGCTTCCCGCCTTGAGGCCGAACTGAGCAAGGTCAACCGCTCGCTACGGGCTCAGACTCTGCGGCTTGAGGAGCACGACGACCCTGCCCATCTGGTCGTGGCTCTCGCCAGCGAGCGCATCGTTGAGCTGAGCACCCAAAAGGCCGCTATCGCGGACGCGCTTGACGCGCTCGCGGCGAAGCGCCCTGCCGGCCATCATCCCGACGAAATCGTGGCGATGCTCGACGCCGTGCCTGACCTTCGGCCGACGATCGAGAAGGCGACGGACGAGGAGCTTGCCGAGATATTCAAGGCGTTCGACGTGAGGATCACCTACGACAAGAACCGTCAAGCGCTCAACTTCGCCGCCACGATCACGTCCGAGCTTATGCCCAACGAAAACGACCGTCCCGAGGGACGGTCGCGGGTTAGTGACATAGCGGGGGCGGGATTCGAACCCGCGACCTTCGGGTTATGAGCCCGACGAGCTACCAGACTGCTCCACCCCGCGTCGCTCCCTATGTTCTAGCAAAGATCCCACCTGCCCAACAGCTCTGACGAGCCGGCTGCCAGCCCACATCAGAACGCGATCGGCTGCCCGTCGCGGAAGAAACCACCCGTCGGACCATCGTCCGCAAGCGTGGCCAGCCACACGACGCCGGCGGCCCCATCCTCGACCGGCTTGCTCGCGCCCATCGGCCCGCCCATATCCGTGTTGACGAAGCCTGGGCACGCCGAGTTGACGAGGAACCGCTCGTCCTTCAGCTCCGTCGAGAGGATCCGCGTCATCGCGTTTAGCGCCGCCTTCGACGCACGGTAGCCGGGCGACCAGCCGCCCATCTCCGTAATCCCACCCATGCCGCTTGAGACGTTGACGATCCGTGGATGCTCGCTTGCCCGCAGCAGCTCCAACAGCGCGATCGTCAGCCTGTAGGCGCCGTAGAAGTTTGTCTGCAGCGCACGTTCCATCGCCTCGAAGTCCGGCGCCGTGCCCGATACGCCGAAGTCGCTGCCAACGCCCGCATTGTTCACGAGCACGTCCAGCCTGCCCGGGTCCGCGCGAACCTGCTCGGCTGCCGCCTGGATGCTCGCCGGATCGGACACGTCGAGCTTCAGCGCGCGCACGGCCGTGCCAGTGCTTGACGACAGCTCCTCGGCAGCCTGCTTGGCCTTCTCGCCGTCGCGGGCACTGAGCAGCACTCGATAGCCCCGCTCCGCAAGCTGGCGGACGACCTCCCGCCCGATCCCGCGGTTCGCACCCGTCACCAACGCCGTGCCACTGCTCTGCTCACTCATCCGCTGCCTTTCGCTCGTTCACGCCTACAGCCTCTAGCATCCTGCCCGTGCGCGTCGCCGTGATCGACATCGGGACCAACTCGACACGCCTGTTGATCGCCGACGCCGACCCCCAGAGCGGCCGGCTCGATGAAGTCCTGCGCAGCTCGCAGGTCACGCGTCTGGGCGACGGTGTCGACTCCAGCGGCTCGCTGTCGCAGGCTGCGATGGAGCGTGTGTTCGTGACGCTGTCGGAGTATCGAAAGGCGATCGACGCGCACGATTGCAAGTCGAACCTCGCCGTCCTCACCTCCGCCGTGCGCGACGCCGCCAACGGCGAATCCTTCGCCGCGCGCGTCCGCAGCGAGTTCGACTTCGACGCTCGGGTGCTGGCTGGCGCGGAAGAGGCGCAGCTGACCTTTCTCGGGGCCATGTCCGGCCGCCCGCTCGAGGATGACGCGGCGGGCAGCGAGCCGACCGTCGTGATCGACATCGGTGGCGGGTCCACCGAGTTCGTGATCGGCACCGGTCACACGGCCGGCTTTCACGTCTCCCTGCACGTCGGCGTCGTGCGCATGAGCGAGCGCCACATCCACTCCGATCCGCCCGCTCCCGAAGAGCTCCAGAACCTCGCGCAGGATGCGCGCGCGATCCTGCTCGGCGGGCTTCCCACGGAGGAGCGTGCGACGGTCAAGCGCGGGATCGCCGTCGCCGGCACTGCCACCTCGGCCGCGTCGATCGACCAGGAGCTCGACCCGTACGACCCGTCACGCGTACACGGTTACCAGCTGGAGCTGGGCACCGTCGAAATGCTGCTTGCGCGCCTGGCCGAGATGACCGAAGCGCAGCGCCGGAAGGTCACGGGCCTGCACCCCGACCGCGCGCCCACGATCGTCGCCGGCATGATCCTCCTAGAGGAGGCCTTTCGGGCCTTCTCGCTACAGCAGGCGGAAGTCTCAGAGCACGACATCCTCCACGGCGGCGCGCTGCGCCTGGCCGGCGCCGGCTGACCAGCTCAGGCCAGGTTGGATCTGCGCGGATACACGACCGCCGGATCCGTCAGCACGTTCACGAGCGCCGGCTTGCCGGCGGAGAACGCACGCTCGAGCGCCGGCACGACGTCCTGCGGGCGCTCCACCAGCTCGCCGTGCCCGCCCAGCGCTTCGACCACCTGGTCATAGCGCGTGCCGGGACGCAGCTCGGCCGCAACCGAGTACCCGTACAAGAACTCCATCGGGTGCTTCTCAAGCGCCCAGATGCCGTTGTTGCCCATCACACCGACCACGTTCACCCCGTGGCGCGCCAGGGTGTCGAACTCCATCCCCGAGAACCCGAACGCGCCATCGCCAAGCATCAGCACCACCTGGCGCTTCGGATGCGCGAGCTTCGCCGCCAGCGCATACCCCGGTCCCGTTCCCAGGCAGCCGAACGGGCCCGGGTCCAGCCAGCATCCAGGGTTGTAGCTGTCGATCACCCGTCCGGCATAGGAGACGAAGTCGCCGCCATCGCCGATCACGATCGCATCGCGATCGAGCACCTTGCCAAGCTCGGCGTACAACCTCATTGGGTGCAACGGCTCGCGCGAGTCCTCGCACTCGGCCCGCTCGGCCTCTCGCCGCTCGGTCTCGGCTGCCCGCAACTCCGCAATCCAGCCATTGCTCGACAGCGCCTGCGCACCTGCGGCCGTGCGCAGGTCCGTAAGCGTCCCTGCCAGCTCTCCGTAGCACTCGGCCGCCACGACTCGCGGGTGGGGACGCTCCGGTTCGGCCACGTCGAGGACGACGATCTCCGTCTCCTCGCCGAAGGCGCCTCCGAAGGCGAGACGGAAGTCCATCGGCACACCCACCACGAGCGCCACGTCCGCGCCTTTCAGCGCCTGTGATCGCGCGCGTGAGAAGAACAGCTCGTGATCAGCCGCGACGCAACCACGCGCCAGCCCGTTCAGGAACACGGGGATCCGCAGCGTCTCGGCAAGCTCCAGCAGCGCCGTCTCGCCGCGCCCCCAGTACAGATCCGTCCCGGCCATGATCACGGGGCGCTCGGCTTCGCCCAGCAGCTCCCCGGCGCGCTCGATCGCCGCGCCGTCCGCTTTCGGCGCAGCCGCTTCCTTCGGCGCCGGCTCGTGCTCTGGCGCCTCTTGGAACACGTAGTCCATCGGAAAGTCCAGGAACGCCGGTCCGCCGTGCGGAGCGAGCGCCGCCTGGAAGGCGAGGTCCACCAGGCCCGGGATCTCGTCGGTCGCACCCGCCGTTGCCGCGAGCTTCGTCAGCGGCCGCACGAACGGCACGTGGTCGATCTCCTGCAGCGACCCTTGTCCCCAGCGCATCGCCGGCGCACGACCGCCGAGCACGATCATCGGCGAGTGGTTGGCCTGCGCCGAGGCCATCGCGCTCATGCCGTTGGTGACGCCCGGCCCAGCCGTCAGCGCACACACACCGGGCTCGCGCGTGACCTTCGCCCAGCCCTCCGCTGCGAACGCCGCCGTCGACTCGTGGCGGACGTCGACGATCTCGATGCCCTCCTCGCGACAGCCGTCGTAGATCGAGAAGATGTGCCCACCGGAGAGCGTGAACAGCTTGCTCACCCCGTGCGCCTTCAGGCGCCGGGCGATCAGCCTGCCGCCGTGGAAGGTCTCGGTCTCCTGCGTGCTCTCAGTGGACATTTGCGCGACTCTACCCCTTCCATCTTCTCGTCATATGCCCGGGGTGGGATTCGAACCCACAATGCCTTGTTTAGGCCGTCGATTTTAAATCGATTGCGTCTACCGTTCCGCCACCCGGGCCCGTCTGCATGCGCGCCCAGTCTATGGAAGCCGCATTGCAGCCCCGGAGCGCAACTTGGGCGTGGTTAGCGTGTATTTAGGTCTAACTGCGGTAATTACACAACACATGGAGGCTTCAGCACTCAATCACTCGAGCGCCATCCCCGCCCTCCGCGGGGCATCGCCCCTGCTGCGGCTGCAATCCGACGAGCGGTTGATCGCGCTCACTCGCAGCGGGCAGCACGCAGCTTTCGAGACGCTCTGCTCGCGCTACCAGACGCGCCTGCTGTCCTTCTGCCGGCACATGCTGAACTCGCGCGAGGACGCCGAGGACGTCCTGCAGGAGGTGTTCGCCGCGGCATTCAACGCGGTGCTCGCGGACGAGCGCGCGATCAACGTGCGTCCGTGGCTCTATCGGATCGCGCGAAACCGCTCGCTGAACCACCTGCGCCGCGCCTCCGCCGTCGGCGTGGACTCGATGGACGTGCATTTCGCCGATCACGGCATGTCGACGGGCGACCGCGCGATTCGCCGTGAGAGCTTCCGCGAGCTGCTGGGCGACATGCACGAGCTGCCCGAGACGCAGCGCACCGCCCTGCTGCTGCGCGAGATCGACGCGCTCTCCTACGAGCAGATCGCGCACGCGATGGAGACGACCGTGCCGTCGGTCAAGTCGCTGCTCGTGCGCGCTCGCATCTCGCTGGCCGAGGCCGCTGAGGCGCGCAAGCTCAGTTGCGCCGAGGTGCGCTTCGAGCTCGGGGAGGTGGCGGAGGGTCTCGTCAAGCTGAGCGCCCCCGCGCGCCGTCACGTGCGTGGCTGCGATCGCTGCCGGTCCTTCAAGAAGCAGCTCAAGGAGAACAACCACGCGCTGGCGGCGATCCTGCCGGTCGGGCCGCTCCTTTTGATCAAAAACGTGCTGCTCGCAAAGCTCGGCCTGGGCTCCGCAAGTAGCGCGCATGTCGCGGGTGGCGCGAGCGCCACCGTCGGCGCGAGCGCCGCGGCGGGCGCCGGAGCGGCTGGAGGCGCGGGCGCCGCCGGAGGAATCTTCACCGTCGGAGCCGGGGCCATCGCCACGAAGGCCGTCGCCGGGCTGGCCGCCGCGGCGATCGTCGGCGCGGGTGTGGCCGCCGACCAATCGGGCCATCACCATCATGCTTCACGCTCAGCCTCAACCAGCATTGCGCGTGTCGCTAGCCCGCCTGTCGTCGTCGGCGTCCGCTCCCAGCCGCTGAGCAGCGAGAGCCACAAGATCGTGGCCGCCGCGGCGACCCATCACGCCCGTCAGCACGCGCTCGCCAAGACGCCGGCTGCGACCAAGGCGCTCACCCCCGCACCGGCCGACCCCGCGCCACCGGTGAAACCAGCGGTCCAGCCCGAGCCCACCGCGACTCAGGTCACACAGGTCACATCTGAGACCACGCAACTGCCGAGCGTCACGAGCGCCGACACGCAGAGCGCCGCACCGTCCCCGCCAGCCGCACCGGCCGCACCGGTGACGCCAGCGATACCTCCGGTCTCCGGCGAAACGACTCCGCCCGTCACAGCTACATCTACCGGCGCCGAACCGGCGCCCCCAACCCCGTCGCCCGAGGAAGCCGGCGAAGCCGCCGGCAACACGGCTCCGGCCCCCCCGCCGGAGCAGACGTCGGTGGCGCAGCCGCCCACCACATCGATCAGCACCGTTCCCGCCGCCGTTCCGACCAGGCGTTCGTCAGCCGGACGGCTGACCGGTCACGGCTGGGGCGCCAGGGCGCACCTGTCGCGCTAGCAGGCTGCTTTGCTCGCTAGCCGAGCGTAAACGTCTTAAGCGGTTTCAGCAGGACGCCGTCTGAGGCGACTTCCAGCGGCGAGGTGACCTGGGGGTCAGCCGTCGGAGCCGTCAGCATCACGATGTCCACCCCATCGCGGGCTCCCGGCCGCTGCGGCACGAGCAGGACGTCGCGGCCAAACATCTTGTGTCCCTCGACCGTCGCCGTGTACTCGATGTTGTAGGCGGGCACGGTGTTGACCCGCGTCTTACCCTCGCTGCGCAGCACGAGATCCTCGTAGCGGCCGTGCATTCCGCGAATGTAGCCCGCCGCGTACAGCGGCAGCGCCGCCGAGAGCCCCCCCGCATACGGCGGCAGCCGCAACGGGCGCACGGCGAAGGAGTCCAGTAGGCGACCGTCGGAGCGCCGGCGCTGAATCTTCACGTACTCGCCCGGACCAGGCGCCACCTTGGAGAGGCTGCGGTAGCTAAAGCTGAACGAAACGCGCCCGCCGCGTGAATAGCTCGCGTTCTCCAGCGTCAGGACCGCCGCAACCGCCAACAGCAGCAGACCAGCCAGCGACGCGATCACCAACGCGCGCGTCAGCCGCGAGGCGGCCCGCCAGCGGGGTGAGAGCAGGCGGCCGAGCGTCGGCCCGTACTCCGGCTTGATCGGAACGGCAACCATCGTGGCGGCCGGTCATTCCCCGATCGAGAACAGCGCTTCGAGATCGTGGCGCGAGAACGCCGCAAACGCGACCATCGTCTGGGTGCGCGTGACGCCGGAGAGCCCACCGATCTCGGCCGTCACCACATCGGCCAGCTGCTCGTGATCGGGCACGCGCACGATCGCCACGAAGTCCCACTCCCCCGTGACCGAGTAGGCCTCCGCCACGCCCTCGATGTCCGCAAGCGCGCCTCCCAGGTCTGAGAGCGCATCGCGCTCTGCCTCGATCAACACCACGGCATTGGTCATTGGCAATTTATGCGCCTTCGGGTTAGATCCACAGGGGCCTTCGTGTAGAGCCTAGACGAGCTGGCGCCCTACGCCAGTTGGAACACGTCGCTGTACTCCGAGAGCAGCGCCCGAGGGTCCCCCCGGTCCTCCCCGCGCGTAAGCGCGGCCAGCTCACGAAACCAGTCGAGCGTGCGCACGGTTTGCGCAGCACGGCCCCCCGCCCGAAGCCGGCGCGCGCTCGCGCACCTACGGCTCGGCGCGCTCGATCTGGTGCAGGCCCAAACCGACCAGCAGGCCAAACGCCCCGCCCGTGAGGCCCGCCAGCCAGCTCGCCTCTGGGCGCGCAAACGGAATCGCCAGCACGAGTGCCGCCAGCGCGCCAATGCCCAGCAGATCGCCCTCGTAATAGTCGCCCGCGCGCGCCGCCTGCAGGTCCGGAACCGCCCATGCGGCGAGCAGGCCCAGGGCGGCGGCGTTGCCGCCGAGCACGAACGGATCGGCGTACACCGCATTGGCCACGAGCGCACCCGTCGCGCCCGCGCCGAAGAACACCGCGAGCATCACCACCGGACCGCGGCGGCGCTCCAGCAGCCAGCCGAAGATCGCGATCACGAGCACCGCGAAGAACGCATACAGGCCGTTGACATAGACGAACTGCGTGCTGAAGAGCTTCCACCAGTCGCCTTCGAGCGGCCCGATGATCGCCACTCTGCCCAGGTCGACGAACCCACCGCGCAACAGCACCCACATCACGCAACTGGCCGCTACGACTGCGATGGTCGCGTACGGTCGGAGACCGAAGCCGCCCTGTGGCGAGAACCCGCCGAGAGCGCGGCGAGAGCGTGTGGGCGACAGGGCCTCGCGCCGGGAACGCCGCGGCAGGCGGTGCAGCAGCCCACGCTGAGCGCGGCCCGGGGCCTTCTCACGCGGCAGCTTGGGCGCGCGACGGCGCAATCGATGCCCGCAGTACGGGCACTCGGTTATGTACGGGCTGACCTCCGAGCCGCAGTGTTTGCAAACGACGAACAGATCCGCACTCGAAGGCATCGTCGTCCATTCTAAGGACGTCCCGAGCGCGGCCGGCGCGCCTTTGGAATACTCAGGGCCATGACACTCGGCTATGACCAGAAGCTCTACATCCTTGCGTTCGACCACCGCGGCTCGTTCCAGAAGAAGTTCTTCGGCATCGAGGGCGAGCCAGATCCCGAGCAGACCGCGATCATCGCGGACGCCAAGCACCTCATCTTCGAGGGCATGCTGCAGGCCGTCGCCGCCGGTGCCGACGCATCTGTGACGGGCGTGCTCGTCGACGAGCAATTCGGCTCGACCGTGCCCGAGCAGGCGCGCGAGGCGGGACTCAAGCTCGCGATGCCGGCAGAGCGCTCCGGGCAGCCGATGTTCGATTTCCAGTACGGCGATGAGTTCGGTGCGCACATCGAGCGCTTCGACCCCGACTTCACGAAGGTGCTCGTCCGCTACAACCCCGACGGCGATGCCGGCGAGAACCGCGAGCAGCTCGGCAAGCTCAAGCGGCTAAGCGACTGGCTGAAGGCGCACGACCGCAAGTTTCTGTTCGAGCTGCTCGTGCCCGCCGAGGATGCCCAGCTTGCGACCGTCGGCGGCGATTCAGACCGTTATGACGCAGAGCTCCGGCCGGAGCTGATGCGCCGGGCGATCGCCGAGATCCAGGATGCCGGCGTCGACGTGGACATCTGGAAGATCGAGGGCGTAGATGAGCGCTCGGACTGCGAGATGCTCGTGGATCAGGCGCGCACCGGTGGCCGCGACGGCGTCGTGTGCGTGGTGCTCGGTCGTGGCGCCGACGATGCCAAGGTCGACCACTGGCTCGCCCAGGCAGCGCCCGTCGAGGGCTTCGTCGGCTTCGCGATCGGCCGATCGATCTGGTGGGACCCGCTCAAGGCCTACGTCGACGGCAAGATCGAGCGCTCCGCCGGAGCGCGCAAGATCGCCGAGAACTTTCTGCGCTTCATCAAGGTCTACGAGCGCGCCGAGGGCAAGGCCCCTGTCGCTTCCTAGAGTCGGCCATGGCCGTGACGTACGCGATCGACGGATGCATCGGGGCTCCTGGCAAGGACGCAGGGAACGTGGCGTGCTAGACACGCGAGCGAGCGAGGACGCAGCCAGGGACGGCAAGGCGCCGTCATGAAGATGCGCCAGAGCCTCGCCGAGTGGGAGCGGGCATTCGTCAAAGAGATCTCCCTCGATCGCCACAGACGATCCTCGCTTCAACGCACCGCCGAGCAGCGCACGCACAAACGTGAGGTGGACCGGCGTCACAAACGTGGGTCGGTGCGCTTCGCCCTGCTCGTGCTCACGCTGATCATGACCGCGGCGATCGTCACCGTCGTCATGTTCCGCACGCTCTACCTGCTGCTGGGCTAACCCTCGCCGAGCTCGCCGAGCGCGTCGTTGACCTCGGCGCGGGCGGCTTGATCGTCCACGGCCCCGTCCTCACGATGGATCTCCAGGTAGATCTCCTTGCGGAACACCGGGATCTCCTGCGGCGCCTGAATGCCGATCCGCACCTTCTCGCCCATGACCGACAGCACCGAGACCTCCACATCGTCTCCGATCATGATGCTCTGGTTGGACTTGCGCGTCAGAACCAGCATTCGGTCCCTTTCGTGTTGGCCGACAGTCCGGCGCAAACCCCCGACCGCCGGTGTGTCAAGCATAGTCCCAGGACCGGGGGAAAGCGAACCGGTCTGTCGTTGCGAGTGGCCCAAAGCAGCGCGCGCCACGACCACCCACGCACGGTCAATCGCCGGCCGTGGCGGCCACCCGGTGCTATGCGCTAGTCTCCCGGACCGTCCATGCCTCGTAAATCCCTGCGCCCGAACCTCAACCAGATCCGCGCCTGGGTACGGCAGGGCCGGACCGACGCCTGGGTCGCCCATCAGCTCGAGGTCAGCGTCCGCGACATCGAACAGTTCAAGCGCCAGAACGACCTCGTCAGCGAGGAGGACGCCGCGGACGGAACGCTCACGCCGGACTATCCCGACGAGATCGATCTGCGGGCCGAGGACGACGCGCTGATCGCGGCCGAGTTGGAGGAGGCCGAAATCGCAGCCGAGCGCGCGAAGGCCGAAGAGCTGGAGCGGGCGAAGAGCGAACCGCCCCCGGAGGACTCGGAGGAGGACGCTCCCAAACCGCGTACGCGGCGCCGTCGCGGAGGCCGCGGCCGGCGCGTGCTGGGATCGCGCTCCTCGGCCGCCAACGCCGGTCCGCTGGAGGGCACCTTCGACCACGGCGAGGAGGGCTATGGGCTATGGCTCGACCCCGCGATCCAGGACAATCCCGTCTACGCCGAGCACTGGGCGGGACACAGGACCGTCGAGGTGGCGGTCGAAGAGGACTGCATCGTCATTCGCCGCAGCGGCGACGACGAGTAACTCCGCAAGCGCCTGGCTGAGCTAGGCGCCGATCTCCCGGCGTCCGCCCGCGTAATCGGCGGCCTCGCGCAGATAGCGCCCGAAGGCAGCGTCCACGACCACCCCGGCCTCCCACGCCCATGGATCCTCGGGAGCCACGCTCATGGCGACCTGCAGGCACCAGCCGGTCCCGCGGTCGTACAGCTCGACGAGCTCCTCCGAGGAGAAGCGCCCCCCCAGGCGCCTGCGCAGTTCGGCGACGAGCGCCTCGACGACGCCCTCCCACCGCGGTCGCCGCTCGGGCGGCCCCGAGCGCAGGCGCCGCTCGCCCTGCTGCCACTGGTAGATCGCGTTCTCGAACGACACTCGCCGCCGAGGCTAGCAGCGCGTCCGTCCACGGATCAGCGCCCGGCCGGGGGCTCGAGGAAGGCGGGTGAGGAGGCGATGCGCGGACGGCTCAGTTGCTCGGCAGGCCCGTCACGACGTACTGCTGCTCGCCTTCCCTCTTCATTCCCAGCTTGCGAGCCTCGCTTTCGACCGTCCCCTGCCTGCCCAGCGCTTCGTGCTGGCGTACGAGCCTCGTGTGTTCATGCTCCAGCGCCGCGACGGAGGCGCTGTCCTTACGCGCCTGCCCCCACGTCGAGTACATGTGAAAGCCGGCGCTCAGATACAGGTAGAGCAGCGCCGCGAGCACGAACAGCATCGCCAAGCGTCCCAGCCGGTCCCAGCGCACGCGAGCGCCTGTGCCGGGCTTGCGCGACAGCAGCGAGCGCTCGGTTCCGGGACGCCCGCGCGGCGCCGTCGAGAAGCGGCTGCGTGGCTGAGAGGCGAAGGCTCCGGGCATGATCACTTCGCATTCGCGGCCCGCGGCGATCCTCCTTCCGGCGACTAGCGAAAGGCCGCCCGCCCGGGAAACTCCGCATCGGCCCCCAACTGCTCCTCGATGCGTAGCAGCTGGTTGTACTTCGCGACCCTGTCCGAGCGCGACGGCGCGCCGGTCTTGATCTGACCGCAGCCACTCGCCACCGCCAGGTCCGCGATCGTCACGTCCTCGGTCTCGCCCGAGCGATGGCTCATGACCGCGCTGTAGCCGGCCTCGCGCGCCATCAGGATCGCCTCGAACGTCTCTGAGAGCGTGCCGATCTGATTGACCTTGATCAGGATCGAGTTCGCCACACCCATCGCAATGCCCCTGCGCAGGCGCTCGGTGTTCGTCACGAACAGATCGTCGCCCACCAGCTGGACGTTGGCGCCGACACGCTCGCTGAGCGTCCGCCAACCGTCCCAGTCCTCCTCGTCCATCCCGTCCTCGATCGAGAGGATCGGATAGCGCGCCGTGAGATCGGCCCAGTAGTCGCTCAACTCGGCCGCGCTCAGCGTGCGGCCCTCGTGCTCGAGCACGTAAGCCCCGCCCTCATACAACTCGCTGGCCGCGGGGTCGAGCGCAATCGCCAGATCCTCCCCCGGCCTGTATCCGGCCGCCTCGATGCCCGCGACGAGCATCTTCAGGGCCTCCTCGTTGGAGCTGAGGTCCGGCGCAAAGCCACCCTCGTCGCCCACGGCCGTGCTCAGCCCGCGCTCGTGCAGCGTGCGTTTGAGCGCATGGAACACTTCGGCGCCCATGCGCAGGCACTCCGAGAACGTCTGCGCGCCGCAGGGAACGACCATGAACTCCTGGAAGTCGACCTTGTTGTCGGCGTGCGCCCCGCCGTTGAGCACGTTCATCATCGGCACCGGCAGGACCCGCGCGGCCTCGCCGCCGAGATAGCGCCACAGCGCGAGGCCCTCCTCGGCCGCCTGCGCGTGAGCTGCCGCCAACGACACGCCGAGGATCGCGTTGGCGCCCAGACGGGACTTGTTCGGCGTGCCGTCGAGCTCGACGAGGGCGCGGTCGAGTGCCCGCTGGTCAGAGGCGTCCATGCCGGAGACCGACTTCGCGATCTCCGAATTGACGTTCGCGACCGCGCGTTGCACTCCCTTGCCCTGCCAGCGCTCGCCACCGTCACGGAGCTCGGTCGCCTCGAACTCGCCTGTCGATGCCCCTGAGGGCACGGCCGCGTGGCCGTGAGCGCCGGAGCGCAGTCCGATCTCGACCTCAACCGTGGGATTGCCACGGCTGTCGAGAATCTGACGAGCGTGGACACGCTCGATCTGGCTCACGCCAGCGACCCGCCTCGGCCGCGGAGTAGCACTCCGGTGCGCGTTGTCCGCACGGCCGGAACCGCGCCTATTTAGTAGTGGTGGTGGCCGTGCTGGCCGGCGTGGTAGTCGGCGCGACCGGGGGCGTCGCGGAAGTCGACGTCTTCGGAGCCACGTAGGTCTTGCAGTCGGTTACGACGTAGCCCTTGCGGCATTCGGTTTTCGATGTCCACTTCTTTTTGAAGTCCTTGACGAACGAGCTGAGCGCCGACTGCTGCTGCGTAGCGGTCAGCTGCGACTTGATCGAGGCTTCGGCCTGCTTGAGCGTCTGCTGACTGCCCGCTGTGATCTTCGTGACCTGGAAGATGTAGTAGCCGAACGGCGTCTTCACCGGTCCCACGAGAACGCTCCTCTTGGCCGCGAAGACCGCGCTGTCGAGCGTCTTCTCCTCCTGGCCTTTGACCACGCCCGGGAGCGCGCCGCCATTGGACTTGCTCGCCGGATCGATCGACACGGCCTTGGCGACGCTCGCGAAGCTCTTACCCGATTCGATTTCCTGCTTGGCCTTCTTGGCCTGCGCTTCGGTCTTCGTGAGGATGATCAGCAGGTTGCGTTTTTCCGGTGTGCCGAAGCGTTTCGGGTTGTCTTTGTAGTACTTGGCGATCTGCGCCTGTGTGACCTTCGACTTTTCCTTGACGATCTTCTGCTGGATTTTCGACGAGAGCAGGTTCAGCTTCACGCGCAACAGCAGGTCGGAGACCGTCTGACCCGAGCTGGCCAGGAATTTCTGGAATTCTGCCGCCTTCGGGAACTGCTGTGTCTTGATTTTTTCGAACTGCTTCTTGACTTCCGCGTCGGTGAGTTTGATTTTCAGCGAAGCGGCTTCGCCCAATACCCAGTTCGAGGAGATCAGGAAGCCGAGCACCTCCTGCTGAAGCGCTTTGTACTGCTGTTCGCACTGGGACTTCAACTGCGCTTCCGTAGGCGCCGTCTGTCCCTTGGCCGGCTTCGGCGCGGTCGCTTTGAGATGCGCGATGCAGGCCGTGAAGCTCGGCGGGACGGGCACGACCGGCTTGGCTCCGGCGGTGCTTGCCGCGCTGGAGGCCGCCGCGACGTTCAGCCAGTGCCCGTAGGTTTCTTTGGTGATCGGTTTTCCGTCAACCGAAACCACGGCATTGCTGGGAACGCCGCCACCACACGCGGAGAGCCCCACGAGGGCAAACAAAACGGCGCCAAGCGCCGGAAGGAAGCGGAACGTTCTGAGCACGACGCGGGCACTCTAGCGGAAACATCCGTAGGCGTGCTTAACGAACGCCTAACAAGTTTCTTAAGCCGCCTCGCGCATTACCGCCAACAACACGTCAGCGGCCTTCACGACACTCGGGAAACGCTCCTTGCCGTCCTTTGCGACTCGCATCGACATCTGTGCCTTCCCCGACTCGTACAGCGCCTCGGGCAACTCCTCGCGCAGGCGCTTTGCCCGTGCCGAGTCGAGCTGGATCGGCACGACTGCCAAGCGGTCGCCGCGGAAGCTGACGGTCCGCGCTCCAGCCTGCCCGAACTTGATGCGCGCCCGTTGTAGCGCGAGCAGATTCTCCAGTGGCTCGGGAACCGCTCCGAAGCGATCCTCGAGCTCCTCGCGCAACTGCTCCACGTCGGCGACCTCCAGAGCGCCCGCGACGCGGCGGTGCACGTCGATCTTTGCCTGCTCGTAAGGGATGTAGTCGGCCGGCACATACGCGTCAACGTTGACGTCCAGGCGCACCGGCTCCGGGCGCTCCTGCTCGACGGCGTCGCCGTTCTGCGAGGCGTCCGCGCCGTGCTCGGCCGCGCTGACGGCTTCGTCGAGCATCTGCATGTACAGCTCGAAACCGAGCGCCGCCACGTGACCGGACTGCTCATCGCCCAGCAGGTTGCCGGCGCCGCGGATCTCCAGGTCTCGCATCGCGATCTTGAAACCCGCCCCCAGCTCCGTGTAGTCGGACAGCGCGGACAGCCGCTGCGCCGCCTCCTCCGTGAGCGCCTGCGCGGAGTCGTAGAGCAGGTATGCATAGGCGCGCTCGCGGCTACGCCCCACTCGCCCGCGTATCTGGTAGAGCTGGGCCAGGCCGAACGTGTCGGCGTGCTCGACGATCAGCGTGTTCGCCTGCGGGATGTCGATGCCCGACTCGATGATCGAGGTGCACACGAGCACGTCCGCGCCACCGCGCAGGTAGTCCATCATCACCGCCTCCAACTCCCCCTCGCCCATCTGCCCGTGCGCGACCGCGAAGCGCACGCCCGGGCACAGCGCCCGCAGGCGCTCGGCCGTCTCCTCGATCGAGTCCACCCGGTTGTGCAGGAAGAACGCCTGCCCGTCGCGCTCGTGCTCGCGCATGATCGCCCGCTTGACGAGCTCCTCCTCGTACTCGCCCACGTAAGTCTTGACCGGCCGGCGGCCCTCCGGAGGCGTCTCGATCACGGAGATGTCGCGCAGGCCGGCGAGCGACATCTGCAGCGTGCGCGGAATCGGCGTAGCCGACATCGAGATCACGTCCACCTTCAGCTTCAGCTGCCGTAGGAGCTCCTTCTGCTTGACGCCGAAGCGCTGCTCCTCGTCGACGATCAAGAGTCCGAGATCCTTCGCGCGCACGTCGCGCGAGAGCACCCGGTGGGTGCCGATCAGGATGTCCGCGCGACCCTCGGCGAAGTCCTTGATCGCGGCTTTCTGCTCGGCGGCCGAGCGGAACCGCGAGACGTGCTCGATCGTGATCGGGTAGTCGGCCAGCCGCTCGGCGAACGTGCCGTAGTGCTGCAGCGCGAGGATCGTCGTCGGCACCAGCATCAGCACCTGCTTGCCTTCATTCGCCGCCTTGAAGGCCGCCCGCAGAGCGACCTCGGTCTTGCCGTAGCCGACGTCGCCGCAGATCAGCCGGTCCATCGGCCGCGGCGCCTCCATGTCCGCCTTCACCAGATCGATCGCCTCGCGCTGGTCGGGAGTCTCGGTGAACGGGAACACCTCCTCGAACTCGCGCTGCCAGTCGGAGTCGGCGGCGAACGCGAAGCCGCTGCGGCGCCGGCGCTCGGCGTACAGGCTCAAGAGCTCGCCCGAGAGCTCCTGAGCGGCTCGCCGCGCGCGCGCCTTCATCGTCTCCCAGCGCGTGCCCCCGAGCTTGCTCAGCGGCGGGTTCTCGCCGCCCGCGCCGACGTACCTGGAGATCTTCGCGAGCTGGTCGGTGGGTACGAACACGCGGTCATCGCCCTGGTATTCCAGGTACAGGTAGTCGCGCATCACGCCCGCCACCGTGCGTGCCTCGAAACCCGCGAAACGGGCGACGCCATGGTCCTCGTGCACGACCACATCCCCCGCTCGCAGCTCGCTGAACGAGCGCAGCGCGCCGCGACGAGCGCCCGTCCTCCCACCGGCGGCGCCCGAGCCCGCACCACCCCGCTCGGCACGGCGGCGGCGCAGCAGGCGGTGCTCGGGGAACACCGCGAGTTTCAGCTGCGGCGCGATGAAGCCCTCCCGCAAGGATGCCGCCACGAACCGCAGCGATGGATCGAGCGGCGCGTGCCCGGCGTCCACGCCCTCCTGCAGCCAGCTCGCTTTCAGCCGCCCGAGGTTGTATGCCGCGCGCTCTCCTTCGCCGCGCCGGGGAAACGCGACGACTGTCCTGTAACCCGAGCGCACGAGCTTCTCGAGCTCCGGCTCGGCCTCGGCCAGCGAGCGCGCCGCCGTGTCGGGTGACTGCGCACGCAGCTCGAGCTCTTGACCGCTCGAGATCGCCGACAGCCAGATCCGCGCACGCTCCTTGACCGCCGCGTGCACGCTCTCTGGGCTTACGTACAGATGCCGAGCGTCCTCCTCGCCGAAGGCTGCCGTGACATCGCTCCAATGATCGCTGAGCGCCGGCGCCAACTCCTCCTCTGCCGCTATCACCAGCCGCGTCTCCGCGCCGATCAGATCGAGCAGCGCGCCGAAGCGCTCGACCGGCAGCAGCTCGGCGATATCCGGCCTGCCCGCGGCACCCTCGCCGCCCGCGGCCAGGGCAGCCCCGTTGGCCGCGATCTCCTCGCCCACGACCGTCGCCAGCTCACGGTGCTCGAACGCGAGCTCGGCGGCGGGCGCGATCTCCACCTCCTGCACCTCTCCCAGGGACCGCTGGGTGAACGTCGAGAACCACCGCAGCGATTCGATCTCCACGTCGAACATGTCCACCCGCACCGCGCGCTCCTCGGTGGCGGGAAAGACGTCCAAAAGGCCTCCCCGCAGCGCGAACTGCCCACGCTCTTCGACCTGCTCGGCGCGTTCATAGCCCGCGCCCACCAGCTCGGCCGCACACTCCTCCAGATCGAGCAGCTCGCCCACCCGCAACTTGAACGAGTGCGGCCGCAGTGCCGGATCGGGGACCTTCTCCGAGAGCGCCACCGCACTCACCACGACGACTGGCGGACCGGCCTTTTCCGGCTCCTCGGCGCCGCGCGGCGCCAGCAGCGCGTCCAGCGCCGCCATCCTAAGGCCCACCAGATGCGGTGGCGGGACGAGATGAGACTCGTATGTCACGCCTCTGGAGGGGTAGTAACGGACCCGCCGGGGCGAGAGCCACGCGCGCAGATCGGCCGCCAGATCGCGAGCCGCGCGATCGTCGCCCACGACCACCAGCTGCGCACGTGAGCGCGCCAGCGAATCGATCTCCGCGAGCGCCGCGATCAGATACGGGCGCAGCGAGGATGAGACAAAGGCGTTGCCGCCCTCACGCGAGAGCGTGAGCGCAGCGGGGTCTTCTTCGACGTGGGCGAGGAGTGTTCGGAGCGCCATGCGGGAGTGCCACCAACACAATAGAGACGCGCCCGCGCGCTCTCAGGCGGCCACGCCTTCTCCCAAGACGATCCGCTCTACCTGCTCGCACGCGCGCTCGACCAGCTCCCCGACCTGCTCGCGGTCCTCGCGAAAACGCCCCAGCACGTAGGCCGAGACGATCTCCGGATCGCTCGAGTCCGGCCGCCCCACGCCGACCCGCACGCGCGTGAAGTCCCCGCTGCCGAGATCGCGCTTGATCGACTTCAGCCCGTTGTGCCCGGCCAAGCCTCCACCCGTGCGGGCGCGCACCTCGCCGAACGGCAGGTCGATCTCATCGTGCACGACCAGCACCCGCTCGAGTGCCAGCTTGTAGGAGCCACGCGCGGGCCCGACCGAGCGCCCGGCGTCATTCATGTACGTCTGTGGGCACAGCACCGCCACACGCGGGGCCACGACCCCCGGCTCCCCGCCGGCAGGAGCGCCGGCGCGGCCCTCGGCGATCCGCCCGCGAAAGCGGTCCCTGGCCCGCCCTAGTCCCCAGCGCTCGATGAGCGCCTCGGCCACCATGAAGCCGACGTTGTGGCGCGTTGCGGCATGCTCGCGACCGGGGTTGCCCAGTCCGACGATCAGCCAGTCGACGGCCCCCCCGCCCCCACCGCCGAACGGGCGTCGCAGGGGCCGCTACTCCTCGCCGGAGGAGCCCTCGGAGTCGCCGCCCTCGCCGTCCTCGGCACTCGCGACGGGCTCGCCGTCCTCGCCGACGAGCTCGGTCTCGGACTCGACCTCCTCCTCCTCGACCTGCAGTTTCGGCGGCGAGAGGGTTGCGACGACCGTCTCCTCGACGTCGTCGAGCAGCGTCACGCCGCCAGGCACGGACACGGCCGCGAGCAGGATCGTGTCGCCGATCTGCATCTCGCCGATCGGATGCACGAGCGACTCGGGAATCGCCGTCGGCAGGGCCTGCACGTTCAGCTCGCGTGTTATGTGTTCGAGCACGCCGCCTTCCTTCACCCCCGGGGCATCCTCCGCACCGGTCAACTCCAGCGGCACGACCGCGTGGATCGCCTCGTCCAGGCGCACACGCAGCAGGTCGATGTGGACCGTCTCGCCACGCACCGGATCGCGCTGGGTCTCCTTCAGCACGACGGGCGTGGCCTTCGCGCCGTCGATGCTGAGATCGAGCACGGCCCCGGAGCGGGCCAGCGCGAGGCGCAGCTCGCGTGAGTCGACGTCGAAGCCGACCGACTCGCCGCCACCGCCATACAGGACGCCGGGCACACGGCCCGAGCGGCGCAGGCGCCGGGCCGCGCGCGAGCCCTCCGCGCCGCGGCTCTTCACATCTAGCTTGGTGCTGGTGTCGGCCATGGACGGCTGCTGACTCTAGCAATCCCCTTCGTTGGAGATCGGAGCACTGAGCGACACGAGCGCGATCCCGATGCCCGTCAGGGCGGTCCCCGTGCGGCGCACCTCGACGCACTGGACAACCGGCAGCCGCCCGATCACGGTCCACGCCAGGCGCGTGTCCCCCCGCGCCCCGGCGAGCGAGTAGGCGGTGCTCGATTTCACCGACAGGATCTTGGGCGCCCCGGCCCGCCGCAGCCTGCTCGCGTTCGCGCGCACGCTCGCCACACATGCGACGCGCTCGCGGCAACCGCTCAGCTCGCGCAGCATGCCGTTGACGTCGCCCTTCGCCTGCGCGTCGATCAGCGCCGCCAGATCGTCACGTTCGACGTTCTCGACCGACAGGAATCGCGCCAGCGCCGCGCTGATCGCGACGAACAGCAACGCCCCGACGGCGATCGGCACCACACGTCTCAGGGCAGTTGGCTCGCGCTGAGGTAGGCGGCTGCGTTCACGGACATCGCGCCAACAGCGTACCTTCGGCCGTACCTCAGACGAATCGCCGGACATCGTCGCGCAGCGCCCGCGGCGGGCGCGGCCGGGGTGCGCGATGGGAGACCCGTGACCGCGGCCCTATAGGCGCTTTGGCGCTTTCTTGACGCTGAGGCGCACGCTTGCCGTCCTCCCCAGCGCCGGCGCCGGGCGCAGCCTGAGGATCGCCAGACTCGCGTTCAGGCGCCCGTGGCCCCGGCGCAGCAACCCGTGCCCGTAGGCGTTGAGCTTGATCTTCACCACCTGGCTCTTCGCGGGCGGGATCGAGAAGATCGCCGTGCCGATCGTCTTGAGCTTGTAACGCCTGCCCTTGAGCTTGAGCTTGTATCTGAGCGTCAACCTGCCCGAGCACGAACCGGCGCCCGAGCGCAGAAGCCTCAGCACCGCGCTGCGGTGAGCCTGCACCGCGATGCGCCTGTTGGCAAGCGCAACCTGACAGCGCGCGCTCGCCGAGCCGATCGATCCGAGCACGCCGATCCCCGCCGTGCCCGCAGCACCTGCCGAGCCCACGGCTCCGGCCCCAGGTCCGCCGCCTGGCCCCTGCCCGGTGAACGTGAAGCGATCGCTCGACGGGTCAATCGCGCTGGTGCCGGCCGGGGTGCTGACCGTCACGTCGACCGCCCCCGCGGGGGCCGGGGGCGTCACCGCTTCGATCACCGTGGCCGATCGCACGATGAAGCTCGCGGCGGCCAGCGAGCCGAAACGAACCGCGCCGGCGGCGCTGAAGTTCGTTCCCTCGATACGGACGCTCGTACCGCCAGCAGCCGGGCCTTCCGCGGGTGTGACATTGGCCACCGCCGGCGGCTGCGTCGAAAACGGCCGGTCTGCAAACGCCCAAGCAGCGCCCACGCGGGCGTCGTCGTGCGAAGCACCGACTAGCGCTGTCGCGCCGTCGCCCGCGATCGCCACGCTCGCGCCGAACCAGAGATTCCCCGTCGCGCCCGCGCCGGCCAGCTGTTCGGTCTGCGCCGTCCAGCTATCTCCCGTGCGCGTGAACCGGCGCACCGCTCCCTCCGCCGAGTTGTCACGCGGAGCTCCGATGAGCGCGGTGTTGCCGTCGTCTGAGAGCGTCACGCTGAAACCGAATTCCCCCCGAGCGCCCTCCGCGTCCCCGATCAGCTTCGCGCCCTGCTGGCTCCACGAGCCGCCGGAGCGCTTGAACGCCCACGCGGCGCCAAGATCGCCAGCGTCCCGGCGCCCGCCGATCAGCGCCGTGTCGCCCGCGCCCGACAGGGCCACGCTGACGCCCATGTGGGCCGCGCCGGCCTCTTCGCCTCCCGTGAGCTTGGCGTCTTGGGCCCAACTCGCCCCAGAGCGGCTCAGCACCCATGACGCCCCCACGTTGCCGCTGTCGCCCGGGGCCCCCACGAGCGCCGTCGCGCCGTTCGCCGACAGCGCGACGTTGCCGCCGAAGTGCGCCTGCCCGACCGCGTTGGACGGGATCAGCTTGGCGCCCTGCTGCGACCAGGTCGAACCGGAGCGCACGAACGTCCACGTAGAGCCGCGATGGCTGCGATCCCCAGGAGCTCCCACGAGCGCCGTCTTGCCGTCTGAGGACAGCGCCACCCCACGCCCGAAATGCCCTTCATTGGTCTCTTCGCCTCCCCCCACGAGCTTTTGACCGCGAGTCCACGTGCCACCGCTGCGCGTGAATATCCATGCCGCCCCCTGACCTTCGTTGACCCTGGGCGCGCCGATCAGAGCTGTGCTGCCGTCGGCGGAGACGGCCAGCGCACGCCCGAACCCGCAGTCGTCGCCTTCTGATTCTTCGTCGCAGCCGGCTTCGCTGCCGACGGATTCCAATTCGCCACTGGTCAGCTTTCCGCCCTGCTGGGACCACGTCTCGCCCGAGCGCGTGAACGCCCATGCCGCACCCGCGAATTCCTGGTCGCGAGGCGCGCCGACAACCGCCGTGTTGCCGTCCGCCGAAAGGGCCACCGCCAGCCCGAACTGCCCGGCGCCCTGCTCGCCGCCACCGGTCAGCTTTCCGCCCTGTTCGATCAACGGATCGATCTGCACCGGATAGCGGGCGCCACGAGCGTCGACGCGCAGTCGCAGCTGCGAGCCGGCCAGCTCGAGGCTGCTGTGCAGCTTGCGCCCGGTCGCATCGATCGCCGTCAGGCCGCCGTAGCGCAGCGCAGTCCGGCCGCGGCTGAAGGAGATGCTCCGCGCATCTCGCGAGATCCTCGCCCGCGCGTCGCCCGAGATGCCGATCGCCAGCGTCAGCGCACCGGCGCGCGTGCCCGCTGGAGCGCGGGTGAGGATGTAGCCCTGCTCGAGGCCGCGCGGGCCGTTGAGGTACCACTCAGTCAGTGCCGAGTGCCGGTAGACGACGCGCGTCGGCGCGTCGGCGCGGGTCGGCGCCGGCGCGCGCCCGGTAGCCAGGTCGCGCCCGCCCACAGCTCGCAGCCGCATCCCCACAACCAGATCGCCCGAGCGCACAAGCACGCCGGATGCTTCGAAGCGCGAGCTCAGGCGCTGAGCGGGATTCTCAGCCGACAGCGTGCCATTCGCGCCGCTGATCCGGTAGGCCGCGAGATCGCCGCCGATCGCCGCTGCCGGCGGCGAGCCCGAGGTCGGGGGGTCGGCCGGTCCGCGGTCGAGCAGGCCGCGGTGAGTCACCATGGCGAGCAGCAGCAAGGCGAGCACGACCGCCGCGGCACCCGCGCCGAACATCGCCCTGGCCGTACCCGGCGTACGCAACTGGGCCACCGAGCGATCCGTCGCCGCCAGTGGCGCGCCCATCACTCTGAGCACCCACAACCCTCCTAGTCGTGTCTGGTAACTGGTCCCCCATCCCACAGCGGCGAGATCGCCTACCACGGAACAGCTGCGTCCGCTACAACGGTAAACCGAATCTTACGCCAAGTCAAACACAGGGTGCGCGGACTGTCAGGCGGCACTCGCCGCACAGCGGGCCGGATCTCTCAACCCGGCGGCTAGAACAGCTGGTTCTCGCCGCCGAACACCTCGCTGACCGAGTCGTCGACGAAGATCCGCCGGATCGAGTCGGTCAGCAGCTCGGCGCAGGGAAGCACACGGATGTTCTCAGGGCGGTTCGGGCCGATTGGGATCGTGTCCGTGACGACGATCTCCTCCAACCCCGAGGTCCGCAGGTTCTCGAACGCGTTCCCGGACAGCACGGCGTGGGTCGCCGCCGCGTACACGCGCGAGGCGCCCTCCTCGATGACGGTCTTGGCGGCCGCCTTCAGCGTCCCGGCGGTGTCGATCATGTCGTCGACGATCACCGCCGTCTTGCCTTTCACGTCGCCGATCACGTAGCCGATCTCCGCGACCTGCTGTGCGGGGCGCTCCTTGTCGAGGATCGCCAGCTCGGCGCCGATCTTCGAGGCGAATTTCTTGTTCAGCTTGACCCTGCCCGCATCGGGCGCGACGACGACAAGGTCCGAGAGCCCGAGGTCGGCGAAGTACTGCGTCAGCATGAACAGCGAGGTCATGTGATCGACCGGCTTCTGGAAGAACCCCTGGATCTGGCCGGCGTGCAGGTCCATCGTCAACACGCGGTCGGCGCCGGCGGCCTCGAGCATGCGCGCGACCAGCCGCGCGGAGATCGGCTCCCGCGGCGCGGACTTCTTGTCCTGGCGCGAGTACCCGAACCAGGGTGTCACAGCGATCACCCGGTGCGCGGAGGCGCCGACCGCCGCGTCGATCATGAACAGCAGCTCCATCAGCGAGTCGTTGGCGGTCACGCCCGTGTGTGGATTGCTGCAGGTCGACTGCACGATGAACACGTCGGCGCCGCGAATCGACTCCTCATAGCGGCAGTACACCTCGCCGTTGGAGAAGGTCTTGAGCGTGACCGGCCCGAGATCGACTTCGAGCTTGTCGGCGATGTCCACCGCCAGCTGCGGGTTCGCACGCCCGCTGAACAGCATCAGCCGCTTGTTGTAGTCGATCGGCAGGCTCGCCCGTGAGGACGCGCTCGTATCGATCACGCTGCTCATCTCTCCTCGGAGTGTAAACGGGCTTCCCGTCGCTCCGCGTATCCCTCGTGGTTCTCCTGCTTGGCCCTGGCGACCGCCAGCGCGCCGTCCGGCACGTCCTCGGTGACGACCGACCCGGCCGCCGTGTACGCGCCGTCGCCGACCGTCACGGGCGCCACGAACGAGGTGTCGACCCCACCGTGAACGCCGCTGCCGATCTTCGTGCGGTGCTTTGCGCGCCCGTCGTAGTTGGCCGTGATCGTGCCCGCCCCGAGGTTCGTGCGCTCGCCCACGTCCGCGTCGCCGATGTAGGACAGGTGCGGGACTTTCGACGCCGCGCCGATGTCGGAGTTCTTGACCTCCACGAACGTCCCCGCCTTCGCCCCCGCGCGTAGGATCGCGCCTGGCCGCAGGTAGGCGAACGGCCCGACGCTCGCGCCGTCCTCGAGCAGGCAGTCGATCAGGTAGGAGTGCCGCACGGTGCAGCCCGCGCCGATCCGGGTGCTCCCCTTGATCGTCGTGAACGGCTCGATCACCGTGTCCTGGCCGATCTGCACGTCCACATCGATCACCGTCGCCTCCGGGTCGACGACGTCCACGCCCGCGCGCATGTGGCGCTCGTGGATCGCCCGCTGGGCGAGCTTGCGGGCCCGCGCGAGCGCCGCGCGATCGTTGACGCCCAGCATCAGCGCAGGATCCTCGAGCACGTGGGCGGCGACCGTGCGGCCGTCGGCACGCAACAGGTCGAGCACCTGCGGCAGGTACAGCTCCCCCTGTGCGTTCTCGGCGCTCAACCGCGGTAGCGCGTCCCTCAGCGCCGGCGCGTCGAACACGTAGATGCCCGCGTTCACCTCCTGGATCTGGCGCTCCTCTGGCGTCGAGTCGCCGCTGCCCTTCGTCTCGACGACGCGCGCGACGGCCCCCGCGTCATCGCGCACGACCCGCCCGTAGCCGCTCGGGTCCTGCAAGATGCTCGTCACCATCGTCGCGGGCGCGTCGCTGTGCTCGTGAGCCTCCGTCAGCTCGCGAATCGTCTCGGCGCCGATCAGCGGGACATCGCCGCTCAGCACCACCACCGGGGCCTGCGCGTCGGCTGGCAGGTGGGACATGGCCGCCACGACCGCGCCGCCCGTGCCGTCCGGGTGCGGCTGCACTGCCAGCTCGACCCCGTCGGGCAGCACCTGCGCGAGCGCCCGCGCGGGGGAGTCGACGACCACGACCCGGCCGGCGCCCGCCGCGAGCGCCGCGCGCACCGGCCACAGCACCATCGGCGCTCCGCACAGCTCGTGCAGAACCTTGGGAGTGCTCGAGCGCATCCGCGTGCCCTGGCCCGCGGCGAGGATCAGGACGGTTGGAGCGGCCACAAGGGGGATGCTAGTCACTCTCCTGGCTCCTGGCCTCGGCGCTCAGAGCGCAACTGAGAGGCAGGGAGCAACTGGGGGGCAGGGATTCGAACCCCGATTCTCAGGACCAAAACCTGATGTCCTGCCATTGGACGACCCCCCAAGGGGATCGCTGAAGGATAGATGGTGAGAACGCCCCGGAAATACCGCGAGCCGGAGCATCGGATACGGGTCCGTAACAAACGATCCCCTGCTTCTGCAAAGATTCTTGCAGTTGCCACGGGGAGCTAGCAGAGCAAGGACGTACGTCGGCGCCCTCTTTGCGGCAGCGCTGCTCGTCTGCCTGGGCGCATCCGCGATACAGACCGCGGCCGCCGCCCAGACGCCCCGTGCCAGCGGCGCGGCGCTCGTCTGCCGGGGTGCCAACCTCGCCCCGAACGGGAGCAACTCGGCGGTCGTCGACGCCGCCACGATGTGCCTGATGAATCAGGTGCGCCTGGCGCACCGTCTGCGCCCGCTGCGGCTCAACAGCGCGCTCGCGCGGGTCGCGACGGGACAGGCCAGCGACATGGTGCGGGGCGACTACTTCGGCGATCAGAGCCTCTCCGGAAAGTCGCCGCTGGCTCGCATCATGGCCACCGGCTACCCCTTGCACGCCGCCGGCATCCGCCTCCTGACCGCCCAGAACATCGGCTGGGGAACGGGTCCCAACGCCACGCCCGTCGGAATCGTCAGGGCGTGGATGGAGTCGCCTCCGCATCGGCGCATCATCCTCACCGGCGCCTACCGGGATGCCGGCGTGGGCGTCGCTCCCGACGTTCCCTCGGCGCTTGGCGCGGGCTGGCTGGGCGGGACCTACGCGGTCGAGTTCGGCGCCCGCCAGCCCTAGCGTCGACGCACGGCGCTAAGAGCCGCGGCCCGGGCGGCGCGGCACGCGACCGCCTTCGGCGCCGGCCTCCGAGGCGGGGCCATGCGCGGAGGAGATGCCCAGCACGCGCATCGCCTTCAATCCGAGGCTGAGCTTCTCGCGGCCGTCGCTCGAGCTGACGTCGTGTCCGGAGAGCTCGCGCACGCGCTCCAGGCGGTAGTAGATCGTGTGGCGGTGGGTGAACAGGCGCTGGGCCGTGCCGGCCACGTTGCCGTCCGCCTCCAGGAACGCCTCCAGCGTGCGCACGAGATCGGTCTCGTACTGCTCGTCGTAGGCGACCAGCGGCTCGACCGTCTCCGCGTAGAAGCGCTGCAGCTCGCTCGGGTTCTCGCTCATCGCCGACAGCAGCAGCCGGTAGGCGCCGGTCTGCTCGAATGCCAGCGCCACGCCGTCCGCGGCGCCCTGCGCGACGTTGGCGGCCAGCAGCGCCTCGCTGGCCGCGCGCGGCAGATCGGCGGGGTCCTCGGTGATACGGCTGCGCCCGAGCGCGAACGTGTATCCGGCCAGCCCGGCCTGCATCTCGCGCAGGACGCCATCGGCGGCCCGCGCGGCCGTCGGCTCCTCGCCGCCGGGCACCAGCACGCAGCACCTCCGCCCCGGGGAACCCGTCGCGTTCTGAGAGCGCGGCGATCGAGCGGCTGACGACGGCCCGCGCTCCGCGCTCGGCGACCGCGCGCACGCGCCCGCGCCAGCCCTCGTCGGTGGGCGACTGCGGATGGGCGCGCGCGACGATCATGCTCGCGCCGTCTTCCACCTCCAGCGACAGCTCCTTCGCGCGCGCCAGCAGCTCCTCGCGATCGGTCAGCTCGCGGTTGAGCACCGCGCGCAGGAAGTCGGCGGCGGCCGACTCCGAGACGCGCTCGGGCGCCCGCACGCGCTCGACCTCGGAGGCGATCATCGTCGCCAGCAGCCGCTGCATCGACGCGCTCGGCTCTGTTTTCGCGCGCATGTGCAGCGCGCCCACGACCGTGTCGGCCACGCGCAGAGGGATGCGTCGTGACGCCCTCTCCCTGTGACAGCAGCGAGCGCTCCTCGGCGGGCGATCTCGCCGCCACGGCGAGCGTCGCGCCCCACGCGTCGCTGACCGCGAGGCTCGCCTCCAGCGCCTTCGCCGCCGCGCGCACGACCTCCGGTAGCCCCGCGCCCGACTCGACCGCCTCGGTGATCGCGTCGAGCGCCGCGTAGTCGGACATCGCCGCTAGCCCCAGAAGTAGACGACGGCGAGCGCCCCGGCCACTCCGACGCCCACGAGCACGGCGAGCACGTACAGCGACAGCACGGTCGCGGCGAGCCGCTCCCACAGCCGCGAGTAGGCGGTCCACGCCGGCACGAGGATCAGGCCGGCGTACAGCGCCAAGCCGAAGGTCCCGGCACACACGCCGACGAGGTCGTTGATAGCTGTCCTGCTCATACGTTCTCGGCCGTGATTGTGACGCACGCCGGTGTCGTCCGCCTGCGTGCGTCAGATGGCGCGTCAGGCGTGCGCGGCGTCCGGGCCGGGCCGCGCCACTCCCACGGCACGGGCGAACCCGGCGTCCACCGAGATCGCGGCCACCGGCGCGGGTACGCGACCGGCCAGCTGGGCGGCCGCCCGCTCGACCCGCCCCAAGGCATTCGCACGGGGGAACAGCCCGACGACCGTCGGTCCGGACCCGCTGACGAGCGCGTCCGCCGCCCCCGCCTCGCGTGCCTCGCCCAGCGCGCCGGCGATCTGCGGGCACAGCGAGACGGCCGCCCGCTGCAGGTCGTTGTGCAACAGCTCCGTAGCGGCGGGCAGCGGCGCGCCCAGCTCCAGCGCCGCGCGCAGTTGCGCGCCCAGCTCCTCGAGCTCCCGGCCGGCACGTGCGGAGGCCGAGACGGTCGGCCTCCGCGTACACCTCCGCGGTCGAGAGCTCGGCAGCCAGTGGCAGCACGAGCACGCCCAGGGGGCGGTTCGGATCCGGCAGCGCCGCCAGCACCTCACCGGCGCCCGTGGCCAGCCAGCGCCCGGGAGCGACCTGCGCCGGAACGTCCGCGCCCAGCGCACCGGCCAGCTCGCGCAGCAGCCGCTCATCGCCCAGCCCCGAGGCTCGGGCCGCGAGCCGCAGCGTGGCGGCGGCATCGGCGGAGCCGCCTCCGAGGCCGGCCGCGACGGGGATCCGCTTGACGATGCTCAGCCGCTGCGGCGGGGCATCCCAGCCGGTCGCGGCGCGAAAGGCGGCGAGCGCCCGCGCGGCGAGGTTCTGATCCGCCGGGCCGGGCACGCCCGGGCAGGCGAGCTCGTCGCGCGCCGCACCGGCCGCCGCCGGCGAGAGCGTCAGCTCATCGGCGAGCGAGATCGACTGCATCACGCTCACCAGCTCGTGCCGGGCGTCTCCGTCTCGCCGTGGCCCCAGGAACAGCCCGAGGTTGATCTTCGCGGGCGCGAGCGCCCGATAGGCGATCCCCGCGCGCTCGGTACTCATAGCTCGAGCGCCAGCGCGAGCGCCCGGAAGTCCTCCGGGGAGAGGCGCTCGGCGCGCACGTCCGCCGGATGGCCGAGATCCTGGAGCGCCGCCCGCACCTGCTCGCGCGAGCGCCCGTGCGCCTGGCCGGACAGCGCCAGCGAGCCGGCGAGCGTCTTGCGCCGGTGGGCGAAGGAGCCGCCGACAAGCGCGCGCAGGGCGGGCGCCGGAGCGCCTGCGCCGGTGCCCGGCTCACGGCGGCTCATCCCCACCAGCACCGAGTCGACGTTCGGCGCCGGCTGGAACACGGTCCGCGGGATCGCCCGCAGCACCCGCACCTCGCAGGCGAGCTGCGCGATCACCGACGGCGTGCCGTAGTCGCCGCCGCCCGGGCGCGCCGCCAGTCGCTCGCCGACCTCGCGCTGGACCATCGCCACCCAGCTCTGAACGCCGTCGAGCTCCTCGATCGTGCGCAGGAGCACGCCCGCGGCGATCCCGTAGGGCAGGTTTGCGACCACCTTCGCCGGGCACGGGCGCAGCCCACGCAGATCGATCGTCATCGCATCTCCCCAATGAACGCTGACGTTCGCGAAGGGATCAGTCGCGTCGCCCAGCGCCTCGCGCAGGCGCTCGTCGATCTCGATCACGTGCACGTGCGCCGTCCGCTCGGCCAGGTACTCCGAGAGCACGCCCAGGCCGCCGCCGATCTCCAGCACGACGTCCTCGCCGTCCAGCTCGGCGGCGCGGCCGATCACGCCGAGGATGTTCGAGTCGATCAGGAAGTTCTGCCCCAGCTCGCGGTTCGGGCGCACGCCGAAACGGCGCATCCGCCGCAGGCTGGGCTGGACCGGGACGTCCGCCACGGCGCCGATCACCAGCCGAACACGCGCGCCGCGTTGCGCTCGACCGCCGCGCCCAGCTCCCGCTCGGCCACGCCCCGCAGCTCCGCCAGAAACCGCAGCGTATGGGCGACGAACGCCGGCTGGTTGCGTTCCTTGCGCACGGCCTGGGGCGGAAGGTATGGCGCATCGGTCTCCACCAGCAGGCGGTCCTCGGGAACGAGCTTGGCGGCCGCCGCCAGATCGCCGGCGTTCTTGTAGGTGACGTTGCCCGCGAAGGAGATCGCATAGCCACGCCGCAGGCACTCCGCCAAGCGCTCCGGCATCGAGAAGCAGTGCATCACGACGCTCACCCCCTCGGCTTCGTCGGCAAGCTGCGCAAGCGTCTGATCCTCGGCCGCGCGCGAGTGGATCACGAGCGGCTTGTCCGTCTCCCGCGCGAGCGCGATCTGGGCGGCGAACGCACGCTGCTGATCGGCGCGCGGGGCGCCCTCGCGGTAGAAGTCCAAGCCGGTCTCCCCGATCGCCAGACAGCGCTCGTGGGCGGCGAGCGCCCGCAGCTCGGCCAGGTCCGCCCCGTTGAAGCCCTTCGAGGTGTTCGGATGGCGCCCGATCGCGGCATACACCTGTGGAAAGGCCTCCGCGGCCGCGAGCGCCGCGCGGCAGGAGGCTCCGTCGATGCCGACCGTGAGGATGCGCTCGACACCCGCCGCGACGGCGCTCGCGACGAGCTCGGAGTCGGGGGGATCGCACAGCTCCAGATGCGTGTGCGAGTCGATCACGGCTGGGGAGCCTGCCGGCGGTCCTTGGGAAATAGCGCCTCGATCGGGCTAACCCGCTCGATCGCGCCGGCGCCGAGCTCCGCGCGGGCAAGCGAGAGATCGGGGGCGCCAAGCGCCTCCAGCAGTCGCTCGGCGCTGGCCGGCAGGTAGGGCCACAAAAGCACGGTCACGCTGCGCAGGCCCTCGAGCAGCGTGCGCAACACGCGATCGAGATCATCCGCCCGCGACTCGTCCTTGGCGAGCTGCCACGGCGCCTGCTCCTCGACGTAGCGGTTCAGCCGCCTGACCCGCTGCCAGATCTCATCGAGTGCGAGCGTCAGTTCAGCGCGGTCGAGCTGACCGGCGACGCGCTCGCCCAGTCCGTCGAAGTCCGCGTGCAGGACCGGGTCGAGCACGCCGGGTGAGACCGCGCCGTCGCGGTAGCGTCCGAGCATCGCGATCGAGCGGCTGGCGAGGTTGCCCAGCTCGTTGGCCAGCTCGCTTTCATAGCGCTGCTCGAAGGAGGCCGTGGAGACGGAGCCGTCCTGGCCGAAGGGCACCTCGCGCAGCAGATAGAAGCGCAGCGCGTCCGAGCCGAAGCGATCGATCACGGCGAACGGGTCGAGCACGTTGCCGAGCGACTTGCTCATCTTCTCCCCATCCATCAGTAGGTAGCCGTGCACGAAGACGTGCTCGGGCAGCTCGATCTCCGCCGCCATCAGCAGGGCGGGCCAGTAGATCGTGTGAAAGCGCAGGATGTCCTTGGCGATCACGTGATAGCTGGCCGGCCAGAACCGCTCTGTCAAGTCGACGTCCGCCCCGGTCTCCGCCGTGCCCGCGGGACCGGGCGCGTAGGAGAGCGCGCTGTAGTAGTTCAACAGCGCGTCGAACCACACGTAGAAGACGTGCTCGGAATCCCACGGCACCGGTACCCCCCACGTGAGCTTGTGGCGGGTGAGCGGCACGTCGCGCAATCCCGAGCGGATGAACGAGAGCGCCTCGTTGTAACGAGTGCGTGGCGCGACGAAGTCCTCGCGCTCGGCGTACAGCGCCTCCAAGCGCTCCTGGAAGGCGGAGAGCTTGAAGAAGTAGCTGTCCTCCTGCTCGCGCGTCAGCTCGATGTGGTGGATCGGGCAGCGGTTGCCCGCGTCGATTTCGTTCTCGGCCTTGAAGTCGGCGCAGCGCGGGCAGTACCAGCCCTCGTAGGTTCCTTCGTAGACGAACCCGTTCTCGCGCACGCGCACGAGCACCTCCTGCACCTTCGCCATGTGCTGCGGATCGGTGGTGCGGATGAAGAAGTCGTTGCTCGCCCCGAGCACTGGCGCGAGCGCCTTGAAGCGCTCGGCGTTCTTGTCGGCCAGCTGCTGGGGCGAGACCCCCTGCGCGTGGGCGGCGTCGGCGACGGGCTCGCCGTGCTCGTCGGTGCCCGTCAGGAAGAACACCTGCTCACCGCGCTGGCGATGATGGCGGGCCAGCACGTCCGCGGCGATCGTCGTGTAGGCGTGCCCCAGATGGGGGGCCGCGTTGACGTAGTAGATCGGGGTGGTCACATAGAAGGACATGCTGCGCCCAGGCTACTGTCCGGAGCCGGTCAGCTTGCGGTAGAGCTCGTTCGCGCCGACGCCAGTCAACTTCGCCACGACCGACGCGGCCGGGCGCGCGCGGGCGCCGGCCTCGACGAGCTGCTCGAGCGCCGCGAGCGCCTGCTCACTCTGCGCCTGACCGCGGGCGGCGGCGCCGATCACGAGCACGAGCTCTCCACGCGGCGCGTGCTCGCCGTAATGGCGCGCGAGCTCATCGGCGCTGCCACGCCGCACCTCTTCGTGCAGCTTGCTCAGCTCGCGGCAGACCGCGACCGGGCGCAATGGATCGAGCTTCGCGAGCACGCGCAGCGTTCGCGCAAGCCGTCGCGGAGACTCAAACGCCACGAGCGTCTCGCCGACGCTCGCCAAAAGCTCCTCGAGCTCGGCCTGCTTGCGCGGCAGAAAGCCCGCGAACAGCCAGCGCTCGGCGGGCAGGCCGGAGGCGACGAGCGCTGTCGTCACGGCACTCGCCCCGGGCAGGACCTCGACCGCGAGCCCCTCCTGCAGGCACGCGCGCACGAGCGCGAAGCCGGGATCGGACACGACCGGCATGCCCGCGTCTGAGACCAGCGCGACGAGCGCCCCGGCACGTATCCGCGCGATCAGCTCGTCCGTGCGCGGGCGTTCGTTGTGCTCGTGAAAGCTCACGAGCGACGCCTCGATCCCGTGGCGCTCGAGCAGCCCGCGCGTGTGCCGCGTGTCCTCACACGCGACCGCGTCGGCTTCGGCCAGCGCTGCGAGCACGCGCAGCGTCACATCCTGCAGGTTGCCGATCGGGGTGGGACAGACGAGGAGCCGCCCGGCGGCGCCCTGCGCGGGAGTCATCCGGCAAATATAGGGTCCACGAGGTGTCCCCCGACCACGATCCGCCGCCCCAGTACACCCGCTATAGGGCCAGGCGCCGGCTGCTGGCGGGACGCGAACAGGAGGAGCGGGTGCTCGCGCCGCGCTCGCACGATCGCGATCGCGCGTCCTCCTGGCGTGCTCGGATCACGCCCAAGCGCGTCGTGCTCGGGTTGCTCGCGCTCGTGTTCGGCTGGCTGGCGCTGTCGCTGGTGCTGTTCCTGCTCAGCTCGCACTTCGAGCGCACCTCCCCGCCGGCGAACGTCGCAAGCGTGCTCGATCCGGGCGGCTTTCCCCTGACCTCCGCCAACAACATCCTCGTGCTCGGCTCCGACCGCCGCCAGAAGGGCAGCAAGGAGCCTGGCGCGCACACCAGCGGGCCGAGTCGATCGGACTCGATCATGCTGCTGCGCATCGGCGGCGGGCACTCCGCGCGCCTGTCGATCCCCCGCGACACGGTCGTCGAGATTCCCGGGCACGGCGAGCAGAAGATCAACGCCGCGTATGCATTCGGCGGCCCCGCGCTGTCGATCTCGGTGATCAAGGACTACCTCGGCATCCCGATCAACCATCTCGTGGAAGTGAACTTCGAAGATTTTCCCCAGCTGATCGACGCGATGGGCGGGATCGACTACACGGGCGGCTGCATCGTCTCGCGCCTGGAAGGCGGCTTCAGTCGCGGCGGCTACACGCTCGGCTGCCATCCGGCACCCACCACCTCGACGGCAGGCAGGCGCTCGCGCTGGCGCGCACGCGCGAGAACCTGTGCAGGCCCAGCGAGACCGACCTGCAGCGCGAGGCGCACCAGCAGGCGCTGTTCACCGATATGAAGAGCAGGCTGCTCTCCCCCTCGAGCTTCCTGCGCCTGCCGCTGATCGCCTGGAACGCCCCGCCGGCGATCATCTCCGACATGAGCGGCCCGACGCTGCTCGGGCTGTTCGGCGCGCTGGCGATCTCCGGCACGCCGCCGACGAGGGTGCTGAAGCCCTCGGAAACAGTCACCCTGCCAGACGGCGAGATCGGTCTGCACGTCTCAGAAGCCGAGCGCCGCGCAGCGGTCGCGCGCTTCCAGAAAGGCTGAGCGGAGTCAGGACTTCTTGGTGGCGACGGGCTTTGCGTCCTTGGCGGGGGCGGAGCTAGGCGAGCCCTTCTCGCTCTTGGACTTCGCATCGGAGGAGGAGGTGCTCGAGTCGCCGCTCGATGAAGACGAGTCCTTTGATGCGCCGTCCTTGGAAGCGGAGTCCTTCGCGGAGGAGTCCTTGGAGGATGAGCCCTCCGCGGCGGCGGCGGCCGTCTCGCGCTGGCGGTTACGCGTGCCGTAGTCGGTGTTGTAGAAGCCTTTGCCCTTGAAGTGAACGGCCGGCGCGTGCAGCACCCGCTCGACGGGCACGCCCGTGTCTGGGTCGACCGTCAGCGCCTCTTCGCTGAAGGACTGCTGGATCTCGAACGTTGTCCCGTCGGGGCGTCGGTACTCGTAGATCGGCATCGGATGAACTTAGTCGGTCAGCAGCGCTCGCGCGCAGGCGATCCCGGCTCGAACCGTCGCGGTGAAGTCCCGCTCGGGCTCGGCCAGCATCCGCAGCGCGAACCCGTCGCCGAGCGAGAAGAGGATCTCGGCGACCGCCTCGGCCTCGGCGTGCAGGCTCAGGATTCCTTCGCGCTGCGCGGTCGCGAGCATGCCCGCGACCTGTTCGCGCGTGCGGCGCATCAGCTCGGCGTACTCGGCGGCGATGTCGGCGTTGCGGCGTGAGAGCGTGAACAGCTCGAACACAAGCGTCACGAAGTCGGGATCGTCGCGGACAGTCTCCTGCAGGTTCTGCGCCATCAGGTCGATGAAGTCATCGGCGCTCTGCGCCGTTGAGAGCCGGCGCTCGAGCAGCTCCATGCGCAACTCGCAGTCGCGGCGAACGGCCTCCACGAGCAGCTGCTCCTTGGTGCCGAAGTAGTAGTGCAGCAGGCCCCTCGAGACGCCCGCCTCGCGCGAGACGTGGTCGAAGGTCGAGCCGGCGGTCCCGCGCCGGGCGACGCTACTGCGCATCGCCTCGACGATCCGCCGCGCCTTTTCGCCCGACAGCGAGCGGCCGCCGGGAGTGGCCGGCGCCGAGGACGCCGAGCCCTTCGCCGCGCGCTGCGCCGCCGCGTCGGTGTCCAACGCGACGGCATCCACGGCGGCGGTCATCTTCGCGCGAGTCTTGGACTCAGGCGGCGGTGGCGCTCGCCGGAGCGGGCTCCGCCGGAGCCGTGGTCGAGCTGTAGTCGAACTCCTCCTCGGCCCCGAACAGCAGGTCGAGCACCTTCGAGCGCAGCCCCTCGCTGAGCGCGATCGCAAGCACACCGGCGATGCCGATCAGCATCAGCTTGCGGCCGATGCCGCCTTTGCGCTTGCGCTTGGGAGGCTCGCGCAGCGCGCTCGACGCGTCGCGCAGCGCATAGGCCGCCTCTCTCAGCTCACGCTGGAGCTTGCGATCCTCGAACAGCGCCTGCGTGGCGGGCTTGCCGTTGCTCATGCGCCCGTAGGCGCTGCGAGCCGCGCCGTAGGCCGTGATCAGGGTCCCGCGCAGTTCCTCATCCTCGAGCAGCCGCTGCAGGTAGCGGTTACGCTGCGCCGCTCGCGCTGCTTCGCCGGCCTTGTTGATCCTGTCCTTCGCTGCCATCTCCAAACCTCGTCTCTGCCGAAGCTTTGCTGGTCTGTCGCCCAATATACCCCCCTAACGGCTTCCGATCACGGCCGGGTGGCTCGTCGGAGCGGCTGGCGCCAGCGGACATGCGAGTCTAAGCGGCAGATGCCCACCTTCCAGGCGACCGTCACCGTGCTGGGGCTCTTGCTGATGGTGGGCGCGCTGATCTCGGGGCTCGCGCGCCGTTCGGTCGTCTCGCTGGCGGCGCTGTTCGTGCTAGCGGGCTTCGCCTTGGGCGAAGGCGGGGTCGGGTGGATCGACTTCAGCGCACGCTCGGGCTTCGTCGAGGATCTGGCGTTTGCGGCGCTGATCGTGATCCTCTTCAGGGACGGTCTGGAGGTGGAGGCCGAGATGCTGCAGAAGGCCTGGCGGCTGCCGCTGCGCAAGCTCGTGCTGGCGATGCCGATCACGATGGCTCTGATTGCCGCAGCGGCGCGGGTGCTGATCGGCCTGTCCTGGACGGAGTCGTTCCTGCTCGGCGCGCTGCTGTCGCCGACCGATCCGGTGCTGACGTCGAGCATCGTCACCAATCCGCGCGTGCCACGGTTGGTGCGCCATTCGCTGAACCTCGAGTCGGGGCTCAACGATGGCCTCGCGCTGCCCGCCGTGCTCACGTTTCTGGCGGCGCTCAGCGCCGGCTCCGATGACTTCGTGTGGTGGCGATTCATCCTCCAGGACATCGGGCTGGGGCTGCTGTTCGGCCTCGCCTGCGGATGGGTCGCCTCGCTGCTAATGCCGCGCGGAGTCGGCAGTGGGCTGACACGCTCGATCCCATCCCATCAGAAGTCGCTGTTCGCGCTCGGCGTGGCGTTCGCCACCTATGGAGTCACGGTCCTCTCCCCCAAAGGCAACGGCTTCATCGCGGTGTTCGTCGCCGCGATCGTCCTCAGCGTGCGCCGGCCGGACGTGCGCGCGCACTTCGAGAGGAACGCCGAGGAGATCGTGGAGATCGTCAAGCTCGGGGTCTTCTTCGTGTTCGGCTCCCTGCTGAGCGTCGACGCGCTGACCAGCGACGGCTGGGCGGCGGTCGCGCTGGTCGTCGCGATCTTCTTCATCGCCCGGCCGCTCGCCGTTTGGATCGCGCTCGCGGGTACCAATACCGACGCCCCAACGCGACTGTTCATGGGCTGGTTCGGCCCGAAGGGGATCGCTTCGATGACCTTCGCGCTGATCGTTCTCGACGAGAACATCGCCGGCGGCGTGCGTATCTTCGACCTGACTGCGCTGGCGGTCTTCTGCTCGATCGTCCTGCACGGCCTCAGCGACACGCCGGGCGCCAATTGGATCGCCCGGCACGCCGAGCGCCAGGCGGCCGAGCCGTGAGCGAGCGACCCGCACGGGACCTTGCTGTTAGGCGTGCAGCGCGGCCTGCTCCTGAGCGGAGGGAAACGCCCAGGCGGCGCGCGAGCGGCGCTCCTGGCGGAACACGAAGCGCAGCTGCTGCGGAGGCCTCAGCTGGGCCTCGTTGGGACGGAAGGTGCTGCAGGGCTCCGGCAGATCGAGCGCACACAGCAGGTTGCAGCGGAAATAGCATTCCTCGCAGCTGACCTTGCGTGGCGATCGTGTGCTCTGCTTTCTCGGCGGCAATGCCAAGCTCCCCGGCGACGAGTTGGATTGAACGGAACAGCGGTCATCAAAGCACCCTCATCGAGAGCCGCACACCGGCAATCCGCAAAACGCAGAGAAAAAGATTCGCTCGGCGGAAAGTGCCGGAACCGGATCACTTGCATGTGACAATCTCGCCAATCGACCCGCATTTTCCGGGTCTTTCGCGCACCCTGCGACTACCGGCGTCATCATGTGCGCAGATGCGCATTCTCGTCACCGGAGCCAGCGGCTTCGTCGGCTCGCTGCTCATTCCCCGGCTGCAGTCCGGCGGGCATCTCGTGCGAGCGCTCGCCCGCGACCCCGGCCGCGTCGATACCCAGGCGGAGGTTGTGCGCGGCGACGCTTTCACAGGTGAAGGGCTGTCGCGAGCGCTCGGGGAGGTCGAGGTCGCCTACTACCTGATCCACTCGATGGAACGCGCCTCGGGCAGATCCGGGTCCTTCCCGGAGCGCGAGCGCGTCGCCGCCGAGCGATTCGCCGCCGCCGCCGCGCGGGCCGGCGTCAAGCGGATCGTGTATCTCGGAGGGTTGCAGCCACGGGAGCTCACGCCCCCCGCGGAACCCTCGAAGTCGCCGGGCGGCCAGTCACGTAAACGCTCACCCCTCTCGCGCCATCTGGCGAGTCGCGAGGGGGTCGAGCGGATCCTGCTGGAGGCGGTTCCCGATTCGGTGGCGCTGCGCGCCTCGATCGTGATCGGCGCGCGCTCGCGCTCCTTCCGCCTGCTCGTTCACCTCGTCGAGCGCCTGCGCGTGCTCGCGCTGCCCGCATGGCGCCACTTCCGCACGCAGCCGATCGATGAGCGCGACATGATCGAGATGCTGGTGGCGTCCGCGAGCGCGCCGGCGGCGGTTGCGGGCAGGTCACTCGACGTGGGTGGACCGGACGTGCTCACCTACGGTGAGATGATCGCGCGGATCGCCGATCTGATGCTCGTGACACGCCCGTCACTTGGGTTCGGCGTGAACGTCACGCCGGTGACCGCGCGTGTCGCCGCGGCGATCGCCAGGGAGGACCCCGATCTGGTGGTGCCGCTGATGGAGAGCCTGCAGGGAGACCTGCTGCCGGCCGACGATCGCGTCGCGGAGTTGCTGAACGTGAATCTGCACTCATTCGACTCAGCGGTAGAACATGCGTTGAGCGAGTGGGAACGATCTGAGCCGCTCGCGGCGCGCTGACGGCCGATCTCCCATGAGCCTCGTCACCGCATCGACGCGCATAGCCGCCCCACGTGAGGAGGTGTGGAAGATGGTCATGGACCCCGAGCGGCTGCACGAGTGGGTCACGATTCACCGCAAGCTCGTTCATGCCGACGAGGGCCCCGCACGGGTCGGCTATGAGATGGACCAGCAGATTCATCTGCGCGGCGTGAACCTCGAAGTGCACTGGAGGCTGACCGCTTGCCTCACCTGCGAGCGAGCAGTTTGGGAGGGGCGCGGTCCGGCTCGCTCACGCGCCCGTACGGAATATGTCTTGAAGGTCGAGGACGACGGCACCCGCTTTGACTACCGCAACGAGTTCCGCCCGCCGCTCGGACCCGTCGGCGCGATAGTGGGCAGGGCGCTTGTGGGAGGCATCCCCGAGCGCGAGGCGACACGCACACTCGATCGCCTGCGCGCTCACCTTGACAGGAGCAGATCCTGACAGAGAACTAGTGTAAGGTGATGCACGAAATGATCTGACTTTAGATCACATTTAACTAGTGAAGAGGATGCAACCGTGACCGACTTCCTTGACGAGAAGCGCCGAGAGATCACCGACCGACTGAAGGAGCTCAAGCCAGCGGTGGACGAGTACAATCGCCTCGAGGCCGCCGCTTCGGCCCTTGCGGGCGTGGGTGGCACAGCCACCGCCGCGAGCCCCGCTGCGACCAGCGCTCCTCGCCGTCGTGGACCGGGACGCCCGCGCGGTTCCGTCAACCGCACGCGCGGCGCCGCCCCAGCGAGCACGACCGCTGCGAAACCCGCCAAAGCGAAAGCGGCACGCAAAAAAGGCCGTTCCGCGGGAAGCCGCCGCGCCGGACGGCGCAAAGGCAGCGGCACTCGCGCCGCTGAGGCACTGTCATTCGTACAGGGCCAGCCCGGCATCACCATCCCCGAGCTGGCGGCGAAGATGGGCATCAAGCAGAACTACCTGTACCGGGTGCTTCCTGGGCTCGAGCAGGAAAGCAAGGTAAGCAAGAAAGGCCGCGGCTGGCACCCGAAGGCGTAGTCTCGTCGTCCCTGGCGGCGTCCTCGGTCGCTCGTGTGCGGAGCACACTTCGCTCCCTGCGTCCTTGCCAGGAACGACGATCCGTCCGCCTTCACGCTTGATTCAGTTCGAGGTTGTCGCGGTGCATCTTCCAAAAAGGGGCGTGGCCATCATGGCCACGCCCCTTTGTGTTGACTGATGCTTGGTGAGGCCCTCTGATACTGACCGACCTTCGATGAGGCTCTTGGGGCTTCGCTCGGATCACGTGCTTGCGGATCACGTGCTTGGCGTGCTTGGTCAGGCCACCTGTCTCTTAAATCAGGTTGTGTTCTCTTAGATCAAGCCTTGGTCTTTTACTGTGTCGCGCTCTTCGGTCAGCTCGGTTATCGAGGCGTCGATCTTGGCGCGGGAGAAGTCGTCGAGGTCGAGGCCCTCGACGATCTTCCACTGGCCATCCGTGCAGAGGCACGGGAAGCCGCAGATGAGGCCCTCGGGGATGCCGTAGGAGCCGTCGGAGGGGACGCCCATCGAGACCCAGTCGGCGGCACCGGTGACCCAGTCGTTGACATGGTCGATCGCCGCGCTGGCGGCGGAGGCTGCCGATGAGGAGCCGCGGGCCTCGATGATCGCGGCGCCGCGTTTGCCGACGTTCGGCAGGAAGTCGCCTTCGATCCATGCCTGGTCGTCAACGACTTTGGCTGCCTGCTCGCCGCGCACCTGGGCGTGGAACAGGTCCGGGTACATGGTCGGGGAGTGGTTGCCCCACACGCCCATCTGCATGACATCCGTCACCGGAGCGCCGACCTTGGCCGCAAGTTGCGCGATCGCGCGATTGTGGTCGAGGCGCATCATCGACGTGAAGCGCTCGTTGGGGATGTCGGGAGCGTTGTTCATCGCGATCAGGCAGTTGGTGTTGGCGGGGTTGCCGACGACCAGCACCTTCACGTCCGCGGCCGCGTTGTCGTTCAGCGCCTTGCCCTGGACCGTGAAGATCTTGCCGTTCTCCGAGAGCAGCTCGGCGCGCTCCATGCCCTTCGTGCGCGGGCGCGAGCCGACCAGCAGCGCCACGTTCACGCCGTCGAATGCGCCGTTCGGGTCATCGTGCAGGTCGAGGCCGGTGAGCAGCGGGAAGGAGCAGTCGATCAGCTCCATCGCCACGCCCTCCAGCGCTCCCATCGCCGGGGGGATCTCCAGCAGCCGCAGATCGACGGGCTGCTGAGGACCGAGCAGCTGGCCCGAGGCGATGCGGAAGACGAGGCTGTAGCCGATCTGACCGGCGGCGCCGGTGACGGTGACACGTATGGGTTTGCTCACGGATTCATCTCCTGGGTGAAGTGCTATGGGTTGCGTTTCGGTTAATAGGCGCCGGCCTCATGCCATCGCCCGCTTGAGACTCTCATCGATCGAGGCGAGGAACTCCTCTGTGGTCTGCCACGGCTGATCGGCGCCGACGAGCAGCGCGAGATCCTTGGTCATCTTCCCGCTTTCGACGGTTTCCACGCACACGCGCTCGAGCGTCTCGGCGAACTCGCTGACGGCGGGTGTGTCGTCCATTCGCCCCCGTGCGGACAGGCCGCGCGTCCAGGCGAAGATCGAGGCGATCGGGTTGGTGGAGGTCGGCTTGCCCTGCTGGTGCAGGCGATAGTGGCGGGTGACGGTGCCATGTGCGGCCTCGGCCTCGACGGTCTTGCCGTCGGCGCTCGTGAGCACGCTGGTCATCAGCCCAAGCGAGCCGTAGCCCTGCGCGACGGTGTCCGACTGCACGTCGCCGTCGTAGTTCTTGCACGCCCACACGTAGCCGCCTTCCCACTTCAGCGCGGCCGCGACCATGTCGTCGATCAGCCGGTGTTCGTAGGTGATCCCGGCGGCTTCGAAATCGCTCTTGAACTCCAACTCGTACACCTCTTCGAAGATGTCCTTGAAGCGCCCGTCATAGCGCTTGAGGATCGTGTTCTTCGTCGACAGGTACACCGGGTAGCCGCGATCCAGGCCGTAGCGCAGCGAGGCCTGGGCGAACTCGCGGATCGAGGAGTCGAGGTTGTACATCGCCATCGCGATGCCGCCGCCCGGGAAGTCGTAGACATCCAACTCGATCGGCTCGCCGCCGTCGGCGGGGGTGTAGGTGAGCGTCAGCTTGCCCTCGCCGGGAACCACCAGATCGGTTGCCCGGTACTGATCGCCGAAGGCGTGACGGCCGATCACGATCGGCTTCCTCCAACCGGGGACAAGCCGGGGAACGTTGGAGATCACGATCGGCTCGCGGAAGATCACACCGCCGAGGACGTTGCGGATCGTGCCGTTGGGCGAGCGGTACATCTCCTTCAGGCCGAACTCCTGCACGCGCGCCTCATCCGGGGTGATCGTCGCGCACTTGACGCCCACGCCAAGCTCCTTGATCGCGTTGGCCGCATCGACGGTGATCTGGTCACCCGTCGCGTCACGGCTCTCGATCCCCAGGTCGTAGTAGCGAAGCTCGACGTCCAGGTAGGGAACGATCAGCTGCTCCTTGATGAACGACCAGATGATGCGCGTCATCTCGTCGCCGTCCAGCTCGACTATCGGGTTCTTCACCTTGATCTTGGCCATCTGTCTGTCCTTCAGCAGTCGCGGGCGGGGCGCCGATGCTATCGACCGCTTGGCCGCGAGATGGCTCCGTGGCCGCCAACGCGCACGCCCCACCCGATAAAAATAAATATGGGAGACCCGTTCGCTCCTCCCACCCCGATCGCCGCCGACGCCGGTCACGACAGCCTGCCTCGCCGCGAACGGATCACGCGCGAGCGCCCGTATCTGCTTCACTTCAACGATGGCCACGGTCTCGCAGCCGCCACGCGAGGGGGCCTCCTCGTGGCAGACGCACTCGGTCTTCAACCAGGTGCCGCCGCTCGAGGGCGTGGACGTGTTCTCCAGCAACGTGCCGCTCGTCGAGGGCGTTCAGCGCGAGGGCGCCGGCTGGGTCTGCGAGCGAGCCTTGGAGCTGGGGCTGTTCGTCGGCGGCGAGCCACAGCAGCTGTGGGGGCGGCAGGCCAACGAGAACAAGCCGGTCCTGCACACGCACGATCGCTACGGCAATCGCATCGACGAGGTCGAGTTCCACCCGGCCTGGCACGAGCTGATGACGATGGGCGTGCAGCACGAGCTGCACTCGCTGCCGTGGACGAGCGAGCAGCCCTACGCGCACACCGCACGCGCCGCCCTGTACATGACCGCGATGCAGGCCGAGGCCGGGTTCTGCTGCCCGATCACGATGACCTTCGCGGCCGTTCCCGCCCTGCGCGCGCAACCCGAGCTGGCGGCCGAGTGGGAGCCGCTGCTGACGGCCACCACCTATGACCCGCGCCTCGTGCCCGTCGCAGAGAAGGGCAGCGCGATCTGCGGAATGGCGATGACCGAGAAGCAGGGCGGCTCCGACGTACGCGCGAACACGACCGTCGCACGGGCGCTGAACGGCGGCGGCGCGGGCGCCGAGTACGAGATCACCGGGCACAAGTGGTTCTGCTCCGCGCCCATGTCAGACGTGTTCCTGGTGCTCGCCCAGACTGAGGAGGGCCTGTCCTGCTTCTTGTTGCCGCGCATCCTGCCCGATGGCACGCGTAACGCCTTTCACATCCAGCGGCTGAAGGACAAGCTCGGCAACCGCTCCAACGCCTCCAGCGAGATCGAGCTGCACGGCGCCTGGGCGCGGATGGTCGGCGAGCCCGGCCGCGGCGTGCCGACGATCATCGAGATGGTCGGGCACACGCGACTCGACTGCGTGATCGGCTCGGCCGCGGGAATGCGCGTGGGGGTCGTGAACGCCACCCATCACGCCGCCCACCGGCAGGCCTTCAGCAAGACGCTGATCGACCAGCCCTTGATGCGCAACGTGCTCGCCGACCTGTGCCTGGAGTCCGAGGCGAGCACTGCCCTGGCGATGCGCCTGTCGCGCGCCTACGACGAGGCCGACGCCGACGCGCAGGCGGGCGAGAACGACACCGATGCCCAGCTGTTCAAGCGCCTGGCAACGGCCGTCGGCAAGTACTGGACGTGCAAGCGCGCTCCCAACCACGCCTTCGAGTCGCTGGAGTGCCTGGGCGGCAACGGCTATGTGGAGGAGTCGGGGATGCCGCGTCTGTACCGGGAGGCGCCGCTGGCCTCGATCTGGGAGGGCTCGGGCAATGTCATGAGCCTCGACGTGCTGCGCGCGCTCACGCGCTCGCCACGCTCGCTCGAGGTGTTCCTCCACGAGGTTCGGCAAGCCGACGGAGCAGACGCGCGACTGGACGCGCGCGTGCGCCAGCTCGAGGGCCAGTTCGCCGATCCGGCGACGCTTGAGACGCGCGCGCGACGGGTGGTCGAAAGCATGGCGCTGTGCCTGCAGGGCTCGCTGCTCGTGCGCCACGCTCCACCAGCGGTCGCCGATGCCTTCTGCGCCTCGCGGCTGGGCGGGGATAGCGGGCTCGAGTACGGCACGCTGCCGGCCGGCAGCGACTTCGAGGGCATCATCTCGCGCTCGCTCCCACAGCCCTAGCCGGCCCTGAGGAGCGAGGTCCGCTCCTGCGGCAGGTGAAACGGCGGGCCGGGGCGGCCGCTGCGCCTACCATTTGCCCAAGATGGCGCCGCGCACCAACTTTCAGCTAGCTCGCATCTTCGGCATCAGGGTCGGCGTCGGCTTCAGCTGCTTCGTCGTCCTGTTCTTCTTGATCTTCGTCTTCACGCCCTACTTCCACGAAGTGCTGGGTGGCTCGCGCACGACCGCCTACCTGGTCGCCGTCGCCTCCGTGCTGTCGCTGTTTGCCTCGCTGATCCTGCACGAGCTCGGCCACGCGCTCGCCGCCCGCCGCAGCGGCCTGACGGTCGCGGGGATCGACCTGTGGGCCTTCGGCGGCATGACCCGCGCGAGCGAGGCGCAGAGCCCGGGAACCGAGCTGCGCGTCGCCGCCGCTGGCCCACTGGTGACGTTCGTGCTGATCCTCTTGTGCATCGTCGCCGGCCGGCTTGCCACCGACAGCAAGCACTTCTTTGACGTCGCGATGGCCGTCCAGCATGTCCGCGCGACGCCCGCGCTCGTTTGGCTGAGCTGGGTGGCGACGATCAACGCCTTGGTGCTCGTGTTCAACCTGATCCCCGCCTTCCCCCTGGACGGTGGGCGGATCGCCCACGCCGTGATCTGGTGGCGCACGGGCGATCGCAACCGCGCCACACACGTCACCGGCCGTGCCGGACAGGGATTCGCGCTGCTGCTCGGCGCCTTCGGGGTGTGGGCGCTCGCCAGTGGGGACGTCTCGCTCGGCCTGGCGACGATGCTGCTCGCCTTCTTCCTCTACCAAGCGGCCGGCGCGGCGGTCGTGCAGGGCTCGCTCGGGCGGCGCATCCAAAACATCACCGTCGCCGACATCATGGACCGCGAGCCGGTGACGATCCCCGCCGGGCTCACGCTGCTGGACGCCCACGAGCAGTTCTTCCTGCGCTACCGCTGGCCGTGGTTCGCGGTGGTCGATCCCGCGCAGCACTTCCTCGGCGTCGTGCGCGGCCAGCGCGTGGACTCCGAGATCGCCGCCGGGCGCCCGGCGCTGCCGGTCGTGGACGTGCTGGAGGAGGACATGCCGGTGCGAATCGCCGAGCAGGAACCGCTCGAATCGCTGCTCAGCGCCGAAGGTCTCGGCCGCCTGGGCGCAATGGTGGCGGTCGATGAGGAGGGAGTCCTGCAGGGCGTCGTCACGCTCGCGCAGGTGCGCCGGGCGTTGCGCTTGGCGACCTAGAGGACACCCGGCCCGCCCGCGCAAGCGTTATAGAGTCTCCGGCGCAACGCCCCCTCCCGTTCCTCGCAGTCGACCCTCAGAGAGCCATGCCAGCACACGACGTCTTGATAATCGGAGCCGGTCTCGCGGGCCAGCGCGCAGCGCTGGCGGCCGCCCAGCAGGGCGCAAGTGTCGCGATCATGAGCAAGGTCCACCCCGTTCGCTCGCACTCGGTGGCTGCCGCCGGCGGCATCAACGCGGCGATCAGCGTCGATGACGATTGGCACTCACACGCCTACGACACGGTCAAGGGCTCGGACTTCCTCGGCGACCAGGACGCGATCGAAATCATGTGCTCGGAGGCGCCCGAAGAGGTCATGCACCTCGAGCACATGGGCGTCACCTTCCATCGCAACGAGAAGGGCGAGCTGGACCTTCGGGCCTTCGGCGGCGCCTCGATGAAGCGCACCGCCTATGTGGCCGACATCACAGGGCAGGCTTTGCTGCACGTGCTCTATGAGCAGCTGATGAAGCACCACGAGACGGTCGACCGCTACGAGGAGTGGTTCACCACCTCGCTGCTCAAAGACGAGCACGGCCACTGCTGTGGCGTGATCGCCCGCGACGTGCGCAGCGGGCGCATGGAGGCCTTCACCGCCAAGAACGTGATCCTCGCCTGCGGCGGCGCCGGTCAGGTGTACAAGCCGACGACCAACGGCCTGATCGTCACAGGCGATGGGATCGCGATGGCCTACCGCGCGGGAGCTCCGCTGATGGACATGGAGATGGTCCAGTACCACCCCACCTGCTTGGTCGAGACCGGCATCCTGATCACCGAGGGCGCCCGCGGTGAGGGAGCCCACCTGCTGAACTCCGAGGGCGAGCGCTTCATGGAGAAGACGGCCCCCAACAAGATGGAGCTGGCCTCCCGTGACGTCGTCTCGCGCGCCGAGCAGATCGAGATCAACGAGGGCCGCGGTGTCGGGCCGGGCGGCACGGGCATCTATCTCGACGTGACCGTCGTCCCGCGCAAGCGCACATTGGAGGCCCTGCGGGAGATCGTCAACCTCGGCAAGGACTTCGCGGGCGTCGACATCACCCGCGAACCGATCACCATTCGCCCCGGCCAGCACTACATCATGGGCGGCGTCAAGACCGACGTCGACGGCCGCACGCGGATCGACGGCCTCTATGCCGCCGGCGAGGTCGCATGTGTATCGGTACATGGCGGCAACCGCCTCGGCGCCAACTCGCTGCTCGACACGCTGATCTTCGGCCGCCGCGCCGGAGAACACGCCGCGGCACGCGCCGCCGGGATGGCGCTTCCGGAGGTCGATGCGAACGCCCAGCTGATTCGCGACGTGGCGGACATCGACGCGATCATCGCCCGCCCGCGCGACGGCCGGCGCGTCTCGGAGATCAAGAACGAGCTCGGCGAGATGATGAACTCCTACGCCGCCGTCTTCCGCGATGAGCAGGGGCTGCAGAGCGCCCTGGAGACGATCTCGCGGCTGAAGGAGGAGACCCAGAAGGCGTGGATCGACGACCGCGGCACGGTCTTCAACCAGGACGTGCTCGGCGCGATCGAGCTCGACTACATGGTCGACTGCGCCGAGGCGACCGTCGTAGCGGCGATCGAGCGCAAGGAGTCGCGCGGCGCCCAGTTCCGCACCGACTACCCCGAGCGCAACGACGAGCAATGGCTCAAGCACATCGACATCACGTTGAATGGAGACGGTCCTCAGGTGAGCTATTCGCCGGTGACCATCACGCAGTGGCAGCCCGAGGAGAGGAAGTACTGATGGCCGAGACGCACAAGCCGCCCGAGCAGTTCAGCTTCCGGGTGCGCCGCTATGACCCGGAGTCGGGCGAGGCGCCCTACTGGGACGAGCACACCGTCGAGCTCGAGCCCCACCGCTCGGTGCTCGAGGCGATCCTGCAGGCGCGCGACCGCTTCGACGGGTCGATCGGCATCCGCTGCTCCTGCCGCCAGGCGATCTGCGGCTCCTGCGGCGTGCGCGTCAACGGCGAACCGGCGCTCGCCTGCAACACCCACCTGGACGAGGCGCTGAAGGGCGCCCGCGACGGCGTCATCGAGATCGAGCCGATGGGCAACATGCCGGTGCTCAAGGATCTGATCGTCGACATGGACGCCGTCCACTGGAAGAAGGTCCGGCGCGTGACGCCATGGCTGCTGCCCAAGCAGCCGGTGCCCGAGCGCGAGTACCTGGTTCCACACGAGAACATGGTCGACGTCACGCAGTCGATGGCCTGCATCCAATGCGGCGCCTGCGTCTCAGACTGCCTGGCGATGGAGGTCGATCCCGGCTTCATCGGCCCCGCCGCGCTCGCCAAGGCCTACCGCTTCGTCGGCGATCCGCGTGACGATCAGCAGTTCGAGCGCCTCAACGACCTCGCCCAGGACCCCGAGGGGATCTTCGACTGCACGCACTGCTTCAAGTGCGTGGAGGCCTGCCCCAAGGACGTCAACCCGATGGGCCAGATCATGCGCCTGCGCCGCATCGCCACCAACGACCAGCACATCGTCGACAAGAACAACGGCGAGCGCCACGAGGCGGCCTTCACCGGACTGATCAAGGACAACGGGCTGCTGTGGGAGGCCGAGCTGCTGCCCCGCTCATACGGCGGCAACTCGTGGTTCGGCAAATTCCACCCGGCCGCAGGCAAAGAGCTGCTCAGCTCGCTGCCGTCGATCGTCAAGTCGCTGCTGCGTCGCAAGGTGACGCCGATGGGCGCGCTGAAACCGCACAAGCTCCCCAAGAGCGATCTGAAGAGCGTGCAGGCGATCTACGACAAGGTTGAGAGCCGCGAGCAGCGCTACGAGCTGAACCTGTACATCGCCGGCGAGGACGAGGACCCGGCCGGCGGCCCCGCTTCGCAGGACGACCCGGTCGCCGTGGGCGTCGCCGCTGAGGCGGCTGGCCAGCAGCCACGGGAGAGCGCTGGCGCAGAGAGCGCAGAGCCGGGCGATACGGCCGCCGAGACGGCGAGCCCCGATGAAGGAGGCACGAGCTGATGAAGGTCGCCTACTGGCCCGGCTGCGTCAGCCGCGGCTTCACTCCCGAGCTGCACGGCTCGATGGCCAAGGTCGCGCCGCTCTTGGACATCGAGCTGGTCGAGCTCGACCGCGCCTGCTGCACGGGCGCGGGCGTGATCGCCGAGCACAACCAGGAGCTGGCCGACACGCTCAACGCGCGCACCTTCGCGCTCGCCCAGCAGGTCGAGGGCGCCGAGCTGATGATGAACATCTGCTCGACCTGCCAGGGCGCTCAGGGCGAGTGCCAGGAGCGCTTGGACGCAAGCGCCGACTACCGCTCGCACATCAACGAGACGCTCGCCGGCGAGGGCCTCTCCTACGAGAAGGGTCTGTCGAACAAGAACTTCCTGTGGCTGCTGGTCGAGGAGATCGGGCTCGACGAGCTGCGCTCGCGCGTCAGGCGCCCGCTCGCGAACCTCAAGGTCGGCCCCTTCTATGGCTGCTACATCGTGCGCCCGCGCGAGCGCCTGGGCATCGACGAGGAGCATCCCCGCGACCACTACCTGCACCAGGTGATCGAGGCCCTCGGCGGCACCGTGATCGAGTACGCGGGCATGCGCAAGTGCTGCGGCTTTCCAATCATCACGATGAACAAGGAGGCCTCGCTGAAGCAGGCCGGGCGCCACCTGGGGGATGCCGTGGACGCCGAAGCGGACTGCCTGGTGACCCCCTGCCCGCTGTGCCACCTGAACCTCGACCTGCAGCAGCCGCTGGCCGAGAAAGCCGTCGGCCGCGAGCTGGACATGCCGGTCCTGCACCTGCCGCAGCTGGTCGGCATGGCGTTGGGACTGGAGCCGAAGGAGCTGGGGATGGCGCGGCACGTCGTGCGGCCGACATCGGTGATCGACTGGTCGACCTCGGTCGTCGGCGCCGCGGCGCCCTCTGCGGGCTGGTAGCGGGGGCCTGGCGCCCGGCAGGTCGGCCGCGCCGCATAAGCTGGGCGCGTGAAGATCCTCACAGTCGTCGGCAACCGGCCCCAGTTCATCAAGGCCGCGGCCGTCTCGGGGCCGTTGCGCGAGCGCCACGAGGAGATCCTCGTGCACACCGGACAGCACTACGACGACTCGCTCTCGCGCGTGTTCTTCGCCGAGTTGGGTCTCGCGCAACCGGACCGCGAGCTGGGGATCGGCGGCGGCACGAACACCTCGCAGACCGCGCGCATGCTGGCGGCGCTCGAGCCGCTGCTGCGCGAGCTCGAGCCCGATGCGGCGCTCGTGTACGGCGACACCAACTCGACGCTCGCCGGCGCGCTGGCGGCGGCGCAGGCCGGCGTCCCGGTGGTGCACGTCGAGGCGGGCATGCGCTCGTTCGACCGCACGATGCCCGAGGAGCTCAACCGCGTGCTCGCCGACCATCTCGCCGAGCTGCTGCTGTGCGCCTCGGAGACCGCCGCGCAGAACCTGCGCGGCGAGTCAGTCGCGGGTGCCGTGCGCGTGGTCGGCGACGTGATGGTCGACGTGGCCATGCGCCGCCAGCCCTCCGCGCGCGAGGACAGCGCGACGCTCGCCGAGCACGGTCTGATGCCGCGCGGCTACGTGCTGTTGAGCGCCCATCGCGCGGGCAACGTCGATGACCCGCTACGTCTGCGCGCGCTCGTCGATCTGATCGAGGCGCTGCCGGAGCCGGTGCTGTTCTCCATTCACCCGCGCACGCGCGCACGCCTCTCGGATGCCGGCCTCGCGCCCGAGCTCGAGCGCATCGACGGCCTGCGCATGACTGGGCCACTCGGCTACATGGAGTTCAGCGCGCTGCTGTGCCAAGCGCACGCGGTGCTGACGGATTCAGGGGGCGTCCAGAAGGAGGCGTACCTTGCCGGGGTGCCCTGCGTGACGCTGCGAGCGAACACCGAGTGGGTGGAGACGGTCGCCGCCGGCTGGAACACGCTCGTCGACCTCGACATCGCGGCCGCGTTGGCGGCGCTGGAGTCGCCGCCACCCGCCGAGCGCCCCCAGCTCTACGGCGATGGACACGCCGCCGAGCGCTGCGTACAGGCGATCGGTGAGCTGTGAGCGGCGAGCCGCCTCAGCCGGTGCGCGTGGGGGTCGTCGGGCTCGGCTACTGGGGCCCGAATCTCGCGCGCAACCTCGCCGCGATCGGGGGCTGCGAGCTGCGCTGGCTGTGCGATCCCTCGCTCGAGGCTCGCGAGCGACTGGCGCAGGCCCACCCGACCGCGCGCACGACCGGCGAGCTCTCGGACCTGCTCGAGGATCGGGAGCTGGACGCGATCGTCCTGGCCACCCCCGTGCCAACCCATGCCGAGCTGGCGGTCCGTGCTCTGAGCGCCGGCAAGCACTGCTTCGTCGAGAAGCCGCTCGCGACGACCACAGCGGACGCGCAGGCGGCCGTGGCGGCGGCCGCAAGCGCCGGGAGGATCCTGATGGTAGGCCACCTGCTCGAGTACCACCCGGCGGTCGGGCGCCTGAAGCAATTGATCGACGAGGACGAGCTGGGCTCGCTGTACTACCTGTACGGAAATCGCCTGAACCTCGGCCAGCTGCGCGCCGATGAGAATGCGCTGTGGAGTCTCGGCGCGCACGACGTGTCGGTCGTGCTGCATCTGATCGGCGAGGAGCCCGAGGAGTGCCTGGCCCACGGCGCCTCCTATGTGCGCCCGGACGTTCAGGACGTCGTGTTCTGCTTCCTGCGATTTCCCTCGGGAGTCAGCGCCCACCTGCACCTCTCCTGGCTCGACCCGCACAAGGAGCGGCGCCTGACGGTCGTCGGCGCGCGGCGCATGGCGACCTTCGACGACATGCTGATCGAGGGCAAGCTGGCCGTCTACGACAAGGGCTTTGACGAGGACACGCGCTCGTGGGGCGAGTACATCGCCCGCTCGGGCGACGTCTTTTCCCCGCGCATACCCAATGCCGAGCCGCTGCGAATCGAGTGCGAGCACTTCATCGAGTGCATCCGCACGGGCGCGATCCCGCGCTCGGACGGCCACAGCGGACTGCGAGTTGTGCGCGTGCTCGAGCGCCTGCAGCGCTCGCTGGAAGGCCAGCCGGCTTAGGCCAGGCTCGTGCGCCGCCGGCGATCGGCGCCTTCGGAGGGCTGCTCGCGGCTGACCCGGCGGTTGGGCCTCAGGACCGGGCCGACATGCCGGCCGACGCCCCGCAGCACGTAGGCATCGCGGGAGTGGTTGTAGCCGTACACAGGCGTCAAAAGGACGAGCCAGTGTCTGGCCACGTAACGTCGTGGGCGTCTTACGGTGCGCAACTCATGTCCTCCATGACCAGGGTGAAGCTGTGCGGAGTTTTGCACATTTAGTGCACTTTTGCACGTGAAAGCTCCCAACGTGCGGCATCCCGGCCCAGCGTGCCGGCCGAGGCGCCCTACAGCGTCTGACGGGCCTCGAACGGTTGCTCTTCGCCGATCGTGCCCGGCCCGGACAGCTCGAATGCGCTGTGCAGCACCTGCACGGCCCGCTCCACGCGGTCGCGTGCGATCACGCAGGAGATCTTGATCGGCGAGGTGGAGATCATGTCGATGTTCACGCCCTCCTGGGCGAGCACGCCGAACACCTTCGCCGCGACGCCCGGGTGCGAGCGCATGCCGGCGCCGACGATCGAGACCTTGCCCATCTCCTCGTGGGCGCTCAGCTCGGCGAAGGACTCCCCCGCCAACGGCTCGAGCGCGGCGCGCGCGGCGCGCAGATCCTCGCGCGGAACGGTGAAGGAGATCTCCGCCCGCCCGCCCGCCGAGGTGGGCTCGTTCTGGACGATCATGTCCACGTTCACGTTCACCTCCGCCAGCGCCTCGAAGATGCGGGCGGCCGCGCCCGGCTCGTCGGGGACGCCCGCGAGCGTCACCCGCGCCTCGGAGGTCGAATGCGTGACGGCTGTTATCAGCGGTTGCTCCATGGTCTCCCGTTCTCCGAGCACAACGGTACCGGGCGCGTCCTCGAAGGAGGAGCGGCAGTGGATGCGCACACCGTGGTTGCGCGCGTACTCGACCGAGCGCAGCTGCAGCACGCCGGCGCCGGAAGCGGCCATCTCGAGCATCTCCTCGAAGGAGATCGTCGCGAGCTTGCGCGCGTCCGGGACGATCCGCGGGTCGGCCGTGTAGACGCCCGAGACGTCCGTGTAGATCTCGCACACGTCCGCGTCCAGCGCGGCGGCGACGGCGACGGCGGTCGTGTCCGAGCCGCCGCGCCCGAGCGTGGTCACGTTCTGAGCGGTGCTCGAGACACCCTGAAAGCCGGCCACGAGCACCACGTTGTTTTCCTCGAGCGCCGCCTCGATGCGATCTGCCCGCACGTCGAGAATGCGCGCCTTCGTGTGCGACTCGTCGGTCACGATCCCCGCCTGCGAGCCCGTCAGCGAGATCGCGCGGTGCCCGAGATCGTTGATCGCCATCGCACACAGCGCGCAGGAGATCCGCTCGCCGGTGGACAGCAGCATGTCCATCTCCCGTGGGTCTGGCGCCTCGGAGACCTCCTCGGCCATCGCGATCAGCTCGTCGGTCGTCTTGCCCCGCGCCGAGAGCACGGCGACGACACGGTTGCCGAGTTCGCGCTTGTCCACGATCTTCCGCGCCGCGCGCTTGATGCGCTCGGCATCGGCCACCGAGGTGCCGCCGAACTTCATAACGATCAACCCAGACATGCTCCGCAGGATATTGCCCCCGGCGCACCCGGCGACGGCGAGCGCCAGGCAAGGCGCCGATCCCGCGCGGGCTCGCGGCGATCGTCTCCCACGTCCGCGCCTGAGCGCGGGCGCGTCAAACGGCCCGGCGGCCGGCCAGCGCCTTGCCGAGCGTGACCTCGTCGGCGTACTCCAGGTCCGATCCGACCGGCAGCCCGCTCGCCAGGCGCGTGACCGTCAGCTCGGGGGCGCGGCCACGCAGCTCCTCGGCGACGTACAGCGCCGTCGCCTCGCCGGTCGTCGTGGGATTGGTCGCCAGCACGATCTCGCGCACCGCCCCCTCCCCCTCGACGCGCGCGAACAGCTCGGCGATCTTCAAGTCCTCGGGGTCGATGCCTTCGATCGGCGACAGCGCGCCGCCGAGCACGTGATAGACGCCGTGATACTCGTGCGTGCGCTCCATCGGGATCACGTCGCTGGGCTCCTCAACGACACAGATCACGCCGTGGTCGCGTCGCGTGTCCTGGCAGATACGGCAGCGTGACTCGTCGGTGAGGTTGAAGCACACCTCGCACAGGCCGATCTTCTCCTTGACCTCACGGATCGACTCGGCCAGAGCGGCGCCGTCCTCCGCGGAGGCGCGCAGGATGTGAAACGCCAACCGCTGGGCGGTGCGGTTGCCGATGCCCGGCAGCTTCGACAGCTCGGTGACCAGCCGCTGGACGGGTGGGGCGTAGGAGGTGCTCACAGACCCGGCAGACCCAGTCCGCCGAGGCCGCCCGCGTCCAGTCCACCCGAGGCCCCGCCGAGCTTGCGCGCCGCGAGCTCCTGGGCCATCCGCAGTCCCTCGTTGACGGCCGCCAGCACCATATCGGCAAGAATCTCCGCGTCCTCGGGATCAATCGCCGCGGGATCGATCTTCAGCGACTTGATCGCCAGATCGCCGGAGACCGTGACCGTGACCATGCCGCCACCCGCCGAGGCTTCGACGCTCTCGTGCTTGAGCTGCTCCTGCGCGGCCTCCATGTCCTGCTGCATCTTCTGCACCTGCTGAAGCATCTGCTGCATGTTGGGCATCTTCGGCTGCTTGGGCATCTTCACGCGCCTTTCTCGTCGCCGGCCACGACCCCGGCGCCGCTCTCCACATCGTGGGAGGCGGACTCGCTCTCGGCCGCCGGCCCACTGTCCTCGGGAGACCAATCGCCGGTGAGCTCCTCGGCGTCGAACTCCTCCTTGAAGCGTTTCAGCCATTCCTGCTCGCTGCGGCGGATCGGCGCGGCGCCCTCGTGCGCCTCCGGCTCGTCCTGAAGCTCATATGACAGCCGCCAGCGCTGCCCCGTCACATCGCGCAGCGCCGCCGTCACAGCGGCGCGGTTGTCCGGGTCTTCCGCCTTCTTCTTCAAGAAGGGCGCCGTCGCGGCAAACGCCACCGTCAGATCCTCGCCCGTGACATCCACCGGGCGCGCCTCCTCGATCAGCGCGCCGAGCAACGCGTTGTCCGTGCGCACGAGATCGACGACCGCCGGCCACCATGCGAGCAGCGGCGCGAGATCCTCGGCAACGCTCGCGTGCGCCGCGTTCGCCCCCGGCTGATCCACCGCCGCGGCGATCGGCGCAACCGTTGCCACAGCACCCACATCCGCAGCCGCTTCCGCGTGACCGGCGTCCGGCGTCTGGACCGCGCCCGGCGTGTGGACCGCACCCGGCGTGTCGGCGGCAGCTACCGCCTCGGCGGGGAGTGGCGAGTCATCCGCTGCCTGCGCCGGCTTGCCTGCCGCGCTGCTCTGCTCAGGCGCCTGCGCGATCGCCGTGGGCTCCTCCGGCTGGTCCTGTCCGGGGGACGTCCCGGTCTCGGGAGGACCCTGGGACTCGGGAGACAGCCCCGTCTCGGCCGGTTGCGGCGATTCGGTGGACGCCTGTGAGTCGGCGACAGCGACGGGACCCCGGCGCTCGCCGGGGACGGGCACTCGCTCGCCGGCGACGGCGCTCACGTCCCCGGCCTCGAGGCGTTCGATCCTCGCCAGCAGCGCGCGCATCGAGGAGTCGACCTCCGGCCTGGCGGCCTTCACGAGCGCCAGCTCCAGGCGCGTACGTGCGTCGGCGCCCGCGCGCACTCCCTCCATTGCCGCTCCCAGCGCCTCCAGCAGCCCGACGACCACCGACTGCTCGACACGTGTCGCCTGCGCCAGCAGCGCGGCATCGGCCTCCTCGGTCAGCGACAGCTCGGCGGGCACTTCCTCGAGCGTCTGCACAACCAGCAACTCGCGCGCGCGGACCTCCAGGTCGGCGGCGAAGGAGGCTGCGTCGCGGCCCTGCTCGGCGCACTCGGCAAGCGCTCTCAGCGCGCGGGCGGCATCGCCCGCGGCGACCGCGTCGACGGTCTCTTCGAGCAGCCGTGTATCGGCGACGCCCAGCACCGCGAGCACATCCTCGAGCGCGATCCCCTTACCGCTGTAGGTGACCAGCTGCTCGAGCGTGCCGAGCGCGTCGCGGAAGCTGCCCGTCGCCGAGCGGGCCAGCGCGGAGACGGCGGCCGGGGGGATCTCGATCTCCTCCGCCTGCGCCGTGCGCCGCACGACGCTTGCGATCTGCTCGACCGTCGGGCGGTGGAAGTCGAAGCGATGGCAGCGGTCGACGACCGTCGCGGGGACCTTCTGCGCCTCGGTGGTCGCGAGTACGAACACGGTGCTCGGCGGCGGCTCCTCGAGCGTCTTCAAGAAGGCGTTCCAGGCGGCCGTCGAGAGCATGTGCGCCTCGTCCAGGATGTAGACCTTCCGGCGACCGCTGACGGGGGCGTAGGCGACGCTCTCGCGCAGCTCGCGGATGTCATCGACGGAGTTGTTGGATGCGGCGTCCATCTCGATTACGTCGAGGGAGCTGGCGCGGGCGATCGAGAGGCACGACTCGCACTCCCCGCATGGCTCCGTCGTAGGGCCGCGCTCGCAGTTCAGGCAGGCCGCGAGGATCTTTGCCATCGAGGTCTTGCCCGTCCCGCGCGAGCCGACGAACAGATACGCGTGGTGCACCTTGCCGCGTTCGACGGCATGGCGGAGCGTGCGCACGACCGGCTCCTGCCCGACCACCTCGGCGAATGTGCGCGGGCGGTGCCTGCGGTACAGCGACTGCTGCTGTTGTGGTTGCTCCTGTGCCGACACCTCGGCTGAGTCTACCCACGGTTGCCAGCACGCCCGAGCGCCCGCGCAAGCGGATAGCGTGCGCGCTCGTGAGAGTCCGGATCACGCGCCTGCCGGCTCGCCTCGGCGCCCTGATGACGGTCGCGGTGGGAGCCATCCTGCTGTGGTTGGTGAGCGGCGTCGGCTTCGCCAACTACGACACCCTCTATGCGCTCGCCTGGGGCGGACAGCTCGCGCGTGGCGAACTGCCCGCCTACGACATCCCGATCGCCCCCACGCCGCACCCGCTGGTGGAGGGGCTCGGCGTGGTGCTCTCGCCGCTCGGGCCACATGCCGTCGAGAACGTGACCGTGGCCCTCGGCTTCCTCGCGCTGTCCGGCTGCGCATGGGTGATCTACGAGCTCGGCGCGTTGTGGTTCGGGCGCGCCGCCGGCGCACTCGCCGCGCTGATCCTGCTCACACGCGTGCCGATCCTCTCCTATGGCGTGCGCGCATACGTGGACATCCCCTATCTGCTGCTCGTGCTGGGCGCCGTGCTCCTCGAGTCGCGGCGGCGAGAGTCCGGCGATCCACCGGCCGGCGCGCCCGTGCTGGCGCTGCTCGCGCTCGCCGGGTTGCTGCGTCCGGAGGCATGGGTGTTCTCGGCGCTCTACTGGCTGTATGCGATCGGCTGGATACCACAGCCGATCAGGGACCTCCTGCGCCGGGGGGCACGCGAGTGCCAGGCCGCACCGCCTCCCGGCTCGCCGCCCCGGCGCACCCCTCTGCAGCTCGCCGGCCTGACGCTGCTGGCAGCATCCGGGCCGCTGATTTGGCTGTTCAGCGACCTGGCGATCACCGGCGATGCGCTGTGGTCGCTGACGAACACGCGTCACATCGCGGACGCGCTGAGGCGCGTTACGGGGATCGGCAACGTCCCCGAGTACATCCCGCGGCGGATCGGCGAGATCCTCCGCCCCCCGGTTCTCGCCGGCGCCGCGCTCGGGGGCGTGCTGACGCTGTTGTGGCTGCGCCGTCGCGCGCTCGTGGGAGTGGCCGCCGGCGTGCTCGCAGTCGTCGTGTTCGCCGCCTTTGCGACCGCCGGGCTGCCGATCAACACCCGCTATGCGTTCCTCGCCGCGGCGATCCTGAGCATCTTCTGCGGGGCCGGCGTGTTCGGGTGGACGCGCCTGGATCGGGGCGATGCACGCCGGCGCTGGTGGATCGCGGGCGGGGCGCTCGTGCTGGTGGCACTGCTCGCGTACAGCCCCTCCCAGTACAGATCGGCGCACCACGAGCTGGACCAGCTGGCGCGCCAGCAGGAGATCCAGGACGACCTGCTAGCACTCGTGGACAACCACACGATCACGCTGCGCTGCGGCGAGGTGGGAGTGCCCAACCACGCGCCGATACCGCTGCTCGCGCTGTACCTGCGGACGAGTCCGGCGAACGTCGTCAGCGGTCAGGTGGCTGGGATCACCTCCGGCGAGTACGTGGACCCGGCGAGCAAAGAGGTTGAAGAAAGCTACGTCCTCGATCCACACGACCCGCACGTCCCGGTGAACGTGCCACCCGGCTTCTCCGAGGTGCGCGCAAACAATTCGTGGCTGATCTTCCAGCGCTGTGGATAGGCGAGCGCGGGCGGATACCGGGCGCGGCGAGCGCAGAGCCTCGGGCACGGCGGCGCACGCGGTCGTGCCCGGTCGTGCGCGCTGATGGACCGTGCACCCCTCGTCGAGACTCCGCCTACCGGACGCCGATCGCCGCTCACGACTCCGGTTCGGGAGCTCCCGCTGCGCCTGCCGGGGATCGCTTAAGGCTGCTTCCTTCCGGACCTGACCTGATTCACAAGCCGACACCGCGCGGGACCCGAACCATCGACGCCCCAAGCGACGGAGCGACCGGAGCAGAACCCCTCGGAGAGGAGTTCAGCCCCGCTAGAGCGGATTGCGGATTCAGGGCACCGCTACCTCCCCGCCTAGCACGGTCCACAGCGGATCCTACCTCGGCGCTCCGGACAAACCGACCACACTCGGCGCAAAGTCCGTTAGGCTGCGCGACCGTGACCTACTTCAACGATCTTCCAAACAGACTTATCCGCGCCCGCTCACGTGCAAGTCTCGGCCTGGCGGTGCTCGGCGCCGCCGCCCTGATCGCCGGCTGCGGCTCCAGTGACAGCTCCAGCAGCTCGATCGGCGTCGGCGTCGAGAACAAGAGCGACGAAGCGCTTGCCCAGTCCGGCGCGTCGACGACGTCGACGGCCGCCACGACTCCCACGAGCGGACCCCTCGCGACGGAACCGAAGGTGACACCACCCTCGGGCGCGACGCCAACCAAGCTGGTGGTCAAGGATCTCGTCGTCGGCACCGGCCCAGAAGCGAAGGCGGGCGACAATGTGACCGTCAACTACGTCGGCGTCCTCCACAAGGGCGGCAAAGAGTTCGACGCGTCATGGAAACGCAAAGAACCCTTCAGCTTCGTGCTCGGCAAGGGTCAGGTCATACCCGGCTGGGACAAGGGCGTAGCGGGCATGAAGGTCGGAGGTCGGCGCGAGCTGATCATCCCGGGCCCGCTCGCATACGGCGCCCAAGGCTCGCCGCCGGCGATCCCGCCGAACGCGGCGCTCGTGTTCGTGGTCGACCTGCTCGGCGTCTAGGCTCGCGCGGGCCTTCCGGCAAGCGCGTTCTGGGAGCGAGAAACCCCATGCGCGGCCTGACGCCGCTTTTGCTGCTTGGCGCCCTTGCCGCAGCGATTGCCGGCTGCGGCGGGACGAGCAGGCAGTCGACTCCGGCCGCGGAAAGGCTTCAGCGGGAAGACCTCTTGGCCTCGACCCGAGCGCTGAAGAGCGCTGAGATGCCAGTCGCGCGGGAGGTGGTGGCCACAAAAGCGCTTTGGCCCACGATCGCCAATGGGCTGCCCGCCGACACCACGGCGATCTCCCGCGATCCGCGGGCGTCAGACGCGGCGCGGGCGGCGGCGCAGCTGAAGCTGCCGGGGCTGTTCAGCGAAGCTCAGGCAGGCAGGCTCACGGGTCCGGCGGCGCAGCTCGCGGGCCTCTTCCGCAGCTACGTCCTGCTGAGCTCCCGTGGCTGGAAGCTGCTCGACGCGACGGTCGGGCAGGTCGAGTCGGGCTCGCGGACAAGCGCGCGCTTCGCCCGCGAAAACGCGGCTCTGTACATCGAGAGCATCTACGACGGCCACTTCACGCTCGCGCAGATCGGCAAGAAGCTGCGCGAGGGCTACAGCAAGCTCGGAGGCCCTGCGGCCTTCGGGGCGGCGCTGTCGCAGGCCGAAGTCGATGAGCTCGCGCGCAGCTACTCCGAAGCGAGCGATCGCCTGCATCCCCACGTGGGTGTGCGATTGGGTTCCTGACCCGCCGGAGTACGGCCCGCTTCGCGGAACGCCACTCGCGGGCTCGTGCGCTGTCTAAGATGGCCTGCGGGCGCCGTCCGGCGTTCAGAGTCACGTCGAGAGAGGGAGCGAGCATGGCCGATCGCAGCCGCCGCATGGTTCTGGCCGAGCGTCCGTCGGGAATGGTCGACGAGCAGACCGTCCGACTCGAGGAGTCCGAGATCCCGGAGCCCGGCGCGGGCGAGGCGCTCGCGCGTGTGCGCTTCCTGTCGATCGATCCCACGATCCGCACATGGATGGACGACGCTCCCGGATACCTGCCCCCGATCGCGATCGACGAAGTCGTGCGCAGCGGCGGCGTGGCCGAGGTCGTGCGGAGCAACTCCGAGCGGTACAAGCCGGGAGAACTGCTCTTCGGCCTGACCGGCTGGCAGGAGTACGTGATCGCCGACGAGGACGAGCGCGCCTACCAGGGCCTGCCTGCGGGGATCTCGCCGACAAACGCGCTGGGGCTGTTCGGCGTGACCGGGATGACCGCCTACTTCGGGCTGACCGACGTCGGACGGGTCAAGGAGGGTGACGTCGTGGTCGTCAGCGGAGCGGCCGGAGCAACCGGCTCGACGGTCGGGCAGATCGCCAAGATCAAGGGAGCCTCGAAGGTGATCGGCATTGCCGGCGGCCCGCAGAAGTGCTCGTGGATCGTCGAGGAGCTGGGCTTCGACGAGGCGATCGATTACAAGTCCGAGGACGTGGCTGCTCGCCTGCGCGAGGCTGCGCCGGACGGCATCGACCTGTACTTCGACAACGTCGGCGGGTCGATCCTCGATGCCGCCCTCGGCCAATTGGCGATGCGCGGGCGCGTCGTACTGTGCGGTGCGATCTCCTCCTACAACGATCGCGGTGGTATCACCGGCCCGGGCAACTACAGAAACCTGATCGCCAACCGCGGGCGCATGGAGGGCTTCATCATCCTCGACTACCTCAACCGCTTCCCCGAAGGTCAGGCGGAGATGGCGGGGTGGCTCGCCGCAGGCGAAGTCAAGTCGGCCGAGCACATCGTGGAGGGCCTGGAGAATGCCCCACAGGCCCTCAACCTTCTGTTCACGGGCGGCAACACCGGCAAGGTGATCGTGCAGATTTAGGGCGCGACATTCCGCAGGCGCGGTGCTCTGCAGGCGCCGCGCTTCTGCGCTCGCTCAGTCGCTGTGCAGCTCCGGCGCCTCGTCGTTGGCCGTCTGCTCGCGGACCAGCCAATCGGCGATCGTCGCGACCACCAAGCCGTGCCTAGCGTTCGGCAGCGCCGACAGGACCTCCGCGAACTCGCTCGAGACGACCGTGACGTCGCCGGGCGAGAGCAGCTCAGACCAGTTCTCAGCTTCGTCATCGAGCCTTTCAGCGGGTCCGCCCGCAACCCGCCGGGCCATCTCGGCCGCGACCGACGGCGAGGTCCGATCCTCGCCGTCGAGGTGTGTGCGCACCGTTCCCAACCGATCCGCGTCTCCGCGCACGATCGCGACCGGCGGCGTGTAGGAGTCGCCGTTGCTCGCACCGCCGACGACCGACTCCGGATCCGCCGTGTCCGCGTCCATCTCCACCGGCTCGGCAACCAGCACGAGGGTCGCTTCCTCGGCCTTGCCGACGCGCAACGCGCCATGCAGCACCGAGCGATCGACGATCGTCGAGAGGATCCCGTCGACACCGGCCGCGGCGACGACCTCGCCGAGACGCGCGCGCGCGACTTTCGGCGTGTACGGGGCCGTTTCCGCCATCACGAGCACCGGATGCACGACGCCGCCGTCCGCTCGGCTGATCCGCCGGGCGATCGTCAGCGCCCCCCGGGCCCGCTCGGGATCGCCGATGCCGACCACGACGCGCGCGCCCAGCGGCCGCGGGCCCTCGCTGGTGGGCACGCTGTCACTCGCTCGGGCCCCGATCAGCGTCGACGCGAGCACGCTCACGAGGATCACCACCAGCACCGCGTTGACGACGGCGCTGTCGAACAGGCCAATCTGAAATCCGATCACCGTCGCCGCAAGCGTCGCTGCGGCCTGCGCCGCGCTCAGCGAGAACAGCAGCCCAGCCTGCGATCGGGAGAAGCCGAGCAGCCGCGCTGACAGCATCGCAGCCAGCGCCTTGCCGCCGAGACAGGCCACGATGAACAGCGCGGCGAGCCCGAGCGTTTCCCCCTTGACCATCACGGCCGGGTTGAGGATCAGCCCGACGGACACGAGGAACACCGGGATGAACACGGCGCCCCCGAAGAACTCGATGCGGTCCATCAGCTGGCCCTCATTCGGCACCAGCCGGTTCAGGGCGAGCCCGGCGAAGAACGCTCCGACGATGCCCTCGATGCCGAACAGCTCAGCGATAGTCGCCGCCGAGAGAAACGCGGTGATCGCCACCACGTAGCGCACCGAGCGCTCGGCCCCCAGCCAGCGGAACGCCCATTCTGCGAGCAGCGGCAGCACGAGCAGGCTGAAGCAAACGAGCACGAGCAGCCCAACACCCAGCTGCAGCGCGACTTCCGCGCTCGAGCGCCCGCCGCCGACCGAGCCCGCGACGGCCGCGAGCACGACCAGTGCAAGCGTGTCCGTGAGGACCGTCGAGCCGACAGCCGTCGCCACGGCCGGGTCCGAGGACAGGCCGGCCTCGCGCACGGCCGGGTAGGTGATGAGCGTGTGCGAGGAGAGCAGCGAGCCGAGCAGGATCGCGGCCGGGACTTCCCACCCCAGCGCGAGGCCGACGATAGTGCCCAGCGCCATCGGGAAGATGAACGTGAGCAGGCCGAACGCGACCGCCGAGCGCCGGTATCTGCTGAGCAGGTTGAGGTCGAGCTCCACACCGGCGACGAACATCAGATACAGCAACCCGAGCTGGCCGAGATCGGGCAACGTGCTGTTGCCCGCGCCGATCAACCCAAGGCCGTGCGGGCCGATCGCATAGCCGCCGATCAGCAGGCCGATGATCCCGGGAATACCCGCGCGGCGGAACAGCACGGGACCCAGGAGCAGGACAGCGAACACGACCAGGAACTCCCACGGCGCGCCCTTCGGCGTGGAGATCTCGATCAGCGCGGTCATCGCCGCCATGCCCGTGCTCGCATCATTGCTCCGCCCTCAACACCGGCACATCTTCCGCGCCGCCTTCCTGCAGTTCGGCATCAAGCCATTCATGCCCCAGATCTTCGATCGTCCCGTCGGCCGTCAGGGCGCGGATCGCCGAGTCAACGGCTTCCAGATTCTCTGAGCCCTTCGGCAGCGCCGCCCCGAGCACGTCCTCGCTCGGCAGCTGCGCGGCGACCGCGTAGCTGCCCGGCGATGCGCGCGCGTAGGAGAGCGCCACCGGTAGATCCAGCATCACGGCATCCACCCGCCCGACGCGGAGCGCCAGCAGGACTTCGCGCTGATGTTCGAGCACTTCCGTCTCGGTTGAGGGTTCGATCGATTCTTCCAGCGCCCCCTTCAAGGTCGTTCCCCGCTGCACCGCGTAGCGGAGGGCGCGGGCGGCGTTCACGTCGGGGACTTCGGTTCCAGGGCGCACGAGGATCGCGGGCGGAGCCCTCAGATAAGAAGCCGAGAAGTCCACATGTTCTGCGCGTTCATCCGTGATCGTGATGTCCGACAGCGCAAGGTCCGCCCCGCCGAGATACCCGGAGGTCAGACGTTCGAAAGGCACTTCGACGACCTTCACCTTGGACAGCCCGAAGCGGTCGGCGAGCGCCTTCGCGAGTCCGTACTCGAATCCACCGGTCGGATGCTCTGCGCTACCCTCCCAGAAGCCGGGGTCCGGTATCTGAGCGGTTGCGACGGTCAGCGTGTCGGGCGTGCGCGGCGTGAACGAGCCGGCCGCCCCCACCGAGCCACCGCACCCGGCGCACCCGATCGCCAGCAGGACGGCGATCGCCGCGGCGCACGCGGATCTGAGGGAGGCGGCGGCGCTCATGCCCGGGGACTCTAGGCATCCCGACCGGCCCGAGCCTCGCGGAGACGGCGCGGGGCGGGCTGAGCCTGAGTGGCCCAACGGGTGGCCATGGCAAAGCGCCCACCGGCCAGTCGAGCCAATAGACTCGATGGCTCAGGGCGCGTAGCTCAGTGGGAGAGCGCTCGCTTCACACGCGAGAGGTCGCAGGTTCGAAACCCGCCGCGCCCATTGCGATCTGACCGGTTTCGGCGGCCGCGTCTGAGGCTCGTTTGCCCACATTCGCCCAATCGACCCTAGACTCGCGCAAGGAAGCTTCAACAACGCTCTGGTTCTTCGCGCGTTATTCAAGGCATAGCTGGCTCGGTGAAATAGCGCTGCCGTGACCGCAGAGCTATCAAAGCCGGCTTTTGATTAGCGCCCCTAGTAGGGATCATTATTAAAGTTTTGGTGCATAATCTTAAATAAGCTATGCTTGGCGCGTGCCCAGCAGTGAGCATCGATCAGGTCGCTTCACAACGCAGCCCAGCGGCTACCGCGCGTTCATCCCAGCACCTCTACCACCGGTCCCCCCAGTTGATCTCGAAGGCGTGCGAGGCTTGCTCTCAAGCGCCGATCAGGCGATCGGTCGGCTCGACGGTGTCGTGCAATTCGTTCCCGACCCCGACATCTTTATCGCGATGTACGTGCGACGCGAGGCTGTGCTGAGTTCCCAGATCGAGGGGACTCAGAGCACCTTGGAGGATCTGCTCGAGGTTGAGCTTGAGCCGGAGTCGAGCGAAGGCGACGTGGGCGAAATCGTCAACTACGTCGCTGCGATGAACTACGGTCTCGACCGCCTCAATGATCTCCCATTGTCGCTGCGCCTCATAAGGGAGATCCACGGCGAACTGCTCAGCGCCGGACGCGGCTCGCGTGCTACCCCAGGAGAGTTCCGCACGACGCAGAACTGGATCGGGCCAAGCGGGGCGAGCCTCAAACAGGCGACCTACGTCCCTCCGCCAGTCCCCGAGATGAAGGCGGCACTCGGCGACTTCGAGAAGTTCCTCCATTCCGATCACCAGCTACCGCTACTAGTCGTGGCCGGTCTTGCGCATGCTCAGTTCGAGACCATCCACCCGTTCCTCGACGGGAACGGCCGAGTCGGACGCCTCCTGATCACGTTCCTGCTCTGCCGTGGCGGAGCACTGCGCGCTCCACTGCTGTACCTGAGCTACTACCTAAAGCTGCATCGCTCCGAGTACTACGACCGGCTGATGGCCGTGCGCATCAGCGGTGATTGGGAGGGCTGGCTGCGGTTCTTCCTGCGCGGCGTAGCCGAGACCGCGGCCGAGGCCAATGCGAACGCCGAGCGAGTTGTCGAACTGCGCGAATCCACTCGGACCAAAGTGATGGAGGACACTGGGGCCAATGGCCTGAAGCTGCTTTCGCTCTTGTTTCGGAGGCCCCTCGTGAACGTCAACCGCGTCTCAGACGAGCTGACGGTCACGTTCCCGACAGCCAGCCGTCTGGTCAAGCACTTCGAGGACCTTGGAATTCTGCGCGAGCTGACCGGTCGCAGCCGCTCGCGGCTTTTCCGGTTCGAGCCGTACTTCAGCCTGTTCGATGATCCTCAGATATCGGAGGACGACGAAACGCCGGTCGAGATGACCGAGTCAAGGGGGTAGGCGATGTCGCAGGAGAACGTGGAGATCGTGCGCAGCGCCTTTTTGTCGCTCGCAGATCGCGGCTTCGATGGTCTGACCGAGTTCTTGCACCCAGAGATCAACTGGCGAGCCATGGAGGGCGCACCGGATGACGTCGGGGAGATGCACGGGACGGAGGAGGCTCGACGCTACGTGGAGGATTGGTTCGAGACATTTGACGACTTCACGACCATCCCCGAGGAACTGCTCGACGCGGGAGAAAGTCACGTGGTCGGCGTTCTGCACGTATCGGGACGCGCGAAGCTCAGCGGAATCACGACAGAGCTTCGTTATGCCGCTCTCTACACGCTTCGGAGCGGCAAGATTGTGGCTATCCGAGAGTACGCCGACCGCCACGAAGCTCTCAAAGCCGTGGGGCTGGCGGACTCGCGATAGCGCTACTTCAGCGGCTCCTGAACGGCTCGTAGGTTTTCAGCATCGGCGCCGCTCATTGCACGTGGAGCCTAGCGCCGGGACTCGAAGCCGAGGCCGGCAAGGACTATCCTCGGCCGATGAGGACGGGCGGGAGCCAAGCGGGGATCAGCGACTGATGGACGCCGAGCGGCTCGACGGCAAGACGGCCCTCGTGACCGGCGCCGGCAGCGGAATCGGCCGGGAGACCGCACTTCTGTGCGCGGCGCGGGGCGCCGATCTGGCGATCTGCGACATCAACGAGGCCGGTCTGGCTGAGACGGAGCAGTCGATCTCGAGGCTTGGCCGCAGCGTGCTCGCGCGGCGCGTCGACGTCGGCGACCGCGCCCAGATGCAGGGGCTCGCGGACGCCGTCCACGAGCGCGTCGAGGCGATCGACCTGCTCGTGAACAACGCGGGCGTCGGCCTGGGCGGCGGCTTCTTGGAGACCGAGCTAGAGGACTGGGATTGGATCCTGCCGATCAACGTGATGGGCGTCGTTCACGGCTGTCACATGTACGTGCCGCGCATGGTGAAACGCGGGCGCGGCGGCCACGTCGTCAACCTGTCGTCGCTCGCCGGGTTCTTCGCGACTCCAGCATTGTCCGCCTACACAGCCACGAAGTTCGCCGTGCTCGGCTTCTCCGAGGCGCTACGCGTCGAGCTGCGCCCGCACGGCATCGGCGTGACCGCCGCGTGCCCGGGGGTGATCAACACGCCGATCACGAGAAACAGCCGCCTGCGCGGCACCTCCGCGGACCCTGAGTCGCGCGAGCGCTTCGTGCGGCTCTACGAACGCCGCAACTACGGTCCCGATCGGGTCGCCAAGCGGATTCTGCGGGCCGTCTCGCGCGACACTCCCGTGATGCCGATCACTGCCGAGGCCTGGGTGCTGTATGTGCTCAGCCGCGCGTCGCCCGCACTGGCGCGCCGGTTGGCCCAGGCAATCGACACCGCGGCGAGATAGCGCCCACCGGCTTCCGCCCTCACGAAAGGACCGACCAACCGATGCCGACCGTCCGCGAAGTCACGCTCGATCTCCTCCGCGCACACGGCATGACGACGATCTTCGGCAACCCTGGGTCGACCGAGCTGCCGATGCTCAAGAGCCTTCCCGAGGACTTCACCTACGTCCTCGGCCTGCAGGAGCTCGTGGTCGTCGGGATGGCGGATGGGTTCGCGCAGGCCAGCGGCCGCCCGGCGCACGCGAATCTCCACACCGCGCCCGGTGTCGGCAACGCGGTCGGCGGGATCTTCAACGCACAGGCGAACAAGTCGCCGCTGCTGATCACGGCCGGGCAGCAGGTGCGCCCACAGATCACGATGGAGGCCAGCCTGGCCAACCGCGATGCGGTGCTCGGGCCGCAGCCGTATGTGAAGTGGGCACACGAGCCACCACGAGCCCAGGACGTGCCCCATGCGATCGCCCGCGCGATCCATCACGCCTCGCTGCCGCCGCGCGGGCCGGCATTCGTCTCGATTCCGATGGACGACTGGGATCGAGAAGCCGAGGCGAGCACCACGCCGCACACGCTGGCCCGCTCGCTCAGCGGCCGCGCGACGGCCAATCCAGCCGCGCTCGAGGAGCTGGCCGGTCGGCTCCACGACGCGCGCAATCCGGTGTTCGTGGCCGGCCCAGACATAGACGCCGGCGGCGGCTGGGACCAAGCGGTCGCGCTCGTGGAGAAGCAGCGCCTGCCGGTGTGGGCGACACCCGCGCCAGGCGGCGGGCGGATCGGCTTTCCCGAGGATCACGAGAACTTCCTCGGGATCCTCCCGCCCGCGATCGGCCCGGCCTCCGAAGCGCTCGCCGGGCACGACCTGGTGCTGGTCGCCGGCTCGTCCGTCTTTCCCTACTACCCCTACATCCCCGGAGCGCTGCTGCCGGCGCAGGCCGCGTTGGTGCAGATCACCTGCGATCCCAGCGAGGCAGCGCGTGCGCCGATGGGCGACGCGATCCTCGGCGACGTGGCACTCGCCCTGGCCACGCTCGTCGAGCTGCTCGGCCCATCCGAGCGCCCGGCGCCGCAGCCGCGCCCGCTGCCCGGGGAGCCCGCGCGGGCCGATCCGCTCAGCGGCTCGGCGGCGATGGCTGCGCTCGCGGACGTCTGGCCGCAGGACGCGATCGCGGTGGTCGAGACGCCGTCGAGCACGGTCGCGCTGCGCAACCGCCTGCGTCTGTCTCGACCCGGCAGCTACTACTTCAGCGCGAGCGGGGGGCTCGGGTTCGGCATCGCCGCCGCCGTCGGCGTGCAGCTCGCTCAGCCCGAGCGGCCGGTCGTGTGCGTGCTCGGAGAGGGCTCAGCGCAGTACGGGATCACGGCCCTGTGGACCGCCGCCGCGTACAAGGTCCCCGTCACCTTCCTCGTCCTGCGCAACGAGGAGTACATGATCCTGAAGTGGTTTGCCGAGTTGGAGCAGGCCGCCGGGGTTCCCGGCCTCGAGCTCGCCGGCCTTGACGTCGCGGCGATCGCCACCGCCTACGGCGTACCCGCGCGCGAGGTCAACGGGCGTGAAGAGCTGACCGAGGAGCTCCGCGCGGCGATCGCCTTCGCCGACGGCCCGCGTTTGGTGCAGGTGCCGATTGCCAGCGGCATGTGGCTCGACTGAAGCCGCCCCAGCCACAAACCGCGGCGCCGGGAGACCCGCACATCTACGCAGGCGCCGGGTGCCGTTCGCTCAGCCGCCCTCCACGCGCCGCTTGAGCTCGCCGGGCCTGCCGTTGACGAAGATCGCCCGCGTGGCAGCCTCGACCGGGCCGCGGATGACGAGCCCCAGCACGCGGCCGGGATCGGCGTCGAGCGTATAGGTCGCGCGCGTGCGGCCATCCCCCAGGTCATCCAGCTCCCAGGAGCCTTCGACCGACTTCATATCGCCCTTCTCCTGTGTCCAGGACAGTCGCGTGGGACCGTCATAGCGGAAGCGGACATGCGCCTTGATACGCCTGACCTTGATGTCGTTCTCGCTCTCCACGAGCGTCGGGCGATCGTCCGCATCGCGCTCGAGCGCGGTCAGCCGGTCGAGGCCGCCCTGCCACTCGGGCGCCGTCATCACATCCTCGACGACCGCCCAGACCTGCGCGAGCGGAGCATCGATCTCGGCGCTGGCGCTACCGCCCAAATTTGCCATCACGTGCCTCCGAAGTCCCGTTGTAAGAACCGGCTGCGGAGACCCTAGCTCGCTCCACGCGTGGCGGCTGGCCGCCCCGCGCGGAAAGCCGCTGACATCCGGGCCGGCGTCACTGCGGCGTGAGCCGCACCGGCAATGTCTTGAGCTGGTTAAGGAACAGCGATTCGACGTGCGCCGGCGAGTCCACGATCTGGATGTCCGGGAAGCGCTTGAGCGTCTCCTCGATCAGGATCTTCAGCTCCAGGCGCGCGAGCGCGGTGCCGAGGCAGAAGTGCCGCCCGCCCGCGCCGAAGGCCTGGTGCTCTTCGGTGCGGCGCAACTCGAAGCGGTCGGGGTCCTCGAAGCGCGTCTCGTCACGGTTGGAGGAGGCGTACCACATGACGACCTTCTCGCCCTCGCGGATCTTCTGGCCGTGCAGCTCCGTGTCGCAGGTGGCGGTGCGGCGGAAGTGGGCAAAGGCGGGAAACATCCGCAATGACTCCTCGACGGCCGCGGGCACCAGCGAGGGGTCGTCAAGCAGCAGTTGCAACTGCTCACGATCTTCCATCAGCGCGCGCATGCCGCTGCAGTAGGTCGCCTTGGTGCTGTCGTTGCCCGCGGCCATCAGCAGGAAGAAGCCCATCACGATCTCGTGTTCCTCGAGGCCCTGCCCGTCCAGCTCGGCGTGCACCAGCACGCTCGTCAGATCGTCCGTCGGGTTCTCCTGGCGCTCGGCGATCAGTTTGCGGCAGCGCTCGAACACCTCGGGGATGTCTTTGTGCACAGCCCCCTCGAAGCCATCAGGGTTCAGATCCGGGTCGCCCGCGCCAAGCGTCGAGTTCATGAGTTTCGCCCAGATCGCATCTTCCTCTTCGGAGATCCCCATGAAGCTGCCGATCACGCGCGAGACGACCGGCTGGGCGACGTCGCCGACTAGATCGCAGGTCTCCTCGCCCTGCAGGCGATCGAGCACCCCGGCCGCGATCGCACGGATCGCGTCCTCGTGGTCGGCGATCCGCTTGGGCGTGAAGCCCTTCTGGAAGAGCGCCTTCAAGCGGTCGTGCTTGGGTGGGTCCATGCCGATGAACATCGCCTGCGCGAGCTCCAGCGGGAAACCGGCCGACGCCGCGATCACGCCACCACGTTCTGAGGAGTAGCTCTGCCAGTCGCGGCTGACGGTGTGAACGTCCTCCGCGGTCGTCACCGACCAGAAGCCGGCCTCCTCGGGCAGTTCTTCAAAGCCCTCGGTCCAGTGCACCGGGCACTCGCTGCGCATCTGCTTGAAGACCTCCTGCGGCGGGCCGTCGAGCCACAGCTCGCGCTCGGTGAGTCCCACGCTCTTGATGTCACGCCCAACCGTCGCCATCGAGACCTCCGAGTTCGCCGCTGCAGGATCTGAGACAGGATGGTACTGGCTGTCTGGCCAGTCGACCGGCTCAGCCGCCCACCTGCACGGTGTTGGACTGCCGGGAGGCCGCGATGTCGGTGCCGTGGAGCCGATCGCGGACGAGAGGTCAGCCGACTGCGTCCAACACGATCGTGAGCACCTCCTCCCAGTAGCGTGAGCCGTGCTCGGCGCTGGCCTCCGCAGGATCGCCGATCACACCGTTGGCCGCGACCGTGTGCACGCCCGCGCCGAAGATCGCCCCGATCGCCGCCTGCGGATCGCCCGTGTACCCGGCCTCACCCCGCTCCAAGCGAACGAGATCGGGATGGATCGCCATCAGCATCGAGGTCTCCCACTCGCCGGCGTGCACACCGCCCTGCCCGAGCGACACGCCGAACTCCTCTGCCCCCAGCTGCGCGAGCTTGAACAGCGCACTCAGGTCGGTGAGCGCCCGGATCTCGATGCCCTCCACCGGGCCGAGTAGCTCGAGCGCCGTGGCGAGCGGGCCAAAGTTGCCGCCGTGCGTGGGCAGCAGCACGACGCGAGCAAATCCGCCGCGGGCCAGCGAGCGCACGATGTCCGCCACCACGCGATGAAAGGTCTCCTCGCCGATCGAGAGCGTGCCCGGGAACTCGAGGTGGTGCTCTGAGCAGCCGATCCGAACCGTCGGGGCGGCGAACGCATCCATGCGCTCGGCCACTCCGCGGGCGAGGTGGTCCCCCAGGAGCGCATCGGTGGCGAGCGGTAGATGAGGGCCGTGCTGCTCGGTTGCGCCGAACGCGATTACGACCGTGTCGCGACCTCGCGCCTGTTCGGCCTTCACCTCCGGCCAGCTCATGCGGTCAAGCTCAAGCGCGCCCACGTTGCCTCCGATCGTCGATTTGTGCGCGAGTCTACGACCGAGCGGCGGCGTTCGGCCGCCGGCAGCCAGACAAGCCTGCCACCATGTCCCGCGTGCACGATCCATCGGCGCGCCTGCAGAGACGCCGCGCCGCTCGTGCCCGTTCGCTGCGCCGGCGCCGGCGAGCGGTGGCGCTGGCCGCGATCGCGGTTGCGCTCGGGCTCGGCGCGCTGATCGTAAACGCGGTCTCGCACGATTCGGCACACCAGGCACGGCCCAGCGTGAGCGCCGCTGCGGCCCCACCCGCGCACGGTCCTCGAGTCACGCGCGGCGCCAGTCAGAGCGCGCAGTTGGCGGCCGTCACGCGCCTGGCCGCTCATGGCCTGCCGCTGTTCTGCGGCGGGCGCTCGAAGCCTCTCGTCGCCTTGACGTTCGACGACGGACCCGGCCCCTACACGAGGCTTGCGATCGCCAAGCTGCGCAAGCACCACCTGCGCGCGACGTTCTTCCTCGTCGGCAAGGAGCTGCGCGCCTTCCCAGGGCTGGCGCCGCTCGAGCCGGCGGTCGCGGCGGTCGGCGACCACACACTCACGCACCCGTTCCTGCCATCGCTCCCGCAGGGCGAGATGGTGCACGAGATCGCCGGGGCAAAGGCGCTGATCGAACGCGCGAGCGCCCAGCGCGTCGTCCTGTTCCGGCCTCCATACGAGGGACGCACTTTCGAGATCGATCGAGCCGTCAGGGGGCTGGGGATGCTCCAGGTGCTGTGGAACGTGGACAGCCGCGACTCGCTGGGAGCCAACTACGCGGCGATCGAACGCAACGTGATCGCCGGTCTGCGCCCCGGCTCGATCATCCTCATGCACGAGAACCACGGTCAGACGATCCGCGCGCTGTTGAACATCTTCGCGGCGCTCGCCCGCACGCACCTGCACGCCGTGACGATCCCGGAACTCGTCGCACGGGACCCACCATCGCTCGCGCAACTTCGCGCCGGCGGGCACGGCTGCGGGGTGAGCCCGCAGACCGGCCAGGGCGACTGACCGCGCGGCGGCTGAGACTGCGCGCCCGGCGGCTGCCGCCGAGCGCGTCCTGGGGCGTCCCGCGGCCGCTGCGAGTCAGCCGCCGTAGTACGGGTACTTGTATTTGAGGTTGAGCGGCTTCGTCACGCCGGTTTCCGCCGCGCAATCGCTCGCCGTCGTCGTGATCTTGAGGCTGCCGACGACGCTCTTGCCCACCTTCAGCTTGCCGCTGAGCTGAACTCGAGCGCTGACCGTTCGATAGGTTGCGAGATCTTCAAAGCTGACGGTCTTGTCGACGGAGAATCTGCCGTTGGATTTGACGCTCACGTAGCCGACGTGCCCCAACGCCTGGCTCGCGGTTGTGCACAGCTTTGTCGCGCTGAACGCGATTTTGCTCTGCGTCGCGTTGGTCGTCCCTTGATAGACGCAGGAGGTCTTGGTCGTGCACTGCCCATAGAAGTAGCCGAGCGGCTTGCGCTTAGGGGCGGCGGCGGACGTCCCGGCGCCTGCCATCGCTAGTAGGGCGGCCGCGACGGCCGTCATGGTAATTCGTTTGATCATCTGTCCTCCTGGCCACCATCCTGGGGCCCTCGAATGCGAACGCGCCCGGCCGACACAGCCACCGAGCGCACTGACGGCGGGGAGTCTATGCGCGCGATCATCGATGCGAGGGGACGCTCCGCTCGCGCCTGAGGAGGGCCCGAGATGCGGGTGGCATCCAAGCATGGGCAGGGGGCTGAGATCGCCGGCCATCGCGGTGATCGCGCTCGCGGCCACCGCGCCGGCAAGCGCTTGGGCTGTAGGCTTGAGCGCATGATCGACAGCTCTTCTCATCGCTGCATCCAGCGCCGCTCACGGCGTGGCTCGGCTTCCGGCGGACACCGATGACCGACATCGGCGATGGTCCGTTCCAGAGAGGCGAGGACGTGTGGGTGATCCAAGAGGACGGCTCGCAGCGCGCCGCCGAGTACGTCGGCGTGACAGAGACGAGCGCATGGTTCGGCGGGCCGCCGCAGGTAATAGTGGTCTTTCCAGACACCCGCTCAGGCGCAAGCGTCGAGGTCGACCGCGTCATCCCCCGCAAGGCCTAGCCGGCGCCTGACGCGCGCCGGCGCGCTCAGAGCCTCGAGCGCGCCTGCACCTGCACTTCTCGCCGGTGCGCTCCCCGGCTGGCGAGGTCTCGAAGCCGCGCGGCCTCGGCATCCCAGTCATAGATCACAGCGGTCTTGGCGAGGCGATCGTAGATCGCCTGATGCGTGCGGCCGAACACGATGCCCAGAAAGCCGAGCCCCATCGTCAAAAACCCGAGCGGGAAGGCAATCAGGCGAATGAGCGCGCCGCGGCGCTCGAGCGAGGAACCGTCGGAGCGCACGATCCTCAAGCCCATCAGCGACATTCCGGGCGAGCGCGCGAACAGGGTCCACGAGCTGCCGAGGTACAGCGCCCCCCAAAGGAACTCTCCTACAAGGACGATCTCGTAGCTTTTTTTGAAGTCAACATGCCAGGGAGTGGCCACATTGATCGCGAACTGCAGCAGGGCGAGCGCCCCGACGTAGACGACCGTGATGATCAACAGATCCGCGCCCCACGCCAGCAGACGGCTCACCGCGCCGGCGTAATGACCCTGCTGAGCCAGCGCCTGACGCGCATCACGGCTCGTCACTCGGGCTCGCCGTCCTCGCGCTCCGCGCCTGAATCCATCTCGTCTGCGCCCCCGACGTGCTCGGAGTCGCCAGGCGGCGGCTCTGTGCTCGATGTCGTGGAGGACTCGACGGCGGACTCACCCGTGAGCAGCGGCGGTCCGATCGGCAGCTCCTCTTCCCTGCGGCGCAGCATGCGGTTAACAGCGCGGCTGACCAGCGTGTCGACGCCGGCGGTCTGACTCCGCGCCGCGTCGAGCGCCTCGCTCGCAAAGCCACTCGTCGAGCGGGCGACGATGCTACCCATGGCCGTTTCCTCCACGACCGCGTCGACATCAACCCGCTGGACGACCTCGTTGACGTCGATCCGGCCGACAAGCGCATCGATGTCGATCCGTCTCACAAGGGCGTCGATGTCGATGCGCTGAACCAATGCGTCGATGTCGATTCTCTGGACGAGCTGATCGATGTCGATTCTCTGCACTAGGGCGTCGATGTCTATCTGCCGGACCAGCGTGTCAATGTCTATTCGCTGGACGAGGGCATCAATGTCGATCTGCTGTACGAGCTGGTCGATGTCTATCTGCCGGACCAGCGTGTCGATGTCTATTCGCTGGACGAGGGCATCGATGTCGATCTGCTGGACCAGCGTGTCGATGTCAATCCTCTGGACGAGCGTGTCGATGTCGATTCTCTGCACGAGCTGATCGATGTCGAGGGTGTCGACGACGCCAGGGGCGAGCGTCTCGATCAAACGTCGCGTGTCGGCCTCTGCGGATGAGCGCGCGTGGACTCGGATTTCCCGGCCGTTGCTCACGAGCGGGCGTGTGGTGCCGCTCAAAAGCCGGCCAGCTATGCCTGCGCCGGGGAGCGCGGAGACGGCCCGCCCGACGGCGGCGCCTGCGTCCCAGCCCCTCGCACCCGCCTCGACCGCCAGGTGTGCCACCTGCGAGGCGGCGCCGACGGCAAAGTCGGTCGCCAGCAGCAGGGCGCTTGGAACGTCTGAGCCGATTTCTTCGATGTTGCGCGCGACGATGTCGGTTCCCGGCTTACGCTGCTGGGGATTGTGCTCAGACATCGGTTAGCTGAATCTACCGCCCGTCAGGACCGTTGCGCCCACCGCCACGGACGAGCCGTGTCGCGGGCGCTCGGCTCGAGCGGCTCTGCCCCCGTCAGAGCCGCTGCCGATGGCCGCTTACGGCGGCGGACGAAGCCTCCTGCTTCGTCCGCCGCCGGTGCCCCTCCAGGAGCTGCGGCCGGTGAGCCGGCTCCCCTACCAGCTCGCCGTTTCGCCCCCCGCGCAGCCCGTTTTGACGACCGGGCTGACACATTCACGAGTCAGTTCTCCCGCTGGGTTTCTGCTGATCGTGAGCTTGTCGCCGTTCGTGGCGGTCGCGGTCAGCGAGTATTTGCTCGAACCGCTTGTCGCGGCGCTCAGATAGGCCTGGCTCGTGCTGGCGGCTATCAGAATCGTCGGTTCGATCCTGTTCAACTCGGTGGCCGTGACCTTTTCGTATCCGCCGTCGTTCTCTGCGGCAATCGTCTCAGCCATCGTCTCAGCCGTGCGGACGAGCTCCTTCGCCTGCGTGTCCTCCGCCTTGCCCTTCTGGCCGATGAACGATGGAATGGCGATCGCGGCGAGCACGCCGATCATCAGGATCACGACGAGCAGCTCGATCAGTGAATAGCCGCCGTCCTCTCGAGCGCACTCCCGCAGGCGATCGCGGGCGCCCGTAAGACGGTGCTGTTTCCTGCAGCCCACGCGCTCCGACGAATGTGCAAACACGATAGCCCTCCCTGGCGTGTACCGGCAGCCGAGCTATCTCGTCGAGATCCCTGACTTTGCGCCCCCGTCTCACGACGAGTTTGCCTTTTTCAGTGTGGGTTAGATCGAGTCCGCAGTGTGAAGCACGGAGACCCGTTTGTGGGGGCTTTGGACGAATGTACTAGTGCCCGGCAAAGACCCAGAGCATCCCCGGTTCGATCCGCGCTAGGCGAAGCGTTCGAGCACGCGCCCGATCGCCCGCGTGCCGAACTCGACCGCGTCCGCGGGCAGGCGCTCGTTCTCGGCGTGGATCAGCTGCATGAAGGGCATCTCCGGAGGCAGTTGCATCGGCAAGAAGCCGTACGTCTGGATCCCGAGCCGCCCGAAGAACCGCCCGTCGGTCACGCCGGGTAGCAGCAGCGGGATCGGCTTGGCGGCTGGATCGAGCTCGCGCAAAGTCGCCGCGAGGGTATCGAAGAGCGCCAGGTCGGGAGCGCCGGAGACGGGGTCGTGGCGAAGCAGCTCGAACTCGGCCTCGATGCCCGTCAGCGCCCTCAGCTCGGAGAAGATCTGCTCGGGGCCGCAGCCGGGCAGCAGACGGCAGTCGAGATCGACCGACACCTCTCCCGGAATCACGTTGATCTTCTCTCCGCCCCGCACGACGGTCGCGCTGGCCGTGTTGTGCAGCAGCGGATCGAAGATCCTGCCCCGTTCGCCGAAGAGGTCGAGCAGCCGATCCGTGAGCGCCGGCGCGAGCAGTCCCCGCAACGGCAAGCCGAGAGTGGCCGGCACGTCGGCTGCGATCGCCTCGACCATCGAGCGGGCAACCGGCGTGATGTGCACCGGCAGACGGCGCCGGTCGAGCGAGCGCAGCAACTGGCCGAGCTTGCCCGCTGCGCCACCCCTGATCGGCATCGAGCCGTGACCGGCGGCGCCGGTGATCCGCACGCGCGTCCAGCAGACCTGCTTCTCGGCGACCATGATCGGGTAGAAGCGCGTGCCGGCCAGCTCCATCGTGAAGCCACCAAACTCGCCGATCGAATAGCGGACGCCCTCGAACAGGCCGGCGTGCTCTGTCACCAGGAACTCGGCTCCGTGGTCGCTGCCCGCCTCCTCGTCGGCCAGCAGGCAGAGGATCACGTCGCCCGGCGGCTGCACGTCGCCGAGCTTCGCGCGCATGAAGGCCGCCAGCATCATCGCCACGCCCCCCTTCATGTCCAGCGCACCGCGCCCCCACACGTAGCCGCCGTGGACCTCCCCGGCAAACGGCGGGTGCTCCCACTCGCCGAGGGCCGCCACGACGTCGACGTGACCCTGCAGCAGCAACGGAGCAGACGCGCCTCGCCCGGGGATTCGCGCGATCAGGTTCGGGCGGGCCGGATCGCGGGCGAGAATCCGCACCTCGCAGCCGATCCCCTCGAGCAGCTTCTGGATCCACGCGATGCACTCGCCCTCCCCTCCGGGAGGGTTGGTCGTATCGAAGCGCAGCAGCCGTTGCAGCAACTCGAGCGGACGATCTTGGATATCGCCGGCGCCTGCCTTCGGCTTTGTGAAAATCGCCACGGTGGCGTCCAGCATACCCCGCGCTCAATCGCCGCCGGTGTAGATCGGAGCCCCGTCCGGCACTCGGCCGCCGCGATCGATTTAGGATCCTGCGATGAGATCGGCGCTCTCAGCTGGGGTCGCCTGCGCGCTCATCGCTCTACTGGCCGGGTGCGGCGAGCAGGGCGCCACAATCCACGCCGAGGCGCTCGCCCGCGGCCCGAGCCCCGAGACTTCCTCTCCGCCGCCGGTGAGCAGCGCCTCGACCCCCGCTCCCGCCGCCAACCCAGCGCCGGCGCCATCGCCGCCCACGACGACGCGGTCGTCAAGCGCGAGGATTGAGTCCGCCGTCCCGCGCCCCACGATCCATCAATGGCCGATCCCCTATGGCATCGAGCGCAAGCGCGAGATGGCCGCATACTCACTGCGCCATTACGGCGAAGACACTGACGTCCTCGGCGAGCCGCGGGTGATCGTCGAGCACTACACCGAGACCTCGACCGCTCGAGCGGCCTTCAACACGTTTGCCCCGGACGTCCCCGACAGCGAGTTCCACGAGCTGCCGAACACGTGTGCCCACTTCCTCGTCGAGCCGAGCGGCAGGATCGACCAGCTCGTGCCGCTTTCGCTGCGCTGCCGCCACACGACCGGCCTGAACTGGACGGCGATCGGAATCGAGAACGTCGGCCTCTCAGATCAGGCGATCCTCGATGACCCGGCGCAGCTGTCGGCGTCGCTGCGGCTCACGCGCTGGCTGCGCTGCCGCTATTCGATCGCCCTCGAGAACGTGATTGGCCACAACGAGAGCCTGTCCTCTCCCTACCATCACGATCGCGTGCCGGCGTTCCAGCATCAGACGCACTCCGATTGGAACCACGCCGACATGCGCCGCTACCGCTTGCTGCTCGCGCGTGAGCCCTGTCCGGCGCCACCTTAGGCTGACCGGGAGTCGATGTGGAGTCCGAGACGCGGCCATGCAGCGAGTGCTTGAGCGAGAACCCCCGTCAGGCGCGCAAGTGCGCGTTCTGCGCCTCGCCTCAGCACGCCTAGCGCCTGAGATCTTGCAGCGTTGGTTGGCAAAGCGACGACGTGGTAGTAAGTAGTCATGCCCCGTTCAATCTGGACCGGCGCGATCAGCTTCGGCCTGGTCACCGTGCCCGTGAAGCTGTACAGCGCGGTCAACCGCAAGACGGTCCGCTTTCACCAGCTCTCCGGCAAGAGCGGCGTGCGGATCGCGCAGAAGCGCGTCGATTCCCAGTCGGGCGATGAGGTGCCATACGAGGACATCGTCAAGGGCTACGAGCTGGCGCCCGACCGCTACGTGGTGATCGAGCCCGCGGAGCTGGAGACGTTGCAGCCGAAGAAGACCAAGACGATCGAGATCGAGGACTTCGTCGAGCTCTCGCAGATCGACCCGATCTTCTACGACCACCCCTACTACCTCGCGCCAGGCCCGGGGGGCGCAAAGCCCTATCGGCTGCTGCTGGAGGCGATGGCGGAGACCGAGAAGGTCGCGATCGCGCGCGTGGTGATTCGCTCGAAGGAGCAGCTCGTGGCGATCCGCGCGATCGGCGACGTGCTGGAGATGGCGACGATGCTGTTCGCCGACGAAGTCTCCTCGCCAGATCGCCTGGAGGAGCTGCCCGACCCGAAGGAGGTCAAGACGACTAAGCGCGAGGTCGAGATCGCCAAGCAGCTGATCGGCTCGCTGGCCGGCGAGTTCGAGCCCGAGAAGTACCGCGACACCTACCGCGAGGAGGTGCTCGCGCTGATCGAGCGCAAGGCCGAGGGCAAGGAGATCGCCGTGCAGCCGGAAGCCGAGGACGTGCCGTCGCCGGCGCCCGACCTCATGAGCGCCCTGAAGGCGAGCCTCGATGCCGTGCGTGAGCGCACGGCAGAAGACGAGCCGACGAGTGCTCCCGCGAAACGCCGCAAACCGGCGGCCAAGAAGGCCGCCGCGAAGAAGCCAGCCGCCAAGAAGCCAGCCGCGAAGAAGGCCTCCTCCACCAAGAAGCCAGGCGGCTCGCGGGTTGCCGCCAAGCGCTAGCCAGGCTACTCCCCGAGCCCCGCGGCCTGGAGCGCGTTCGCCCAGTCGCCGTGGACGTCCACGCGGCTGATCCTGCCGTCGCGCACGCGCAGAGCGAGAGCCCAATGCACGTCGATCGGCACCCCACTGGCCAGCCCCTCCCCAACGGAGTGCACGCCCAGGACGACGCTGTTCTCGCCCTCGAGAACCCGCTCGATTGTCACGCTGCGCTCGTGGAAAGACTCCACGAGCGTCTCCCAGAAGTCGATAATCGCCTGCGGGCCAACACAGATCCTCTGGCCGGGAAACTGCGCGGTGTTGTGCCACACGACATCGGTGTGGAAATCGCGCTCGGCGTCTTGCTGGTCGGCGCGCAGCACAGCGTCAAGTGCGCGGCGAGGATACGCTCGGGAAGTGACCCACGCAAACACACGCGCGCACCCCCGAGCCCCGGACCGATGAGCCCCCCGCTGAAGCGCTATCGCGCGAAACGCGACTTCGCGAGCACCCCGGAGCCCGCGGGTGGCGAGGCCACCTCGGCGGGCGCGCCTCGGTTCGTGATCCACGAGCACAGCGCCACGCGGCTGCACTGGGACCTGCGCTTGGAGCGTGACGGCGTGCTCGCCTCGTGGGCGATCCCCAAGGGGCTTCCGGAGGAGCCGAAGGACAACCGCCTGGCCGTGTGGACGGAGGACCACCCGCTCGAGTACATCGACTTCCACGGTGAGATCCCGACGGGGCAGTACGGCGCCGGGACCATGAGCATCTGGGATCACGGCACGTATGAGGTCCTGAAGTGGGAGCCGCGGAAGATCGAGGTGGCGCTGCATGGCGAGCGCGTGGACGCGCGCTACGCGCTGTTCCCGATCTCGAAGGAGGCCGAGCCGAAGGAGTGGATGATTCACCGCATGGACCCGCCCGCGGACCCCGGGCGCGAGCCGATGCCCGAGCACATCGAGCCGATGCTCGCGCGCGCCGGGCCGCTGCCGCGCGAGAGGCGGGGATGGGCGTATGAGATCAAGTGGGATGGAGTGCGGGCGATCGCCTACTCAAAGCCCGGCGAGCTGCGACTGGAGAGCCGCAACCTCAACGATGTGAGCGCTCAGTATCCCGAGCTAGGACGGCTGAACCGCGCGCTCAGTTCGCATGCCGCCGTGCTGGACGGCGAGGTCGTCGCGTTCGACGAGCACGGCCGCCCGAGCTTCGAGGCGCTTCAGCAGCGCATGCACGTCAGCTCGAAGGCACAGGTCAAACGGCTGGCGCAGGGCACGCCCGTCACGTATGTGATCTTCGATCTGCTGTGGCTGGACGGCCACTCGCTGATGGAGCTGCCCTACTCCGAGCGCCGCGAGCTGCTGTCCGCCTTGCGGCTGGACGGCGGCGCCTGGCAGACGCCCGATCACCTGCCCGGCCCGGGCGCGGAGGTGCTGCGGGCGAGCGCCGAGCAGGGCCTCGAGGGAGTCCTCGCCAAGCGGCTGGACTCCCCTTACCGGCCCGGACAGCGCACGAGCACGTGGGTGAAGATCAAGAACACCGGCCGCCAGGAAGTCGTGATCGGCGGCTGGCTTGCAGGCGAGGGAAGGCGCAGCGAACGGATCGGCGCGCTGCTCATGGGCGTCCATGACGAGCACGGCGCGCTCCGCTACGCCGGGCGCGTCGGCACCGGCTTCAGCGACGAGGAGCTCGAGCGGCTGGCGGTCCTGCTCGCCCCGCTCGAGCGCCCCGGCTCGCCCTTCGCAGGTGGCGCAAAGCCACCGAAAGGCGCTGTCTTCTGCGAGCCGCGGCTGGTCGCGGAGATCGAGTTCACGGAGTGGACCAAGAGCGGCAGCCTGCGCCACCCCTCCTACAAGGGGCTGCGCGAGGACAAGTCCGCCGAGGAGGTCGTGCGCGAGCAGGAGCCCGCGGCGGCGGAGGAGCGCGCCCCGCGGGACGGCCTCGTGCTGCACGAGCAGACGGCGGAGAAAGCGACGGCCTCGCTCGACGGGCGCGAGCTGAAGCTGTCGAACCTCGAGAAGGTGCTCTACCCGCAGGCGTCCTTCACCAAGAGAGATGTGATCGATTTCTATTGGGGGATCGCGCCGGTGCTCCTCGCGCATCTGCACGGCCGCACGCTGACGGTCACACGCTGGCCGGATGGCGTGCAGGGTAAGTCCTTCTTTCAGAAGCAGGCGCCAGCGCATCGGCCGGAGTGGGTGCAGACGGCGAGGATCGAACACCAGCGCAAACCGGTCGACTACGTGCTCGCCCAGGACCTGCCGACGTTGATCTGGCTGGCGAACCTCGCGGCGCTGGAGCTGCACACGCCGATGGCGCGCGCGCAGGCGATCGAGCGCCCGACGATGCTCGTGTTCGACCTCGATCCGGGCGAGCCGGCGACGATCATCGAGTGCTGCCGGGTGGGCATGCGGCTGCACGACATGTTCGAGAACCTCGGCCTGCAGAGCTTCGCCAAGACCTCCGGGTCGAAGGGGCTGCAGCTGTACGTGCCGCTGAACACCCCAGGCACGAGCTACGAGCACACCAAGCCCTTCGCCAAGGCCGTCGCCGAGCTGCTCGAGGAGGATCAGCCCGAGCTGATCGTCTCGCGCATGACGAAGTCCAGACGCGGCGGCAAGGTGCTGATCGATTGGAGCCAGAACGACCGGCGCAAGACGACCGTGTGCGCCTACTCGCTGCGCGCCCGCGAGCGCCCGACCGTCTCCACCCCGCTGGAATGGGAGGAGGTGCGCGCGGCGCTCGACTCCGGAGATCCCGGCGAGCTGGTGTTCGAGGCTGGTGCGGTGCTGGAGCGCGTGCGCGAGCGCGGCGACCTGTTCGCGCCGGTCCTGTCGCTGGTCCAGGAACTGCCGTCACTGTGATGCGGACGCCCGATCCCGCAACCGTCCGACGCGACCGCCGCCGCAATTTCCTGACCACACCAGATGCGCCTGCCGGCGCACGATTGGAGCCGTGATGACCGATATCGCCACGCCAGTCCAGTTCCGCGACTCGATGCCATTCGCCGCGCTGATCGGCGTCGAGCTGCTCGAGACGAGCGCCGAGCTCGTGCGCGGCCGCCTGGAGTTCTCGCCCGAGCGATGCACGGCCGGCGGCCTCGTGCACGGTGGCGCGCTGATGGCGCTCGCCGATGCCTGCGGCGGCGTGTGCGCGTTCCTGAACCTGCCCGAGGGGGCGATCGGCACCGCGACGATCGAGTCCAAGACCAACTTCCTGCGGGCCGTGCGTGAGGGCGCGCTGACGGCCACCACGAGGCCGCTGCACGGCGGGCGCACGATGGCCGTGCTGGAGACGGAGATCGTGCGCGAGGATGGCGCGCTCGCGGCGAAGGTCACACAGACGCAGGCCTTTCACTACCCGCGCGCCTGAGTCGAGCAGACGCGCACGCTCACAAGCGCTCGAGCCACGGGCGCTCACAGGGCATAGGATGCGCTCCAGATGTCCCAGCTGCTGCTCGTCGAGGAGCCCGCTCCGCACGTTCGCCTGCTCACGTTGAACCGGCCCGAGCAGCTGAATGCGATGACGGCCGAGCTGTGCGAGGCGCTGCATGTCCAGATGCGCGCGATCGCAGCCGACCGGTCGTGCCGCGTGGTCGTTCTGACGGGCGCCGGCCGTGGCTTCTGCGCGGGGATCGACCTGCGCGGATACGGCGCTGCTCCTGGCAACGACGAAAGCGATCTGTCACGCGATCGACTCATCAATCAACAGCACATGTCGACTTTGGTGCTCGGGCTGCGCGCGCTGCCACAACCGGTGATCGCGGCGGTCAACGGTCCCGCCGCCGGTCTCGGGCTGGCGCTGACGCTGGGCTGTGACATCCGCTATGCGAGCCCCGAGGCCGTCTTTCGTGTGGCCTTCATCAACATCGGCGTGTCCAACTGCGACATGGGCACGAGCTGGCTGCTGCCGCGGTTGATCGGCGCCTCGCGCTCGCACGAGCTGATGCTCACCGGCCGCCGCTTCGACGCCGAGGAGGCGCTGCGAATCGGCCTCGTCGCGGATGTCGTGGATCAGGCGCGCCTGCTCGAGCGAGCGCTCGAAGGCGCCGAGCAGATCGCCGCGCTCGCGCCATGGGGCGTGCGCTTGACCAAGCAGGGCATGTGGGCGGCCCTGGAGATCCCCTCCGAGCGGACGGCCGTCGAGTATGAGGACCGTCAGCAGATCATGGCCACGTTCGGCAACGCGCTGCCGGAGGCGGTCGGCGCCTTCCTGGAGAAGCGCCCGGCCGAGTTCGCCGACTGACGATGAGCGACCTGTTCGACGTATCCGGCAAGACGGCGCTCGTGACGGGCGGCTCGCGCGGGATCGGGCTGATGATCTCCCGCGCGCTCGTGCAGGCGGGAGCGCGCGTGATCGTCTCCTCGCGCAAGACCCAGGACGTCGAGGCCAGCGCCGCCGAGCTCGCGAAGCTGGGCGACTGCGAGGCAATCACGGCCGACGTCTCGACTCCGCAGGGGGCTGCGGCACTCGCAGCGGCGACGCAGGAGCGCTTCCCTGCGCTTGACATCCTCGTCAACAACGCCGGGGCCGTGTGGGGAGCGCCGCTCGAGGAGTTCCCGGCCGGCGGCTGGGACAAGGTCCTGCACACGAACGTCGAGGGCGTCTTTCACCTGACGGTCGCGCTGCTCGGCGCGCTGCGCGCGTCGGCCAGCGAGGAGGACCCGGCGCGCGTTATCAACATCGGCTCGATCGACGGCCTGCGCACACCGCCGGTCGAGAACTACAGCTACAGCGCCAGCAAGGCGGCCGTGCACATGCTCACGCGCCACCTCGCCAAGCGCCTGGCATCGGAGCACATCACCGTCAACGCGATCGCCCCCGGTCCGTTCCCGAGCAAAATGATGGCCGTGCTCGAGGACCCGGAGTGGCGCGCGCGGATCGAAGAGGAAGTCCCGCTCAGGCGTGTCGGGCGTCCCGACGACATCGCGGGGCTGACGCTGCTGCTCGCCTCCCGCGCAGGCTCCTTCCTCACGGGGACCGTGATCCCGCTCGACGGCGGCATCACCGGGTGTGGGTAGGGGCACGGGACACGGCAATGTCGCAGGAGAACGTCGATCTCAGCCGCCGGTTCTGGATGCTCTTCAACGACCGCGAATGGGACGCCTGGTGGGACCTGATGGCCGAGGACATCGAGTGGCATGCCCGCTCTGACAAGCCGGACGTGGAGATCTATTACGGCCAGGAGAGCCTCAAGAGACTCGTGGACTCGTGGATGGAGATGTTCCCGGACCTGCGCCTGGAGTTCACCGGCGAGAGCATCGACCTCGGCGATCAGGTGATCACCCCAACGGATCTCCTCGGAACGGCCAGGACGACCGGCATCGCGCTCCACGAACCCTACAGCTGGCTGTTCAAGATCTCAGAGCGGAAGATCGTGCTCGCTCATGAATTCCACAACAACGAGGAGGCGCTCGAAGCGGCGGAGCCGCAGGGTTAGGCGCGGTCCGCCGAGCCGACGCGTCCGCCCCTCCCATTACCGGCGCGCGGGCGGCTGCCCCTCATGCCGACGCGGCTCCAGCCGGTAGAAGGCGGTCGAGGCCATCGAGGATCAGATCGAGCCCCCACGCGAACTCGACGGCCTCGTCGTACCCGGTCTCGGGGAGCTTCTTAGCGATCTCGGCGAGATATGGGTAGTCCTCGAGCGTGCCGATCGTCTCGGCTCTCCTCTGTGCGGCTTGTCCGGCACTATCGGGTGTCTCGAACCCTAGATCCCTCTCCTGCAGGGCGAAGCCGTAGATGTATGCGTCCTGGACCGAATAGGCGTGGACCGCCATCTCGAACGCGAAGCCCGCCTTCCGCAGGCAGGCCATCACCGCATTGTGGTTTCGCAGGTTCGCCGGCCCCGGGTGCCGCGACTCCATCATCCCGATCGCCCAACTGTGGCGCTGCAGCGCCTCGCGCGTGGAGATCGCCCGGCGCCGCATGGCGGATCTCCAGTCGAGGTCCCCGGACGGAAGCTCGATCTCGCCAAAGACGATGTCGACCATTCCGTCGAGGAGCTCCTCCTTGTTCGCGACGTGCTTGTAGAGCGCCATCGGCACGACGCCGAGCTCCTGTGCGAGCCCGCGCATGCTGAACGCCTCAAGCCCGGCCTCATCGGCGAGGGCAACGGCGGCCTCGAGCACACGAGCGCTGCTCAGCGGTATCCGGGTTGCGATCTTCTGTTTCGTCATTGCCCTTGACAAGTGTACACCGTACACCTATAGTCGGCAGCAGAGTGTACGTCGTACACCTTACGGAGAGGCATCTCATGAACCCCGACGCGCCGTATCCCGTCCAGTACTCGGTCGACTACCCGGACCGCCCGCTCAACCGCCTGACGACTTTCTTTCGCCCGTTCACGGTCATCCCGATCGTGATCGTGCTCGCCCTGATCGAGGGCGGCGGCTACGCCTACGGTGGCGGGAGGGCCGCCGGGGCTGTCGGCGGCGCCGGCCTGGTCGTGCTGCCCACGCTGCTGCTGATCCTGTTCCGGCAGAAGTACCCACGCTGGTGGTTTGACTGGAACCTCGAGCTGATGCGGTTCTCCGCCCGGGTAGGGGTCTATCTGGCGCTGATGGAGGACCGCTATCCCTCCACCGACGAGCACCAGGCGGTGCATCTGGACTTTCCGCATCCGGACGCACGCAACGACCTCAACCGCTGGCTGCCGCTGGTCAAGTGGCTGCTCGCGATCCCCCACTACGTGGTGCTGTTCTTCCTCTACATCGCGGCGTTCCTCGTCGTGATCCTGGCCTGGTTCGCGATCCTGTTCACCGGTCGCTTCCCGCGCGGCATGTTCGACTTCCTGGTCGGCGTCGGTCGCTGGACGAACCGGGTGGTCGCATATGCCCACGTGCTGGTCACCGATCGCTACCCGCCGTTCCGCCTCGCCCCGTAGTTTCCGCGGGCGGATGCGGGGAGGTGACGGCCGTGATCAGGCCAGATGGAACCTGATCACGGCTCTCGCAAGCTCAAGACGGCAATGTACCCGCCGCCCGCCTGCAAGCCACGCTCTCAGGCCCGCAGGCGCACGCCGTCGCCGCTTGCGAGCAGGCGGCGCCCGGAGACGACGCCGGGCTCGTGCGCGCCCGGCGGGTCGACGACGCCACCACGGGCCGTCGCTCGCAGCTCGCCCGCCTCGAGCTCGCGCTCGCATTGCGGGCAGCGAACCTCGACACGCACCTCGTGACCGCAGCCGTCGTGCGTGACGCGCACCGGCCCGCGCTCGCCCGGCCACATCCAGCGATCGCCCCATTGCATCAGCGCCAGCAGCGCGGGGATCAGCTCGGCGCCCTTCTCGGTCAACCGGTACTCGTGGCGCTTGGGACGCTGCTGGTAGATGCTTCGCTCGAGGATGCCCTCGGCAACGAGCGTCTCGAGCCGGTCGGAGAGGACGTTGGCGGAGATGGCAAGGTCCTCCTGGATCGCCGCGAAGCGCCGGATGCCGTAAGCGACATCGCGCAGGATGAGAGGCGTCCACCACTCCCCGGCCACGTCGAGCGTCCTCGCGATCGAGCATGGGTGATGGCTCAGAGCGGTGCGCTTCACGACGATCGAAGTGTATCGCTTGCATAAGGGGAGTGACTTGTATAGAGTCACTCTTATGACAAGAGCGACACGTCGGGTGGGCGGCTCCAATCCCCTCTCGGAGTTCGTGCTGAAGGACGAGCACGGCGTGGCCCGCGAGCTCGACGGCCTGTGGCGAGAGCGCGCGGTGGCGCTTGTGTTCCTGCGTCACTACCTCTGCGTGCAATGTCGCGTCGGCGCGATGGAGCTCGAGCGCGATCGCGACCTGCTGGGCCCCGAGCCGAATGTGTGGCTGATCGGCATGGGCACGCCAGCGCAGGCGGCCGCCTTCAAGCAGCAGACTGGGGTGCGCTTTCCGGTGCTGGTCTCGCCCGACATGCGGGCGTATGAGGCGATGGACCTGCCGCGCGGAAGCCTGCGCCAGATCTTCGGCCCGGCCGCACAGCGGGTGGCAAGACGCCGCGCGAAGGGTGTGGGACTCGCCCGCGCCGCCGAGGGCGGCAACCGGCCCAAGCAACGACCCGAACAGGATTGGCATCAGCTCGGTGGCGCGTTCGTGTTCGCGCCCGGCGGGCGGACCGTTTGGAGCCATCGCGCGCGGCACGCGGGCGATGACGCGGACAGCCGCGCCCTCGCCGACGCGTTGCGCCAGGCCGAGCGCACGCAGACGCATCCAACTTGACATCACCAACCCAGATACCGGCGACCGGCCGGAGGAGGTCTGACACATGCCAATGCTCGACGCGTACATACCCGAGGGAGCGCTGACGGACACGGCCGAGGCGAAGCTGCTGAGCGAGTTGACTGACATCCTCATCGTCAACGAGGGCGCGGACCCCTCCAATCCGCAGGTTCGCTCGATCGCCTGGCTGTTCGTGCATCGTCCCGAGGCGGTCTACGTCGCCGGCGCGCCCGCCGTCGCTCCCCACTACCGCTTCATCGCCTCAGTCCCGGAGGGTCAATACGAGCCCGAGCGTCGTGAAGCGATGGTGAGCACGATCACCGAGGCCGTGCTCGATGCCGAGGGCGGCGCCTACGAGCGCGACCCGGGCCGCGTGTGGGTCTTTACGCCCGAGGTGCCCGATGGCACTTGGGGTGGATTCGGGCGGATCGCAACGCTCGCGGACATCGCGACGCTCGCCACGGGCGATCCGGAGCGCGGGCGCCGGTATGCCGAGGAACGCCTCGGTGGACGGCGCGCGGTGGCGGCGATGGCCTGAGGTAGCGCCCATGGATCACCGGCGACTCGCGCCCGCCGGTGATCCGCCTACGGCCAGTTGACTGCGTCAAGCTGACGGGCATGGGAAACCTTGCCCAGCAGCTGCGTGTACTGCGCCACCGCGACTTTCGCTACCTGTGGCTCGCCCAATCGGCGAGCGTGATCGGCGACTGCATCGTGATCGTCGCGCTGGCGCTGTTCGTGATCGAACTCACGGGCTCGGCGACCGACCTCGGGCTGGTGCTGGCCGCCGCGAGTCTGCCACTGGTGGCGTTCCTGCTGATCGGCGGCGTGTGGGCGGATCGCCTCGCGCGCCATCGCGTGATGATCGTGACCGATCTCGTGCGCTTCACGCTGCACGCGCTGCTCGCGGCGCTGATCTTCACCGGGGAGATCGAGATCTGGCAGCTGATCGTGATCGAGGCGCTGTTCGGCACGGCCGAGGCGTTCTTCCGCCCGGCCGCGAACGGGCTGCTCCCGCAGACGGTGCCCGAGACCGAGATCCAGGCGGCCAACGGGCTCAGCTCGCTGTCGAACAACATCGGCGAGTTCGCCGGACCGGCGCTCGCGACCGCGCTCGTCCTGGGGCTCGGCGCGGGTTGGGCGTTCGCGCTCGACGCGGGCACGTTCCTGCTCAGCGCCACCCTGCTCGCGCGTGTGCGCCCGCGCCGCCGGGCGACCGCGGCCGGCGCTGAAAGCACTATGGCCAAACGGCTCAGCGTGTGGACCGACATTCGTGAGGGCTCGCGCGAGGTGCGCTCGCGCGCCTGGGTGTGGGCCACGCTCGCGGCGTTCTGCGCCGCCCTGTTCACCGCCCTGGCGCCGTGGTTCGTGCTCGGGCCGGTCGTCGCGCGCGAGCAGTACGGCGACATCGGCGTCTACGGGATCGTCGCCGCCGCGCTCGGCATCGGCACGATCGTCGGCTCGCTGTGGGGAACCGCCTGGCGCCCTCGCTACCCGATGCGTGCGGCGATGCTCGCGATCCTGCTATGGCCCGCCTCGGCGATCATGTACGCAGCAGGCGTGACGCTCTTCGCCGTGATCCCCACGATCGTGATCGGCGGCATCGGCATCGCGCTGTTCGACGTGTGGTGGACGACGGCGCTGGCCGAGCGGATACCGCCCGCCAAGCTCTCGCGCGTCAGCTCCTATGACTGGATGGTCTCACTCGCGCTGCTGCCGCTCGGCTACGTGCTGGCCGGCCCGCTCGCGCACGCGCTGGGCGCGGTCGAGGTGCTGCTCGGCGGCTCGGCGCTCGGCTGCCTGGCGCTCGCCGCGGGGCTGCTGCCAAGGGAAACGCGGATGCTCGAGCGGCTCGACGACGGCGATCACCCCGCCGGCGAGGCTCCGGCGGCAGCAGGCGAGCCGCTTCCCGGCTTCGCCCACTGGTCCTGAACATCCTCCGTGCGCTTTGGCGTAGGGTGGCGGGGTGGACTTCCTCGTTGCCAAGGACGACCTCCACCGCTGCAGGTTCTCCGAGGACCCGCCACCAGAGCTCGAGCCCGGCCAGGCGCTCCTGAGCGTCGAGCGCTTCGGTCTGACCTCGAACAACATCACCTACGCGATGTTCGGCGAGGCGATGTCCTACTGGAGCTTCTTTCCGGCGCCGGACGGCTGGGGCCGCGTGCCGATGTGGGGTTTTGCCGAGGTGACGGCGAGCCTGCAGGACGCGCTCGAGGTGGGCACCCGCATATATGGCTATTTGCCCCCTTCCAGCGAGCTCGTCGTCACCCCCGAGCGTGTCGGCGCCGGCGGCTTCGTGGACGCCTCCGCACATCGAGCAGCGCTACCGGCCGCCTACAACGGCTACGCGAACGTCACCGCCGATCCGGTCTACGAGGCGGACTCCGAGGATCTGCAGATGCTGCTCCGGCCACTGTTCTTCACCTCGTACCTGATCGACGACTTCCTCGACGATGCCAAGATGTTCGGCGCCGGCAGCGTGATCCTCTCGAGCGCCTCGAGCAAGACGGCAAGCGCGCTGGCGTTCCTGCTCTCACACCGCGAGGGTGTCGAAGTCGTCGGCCTGACGTCATCCACGAGCGCCGACTTCACGCGCGGATTGGGCGTCTATGACCGCGTGCTCGCCTACGAGGAAATCGACGCGCTCGCCGACGGGACCGCCGTGTACGTCGACATGGCCGGTAACGCCGAGGTGCGAAACGCCGTCCACGGTCATCTCGGCGAGGCGCTCGCCCATTCGGCGGTCGTCGGGGCAACGCACCACGACCAGAGGGGTGCGGTATCCGACTCGCTGCCCGGGGCGCCGCCAACGTTCTTCTTCGCACCTGACCGCATCGCCAAGCGCACGAAGGAGTGGGGACGCGACGGCGTCGAACGCCGGATCGCCGATGCCTGGCGTCCTTACGCCGAGTGGGCCAGGGGCTGGCTCGAGGTGGTCGAGGGCAGCGGAACAGAGGAGCTGGAGCATGCCTACCTCGACCTTCTGGACGGGCGCATCGACCCGGCGAAGGCGCACGTGCTCTCGCTGACGCGCTAGCCGCTTGCACCGTCTCTGAGCGTCGCTCGCCGTTGGCCGGCGGTCAGCCGACCCGGGCGTGAGAATCGCTGGCGTGCGCCGCGACCGGCGCCCCGACCGCAGCCTCGACGGGCGCCGCGTGGACCGGCGTGGCCGGCGGCTGCGGCTGAGCGCTCAACGGCGCGTGCGTGTGCTCGCCGCTGAGCGTCTCCCTGAAGCCCCGCATCCCCGTCCCGAGCGAGCGTCCCATCTCGGGAAGCCGCTTGGCTCCGAACACGAGCAGCAGCAGAATCAAGAGGAAGGCGATGTGAATTGGATTGTCAAGACCCATTGTGTGAATCAACTCCCGAGGTTCGAGTTCCCATTCCCGGGCGGAAAAGGGAGATGTCTGAACTACGCGGCGGCGCCGAGAACGGATCACCGGCGCCGTCTTGCGGCGACTATTCCTTGATCAGCGGGCCGGCCTTGGCCAGCACCTGTGCCTTCGTCAGCGGCACGTCGAAGCCACCCGTGGGGGTCGGGCTCTTGCCGATCAGCAAATCGATCGCCGCGGCGTGACGGGCCTCGATCTGCACGATGCTGCCTGCCGAGGCGAGCACATCCTTGCTCGAGATCGACGGCGCGGCGCCGTTGTATGCGCCGACGCCCGTGTTCTCGAGCACGGAGGCCAGTGCCAGATATGAGGCTTGGCTGCTGACCGGGAACACGAACTGCGGCTTCTTCACCGGCGTGCCCCCCAGCTGCTTGATCGCGGCCGTGAGCGCCGCGACGTGCTCTGACTCCTGTTCGCCGAACATCTTGGCGTAGGACTTGGCCTGACCGCTGAGGTGGACTTCCTTGCCCTTGACGTTGTAGAAGGCGGCCTCGAGGTACTCCAGGGTGAGCGCGAAGTTGAGGATTTCCGCGTCTCCGCCACCACCCTGCGCGAGCGCCTGCGATACGAACGGGCCGACCGACGCGGCGCCGTAGAAGGCTCCCGCCGCCAGCGCCCCGCGCAACAGGAAGCTGGAGCGGGTCATGCCGTCCACCTCACAGCCCGCCAGCTCGGGATTTGCAATCTCGTGATCAGTCATGTCTTTGAATCCTCTCGTGACGTTTCAGTGAGCGATTAGGGGAGAAACGGCTTGACGGCCGCCATCACCGTGGTCATGTCTGCGGGCTTGGCAAAAGCCCCGTCTGGGGTGAGGGACTTCTTGACGAGCGTGCCCAGCGTCGCCGCGTGACGTGCCTCGACCGAGTGGATCGCGAGCGCGGTCGCGAGAACCGCGGGACTCTGGATCTTCGTCGCCTGGCCGAGGTAGGCGGCCGCCCCGAGGTTCTCCACCGTGTAGGCGAGCTCGGCGACCTGGTTGGCGTTGTCGATCGGGAATTTGCCTTCCGGGTTGGCGGCCGGGGTGCCGCCCATCTTCGTGACCGCGCCTTTGAGCGCTTCCACGTGCGTGGCCTCCTGACGAGCGAATTCCTTCAGCAGCGCTCCCACCTTGCCGCTGAATAGCCCGGCGGCCAGCACCTTCGCGTAGAACTCGGTCTCCAGGTACTCGAGCGTGAGCGCGTAGTTGAGAATCCCCACGTCGGTGGCATTCGCACTCGCCCTGCTCGTGCCCGCGGCGGCCGTCGAGGCGGTGCTGGAGCTACTGCTGCTGCTTCCGCAGGCCGCGAGCACAAATGCCCCGAAGCTCGCCGCGCCGGCGCCGCCGGCCATCTTCAGGAACCGCTTGCGATCGACGTCATCGCGCACGAGCCGCTCGACGATCCCGACCGGCTGCGGCGGAGTGTCATCGGCTCTCGTGATTTCACCATCTGGTGGACTGGGCATCTGGGACCTCCGTGTTGAGGACTTGGAACAGACTTTGGACCCGAGGTCTGTTCATCTGGATCTCCGGCGACTGCCGGGCTCACCTACTTGCACTGCTTACGCGGCCACACCGGGCATGGATCACTCAGGCGACTCGTGGCACGCGGCCAAACCCCACCGGCGCAGCGGGCGGATCGGTATACGCCCCGGCCGGGACCCGGCTCGCGCTCGCGTCTGCCGCGCCGGACGGCGCTCGCGCACGGCGCCGGTGATCCAGGAGGCCCGTTCGCGCGTACAGTCAGTTGATGTCCCGCCTGCGGCGACCCAGCGCAGACTCGAAGGACAAGCTCAGACGGCTTGCCGACGAGGAGCTCATGCAGCTGGTGGCCGGCAACGATGCCGACGCCTTCGAGGTCGTCCTCGAGCGCCATGCGGACGCCGCGTTCGCGCTGGCCTACCGCATGTGCGGCCGCCGGGCGGCCGCCGAGGACGTCGCGCAGGAGGCATTCCTGTCGATCTGGCGCAGCGGGGCCCGCTATGACCGCTCGCGCGGAAGCGTCCGCACCTGGACGCTGGGCATCGTGCACAATCGCGCGATCGACGCGCTGCGCAGAAGCAGCGTGCAGGAACGCCGCCGTGTCAGCGACGAGGGGATCGAGGAAGGCATCGAGGCGCCCGAGCGGACGGACACCCAAGCGATGGACAATGCCACCTCACACGAGATCCGCGGGGCGCTCGGAGAGCTGCCGCCTGAGCAGCGGCGTGTGATCGAGCTCGCATACTTCGGCGGCTTCACGCACATCGAGATCGCATCGATGCTCGGCGCGCCCGTCGGGACCGTCAAGGGCCGCATGCGCCTGGGGCTGCAGAAGCTTCGCGATCACCTGCACGACTGGGAGGCCATCGGCGCATGAGCGTTGGCGAGCCGGGATTCGAGTGCCCCGAGTGCGTGGACGCCGCTCCATATGTCCTCGGCGCGCTCTCAGACACAGAGCTGAGCGCGTATGAGCAGCACCTGCGGAGCTGCGAGGCGTGCCGTGCGCAGGTCGCCGAGCTGCAGATCGTGGCCGATGCGTTGCCGGCCAGCGCGCCGCCCGTGCTCGCCTCGAAGGAGCTGCGCGGGCGCGTGATGGCGACCGTGCGCTCGGAGGCGGAGCTGCTTCAGGCAGCCGGCCAAGAGGCTGACCGTCCGGCCAAGCCGGCGAGCCGCCTGCGCTCGCGGCGGCTGTCGCTGGCCGGCGCCGCGATCGCGGCCACCGTCGCGGTGGCCGTGGCGATCGCGATCGGGGTCGGCTCGTCCAATGACGAACACGTGACCTCCGCGCAACACATCGCCGCGAGCGCGCCGGGCGCCCGCGCGGCTCTGCGCCAGCGCGGCGGGCGGGCCGAGCTGGTCGTCTCCGGTATGCCACAGCCCCCGCGCGGGAAGATCTACGAGGTCTGGCTGAGCCGCGGCGCGGGCTCGGCGGAGCCAACGGATGCGCTGTTCAGCGTGACGAGCCGCGGAAGGGGCGCGGTGGCCGTCCCCAAGAGCCTGCACGGGGTCAAGGAAGTGATGGTCACGAGCGAGCCGCTCGGCGGCAGCTCGCAACCCACGAGCCCGCCGCTGATCCGCGTCGTCCTCTAGCTCTCCCCGGTCTCGGCGCGGGCATTGCGCACGAGCCGCCGCATGCCCTCGAGCCAGCGTTCGGGGTCGGCTCCCTTGAGCGCCATGTGCCGCGCGACCTCCTCGTGCGGCAGGATCAGGAAGCGCTCCTCGCGCATCCCCGCGACGAGCGCCTCGGCGACGTCCTCGGGTTCGATCAGCCCGCCGGCTGTCAACGCCGCGGCTCCCGCCGGCTCCTGCATCGCCAGGTCGAGCATCGGCGTGCGCACGCCCTGCGGGCAGATGCAGGAGACGCGCACGCCCGCGTCGCGGTATTCGATCGCCAGCCACTCGGCCAGCGAGACGGCCGCGTGCTTGGTGACGCTGTAGACGAGCGAGGAGACCTGCGTGAGCACGCCCGCGGCGGAGGCGGTGTTGATCAGATAGCCCTCTCCCCGCTCGAGCATCTCGGGCAAGAGCGCCCGGGCAGCCCACACGTGTGCCATCACATTCACGCGCCAGGCCTCATCCCAGGCATCCTCGGCGGCCTCCGGGCCGCCCATCGCGCCGGGCACGCCGGCGTTCGAGATGAACACGTCGACCGGCCCGTTGGCGTCCGTCGCGGTGGCGATCAGCGCGCGCACGCTGCTCTCGTTACCGGCGTCGAGCTCGACAGCCAGCCCGCCGAGCTCGCCGGCAACCGCACGCGCTCCCTCGGCGTCGCGGTCGGCCACTACGACCGCCCGCGCCCCCTCCTGCGCGATCCGCCGGGCGAGCGCTCCGCCGATGCCCCCGGCGGCCCCGGTGATCACCACATGACGTTCTGTCAACTCCATTGGGCGTACTCTATTTGAGCCATGACCGCTGAGGCCACCGCCACAGGGTCGTCCCTCGCGCCCGTCTGGGGCGAGTTGCGATACGGCCGAGAGCTTGCCCGGCTGCTGGCGGACGGCGACTTCCGCGCGGCCCGCCGTTCGGGCGCCGCCCAGCCGGTATTCCTGATACCGGGGTTCATGGCCGGCGACGCATCGCTGACCGTCATGCGGCAATGGTTGCGCCGCCGCGGGCACCGCACGCGCATGAGCGGGACGCTCGTCAACGTCGGCTGCGCCGAGCGGCTGGTCAGGCGCATGGACGAGCAGCTGCGGGAGTTCGCCGCGGACTGCGGGCAGCCCGTGACGGTCATCGGGCAGAGCCGCGGCGGGGCGCTCGCGCGCTCGCTGGCAGTGCGCAACCCAGAGATCGTCGCGGGGATCGTGATGCTGGGCTCCCCCGTCCGCGACGGGCTGGCGGTCTCGCCGCCGGTGTTGCGAACGGTTCGCTGGCTGGCCCTGCTCGGGGACCTGGGGGTGCCGGGCGTGTTCTCGAGCACCTGCAAGGACGGCCTCTGCTGCGCCGCCTTTCGCGAGGATCTGCGCGCCCCGCTGCCCGACGGGACGAGCGCGATCTCCGTGTACTCGCGCAGCGATGGGATCGTCGACTGGCGCGCCTGCATCGACCCGCATGCAAAGCCGGTCGAGGTCGACTCGAGCCATTGCGGGATGTCGGTCAACCTCGACGTCTACCGAGCGCTCGAGCACTCGCTCGCGCGCCCACGGGAGGCCTCATGGAGTGGATGAGCCCGATCGACTCCTCGTTTCTGCACATCGAGAACGAGACGACCCCGATGCACATCGGCGGGGTCAGCATCTTCGAGGGTCCGCCGCCGCCGTTCGAGCAGCTGCGCGAGATGGTCGCCGGCAAGCTGGACCTCGTTCCGCGCTACCGGCAGAAGGTCCGGTCCGTGCCGCTCGCCGCCGGCCCCCCAGCATGGATCGACGATCCTCATTTCAATCTCGATTACCACATCCGGCACACCGCGATCCCGGCTCCCGGCAGCGAGGCGCAGCTGCGGCAGATGGCCAGCCGCGTGTTCTCCGGAGCGCTCGACCGCGACAAGCCCCTGTGGGAGCTGTGGATGGTCGAGGCGCTGGACGGCGGCCGCTGGGCGCTGTTGTCGAAGGTCCATCACTGCATGGTCGACGGCGTCGCCGCGACCGACCTGATGTCGATGATGTTCTCCGACACGACCACCCGCGCATCCGCGCGCGAGTGGTCTGCGCCCGCGGAGCCATCGGGGCTTGACCTGCTGATCCAGACGCTCGCGCGGCGGGTGAGCCCGGGCGGGCAGCTGGATGCCCTGCGGCGGGCGCTGCGCACGCCCGCGGATACGCTGCGATCGGCCGGCGAGCTCGCACGTGGAGCGCTGTCGGCCGGGCGCAGCCTGCGCCCCGTGGCCGCCTCCTCGCTGACCGGCCCGATCGGCCCACACAGACGCTGGAGCTGGGCAGAGCTGCGCCTGAGCGACGTCAAGTCGGTTCGCGCGGAGCTGGGCGGCACGGTCAACGACGTCGTCTTGACCGTCATCACCAACGGGTTCCGCAGCCTGCTGCACGCTCGCGGCGAGCCGGTGCTCGAGGAGCGGGTGATCCGCACGATGGTCCCCGTCTCCGTCCGCAGACGTGGGGAGAAGGGCATCTACAACAACCGCGTCACGGCCGTCTTCGCGAGCCTGCCCGTCGGGTTGCTCGATCCGAAGCAGCGGCTGGCGGCGATTCGCGCGGAGATGGACGGGATCAAGCAGTCCAAGCAGGCCATCGCCGGAGACGTGCTCTCGTCGATGTCGGGGTACGCGCCACCGCTGCTGCTCGCGCTGGGGAGCCGGCTGGTCACGCTCTCACCGCGCCTGAACATGCACACGGCCACGACCAACGTCCCCGGTCCCCAGCAGCCGGTGCAGACGCTCGGCCGGCGAATGCTCCAGTCCTACCCGTTCGTGCCAGTCGTCGGCTCGATCCGGATCGTCGTGGCGATCTTCTCCTACGACGGCGGCCTCTACTTCGGGGTCACCGGCGACTACGACGGTGCGCCGGACATCGACGTGCTGACGAGCGGCATCGAGGCGGGCATGGACGACCTGCTGGCACTTGTCTCCCCGCCGAAGCGCACGCGCCGCACGAGTCCCAAGGTCTCCCGGCAGATGCCGCTTCAGGCGAAATCGGTCACGGTGTAGACGGGCCGCCCCACGAGCGTGGGGGCGTCAAGACCGTCGCCCGTGTGCACGACGAACGGCTCCTCGCGCCCGTGGTCGAGGATCGCGAACACGACCTCTCCCCCGTGCGGCAACGGCCTGCCGACCTCGATCTCGCAGTCGCTGCCCTCGAAGCGGCAGTCCAGCTTGAAGATGCGCCGCGGCTTGGCCGCGCAGCCGACGGCGATCTGCGAGCGCTCGCGCAACTCGCTGTAGGCCGCCTCCAGTCCTTTGCTGTCGCACTCGACGCCGGTCAGGAAGAAGCGCGTCACCTGCGCCGGCCCTTGGACGGCTCCTTGTGGGGTCGCGGAGGAAAGCGCTTGCGCTCCTGCGCCGTCATCTTCCGGATCTTCAGCGAGCCGTCTTTCAACTGGCGCTGGATCTCCTCGAGCTTCACACGGCGCTTCTCAGCGGCGCGATCTGCCTGTGTGAGCATCTATCAAGGGTAGCGCGTCAGCCGGGGGCGCCCGGCAACGGGGGCGCGGGACGCTCGTGAATGAGAGTATCCCGGCATCCTCGGCGAGCCCGCCCGAGCACGATCACCGTCCAAGGAGCCAAACATGCCAGATCTCGAGTTCCCCACCAGCGCCGGTCCCGCGCCCGGCTACCTCGCGGCGCCGGCCGGCGAGCAGGGGCCGGCCACGATCGTCCTGCAGGAGTGGTGGGGCGTGGAAGATCACGTCCGCTCCGTCTGCGACCGCTTGGCGGCCGAGGGCTTCTTCGCGCTGGCCCCCGACCTGTTCGAAGGCGAGACGACCACGCAGCCGAGCGAGGCCGAACAGAAGATGATGGCGCTGAACATGGAGAAGGTCGAGCAGCAGATGTGCGGCGCCGCGGAGTTCCTCGCCTCCCAACCGGGTTTTCAGGGCACGGGCGTCGGATCGGTTGGCTTCTGCCTTGGTGGCGGACTGTCCGTGTGGGCCGCGGCCAACTGCCCGCGGGTCACGGCGGCCGTCAGCTATTACTACGTGATGCCGCACGGCAAGCCGAGCTTCGCCGCAGTCAAAGGCCCGGTGCTCGGGCATTTCGGGACGGCCGATGAATTCATCTCACAGGAGCAGGCGCAGGCACTCGAGACCGAGTTGCGCCAAGCGGGCGTGGATACCACCTTTCACTACTACGACGGCGCCGGACACGCCTTCTTCAACGACACCAACCGCCTGGGGACATACGACCTGGCGGCCGCCCAGAGCTCGTGGGAGCGCACTGTCAGCTTCCTGCGGGGCGCGCTGACGCCGTCCGCCACCTGAGCGCCGCGGCACTCCACCGGATCGTGTCGAGGCTACGGCCGCTGCTGGCGGCGCTGGTGCTCCTGCCGGCGGCCGGCATGAGCGCGACGGGCGCGACGGGCGCGACGGGCGCGAGCGCTCAGGCGCAGTGGTCGGCGCCCGCGACTCTCAACAAGTGCCCGGTGGCCGGAGCCGCACAGGCCGTGTTCCCGAAGGACAGTCCCACGCACGCGACCGGGCGCGGGGCGGTCGTGTGGAGCACGAGCAGCCGGTGCCCCGCGGGCGAAGCCACGCTGACGGCCGCGATCGGCGCGAACGATGTCCCCCGGCCGGGCGCCTATGCCCTCGCTCCCGGCGGGCGCAAGCTCGAGCTGCGCGCTCCGCTCGCCGCGACGGGCGCTCCGCACGGACAGCTGGCGATCGCCGGCTCGCAGGCGCCGGGCGGGCGGGGCGGGACGGTTCTACAGGGGTCCTCTGGCGGCCCCTTCTCGACGCTTGCGAGGACCGCGGGGGTGGCGTCCGCGGGGGCGCTTGCGACCGGCTACCTGGGGGACGTCGGCGTCGCGTCTCCGGTGAGCGGGCGCGGCGGCTTGCAGGTACGCATCGAGCGCTACTTCGCACATGACTTCTCCGCTCCGCTGACGGTCGCCGCGGCGGCGCCGGGCCCGGTGCGGGCGCTCACGCTCGCCATGGACTACCGCACGGACACGATCGCGGTGTGGCAACAGGCCGGCGCGATCTACGCTCGCGACCTGCCGGCATCCGGAACCCCGCATGCGACCCAGCGGCTCGCGGCGGCCGCGAGCGTTCGGCACATCTCTGCGCTGATCAGCGACAACAACCGCGCGATCGTCGTGTGGGCGCAGGAGCAGGGCTCGCAGACGAGCGTGTACCTGGATCAGTCGGCGACGGGTGTCGTGTTCGGAAAGCCGCGCCTGCTCGAGCGCTTCGCCAACCCGGGCGGCCTGCACTCGCCCGCCGCCTCGCCGCGGCTCGTGCGGCTGAGCTCTGAGAGCGTGATGCTGGCGTGGAGCGGGGCAGAGCACGACCGCTGGGTGCTGCGCACGGCGCCGATCGACCTCCGCGGCCTGCAGGCCGTGAGCACGATCTCCGCGCCGGGCGGCGACGCGCTGCTGGCCGACCTCGAGCCCGGCCCGGACGGCGAGGCGCTGGCCCTGTGGAGCGAGCCGCAGCGGACAGCCGACGGTTTGCTGCAGCCTTCCCGCCAGGCGATCTATGCGGCGCGCGGAATCGACGCGGCTCCGGGAAGGACGATCTTCTCGAGGCCCGAGCAGATCGCCGCGCCGGGACCGAACAGCGACGCGACGGTCGCATTCGACCCTGCCAGCGACCGTGCGCTTGCACTCTGGCGCGGCTCGGACGGGACACTCCAGTACGCCGTCCGCAGCCCCTCGGCTCCGTGAGCGCGCGCTACAGGATCTGCTTGTAGATCAGGAACAGGTTCAGGCAGGTGATCAGCGCCGCGAGCGTCACACCGACGATCGTTGTCGTACGGCGGTTGACGTGCACGCCCATCACGTCGCTACGCATCGTCAGCATCACGAGCGGGATCAGGGCCATCGGGATGCCGAACGACAGCACGACCTGACTGAGCACGAGCGCGCTGGTGGGGTCGACGCCGATCGCCAGCACGATCAAGGCCGGCACCATCGTCACCGCGCGGCGCATCAGCACGGAGATCTTCACGTTGATGAAGCCGCTCATGACGACCTGCCCGGCGTAGGTGCCGACGCTCGAGGAGGACAGGCCGGAGGCGAGCAGCGCGACGGCGAAGGCGAGCGCGGCGAGCCCGCCAACCTGATTGCCGAAGCCGTGGTAGGCCTGTTGCACGCTCTCGACTTCGGCGTGGCCGCTGGAGTGGAACAGCTTGGCCGCGACGGCGAGCATCGCCATGTTGACCAGTCCGGCGATGCTGAGCGCGATGATGATGTCCAGGCGCTCGAAGCGCAGCACGCGCGAGCGCTCCGCGTTGTCGCGGCAGCGAACGCGGTTCTTGGTCAGCGCCGAGTGCAGGTAGATCGCGTGCGGCATGACGGTCGCGCCGATGATGCCGACGGCCACGTACACGGCGTCGGTGTTCGTCAGGTGCGGAACGAGCCCGCTGATCGAGCCCTGTACGGACGGCCCGATCTTCAGCGTCTGATAGAGGAAGCCGAGCAGGATGATCCCCAGCAGCCCCGTGATCGCCAGCTCGAAGCGGCGAAAGCCACGGGTCTGCAACTCGAGGATCGCGAAGGCGACGATGCCCGTGATGACGCCAGCCCACAGCAGCGGCACTCCGAACAGCAGGTTCAGACCAAGGGCGGCGCCGACGAACTCGGCGATGTCGGTGGACATCGCCGTGATCTCCGCCTGCACCCACATGACCCGGCTGGCCGAGCGCGGGTAGTGCTCGCGAAACAGCTCCGGGAACGTCCGATCGGTGGCGATGCCGACCTTCGCCGACAGGTACTGGATCAGCATCGCCATCAGGTTCGCCGCCAGCACGACCCACAACAGCAGATAGCCGAACTTGGAGCCGCCGGAGATGTTGGTCGCGAAGTTGCCGGGATCGACGTAGGCGATCGCCGCCACGAAGGCGGGGCCGAGCATCGTCAGAGTCGCGCGCAGCTTGCCCCTGGAGAGCAGGATCTCCAGGTGGCTGGGACCGAGGGCGATCGACGGCGCGGCGCCTGCGCCCTCGAGCACCGGCGAGGGCGGGACGGGCGTCAAGCCGAGACCTCCGCGGTGCGATCGGTCCCTTCGGGCTGCTCCGCCCGCTCGGCGAGCTCCCCCGCGATCCGCTCCTCGCGGCGGGCTGTGCCGCCCTTCTCCGTATAGCCGGAATCGAGCTGCACGCGCATCGCGCGGGCCAGTCGCCCACCGATCGCGTGCTCGGACTCGCCGCCCGCGAAGCTCACGAGCAGCGGGCCGCCGAAGGGCTGGCGCTCGCGCACGTGCAGGCGATCTCCAGGGGAGATGCCACGCTCGGAGAGGTACCTGAGCATCTCCGGATCGGCGTCTGAGACGCGCACGAACACTCCCCCGTCGCCCTCGCCGAGGCGCTCCAGGGGCAGCGTTTCGGGCTCGTTGAGCTCCAACTCGGCGCTCGGGATCGGGTCGCCGTGGGGGTCGAGGGTCGGGTCGCCGAGCTTGGCGGCGATCAGCCGCTCGAGATCCTCGGAGATCACGTGCTCGAGCACCTCCGCCTCGTCGTGAACGCGGTCCCAGGGCATCTCCAGCGCCTCGGCCAGGAACAGCTCGAGCAGCCGGTGGTGGCGAATCACCTCGAGCGCGACCTTGCGCCCCTCGGGGGTCAGGCGCACGCCGCGATAGGGGTGGTGCTCGATCAGCCCCAACTCTCCGAGCCGCTTGAGCATCGCCGAGACCGAGCCCGGCGTGATCCCCAACCGCTCGGCCAGCGGATTCGTGGCGACCGGTTCGTCGGTCCTCGATTCGAGCGTGAAGATCGCCTTGCAGTAGTCCTCCACGGCGGGCGATCTGGAGATCTCTCTTGCGGCCATGGACTTATATTATGGCATGCCAAGTTTTTCGTCAAGGGCAGGCTGGACTTCCATCGAGAAGGCCTTTAGGACAGGATGCAGCACGGATGGACCGGGATTACGAGCTGCAGACGCACCGCGCCGAGGATCGCCATTGGTGGTATCGAGGGCGAAGAAGCGTTCTCGAGCGTGTCGTCGCAGATATGCGGCTACCCGCGGGCGCGCGGATTCTCGACGCCGGTTGTGGCAGCGGGCGCAACATGGTCGAGTTCGCCCGTCACGGCGCCGTCACCGGCATCGAGCTGTCGGAGACGAGCGTCTGTCTGGCACGCGCGCGCAAAGCCGGCGAGGTGGTCGAAGGGTCGGTCCTGGAGATGCCCTTTGGCGACGGTGGCTTCGAGCTGGCGGCCTCGCTCGACGTGATCGAGCACCTCGAGGACGACCTCGGCGCGCTGCGCGAGCTGCGCCGGGTGGTCGCGCCGGGCGGCGCGCTGCTGGTGACGGTGCCCGCCTACCAGTGGCTGTGGAGCGGTCACGACGAGATCAACCACCACCACCGCCGCTACACGCGCCGCTCGCTGCAGCAGATCGGCGAGCAGGCCGGCTGGAGGCAGGTGCGCACCACCTACTTCAACTCGCTGCTGTTGCCGGCGGCGATCCTGCTGCGCGTGCTCGACCGCTTCAGCCGCAAGACGACCGAGTCGAGCCTCGATCTGTGGGTGCCACCGGCGCCGCTGAACTGGCTGCTGGAGCGCCCACTGGCGCTCGAGGCGGCGCTGATCGGGCGTGGCGGACGAATCCCCGCCGGCCTGTCGTTGCTCGCCGTGTTCCGCTGAGACCCGGATTCGATCGTTTGATGAGGCCCCTTCGGGGCGGCGTGCGTTCGCGGCTCCCGCGCCCCCGGCTCGGCTCAACCGTCGGCGTCGGCGGCTGCCACGCGCGGGTGCATGCGGAAGGTCCAGGCGCGGTTGACGAAGAACGTCAGCACGGTGACGATCGCCGTCGCGAAGGCCTGCGCGAGCAGCTTGTCGAGGCCGGCGTCGTCGACGAACAGGTACAGCAGCGCCTCGTTGAGTCCCAGCCCGCAGCCCTGCACGACCCCCCAGCGCACCGGCGTGAGCGCGTCGCCGACGTGTCCGCGGAAGGTCCAGCGGCGGTTCAGCAGGAACCCGTTTACCGCGCCGGCGATGAAGCCGATCGCGGATGCCGCCAGGTACCAGACGCCGAAACCCTTCAACAGCAGCGTGTAGACGGCGAAGGTGATCAGCGTGTTGGAGATGCCGACGGTCCCGAACTTCAGGAACTGCACGAGCAGGGGCGCGCTCAGCCGCCGCGCCGGTCTCGGTAGGCTGGAGGGCGGTTCGTGGGGTGCGTCGCGCTCGGAAGGCATCCCCAGACAGGATGAACGATAAATTCATCGGGGGCTTAAGCCCGCGTTGCAAGATCAGCATCTGGTGAAACCTCGATCATGCGCCTCGGGTAATACGTGAACATGCCGGACACACCGCTTCGCACCCCCAAGCTGCTCAGCATCGTGGCGCCCGTCTACGACGAGCAGGAGCTGATCGGGGACTTCGTCGCGCGCGCCTGCGCGGCCGCGGCCGACTACGACTTCGAGCTGGTCCTGGTCAACGACGGCAGCTCAGACCGCACGCCCGAGCTGCTCGACCGGATCGCGGACTCCGACCCGCGCGTGCGCGTGATCCACCTGTCGCGCAACTTCGGCCACCAGGCGGCGCTGACGGCGGGCCTGGAGCACGCGAGCGGCGATGTGGTGGCGATGATCGACGCCGACCTGCAGGACCCGCCGGAGCTGATCGCGGACATGATCGCGCAGTGGAGCCAGGGCGCGGACGTCGTCTATGCGGTGCGCAAGCAGCGCGAGGGCGAGACCGCCTTCAAGCTGGCGACGGCATCGTGGTTCTACAAGCTGTTCGACAAGCTCGCGCAGGTCGATCTCGAGCCGAACTCCGGCGACTTCCGCCTGCTCGACCGGCGCGCGCTGGACGCGCTGCTGGCGATGACCGAGCGCTCGCGCTTCCTGCGCGGCATGACCGTGTGGGTGGGCTTCAACCAGACTGCCGTCTCCTACGAGCGCGAGGCGCGTAACGCGGGCGAGACCAAGTACACGCTGCGCAAGATGCTGCGCTTCTCGCTCGATGCGATCGCGTCGTTCTCGCACCTGCCGCTGCAGCTGGCGACGTGGGTGGGACTGCTGTCGGCGAGCGTGGCGTTCATCGCGATCCCCGTGGTGATCGTGCTGCGGATCTTCGACTCCTACCTGCCGGGCTTCGGCTCGATCACGATCGCGATCCTGCTTGCTGGGCGGCATCCAACTGATCGCGCTGGGCGTGATCGGGGAGTACGTGGGGCGCATCTACGACGAGGTCAAGCACCGTCCGCTTTACATCGTGCGCGAGGAGCGCAACCGGCCAGCGCCCTCCGCGGGACCGCAGGCGACGCCGCTCACACGCGCGGGCCTCGCCGCGAGGGCGCCCGAGCGGGTTGGATAGGGCCGGCGGCGCCCCCACGCCTGCCGGGCTGCGAGAAGCGGCGGCGCTCGGCCGCGGGCGAAACACCGCTCCGCCGGGCGCGGCGAGGTGTTCCGATCGGGCAATGACGCTTGCTCGCCCTCGCCGGCTGATCGCCGCGCTGCTCGGTTGCGCGCTGCTGACGCTCGGCCTCGCCTGCGCATGGGCTGCGGTGGGCGTCGCGCGCGCTTCGGCAGAGGCATGTCCTGGGTCGGGGAGCGCCCCGTGCCCGTATGCGTCGGCGCAGATCATCGGCCAGCGCGCCGAGGGCGTGCTGCGCTTTCCCGAGGCCGTCGCCTTGGACGCCCAGGGCAACGTCTACGTAGCCGACCAGCTTGGCTATGTCGTGCAGAAGTTCACCGACACCGGCGTCTTCGAGACCGAGTGGGGCTCCTACGGCGGCGGGCACGGCCAGTTCGGGCCGATCGGCGGGATCGCGACCGACGCCGCCAGCAACGTGTACGTGGTCGACTCGAGCCACAACCGGATCGAGAAGTTCGACACCAACGGCGCCTTCATCACGCAGTGGGGACACAAGGGCGACGAGCTTGGCCAGTTCAGCTTCGGCTCCTCCCAGGACTACACCAAGCCACCGGGCGGCGGGATCGCGGTCTCCGGAAACTACGTGTACGTCGCCGACTCCGGCAACAACCGCATCCAGCGCTTCAACCTCGAAGGCGGCGAAGCGATGGCGTGGGGCACGAAGGGCTCTGGCCCCGGGCAGTTCCGCTACCCGCGCGGCGTCGCGGCGAACGCGACGCGAGGTGCTCGTCGCCGACGACGACAACCACCGCATCGAGAAATTCGATCTGGACGGCGCCTACCAGACCGCCGCGGGCTCGCAGGGCACCGGCCCCGGGCAGTTCGGCTTCCCCTATGGGGTCGCGCTGGACGCGGCCGCGAACGTGTACGTCGCCGATGACCTGAACCACCGTGTCGTCAAGCTGAGCCCCGAGCTCGGGTTCCTCGGCTCGTGGGGTGGGTACGGCACAAAACCGGGGCAGCTGGCCTTCCCGCGCGCCGTCGCCAGCGACCCCGCGGGCGACAGTTACGTCGCGAACACCGCCAACGATCGCATCGAGGTGTACAACCCCGAAGGCCGGTTCCTGCGCACGCTTGGGGCCTCGGCGCGCGGGCTCGGAACGCTGACCGGGCCGCGTGGGGTCGCGGCCGACCCGACCGGCCGGCTGCTCGTCTCCGACACCGTCGGCAGCCGCGTCGAGCTGTTCCTGGCAGGGAGCAACATCTTCGCCGGCCAGTGGACGAGGGCCGGCGGACACAAGCCAGGCTTCGCCAGGCCCTCGGGGATCGGCGTGGATCCGCGCGGCTCGGTGTACGTCGCCGACCAGGGCAACGAACGGGTCGTGCGCCTGTGGGGCGATGGCACGTACTTGTCAGAGCTCGGCGGTCCCGCCAATCTCGGCGGAGCGCAGCTCAGCGGCGCCGGCTCGGTGGCCGTCGGCGAGCCAGACGGACCGGACGTATGTCGCAGACACGGGCCACAATCGCGTGCTCGTCTACGGAGCCGAAGGGTCGCTGCTCGCGAAGTGGGGCGCCGGCGACGGCGACGGAGCCGCCAGCGGCGCGGTGGGGGGCTTCAACCATCCGTCGGCGCTCGCCGTGAGCGGGGCGGGCGGCGGCGAGACCCTGTACGTGGCCGACCGTGGCAACGACCGGATCGTCGAGCTCAACGCAAACGGCAACGTCCTGCGGCTGTGGGGCTCGCACGGGACTGCCGAGGGGCACTTCCAGGGCCTGGCGGGGATCGCCGTCGACGGGGGCGGCAACGTGTTCGCCCTCGACGGGGAAAACAACCGCGTGCAGGAGTTCGACGCCGACGGGCACTACCTCGCGAAGTGGGGTATGCGCGGCACCGGGCTCGGGCAGTTCTCCCAGCCCGCGGCGGTGACCGTGGACTGTGCCGGCGATGTGTACGTGGCCGACACGAACAACAACCGCGTCGAGCGCTTCGACCTCGTCTCCCCCGCCCCCACCGGGTGCCTCGCGGCGGGCGCCTGGCCGCCTCCGCTCGACGTCGCCCCGGTGCTGCGCGTGAGCCTGCCGCGGCGCTCGGGAGTGCTGGCACGGCGCGCGCTGGCGATGACCGTGAGCTGCCAGCGGGGCTGCAAGGTGCTTGTCACCGCCACGCTCTCCCCCGCCGGGCGCCGTGGCTCGGTCAAGCTGATCGCCGTCGCGCGCCCGCTGCCGCGCGCGCTCGCCGGGCACGTGCGCCTGCGTGTGGGGGCGCTCGCCCTGCGACGCCTGCGCAGCGCGCTCGGCAAGCACCGGGCGATGACCGCGCGCGTGCGGATCCTCGCCGCCGGGCCGACCGGGCGGCGGACGACGGCGACGCGCACGTACTCGGTAGCGCGATAATGCCCGTATGAGCACCGAGGAGCGTGAGGGCAAGGATCAGCAGAGCATGGATCACCGGCGCGAACGCGTGCGGATCGAGACCGAGCGCCATCGCATCGAGGGCTTTCTGACGCTCGCGCGCGACGGCTACCGCAGCCGGGTCTCCGACGTGCTGAACGCCTCCGAGCGCGACTTCTTGACCCTCACGGAGGTGACGGTCGCGCCGCTGGAGGGCGGACCGGTCGAACTGCATCCGTATTTGACGGTCGCCCGGCGGCACATCGTCTTCGCAGTCGCCGCCGCCGAGACGCCTGAGGACTGAGGCGCGCGGGAGATTGCCCGCTCGCAAGCGGCGCGCCGGGCCCGGTCCTCCTCACAGCCTCGATCGCGCCGCGGCAGCCGACGCGCCACGGACGTCCGCCCGCCCTCAGCCCACCACAAAGCCGACGGCGCTCGAGACCGTGCCCGTCGGAGCCGTGGTGTTGGTCACGGTGATCGCTCCGGTGCCCGCTCCGGCGGGGACGGCGGCCTTCAGCTTGCTCTGGGAGATAAAGCTCACGCTCGTGGCGGGGACGCCGTTGAAGGCGACGCTCGAGCTGTTGGTGAAGCCGACTCCCTTGATCGTCACGAGCTTGCCGGGGACGCCGTGTTTGGGGCTGAAGGCGGTGATCGAGAGGGTCGGTGTGAACTTGGCCTGGCTGGTGGCGGCTCCGCCCGGGGCGCTGATGGCGATCTTGCCGGCCTTGGCCCCGTCGGGCACGATCGCTTCGATCTGCGTGTTCGACAGCACGGTGAAGCTGGCGGCGAGTTTCCCGAACAGCACGCTGTTCACGCCGCCGAGGGCGCTGCCGTTGATCGTCACCGAGCTGCCCGTTATCCCCGCAGGCGGCGTGAAGCCGCTCAGCGCGGGCACGTTGGAGACGACCACGGCGCTCTGAGCGGAGACGGTCGGCGGCCCTGAGCCGGAGGCGTTGGCGGCGCTCTCCTGCACGCGGATCGTCGAGTCCACGTCGGCGGTCGTGAGCGTGTAGGTGGGCCCGGTGGCTCCCGCGATCGGCGAGCAGCTGGAGCCGGAGCTGTTGCAGTCGGCCCATTGATGGCCGATCGAGGTGGGGCTGTTGCTCCAGGCGCCCTGCGTGAGGCTGAGCGTCTGGCCCTGTTCGGCCAGGCCCGAGATCGTGGGCGGGGTGCTGTTCGCGGGCGTCCCGGCCGTGGAGAAGGCGCTCAGGCCCAGCGGGCTGCCAACCCCCGTTGGCCCGTCATAGCCGGCGATCGCCTGGCAGGAGCTGGCGCCCGAGCAGGTGCCGTTGCTGCCTGAGATCACGTCGTAGAGGGCGCTGGGATCGCCGAGGTGGGTGTAGAGGGTGGCGGCTGGATAGGCGACCGCCTGGGCGCCGCCGGAGAGGGCGAACTCGGCGGCGACGATCGGCGAGGCGACCGAGGTGCCTCCCCACACGCCCCAGCCGGTCGGGTTGCCGTTGCCTTCGGGGGTGCTGTCATAGACGTCGACTCCGGTGTTCGGATCGCCGATCGCCGAGACGTCGGCGACCGAGCGACCGGCGGCGCAGCCGGTGGCTGAGAAGTTGGGCGTGGCGCTCTGCCAGGCGGGGGCGCTGAAGACGAGGCTGCAGCCGCTGCCGCCTTCGTCCCAGGTGGTGCTGGTCCAGGCTTTTTTCACCTGCTTGAGGCTCGTGCCCCCGATCGCCACGACCCCCGGCGCGCCGGCCGGGAATTCAGCGGCGTCGCGCAGCCCGCCGCAGGCCGTGTTCAGATAGCCGCAGTCGCCGGAGCTGGCCGTGATCACGACCCCCGGGTGATCGAAGTAGAGCGAGGCCAGTTTGGCCGAGCTCGGCGAGCGCTCGGGAGCGCCGTAGGAGTTGCTGACGACCGTCGCGCCGGCGTTCACGGCTGCGTTCACGGCATGCCCGAGGCTGGCGAAGCTTTCGTTGTCGGCCTCCACGAGCAGCACTTTGCAGGTCTCGCAGATCGCGTGCGCCATCTGCACGTCGATCGATATCTCACCGGCCCATTCGCCTTCCTTGGGCGGAAGCGGGCCGGGCTGCCCGTCCTGGTTGAGCTTGCGAAAGCAGCCGTTGGCGGTCGTGCAGGCGGACAGGCCGAACTGTTTGTCGTACACGTCGAGGTCGGCCTCGGCGGTCGGATCGTCGTAGGCGTCGACGACGGCCACCGTCTGCAACGAGGAGGCCAGCGAGTCACTCGGCAACGCGTACGCTTCGTGCAGACGCTGAGGGGTCAGGTAGCCGGGAATGGGGGATTTCACGCTCACCGCCGGCCTCGCGCCACGGCCTGCTTCGGCGGCCTGCCTGCTGGCGTTGGCCTGGAGCTCAGACGAGCTCAGATCGGCGGGCACGAGCTTCATCGAGAGGCATGCGGCGGCGCCCGCAGGTGGCTTGCCGCACACCCGCTGAACGCGGTATCGCGGGGCCGCGGACGCTCCTGCGAGCGATGGTGTCGCGGCCAGGCTCAGAAGGCCGACGGCAGCCAGCGCGAGCAGCATCCGCATCTGACGACATCCCCCTGGCCACGCCTGCATCGAGCGGGCAATAGCACCCATGCGGTCGATGTTATTGGCTAACCCTCGCGAACGCACCCGATTCGCGAGACCTGGACGAAGATCGGATCGCCCAGGCCGATCTGCGTGAGGCTGACCCACCCTGGCGGTGCGACGATCGCGCCGCTTCCGTGCCGAAGTCCATCGCGTGAGTCGACGATCCGCGCGAGGATTTCCTCGACATCCTCGGCCACGTCGATCTCTGTCTCGTCAAGCAGGATGCGCGCCATCTGGCGGTCCTTTCGGTCGGGTGGTGGGTTCGCCGCTCAATTGTCGTCGTCCGCAAAGTCGGTGGCTTCGACGCCGAGTACTCCGTCGAGCCTGTCGAGCGTAATCGCCAGCTCTTCGATCGTGGGCTTGCCGCGCACCTCGAGTGTCACGGCGACCGCGGGCACGCCGCCGCCGGTCTCACTTCAACACCTCAGGGGTTACAGATGCCGACAATTTCAGTCGACAATATCAAGTAGCCCTCAGCCCACCACAAAGCCGACGGCGCTCGAGACCGTGCCCGTCGGAGCCGTGGTGTTGGTCACGGTGATCGCTCCGGTGCCCGCTCCGGCGGGGACGGCGGCCTTCAGCTTGCTCTGGGAGATAAAGCTCACGCTCGTGGCGGGGACGCCGTTGAAGGCGACGCTCGAGCTGTTGGTGAAGCCGACTCCCTTGATCGTCACGAGCTTGCCGGGGACGCCGTGTTTGGGGCTGAAGGCGGTGATCGAGAGGGTCGGTGTGAACTTGGCCTGGCTGGTGGCGGCTCCGCCCGGGGCGCTGATGGCGATCTTGCCGGCCTTGGCCCCGTCGGGCACGATCGCTTCGATCTGCGTGTTCGACAGCACGGTGAAGCTGGCGGCGAGTTTCCCGAACAGCACGCTGTTCACGCCGCCGAGGGCGCTGCCGTTGATCGTCACCGAGCTGCCCGTTATCCCCGCAGGCGGCGTGAAGCCGCTCAGCGCGGGCACGTTGGAGACGACCACGGCGCTCTGAGCGGAGACGGTCGGCGGCCCTGAGCCGGAGGCGTTGGCGGCGCTCTCCTGCACGCGGATCGTCGAGTCCACGTCGGCGGTCGTGAGCGTGTAGGTGGGCCCGGTGGCTCCCGCGATCGGCGAGCAGCTGGAGCCGGAGCTGTTGCAGTCGGCCCATTGATGGCCGATCGAGGTGGGGCTGTTGCTCCAGGCGCCCTGCGTGAGGCTGAGCGTCTGGCCCTGTTCGGCCAGGCCCGAGATCGTGGGCGGGGTGCTGTTCGCGGGCGTCCCGGCCGTGGAGAAGGCGCTCAGGCCCAGCGGGCTGCCAACCCCCGTTGGCCCGTCATAGCCGGCGATCGCCTGGCAGGAGCTGGCGCCCGAGCAGGTGCCGTTGCTGCCTGAGATCACGTCGTAGAGGGCGCTGGGATCGCCGAGGTGGGTGTAGAGGGTGGCGGCTGGATAGGCGACCGCCTGGGCGCCGCCGGAGAGGGCGAACTCGGCGGCGACGATCGGCGAGGCGACCGAGGTGCCTCCCCACACGCCCCAGCCGGTCGGGTTGCCGTTGCCTTCGGGGGTGCTGTCATAGACGTCGACTCCGGTGTTCGGATCGCCGATCGCCGAGACGTCGGCGACCGAGCGACCGGCGGCGCAGCCGGTGGCTGAGAAGTTGGGCGTGGCGCTCTGCCAGGCGGGGGCGCTGAAGACGAGGCTGCAGCCGCTGCCGCCTTCGTCCCAGGTGGTGCTGGTCCAGGCTTCGCCGGCTTTGCTGAGTGAGGTTCCGCCCACCGCCACCACATCTTGGGAGTCGGCGGGGAAGCTGGCAGCCCCTTCCTCGAGCGGGCAGGCCTGGTTTAGGTAGCCGCAGTCGCCGGAGCTTGCGGCGATGACGACGCCTGGATGGTCGTAGTAGAGGCTGTTGTAGGTGGAGTAGAACGACTGCTCGGGACCGCCGTAGGAGTTGCTGACGACCGTCGCGCCGGCATTGACGGCCGTGTTGACCGACGCTCCCAGATCGGGGAAGTCTTCGCTGCTGGCCTCCACCAGCACGATCCGGCAGGCGGGGCAGATCGCGTGCGCCATCTGCACGTCGATCGAGATCTCGCCCGCCCATTCGCCGTTTTTGTGCGGCAACGGAGCGCTGTGTCCCGCCTGGTTGAGCTTGCGAAAGCAGCCGTTGGCCTTCGTGCAGGCGGGCAGGCCGAACTGTTTGTCGTACACGTCGAGGTCGGCCTCGGCGGTCGGATCGTCGTAGGCATCGACGATGCCAATCGTCTGCAGTGAGGAGGAGCTCGTCTCACTCGGAAGCGCATAGGCTTCGCGCAGGCTTTCCGGGGTCAGGTTGCCCGGCAGCGGATCTTCGTTCGTGACCAGGGGACGCGCACCGCTCGCCGCTTCTCGGGACTGTCTGTTGGCGCTGGCCCGCAGATCGCTGGGCGTGAGCGATGCGGGCACGAGCTTCATGCCCATGCAGGCAGCCGCCCCCGGGCGGGGCGTGTGACAGAGGCGATGAACGCGGAAGCGCGCGCGGGCGTGTGCCGCCGATACGGCTGGGCTCCCTCCCATCGCCAAGGCGCCGACTCCGAGCAGCGCGACTCCCTTTCGCGCCCATCGATGTCGCACCGGCTGCGCCTGCTCGAAGCGGGCCGTCGTGCGCATGATCTGGAAATCGTATCGGCTGCCTCAGGGTTTGAGGCGGGCTTTGCGCGGGCATGCGTGAAACAGGATGTCGATCGATCCCCTCGCGGCGCCAAACCTCGTGATGTCGCTGCCGCTCGAGCCGGATGCTCCGCGCGCGGCGCGTCATCATGTGGCCCAGGTGGAGATCCTCTCACCGGACCTGCGAGACGCGGTGATGCTGCTGACGAGCGAGCTCGTCACCCGTGCCGTGCGCCAGCGCAGCTGCGAATCGGAGGAGGCGGTCGAGCTGCTCGTGTGGATGCCCGCGGATGTCGTCCGCGTCGAGTTGCGGGCGCCCAACGAGCGCCTCGTGCGGCCGCCGGAGGCCGCGGGACCGCACTACGATCACATCCTGCTCGACCAAGTCGCCCATCGCTGGTCGATTGACACGGGCCGGCGTCCAGCGCGAATCTGGTTCGAGATAGACCGCGATCGGCTGTGGAGCGAGGAGTGACTCGAACACGGCCACGCTCGTTGCGAGCCGTTCAAATAGCCTTACAGCTGGTGACAGTGACAAGCGCCACGCGAACCTGTCAAGCGAAGCAGCGGCGGCTGGCGCCGATTGCCGTCAGGGCGCTGCTGGTCACTGTTCTCGCAATTGCCGTGGCCTGCCCGGCCGCGCTCGCCGCTCACCGTGACTACGGCAAGCCGATCGCCCAGGGCAGGCTCGGAGTCGACGGAACCCCCAAGGCGAGCTTCCACGGCGTTCGCCCAGCCCCCAGCTTCTGGCTCGTGGTGGCGAACCCCGCGGGAGCCTCACTCGGCATCAGCTGGTCGGTCTCGTGCTCGGACCCCACCCACAAAGCGAACGGCGGCGCCACCGGCGAAGCCACGATCGCGCCCGGCCACTGGGCCAAGCGCGTGCGGGCCGACTGGATCAAGCACCCCGCCTACTGCTCTGGCAAAGTCGAAGGGCTGATCGGCAGCGGCCCGCTGAGGATCCACATATACGCCGAATAGGCGTGGGCGCGGTCCGCGGTTATGCGGCGGCGGAGAGTCGCGGCGCCGTGAGGAGGTCGATCAGCAGCGAGCGCATCGCGTTCACACGCTTGACGCCGAACTGCTCGGCCCAGCCGCGCTCGATGTCCGCGATGATCTCAAAGCCCGCGCGCTGGGCGTCGCGGCCACGCTCGGTGAGGTGGATGATCTTCGCGCGCCCGTCGCTGGGGTCAGGTGCTCGTTCGGCATAGCCGAGGCGTTCGAGGTCGCTCACGGACTCGCCGACCGCCTGCTTGGTCATGCCGGCGCGCTCGGCCAGCTCGGTGAGGCGCATCCCGTCGGGATCGATGTTGCCGAACACACAGCCGTGAGCCCCACGGATCTCGCTGTAGCCGAGCGCCGTCATACGCGTCGAGAGCTCGTCCGCGACGGCGTCGGCCGCCGTATAGAGCAGCGCGATGAAGTCCTGGCGCTGGATCTTGTCGATTTGGTCAGTTTCCATGATAAGGTTGCTTGATAATTTTGCCTGACAAGGCAACCTGACGATTGTAGAGCGAGAACCGGAGGCCGTCAAATGACTCGCAAGTGGTGGACCCTCACAGCGGTGGTGATCGCCACCTTCATGCTGCTGCTCGACATCACGGTCGTGAACACCGCGCTGCCGAAGATCGAGAAGAGCCTGAACGCCAGCTTCACGGACCTGCAATGGGTGATCGACGCCTACGCGCTGGCATTGGCGACGGTCGTGCTGACATCTGGATCGCTCGCCGACCGCTTCGGGCGCAAGCGCCTGTTCGTGATCGGCCTGATCGTCTTCACCCTGGCCTCGCTGGCGTGCGCGCTCGCGCCGAGCGCCGGCTTTTTGATCGGCGCGCGCGCCGTGCAGGGCATCGGCGGCGCGATCATGTTCGCGATCTCATTGGCGCTCGTGGCCCAGGAGTTCCCGGGCGGGAGCGAGCGCGGGATGGCGATGGCCATCTACGGAGCCACGATCGGCGTGGCGGTCGCCGTCGGCCCGCTGCTCGGCGGCGCGCTGACGCAGGCGCTCGGCTGGGAGGCGGTCTTCTACATAAACGTGCCGATCGGCGTCGCGGCCCTGGTCATCAGCGTGCTGAACATCGCCGAGTCGCGTGACCCGAACGCGACGCGAGCCGACTGGCCCGGTGTGGCGACGTTCAGCGCCGCGCTGTTCATGCTCGTGCTGGCCCTGTTGCGCGGCAACGCAAGCGGCTGGGGCAGCGCCTCGATCCTGTCGCTGCTCGCCGGGGCGGCGGTGCTGCTCGGGGCGTTCGTGTGGATCGAGCGCCATTCGGCGAATCCGATGCTGCCGCTCGAGCTGTTTCGCAACCGTGCCTTCACCGGCGTGCAGATCGCGGCGTTCGCGATCAGCGCCTCGATGTTCGCGCTGTTCCTGTACCTGACCCTCTACCTGCAGGCGTTCCTCGGCGACACGCCGCTCGGCGCGGGCGAGCGCTACCTGCCGCTGACGATCGTGACGTTCGTCGTCGCCGGGCTCTCGGGCATGTGGGTCTCGCGGATCGCGGCGCGAGCGCAGCTTGGCGTCGGTCTCGGTCTCGTGGGGCTGGGCCTGATCCTCATGTGCGGCCTGAGCGCAGGCGACGACTGGACCGCGTTGCTGCCCGGCTTCATCCTCGCCGGCGCCGGCACCGGCGTCCTCAACACGGTCGTCGCCGACGTGGCGTTGAGCGTCGTGCCGAAGGAGCGCAGCGGGATGGCCGCCGGGATCAACGACACATTCCGCCAGGTCGGCATCGCCGTGGGCATCGCGGCGTGGGGCGCGATCTTCACGGCGCGCGGCGCGTCGAAGGCCGTCTCGCTCGCGAGCGAGGCGCGCGGACACGGCCGTCAACTCGTCGAAGCGGTGTCCTCGGGCAGGCTCGCCGAGGCCGTGGCGCCGCTGCCCGCGGGGGCGCGCAGCGCCGTCGCGCACGCGGCCCGCGAGGGATTCCTGGCGGGCCTCAACGAGGTGCTGCTGCTCGGAGGCATCCTCGCGCTGCTCGGAGGGATCGCCGCGGCGCTGCTCGTGCGCGAGCGCGAAATCGAGCGTGACGAACCGGTCCGCTCCGCCCCCGGCTCGGTGCCCGTTCCGGCATAGGCCCCACGCCGCCGCCGAGCGCTCCGTTTGGCGTCCGGTGGCGTGCGTGCGCGGCGCCAGCCCTCCGGGTGATCTGGCAGGCTTACGGCAGTGTCACGGTCCCGGCATGCCGCGCACGTCGAGCAAAGTCGGCAAGAGATCCTCGGCGCGCTTGAAGAGGACAACGACATCGTGCTGGTGCGGGCGCCAGCGGGAGCCGCAGGCGAGCTCAACCGCGCCGGCGCGCGTCGGCTGCTGAGCGATCGCAGCCACCGGGAGATAGGCCTCCAGGAGCTGTCCGAAGCGGGGGGCGGCACGGCGTTGATCTGTGGCGGCGGGGGCTTCTGCCAACCCCATCACGCGCTCATGCCGCACGTCTTGGCGGTCGCGGAGTTGAGGTTCGAGCGCGTGATCCTGCTGCCCAGCACATTCGACACCGACGTTGACGCCGTGCGCGAAGCGGTGGAACGCTCGACCGCGGTCATTTTCGCTCGTGAGCGGGAGTCCTTTCGCCGGATTCGATCGTTGTGCGATGCCCGGCTCGCACACGACACGAGCTTCTTCTTCGATTACGACAGCCACCGCCGGGGAGCGGGATCGGGAGTCCTGAACGCCTTTCGCGCTGATCCGGAGTCCGCCGGCGAGCGCCCGATCCCAACAGCGAGCGACGACCTGTCGAACGTTCACGCGCTCGAGGATTGGCTTGCGACGATCTCGCGCCATGCGGTAGTGCGAACCGACAGGGCGCAGGTGACGATCGCCGCCGCGCTGCTTGGGAAGGAGGTCGAGTTTGACGCCGGCCGCGACTTCACGGTGCAGGCGATCGCCGATTATGCATTGGGCGAATATCCGGTGAGACGACTGCCTCCCGCCGACAGGCCCGAGCGGCCGCGCGCTCGTCTCGCCCCTTTCCCCAGCTCGCCGGAGGGGAAAGCCGTGCGCGACCGCCTGCGAGCTCGCGCCGAGACCGATCCCGCACCGTCGCTGCCCGAGAGCGGGAATCGCCCGCCACGGGTGACCGCCGTGGTCCTCTCCCACAATCGGCCGGAGCTCGTCCTCGGATCACTCCACTCGTTGATCCACGCGACGAGCATTCCGCTGACGATTGTCGTGGTCGACAACAACTCGACGCGTGCCACGCGCCGGATGCTCGCCGACGCGTGCGCCGAGCATCCACGGATTCAAGTGCATTTGAGCGACCGCAATCTCGGCGCCGCCGGCGGGCGCAAGCGCGCGCTCGAGCTCAGCGACACGGAGTTGGTGCTGTTCCTCGACGATGACGCCGAACTGCTGCCCGGTGCGCTCGAGCACATGGTCGCGGAGCTCGATCGTCACCCCGCAACGGGCGCCGTGAGCGCCACGGTTGTGTTGCCTGACGGGCGAGTGTCGCACTCGGGCGGCTCGCTCAGCGACTCCTCCGAGATCGTCAGCTTCACGCTCGACGGCTCGGGCCTGCGGTTCGACGATCCCAACCTGCCGGCCTCCGGGCGGTGCGACTGGCTTCCCTGGACCGCGCTGCTCGTGCGCACGAGCCTATTCGAGCGCGCCCCGCTCGACCCGGCGATGTTCAGCTACTACGAGGACAACGATTGGGCACTTCGATGTGTGCAGGCCGAGCCCGGCTCGAACTGCTTCCGGCGCTCGCACGAGGCGCTGGTCATCCATCACGCCCAGGAGCGGCCTTGGCAGCGGGAGGACTTTGCCGGCCGGGCATATCTGACTCGCTTCATCCTCGCCGCCGCGTACTTCTATCGGCGGCACAGGCGGCTGCTCGGAGTTCCCGGCACGGATGTGTTCTCGATCATGCCCGAGCTGACGCGAACGAACGGGACACTCGATTGCGCGGGCGCACGTCTGGTGATGGCGCTTGCGAGCACACACAGCGAGGACTGGCTGTTGATGGAATGGATGAACGGCGGTCTGGACCCGGTGCTCGGTGTCGAGCGGACCGCACTTGGCGACGAGTTGCACGCCGCCAGGGTCGAAGTCGATGCACTGCGTGCCGAGCTCGCCCTCCGTCCAGATCGCACTCGACGCCGCAGCCGCTCGGCGCGAGCGCAACCAGCGGTGAGAGCCTCATCGAGCTGATCGCCGGTGATCGTGAGCAGCGAGTCCTCGATCTGACCTCGCAGTCGCAGACATCCACAGCATCGAGTTCATGCGCTCCCCTTTTCACCGCGGGCAAGAGCGCGATACTGCTTTTCGCGCCAAGCGTCGGCGGGCCGATACCTGTTCGAACTCGAGTCCGCGGTGACTATATGATCGCGATGCCAACCAATAAGGAGGGGATTTGTCGTCCACAGCTGATTCAGAGCTCAAGGCGCGCCATCGCAAGATGTGGGCATCGGGCGACTACCCGTCGATGGTCGAGACGTTCCTGCTGCCGCTCGGTCCGACGCTCGTCGAGGCCTGCGGCATAACAGCGGGGACGCGGGTCCTCGACGTCGCGGCAGGTACCGGGAATGCCTCGATTCCTGCGGCCAAGACCGGCGCTGATGTCACAGCCAGTGATCTGACCCCCGAGCTCTTCGACGCGGGCCGTCGCCGTGCGCAAGCGGAAGGCGTAGAGCTCGAATGGGTCGAGGCGGACGCGGAGAGCCTGCCGTTCGACGACGACTCCTACGACGTCGTGATGTCCTCGATCGGGGCCATGTTCGCGCCCCACCATCAAGAGGTCGCCGACGAGCTGGTCCGCGTTTGCCGTCCCGGCGGCACCATCGGAATGCTGAACTGGACTCCAGAGGGCATGATCGGCGCTCTGTTCCGGACGATGGGACCGTTTGCCCCAGCACCTCCACCCGGCGCGCAACCTCCTCCGCTCTGGGGGAGCGAGGAGCACATGAAAGAGCTATTCGGGGATCGCGTCGACTTTCGCACGCTCGAGCGGCAGGCATTGGAGATCACCGCGTTCGCGCATCCGCGCGACTACGGCGAGCACTTCAAGGAGCGGTACGGCCCGACCATCGTCGCCCAGACGAACGCCCGCAACGATGGGCGTGAGGCGGAGTTCAATGATGCTGTGGACCAATTCTGCGATCAGTGGAACCGCGGCGGCGCCGAGGAGGCACGTTTTGAGCAGGAGTATCTGCTCGCCGTAGGAACTCGGACGTAATTACGTCTCTCTTCCGAGGTAGTTGATCGCCGGCGTGGCTCGGGGTCGTTCCGGCTGGTCTATGGCTGCATCGCGCTAACTGACCGAGCTTCTGCCAGTTGACGCGCGGAGTTGGCCGAGGATGACCAGTGCGATACGGTCGTGCGGCAATGGCGAGTGAGATGGTCAATGGGGCGGTCCTGCACTACGAGGAGCGGGGGAGCGGGCCGCCGCTCTTGCTGGTGCACGGGACCGGCTCGTATGCCGACATCTGGTCCCCAGTGCTCGATGGGCTCGCGCGTGTGTACCGCGTCATCGCTTATGACCGTCGCGGCTTCGCACGCTCGTCGCCCGCACCTGGCGGAGGGCTCGCAGAACACGCACGTGACGCCGCCGCGCTGCTGAACGCCCTCGGTGCTTCGCCCGCGACGGTGGTGGGCTGGAGCGGCGGCGGCGTTATCGCCCTTGACCTGGCCGCCTCGTTCCCCGAACGGGTTGCGTCGCTCGTCTTGGCCGAGCCGGCGGTGCATCTAACGACGCACCCGACGCGCGGCGCGCTTGCGATGGCGGCGCGCTCGGGCTTCCATAGATATGTGCGCCGTGACCCGGCGTCGGCCGCGCTGACGATGTACCGGTGGGCTAGTGGTTACAAGACGGGTGGCAACGCATTCGACGCCCTCCCGGAGGCGTGGCGCGAGCAGATGCTCGCCCATGCCCCCGCCACGCTGCGTGAGATGGATCAAATGATTCGTCCTTACCCGACGCAAGCTGCGATCCGCTCGATTGGGTGCCCAGTGACCGTCATCGAGGGTGACCTCAGCGACCCGGCGTTTGCGACCGCCGTCGGGTTCGTCATGCGCTTGCTGCCCCAGGCGCGGTTGGCCTCGCTGGCCGGTGCCGAGCACATGCTTCACATCGACCAGCCGGAGAGCTGGGTCGAAGTCGTCACTCAGACGACTGGCCACGCGCAATCGCTCAGCTGACCTGCTCGGCGCATCCAAAATGCGACCGCGGTGGGGTCTCATCGACACGGCTCCGCCACAACGAGCTCCTCCCGCCGCGCCTCGCGCGGTCCCTATGCGCCACAGGCGACCGCGCGCGAGAGCAGTAGCTCGCGCTCGCGCTCGTTGTCGCACAGGTCGGCTGCGCGCTCGAACTCCTCGCGCGCCTCCACCAGCCGTCCCAGGCGCACGAGCACGTCGCCACGGACCCCGGGGAGCAGGTGATAGCCGCGCAACGCGGGCTCATCCGCGAGCGAATCGACGAGCTCGAGTCCGGCCTCGGGGCCGAAGGCCATCGTCACCGCCACAGCGCGGTTGAGCTCGACGACCGGGGAGCCGGTGAGCGCCGCCAGGCCGTCGTACAGCGCGACGATTCGCGGCCAGTTGGTCTCCTCGACACTTCCGGCACTCGCGTGGCAGGCGGCGATAGCGGCCTGCAACGTGTACGGCCCCAGCGCGCCGCTGAGCTGCTCGGCTCGCCGCAGCCCGGCGAGACCGCGCTGCACGAGCAGGTGGTCCCAGCGAGCGCGGTCCTGATCGGCGAGCAGTACCGGCTCGCCGTGCGGCCCAACCCGCGCCCGCAGTCGCGAGGCCTGAAGCTCCATCAGGGCCAGCAGGCCGTTCACCTCGGGCTCGTTGGGCATCAGCGCGACCAGGATCCTTCCCAGGCGAAGGGCGTCCGCGCACAGCGCCGGGCGGGTCCATTGCTCGCCGGCCGTCGCCGTGTAGCCCTCGTTGAACACCAGGTAGATCACCTCGAGCACCGCAGACAGACGCTCGGCCAACTCGTCGCGACCTGGAACCTCAAACGGCACGCGTGCCTCGGCGAGCGTGCGCTTGGCGCGGACGATGCGCTGTGCGACCGCCCCTTCGGAGACGAGAAACGCCCGCGCGATCTCCGGCGTCGAAAGGCCACCCAGCAGACGCAGCGTAAGCGCGACGCGCGCCTGCCGGGACAAGACCGGATGGCACGTCATGAAGATCAGGCGCAGCACATCGTCCTGCACGTCTTCGACCTGCGCCGCGAGGTCGGGTTGATCGAGCTGCTGGAGGATCTCCAACTCGCGCTCGATCAACTCCCGCTTGCGCTCGAGCGCGACCCGACGGCGCAGCGCATCGATGCCCCGGCGCTTGGCGGTGGCCATCAACCAAGCGCCCGGCTTCTCCGGAATACCCGACTCAGGCCACTGCTCGAGCGCGGCGAGGAGCGCGTCCTGAGCAAGATCCTCGGCCACCGCCACGTCGCGCACGATGCGAGTCAGCCCGGCTATCAACCGGGCTGACTCGATCCGCCAGACGGCGTCGATCGCTCGGTGGGTGGCCGACGACCTCACGCGTCTAGTTCTGGGCGGTCTGCTCGCGCAGCCGCTCGTTGGCCTCGCGCAGCTCGGGCGTCAGCTGCTCGCCGAAGTCGTCGGCTTCGAAGATCTGGCGCAGCTCGATCTCGACACCGCCGTCGAACGGCGCTCGCTTGAGCCACTCGATCGCCTCCTCGCGCGACGCGCACTCCCAGACCCAGTAGCCCGCGACGATCTCCTTGGCCTCCGTGAACGGACCGTCGATGACGGTCCGTTCGCTGCCGTTGAAGCGGACCTTTGCGCCCCTGGAGGTCGGGTGCAGGCCCTCGCCGGCCAGCATCACGCCTGACTTGACGAGCTCTTCGTTGTACTTCGTCATCGTCCCCAACAGCTCGGTGTTGGGCATCTCGCCCGCCTCGGACTCGGGGCTTCCGGGGACCAGAACCATGAAACGCATTGGTGTCTCCTTGTGGTGGATGGGTGGTTTCTACCCGTACGTCGAACGAGGTGGGCCGAAATCGACACCGCCCAGAATTTTCTTGTCGACGTGTGCGGCCTGGCCGCGCTGGGTGCGGGCGTGCCTGAGCTTGCGCTGGAGGCCGGAGTGGCCGGGGCCTTCCAACGGTATCGAGCCAGGACATCCACAATGAGGGCGCGCACGTGTGGACGTCTGGCGATGGCCGACGAGCTCACCGGCTGGGCACGCTTCCCTACGCGAGGACAGGCGTTCGCGCACGCCGGGGTCAACGGTGCTAACGGGACGATTCTCGAAACATGACTCTGACTGGGAACAAATCCGCGAGCTGCACTCCCTGCGCTACACCGAACCTACGCGGCCCGATCTGACGCGGCCCGGATAAGCGACCTTACGACCTCGCCCGGCCTCTCGCCCTGATTGCGCGCGATCTCCTGTAGCGCAGCTGCATCATCGCCGTCGAGCGTGAACTGCACGACGAGATGGCGGTCGCGAGAGGCCTCCGCAACCCGCATGTCCACAGGATCTCAGATCTTCTAGCTCCTGATCGAAGTCTCCGGGTAGCGGATCAATATCTGACGGAGTCATGACTTCTCCAAGATCATACGCTCGACGGGCGTTGAAGCCCACCCCGTAATGAGAAGCCACGTCGTTGGCTCAACCGTCTCCTCAATCACCAGCGTCAGTCGCCGACCACCATCGTTGCGTCCGATCAGCAGCCTGCGCAGTTCGCGCTGACTGCGCCGAGCACTGCCCCGTCGATTCCTGATCAGCACGTGCCGATTCCAGATCGCCTGCTGCGCTTCGGCGGCCGAGATTCCACGAACTCCCAACTTGTCGAGAGCGACCTCCGTGGCGAGCAACTGATTGACGACATCCGACACACCTCCAAACATGAACGCTGCTTGGGACGCTTTAGCGGTGCGATCAGACGCACCGCGCTGGCGCCTACCGCTCTCGCTCCCATCACGGTCGGAGTTCGAATAACGGCCTCACACCCGGCCAAAACGGGGAGATCGGGACGACTTGCGAACCCCGTCCTAGACCGCTTTCTTGAGCATCTCATGGAGCCAGTCGGTCGGCAAGCGCGGCGGCGGGCGGCAGAGGCCATCCGAAGCCGTGGCCGGAGCGATTTGGCTCGACCAACGAGTAGACGCGCATAAGCTGGTAGCGGTGTCCCCGCTGCTATTCGACGAGGTCGTGCGCACGGATGGCTCCCCTGGGCTTCGGTCCGAGGACAGCTTCAGCTTCCTGAACAGGGCTCACGGCATCGTTTGCCGCCGCATCCGCGACCAACTGGACCGTTGGTACGCGGCGTTTCCTGATGAGGACGGCGATCTCCGTCGTCGCTATCGCTCCCGAGATCCTCGACAGCACTACGCGGCTTGGTGGGAGTTGTATCTGCACACCCTGCTGACGACTCTGGGCTATGACCTGACCGTGCACCCCGAGATACTGGGGCACAAAGGTCGTCCCGATTTCCTGGCGGAGCGCGAGGGCGAGTCCTTCTACGTCGAGGCCGTGACGGTGTTCTCGGGGATTGTTGATCGGAGCCGACGAGAAGCGCTTGAGGCGGCCGTACTCGATGTAGTCGACGCGGTCGATTCGTCGCGCTTCATGGTTCGCATCGGTTTGGAGCGAGTAGGACAGTCGATGCCTACTACGAGGTCGATCGTGGAGCCGATCGAAACGTGGCTGGCGACCCTTGATGTCGATGACATCCTCACGAAATATCCGGGCGGGTACTCGCCCGAAAAGAAGCGCATTGCCTTTGCAGACTGGGTGGTCGAGTTGAGTCCGATCGCTCGGGCACCAGAGCATCGAGGCTGCCCCGACAATCTGCTTATCGGTATAGGCCCTAGCTCGGGTGGCTATACGAACGACGTCCAGCAGATTCGGCGTGCGGTGACGCGGAAGAAGAAACAGCTCGGAAGGCCAGACAAGCCCCTGGTTGTAGCTGCACTCGCCCCGAGCGGGACCGTCGACAACTGGGTTATCGAGAACGTGCTGTTCGGCAGCGAAGCGGTGCGCATCGGACCGTCGGGTGCCACGTCAATAGGTCGTAGTCCGGATGGCATTTGGATCGGCAAGCGCGGGCCTGCCACGAAACGAATGTCGGCGCTCCTTATCGGCGTCGCGATTGTGCCACATACCTGCGCAACGGCGTGGCCGACTTTGTGGCACCACTTCGATCCGACCCACGCGCTAAATGCGGACCTGCCGTTTTCCTCAACGCGCGTCGTCGACGAAAGGCTCGTCGTCGAGGACGCAAAGCTTTCTGCGTCGCAAGTCCTCGATCTGCCCGTTGACTGGCCTGGACCCGAGCCGGCTTTCCCGCGCTGCCAGCATCGGCCCGGGGATCACTCCGTACCGTCAGATCGGTCGGCATAAGACATGAAGCCCGATGAGAATGCCGTGCCTCATGTCATCGAGCCAATCTCCCGCGAGGATTGGGAGCAACGCCAGGTCTATGCGAAGTTCGGCCTAGCGATCTATTGCTGCCAATGCCTTGAGTCTCAGCTAGTCAATTACCTCGCTCTGCTGCGTCGAATAAAGACAGGCCGCCCAATGACGGGTGATGAGATCGATGCGCTTTTTGACCGCTTGTTCGGCGGCACATTCGGCCGGAATCTCAAGGAAGTCCGCAATCTGCTCGGGGATCAGTGGGCTATGGCCGAGGAGCTGACGTCAGCGCTCAACCTGCGCAACCAGTTGGTACATCACTGGATGAGAGATCGTGCGCTTGAGCAGGGTACGAGCAGAAAGCGTCGCGCGATGGTGGACGAGCTCGATGAAGTCATCGAGCAGCTTGAGACCATTGACGCGAAGCTCACGGAGACCACACGGCACCTGCAAGACAGAGCTGGCATACCCCGATCACTCATCGACAGGGAGTACGAGGAGCTACGTCGCATCGCCGACAGCGATGAACCCACAACCTCGACGACGTAAGCTAGCGTTCAACGCCGGAACTGATTGCCGGTCGCTGCTGCCAGACTGCGCCAATGGCGTCGGGCCGAAAGCGGACGAGAAGCAATCGACAGGCGGGGAGCGCTAGGGCCAAGCCCCACGATCCGAGGATGTCCGGCACCCAGGTCGCCGCCGACGCTGACGAAGGCATCAAAAAGGGCGACTGGCTCGTCGTCGTGTCCCCGGTGAACCTAGACGACGGTGGCCGGTTGCTGTGGTGGCCGCCGCAGCCAGTCGCCTTCAACCTGCTCGAAGCTAAGCGCCACCGTGATCGCGGCGTTCGCCAGCGTCGGCGCATCATGGGGAACCTCGTCGCCCGGCCAGACGGTAGCGGCTTGCAGCCATCGAATGCTCACGCTGCTCTCGACTGTCTTTCCGAACTCGCCGCTGCGGTCCTGTTCTCTTTCACGGCGGTCGAGAGCTTGGCGAACCACGCCATCGAGTCGCTACCTGATGACACGGTTGTCACGCTCCGAAAAGGACGCCAGCTTCCCAAGGCAGAACTGGTCGCCAACGTCGGGGTCGACGAAAAGCTCAAGCGAATCGTCCCGCTGGCCGACGGCGGAAAAGACGTAGCTAGCACTGTTATCTGGCAGCGCTATCGAGCACTCAAGTTTCTCCGCGACGAGCTAGTGCATGTCAAGGCGCGCGGGTACGACCCCGATCCTGACGTCAGAACCGCATACGACCGTCTCATGGTCGGCGAGGGCGACGGATGCGTAGAAGATGCGCAAACCGTCATCGAGGGCGCGTTCCCAGCATTCCTACCAGCACACGTACTCGCTGCGCTCGCAGCCTAGCCCTCGCCCACGTCGCACAATCGGCGATGCGCGACGTCGCACGGCGCGTACTCGTCATCGACCGCATCAAACGGTATCGCTGAGTCAATAAGCCGGAAATCTCTGGCAGATCACCGCAGACCGTCAAGCTGCTATGGCCCAATAGCGGACGGCATCAACTATCCTGGCTAGTAACAACCCCAATAGTTGATATCGAAGTCGGATAGGCCACTCCACCCAGCGCCGGCAGCGCTGCAACAATATCGTCACGCTGCGCATCGCGGGCGGTGATCGCGAACATACATCCACCTTCACCTCCCCCGGTCAACTTAGCGCCTGCAGCTCCCGCGTGAAGGCTAGCGTCAACCATTTCGTCAATCTGCCGCGTTGAGCTTCCCATGAGCCCGGCTATTGCGTGATGACAAGCCGTCACATCCTGTGCAACAGCGAAAAGCTCTTCGTTCTTAGCGAGAGCATCTGCCATCTCGCACACCAGCTCCGCAGTTTGCCTCTGATACTCCATAATAGAAACGTCGCGCAACCTAAAGCGCTCTCGCTTTTTCGCAATGCTATGTGCGGTCGCTGCTCGTACGCCCGAATCACCGACCACAATCACAGCTCGCACATTGGGAAAATCTAGTACCGACACCTGTTTTTCATTTTCAAAGTGAGTCAAGCGAGTACCACCAAGGCCGCATGACCAAAAATCCATTTCACCGGCACCGGTGCGGAGCCGCTCGATCTCGGCACGGAACGCAAGTTCACAAAGAGCTTCTTTCGTTAGCAGATGACCAAGCTCGCCAGCAACGGCCGCGATAGTCGCGATAAGACAGGCGGCGCTACTAGCAAGACCAGCAGCGATCGGGAGTGTGCTCGTCAGTGCTATTTTTCCTGCGAAATGGCCAAACTCTGAGCTTGCACAGGCAAGCGCAGCTGCTGGGAAATCGAGCTCGTCGTCTCTCCGATCGGCCGCATCTGCGATCCGAAACGTTCGCTCTACACCGACCGGCCATCCGGAGGACAGCACGACCATCCCGTTGTTATCACTAGGTTCTATTTCCGCAACCGCTGTTACCGCGAGATCGATCGCTGCTTGGAGGGTACTGCCCCCCATCCAGTCGAGATCCTCGCCACCAAGACAGATCCTTCCTGGGCACTTTGCGCGCGTTGGCATACCTTATTTGTAAGGCTAAGACGAGTAGTCCTCGTCAACCACCTTGTCGTTCTTGATCTTCTCGTGCTTGTCTTCCCCACTAAGCACTAGTCGAAATACCACAAACGTCGCATCCTCGTCAGCGACATTTGCGAAGGTATGCACGCTACGCCCAACGCGGACGACATCACCACTGCCGATCGTCTCGCACTTAGTTGTTCCCCTATTCCGCCATCTCACCTCCAGCTCACCCTTGAGTACCAAGACCGTCTCCTCAATAGCTTCATGGTGGTGCCACTGCTGCACCGTACCTGGCGCGATCTCATTGAAGTGAAGCTCGTACTCAGCAAAAATGTAGTAACTAACCTTGGTGCCTTCACCCTTGTCCACATCAATTGCCTGGGTTCGCCTCACGATCTCCACTGAGTCGCCTGGGTCTTTTACGGCACTATCGTATCTCGGGATGTCACTCATATGAACATGTCGTAATCGTCCACATTACGTGTCGGCTCTCCATCGATCAACCACTGATTGGACTGATGCCTGATACAACTAAAGGAGCAGTCCCGTGACGGGTTTACACGCTTTGCCGCTGCCAAGCGCGCGTTAGAGGTCCACATTTCACGAAAACCTTCTGTTGACGGATCGCCATACCGTGCGGAGGCGTTCCCACGATGATAGGGGCACAAGTACGCGCCCGACGGGGTGAGCAGTGTCCGAAGCTCAACTGTGGGGCAATGATGATATGTCTTCGGCTCATCAAGTCGTTCATCGGCGATTACTTTGTCAAGATGTGCAGGTGCAATTACATTGAAGGCCTCGCATTGAATATCGGCCGCAGCGGCAAGTTCGTCTATCAGAAGTTCACGTAGCTCACGGGGTTGGGCGACGAGTCGATGATTGAGGTCATACTCGGGCTTGAACTCGATGTAGTCGCATCCGATATCTCGCGCTAGGTGCGCCGCAGCCGCAACCTCGTCAAAGTTATGGTGGAGAATTGTTTTGCCTCTACGGGCGCGCCGCGCGATGAGTAGAAAGGAGTAACCAAGTGAACCGCGCCGATCGCGCGCCAGTGATCTGACGTTCTCGACCACCTCGGCAAAAGTGTCGCGCGTGCCACCGCGGCGCGGGCGAAACAAGTTGTAGGTGGCTGCAGACGCCGCATCGACGGAGACACGTGTCCATTCGACGTATCGCGCAACCACATCATGATGACGGTTCAACTGGGTGCCGTTTGTAGTAAGACCAACGGCAACATTTGCCTCTGCAAACGCCTCGATGACGTCAGCGACCACTGGATGTAGCAACGGCTCCCCGCCGCCAATCAGGATCACAGCGCGAACACCGACCTCGCAGATCTCGGCGGCGAGCTCCAATAGTCTCTCGTTGGAGAACCGGCCGCGGTTCAAAAGCGAGCCACTGATGCACTCCGGGCAGGCCAGGTCACAGAACGTTGTCACATCGAGCTCAACGACGGTCGGGGCGGCTAGTGACTTGCCCTCACGTACCTTCCCTACCTCTAGCGATAGCGAGCGCTGGTGAAGCTTCTCCGCGAGAGCGAGCCTTGAGCGGTGGTCGACTCGAGCTGACACGGACTGTACGATCATTATTCGCTCCGTTCGGGGTCGTGCCTTAGTTTAAGTGATATCGGGGCAAAAAGCTCCGCCCAGTCGCGGGGATCGTCACCAGAGGTGTCCACGCAGCCCAGAGTGTCCAAATGCAGATTGAGCGGCATCATTGCGCGCAGATCGGTCGCTACTGCCTCACGTTCGGCTTCGTCAAGGGAGCCATAGATCGCGCTTAGATGCGGAAGATAGGGACGCGCTTGCTTGTGGCGCAAGGCGCGCCCACAGGCAGATCGGACGGCAAGTAGTGGCGCAGTCGCAGGGCATACGAAGAAGACACATTGGTAATAGGCTGTCGTATGCTCGACCGAATCGACTTGCAGGTCGATCGGCAGCTGGTCACAGGCGATCTCATCTAGAAGGCGCTCCACGTCGGCGATGTTAGCGGCGTCGCCGTTCCCGATGACGGTGACGTGAGGCGGAAATGGAGGGGTCCCGTGGGCAGCGGATAGCCGGTTGATGACCGCGGCGAGCTTGTCGGCCTGCTCTGCGCATGGGCGTAGCCATATCGAGAGTGCTCGGCTGGAAGTCATTCCACGCCTGCAAACATATCGAGCTGGCATCGCTCCATCAGATAAGGCCGAGCAAGTGTGCCGCGCCAAGCACTGCGGACACCGCTACTGCGCTGGTCGCGAAGTTTTGAAGTCCGGATGCGAGCAAGTCGCGCACACTGGGACCAGTTGTTTCCATCGCCCGGTGTTTGGTAAGGGGGTTGCGAGCCGGCGCATTTTTCGGTTCCGGGTCGACGATCCCAAACCATACGCTCCCAAGGAGGAGTCCGCGCTCGATACGAACAGCCTTCTTCCCAGCATTGAAGACTGTGGGCTTGATCTGCCCCTCGAAGTTCGGATCGACCTTGAGGTTAGCGACGAGCAGTCCGTTGGCCGCCTGCGATGTCTTCGAACATACCTGCCCGAACACATTCTTGGGCGTTTTGATTTTCTCGTCAACCTCAATGCGCACGCACTCGCCGGGCTTTAGTGCGAAGCCCTTCTCTCCTATATCCTGCTCGCCGCCGAAATCGACCTCGTAGACCTCTCCGACATGGAGATCGAGCGCGACACGCTCTGGCCCCTTCAACATCTTCTTGATCAGATCAACGTCCTCGTCCCGAGCACTTTCGACAGTGATTTCAGCTTTTCCCCAGCACTCAATAGGAATGATCACTCACGGCCCCTCCAGTTAGCCTCTGCCGAGCTTGCCGCCTGACGCCTAGCAGATCTGAATGTCGGAATAATAGCCGCTGATGATCTTCAGCGCATCCCTGGAGTCGCCCTGTCAGTCTCGGTGCTCGCCTGTCGCACAAGTGCCATTCGGCGGCGGGCATTCTCCCGTAGGCCGTAGCGCAGTATTGCTGCGTGGTGGCCTACGGGATCAGCCGTATGCGCTTCGGGTTCGATGGTTAGACGACGCGCCCGCCTTGTAGCTCGGTGTAGCGGATCGCTTGCCGAGTGGCGAAGATGAATCCGTCGACCGTTCGGTGGATGAGCCCCGCTCGGCGCAGAGACCCCAGGGCGTCGTCTGCGTCGATTGAATCCCCGACCTCGCGGCCTATCTCGTCGGGGGACCAAATGGATTGCTCGGAGGGCTCGACTAGGAGGTGCAGGACTGCTAGCTCAACGGCGTCGAAGCGTTCGGCAGGTGTACGCTCGTCATCGGACATGGGAGATCATTCCTCTCTTGTCTCGGGCCTCGGCGCGGTGTCAGCCGCGTCGAGGCCACTTGGTTTTCGGAGCGCCCGAAGCTAGGTCTGTGCTGCGTGAGCGGTCAACGTGTGCGGCGGCCGCCGCGGACGGTCACGCTGACCCGCGCCTACCAAGTCGCGCCAAAGAGGTCGTGCAGGTGGATGGCGGCGCGGGTGGGGAAAACGTAGTCGCCCTGGCGATGGATGAGCCCGACGTCGGAGAGGACGCGCATGGCGTCGAGGGCGACGATCAGGTCGCCGACGTGGCGGCCAAGTTGCTCGACCGTGTACCAGTCCTCACCGGCCCACAGGACGAGCATGAGGATTTGCCGTTCAAAGTTCGACGGCACGTCGTCATAGTCGAGGGCAGTCTTTGTCATGGCCCAGGACGGTAGGCCAGCGGGGGACGGCGGAACAAGGTGTGGGACGAGGCGCGGGCCCGCTTCGGTCAGCGGGGTTTACGACGACCGGCCACCGATGCCTCGATGCGCTCCATGCCGCTACGGATCGCGGCAAGCTCGGAAAGCACGCGCTGCTCGAAGGCACCGCTTCCGGCCTCGCGGCCAGCGATCCGCATCAGCTCGAGGCGGTCGGCGCTAAGCACCTCGGCCAGCCGCTCTATGACCTCATCGCCGGGCGGCCCGTAATCGCCGACCTCGACCCTCGACAAGTGACCAGGGCTCATCGGTAGCTGTTCGGCTACCTCGCGTTGAGTCGGCTTCTTCTCGCGGCGTAGGGAGCGGATGCGTTCGCCGAAGGCGACGGCACGCTCGGCTTGGGATTTGGGGCGTCGTGCAGGCGCCACCAAGCGCCGCTACAACCAAGCGTTCTTCCAGAAGCTCTACGTGACGCCCGAATGGGATGAGCAGCAAGGCCAACTGGTCGCCCGGATCACCAAGGCCGAGCTGACCGAGCCCTATGCGCTGCTTCTGGCCGACGACTTGGCCGAGGGCGTACTGGCCGAGGCTGAGGCCATCACGGCCCAGGCCAACGCCGAAAGGGCTTCAGACAGCCAGATTGGCTATCCGAAGCCCTTTGCTGTCGCGTGTTCATACTTCGTGAAGATGGCGGAGAGGGCGGGATTCGAACCCGCGATGGAGTTTGACCCCCATACTCGCTTAGCAGGCGAGTGCCTTCAGCCACTCGGCCACCTCTCCCGGGAATAGGGGTGCCAGTGTAGAGACTGACAAGCCCTGCCGAGAGACCACGTAGCATCTGAGGCCCTCCGGAAGGGTGGCAGAGCGGTTGAATGCGGCGGTCTTGAAAACCGTTAGGCGGGCAACACCCGTCTCGGGGGTTCGAATCCCCCCCCTTCCGTCCCGCGTCTAGTGGCCCCTCATGGCGACATCGCGTGTCGCATGTCCGGGTAGAGCTTGATCTGACGATCGTCTGCGAGCCCGGCCCAGGGTGGCGAGTCATCGGGTCGATTCCGGAGGTCGCTGGGGTCTCAGCCGGGGCCGCGGGTTGCGTCAGAGATGGTGGGGCGCTGCTGCAAGCAGCGGCGTAATGCGAGTTACGAGTGTGATTGCCTCATTGGTAGCCGCGGCTGCCTTGATGGTCGTCCAGAGCTTGCGGACCTTCTGCCCATCGGGTGCCTGGGCCTGGGTCTCGTCAGCGAGTCGCGCCGCGGCCCGCTCGGCCTCGGTCGCGCCCTCGTTGTCGAAGACCTGCCGAAGCTGAGCGAGCAGCTCCGCGAGCTGCGGCAAGTCTCCGCCCAGCGCGCGGGCGCCTATGGCAACCGAGGTGCTGTCGGCTCGCGCGCCGGCACCAATCGCCGTGCCGCCCTTGTTGCTGAGCACGTTGCCGTTTGGGTCGGCCAGCGTATAGATCGTGTTCCCGTCACCCATCGAGGGAACCGGCCCTGCGCCCACGTACGTATTCTCGTTGCCGATCCTCGGGGCATCGCCGCTCGTCATTTCCCTGCCATGATATGTGACGAGGCGGCGAGGCTCATCGGATTGCCGCCAAGCACAGCCTCGCGTGTAGCGCGTAACACACTGGCGTGATGTCGGGCCAGCGATTCGTGTGCGGCGACTAACGGCCACAGCACTTCTTGTACTTCCGACCCGAGCCGCACGGACAGGGGGCATTGCGCCCAGGTTTAGTTTCGTGCGTGACCGCTGGTGGATCGTCCTGATGGCTACGGAAGTCTTCAAGGGCTTGCTCGACCGCTCGCTGTAGCTCGCTATGGACGATCGCGTCGTTTCGCTGGATCGCGTGCTCAACAGTCGCACTAGTCGCCGAGTGATCGCGGGATTCGGCTACCAGCTGCGCGGTGAGTATCACGAGCGCTTGGAGCAGCACCCATATAAAGGCTTGCCTTGCGCTGATCGGAACGCGCTCAAGAAGGCGGCCGAGTACCGGGGCGTCCTCTGCGATGCGTGCGGCTGCCTCCTCCATCGGGAGCGTGCCGTCATTTGCTTGCCGGGCAATCCCTGCGAACCGTTGAAGCAGCTCCCGATCAAGACGAGTGGAACGCAGAGCCTCGAAAACGCCATCGCGAACGTTGAACTCGCCCTCGACGATACGGGCTGCTCCACCGCATCTTGGACAGGACTCGACGTTGTTTTCGAGGACCAGGTGCCGCACGTAGCCCTCTACGACGATTCCACGCCCCTCGAATGTGTATCCGCATTGAGTGCAATGCGCCGGCAGTCCAACCATAAGAACTACACGCTACTCATTGCCGGGAAACGTCATCCGAAGCGCCGGGCGTGCAGCTCTTGTATTCGTTGCCAGCCGAGCGCATGTTTCGAGAGTCGTCCCGTCAAGCCCCGCTGCCGAGGCAAGGATCCGCTCAATACGGACCGAATCGGCGCGGCTGTTGCAGCAGCTCGCGGATTCTCTGAAGCACGAGACGGGCGAGGACGATCGCCGAGAAGGCGAGCACCAGCGTGACGGCGTACAGGTAGGCGAGCGAGACGATCAGGACACCGGCGAAGCCGGCCACGTCTCCGGCGCGTTCGCCGAGCCACCAGAACGGAAACGCCAAGCCGACGATTGTGGCCGCCATCACCAGCACCAGCGCGAGCAGATGGTAGAGCCGGTAGCCGGTCCAGCGACGAACCAGCCAGTAGATCGGAGCGCCCAGACCGTGCATCCTGCAAAAGGCTACTCCCAGCCGTGAGGCGATCGAACGCCTACAGCAGCTCCAGATCTCCCAGTGAGAGTGCCCACGAGGCCGCCAGCGTCGGGTCGGGAACGATGCCCTCGCGCAGCGGATTCGCGGTCAGAGCAGCGCCGCGAAGCGACTCGAGAAAGCCGCATCGCGCAGCCTGGCGGCGCGATGGAAAGGCACATGCGACGCCATCCACCGGGGCGGCCCTCCTGACACCGCGCAGGAGCCGGCGGACGATCCGCCGTTCGCCGCGCTCGGCCAACAGCTCACAGACCTGGGAGACCCAGAAGCGCCCGTGGCGGCGGACCCGGAAGATCGCCAGCCCGGAGCAATGCCCATCCTCGCCGGCCACGAGCGCCCGGTACTCCTCGAAGCGCCCGTAGCGCCAGCGCAGGTAGTCGAGATCCTTGGCCGTCACGTAGCGATCGCCGGGCTCGCCCGTACGTTCGAGCAGGCGCGACAGGCCGGCCCCGTCATCCAGCACCGTGGCGGCGGTGTCGGCTTCGACGGAGATGCGCTCGGGGGTTCTCGATCCGCGTGCGGACGCCCGCCGAACCGTCCCCCACGGCGTACCGCCGAGCGCCACGAAGCGCGGAACGCCGTTGACTTTGCGCCGGCCGGACTTGAGAACGCCTCCGCGGCTGTACTCGTTGGGGTTGTTCCAGCCGAAGGAGGTGTCCGGCGGGAAGTGCTCGCGGGCCGCGTTGATCAGCGCCATCGAGGCTCCGCGACGCCGGACGGCGGGGTCTACGGCCAGGTCGACGCCGCGAATCGTCTTTCGCAACTGGCCGTCGACCTGCAAGCGCCACGTCAGCAACCCGAGAAAGCCGATGATCGTGCACTCGGCCTCCGCGAGCAGCCCGATCGATGGCCCGAACGGACTGGCCATGTGCTTCCAGTGGAAGAACTCGGCCGCCGTGACCCCGTCCACGTGCCGCGGCCATTCGCCGAACGCCGCCTGCAGCAGCTCGAGCACACGCGGCTCGTCCGCGGCCTCGAACACCCGAACGCTGACGGCGCCGCCGTGAGCCATCGGCTTAGCCTACGCCCGTCGCCGTTATGACACCTTGACCGTGCGGGCCGTGGCGATCACCGCGCCGGCCGCATTCAGCGCCTGTACCGTCATGTATGGGCCACCAACTCCCGCCGGCAGCGCGATCGCGGTCTCGAAACCGGTGCGCCCAAGTTCTGCCACCGGCTTCAGACTGCCCGGAGCCGTGCCCGACAGCACCCGCCAGCCGCTCACGAGCGTGGCGCCGTTCCAACTGGCGTAGACGGCGCCGGCGCCGTGCGCGCCCGCTTGAAAGGCGAACGCCGGCGCATCGGCGGGCGTGCCGGTCCACTCGAAGCGCAAGTCGCGGTAGGACTGTGTATGCGCCGGGAAGTGTGCGTCGAACAGCAGCGCTCCAGCGGAGTTGAACTCCGAGAAGCCCGGAACCTGGCCCCAGCCCGCGAACCAGTCGCCGTTTGCCAGCGCCTGAAAATTGCCTTGGCTGTCGGCCAGCAGCGGGGGCGGATGGTCGATCTGGCTGAGAAGCATCGCCGTCTTGTGCTGCGCGTCGAGTCCCAGCACGATCCCACGCGATTGGCTGTGCACCGCCGGCGAGGCGCCGTTGTCGAACAAGCTGATCGACCCGTCGGGGAGCTGGCGCGGGTCGTGCTGCCAGGCGGTTCGTGTGCCCGGCCCCATCTTGAAGCTGCTGCGCTTTCCTCCCAACCGCCACAGGATCTGGCCGCTGCGGGCGTCCAGGTCGTAGGTGGCCCAGGTGTTGCGAGCGGAGATCAGTAGGCTGCCATCCCCATCGACGTTGATCGAGTTGATGTGGAAGAAGTCGAACGGCGCGGGCGCCGAAGTCCTGGTGGCCTTCGCGTAGGACTCGCTCAGCGCGACGTGGTCGAGGCTCGACCACTGGAACATGACCAGCCCGGTCTTTACGTCGATCTCCTGCAGCAGTCCGTCGGTGATGCCGTCGTAGCGGGAGCCGCCCGCGGAGGAGAGGTCGCAGAGGATCGGCTGATAGGCGGTGATCAGCGCGGTCCCCTGCGGGGTCAGCTGAAGCTCGTGCAGGTCGGCCTGCACGCCGTTGCCCGCTTTCACGTGTGCGATCTCCTGATACGCCTGATCGGCGATCACTCCTTCGCCCAAGCCGTAGCCGTGGACCGAGATGTCCCCCTGCCACCAACTCAGAACCGGCTTGCCCAGGTACTCCTGCACGCGCAAGTTGGTCGCGAAGGTGTTCGCCGGCAGGGGCTTGAACCACAGCAGCCCGCCGCTCTGATCGAGAATCATCGGGCCGGCTTGCCCCGGCCCGGTGTACGGCGCGAGGAACTCATCGCCGGGCGCGACGGCGGGCGAGGAGGCGGTCACCGTCACGACCGGCGGGCGCAGGTCCGCCCGCGAGCGAAACGCCTGGACGTCGCTGGGTCGGCCGGGGTGGGTCGTCTCCGGCGTGGAGCTGATCAGGTCCCGATCGGCGATCGCGAACCGATCGAGGAGCGTATGCGTGGAGGCACCCTCGCGCAGCTGGGCACGAACCGTGACCCGCTCTCCTTCCGCGAACGGCCGCGAGGGCAGGAAGCTCGCACCGTTGCCCTGCGAATACGGAGCGAGACGCCCACCATGGGCGCCACTCTGCGAGCCGCTTACGCGGAGATCGCTCAATTGCCGTGCGGGGACCCCGAGAAAGCTAATCTGAGTCCGTGCTGAGGCATCGCGGCTGCCGGGCAGCGGAGACATCGTCACCGTGCCCGCCTGCACCGCGGAGGTGTTCAACGTGGCCGGCGTGCAGGCCGGAGCGCGTGTCGCCGCGAAGGCGTCCGCGGCGGATAGCCCAATCCCCAGCGCGACCGGCAGCCCTGGTAGGAGTAGAGCACGGACGATGAGTAAGAACCCCGAGCAGGACAGACGAGTCGATCGCCGCACGTTCATCAAGAACGGGCTGATCACCGGCGGCGCGCTGGCGGGCGCCGGGCTGGGGATCACGCGGGCCGTGGATGCCACGCAGGGATCGCAGCTCACCGGGGGCGCCCCGGCGCAGAAGCCGGCTGTCTCACGCGGGCGCACACGCCGCCCGAACATCCTCGTGATCGTGGTCGATCAGATGCGCTTTCCACAGTGGCTCCCGACGGGGATCAACGGGGCGGCGCTGCCGCCCAACCTCCAGCGCCTGCGCAATGGCGGCGTCTCCTTCGCCCGGCATTACACGGCCGCCAACGACTGTACCCCGGCGCGCTCGACACTTCTGACCGGCCTCTACACACATCAGACCGGCTGCATGATCACGGGCGGCAGCAACCTGGACCCCGGCTTCCCGACCTGGGGAACGATGTTGCGCGAGCACGGCTATCGCACCCGCTGGTATGGCAAGTGGCATCTCACCCATCGCGACAACCACTGGGGCGCGAAATTCGGGCCTCGCGCGCTCGCGCGCTACGGCTTTGCGGGAGGCACCTATCCCTCCCCCAACGGCGCACCCGGCCAGGGCTGGCGCCGAGACCCGTACATCGCTCGGCAGTTCGAGCATTGGATCGCACGGGAGAGCGGCGCCAAGCCGTGGTGCACGACGGTCTCCTTCGTCAACCCCCACGACATCGCCTGGTGGTACGCGTGGAGCGATCGCGTGCCGGGCGAGGCGCGCGCCGAGAGCGTGGCCGGGGGCCTTCCGCCCAACTTCGAGACGCCCGAAGTGATGATCGAGCGCAACAAGCCGCGACTGCAGCGCTCGCTGCAGGACACCGCGGCGGCCGCCTTTGGCCCGGTCCCGTTCACCGGTCTTGAAGCAGCCCCCCGGTGGGCTGAATTCCTCGACCTGTACGCGAAGCTCCAACTGGAGGTCGACCGCCACATCGGCCAGGTGCTGCGGGCGCTGCACGACCGGCCCGAGGTCGCCGCCAACACGGTGATCCTGTTCACCTCCGACCACGGTGAGTACGGCGGCTCGCATGGCCTGCGGGGCAAGGGCGCCGCCGCCTACGAGGAGGCGATCCGGGTGCCGCTGATCGTCAAGGACCCGCGCGGAGTGCTGACCCGCGCGCCGGAGCAGGAGCGCGTGCAGTTGAGCTCCAGCGTGGACGTCGCGCCGTTGCTGCTGACGATCGCCACCGGATCGAACCAGTGGCGCACCGAAGAGCACTACTCGCATCTCGCCGGGCGTGCGGACCTCGCCGCGATCCTCGCCGATCCGGGCGCACCAGGCCGTCCGTACGTGCTGCACGCGACCGATGAGACCGTGACCGAGTTTGCGATCGAGCCCTACGCTGCCAACGCGCCCCGTCATGTCGTCGCGATGCGCACGCCCACGGCAAAGTTCGCCAGCTACTGCGACTGGCCCAGCACGGGAATCGAACCGCTGTCGCAGGGCGCCGAACACGAGCTATATGACTACAGCACGGACAGCGGCCGCCTGGAGCTGCACAACAGCGCGGGCGAGAGCAGGCTCGAGGATGGGCTGCGCTCCGCGTTCGAGCAGGCGTTCGCCGAGGAGCTTCGGCGCCCGCTGCCCCCGCGCCTGACTGAAGCGCACGCGCGTGGATTTGCCGACTACTTCTCCACCGCCAGGCACGCCGAGGACAACGCCGCGGCCGCACGTCAGCGCCGCTCCGAACAGGAAACCGAGGGCCTGGAAGAAGGAGGGATCACCCCGCAGGAGCCACTCCTGCAACATCTCAGAGCCGCTTCACAGGCGAAGCGCCGATGACCGTGCCGGCGGCATCGAGCGCCTGCGCCTGGACATAGGCGCCGGCCGCCTCCGACGGCAGCGCCATCGCCGTCTCAAAGCCGCTCCTGGCCGAGCTGCAGACGGGTGCCAGCTTCGCGGGCGACGGCCCCGCAAGCACGCGCCAGGAGGCGACATCCGTCGCGCCGTTCCAGCTCGCGTATGCGACCGCGCCGCCGTGCGCGGCGGGCGGCTTCGCCAGGGCCAGCGCCGGGGAATCGGCCGGCCGGGCGCTCCACGCGAGCCGGTAGGCTCGATAGGACTCATAGGCGGCCGGCATGTGCGCGTCGAGGAGCAGTTGGCCGGACGGGCTGAATTCAGAGATGTAGGGGACCTCGCCCCACCCCACCATCCAGGCGCCGTTGGGCAGGGCCTGCAGGTTTCCCTGGCTGCCGGCGACCAGCGCCTTCGACGGGTGCGTGTCCGCACGCACGAGCGTCGCCGTCTTGCGCTGTGGATCGAGCCTCACGGCGATCGCCCGCGACTCAGGATGAATCGCCGGTGTCGCGCCGTTGTCGAAGAAGGTGATCGTTCCGTCCGGCTGCCGGCGTGCGTCGTGCTGCCAGGCCGTGCGCGTGCCCGCCCCCATCTTGAAGTTGCTGTGCTTGCCGCCTAGCTGCCAGCGCACCCGGCCCGTACGCGCGTCGAGGTCGTAGGCGGCCCACGTGTTGCGCGCATCGACGAGCAAGTCGCCGTTCGGCTGCACGTCGATCGAGTTGATGTGGAAGTAGTCGAACGGCGTCTTGCGGCTCGCGTGCCGGCCGGAGGCGTAGGAGCGCGCGAGGGCGACGTGATCGAGGCTGTGCCACTCGAACATCACAAGGCCCGTCTTGAGGTCGATCTCCTGCAGCAGCGTGTCCGCCACGGCCGCATTGCGCGGGCCCCCGACGGCGGTCAGATCGCAGTTGATCCCGTTGAACACCGTGATCAGCCCGGTGCCCCGCGGGGTGATCTGGAATTCGTGCAGATCGGGCTGATAGCCGTTGCCGGCGCGCACGACCGCGAGCTGGCGGTATGAACTGTCGAGGATCACCTCGCCCGCCTTGCTGGAGCCGCCGGCGCTCAGCGGGTCCTGCCACCAGGTGAGCACGGGCCTGCCTTCATACTGCTGAACCCTGAAGTCCGCCGCGCGCGTGCCCTGCGGTGAGAGCGGCTTGAACCACACCATCGCGCCGTCTTCATCGAGGATCATCGGGCCGTACTGCCCCGGACCCGAGTACGGGGCCACGAACAGATCGCCCGGAGCGGTGCCCGCGGTGTGAGTCGTCACGGTCACCGTGGGCGGCTTCAGGTCTGGGCGGGAGTGGAAGCTCTGGTAGTAGGGAGGGTGTGGCGGTGGGAACGGGCTGCCGCCCGCTTCTCCGGCGCGGTCGCGCACGGCGACCGTGAAGCTCCAAGAGAACGGGATCGTCGTGCCGTCCGCTCGCAGCTCGGCGTGAACGCTCACGAGCTCGCCTTCCGTGAACGGCTTTGATGGCAGGAAGCTCGCGCCGTCGCCCTGCGAGTAGGCGAGCAAGCGACCGGAATGGCCGCCGCTGCGCGAGCCCGTGACGGTGACGTGCGAGAGCGCCGTCGCGGGCACGCCGAGCATGCTGATCTGGGTCAGCGCGGAGGCGTCCCGCGTCTGCGGTCCCGGAGAGACCGTCACCCGCGAGCCGGCCAGCGCGGCGGAGACGTTCAGGCGCGGGGGCGTGCAGCGCGGGTTCGCGGGGATACCCGCGGCGCGAGCGCTCGAGGAGCGCCACGAGTACCTCCCGAGCAGGCCCACGACACCCCCCAGCACCGCAAGGCCGGTGAGCAGCGCGCACACGCGCGAGCGGCGTCTGCTCACTCCTTGACCGTGGACGAGGTGCCGATCACGGCGCCCGAGCCGTCGAGCGCCTGCACAGCCAGATACGGACCTGTCGTGTGCGCCGTGATCGTCGTCTGAAAGCCCGCGGCCGGGGCGCTCGTGACGGGCGCCAGCGTCGAGCTGGGGGAGCTTCCCTCCAGCACCCGCCAGGAAGCGACATCGGTGGCGCCGTTCCAGCTCACAGAGACCGCGACCGCGACCGCTCCCGCGGAGCGCACCGACACGGACGGCCGCCCCGCCGGCTGCCCACTCCACGGCGAGAGATAGGTCCGGAAGTTCTGGACGTCCTTGCCGAGCGTGGCGTCCAGGAGCACGTGTCCGGATGCATCGAACTCCGTGAAGTTCGGCAGCCCGCCGTAGCCGAGCAGCCAGTTGCCACCGGGCAGGCTGAGGGTGTTGCCCTGGCTCGAGGCGAGCAGCCTTTTGGACGGGTTCACGAGCTGCTTGACGAGGCTGACCGTGTGATTGGAGGTGTCCGGGCGCAGCAGGATCCCGCGCGACTGCCTCTCCTTGGGCGGCGCCGAGCCGTTGTCGAACATCGAGATCAGCCCGCCCGGCTGGAACTCGGAATCGTGCTGCCAGTAGAAGCGCGTGCCGGCGCCCTGCTTGAAGCTGCTGCGCTTGCCGCCGAGACGCCAGTGGATGGCGCCGCTGTGCAGGTCGACGTCATACAGGGCCCAGGTGTTGCGCGCTGAAAGCAGTAGATCGTCCGAGGGGCCGGGATCGGCGGTGTTCATGTGTACGTAATCCCACGGGTAGCCGTTGCTGCGCACGGGGTTGTAGGACTCGCTCAGAGGGATGTGACCGAGCGAGTGCCACTCCCACATGACCAGACCGGTCTTGATGTCGATCTGCTGGATCACCGAGTCGGTGAGGATGCCGTCGGCGGAGCCGTGCACGCTCGACAGGTTCATGTGGATCGGGTCGAACACGTCGATCCACGCGGTCCCCTCCGGAGTGAGCCGGATCTCGTGCAGATCGGCGTGGTAGCCGTTGCCCGCCCTGACCCGCGCGATGCGCCTGTAGGAACTGTCGTAGATGACGTTTTCACCCTCGCCGAAGCCAACCTGGATGATCCGCCCCTGCCACCAGGTGAGCACCGGTTTGCCCTGATAGGACTGCACCTGGAAGTTCGTCGCGTCGACCCCGGCGGGGAGCGGGTGAAACCACACGAGGTTGCCCTTCTGATCGACGATCATCGGGCCTGAGGCGCCCTTTCCCTGGTAGGGGGCCAGGAAGAGCTCCCCGGGCGTCGCGCCCGGCTTCGCGGGCGTCGTGATCTTCACCGAGGAGGGAGTCAGCGCGGGCGCCGAGCTGTAGTGCTGCACCGCCTTGGAGTCGCCGGGATTCCTCGGAAACTGCTTCTGGCTGACCGTCGCCTGATGGGCGACGGTGAAGCTCGTGCTCGCCTCCTGGGACCCGACTTGGGCATGAACGGTCACACGCTCGCCGGCGACGAACGGGTGCGAGGGCAGAAAGCTCTCACCCGTTCCCGTCGAGTAGGCCCGCAGGGTTCCCGAGTGCGTGCCGCTGTGGGAGCCGACCACGTGCACGCCGGAGATCTGCGTGCCGGCTCCGCCAAGGAAGCTGATCTGCGTGCTCGGCGAGGCGTCTGGAGTGCCCGGCAGCGGCGAGACCGTCACCGAGCTGGCCGCCACGGTCGCGCTCGGAGTGCCGTGGCCGAGCGCAGCCGATGTGGCAGGCGAGGCGCCGCCGCACGCGCAGATGCCGGCGACCGTTGTGAGCGCAGCGAGTAGGACCACAGCTGGACGAGCGGCTCTCATCTGGGGGGCTACGCGCGCCCGATGTGGTGGGTCATATGGCTCGAACCCAGCGGGCGGCGCGGGCATGGCGGACTCGTCATCGCCGGTGATCGTAGCGGGAGCGCAAGCGGCCGGAGCCGGTCGCACGGAGCGTGCGCGGCGCGAGAAACGCCGATACGGGAACCTAGGAGCCGAGCGTGAACGGCCGGGAAGCTCCGATCACCCGCCCGTCGCCGCTGAGTGCCTGGACCTTGAAGCTGTGATTGCCCTGAGCGACGGGGACCGCCGTCTCAAAGCCGGACTTGGCGCTCCTCGCCACAACCGCCAGCCGGCTGGGACTGGGTCCAGCCAGCACCCTCCAGGACGCGACCTCGGTGGCCCCGTTCCAGCTCGCGTACACGGTTGTCGTGCCACCCGCCGCACGCGCGACGCCGACCGGCGAGGAGAGTGGCAGGCCGACCCATCGCTCGACGGTCGCTCTGTAGCTGACGTTCGGGCCCGGGAACTCGCCTTCGAACAGCAGCCTGCCCGAGCGGTCGTACTCGGAGAAGTACGGTTCCGAGCCCCAACCGACGAACACGTCGCCGCCCGGCTGAGGTTGCGTGTCGCCCATGTATTCCGAGCGAAAGCCGCCTTTGTTGCCGTACTGCGCGGCCAGCGTCGCCCTGCGCGTCTGCTGATCGAGCGAGAGCAGGAGCCCGCGCGAAGGCCCGGGCGGATCGACGGAGGTACCGCCGCCGGTCAACTGGCAGCAGTGGTCGTCGAACAGGCTGATCGTCGAGTCACCCTGCAACGCTACGTCGTGCTGCCATTCGAAGCCGGCGCCCGGGCCGAACTTGAAGCTCGAGTCCCTGCCGCCGAGCGTCCACCGGATCCTGCCGCTGTCGATGTCCACCAGGTAGGCGGCCCACGTGTCGCGCATCGAGACGAGGAACTTGCCCTCGCCCGTCAGCTGGATCGAGTTGACGTGGTAGGCGTCCCAGGGAAACCCGTTGGTCGGCAGCGTTGCCTGGGACTGGCTCAACGGGATGTGGTCGAGCGCGTCCCAGTTGCGCTCCAGTCGGCCCGTCCTCAGGTCGTACTCCTGCACGGCCGAATCGATCAACGCGCCGTTGTAGGCGCCGCCGTACCTGGACAGGTCCTTGGGCACGTTCTTGTTCGCGGTCACCCACGCGTGCTCTCCATCGATCACGAGCTCGTGCAGTGTCAGCACCCAGCCATCCTTGGCTCTCAGCCGCGCAACCGGCTTGTAGTGCTGGTCGACGACGACGTACTCGCCGCTTTCGGTCGAGCCCGTGTTCGTGACGACGCCCTGCCACCAGGCGAGCACCGGCTTGCCGTGATAGCTCTGCAGGCTGAGGTTGGCGGCGACGACTCGTTCGGGCACCGGCTGGAACCAGACAGGCTGCAGGTCGCGGTCGAGGATCAGCGGCCCGCTCTGACCGACGATCGGCGGTTCGTTGAGGTCGTAGAAGTTCGCCGTGAAGATGTAGCCGGGCGCGAGCCGCCGGGCGGGTGCCCGCTTGACGCTGCGGATCTGCGGCGGGTGAAGCGCCGGCGCGGTGACGAAGGTGTAGGCGTCCTTCGTTGTGTATTGCCCGATCGGAGCGCCCCGCGAGCCCGCGAACGCGGCAGTGAGCCCGACGAACACCGCCAGCACGAGCGCGATCGCCCCGGCAAAACGCCGCGGCGCCGCTCCTAGCGCGCTCTCCGGTTTCGGTACGGCCACGAACGTGATGACAGCGGCCAGACCGGCGAGGCAGGCGGCGATCAGGTAGGCGAGGGCGAAGCCGTGGGTGAGCGCCGCCGCGACCTGTTCGCCTGAGCCGATCAGGTTGGTCGAGCGTTGCGTCGCGAACGTGATCAGCAGTGCCAGGCCCAAGCCGCCGCCGACCTGGCGGGAGGTGTTGACGAGCCCCGACGCGAGGCCGGCCTGACCCTCCTTCGCTCCGTGAGTGGCGGCGATCGTCGAGGGGACGATCGACATCGCGATCCCCGCCGCCGTCAGCACGCCGGGAATGACGACGTAGACGATCGGACTGCCGCTCGGCCCGATCCGCGTGAACAGCAGCAGCCCCGCGGTCAGCATGAGCAGCCCCCCTCCGAGGACCGTGCGCACGCCGAACTGGCTCACCAGCTTGCCGGCGCGAGAGGCGATCAGCATGATCGTCAACGTCATCGGCAGGAAGATGAGGCCGGTGTGCAGCGGCGAGAGACCGAGCACCTGCTGCAGGTACAGCGAGCTCACGAACCACATCGGGAAGAGCGCCGCGCTGAACAGCAGGACGATGTTGTTGGCGACCTTCAGCGGCTTGGTCAGCTCCTTGAAGGGGATCAGCGGCGCCGAGGCCACGCGCGTCTCGATCAGGCCGAACACCCCGAGCAGCGCGGCGCCGATCGCGATCGGGCCGAGCGCGGCGAGCGTGCCCCAGCCCTTCAGGCCCGCTTCGACGACCCCGTAGACGAGCACCATCTGACCGAGCGTCAGCGTCAACGCCCCGGCAAGGTCGAAGGGAGGCGCATCTGGGCCCTTGCGGCGCTCCGCGACGACGGCGTAAGCCACGAGTGCGGCGGCGATCGCGATCGGGGGATTGATCAGCAGGACCCAACGCCAGCTGAGCACTTCGGTGATGATCCCGCCGAGCAGCACTCCGGCCGCGCCGCCGAGTCCGTTCATCGCCGCCCAGATTCCGATCGCCCGGTGTCGCTTGGGGCCCGCCGGAAACGATGCGGTGATGATCGCTAGCGAGGTCGCGGCCATCAGAGCGCCGGCGAGACCCTGCACGCCGCGAGCGGCGACGAGCGTCACCTCGTTGGGCGCGAGGCCGCCGGCCAGCGAGGCCAGCCCGAACAGGGCCAGCCCGGCGACGAGCGTGCGGCGCTGGCCGAAGTGGTCGGCCGCGCGACCGCCGAGCATCAAAAAGCCGGCGAACGTGATCGCGTACGCATCGACGACCCATTGCAGATCCGGCGAGGTGAAGCCGAGATCCGACTGGATCGACGGCAGCGCGACGTTGACGATGCTCAAATCGAGAATCACCATGAACTGCGCCACGCAGCACACGACCAACAGCCACGCCGAACCCGACCCCTCCCTGCTCTCGGCCGGAGGGCTCTCGATCACTCCCGGACTGCTCGTCGCCTCGACGCTCATGCCGGTCTGCTCACCTGCGATTGGCACCGGGAGCGCCTGGTAGGCTGCGCGCCCGAGCCATCGAGCGACGATTGGAGCCCACCCCATGAGAAGAACGCCACTGACCGCCATGCTAACGGCCTTGGCCGTCCTGGCGAGCACCATCGCGGTGGCGGGGTGCGGCAGCAGCAGCTCATCCTCCTCGTCAACGACGACTGCCACGCCGACGACGAGCACGACGCCGACGAGCACGACGACCACGCACAAGCACAAGTCCAAACCGGCCTACTAGACCAAAGGCCCGAGTGCCCGGCGGATCGCGCGCCCGCCGGCCCACCGAGAGCTTCCCTCATCCCGTACCCCGGGGAACGGGCAGCGAGGCCGCGTAGCCGATCACGCGAGCCGTCCGCGAAGTGCCGAGCACACGACCGGCCGCGTCGCGTGCCTGCACCGCCACGTAGGCGTACTTCCGCGGCAGGGTCGTCGAGCTCTCGAACCCGCTGAGCGGGATCGTCGCCAACGCGGCCAGCGATCCGGGCTGCCGTCCCGCGAGCACGCGCCAAGAGGCAACCTCGGTGGCGCCGTTCCAGCTCGCGTGCACGATCGTCTCTTCGCCGGTGTTGTTCAAGGTGGCGAGCACTGCGGGCGGGCTCTGCGGACGCGCGCTCCAGGGAAAGCGGTAAGCCCGATAGAAGGACATGTCATACGGCTGGTGCGCATCGAACAGCAGCGATCCATCCCCTGCAAACTCGCTGATCGCGGGCACCCCGCCGTAGCCGACGAGCGTGTTCCCGTCCGCGAGCGTCTGCGCATTGCCCTGGCTTGCGGCCAGCAGCGGCGGGTTGCGATGTGTGTAGACAGAGGCGAGCTGCGCTCGGTGAGTCTTGAGATCGAGCTTGATCCTGATGGCTCGCGACTGGTGGTGGATCGGTGGGTTCGAGCCATCGTCGAAGAAGGTGAGCTCGCCGCCCGGCAGTACGCGGCCGTCGTGTTGCCACGCCATCTTCGTGCCCGGGCCCATCTTGAAGGAGCTCTTGTTGCCGCCGAGGCGCCAGAGAACCTTGCCGCTACCACCCTCCAGCTGATAGCCGGCCCACGTGCTGCGCGCCGAGATCAGGAGGTTGCCGTCGGACTCGGGATCGATCGAGTTGAGGTGGAAGTAATCCCAGGGCGGCGCCTTCGCCTCCGCCGGCGCTTCGACTTCGGACTCCGAGGCGCCGATGTGGTCGAGGCTGTGCCATTCCCAGCGGACGAGGCCCGTCCGCATGTCGATCATCTGGATCGCCGTGTCGACGATCGCCCCGCCCGCCGCTCCGTTGACCGGCGTGAGGTTGCAGCGGATCGGGTTGTACGCCGTCGTGTAGGCGACATCGTGGGGAGCGATCTGGAAGTCGTGCAGGTCGGCTCGCAGGCCGTTACCGCCGGTGATCCTCGCGATCGTCCGGTAGTTGGAGTTCATGACGAGATCTTCACCCTGGCCAAAGCCCAACGAGAGCACACGCCCCTTCCACCACGTCAGGACGCGCTGACCTCGATAGGTCTGCTCGCTGAGGTTCTCGGCCGTCTGACCTCCCGACAGCTCTTCGAACCACACGAGCCGCCCCTGCGGTGTGTAGATCAGCGGCCCGTCCTGACCCGGGCCGGGCCCGTTGGTCGTGAGGATGTCGCCGGCCGCGGGATCGCGATCGGGCACGGTGACGCTCAGGATCGGCGCCTGGACGCCGGGCAGGGTGTAGAAGCTCTGATAGTCGGCGGGCGCAACCGGCGGGCTGGGGAACTCCGGGATTGTCGCCGTCGGATATGGAGTGTCGACGCGGAAGTCAAAGGCCGTCTGCCTGCCGGCGCTGCCCGCGCCGATCACCGCGCTGACGGTGACGCGCTCGCCGGCGGCGAACGGCGTGTCCGGGATGAAGCTCGCGCCATCACCCTGCGAGTAGTTACGAAGGCGCCCGGAGTGACGGCCGCTGTGAGCGCCCACGACGGAGACCCCGTGGATCGCCGCGGCCGGTGTGCCCAGGAAGCTGATTTGGGTGTTGGGATTGGCCGTGATCGTTTCCGGCGCGGGCGATACGTCGACGTCGGCGCCCGGCAGCTTGGCCGAATGCTCGAGCGTGGCCGGAAGGCACGAGGGCGAGATGTGGCTGCTTGCGCTCGAGCCCGACAGCAGTTTCAGGCTTGGGGAGTCCAGCACGAGCGCCAACACCCCCCATGCGAGCGCGGCGATCCCCAGGATGATGAGTACGTTGCGGCGCATGTGTGCGGGCCCAGGACAGCCGATGCCGGGCCGGTCGCGCCCGCGGTTGTCGAGGCCGGAAGGGTGCCACATCCGCTGCTGGGCAATGTAAGAGTTGCTTCAAAAGGCGTGCCCGCGCCGTCCCACGCCCGGTCAGATCATGGAAGCGCGCGCACCGAGTCGGCGGCGGGGCCATGCTCGGGTATCCGCGTCGCGCGAAGCTGCCGGCTCGATGGAGGCTCGAGACTCGAGAGGAGCGCCCGCCGCCGCACGAGCAGCCCGGCGATCAGCTGCGCGGCAAATGCTCCACACAAAGCCACCGTGAATGCCACGAACGTGCCGGCGGGAACCAGCAGCACGGCGACCAGGAAGCAGAAGGCGACGAAGCCGAATGCGCCGCGCAGGAAGCCTCGCAGCAGCGCGTTAGCGTGCAGCGGGCCTTCCTGGACCAGCACGAACGCGGCGAGCACGCTCGTCGAGATCGGAAACGGCGTTAGAACGCCGGTCAACGTTGGTCCGAGCCCGGCCGCGGCGCCGGTCAGGGTCAGGACCAGCAGAGCGGTCGCGATCGCGCGCGCCGGCAGATCCCAGCGTGGAAGCGCGCCGACCGGCTCGCCCTCGAAATGGGGGTCGGGCGGCATCAGGCTCGGCGCGAGCGCGAAGGCCCCGGTGGCGAGCGCCGCGCCGATCACTGCCGGGACGACGATCGCCGACAGCCCGAGTGCGACCGCCAGGAAGGCGATCCACCCGCTCGCCACGGCGAGCGCCCAGCCCCGCGGACGTGAGGCCCAGGCAAAGACGACGACGAACGATGCGAGCGCCACGAGCCCGAGCAGCGATGCGCTGGCGGCATGCGCGGCGAAGCGCGGCCCACGCTCGAGATCCGTGATCAGCAGGATCGGGCCCGCCACGAGCGGCAGGGCCACCAGCAGGCCCGACAGGGCCGGGCCCCAGCGGCGCCCGGCCAGCGATGAGCCGACCACCAGCAATGGGGCGAGCGAGAGCTTCACGAGCAGCAGCGACACGTGCAGATCATCGCAGTCCGAGAAGGACTGAAACGATCTCCGCGGGCCGATCGCCGAAGCGGCGCAGGCGACGGGCCGAGCCTGGGAGATCCTCAGCCAGCTAGGCTGGCGCGGTGGCGTCCGCGGTCTCGTGCACGAACGCCCGGATCGCCTGTGCGAAGGCCTGCGGCTGATCGCGCATGAGCAGCGTGTAGCTGTCGGAGATCTCGACGAGGCGCGAGTCCGGTAGCAACTCGGCCAGGCGCCGGCCGTGCTCAGGCCGTTGCACACGATCCTCCGGCGTCCACACCACGAGCGCCGGGCGCGTGAACGCCCTCAGGCGCTCGCAAACCTCGAGCATCTGCCCGCGGCCGGAGCCCAGCACGTACTTGCGCAGGTCGCGCCGCACGGCGCGCTGGCTCTGCAACGGGCGCAGCCAGCGATCGACCAACTCGTCCGGCAGCGGGTACTTGGCCATCCAGCCGTAGGAGATCGGCAGCTTGCGCAGCGGCCGCAGGCGCAGCGACTGCATCGCCATGAAGATCCCGCCGGGAATCATCGCCGTCAGGCGGACGTTCTTGCCGGGGACGCCGGGCGGGTAGTTCTCGAAGGCCTCACAAGAGGAGATCACCAGACGCGCCACGCGCTCCGGGTTCTCTCCCGCCAGCACGAGCGCCGCGGCGTGATCGTTCTGCACGAGCGTGACGTCGGACAGCTCGAGGCGCTCGAGCAGCTCGGCCACCATCCGGCCGTAGGCGGCCAGCGACAGATCGGCGTCCGCGCGCATCGGTTTGCGGTGACTGCCAAGCGGCAGTGTTGGCACGACGCAGCGATAATCTCGCCGCAGGTCGGCGAGCACGGGGTCCCAAACCGAGCCATCCATCGCCAGGCCGGCCAGCAGCACGAGCACCGGGCCCTCTCCTCCCGTGTCCTCGTACTCGATGACTCCTGCAGTCAGCTCCAAATCCGGCATCGCAATGACCTCCACTAGATAGATCGCTCTAGTCGGCGCGTACCGTATCATTGTTCGTATGGCGGCGGCAACCAGGGAGCGGATCGTCGAGCACAGCGCCGAGCTGTTCCGGCGGCAAGGCTTCGCCGGCACCGGTGTCAAGCAGATAGTCGCCGAGGCGGGTGCACCGTTCGGCTCGCTCTACCACTTCTTCCCGGGCGGCAAGGAGCAACTCGGCGAGGAGGTGATCCGCTGGTCCGGTGCGATCTACGGACAGTTGATCGACGCTTTCTATGTGCCCGGAGCGGACCCCGTGGCGGCCACGCGCGCCTTCTTCGCCGCGGCGGCCGAGACTCTGCGCGAGACCGACTACGCCGACGCCTGCCCGATCGCCACAGTCGCACTGGAGGTCTCCAGCACCAACGAGCCGATGCGCCAGGCCTGCGCGGACGTCTTCAACGGCTGGGTCGAGCTCGCCGCCGAACGGCTGACGGACGCCGGCCTGCCACGCAAGCGTTCGCGCACGCTCGCGATCTCGATGCTGGCGTCACTCGAGGGCGCTTTCGTGCTGGCGCGCGCGCTGCGCAGCACCGAGCCGGTGGAGGTCGCGGGAGCGGCGGCCGTGGCCTCGATGCGCGAGGCGCTGGCCGCCCGGGACTCACGTCGGCGCGGCACGCGAGCGCGAGCGTGAGCGATATTGAGGCATGGTGGGCGGGTGGCGAGCGCGTCGCGCTCACCCTGAGCGGAGTCGAGCGCGCGATCTTCATACGGCGCATGGGCGGCGGTCCGCCGATGACGCTCCTGCACGGATTTCCGAGCTCATCGCATGATTGGGCCAAGGTCGCTCCATCGTTGGCGGGCTCTCACGAGCTGCTGCTGTTCGACTTCCTCGGCTTCGGCGCGTCGGAGAAGCCCGCCGAGCACGAGTATTCGCTGCACGAGCAGGCCGACCTCGTCGAGGCGCTGTGGGCGCGGGAGGGAGTCTCATCGACGCTTCTGGTCGCCCACGACTACGCCGTGTCGGTCGCTCAGGAGCTGATCGCTCGCCACGCCGAAGATGCGCTTGAGACCGAGATCGTCGCGGTGCACCTGCTGAACGGCGGCCTGTATCCGGACCTGCACCGTCCGCAGCCGGTGCAGCTCGCGCTGCTCGACCCCGAGCAGGGGCCCCGCATCGGCGCGCTGATGAACGAGGAGCTGGTCGTTCAGGGTCTGAGCGCGACGTTCGCCGAGGGTTTTGACGCCGCCGCCGATAGCCTGGACATCTGGCGGTCGATGAGCCGCGATGGCGGTCAGCTGATCGGACACCGGCTGATTCGCTACATCCGCGATCGCGAAAGACACGGTGAGCGCTGGATCACGGCGCTGGAGAGAAGCGATGTGCCGCTCGCCTTCATTTGGGGCATGCTCGATCCGATCTCAGGCGCGCACATGGCTCAGCGGATCGGCGAACGGATGCCGGACGCGCCGCTTGAGGCGCTCGAGGACGTGGCGCACTGGCCGCAGCTGGAAGCGCCCGAACGGGTCGCCGCGGCGCTGCTCGGCCGTTAGCCTCGAGCAGATTCCGCGGCGGGCTCCCCCTCGGTGGAGTCTCGGCGACTCGCCCCCACCGAGAACGACGCCCCAGAATGGACACACCCGGACGACTCGTTCCCGACTGCCATCCCGACGATGGTTTTCTCATACACTTCGCCGCTCGATGAACGCACTTCACGAGTTGTCGATCACCGGCCGGATCGCGACGCCAGCTGACGCCGACTGGGACCAGGCGCGTGCGGCCTGGAACCTCGCCGCCGATCAGCGCCCCGCGGCCGTCGCCTTCGTTGAGAGCGCCGGTGACGTCGCCAAGGTGATCCGCTTCGCCGGCGAGCACCAGCTGCAGGTAACCGGTCAGGGCACCGGGCACGGCGCGGTCGCACTCGGCCCCCTGGAGAACACGATCGTGATCAAGACCGAGCGGATGCGCGGGGTCGAGGTCGACGGCGAGGCGCAGACGGCGCGTGTCGAGGCCGGCGTGCTCGCACTCGAGCTGGGCGCGGCCGCGCAGGCCGCCGGGCTCTGCTCGCTGCCGGGCTCCGCACCCGATGTCGGCGTGACCGGCTACACCCTGGGAGGAGGGCTCAGCTGGCTGGGACGCCGCTATGGCTTTGCCTGCAACCGTGTCCGCGCAATCGAGCTGGTGAGTGCCGATGGCGAGATCAGACAGGTCGATGCCGAGAACGACAGCGATCTCTTTTGGGCCCTTCGGGGCGGTGGCGGTGGCTATGCGATCGTCACCGCGCTGCACGTCGCCCTGCTGCCCCACGACGAGCTGTACGCAGGCGTGCTGATCCTGCCCGCCGAGCTGGGCGCCGAGGCGATCCGGGCCTATCGGGATTGGACGCAGACGGCACCCGAGGAGGTGACCTCGATCGTCCGCTTCATACGACCGCCGCCGCTTCCGGACGTTCCCGAGCCGCTTCGCGACCGGCCGCTGATCACGATCGACGCCGCCTGCATCGGCAGCCAGGCCGAAGGCGAGAAGCTGATCGCGCCGCTGCGGGAGATCGGCGAGCCGATCATGGACAACTTCGCCCAGATCCCCGCCGAGCAGCTCTCGAAAATTCACATGGACCCCGAGCAGCCTGTGCCGGGCCTCGGCCATCACGACCTGGTCAGGGAGCTGCCGGACGAGGCGATCGACGCGTTCGTCGGCGCCGTCGGTCCCGAGGCGGGCTCCCCGCTGCTGCTCGCCGAGCTCCGCCACGTCGGTGGCGCGCTCGGTAGGGCCGGCGAGAACGCGGGCGCCCTGTCGAAGCTCGACGCGGACTTCGTGATGTTCGGGATCGGGCTGCCGATGACCCCTGAGCTCGGACAGGCGATCGACCGCCACCTCGACCACCTCCACGACGTAATGCGTCCGTGGGCCGCCAGCGGCGGGTACTTCAACTTCGCCGAGCGCCCCTGTGGGGTCGATGCGATCCTGCCCGCGGACACCTGCGCGCGCCTGCAGGAGGTCAAGCGGCGCTGGGACCCGGACGGAACGATCCGCGCCAACCACGACCTCTAGCGCGGCGCTCGTCGTGGGCACGGCGATCATCGGCCGGCTCGGCGACATGTATGGCAAGGAGCGCCTGCTGCTTGTAACTCTCATAATCCTTGCCGCGGGTACGTTGCTCGCCGCCGTCTCAAGCTCCCTGGTAGTCATTGTTTGGCTAGGTTCATCCAGGGAGCGAGCGGTGGCATCTCCCGCTCGCTTTCGCCGCGTGATCGACCCGCCGGCACGACGGCTCGGCATCTGCTGAAAACCTCATATGCGATGCGGCTGGCGAGGGCGCGCGCCTCGCGCAGCGACTAGGCCTCTTGCGGCGCCGGGCCGGCGGCGAGGGGCTGCTCGCCCGCCTGCTCCGCGCCCACCTCTTGCTCGCTCGCCTGCTGGTCGAAGCGGCCACTCGGCATCGCAACGAGAGCCACCACGAACGCAACTGCCATGGCCGCGGCCATGCCGTACACGACGATCTGCGTGGAGCGGGCGAAATCGAGCTGTATGGCATGTGCGACGGCCTTCGAGGAGCCGGCGCCAGAGGACTGCGAAGCGCCTGAGACCGCATGCGCGACGCGATCCGCCTCGGCCACCGGCACCCCCGCTTTGGCGAGCGTGCGCTCGATGCGCGAGACGTTTTCCGTGATCAAGATCGAGCCGAGCACGGCGAGGCCGAGACTGCCGCCGAAGTTGCGGACCGTCTGCGTGACGCCCGTGACGGCGCCATAGGTCGCGCGCGAGGCGCGGTTTATCGCGTCGGTGCTCACGGGTCCGAGGACGAGCCCGACGCCGGCGCCGGCGATCGCGAGGTAGATCCATTGGGAGTTGAACGAGAGGTCGGTGAGCTTGTGTCCCCACAGGTAGAAGCCGACTGCGGCGACCGCGCAGCCCGGCACAACTGTCGGGCGCGCGCCTCTCGCATCGAGGATTCGCCCGCCCCGTTGCGCGGCGATCGTGAACCCGCCGAAGAACACGAGCAGGAACAGGCCGGCGTTCTCCGCGCTTTCGCCGAGCGCAATCTGCGCATACAGGCTCGCGAACAGGAACAGCGGCACGAAACAGATCGAGAGCAGGAAGAGCACGATGTTGTCGATGCGAAAGCCGCGGTTGGCGAACAGCCGGATCGGCACGAGCGGCTCAGCCGTGCGCAGCTCGGCGCGCGCGAACAGCGCGAGCAGCGCGAGGCCGACGAGCAGGCAGATCCACGTCGCGGGGCTGTCCCAGCCCCACTGGCTCGCCTGCTGCAGGCCCAGCACCGCGATACCCATGCCGCCCGCGATCAGCAGCGCCCCGCGCACGTCGATGCGCGTCGGATGGCGCTCCTGCTCCGGCTTGGCGACGAGCGTGAGGATGATTGCGATCAACGCGATCGGGATGTTGACCCAGAAGATCGCGCGCCAGGTCCACTCGGTGAGGTAGCCGCCGGCGATCGGACCGACCGCCGTCAGGGCGCCCGAGATCGAGAAGAAGATCGCCATCGCCTTACCGCGTTCCTGGACCGGGTAGTTCACCACCACGATCGCGAGCGCGGCGGGGAACAGAACCGCGGCACTTGCGCCCTGCAGCACGCGAAACACGATCAGCCATGCCTCGGCGATCGAGCCGGTCGGGGTGGCGCCACAGAGCGCCGAGCAGAGTGCAAACGAGCTCACGCCGATCAACACCATCCGGCGTGCGCCGAACACGTCGGCGAGCTTGCCTCCGAGGGCGAACAGAGCCGAGAGCGACAGCAGGTAGCCGTTGACGACCCACTGCACCCCCGTCGATGAAAGGTGCAAGTCGTCCTGGAGATTGGGCACAGCGAGCGCGACGATCGTTTGGTCGATGAACATCATCGCGACCGCGAATATCATCGCCGCCAGGATCAGGTGCCTGCGCTGCTCGGGCATGCCGATGTCCGCCATCGGCGGCGAGTCTCTCAGATCACCTGGACAGCCTTACGAGCGCCCGCCGGCAAATGACACGTCCGCCGTAAGCCCCATCGCCGCTGCCTCCTCGATCGAGACGATCTCCCGGCCAAACGGCAACAGCGAGACGGGGATCAGCTTGAAGTTCGCCACTCCAAGCGGCAGACCGACGATCGTCAGACATAGCAGCAACCCACTCACCAAGTGCCCGAGCGCCAGCCACCAGCCACACAGGACGAACCACAACACGTTGCCCACCGCCGAGCCGGCGCCGGCATCAGCGCGGCGCACAACCGTCTTGCCGAAAGGCCACAGGGCGAACATCGCAATCCGCAGCGAGGCAACGCCGAACGGGATCGTGACTATCAGTATGAAACAGATCAGCGCCGCGAACGCGTAGGCGATCGCCATCCACAAGCCGGCGAGGACGAACCAGATGATGTTCAACAGCAGCCGCATGAATCTATAGCTGGGCGAAGTGCATCGACAGCAGCCGCACGCACACACGCCGCCTCGGCGGATGATTACTACATTCGAAGCGGACTTCCAGCCTGGCTGGTGTCTCGATGCGCCACCTGCCGCCCACCATCCCCAGACGCCAATGCTGCTCGCTGCCCGGCCTTCCCGGGTCGGCGAATGCCGCAGTCGCGTGATCGCCGTGCCAGCTGATGTCCTTGATTCTCAGCCGCCGACGCGATTCGCGCAGGATCAGCGACACCGGCTCGTCTCTGGTCAGGCGAAACATGCGAGTCACATTCGACTCGCAGTTGGGCCCGTAGCCGGCCGCGATGTGAGCGGCCACGGCCGGTGTGAAATCGCCGCACAGGGCGCGGCCGTCGCGATGGCGAAAGTCACCGAGAGGCGCCTTCAGCGCATGCCTGATCGCGGATTGCTCGTCTTTCGAGCCGTGAACGTCGAGTGTCTGGACGATCAGGCCGAGTGTGACCAGCGCAGCGATCACGCACAGGCCAAAACGCATGGGCTGAATAATTCCAGATTTCAACCAAAACGGCGAATATGTTTCACTCCTCCGAACGCGCTGCGGCCAGCTTCGCCGTCTCGGCGGCGACCACACGTGCCCCCTCGATGTCCTGGTAATGGGTCACCCTCATCGCCACTTCACCCTCCCACACCCAGATGGCGGCATGACGAAGCTGGATGAAGCCGCGACTGCCGGCGGGACGAGCCGTCTGAGTGGCGACCGCGAACACGACCTCGTGCCCGAGGTCGACAAGCTCCTCGAGCTCGACGTGATAGTCGTCGAAGCCGCCGATCCAGTCGCCGAAGAACGTCCGTATCGCCCGCGGTCCTGAGTGCGTGCCCAGTCCCCACGACCACACGTCCCAGACGGAGTCGGGACCGAAGAAGCTCATCATCGCCTCGAAGTCCCGGTCGTCGGCAGACGCGAAGGCCCGTCGCGTCAGCTCGATCGCGCTGGTCTTGGGGCGCCGTGACATCGCCCGCTCTGCATCTAATCGAGGCACGCCTCAAGCGCCTCCTCGATGCAGGCGCATCGCGATCGTGAGATGAGCTCTTGTGATCGCAACGTGCATCAGACCAGCGTATCGCCGCGGTGCACGCCCGACCGGCCTCGCTCAACGAGCACCGGCGCCTCTGTGCCCGCGCCTCACTCCGTCAGATTTGCCGGAGCCGCGGGCTCAGCCGGAGCCGGTGCGGGGATCGGCGCCGGGGCGCTCGGCAGCTCCACGGCGAACAGGCCCTCGACAGCGTCCGCCGGTGTGGGCTGGCCCAGGAAGAATCCCTGGGCCATCGTGCAACCCATCGCCTGCAGCGCGGTCATCTGCTCGTACGTCTCGATGCCCGTGGCGATCACCGTCACCGACAGGTCCCGCCCGACGATCAGGATCGCCTCGAGCAGCCAGCTGCGGTAGGCCTCGTCGTCGGAGGCCGCGAGCGAGCTCCTGTCCACCTTCAGAGCGTCCAGCGGCATCCGCTGCAGATCGGAGTGGCGCGCATATCCGCTGCCGCCGAAGTCGTCGATCGCGATGCACACGCCCAGCCGCTTGATCTCTTCGATGCGGCGAGCCGTCGCCGCGACATCGTGCATGACCGTCGCCTCGGCAAGCTCCAGCGTCAGCAGGCCGGGCTCGATCCCGGACTGCTGCAGAGCTCGCCGCACGTCCGTCTCAAAGCCCTCCCGATTCAGCTGGTTGGCCGACACTTTCACCGAGATGCCGACGCGGTGGCCCGCCACATTCCAGGCCGCCGCGCGGTTGCAGGCCTGCTCCAGCGCCCAGCGCCCGATCGGCACGATCAGCCCGGTCTCCTCGGCCAGCGGGATGAAATCCTCAGGGTCGAGGATTCCCCGCTTGGGGTGACTCCAGCGAATCAGCGCCTCCAGGCCCACGACCTTCCTGCTGCTCAGATCGTAGATCGGCTGGAAGAGCAGGAAGAACTGCTCGTCGAGCAGGGCTGCGTTCAGTTCGGCCTCGAGCACACCCCGGCTCTCGATCACCGAGCGCATGTTCGCGTTGAAGAGCGTGTAGCGGTCCTTGCCCGCGGCCTTGGCCGAGTACAGGGCCAGTTGCGCGTCGCGCATCAGATCATCAGGTGTCTCATAGCGTCCGAAGGCGACACCGATGCTCGCCGTCGCGAAGAAGCTAGGCCCGAAGTCATCGAGCTCGACGGGCTTGTGCAGAGCCTCGATCATGCGGCCGGCCAGCGAGTCGAGCCGCACCCCGCGCGCCGCCGACTCGACCAGCACCACGAACTCATCCCCGCCGATACGCCCGACGGTGTCCTCTGAGCGGATTACCCCGTGCAGGCGCTGCGCGACGATCTTCAGGAGCTGATCGCCGGCCGCCGCGCCGAGCTTGTCGTTGACGTCCTTGAACCAGTCGATGTCGATCAGCAGCGCGCCGGCCAGCATTCCCGACTGACGTGCCGCGCGCGAGACCATCCGCTCGGCGCGATCCAGCGTCAGCGCATGGTTGGGCAGCCCTGTCAGCGCGTCATACAGGTCCGAATGCGGCAGCTCGCGCGTCCTCGGCGCCGGCACGCGCGGGCGCCCACCGCCGAGCAGGTACACGAGCAGGCCGAGCAGCACGCTCAACAGCGTTCCGCCGATCAACAGCGCCAGCGCGGTCCCGTTCGAGCTCACGCCCGTCGCGACCACCGGGCCGAAGCTCTTGACCGTCCAGCCGTTGTGCAGGTTGACCGTCCTGCTCTGCCCCCCGGCCTGTGGCGTGCCACTGCTAAAGACGACGTTCGAGGAGTGCGCCTTGTAACGCAGGCGTGCCGCATAGCCGGCATGGCCGTGCAGAGCCTGCGCCAGCACGACGCCGGGCACGAGCACCTCACGCAGCCACCCCACGAACGCACCCCTGCGACTCGCAAGGGCGACCGGCGGTTCGTTGCCTCGATACACGGGTGTCTCGATTGCCAGCGCTCGGCCTCGCGCGACTTTGCCTGTCGCGTAGAAGCTCTGTGCCGAGTCCCTAGACGCAAGCAGTCCGGGGGTGAGCGCGCAGTAGTCGAGACCCGCGGGCGGGCGCCCGACAGGGCTCCTCGCCAGTTCGGCCGTGGCGAAGCAGTAGAAGGAGCGCGTCCCCGCGGGAACGATGCGCAGGCCATTGCCCGCCGAGGGCGCGGCACCGGCACGTTGCGGCTTGACGGGATGGCCCGTGACACGTGACTCGAACGCCGCGAGTTCCGGCGCTCGCACGAGCGCCACGAGGCCGAGCCGTTGGAGCTCGGGATAGCGGCGCAGCGTGTGCGCCCACTTCACCCACGTGTCGAATTCCGCGGCCGTCGCCTTTGGATTGCCCGCGAAGAATGTGCTTGCACTGACGGCGAGCTCTTCCTGGCGCTGAATCGCCAGCTTCAGCGTGGACGCGATTCCCGCCGAGGTTCGCGGGAACGCCTCGCGCGCTTTCGTGGCGTCCGAGTGTGCCACGGCGCGCGCTCCGAGCACCGAGGCGACCGTCCCGGCCACGACGCACAGCACCGCGATCGCCGCCCAAACGCCCTTGCGACCATGGAGGAAGCCGTTGATGCGCCCGGGCTCGGAAGGGCTCGCGGGCGTCATCGCTTGAAGGTCAGCGGCAGCGATCTGCGGCTCGGCCGGGGCTGGGGCCGGGGCGCTCTGAGCGCTCGGCTCCGGCAAGGCGCTCGCAGGGCCTTCCACGGAGGCGCCGGGGGCCGGGTTGAGCTCTGGGTTTTGGTGAATTTCGCTGTCTGACATGACGACCTCGCTGGCCTGAAGGGCATGCGTGCCTCGTCGGGCCTGATCGATCCGTGATGGCCACGTCTATCTACTTCTGCGTTCCTTTCGACAGATAGACGAGGGGCAATGACCGATGCAAGATCGCGTGCCGCGGCGAGCGGACGCCCGAGCGGCTGGTCGGCGGTCCTACTTCGCGCGTGCGATGCGATACACGGGGCCCTCGAGTGAGGTGATGTAGATGCGCCCGCTCGCATCCTGGCCCAAGGAGGACGTGGCGCTCACTTCCAGGCCGGTGGCTCGCAGTCCCGTGGCCCCGCTGCGCCCGAGCTTCACCGACTCGATCGGCCGGCGGCAGAAGTCGCCGAACAGATAGCGGCCATAGAGGCCCGGGAGCGAACGGTCGCGGACCACATATCCGCCGATGATCGCGCAATAGCCGCTGCTGTGCGAGGCGGTCAGAACCGGGGGCACCGCCTGCGGCGCCCGGCCGGGCTTGTTGCGGCGGTCGCCCTCCCAGATGCTCCAGCCGTAGTTGGCGCCGGCCCGTGTGCCCGACGGAGCGAAATCGAGCTCCTCCTCGTGATCCTGCCCGACGTCGCCGATCACCATGTCGTCGGTCTTGCGATCGAATGAGAAGCGCCACGGGTTGCGAAGCCCGTAAGCCCAGATCTCGGCTCTCCTGCCGCTCTGCCCGGCAAATGGGTTGCCGCGCGGGATCGTGTAGCCACCGCTCGGCGATGGATCGATCCGCAGGATCTTCGCGAGCAGCGTGCCGGTGTTCTGGCCGTTGCCGTTGGGATCGTCCTCACTGCCGCCGTCGCCGACTCCTATGTACAGGTCGTGGTCTGGTCCGAACGCGAGCTGGCCACCGTTGTGATTGGCGTAGGCGTGGTGATCGATCCTCAGGACAGTGCGCGCGCTCGCCGGGTCCGCCAGGTTCGGGTTGCTCGCCGAGCGCTGGTACTGAGCGACGGTGATGTCACCGCTTTCGCTCGTGTAGTCGACATAGAAGAGCCCCGTGCGGGCGTAGTCGGAGGGGAACGCGATCCCGAGCAGCCCCTGCTCGTCGCCGCCCTGCGAATAGACCTGCCTGCCGATGTCCAGGAATGGGCGCGCCTGCGTGTGGCCGTTCAGAAGCAGCATCACCTGCCCGGTTCGCTGCAGGACGAACACCCTGCTCGGATCGGCCGGCGGACCCGTGACGTAGACGGGTTCGTGAAGCGCCGCCACCTGCACGAGCCGCACGCCTTTTCGGCTGGCTTGCGCCGAGCCGGTCGAGTGCGCCGCCTGACCTGACCCGCAGGCCGCCAGGGACAGCATCAAGGCCAGCGTGGGCAAGGTTGTTCGCGCGCGGATCTTGATGATGGGCATCATCGTCGCATCATTCGTGTCCGCGAGAGCCGGCGCGGGGAGGCGAACCTTGGGCAGCCCTCACGCCGCTCCACATGAGCCAGCTCAGGTGTACGATTTCCATGCTGCAGGTTGGCACGGTGGGCAACATTGCCCGACGCTCGCACGGGGGGAGTTCGATGGAGTTCAGCAAGATGGTGGAGTCGCCACTCGTCGGCTATCTGCGGCCGGAGTGGAGCCGACCGGCCGTCGCTTCGCGGATACTGCTCGCAGGCGCCCTGTTCGCATTCATCGCCGGCTTGGCCCTGCCCGAACGTAGGATCGGCGAGCACGTAGCGCCCCCGCCCACCGAGCATCTGCGCTCAGTTGTTCCGCGGAGCCTCTCGAGCCTGCCGCTCGCCGCACAGGGCACCGTCTCCGCGACACTCGGCCGAGGCGATCGAGCCTACGCGACGAGCCGCTCGGGGGATGGGTTGGAGGCGCACAGCCCAGCTCAGCGCCTGCACATGCGCTTTGAGAGCAGCGGAGTCTCGATCGGCTCGGGCGAGACGCAGTTGCGCTTGAGCATGCTCGCCGTCGGCTACGGCGCCGTGCCGCGGCCGCTCGCCGCCGTCCGGCCCGCGGCACGGGCAAACCGCGTGAGCTACACGCGGCCGAGACTCACCGAGTGGTACCAGAACGGGCCCTTGGGGCTGGAGCAGGGCTTCACGCTGACGAGAGCGCCATCGGGCAATCCGGCCACGCCGCTGACGTTGTCGATGGTCATCTCGGGCAACGCGCGCGCGACGATCACAGGCCATCATCGGAGCATCACGTTTGCCCGCGCCGGCGGCGCGTCGCTGCGCTACGGCGACCTCGTCGCCGTCGATGCCGGCGGGCGCCATCTGCACAGCTGGCTGCAACTGCATGGGGGCCGGGTGCTGCTGCATGTCGACTCGCGCGGCGCGCGCTACCCGCTGCGCATCGACCCGCTCATCCAGCAGAGCGGCAAGCTGACCGGCAATGGCGAGGTCGGAGGGGGCGAGTTCGGCTACGGCGTTGCCCTGTCCGCCGATGGCAATACCGCGTTGGCCGGAGCTCGCTCGGGACCGGCTTGGGTGTTCACGCGTTCGGGCGACGAATGGATTCAGCAGTCGGAGCTCAAGCCCAGCGGCTCCGGAGGGGGCAACTTCGCGCTCTCAGCCGATGGGAACACCGCGGTCATCGGAGCCGGCAACTTTGCGTCGGGATCGGCGTGGGTGTTCACGCGCTCGGGCTCCGCCTGGAGCCAACAGGCGCAGCTGATCTCCAGCGGCTCAGTCGGCAAATCGGACTACGGGGAAAGCATCGCGCTGTCGGCAGATGGCAACACGGTGCTTGTCGGCGCCCCGAACGACGGCGCCGTCGGGGCTGTGTGGGTGTTCACACGCTCTGGCTCCACGTGGACCCAACAGGGCGGAAAGCTGACGCGTCCCAAAGGCTCCGGGGCCGGCTTCGGCTGGAGCGTGGCACTGTCGGCAGAAGGCAACACCGCGCTGATCGGGGACCTCTCGCAGGAAGCGGCCTGGGTGTTTGCGCGCTCGGGCTCGACCTGGACCCAGCAGGGCGAAAAGCTCACCCGCAGCGGAGGCGCCAACGGAGCCGAATTCGGCTTCAGCGCGGCCCTGTCAGCGGACGGCGACACCGCGCTGGTGGGCGAGCGGATCACGACGGGCTCCGCCTGGGTGTTTACGCGCTCAGGTGAAGAATGGGCACAGCAGGCCAAGCTGACGGTCCCCGGCAGCAGCAGCTTCGGCTGGAGCGTGGCGCTGTCGGCGGACGGTGACAGCGCGCTGGTGGGTGGCCCCTTCGACAACAAAGGCCTCGGCGCGGCTTGGCGGTACACACGTTCGGGTTCAACGTGGACGCAACAGGAAAAGCTCACCGGCGCCGGCGAGAGCGGCCCGGGCGAGCTCGGCGCGAGCGTCGCGCTTTCCGCCAACGCCAACACAGCCTTGATCGGCGGCCCCTTCGACGAGGGCGCGGTGGGCGCGGCGTGGGCGTTCGCCAGCGGTCCGAGCGTGACCGGCGTGACGCCCGCCACCAGCCCGAAGGGCGGCGGAGCAACGGTCTCGATCGTGGGAAGCGGCTTCACCGGAGCGAGCGCTGTCAGTTTCGGCTCGACCCCGGCCGCCAGCTTCGAAGTCGACTCCGATGCCTCGATCACCGCCGTCTCCCCTCCAGGAACCGGGACCGTGGATGTGACGGTCAGCGCCCCGGACGGCTTGAGCCCGGCGACCCCGGCGGACCGGTTGAGCTATGAACCGATCGTTTTGGGTGTGAGCCCGAACGCCGGTCTGAGCGAAGGCGGAGCGACCGTCACGATCACTGGCGTCGACCTTGCCGGCGTCACGTCGATCAGATTCGGGGCAACCCCGGCCGCGAGCTTCGAAGTCCACTCGGACTCCTCGATCACGGCTGTCGCTCCGACCGGTACCGGCGTCGTGGACGTGACCGTCTCGAACTCCGAAGGCACGGGCGCGGCGAGCGCCGCCGATCGCTTCAGCTATGTGCCGCCCAGCCCGCCGCCATCGGTCACGAAGCGGACACCCACCAAGGGGCCGGCGGCCGGCGGCACGCTCCTCAGCATCACCGGTAAAAACTTCTCCGGTGTCACGGCGGTCAGGTTCGGATCGGTCGCGGCCAGCTTCAAAACCAACTCCCCAACTTCGATCACGGCTGAAGCGCCGCCCGAGACCGCCGGGATGGTCGATGTGACGGTGACGACGCCCAACGGCACCAGCGCAAGCACCGGGAGTGACCGCTTCAAGTTCGAAGCGCCGACGGTCATCAACGTCATCCCGAAGTCAGGCACAGGCGGCACGAAAGTAACGATCCATGGCAGCGGATTCGCCCCGGGCAAAGGCACGACGTCCTTCAAGTTCGCGAGTGTGCTTGCGAGCTCAGTCGAATGCCCCTCGACCAGCACATGCACAGCGGTGGCCCCATCGCACAAGCCGGGGACGGTCGACGTGATGGCGAAGCTGGGCAAAGGCTCGAGCAAGAAGCGCCCGCCGGCTGACCACTTCACCTACGGCTGATGCTCGCTGGAGCCAAGCAAGCAAGATTGGGAGGGGGCTGATCGAGCCAAGAGACGCGCCCCCCGAGTGCCCCTCTGCACCTCGGGCCATCCTTGAGGAAGCGTTCAGCGATGAGGAACTAGCCCGCTTGAGCGACGAGGCGGGACGGGGACAGACCACTCGTGAACGGGCACGCTCCACGGACCGCGCTGATGTCGCGGTGCAGCTTGAGATTCGGGATCGCCGGGAGCTACACGGACGGACCGACAGGCGGTTCGGCATCGTCGTAGATCCGCGCGGCAGCCAGCTTGCCGCTGTCGCCTCGAACATAGACGGCGATGCCGGCCTCGGGTGGCAACTCGCTCTCGCCCCACCGAACGACGTTGTACTCCACGGCACATGCACGGCCGTCGTCGGTGAGCGCGCAGTGCTCCAGCGGGATCCCACCGTCGTTTGAGAACAGGCGCTCGTAGAACTCGCGTAGGTCTTTGGATCCGTCGTGGACGTACGGAGCGCCCGCGGGCTCCCGAGCGTAGGCGCCGCGTTCAAATGCAGCGAGGATCGCGTCGAGCTCGCCCGCTGCGAGGGCGCGCTGATACTCGCCCACGACGTCGGGTGCCCGCAGCTTTGGGTCGGGCTGCAGCAGGGGCGGGCGGTTCGCGTGGCGGCCGGTCAGCGCCCAAGAGCTGAAATAGATCCGCAGCTCGTCGATGTGACCCCCAGGCCGTCGGTCGGCGGCGATCGCCACGGGAAGCTCGACACGCCCGTCCTCGCCATCGAGGTGCAGCACCACCTCCTCGACGCCACGATGCTCGGTGACCAGGACGGCAACATCCTCAATCGAGGCGTCGCGTTCCTGGAGCCACCCGTTGGTCTCGGCGACGAACGCCGCGAACGCCCGCGTGCCCTTGACGCGTCCGCGTACCGGGTCGTGCACCTCGGGCTCGCCGTCGAACGAGCGAGTCAGCGCATCGATTTCGCCGGCCATGATGCCGGCGAAGTAGGACACGGGGGCGAGCCTCTCACCCCGGCGCTTCTCTTCCAACCGCGCCAGCGCGGGCGCAGAGAAATACTCGGGAACCCAAGGCACCCGCGAAGGTTCCCATAGCCCACCAGAAACTGCGCTCGCCGCTCGAACGCCTCAGTGCCCAGCCGCCTGACCGCCGTCGATATGAAGGGCGATCTCGCGCCGAAGCGCATTCAGCGCGGCGACATAGATCTCTGAAAAGGTGGGAAAGGGTTGGATCGTGTCGCGCAGGATCTCGAGCGGCACGCGCGCGCGAATGGCCAGGGTGGCCTGCTGGAGCCACTCGCCGGCCTCCGGTCCGAGCGCGTAGGCGCCGGTCAGCCGCTCGCCGTCGCTGAGTAGCGTCAGGAAGCCGTTGGACTCGGCGTAGGCACGCGTATACGTCTCCGTCTTGACAACCCCGGAGACGGGGACGGTCGCGCTGAACTCGGCCTCGCCCGCACCCACCGCGGCCGCTTGGGGGTCGGTGTAAACGACGCGCGGAACAGCATCGTAGTTGGCCTCTCGCGCCTCGCCGAGGATGTTCGCGGCGACCACCTCGCCCTGATACTTGCCGACGTGGGTCAGCTGCCAGATGCCGGTGACATCGCCGATCGCCCACAAGCGCTCGCCCGCGTTCAGGCGCGCGTCGACGGGGATTCCACGGGTGCCCGCCGCCACGCCGACCGTCTCCAGGCCCAGCGCATCGACGCGCGGGCGCCGCCCGGTGGCCACGAGCAGGCGATCGCCCCGCAGCTCACGGCCGTCCTCGAGCTTCAGGACGTAATCCTCGCCCTCGAGACGCGCCGCGCTTGCCTTCGCGCCGAGGACGAGCTCGATGCCCTCGCGACCCAGCGTTTCGCCGAGCGCCCGGCCCAGTGGCGCCGGCTCGCGGGCCAGCAGGTGCTCGGCAGCCTCGACAACGGCCGCCTCGCCGCCGAGGCGACGAACAACCTGCGCCATCTCCACGCCGACAGGTCCCCCGCCCAGCACGAGCAGGCGGCGCGGGACGGCCTTCATGCCAGTCGCCTCGCGATTGGTCCAGATGCCCGGTAGCTCGCGCAGTCCGGGAACCGGCGGCACGATCGGGTCGGCGCCTGCTGCGAGGACGACGTGTTCGGCGGTGTGGCGCACGCCTCCGACCTCGACCACTCCCGTCCCCGCCAGCCGTCCGCTCCCTCGCAGCAGCTCGATGCCTTCATCCGCCAGCCACCGCTCTTGGCCGGCGTCCGAGTATTTCGAGACCATGAAATCGCGCCACGCGAGCACCGCCTCGACGTCGACTTTCGCGCGCGCCGCCGCGTCGTTCGCCGCCTGCGCCGCTTCGCCGGGGCGCAGCAGCGTCTTTGACGGGATACAAGCCCAGTAGGAGCACTCCCCTCCGACCAGCTCGCGCTCGACGAGCGCCACGCGCAGGCCGCCCTCGGCAAGCGCGCCGGCGCAGTGCTCGCCCGGTGAGCCGCCGCCGAGGACGATCACGTCGTAGTCGTTGCTCACTTCGGCAACTCCTCTCCGGCCTGCTCGCGCACCATGTACTCGGCGTACCAATCTGGCCAGTCGGGGTCCTCCTGTCCGGTCCGCGCCTCGTGCTCACCGTGTGCGGCCGCCGCCCGGCGCAGCGCTTGCGCCAACTCGCCGGCGGAATCAAATGTCGTCTGCATGGCTCTCCTTTCTGAGACGGTTACCGGCGCGAGGCCGCGCCGATGAACACCTCAACCATGACGAGCGCCGCTCGGCGACGAAATCGTCTCGCTCCGGAGCGAGACGATTGCGCGCGAAGATGCGCTCCGTCACAGCCTGATCGGGTCATCGTCCGGGCAGGCGCTTCTTGATCTCCTGGAGCAGCCAGCCGTTGCCGTCCGGATCGCCGAACGCCGCGAAAGACCCGTAGTCCGCATGTTCTGGAGCGGGGCCGCTGACCCGCCCGTTGGTGCCGGCGTGGTGGAAGATCCCTCCCCCGTCGTGGAATATCTCCCCGACGTCGACGCCACGGTCGATCAGCTCGGCGCGGGCCGCCTCGATGTCGTAGACGGTGAGCTGCAAACCATCCAACGATCCCGGCACGGCCGCGGTGACGCCGCTTCCAAAGATGATCGAGCACTGCGAGCCGGGAGGGGTCAGCTGCACGACCCGGAAGTCCTCGCCGGAGGCGAAGTCGGCGTCCAACCGCCACCCCAAAGACTCATAGAACCGCTTGGCCCGATCGACATCCGAGACGGGCACCAACACCACCTCGAGCTTCATGTCCATCCCCGCTCGAGGAACCTCGGCCGAGGGTTCGCTGCTCACATCGACGCTGCTCATCGTGACCTCCTGGGTTCGTAGTGACACCACGGCGGCTTCCAGCCGCCGCGAAATTTCGCTTACGTAAGTACGGTCGTGCCCTCGGGGCCTTCAGTGGTTTGGCCTACCTCGATCAGGTGACCATCCGGATCGCGCAGGTAGCATCGGATCTCGGTCGCGCGCTGTTTCGGCGGCGTCAGGAATTCGGCGCCCCGCGCACTCCACTCGGCGTACACGGCTTCGATGTCCGCGACCCGAATGTTGAGGAAGCTGCTCACCCGGTCGAGGTCGGGCGGCGTCTGGAGTGTCACGGTCGGCTTGTCCTCAGTCGGGCCGCCGCCAGCATTGATGATGATCCAGCTGTTGGCCAGCGCGACGTACGACGGTTCGCCCGAGCGGACCGTCTCGCCGCCAAGGACTTCGGTGTAGAAACGGCGTGAACGCTCGATGTCGTCTGACACGACGAAGTGCGTCAGCACGATCCCAACTGCCGGCGCAGGGAACTCGCCCATCTGACACCTCCATTGCTGGGGTTTGGCCGATCGAAGCTACCTTGGCGCGATCATCGCCAAGCCGACGCGGGGACTCGAACCCCGGACCCCTTCATTACGAGTGAAGTGCTCTACCAGCTGAGCTACGTCGGCGCGACGCTACGGACACTGCCCGCAGTCAAGATCGTAGCGCGAGGCCGTTGGCGCTGGAGGCGCGAGCCGCCGGGCACCCAGCTACGTGGTCTTGACGAGGCGGCGAGCGAAGTACGGTTCTGTCGGCCAACGCTGCGGCTAAACGACGGCGTTGCGCGCACGGCGGCCCGCACCAAGGGCAATGGCGAGGCGCAGGAGCCGAACGGGTGGGTAACGAGGTCGTGCCAGCGGCTTAAAGCGGCGTCTAACACACGTATGGAGCCATCGCTGGAGAATCGGATCGATGCTGCGCAACGTCGGTCGGAGCGGATGCGCGACGATCACTTGCAAGTTCTGCAAGCTCAGACGGGACGTCGGCCAGCCAGATTGTCGAGCGCGGACATCCCAACAACCTGATCGCGAAGATGGAAAAGGCAAAGTCGACCCCGGCTCTCGCATCTCGAAGCGCTCGCGAGAGGACTGGAATCCCAATGGTGCGTTTGCTCGGCGAGGCCACAGAGCCTGCAGCGGCGAACGATCTCGGCGACCGGGAGCGGCAGGTAATCCGCCTGATCGCCGGCTTCATCAACCCGCAGATCGCCGACGAGATTAGAGTCGCGCTACGAACGGTCAAGACCTACCGGGCACGCGCGATCAAGAAGCTCGGAGTCTCCACGCGCCGAGATCGTTGCTTATGCACGCCGCGCTGGCTTGATCTGATGGACGACCGTTCTTCGGCGCTCGGAGTCAGCCGTGTCGCTCTCAGAACTCGGCTACTACCTCTGCCTCCGCGTGGGCACGCAGCGTCACCGCCTGCCGAATGGTGAAAGGTACGACCTTTATTCGACTGACTGAGATGACGAGCAGGGCATCCATCTACCAATGACACAATTCTGGTAGTCCGATTAACGTAGTTACTCAGAACTGTATAAAGTTGCGGTGCCCGCCCTCTCGCCTATTTATTCCCTAGCAACCGAAGGAGGCAACTCACAGATGACCGGACCTCTCCGAGTGCGGCGGTGTTCCGCATGAGTTATGTACGGAGGCTATTCCTCGTAGCAGCCATCGCGTCAGTAGGCGCCTTGATGGTGCCCGCACTCGCCTCTGCTTGCTCCGTCTCACCAGGCAAACACTGCTATTCGATCTCCGCTTGGTCGATGGAAACCCGACCGAAGAAGTACGCGGCGCGCAAGCCGAAATCGAGTCGTTTTACGGCAACGTGCCGCACTACACAAATGAATTCATCGACGACGAGATGTGGGTGGCGTTCCCATCAAAAGCGTCCTCGTGGGTTGAGGCCGGCGCGACATGGGGCTACGGAACGCCGGGGCCGGAAACGCCCTACTACTTCTACGCGCGCTCTTACAGCCCGTCGAACTACGCCGAAGCCATTTACCCCACCGGCCCTCCGATGTATACGTGGTATGGCGTGTACATAGACGACCCGTCACTGAATGGCTCTTGGTGCGTCACATGGGCATGGGATCACACGCCGGACATCTGTTTCACGAACTTCCCGAAAACCTCGAAGGAACTAAACGACGGCATGGAGTTCGCCACGACGACGGCCAGCGGCGCGAACAACAACGGTCGCATCGTGGGTTGGGCGCAGTGGATGGACGGAAGCTGGCACCGGGAATGGGCAGGGGCATACCACCACGCGTACCCGGAACACAGCCCGGGCATGTGTATCAACGCACCAGCTCCGGGCTACACCTACGGCTCGGTCGCATTCGCGGCTCCGGGGTGCTGACATGAAAAACGATAGAAAACGAGGTCCACAGGTGTTCAAGGTCCGCAAGCTCCGAGTCTTGCTGGCGTGTTGCGTTGCGGTCGTCGTCGGAGTCGGCGTGGCGACGCAGGCGATCGGCGCATCAACGCCCACAGACACCGCGGAAGTCTCAACCGCGACCGATCCGTTCGCCGGCTACCAGCCAGAAGGCGCGCGGCCCCTGCTCTCAGACGCCTCGCTGACGAAGATCGCTACGGAAGAAGCGGCGCGAGCGGAAAACACGAGCCCGGCATCGGTCTCGGCAACGAGCGCCAGCTACGCTCAGGCGGCCCAAGCCGTCGACCCTCAGTCGATACCGAACACTAAGCCGTCATCGGCGGGTCAAGCTCAGTACATGGAAGCGCCTGCCGTGCTCATCACCATGACGGGCAACTTCACGCTGAGCGTGGCGCGCGTTCCGAAGAACGCGAAGCCGCCATCGGGACCCGTCATGTTCTTGGTTCTCGATGCGCGGACGGGTCGCGTCGAGATGCGAGGGATCGAGGAAGAAGTCCCGCCGCAGGTGAAAGCGCTTGGTTCGACGCGCACGCTAAGTACGGCAGGTAGCAACTAGCGGGGACTGCGGCCGGAGCGTGATTCGGGTCAGCCGGTCTGTCCCGCGTAGTGGATTGCGTCTCGGCCGCTTCCTCCCTATCATCACAGCGTAGAGTCCGAAAGGGAGTAGAGGAAATGTTCCGTACCGTAGTATCGCTGGGTGCCTTGGCGACGTTGGGCTTGGGCGCCGGATCATCCTCGGGCGCCCCTCTCGGGCACTCAGAACCGCCGCGTACGGCGTCTCTAAGCGGGAGGGCGTTCATCAGCGTCAGTCCCCCACGAGGCCGCCGTACGCCAGGGGCGCAGCCGACGGCTGGGATCATGGTTGAGCTAACTCGGGACGGTCAGGTACTTGCAAGAGGCGTGACGCGGGCCGATGGCCGCTTTGGACTTCGGGCTAGACCGGGGCAATACGTCCTGACATACCGCGTTGGGCCTCCAATCGCAGCTCCAGGCCATAGCTGTGGCCAACCTAGCCGTGTGCGCATGTCGGCAAGCCGCCCTCTGCGCGTGCGCCTTATCTGCAACTTGCGGTAGGCACCCCGCTATGTCATCCGGTCCCGCCTGGACTTTGTGCCGGCGGGGCGCCGGGGCGCCGCACCGTCGTTTGGTACTAACGCGTGGGGGTGACGCCCGTACCAGCGTCCGTACCGCAAACTCGTGATGCGACGTGGCACGAAGTGGCGACTACTGGCCGCCCGGCGGTGCTATCTAATCCCGGAACTCCGGGATCTGCTTGGCGCCAGGCTCCAGGAGCACTTTATTACGAGTGAAGTGCTCTACCAGCTGAGCTACGTCGGCGCGCCCTGAGATGCTAGCGCCGTGCCGGGCTCGGGTGAGCACTCGCTTGGCCGATCCTCCTCCGCCGTCTGCATGCCCGCCGCCAGCTCCTGCTTCGCCAGCTCCGCCAGCAGCGACTCGCCGTGCTTCTCGCAGAACGCAGGGCCGATCCCGCGGATCTCGAGCAGTGCCTCGACGCTGCCCGGGGTCGCCCGCAGCACATCCTCGAGCACCGCATTGGAGGCGACCGTGTAGGCCGGCTTGCCCTCCGCGCGCTCGAAGCGCCACGCCCGCAGGTGCTCGAAGCGCTCAGGGTCGACCGGCGGGCCGGAGCGCTCGCCACGGGCGCCTGCGCCGCTTGCCGCTCTCGCTGAGCCCGACCCGCGGCGCGCGCTTGAACGATTGCGGGTTGCCACGATCGGCGCCGACATCGCCCGCTCGAGCGCCTCGTCCGGGTCGCACACATCGCAGCAACGCCCGCTCGGCATCCCCGCCTCACGATCCCCGAAGTGATCGAGGATCTGGCGCCTGCGACACGTCTCGCCGCTCGTCATGTAGCGCTCGATCGATCGATACGCCTCCCAGCCGCGGTTCTTAGACGCCTTGATCGCCGCGAAGGCCTTGCGCGGGCTTCCCTGACCCGTCAGCCGCACGAACAGCCCTTCTGGTCCCGCCGGCTCGAGCTCCACCGCGCCCGCCCGCTCGGCGATCGACAGCAGCACCCGGTCGCGCTCGCCCAGCTCACCGTGGCCGACCGTCGCGATCTCCCCGTGCGGGCCGCTCTCCGCGCCCCGGCGCAGCCGCGCCACGTACGCCTTCACCTCCTGCACGCTCGTCTCACGCTCTTTGATGAACCGGATCAGCCGACCGAGGTCCATCCGCGCCCCCAGCAGCAGCGCCCGCGCCGGCGCTCCGTCGCGCCCGCCCCTGCCGGCCTCCTGGTAGTAGGCCTCGAGGCTCGTCGGCAGCGCCCAATGCGCCACCGTGCGCACGTCCGCCTTGTCCACGCCCATGCCGAAGGCGTTCGTCGCCACCACCACCTCCGCCCGATCCTCCATGAACGCCGCCTGGCTCTCACGCCTGTCGTCCGGGCTCATGCCCGCGTGGTAGGTGACCGCCGCGATCCCCTCCTGCGAGAGCCTTGCCGCCACCGCATCGGTGTCCTTGCGCGTGCCGCAGTAGACGATCGCCGGACGCGCCTGTTGATCGTGCAGGACGTGCAGCAGCGCCATCCACTTGCGCGCCACCGCACCCTTGCCCTCCACGCTGACAACATCGAAGGTCACGTTCGGACGATCGAAGCCCGAGCGGATCGACACCCAGTCGCGCAGCTCCAGCCGCGCCGCGATCTCTTCGGCCACCCGCGGCGTTGCCGTTGCCGTTGCCGCCATCACCGCCGGGCGTCCGCCCGTCGGGCTGCTCAGCGATGCGATCGCGTCGTGCAGGCGCAGATAGTCCGGCCTGAAGTCATGTCCCCACTCCGCCACGCAATGCGCCTCGTCGACGACGAACAGCGACACCTCGCGCCGCGCCAGCGCCGCGCGAAAGGCCGGCGAGGCAAATCGCTCGGGCGCCGCCAGCACCAGCCGCGTCTCACCCGACTCGATCTCCCTGAGTGCCTGCGCGTTGTGCCCGTCCTCCATCCCCGACGCCAGCATCGTCGCGCTCACGTCCGCCTCCTGCAGCCGCCGCCACTGGTCGGCCATCAGCGCGATCAATGGGCTGACCACGACGACCAGTCCGATCTCCGCCAGCGCCGGCAGCTGATAGCACAGCGACTTGCCGCCACCCGTCGGCATCACCACCAGGCTGTCCCTGCCCGCCAGCGCCGCCTGCACCGCCTCGCGCTGTCCCGGTCTGAACTCGTCCAGGCCAAAGCGCCGCAAGAGCTCCTCGGGGGCCACCGTCGGTGCATGCGCGGGCGTCATCGATGTCATCTCTTCAAGCTACCCATCGCTTCGGCCGCGACGCCGCGGGAGGTCGCATTGCCGATCGGAAACACGTTTGCACGGCGAGGGACGCATGGTTAGGCTCGCCTGCACGGGCGACGCCCTGGTTCGCCCCTCGTGAAGGGTTCGGATCTCATGACCAATGACCCGCAGAACGACGAGACTTACGAGGCTGCGTTTGAGCAGTCCGCGAAGGAGCAACGGCCGGCGTCGTCTGCGGAGCTCGTCGAATACTTCCAAGCGCGCCGCCAGCGCCTCGACGTCCTCGCGACTACGACCACGCCCTCGGGTCAGGTGATCGATTGGATCAGGCGCGAGTCGCAGACGCCGGATGGGGAGATCGCCGAGCCTCCGCCGGCGCCACAGCCGATCGTCGGCGACCGCGAGCGGCCAGAGGAGCTAGGCCTGTTCGAGCTGGAGGAGCCGGGCGTCGAGCACGGTCCGCCGGGCACGGTGCCGATCTTGCAAAAGCGACTCGACCTGCTGCCCACGGTGGATCTTGAGGATTACCTGTCCAAGTACCGGTACGCCGTGCGCGACCTCGTGTTCACCGACAGCGGCTTCCCGATCCCCTTCCCGGAGCTGGCCGGCAACCATGTCTATGCAGCGACGAGCCAGAAAACGGCCGCCTTCGGCGCCGAGGGGTCGCTCAGCGCGTTCGATCCCTACGGCGAAGCCAGCGGCGACTCCACGCTCATCCAACTCGGCTTGCGCAATCGCGACGCCCCGAAGATGCAAACGGTCGAGGCCGGTTGGCAGCAGTGCCACGACCTCTACGGCGATTGGGTGCCACACCTTTTCCTCTTCTACACGACCAACGGGTACACGAAGTCGGGCGACAAGCTCGGAGGCTACAACCAGGACGTCGATGGATGGATCCAGCACGACGACCGCGCCCACCCGGGTGCGATCTACCGCCCGACGAGCGTCAGGGGCGGTGCCCAGTTCGTCCTGCACATCAAGTACCAGCTGTTCCGCAACAACTGGTGGTTCCGCTGCAACGATCGCTGGCTGGGCTATTACCCCGCGCCGCTGTTCATGGGAAAAGGGAGCACCTTCACGACGCTTGGAGACCATGCCGACGGGGTCCATTTCTTCGGCGAGGTGTTCGACGCCGACGAAGTTCCGGGCATCACCAAGACCGACATGGGCAGCGGGCGGTTTCCAGCCGACGGCTGGCAGTTCTCCGCCTACATGCACAACCTCAGCGTGCAAGTGGACCGCAGCGGCGAGATGGGTCCCTACGACGGCACGCCGACGGTCACTGATCCGAACCGCTACGACGTCGAGCCGCACATGAAAAGCGGCGGGAGCTGGGGAAGCTTTCTATGGGTTGACGGACCGGGTAGGTGACACGGACGGACCGCCCCCCTCGGCCTCGACCCTCGCTCCGGCGCCTCGAGCTGCCCACCGCGTCGGCCGAGTCTCCGCGGAGCGCCGAGGACCGCGCTGTCTGCCCACCACGAACGCATCCAGGCCGCCCCACAGGCGGCCCCATCATCATCCAGGCCGGCTTCTGCGCTCCCACACGACCTGCGCGCCGCCAGCGGGCACCAGCGTGATCGCGCGCCTGCGATTCCACTCGCCCGCACGCCAGCGCGTGCGCTTGGGGAGCTTCGGCTCAAGCTCGCTCAGCATCGTCTGCAGCATCAGCTTCATCTCCAGCTGCGCGAACGACGCGCCGATGCAACGCCGTATGCCGCCGCCGAAGGGAATCCACGAGAACGTCTCCGGCCCGCTCTCCAGGAAGCGCTCCGGGCGGAACTCGGTCGGGTTCTCGTATACGCGCGGATTGCGGTTCGTCAGATAGATCGACGGCGTCACGCGCGTGCCCGCCGGGAGGTTGTATGTGCCGAGCTGCAGATCCTCCTGCAGCAGCCGCACGACGATCGGCACGACCGGCCTGACCCGCAGCGTCTCGTTGACCACCGCCGTCATGTACTCATCGCCGTCGTCGGCGTCGATCTCCGCGACCAGCCGTCTGAGCTTCTGCGGGTGGCGCACCAGCCGCTCGATCGCCCAGGCCACCGACGTGGCCGTCGTCTCATGGCCCGCCAGCAGCAACGTCACCAGCTCGTCGCGCAACTCGTCGTCGGTCATTGCCTGCCCGTCCTCGTCGCGCGCCTGCATCAGCAACGAGAGGATGTCCGTGCGCTCGGCCAAGTCCTTCTGCGCTCGCCGCCGTCCGAGCTCCTCGTAGATCACCTGATCCAGCCGCGCGAGCGCCTGCGCGATCGCGCCCGGCGGACGGTCGAGGTTCGGCCGGCGCAGCGCGAACAGCACCATCCGCAGCGGATGCAGCGGCGCTAGCAGCCCGCCGATCGCGCTTCTGAGCGCCTCCATCCGCTCGGCTTCCACGCCGAACACCGCCCGCAGAATCACCTCCAGGGTGATCGCCCGTGTGTGCTCCTGCAGGCGCATCGGCGCCCCACGCGGCCAGCTCGCCATGTCCCTGCTCGTCGCCTCCACGATCACGTCCTCGTACTCCCGCATCCGCTCGCCGTGAAACGGCGGCAACAGCAGCTTGCGCTGGCGCATGTGCTCGGGACCCGTCAACACGATCACCGAGCTCGGGCCCATCACCGGCGCCACCGGCGAGTTCCCCGCCGCCGACGGCGCGATCTCCGGCGGCGCCGTGAACAACGTCTTGACCGCCTCCGGGTCGCTGATGATCACCAGCTGCATGCCGCTCGGGGCAAAGGTCACGGTGAACGCGTCGCCGAGCGTCCGCGCGCAGCGGTCCATCACCCACGTCGGCGCCACCGCCCATGCGAGCGTCTGCAGGATCGGCGGGACCCTCGGCCCAGGTGGCAGGCGCCGCTCCTGCTCGCGCGCGCTCCGGTGCTCTACGGCCTCGAATCGACTCGCCGGCGCCGTTGGTGTGGTGGCAGCCATCTCCCTACACGCTACCTCCCGCCGCGCTGCTGTGGGGTTGCGCCGCCCGGCGCCTGTCTCAGCGGATCGATCCCCGCCGCCCGGCCACCACGCGATCGACCGCCTCGCGCTCGAGCAGGGCGGCCGCCAAGAGCGCCTGCGCCCGGTCGATCTCCTCGCGCGTGAGCACGTCCGCGCGCTTGCGCAGATGTCCGATCAGCATCCGCGCCGGCAGCACCCGCACGCCCTTGCGCCGCGCCAGCGGCCTGTCCACCCACGCGCGGCTGAACACCAGCAGCGGCTCCACGCTCGCGCCCGTGACCCGCTCGATCGCCGTCTGCTGCGCTTGCGCCTGACGGATCGTCGCTCCGTGCACGCGCCCCACCCGCACCGGCCCGGGATGGCTCTTCGTCTCGACCGTGAACACCCCCGCCGGCCCGATCAGGATGTGATCGACGTTTCCTCGCCCGAGGCTGGCGTCGTGTGTCACGTGCCATTCGGCCGCCGGCAGCTGCTCCAAGAGACTGCCCACGTGCTCCTCCGCGCTCGCTCCGCGATCGCGCCGCTCCACCAGCGGCAGCACGTAGCGGGAGATCACGAACATGCTCGCCAGCAGCGCGATCTCCGCGAACAGGAAGCGCAGGTCGCGCAGCCCGAACAGCTTGCCCAGGACCGCCGTCGCGACGGCCAGCACCCCCAGCGTCACCAGCGTGCGCAGGCGCAGACGCTGGACGGCCGCCCGCGCGTGCTGTCCGGCTGTCCGATTTGTCGCGTCACCGACCACGTGCATCTGTTGCGCTTCCCACTCCTCTCGGATCGTCGTCTCACGCTTCTCATCGGCCGATCGCGACCGACGGCTTGAGCCGAGGCCCCGGCACAACGAAATTCCCCCAAGAACCGTGGAATGCGGGCCCTTCTCCTAAAGCACCGATCCGCGTCCGCCGAAATCCAAAGCAGGTCGCAGCCCCCTCAATTGACCAGAGAGCACGGACGCTCACATGGCAGTCAACCCCGATCAATCCACCAATTCCAGGCACTCCGCACCCTCTGATGTGTGCCTGCTGTTGCGTGCCCACGCCGAGGCGCGCTGGCTGACCCACAAAGTCCTGCCCGTCCTGCGCGAGTTCGAGCAGAGCCCCTCCCGCAGCGAGGATCAGCTCGGCCCCGGGCTCGCCTATCTGGAAGTGCTGTGGATCGAGGCCTGCGGCCGCGCCGCCGAGACCGATGCCGCGCGCGTGGAGCTCGACGACCGTGGCGGCGGCGGCGATCGGAGCCTGTACGAGAAGGCCCGCCGCTACCACTCGGCCGTGCGCCGCCTGCGCAACGCCGTCGCCCGCCGCGTTGCGCGGCTGCTCGCGATCTCCCGCGAAGCCTCGGCCTGGCGGCCGTCCTCGCCCGATCGCCCGATCCGCGATCGGCCGGCCAACCCCTGAGTCGATCGCATACGCTGCGCGCGTGCCGCTGCGCTTCGACCTGCAATCGCACTCCACGCACTCCGACGGCGCACTGCCGGCGGCGGAGGTCGTGCAGCGCGCCGCCGAGGCCAGCGTCGAGCTGCTCGCGCTGAGCGACCACGACACGATCAGCGGCGTCGCCGAGGCGATCGCGGCCGGCGAGCAGCATGGCGTGCGCGTAGTCTCCGCCGTGGAGATCTCGGCCGTCGACGACGGCTCGCCGGTCCCGCGTGAACTGCACATCCTCGGCTACGGCATCGACCACACCGGCCCGCCGATGACCACGCGGCTCGTCGACTTCCTCGCCGACCGCGAGAGGCGCACCCTGCGTATGCGCGACGCGCTGCGGGAGGTCGGCTTCGATCTCGACGAAGCCGAGATCCAAGAGCGGATCGCCGAGGGAAAACCGATCGGCCGCCCCCATCTGGCTGGCGCCGTGCTGGGCGCGCCCGCCAATGCCAAGCGGCTCGCGGACGAGCAGATCGACGACGTCGGCTCGCTGATCCGCGGCTATCTGATCGAGGGCAAGTCCGCCTTTCGCCTGCGCGAGACGCCCACCGTCGGCGAGGCCGTCGAGGCGATCCACGAAGCCGGCGGCGTCGCCGTCTGGGCGCATCCCTTCTGGGACATCTCAGACAGCGGGGAAGTGCTCTCCAGCATCGACCGCTTCCGCGCGCTGGGCATCGACGGCGTCGAGGCCTTCTACGTGACCCACGACGAGCAGCAGACCCGGCTGCTCGCGGCGCGCTGCGAGCAGCTCGACATGCTCAGCACCGGCTCCGCCGACTATCACGGTCCCGAGAACCGGCTGTTCTCGCGTTTTCTCGCTTTCGAGACCTACGACCTGCAGCCGAACCTCGGGCCGATCGCAGACTGAATTCTTTTATTGAGATGGATGGGCTCGCGCGCTGCGGAGCCCAGGCGCGGCTTCGAGGGCCTTGCTAGGAGCCGTCCGCGCGTGCCAGCAGCGATTGCAGCCGGTAGGCCAGCGCCTCCAGCGCCAGCTCTTCGGAGACGTTCACCGATAGGCGTAGGCGCGTGTCCTGCACGAGCTCGATCCCCTCCCGCAGCCGCTCACCGTCGCGATCGCGTGCGTCCTCTCCCAGCTCCTCGGCGCGGTCGACCGCGTATGCGAGCTCCGGCGCGCCTTCACACACACACATGACATCCCGCAGCCACAGCTCGGCCAGCCGCAGCGTCAAGTCGAGCGCCTGCGTGCGCGCACGCCGCTCTCCGCGGCGCCTCGCCTCGAGCCCTTCCCGCTCGTAGCGTTTGCGCTCCTTCGCCGGCACCAGCTCGAGCTCGCCCGTGAGCCGCTCCTGCGCGCGCTCACCGGCGCTCGTGCCCGCGGCCTTCGCGGCCGCCAGCATCGCGAGCCACGGGCGCTCGCCAGTGGCCCCCGCGAGCGCCGCGCGCGCAAAGCCCTCGGCGCTCGCCCGCAGCGCCATGCCCTGCTCGCTCGCCAGCCGCGCCGCCAGCCGCGCGTCGCCGAGCGCCAGCCGCGCGCAGGCCTGCGCGCGCCGAGGCTCTGAGCCCTCCAGCGACTCGGCGATCCGCGTGGCGGGCAGCGGATCGAAGCGCACGGGCTGACAGCGCGAGGCGATCGTCGCCAGCACGTCCTCACGGCGGTCGGTCAACAGCAGCAGGTGCACGAACGCCGGCGGTTCCTCGAGCGTCTTCAGCATCCGGTTCGCGGCCTGGTCGTTCATCGCCTCGACACCCTCGATCACGAACACCCGCCGCGCGGATTCGAACGGCGTGCGCGTCGCCGCGGCCACGACCGGCTCCTCGATGTCCGCCACCAGCATCTCCGCGGCGCCCGACGGCCTCACCCATGTCAGATCCGGATGCGACCCGCGCGCGATCCGCTCGCCCACCGAATCCGGGTCGCGCGCGCCCTCCGCGAGCAGCGCCGCGGCGAACGCTCGCGCGATCGCGCGCTTGCCGGTGCCGGGCGGACCGTGGAACAGGTAGGCATGCGAAGGGCTTCCGCTCGCGCGCATCGCCGGCGCCAGCACCGCACGCGCGTGCGGGTGCGCGTCGACGCCGGGCAGAGCCGAGGCGGGATCGGAGATCGTCACGCCGGCCATCGTAGAGGCGCTACGGTCTCGAGGTGGCCCGCGGCAGGCTGATCACGATCGAGGGGCTCGACGGCGCGGGCAAGTCAACGCTCGCGCACGCGCTCACGCGGGAGATCGCCGCGCGTGGCCATGCCGTCGAGCTGCTGCGAGAGCCCGGCGGCGTCGTCGTCTCCGAGCGCATTCGCGCGCTCGTCATGGACCCGGCGCTCGCGGTCTCCGACCGCACCGAGGCGCTCCTGTACGCCGCCGCTCGCGCCCAGCTCGTCGAGGAGCGCCTCGAGCCGCTGTTGCGGGCGGGAGCGATCGTGCTGCTCGACCGCTACGTGGACTCCTCGCTGGCCTACCAGGGAGCGGGGCGCGGGCTGGGAGTCGCGGAGGTGCGCGAGATCAACCGCTTCGCCACCGGCGGGCTTGCGCCCGACCGCACGCTGCTGCTGCGCATCTCCCCCGCCGATGGCCGCGCCCGGCAGCTCGAGCGCGCGCACGAACCCGACCGGCTCGAGCGTGAGAGCGAGCGCTTCTTCGCCGACATCGCCGTCGCCTACGAGGAGCTCGAGCGCATTGAGCCCAAACGGATTCGCGGCATCGACGCCACCCAGCCGCCCGAGCGCGTGCTCCTGGACGCGCTCGGCGCGCTCGAGGATCTGCTCGCGGCGCCCTCCGCCTCCAGCTCGGGCTAGCATGAGCGCGGCGATGCACTCGCTGCGCGACAGACGCCTTCCACGCCGCCTGCTGCTGGCACTGATCCTCACCTCGCTCGCATCCGCGAGCTCCCCGCAGCTGCTCTCCAGCACCTCCGCCGCCGCCCCGAACAGCGCCGGCGCCGGCAACGGCACGAGCAGCACCGCAAGCCCGGCCACAACCCCGACCTTGCCGGTGCCCTCTTCGTCGCCGGCGCCCGCTTCGGCCCGGGCTCAGAACGGCCTCGATGCGACCAGCACCGTGACTCCCAGCAGCGCCGGTGGCACGGGCGCCCCGGCCGCGAGCGCCACCACCACGCCGACGACCACCTATGCGCCGACCGGCGGCACGAGCCAGTCGGCCACCACGCCGAGCGTCGCCACGACCCCCCCCACCGCGAGCGCTCCCCCCGTCACCTCCGCGACCGCCGTGATCACACGAACGCCCGCCGAGACGACCGCGAAGAAGGGCGATCGCCCGCTCTCCACGGGCGCGATCCTGATCGCCGTGCTGGCGGCGCTGCTGATCCTCGCCTGCGCCGCATGGGCGCTCGCCCGCCAGCGCGCGTTCGAGCCGCACTGGCTGCTGTCGCTGCGCCACGCAATGGCCGAGGCCGGGTTCCGCGCCTCGGCCACCTGGGCTGAATTCACCGACTGGGCGCGGCTCGGGCGCTGAGGAGCTTCATCTGCCTGCCGACGTCGAGCGAGAGGTCCTGCGGTAGGGTGCGCCGGGTGCTGGACATACATCCGGATGAGGAGCGGGGATGAGGATGAGAAGACTGTTCATGTGGTCAGCCGCCGCGCTCGCCGGCGGAGCGCTGATCGCCGGCTGCGGTGAAAGCACGGACAGTGGGTCCAGCGGCCAGGCGAGCCCCGTGACGGTGACCGTCCCGGCGACTGCAACGGCCACCACGACGGTCCCCACAACGCCCGCAACTGCCACGAGCACGACCTCGACCGCCGCATCGACGGCGCCGCCGGCAACCACGGGCACGGCCTCGCCCGGCGGGGCGACGGCCAAAGACGAAAACACGCCGGCGCCCAAATCCGGCGGTCAGCCGGCTCCGGCTCCCAAGACGAGCTCGACGGCTGGGAGCCCGCCCAGCACGGGGACCAAGACGGGCGCCGGACGTGCGGGCGGCGTGGGGCTTGCGGGGCTCGCGAAACTTTGCACGCCGGGCGGCAAACCACCAAACCTCTCGGCCAGGCAGAAGGCCAACATCGAGAAGATCTGCGCGAGGCTCCGGCGCTGACGCGCCGCGCGGCTCCCGGCGCCGGGCAGGCGCTGCCCAACGCCGGGCCGAAACGGTGCGAATGCACCGGCCAAACACCACGGTTCTCGAAGCCGAGATCGCTATCCTGATAGTGATCAGTAAGCCTCGCCAGACCGCTTGCAAAAGATCCGTCCGAACGCAAGCGGATGATCCGGTGTTACCCCCAAAAACACCGTATTTATGCCGCATTTTGAGAGTTTCTCGCGGCTGAAGAAGAGGAGGAAGGTCGATGGAAAGCACCTCGCAGACAGCACCAGCTCAGGATGTTCAGCCCGGCCAGGCGCTGTCGATCCATCGTTACTTCACGACCTCTGGAGCCCATCCCTTCGACGCGATCGAGTGGGAGTTGCGCGACGCGCACATCGGCCATGGCGATCGGGTCGCCTTCGAGCAGAAGGACGTCGAGTTCCCCAAGAGCTGGTCGCAGAACGCGACGAACATCGTGAGCCAGAAGTACTTCCGCGGGCAGATCGGCAACCCCGCGCGCGAGCACTCCGTCAAGCAGATGATCGGCCGCGTCGCGGGAACGATCGCCGGCTGGGGCTCAGAGCGCGGCTACTTCGCCTCCGCGGAGGACGCCGAGGCCTTCGAGCACGAGCTGACGCACATCCTGCTGCACCAGATGGCCGCCTTCAACTCGCCCGTGTGGTTCAACGTCGGCTTCGAGGAGCGCCCGCAGTGTAGCGCCTGCTTCATCCTCTCCGTCGAGGACACGATGGAGTCGATCCTCGACTGGAACACCAAGGAGGGAACGATCTTCCGGGGCGGCTCCGGCTCGGGCATCAACCTCTCGAACATCCGCGGGTCGATGGAGCCGCTCGCGAAGGGCGGGACCGCCTCGGGACCCGTCTCGTTCATGCGCGGCGCCGACTCGTGGGCGGGCACGATCAAGTCCGGCGGCAAGACGCGGCGCGCCGCGAAGATGGTCGTGCTCGACGTCGATCACCCCGACATCCGCGAGTTCATCCAGTGCAAGGCCAAAGAGGAGGACAAGGCGGCCGCGCTGCGCGACGCCGGCTTCGACATGTCGATCGACGGCGATGGCTTCTTCTCGATCCAGTACCAGAACGCCAACAACTCCGTGCGTGTGACCGACGAGTTCATGCAGGCGGTCGAGGCCGACGGCGAGTGGCGGCTGCTCGCCCGCTCGACAGGTGAGCCGGTCGGCGAGCCCGTGAGCGCGCGCGAGCTGATGCGCGAAATCTCCGAAGCAGCCCATCGCTGCGCCGACCCGGGCGTGCAGTACGACACGACGATCAACCGCTGGCACACGAGCCCCAACTCCGGGCGCATCAATGCCTCGAACCCGTGCAGCGAGTACATGCACGTCGACGACTCGGCCTGCAACCTGGCCTCGCTGAACCTGATGAAGTTCCGCCGCGCCGACGGCACGCTGGACGTGGCCTCCTTCGAGCATGTCGTCGATGTGGTCCTGCTGGCCCAGGAGATCATCGTCGGGCCCTCCAGCTACCCGACCGAGGAGATCGGCGTCAACGCCCGTGCGTTCCGCCAGCTCGGTCTCGGCTACGCCAACCTCGGCGCCTACCTGATGAGCAACGGGATGCCATATGACTCAGACGCCGGGCGCGAGACCGCCGCGGCGATCACCGCGCTGATGACCGGCCGTGCCTACCGCCGCTCGGCCGAGGTCGCGGCGGCGCTCGGGCCATACGAGCACTACCAGGAGAACCGCGAGGGGCACAACAACGTTATGCGCATGCACCGCGACGCCTCCTACGTGATCCCCGAGGAGGGCAGCGCGGACGAGCAGCTGCTGATCGCCGCGAGGCGCTCGTGGGAGGAGGCCGTGGAGCTCGGCAAGCGCCACGGCTACCGCAACGCGCAGGCCACCGTGCTCGCGCCCACCGGCACGATCTCCTTCCTGATGGACTGCGACACGACCGGCGTGGAGCCCGACTTCTCGCTCGTGAAGTTCAAGGAGCTGGTGGGCGGCGGGCAGATGACGATCGTCAACCGCACCGTGCCGCTTGCGCTGCAGACGCTCGGCTACTCAGAGCAGCAGGTCGAGCAGATCGAGGCCCACCTGGCCGAGCACGGCACGATCCTCGGCGCTCCCGGCCTGGCCGAGGAACACCTGCAGGTGTTCGACGTGGCCGTCGGCGAGCGCGCAATCTCGCACATGGGCCACCTGAAGATGATGGGCGCGGTGCAGCCGTTCATCTCCGGCGCGATCTCAAAGACCGTCAACCTGCCGCAGGAGGCGACGGTCGAGGACATCGCCGACGCCTACACACAGGCCTGGCGCCTCGGCATCAAGGCGCTTGCGATCTACCGCGACGGGTCCAAGACCGCTCAGGCGCTGCGCACTGACGCGCAGCAAGGCGTCGAGGCGCCGGCCGACATCGACGCACTGCTGGAGCAGGCGAGGACAGAGGCGCGTGCAGAAGTCGGGCCACAGCGCAAGCGTATGCCGCGCGAGCGCCAATCGATCACGCACAAGTTCTCGATCGCCGGTCACGAGGGCTACATCACGGCGGGCATGTACGAGGACGGCTCTGTCGGGGAGATCTTCCTGACCGACATCGGCAAGGAGGGATCGACGCTGCGGGGGATGATGAACTCGTTCGCGACGGCGATCTCGATCGCGCTGCAGTACGGCGTGCCGCTCGAAACGCTCGTGCAGAAGTTCTGCTACATGCGCTTCGACCCGGAGGGCATCACCCAGAACCCCGAGATCCCCTTCGCCAAGTCGATGCCCGACTACATAATGCGCTGGCTGGCCTCGCGCTTTTTGGACATCGATGCCCAGGAGGAGCTCGGGATCCTCACGCCACAGGTACGCGCGAGGCAGGCGGCGCGGGAGACCGTCCAGTCGGTGAGCGCCTCCGATACGGCCGGGCCCGTCGCGGAGGACGAGGCGAGCGACTCGCCGCAGGCGTCCGCCGGCAACGGCGGCTCGAGCGCGCCGGCGGCTTCCTTCACGGACTCTCCGCCGGTCGTTCCCGCGCGGCTGCAGGGCCTGGATCTCGGGCCGGCCTGCGGGCAGTGCGGCGGCATGATGCAGCGCACCGGGTCCTGCTACACGTGCTCCTCCTGCGGCAACAACACCGGCTGCGGCTGACCTCGCGGCCGGTCGCGGCCTCAGACAGACAGGTGTGCCGATCTCAAGGATCGGTACACGACGGGTGGCAGGTGCAGGAGACGGCTCGGCTCGACCGATACGCCGTCGGCGGTCGTGAACGCGAGCCGGCGATTGCGCGGACGGCGGCCGACTCGCCGCAGCGCGGTGGTGCTCCAGCGCCGCCCCGCGAGCGTCAGCTCGACCGTCTCGAATGCCCGTAGGCGCAGCTCCAGCTCATCGAGGCTCAGCTTCTCCGGCTGCTCGATGTTTTGGATCGCCCGCAGGTCAGCGCGGCTGAAGCTCGAGCCGGGAGCGCTTGGCTGCGCCGAATCTCCGGCAGGGGCAGTCACGAGCAGGTCGAACAGGCGGCTCAGCTCCGAGGCCGCCAACCGGGTCTTGGCACGCTCCACCGGCGCGGCGGCGGCCTGCGCTCCGATCGGCACCGCACCCTGCAACAGGATCGGCCCCCGGTCCACCTCCTCGGTCATCAGGTGGAAGCTGAATCCAGACTCGGGAGCGCGCTCGTAGATGCTCCAGCCGGTGGCGGCCACGCCCTGGTATTGGGGCAGCAGTCCGTTGTGGTAGTTGACGGGCACGGCGCAGGCGGCCAACAGGGGCGAGCGGAAGATCTGGGCGACCATCAGGGCGATCGTGGCGCCGGGCTCGAATCGCCGCAGAGCCTCGACGAAGCTCGGGTCGTTCACGCCCGCCTCTCGCGGCGCCAGCAGCGGAACCCGCCAGCGACGAGCGAGCGAAGCGCAGGTTGCGAGCAGCGGTTTGTCCTCTGGCTCGGCGGCGGTGTTCAGATTGAAGACGCTGCGAATGCCCGATCCCACGAGCGCCCGTGGCAGCCGCAGCGGCGAGGGATGGCGGCGCGCGGTGTCGACGATCGCGGCGACCTCGACATCCTCGCGGGCGGCTGCGATCTTCAGGCTCGACGCGAGCATCGTCATGCTGCTCGCCATCGTCGGGTCTACGAACAGCGCCAGCCTCAGGGCGCCTTCAGCCATAGCGCGGCGTCCTCTCCGATCCAGACCCTCTTCATCGCCGCCGCGAGCTCCGAGGCAAGCTCTCCGGGCGCCTGCAGCTCAGCCTCGCCCACCGAGTGGACCGGCTCGACGCCTCGCACGGAACCGGTCAGGAAAGCCTCTCCGGCCGCGATCAGCCGCTCCAGGCTCAGCGGCTCCTCACGCAGCTCGATCCCGAGCGAGTGGGCCGTCTCGATCGCCCGGGCTCGCGTGACCCCGGGCAGGACGCGGCCGTCGGCGGGCGGGGTTATGAGCGTGTCCCGCTCGACCGCGAACACGTTCGCGCGCGTGGCCTCGAGCACCTCGCCGCCGGCGTCCAGCACCAGCGGGAGGCAGCCCTCGGGCTCGCTGGATTCCGTCCACGCGAGCCCATCGCGATCGGCCCACTTGTGGGCGCCGAGCCCTCCGTGAACGACCAGCGGGCGCAGGCCGATCGCCCGCTCCCAGGCGGGGAACACGTCCTCGGGGTTCACGACCGCCATGACCGCCTCGGTGCGCAGCGCACCCCCGGGCCCGGGGACGACCGTCAGGCGCAGGCGGCCAAGAGGCATCGGGGCGGCACGGTCGAGCACCAGCTCCCGCGCCTCGGGCGGCAGCTCGGCGCCGAAGAGCTCCCGTGTGCTCTGGCCGATCCGCTCGAGATGCGCGTCTAACTCGATCGGCGAGCCATCGACAATCAGGAGCGTCTCAAAGACTCCAATCGCTGGGTCGGGCCAGAGGAGGTCGGACACGACCGCATTGTGCCATTCTGCGCCAGTGCTATCGAGATTCCGCCGCCTCCGCCGCTACGTGCAGACACGCGGCGTGCGCCAGACGGCGATCGCTATAGGGCGCCAGCTGCGTGGTCTCGCCTACACGGACGAGCGGCTGATCGTGATCATCAAGGATCTCGACTCGATCGTCGAGCCCCGGCATGACGGCGAGCTGCGCCTTCAGGATCTGCGAGCCGAGCACCTGCCCGAGCTCGCGGAGCTGAACCGCATACGCGGCCGCCCAGAGATCCAGCGGTTGTTCACGCGCTACGTCGAGGAGGGCTTTCACGGCTTCGTCGCCCACCGCGGCGAGCAGCTGGCCGGCTACTACTGGTGGGTCGATCGCGACGTGCCCGCGCGCTACACGGATACGCGCAAGCTCGGGCTGGGGATCGAGCTCGGCGAGGGCGACGTCTACGGTTCCCACTTCTTCATGCTCGAGGAGCATCGTGGTGGTGGAACCGCCACGGATTTCCTCTTCAAGGTCGAGAGCTCGCTGCGAGATCGCGGGTACACTCGGCTCTGGGGGTACGTCCACAGTGCCAACCGCCCGGCGCGCTGGATCTACAGTACGCGCGGATACAAGCCGACATGGGTTGTGAGGCTGAGACGAATTGTGCTCATCAAGCGAACGACGCGCGAATCTCTATAGCTGCGGAGGGTGACGCCGTGAGTGTTGCGGTCGAGGTCGAAGGATTCATAGTTCGTGAGATCTTGCTGGGCCGCGGGATCGACGCGATCTCCCACGATGACGACCTGCTCGAGATCATCGACTCGCTCGGGATCCTCGAGTTGATCTCGTTCCTGGAGAGGAAGTACGGCATCAAGGTCAGCGACGACGACCTCGACCCCGAGAACTTCCGCTCGGTGGAGCAGATCGTCGCGTTCGTCGCGCGCAAGGGGGGCTAGACGCGATGCTGATGCGGCTTCTGTACGAGCAGGCGGAGGCCAGGCCCGAGCACACGGCGCTCGTCTATGGCGATCAACGGATCGCCTTCGCCGAGCTGGTGGCGCGGATCGAGCGCCTGGCGAGCGGGCTCTCTCGGCGGGGCATCGGCGCCGGCGACGCGGTCGGCCTGGTGTTGCGCGATGACCCTTGGTTCGTCGCCAGCTTCCACGCGATCACCGCCCTCGGCGCGATTGTCGTCCCCGTCAACCCGGCCTTCAAGCAGGCTGAGCTCGAGTTCAGCTTCCGCAGCGCCGGCGTCGCCGCTGTGATCAGCGACGAGCGCGCCGCCGGGGTCTGCGAGCGAATCGCCGCCCGGCTCGAGGGTCAGGTCGACGTGATCAGCACTAGCTCCGCGCACGGCCAGGCGCACACGCTCGAGGCGCTGCTCGGGGAAGGCCGCGACGAGCGTCTCTCCCCGCGATCCGCCGAGGAGACGCTCGTCTATCAGTTCTCCTCAGGCTCGACCGGGCGACCGAAGCGGGTGCCGCGGACGCACGGGCAGTGCGCCGCGGAGGCCGGCCTCTACAAGTCGCTCGGGATGACCCACGAGGATCGGATCTTCAGCGCGATTCCGCTGTTTCACACCTGGGGAATGGGGGCCTGCCTGTTCGGGTCGGCCGCGACGGGGGCGACGATCGTGATCCTCGAGGACCCGCAGCCGTTCCTGCTCAAGCGCCAACAGGCGCTGGAGCTGATCGAGCGGGAGCGGGCCACGGTCTTTCCCGGCGTCCCCTTCAACTTCCGCCTGATGGCGGAAGCGCCCGCGCGCGCCGATCTCTCCTCGCTGCGGCTGTGCTTCTCGGCCGGCACGGCGCTGCCCCGCCCCAGCTTCGAGGCCTTCGGCGAGCGCTTCGGCGTGCTCGTCCGCCAGCTCTACGGCAGCACCGAGACGGGCATGATCGCCGCCAACCTGAGCGACGATCCGGTGGCGACGTTCGAGTCGGTCGGGACGGCGGTCGATGGCGTGCAGATCGAGATCGTCGACGACGAAGGCGTCCCGGTGGCAATCGGCGAGACCGGTGAGGTGACGGTCGCAAGCCCGGCGGCGAGCGACGGCTATGACGGCTCTGATGAGGCGAGCCGGGAAGCGTTCCGCGACGAGCGCTTCTTCACCGGCGATCTCGGCCGTCTCGACGCCGACGGGCTGCTGTATCTGGAGGGGCGCAAGAAGCTGCTGATCGAGGTCGGCGGCTACAAGGTCGACCCGATCGAGGTCCAGGACGTGATCCTCGCGCATCCTGCGGTCAGCGAGACGATCGTCGTGGGCGTCAGCGGGGCGAACGAGGGCGAGGAGACCGTGAAGGCCGTAGTCGTGCAGGACGAGGACTGCGAGGAGGGGGAGCTGATCGCGTTCTGCCGCGAGCGTCTGGCCAATTTCAAGGTGCCGCGCACGATCGAGTTCCGCGACGAGATCCCCAAGAGCCCGCTCGGCAAGGTGCTGAGAAAGTACCTCGTTTGAAGCGCCCGCTGAAGGACAACTACAGTACGTGCCTTGAAGACGCTGCTGATCGACAACTACGACTCCTTCACCTACAACCTCTTCCAGCTGCTGGCGGAGGCGAACGGGGACGAGCCGATCGTCGTCCGCAACGACGCCGCCGAATGGCCTGAGCTCGAGCGGCTCGAGTTCGACAACATCGTCATCTCTCCTGGACCCGGAAGCCCCGACCACGAGGGCGACTTCGGAGTGTGCGCAGAAGCGATCGGGGCGGCGCAAGTCCCACTGCTCGGCGTGTGCCTCGGCCACCAGGGCCTGAGCTGGGTTCACGGCGGCAGCGTGCTGGCGGCGCCGGAGGTTATGCACGGGCGGATCAGCGCCATCCTGCACGAGGGCTCGCCGCTGTTCGCGGGGATCCCGCGCGAGTTCCAGGCCGTCCGCTACCACTCGCTGTGCGTCGAGCAGCCACTGCCGGCGGAGCTGGAGGCGATCGCCCAGACGAGCGACGGCGTGCTGATGGCTGTGGCGCACCGCAGACGACCACAGTGGGGGGTGCAGTTCCATCCGGAGTCGATCTGCACCGAGTACGGGCGGCGCCTGCTGGCCAATTTCCGCGACCTGACACGGAAGTTCGGCGCGCCGGCGAGCAGGCGTTTCTCGCGGCAAGAGACGCCGCCGAGGACCGCCGAGCGGCGCGGCGTCGCCGGCCGGGCGAAGCTGACCCTGAAAGTCAAGCGGCTGGACACTCTGTATGACACCGAGCGCGCCTTCGTCAACCTCTACGGCGACAGCGAGACCGCCTTCTGGCTGGACAGCAGCAAGGTCGACGAGCGCGCCCGCTTCTCGTTCATGGGAGCCACGGGCGGGCCGCTGTCGGCGGCGATCTCCTACGACGTTCACAGCGGCGAGCTGCAGATCGAGCGAGCCGGAGCGACGGAGGTGCTGAAGGAATCGATCTTCGACTACCTGAGCCGCGAGATGCGCCACATGCGCCACCTCTCCCACGATCTCCCCTTCGACTTCAACTGCGGTTTCGCCGGCTACTTCGGCTACGAGTTGAAGGCCGACTGCGAGGGCAGCGACACGCACCGTTCGAGCATGCCCGACGCCGCCTTCGTGTTCGCCGATCGGCTGATCGCCTTCGACCATCTGGAGCAGTGCACCTATGTGCTGTGCGTGACCGAGCCCGGTGGCGCCGAGGAGGGAGCGCGGTGGATCGCCGAGACCAGCCTCAGGCTCGCCTCGCTGCCGCCGGTGAGCTCGGCGGAGTGGAACGGGGCCGAGCAGCAGGAGCCGGCCGTCTTTCGCCTCAGTCGCTCGCATGAGCAGTACCTCGAGGACATCGCCACCTGCAGGCAGCGGCTGACCGAAGGCGAGACTTATGAGGTCTGCCTGACGAACAAGATCACCGCGGAGACGAGCGCGGAGCCGCTGGCCCTCTACCGCACCCTGCGCCGTGTCAACCCGGCGCCGTTCTCCGCCTACCTGCGCTTCGGCGAGCGCGCGATCCTGAGCTCCTCGCCCGAGCGCTTCTTGAGCGTCGGGCGCGATCGCTGGGTCGAGGCCAAGCCGATCAAGGGCACCTGCCCCCGCGGCGCGACCCCGGCCGAGGACGTGCGTCTGGCCGAGGAGTTGCGCAGCGGCGAGAAGAACCGTGCCGAGAACCTGATGATCGCCGACCTCTTACGCAACGACCTCGGTGTCGTCTGCGAGGTGGGCACGGTCCACGTGCCCAACCTGATGCACGTCGAGTCCTACGAGACCGTGCACCAGCTCGTCTCGACCGTGCGCGGGCTGCTGCGCGACGACGTCGAGCCGCCCGACTGCATCCGCGCCTGCTTTCCCGGTGGCTCGATGACCGGCGCTCCGAAGAAGCGGACGATGGAGCTGATCGACGAGCTCGAGGGCGAGGCGCGCGGCGTCTACTCCGGGGCGATCGGCTACCTCGGGCTGAGCGGCGGCTGCGATTTGAACATCGTGATCAGGACGATTGTCGTCGAACGGGAGACCGCGACGCTCGGCGTGGGCGGCGCGATCGTGATGCAGTCAGACGCCGAGGACGAGTATCAGGAGACGCTGCTGAAGGCCCGCGCCCCGATGGCGGCGATCGACCCCCGCGTCGACCCGCAGGCGGTCTTCGAGACTGGGGCGAACGGCGTCCCCGCCGGCCAGCAGCGATTCACACGCCGCCAAGCCCCCTCCCCGTCACGGCTCGAGACCCCCGCCGCACCGCGCCAGCGGCGCTGAGCATCACTGCCCGACTGCGCGCCGGTAGCGCCTGACGGCCAGCGGCGCGAAGATCGCGATGATCGCGAGCGACCAGACGACGGCGCCCCAAACGTTGTTGCCGGCCGGAGCGCCGAGCCACAGCGACCGCATCGCATCGACGACGATCGTGAACGGATTGACTTCGGCGAATGCCTGCAGGGGTTCCGGCATCGACTGCACCGGCACGAACGCGGAGGAGATGAACGTCAGGGGGAACACGACGATGAAGCCGACCGAGTTCGCCGCCTCCGGTGAGGAGACGAGCATCCCGAGGAACGCGAACACCCACGAGAACGCGTAGCCGAACAGGAGCAGCAGGCCAAAGCCGGCCAGCGCCTCGAGCACGCTCGTGTGAAAGACGAAGCCGATCAGCAGCCCCGTGAGGACCAGAATCGTGGCCGACAGCGCATTCGTCACGACGTCGGCGAGCGTCCGCCCCGCGAGCACGGCCGGGCGCGCCATCGGCAGCGAGCGAAAGCGGTCGATCAGGCCCTTGTGCAGGTCCTCGTTGAGACCGAGCGCGGTGACGAACCCGCCGAAGGCGATGTTCTGGACGATGATCCCCGGGATCAGGAAGTCGACGTAGGTGAAGCCGGGCGTCTTGATCGCGCCGCCAAAGACATAGCGGAACAGCAGCACGAACATGATCGGCTGCACCGTGAACGCGAGCAGCAGCTCCGGAGCGCGGGGCAGCCGCACCAGGTTGCGCTCGGCGAGCACGAGCGTGTCGGTCACGAGCCGTCTCACGCGCCCGCCCGCGGCCCTTCCTCGTCCTCTTCCGCGGCGTGACCGGTCAGCGCGAGGAACACGTCGTCGAGCGTGGGACGGCGCAGCACGATGTCCGCGATGCCGATTCCGTCGCGATCGAGCGCGCGCACCGCTTCGACGATCGCGCCACCACGACCCCGGACCCCAACGGTCACGAGGTCGCCCGCCGTCTCGGGGGCGTCCTCGCAGATCGACGCGAGCGCCCGCACCGCTGCCTCCGCGCGGCTCGCATCGTCCAGTTGGATCTCCAAGCGCTGGCCACCGACGCGATCCTTCAACTCATCCGGGGTGCCCTCCGCGAGCACCTTGCCGTGATCGATCACCGCGATCGCCGTAGCCAGCCGATCGGCCTCGTCGAGGTTCTGCGTCGTCAGCAGCACCGTCGTGCCCTCGGCGACGAGCCGCTCGATCGTGTCCCACAGCTCCAGGCGGCTGCGGGGGTCCAGGCCGGTGGTCGGCTCGTCGAGGAACAGCACCGGCGGGTTCGCCACGAGCGCCGCCGCCAGATCCAGGCGCCGCCGCATGCCTCCGGAATAGGTCTTGGTCGGCCGGCGCGCGGCGTCGAGCAGTTCGAAGCGCTCGAGCAGATCCTGACCGCGCCGCTTGGCCGTCGCGCGCGACTCGCCATACAAGCGCCCGACCATCGTCAGGTTCTCGAGTCCCGTGAGGTTTTCATCGACGGCGGCATACTGCCCGGCCAGCCCGATCTGCTTGCGCAGCTCGGCCGCGTCCTCGCAGACGTCCAGCCCGGCGACCCGCGCCGTTCCCCCGTCCGGCTGCAGCAGCGTCGTGAGGATGCGGATGATCGTCGTCTTGCCGGCGCCATTGGGCCCGAGCAGGCCCAGGACCGTGCCCGCGGGCACCTCCAGGTCCACGCCGGAAAGGGCTCGCACGCTCCCATAGGACTTCTGCAGCCCGCTGACGCTGATGGCCACCTGCGTGGATCGAGCCGTCTCGGCTTCGGGGCCCGGACTCTTGACGGCGCCCGCGGAGGCATCGGCATCGATTGGCACCGCTTCAATCTAGCGACGCCGCGGAGGCGAGCCCGACTCAGCCGTAGGTGAACACGTCGCCCGGCGCGTTGATCGTGCTGGTCGCTTTGTTGACGGTCACTTTCACATCGATCGCCCCGGCCGCATGAGGCGGAGCGGTGACGACGCAGGTCGTGCTGCTCGTGCAGCTGACCGATTTGGACTTCACGCTGCCGAACTTGAAGGCGCTCGCGGTGCTCCCGAGCGCGAAGCCGCTGCCCGTGACCGTGACGCTCGCGCCACCCAGCGCCGAGCCGCCGGCAGGCGCGACGCCTTCGACGACTGGCAGGTACTTGAAGTGGTCCTTGCTGGAGATGGCGCTGGCGCCGGCCGTGTTGGTCACCCTCACGTCCACGGTGCCCCCGGTCGCGGCCGGCGCGAGCGCGGTGATCGTGCTCGGCGAGTCGACCGTGAAGCTGGTGGCGGCGGTCGATCCGAAGCTGACGCCGCTCGCGGCCGTGAATTCGGTGCCGGTGATGACCACGCTCGTCCCGCCGCCCGCCGGCCCGGACTTGGCCGAGAGCTTCCCGACCGTCGGCGCGGCCTGGAAGCTGAAGCGGTCGAAGGCGCCCGTCGGGCTCGTGCCCGAGGGCGTCGTGACCGTCACGTCGACAGTTCCCGTGCCGGCTGGAGCGGTCGCGGTTATCGTGCTCGGCGAGTCGACCGTGAAGCTGGTGGCCGGGATGCCTCCGAACTTGACGGCGCTCGCGCCGGCGAGCGTGTTGCCGGCGATCGTCACGATCGCGCCGCCGCTGGACGGGCCGACGTTTGGGCTCACGCTCGTGACCGTGGGGATCGGTTCGCCATAGGCGAGCATGTGCGAGCGCCCGGCGGAGACGCTCGCCGCCTTGCTCAGGCCGAGGACCGTGACGGGAACGTCGCTGATGCCACCGGCGAGGCCGTCGCCGAGCACGCCCGATGAGCGCGTGCCCCACGTCATCACCGAGCCCGAGCCGAGCAGGGCGACACTGTCGTGCGTCCCGGCTGAGATCGTCGTGACCCCGGACAGGCCGCTCACCGCCACGGGCCTCGCCCCATAGGGTTTGACCGTCCCGTTGCCGAGCTCTCCCGCGCTGTCGTCGCCCCAGCCCATGACCGTGCCGCCGCTGAGCAGGGCCAGACCGTGGTCGGCTCCGGCCGCGATCGCCGTGGCGCCCGTGAGCGTTTCGACGGCGACGGGGACGTTGCTGTTGCCTTCTTCGACGGTGGTGTTGCCGAGCTGCCCGCGTTCGTCGTTGCCCCACGCTTGAACCGTTCCGTTCGTGAGCAGCGCGAGGCTGAATTCGCCGCCGGCGGAGATCGCCGCGACGCCTTTCAGGGCTTTGACGGTCACAGGCGCGTTCGCCGAGCTGTTTTTGCCGGTTCCCAGCTGCCCGCTTTCGTTCTCGCCCCAGGCCATCACCGTGCCGTTTGCCAGCAGCGCGAGGCTGTGAGCTCCGCCGGCGGAGATCGCCTTGACGTTCGTGAGCCCCTGCACGGCGACGGGTGCCAGCGAATCTTCGGCGGCGCTGCCGATGCCGAGTTGCCCGCTTTCGTTCTCGCCCCAGGCCATCACCGTGCCGTTTGCCAGCAGCGCGAGGCTGTGAGCTCCGCCGGCGGAGATCGCCGTCACGCCCGCGAGCCCCGGGACGGCAACCGGCACGCTACTTTCGCTCGTGCCGCCGTTGCCGAGCTGGCCGCGGCCGTTGGCGCCCCAAGCGTCGACTGTGCCATTTGCGAGCAGCGCCAGGCTGTGGCGTCCACCGGCCGCAACCGCGGTCACGAACTGCAGAGCGGTGACCGGGACCGGCACATCGCTGAAGGTCTCTTTGAAGCCGTCGCCGAGCTGCCGGTACACGTTCTCGCCCCAGCCGACGGCACTGAAGTGGTCGGTGGCGACGGTCAGCGTGGCCGCACTGCTCGTCGCTTTGCCGGCGACATTCGTGAACACGGCGCGATATTGATGGCCGTTTTCAGCGGCCGTCGCATTTTCGATCGCCAGCTGCCCCGTCGTCGCGCCGGGGATCGCGCTCCAGCTGCTGCCGTTGTTGGTCGAGATCTCCCACTGCACGGTCGGCGTGGGGAACCCGGAGGCGCTCGCTTCGAAGAGCGCGCCTGCGCCGACTTCGATCGTCATTCCCGCGGGCTGCTGGGTCACGACGGGCAGCGCGCGGACGGTGAGCGTGGCCGCCTGGCTGGTCACGCTGCCGGCCGCGTTGTTGAACATGGCGCGATACTCGTAGCCGTCCTCAGACGGTGAAACGCCGGCGATCGTGAGTTGCGTGGAAGTGGCCGCTTCGATCGTGCTCCACGTGCCCCCGCCGTCGGTCGAGACTTCCCACTGCACGGCCGGCGCGGGAAAGCCGGAAGCGGTGGCTTCGAACACCGCGTTCTGCCCGGTGTTGACGGTCGCGCTGGCCGGCTGTTTGGTCATAGCCGGCGCCTTCTGCACGGTCAGCGTGGCGGCTTCGCTCGTCGCTTCACCTGCCACGTTCTTGAACGTCGCTCGGTATTCGTGGCCGCTGAGAGATGTTTTGGCACCCACGATCGTCAGCGTGCTCGACGTGCCCCCGGCGACCGCCGTCCAGGTTTTGCCTCCGTTGGCGGACGTTTCCCACTTGATGCTCGCTACCGGCGAGGCCGAGGCGGTCGCTTCGAAGATCGCGTTCTGGCCTTCTTCAACGGTGGTGGCGACCGGCTGTTTGCTCACCACGGGCGCCTTCTGCACCGTCAGCGTCGCGGCTTTGCTCGTCGCTTCGCCGGCGACGTTGCTGAACACCGCCCGGAACTGGCTGGCGCTTTCGGAGGTTTTCGCGGCGGGAATCGTAAGCGTGGCGGCGGTGGCGCCTTCGACGGGGTTCCACGACGCGCCGCCGTTGGTCGACAACTGCCACTGCACGACCGGCGCCGGCACACCGGAGGCGCTTGCGGTGAAGCTCGCGGACTGGCCTTCTTCGACGGTCACGCCAGCCGGCTGTTTGGTCACTTTCGGCGCTTTATTCGATTCGGCGGCGATGCTCGCGCCGGCTGGGCCCGCCGGGCGCGCTGCGGCCGAGCCGGTGATGACGGCGGAGGCGAGCAGGAGGCCCGCGAGGAGGACGGCCAGCGGCAACCGCGCGCCGGGCAAGGCGCGCGGGGCGCCACGACCGCCGGCCCGTTGACCCATCCCCGTCCGAACCCGCTCGAGCATCCTTGACATCCCCCCGTTGGTTCGCCTCCCGCTCGCCCCTGGCTTGCGTGCCGGTGGACTTGCGCCTCGAGACGTAAACGTTACAGCCCCGACAAGCCCGGCGGACAGTGGGCGACACTTCAAGCGGGCCGGGGACATGTTCGCGAAGATGTGGCGCGTGAGCGGGAACCGGCGAGCAGTGGTGTTCGACAACGACGGCCTGCTGCTCGACACCGAGGAGGCTTGGACGCGCGCCGAGCAGACCCTGTTCAAGCGACTCGGACGGGAGTTCACGATCGAGCACAAGCGCATCCTGATCGGCTCCTCCCGCGCCGATGCGGCGGTCAAGCTGGAGGCGATCCTCGAGCGCCCAGGCGAGGGTGAGGGGCTGATGGAGGAGCTGCACGGGCTCGTGATGGAGGAGGCGCTCGCCGGTGTCGAGCCGCGGCCGGGCGCCCTGGAGCTGCTCGCGCGGCTGACCGCGGCCGGCATGCCGCTGGCGGTGGCGTCGAACTCCGAGCGCGCGTTCCTCGAGCGCACGCTGTCGAGCGCCGGATTACTCCCCGACGGGCCGTTCCTGACGACGCTCGCCGCGGGAGACGTCGAGCGGCCCAAGCCGGCGCCGGACATCTACGTGGAGGCGTGCCGGCGGCTGGGCGCCGATCCGCCCGCGTCAGTCGCGCTGGAGGACTCGCCGATCGGCGTCGCCTCGGCGGCGGCGGCGGGCATGTTCGTGATCGGGGTTCCGTACTTCCCGGGAACGCGACTCCCGGGCGCCGGCCTGCTCGCGGACAGCCTCGCCGATCCCTCGGTCGCGCGAGCGCTAGGACTGCCCGACGCGGCGACGTAGGATGCGCTCAGGTTGTCCGAGCTGCCCTCACCGCCATCGCCCCAGGAGCCGCTTCAGGGCGGCTGCCTGTGCGGTGGGGTGCGATTCGAGATCACCGCGCCGCTGGCGTCGGCCCTGTATTGCCATTGCACGCGCTGCCAGCGACGCACGGGCACCGGCTCCTCCGCCAATGGCCGCGTTCCGCGCGAGGGCTTCCGGCTGCTGCAGGGCAGGGAGCTGCTGCGCGCCTACCGGCCGGCGGACGGCCTGCCGAAGCTGTTCTGTACGACGTGCGGCTCGGCGGTGTTCAGCGGTGAGCCGTTCTCGGACCCGCAGGTGTTCCTGCGCCTGGGGACGCTCGATCGCGACCCGGGCATTCGCCCGCAGTACCGGCAGTTCGTCGACTGGGCGGCGCCATGGGAGCCGATACCCGACGACGGCCTGACGCGCTATCCGGGCTCGAGCGGCAGATAGGCCTCAGGCCAGCTCCATCGCCAGCGAGGCAAGAGTTGGCGTGCTCAGGCTCGCCTGAGCCGTTCCCAGAGGTCGCCGGACCGCGTTGGGACCGGTGACCTCTGGGGATCCGGCGGCCGGATCAGGGGTTCAGACGCTTCTTCAGCGCGCTGGCGGCCGAGAACTTCGCCGCCTTGCTTGCGGCGATGTTGATCGTCTCGCCCGTGGACGGGTTGCGTCCCTGCCTGGCAGCCCGGTGGCTGACGCTGAACTTGCCAAAGCCGGCAAGCGCGACCTCCCCCCCGGCGGCCAGCTCATCGGAGATCGCGTCGATCGCCGACTCCACCACCTGTCGGGCCTGGCTGGCGGCCAGTCCATTGCTCTTCGCGACCTGCTCGGCCAGCTCGTTCTTGGTCATACCACTCCCTTCTCGGGTGTCGTTACTCCCAGCAGGCTAACCGCTCGTGAGGACGACGATGCGCGCAAACACGGGATTTAGGCCCTGCGAAAGCCCTAATTTCCGGGGAACTTGACAGGAGGAGCCGCCGTGAACGACCCATCGACGACCCGCTCGGGCGTGCCTGGGGCCGCGCGCGGTGTCAGCGAGCCGGCCGCGCAGGCTGCCCACAAGGCCGCCAGCCAGGCCGCACAGGCCAGGCCGACGTGCACCCAGACGAGCTGTGTGGGCAGGTGCGTCTTGTACTGATCGAGCCCCACGACGCCCTGCAGCGCGAGCAGCACGCACAGCACCGTGAGCGAGCGCTGCACGACCGGCCGGGCCTCGCGGCGGCGGGCCATCCACCATACGAGCAGCGAGGCCAGACCGAAGGCGAGCGCGATCTCGCCGTGGCGGTGGATCACGAAATCCATCGTTCCGCGACCGTCGAAGTCCAGCCGGTTGATCTTCTGGCCGGGCGAGCCACCGGCGTGCGGACCGGCGGCGGTGGCAGCCGTGCCCGCGACGATCGTCAGCGCGCCGAGCACCACGAGCGCGCGCAGGGACAGGATCAGCGTCCTGTCGGGCAGATGAGCGGCGGCGGCGATGCGGCCCGTGGCGCTGCCGGCGCCGTTCGCCGGGCGTGCGCCGTTCGTGGGCTCAAGGCCATTCCCAGCGCCCACGCCGTTCGCGGACGCCGCGCGCGCAGGCGCACGCGCGCGCCCATGCCCATGCTCGTGCTCGTGCTCGTGCTCGTGCTCGTGCAGATCTTCCGATGCCCGCCAGGCGAGCAGGGCGGCGGCGAGCAGGATCAGCATGGAGAGCGCGAAGTGACCCATCACCCAGCCGTAGTCGAGTGCGCCACGGACGGTGAAGCCGCCAAGCACGGCCTGCGCGATCACGCCGAGTGGCAGCAGCGCGCCTAGCCACACGAGGTCGCGTCTGTAGGGGCGGCGGCGGAGCGCGAGCAGCCAGGCGGCGCCGGCGGCGATCGAAACCGGCCCGGTGATCAGGCGGTTGGAGAACTCGATCACGGCGTGCGCGTTCAGCGGCGGGTAGGCCTTGCCATAGCACTTCGGCCAATCGGGGCAGCCGAGGCCGGAGCCGCTCAGACGCACGGCGGCTCCGCTGAGGACGATCAGCGTGAGCGCGCCCAGCGCGGCATAGGCCACGTAGGCGTACTGCTGGGGCGTGACGGTGTAGCCGTTGGTGCGCTCGCGCAGGCGCTCGAGACGGGGGCGCATCGGGTTAAGGATGCCACTGAAAGGGCAGCTCGCCCGCCACCTCGCGCAGCAGCGGCGCCTTGGAGTCGCGCTCTGAGACGATCAGCTCCTCCGGCGGCAGCGGCCACCGGATGGCGATGTCGGGATCGTTCCAGGCGATGCCCCGCTCGACGGCGGGGTCGTAGTAGGCGCTCTGCTTGTACATCACGTCGGCCACGTCGCTGAGCACGCAGAAGCCGTGTGCGAAGCCCACGGGCACATACAGCTCGCGCATGCTCTCGTCGTCGAGCTCGACGACCGCCCACCGCCCGTATGTGGGCGAGCCGGCGCGCAGGTCGACGTTGATATCGGCGATCCGCCCGCGCGCGCAGCGCACGAGCTTAGCCGCGCCGGGGCTGATGTGGAAGTGCATCCCACGTAGGACACCGCGCGTGGAGCGCGAGTGGTTGTCCTGGATGAAGCCCTGCTCCGGGGGAATCCCCAACTGCTCGTGCCACTGCTGCCTGTAGGTCTCGCAGAAGAAGCCACGCTCGTCCCCGTGCCTGTCTGGCTCGAAGGCCACGAGACCGGCGAGCGGGGTTGGAAGGACGCGCATAGGCGCAAGAGGGTAGCCGCCGATGCCACAGGTGGCACTCCGCAAGCCCTTTTCGGGAGACCCGTGGGCGCATGCGTCGTCGAAGCTTGCCGGCGCCGGTCACCGCACGTAGCTTTGCTTGACTTGTGCAGATCCACTGCTCCTCCCCCCAACCACCCATGGCGGCCTGGGCGCGGAGCCCGGAGTTGCCGGCGCCGGTATCCGGGTGGATGCCGGGTCCCGAGCGCCCGAGCCTCGAGCACCAGGCGGTGCACGTGTGGCGAGCGAACCTTGCAGCGCAGGACGATGAGCTGACGGAGCTGCTGTGCGCCGCGGAGCAAGCCCGCGCGGGGCGCTTCCCAAGTGAGCGCGATGGGCGGCTGTGGGCACGCTCGTGTGGCGTGCTCAGGACGTTGCTAGGCGCCTATCTGGACGCGGACCCGCGTGAGCTGCGCTTCACGCGCGCCGCGCACGGCAAGCCAGTGCTGCTCGACAAGTCGCACCGGCTGCGCTTCAACCTCTCCCACTCCGGCGAGCTGGCGCTGTATGCGATCGCGGCGGATGTCGAGGTGGGGGTGGATGTGCAGCTGCCCCGGAGCGCGGCGCGGAGGCTCGATGCGGCGGCGATCGCCGAGCGGGCGTTCGGAGCGTTGCAGGCGCGGCGTCTTCGGGAGCTCGAGCCGCGCGAGCGCGAGCGCGAGCTGCTGCGGCTGTGGACGCGTTACGAGGCCGACCTGAAGTGCGGCGGCCGCGGCATCGGCGACGTTGGCGGCGGAGCCGCGGGCAGCGGGGATGCTGACGCGGTCGAGCGAAGCGCTTGGATCGCGGAGCTGGACGTGGGCAGCCGCGCTGCGGCGGCGCTGGCGAGCGAGGCACGACCGTCTGAGATCCGCCTCTGGGAGTGGCCCGACGCGGGGTAGGGCGGGCTAGGGCGACTTGGCAGGCCCATCAGACCCAGCAGGCCCGTCGGGCTCCTCTGAGCGCTTCCAGAGTGTTGAGGGGTAGTAGTCGAGCAGAACAGCGTCGAGCATCGCAAAGCGCACGCCCGTGCGTAGCATTCGCTCGAGCATGTAGATGTCGCCCGGCAGGTCGAGATCGGCGGCGATCAGCTCGCGCTCGAAGAAGCGCAGACCGCTGTGGACGAGCGCGGCGGGCCACGTGAACTTCCCCCACTCCGGTGGAAAGCCCAGGAGCGTCGCGCTGTTGCCCTCGGGATAGTGCTGCTCGGTGCCTCCGTAGACGACCTCCGCGCGCCGCTCGCGGGCCAGCTCGAGCAGTCTCTCGATCGAGCCGGGACGGAGGTGGTCGTCATCGTCGAAGTGCAACAGCCAGAGTCCGCGAGCACGCCGCACGGCCTCGTTGCGGCCCATCGTGCCTCCCGCCAGCCAGTGACGCCTCGGGGCGGAGTGCGCGAGCAGGCGCTGACTCAGATTCGCGTAGCGGACACGCGGGTCCCCGAGCGCTGTGACGGCCTCCTCGACCTCGGGCGGGGCGGCATCGCCGACTACCAGCACCTCGAGGTTGGTGTGGCTCTGCGAGAGCAGCGACGGGAGCGAGCGGTTGACCAGCGCATCCACCCGGCCGACGGTGGGCACGGTGACCGAGACGAGGGGATCGGGATCGGAGTAGGCGTCCAGGTAGGAGGGGCTGTCTCGCAGTGCGAACAGCCGGCGGCGGTTCTGCGACTCCTCGTCGAGAATCGCGCGCAGCATCGGATGAACGGTGTGATCGAGCGCGTCCCGCGAGGCGCTCACGTCGGCGGCGAGCTGGGGGACTTCGGCGGCGCGCGTGCGCACCTCCTCGAGCACGCCGGCCAGCTCCGCGGTCCGCTCGGCCACAGATCGCGTGAGCAGCTCGACGCGCTCGAGGTGCTCGCCGAGCGCGTCGGCGCGATTCGCGAGGGCATCGAGGCGCGTCGCGAGAGCGCCGAAGCGCCATGTGAGAGCCCTGCTCAGGCGCTTGCGCATCATGCGAGGAACTTCCGAGCGGGCACTCCCTGCACCCTGGAGCCCCCGTCGACGTCGCGCAGGACCACGGCGCCGGCTGCGACGGTGCAGCCCGGCCCGATGCTCGTGCCGTTGACGATCACCGCGCCCATGCCGACCGTTGTGCCCTCGCCGAGCTCGACGTGGCCGCCCACATTGGCGCCGGGCATCAGCGAGACGAAGGCGCCGACGCGGACGTGATGGCCGATCAGAGCGCCACGTGAGACGAGCGTGTGCTCGCCCAGGACCGCCTCGGCGCCGACGACGGCTCCGGGAGCGACGACGCAACCGTCGCCCAAACGTGCGGAAGGCGAGACATGGGCGCAGGGATGAACGACGGTTGCTCCGCGCCATCCGAAGCCCGACATACGCAGCCAGTGCTCCCGTCTGCTTCCTCCGGCGGCGATCACGGCGCATGCGCCGTCGAGCGGCGAGTCGAGTGCGACGACCGGACGGCCGTCACGCGAGTCGCCGACGCGAGAGAGCTCGAGCAGCTCTACCAAGCCGGCGATCTTCCAGCCAGCATCCTCGGCCCACTCGGCGACCTCGACGGCGAACGATCCGGTGCCGGCGAGGAAGAGCTCTGCGGGCGCTGCTTCGACCGCGGTCATGCGGGAGCAGCATGCCATGCCCAGGCACGCGGCACCGTGCGCGACGGCCGCGCGACGGCCGCCCTACCGCGGCGAGCTAGAAGATCTTGAGGGTGATGACCTGCGTCACGGTCTTGCCGTTGACGATCGCGCTCAGGAGCATGCGCTGGCCTCCCCGATGCTTGCGCAGCAGCTTGATAACGCTCGACGCCACGCGGATTGGCACGTGAGCCGTCTTTTTCCCGGCGAGATTGAAGCCGGTGTGCCCAAAGCGCGCCTGGCTGGCCTGCCTGCCGATCGCGCTGAGGGTGGCCTCCCCCTTGCACCCGCCACTCAGCCGGCAGAAGATCGCGACGGCTGCGATACGGCGATGGTTGATGCCGTCGGTCTGAGGGCTGATACGGATCGGAATCAGGGGAATCGAGGAGTGTTTGGATTGGCCGTGAGTTCCCCCCGGGCAGAGGGGGGACGCGTCGGGGCCGGTGGCAAGTGTTGCCTGGAGCATCACTTCCTCGCCGTGATTGGTCGCGAAGCCGTCGTGATAGGTCGAGTCGCCGGGCGAGAACGTCTCGCCGTTGTTGATCCCGCCGTTGCGGATGAAGGAGTCCATCGTCGCGTCGGGCACGGAGCCGATCACCATGTATGGAACGCCGCTTGGGTATGGCGGCGGGCCCGTGTTGCTGGGGACGAAGCCGCCCTCGTCGGCAAAGTCGACGTAGTCGCCAGCGGCGACACAGAAGTTCGTCGGGGTGTAGCTCGTGATCGTCGATCCGCTCGCCCCGCCCTGGCCGCAGACGGGAAGGTTGAACGCCTGGGTGGTCACGTTGACTTTGACCCCACCGTCGGGCTGGCGCACGAGATCCTGAAAGTGGATCTCGGTCAGCGGCGGTGGAGCGTCGGCGGGCTGCCGCGCACAACCCTCGACGCGCACGCTCACGACCTGCCCTCCGGAGGGCGCCGCAGGGGTTCCGCCAGGCGAGACCGTGTTCCACAGCGCCGTGTCAGCGCCGTCGTGCGGGATGTGGAAGATCGAGCCGGGCAGCGCCACGTCGGCGCCGCTGTAGTTCAGATCGTAGGCGGTGTCCTTGACGGCGGGGACCGCCAGAGGGCTGCCGAACGTCATGGTCGCCGCCTCGGCCGCAGCGGGTGCGAGCAGCACCGTGGCGACGGCGGCAAGGCTCGCGAGGAGCCGGCGCCGGGAGGCGTGCCGGGCTTGCTTTGAATGCTGGTCGGACATCTTGATTTCTATCGGCAGACTGCCCCGCCGCTCGACTATGTATGCAACGATCGGACGGACGTCCAGGTCTCGGAACACACGACGCGCACGGGTGGATCGGGCGTATCCACTACCTTGACGCGATGCTCGTAGACCAGCGGGAGCCCCGAGTCGGCGACCCTGCGAACACGCCGCCGGCCGGGAGCGGCCGGCGCCGCCTCCCGCGCGTGCCGGGCTGGCGCCCTTTGCGGAGCTCACGACGGCTGCTGTTCATCGCGACGATGGTCGTGACGGTCGTGTTCTCCTACATCGCCCTGCGCAACATCAACTTCTCGCTGGCCTGGCGCGCGTTGCGCACGAGCGACTACTGGTGGATCGCCGCGGCGCTGGTCGCGTTCCTACTCGGCAACGCGGCCCGCGCGCTACGTTGGCGCTCGCTGTTCGCCCACGGCCGCCGGCCGCCGTTCGGCGCGGTGCTGGACGCGATGCTGGTCGGCTATCTCTACAACAACATCCTGCCGGCGCGCGCCGGCGAAGCGGCGCGCGTGGTGGTGCTTACGCAGCGCAGCACCGCGCCACCGGTGGAGATCGTCGGCACGGTCGTGCTCGAGCGCCTGTACGACGTGCTGGCGATCCTCGTGATCTTCTTCGCGGCCGAGCCATGGCTGCCGCACGTGAGCTGGTTCAAAGCCGCGGCGATCGCGGCGATCGGGCTGGCCGGCCTGATCGCCGGCGCGGCGTTTGCGCTGGCCGTGTATGGAGACCGCCCGCTACGCCTGCTGCTGCACCCGCTGCGCCGCTTCTCGCTGCTCTCCGGCGAGCGCCTGGAGAGGACGATCGACGAGCTCGTGCACGGGCTGAGCGGCCTGCGCGACGCCACACTCGCATTGGAGGCGTTCGTGTGGACGATCGCCGCCTGGCTGTGCACGGCGCTGTGCGCCTACCTGATGACCCTCGCCTTCCATCTGGACGTGCCCTTCGCGTGCGGCATCCTCGTCGCAGTGGCGGTCGGCCTGAGCATGATCCTGCCCTCGCCACCAGCCGCCGTGGGGGTGTTCGAGGGCGCCGCGCTGATCGCGCTTGACGCATACGGCGTCCCTCACTCCGCCGCGCTGGCCTACGCCGTGGTCCTGCACCTCGTGAACTTCGTGCCGTTCGTGCTGGTGGGGCTGTGGACGCTGCACTACAACTCGCGGCATCCGGTTCGGCCACGTCAGGGCGACGTTGCGCTGGTTCACGAGTAGGGGATGACGACGTTGTAACGGATCGCCGCCACGGTCCCGACCATGCCGATGGCAGGCAGCAGGAAGCGCCATACCGGGGTCATACCGAGGCGCTCGTAGCCAACAGCGACGAGGATCGCCATCGCCGGAAGCCCAACGAACGCCACGCGTGCCTGCTCGGTCGATGTCTGCAGACCGAGGATCCACACGATCGCGATCGCCCCGCCTGCGACCAAGGACAGCACCCATAACGCCTGCCTGGTAGTCGGGAGTGCGCGTCGTCGCCAGAACAGGCCGGCGACCCCGACGAACGCGCCCAGCCAGAACGGCAGGTACCAGAACCACCGCCATGAGAACTGGTTGTAACCCGACACGTACCAGAGTGACTTGTAGACCCCCTTCGGAATCTGCACAAAGATCCGCTCGGCAGGCCCCGCGATCTCGAACAGTGGCGGAAACAGCGCCTTGAGGTGGTCGGTTGCAGCTCGTGCTGCGAGTGGATCGCCGTATCGGGACTGATTCTGGACAAACCACCAGCCTGAGACCACAAGCGCGGCGCCGAGGAACGTGGCCGCCAGCTCGAGCCGCTCACGCCGGTCACGACCGAGGAGCATCACGGCCACGAGGAGGCCGGGCCCGACCAGCGCATTGGTGACCTTCGTCAGAACGAGCATTCCGAATAGCAAGCCGACACCGCCTGCGCCCAGCGCCCGACCACGCCGGCTGCTCGGTGGAGTCATCAGCAACGCGAGTGCGGCGGCCAGCGCGGCTGCTCCGAGGAAGTTCGACAGATTGTCGTTGTTGACGACTGCGGAGAGGAACACGAACTTCGGGACTCCGGCGACGAGCGCCGCGGCCACAACCGGGGTCCAGCGATCGCGGGAGACTCGTTTTGCGGCAACGTACGTCAAGCCGATGGCGAGCAGACCGAAGATGATGCTCGGCAGCCTCAGAAGATCGAGCAAGCGCTGGTCCTTGCCGTCCTGCGGAACGTCGTGCGCGTAGTTGCCGTGCAGCTGTCCGCCACCGACTGGACCGAGTTGCCCGTCAGGCATCTCCACCGGGAGGCGAGCCAGTCTCTGAAAGGTCGCGACGGTCAAGTAGTACAGCGGCGCTTGATGAGACTCGAAACCGCTGTCGGGCGTAATCCGGTACCAATTACCCCCCGCTAGGACCTCGATGTTGCGCACGTGATCGGGTTCGTCGTTGGCCTCCCACGGCGGCGTAAGAGCAAGCACGGCGCCCGCCAGGAGCGCGAAGCAGATCAGGATCATCGCCAGCACCCGACCCGGCGTCAGCTGGACGCTTGCCCACGAGCCGAAACGCTCGAGGACGCTCACGATCTGGGCACGCTGAGCATCAACGACCTGCGGATCACTTGGATGTCGTACAGAGCGAGATCGTTGAGCGGGAGCTGAGCTGAGCATGCCACGGGAGGCCGCCCCGATCCCGAGGGACGAGCAGCGACGCGGCGCTCCGCGCCGGAAGTGGCGCAGGGAGCGCGCTGAACGCATCGCCGAAGCGCTTGACGGCCACGGCGACGGGGTCGACTCCCTGATCGCGAATCGCCAAACCGCCACTCGGCAGCGCGAACGTAACGCTCATCGTTGCACCGTCGAGCGGTCTCAGCTCGGCGCAGCCGCCGCGCGCGGTCTGGCTTCCCCCGGTCAGAGTCGAGACCGTCGGGGCTGAGCCCGGCGAGGATACGCTCCGGCTCGCCACGGGTACCAGCGCGGGAGCGTGGAGCGCCAACAGAACCCGGTCGGCTTCGGCTCGGGAGACCGCATCGGAACGCTCGATCTCGGTGGGCGAATCGGCGGGTGTGGAGCCAATCGCGCGAACCGTGTGCAGATAGGGCCCAGCGACGATCTGAGGCGCTCGCTGAGGGTCCGGCCGATATTCGGTCGGGACATACGCCGCCGCCTCCTCCATCGCTCCGAGCTCGGCCGCCACGATCTTGGAGGTCGAGCGGAGGCCGACAGCGCCAGCGTGCATCACCGTGAGCCCAGTGACCGCGCAGAACGCGACGACCAACGCCCCGATCCCCGCAGCGCGCGGGGAGAGCTCAACGCCGCGGAGCAACTCGACGCCGATGAGCACGATCACGACGGCGCCGAGATAGACATAGCGGCTGGTTTCCGGGGGTGAGATCGTCGAGCGCGCCGTCGCTGTGACGATCCACAGGGCCGCACCGGTAGCGAGCAGGCCGGCGAGTCGCGCGGAGATCTGGACGGGACTGATCAGGCGGCGAAGGAGCACCAACAGGCCAATGAGCGCGAGCGGGCGTCCCCATTCGAGCGCTCGCCCTACCAACGCTCCGGCGGCGGCGGCGGCCAGGTCGGCGGCGAAGCCGGGGGCGCTGATCAGGCTGTTGGAGGTCACCTCGCTTTCGCCGTATTGCAGGTACCAGGCCAGGTACAGGACCGCCGGCACGACCACGACCCAGCCACGTCCCCACTCGCGTCGCCAGGCCAACTCCACTGCGACCCCGATGACGAGAGGTATGCCGAGGCTCGAGCTGCCCACGGCCACCACCAGGGCGACCATCGCGAGAAGGTTGCCGGCGCGGTCGCGCCGTTCCAGCAGCACCCAGGCCGCGAGCCCACCGGTTATCGACAGCAGATACCCGGTCTGGAAGGCCCACAGCAGGTCCTCCCAGGCAGCTCCGAGGAACAGGATGAGGGCCGTGGCCAACAGCGCGGGAACGTGCGCGATGCGTCGCGAGGCAAGCGTGTAGATGAGCCCGGCCGAGATCAGATGCAAGACCACCACGACCAGACGGAAGATCCCGTAGTGGTCGAGCCCTACGAGATGGAAGAGAGCCTTGTAGACCGCTATCGGGAACACCGAGATGTTGCCGACGTGGGCGACGAGGAGCGAGTGCAACCCACCCCCGTAGTCGTGAGTGACGAAGTCCCAGTCGTCGTAGAAGAAAGTCAGCCCGCGGCCCATGTAGAGAAGCAGGGCGCCGTCGAGCAGCAACAGCACGCCCAGCGCCCAGCGCCAATGCCGGTCAACCGATGCGACCGCTCGCGCCAGCAAACCTTGTGCTTGCGGGTCGTTTGAGGAGGTGTTCCCCGAGCCGCCCCTCGGGCGCGTGGGCCGTGCCACAGATGCCACTAGCTGGGCCCTGAGCCGGATCCGCCGGTCTGTGATCGTGGCCGCCGTGCTCCGTTCGCCCTCAGCTCGCCCGGGTAGGGCCGGCCGCGCTGGCCGCCGGGCAAATCCGGTCGGTGGTAGTCGCCTCGACTCAGATGGTGCTCGAGAAACACGTAGAGCACGATGAACAGATAGCGACTGCCCATCTCTTGGAGTTTGAGCTTCGACACACCATATGCTCGGTTGGTCCACGAGATCGGCACGACCGCGTATGAGTGGCCTCTCACGATCGCCTTCAGCGGCATCTCAACGGTCAGGTTGAAGTGATTGGAGAGCAGCGGCTGGATGTTCTCGATGACCTCACGCCGGTAGGCCTTGAAGGCGTTCGTGGTGTCGTTGTATCCGTGGCGGAACAGAACTCGAATGCCCAGATTCACGAGGCGATTGAGCATCAGCTTGGCTTTTGGGTAGTCGTGGACTTGACCGCCGCGTATGAAGCGCGAGCCGAAGGCACAGTCAAAGCCATCCTGAAGCACTCGGTAATAGCGCACGAGGTCTCTCGGAGAGTCCGATAGATCGGCCATCACGATCGCGACGGCATCGCCGGTGAACTCGTCCAGGCCGACGCGAACGGCCTGTCCGAAACCGGGGGAGCGAGATGAGCGGATACAGCGAACGTTGGGATCGCGCGCGGCGATCTCCCGAACCACCTGTGCCGTTCCGTCGCTGCTGTTGTCATCGACAACCAGGATCTCGTAAGGGACTTCTTGAGCCCCCAACTCCGAGCTCAGCTCCTCAACGGTCGCCGCGATCGACTCACGCTCGTTGTGAGCGGGGATCACGACCGACAACCTCATGCCGCGGGGATCCACCGTTCGGCGTTACGTTCATGGATCTGGCGCAGGATGTCACTCACATCGTGGGCGATGTCCCAGCCGGGATAGTCCTCCTTGAAGGGGCCCAGGTCGCTGATCCACCAGCGATGATCGCCAACCCTGTTCTCCTCGCCGAGGCTCCACTCGAGCTCACGGCCGGCAATCTCCTCACACAACTCGATCGCCTCGAGCATCGAGCAGTTGCTCTGCCGCCCTCCCCCGATGTTGTACACAGCCGCCGCCTTCGGTGAGCGGTGAAACGCCTCGAACGCAGCGACAAGGTCCGCAGCGTGGATGTTGTCACGAACCTGCTTGCCGCCGTACCCGAACACCGTGTACGGATCGCCGGTCATGGTGCATCGCATCAAGTACGACAGGAATCCATGTAGCTGGGTGCCGGCGTGATTCGGGCCCGTCAGGCATCCGCCTCGAAAGCAGACCGTGGGCATGGCGAAGTAGCGGCCGTACTCCTGCACCAGCAGGTCGGCGGCCGCCTTCGAGACGCCGAAGAGCGAATGGGTGGAGGCATCGATCGACATAGTCGTGTCGATCCCCTGGTAGTAGTGGTGATCGTCCGGGAGCTCCAAACGCATCTCGAGCTCATCGAGAGGCAGGCGGTTGGGCAGGTCTCCATAGACCTTGTTGGTCGAGCAGAAGATGAAGGTGGCCTCGGGCGCGTGCAAGCGCGAGGCCTCGAGGAGATTGAGCGTGCCGTTGGCGTTTACGGCGAAGTCCGTCTGCGGGTCCGAGGCAGCCCAGTCATGGGACGGCTGCGCGGCCGTGTGGATCACCAGCTCTATCTGCCCTGCGCGCTCGGCGAAGATGGCCCCCACCCCGTCGGCGTCCCGAATGTCGATCTCCAGCGAGCGGAACTCATCGCCGTAGCTCTGCCGAAGCGTGTCGGTGGTATGGGCGGTCGAGGCGTCGGGACCAAAGAACCGTGCGCGCATATCGTTCTCCAAGCCGATCACGTCGTAGCCGGCCTCGATGAAGTGTCGAACGGACTCCGAGCCGATCAGGCCTCCCGATCCGGTGATTATCGCTACGGGCATACTGTCCTTCCTCTAGAGCGCCGCTGCGAGAGCTGCCTCGTGCTCGACGATCCAGGCGTGAATGTCACCGAGAATGTCGGCTGGCCCTCGACGCGGCCGCCAATCGGTCATCTGTTGCAGCAGTGTGCAGTCCGAGATGTAGATCGGGATGTCTCCGGGTCGATCCTCCGCCGATTGGCGGACGTCGATGATGCTACCCGTGATCTCCCGGCACAAATCCGTCGTCTCGAGCAGCGACAGGCTACAGGCGCGGCCACCGCCGACGTTCACGGTCGCGTCCGCCCAGCGGCCGGGATCACCCAGTTGCTCATCGACGAGATCGAGCAGGTCGTCCACGTGGAGGAGATCGCGCACCTGCTTGCCGCTCCCTCCGAAGCCGATGTATTCGAGCGGTCGTTGGAAGTGGTGCGCGAGCATCCAGTATGTGAACACCCCTTGGTCGACCTTGCCCATCTGCCAGGGGCCGGCGACGACGCCGCAGCGGTCGATAACGGCGCTCAAGCCGTACGCCGCGGCGTACTCTTCGATCAGCATCTCGCCGCACAGCTTCGTGGCCCCATAGATCGTGCGTGCGCCGGACAACGGGAAAGACTCGGCGATCCCCTGAGGAGATGCCCCGGCGAACGGCTGTTCGTCGGCCAGCTCGAAGCGCGAGTCGAGCTCGCGATACGCGAGACGCTCCAGTCCGGCGACGGGATACACCCGGCTCGTTGACAGGAACACGAGTTGAGCGTCCGTACGTCGTGCCATCTCCAGACAGTTGTAGGCCCCGACGAGGTTCGTCTGGACGACGTAGTCGGGGCTTCCATCGACACCAGCCAGAACCGAGGGCTCGGCCGAGCACTCGACCAGAGCGTCGATCGCCCCCAGCTCGAGAAGGTCGTTGAGCTCACGGACGTCGCCATGGCAGAACGCCACACCGGCATCCCTGAGACGAGGCAGGTTCAGCTCCGATCCGCGACGGCGCAGGCTGTCGAAGGCGAGCACTTCCCAATCCGCATGCCTTCGGGCAAGGCCGGCGGCGAGGCTGGCCCCGATGAATCCGGCGCCTCCCGTAACGAGGACGCGGCGCTTTGCGGACATCGTGTTGAGAGCGGATGATGACGAAGACATCGAAAGGAGAGCGCCGAGCCGAATCGGTGTCCCAGGGACGCCGATTCGCCGCGCGAGCGGACTTCTAGAAAGGTGGGCGCCAGCATAGAGCGTGGGCTAGATGGCCGGTCACGCTCCACGCAGGAACTCGGCCAACGGCGACTGCGTGCATCGCGACCCTGTCGGCGGCACGGGGACGCGCAGTCCAGGGCGGGTGCCGGCGTCACGGCGCAGAGCGAGAGCACAAGCTGGAGTGATCCCCGGATATGTCGCGAGTTCCAGCTCGGTCTGACCGGCTTCCACCGGATTACTCGCGCTGTCGTAGTCGCGTACGAGCGCGATCCCGGCCGACAGCGAGCCTGCGACATCACCGGACTCGACAAAGTATCCGCGGCGCCAGCGGTCGAATGCGGGTATGCCCTCGGAGCCCCGGCGCGCCAGGGTCGCGAAGATCTCCTCGCTTGGCGGCTCGATGGCGCTGAGATTCGATATGGCCTGCGGCCAGCGAGGGTGTCGAAGCGCCAACGAGTAGACCGCAGCAGCAGCGGCCGTCGCCGATTCCCCCGGCGAGCGATGCTCGATCCACGCAGTCTGCGCCGCGAGCCTCTGCACGTCGCTTGGCCACGGGGCGGCCGCCGCCGTGGCCAAGCCTGCCACATGCGAGCTCGCAGGATCGAGCGCGCGCAGCGCCCGTCCCAATGCCCCGGCCGGCAGCTCGGAGGGAGCCAGCGTGTAGCCACCGAGTGCGGCAAGCGCGGCGTCTGAAGCGCCAGCGGGCACGTGCGGCTGCTTTGCGCGTTCCAGTCGCACGATCGCGAGCGCGCCGGCCGCCGCGAGCTCGCCTTTTTCGAGCCATCTGCTCCCGAGCGATTCGAGCGTTGGAGTATCGATCCGTTCGGGAAGCTCACAATGCGATGTAGCGGGTAGCAGCACGCGGTAGAAGCCTGCTACCGCTGCTATCCGGTAGTTCAGCGCAAGAAACTCATCGAGTAGGCGCGAGCCAACGAACGCCTTCACGCCGGGCGGGTAGGGATAGTCACCGTCGCCCTGAACGACAGGGGCGCGATTACTGCACAGTTCCGACACCGTGCCCCGCTCCACCTCTGTGGTGTTGACGAGGCCCGGATCGTAAGTCAATGGCCACGCCGCCGCCGGAGCGTCGAGCAGGAATCCAACGATCGCCTCATTCCCCCAGGCGACATCGTTGCGCAGCTCGACTGCGACCGTCGGCCGTCCCTCCAGACCAAGCGCACGCCATTGCGCCACGAGCGCCGCCATTGACGCCGCCCCCCCGTCGTTGGCGATTGGCACTCGGTTCAGGCCCGGCACGACAACGCGATCCCGTACCGCGGGAGGCGATGCCCATGAGTCATACAGCCGCTTCGGTGATAGCCCCGGCACGAACGGATATACGACAAGCGCACATAAGGGGACGAGCATCCACGTCGCGATCCGACCGACAAGCAGCGCGCCAGCGACCCAGAACACGGGATTGCCGATTGAACCGTAGGTGGTGCTGAATCGTGCCGCCTGACCGTAGAGCACAACGGCGCATACCGCGACCATGAATGGCGTCAGGTAACTCCTGTCTCGAGCGAGCATACCCCGGCGCCAGCGAGGTACAGCCAACATGACACCACCCGCAACCACCACGAGCAGGGCGAGGAAGTAAGAGCCCACCACGATCCCGGGGGTGGAGGACCCCAGGTGTAGATGTGACAATTCACTGAGCCTGTCGCCGAGCAGATTCCATTCGACGTGCTGACCCCGTTGTGCGTGAAATCCGGACCCTGACGATGAGAGCGTGTAAGCAGTGAACCACCAGAGATGCCGCAAGCCGCCCGTGATGAAGACGATGAGCGTTGGCAGGGCCGCCAGTAGGCAGGTTCCCAGGGCGAGCATCCAGCGTCGGCGGCCGTTTGGCAAGGCCAGCACGAGCACAACAGCCCACAAGACCGCAAAGATCGCGTACTCCGTTCGCGCCCAGCCGGCAAGCGAGCAGACGGCGCCAGCCGCCAGCAGCATCCCTGGATTTCTCTCTGCGACCTCCTGAAGCGTCTTGCTCGGAGTGCGCCTTACGGCACGGTCCACCATCAGAGCGAATCCGAAGAGCGCCGCGAAGCCCATCGAATATCGCGGCGTCGTCGAGGTGAGCGTCATGAAGCCCACAAGTACCCCCATTGCGACACCGCAGCGGCGCCACACCAGAGGGGTCACCAATAGCGTCACGAGCGCAGGGAAGACGCCGTACACGAGCCTCAGTGCGAACGCGCCGTCGATTCCAAGGAGATGAGGCAGCACACCGGGTATCCCGATCCCCAGCCCGTACGGCTCGTAGAAGTCTGTGTAGGGAAGCTGACCGTGCAGCAGATATGTGACGGACGTGAACTCGATGCCGTCGTCGAACCGCCCGAGGATGTTCACCCGAGCGGCGACCACCATGATCAGGTAACACCAGGTCGCCAGCACGGCGCCGCACGTCCAAGGCAGCCAGGATGCTGCGGCGCTCCTCCAACGTGACTGCACGCGGTGCACGCGGGCGATCATATTCCGGATGGCGGAACTGACAGGCGGGGCCCTACCCTTCAGCGATGGCGCGCTCCGCTGGCCCCAGGTTTGAGGAGGCTCCCGAGATCCGCCGCCTACGAGGACGTGCGCGGGCGCTTCACCGCCTCGGCTCGGCGCGTCGTCGTCGCGGCGAGCCGGAGGGGTCGGTCGGATCCGTGCTGCACGTCTCACCCATCCTGTTCGGCCCCGACGGGATCGTCGGTGGTGGCGAGCGGGCCGCTCTGGGATTCGCCCGCGCAGTCGCACGTCTGGTGCCGACGACCCTGGCGACGACGGGATCGCGCCGGGACCGGCTGACGGACGGCGACTTGCGCATCGAGGTCTACCGCTCATCGGGCGAGCTTGGTGGCCAGCGCTTCGACCCGCTCTGCTACCGCTTCCTCGAGCAGACCCGAGGCGTCGATGTCGTGCACTGCCACCAGTATCGAGTGGCCGTCTCCCAGATGGCCATCCTGGCCGGGGCGGCGATGGGGGCGCGCACCTTCGTGACCGACCTGGGCGGCGTCGGAACGCATTTCGATCCGCAGCTGCCCGTCACGGATTGCCTTTCGGGAGTGCTCGCCCTATCGGAGTTCTCGCTGCGACAGATGCCCTCCGCCATTCCCTCCCGGGTCATACCCAGCGGCGTTGGCGAGATCTTTCTCGACGCCGGGGCACGGCACATCGAGTCAACGGCGTCGAAATCGCGACGAGTCCTGTACGTCGGCCGGATCATGCGGCACAAGGGCATCGACGTGCTCATTGAGAGCCTTCCAGAGGGCGTTGGCCTCGACATCATCGGCCACGTCTACGACGAGCCGTTTTATGCGCTGCTCGCGGAGCTCGCAACCGGACGCGACGTGCGATTCGTGCGGGACGCCTCCGATGAGTACCTCGTCCAGGCCTACAGTCGCGCTCTGGCGACGGTGCTGCCGTCCGTGTATCGCGACGTGTTCGGCGGGCGTTGGGCGATGCCTGAGCTGCTCGGCTGCGTGCTGCAGGAGAGCATGGCGTGCGGGACGCCGACGATCTGCACCGATGTTGGCGGTATGCCCGAGATCATCGAGCACGGCGTCTCCGGGTTCGTAGTGCCGCCCAACGACCCGCGGGCTCTCGGGCAGCGCATCGCCGAGCTGCTGGGGGACTCCGCAAAGCGCTCGCAGATGGGACATAGGGCACGGGAGTTGGCGGTGGAGCGGTTTACGTGGCCGATCGCCGCTGCGCGTACACTCGCCGCCTACCGTGAACTCTGAGACGGTCTAAGCGGTCGTGGCAGACTATCGCCGCATGCCGCCTTCTCATCTGGAGCGCCTCGAGCACAGCCGCACGGAGATCCTGGAGGCGATTGGCGAGTTTCCGGACCTCGTGCTCGTCCGCAGTGTTGGGAACTGGGGGGACGAGTTGATCTGGGCCGGCACGCGACACCTGCTTCGCGGCCTCGTCTATCGCGAGATCGGCATCGATGAGCTGCCCGCCGCCGTGGGGCACACGGCGGTCATCTGCGGTGGCGGCGCCTTCTGTCACGCGTTCCACGAGTTCATGCCCCAGGTTCTGGCGGTGGCAGAGTTGCGCTTCGAGCGCGTGATCCTGCTGCCAAGCTCCTTCGACACCTCCGTCGATGCCGTGCGCGCGGCCCTGCAACGCTCGCAGGCACTCGTCTTCGCTCGTGAGCACGAATCCTTTAACCGGATTCAGCCGCTGTGCGACGCGCGTATCGCGCATGACTGCGCCTTCTTCTTCGACTACGAGCCTTATCGAGCCAGCGGATCGGGCAAGGGAATACTCGATGCTTTCCGCACGGACAGCGAGGCGAGCGGCGACTATCCGCTTCCGCCGGACAACGACGACATCTCGGTGACGGCCGGCTCGTTGGATGCCTGGTTGAGCAAGATCGTCAGCCACGAGCTGATCCGAACGGATCGCGCGCATGTGATGATCGCCGCGGCGATGCTTGGGAAGGCGGTTCGCTTCGCGCCGAGCAGCTACTTCAAGGTTCCCGCGATCGCCGACTACGCGCTCCGCGATTTTCCGGTCGAGCATCTCGCGGCCGGAGAACCGACACCTTCAAATCGCGTGCATGGAGATGCGCCGCGGCCCGTCCGTGCTTCCAACTCGCCCGAGGCGGAAACCACCCGGGAGCAGTTGATCGCCCACGCCCGAGCCGTCGCGACATCAGAGACGCTCACACCCTCAGATAGCGTCGAAGCTCCGCGGGTGACGGCCGGGATTCTTTCGCACGAGCGACCTGAGTTGATGCTGCGAGCGATCCAGTCTGTGCTCCAGGGGACTGACAGCACAGGGGTCCCTGCTCGCGTGGTGGTGGTCGACAACAACTCCGGCGAGCGCACGCGGCGGATGCTCGCCGAAGCCTGTGCCGGGCATCCGTCGATCGAGCTGCGCCTGAGCGATCGCAACCTGGGGTGCGCAGGTGGGCGGCAACTCGTGCTCGAGCTCGCCGAGTCCGAGTTCGTGTTGTTCCTCGACGACGACGCGGAGCTGATGCCCGGAGCGCTCGCGCAGCTCATATCCGAGCTCGACCGCCACCCCGAGACGCAAGGCGTCTCCGCGACGGTCGTGCTGCCAGATCGACGGGTCTCACACTCGGGCGGCTGGTACACCGAGTCGCGCGAGACCGTCTGCTTCACCCTGGCCCACTCGGGCCTGCCTCTGGAGCAGACCGAGCTTCCCCCATCAGGGCCTTGCGACTGGATACCGGGAACCGCCGCGCTCGTGCGGCGAGATCTCTTCGAGCGGTTCCCGCTGGATCCGGAGATGGCGAGCTACTACGAGGACACCGAGTGGTGCCTGCGAGTCGCTCAGGCGCGCCCCGGATGCTTTCGGCGCTCCCGGGAGGCGCTGGTCCTGCATCACGCTCAGCCAAAGCCTTGGGGCCATGAGGACTTCAAAAGCCGCGCGAGCGTGGTCGACATGATCGTGACGGCCGCGCGCTTCTACCGGCGCCATGGCCGTCTGCTGAGAATCCCGGGAGTGGACGTCTTCGCCCTGGTGCCGGGCTTGGTCCACGCCGACGGCACCCTCGAGTTGACCGGCGCACGGCTCCTGATGGAGCTGGCGAGCACACACAGCAGCGACTGGCTGCTGATGCAATGGATGAACGGCGAGCTCGATCCGCTCCTGCAGGATGGAGTCGAGACCGGGACCGATGATCTGAGGGTTCGGCTAGACGACCTGACGGCCCAGCTCGACGGTGCGCGCCGAGAGCTGGAGAGCGCCGGACGCCAGCTCGATGATGCTGGCGAGCGCATCGAGGTGGCTAAGCGGGAGCGCGAGGAGGCGTGGAGTCGCCTGCAGCGCATATACGGCTCCCGCCTGTGGAAGCTCGGCGCCTCCTACGATCGCGCACGACGAGGAGCCCGCATGATCCGATCGCTGGGCGGAGACCGATGAACGTCGTGACTCTGCAGGCGCCCCAGGTCGACGGGCAGCAAGCGCGCTTCGCATGGACCGTGTCCCCACCGAGTGCGCTCTATCTGGGCAACGAGTTCGTCCTGAGCTTTCCCGACTCGATCGACCTTCGGGTCGTGCCCGAGTCCATCTGGTGGCGGGTCGCGTTGATCTGCCTGCACTCACATTGGACGCTGCTGAGACCCTGCGTGGTCGAGCTGCCAGTGCGGCTCACGCCCGCCGAGCGGGAGTTCTGGCTGCGACTGCTGGATGCGGAGGTCGCGACCCTGGAGGCCTATGGCGGAAGCTCGGACACGCAGCGCGCTGTCGAGCTGCTCGACAGCGGACCTCCAATACCGGAGCTGTCCCCCGTGGTCGACAAGGGTGGGGTCGCCGCGTGCTTCAGCGGGGGACGGGACAGCCTCACGCAGACGGGGGTGCTCTGCGAGCTTGGCGAGACCCCGCTGCTGGTTGCCACCACGGCGCCGATCATCAACAGCAACGACCACCAGGCAGAGCGCCGACGCGAGGTGATGGCCGAGATCGTGCGCCGCCGCCCTGTGGAGTTGATCGAGGTCAGCTCCGACCTGCGCTCGAGCTGGGACAACCAGTTCCCCACCGAGCGCTTCGCGGTCGGGGTGCATGAGATCACAGACACGTTTCTGTACTTTGCCTCCGCGCTCGTGGTCGCCGCCGCGAGGGGCGCCCGCCACATCTTCCTGGCCTCGGAGGCCGAGGTGCAGGAGACAGTCAGAAGAGCCGGGCAGATCGTTCAGCACAAGCACTTCATGTACTCGGCGGCGACTCAGCGAGCGCTGCAGGCGCTGCTCGCACCGACCCAAATCCGCTACAGCTCGCTCACCTACCCGCTCCACCAGTTCCAAGTGCAGCGGCTGCTGAGCACGCGCTACCGCGACCTCCAGGATCTGCAGTTCTCGTGCTGGAAAGTCGACGTCAAGGAGACGGCATGCAGCGCTTGCGCCGAGTGCTGGACGATTGCGCTCAACCTCGTGGCTTCGGGTGTCTCGCCCTCCGACGCCGGCATCGACCTCGTCAAGTTGATCGCGGCGATGGCCGCGTGGCGGCCGAGGTTCGATACCGCAAGCGAGGACTACGGTGGATCGGACGCCGGCACTCCCAGCGAAGGCGTCGGCAGGATGCTCGATTCGCAGTCCCTGCGCTGCCTGCAGGCGGTCGACGTCGAGCAGCTTGCCACTTTCATCAGCGAACCCGATCGGCCCGCCGCCAGAGATGCCCTCCTCGCCTACCAAACGCTGAGGGACCGCTTGCTCAACGGCAAGATCGACCCCGAGCCAGGCTACCGCGCGGGCTTCCTACAGATGCTCGACGAGCGGGTGCGCGCACCGTTGACGAACATCTTCGACGAACACTTCGAGCGAGCGCCGGAGGCATCATACGAAGAGGCACTGGAACGGAGCATGACGCTCGCAGGATGGATTACACACCCGCTGGTGGAGATGCCGGCCTCAGACCTAACGCTGCGGCGCGGAGGGGCAGCCGGCGATTACAGACCGCCTATCGCCCATCCGCTCGAGCCTGTCACGCCGAGCGCAAGCGAACTCGATCCGATCCGCCATCTGATCCCTGGCGATGAGCCTGCGCTACTGAAACCCAGTGTTGCTGACGGTCTGCCGATCCCTGAGCGGATCGTGCCGGTCGCGGACACACTGCTTGACGGGAACGAGCTTCGCTACGTCACGGAGTGCGTGCAGGCCAACTGGGTCTCATCGACGGGAGTATTCGTCGAGCGCTTCGAGGAGGAGTTCGCCGCCGCGGCGCAGTGCCGCTTCGGAGTGGCGTGCTCCAGCGGGACAGCGGCGCTTCACCTGGCGCTCGCAGCCACGGGGATCAAGATCGGCGATGAGGTTCTGATCCCGACCTTCACGATGATCGCGACCGCCAATACCGTGGGCTACACAGGCGCCACGCCGGTGCTCGTCGACTCCGACCCCAGAACCTGGAACATCGACGTCGATCGCCTAGTCGACGCGCTTTCGCCTCGCACGCGGGCGATCGTGGTCGTGCACACCTACGGCAGCCCGTGCGACATGGACGCGATCAACGAGATCGCCGAGCGCAACGGTCTGGCCGTGATCGAGGACGCGGCCGAGGCCCACGGCGCGCTCTACCACGGCCGCCAGGTGGGCGGGCTCGGGGATGTCGGCGCGTTCTCCTTCTACGGGAACAAGATCCTCACGACCGGCGAGGGCGGGATGCTGACCACGGACGACGAGCGGATCGCCAAGGCCGCACGCAAGCTGCGCGACCATGGCTTCTCCGGGCGCACCCACTTTTGGCATCGCCATGCAGCGTTCAACTACCGGATGAGCAACCTTCAGGCCGCCGTCGGCGTGGCGCAGACCGAGCGGTTGGCGGAGCTGGTCGGCCTGCACCGCAATATCGACGCCCGCTACCGCGAACGGCTCGAGGGCATCCCCGGCCTGGAACTGCCCCCACGGACCGAGCATGGAGAGAGCGCCTGCTGGGTGTTCGGGATGCGAGTCGGCGAGGAGTTCGGCTGCTCGCGCGATCAGTTGCGCAATCGTCTGGCGAAGCGAGGTATCGAGACTCGGACGTTCTTCGTCCCTATGCACCTGCAGCCGATCTACCGCGCCCGCTTCCCGGGGAAGCGCTTCCCGGTGGCCGAGCAGCTCGGGAGCACCGGGCTGTACCTACCTTCGGGGCCGCTGCTGAGCGACGTCGAGATCGACTACGTCGCCTCCGAGGTCCGCGCCGCCGCCGGTCTGGCTCAAGAGGACATGCTCACCCGTGCATACGCGGCGCCCAGCGTTTCGGTGAACGCTGCCGGCGAGAATCGCCGCTCGTAGAGCGCGCAGGAACGCGCCGCGAGCGCGGCTCGAGCGGGCGCATCGCGCAAGAGCCGAGCCAAGGCGCCCTGCAGAGCACTCAGGTCGCCAGGATCGACGAGCAGCGCATCGACCCCCTCCCTCAGATCCTCGGGGATCCCGTCGAGACGCGAGGCCACAACCGGCACTCCGGCCTGCAGCGCCTCCAGCAGCGACACCGAGCCACTTCCCTCCTCGAGCGAGGGAAGCACGAACACGTCTGCCTCGCGCAGGTAGGGCATGACCTCATCGACCCGTCCCGGGATCGCTACGCGGCGCTCGAGTCCCAGGCGCTCCGCATAGGCCCGGTTGGCAGCGAGCAGTGGGCCGGGGCCCACTAGACAGGCTCTGAATGGGATGTCCGCGCGGGCAAGCCCTGCGAGTGCTCCCAACAGGATGTCAAGGCCCTTTCGCGGATCGTGACGAGAGATCGAGACGATCAGCGGACCATTGGCTGGGCCCAGCCGATCAAGCCCCGTCGTCCGTGTGTTGCTCATGCCGGGCGGCTCGAACGCGAGCGCCGATGCGTAGGGGATGCGCTCGATTGGCAGACCAGGGCCGTAGGCCTCCTGGAGCAGCCGCCGCACCGAGTCGTAGTTGACGAGGATCAGGCGCGAACGTCGGTACGCATAGCCCTCGGCGCGAGTGCCCACGAGTCGGACCCAAGCATCGGTCAACGGGTACTCGAGCGCGGCGCGGCCCATGTGCGCGCGTAGGCCGGCCAGCTTGCCTGAGCTCTCGTGCTGCAGAGTCGTATAGGCACTTCCGATCGGGGCGGCCCGAACCCCGCGACGGGCAAGCGCGCGCGCGGCTAGAACGCCTCCGAGACTCCAAGCGCCGAAGCCATGGATGATGTGGGGCTCGAGCCGGGCAGACGCTGAGCCCCGACGGCCCGGCTGCGGCCCGCGTCGGGGGCTCAGGAACTCGCTGACGGCTCTGGCGATGAAGAGGCTGTGCGCTTGCGCCATGTGAGCCCGTAGCGGCCGTACGGGCGTTTGCACGCGGTGCAAGACGCCGACCTCGCTTTCCTGAGGAGCCGCTCGCTCGCGCACGACCGAGAAGATGTGGGGCTCGAATCCGAGCTGACGCGCCGCCAGCGCATGGGCGCGTACATAGCTCGGGTGGCCACCCGTGCTCTGGGGCCCGTGCTCCAGGTCGGTCCCCGCGATCAGTACGAGTGCTCTGGTGACTACAGGTTCTCCGCGATCAGCGGCGCCGAGCGATTGAAGTACCAGAAGCCGACCGCGAAGATCGCGGCCACGATCCCGATCGGCTCGAGCAGCTGCCACCAGCCTCCGAGCACGGCGACCGCCGACGGCGCTGTCGGATCGATGATCGCGTGACGGAACTGCTCGACGATAATCGCCAGCGGGTTGAGCATCATCAGGTGAAAGATCGTCGAGCTCACCTTTTCGCTTATCAACTCCACGGGGATGAGAATGCCCGAGGCGTAGAAAAGCACCTGGGTGATCACCTCCCAGATCGGCTGAATGTCGCGGAACTGCACGAACAGCGCCGACAGCAGCATCGCAAGGCCCGTCGTATAGACCGCAAGCATCCCAAGGATCAGCGGGAGCTGGGCCCACGAGGCCATCGGCCGAACGCCCTCCGCGAGCGCGAACACGAGCACGACGACCAGGTTCAGAACGAGATTGAACGAAGCAAGCAGCACCACCGACAGCGGGATGACCAGCCGCGGGAAGTGGATCTTGCGCACGAGGTTCTCGCGGTCGACGACGCTGCGAACCGCGCCGCCGCTGGCTTCGGCGAAGAAGGTGAACAAGACGATGCCGGAGAGCAGCGCCACGCCGTAGTAAGGCGCAGAGCTGACCTTGGCGACGTAGCTGAAGATGAAGAGCAGCACTCCGAACAGCAGCAGAGGACGCACGAGCTGCCACGCGTAGCCGAGCATCGAGCCGAAGAAGCGGAGCTTGAACTCGTTGCGGGCGATGTTGTACGTGAGGTGCCAGAAGCGCGAGCGGTCGTCGGTCAGCGCACGCGGACCCCTCATCGGCGGCCCGAGGCCAGCCAGGTCGAGCTCGGAGACCCTCAGCTCGGCGGTCGTCACTGCGGCACACCCAGCGGCGTCGCCGGCGAGCCGACCGAGCGCTCGATCGACGCTGTGTAGGGAAGATCGACAAGACCGCCCTGGGCGGTTGAGCCGAACACGGTGATCGTCGACATCCTCCGCCTGCGATGGATGATGTCGAGACCTGAGCCGCGTCGCGAGACGTTCACGGTCGGGTAGTACTTTCCGGGCGACAGGCGGTTCTCGAACTCAACACAGAGGACCACCTGCTCGCCGGCCGCAAAATGGCCGGAACGCTCGTTCTCGACGGCGGTCGTGGCGATGAACATCTTCGTCCCCCACTCATCCTCGATCTCGACGGAGAAGGCCGGGTCCTCCAGAGAGCTCTCGAACGACACGGCCACCTTCACTCGCAGCGGCTCGCCCTGCAGGTAGGCGTTCTGGCGCTCGCCGGCGGCGTCCTCGGTCCACGCGTCGACGATGCGTGCCTCGTGACTGCCGGCCCACTCGGCCGCCAAGCGCTGTTCGTCGTCGGGAGCGGTTGCGCCGCCCTCGCGATCGAAGTTGAGCGCCAGATAGTGGTCGGCTACCTCCTGCGGCTCGCCGATCGCCACCATGTCCCCACGCTCCAGCAGCAGCGCGCGATGACAGAAGCGGTTCACCGATCCCATGTCATGCGTGACGAACACGATCGTGCGCCCCTCGTCACGCAGTCGGTTGAACACGTCGAAGCACTTCTGCTGGAAGGCGGCATCCCCCACCGCGAGCACCTCGTCGATGAGCAGGATGTCCGCGTCGACCTGGATCGCCACCGAGAAGGCCAGCCGCACGTGCATGCCCGAGGAGTAGTTCTTGAGCTTGAGATCCTGGAACTCCTCGAGTTCGGCGAACTCGATCACCTGCTCATAGCGCTCGCGCGCCTCCTTGGGCGTGAGGCCGAGCATGATGCCATTCATCACGACGTTGTCCAGGGCCGCCAGGTCGGGGTTGAAGCCGACGCCCAACTCGATGAACGGCGACATGCGCCCGCGGCACCAGATGCGGCCATGGTCCACGGCGTAGATGCCGGCCAGGCACTTCAAGAGCGTGCTCTTGCCGCTGCCGTTGCGCCCGACGATGCCGAAGAACTCACCCTTCGCGACCACGAATGAGACGTCTCGCAACGCGCTGAAAGCGTCGTGGCCGGAGCGGCGCAGCGGGTGCAGAGCACGCTCCTTGAGCGTGTGCGATCGCTCCTCGGGCACGCGGAAGGTCTTGCTGACGCCGTCGACGACGATCGGAGGGTCGATGCGGTTCGGTGCCCCGGCCATCCCCTTAGGGTATCCGCGCGTCTACCGGTAGCGGCGAGCTACCCGCACGTGTCGCGGGCCGCACAGGCCGCGTCGCGCGCGCCGCTGATCGCCCCCGTGACGGCGAGGGCCACGGTTATAGTCCGCCCGGGTGCACGTCTGCACGGTCATAGACAAGGCATGGTTGGCACACGCGCGCTCGCTCGCCGAATCGCTTCGCGCTCACGAGCCCGACGCACGCCTGTCGGTTCTGATCGTCGACTCGATCGACGGCTACGTCGATCCGCAGCAAGAGCCGTTCGAGATTCTCCAACCCGACGACCTGGAGATCGACGGCTTCGAGGAGATGAGCGCCCGCTACGACGTGACTGAGCTGTGCTGCGCGCTGAAGCCGTCGATCCTCCTTCACCTCCTGGCCGATGACGAGCCGACGGTCTACCTCGACAGCGACGTGCGCCTGTTCGCGCCCCTCGACGGCCTGACTACAGCCCTCGAGGAGCACGCGTTCCTGCTCACGCCCCACCTTCTGACGCCGCTCGACGACGATGCTCGCGAGCCGAGCGAGCTGGCAATCCTGCTGGGCGGATCCTTCAATCTGGGCTTCGCCGCGGCGCGGCGTACGCCCATGGTCGAGACGCTGCTGAGTTGGTGGGCTGCGCGGCTGCGAACCGGTTCGCGCCTGGACCCGGCGAAGGCGATGGTCTACGACCAGCGCTGGGCCGATCTGATGCCGGGGATGTTCGAGGAGGCAGGCCTGTGGCGCGATCCCGGAGTGAACGCCGGTTACTGGCGCGCCGCGACCAGCCGTTTCGAGGAGCATGGCACGCAGAGGATCGTCGACGGCGGCCCGCTTCGCACCTTTCACTTCACGGGCTTCGACCCCGCACAGCCCGCGCGCCTCAGCAGGTTTGACAACCGCACGTCGCTGAACGAGCACCCGGTGCTGGCGGCGATGTGCGCCGAGCTCGCGCGGAGCCTGGAGGCCTGTGGCCACGCGGAGGTCAGCGGCTGGCCGTACGGGTTCGGCGTGACGGCGAGCGGAGCGCCGTTGACGGCCGAGCTGCGTGCGCTCTGGGATCGTGCAGCACGCGAAGACGCCGTGCGCGAGACGCCGTTCACGGTCAAGGGCGAGAGCGCCTTTCTGCGCTGGCTGGCGCAGCCAGAGTCCTCGGCGAGCGAGGATCCCGTGAGCCGCTACCTCACGGCCCTGCACGCGGCGGAGCCCGAGCTGCGCGAGCGATTCCCCGACCCAAGCGGGGCAGACCGGCAGGCCTACCTGAGTTGGGCCGAGGAGCAGGCCGAGCGCCATCCCGGCGGCATCTTGGGACTCCTCCGCGCAGTCGCCGACCCCCCCAAGCAGAAGGGTGTGCGCGAGCTGGCTGTGGGCGAGCGACTGGAGGTGCGCAGGGGCGAGGTCGTCGTCTGCATCCCCGTCTATGGGGCTCCGGAGCTGTTCGCCGAGTGCGTTAGCAGTGTCCTCGCTCACACGCCTCGAGACGTCACGATCCTGATCGCCGACGACGCGAGTCCCGACCCAGTGATTCAAGCATTCGTGAGTTCCTTGGCGGATGTGGCCGAGCACGACGTTCGCTACCTTCGCCAGCCCGAGAACGTCGGCTTTCCAGGCAACGTGAACACCGCTTTCGCCGCGGCTGCGCCGGGCGACGTGATCGTGCTCAACAGCGACTGCGTGGTCGCGGCGGGATGGCTGGAGGGCCTGCGGCGAGCTGCCTACTCCGACGGCCTCGTGGCGACCGCCAGCGCGCTGACCAACCACGGAACGATCCTGTCGGTCCCGGAGCGCAACCGCCCACATGCGGGAATCCCTCAGGATCAGGATCTCGGGCGCGCGGCCGGCGCGGTGCTTGCCCAATCGCTGCGCCTTCGGCCGCGTCTGCCGACGGCGATCGGGCATTGCATGTACGTCCGCCGCCAGGCGCTGGATCTCGTCGGGGAGTTCGACCTGGCCTTCTCGCCCGGCTACGGAGAGGAGGTGGACTTCTCCCAGCGCTGCGTGCTCCACGGGCTGGTTCACGTCGCCGCCGATGACGTGTTCGTGCTTCATCGCGCGGGCGGATCGTTCGGCAGCGACGGTGACGCGAACCCTGTGCAGCAGGAGCACGATCGCATCGTCGAGGCCCGCTATCCCTATTACGAGCGCGCCGTGGCCGCGACGTCCACGGCCGCGTATGGACCGCTGCCGCGTGCCATCGCCTCGGCCAAGCGGTCGATCGCGGGGCTGACTGTGACGATCGACGGGCGCTGCCTCGGCCCGGTCATGACCGGCACGCAGGTGCACACGCTGCAACTGATCCGGGCTCTGGACGCTGGTGGACACATCGGGCTTCGGGTGCTCGTGCCGCCGGAGCTCGGCGGCTACGCGGCAGAAGAGCTCGCAGCACGGCCGCGGATCTTGCGTGTCACGCACGACGAAATTCATCCCGGTATGGACAAGACGGACATCGCGCATAGGCCCTACCAGGTGAGCAGCAGCAACGATCTCTTGATCCTGCAGTGCGCCGGTGAACGCCTGGTCATCACCCATCAGGACCTGATCGCCTATCGCAACCCCGGCTACTTTCACGGGTACCCCCAGTGGGAGCGTCACCGGCGGCTAACGCGTCGAGCCCTGGCTACCGCGGACCACGTGGTCTTCTTCTCGAATCATGCCGCGGCTGACGCACTCAGCGAGGATCTCGTCGATCCCGGCAGGCTCAAGGTGGTCTACATCGGCGTGGACCACGCCGAGCCGAGACCTACGGAGACGATGCGCCAGCCGCAGGACGCGAAGGCGCTTGCGGATGGACGGTTCCTGCTGTGCCTCGGCGCCGACTTCAAGCACAAGAACCGTACTTTCGCGTTGCGCCTGCTGGAGGCGCTGCGCGAGGAGCAGGGCTGGGACGGCAGGCTCGTGCTCGCCGGGCCACGGGTGGAGATAGGCTCATCCGCGGGCGAGGAGGCAGCCTTTCTGGCAAGGCGGCCGGAGCTGGCTCGCGCCGTCGTGACGCTCCCGGCGGTCGGCGAGGCGGAGAAGGAGTGGCTGCTGGAGCACTGCACAGCGGTGCTCTATCCGACGGCATATGAGGGATTCGGGCTGATGCCGTTCGAGGCCGCCGACCACGGCCGGGCGTGCCTGTGGGCGGCGCAGACGGCACTGGCCGAGCTCCTACCGCGGGAGCTAGCGACGCTCGTGCCCTGGGATGCCCGTGAGAGCGCCAAGCGGGTCAACGAGCTGCTCGGCGCTCCTGACGCCATCGAGCAGCAGGTGCTTGCGATACGGCGCGCCGCCGCGCCGCTGACTTGGAAGTCGACGGCGGATTCGCTCCTCGACGTCTATCGCGCCGCCGCCGCCTCGCCTGCGCGGGAGGCGGCGCGTCTCGCGCTTGAGCTCACCGAGACCGAGGCCGAGCGCGAGGATCTGGAGCGCAAGTACAACGAGCTGTGGCAAAGCCTCACCCCCGACGCGCGCACGCTCGTCGCGCCGGGCGGCCCGCTCACCCCGTCCGCGCAGCGCTCGCTCGCGGCCATCGTCAAGCGCCCATTTTTGCGTCGTCTGCTGCTCGGGCCGATCGAGCTCGCGCGGCTTGTTGCGCGCCTGGGGCGACGCGACCCCGCCCCCGCGAGACCCGAGACACCGCCGGACACCTTCGCCTTGCACTTCGAGTGGGCCAACACCGAGCACATGGGTGAGCAGTTGGCGACGGAGAACCGCAAGCCGCCCGTTCCCGAGCCGTAGCGGCTGGGTCTATCCGGCGACGTCTCGACCGGCCTGCCGGACCGGTTCCGTCAGTGCCACCCGCCGCGGCTGCGCGAGCCCGTCGAAGAACGCCTCGAGCGCATCGATGCGGCGCTCCCAGGCGTAGTCCTTGGCCGTCTCGATGCCCGCCCGCCCCAGCCGCTCGCGCAGCTCGGGATCGGCGAGCACCCGCCCGAGCGCAGCGGAGACCGACTCGCGGTTCGGCTCGGGCATCAGGCAGTTCTCACCATCCACGCAGAAATCGCGGTTGCCGTGCGCGTCGGTGCAGACGACCGCCCCGCCCGTCGCCATCGCCTCCAGTGGCGGCAGGCAGAAACCCTCGTGCGTCGAGGTCTGCACGAACACGGTGGCCTCGTTGAACAGCTCGTTGACGCCCTCGTCGGTGGGCGACTCGACGTGGCGGATGCCCGGCTCGGCCGCCAGCTCGGGCTCGATCCCGAACAGGCACAGCTCGGGACGGGAGCCGGAACCGCCACGCTCGTCGAGCGCCTGCCACGCCTCGATCGTCAGCGGCAGGTTCTTCAACGGGTTGGAGCGCCCGAGCGCCAGCAGCATGTCCTCGCGGCGCGTCACCCCCTCCAGCGGGCGGAACGTGTCGAGATCGATTCCCGGCGGGATCAGCTCCGCGTCGAGGGCCAGCTCGCGCAGGCGCTCGCGGTTCCACGAGGAGATCGTCATGTAGCGGAACTCGGGACGGTAGGAGTCGAGGACGGCGTGCCGGGCGGACTCGTCATCGGGGTAGTAGGAGGTCTCGATGTCCTGGACGAAGTACGCGGGGATCCCATGTAGGACGCTCGCGCGCCAGACCGGCGCGGCGGTGTTCCACCACGTCGCGACCTTGATCGCCTCGACGTCCGCCAGCGCCTCGATCAGTTCGTCATAGAACTCGAAGCTGTGCACGGGCGCACGCAGCTCGAACCAGTCGGGAGCCTTGCCGAGCGTGTACAGCGCCACCTCGTGCCCGCGATCGAGCAGGCGGTTGAGGTGCTCGAAGATGTCACGGTGCCCGCCGCCGATGCCCGTGCCCTCGGTCACGTATGCGACACGCAACGCGCCTGAGTCGGTGCGCACGGGGCGCGCGTCGAAAAACTCTCCCCAGCGCTCCCAAAAGAGTCGCTGGGAGGTCAGCTCGCGCTCGCCGACGTCGGTGCCGCGCGTGACCGACTCGTGGTGCACGAGGCGAGCCGCGGGGAAGTACAGGACGCGAAAGCCGGCCTGCCAGGCACGCAGGCACCAGTCGACATCCTCGTAGGCCATCGGATAGCGCTCGTCGAGCAGTCCCACGCGCTCGATCACCTCGCGCCTGACATACATGCACGCGCCCGTGACTGCCAGCGCCGGGCCGGCCTGGCAAGCCGGGCCCCAGCCCTCGGGCTTGAAGCGGTAGCGGTGGTCGAACCACTCCGGCGCGTCGCGGTTGCGCACGGTTCCACCGAACTGGATGCGCCCGTCGGGGTAGAGCAGCTGCGCGCCCACAATGCCAACGTCCTGCTCCTGGGACGCGGCATATTGAAGGGCCGCGAGCCATCCCGGGCGCGCCTCCACGTCCGAGTTCAGCACGACCACGTCGCCCTCCTCCCCGACCGCGCGCAACCCGCGATTGACGTTGGCGGCGAAGCCTTGGTTCTCGGCCCCGGCGACGACCTCGATCCCCTTGATAGCCCTCAGCGCCTCAAGGTGCTCGGCACCACTCGCGTCGTCGCAGACGACGATCCGGGCCATCCCCCGGGGGACCGTCTTGCGGATGCTCGTGACGAGCGCCGCCACGTGCTCGGCGTCGCGGAAGCTGGGGATCACGACGCTCACGGGACGGCCGTGCTCGCGATACCAGGCCATCGCCCTGCGCATCTCACGATCACGCGCGTGCGTGCGCAGCCGCAGCCGTCGTTTCAGCGGCGTCAGCCGCAGGGGAAACGTGAGCACACGGAACAGCAGCGTCCGCCACCCGAGATAGCGGTAGGTCAAGTAGATGCGGCGACGCACGCCCGCGAGCGGGCCGCTGAAGCTGCCGTCGAGCGCCGTCGCGGCGATCGACTCGCGCTCGGCGATCGGCGGGCTCGGATCGGTGGATGCCTTCTCGTCGCTCACGCGACATGCTCCTGTGCGCTCGATGGACGGGCGGGCAAATCGAAATCGAGGCGCGCGAAGCCCGCACGCCGCTCGAGCGACAGGCTGCGCCTGAGCCACGGAGGCATACGGTCAGCGCGCGAGCCGAGCAGCGCGCCCGCGCGGCGCACGAGATGGTGACGGGCCGTTGCCGCGAGCGCCGCCCAGCGACGAGCAGGGGAGGCTCCCTCGCCGAGCAGCTCGCGCCGAGCGTGACCCAGCGCCCCCCGCAGCTCGCCGGCCACACGACGCGGCGATGCCGGCTCGCGCCAGCCGTAGACCTCGAGCAGCCCCCGCCACTCGTCGAAGCAGCGCCGCAGCTCCTGCAGCGTGCTGTAGGCGTGAGAGTGCAGAACCGCGGCCTCCGGAGCGAACGCCTTGGCATAGCCGGCGCGCAGCATGTCGATCGCGAGAACGCGATCCTCGGCATAGGGAACCTCGCGGAACGGCACTTGCTCCCAGGCCGCCCGCGCGACGCACGCGTTCGCATCGGTGAAGAAGCCGCGCCGGCCGATCAGCTCGACGGCGGGCAGCGCACGCTCATCCTGCCGAAGGCGATCGACGGCCGGCTTGCCTTCATGGGAAAGCGAGGCGAACCATTGCTCGAGTTCAACGCGCACGGCAAATGCGGCATCCGGCCTTGGACGGTATGGGCCGTAGACGATTGCCACGTCCTCGGCCAGCTCGAAGCCCTCCAGCAACCGCTCGAGCCAGCGCTCGTCGGCCGGCTCGGCGTCCTGCGTCAGCAATGCCACGCGAGCGCCTCCGGCCTCGCGCATCAGCAGGTTGCGCGCGCCGCCGTGGGTGAAGCTCGCCGGCGCGATCCGCAGCACGCGCGCTCCGTGAGCGCTCGCCACCTCCGTCGAGCCGTCGCTCGAGCCCGAATCGCACACGAGCAGCTCGTGCTCGACCGTCTGCCCGGCGAGCGCTCTCAGCGTGCGCGCGAACAGCGCTCCGCCGTCACGCACGGGGATTGCGACCGTGACGGCGCTCATGAGAAGTAGCGGGAGATCGTGATCACCTGCGCCGAGAGGTTGTGGCCAATTGCGAGAACCACCAGCAACGCGCCGATCGCCGGCCCCCAGCGGCGCCCGCCGAAGCGTGCCGCCAACGCCGCGATCGCCGCGTACAGCCCGAGCAGCGGCAGCAGGTATCGAGCCTGCTCGAACTGCCCCGATCCAGCCGTCTGAACCATCAGGCGGTAGGACTGCACACCGACCTCTACGCAGATTCCAATCAACGCGAGCGCATACACGGCGAACTCGCCGATGCGGCTCGCAAACGCCCGCCGCCTGCGCACGATCTCGCCGATTGCGAGTGCCACGGCGCCCAGCGCGACCGCAAGCGCGGCGATGTAGAAGTGGTAGGCGAATTTGTAGTCCAGCCAGCCAAGCCTCCCGAAGAAGCCCTTGAACCATGTTTTCCACAGTGGCACGTAGGAGAACTGATCGCGCATGCCGATCGACGGCAGGTACAGCTGCCAGATGTGGCTGAGCTCTTCGCGGAAGTTGAACTTGATCGCCGATCCAGCGGCAGCCGACACGCTCCCGATCCCCCCGGGAATCGCGCCGCGATGCCACACCAGGCGATTCAGCGCCAGATAGGCGAGGACGGGCGCAGCAGTGAGTCCGACCGCCCACGCCGCGCCGCGCAGCGCGCGCGCCCGCTCGAGACTCCACGCGCGCCCGAGCGCGAGCAGCAGCCCGAGCGCAACTGCCGGCAGGAACCCGAGCAGCGTCAGCTTCGTCACGATCCCCGCCCCGAGAAAGCCGCCGATCAGCGCCCCGTTTGCAGGCGTCAGGGAGCCGCGAAATGTCCGCGCGAGGCCCCACAACACCCCGGCAGCGGCCAGATAGAGCAGGTTGTCGTTGTTCACTCCGCCGGACATGAATCCGAACAGAGGCTGGAAGGCGGCGACGAGTGCTCCTGTCGTCCATGCCCACCGATGAGCGGGCAGCAACTCCGACAGGAACAGATAGATGAGCAGCACGGTCAGCGCCCCCATCAGCGCCGAGAGCACGCGCATCGCCGCCAGTCGATCGAGCACGCTGCCGCTCGCGGCGAGCTTGTAGGGAATCGCCTCCAGCGCGTAGTACAGCGGTGGATTGTTCGTCGCCGACAGCGCATCGCCGCTGCCACGCGAGCTCAGCCGTTCGCGTTCGGTGGCTTCGACGGCCCGCTGCTGGAGGTAGGACATCGGCGAGGGGTTGGGGCGCTCTCCCACTATCTGGTAGAAGAGCACGGCCCCCAACATCGTGTCCTGCGCGGGCGAGAGGGCCCCCTCGGGCAGCACCAGACGGGGAACGGTGCCTCGCTCGGCAACCTGCTGGACGTAGGCGTAATGCGCGTTCTCGTCGGGCACCTCGAAGGGTGGGGTGATCAACGACCAGGCCAGGCCGTTGGCGAGCATCACCAGAGCGCAGGCCCAAGCGGCCCGGGGCACGGCTCGCAACGCGCCGCGAACGCCAAGTGCTCCCCGCCCCGTCCGCGAACCGGCCGGGGGTTCGCGCCAGGCTGAGATCCCGCTGCCGGCCGCGGCACTCATGAGGATTCCTCGCGAGCGATCGTCCGAGCCGCGAGCCCAATCGCGAACACCATCAGAAGAGGGGCGCCGAGCCATGCCCAGTGGCGGATGAGGCCCGCTTTGGCGAGCGTCGAGCGGTAGACGATCGTGGGCAGCAGCTCGGCCCACGATTCTTTCCCCGGGCGCATGTAGTCGTAGCGCAACCGTCCTTCGATCGAGTGCCCGGCGACATCCATGTGGAACCCCGGGTCCGGCAGCGCTCCAGCGATCGCGATTCGTCCCGGCCCGGCGTCGCGGACGCACAGGCGCACCAGTTCGCTCGCGTTGGAGACGTGCGCGATCGGAATCTGCACGACGCCCTCGCGCCATCCGCCCTCAAGGCCGCCCGAGCTGAGCAGCTTCCCGTCAGGGGCGGTGAGTGTCACGTGCAGCGGTGGTCCGGGTTTGCCGTAGGCGCCGATCGTCGCGCGCATCGCCGAGGTGTCGGCCGGCAGCAGCTCGCCGTCCTGGCAGGTCTGCTCGCCCGCGCCGAGCGATGCCACGAACGATCCATTGGGCGTGAGGTCCGTTCCGGAGCGCCGCTGCGCCTTCTGGAGCAGCACGAAGGCAAGGATCAGCGCGATGGCCCCGAGGCCCACCGCCATCACGAGTCGGGCCCTCACAGGCTTAACGGCGGCGCAGTCCGAGGATCGACAGGAGGAAGGATGAGAAGAAGATCTGAATTCCGACGATCAACAACGAGGCCGCGACCACGGCCAGGCGCTCGTAGGCCAGCGAGCCGAACCCATGCGAGATCCAGCTCGCCACGATCACCACGCCCATGACCACTCCAAGGAGCGTGAAGAGGCCGCCCAGCAGCAGTCCGTGCTCCAGCCGGAAGCGTGCGCGCATCCGATCGAACCAGGGATCCCGCTCGCCCATGAAGTACGTGCCGTAGGCATGGGCGCAGAGACCGAGGGCGAGCACCTGCGTGCCGACGACCATCAGCAGCGCGCCGCCGAGCAGCGCATGCAACCCCCACGAGCGCCCGAAGAAGTCCAAGCCTGCACCGACGAAGACGACGATCAGCGCACCCACTCCGGCCAACACCGCGCCGGGGAAGATGAACAGGTGGTTGGGGCTGTGCACGAGCAGAAAGCGCAGATGGCGCCAGCCATCACGGAAGCTCGACAGCTTGCTCTCGCCCCCGCGCGGGTGGTATTCGATCGGAAACTCGGCGATCCGCAGGTTCTCCTTGGAAGCGCGAATGACCATCTCGGAGGCGAACTCCATTCCGGTCGTGCGCAGATCCAGGCGCGGCAGCACGTCGCGCCTGAGCGCGCGCATGCCGCAATGAGCGTCGTTGATGCCCGTGCGGAAAAAGAGATTCAAGAGGCCGGTGAGAATCGGGTTGCCGATGTAGCGGTGCAGCCACGGCATCGCGCCCGGCTGGATGTTGTCCATGCGGTCGCCGATCACCATCTCCGCGCCCTCCTCCAGGGCGGCGACGAAACGAGGGATCTCGTTGAAGTCGTACGTTAGGTCGGCATCCGCCATCACGATGTAGCGACCCTTCGAGGCCGCGAATCCCGCCAGGTAGGCGCTGCCGTAGCCGCGCCTATGTTCGACCACCACGCGCGCGCCCGCCTGCTCGGCCAACCGCGCGGAGTCGTCCTCGGAGTCGTTGTCGGCGACCACCACCTCGCCGGGCACCCCCATCTGCGTGAGTGCGGTGAGCGCCGCCGTCACGCAGGCCTCGATGTTCTCGGCCTCGTTCAGGCAGGGGATGACGACCGAAACCACCGGAGCGGAACGGTCCTCGGCGTCCGTGCGGACGGGGGGCTTTGTCTGGACGGCTGTGCTCATGAGCGGTGGCTCGGCGCCTTCGGTCCCGGGGTGAACGGTGGGTCAAGCGGTTATAACGCCCGGGCGGGCGGAAAGTGGCGGATTCGCGGATGATGCTACCGATATGCGCATCTGCATCGTCTATGACTGCCTGTTCCCCTACACGATCGGGGGCGGGGAGCGCTGGTACCGCAACCTGGCCGAGCGGCTGGCGCAGGAGGGGCACGAGGTCACTTATCTCACGCTCCGCCAGTGGGAGCGCGGAGAGCAAGTCGAGATCGATCCGCGCGTAGGTGTCGTGACCGTGGGGCCGCGGATGGCGCTCTACACCGAGGGCGGGCGGCGGCGCATCCTGCCACCGCTGGCGTTTGGCTTCGGTGTCCTTCTGCACTTGCTGCGCCGAGGGCGCCACTACGACGTGGTGCACACCTGCGCCTTCCCGTACTTCTCACTGTTGTCCGCAGCACTGCTACGGCCTGTGAGTAGATACGCGCTGGAGGTCGACTGGTTCGAGGTCTGGAGCCGCTCCTACTGGCTCGATTACCTCGGCGGCCTCGGAGGCCGGATCGGCGCGCTGGTGCAGCGCCTGTGTGCACGAGTGCCGCAGCGCGCTTTCTGCTTCTCCGAGCTACACGCCAAACGCCTTCACGAAGAGGGTCTGCGGGGCTCGGTGACCGTTCTGCGCGGTTTGTACGCGGGGAGCACTGAGACGGTCCTCCCGCGCCGCAGCGATCCAATCGTGTTGTTCGCGGGACGGCTGATAGCCGAGAAGCAGGCGACGCTCGCGGTCGCGGCGATCGCACTCGCCGCGCCGCGGATCGCGGGCTTGTGCGGCAAGTTTCTCGGCGACGGGCCCGAGCGGGCGGCGCTGGAGCGGGCGATCGCGGAGCACGGCCTGCAGGAGACGGTCTCAGCGCCAGGCTTCGCCGAGTGGGAGACCGTCGACAAGGAGATGCGCGGAGCCATGTGCATGCTGCTCCCGTCCCGCCGCGAGGGTTACGGCATGGTCGTCGTCGAGGCGGCCGCGCGCGGGACGCCGAGCATCGTCGTCGCTGGCGAGGACAACGCCGCGACAGAGCTGATCGAGGAGGGCGTCAACGGCACCGTCGCCGGGGGGTCAGATCCGCAGGCCGTGGCCGAGGCGATCGTGCGCATCCACGACGGCGGCATCTCCCTACGCGAACGTACGGCCGCATGGTTCGTCCAGAACGTCGAGCACCTGTCGCTCGAGTCGTCGCTGCAGACGGTTCTCGACGGCTACCGCTCGCCGGCGGGCAAGTCGGACGCGGGCTCTCCCAGTGCCGTGTCTCCCCCGAATGCGCGCGCGTAGCTCTCGAGCGTCGAGCGTGCAGCGCGTGCCCACGTGAAGCGACCCGCTCGCTCGCGACCGAGTGCTCGCATCCGCCCGGCCAGCTCCGCGTCCTCCAAGAGACGCTGCATGGCCTCCGCGATCTCCGAGTCCCTTCGCGGATCGAACAGCAGCGCCGCGTCGCCGGCCACCTCCGGCAGCGCAGAGGCGTTCGAGCACGCAACCGGCACGCCGCGGGCCATCGCCTCGAGGATGGGCAGCCCGAATCCCTCGTACAGCGACGGGAACACGAAGGCGCTCGCGAGCGCCCATAGCCCCTCGAGCTCCCGACTCGAGACCCATGCCGGGAAGCGCACGTCGCCCTCCACCCCAGCGATTCGCGCGCGTTCGCGAAGCTCCGCCTCGTGCGCGGTCGGATAACCGGGAAGCACGAGCACGGGCCGCTCGTCGCGGGCGATCCGTGCGAGCGCGCCGATCAGCGCGATCAGGTTCTTGTGCGGGCGCTTGGCCGACAGGCTCAGCACCACGCGCCGCTCGCCGAGCTCGAAGCGCGCGCGGGTCTCGCGCGCGGGCGGCGGCTGCTCGCGCTGCACGCTCCCCAGTCCCAGCGGCACGACATCGATGCGCTCGGGCGCAATCGCGAGCAGCGCCACGAGATCATCGCGCGTGCTCTGGGAGTCGGCGATCACCCGATGTGATCTCCGCGCAGCCCGTGGGACGAGTACGCGCATGCCCTTCTCGCGCAGGCCCGAGTGAGCTTCGGGAAAGCGCGCATAGATCAGGTCGTGGACGGTCACCACCCGGCGAAAGCGCCCGCGCGTCGGGGCTGTGCTTGCCAGGCTGTGCACGAGATCGACGCCAGCTCGTGAGGCCAGCCGGGGGAGCAGTGCCTGCTCGCCGAAAACCCACTGGAAGCGATTGCGGGCGCTCACCGGCACGGTCACCGCGGGCAGCAGCTCCCCCCAGGGCCCGTCTCCGGCCGCGGCCGCCTCGCGATTGATGAACGCGGTGAAGCGCATCCCCTCTGGCGCCTCGGCCACGAGCGCCGGTAGCAGCTCGCGAGCGGCGACCTCCATCCCGCCCGTCTCGCCGGGGACGAGAAAGATCAGGTTGAGACCAATGTGCATCGGGCTAGGGGACCTCGAACTCCGCGCGGATGTTCATCGTCGGAAAGACGAACGCGAAGTACTTCTCATAGGTCTCCTGAGAGCGATTGAAGAGCGCGCTCAACCCGCTGGCGCGGAACGGCATCCACATGTCGAGCGTGACATGCAGCACGCGGAAGCGAATCTCGGTGTAGTGGGCGAAGCGCGGCTCGCCAAGCGAGCGAATGGCGATTGTCGAGAAGTAGTGACGATGGGTGGGGTCGCCGTATGCGAGCGCCGAGGAGAAGTGCGGCGTGCGTAGCTGTATGCGGGCCCCCGGGCGTGCGATCCGGTGCAGCTCCTCAAACAGGCGGATCGGCTCGGCAACATGCTCGAGCACGTCCTGTAGAAGGATCTGGTCGAAGCTGGAGGTCTCGATCGGGTAGGGGAACTCGTCGAGGTCGTGCACGATGTCGGCCGCCGTATCCGGGGAGATGTCCAGGCCGACGGCGCCCGGGGTCTTCGATGAGCCACAGCCGACGTCAAGGATCTCGCCGGGGCCTGTGGGCAGGAGATCGAACTGATGGGGCTCGGTGAGTCGATCGAGCAGGTCCCGGGCCCTCGGCACGGGACCTACAGTATCGCCCTGCGCCAGGCTCGGGATCGCCCTCAGGGCGTGCAGCGCGGGCCCGCTCAGCCGGCCAGGACGCGATCGTAAGCCGAGGCGAGCCGGCTTGCCGCGGCATGCGTCGAATAGCGGTCGAGCAGCTCGGCAGAGTGTGCGATCCGCGCACCTGGTGTCCGCGTGAGCGGCCCGGCGGCCAGCGCCCGGGCAATCCCCATCCAATCTCCCGGAGCGAGTAGATCGGCGGGTGTGCCGGACAGCACCTCGGGAATCGCTCCGCTGGTCGTGCTCACAATCGCCAGTCCCGAGGCCATCGCCTCGGCGAGCACCAGCCCGAACTGCTCCTCCCAGAAAGCGTGGGGAATGTCGAAGGGATGGTAGGCCGCACTCGCCGACGTCTGGCTGGCGAGCACCATCGCCGAGGCGCCCGCGAACACGCCGGGCATCTGCTCGTAGGGGACGCTGTCGATCTCCACCGAGCCGGCGAGCCCGAGCTCTGCCGCGTGCGCGCGCAGCCTGGCCTCCTCCGGCCCCGAGCCGACGATCAGCAGGCGCGGGGCGGCGGTCGAGCCGTCGGGAAGCGTGACGATCCCGCGGTGCAGCGCCGCAAGTGCCCGCAGGACGTCCTGATGGCCCTTCTCCCACACGAGCCGCCCCGGGGAGACGATCGTGTGCTCTGTCGGCGCAGGGTTTGGCGAGGATGCCTGAAAGCGGCCCACGTCGATCCCTGGCGGGCAGACGAGCATCCGCTTCTCCGATACCCCCTCCAGGCGCAGCGCATCGGCCGCACGCTCGGTCGCCGGCAGGAACAGATCTGTCTCGGCGAGCACGAGATCGCGGAACTGACGGGCGTGCCGGTTGCGAAACGCGTGGAGGAAGGGGAGCGTCTCCCAGACGGTCTGGACCAACTTGAAGCGATGGCGGGACCGGCGCTTTGCCGCCTCGGCGGCGAACCAGAACGACAGCTCCTCCGCGTGGACGACATCAGCCGTCGCGAACGCCGGCTCAGCGGACAGGTAGCGGTCGCCCAGCACACCGGCGCCGACCTCGCCGAGCGGACCAGGTGGCAGCAGGTCGCGCAGCGCACGGACCCGCACAGGCCGCAGCTCCGGCGGCAGCGGAAAACGGTTGGAGCCAGTCTGCAGGTAGGAGACCTCGAAGCGCTCAGGCAGCTCCCGCCACGGACGCAGCTCCCATGGTGTGACGAGATGGCCGCGAACGATCAGAATGCGGGGCACGGGCCGAGCAGCCTAGAGATCGGCGCGGCGAAAGAGGACGTCCAGCGGAGAGATGGCGCCGTGCTCCACGTAGCGATCTCCGAGCACCTCGCCGACCTCTGCCCGCCCGACATCCAAATCGTGCATCTCGATCAGAATCCACGCAGGCGCGTGGCGCGCGAGATCAAGCCCGCGAAGGACATGCGACTCGTACCCCTCAACGTCGAGCGACAGCAGCTCGATGTCCGTTACACCGGCCTCATCGAGCAGGCCGCTGAGCGCCCGGGCGGGCACGCGCTCGACGCGTGGATCTCGCCAGCCCAGCACGAGCCCTCCCTCGACCCACTTGCCGTCCTGTCCATGCAGGCCACGTACGGTCGAGAACAGATCGCCGAATTCCATCTCGAGATCCGACGCGTTGAAGTCCAACGGCACGAGCGCACACTCGAAAACGCGAGCATCAGGCCGGTTGCGCCGTGCCTCCGCAGCCATCTCCGGCATTGGCTCCACGAGGATCCCGCGCCACCCTCGAAATCGTTCGAGATAGTAGGTGTTCGACTGCGTGAAGCCGTCAGCCCCGCCCGCTTCGACGAAGAAGCCGCCGTCACGATCGATCAGCGCGTCGAGCTTGCGATCGAGGTCGTTCAGAGCAGGTCGGGAATAGCGCGCCGAGCCGAACCGCTCAAAGATCGAGCGCCTGGCCCGAACACGCGCATGACGAGCACGGATCGTGGCCTCGCGCAGACCCACCGCGCGCAGCACGCGCGTCCGCAGACGGGTCAGGGAGCGCCGCAGGCGCACTCGCGGCGAGGGCTCGGCCGGCATCGGTCGGCACTCTAGAGATCGCTCGCTCGTGGCATCGAGGAGAAGGCGACCGAGTGCGGAGCGATCGCATTCCGGTAGCCGGCGAGACTCGTAACGCCGGTGCGTCTCCAGCTGAACTCCTTGACACGCTCGTGTCCACGGGCGATCAGCCGGCCGGCCAACTCGCGATCGCCCAACAGACGGCGCACAGCCGCGGTGACCTGCTCCTGACACTTCGGATCGAAAACGAGCGCGGCATCCCCCACGACCTCGGGGAGCGCCGAGACGTTCGAGCAGGCGACCGGCACACCGCGCGCCATCGCCTCCAGCACGGGCAGTCCAAAGCCCTCGATCAGCGAGGGCAGCACAAACGCATCGCTGAGGGCATACAGACCCTCCAACTCCTCGTCAGAGAGCCAGTCGGGGAAGCGAACGCGCTCGCTGACACCTAGCTCGCTCGCGAGCTCCCGCAGCTCGGCCTCATATTCGGTTGGTGACCCGGGCAGCATCAGCATCACGTCGTCCTCCAACTCGGTCAGCGCGCGCACCAGCGTGTGCAGGTTCTTGTACGGGCGCTTCTGCGCCACGCACAGCACGACCCGCGCCGTGCCAAGCCGAAAGCGAGAACGCAGCTCAGCCTCGGAAACTGGGACCGAGCCGTTGGCCGCACCCACGCCAAGCGGCGTCACGTCGATTCGCTCGCGCGGCACGCCGAGCGTGCGCACGAAGTCCTCGGCGGCGGCGTGGGAGATCGCAAACACACGATCGGCGTGCCGCACGCAATAGCGCACGATCGTTTTCATCCGCCGTTGCACGCGTGCGCTCGCCTCCCATTCTGCCGCCCTGTGCAGCCAGATCAGATCCAGCAGCGAGACGACACTCGCGACGCCCGGGGTGAGCACCGGGCCGGTGTTCGCCGGACTGTGCAGCACATCTAACCGGCGCGCCAGTGCGAGTGGCGGCAGTCCGGCGAACTGCGCGAGGACATGGACCGGCGGGCCCGCGACGCCGACCGGCACCGTCACCCAGCGCACCTCTGCGGCCCACGGCTCCTCGCGCAGCGCGGGCGGAGCGTCTCGCGATATGAATACGTGCACCTCGGTCTCGGGCTCAGCAGCAAGCAGGGCGCCCGGCAATTCCATCGCATAGCGACCTGCGCCGCCGGCGCGCTCGCCGAGGAACAGCAGGTTCAGGCCCACCCGCAGGGGCCTGCCGACTAGAGGGCTATCACCACGCATGGTTCTTGAGGCTATCGAGGGCACCCCACGAGCTCGCTCCGGGACAAACGACCGTTCAGGGATGTGGGCGCAGGCGCGACGGCAACAACTCGATCACCTCGGCAGGTACCGCTCGCGTGACAGCGATCAGCAGTCCGTAGACGGCGAGTGCGAGCAGCGCGCGCACGAGCGATGGCAGATCCGGCAGCAGCGCCAGAACCACAGCCGGAGCAGCGGCAACCGCAACCTTGACAAGAACGTCAAGCCTGGGGCGAAGCTCGGGATGGCCACGCACCAGCGCCACCAACGAGCCGAGCGCCAGCACGGTCTCACCGCAGAGCGTGGCGATCGCGGCTCCTCGCGCTCCGTCGGCGCCCGCCAACACGATCGTCAGCGAGCAACTGAGAACGAAGGCCACGAGATTGGCCAGCAGCAGGCCTTTGTAGCGCTTGAGCGAGAGCAGCGCAAAGCTCCAGCCGGCAAGGACGAACGAGGCGATCAGCGCCATGCCCTGGATCTCCAGCACTTCGGCGGAGCCCGCGAACTGCGAGCCGGCAACGACGTGAACGATGAACTGCGCCCCCGCGAGCGTCCCCAGACTCGCCGCCACCCCCAGGATCAGCGCGACTTCGAAGATTTTCTGCAGGGCATATGACAGTCGTTCGCGGTCATCGCGGGCGGCACGCGCCAGTAGGGGGAGCGCTCCCCCCACCAACAGGCCCGGCACCGTGCCGGCGACGATAAAGATCCGAAACGAAGCAGCGAACAGCCCGCTTTGATGGGCGCTCGACACGATGCTCGTGAGGATCTGCGCAGTAAAGATGTAGATCGTGCCGACGGCCGTGGCGAGCGAGAACGCCACCGTCAGCCTCAGCAGCGAGACCCAGTTGCGCGGACGCAAGCTCATGCGCAGCGAGATCTGATGGCGGGCAAGCGCGGCGGTCGGCGGGATCAACGCCAGGTTGACAACGAGCGCGACGGCGAGCAGCGGCATCACGCCCGCGCCCAGCGCCACCAGGACGACGATCGCGGCCACCGTCAGCACCTGCCGTGCGAGATCGAGCCCGGACAGCGTGCCGATGCGAAGCGCCGTGGCCAGCGGGATCGTGTACGTGTGCTGCACGACCAGCGCAATCGTGCCGAGGCTGGCCAGGATCGTCCCCACCAGCAGCGCGGTGTCATATCCGTTGGCGAGCGCGAAGCCCGTGGCTAGCACGACCCCGATGCTCGTCAGCATCATCCGCAGGCCGAGCAAGTCGCGCATCAGCGCATCTCGAGCGGCGCCCTCGCGCACGGCGAACTCGCGCGCGCCGATCGTCGACATACCGGCGTCGGTGACCGCCGCCACGACCCCGACGAGCGACAGGATCGTCGTGTACTCGCCGAAGCGAACCACTCCCAGATGACGGGTGAGCAGCGCCGCGGAGATCACCGACAGCGCGACGATCACGATGTAGGACCCGAAGCGAAGCGCACCACCGCGGACGATCAGGCCGCCGGCCTCGGTGCTGTCCAACACATCCGAGATCGCCTCCGGTCCGCCACCGGCGATCTGCTCGGACCCGCTCACCTCCGCCACGCCCACAGCATCCCGTGCCCATCGGCGCGATGCCAGATCGACTGCACGTGAAGCCCCGCCAACTCGAGCGCCGATTCGACCGCCCGACGGGGATTGCCCGACGGGGCGAAGCGCGGGTGGTACTCGAGCACGATGACCCGTGGCGGAGCGGCACGAAAGCGGCTGTCTCGAAGGATCGCCCACTCACCGCCCTCGATGTCCATCTTCACGAGGTCCGCCTCGGCGATCTGCGGCAGCACATCCTCGATCGCAACCTCGATGCTGCCGCTGGCGAAGCCGGCGCCGGCGAGCGCCGGTGAGCTTCTGTCCTCGTCCTCGCCAGCAGACCGGGAGGCCTCCTGCTCGTCGGCCAGGCGCGAGAGCGCAATGTCTCCCGCAATGAACGAGGCCCGACCCCCAGTGGGACCGGCGGCAGCTCGCACAAGCCTCCAGCGCGCCTGCAGTCCGTTCAGCGCAATCGTCCGCTCATGCACGGCCGCACTACCCGGATCGGGCTCGAAGCCGACGATCTCGGCCAGTGGCCAGCGCGCGGCGGCGAAGGCGCCGAACAGCCCGATGTTGGCGCCGAGATCGACGATCCGGGCAACCTGCCCCAGATGGCTCGCGACCTCGCCCGCCGGTTCGTAGTCGTGTTGGTGAAAGACCTCGCCCAGCGTCACCACGTCACCGGTGCCATGCCGAATCGCCACGCGCAGCCCGCTCTCACGCAGCCGGTAGACAGAGGTCTCCTTGCGTCCCAGGCTCGCACGCATGAGAAAGACCGTTGCGGGGCGAACAGTGCGCGCACGCAGCAACAACGCCGTGATCGGCAGCAGACGCGGCCGCCCAGCGATGCCGCGCAGAGCCTCCTTGGCGCCGGGGCGTAGGCGGGCGATTGCGGCCAAGGGCCTGCGGATGACGCTCACCGGCGCTCCAGCCATGCCCGCGCGTAGCTCTCGAGCGTGCCCTGCGCGGTCGCCTCCCAGCTGAACTTGCGCTCGCGCTCGCGACCACGCGCGGCCAGATCCGTCGCAAGGTCGCGGTCCGCCAGCAGCTCGATCAGCGCATCGCCGATGTCGCTCACATCGTAGGGATCGAAATAGCGCGCGGCCTCACCTGCCACCTCGGGAAGCGCGGAGGCGCGTGAGCAGGCGACGGGCACGCCACGGCGCATGGCCTCCAACACGGGAATGCCGAAGCCCTCGTTGATCGAGGCGAACACGAAGCAGCTCGCCAACGCGTACAGACCCTCCAGGTCCGCGTCGTCAACATAGGCGGGGAAGGTGACATTGGCGGCGATTCCAAGCCCTGCGGCGAGCGCACGCAGTTCCGCCTCGTGCGCGGTCGGGTTCCCAGGCATCACAAGCATCGCATCCGGCCAACGCGCTGCGACCGGGACCATCGCACGGACCAGACGCTCGAGATTCTTGTGAACCTTCTTGGCCGAGACCGTGAGGATGACTGGGCCCTTGCCCAACCCCAGGCGAGCGCGTAGCTCAGCCGGCGGCGTCGGCGCACTCAGATCGCTCGCCCCAGCCGCCAGCGGTACGACGTCGATGCGCCCGGCGGGCACGCTGAGGTGTTCTGTTACATGCGCGGCGCCGGCCTTCGACAGCACGATCACGCGATCTGATCGGCGGGCGACCGGCGGGACGATCAGGCGCCACAGGCGCATCGTCCACCGCTCACCAGGGTCTGGGGCGACGATCCAGGTGACGTCCGCAAGCGTCACCACGTTGACTGCCCGCGTGCGCAGCGGCGCGGTCAGGGCGAGGCTGTGGAGCAGATCGACCCGCCGCCCCGCGATCGCCCCGAGCACGGTGAGCTCGCCGGCCGCCTTCAGGCCACGCCTGCCGATCAGGGGGGGAATGACAAGCTCGAGCTGCGCGAACCCAGGCTCGCTGCGCAGGTACTCGTGCCCTCCCGGGCTGCAGAACACGGTGAATCGCACATCCGGCGCGAGCCGTGCCAACTCGGGCACGAGCGCACGCACGTACGTATCGAGCCCGCCCATGCGGGGCTCGAGGAACATCGCATTGATCCCGATACGACGGGGCAGCTCGGCCTTCACGTGAGCGCAAGCCTAGGCCAGGACGCCGACCCCCACCCGCGACGCACTCATCGCTTGACCACGTGCGAGTTCGCGAGCACTTCGCCCGCGGGCCCGAGCGCCTGAACGGCGAAGTTCGGCGCAGCGCTGTCAACGGTGATCGCAGTCTCAAACCCGCTCGAGGAGACAGTCGCGATCGTGGCGAGCGTAGCGGGGGTCGCGCCCCCGATGACGCGCCAGCCGCTGACACCGGTGGCTCCGTTCCAGCTCGCATAGACCGTCGTGGTACTGGGTGATGTCGCTCTCACGGCGATCGCCGGCGGCGCGGCCGGAGTGGCGCTCCAGGGGAAGCGGAACACGCGATAGACCTGTGCTGGCACTGGCAGATGGGCGTCGAACAGGATCTGTCCAGTCGGGCTGAATTCCGTGAAGTAGGGGGCTTCGCCCCAGCCGACGAGCATGTTGCCGCCGGACAGCAACTGGGCATCGCCCTGGCTTCCCGACAGCAGCGGCGGCGCGCGCACGTAACGACTGATCAGCGTGACCGTGCGGTGCTTGAAGTCAATCCGCTCGCGGATCGTGCGCGACTGAGAATGGGCCTTCGGGGTGGCTCCGTTGTCGAAGATCGTGAGCGTGTGATCGGGCTGCCAGCGAGCGTCATGCTGCCAGGCCGTGCCCGTGCCGGCGCCCATCTTGAACGTCGAGGCCTTGCCACCGATCCGCCACAGGACCGCGCCGTCGTGATGGTCGATCTCATAAGCCGCCCACGTGTTACGCGAGGAAATCATGAAGTCGCCATCGCCCCACGGGTCGAGCGAGATCGAGTTGACGTGGAAGAAGTCCCACGGCCGATTCGGATCCCTCGGCGAGCTCGCATAGGAGTCCCGCAGCGCCACGTGGCCGTATGCATGCCACTCGAACATCACCAGACCGGTCTTGACGTCGACCTGCTGGACGATCGCGTCCTGCAGCGCCCCCTTGCGCGATCCACCGACCGAGGAGAGGTCGGCGCGCACGAGCGAATAGGCGGTGATGAATGCCGAGCCCTGCGGCGTGAGCTGGATCTCGTGCAGGTCCGCGAAATAGCCGTTCCCGGCCCTCACCGAAGCGATCGGCTTGTAGTCCGAGCCGTAGATCTCGTTTGTTCCAAAGCCGACGCCCAGGTCAATGTGCCCCTGCCAGAACACCAGCACGGGCTTGCCCTGGTACTGCGCGACCTGCAGATCGGCGATCGAGTTGCCCTTCGCCGCGGGCCGAAACCACACGAGCCGGCCCGCGCCGTCGACGATCATCGCGCCGGGCTGCCCGCGACCGGAGTCGGCGGTCAGGAAGATGTCACCGGGCGTCGCCGCAGGCGAGCTGGCGGTCACCTGCACGGCCGGCGGCTGCAAGGTGGGCTGGCTGAAGAAGCTCTGGTTGGCACCCGCCTTGGCCGGCAGCGGCCCTCGTGAGGCCGAGACGGGATAGTGGACCAGGCGGGCAATCGTGAATGTCGTACTGACCCGCTTGCCGTGACCGGAGCGGCCGATCACGGCACTCGCCCGCACGCGCTCGCCTTCCGTAAAGGCTCGCGCGGGCACGAAGCTCGCGCCGGCGACACTCGCATACGACCGCAGCTTCCCGCCGTGCGAGCCGCTGCGCGAGCCGACAACCGAGACGCGCGCGATTTCGCTGGAGCGGGCGCCCAGGAAGCTGATCTGGGTGTCCGGCGAGGCATCCGCCATCCCGTTCAACGGCGACAGCGTCAGCGCCGAGGCGCCTGCTGCCGAGACTCCGAGCGCGGCGCCCGTCGCCAGCAGCGCCAACGCGCACGTCGCGCCTCTTCCTGTTCTCTTCCTGTGACCCATTCCTCTCCTCATCCGGAACTCATACGGCGCCGTGACTGCAGATGCAGTCGATAACCCCGCTCCAGCGCCCAGGTAGCGTCTCTATGACGGCGGTCGGATAAGAATGGCCTCCGCGTGAGCAAGCGATGCGGCCCGCCAGGTCATTCAGCGCTCGCGCACTCCCACGACATTCGAGGCGCCGCCGGCGAACGGATAGCCGGACTCCGGTTCCGAGCGCACCCGAAAGCGGTAGTCGGCGGGACCTGGGAACTTGAAGCGGTAGCTCGCGTGGTAGCGCCCGCGCGCGTCCGTGCGGATCACGTCGAACTCGATCCACCCGCTCCCCGGGGAACGCGCCTCCAGCACCAACTGCTTACCGCCCCTGGGAATCGGACGGCCGCGCAGGCGCCCGCGAAAGAAAATGCTCCGCCCGACACTCGCCGTCCGCGGCGAGACGCTCAAAGCGATCCCCGCGTGCACCCTCAACGTCAGCGTGCGAGCGGCAACCGGAACCGCATCCCCCAGATGACTGCGATAGGCGAACCGCAGCGTTCGCGAGGAGCCACCACGCGCGAGCTTCACGCTGAAGCGTCCATCCGCGTTCGTGCGCGGGCTTGCCACCGCGAGCGGCTTCGCCCCAGCGTAGGCCGGCATCACGCGCAGGTCGATCACAGCTCCCGAGATCGGCGTCCCGCCGGGCCCCGTCAGCCTTCCAACGATCGTCTGCCCACGACCGTAGGGGCACGTCAGACTCGCCTTGCTCGTGCGCTTCCAGCGGACCGCCAGCGTCGCGCGCGAGGAGGCGTTCGTCCCGTTCGCGGCGCCCGGCGCGGGCGGATTGGCAATCGTGATCTGACGATTCAGCACAGGCGCCGCGTTTCCCGCGGCATCGATCACGCTCACGACGAGGCGGTGCGCGCCGTTGCTCACCCGCGTCGTGTCAAAGGAGGCGTCCACGCTCACCGATCCCAGGCACGGCTGCACGTACAGGAACGCCGGGCTGCCATCGGCCGTTTGGCCCACGTCCCGGCAACGACCGCCGTTCCCGTTCACCACCGTCGCCTGCACTGCTCGCCCGTCGATGCTGAACACCGTCTCATACACACCTGAGCCGGGGTCCGTCGCGCTGAACGCCACATCGCTCGCGCCTTTCACGGATGGGGCGCTCGTCAGTTCACCGCTCACGTTGCTCGCGCTGGGGCCACCGTTCTGTTCGAGTGTTATGTCTGCTGCGTGCAGGTATACGGCTGCGGCATAATGGTCCGCCTTGCCATTGCCTACGGGGCATTCGAAGCCCGATTTTCCGACACATGAAGCGTGCGCGTAAAGGTGAGAGCCGAGGTTGGCTGAGGGCACGGCTACCCAACTTCCCGCCGGGCATTCAAATCCCGCAGCGCAAACGTCGAAGGCATTTATTGGATCGTTGATGTCACTTGGCGCCGCCAGCCAGAACTCGTAAGTGGCGTTAACCGCCGCCCCGCCATCCGCGTCGCCCGACCGCCACAAAGTCGCGCCCGCGATCGTCGCGCCAACCGGCGCTCCAAAGGCCCAGGTCGCGATGTCGGTATTGGCGGTGCGCGCCGGCTGTTCACCAAGCGCGGCGATCAGCGCCCCATTCGGCTGCGAGCAGGTGTCTTGCGTGTAGCTGTAGGTCCCGATCCTCGACCCGCTCCACCCATCCGTCGGTGCGCTTTCCCCAGCGGGCGTGCGACAAGAATACAGGTGGTAGCGGCCGGCCGTGGCGCTCTCCGCGGCGATCGCGCTGAGCAGCGATGCGAGGACGACGGCTCGCAACAGCCGCTTCGATGTCCGTTCGAGCAACGACTCCATCAGCCACTCCATCAGCCCGCTTCACTCCTCCTCGCCCTATGCCCCCCTTCCGAATTGTTCCATATCGGGCGAGCGTGACGCGGGGCGGCTATCCGTGCAGCGATCCGACTTGGACCGCCGTGAGCTGGAGGTCGTTGTAATTCATCCCGGTCACATCGCTTCCAAACTCATCGGCGCATCTTCCGTTGATCGTGCCGCCCGACGGAAGGTGGAGCCCTGCGTGGGTCGACAAGGTCGCTCGGCCGAATTTGACCGTTCCGACGAATTTGAACGTGAGGCCGTCGAACGGGACGGTGGCTACCTGCGCGTCGACGTGACTAAGGTTGGAATCATCGGGCGAGTTCAGTTCGAGCTTGGCGGACCCGTCTTTTACGCCGTTTTCTTGACTGGCTGTACAGCCGCCCTGAGCGATGTAGTCGCCCGCGGGCACCGCCAGGGAAACCGTGGCTTCGCCTTTACCGCCGCCGAAGTTCGACGCGAAGTACCCGTCACTCGGACCACGGGCGCCCTGACCGCCATTGGCGCCATTGGCGCCATTCGCGCCTGATGCGCCGGTGGCGCCGCGGATGCTCTGACCGGGCACGCCCTGCTGGTTCCAGCTGATCAACTGTCGTCCCTTCGGACATTTGCCCCCGGCCTTGACGAGCGTCAGCTGCCCACCTTTCGAGACGCAGCCGCGAATCACGCCTTGCGATGTCACGAAAGTCGTGGCGGCATATGCCCCCGCACCGAGCGCGATGAACACCGCTATCGTGGCCATCACGTTCGCGTACGTCAAGATCGACTTCAGCCGAGTGAACACAGTTCGCCCCCCTATCGAGTCTCGCCAGTCTATGCCATGCATGGCGCCCGAAACGGCTGCAACTGCGGTGACCGGCGCCGACGGCGCCTGAGTGGAGACCGGCAAACGGGTCTCCCGAAATCCCCCGCCGGATCGAGAGCACGCTTAGACGGAGAAGCGGATCGGCAGCTCGGCGAGGCCGTAGATCCCCGAGACGCCCTCAAAGACCGGCTCCCCGTCGAGCTCCAAGCCGGGCATGTGCTGGGAGAGGAACGCGAGACCCTCCTGCAACTCCACGCGCGCGAGGTTCGCCCCGAGGCAGTAGTGCACGCCGGCGCCAAACGTCAGCGGGCGTGCCCGGCCCCGCTCCGCGGTGATGTCGAAGCTGTCGGGTCCGCTGTCCCCGGACGCGTCCGCCTCGAGGTCGCGGTTGCCCGTGAACGCGCACACGATCACGATCGTCCCCTCCGGAAACCTGACCCCGCGGAACTCCACCTCCTCGACCAGGATCCGCGCCGTGAACGGTGTGATCGGCTCGTACCTGAGCGCCTCCTCCACGGCCCGCTCGGCCAGCGATGGATCCTCCGCCAAGAGCGCCCACTGGTCCGGGTGTTCGGCCAGCAGCCTGATCGCGTGCGCGAGCTGGCTCTGGCTCGTGTCCACCCCGCCGACCAACACGTTGAAGACGAGGTTGACGCACTCCACGTCGCTCAGCCGATCGCCCGCCTCTTCGGCCTCGATCAGCGCCGAGATCAGGTCGTCGCTCGGGCTCTCTCGGCGTGCGCGCACGAGCTCCTGCGCGTACTCGTAGAACTCCTCCACCGCCTGCGTGATCTCCTCTTTCTCCTGTTCGTCGGACATGCTGACCGCGTCGAACTGCCGCTGAATCCAATTCGACCAGTGATGCAGCCGCGGCGCATCCTCCAGCGGCGCGCCCATCACCGTCGCGATCGCCAGCGACGGATACGGCTTTGCGAACGCCTCCACGAACTCGCACCGCGCGACCCCCGCGGGCCGCTTGCCGTTCGCGGTGGCGGGGCGGCTGGACGCCGTCACCTGCGCGAACAAGCGCTCCAAGAACTCCCTCATCGCTGGGCGGTAGCGCTCGACCGCGCGCGGCGACAGCGCCGGGTTGACGAGGCTGCGCAGCCGCGTGTGATCGGCGCCGTTCACATGCAGGATGTTTCGCCGCATCTGCTCGTACAGCGGACCATCCGTGACGCCGAAGATCTCCGCGATCTTCATGCCCGGGAAGATCGCCGAGCGCGTGCGCAGGAAGAACTCCCCCGCCTCCCGATCGAGCGTCATGCAGCCGAATGGCGTGCTCGCCAGCCAGCCGTGCGAGCGCACCTCCGCCATCGCCGCATGGAAGCGCTCGCCGCGCATCTGCGGGTCCGTGTAGTCGAACGTGGGGAGCTCCAGCTCTCCTACCTCTGTCATCGCCTCCTCATCCTCTCAGCTCGGCGGCGCCTGCGAGCTCGCCTGAGGCCGGGCGAGCTTCCTGCCCGGGTTGAGCAGTCCCTTGGGGTCGAACAGCCGCTTGATCTGTTCGTGCAGCTCCACCGCCCGCGCATCCCACTGAGACTCCAGCAGGCCCGCCTTCAGCCGTCCGACACCGTGCTCGGCGGCGATCGACCCGCCGAGCGTCCGCACGAGCGCGAACAGCTCCTCGCCGGCCGCCTCCGCCGCGTCTAGCTCGCTTTCGTCGGCCGGGTCCACGAGCACCGTCGCGTGTACGTTCCCATCGCCTCCGTGCCCCCACCCGCACGAGCGCAGGCCATGCCGCGCCGCGATCTCCTCGAAAGCCCTCCAGTCCCTCCGCCAGCCGCTCGACCGGAAACGCCACGTCCTCTGAGACCTTCGCCCCGCGCACGCCCGCCACGACGCCGTTGAAGCCGTCGCGCCAGCGCCATAGCGCGCGCAGCATCCTGCGGCTCGTGGATCGCAACGGCTGTGCCGCCCAGCACCTCCACGAGCGCGTCGCGCTGGGCCTCCGCCTCCGCGCGCGTCCCGTCCACCTCAGCGAGCAGCGCGAATCCGGCCTCCGCGGGGATCTCCCCGGGGTAGCCACCGGCAACGATCGCGAGCACATCGCCGTCGATGAAGTCCAGCGCCGATGGCTGGACGCCTGCAGCGAGCACATCCAAGATCGCCGCGCAGCCGTCCGCGCGCGTGCGCGTGAACACGACCAGCGGGATCGCCGCCTCGGGCGCCGGCAAGCAGGCGCAGGCGCACCGCCGTGATCACACCCAGCGTCCCCTCCGAGCCGATCAGCAGGCTCTTCAGGTCATACCCCGCCACGTCCTTGCGCCCCCAGCCGCCGATCTGCACGAGCTCTCCCGGCGCCAGCACCACCTCCACGCCCGTCACCCACGCGCCCGTCACGCCGTACTTCAGCGCGTGCGGCCCGCCCGCGTTCGTCGCCACGTTGCCGCCGATCTGCGACTGCTCGGCAGCGCCCGGGTCGGGGCCGAAGAACAGCCCGTTCTCGCGCGCCAGCCGCTGCACGTGCCGGGTGCTCACGCCCGCCTCGGGGTACATCCGCCACAGCGCCGGCTCCAGCTCGCGGACCGCTCGCAAGCGCTCCAGCGAGCACACCACGCCGCCCTCCAGCGGCACCGCTCCGCCCGTCAGCCCCGTGCCGCCGCCACGCGCCGTCAGCGGCACGTCGTGCTCGTAGCACCAGCCCACGACCTTCGCCACCTCCGCGGCGCTGCCCGGCAGCACGACCGCCTCCGCACGCCCCTTGAGGCCGCGCCGGCGCGTGCTGTCGCGGTTGTACGGCGAGCCTCGCGGCACCTCCAGCACGTGCTCGGCGCCGATCAGTCGGCTCAGCTCCTCGTGCATCACTGCGGTCGAGGCTAGCGCGACGGACGGGTAGCATTGACGTTGGTCATGGCAGTCAGCGCGAAGCCTCCTTCGCAGGAGACCAACCCCAGCTTCCGGACTCTGTCGGGCGAGCCCGTGCGCGAGCTCTACACGCCGGAGGACCTGCCCGCGGGGATCGGCGGCCCCGAGGACCCGATCGGACGACCCGGCTCCTACCCCTTCACGCGCGGTATCTACGAGTCGATGTATCGCGGGCGGCTGTGGACGATGCGCCAGTTCGCCGGCTTCGGCACCAGCGAGGAGACCAACGAGCGCTTCCGCTACCTGCTCGACCATGGCCAGACCGGCCTGTCGACCGCTTTCGACATGCCCTCGCTGATGGGCCACGACTCAGACCACGCCCGCTCGCTCGGAGAGGTGGGCCGCGAGGGCGTGGCCGTGGACACGCTCGACGACATGCAAACGCTCTTCTCCGGCATCGACCTCGGCGAGGTGTCCGTGTCGATGACCATCAACGCCCCTGCCGCGATCATGCTCGCCTTCTACGTCGTCGCCGCCGAGTCCGGCACCGCAGCCGCCGGACCGGTGCCGCCCGAGCGCCTGTCGGGGACGATTCAGGCGGACATACTCAAGGAGTACATCGCCCAGAAGGAGTGGTGCTTCCCGATCGACCCCGCGATGCGCCTGTGTGGGGACATGATCGAGTGGTGCACGCGTCAGATGCCGCGCTGGCACCCGATCTCGATCTCCGGCTACCACATCCGCGAGGCCGGCTCCAACGCCCAGCAGGAGCTTGCCTTCACGCTCAAGGACGGCCTCACCTACGTCGAGCAGGCTGTCGAGCGCGGTCTCGACGTGGACGACTTCGCTCCCCGTCTGTCGTTCTTCTTCAACGCCCAGATCGACTTCTTCGAGGAGATCGCCAAGTACCGCGCCGCTCGCCGCATCTGGGCCAGGGAGCTGAAAGAGACCTTCGGCGCGAAGAACCCTCGCTCGTGGCAGATGCGCTTTCACTCGCAGACCGCCGGCGTCTCACTGACCGCCCAGCAGCCGCTCAACAACATCGTGCGCACGACCATCGAGGCACTCGCCGGCGTGCTCGGTGGCACGCAGTCGCTACACACCAACTCCTACGACGAGGCGCTCGCCCTGCCCACCGAGGAGGCCGTCACGATCGCCCTGCGCACGCAGCAGGTGATCGCCCATGAGACCGGCGTCACCAGCACCGTCGATCCGCTCGGCGGCTCCTACTTCATCGAGGCGCTCACCGACGAGATGGAGCAGCGCGCCTATGAGTACTTCGGAAAGATCGACGAGCTCGGCGGCATGGTCGAGGCGGTCAAGCGCAACTACCCCCAACGCGAGATCGCCGACGCCTCCTTCACCCTCCAGCAGGAGATCGACGCGGGCGAGCGTGTCGTCGTGGGCGTCAACCGCTATGTGGCCGAGGACGAGGAGCCGATCCCCACACTGCGCATCGACCCGGCGCTCGAAGGCAAGCAGATCGGCCGCCTGCAGAGCGCGCGCGCCAGGCGCGACGGGGCCGCTGTCGAGGCTGCCCTGGCGGCGCTCCGCGAGGACGCCGCTCACGGGGATCGCAACCTGATGGAGCCGCTGCTCGCCTGCGCCCGCGCGCACGCATCGGAGGGTGAGATCATCGAGTCCCTGCAGCAGGTGTTCGGCGACTACACCGAGACGCCGGTCTTCTGAGCGAGCGAGTGAATCACCACCGGCTGCGAAAAGGCCTGCTTGCGGGCGGCTTGCTGGTGCTGCTGGGCAGCGCCGCCACGCTCGCGATCGCCTCTCGCCGGATCGCCTCCGAGCAGTCCGCGTACCGCGCGCCCGCCGCGGCACGCTGCCTGCCGCGCACGCTCAACCGCTCGGCCGTCCTGCCGGGAACGAGCGTCAGCGTCTCGCCGCTGCCCGACTCCTACGACGCCTCCGCCCGCACGCAGATCAGCCTGCTCGGCGTGCCCGCCGCCGCGCTCAGCGGCGTCAAGGTCAGCGGCTCGCGCAGCGGCTCGCACGGTGGCCACCTGAAGGCCTACTCCCAAGGCGACGGCGCGAGCTTCCTGCCCTCCAAGCCGTTCTCCGCCGATGAGACCGTGACCGTCCGCGGATACGTCAAGGGCAGCTCGGGAACGACGCGCTTCGTCTATCACTTCGCGGTCGCCAGACAGGATGTCCTGCCCTACTCCAAGCCCACCCCGCCATCCGGCAAGGACCCGAACGAGAAGCAGCACTTTCACACGCGCAAGGATCTGGAAGCGCCGGTGATCGCCGTCGACGCCCGCTCCCCCGAAACCGCCCCCGGCGACATCTTCGTGGCGCCATACGCCGGTCCCGGTCCGCCCGGGCCAATGATCTTCGACGACGCCGGCAACCTCGTGTGGTTTAGCCCGCTGCCGAAGAAGGTCCCGTTCGCGGCCAACCTGCAGGTGCAGCAGCTGGGTGGAAAACCGGTGCTCACGTGGTGGCAGGGCTACATTCCGCCACAGGGCTTCGGTCAAGGCGAAGAGATGATCGCCGACAGCTCATACCGCCAGGTGGGGCGCGTGCACGCCGGCAACGGCTACAAGGCCGACCTGCACGACTTCCACATCACGCCGCAGGGCACCGCACTGCTGACGGTCTTCAACCCGATCGACTGCAACCTCTCGACCGTCGGCGGCCCCAGCGGCGGCGCGGTCACCGACAGTGTCTTCCAGGAAGTCGACATGAAGACGGCGCTCGTCCGGCGCGAGTGGCACAGCCTCGACCACGTCGGCCTCGGCGACTCCTACAGCATCGCCGTGCACGCCAGCGCGAAGTGGCCGTTCGACTACTTCCACATCAACTCGATCGACCAGCATGCCGACGGAACCACCCTGATCTCCGCGCGCAACACGTGGGCGCTGTACGAGCTGAACACGGCCACTGGCCGCATCCTCAACCAGATCGGCGGCCGCCACTCCGGCGTGAAGCTCGGCGCGGGCGCGCGGACCGCCTATCAGCACGATGCGAAAACGCTGCCCAATGGGGCGATCAGCATCTTCGACAACGGCGCCGTCCCCAAGGTGCACCCGCAGTCGCGCGGAATCGTGCTCGCGATCAACCCGCGGAGCGACTCCGCCAGCGTCGTGACCCAGTACGAGCACCCGAGGTCTCTGTCGTCCGGCAGCCAGGGCAATATCCAACAACTGTCCAACCAGAACATGTTCGTAGGATGGGGATCAGAGCCATATTTCTCGGAGTACACAGCCGGGGGCAAGCTGCTGTTCGACGCTCACATGCACGGCTCCTACGAGTCCTACCGGGCCTACCGCTTCCCCTGGACGGGCGCCCCGCTGGGCGCGCCGGCGATTGCCACCTCGTCGGTCTCGAAGGGACGGGTGAAGGTCTTTGCGAGCTGGAACGGGGACACGCGCACGGCCAGCTGGCGTGTGCTCGCTGGGCCCTCGGCTACGGCGCTCGCGCCGGTCGCCGGCGCGGCGCGCAGGGGCTTCGAGACCGCCATCACCACGCCCGGGGCCGCGCCATACCTCGCCGTGCAGGCGCTCGACCCCTCCGGCGCCGTCCTCGGCGTCTCGCGCACGATCCGCGGCTGAGGACCGCACACCGCCTGGCGCACTTCACTAGTTTAATGTCAGGACGAGGTTTTCAAGCGGAGGTTCCCCTGGCATGCCGCACGAGGCAAAGAGCAGGCCTTTGAAGACGCAGGCCTCCCCGCCTTCACAGCCGGCCGATCCCGCGGTCGAGTCCGAAGCCGACCCGGGCGGGTCCTCCGGCGAGGACCGTCCGCGCTACCGCCGCCTGCCGACGGGCGCGCACGGGCTGACGCGCGAGGAGGTCGCGCGGGATCAGCGCGAACGCCTGCAGACGGCGATGGTCGAGCTGATCGCCGAACGCGGCTACCAGGCCGTGCGCATCCTCGACCTGACACAGCTCGCGCACGTCTCCCGGCCGACCTTCTACAACCTGTACGCCGACAAGGAAGAGCTGCTGCTGGACGCCTACGCGGACATCGCCGACCGCACCTCCAGGGCGGTGAACGCGGCCTACGGCACCGAGGGCTCGCTGGAGGAGCGCCTGCCGCTGGCGATGCGCGCGTTCGTCGAGCTGGCGGCGGCCGAGCCCGAGGCGATGTCGCTGGCCCTGCTCGGCACCTTCGGCGCCGGCCCGCGGGCGCTGGAGCGCCGCAACCGCACGCTGCAGAGCCTCGAGCAGACGCTGCAGGCGGGGCGCGCCGGCTCTTCGAGCACGCTGCCTGTCGACCTCACGGTCAAGTTCACGATCGGCGGCATCCGCGAGGTGACCGCCACGCGCCTGCGTCAGGGCCGCGCGCACGAGCTGCCCGAGCTCGCCCGCGAACTGGGGGCCTGGGCGGCTCGCTATCCGCCCGAGCTGCCGGCGGGTCTGGAGGGCCCGCGACGGGTCCCCCGGCGCGGCGGCGCCGTCGCCCCCGACCTGGCCTCCGAGCGCAGCCACCGCGCCGAGGGCCGTCTGCCGAGCGGCCGCCACGACCTGCCGCGTCAGCTCGTCGTCAAAAGCCAGCGGGAGCGAATCGTCGATGCGACCGCCGCGATCGTCGCCGCGAAGGGACTGGCCGGCCTGACGATCCCCGAGATCGCCTCGCGCGCGAACGTCTCTCACGAGACCTTCTACGAGATGTACCCGACCAAGCACGACGCCTTCCTGGGCGCCCAGAAGGTGGGGCTGCACGAGGCGCTGAGGGTGACTGCCAGCGCCTATGAGCAACACGCCTCCGACTGGCCGGAAAGCGTCGCAGCCGGGCTGCGCGCGCTGCTCGACTTCCTCGTCTCAGAGCCCGCCCACGCGCATCTGACGCTCGTCGACACGTTCGCCGCCAGCCCCGAGGCGATCGAGATCCGCAGCGACGCCCTGCAGGCGTTCGCCGCCTACCTGGCCCCCGGCTACGAGGCCAACGCCGAGAGCGCCGGCGCGCCCGCGATCACCGGCGAGGCGATCGCGGGGGGCGTCTGGCAGATACTGCACCACTACATCGCGCACGAGCGCATCGGCGAACTGTGCGATGCCGCACCGCAGCTGATCTACCTGATCCTGACCCCGTTCCTTGGCCCGGAGCGGGCCGCGGAGACGGCCCGGCGTCCGCCCGCCGGCTGAAGCCGCAGAAGCCGACCGATGGCCTCGATGGCCCTCCCTCGTGTCTGCCGCGTTACTCGTCGCCGAGGGCGAGCACGCCGAGGGCGGCGGCGGACAGCGCCGTGCCGCTGACCATAACGCTTGTGAGCGCCGGCAGGTACCCGCTGCGCCCGCCGGCGATGCCCGCGAGCATGTCGGCGACGTCACAGGCCAGACCGGCCATCAGCCATTGCCGTTGTGTGTCGCCCTCGGTGCTGAATGCGCCCCATGCAAGCGCCACGTCGCGCACGCCGAACAGGCGCGCCAGGTAGGGCGACTGCGGGTTTGCCTCCGCGTCCAGCCCAAACAGCTTGCCAGCGACTCGCGGGGTGGTCCAGGAGGCCACTCCGATCGCCAGCCTCACTCCAGCCAGCGCTTTGATCGCGCTCGTCCGATTCACGCCGCGACTGTATCGCAAGGGGTATGCCCGAATAACACCGAGACGGTCGGTCGGCCTGTAGAACTGGGCCGTCTCGCGCTTTTCTTACGCGGCTCTTAGTCAGCCTGGATCGCTCCGAGCGGCTCACCGGCGCCGGCTACGCGCAGCGGCGGCCCAAAGCTCACCCGCAAGAGCGCCCCGCCGCCGGGGGCGTTCTCGGCCTTCGCGTAGCCGCCATGCGCCTCCGCAGCCTGCCGCACGATCGCCAGCCCGAGGCCCGAGCCGGAGAGCTTGCGTGCATGCTCGGAGCGGTAGAAGCGCTCGAACACCAGCGGCAGCTCGGCCTCCTCGAAGCCCGGCCCGTGGTCGCGCACGCTCAGCGCGCCATCGCGCAGGACGACTTCGATGAGCCCGCCGGGCGGACTCCACTTGCGGGCGTTGTCGAGCAGGTTCGAGACGGCACGATTGATGCGATCGGCTTCGCCCGAGATCAGCGTCGGCTCGAGCTCGACCTCGAAGCGCAGCTCGGCGCGCCGGCGCGTGCGCTCAACCGCGCCGGCGACGATCTCATCGAGGCGCACGTCCTCCTGGGCCTGCTCGCCGCGCGCGCCGCGGGCCAGCTCGACCACGTCGCCGACCAGCGAGGTCAGCTCGTCCAGCTCCTCGACGATGTCCCGGCGCAGGCTCTCCTGGTCCTCCGCGGGCAGCCGCTTGGAGTCCTCGAGGATCTGGATGTTCGCGCGCAGCGAGGCGATCGGCGTGCGCAGCTCGTGCCCGGCGTCGGCGATCAACTGGCGCTGCGCCGACAGCGATCGCTCGAGCGCGTCCAGCGTCGCGTTGAAGCTCGCCGCCAGCCGTGACAGCTCGTCGCGGCCGCTGACCTCCAACCGCTCCGACAGGTCCATCTCCCCCGTCAGCGCCTCCGTGCGGCGCGTGAAGTTGACGATCGGCGCGAGCGCCGTGCGTGCGACCAGCGCACCCAGCAGCGCCGCGATCGCGATGCCCGCTAGGCCCACAATCACGAGGATCAACACGATCCTGCTGAGCTCGTGATTGACCTCCGTGAGCGGGCGCGCGATCAGCACCGCGCCCGCCGAGGGTGTTCCGAGCGTCAACACGCGCAGCGGCGTTCCGTTGACCGTTCGATCGTTTAGAGCGCGCCCCTCACCGCTCGCGGCGATCGCCTTATCGCCCGCGCTAAGCGGAATCCTCGGCGAGACTCCCTGCCCTCCTGGGACGACCACCGTCCCCCGCGGGGAGATGAACTGCACGAATCCCGACGCTCCGCCGAACCTCGCCGGCTGCACGGCTCGCGGAAATCCATCCGGTCCACCGGCGCCCCGCGGTGGGACGCCTCCCGGGAGCCCGCCCGGGGGCTCGCCTGCGGCGTCGGGAGCGACGCTCGAAGCGAAGAGCTGGCCGCGCTGCGTCAGCGAATCGTCGATCTGCCCGCGCAGGTCCGCGCGCACGGCCAGATACACGCCGACCGCCGCGGCGAGCACCGCCAGTGCCACCGCGAGGCTCGCGACCGCCGATATGCGAACGCGCAGGCTCACCCCCAGATTGTGACCCACCCGGATCGGCCATACGGCGTTCCTACGTTCTTCATACACAGCTCCTCAACGACAGCTCCTCAGCGGCGCTCCAGCGCTCCTCCGGCGCTCGCCCGGCGCCGAGCGCCGCGCCTCAGGGCTCGCGCAGCACGTAGCCGATCCCGCGCACCGTGTGGATCAGCGGGCGGGCGCCCGCATCCTGCAGCTTGCGGCGCAGATAGCCGACGTACACGCGCAGCGCGTTGGACGCCGGGCCGAAGTCATAACCCCAGACGCGGTCGTAGATGACGCTGTGTGGGAGCACCTGCCGCGGGTTGCGCATCAGCAGCTCCAGCAACTGGAACTCCGTGCGCGTCAGCTCGGTGAAGCCGTCCTCTCCCACCAAGGCTCCGTGGCGGCCGCGATCGAGTAGCAGCTCGGCGAACGACAGCTCATCGGGGTCGCCCTCGGGGCTCGAGCGGCGCAGCAGCGCGCGCAGGCGCGCCTTCAGCTCGTCCACGTCGAAGGGCTTGACCAGGTAGTCATCCGCACCCGCATCCAGGCCGGCGACGCGGTCGCTGACCTCCACGCGCGCGGTCAGCATCAGGATCGGCACGCGATTGCCGAGCAGCCGCAGGCGGCGGCACACCTCCAAACCGTCGACGTCCGGCATGCCCACGTCCAGCACGACCGCATCGGGGACCGACTGCGCGACCAGCTCGATCGCCTCGGCGCCGCCCTCCGCGAGCTGCACCTCATACCCCGCCAGCGTCAAGACACGGCGCAGGGCCTCGCTGACGGCGCGATCGTCATCGACCACGAGCACCCTCATTGCGTCACCCGCAGGTAGGCGAGCACCGCCAGCACGCGCCGGTGGTCGTCGTCGCAGGCGGGCAGCTCGAGCTTGGCGAAGATGTTCGTGATGTGCTTCTCGACCGCTCCCGGCCTCACGACCAGACCGTCGGCGATGCCGGTGTTCGATCGGCCTTCGGCCATCAGCTCGAGCACCTCCCGCTCACGGGCGGTCAGGCGCGCGAGCGCATCCTGCGAGCCTTCGCGTGGCGCCAGCAGCTGCGTGACCACCTCCCGGTCGAGCACCGTGCCGCCGGCGGCGACCCGCTCGAGCGCGTCCAGGAACGCCCGCACGTCGCCGATCCGCTCCTTCAGCAGATAGCCGATCCCCGCCGTGTTCTCGCCGATCAGCTCGCTCGCATAAGCCGTCTCTACGTACTGCGAGAGCACCAGCACGCCCAGCGCCGGCTGCCTGCGCCGTGCCTCGATCGCCGCCCGCAGGCCCTCGTCGGTGAACGTCGGCGGCAGGCGCACGTCTACGATCGCCAGATCCGGCTCGTGTCCGCCGATCGCCCGCAGCAGGCCCGGTCCATCTTCGACCTGCGCCACCACCTCGATCTCGTTCTCGCGCAGTAGCGCCACCAGGCCCTCGCGCAGCAGCGCGAGATCCTCGGCGATCACCACGCGCACGGAATGCTTACCTCCACGATCGTCCCCGCGCCCTTTGCGCTGTTCACGTTCAAGCGACCGTCGAGCGCCTCCACGCGGGCACGTAGCCCGGCGAGCCCCGACCCTTGCGGGTCGGCTCCGCCGCGCCCGTCGTCGCCCACCACCACGCCCAGCGCTCGCCGCTCCTCGCTCAGGAGCACCCAGCTGCGTTTTGCCTCGGCGTGCTTGGCGGTATTCGTGAGCGCCTCGGCGATCACGAAGTAGGCGGCGCTCTCGACGGCCGGGGCCACGCGGCGGTGCGTGCCCGACTCGATCTCCGTGCCGAGCCCGTAGCGCGCGGCCAGCGACTGCACGGCCGCTAGCAGCCCGCGCTCGGCCAGCAGCGGCGGGACGATCCCGCGCGCGAGATCGCGCAACTCGGCGATCGCATGGCGCGCCTCGTGCTGGGCGTCGTGGATCAGCCGGCGCACCTCGGCGGGGTCCTCGACGCGCAGCTCGGCCCGCCCGAGCTGCAGCGTCAGCGCCACCAGCCGCGCCTGCGCGCCGTCGTGCAGGTCGCGCTCGATCCGCTGCAACTCGGCCGCCTGCGCGTCGACGGCCTGGCGGCGGGTATGCGTGAGCATCTCGATCCGCGCGCGCAGCGCACGCCTGCCGTGGGCGACGAGCACGCGGTCGTGCAGCGCGATCAGCGAGTAGCCGAGCCCCGCCGTCGCGAGGCCGAGTAGCGCCCATGCGGGCCAGAACGTGTTGACGCCGGCGAGCAGCCATGTGAGCAGCCACGTCAGCATCAGGATCACCGCCGCGACGCTCACGAGCGCCCACACGCAGGCGACCCGACGCACCGCCCCCGGTGGATGCCGCCAGGCCCAGTCGGCCGTGAAGTCGAGCAGCACCGGCACGGCCAGTCCCAGCCAGACCCACGCCGGCCAGAAGTAGCCCTGGCCACTGAGCGCCCAGATCGCGGTCACGAGCAGCGCCGCCAGCGCGGCCAGCCGGCGCACGAGCGAGCGGGCGTATTCGCCCAGGGACAGCCCGGCGGCCAGAGTGGGCATCCACCGCCGCGTCGCGGCGCCGGCCGGGGCCGGCGGGTCGCTCGCAAGCCGAGCGCGTGCGCTCATCCCGGCAATCCTCCCACGACGCCCGCCGCGCCGTGCCGCCAGCCTCACCCCGTCAGTGCCTTCTCCGCCTGTCTGCGAGGGCTGACGCGCTGCACCTCCCACACCAGGCCGGCGCGCTCGAGCAGAGAGATCAGCCCGCCGGAGACGTCCAGCTCGCGCCGGCCGATCCCGTGGATCGCCGAGGTCGGGAAGGCGTGGTGGTTGTTGTGCCACGCCTCGCCAAAGGACAGCGGGGCGAGCCAGGCGAGGTTCTGCGAGTGGTCGTCGGTCGCGAAGGGCCGGCGGCCGAAGAAGTGACAGAGCGAGTTGATCGAGTAGGTGACGTGGTGCAGCACGAAGATCCGCACCGCCCCACCCCACAGCATTCCCTCGAGGCCCGCCGCGACGGTACCGCCGATCAGCACTCCCAACCCGAACGGGAGCGCCAGCCCGACGAGCGACCACAGCACGAATGTCTTATCGACGAAGCTGATCACCGGGTCGGCCAGCAGATCGGGAGCGAAGCGCTCGCGGGCGCCCCGCTGGGTGTGGTTGAACAGCCAGCCGACGTGCGCGTGACCCAGCCCCCGCAGCGCGCCCCGCCAGCCGACGCCGTGATCGACGTGGGGGCTGTGCGGATCGCCCAGGCGATCGGCATAGGCGTGGTGCTTGCGGTGGTCGGCCACCCAGGAGATCACCGGCCCCTCGACCGCCATCGTGCCGAGCACGCCGAGCAGCCCGCGCAGCCATGCGGAGGTCTTGAAGCTGCGGTGCGTCAGCAGGCGGTGAAAGCCGACCGTGATGCCCAGCCCGATCGGCACGTACATGATCAGGAAGATCACGATGTCGCGCCACTGCAGCTCGCGATTCCACAGCTGCCAGCCGACCAGCACGAGCAGCAGCGCCGGCACAGCCGTCACCAGCCCCGTGATCGCCCGGTCGAGGCTTTCCAGCACGGGAACCTGAATCTCCTCGGGCGCGGGGCCCTCGTCGCGGCGCGCCTCGTCGCCGCGCCGGGCCTGTCCGCCAGCCGCCTGCGGGTCGGCCTGATCGAGCTCCGGCGTTCGTCCCTTCGGCCGGGCGCCGTCCGGCTTCGGCCCAGCGGTGACGCTCATGGCCGGATCGTGGCTCAGGCGAGGCCCGCAGTCACTGAGGCCCGCCACCGGCAGGGTGGCCCTGCGCCCCCCAAAGACACCGGGGGAGAACCCCCCGTTTCCGGCTGCTCGCACGTCGAGTGGCTCATGGAAGCGGCTGAAGCCACCGGCCGAGGCACGCCGGCTGAGGGATACTGCGCGACGATGTCGCAAGAGCACAACAGCACCCAAACCGAGCTCCGCCACCTGAACCTGCACGGTCATCGCGTCGCCTACCGCCAAGCGGGCGAGCACGGCCCGGTGGTCGTGCTGATCCACGGAATCACCTCCAGCTCGCGGACATGGAGCCGGGTGATGCCCGCGCTCGCGCGTCACTTCACGGTGATCGCGCCCGATCTGGCCGGCCACGGCGGCTCTGACAAGCCGAAGGGCGACTACTCGCTCGGCGCGCATGCCAGCGGGGTGCGCGATCTGCTGCTGGCGCTCGGGTACGAGCGCGCGAGCATCGTCGGGCACTCGCTCGGCGGCGGCATCGCGATGCAGTTCTCCTACCAGTTCCCGGAGCGCTGCGAGCGGCTCGTACTCGTCGACAGCGGCGGGCTTGGACGCGACGTCAACCTGCTGCTGAGGGCCGCCACGCTGCCCGGCTCAGAGCTCGTGCTGCCGCTACTCGCGGCTACCCGCCTGCTCGACGCCGGCGAGCTGGCCGGGCGCCTGCTGGGGAGAATCGGCTTACGCGCCCGCACGGACGTGGAGGAGATCGCCCGCGGGCACGCCACGCTCTCAGACGCCGAGGCGCGGGCCGCCTTCGTGCACACCTTGCGCGCGGTCGTGGAGCCCGGCGGTCAGCGCATCGACGCCTCCAACCGCCTGTATTTGGCCGAGCACATCCCGTTCCTGTTGCTGTGGGGCGAGCGCGACTCGATCATTCCCGTCGCCCACGGCCGCGCCACCCACGAGCAGGTGGCGGGCAGCCGCCTGGAGGTGTTCGCCGACTCCGGGCACTTCCCACAGCTGGACGAGCCCGAGCGCTTCATCGACGCGCTGGTCGAGTTCATCGACTCGACCGAGCCGGCGGCACTCGACGCCGAGCGCTGGCGCGCGCTGCTGCACTGATCGAGCACCTCCCTTACGCCGGGCGCACGTCCAGCACGACCTTGCCAGTCGCCTGGCGCTGTTCGATCACCTTCAGCGCCTCGACGGCGCGCTCGAGCGGGAAGCGCTCGCCGACGATCGGCCGCACGAACCCCTGCTCGATCATGCGGTCGATGGCCGCCCCGATCTCGCGGTTGACCGCGGGCTTGCCCATGGCGTAGGCGCCCCACCCGGCGCCGACGACCTCCGTGTTGCCGAGCAGCAGCCGGTTGACCTTCACTTCGGGGATCGAGCCGCCGGTGAAGCCGACGACGACCACGCGGCCGCCCTCGCGCAGCGAGCGCAGGCTGTCGGTGAAGCGATCGCCGCCGACCGGGTCGAGGACGACGTCCACGCCGCCGTCTGAGAGCGCCTTGACGTTGTCCTTCCAGGTGTCGCTGATTAGCAGCACGTGATCGGCGCCGGCGCGCTCGGCGACTTTCGCCTTCTGCTCGCTCGAGACGAGCGCGATCGTGCGCGCGCCGAGACCCTTGGCGACCTGCAGCGTGGCGGTGCCCACGCCGCCGGCCGCGCCGTGCACGAGCACCGTCTCGCCCTCCTTCAGGCGACCTCGCAGCGACAGCGCGAAGTAGGCGGTGTGGTAGTTGAGAATCAGGCTCGCGCCCTGGGCGAAGTCGAGCACGCCCGGCAGCGCGAAGGTGAAGAACTCGGGAGCGACGGCCGTCTCGGCGAAGCCGCCGAGACCGCAGAAGGCAGCCACGCGATCGCCGGGCTTCAGCGAGGAGTCCGCGGGGGCGCTGCGCACGACGCCGCCGACCTCACTGCCGGGCACGAACGGCAGCGGCGGTTTCATCTGGTACTGCCCGCGCGTCTGCAGCACCTCCGGGAAGGAGACACCGGCCGCGTGCACATCGATCACGATGCCCTCGCCGGGCGTGAGCGGATGCGAGGGCTCGAGCTCGTCGAGCTCCACCAGCCGCAGTGCGCTGTCGGGGCCGGTTTCCTCGACGATCTGAATCGCTTTCATCGTGGGATTATGTCCGAAACATCGAGGAAGGGTTCAAGCCATGGCGAAGGTCCTTTGCGTGCTCTACGACGATCCCGTCGACGGGTATCCGAGCTCCTACGCGCGCGATGAAGTCCCAAAGATCGAGCGCTATCACGACGATCAGAGCACGCCGACGCCGCAGGCGATCGACTTCACCCCGGGTGAGCTGCTGGGGAGCGTCTCCGGCGAGCTGGGGCTGCGCAAGTTCTTGGAGGAGCGCGGGCACAGTCTCATCGTGACCTCCGACAAGGATGGCCCCGACTCGGTCTTCGAGCGCGAGCTTGCAGACGCCGAGGTGGTGATCTCCCAGCCATTCTGGCCTGCCTACCTGACGGCCGAGCGGATCGCCAAGGCGCCGAGCTTGAAGCTCGCGCTGACGGCAGGGATCGGCTCCGATCACGTCGACCTGCAGGCGGCGATCGAGCACGGTCTGACGGTCGCCGAGGTCACCTACTCGAACAGCATCAGCGTGGCCGAGCACGTGGTGATGATGATTCTGGCGCTCGTGCGCAACTACATCCCCTCACACAAATGGGTGCTGGAGGGCGGCTGGAACATCGCCGACTGCGCGGCCCGCTCATACGACCTGGAGGGCATGCAGGTCGGCACGGTCGCGGCCGGGCGGATCGGCTCGGGCGTGCTGCGCCGGCTGAAGCCGTTCGAGGTCGGGCTGCACTACACCGACCGCCACCGCCTGCCCGCCGAGGCCGAGCGGGAGCTGGGCGTCACCTACCACGAGACCGTCGAGTCGCTGGTGGAGGTGTGCGACGTGGTCACGATCAACGCACCGCTGCACCCGGAGACCGAGAACCTGTTCGACGAGGCGCTGCTCGGGAAGATGAAGCGAGGGGCCTATCTGATCAACACCGCGCGCGGGAAGATCTGCGACCGGGACGCCGTGGCGCGCGCCTGTGAGAGCGGGCAGCTGGCCGGTTACGCCGGCGACGTGTGGTTCCCGCAGCCGGCGCCCAAGGACCACCCGTGGCGCACGATGCCCCACCACGGGATGACGCCACACACCTCCGGCACGAGCCTCTCCGCGCAGGCCCGCTACGCGGCCGGCGCGCGCGAGATCCTCGAGTGCTTCTTCGACGGCCGCCCGATCCGCGAGGAATACCTGATCGTCGACGGCGGCGCGCTGGCGGGCGCCGGGGCGCATGCCTACAGCGAGGGCGACGCGACCGGCGGCTCGGATGAGGCGGCGAAGTTCACGGCCGGCTGAGCGGACCGGCCTGGCGGACGGCCGGGTGAGCGAGCGACTCAGATAGTCGGAGGCCGGGCGCGGGCGACGCGCGCGTCCGCACGCAGCCAGACCGCCGCCGCCATCGCAGCTGCGACGAGCAGCACCGCCGGCCATGCCCCGATCGCCAGGGCGAGCACGTGGGAGACGACGAACGCGAACAGCCCGGCGCACGCCAGTAGCACCGCCGTTCGGGCTCCGTTGCGGAGCGTCCAGGCACGCACGCACCACAGTCCGCCGATCAGCAGCACGGCGCCTCCAAGCGCCCGCGAGCCACTCGAGACGGCGACCGCGTAGGCGACTATCAACGAGGCGGCCGCGACGGGCGCGGTGGGCGTCAGGCGCATGCGGCGGAGCCTAGCGCTCCGCCGAGGCGAGGCGAGGCGGTGGCCAGGATCCGCGCGGATATATGCCACCTGGCAGATGTAATGCGCGCCGCGCGCTGCGAGCTTGACTGCATCGCCGACCGCATGGGTCGGCCCGGCTACGGAGGCGCGCATGACAGGATTCACTCACGGCTTGGCGGTCGCCAGGCCGAACGTATGGGGTGGCGGGTTGCCCGGAATCGCCGAGAAGAGTGAGACGACGTTCGCGCTGCCGGCCGGCACGGTCACGTTCCTGCTGACCGACATCGAGGAATCCACGCGCCTGTGGGAGGCCCATGCCGAGGCGATGGCCGAGGCGGTCCCCGCGCACTACGCGTTGCTGTCGGATGCGGTCGGCCGCCACGGCGGGGTGCGGCCGGTCGAGCAAGGCGAGGGCGACAGCATCGTCGCCGCCTTCTCGCGGGCGTCTGATGCGCTGGCGGCGGCGCTGGACGCCCAGCGCGCGCTCGCGGTGCAGGTGTGGCCCGCGGGCCTGAAGCTGCGGGTGCGGATCGCCCTGCACACCGCCGAGGCGCAGCTACGCGACGAGGGCAACTACTTCGGCGTCGCGCTCAGCCGCTGCGCGCGCCTGCGGGCGATCGCCCATGGCGGTCAGACGCTGCTCTCACGGGCCGTTCACGACCTGGTACTCGAGCGGCTGCCGGATGGAGTCGTGCTCGTCGACCTCGGCTCGCACCGCCTGCGCGACCTCGGGCGGCCCGAGCACGTGTTCCTGCTGAGCCATCCGGAGCTGCCGGCGAGCGGCGAGCCGTTGCGCTCGTTGGATGCGCTGCCGAACAACCTGCCCGAGCAGCTGACGAGCTTCGTCGGCCGCGAGGAAGAGCTGCGGGACATCGGCGATGCTCTTGCCGAGACGCGGCTGCTGACGTTGACGGGCGCCGGCGGGTGCGGCAAGACGCGACTCGCCGCGCAGGCGGCCGCGGACGCGCTGGACCGCTTCCCCGACGGCGCGTGGTGGATCGAGCTAGCGCCGCTGGCCGATCCGGAGGCGGTCGGACCCACGCTGGGCGAGGCGATTGGCGTCAAGCCGCTGCCCGGACAATCCTCATTGGAGGCCGCGGTCGCGCATTTGGCGGGCGCCCGGGCGTTGATCGTCCTGGACAACTGCGAGCACCTGTTGGAGGCATGCGCGACGAGCGCCGACGCGCTGTTGCGCGGCTGCCAGGGCGTGAAGGTGCTCGCCACCAGCCGAGCGCCGCTGGGCGTCGCCGGCGAGACCCACTGGCGCGTGCCGTCCCTGTCACTGCCCTCCCAGCTGCAAACCGAGCCGGTCGAGGCGGTCGCTCAATCGGATGCCGTGCGACTGTTTATCGAGCGCGCTATGAAGGTACGCCCGAACTTCGCCGTCGATGCGGCGAACGCCCCGCGATCGCGCAGATCTGCCACGACCTCGACGGGATTCCGCTGGCGATCGAGCTGGCAGCGGCGCGCGTGCGCGTGCTGGGTGTCGAGCAGATCGCCGACGGCCTCGGCGACCGCTTCCGCCTGCTGACGGGCGGCGCGCGCTCGGCGATGCCGCGCCAGCAGACATTGCGCGCCTCGGTCGACTGGAGTCACGAGCTGCTGAGGCCGGAGGAACAGACGCTTCTGCGGCGGCTGGCCGTGTTCGCCGGCGGCTGGACGCTGGACGCCGTCGAGGAGGTCTGCGCGGGCGACGGGCTGGAGCGCCTGGAGATCCTCGACCTGCTGACCTCGCTGCTCGACAAGTCGCTGCTGGTCGCCGACGAGCACGGCACGAGTGTCCGCTACCGCCTGCTGGAGACCGTCAGGCAATACGCGCTCGATCGCCTCAGGCAGGCAGGCGAGCTGGAGGGTCTGCGCGATCGCCACCGCGACGCTTATCTGGCGCGAGCGGAGCAGGCCGCGCCGAACCTGGAGGGGCCCGAGCAGCGCGCTTGGCTGGACGCACTCGACGTCGAGGGGGCGAACCTTGCGGCAGCAGTCGAGCACGCGGCCGACACCGACGGCGAGCTGGCGCTGGGCTTGTGTGCGGCGCTGACCGTCTGGTGGAAGCTGCGCGGACGCTTCGCGCTTGCCGAGGCGGCCTATGCACAAGCATTGGGCGCATCCTCAGCCGAGCCCTCGGCGCTGCGCGCGCGTGTGCTGTGGGCGCGCGGGTACCTGCTCACCTACGGAGGGCGCTTCGAGGAGGCCATCGCCTTCGAGCTAGAGGCTTTGGAGATGGCGGAAGCCCTCGGCGAGACCTCGACCGCCGCGAGAGCGCTCGACGTGATCGGCACGATGCAGATCTGGCCCGACCCCGTGGCGGCGCGCGCGGGGCTCGAACGCGCTCGCGAGCTGGCGCTGGCCAGCGATGACGAGTGGTGCTTCGTCGACGCCACGCAGATCCTCGGATACGGGCTGACCATGCAGGCCGACCCGCAGGCCGAGGCCGTTTTCGAGGAGGCGCTCGAGATCATCGAGCGCACCGGCTACGCCGAGTTCGCTGCCTGGCACTGGGCGGGCGTCGGCATCCTGCGCCAGACACACGGCCGCGACGATCAGGCACTGGAGCTGTTCGCGCGTGCGATCGAGGTGGCCGATGCGGTTGGCGAGCCCGTCAGCGCCGGGGTGGCCCGTGCCTACCGTGGCCTCGTGCAAGCCGACCGCGGCGAAGGCAAGGCGGCGCTGGCCGAGCTGGGGCCGGCGCTCGAGCGCGCGATCGCGGCGGCCGCCGGGCTGGCGATCCCGTCGCTGCAAATCGTCATGCTGTACGCGCAGGCGAGTAGCGGCGAACTGGAGGCGGCCCGCGCCGCGCTGGCCGCATACGTCGATGATGCCGAGCAGGGCGCCGACGAAGGCGCCTACAATACGGCGACCGCGCTGCTGATGCTCGCCCGTATCGAGCTGAGCGCCGGGGCGGTCTCGAGCGCAGGCGAGCACGCCGGCGCGGCACGCGAGATCGCGCAGGCAACGCTTGCGAACCTCGGGCTGGCGGCGAACTGTGCCGGCCTGCTCGCCGCGGTCGCGCTGGTGGATGGCGAGCCGAGCCAGGCTGAGCAACTTGCGCATGAGGCACTGAGCGGCGCCGTCGAGTACGACCTGCTTCCGCAGATACCCGCCGCGCTCGATGTGCTCGCGGCGGTGGCGGCGAGGCTGGAGAGCTTCGAGGAGTCCGCACGCATCCTCGGCGCCGCCGGCCGCGTGCGCGAGCAGCTCGGGCACGTTCGCTGGCCGGCGGAGCAGACGGCGATCGCGCAGCTGGAGCAGCAACTGCGCTCGGAGCTGGGTGAGGAGGCGTTCGCCGCGGCGCTCGCCGAGGGACACGCGATGGAAACCGCGGAGGCGGTCGGCTGGCTGCGCCGGGCGCGCGGCTCGCGCAAGCGCCCGGCCGGCGGCTGGGAGTCGCTGACGCCGACGGAGGTGGCGGTGACCGAACATGCCGCCGACGGGCTGACCAACCCTGAGATCGGCGAGCGCATGTTCATCTCTCGCGGCACCGTCAAGATCCATCTTTCCCACGTGTATTCGAAGCTCGAGGTGCGCAACCGTTCCGAGCTCGCGGCGCTGGTCGCGCGCCGAGCGCGGGCCTGAGCCACGGCCGACCGGCGTCGCGTGCGGCGCGGCGTCGCCTGGGTCAGTCGTTCCAGCTGGGCGCGAAGGCGTTACGCGCGATGAGCTTCAGCGGCCCGCCGCCGAAGGGGGCGGTCACCACGTTGTTGTTTCCACCGCCGGGGTCATAGCCGCCCGTGGCGGCCAGCACCGTGGAGCCGTCGCGGGAGATCCCCGCGGCGACCAGCTGCAGGGCGATCGATTTGCGGCGGCTGAGCTTGTGCACGGCGCCGGTGCGCGGATTGACGCCCTCGCCGTAGCTGGTGTCCTGCCCGCCGAACTGCGCCAACAGCTGCGAGCCCGAAGCGGACCAGTCCAGCGGTACGGGGCCCGACAGCAGGAAGGGCGCTTTCTGGCGGGTCAGCTGACGCGCGCCAGAGCCGTTGGGGTTCATCAGCCAGATATTGCTCTTGGGCGCATCTTCCCTGCCCTTGGCCTTCACCGAGCGGGCGAAGGCGATCTGCGTCGGTCCCCACACCGGCAAGGTGCTGCGGTGGTTGCGTGTGAGACGCACCGGCGTCCCGCCGGCGACGGGCACGGTGTAGATGTCGCTGGCGGTCGGAAAGACCTTGTCGTTGGGCGCGCGCGAGTAGGCGAGCTGAGTCGAGTCGGGTGAGAAGCTCACGCCCTGGAAGTTGCCGGTCGCGATCACGCGGGTGGCGTGGGTGGCGACGTCGATCAGCACCAGGCGTTCGCGTTCGGGGGTCGTGCCGAGCGCCGTGGCGATCGTCTTCGAGTCCGGCGACCAGGCGGTGGAGTACATGTCGACCTCCGGTGAGGCCAAGGAGGTGATCGCGCCGCCCGCCGTCGAGACGAGCGAGAGCGCGGAGTTGCCATGGGCGGGTAGCGACTGGAAGATCACGGCGCCGCCGTCGGGCGAGATCAGGGGCTGCTCGCCGCCGAGACCGGGGCCCGCGAGCTGGCGCGCGCCGGCGCCGCTGTCTTCGGCCACCCAGATCGTCGGGCGGATGCTGCCGGCGTTCTTCTCATAGGCGATCGTCGCGCGCGCCGGCGCCGCGGTGAGGGCGGTCAGTGCGACGAGCGAGACGGCGCTTGCGAGCAGCCTCGTGCGGTTGGAAAAGCGCGGCGAGGAACCCCCCGGGATGGAATGACGAGCAATGTTCACGCGCTAGAGCATATGGCGGCCGCGGACGTCCAGATGCAGCTGCGGCTGAGCCGTCCCAGCCTCCGTTAGTCGCTCTCCAATTGCCGCAGCAGATCCTGATCGAGTGCCGCTCGGTGATGCGGGGCCTCGACGGCGGGCGGCAGCTCGACGTGCAGCTCGGTCGCATCGTCGACGTGGGCGACCCCTTCGAGCAACGTGTAGCTGAGGACGTGCCCGCCGCGCGTGCGCCGCTCATCGAGGAAATGCAGGTGCGAGCCAACCATCTCGATGCCGTCGAGCGCGTCGGGAAAGCAGAAGCCCATCATCGTCCCGGACACGTCTGTGAGCTCGCTGACGTGCTGCTGGGCGATCACCTCGGCGAGCGGCGGGTAGGGCGGTCGTTGCTTGGGCACCGAGCGGACGTGCACGGTCTGGAAGTGTCCGTCGATGCGGATCGCGGTCGGCCGCTCGGCGCGATTGAGGCGGTGGCCTAGATGCGCTTCCAGCTCGTCGTCGGCGAACGGCCCCGTCAATGCGATCGGCTGGCCGGGCGCGAAGGGGACGACCACGGCGTAGGGGGTCGTGGACGACAGCGGCGGCCGGAGGAGCGTGCAGTCGAGCTGGGCCTTCCACACCTCGCCGTCGAGCACGATCAGCTCGCCGTCGAGTCCGTCGAGCGTTCCGAGCCCCAGATCGCCGTGCTCGAGCACCTCCGTCAGCGTCACGTCGCCGCTGTAGGCGCCCCCGAGGAGCGCCTCGACGGTGGAGGTCTGGAACAGCTCGTGATCGGGATGCTCCGAGCGCAGCTCGCGGTGGCGAAGTAACTCGACGCGCAGCGCGCCGAGGAACTCCAGCTCGCTCACGTGAGCAGCCTAGGCGGCGTGTGCGCGCCGGAGTGCCGTGTCTGCTCGTCATCGCTCACGGTGGAGACGGCCACGATAGCTGCAAGTCCGGAGCGCCTGAGAAGGTACGCGCATGGCCGGGGAGAGCACCGCCGAGCAGGAACCCAGGCGCGAGCGCCTGCGCCGCACGCGCCACCTCCTGAGCGAGGCGCGGGGGCACCTGACGAAACGAGCGCTGAGGCTGATCGGCTTCGTCGTCTTCGTGTACCTGTTCCTGAAGGTCATTCCGGGCCTCGAGAAAGCGCTGGAAGATCTCAAAAACGTCGACCTCAAATGGGTGATCGGGGCGATGGCGGTCGAGACGCTCTCGGAGGCGGGGTACGTGATCTCCTGGCGCGGGATCCTCGACCCCGACGACCTGCTGCGTCAGGGCGGGCGCGGTAGGCACCTCGGCGCGCGCGTCGCCTGGGCACAGCTCGGCGGCGGGATGATCGTGCCGGGCGGGACGCTGGGGAGCATGGGCGTGGGCGCATGGATGCTGCACCGGCTGGGCCTGCCGATGAACCGCGTCGGCGAACGGCAGTTCACGTTGATGTTCCTCAACACGGCCGTCGACGCGCTGGCGATCGTCGTGTTCGGGCTCGGCCTGGCGATCGGCGTGTTCAGCGGCGAGGACAACCTGGCGTTGACGCTCTTGCCCGCGGTCGCGGTCGCGCTGGCGCTGGCGGCAGCGCTGTTCATCGCGCGGCGATCGGAGCGCCTGGCTGAGCGTGTGAAGGCCAAGCGGCCGAAGATCGCGACGGGCGTCAAGACGCTCGCGCTGGCCGTCGAGAACACGGGCAGTATGCTGCGCCATCGCGGCAGCCTGAAGATCGTGCTCGGCGCGGTCGCCTACCTGGGCTTCGACATGCTGGTGCTGCAGGGCGCGTTCGTGGCGATCGACGCCGACACCGTGCCGAGCTTCGCGGTGGTCTCTATGTGCTACCTGATCGGCGGCCTCGCGGGCTCGATCCCGCTGCCGGCGAACCTCGGAGCGGTCACGGGCATGGCGGGGATGCTGGTCGTGTTCGGCATCGGCAAGAACGAGGCGATCGCGGCCGTCGTGCTCTACCAGGCGATCGGGTTCCTCGTGCCGTTGATCGGCGGCGGAATCGCCTACCTGTTCCTGCGCAGAGAGTTCGGTGCGATGGGCGAGGACGATTCCGACGACGAGCCGGGGGCCGAGTCCGAGGCGCTCGCCCAGGCCTAACGTCGTAAGTCAGGGTGACGGTCGCCGTCGGCATCGGGGTCGGTGCGATCCAGGGTCGTGGTTGGCAGGTCGCTGCGAGATCGCCCTAGCCCGTCAGGGCGCTGATCGCATCGCCGATCAGCTTCGCGCCGATGATCAGGCAGAGGACGGCCATGATCGTTGCGTTCTCGTGGGCCATCCAGCCGCGTAGGCCCTCGAGGACGCGCGTGGCACGATCGCGCATGAGGAAGTAGATGCCGACGGGGATTCCCGGGCCGACGGTTGCAATCAGCACGAACACCGCGAGCGCGACCGCCTGATCGCCGCTGCTGGCGCCGGTCTGCGCGATCGCGGCGCCGGCGCCGACCACCAGCAGGAGGTTCTTTGGGTTCGCGGCGGACAGCAGCACCGCCATGCCTGCGGCCTTCGGTGGCGCGAACGTGTCGATCGTCTGCATCCAGGCCGGCAGCTCGGGCTCGGTGTCTCCCTGCGGGCGTCCACGCCACTGCCGCGCGGCGAGCATCAGCAGCAGCACGCCGAGGACGAGCTTGACGACGCTCAGCCAGTCGGCCGGCGCATCTCCTTCGCTCGCTTCCCCGCCGCTCGCCGCGAGCAGCACGATCGTCCCGGCGAGCGCGAGACCAAGGATCCACCCGGCCAGGAACGCGGGTCCGTTCACGCGGCCCTTCGGCGTCGCGAGCATCAGCACGACGGCAATGATCGGAATCGGGCTGAGCGTCACACCGACGGCGAACGTGAGGACTTGTCCGATCGCCTGTCCCACGTGCGCAAGCTACCGTATGTCCGCGAGTCGGCCGACCGCTCAGAGGGCGTCGAGTTGCCGACAGCACACCCCCGAGCCGTTCGCCAGCGTCTCCACGCACGCACGCTCGGTTCACGAGGTGGACACCAGTTGGTCACAACTCGGACACGCGATCGAGGCGCGGCGCGGCTTAGCGTTGCCGCCGCGAGCCCGTATGGGCCTTGATCTGTCATTTCCCACGAAGGGATGGTTGCCGTGCCGAGGACAGTTGCCATGCGAAGGCATCGACGTTGGTCGCGCCCTGTGCTGATCGCCCTCGCCGCGCTCGCGGCCGGCGCCGTCACAATCGCGTTCGCGACAGTGGCCTCATCGGCCAGCGCGAGCACCGGCTTCACCCCGGGCGACGTGGTCGTGTACCGCGTCGGCACCGGCTCCGGCGGGCTCTCCAGCGCGGGCACGCCGGTGTTCCTGGACGCGTTCGAACCGAGCGGGAGCCTCCTTGAATCGGTGGCGCTGCCGACGACCGCGAGCGGCTCTAACAAGCCGCTGGTCGCCAGCGGCTCGGCCACCTCGGAGGGCCTGCTGACGCTCTCGGGCGACGGCAACTACCTGATGGCCAGCGGCTACGGCGCCGCGGTTGGCGCCGCGAAAGTCGCCGAAACCAAATCATCGAGCGTGCCGCGCACGATCGCCCGTGTGAGCGCCACCGGGGAAGTCAACACGACCACCGCGCTGACCGACGCCGCAAATGAAAACAACGTGCGTAGCGCCACCAGCAGCGATGGAACGAGCATCTGGGTCGGCGGCGCGGCGGGGGGCGTGCGCTATACGACTCTTGGATCGTCGACCTCGACGTCGCTGAACGAAACCGACAAGAACGTCCGCGAGGTCTCGATCGTCGGCAGCCAGCTGTACACCTCGGCCGATCCCACGAAGGCCGGGGCCTTGACGATCGCAACCGTCGGCAGCGGACTGCCCACGACCGGCGGGCAGACGATCTCCAACCTGAGCTTTGCGGCCGCGCCCAAACAGCCCTACGGCTACTCGCTGCTCACGCTCGGACTCGGACCTGCGCCGGACACGCTGTACGTCGCCGACAACGAAGCCGGCGCCGTCGTGAAGTTTGGGCTCAGCGCAGGACAATGGGTGAAGAAAGGCTCGATCGCCGTCGCGGGCGTGACCGGCCTGACCGCGAACGACCTGAACGGGACGGTGAGCATCTTCGCCACGAGCGGCGGCCCCGAAGGGAAGGGCCCGGGGACGCTCTACGCGATCACCGACTCGAGCGGCGCCGGAGGAACCCTGTCGGGGTCGGCGAGCGCGATCGCCACGAGCCCGGCCAACGAGTCGTTTCGCGGCGTCGCCTTCACCCCCGGCACGACGATCGGCTCAGGCGGTCCGCCGCCTCCCCCGAAGCCAACGATCACGCCGGCCGAAACGAGCCTTCCGGCCGCGCTTGGGGACCCGACGAATCCGACGCTTGCCGTCACGATCGCCGATCCCCCGCATGAAGCGAGCGAACTTACCGTGAAAGCCAGTTCCTCGATCACGGCCGTCGCCCCGAGCGTCGCCGTGGGCGGGAGCGGCGCGAGCAGAACCTTGACCGTCACCCCGGGAGCGGTCGGGCACTCGACGATCACGCTGACCGTCGAAGCTCCGGACGGCGGCAGCGCCACGACCACGGTCGACTACGGCGTCTCCGCCAACCAAGGTGACGCGAGCGATCGCTACTACGCGGGGGCCGGTAACGCCTCCACGGCAATCGACGTCGGCGGCGGCTACATGATCGTCGCCGACGACGAGGGCAACGTGCTGCGCCTGCATCACCAGCGGGTATCGGGGGGGCCCGTCAAGACGTTCGACTTCACCAAACTGCTGCCAGTCGGCACGAGCGAAATCGACATCGAGTCCTCGGCGCGTGCCGGCAACACGCTCTACTGGATGGGCTCGCTGTCAAACAGCAAGAGCGGCAAACCGGAGCCCCAACGCGATGTCGTCTTCGCCGCTACGATCTCGGGTTCGGGTGCCGGCACAGAACTCACCTATCTCGGCAGCTACATGCACCTGCGCGAGGATCTCGTTGCTTGGGATCAGGCGAACGGCGACCCCCTCGGCTTCGCCGCCTCGAGCGCCGGCGGTGTCGCCTCCAACCAGACCGACGGCTTCAACGTGGAGGGGCTCGAATTCGCGCCCGGCTCGACAAGCACCGCCTATGTCGCCTTCCGAGCACCGATCGAGCCGCCGAACAGCCGCGCCAAGGCGCTACTCGTGCCGGTGACCGACTTCTCCTCGCTCGTCACCTCCGGGAACCCGGGCAGCACCAGCGCCACGTTCGGTGCGCCGCTGGAATGGGGTCTGGGCGGACTCGGCATCCGCGAGATCAGGCGGAATGCAGCCGGCGAATATCTCGTGATCGCCGGGACCTCAGATGACTCGAACTCGAGTTTCGGCCTGTACACGTGGGATGGCGATCCGGCGCACCAACCACTGTTGACCGACACTCCACTGTCCTCCGTCGCCGAAGGCAGCTGGGAGGCGATCGTCTCCGTGCCCGAACCGCTCGCCGACGGAGACACGATCGAACTGCTCGAGGACAACGGCGAAACGATCTGGTACGCGGACGGTCTCACTTCCAAGAGCGGCATGCCGTCGGGCCTGCAGAAGGATCTGGGCCGGGTGCTCACGCTCACGCTTCCGGCTCCGACCGTGCCCGGCAGGCCACACGTGTCAAGCGGCGACAACCCCAACGCGAGCGGTGAGCTCACGCTCACATGGGAAGCCTCTCAGCCGGCAACCGGGCTCACGTACACGTTGCAGCACGAGAACGCAAGCGGCGGCTGGAGTGACGTCGCCACGGGCCTCACGAGCCCCGATTACGCGTTCACAGCCGGCGGCCCGGAGGCAGAGGGGACGTGGAGCTACCGGGTCACCGCGAGCAGCCTGGGCGGGGAAAGCGAACCGTCGCAGTCCTCTGATCAGGTGAAGATCGACGAGACGCCGCCAAGCCCGCCGACGGCCGGCGCCGATCGCGCACCCGACTACACGGGCGACGGCGGCTGGTACAGGGACACGGTCAGCGTGTCCTTCGCCGACAGCGGCGATCCGCCGCTGGCCGACGGAAGCGCGGGAAGTGGCGTCGACCCCGCGTCGATCTCGGCAAGTCAGACCTTCGACACCGACGGCTCGCACCTGGCCAGCGGCACAGTCGGCGACAACGTGGGCAACCGGTCGGCCCCGGGCAGCCTGACGGTACAGCTCGACGCGAGCCCACCGAGCGTGCAGATCGCCTGCCCGCCGACCGCGACGGTGGGCAGCAAAGGCGTCGTCGCGTCAGTCAGCGCCTCAGACGGACAGTCGGGCCTGGCAAGCGACCCGAGCGCAACCGTGCCGATCGACACGAGCACGGCCGGAGCCACGACGCTCACACGCACAGCCGTCGACAACGTCGGCCATGTGGCCGAAGGATCGTGCACCACTCAGGTGGAACACGGGCAGGTCATCACCGGCACGGTCAAAGGCGCGCTCACGGTGAAGGCTGGCCAGGATGTCGAGCTCGCCTCCACGGCGAAAGTGAGCGGGCCCGTGAAGGTGAAGGCCGGCGGATCGCTGGACGTGGCGGGTGCGACGCTCTCGGGATCACTCAGCGCCAACGGCGCCGCGGCGCTACGAATCTGCGGCGCCAGCGTCTCCGGGACGGTCAAAGTGAGCAACAGCAACGGGCCGGTCGTCATCGGCGACGGGACCGGCGCATGTCTCGCAAGCGCGTTCTATGGAGCCGTCACCCTGAAAGGCAACACGGCGGGCGTGATGATCGAGGGGCAAGCCCTGATCGAGGAAAATGTCTTCCACGGCTCGCTGAAGGTGATGGCGGGCAGCGGCGGAACGACCGTTGCCAACAACGAAGTACACGGCTCGCTGACCGTCAAGGGGAACGCGACACCGGTCATCGACACGCCGAACATCGTCGAAGGGAAGTCGAAGATCCAGTAGCCGGCGTCGGCCGAGCAGCTCTGGCCGACCTGGGGCGTCATTCAGCGGGGGCGAGCCGGGGCGATATCCGGTACAGGACGTGCGCGCGCAAATTGCCCTCCGGCAGTGCCGGGTGATCGAAGTCGTCCGCCGGGTCGTGGGTCATGCCAATCCGCTCCATGACCGCGCGCGATCGCACGTTGGCGACGCTCGTGAACGACACGATCTCCGCGAGGCCGGCGTCTTGAAACCCAAACGCGATCGACGCCAAGCCGGCCTCCGTCGCGTAGCCCATGCCCCAGGCGGAGCGTGCCAGACGCCAGCCAACCTCGACGGCCGGTGTGAAGTGAGCGCTGAACGACGGAACCGCCAGGCCGGTGAAGCCCACGAACTCGCCCGTCGCACGAACCTCCAGCGCCCATAGCCCGTAGCCGTGCGTCTCGAATCCAGACTCGATCCTGGCGATCAGATCGTCGCTCTCGGCTCGGGTGAGTGGAGTGGAGAGGCGCTCCATCACCAGCGAGTCGGCGTTCATCGCCGCAAAGGGAGCGTGGTCGGCCCCACGCCAGCGACGCAGCACGAGCCGGGCGGTGAGCAGCTGCGCTTGACCGGACACCTGGGGAGGTCTACAGCACGCCAGCGATGCCTCGTGCCACGAAGAGACCTGTGGCGTGGAGCATCCCTCGGGCGAGGTCACCGCGAGGGCGCCGCGAGGGCGCCAAACCAGCCGGCGCTCCCCGCGGTCGATCCTGTGATGAGGGCTGCCTACTGGCCCTCGGAGCCGGGGTCGATGTTCTGGTTGAGCCGGAACACGTTCGTCGGGTCGTACTCGCGCTTGAGCGCCACCAGGCGCGCATAGGTGTCCGCCCCGTAGGACGACCGTGCCGCGCCGGAGTCGCCCAGAAAGTTGACGTAGGCGCGTCCGGTCGAGGCCTCCGAGGCCGCTGCGATGACAGCCCGTGCCCACTCGGTGTGCGCCTCCGTGCCGTCGGGGTCCTGCCAGCCGGTCACGGCGTTCAGAACGAACGGCATCGAGCGCTCGGAGAAGGCCGTGTCACCTTCGTCCACGCGGCCCACGGCGCCGCCCATCTGATGCACGTGCACCTCACACTGGGGACCGGGCGCCGAGTGGTGCTGCTCGCGCAGCCGCTCGATCAGCTCGTCGTCCAGCCGCGCGAGGTTGGTCGCCTTGAAGTAGGCGTGGATCCCCTTCGGCCAGAGCGGATCGATCAGCGTCTGCATCGCCGTGTAAGGCATCGGCCCGAGCAGGTCGGCGACCGGCTCGGCCGCTTCGCGGAACGAGCGGAAGTGCGCCTCAGCCTCCTCCGGCGGGCCGGTCGAGACGGCGATCAGGGCGATCACCTTCTTGCCGTGCCACTCCTCGGGGACGACCGGCAGCGGCGGCGCCGTCGTCAGGTTCAGCGCCGCTGTGATCTCGTCCGGGACGCCCGGTGCCCACTCGCGGAACAGGCGCATCAGCTCGGCGTCGTGCTCGGCCGGGAAGAAGATCAGGCCGGCGTACACAATTGGCCCGAGCGGGTGCAGGTCGAATTCGAATTGGGTGACGATGCCGAAGTTGCCGGCGCCGCCGCGCAGGCCCCACAGCAGGTCGGCGTTCTCGCTCTCGCTCGCGTGCACGAGCCGGCCGTCGGCGGTCACGACGTCGGCGCCGACGAGGTTGTCGCAGGCGAGGCCGTGCTTGCGCATCAGCCAGCCAATGCCCCCTCCGAGCGTGAATCCGGCGACGCCCGTGGTGGACACCAGACCACCCGTGGTCGCGAGCGCGTGCGCTTGTGTCTCGTGGTCCACGTCGGCCCAGACGGCGCCGGGACCGACCTGGGCACGGCGCGTGTCCGGATCGACGCGCACGGCGCGCATCGCCGAGAGGTCGATGACCATCCCGTCGTCACAGCTCGAGAACCCAGCCATGCTATGACCGCCGCCGCGAACCGCGATCGCCAAGTCGTTGCTGCGCGCGAACCCGACCGCGGCGATCACGTCCGCGGCCCCGCTGCAGCGGACGATCACCGCCGGGCGCCGGTCATCGAAGGCACCGTTCCAGATCCGGCACGACTCGGCGTACCCGTCGTCTCCCGGGCGTAGGACCTGGCCGTGGATCGTCTCTCGCAACTCCTCCACCGTCGCATCCCCGAGAACCGGGGCGATTGTGCCACTCATGTCTGCCTCCGTTTGGTCGTCGTTGTAGGGACAGTGCTATCCGCCGCGACTTTGCGCGGCCTTTGCCGGTCCTTGGCGAGACTTTGCACACGCTCCTGCATGGCATCGACGCCGGCCTCATCCCCGCAGGCGAGATAGTGCTCGCGAGCCTGCTCGAGCAAGCTCGCCTCGCGCTCGTGCTCACCGCGCAGCTGGGCGATCTCCGCGAGCATCGCGACGGTCACGGCGATCCAGCCCTGGCGGTCGGTCACGCCGACCACCGCACGCGCTTCCTCGAGCGCCGCCTCGGCGTCGCCGATGCGCTCGCGTGCAATTGCAAGATCGGCAGTTCGCCACAGCGCGCTGACCAGCCCCCAGCGATCGCCGGCGCGCCGGAACAGCTCACGGGCCTCGGCCAGCGGCCGCTCAGCCTGGTCGTAGTCACCGCTGACGGTCTCCACGAACCCGGTCGCCGACAGCGCCATCCCCACTCCACGCCGGTCGCGCAAGCCCCGGCGAAGCTGAAGGGCACGCTCGAGACACTCGCGTGCCGCCGACGGCGAGGACCGAGCAAGCGCGAGGTACGCGCGCCGCATCAGCACGTCCGCCTGCCCTCGCTCGTCATTCGCCAGGGCAAAGCGCTTGGCGGCCTCCTCCAGCAGCGCCCGAGCGTCCTCATGTTGACCGCGCAGGCGCGCGATCGTCGCCTGGTTGGCCAGCACGTAGCCGACTGCCGCTTCGCAGGAGATCTCCACGAACGGCTGCAGCGTCTCCTCGAAGACGATCCGCAGGCCCGGCCGCTCGGAGGGGTTCGCAGCGCGCATCTCGGCGATGTTCAGCAGCGAGGAGATCCGCTCCGGAGAGTCGGCGAGCGAGCGAAATGATGCCGCGCTCTCGATCAGCAACTGCTCGGCTCCCTCGAGATCGCCGAGCAGCCAGCGCGCCACACCAAGGGAGTAGACGGAGATCGCCTCAGACGCCGCGAATCCCTCGCGCCCTGCCAGCTCGCGTGCCCGTTCGAACAGGTCGGCGGCTCTCGTCGCGTGGTCGTAGCCGATGCAGAACGCCCCCAGCCGTTGCAGCGCGCGCCATTGCGCCTGCTCATCGGCCAGCTCGACGGCGATCTCATAGCTCTCCTGCGCGTGCGTCTCACCGCAGGCCATCGTGCCGGAGCGGTAGTCGATCGCCGAAGCGGCGAGCAGTGCCGCCGCCCGCAGCTCGGTTCGCTCGGGAGCCGTGGCGAGAGCCACGCTGAAGCGCCGGTGCGCCTCTTCGAGGTCGATCCGCCGCAGCCAGAACTGCGACAGCGCCAGGCAATAGCGAAGCCCGTCAGACGGCTCGCCTGCCAGCAGGACGTCGTGCGCCGCGCGCAGATTCGCCGCCTCGCGATCGAGTCGCGGGGAGTCGCCTTCCCGCTCGACCGTGACCAGCGCCCAGCGGGCATGACGCTCGATGACGGCGGCGCTCTCGCCCGTCGTCTCGAGCAGCTCCCGCGCGTACAGCCGCACGGTCTCCAGCAGCCGATAGCGGTGTTCGTCGCCTGTCAGCTCCGCGCTGACGAGCGATTTCTCCACGAGTCGCGCAAGCACATCGGCGACCGCGGCCAGCTCGAGCCGATCGCCGGCGCAGACGGCCTCGGCGGCGGCGAGATCGAAGCCGCCGGCGAATACGGCCAGGCGATTGAGCAGCAGCTTCTCCTCGTCCTCCAGCAGATCGTGGCTCCACTGGAGGGTCGCCGCGAGCGTCTGCTGGCGAGTCGGCCCGGCGCGGCTGCCGGTGCGCAGCAGCCGGAAGCGGTCGTCGAGGCGCTCCGCGAGCGTCGCCGTGCCGAGCGCGCCGAGACGCGCGGCGGCAAGCTCGAGCGCCAGCGGCAGGCCGTCGAGGCGGAAGCAGATGCGCGCGATGTCGGTGGCGTTCTGGGTGTCGATCGCAAAGCCGGGCAGCGCGGCGCCGGACCGCTCACACAGCAGTCGCACGGACTCGTAGCGCAGAAGCTCCTCGGGCGCGAGCTGCTGCTCGGGATCGGGCAGGGCCATCGACGGCACGCGGAAGACGACCTCGCCCGGCACGCGTAGCGGCTCCCGGCTCGTGGCGAGGATCGTGAGCTGTGGCGCGGCGCGCAGCAGGGCATCCGCCAACTCCGCGCTCGTGGCAAGCACGTGCTCGCAGTTGTCGAGGATCAGCAGCAGCCTGCGCGGCATGAGGAAGTCGGCGATGCCGTCGAGCGGCGAGCGTCCCGGCAGCGCGCCGACGTCCAACGCCGCCGCCACGGCGGGAGCCACGAGCTGCCCGGATGCGACAGATGCCAGCTCGACCAGCACCGCCCCGTCGGCGTAGGAGCGCTCCGCCTCGCGGGCCAGCTCGTAGGCGAGACGGGTCTTGCCGGCGCCGCCCGTGCCGGCAAGCGTCAGCAAGCGCGTTCGGCCCAGCAGCGCCAGCAGCTCCCGCAACTCGTGCTCGCGGCCGACGAACGAGCTCGCCTGCGGTGGCAGGCCCGACGGCTGATCCTCGTAGCCAAGCTCCTCCAGCTCCGTATCGAGCTCAGCACGGAGCTGCTCGAGCTGCTCGCGTCGCGGGCTGGCCCAATCGTCGTAGCGATTCTCCGGTAGCAGTTCACCGGTGTACAGCGCCAGCGCGGCGCGGTAGGCGCCGGGGGAGCCGGCCCGGCGCGCCTGCGCCACAGCCCGCTCGAAATCGTCCACGTCCACGTCCGCGTCGAGCGCGAACAGCTCATCGCGCAGCACGATTGACTCGGCTCCCACGGCGCGGCGCGCGACGTGCACCACCTGGTGCAGGTTGTTGGCCGCGGCGTCCGGATCGCGCTCCGGCCACAGCGCGTCCATCAGCTGCTCGCGGTGCAGGCGATGGTCCGGCGCCAGAGCCAGCATCTTGATCAGCTCGCGGCCCTTGCGCAGCCGCCACAGCGAGTCCGCCACGGGTTCGCCGTCAACGATTGCGGCGAACCCACCGAGGAGCTTTATTGCGAGATCACCCGACGATCGCGGGTGATCATCGGGCTTGGGCTGCAAGCGTCGATCCCCCAATCATCTCTCCGCCCGTGAGCGGCGCCGGCAGGCGGCCGGCCAGGCAACCTTAGCTACTCGCCCGCCTCGGCGGCAGCATCCGCTCACCCGACCAGCTCACGATCTCGCGTACGACAGACGCCGGTCCTCGGCCATCGATCATCGCTCCAGGGCCAGCAGCCTCGGCAGCTCATCGCTGAGCGCGGCATGGACGAGTGTCAGGTGCTCCAGACGTGAGCCGGAAAGCTCGACGCCCGCGAGCTTGACGATCTCGAAAGTCACGCCGCTCGAGCGCTGGTCGGCCAGCGGCGCCCCGACCAGTTCCACCTCGGCGAGGCTCGCATCGTGATCGAGCGCGGCGACCTCGCGGCGTTCCAGCTCGGGTGGCAGCTCTGGACTTCGAGGGAGGGCGTCGGTGGGTCGCACCTCTGACGCTAGGTGGCTGTCGTGGCCGCGAGCTCATCGAGCGTCGCGAGAGCGCCGATACATGCGCGTGCGGCCTCGGCGCCCTTGACCAGGAAGTGCTCGTGGAAGAAGGCGAGGTGGTCCGCGTGCTCGTGGAAGTGATGGGGTGTGAGCACGACGGAGATGATCGGGACGTCGCTCTCCAGCTGCGCACGCATGAGCGCGTCGAGGACCGTCCCGGCGACGAACTCGTGGCGATAGATGCCGCCGTCCACGACGAGCGCCGCGGCGATCACCGCGTCATAGCGCCCGCTGCGCACGGCGCGCTGTGCAAGCAGCGGAAGCTCGAAGGCGCCGGGCACGCGGAACACGTCGATCTGATCCTGCTCGATCCCAAACGCGGCCACCTCCTCGGTGAAAGAGGTCCGGCATCGCTCGACGATGCTCTCGTGCCAGGTCGCTTGAAGGAAAGCCAGGCGTAGGTCGCTGCGGGCTGGGGCTGAGGTGCTTCCCGGGGTCATCAAGCGTTCCTTTCGAGAGTGGCGGCCGGCGTGTCCGCAGATGCGCCGGCAGGTGCGAGTCGGCTCGTTGATCTGCCGCAGAGCCTACGCCCCGGCGCGTGCGCGAGGGCAAGAGGCGGGTCGCGGTGTGCTTTGATCCGTCCGTGTCGAGCGAGCTTCCACTCGGCGAGAGGATCGACTGGGAGCCGGTCGAGCCTCCTGCGCGCGTACCGCTGCGCGGTTCGCACGTCGTGCTCCGGCCCGTCGATTCCACGATCGACGCAGAGCCGCTGTACGCGGTCTCGCACCCGCCGGACGGCGACGTGGCGATCTGGACCTACCTACCCGACGGCCCATATGAGAGCGCAGACGATCTGCGCGAGACGCTCGCGTGGGCCGAAACGGCTGAGGACGCGCTCTATTTCACGCTCGTGCGCCTTCCCGACGAGCAGCCCCTGGGCCTGGCCTCCTATATGCGCATCACTCCAGAGGTCGGCGTCATCGAGATCGGCCACATCTGGTTCGGCATGCCATTGCAGCGCACGACGGCGGCAACGGAGGCCATCTACCTGCTCGCGCGTCATGCCTTCGACGAGCTCGGCTACCGCCGCCTGGAGTGGAAGTGCAACGCCTTGAACGCCGCCTCCAGGCGGGCCGCCGAGCGCTTCGGGTTTCTCTTCGAGGGCGTTTTCCGCAACCACCAGGTCGTCAAGGGCCGCAACCGCGACACCGCCTGGTACGCGATCGCCGATCAGGACTGGCCGGGGGTCCGCGCCGGCTTCGAGGCCTGGCTCGCACCTGCGAACTTCGACGGCGCGGGCATGCAACGCCGTTCCCTCGGCCAGCTGATCGCCGAGGCGCGCCGCTGACACGAAGGTATCGCTGCTCGGTGTCTGGGCCGAAGGCTCTCCGGATGCACACTGGCAAGGCCCACTCCCGCGAGCGGGCCGGCGTGATCGGCGTAAGAGCGGCTCAGACGCTTCACCCTGCCCCATAATGCCCGGATGCCTGGATCGCGGCGCTCCAACTGCGCAGCCGGCGTGACCGCGGTCGCGCTGCTGCTCGCCGCCACGCTGGCGGCCGGCTGCGGCGCCTCGGCCCCGGCCGCCAGCGTGCCCGCGCCGCAGGGTAAGACCCCGCCCGCGTCACCGGCGGTCCCGCAGACCGCGACCGGCAGCTCCTCGGCCGCGGAGAGGCCTCCGTCGTCAGCGGGGTCCTCAGCGGCGGCGACCGCTCCTACGAGGCCATCGTCACAGCGCCCCGTGGCGCCCGCCCATCCAGTCCCAGCCGCCTTCCGCCCCGCACGCGGAGCGCTCTCGGACGCCGAGGTGCGGCGCGAGCTGGCGCAGATGGCGGCCGTTCAGCGCCAGCAACACCAGCAGGCGCTCAGCGCGGCGGCGGCAAATCTCTCCGGCCTGCTGCCATGGACGGGGGAGCCCAAGGCGGGGACGCAGGTGAGCGTGGCATCGGTGTTCACCGACTACGGCCTGGGGCTTGCCTGCGGCGGAGTACTGGGCCGTGACCAACTTGGGGTGGCCCACAAGACGGCGCCGTGCGGCACGCCCATCACCTTCACCTATGCCGGCCGCAGCCTGACCGTGCCGGTGATCGACCGCGGGCCCTACATCGCCGGCCGGGAGTGGGATCTGACCGGCGCGACGGCGGCCGCGCTCGGCTTCCCCGGGCTGGGGCAGATCGAGTGGTCGGTCGCCCACTGACGCCTCGCGCGCCGGGAGGAGGTCCGGCGCTTCAGGAGCTTCGTAGGGCGCGGGCCACCAAGCCGGGACGGCCGGCGACTTTCGGGCCGAGCACGATCGCGAACATCGACAGCGCCAGCCACGGCCGGATGTGCGGGCGTATTCGCGCGATCTGCCCGTCAGGCGCAAGCTCGAAGACCATCGCATCGGTCAGGCGGATGCCCATCACCTTCGCCTCTCCGACGAGGACACGGGTGTCACCGTCGCCCACCTCGGACTCCCAGCGCAGCCCCTTGATGCAGCCGTACACGGCGGTGAGCAGAAACTCGACATCGGCGGTTCCGCGAAACACCATCTTGCCCGAGATCGGCGAGACCACCTCGACGTCAGGCGCCAGCGTGTCCATCAGCGCGGGCATGTCGTTGCGCTCCGAAGCTGCCCTGTAGCGCGCCAGCGCATCGTTCATGTCGACCATTATGCCGAGCGCAATCTGTCAGCTCTGCCATCCCGGCGGTCCTCCAGGTGCTCGCCGCACGAAGAGCCCCGCCCGAGCGGGCGGGGCTCTTCGGTGGTCGATACATCACAGCGCCATCGCGAGCTAATCGATCACCGCGCAGCCCGCGTCGAGCGCGTTGTCGATGTCCTCGTCAAGCGAGTCCTTCGCGTCTTTGTACTGCTGCAGGTCGTTGTTGTGAACGGCGGCATCGACTTCTCCCTGCTCTTCATTCAGCCGCCCGCTCCAGAGCGCACATGTGGCCTCGGTGCCGCTGCCTTTGCCGCCGGTCGGAAAGGCGGTGATCGCGGCGACCGTGTTGCCGCCGACGACAGGTTTGACAATCGGGCCTCCGTTGCGCTGGACGATTCGGCTGACGCTGCGCCCGCGCTTCGGCTGGTAGTGGTTCCGGTGCGCTGAACGCGTCGCGGCCGAGGCGGCGCCCGTGCTTGTCAGAGCTGCGATCGCGACAAGTGCGACAAGTGCGGTACGGATCTTGGTGGTGAGCATTTTCGTGAGCCTCCTAAGGGCAGAATTGGTTGTCTGCTCATCCTCGGCCCCTCTCGAGCCTTCTGGAAGGCACCCTAGGAGTGGAGTTGCCTTACCCCGATCGCGTTCCATCGGAGTCCGGACGTACCCACGGGCTCCAGCCAGCCTCGCGCACGGTGGGATGTTCCATACCTGATGAGTCGATCGATTGCGGAGGGGGCCTGGATTGCTCCCCTCCGCTTGACGACCCCTCGCTGCCGGCTCCACCGCGCGCCCCGTGAAGCGCGCGGTCAAATGCTGGACGTCCTCGGTAGAAGCGACGACCTACGAGTCCTCGGACGCCCGACCGTCAGGTTCCGTCACCCGCATAGAAGCCAAGCATCACGCTATGCCCTCGCCGATTTCCTCATATCCATCGAACCCGGTTCCCTCACATTGCAGTCTCGGATGTTTCGGATTCCAGATAACCGAGGATCTCCAATATGCATAGTGGCCGCCGGGACCCCACTGAAGCGCGTACTCGAAGCCCGTGTAGAGCATCCCGGTCGTGCACGTCCTGATCATCGCTATTTCTTCTTCCTTGGTGTCGTTGAACACGAGGCCTTTGCCATCGTGGCCGACGCATTCTCCTTCCTTCCACCCCTTGCCTTTGTACCCCTTCCAGAGGCACAGCTCGAGTTCCATGTGCGGCATTCTGTGCACGCACACGTACCAGCCGCTCAGCACGATTTTTGCTTCCTCTCCTTCCGCCAGCTTCCAATGCACCGTGCACTCCGAGGGGCCTGCGATTGACGCACTGGCTCCGCCGCCATTGCTACCCCCCATGGGCGCAGCTTCACCCCCAATTGCCTGGCGAACGCCGCCGCCGCCCTGTTGCGCGAGCCTCGCTGCTTCTTCCGCTGCCTTCCGAGCTTCTTCGGCGCTCGTGAGCTGTTTGACCATCGCCGCCGTTCCTTCGGCCACCCACGGCGCAAGTTCCATGACGTACGCCGCCGCGGATCGACTCGGCACCGGCAGCACGAAACCTTGCGACTGCATTTGCCCACCGGTCTGCGGCACGTAGGTAGCTCCGTTCTGCACGAGCATACCCGTGGCGGATTCGCTGGACACTCCGTCGGCGCCGAGCCATGCGTACTTTGGAGGCGTCCCGTTTACAGGCGCTCCGAACTCCGTGCTGTTGTAAGTAGAGAGCAGTTTCGTTTCGTTTTCGCTGAGCGCCGCGGTCGCCACGATGTTGCCTTGCAGGTCGTGTACTTGCAGCGTGATCGTCCCACTGCTCGACCGAATCGCCGACACTGCGCCATCGATACCAGGAATGGTGCGAGTCCACGTGGATTCGGGCTCTGCGGTCCACGACGCGCTCGAATCGGATCCTATGTAGTGCTTCACCGAAACGGCAGGCGATCTCGTTTCACGCAGGCGCGCGGCCGGGTCCATGTAGTAGCTGGTCGTTTTCCCGCCCTGTGTCTGACTTGCGACCTGGCTGTCAACGTAGTAGCTGCTCGTGACTTCTTCGCCGCCGGCGTTGGCCGCGGGCAGTTTCGTGACGTTGCCGAACGTTTCGTAGGACACGCCGCTGTCGGTGAGCCGGTTTGCGCTGTCGTAAGTGTGAGCTTCGACAGTGCCCCCTTCGGTCGCGCATTTGCCTTCGCCGCCCGGCGCTCTCGTCGTCAGGCTGGCGCGGTTCGATTCCGCGTCGTAGGCGTAGAGGCGCTCCTTGCAGCCCTGGCCCGTTGGAATTTCCTGCACTTCCAGCAGGCGCCCGGCTTCGTCATAGGTCATCTTCGGCTCTTCGGACAGCGTGCTCGACTGCTTCAGAGCTTCACCGTGAACCGACGGGACGATCGTGTCTTTGAACCATTTTTCTGGACAGCTCGAGGCGCAATGCGTCGTCTTGGTGTATTCCAGCCCGGTGGCCTGACCAACCGAGTTGCGCGTATACGCAGCTGTCATTTTGTTCGGATAGACCTCGCTCGTCAGGTCGCCCGCCGCGTTGTACGTCGCCGTGAACGTACCCGCGTTGGAGTCCACGAGCGTCGTTATCAGGCCGGTAGTCGTGTCGTAGGTGTAGGTTTGTTTGCCTCGCGCGGCGAATCCCGGGCTGTACGCCGTCACTTTCGTGCGCCGCCCGTCGATGTCGTACTGATACGTGGTCGGGGCGCCGTCAGCATCGGTGTAGGTGCTGAGCTGCCCGAGCGCGTTGTATTCGGAGATGATCGCCTTTTCACTACCTTCGAAGATCTCGCTCTGTCTCACGAGTGCTCCGGTGTTTTCATCGTAGGAGTTTGTGACCGCTGGCACCGCGACACCGTTGGTCGAGGTGACTTCGCTCGTGAGCGCACGGCCGGCCGAGTCGTATTTCGTTTTCTTCGTACGCGTGGTCGAGCCGAACACTTCGGTCACGAGTTCCGGCTGATCCCAGAGATTGTACGTCGTGGTGGTGACCGGCAGCGGCGGGAGCCCGGCTGTTTCAGGCTGTTTGCCGGGCAACGTTTGGCATGGCAGCCCTGACCACTCGATGTGACCGCCGCACGCCGGATAGGAGGAATTCGCTTCAGCCGTGTAGTAAACGGTCACCATGTCACGTGGATCGCCCGAGCCGGTGCTCGCGGGACCGCGCGTTTCGACCGTAGCGCCCGTGGTTTCGTTGTAGACCGTCGTCTTCGTGAGTTTCAGGCCCGCCGGATCGGTTGTTACCGACGTCGGCGTGCGCAGTTTCCAGCCGAGATTGCTTTGGCCCGAATATGACATCGTGCTGGTTCGCACGTCGACTTCTTCTTTGCTGGCCGTTTCCGCGCCGTCCGTCGTCTTTGTGACGAGGTTCCAGAATTCCCCTCCCGGCGAGCCTTCGTCGTAATAGAACTTCGTGTGGTCGCGCACCAGAGTTTCGCTGCCGCTCGGCACTTTTTCATTGCCTTTGGCGATCTTCACCATGTGCTGCGGACCGAGCGTATCCGTCAAACGACTGCCTTCTTCGGCGTAGACGTTCTGTGTGTCCAGAAGTTTCGACGCTTCCGCGGATGTTGCGCCTTTTTCCAACGCGGTCGCACGATTCGCCGCGCTCAAAGTGCGCACGACGTCGTTGTATTCGTTGTATTCGGTGGTAGCGATTCCACCCGCCGGTGACGCGACATCGACAGTGCGCGCGTTCGAATCCATGTAGTCAACCGTCGCGCGTTTGTAGTCTGGCGCGGGCCAACCCTGCGGCTCATCCGGTGGGAAGAACGCGGTCGCCACGCTCGGTTTGTCCGTCTGAGCCCATTTCGCTACGTCACTGGAACTCATCGGATATGGCGCCCCGCTGCCGGAGACCGGAACGTTGTACTCGATTGTCATGACGGCGGCGCCTTCAGTCTGAGGCGGCGCCGCCGGTTCCGTGGTGCTGACCGGCATCGCGAGCTGCTGCACACGCCCCCAACCGGCATCCAGCACGTAAAAGGCGCCCGATTTGCTTACGGCGATCGAGTTCGGGTCATAGAACTGCCCGTTGCCTGATCCCCAACCACCGTATTCGGTCACGAATTCACCGTTGGGGCTGAAGGCCTGTAGACGATCGTTGAAGGTGTCGGCCACCCAGATGTCGCCCGACCCGTCGATCGCGATGCCCGATGGGTTGTTGAACTGCTCGTGACCTCCTCCAGCTGAGCCGAACTGACGCATGTATTCACCAGTAGAGGAAAGCTCCTGCACACGGTTGTTGCCGGCATCCGCCACCCAGAGGTGTCCTTCAGGGTCGATCGTCATGCCCTGTGGGTTGTTGACCTGTCCGTTGCCGCTGCCTTCGGCGACCTGCCGGATGTATCCGCCACTCGGCGTGAACTCCTCGAGGCGGCTGTTCCATTCCGAGTCGGAGATCCAGATGTTGCCGGTTCCGGGGTCGATCGCGATCTCACGGGGACCGTAGAACTGGCCATTGCCCGAGCCATGAGAGCCGAACTGCCGGATGTATTTGCCGTCCGGTTCGAACTCCTCAATTCGGGAGTTGCCGTCATCGACGACCCAGATGTTGCCATCCGAGGCGAACGCAAGCCCTCCCGGCGTGTTGAGCTGTCCGTTGCCTGATCCGAAGGTCCCAAACTGCCGGACAAAGCTGCCTGACGGCGTGAACTCCTCGACGCGATTGTTGAGCGCGTCGGCCACCCAGACATTGCCGGAACTGTCTAGCACTAGGTCGCCCGGCCACGACAGCTGGCCCGCTTCGCTGCCCCCTGAGGCGAATGTCGAGGTGAATGTGAGCGTCGGCATGGAGAAGCTGAATTCCTGGATGCGCTGATTGGCGGTGTCGGTTATGTACATGGCTCCCGAGGGGGCGATCGCGACGCCCGAGGGGGAGTTGAACTGCCCATTGCCTGAGCCTTCCGAGCCGGACTGCGTGATGTATTCGCCGCTCGAGTTGAAGCCCTGCACGCGGTTATGAGAGTCGGTCACCCAGACGGTCCCCGAGGAGTCGATCGCGATCCCCAGCGGCGCCCTGAATTGTCCGGCGCCAGCGCCCGTGCTGCCGAACTTTTTCATGTAGGTGCCCGTGGGCGAGAACTCCTGCACACGGTCGTTGCCGGCATCGTCGACCCACACGTTGTTGGATGAGTCGCAGGTCAATCCGGTCGGTTCGTAGAACTGGCCGTTGCCGCTGCCATAGCTGCCGACTTCGGCCAGGAGCACGCCGTTCACGTTGTACTCCTTGATCTTGTTGCCGGAGATGTCGGCGACCCAGAAGTTGGTGGAGGGACACGTTGCTATGCCCCATGGCGAGGCGAGTTGTCCGACGGCGGTCTTACGTATGAATTCACCCGTCGTAGTGAACTCCTCCGCACGTCCGTTGCCGCTATCGGTGACCCACACGTTTCCGCTGGGCGTCACCGATATTCCCCACGGGTATTTGAATTGCCCATTGCCTGTGCCTTCGGTGCCAAACTTGCGGATGAACGCGCCTGATGCCGAGAACTCCTGAACGCGATGGTTGCTCGTGTCGGCTACCCACACGTTCCCCGAGGAGTCGGTCGTGACACCGTTGGCGTAGCTCAGCTGGCCGTTTTCAGACCCATAGGAGCCAAACTTAGATTTATAGAGCGGCCCCGGTGACAGAACGCTTATCGCCGTGCTGTACGCAGCGATGTTCCCACCACCGTTGATCGCCTGCACTTCGATCCTGAGCTTGTGACCGGCGTCGGTCAACGTCGGCTTGTAGGCTTGGTTGTTGGCCCCGGCGATCGCTGCGCATTCCGCACCCGCGGCGTTGCAGCGCTGCCATTGAAAGCGGTACGCGACCGGGCTTCCGCTCCAGCTGCCAGCGGTTGCGCTCGCGCTCACCCCGATCTGCAGCGGCTGGGGCGTCACGCTTGGAGCCACCGTGTTGCTCGGAGCGCTGCCGCCCCACAATGTCGCCGATGCCGGGGCCGTCGCGGTCTTCAGCAGGCGGCCGGAGGTCGCATCGCCCGAGACCATGCCGTATATGAACGCCGAGGTCTCCCCACCGGCCGGCGTGAACGCCGTCACGTGGCCTTCCTTGTCGTAGCCGTAGGTCATCTTCAGCGACGGTGAGATCCGTGGGTCCCACTCCGCTCGCAGACGGCCTTTCGTGTCGTAGGCGTACTGCGCGACCGTCGCGGTTTTCATTTCTTTGCTCGTCGGATCCCAGGCGATGAAGTACACGCGCGTCAAATTGCCCTTGTAGTCGCCCCATTCGCTTTGATTTTCCCCGCTTGCGGTGGTGCTGGCGGCATAGTTGAATTCGAGCGCACGGCAGCCTTTTTCGAGGTGTTTGTACGTACACGTCGCCGACGGGTGGGGGGCGACCTCGAGGGTCGGCTCGACGATCTTCTTGCCCGCTTCCGGTTCGGCTGTCGTGTATTCGTCGGTCGTGGTGTTGGTGGCGTTCGGTCCTTCGGAGACCGTGGGCATCCACACGTTGGCGCCGCTTGGCAGCGTGAACTTGGTCGTCGTGGCCTGCGCGATGTTCTTGAGCAGGTAGGAGGTGATTTTACCGCCCGTCGTCACGGCTTCGAGCGTGACGTTCGTGTCCCCCACTGGAGCTTTGTATCCGCCGCCCGCTTTGTTGGCGAAGTGAGTGGCGCCGTCCGGTCCGGCGACCATCGCGCTGCCATCAGGCAGCACTTCGAGGCTCAGCATGCTCGCCAAGCCGATCGTCCACTGCGGGCCAAGGGGGCCTTCTTTGCCCTCCAGGGGGTTGCGGGAATTGTGATGGCGGGACACCGTTAGGCCTCCGTCGCCTCCGCTCATGCTCACATCGGTGGATTCCAGCTCGAAGTTGCCAGACTCCGGATTGACCGAGCCCGGGCCAGCGGCGATCGGGCTCGCATGGTAGATCCGCATGACGAATTCTTTGCTCGCCACGTTGCCGGCATTATCGGTAGCCACGACATTGATCGTGTGGATTCCCGTACCGAGTTCGCCGCCGTTGACCGACCACGCCCTTGCACCCGCGCACGGTCCCGGTGCGCAAGCGGCCCCTGGACTACCGACTTCCTTGCCATCGACGGCCAACGTGATCGATTTGATCCCCGCGCTGGGCGTCGAGCCTTCGCCGTCGGTCGCTTCGATCTTCGCATTCGCAACCGTTTCGTCGAGTTCCAACACACCTTCTGCGTCGCTCGTGAGCCCGGTTAGCGTGATTCCGTGGGGCGCGGATTTGTCCACTTTCACCGTGGCTTCGCCTTCTGCGTGTTCATAGGACCACGTGGCGGACATCGGATCGTGGGCCGCTACGCGAATCGTGTCGGCGCCGTTGGCCAGGTATCCGCGGGTGTTCAGCATCGAGTACGTGAGAACTTCTTTCTGCGTTTTTGCACACTGGACGCCTTTGCAGCCTACGCTTTCCAGATAGTTATGTGTGACTTCCTGCCACCACGTGCCGCCGTGGAGAACATCGGCTTTCGTGCCTGAGACTCCAAGTCCGGCGTCTTCTGAGGTGAATTCCACAGCACCGCTGCTCGGGCCGAGCCAAGCGCCACTGCCGTAGAGCGCGTTGGGCGTTTTGACGACTTTTCCGCCCGAGGTGTATTCGATTTCGGGCGAGGCTTTGTTGTAGCTGACCGTCGAGTGGGTTTCTTTCGGCTGCGAGATCGCGACCGTCGCGGCTTGCACGCGTAGCTGGGGGCCCGCGTAGGGGCTCGTCGCCCTCAATACGAACCGCGCGGTGTTGCCTCCGGTGTGGCCTTCCGTTGAGCAGCCGTATGCGGCACACGCTTTGCTTTTCTTTGGCGATTCGGTGAGATGGACCCACGGTTCGGCAATGACCGTGCGGGCTTCCATGCCCGTTGAACTGGCTAGTTCGACATAGCTTTCGCCGTTAGTCACCCAGTATTCGTATCCGTTGCCCTGGGTGGGTTCGACGGTTGTGGTCGCGTTGAATTCGTAGATTTTCGAGTTGCCGTTCGTCACGTAGTTGAGGGCGCCCCACTGCCCCGTTGCTCCGTTGCCCTGGGTGATCCACATCGTTTCCCAGATGTACCCGGCTTCGGAGTTGCCTTCGTGCGTGAACGGCCACATTTGAGCGTTGAGTTTGGGGTTTTCGCTTATCGTGTTGAATTCCGGATCGACCGCTATCGGGTAGAGATAGCTGCCGTGGCCATGCGCCACGCTCAGGTTGACCACATCGCCTGAGACGCGCACGGACACGGGCACGTTGGTACCCGCGGCATCGCTGGCAGTCGGCGCGGGCATCGACGCGATCACCGAGCCTTCCTTGAGCACCCGCACTGCCCCACTCTCGTGATGCGCCGCGGCCAAGTGCGCTCCGGCTGGAAGCTCGACGCGAAACGACAGGTGTTCGGGGCTGCTGGCCGAGCGCAGCAGCGTGTCAATCGACAGGCCGAAGGTGGAGAGCTTGAGCACCGTGTCGGAGTCGGTCAGCGTGTTGGCCACGAAGTCGCTAGAGCCCTCGATCGTGCCGATCGATCCTTTCAGCGGTGCGCCATGCGCATCGACCGGCGTCACGGACAGACCGATACCGGTCAACCGCGCGCCTTCATCCAACCGCTTCGGCAGGCGCGCGGTCACGAGCGGGTTGGCGCCTTCGAATCCGCCGCCGCCTTCACGCAGGCTCAGGTCGATGGGCGCCCAGGCTCCCGGTGAGCTCTTGATCGCCATCGGGACGCTCGATTCGATCAGACCGCGCTCCCCTTTGCCGCGATCGACGTGAGCCGCAAAAGGGCTCGCAAAGCCCGTGACCCGCTGGCCTTTGGGCAGTCGCGGCACGCCTCCGTTGCGATCGGCGATCAGGCCTGGGAACGATTCTCCCGCCAGTTTCCCGGCGGCCGTCGCGCTCAACCGGTCATAGGCCGTCGTGCTCGCCGCCCGAGCGGCGACCGCTTCGGGGTTCGTGCGACGGGCCCTCTCAGCCGCCGCCGACTGTCCTGCCATGAACAGGTCCGCGCCTTCGACCTCCAGCGCACCCGAGAGCGCAGGGTCGCCCGCGAGCTGTGCGTCTGCAGCCGACGCGGTGCCACAGCAGATCAACGCCGTGAGAACGAGAAAGAACGCACACAGCCACCCGCGTGAAAGACGCATGCTCAGGACCCCCCTGATAACGCCGGCGAGTGGACTGGGATTCAGACCATCGCCAACTTTGACTTGCTAAGACAGCGGGCAACGTACACAAAGGTCTAACGCGAGTCAATCACCTGATGTGAAGTCAACTGCCACATGATGTGAAGTCAACTCCCCATTTTTCATGTCGGCTAGAGCAGCTCAGCGAGGCGCCGGGCCGCTCTGGCTGCTCCGTCGATCTCGACGTCGCGGTAGTCGACCTCGCGGCCGATCTCCTCGGCGATCGCCGCGGCGATCAACTCCGGCGGGGAGTCGTCGAAGTCCATGCGGCGACCGGCTCCGTAGCGTTCCAAGCGGTGACGGACGTGGAAGCTCTGCTCGAAATGATGACTCAACGGAAAGTACAGGAAGGGCCGCTTCTGCGTGGTCAGCTCCATCGACGTGGTCAGCCCGCCCTGCACGACCGCCAAGTCGCAGGCCGCCAGGTTCCGATAGAGGTTGTGCACGTAGGGGACGACCTCCAGCCCGTCGTGGGAGCCGAGCGACCGGGGGTCGATGCGGGGGCCGGCGACGACGATCATGCGCAGCTCCGGAACGCGCTCCTTCGCCTCCGGGAAGGCCGCGATGACCCGCTGCAGCAGGCTGGCGCCCACACCCGAGCCACCGACGGTGACGATGCAGACACGCTCGTCGTCCTCGTAGCCCAACTCGGCGCGAAGCCTCGTGCGCTGCCCGAGGTCGACGGGGTCAAAGCCGCTCACATAGCCGGTGAAGTCGAAGTTGCGCTCCGTCCAGTCGCGGATCATCGGCAGCTCCGGCCCGAGCCGCTCCGGGACGACGTCGTCGGGGTTGCCCACGAACAGCGCGATGTCGCGAACCTCTGGGTGCTCGGCGATGTGCTCGACCATGCGAGCGTTGTAGTCGGCGGTCACGAAGCTCTCGCGGGCGCCCCCGTCGTCCATCGGCAGGAAGCCGACGAAGTCGGTCAGCCAGGCGAACGGGACCCGCTTCTCGCGCGGGTTCTCGTGCAGGTAGTAGTCGAGCTCCCAGGCCTCGTCCCCGATCCACAACTCGTAGCGCTCCTCACGCACGACATCGTGGAAGAGCATGAAGTTGGCGGCGAAGATCTCATCCATGCGGCGCAGCGCCTGAAAGGCGTGCAGGTCGTGCTCGGCGGACTCCGACTCGATGTGCCGAGACTCATTGGCCAGGTGAGCGCTGGCGGGATGGATGCTCTCGCCCTCCGCCTCCAGCACCCGGGTGACCGGGTCCTGGGCGAGCCAGTCGATCTGCAGGTCCGGGTGCAGGCGGCGCAACTCGCGGGCGATCGCCACATCGCGCTGTGAGTGGCCGAGTCCGATCGGCGAGGAGACGAACAGCGCCCGCGGGCGACCGTCGGAACGATGGACCGTCGGGTCGCGCGGCGTGCGCCGCCGTCCGAACGCGTCCTCGCTGAAGTCGCGCAGCGCCAGGTTGACCTGCACCATCTTGCGGGCGTGCGGTATGTGACCCGAGCCGCGGACCCGCTCGAACCTGCCGCCGACGAGGCGGGCCAGCGCGCGGGCGTCGCGCGGCGGCGTGATCTTGTCGCGGTCGCCGGAGATCACCAACACCGGGCAGTCCAGGTTCCGTGCCAGCTCGCCGAGGGTACGTCGGTCTCTGGGGATCTCGCTGAACGTGGGCGCCGTGGCGGTCAGCGTCTCGGGGTCGGTTTCCAGGGCCCACCCAACCCCGTCCTCGATCGCCTTGGTCGAGTGCGGCTCCGGCAGGCACCGCGAGACGAACCACTCAGCAAACGCAGGGTAGTCCTTGCGCCAGTGCAGGGCATTGAAGCGCCCCCACCAGCGGTAGACCGGGAAGGCCCGCCGAAAGGCGCGCATCGCCTTCGGGTGCATCAGGACCGAGTTATGCGACAGGGTGTACGGGAACAGGGGTCCGATGAAGGCGGCGCCGGCCACCCGCTCAGGGGCCAGCCGAGCCAACTCGAGCACGTACTGCGCGCCACGCGACCAGCTCGCCATCACAGCCCGATCGGTGCCCGTCGCATCCAGTACGGCAATGGCGTCGCGGGCGAACTCCGCTGCCGCATAGCGCCGCGGGTCGCGGCAGCGATCTGAGCGGCCGTTGCCGAGGCCATCCATGACCAGCACGCGAAAGTGACGTGCGAGGTAGGCGATCTGCATCTTCCAGAAGCGCGAGTGAACCAGCGACCAGGTCGGGAGCAGAAAGACGGTCTGCTCGCCTTCGCCGTAGACCTCGTAGAAGAGCCGTTGGCCGTCACGCTCCACAAAGCCTTCGCTGTCGGGATAGCGGGCGCGGCTCTGCTCGCCGCCGCGTCCGCTCGGCCGGCTGGCCGGCTCGCGCGCGAGCGCCGTTTGCGTCCTCGTATTGACTGCCATCGGTCCGGCCCCTTTCTCTACCAGGTTGTCCGTTTGAGCTGTCGTAGTCAAGGGCGGCGGCCCGTGAGCTCGCCGCCCTGTCGCAGCTATGCCTTCAGCTCGTAAAGCACCGAGAACGGTTCCTCGATCGGGAGCTTGCGGAAATGCGTGAAGCCCGCCGCATAAGCCAACTCGCGCGCCTTCTGCTCTCCCATGCAGGCGCCGATGCCAGCGCCGCCGTGCGCGAGCGACGTCGTCATGCAGTAGAGGGTGCTGACGTTGTAGAGGAACTTGCCGAGCGGGTTGCGGTTCTCCTCCACGTCGCCGGACGCGTTCATCTCGAGCATCAGATACGTGCCATCCGCTCGCAACGCCTGGCGGATCGCGCTCATCAGCCCCACGGGGTCAACGGAGTCGTGCACGACGTCGAACGTGCTGATGAGGTCGAACCGGCCCTCCGGCAGCTCGGCGCCGTCGGCGACCGTGAATTTCACCCGCCCGCCGACCCCCTCGGCCTCCGCGCTGGCACGCGCACGCTCGATCGAGCCGGCGTGGACATCGTAGCCGTGCACCTCGGCCAGCGGCAGCGCCTTGGCGATCGTGATCGCGGCGCGACCCAGCCCGCAGCCGACATCGCAGGCGGACCCGCCCGCCTCGAGCTTCTCCTGGACATCGGGCATCGCCGGGATCCAGCTCTGGACGAGCTGGTGCTTGTACCAGGGCGCCGTGAGGCGCTCGATCGCCTCGTACATGTCTGGCAGATACTGATCCTGCGTGACACCCCTGCCCGTCTTGAACGCCTCAGCCACCTGCGGCGCGACGGCGACCGTCGGGACGACCATCTGCACGAGTCCGCCGGTGAAGAAGGGAAACTCCTCGTCGGCGAGCGCGAGGGCGTGCTCGGGTGGCAGGAAGTAGGTGTCGCGTTCGCTGTCGTGCTCGACGTACTCGGCCGTCGCCATCGCCCCGAGCCACTCGCGCAGGTAGCGCTCGCTCAGGCCCGTCCGCTGGGCCAGCTCCGCGGGCGTCACCGACCCCGACTGCGCCAGCGCCGCAAAGATGCCGAGGCGGTCGCCGATGTACATCAGCCCCCCGCGCATCGCAGTCCCCACGTCGAGCACGACCCGCTCGACGAAGGCTTCGAGCTTCTGCTCGTCAAGCTGCACCTCAGTAGCCATCTGTGTGTCTCCCTTCGAGTTCGTTCGTTTGCGGAAACCACCGTCCCACGGCTCCGTGGAGCCACCGCGAACCGCACGCGAAACACGCGTGAATCCGCGTAGGCTTCGCAGATGCTGCGCCTCAAGCTGCTCGGGGAGCTGACGCTCGAGGTGGATGGAAGAGATCTGCCGTCGCCTGCGAGCCGGCGCGCACGGTCGCTGCTCGGGCTGCTCGCGCTGGAGCGGCGCACACACCCGCGCGGGCAGCTCGCGGCGCGCTTCTGGCCCGATGTGCTCGACGAGAGCGCGCGCACGAGTCTGCGCAGCGCTCTTTCGGCTCTGCGCCGCGCGCTCGGCAGCGACGCCGACCGCTACCTGCTGACCAGCCGCGACGGAGTCGCGCTCGCCGGGCCCGATCGGGTCTGGACGGATGTGGCCGAGTTCGAGCGGCTCGTCTCCGAGGGCCGGCTGGAGGAAGCGCTTGAGCTCTCACGAGGCGAGTTGCTCGAAGATCTCGACGACGACTGGGTCTATGAGCGCCGCGACGAGCACCGCGCCCAGCTGGGGGCGCTGCTGGAGCGGATGGCTGGCGCCGCGCAAGCCGCGGGCGATCTCGCGCAGGCGATCGCGCTCACACGCCGCCAGGTTGCGCTGGACCCGCTCTCCGAGGAGGCACATCGCGAGCTGATCGGCCGTCTGGCGGCGAGCGGCGAGCGCTCGGCGGCACTGACGACATATCGCCGCCTCGCCGATCGCTTCGCCTCGGAGCTCGGGATCGTGCCCTCGCCGGCCACACGCGAGCTGGTCGAGCGGATCCGCGCGGGCGAGACGATGCAGCAGACCGTCTCACCGCCGCCCTCACTTCCCCCACCGTCCGCGGCGCCCGCCCCTCCACCGACGGCCGAACGCGCGACCGGCACGGTGACGCTGCTGTTCACCGACCAAGTGGGCTCGACGGAGGCGCTGCAGAGACTGGGCGACGAGGAGGGCGAGCGCCTGCGGCGCGCGCACTTCGGCCTGCTGCGCGAGTCGGCCGCCGTGCACGGCGGCGAGGAGGTGAAGAACCTGGGCGACGGTCTGATGGTGGCGTTTGCGAGCGCGGTCGATGCCGTCGCATGTGCGATAACGATCCAACAGGCCGTCCACCGCGCGCGCGCAAGCGGCGAGCTTGCATTCGCGGTTCGCATCGGCCTGAACGTGGGCGAGCCGATCCGCGACGAGGGCGATTACTTCGGCACGCCGGTGGTGATCGCCAAGCGGCTCTGCGACGCCGGAGCGCCCGACCAGATCCTCGCCTCGGAGCTGGTGCGTGGGCTCGTCGGCACCCGCGGCGGATTCGCATATCGCGCGCTAGAGCCGGTCGCGCTGAAGGGCGTCGCCGACCCGGTCCCCGCCTGCGAGGTGATCTGGGAGCCGTCGACCGAGCAGCGCACCCCGCTGCCGCCGCTGCTGACGGGCGAGGATCGCAGCACGTTCGTCGGCCGGTCCGACGCCGCCGCCGCGATGGAGGCGGCGTGGGAGGCGGTGCGCGAGCACGGCTTCCGCGCCGTGATGCTCTCGGGCGAGCCCGGGATCGGCAAGACGCGCCTGGTGACGGAGTTCGCCCGCGCCGCATACGAGCGGGGCGCGACGGTGCTGGCCGGTAGCTGCCACGAGGAGACGCTCGTCCCCTACCAGCCGTTCGTCGAGGCGCTCCGCCACTACATCGCCTGCTGCCCTCCCGCCGAGCTTGCCGTGCAGGTCAGCCCGCGGCGCGCTCAGCTCGCTGCGATCGTGCCAGAGCTCGAGGACGCGAGCACCCCATATGCGCCGACGGGGCTCAGCGCCGAGCAGGAGCGCTTCCGCCTGTTCGAGGCGGTCTCCTCGCTGCTGGCCGAGTCTGCGCACCTGCGTCCGCTGGTGCTGGTTCTGGACGACCTGCATTGGGCTGACAAGCCGAGCCTCTTGCTGCTTCGCCACCTCGCGCGCTCGGCAAAAGGGGCTCCGCTGATGGTCCTCGGCACATACCGCGGGGTCGAGGTCGGCGAGGAGTACCCGCTCGCCGAAGCGCTCGCCGAGCTACGCCGCTCGCGCGCGGTCGAGCGGCTGTCGTTGTCGGGGCTCGAGGAGGCCGAGGTGGCCAAGCTAATCGAGGGTCGCAGCGGACATGAGGCGCCGAGCGGGTTCGTGCGCCGTGTCGCCGAGCGCAGCGAGGGCAACCCGTTCTTCATCGAGGAGCTGCTGTATGACGTCGCCGCCGAGGCCGATTGGGACGCGGCCGCCGGCGGCGTCCCAGACAGCGTCAGGGACTTGCTGTTGCGCCGCCTGCGCGGCCTCGGCGACGACTGCCGACAAGCGCTCTCCATCGCCGCGGTCGCTGGTCGCGACTTCGAGCTCGACGTGCTCGAGCGTGTCCTCGAGCACCCACGCGATCGCCTCATCGATCTGGTCGAGGAGGCGATCGACGCCGACGTGCTCGTCGAGCCTCCACAGTCGGTGGGGCAGCTCAGGTTCGTGCACACCCTCTTTCGCGAGACGATCTACGACCAGCTCTCGGCCACCCGCAAGGCGGCGCTCCACGGCCGCATCGCCGCGGCGATCGAGGATGCGCCGCGCGAGCGCCTCGACGAGCGCGCGGGCACGCTCGCCTACCACTACCGTGCCGCCGGCGAGCTGCACAAGGCATTCGACTACCACCGCCGCGCCGCTGCGGTGGCGGAACGGGTCCACGCCGAAGAGACGGTGCTCGAGAACTTGGAAGGGGCGATCCTCGCCGGCGAGATGCTCGGCATGACGGCCGCTGCCGATCAGGCGATCCGGGAGCTCTACCTGGCCCGGGGCTGGACGCTGCGGCTGCTCGGCGAGCCCGAACGGGCGCTGGCCGACCTCGAGCACGCGCTGGAGGGTGCGCGGGCGAGCGGCGACCGCGAAACCGAGATGCGCGTGCAAAACACCCTCGGGATGCATTGGCACGTGCTCGACCCGCCGGCTGCCCGGCGCTGTCATGAGCGGGCGCTCGAGCTCGCCGACGAGCTCGCCGACGAGTCCGGTCAGGTCAGCGCGCTGAACCGCCTCTCGCTGGTGCTCGCCAACGAGCTGGAGTTCGCCGAGGCGGTCGAGCTGGGCGAGCGCGCGCTGCAGATCGCCCGCCGCGCCGGCGACGAGCCCGCCGTCAGCCGCGCGATGGACAGCCTCAAGTTCGCCGCGTTGCAGCTCGGCGACCTCGAGCGCCTCGAAGGGCTCTGCGAGGAGCTCGAGCGAGCCCAACGCGAGCGCGGAGACTTGTGGTATCTGCAATGGACGCTCGACGAGTCCTGCTACGTGCCCTTGGAGCGCTGCGAGTGGCAGGAGGCCGAGCAACGTGCCGCCGAGGCGCTTGCCATCAGCGAGCGCCTCGGCGATCGACACAGCGGAGTGCCGATCCGCGCCACCTTGAGCTGGATTGCGCGTTGCCGAGGCGACTACGCGCGATCGCTCGCGTTGGGCCGCGAAGCGCTCGCACGCGCGGACACACCTGAGGCCGATTGGCTCGGCTGGGCAGCTGCGAGCCTCGCCACCCCTCTGCTGGATCTGCGTGCTGCGGACGAGGCCATCGCGGTCCTCGAGCGCGGGCTCGCCGCCGCCGAGCGCAACCGCGCGCGCGGTCAGATCTTTCGCTGCCTCGGAGCGCTTTCCTCGGCCACCCGGCTCGCCGGCGCCGAGCCACGGGCACGCGCCCTCGCCGAGCGCGCGCAGCGGATCGCAGAGCAGGTCACCACGCCGCCCGGCAAAGTCGACTTCTGGGGCGAGCAGGCCTACATCGCGATCGCCGAGACGCACATCGCGGCCGGCGACATCGCGCGCGCCGAAGAGACGCTACGAGGCCGGCTCGAAGCGTGGGAAAGCAGCGGAGCGCTGAGATCGATCGCGATCACCGCCCGCCACTTGGCCAACTGCGCCGAGGCGCGTGGCGACTGGCCTTCGGCGGCGCGGATGCTCGCGCGCAGCGCTAAGGCCGCCGGCGAGCAGGGGCTGGTGTCCGAGCGCTGGCAGATCGAAGCTGGGCTCGCGCGCGTGGCCGTCGCCACGGGCGGGATCGAGGAGGCCGAGAATCACAGCCGGCGCGCGCGCGAGCTGATCGAGGTGATGGTCGCGTCGCTCGACGGAGAGGAGATCGGCGCGCGCTTCCGCGAGCGGGCGCTCGCAGATGCCGACCGCCCGAGACCTGGCGTCACGTGACGAGCCCCAGTTGCCAGGCGACCTCCAAGCCGAGCAGCTGGGGATCTTCAAGCGAGCAGCCGAATACTTGCTGCAGCGGCGCTATCTGACTGCTGTAGCTGAGCACAGCCTCCATCTTGCTGGCGTGGGCCCGCGCCGGCAGCCGGTGCGTCACGGGAACCATCCGCCCGGCCTGGACGCCGGTGGTCTCGAGTTGGCTTGCCCACCGCTCGCCCGCGGGGTCCGCCTCCGAGGATGACCCGTCGAGAACCCACCGCGGCCATCCGAGCACGGTGGCGTGCGGCAGGTCGGCGTACAGCGCGAGCTCGGCGCCCTCGGCATGGAGCATCAGTGCCGCGGCGCGCACGGCCATGTGATCACGATGGTGGTCACCCAGACTGGCCGGCGCGTACAACCGGGCGTTCGCTGCGAGCACCCCGCGCAGCGCCTCGACGATCTCTCCAGGTGATTGGTCGGCCTGGCGGTACTGACCGTCCAGGAACGGCAGGTTGACCGCGGTGCGCCCAGCGAACGCGAGCGCGCGGCGGTCCTCCTCGATCCGCGCTCGCACCTCCGTGGCCGAGTCCGTCGCCCCGGCCAGCCGATCCCACGGGCCGAGCGTGCCCGCGGGAGGCTCACCTGCGAAGACGTTCACGACAAGCACCTCGCCGGCACCCGCCAGCAAGTGCCAGCAGGACAGCACCGCATCGTCGAGATGTGGGGAGAGGATGACCGTTTCGGGACCCATCGCGTCCACTGTCTCACGCATGCGTTCATCCACCGTGAAAGCGCCGCGAAATGCCTTTTGAGATCGCGGGTTTGAGCGCCGCGAACGCCGCAATCACTCTAAAGGCGACCCGAGACGGTTCACCCAATTCCGTGCTCCGTTCATCCGGGCGCAACTACAATCGGTCGATGAGTCAAACGATCGGGGCCGTTGACGCCGCCGCAAGCCCCGTCGATCCACAGCGGCTTGGTGGCCTTGGCTGGGCGCGGCGCACCGATGGGCGACTGACGACGCGTGAGCGTAATCGGTTGCGAGCGGCGATCGCGCTTGGCCAGTGGGAGAACGTCATCGGCCGTGCGAAGCTGGCCTTCGGACGACTCCCACCAGGGGCCGCAAACGTCGATCTCGACACGTTCAGGGCTCCAGACTCGTCGTTCGCGCGGGAGGCGGAGCTGGCGTGCGCGGAACTGCCGGCGTCACTGGTGGGCCACTCCTATCGCACCTGGCTGTTTGGACAAGCACTCGCCGCCGTCGATGACGTCGAGCTCGATGACGAGCTGTTCTACTGTGGCTCGCTTCTGCACGATCACGGCATCGCCCAGCCGGCTCCAGGCCGCGACTTCACGCTTGCAAGCGCCGAGCGAACGCTCGCCTGCGCAACGGCATCGGGGGTCGACGACGAGCGCGCGCAGGTTCTCGCGGACGCCATCTGCGTACACACGACCCCCGGCGTGAACATCGGCCGAGACGGAGCGCTTGGCTGCTACCTGCAGTGGGGTGCGATGGTCGACGGCGCCGGGCTGCGCATCTGGGACCTCGCTCCGGCCAACGTCACGGAGATCCTCCACCGCTATCCGCGCAGAGACTTCAAGCGCCAGCTCGTTGCGATGATCCGCGCGGAGGCAACCGCTGTGCCACAGGGGCGGTTCGCGCTCCTTGCCCAGTGCGGCCTGCCGCTGGCCGTGCGCATGGCCCCATTCAAGAGCTGAAGCCTGCCGAAGGGAGCACGAAGGCGCTCAGCTGAGGACGCGGTGGCTTCTGCGCAGAAGGGCGCGCAGCGTCGATCCGTTTCGGTATCCGACGAGCGGTGCGATTTGGTCGTAGCTCATCGTGGTGGTGCGACGGAGGTGGTTGGCACGCTCGACACGCAGTCGCTGGATGATGTCGTGGGGCGTGAGACCGGTGCGAGTGCGCGCGTGTCGCTCGAGCGTTCGCCGTGTGGCGCCAAGAGCGGCGGCGGCGTCGGCGATCGTGAAGCTCTCCTCGAGGTGCTCGCGAGCCCAATCCTCGAACTCCGAGATGAGCCCGTCGGCCGCGGCGAGATGGCCGATTGCGGCTTGCACGCTGAGGGCCGGACGCTCATCGACGAGCAGAAAGCGGGCGACCGCGTCGGCGAGCCGCGGGCTGACGCGGGATACGAGGCTTATCGCCAGATCGATGTGCGCAAACGCGGCGCCCGCGGTGGTGATGTGACCGCTGTGGACGACCATCCGCGACATGTCGAGCTCGACCTTGGGATACAGCCGCTCGAACTCACCCGAGAGCCACCAGCTGGTCGTGGCGGTACGCCCGTCGAGCAGCCCAGCCTCGGCGAGCAGGAATGTGCCGGTGCAGGCCCCCGCGACACGGAGACTGCCGAGATCGCTGGCGGCGAGCAACCTGCGAAGGCGACGGATGTCGCGTGAGGCGAGCGCCTGGGCCAACGACGCCGGCGTCCCCACACCGATGCCAGGTACCACGAGCACGTCTAGTGCCTCGAGCGCGTCCGTTTGCTCGACCCGCCGGTCCATCGTGAGCGACATGCCACCAGCGGTCGTGATGCGGGCGGAGACCCCGATCAGCCGCAACTCGATCGGCTCGATCGATGGATCGACCATTGCCCGCAGGCCATCGGCGGTGCGCAGGATGTCGAGGAGCGCGGAGAGCCCCGAGGCGAAGCCGCCAGGCACGGCCACGATCCCAACGCGCATGTCGCGAACCGTATCTGATCGGTCGCATTCGCTACCAATAGATCGCCTAGCGTGCCGAGTTGTGAAGGCGCTCTACTACCGCGGCAGCGCGGGCGGCCTGGAATGGAGGGACGATCCCACACCGGAGATCCGTGCTCCCACAGACGCCTTGGTGCGGCCGATCGCGACCACGACCTGCGATCTCGACCAGGCGATCGTTCACAGGACCGTCCCCGGCGCCGAGCAGCCGTTTGCGATCGGGCACGAGGGGGTCGGCGAAGTCGTCGAGGTCGGCGCGACGGTGACGTTGATACGGCCCGGCGATATGGTCGTCATCCCGTACCACCTCTCCTGCGGAGCTTGTGACCGCTGCCGTGAGCATCTGCCGCTCTTCTGCCGTGAGACGGCGGCCGAGGCGCTCGCCGTCTACGGCATCCCCGTGGGTGCGGATTACGGCGGCCTGTTCTCCGAGCTCGTGCGCGTGCCGTTCGCCGCTCACAGCCTCGTGAAGCTGCCGCCGAGCGTCTCGCCACTGGATGCAGTGTCGGTCGGCGACAACCTCACCGATGCCTACCGCGCGATCGCCCCGCGGCTGCGTGCGCGGCCGGGTAGCGACGTGCTGATCATGAGCAGCGGCTCGATCGGGCTCTATGCGGCCGAAATCGCACGCGCGTGCGGGGCGGGCGTCGTGCGCTATGTCGACGCAAGCGCGACGCGACGCGAGCTCGCGGCCGAGCTCGATGCCGAGACCTCCGATCTCGAGAGCTTTGAGCCGAGCGAGCGCGAGTACCAAGTCTCGCTGGTGACACACGGCAGCGTCGACGCGTTGCGCGCGGCTCTGCTCGCAGCGGGTCCGGGTGGTGAAGTCGAGAACCTCGGCTTCCACTTCGCCGATGTGCCCCTCCCAGTGGCCGCGATGCACTTCAAGTGTCTGACCTTCCGCTCGGCGATCTCCAACGCTCGACCCCTGATTCCCGAGGTCTTGGCGCTGGTTGCAAGCGGGCGAATCAACCCGCGTCGCGTGCAGACGGCGATCCTCCCCTTCGACGATGCAGCCGACGCTCTGCCGACCGCGGGTTTCAAGCCTGTGTTCGTCCGCGACCCCAACAACCTCTACTGAGACTGGAGCTCCATGACTACTCCCGGAAACATCGTTCGGCTCACCACGACGCCAGAGGGCGCCGAGCAGTTCGCCGACATCCTCAAGCGCGCGCTCGCGCACGTCGAGGCGGAGACGGGCACCACGACGTGGTTTGCCGCCCGCTCCGAGGACGACCCGACGAGCTTCTTCATCGTCGATCTATTCGCGGACGCGGACGCGCGCAACGCCCACTTCTCCGGGGCCGCAGCGTCTCTGATCCTCGGCGAGGGCGGACCGCTGCTAGCAGGCCAACCGGAGATCTCCTCGCTCGGGCTCCTCGCTGGAAAGAACCCCTAGGAGGCACTACGCGGAGGGCGCTACTGATACGCGAGCGCGACCACCCGGTCGAAGATCAGCACGCCCTCGGCGGCGTCGGGATCAGTTCGACGAGCTGCGTGCACAGTCACAGTAAGCGTCTCGGGATTGCCCAAGCCGGCGATCACTTCGGTGATGTCCATCGAGACGTTGATCGGCGTCAGATGATGAGGCGGTCGGCGGTCGAACGCGCTCACAGGACCGCGCTTCCAGTCACAATGATCGCCCTCACCCCAGCATTCGCTTTGGGCGAAGACGGAAAAGGACCCGGCAAAGCTGTCGTGATCGCGTCCAGCGTCTGACGGAAGCTCATTGGCATTGACGAACACAAACGCCGTGAACGATCCACCGTCGCGACGAACGTTGACGAACTCGAGATCGAGGCGAGCGAGCCCAGCAAAGTCGATCGGAAGCCGCAGTGGCTCGGGCGTGCTCCAGCGCTGCATCAGGACGCCCCTCCGGATGAGGCTGCCTGAGCTGCATAGTCGTAGCCCAGCCTCACCACATCGAGCACGTCGTTTACCTTCAACGACGGGGCCGTCGCGAAGGTCAACGAGCTGTCGAGAACGGCCTTATCCGGCAGCGCTGACGGATTGTTGTGCTGCCAGATGCGCCACAGGCGGTCGACCATCGCGTGATGAGCCCAGAAGATCGGGTCGTACGCTGCCCAATTCTGATCTTCCATCGTGCCGCCAACCCACACGTGGATGTTGTCGTGCAGGCGCCAGCAGCGCTGCTCGAATTCACGATAGGAGGTCGCCTTCATCATCCAGTCGTAAAGATTGACCTGTTTGCCGGCGACGTTGCCGATACGAAGAGGCGGTGGCCAAGGCGCGGGCCCTTCGGGTTTCGGCCCGCCCGGATCGCGAACCGTCTGCGTCGGCCAGTCTGGCTGAACCTGGACCCCCGACGGCTTGATCGCCGCGCCACTCAGGACATTCGGCTGGCCGCCGACCGTAGCCTGCTCGTAGGGCCCTGGTATGCCTGCCTCGTCAATCCAGTTCCACCAAGGGACGGTCACCTCTGGATCGATGTCCTGAAGCGCCAGCTCGAAGTGGTAGAGATAGCCGCGATGCCAGGGGAGGAAGAGGTCATTGTGATGCTCGCAAATCCCAAAGGCCACCCCGTGCCAGTTGGCGAAGTACTGGAAGCCCTTGTTGTCTGCCCGCGCGAGGAACGTCTTCATCGCATCGCGAAAGCGAGCCAGTTCGTCCACCGAAAGCTGCGTGACATTCTGGCGCAGCTTGATCTGGGCTTGGACCGGCGCGGGCTGGGCGTGAACCTGGACGGTGATACGTCGAGCCTACCAACCACCGATCAGCAAGTTCAATGGATTCCAGTCAATGGGTCTCAGCAACTTGCGGAAATCTGAGATATCTCCTCCAGCGTGGTGGCTCTGAGAGAGTCGAGCGATTTCCACGGCCCCGCCCGCCGGCCAGCTGGTCGGCATGGCGTCATCAGAGCCTCCGATAGCGTTGACCGAATGCCCGGACAGGAGTGGCATGAGCCAGAGGGAGTGGCACGGTGGCTGCAGGCGCGGCAGCGACTGGCACCGGCAGCAGCGATCCATCACCTGACCGATGACCGCAAGCAGAGCCTGTTCGGCGAGGTGTTCTCGCTTCTCGACCCGGGCGGTGTCTTCTGCGTCTTGGACGTCGTTGCCTCGCCCACGCCTGAGCTGCACGAGCGCGCTCAGGCGGCGCTTGGCTTCGATCCGGAGGACCAGCACCCATCCGATCAGCCGGCGCACCTCGATGAGCAACTCCTCTGGCTTCGCCAAGCGGGATTCGCTCAGGTCGACTGCTTCTGGAAGTGGTTCGAGCTTGCGGTGCTCGCGGGAACAAAGCCCGCGACGGCGCACGACTAGACTCCCCGACATGGTTGAGCCAGGCGGGACCGTGCTCGTCACCGGCGGAACGGGGTTCCTAGGCGGATGGTGCGCCACCGAGCTCCTGCGTCGCGGCTACGTGGTGCGGACGACCATCCGCGACCTGCGGCGGGCGGACGACCTGCGAGCCTCGTTCGCGGCCGCCGGCGTCGAGGCTGATGACCGGTTGACGATCGTGGCCGCCGACCTCAGCGCCGACGACGGCTGGGCGGACGCGGTGGCGGGGTGCGACTACGTGCTCCACGTCGCCTCCCCCTTCCCGCCGGCGCAGCCTAAGGATCCGGACGAGCTGATCGTCCCAGCCCGCGACGGAGCCCTGCGGGTGCTGCGCGCAAGCCTCGACGCCGGCGTGCAGCGCGTTGTGATGACCTCGTCGGTTGCCGCAGTTCGTCACGGGCGCGCGCCATCCGCAGACGCGCCTTACAACGAGACGGACTGGACCGACCCGGACGACCTGCAGCGCACGCCGTACGTCCGCTCCAAGACGATCGCCGAGCGCGCCGCCTGGGACCATGCCCGGGCGGCCGGCGCCGAGAGCCGACTGACGACCGTGAACCCAGGCGCGATCATCGGTCCCGTGCTCAGCGACGACCGCTCCTACTCGCTGCAGGCGATCGAGCGGCTCCTCAATGGCATGCCGGCGATGCCTCGGCTCGGCTTCGTCTTTGTCGACGTCCGGGACGTCGCCGACCTCCACATCCGCGCGATGACCGCCTCGGCGGCCGGCGGCGAGCGATTTTTGGCTGTCGACCGCTTCCTTTGGATGCAGGACGTCGGCCGGATCCTTCGCGAGCGCCTCGGCCCCGCAGCCGCCAAGGTTCCGACCCGCGTCGCACCCAACCTCATCATCCGCGCCATGGCTCTCTTCGACCCAGGCGTTCGTCCAATCGTGGGCGACCTCGGGCAGTCGCCCACGTACACACCAGAGAAGGCGAAAACCACACTCGGCTGGGAGCCCCGCCCGATCGAGGACTCGATCACGGACACCGCCGAGAGCCTGCTCGAGCGAGGGCTGGCCGGTCCGGGGCGCTAGCCCGGTTCTACTGCAGACTGAATTGGACGCCGTCGAGCGACGGACGCTTCAGACCGAGCCGCTGATCTCGCCCTACTACTGCTAGTAATGGCGGAGGTGCTCATTGTCCGGCCAGATGCCATCGCCGGGCATCTCAAGCCGATCAGTCAGCGCTCGGCGCCATTCGGGCGTCGCGGTGGGCTCTCCCCAGTAGTCGGTGACGCGCACGGCTCGTCCGTCCTCCAGCTCGCCGATGGTCACGTTCCGATACAGGCGCCCATCGCCATAGTTGCAGGTCCACTCCACCACGACGACATTGTCGAGCTGCAGGCGCCTGCCTACCTCGAGCGTAAGCTCGGGGAAGTTGCCCTCGACCTCGGCGACGAGCTTGCTGGTGCGCACTATCTCGCTCATCTGCGGCCACTGGCGCACGACGTTCTCTGCCAACGGCACGCCCAGGATGTAGGCCACCCGGGTCGCACCGTCGGACTCCTGCTGATTCCCGTTCACTCGTGATCACGCTCCCTCGATGTTCGAATTGCACCCATTGATGTTGGCCAGTCCAAGCCAACACGTCTGAAGTCCCCGACCTTCGAGCGCGCTTCGAGCTTACTTCTTCTTGGCTGCCCGTTGAGCGCGCGCTGCGGAATTGGCGGCCACCGCAGCGCGGATGAGCTGCTTGAAGGCAGCTTCGTCGATCTTCTCCCCCTCGCGGAGGTCGATCGCACGCCGCGTGTTCCCTGCCAGGCTGGAATTGAAGAGTTTCTTCGGGTCTTTGATCGAGGCTCCGCGAAAGAAGGTGAGCTTCACGACCTGTTTGTACGACTCCCCGGTGCAGACGCCGCCGTCATGTGACCAGACGGGTGTTCCGGGGGATTTTGGCTTCTCCCATTTCCACTCCTCCTGGATGTCTGGGTCGGCATCGTGGATGAGCTGACGGACATGAGCGAGGGTCTCCCCTCTCCAATCCCCCAGCGCTTGAATCCGCTTGGTGATGCTCGCTGAAGCGGCCTCGCCATTCGGACGACTTGTCGGCTTCATGTTCTCTCCGATCCTTCGCTTCGCCAGCTCCGCTGCGGCCGAACTAACATTGTGAGTCAAATGCTGCTCTACGACTCTGCAGTGTCGGGGAATTGTTACAAGGTTCGGCTGCTCCTTGCGCACCTCGCTCTGAGCTATGAGCGACACGAGGTCGACGTGATCGATCGATCGAGCCGTCCGCAGCTCCTCGCGGGTCTCAATCCGGCCTTACGAGTCCCGACGTTGGTGCTCGATGACGGACGCTCGCTCGCGGAGTCCAACGCCATCCTGTGGTACCTGGCGGAAGGTACGTCGTATCTTCCCGAGGATCGCTTCAAGCAGGCGAAGGTTCTTCAATGGCTGTTCTTCGAGCAGTACAGCCACGAGCCATACATCGCGGTACTTCGATTCTGGCTGGCCGTGGCGAAGCATTCCGCGAGCAAGGAGGAGCTCGAAGCCAAGCGCGAGGGCGGCCACGCTGCGCTGGACGCCCTCGAGGGGCAGCTCGAACTAGGTCCCTATCTCATTGGCGATGCCTACACGATCGCCGATATCGCGCTGTATGCGTATACACACGTCGCCGACGAGGCGGGCTTCGATCTCGCCTACCGGCCAGCGACGCGTGCGTGGCTGAAGCGAGTGGAGGGGCAGGATCGTCACGTGACGATCACTGGCTGACGGGACCTTCGCGAGTCGGCTTGTTCCGCTTTCAGCGAATACCGCTTGAACCGCCCCCAGTTGGCTGGTGCGATCTCGGCGAGGTGCCGGATACAACCAAGCGTCGCACAACCCCCAACCAAACCCGCCATCGACCGCGCCAAAGCACTGCTCGACGCGTTCCCCGCTTCTAGGAGATCGAGACCCAGCCCGCTGAGCAACTCAAGCTCCTGCTCTCACTGTTCGAGCAAATCTGGACACAGAACGGGCAGATCGTCACCGTACAACCACACGACGACTTCCTGCCCTACTTCCAAGCCACACAGCAGTTCCTTCAACACCAACCGGCACAGGGTGGTGCCGAAGCGGGAGTGACGGGAATGAAAGCTCGGTCGTAGACCCATTGAAATCAGGGCGCCGAGCAGTGGGTAAGTGGCGCTTGGGTGGTCAGCGACGCGATGAAGCTGGAGCGTCGGCGCTGCTGATCTGCCATCGAACTCCTGGACCGAACTCAAGCACTACGCCAGCGGGGCTGATCAGTTCCCAGTAGGGCGGATCATCCTCGGCTTCGCCCGTAGCTGGCTTGATATCGAGCGTCGAGCCATCTGAAAGTCTGCAATGCAGCTCGCCGGACTTCTCGTCGATCTCAGCATCTTCGATCGTGCGTCCCACCAGCTGGGCTGGATCAGTCGGCAGCCACTCCGCGTCTTGGATCGCTAGACGCCACAGGTCTCCGTGCGCGTCCCGGCCTTCAACGTGCAGTACGTCCGGATAGGCGATACGTGCGTCAACAACCTCGCCGCGCATCGATCGCAGAACGGTTCTCGGTGACGCATCTAGGGCTATCACGGTCGCCATGAGTCCCTCCATTCTCGCAGCCAGGCCAGCAGTTCTCCATAGCTCATGTCCTCCTGTCCGCCGCCTGACTCCTTATCGGCATGTAGCGCCCGGCTGGCCTCATCCGAGTCGGCATGCCAAGCCCCTGTCGGACGAGTCTGCGCTCAATGAGGTCGCCGGCGAGATTGGCTATCACGTGCCCAACCACATACGCCGCCACGACGAGCAGGAGACTGATGATCGCGCTTGGGCTGCCGAGTAGGGGCTTGTACCCAACGAACGCCGCCACTAGGGCAACGATCAGCACAAACCCCGACGCGAGGTAGCCAAAAAAGTCATAGATGGTGAATGTCAGCTTGTCCATCCGTGTCCCGTCCCCCTGCTCAGCGAATTACCAATTCGTGCTATCCGAACATCGCGCGGACACGCAAGCAGAACCGCATTGATCCGTCGAGGCGACACGGCGCGTCAGGTGTAAGCCCGCAAATGACACATTGACCGCTCGGCGCACACCCCCGAAGCTTGGGTCCTCCCCGAGACGCCAATATACGATCGGCCTTGAGTCCGCTTAGAACGCACACGGGCGGTCTGGCGGCTACTCGGAGCTCGCGCCTGCAAACACCTCAGCCTGTTCAAGCACCAATTCAACCGCCCTCTCCTCAAGGTCCGGCGGGTAGCCGTACTTTGCCAGTAGACGGCGGACCCTTGTTCGCATAGCGGCACGGACGGAGTCCTTGAGGTTCCAGTCAATCGTTGCGCTTTGGCGAACAGAGCTCACGAGCTCAGCGGCGATCTTCTTGAGCGTGTCATCGCCCATTTGCAGGACGGCCGCATCGTTTTGGACGATTGCGTCGTAAAAGGCCGCCTCGGCTTCTGTGAGGCCGAGCTGCTCATGCCGCCTAGACAGTTCGCGCATCTCCTTCGCCAGCTTGACAAGCTCAGCGATGATCTCGGCTGTGGTAAGGGAGCGGTTTGTATAGCGGTTGACTGCCTCCTCAAGCTGCTCGGAGAACTTTCGACCCTGCACGACGTTCGTGCGCTGGACGGCCCTGACCTGATCATCGATCAGCCGGCGCAGCAGCCCCATTTGGAGGTTTGGCTTGTCCTTGTGAGCGAGAGAATCGAGAAACTCGTCGGAGAGGATTGACAGCTCCGGCGCTTCGACTCCAGCGAGCTTGTAGATGTCGACAACCTCGTCGGCGGCCACCGCCTCGTTGACGAGTTGGCCGATAGCCGTGTCGATCTCTACAGCCCCCGAGCCGCCGCGGCCAGAATCCGGGTTTTGAATCTTGATGATCGCCGCGCGCACGTCTGCAAACAGACGAGCGTCGTCGCGGATGGAGACCGCCTCATCGCGAGATCCGGCAAGGGCGTATGCCTTAGCTAGAGCGAGAACTTGGTCGAGAAAACGCTGGGTCCGGTCGGGGTCGTCCATCACGAAGTCCAGCACCTTGGCGTGCTCGGCCAGCCGTTGGCCCGGGGAGAGACCGGGCGAAGAATCGAAGCCGCAGCCATGCAACAGAGTGACCACAATGTCGTGCTTTTCGAGCATGACGGCTACGATCTCCTCGATTGGTACGCCGGCTTGATCGCGATCGCTCGGGGAGTACTCCGAAAGGGCTTTCTGCAGGTTTGCGAACACGCCGATGTAGTCGACCACCAGGCCGCCCGGCTTGTCTCGGAAGGTGCGGTTCACGCGCGCGATGGCCTGCATCAATCCGGCGCCCTGCATTGTCTTGTCGACGTACATCGTGTTCATTGACGGAGCGTCAAAGCCCGTCAACCACATATCGCGCACGATCACGAGCTCAAGCGGATCCCCCGGGTCCTTCGCACGGGCCTTGAGCTCCTTACGGACGTCCTTCGAGTGCAAGTGCGGCTGGAACTCCGGCGGGTCAGCGGCCGAACCAGTCATGACGATCTTGATCTTCCCCTTCTTCGGGTCGTCGTCATGCCAATCAGGCCGCAAGGCAACGATCTTCTCGTACAGACGCACTGCGATTCGCCGGGACATGGCCACGATCATCGCCTTCCCGATCATCGCCTCCCGCCTCTTCTCCCAGTGGTCGACGATGTCCTTGGCGATCAGATCCAGGCGATCCTCGGCGCCAACTATCGCCTCGAGGCGCGCCCAGCGCGACTTGGCCTTACGAGCGGCCTCTTCCTCAGCCTGCTCAGTGATCTCATCGGCCAAAGCATCCAGCGACTCGTAATCCGCCTCGGACAAGCTGACCTTGGCCAATCGCGACTCGTAGAAGATCTTCACGGTCGCGCCGTCCTCTACGGCCCGCGTGAGATCGTACACGTCGACGTAGTCGCCAAAAACCGCACGAGTGGATTTGTCAGTCGACTCGATCGGCGTACCAGTAAAGCCGAGGAAGGTGGCGCCCGGGACAGCGTCGCGCATGTGCTTAGCGAGACCTGACCGCAGCTTGCCGCTCTCGCTAAGGGTGTCGCCGAAGCCGTACTGCGAGCGGTGCGCCTCGTCGGCAACAACCACGACGTTCCGACGCTCGGTGAGGACTGGGTTTGTATCGCCGCTTTGCTCGGGAGCAAACTTCTGCAGCGTCGTGAAAATGATGCCGCCCGAGACTCGGGTAAGTAGGGTTCGCAGGTCCGCTCGTGAGTCGGCTTGGACTGGGCGCTCGGGAAGCACCTTGGCGGGGGCGAAGACCTCGCCAAAAAGCTGGTCATCGAGGTCGTTTCGATCGGTCAAGAAGACGAGAGTCGGATTGTTCATGCGCTTGTCTCGCATGATCTTGGCGGCGTACAGCAGCATCTCGATCGACTTGCCGCTGCCTTGTGTGTGCCAAACGACCCCACCGCGACGGTCGCCCTCCGGGCTGGCTGCCTCAACAGTCGACTCGACAGCCGCGTTGACCGCCCAATACTGGTGGTACTTCGCGACCCGCTTGACGAGGCCGTCGGGCTCATCGCTGAACACGGTGAGGTTGCGCACCAAGTCGAGAAACCGGGCCTGATCAAACACGCCCCGCACGAGCACCTCTAGGGCCGCCATATTCGAGACGACCTCTCGGCCATCGATCGTCTTCCAGGGCGCGTAATGCTCGAACGCTCCCGAGAATGAGCTCATGGCGGCCGTCAGTCCATCGGAGATTGCCGTCACGGCGTTCGGCGTAAAGATGCTCGGGATGTCAGACCGATACGTCTGGATCTGGTTCCAGGCGCCCTTCATCGTCGCGTCCTCGTCACCCGGGTTCTTCAGCTCAAGCAACGCGAGCGGGATACCGTTGACGAACACGAGGACGTCCGGACGGCGGTTCTTGTGCTCCACGATCGTAAACTGGTTGACTGCCAGCCAGTCGTTGTTTGCAGTGGTCTCGAAGTCGACAAGCTTGACGGGCTCGGTTCGGACGCTGCCGCCGGCGTCGCGGTACTCGACCGGCACACCCTCGATCAGCAGCTTCCAGACACGGAGGTTCTCGGCGACCGGGTTTTGCGACTCGGCACGCTCCAGGCGCTTGATCGCCTCGTCGACGAGGTCGGGATGGTCCGGATTCAGCCTGCGACCGGCTTCGCGGAGGCGGTCATACAGGTAAATCTGCTCGAACGAGCGACGCTCTGGGTTCGGACCATCCGGAGCGATGTTCGGCCCGAACTCGGTGGAATAGCCGAGGTCACGCAGATACTCCAGCGCTGCGTCCTCAACGACGGACTCATTGAAGACGCTCATCCGGCCACCTCCACAGCGCCTTCTGGCTCGCGGGCATTGATCCGTCTAGCCAGCAAGTCGGGAAGCAACGCGTCGCGCAGGGCCGCGAGAGCCCGCGACTCAGCGGTGAGGCGCACGAGTCGCTCAAGCAGCGGCGACGCCACCTCATCGAGTGTCTGACGCTCTTTGGGCAAAAGCGTTCGGAACAGGCCACCCAGCGAGGTCGCGCCAAGATGCGCGAGGCATCTTTGTGCCCGTGGCCGCTGCTGAAACAGCCCCAATGAGCGCGTCCGAGGAAGCGACGATGGCAACCAGCGCGCGGTCAAGGGGCAACTTAGGCCTGAGTACAAGGATGTCCGTTGAGCAGACGCCGTCGACTGGCGCGACACCGACCTTTTTGAAATACGGACGTAGCTTGCCAAATAGGACATCGCCTTCGCAGAAGCGAGACTTGTTACTGCCGAGTCCATCGGTGGTCGTCCAGTCATCGAGGAGGATTGAGCCTCTCGGCATGTGATCGAGTGCGATGTACTGGTCAGTCGGGCCGAGTTGGTCGACCCTGACCCCATCCTTTACGAGGTCACAGTAGTCATCGAGACGTCCGACTGAGCCTTCGGACTCGTCGAGGGCAGAACCGACCACTGCACGAAGAAGGCCCTGACCAGTGCATTGCGCCCGACGGTTCGACTCAATCTTGTCGTCTAGAGCCCCCAGCGTGGCCGCGATCGTCCGCTGCTCGGCTAGCGGAGGCAGCGGCACAGACAGGTTCGCAAGGTCTGATGACCGGATCCCCGCAGCTGCGACCTGCTCAACGATCCTCTCTACGTTGGCTCGTCCGACAAAGCTCTTAAAGTAGTAGTAGTAAAACGAAGAGGATGCTCGTGCTTCATCCAAGCGTACGCGGATAATGTGGCTCTCAAACGTTCGTGGCCGACGAGCTGGCTGAACGAGTACACACTTTCCCGCACCCTCGAACTTAAGAGACTGACGCGCGAACAGCAGATCACCAGTAGAGACGAGCCAGTCATCGGGGTTTTTCTTCGGCAACGGCGCGAGCTCCATCGGGGCATCGCCTAGTCGGTCATAGGCGAAGACCTCGCGCATATTGATCAGAGCGACTCCTGAACCGCGCACCTTTGATGGCGCCATCAACCCGTTCTTTGATGGAGCCGCGTACAGGTCGCCAAACCTGACTCGGTGCCAATCACTCACTCGTCAGGCTCCCCAGGCGCGCTCGGATGATGTCTTCAAGCTCTCGGCCAGTTTCAAACTCGTCGTACAGCTCCTTTGTGAGTCTGGCAATCTTCTCGCCGACCGGCTCGTCGTCCGCTTCCAACTCCTCGACCTCGACGTAGCGGCCCGGAGTGAGGACGAAGTCGTGCTTCTCGATCTCTTCGACGGCCACCGCCTTCGCGAATCCCGCGACGTCGTGATAATCCCCGTCACGGTTGCGCCATGCGTGATACGCCTCGGCGATCCGAGAAATGTTGTCGTCAGTCAGGACGCGCAAACGACGCGTTTCCATCGTGCCGAGCTGACGCGCATCGATGAAGAGGACTTCGCCCTGACGCGGCCGGTGACCGTTGCCATGACGGTCCTTCGACACGAACCACAAGCTCACAGGGATCGGGGTGTTGAAGAAGAGGTTTGGCGGCATCGCGACGATGCAGTCGACTAGGTCGGCCTGTACGAGGTTGCGGCGGATCTCGCCCTCTCCACCGCTCTTGCTTGAGAGCGACCCGTTAGCAAGCACGAAGCCGGCCGTGCCCGTCGGGGCCAGGTGGTGGACGAAATGCTGGACCCACGCGAAGTTTGCGTTGGCTTCAGGAGGCGTGCCGTACTTCCAGCGCGCATCGTTTTGCAGCTTGGCGTCCCACCAGTTGCTCACGTTGAATGGCGGGTTTGCGAGGACGAAGTCGGCGCGAAGGTCCGGGTGTAGGTCTTGTGTAAAGGAGTCGGCGGATCGATCGCCGAGGTCGGCCTCAATACCTCGAAGGGCGAGGTTCATCTTGGCGAGCTTCCAGGTGGTATCCGTGAACTCTTGGCCGTAAACTGAAATGTCGGTGCGCTTGCCGCCGTGGGCTTTCACGAACTGGGCCGACTGGACGAACATGCCGCCAGAGCCACAGGCCGGGTCGTAGACGCGACCGTGGAACGGCTCGAGCATCTCTACCAGCGTCCTGACCACCGAGCGCGGTGTGTAGAACGCGCCCGCATCCTTACCAGTCTCCCTGCCGGCGAACTGTCCAAGAAAGTACTCGTAGACGCGGCCTAGTACATCGTCGCTGCCGTGATCGTCGGTTTCAGTGAACCCGATTGACCCGATTAGATCGACGAGCTGCCCGAGCCGCCCCTTGTCGAGGCCCTCTCGACCGTAGTTGCGCGGAAGGATACCGTTGATCGAGCGGTTCTCCTTCTCGATTAGATCCATGGCGCCGTCGATGACCTGGCCGACCTCCGGCAACTTGGCGCGGTCCTGCACATAGCTCCAACGTGCCTCGGCAGGTACCCAAAAGACGTTATGACCGCTGTACTCGTCGCGGTCCTCGAGGAAGCGTTGCCGCCGTTGCTCGTCCGGGATGTATTCGGGCGAGTCGGGGTCAGCTAGCGACTGCTCGATTTCCTGGCGACGCGTCTCGAACCGATCCGAGATGTACTTAAGAAACACGAGCCCAAGCACGACGTGCTTATACTCACTGGGCTCCTGATTGCCGCGGAGCGCATCAGCAGTCTCCCATAGGCGCTGCTCAAGGGTCTTGGTGTTGGGTTTGCGAGCCGTGCGAGCCATGTCGGCCTATTGGTCTCCCCGTTTACGCATGTCGACCTGACTCCTATTTACACGAAGCATTTTACTCCCCGGTACACCAAATCGCTAGAGCCGACGCTTTGCGCTTGCCCGACAGGCGCAGCCTATCCAAGGCGCCGACGCCCGCGACAAGGCGCCCCAGCCGAATAGAGCTAATTGAGGAGAGGCCGGCCATCTCATCGACCACTCGATGGCATAGCGACCATGCGGAGATGGTGCCCGCACGCCGCCGTCCTCCTCCTAGCGCCAGCGGCTCTTTTGATAGTTCAGCGCCTCTTGCCCTGTCAACTCCCGGGTGCTGTGGCCGGCGCGCACGAAGAATACGTCAGAAGCGCTGCCCTTTCCGTCGCTCGCAAATACGGGGGTCGTCGCGGGCCCAATGTCAATGGCAGCCACGGTTCGCCCGGCGATCTCGCAGAAGCGCAGATTGAGTTCGGCTGCCGTAGCAGCCCCAAGCGCGCTCGAGACCGCGTCGGTTAGCCAGAGAGCCCAGCCATCAAAGTCGGATTTGTGTAGGAGCGGCAGGTCGTCCTCCACGCCACGCATCGAGCCGTCGTCGTTGACGCCAACTAGGAGCGTCCCGCCGTAGCCGTTGGCAAAGCCAGCGAGTGACTTGAGGACGGCGAACTCGATCTTCTGATCCCGCTCCCCTGTGTGCAGGTTCTTGCGACCAGTCGCCTTGAACTCCAAGACCTTGCTCTCGCCACGATCGATCAGGGTTTCGATCCGCTGTTGAAGCCCCTTCGATTCCTCCTCCGGATCCGCGAAAGGACTCTCGTCTTGGTCCGGGCTTCGGTTGACAGACTTGCGCATCGCCGCAGCTACCAAGCGAAGGAGTCGCTCGAAGCGGCTGTTGAAAAACGCGGGGAAGTCATCGCTTCGCAAGGCGAGCGGGTCGATGTCGTGGGAGTGCAGAATCTCATCCATGGCCTCGGGTTCAACCTTTGCGCCGGCCTGCAGGCTCGCTAGGTATTTGCTTGGCGCGTGGCCGCCGATCCGGCCATTGGTATGAGAATCGATCGGCGTCTTATTGACGATGCAGTTGGCCATGCCCTCATCGATGCCGTTGACCGCACACCAGTGGCGCGGGAAGATGTGATGGATATCGATGGCGTCGTCCACATACGCATGGATGTCAATCGTGTTACCCGTACGCATGTCACGTGCGCCCCGCTTCATTTGAAGCGCGTAGAGCCCCTTGTATGCAGCGCTGTTTCGCGTCCGTAGGGTCAGGAGCCGCTCGGCCTGGAACTGGGCGTCGCGGACGGTTCGTGGCTCCCCTTCGTCAGAGCGAACCCAATCCACGACATCGGGTAGATCTAGCGCGAAGCGCGTCTCAGTTGACCCCCCGTACATCTCTCCCAGAACCCCGCACCAGAACCATTGCGCGATTTGTTGCTGCGCTCCCATGCCCTCGGCTTCTTGCCCAAGGACGGCAAGGATTGCGGCGAGCGGGACAATCTGTGTGGGATAAGGCACATCCTTCGCGTCGAACACGTGCTGCCCGTGCAGAAACGGGACCACTCGCTCGAGCGCGCCCATCGCCACGTCAGCCCACTGCTTGTAGTCGGCCAACTCAAGCGAGAGAATCTCGCGACGCTTGCAGGACACGGCCGGCGCCTTGTCGTCCCCCGGGTGGGCGGCGAGATGAGCAGCTCGTCGGGCGTAGGTCGTAAGGAGCGAGACCAGCTGTAGAAAGCGCGTCTCGTCAAAGTCACCGAGGATCGCGTGCTGCTCAAGTGCGCGATCCCGCGCTTCCCAATCATCGCGGAGGCTGAAGTTGTCGGCGGCAAAAGTGGCGGTCAACAGCTCGAAGACATTGAGCGCTACACCGCCCGTGTTCACCTTCTCAAAGACCTGGCAAACAGCAACCTTCGGTGTCTCACGGATCAAACGGATCGTTGGCACCTGGTACTGGACAAATGGAGTGATGACCCCCTCGTTGAAGGCGGTCCATGTCGAGAGCCGGTCTTCTGGATCACCAGGCCCGTCGCTCAGGTAAGCGAGCTGCCACTTCATCGTCGCGGCGTAATCGAGGACGATGGAGAGCGGAAACCTCTCGGCAGCAAGCTCAGCATCGCGTGTCGAGACGTCAAGCAGCACCTCGCCACGGAAGTTCTTGACCTTTCCGTCGGCGGGAATACTCACGATGGCGTCCTCGCGATCAAAGCTAGGATCGAGACAATCGCGAATCGCCGCGTAATAGCGCCGGTGGGTGCGTTTTTTCTGTGCGTCTTGGGTCGGGACGGGCTTGCCCGACTTGAGCGCCAAGAACAGTGAGGTCGACCGCTGCTGACCGTCGAGCATCAACACCTCAGGCTCGATCGGCTCCGCCAACTCCACACCCTGAAGTACGCGCGGCTGGAAACGTACAGCCGGATTGCCGGTCTCAAGCGTCATCACGGCACCGATTGGATACGACAGCGAGATCGACGCCAAGAGACTAGTGATGCGCTCATCGTCCCATATCCAGCCGCGCTGAAAATCGGGGAGCTGGAGCTTGCCCTTCTCCGCTTCGTCGAGCAACTGGCCAAGCGGCACCTCGTCGCTCGTAAACTTCTTTTCCACGCCTCTCCTTCCGTCCCGATGGTACTGACGGTCGCCGACCTGAGCAGTCTCGCACGTGCGTGCGCCCGAAGGCTGTCGCGAGCTGCGAGGTCTGCGAGCCTAGGGCAGGCGCTTGCTTTCGAGAGGACGCCCAGCGGTCGCGCGATCGCCACTCTCCGCGGACCGTTAGCCGCCTGTCATCGCCGGGAGAATCCCTGCGGCCTCAAGGTGTGCGCGCGCCCACGCTGCCATGTCGCGCAAGCGGCATTAAGCGACGGCAGGCGCAGGCTGGCCCTCGCTGGCCTCCACGAGGCCTGCACGCCGCGAACCCCTCTCCTAGCGCCTCGCGCCGTAAACCGGGAGAAAAGAACTCCGCCACGCGGCCCTCTAGGCGAGCCACCGTTGCGCTCGTCCTTCGCGTTCTGAAGCCGACGTTCTTGCGCAGCTCGGCGAAGGCAGCGTCCCGTCGGTCCTTGAGGCGTATGCGTGTCGGTTCCAGAAAGACGTGCCGGTATGCGCCCTCGACTACGAGCGGGCGCCCTACGTGAAGCTCGCCTTCGCCTTGGCGGCAACCGGCGATCACACAATTACCAGCATCACCGAGCTACTTGAGGACGCCGGTCTGCGCTCTCGTGCCACCCTCAAGCGTCCGAGCCGTCCGCTCTCGCGCAGTATGGTGCATCGCCTGCTGCGCGAGGAGTACTACACCGGCATGGTCACTCGGGGCGGGATTAAGCGACCAGGTCTTCACCCGCCCATCATCGACCGGGAGACCTTTGAACGCGTGCAGCAGATCCTCGAGGGCCATGGTCCAGCGGCGACCGCTCACAGAAACACCATCACTACTTGAAGGGCACGATCTTCTGCGCCTGCGGCAAGCGCTTGGGCTACGGGCGCCATCGTGGCAAATGCGGCGGCGTGTATGAGTACTTCTCCTGCTTATCACGCATCCAGCGAGGTGAGCGCTGCTCTGCGCCCTACTTCCCCGTCGACAGCACCGAGCGGGCGATCGTCCGCCGATACGCGCGTGAGTACCTCACGCCGGAGCAGAAGGACGATGTGCGCTGTCAGCTGCGCGCCCACGTACAAGTCAAGTCCGCGGTCGCGCGCCGCGAGTCAGAGCGCCATAGACGTCGAATGCGCGAGCTGATTGCCCAGCAGCAGAGCTCGTCCAGCTGTACTACAACGGCGGCGTGTCGACCGAGACACTCCAAGCCGAGCAGCAGCGCATCGAGGAGGAGCGCTCCAAGGCCGAGCAGTGGGCCGACGCGGCGACTCGCGAGGTCGAGGACGTCATGCAGGCACTAGGACGCACTCGTCCTCCTGGACACGCGTCAAATCCTTTACGAGGCGCTCAGCCCGACCTGTCGTCGGCTTGTCAACCAGGCCGTGTTCGTCCGCATCGTCATCAGCGACCCAGACACGGTTGTCGTCGAGCGCGCACCCGTCTTTGAGGCCATCGCGCAGCTAGTCGAGAATCGCGAGGGGCCGCCGACGCGTGCCCATCATGGCGGGGGCCGCGCGGCCAGCGCCCGGACATCTCCCCAAAACGACCGCGACCCCGAAATTCGGGGCCGGGGTTCGTACGTACTTCGAATGGCGGGAGCGACGGGACTCGAACCCGCGACCTCTGCCGTGACAGGGCAGCGCTCTAACCAACTGAGCTACGCCCCCGCGTTGCGCGGGGAGATGACGCCGTCATCTTCCGTTGCCCGCTCAGTATGCCAAGGCTTCGCCCCAACCGAGGACCACCCGAAACTGGCTGCACGGCCAGTTTTCCACTAGGCTGCTGTCCGTGGCGCTCGTCGGACCTCCCCCGCTGCTGGAAAGCAACCCGCTGTCCGTGCTGCTCAGCGACCTGCGCGAGGAGCGCTCGGCCACCGTTTCGTTCCCGCACGGAGAGACGCGCCCGTCGCTGCGCCGCACGCGGCGCTTTGCCGAGGAACCGCTGCCCTTGCTACTGGAGTCCTACGAGCGCTTCGGGCCGATCTTCACGTTGCGGCTGTTCCACAGCAACGTCGTGTTCATGCTCGGGCCGGCGGCCAACCACTACATCACCGTCTCCCACGCCTCGAACTTCACCTGGCGCGAAAGCCACTTCCGTGACCTGATCGGCTTGATGGGCGACGGGCTGCTGACAATCGACGGCGAATTCCATCGGCGCTCGCGGCTGATCATGCTGCCGGCCTTCCATCACGATCACATCAAGGCGTCCGTCGACGTGATCGTGCAGGAGACCGAGCGAGCGCTCGACCAGATCCAGCCGGGCACGAGCATCGACCTGTACGCGTGGACGCGGCGGTTGGCGATGCGCGTTGCGATGCGCGCGCTGTTCGGCCTTGACCCCGACGGCGAGCGAGCGCGGGCGATCGACGCGGCGGGCCTGTTCGAGCGGGCGCTGTCCTTCTACTCCTCCGACTACCTCCTGCGCATCCTCCGCACGCGTGGCAGCCCGTGGGCGCGCATGCAGCAGGCGGCGCGCGAGCTCGACACGTTGATCTACTCGGAGATCTCCCACCGCCGCGCGACGGGCGAGCGGGGCGAGGACATCCTCAGCCTGCTGCTCGACGCCCACGACGAGGACGGCACGACGCTGAGCGACCTGCAGATCCGTGACGAGGTGATGACGCTGCTGTTCGCCGGCCATGACACGACGACCTCGACGATCTCCTTCATGTTCTACGAGCTCGCCCGCAATCCGGCCGTCGCCGAGCGTCTGCTCGCCGAGCAGGACTCACAGCTTGCGGGCGGCGCGCCCAGCGCCTCGCAGCTGACCTCCGGAGAGCTGGGCGAGCTCGAGCTGGTGCTCGATGAGACCCTGCGCAAGTACCCGCCCGCCTGGGTCGGCCCGCGGCGCGCCGTCGAGTCATTCGAGTTCGAGGGGCACACGGTTCCCGCGCGCGCATTCGTCAACTACTCCTCCTGGGCCAGCCACCATCTGCCCAGCGTCTTTGCCGATCCGGAGGAGTTCCGCCCCGAGCGCTTTGCGCCGGAGGCGCGTGCCGCCCTGCCCAAGGGCGCCTATGTCCCCTTTGGCGGCGGATCGCGCACGTGCATCGGCATGCGCTTCGGGCAACTCGAGGTCCGCACGATCGCCACGCTCGTGCTCTCCCGCTTCACGCTCTTGCTGCCCGCGGACTTCAAGCTGACGATTCGCCAGATGCCGACGATCAGCCCCAAGGAGGGGCTGCCGATGCTCGTCCACGCTCGCGCCGGCGCACCGGCGGGCGATCTGTCGGCTGTCGGCTGAGCGCACGTCGCCGCCTCGCGCGCCGCCGCCTGAACGCGAGCCTCATCGCAGCGTCGCGGTCATCGCCAGGCGATAGCCCGGCGCTCCGTCGGAGTCCGTCGTCCGGCTCGCGCTGATCCCCAGCACGTATATGTGCGGGTCGGAGAACAGCGTCAGGCGCAGCCCTTCCACGAGCAGCCCCCGTGGATGCGCCACGAGCATGCCTTCGCTCGCCAGCGCCAGCGCGTCGACCGACGCCCCGACACCGAACAGCCCACCGCTGGCCCTGACTTCGACCGTTCCGCGTTCGCTGCCGAGCAGCTGCACGGTGAAGCCTTCCGGCAGCGCCGCCCTCACATCGGCCTCGCTCATCGAACCTTCCGCTCGGAGTGCCGAGCCGCGCTTGGTGAGCCTGACGTCGCTCAGCCGCAGCGGTCCCTCCTGGGCGCTGGATGCCGTCATCGTCAGCTCGTCCACCCCCCGCGCTTCCTGCAGGAGCTTGGAGCTCTCCTCCAGGCTGACCTTCAGGTTCCCGGCCGTCACCCTCACCGAATCGGCATCGCCCCACAAGAGCTTCAGGGCCGGGAAGGCGCTCACGTGCACGCTCCGCACGTTCCCGTACCGCCGCACGCGCGAGGAGATCCTGCTGGCCGCGATTCGTGGCAGGAACAACTGCACCAGCACCAGCGCCAGGACTGTCGCCCCCGCCAATCCGACTGCGATCCGCCCGGCTCTGCCCACCCGCACAGCTTCGCAGGCCCGCTAGCCTTGAGGTCCCGCTGACCCCGCGGGCGCGTAGCTCAGTTGGCTAGAGCACCTCGTTTACACCGAGGGGGTCGCCCGTTCGAGTCGGGCCGCGCCCATCCTCACCACCGCCAGCCGCCATCAACTCACGCAATCCCTTCCCGCCATGACTGACGACCCCCCCATCCGCATCGCAGTGATCGGCTCGGGTCCCGCCGGCTTCTACGCCGCTGGGCACCTGCTCAAGGACTCCGCCGAGCGGATCGAGGTCGACATGCTCGAGCGACTGCCAACGCCCTGGGGGCTCGTGCGCTCCGGCGTCGCTCCCGACCATCCGAAGATCAAGTCGGTCACGCGCGTGTATGAGAAGACGGCCGCCCACCCCCGCTTCCGCTACTTCGGCAACGTCACCTTCGGCGAGCACGTCTCCCGCGAGGAGCTGCTCGACCACTACCACGCGATCGTCTACGCAACCGGCTCGCCGCTGGACCGCCCGCTGGGCATCCCCGGCGAAGCGCTGCCCGGCTCACACGCGGCGACGGAGTTCGTCGGCTGGTACAACGGCCACCCCGATCACACCGATCTAGAGGTCGATCTCGTCTCGGCCGAGCGGGCTGTCGTGATCGGCAACGGCAATGTCGCGCTCGACGTCGCACGCATGCTCGTGCTCACCGCCGAGGAGCTCGCCCCCACGGACACGGCCGACCACGCGCTGGAGGTGCTGGCCCGCAGCCGCGTGCGCGAGGTAGTGGTCGTCGGGCGCCGCGGTCCCGCACAGGCTGCCTTCACGAATCCCGAGCTGCTCGAGCTGGGTGAGCTCTCCGACGCGGACGTGCTCGTCGACTCAGAGGAGCTCGAGCGGGCGCTGGCGATCCACGACGAGGCCGCCGAGCAGGACGTGACCGCACGGCGCAACGTGGAGATCCTGCGCTCCTACGCCGAGCGCACCCCCACGGAAGGGCGCCGTAGGGTCGTGCTGCGCTTCCTGGCCTCCCCCACCGAGCTGCGTGCCGGCGAGGACGGACGGCTAGCCGCGGTCGAGCTCGTGCGCAACGAGCTCGTCGCTGGCGCCGACGGCTCGCTGCGCGCGCGGCCCACCGAACAGCGGGAGACGATCCCCGCCGGTCTGGTGTTCCGTGCGATCGGCTATCGCGGCATCCCGCTGCCAGGCGTCCCCTTCGACGATCGCCGCGGCGTGATCCCCAACGACGGTGGTCGCGTCACGCACGCCGACAGCGGCGATCTGCTGCCCGGCGAGTACGTCGTCGGCTGGATCAAGCGCGGTCCTTCCGGCGTGATCGGCACGAACAAGAAGGACGCTCAGGAGACCGTCGATGCGATCCTCGCCGACCTCTCCTCGCTCGCAACCGGCGAGCGCGCGCGAACGAACGGCTCGACCGCCGACGCAACCTCAGCGGCCGCCCTGCTGCGAACCCGTCGCCCCGAGCTGATCGAGTACGCAGGCTGGGAAGCGATCGACAGACACGAGAAGGCCCGCGGCGAGAGCGCCGGGCGCCCCCGCGTCAAGCTCACGGAGATCGACCAGCTTCTGCGCGTGGCCGCCGACGAAGAACCGTAGTGATCGCCCGCTTCGCCATCTGAGGCGACGCTCTGCGCGACCTGCGCCCGCGATCTGGCAGACTGACGACCGCGAGCCCCGTTAGCTCATCTGGTAGAGCGCCGGACTTTTAATCCGGTGGGGCGGGTTCGAGTCCCGCACGGGGCATGTCAGCGGTTCGCCCGCGAGGAGAGGGGGGCTTACGAGCCGTGCGAGTGTTGCGGCGCAAGCGTGAACGCGCCCGTGCCGAAGTCCTGGTTGCACGTGATCGTGCGGGCAGTGTCATGACAGGAGAGGCTCTTCGGAAACACGATCTGCTGGTTTCGCGGCAGCGTCGGCCCCCGTCGCCTGAGCCTGAGCGCAATCGCTTTCGCCCTGCCCGAGGGACGCAGCCGGTATGCGCGCCCGGAGGAGCGCAGCACACACGCGACGTTGTCCGGCGCAGGCATCCACACACAGCGGATGTTGCCGCTCGGTGTCGAGAAGTGGCAGGGGACGTGCGCGCTGTTCGGACCGCTGCAGATCGCATGGACGGCTGCCGAGCGCCCGCCACGAGTCGCCGAGGAGCCGAGCGCCGCGGTCACGCCGCTCGACGCCAGCACCATGCAAGTGAGTAGCACGCCGCCGATCGCGGCCTTCGAGCCTCGCGACCACCACATCGAATCGGGGTATCTGCCTGCTGCGCGCACGTCAGCCTCCAAACCCAAGCCTCGACGGTGTCGACCGCCCGTACAACGACTTCGACTTGCGACAGCGTAGTCCGCGCTTCGGCGGACGTGCAAGGGAGCTCGTGAGCCGCTGCGGAGGACCGGCTCTGAGGTAGGGTGGGCGCGCCTCGCTCATGACGCCCCGACCTGGAGGTCATTTTCCGTGAGCCCCGTCCCGAGCAGCCCATTCGACGTCAACGGCCGCACCGTCTTCATCACCGGCGCGGCGCGCGGGATCGGCAAGGCGACGGCCGAGCGCCTACATGCCAAAGGGGCAAATGTGGCGCTCGTCGGCCTGGAGCCCGAGCGACTGGAGGAGAACGCGGCGAACCTGGGAGACCGTGCCGCCAGCTTCGAGGCCGATGTGAGCGATCTCGACGCTCTCGAGCGCGCCGTGCGCGCGACCGTCGAGCGCTTCGGCGCGATCGACGTGGGGATCGCCAACGCCGGCATCTCCTACACGGGCACGCTCGCGAGCGCGCCAATCGAGCAAATCGAGCGAACGCTGGCGGTCAACCTGCTCGGCGTATGGCGCACCGACCGGGCGGTCATCGAGCAGATCAGCCGGCGACAGGGCTACCTGCTGAACATCTCATCGCTCAGCGCGATCATGCACGGAGCGATGATGGGGCCGTACACGACCGCCAAGGCCGGCGTGGAGGCGCTCACGGATGCGCTGCGGATGGAGACGGCCCCGACCGGCGCACGCGTGGGCTGCGCCTATTTCGGGTTTCTCGACACCGACCTCGTACGCGCGGCCTTCTCGCAGCCCTCTGCCGAAGCGATGACCGGGCGGCTGCCCGGCTTCATCCGCAATCCGGCGCCCCTGTACAAGGCGATCGACGCGATCGAGCGTGGGATCGAAAGGCGCTCGGCGCGCGTGTGGGCGCCGCGCTGGATCGGACCGATGCTGGCGCTGCGTGGCGTCTTGCAGCCGCTCAGCGAATGGGGCACGCTGCGCAACAGCGACCAGCTGGCCGAGGCGGTCAGGCTGGCCAGCGACTCCAGCGAGTTCCAGCGCCAGGACGCGCTACTCGGCGTCGCCACGCAAGCCATCGAGTAACGCGCGAGCGGGGAGAGGGGCGGCGCGGCGCCGTGGCGGTTGGAGCCACCGGCGCCGCGGGCCGTCCTGAGAGCCGCTCGGGATTACTGCTCGTCGTCGCCGGCCCTAGCCTCGGGCTCGCCGTCGGCGAGGATCCGGTAGAGGTCGCGGCGGGTCGCCGCCAGCACCTCGCGGGCCTTACCCATCTGCGCCTCGCTGCCGGTGCGCATCACCTGCACGAACGCGAAGCCGACCTCGCGCATGAGCTTGCCCAGCTCAACCGCCTGAGAGCTCATATCGCCGCTCATCTGCTCCCATGGCGCCGGCTTCTCTGAGTCGCGCTCCTGAACGACAGCTCGACCCTCGTCGGTGAGCGCGAACAGCTTGCGCCCGTCGAGCTCCTCAGAGCGGATCAGCCCCTCGTCCTCGAGCTGCTGGAGTGCCGGGTAGACCGAGCCGGGGCTCGGGCGCCAGACGCCGTCGCTGCGCTCCTCCACCTCCTGCATGATCTGGTAGCCGTTGCGCGGCTCCTCGGCAAGCAACAGCAGCGCCGCCGTGCGGATATCCCCGCGCCGTGCCTTGCGCCCGCGTCCCCGCGGACCACCACCCGGCGGGAAGCCCCCGCCGAAGCCCCCGAAGCCGCCGGGACCGTGGCCGAAGCCACGATGGCGATGGCGGCCACGACCGCCGCCAGGTCCGCCCCGGCTGCCCTTCATCGCCGGGCGCCCTGGGCCGGCCTCATCTGGATCGGTGCGCTGACAGCGCCCCTCACCGTGTGTGTAGATCGCATCAGCGAACATATCTGTCTCCTATCGGGAACTATCAAAGTACGCTCACGATATATCGTTAGACCAAATTAATCAAGTCCCCCTCCGCCACCGCCGAGAAGGCAATGCCGCACGGAGGCCCGTGAACGTGCCGTCGAAAGCTCAGTGCCTGAAGTGACGAACGCCCGTCGCGACCATCGCGATCCCGGCGTCCTTGGCGGCCGCGACGACCTCCTCGTCGCGCACGGAGCCGGCCGGCTGGACGATCGCGGTCACGCCCGCGTCGATCGCGAGCTGCGGCCCGTCGGCGAACGGGAAGTACGCGTCCGAGGCAAGCACCGCGCCGTCGAGCAGCTGCGGCTGGGCGGCTTGGGCCTTCTCGACGGCGATCCGCACGGCGTCCACTCTGCTCATCTGCCCAGCGCCGATGCCGATCGTCGCGCTGGCCGACGTTCCATCGCCGGCCGCAATCACGATCGCATTGGATCGCACGTGCCGGCAGACCTTCCAGGCGAACAACAGGGCCTCCCACTGCTGCTCGCTCGGCTGCGCCTCGCTCAGCACGCGCATCTGCTCGCGTGACTCGCTGACGAGGTCGCGCGTCTGCACGAGCTGCCCGCCGAGCACCGGCTTGGCTTCCAGCTCATCCGCCAAGCCCTGATCGGAGGGCGACGGCCAGTGCGCGAGCTCCAACAGCCGCACGTTCTTCTTCTCGCCGAGCACCTCCAGCGCGTCGGCGTCGAAGCCGGGGGCCAGCAGCACCTCGATGAACTGCTTGGCAAGCTGCTCCGCGCACGCCCGATCGACTTGCCGGTTGAGAGCGATCACGCCGCCATAGGCGCTCTGTGGATCGCAGGCGAAGGCGCGTTCGTAAGCCTGCTGAGCGCTCTCTGCGATCGCGCATCCGCACGGGTTGTTGTGCTTGACGATCGCGCAGGCCGGGCCGTCGAAATCCTCCACCAACTCGCGCGCCGAGCTCAGATCGAGCAGGTTGTTGAACGACAGCTCCTTGCCGTGCAGTTGGCGCACGCCGTCGAGCAGATGCGTCCGGGCGCCGGCGCGCGCGTAGTAGGCGGCCGCCTGATGAGGGTTCTCGCCGTAGCGCAGGTCGGTGAGCTTCTCGTAGGAATCGTTCCAGGTTGGCGGGAAGCCCTCGTAGGTGCGCGCGGCGAACCAGCTGGCGATCGCCGCGTCATAGCGAGCGGTGCAGGCGAATGCCTTGGCCGTCAAGCGCTTACGCGTCGAGAGCGACAGGCGCCCGTCAGCCTCGCGCAGCTCCGCCAGCACGCCCTCGTAGTCGGCCGGGTCCACGACGACCGCGGCGAAGCCACTGTTCTTGGCCGCCGCTCGAATCATCGTGGGGCCACCGATGTCGATGTTCTCGATCACCTCCCGCTCGTCCGCGTCACCGCGCGCGACCGTTTGCTCGAACGGGTAGAGATTCACGCAGAGGAGATCGACCTGTTCGATCTGCTCTCCCGCGGCAGCGTGCAGGTGGGCCTCGTCATCGCGCTTGGCGAGCAGACCGGCATACAGCCGCGGGTGAAGCGTCTTTACACGCCCGTCCATCATCTCCGGGAAGCCGGTGAAGTCCTCGATCTCACGTGTCGAGATGCCGGCCCCACCGAGCTCGCGGGCCGTGCCCCCGGTCGAGACGATCTCCACTCCCAGCTCGGCCAATCCGCGCGCGAAGTCGACGATCCCGCGCTTCTCAGACACCGACAAGAGCGCCCGGCGCACGCGCACCTCGCCGGGCGCGGCCGGCTCGATTCCCGCCTCACGCGCAGCCGTCGTCTCGCCTTCGGAGAGCATCATCAGAGCCTATCCCTCGCGCTGGCGCGCGGGCGCCGCGGGTCAGCCGGATCGATCGTGAGCTCTCCGCGCGCAAACAGCCGCACGGCCTCCGGCAACAGCGCGTGCTCGAGCGGGCGCAGCGCGTCCAGCACCTCCTGCTCCTCGCGCGCATCCGGCAGCTCGATTGCGCGCTGGAGAATCACCGGCCCGGTGTCGACGCCGTCGTCGACGAAGTGCACGGTCACGCCAAACACCTGCACGCCGTACGCCAAAGCCTGGGCGATCGCGCCGATCCCCGGGAAGGCAGGCAGCAGCGACGGGTGAACGTTGATGACGGCGCCGGGAAAGCGTGCGAGAAAGGCGGAGCCGAGCAGCTCCATGTAGCCCGCGAGCACGATCAGCCGGGCGCCGCGCTCGGCCAGCCAGTCGGCCAGGGCCTCGTCGCGTGCTTCGCGGTCGGGGTAGTCCGAGCGCGCGAACACGGCGCTCGGGATATCGGCGCCCGCGGCGCGCTTCAGCGCCGGGGCATCGGCGACGCTTGAGGCGACAGCGACGATCTGCGCCTCACGACCGTGGAGCGTGTCGAGTAGCGCCTGCAGGTTCGTGCCGGCGCCCGACACGAGCACTGCGATCGGAAGCGGCTCGCTCACAGCGCGCCACGATAGCTGTGAGCAAGCTCACACAGGAGGCTCACCGGGCGCCGTTCAATGAAGGGCGAGGGTGGAGAGCCTTCCAAGCCGCAACCGAAGGACATCTCCATGATCACAGCCATAATCACCACCCTGATCATCGCCGCCGCACTCGGATACTCCCTGCGCAGCGGCCGGGACGGCGAGACGATCGTCCACCGTCCGTACAACAACCGCTACAACGACGCCTCGGGAGCCCGCGAGGAGACGTTCGGCTAAAGGCCTCGACCGGTTCGCTCGCTCGGCCGGGCTGCTCCTCAGGCCTTGACAAGCGGGAGGATCTGGTCGTCCTCCAGCGAGTACTTGCCCGCCGCGCCGTCGCTGCCCGTCAGCGGGTACTCGCCGCTGAAGCAGGCGTCGCAGTGCGTCGCGCGCTCGCCACGCACGGCCTCATAGACGCCCTCGAGTGACAGGTAGTGCAGCGAGTCGCAGCCAAGCTCCACGGCGACCTCCTCGGTCGTGCGCCCGTGCGCGATCATCTCCTCGCGCGTGGACATGTCGATGCCGTAGTGGCAAGGATGCTTGATCGGTGGCGCAGAGATGCGCATGTGCACCTCGGCGGCGCCGGCGTCCTTGAGCATCTGCACGATCTGGCGGGTCGTGTTGCCACGGACGATCGAGTCGTCGACGACCACCAGGCGCTTGCCCGCGATCACCTCCGGCAGCGGGTTGAACTTCAGCCGCAGCCCGTGCTTGCGAAGCTCCTGGCCGGGCTGGATGAAGGTGCGCGCGACGTAGCGGTTCTTGACGAAGCCGTCGTCCTGGGGCAGCCCCGCGGCGCGCGCGAGCCCGCGGGCGGCCGGGTTGCCGGAGTCGGGCACGGCGATCACCAGGTCGGCCTCGACGGGCGCCTCTTTCCACAGGATCTCGCCCATGCGCCCGCGCGCGACCTGCAGCACCTGCTCGTTCATGCGTGAGTCGGGGCGGGCGAAGTAGATGTACTCGAACACGCAGAACGCGCGCCTGCCGCCCGGGGCGACCATGCGACTCTGTAGCCCCTGCTCGCCGAGCGTGACCATCTCACCCGGCTCGACCTCGCGCAGCAGCTTCGCGCCGATGATGTCGAAGGCGCAGGACTCGCTCGCCACGCAGTAGCGCAGCGCGCCGCCCGGATCGTCCGGCCCGGGCTCCAGCGTGCCAATCGACAACGGGCGCAGGCCGTGCGGGTCGCGGAAGGCGACGATGCGGTCCTTGGTCATGACGACCGTCGAGAAGGCGCCCCGCAGGCGCGGGATCACCTCGGCGATCGCATCCTCCACGTGCTCGGCAGGATGGGTGGCGATCAGCGCGGCGATGATCTCCGAGTCAGAGGTCGAGCTGAAGGTGACGCCCGTCTCGAGCATCTCGTTGTGCAGCTCGACGGCGTTAATCAGGTTGCCGTTGTGCGCGAGCGCCACCTCACGGCGCGAGCCGTTCATGCCCTCCGAGCGCTGCACGGGCTGAGAGTTCTCCCAGGCGTTCGAGCCGGTCGTGGAGTAGCGCACGTGGCCGATCGCCAACTCGCCGGCGAGCGTGCGCAGATCGTTCTCGCTGAACACCTGGTTGACGAGCCCGAGCTCGCGGCGCGTGATGATGTGCCCGCCGCGATCGGCGGCTGCGATACCCGCCGACTCCTGCCCCCGGTGCTGCAAGGCGTACAGGGCAAAGTACGACAGACGTGACACCTCGTGACCGGGCGCATAAAGGCCGAAAACGCCGCACTCATCGCGCGGTCCATCACGCATTACGAACACACGCTAGCAGGGAGATTTTCATGAGAACAACTCGGCGATCGCATGGTGGGCGGCGGCCAGCTCACTGAGCGGGATGGTGACCTCAAAGGCATGCGTTCGCGTGATCTTCAGAGCGTCGCCTCCAACCGTGCCCAACATAAACAGCATGGTGCGCTCACCCAGCGTGCGCAGCGCCTCCGTTGAGCCGCTGACGATGAAGCCGCCCGGGCCCTCGCCGAACAGGGCGGTGCTCACATCATCGGACTCGAACCCCGATGAAGAGTGTGAGATCGCCTCTAGGAGATCGTCTCCGACATCGACCTCCGCGCCCAGCGAACCGGCCAGGCAGCACTCTGCCAGGGCGATCGCGAGACCGCCCTCGGCGATGTCGTGGGCGCTCGCCAGCAGGCCCGCGCGAACGACGTCGCGGACGGCGAGCTGCGCGGCGCAAACGGCGTCCAAGTCGATCTCCGGCAGGCCATCCGGGAGCGGCTCGCCGCGCAGCTTGGACAGCTCTCCGGCGGCCGGCGAGGCGGCGAACGGCCCGGCCAGCGCGATCCGATCGCCCGCTCGCTGGAAGCCGAGGCGCCCGGCACGGTTGGCGTCGGGCAGCCGGCCGACCATGCCGATCACGGGCGTCGGGTAGATCGGGCCGGTGGCGCCCTCGTTGTAGAGCGAGACGTTGCCGCCGACGATCGGAGCGTGCAGCGCGCGGCAGGCGTCCCCAAGACCGCGCACCGACTCGGTCAGCTGCCAGGCGATGTGCGGCTTCTCGGGGTTGCCGAAGTTGAGGTTGTTGGTCGTCCCCAGCGGCTCGGCGCCGACGCAGGCGAGGTTTGCGGCGCACTCCAACACGGCCGCGACCGTACCCCTGTAGGGGTCGGCGGCCACGCGCCGGCCGTTGCAGTCGATGCTCACCGCCAGCGCACCGCGGGCGCCATCGCCGGCGTCGGCGTCGGCGTCGTCAGGGAGCGCAAGCACCGCCGCGTCGGCCTGCTCGGGACGGCGGACGGTGCGCGCTTGCACGATCGCGTCGTATTGCTCGAACAGCGGTCTGCGCGAGGCGATGTTCGGCGAGCCCAGCAACGCCAGCAGCGTCTCACGCGGACTCGCCTCGAACGCGAGCACAGCCGGCGGCGGCTCATATACCGGCTGGGCAGGCTTCTGCGGGTGCAAGTCGTACAGCGGGCAGTCATCCACGAGCGCCCGCACGGGCATGTCCCCCGCCAGCTCGCCACCGGCCAGCACGCGCACACGCCCGGAGTCGGTGACCGTGCCGATCACCGCTCCGCCGACCTCCCACTTCTCACACAGCTCGAGCACCGCGTCCACGTTGGCGGGCTCCACGACGCACAGCATCCGCTCCTGGGACTCGCTGACCATCACCTCGAAGGGCTCCATCTGCGACTCGCGCAGGGGGACCTTCTCGACGTCGATCTCAATCCCCACCTCACCCTTGGAGGCCATCTCGGCAGCCGAGCTGGTCAGGCCGGCGGCGCCGAGGTCCTGCAGCGAGACGAGCAGGTCACGATCGAGCAGCTCCAGCGAGCACTCGAGCAGCTTCTTCTCCTCGAAGGGATCGCCCACCTGCACGGTCGGGCGCTTGTCCGAGTCCGCCCCCGCCGCGGTGTCCTCAACGCCGAGCTCGGCGGAGGCGAGCACGGAGGCGCCGCCGATGCCGTCGCGGCCGGTCGCGGCGCCGAACAGCACGAGCAGGTTTCCCGCGCCGGTGGCGGCGCTGCGCACGAGCCGCTCGCGCTCGGCCAACCCGAGCGCCATCGCGTTGACGAGGCAGTTGTGCTCGTAGGGACCCTCGAAGTACACCTCGCCGCCGACCGTGGGCACGCCGATCGAGTTGCCGTAGTGACCGATCCCGGAGACGGCGCCGTCGAGCAGATAGCGCGTGCGAGTGCCCTGCTCGCCCGTCGGCTCGCCGAAGCGCAGCGAGTCGAGCACCGCGATCGGGCGGGCGCCGATCGCGAAGATGTCGCGCAGGATCCCGCCGACGCCGGTGGCGGCGCCCTGGAAGGGCTCGACAGCGCTCGGGTGGTTGTGCGACTCGACCTTGAAGGCGCACACCAGCCCGCCGCCGAGATCGACCGCGCCCGCGTTCTCGCCGGGGCCCATCACCATGTGCGGGCCCTCCGTCGGCAGCGTCCGCAGCAATCTCTTCGAGTGCTTGTAGGCGCAGTGCTCACTCCACAGCAGCGAGTACATCGCGAGCTCCAGGACGTTCGGAGAGCGCTGCTGCTTCTCGCACACCAGCTCGTACTCCTCGCGCGTGAGGCCGAGGGCGAGCGCATCCTCGAGTCCAGGGAGTGTCGCGGAAGTCTCCGTCATCACCGGCGCCGCCGTGCCCCGTGAACACGATCGCCATCGCTGCCCGCAATTCGCATCACACAGTCACTCCCTCGACCGCCAGGCGCATCGACTCGAAGATCTTCAAGCCATCCACCGAGCCCCCCGTCAGCGCCTCGACGGCATGCTCGGGATGCGGCATCAAGCCGAATACGTTGCCGGCCTCGTTGCGCACAGCGGCGATGTCGTTGAGCGAGCCATTGAAGTTCTGCTCGTGCGCGTATCGCAGCACCACCTGACCGGCGTCCTCGATCGCGCGCAGTTCGCGCTCCTCGGCGTAGTAGCGGCCCCAGGAGTGCTTGGCGGGAATGCTCAGACGCTCGCCGCCGCGCGCGCACGCGCGCGTGAACGCCGTATCCGCGTCGACCACCTCCAGCTCCAGCTGGCGGAAGGTGAAGCGGCGGTTGGCGTTGGGCAGCAGGGCGCCCGGCAGCAGGTGCGCCTCGCACAACACCTGGAAGCCATTGCAGATCCCCAGCACGAGCCCGCCCTCGCCGGCGAACTCGATCACCGACTCCATCGCCGGAGAGAAGCGCGCGATCGCTCCCGCCCGCAGGTAGTCGCCGTAGGAGAAACCACCCGGCACGACGATCGCATCGGCGCCCCTCAGGTCGCGATCGCGATGCCAGATCAGCTCCGCATCGCCCACGCGCCTTGCCGCATCGAGAGCGTCGACCTCGTCACACGAGCCGGGGAACTGGAGGACGCCGAACTTCACTGCGCGTCAGCCGCTGCCGTCGAGCAGCTCGACCTCGAAGTCCTCGACGAGCGGATTGGCCAGCAGCTTCTCGCACATCGGCTCCAGCTGGGCCGCGTCGGAGACGTCCAGCTCGACCAGCCGTCCGACGTGCACGTTCTCGACGCCCGTGAAGCCCAGCGCCGGCAGTGCGCGCTCGACAGCAACGCCCTGGGGGTCGAGGATGCCGGCCTTCGGGCGGATCAGCACGCGCGCCCTCATGCCGCTTCCGTCCGATCGAGCCAGCCCTGGAAAGACTCGCCCGTGATCAACTCATAGGCCTCGATGTAGCGCGCGCGGGTGCCCGCAACCACATCACCGGGGATCTCCGGCGCGGGCGGCAGCTTGTCCCAGCCGCTGGCCGACGCCCAGTCGCGCACGTACTGCTTGTCGAAGCTCGGCTGACCGCGGCCCACCTCGAAGCCCTCCGCAGGCCAGTAGCGCGAGGAGTCGGGCGTCAGCACCTCATCGCCGAGCACCAGCGTGCCGCGCTCGTCCAGGCCGAACTCGAACTTCGTGTCGGCGAGGATCACGCCGTTAGCGCGGGCGTGCTCGGCGGCGAAGGAGTACAGCTCGATCGATGCGTCCCTGACACGCTCCATCAGCACGCGATCGTCGACCAACTCGACGGCGCGCTCGAAGTCGATCGCCTCGTCGTGGCCCTCCTCGGCCTTCGTGCTCGGGGTGAAGATCGGCTCGGGCAGGCGCTCTGACTCGCGCAGGCCCGCCGGCAGCGAGATCCCCGACACGGCGCCGGTCGCCTGATAGTCCTTCCAACCGGACCCGGTGATGTGCCCGCGAACGACGCACTCCACTGGAAGCATCTGCAGGCGTTCCACGACCAGCGCACGCCCACGCGCCTCCCGCGGCACCCCGGCGACCGCCGAGAGCAGATGGTTGGCGACGATCCCGGCGGTCCTCTCGAACCAGAACACGGACAGCCCCGTGAGCACGTTGCCCTTGTCGGGGATCGGCGTCGGGTGGACCGCGTCATACGTGGAGATGCGGTCGCTTGCGACCATCAACAGCGGCGGCGTCTCCTGCTTCACGACGCCGGCCAGGTCGTACATCTCACGGACCTTCCCGCTGGCGATGAGGGGCAGGTCGGCGAGCGTCGTCACGTGGGCCGATGCTACCAGCGGGATCGGGGGCCGAGAAGCCGCTGTTGGGCGCCGCCGAGCGGACGGCGCTCAGGCGATCTCGTCGAGGCGGGCAAGCGCCATGTCCAGCCGGCTGATGATCTCCGGAGCGTGGCGCACGTAGTGGTCGTAGTCGAAGATCTCATCCAGATCGAGCTGCAAGGGACGTACGCGCTCGTCCTCGGCCAGCAGCTCACGCAGCTGGATGCCCTCGTCCCACGCCCGCTGCGCCAGCTCCTGCACGATCCGATAGGCGTCGTCACGGGATGTTCCGGCCGCAACCAGCGCGAGCAGCACGCGCTGGGAGAACAGCGCGCCGTGGGTCAGCTCGAGGTTCGCCCGCATCCGCTCGGCGTCCACGGTCATGCCTTCGACGAGCGCAGTCGTGCGGTGCTGGAGGTAATCGAGCAGGATCGTCGAGTCCGGCAGGATCACCCGCTCGACCGAGGAGTGGGAGATGTCGCGCTCGTGCCACAGCGCGACGTTCTCGAGTGCCGCCTGCGCATTGCCGCGCAGCACGCGTGCGAGGCCTGAGATCTGCTCGGCCTTGATCGGATTGCGCTTGTGGGGCATCGCCGAGGAGCCCTTCTGCCCGGAGCGGAACGGCTCCTGCACCTCGCGCACCTCGGTTCGCTGTAGGTGCCTGATCTCCGTAGCCAGCCGCTCCATGCCGGCTCCCGCCAGCGCGATCGCGCTGAGAAGCTCGGCGTGCCGATCGCGGGCGACCACCTGCGTGGAGACGTCCTCGCGCTCCAACCCCAGCCGGCCGAGCACGCGCGTCTCGAACTCGGGGCTGGTCGCGGCATAGGTGCCGACCGCGCCCGAGATACCCCCGACCGCCACCTGCGCGAAGGCGCGCTCCAGGCGCCGCGTGTTGCGATGCGCCTCGAAGGCGAAGCCGGCGAGCTTCACGCCAAAGGTCGTCGGCTCGGCGTGCACGCCGTGCGTCCTACCGACACACAACGTGTCCGCGTGCTCGCGCGCGCGCCCGTGCAGCGCCGCCACGAGCGCGTGTGCGCCCGGGCAGATCACCTCGCCGACAGCGCGCAGCTGCAGCGCGAGCGCCGTGTCCAGCACGTCGGAGGAGGTCAGCCCGTAGTGGATCCAGCGTCCCGCCTCACCGGCCGATGCGCCCAGCACGTCCACGAACGCCGCCACGTCGTGATCGGTGACGCGCTCGCGTTCATTGACCGCCTGCACGGTGAACTTGGCCGCACGGATCGCCTCCAGATCGCTCGCCGTCGGACCCTCGCCCTCGCCCAGCAGCTCGGGCAACTCCTCGCACGCAGCCACCTCGACGCGGCGCCAGGTCTCCATGCGCGCCTCGTCCGTCCACAGGCGGCCGAGCTCGTCACGCGTGTAGCGCGCGATCATGCGTCGAGGATCTGCGCGGCGAGAATCGCCGCGTTACGCGCGTTGTCGAGCCCGACGCACGCGACCGGCACGCCCGGCGGCATCTGCACGATCGAGAGGATCGCGTCGAGCCCACCGGCGGCGCTCAGCCGGCCCGACAGCGGCACTCCGATCACCGGAAGGTCGGTGTGCGCGGCCACCGCACCTGGCAGCGCAGCGGAGATACCCGCGCCCGCGATGATCACGCGCAGGCCGCGCATGTGCGCGTTCTTGGCGTAGTCGGCGACCACGTCCGGCTCGCGATGAGCGGACATCACCCGGATCTCGTGCAGGATGCCCCGCTCTTCCAACTCGTGCGCGGCCTTCTCCATCGCCTCCATGTCGCTCTTGGAGCCCATCACGATCCCCACGCGCGGAGCGTCCACGTCGATGTCATCGAGCTGCGCCTGGACTTCCGCCTCCTCCATCGGCTGCGGCACGAGCGAGATCCCCGGTCCCGCATCCGGCCGGCTCTCCTGACCGGTTGGGCCGGAGGGTTCCTGCTGTTCGCGATCGGTCATTGCGCTGGCAGCATACGCCGCGTCACGGGCGGAGCGGGGCTCACGACGACCGGCAAGCGGTGGCCGTCGCGGGCCACGGCCCCGTCACAGAGACGCGATGAAGTCCTCGACGGGGATCGCCGCGAGCGTCTCGTAGCGGCCCGTGCCGCGCGAGCCGAGCTCGAGCGAGACGCGTGCCATCGTCGCCTCGTCGGGGGCCTCCACGACGGAGATGAAGTCGACATGCCCGAGCGTCGCCCACTGCGCCTTCACGCTCGCGCCCAGCTGCTCGACCTCGTTGTTGACCTCACGAATCCGCTGCGGGTTGTTCTTGACGGTCTGCACGCCCTCGGGGGTGAGGGTCGAGAGCATGATGTAGGTCGGCATGGTGGCGGCTCCTCCGTCGGGGTTTAGGTACTGACGCGCAATTGCACTCACGCTCAGTTCGTTGTACCGGATCGACTGGCGCGTCGTGGCCCCACCTCGGCGGCGCCGCTCGTCCTTGTGTCTATGCGCTTTCGGCCCAGCCGCGCACGGAGTAGGCTCACGCGCATGCATATATCTAAATGGAGGCACCTCAGTTACGCAAACGTAGTTGCCACGCTCGCCCTGGTATTCGCCATGACCGGCGGGGCGGTCGCGGCAAACCACTATCTCATCAACTCGACCAAACAGATCAGCCCGAAGCTCCTGAAGAAGCTCAAGGGCAAAACGGGGGCTACCGGCAAAACGGGGGCTACCGGCGCGGCTGGCGCAGCAGGCGCCGCGGGCGCTGCCGGCGCCACCGGAGCTGCGGGTAAAACCGGTCAAGCGGGAACGGCTCTGGCCTACGCCGACTATGCCCTAGACGGCTCGATTCAGATCAACACGGTCGCCAAGAACCTCGATGCATCGAACATCGACCACATCGAAAAAGGCATCTACTGCTTCAAGAACCTTGGCTTCGAACCGAAGACGGCGATGGTCTCGGCGGACAACTCGTTCGCGGCCAACGAAACGGTCGTCTCGGTCGTGGTCACCCCGGAAACCACCCTCACTCCTTGCAAAGAAGGCGAGCACGTGCGTGTGCGGACGTTCAAAAGCACGACCGGCGTGCTCACGGACGAGCCGTTCAACATCTGGTTCAACTAAAGCGCGACGTTTGACCGACTCGGCCGGCGCCCCGATCCGCGTGGGCGCCGGCCGGCCGCGCCATGGACTCAACGTGGCGGCGGGCGCTCGAATGCCCGCCGCCTCCGTTGCGCGATTCAGCCGATCGAGCTCGTCTGAATCGCGGCGAGGGTGCCGTTGTGGGCGACCACTTCCAGACCGGTGCCGATCCCGAGCGTCTGGCGGCATTTCACGGTCACAGTGATCGGCCCCGACGTCGTTACCGCGAGCTGCAACGGGAGATCGCCTTCGGCGATGTACTGACCCGACACGTTCAGGAACGGAGAGGCCCATTTTCGCACCGATTTTGGCCCAGCGGAGGACACGAGCTGACATTCCTCCTGCGCGCCCGAACCCGCAGATTCGGCGAAGCCTTCGATTTCGACGCTCGCCATCAGGATGTAGGAGCCGCTCGGAAGCGTCTTTTCCAGCCCCGACAGGTTTGTCAACGTGCTGGTGAGGAAGAGTCCGCTTTTCTGCGTGGCGAAGTAGCCGGCGACCGCTCCGTTGGTCCCGTTGCCACCATTGGCTCCATCTTTGCCGCTCGAGCCGTCTTTACCGCCGGCCCCGCCGGCGCCGTTGGCGCCGTTCCTGCCCGCCGGTCCGACGGCGCCCCACGACAGTTTGCTTTCGCCCTTCTTGCATTTCGGCTTTTTGGTGAAGACACGGGCGGCGCCGTTCTTCTTGACACAGGCATACAGCGACGCGGCCTGCGCCTGCGACGCGGCGGCAAGGACGCCGACGAGCAGCGCAGAGGCCACGGCGAACGTTGTGAGCGCGCGCCGCGTCATGGATATGGACATGTGATTCTTCCTCCGTGTCAGTGGAGCGGCGCGTGAGCTCGCAGCGCCCCGCCTGATCTGGCTCCCGGCGATGGTGCGCGATCCCCCGCTCCGCGAGTTCGCATCATCGTCGCATGCGCCTCGGATCGCTTGCAACGGCTGCTCGCGGCTGCATCCTGAGTCGCAGCCGGCGGCTCTGTCCGGCGCTCTGACCGCTTGCTAGGACGCCGCGTGGGTGGACTCGCGCGCTCCGGCCCCGAGCGTCAACTCCCCGTCGGAGACGTCGACATCGACGGAGTCGCCCTCGTGAATGTCACCCGAGAGCAGCGCCAGCGCCAGGCGATCGGTCAGCTGCTTCTGGATCACACGGCGCAGCGGGCGCGCTCCGTAGGTCGGGTCGTAGCCCATGTTGGCGATCAGCTCGCGTGCCGCGTCGGTGAGCGTCACCTGCACGCCGCGCTCGGCCACGCGCTCGATCACGCGCGCGACCTGCAGATCGACGATCTCCGAGATCTGCTCGCGGGTGAGCGAATGGAAGCGGACGATGTCGTCCAGGCGGTTGATGAACTCGGGCTTGAAGTACTGGAGCAACTCGGTGCGCACGCGCGCGTCCGCCGCCGCGCCGCCGTCCGCGCCCGCGTCCACGCCGTTGTCCGCGCTCTCGCCGCCGATCGGGAGGTTGGAGGTCATGATCAGAACTGTGTTCTTGAAATCGACCGTGCGACCTTGCCCATCGGTCAGGCGCCCGTCGTCCATCACCTGCAACAGAGTGTTGAACACGTCCATGTGCGCCTTCTCGATCTCGTCGAGCAGCACGACCGCGTAGGGACGGCGGCGCACGGCCTCGGTCAGCTGGCCGCCCTCTTCGTAGCCGACGTATCCGGGCGGCGCGCCGACCAGCCGAGACACGGAGTGTTTCTCCATGTACTCGGACATGTCGATGCGAATCATCGCGTCCTGTGAGTCGAACATGAACTCGGCCAGCGCGCGCGCCAGCTCGGTCTTGCCGACGCCAGTAGGGCCGAGGAACAGAAAGCTGCCGATCGGGCGATCGGGGTCCTGCAACCCGGCGCGCGAGCGTCGCAGGGCCGTCGCGACCGCCTCGATCGCCTGGTCCTGGCCAACGACGCGTTCGTGCAGGCGGTCCTCCATGTAAATCAGCTTCTCCGTCTCGCCCTCGAGCAACCGGCTGACGGGGATGCCGGTCCAGCGCGCGACGATCTCCGCTACATCGTCGGCGTCGACCTCCTCTTTCAGGAACACGGGCGCCTCGCCGCCGACCTTCTCGCGCTCGGCCGATTCGTGCTCGACGAGCTTGCGCTCCAGCTCGGGAATCTCTCCGTAGCGCAGCTCGGCCGCGCGTTGCAGGTCCGCCTCGCGCTCGGCCCGTTCGGCCTCGGCCTTGGCCGCCTCCAAGCGCTCCTTCGTCTCGCGCACGCCCTGGATCGCGTCCTTCTCGCGTTGCCATTGCGCCTTCATCTCATCCGAGCGCGATTTCAGCTCCGCGAGCTCGGACTCGATCGCCGCCGTGCGCTCCTTGGAGGCCTCGTCCTTCTCCTTGCGCAGCGAGGTCAGCTCGATTTGAAGCTGCATGACGCGCCGGTCGACCTCGTCGATCTCCGTCGGCAGCGAGTCGATCTCGATGCGGATCTTCGAGGCCGCCTCGTCGATCAGGTCGATCGCCTTGTCGGGCAGGAAGCGGTCGGCGATGTAGCGGTGCGAGAGCGTCGCGGCGGCGATCAGCGCGCTGTCTTGGATGCGCACGCCGTGGTGAACCTCATAGCGTTCCTTCAAGCCGCGCAGAATCGCGATCGTGTCGGCGACGGTCGGCTCGCCGACCGTGACCGGTTGGAAGCGGCGCTCGAGCGCGGCGTCCTTCTCGATGTACTTGGTGTACTCGTCGAGCGTGGTCGCGCCGACCGCGCGCAGTTCCCCGCGCGCGAGCATCGGCTTGAGCAGGTTGGAGGCGTCGACCGACCCCTGCGCGGCTCCCGCGCCGACGATCGTGTGCAGCTCGTCGAGGAACAGAATGATCGTGCCGCCCGCCTCGGAGACCTCTTTGAGCACGCCCTTCAGCCGTTCCTCGAACTCTCCCCGATAGGCGGCGCCGGCGATCAGCGCGCCCATGTCCAGCGCGACGACACGGCGGTCGCGCAGCGACTCGGGCACGTCTTTGGAGACGATCCGCTGGGCCAGGCCCTCGACGATCGCGGTCTTGCCGACGCCCGGCTCGCCGATCAGCACGGGGTTGTTCTTCGTGCGCCGCGAGAGCACCTGGATCACGCGGCGGATCTCCTCGTCGCGGCCGATCACGGGGTCGAGCTTGCCGAGCTCCGCGATCTCCGTCAGGTCGCGCCCGAAGCGCTCCAGCGGGCTTTGCTCCTCCTCGGGGGCGCCCGGCGCCATCGGGTTGCCTGGGCTAGCCGCCATCGGGCCTCCTGCGGCCGGAGGGCCGCAGCGACCGCCGCACGTCGGCCGCGCGCACGAGCTCGCCACCGCGGTAGGGGACGGACAGCTCGGCGCGGAAGGAGCGGCGAACCTCCTCGAGCTCCTCGGCCAGGCGCACTTGCGCGTGGACCTTCTGCGTCTCCAGATCCTCGATCCGGGCGTTCATCTGCTCGACCTGCGCCTCGAGCTCGAGCACACGCTCGACACCCGCGAGGTTCAGACCGAGATCGGCGGTCATCTCCTGGATGCGGCGCAGCCGCTGGACGTCCTCCTGCGGAGTACAGGCGCGTGCCCTTGGGCGAGCGCTTGGGCTCGATCAGCCCGCGCGCCTCGTACACGCGCAGGGTCTGCGGGTGCATCTGCGCGAGCTCCGCGGCGACGGAGATCATGAACACGCCACGGTCGGTGGCGAGCGTCATGCGGGCGACGCTACGACGAGCCATCGCCGGCCTCCTTCTCAGCCGAGCCGCCGGCGAACAGCCGCGCGCGCGGGTCGCCGTTGAAGACCTTCGAAAGCTCCTCGACGGCCTCCTGCTGCTCCTCGTTGAGGGCCTCGGGGACCTCGATCACGAAGCGGTAGCGCAGGTCCCCGCGCTGCGGCGGCTTGCCGCTGCCGAGCTTCGGCGGACCCTCGCCGCGCAGCCTCTGAACGGTGCCGTGAGCGGTGCCCGGCTTGACGCGCAGCGTCTTTGAGCCGTCGAGCGTCGGCACCGTCACCTCGGCGCCGCGCAGCGCCTCGGGGATCGTCAGCGGCACCTCGACCTCGAGGTTCTCGCCCTTGCGGGTGAAGACGGGCGACGACGTCACGTGCGTGATCAGGTACAGATCGCCGGGGGGGCCGTCGCGGCGGCCGGGCTCGCCCTTGCCGGGCAGGCGGATACGGCTGCCGTCGCGCACGCCGGCGGGGATGTTCACGCGCAGGCGCTTGATCGTGCGCACCGCTCCGGCGCCGTGGCAGGTGGGGCAGGGCTCCTCGATGATCGTGCCCGATCCGCCACAGCGCGAGCAGGGCTGGGAGATCGAGAACATGCCCTGACCCTGCGTCTCGATTCCGCGGCCCTCGCAACGAGGGCAGACCGAGGGGGTCGTGCCGGGCTTGGCGCCGGTGCCGTGGCAGGTGTTGCAGGTCGTCTGCATCGGCACCTGCAGGGGCACCTGCGCGCCGGCGATCGCCTGGTCGAAGGAGATCGAGACCTGCGCCTCCAGGTCGGCGCCGCGTTCGGGGCGGGGGCGCTGGCGTGCGCCGCGCCCACCCTGGCCGGAGGCGCCGCCGAACAGGTTGGAGAGGATGTCGCCCATCGAGGACGCATCGAAGTCGAAGTTGCCGAAGCCGCCGAAGCCGCCGCCGGGACCGGCGCCGGTCGCGAACGGGCCCGAGCCGCTGTCGTACTGCTTGCGCTTCTCCGGGTCGCCGAGCACGTCGTGCGCCTGGGAGATCTCCTTGAAGCGCGCCTCCGCGTCCTTGTCGTCGGGGTTGCGGTCGGGGTGGTACTTGCGGGCGAGCTTGCGGTAGGCCTTCTTGATGTCCTCGGCGGTCGCCTTCTTGTCGACCCCGAGCGTCTTGTAGTAGTCGGGACGCGTTGCCATCTGCGCTCCTCCGCCTAAGCGGCCACGACCACACGTGCCGGGCGGATGACGCTCTCCCCGAGCCGGTAGCCGGGCTGGTAGACCTCCACGACGGTGCCGCTGACGGTGCCCTCATCGGGCGCCGGGACCGTCGCCATCGCCTCGTGCACAGACGGGTCGAAGCTCTCGCCGAGCGAGGAAAAGGACTCGATGCCCACGCGCGCGAGCGCGGCGCTCAGCTCCGAGCGCACGAGGCGCACGCCGTCGAGCAGCGGATCGTCCTGCGCGGCCGCCTCGAGCGCACGGTCGAGGTTGTCGAGCGCCGGCAGCAGCTCCTTGGCCAGCTTCGCCACGCCGCGCTCCTGCGCCAGCGCCGAGTCGCGGGCGACGCGCTTGCGGTAGTTCTCGAAGTCGGCCTGCGTGCGCTGCGCGAGCGCGAGGTACTCATCGCGCTGCGCGCCGACCGCCACCAGCTCGTCCAGGTCGCCCTCCAGCGTCGCCGCCTCGCCGGCTGAAGGCGTCGCGGCGCCAGCCGCGCTGCCGGGCGCCCCAGCTGGGGCAGCCTCGCCGCCCGGCTGCGCCTCCTCCCCCGGCGCGCAGGCGCCGGAGGGTGAGGGCTGCTGGAGCTGCTCGTCGACCGTCTGCTCGGAATCGCTCATCGCGCGTTATGCCTTCGGCTCGTCCACGACCTCGGCGTCGACGACGTCCTCCTCCTCAGAGGATGAGTCATCGCTCGCGGGGGCCGCGCCGTTGCCCTCGGCCGCCGCCGACTCCTGGGCACGCTGGTACATCGCCTCGGAGACGGCGTGGAAGGCGGTCTGCAGAGCCTCGGTCTTGGCGTTGATCGCGACCGGGTCCTCGGACTCCAGAGCCTCGCGGACCTCCTTGATCGCGGCCTCGATGCGCTCCTTGGAGTCGCCGTCGACCTGGTCGCCCAGCTCGGAGAGCTGGCGCTCGGCCTGGTAGGCGGCGTTCTCGCCGTTGTTGCGCGCCTCGGCGAGCTCGCGTGCGACGCGGTCCTCCTCGGCGTGGGACTCGGCGTCGGAGACCATGTTCTTGATCTCCTCGTCGGAGAGCCCGGAGCCGGCCTTGATCTCGATCTTCTGCTCCTTGCCGGTGCCGAGATCCTTGGCGGAGACGTTGAGGATGCCGTTGGCGTCGATGTCGAAGGCGACCTCGACCTGCGGGATGCCGCGCGGCGCCGGCGGGATGCCGGTCAGCTGGAACTTGCCGAGCGACTTGTTGTACTGGGCCATCTCGCGCTCGCCCTGCAGCACGTGGATCTCCACCGACGGCTGATTGTCCTCGGCCGTGGAGAAGACCTCGCCCTTGCGGGTCGGGATCGTCGTGTTGCGCTCGATCAGCTTTGTCATCACGCCGCCCTTGGTCTCGATCCCGAGCGTCAGCGGAGTGACGTCGAGCAGCAGCACGTCCTTGACGTCGCCGGCCAGAACACCTGCCTGGATCGCGGCGCCGACGGCCACCACCTCGTCGGGGTTGACGCCCCGGTGGGGCTCCTTGTGCGTGAGGTCTTTGACCTTCTCCTGGACGGCCGGCATGCGCGTCATGCCGCCGACGAGCACGACGTGCTCGATCTCCTTGACGCCCTTGTCTTTGGCGTCATCGATCGCCTGGCGCACGGGAGCGACCACGCGGTCGAGCAGATCGGATGTGAGCTCGGCGAGCTTCGCCCGCGTGAGGCGCGTGTCGAGGTGCTTGGGCCCAGAGGAGTCGGCGGTGATGAAGGGCAGGTTGATCTGCGTCTCCTGGGTGGTGGAGAGCTCGATCTTGGCCTTCTCGGCCGCCTCGTACAGACGCTGCAGCGCCATCGGGTCGGCGCTCAAGTCGATGCCCTGGGACTTCTTGAACTCCGAGACGAGCCAATCGACGATCGCCTTGTCGAAGTTGTCGCCGCCGAGGTGGTTGTCACCGGCGGTGGACTTGACCTCGAACACGCCGTCGCCGATCTCAAGCACCGACACGTCGAAGGTGCCACCGCCGAGGTCGAACACGAGGATCGTCTGGTCGGCCTCCTTGTCCAGGCCGTAGGCCAGCGAGGCCGCGGTCGGCTCGTTGATGATGCGCTTGACGTCCAGCCCGGCGATCTTGCCGGCGTCCTTGGTCGCCTGGCGCTGGTCGTCGTTGAAGTACGCGGGGACGGTGATGACCGCCGAGTCGACGCTCTCGCCCAAATACGATTCCGCGTCGGACTTCAGCTTCTGCAGGATCATCGCGGAGATCTCCGGCGGGGAATGCTGCTCGCCGCCGGCCTCCACCCGCGCGTCGCCGTTGGGCCCGGAGACGACCTTGTAGGGAACAATCGACTCCTCCTCGTGCACTTCGGCCTCCTTGCGGCCCATGAAGCGCTTGATCGAGAAGACGGTGTTCTGCGGGTTGGTGACGGCTTGGCGCTTGGCGACCGTGCCCACGAGGCGCTCGCCGGAAGCCGTGAAGGCGACAACGGAGGGGGTCGTGCGACCGCCCTCGGAGTTCTCGATCACGGTGGGCTCGCCGCCCTCGAGCACGGCCATGCACGAGTTCGTCGTGCCGAGGTCGATGCCTATGGTCTTGGCCATGTGGGAATGCTCCTTCGGATCAGCTTTACAAATCTGAGTCTTAGTGTAACAGATTTCCTGAGGCGTGTCAAGTGGCCTTAATACTGGCGAATCGGCTCGCCTGCCGCCGGATGAGGCCCGTAGGCGAGTGACAGGGCCCGACGGACGCGCTACCTTGGCCTTGTGAGCTATGCCACGAAAATGGCTGCGACGCTGCCGGTGGGGGAGCCGGTCAAGCCGCGCATGCGCGGTGTCTTTCATCAGTACGCGTTCTTCGTGTCTGTTGGCTGCGGCGCCGGGCTGATCGTGGCGGCATCGGGAGGCCGGGCGAGGCTGGCGGCGAGCATCTATGCGGTGGCCGTCTCAGCGCTGCTGGGCACGAGCGCCCTGTACCACCGCGTGACCTGGCGGCCGAAGGCGCGGCGGTGGATGCGGCGGCTGGACCACTCGATGATCTTCGTGCTGATCGCGGGCACGTACACGCCGGTGGCGCTGCTGGCCCTGAAGGGCCCGCTGGCGAACACGATCCTGATCGTGCTGTGGGCCGGAGCGCTCGGTGGCGTGATCTTCAAGCTCGCCTGGATCGACGCGCCGAAGTGGCTGTTCGCGGCCGTGTACGCCGCGCTCGGGCTGGTGACGGCGGCGGTGTTCGGCGAGCTGCCCGCGGCGATCGGCTGGCTGGGCGTGGCGGGGCTTGCGACGGGCGGAGTCTTGTACCTCCTCGGCGCGGTCATCTACGCGAGCGGGCGGCCGAACCCGCGACCGCTGGTGTTCGGCTATCACGAGATCTTCCACACGCTCGTGCTGGCGGCCGCCGGCCTTCACTACGCGGTAATCGCCTTCGCCGTCGTGCCGCTCGGCTGAGCCGCCGCTCAGGCAAAGGCGCCGCGGCTCGGGCACATGCGCGCGAGCGCGCAGCGATCGCAGGCCGGTGAGCGCGCGTGGCAGGTGCGCCTGCCGTGGCGCAGGAGGTTGACGTGCAGCTCGAGCTCCTGGCCGGGCGGGGTGAGCGCGAGCATCTCGTCGTGCAGCCGCTCGAAGGGCGCCCCCGGCGGCAGCAGGCCGAGGCGGGTGCCGACGCGCGAGACGTGCGTGTCGACGGGCACGTCGCGCAGGCCGTAGGCGAACAGCAGCACGCATGCGGCCGTCTTGCGCCCGACGCCGGGCAAGTCCGTCAAGTAATCGCGCGCCTCGGGCAGCGGCACACGCGGCAGCCAGTCAAGCGACAGCTCGTGCGGCGGGTCCCGCGAGTCCGCGGCGATCGCACGCAGGATCGCCTGGATGCGCCGCGACTTGACCTTCGAGATGCCGCCCGGGCGTATCGCCTCCTCGATCTCCCGCACCGGGGCCTCCCGCACGGCCTCCCACGAGGGGAAGCGCGTCCGTAGGCGCAAGAACGCGACGTCGCGGTTGCGATCGTTAGTCGATTGGGAGAGCACCGTGAGGATCAACTCGGCGATCGGGTGCCCATGTGGCAGCATCGACGGGGCGCCGTAGATCGTTCGCAAGCGGTCACGAACGCGCAGCACCCGCGCGCGGGTGGGCTGCCTCCAGACGGTGGTCGATGGCACGCCACCAACCGTATCCGGCGTGCGCCGGCCCCTATATCCTCCCGCGGTGCCCGACGTGAGCGATCACACCGGCGAGATCGACGGGCTGCCGGTGTTCTGGCGCAGCGCGCCGTCGCCCGCGCCGTCCCCGGCGGGTGCGGGTGCGGGCGACGCAAGCGTGCCGCTGTACCTGCATGGCGTTCCCAACAACTCCGATGACTGGCTGGCGTTCCTCGCGCGCAGCGGCGGCATCGCGCCCGACCTGCCCGGCTTCGGGCGCTCGGGCAAGCCGGGCTATCTGCACTTCACGATCGCGGAGTACGACCGCTTCATCGAGCGCTTCCTGGATGAGCTGGGCGTGGAGCGGGTCAGCCTGATCGTGCACGACTGGGGCGCGGTGGGGCTGGCGTTCGCCCAGCGCCGTCCCGAGCGGATCGAGCGGCTGGTGATCATCAACGCGGTGCCGCTGCTGCCCGGGTTCCGCTGGCATCGAACGGCGCGCATCTGGCGCACGCCGGTGCTGGGCGAGCTGGCGATGGGGGCCACCAACAGGCACACGCTGCGGTTCGGCTCCAAAGAGGCCAACGTGACGCCCGGGCCACTGCCCGAGGCGTGGCAGAACAGCGTGATCGAGCACTTCGACCAGGGCACGCAGCGCGCGATCCTGCGCCTGTATCGCAGCTCGCCTGCGAGCGTGTTGGCCGCCGCCGGCGCGCGGCTCGGCGAGCTGCGGATGCCGTCGCTGGTCGTGTGGGGCATGCAGGACCCGTACATCCCCGGGCGCTTCGCAGCCGCCTACGCCGCCGTGCTCGGAGCGGCCGAGCTGATGGAGCTGGCGGACGCGGGCCACTGGCCGTGGCTGGATCGCCCCGAGGTGATCGACCGGGTCGTGGAGTTCCTAAGCGCCGCCTCGCCGTGAGCACGCTCACGCGCCAACCGGCGACCCGCCCCGGTGGCCTGGTCAGATCGCCCGTGCGCCGCAGCCGGGCAAGCCGGCTGCCGCCGGCGTGGGCGATCACAGCGGCGTGCGGCCTGCTGTACGTGATCGCGGCGCCCCCCAGCAGGGACCTGGCGGCCGCCAGCTATCGCAGCAACCTGTTCGCGCACGCGGGCTTCACGCTGTGGGACAACGCCTGGTACGGCGGTCACCATCTACTCGCCTACTCGGCGCTCGCGCCGGGCCTGGGAGCGCTGCTCGGCCCACAGCTACTGGCGGCCCTCTCGATGACCGCCGCCACGGCGCTGTTCATGGCACTGATCGCCGGGCGCTTCCCGGCGCGCTCGACGGCGATCGCGGCGATGTGGTTCGCGTTTGGCGCTTCGATCGGGCTGCTGGCAAACCGGGTCGCGTTCGACCTCGGCCTGGCGCTCGGCCTCGGCGCGCTGCTGGCCGCCCAGGAGCCACTCACCGGTGGCGGCGCCAGGCGCGGGCTCGCGCTATTGCTCGCCGCGCTGTGCGCGCTTGCCAGCCCGATCGCCGGCGCCTTCCTCGCGCTGGCCGCGCTCGCGTGGGTGCTCGCCGGCCGGCGCCCGCTGGGCTGGTTTCGCCCGGGGCTGCTGCTCGCCGCGCTGGCGCCGATCGCGCTGCTAGCGCTCGCGTTCCCGGAAGGCGGCACGGAGCCGTTCGTCGCAAGCGCCTTCTATCCAACGCTCGCCGGCGTGCTGCTGCTCGCCGTGGCGATCCCCTCCAAGCAGCGCGTGCTGCGCACCGGCGTACTGCTGTACGCGGCGGTACTGGTGGGCATGTACGTGCTGCCGACGGCGGTCGGCGGAAACGCCGACAGGCTGGGCGCGCTGTTCGCGGGGCCGATCGCCGCGTGCGCGCTCGCCGGCCAGACGCGCGGCGGGGTAGGCGCCGACTCCGCGGCGGAGCGGGCTCGCTGGCGTGCGCTCGTGCTGATCGTGCTCGCGCCGTTTCTCGTCTACTGGCAGGCGCGCGCGCCGCTCGCCGACTTCGTCTCGGCCCGCTCGGACCCGGCCGTGGCGGCCTCCTACTTCACGCCCCTGCTCGGCGAGCTGCACGCGCGCGGCGCGGGCTTCGGCTCGCCGGCTCGCATCGAGGTGGTGCCCACGCGCAACCACTGGGAGGCGCGCTGGGTCGCACCCAAGGTGATGATCGCGCGCGGCTGGGAGCGCCAGCTCGACACCGATCGCGACAGCCTCTTCTACGACAAGGCCAACCCACTGAGCGCCACGGGCTATCGCACGTGGCTGTCCGCGCAGGCCGTCTCCTACGTCGCGTTGGCGGATTCCCCGCTGGACTACGCCGCGAAGGCCGAGGCGCGCGTCGTGCGCTCGGCGCCGGGCTACCTGCGCGAAGTCTGGCACTCGGCGCACTGGCGCCTGTTCGCCGTGCGCGGGGCGACGCCGCTGGCGCAACCGCCGAGCGTCCTTGAGGCGCTTACGAGCGACTCCTTCACGCTGCGCGTGCCACGCGCCGGGGCCTACGCGGTGCGCGTGCGCTTCACGCCCTATTGGGTGCTCGCCGGCGGGCACGGGTGCGTGCGGCGGGCGCCCGGGGGCTGGACGCAGGTGCAGGCGCGCAGCGCCGGCAGCCTGCATGTGGTGATCGGCTTCTCGCTCGCGCGTGTGTTCGGCAGCGGTCCTCGCTGTCGCTGAGACGGCGTCCGCCGCAGCCCGCGCTCGTCGTCTAGGCTTCTCAGCGATGGTCGCCCGCGCTCGTCTCCTGCAGGCGCGCGTCCTGCCGAACGGTTGGCTGGACGTTCTCCGCCAGGTCTCGCTGTTTTTCGCCGCGTACTTCGCCTACCGCCTCGTCCGAGGGCTGGTCGAGGGACGGGCGACGGCTGCCTTCCAGCACGCGCGCGAGGTGATCTCGATCGAGCGAACGACGCACCTGTTCATCGAGCCGAGCGTGCAGGCATGGGCTTCCGGCAGCCACCTGGTGATGGTGAGCGCGAGCTGGCTGTACGTGAACGCGCAGACCTCGATCACGCTCGCGGCGCTGCTGTACCTGTACCTGCGGTACAACCGCTCCTTCTACTTCGTGCGCAACATGTTCATGATCGCGATGGCGATCGCGCTGATCGGCTACATCGTGTTCCCGACCGCGCCGCCGCGCTTCATGCCCGAGTGGGGCTTCATCGACAGCGTCTCGGACTTCACCGGCGTGCGCGTCTCGCACGCGAGCGGCTCGATGACGGCGCTGTTCAACCCGTACGCCGCCGTGCCGTCGATGCACGTCGCGTTCGCGCTGATGATCGGCTGGCCGCTGGCGCGGCTGGTGCGCCATCGAGCCGTGCGCGTCGCGTGGTTCCTTTACCCCTTCCTGATGACATTCGTGATCGTCGTCACCGCCAACCACTTCATCGCCGACGCCCTGCTCGGAGCGCTGACGGCCGGCGCCTCGGCATATGCGGCGCGCTGGCTCGCGCGCGCCCGGCCGGTGTGGAGCTTCTCGACCGCGCGCGTGAGCGCGAGCGGGTAGGCGAGCCCGCCGCATGGCTCCCAGACAGCACGCACCGCCACGACGCGGCAGGCGCGCCGGAGCGCGCTCGGGCGCCCGCCGCGCGCGCGCTCCGATCGGGGCGGGCGAACGGCGGGAGATCGTCCGCAACCGGCTGATCGAGTCACGGCTGACGCCGAACGCGATCTCCTTGACCGGCTTCGTGCTGAACGTGGTGGCGGCGGCGCTCGTGTGGGAAGAGCTGTTCTTCCTCGGCGGGATCGCGTTCATCGTCGGATCGATCATGGACACGCTCGACGGTCGCTACTCGCGCATGTCGGGCAAGGGCACCCCGTTTGGGGCTTTCCTGGACTCGACGCTCGATCGCGTCGAGGAGGGGATCGTGCTGGCGGCCGTCGCCGGCTACTTCGCGCTGAACGGCAACCGCGTGGCGGCGGCCGCCGTGGTCGTCGCGGTGCTGGCCTCGCTGATGGTCAGCTACACGCGAGCGCGCGCGGAGGCGCTCGGCGTGGAGTGCAAGGTGGGGATCGCCACGCGGCCGGTGCGCGTCGTGATCCTGGCGATTGGCCTGGTGTTCGCCAAGGGCGCAGGACTCGGCGATTTCGAGCTGTTGGAGCCAGCTGTGTACGTGCTGGCGACGCTCAGCCTGGTGACGGTCGCGCAGCGCATCGCGCACGTCCGGCGCGAGCTCGTCGGTGTGACCTAGCGGGACGGGCGGAGTAGTCTCTGCGAAGCTCGCAAGCTCACTTGACCGCGCCTTACGGCCCCTGAGCCTACGGCCCTCACAAAGGACATCTCACTCGTGATCAAGCAGCACAGCAACGGCGGCGCCGCTGGCCGATCTTCGATCGGTAACGGCGCAGCCTCCAAGAACGGCGCCGCGCGCTACCAGTCCGAGAAGGTCCGCGTTGCGATCGTCGGCGTCGGCAACTGCGCCTCGGCGTTCGTGCAGGGCGTCAACTACTACCGCGACGCCGACCCCGATGAGCGCGTCCCCGGCCTGATGCACGTCGACCTCGGCGGCTATCACGTCCGCGACATCGAGTTCACGGCCGCCTTCGACATCGACTCCAAGAAGGTCGGCAAGGATCTGGGCGAAGCGATCTGGGCGGGGCAGAACAACACGATGAAGTTCGCCAAGGTGTCCAAGAAGCTCGGTGTGCCCGTCTACCGTGGCATGACCCATGACGGCCTCGGCAAGTATCTGAAAGAGAAGATCACGAAGGCCCCCGGCGAGACCGCGGACATCGTGAAGATCCTCAAGGACACGCACACCGATGTGGTCGTCTCCTACCTGCCGGTCGGCTCCGAGCAGGCGACCAAGTGGTACGTCGAGCAGGTGCTCGAGGCCGGCTGCGGGTTCGTCAACTGCATCCCCGTGTTCATCGCCCGGGAGAACTACTGGGACAAGCGCTTCAAGGCGGCTCGCCTGCCGATCGTGGGCGATGACATCAAGTCGCAGGTCGGCGCGACGATCGTGCACCGCACGCTCGCCCGCCTGTTCGCCGATCGCGGCGTGAAGATGCTGCGCACCTCGCAGCTGAACGTTGGCGGCAACATGGACTTCTACAACATGCTCGAGCGCGAGCGGCTGGAGTCGAAGAAGATCTCAAAGACCAACGCGGTCACCTCGATCATGGACGAGCAGCTGCCGGCGGAGGATGTGTATATCGGGCCCTCGGACTACGTGCCATGGCTGACCGACCGTAAGTGGGCGCACATCCGCGTCGAGGGTCAGGCCTTCGGCGACGTGCCGCTGAACGTCGAGATGAAGCTCGAGGTGTGGGACTCTCCGAACTCGGCGGGGATCGTGATCGACGCCGTGCGCTGCTGCAAGCTCGCGCTCAACAACGGCGTCGGCGGACAGCTGGACGGGCCTTCCTCCTATCTGATGAAGTCGCCGCACAACCAGCGTCCCGACGATCAAGCGCGCGCGGACACGGAGAAGTTCATCGCCAAGTACGCCGGCCGGCCCGGAGCGCGCGTGAAGGGGAGCGGCGGGTCAAAGGCCAAGCCCGGCGCTCGCGTGAAGAGCGCCCCGAAGCCGCGCGCGGTCAAGGCTCCCGCGACGAAATAGCCCGCCGCGACACGCTGCGGCAGGCGGCATAATCCTCCAGCCGATGGCCTCGCCATTCTCGATCGCCCACGTCACCCCGTATCCGTGGGAGGCGCAGGAGAACGAGGTCAATGCATACGTGGGGCGCGTCGCCGGCGAGCTCTCGCGGCGAGGCCACCGCGTGCTCGTGCTCGCGCCTTCGCACTCGCAGGAGCGGGTGCGCGCCTCGCGCAAGGCGCTGCGCGCGGCGCGGGGGCAACCGGAGAGCCTGCTGGAGGGCACAGATCGGGGCGAGCCGCGCGTGATCGCCGTCGGCGAGGTGCTCGACGTCCCCAGCGGCGGGCGGCGGCGGGCCTCGGCGCTGTCGATCGACGTCGCGCGCACGATCGAGGAACTGCTGAGCACGCTCGAGCTCGACTTCGTGCACGTGCACGAGCCGTTCGCCCCGAGCACCTCCAACGCCGCCCTGCGCCACTCGCGAGCCTTGAACGTCGGCTCCTTTCACTCCTCGACCGAGCGCCTGCTCTCGACGCTCGTGGCGCGCCGCTTCGTGGAGAGCTTCTTCGGGCGCCTGGACGCCCGCACGGCGAGCCTGCCCGCCACCGCCGAGCTGATGAGCCGCCATTTCCCCGCCGACTATCGACTGGTCGCCGATGGAGACGACGCGCCGGGGCAACTCGAGCAGATCTACGGCGAGCTGGCCGCGCGGCGTCATCCCCGTGAAGGCGACGCCGCGCTGAAGCGGCGCCTGGCGAAGCGCCCGCTGATCGACGTCGACCTGCACATGCACACCGATCACTCGGGCGACTGCGCGACGCCGGTGGAGGTGCTGCTGGCGACCGCTCGCGAGCAGGGCCTCGGGGCGATTGCGGTGACCGACCACAACGAGATCTCCGGAGCGCTCGAGGCGCGCGCGCAGGCCGAGGAGGCCGGCGTGAAGGTGATCGTCGCCGAGGAGATCAAGACGGACAGCCAAGGCGAGGTGATCGGTCTGTTCATCGAGGAGAAGATCCCGCGCGGGCTGACGCTCGAGGAGACGGTCGCGGAGATCAAGCGCCAGGGCGGGCTCGTGTACGTGCCGCACCCTTTCGACCGGATGCACTCGGTCCCCGACTACGAGCATCTGCTGACGATCCTCGACGACGTCGATGCGATCGAGGTCTTCAACCCACGCGTGGCGATCGGCGCGTTCAACGACGAGGCCGCCCGCTTCGCCGCCAAGTACCGAATCATCGCCGGCGCCGGCTCGGACTCACACGTCGCCCAGGGCCTCGGCTCGGCGCGCATCCGCATGCGCGACTTCGATGGGCCGCAGGAGTTCCTGCAGTCGCTGCGGGACGCCGAGATCGTGACCCGGCCCTCCTCGCTGTTGTATGTGCAGGCGTTGAAGTTCCTGCAGACCCGAGCGCGGCCGGAGTCCGCCCAGCGCGCGAGCCGGGCGCGCCGGGTCAAGCGCGTCAAGCGCTCGGCCGGAGGGCGCGGCCGGCGGTAGCGAGCGCAAGGACTGATGCACGGTCAAGGACAACCACGCCCGTCGTCAAATCCCTCGGGGTCAATGCCCGTGACCGACGATGAGATCCGTGAGAAGTACCTGGAGCGTGCGATCCGTGAGCTGAACACGCTCACCCGCGAGCTGCAGTCCTGCCCCCACTGCCCGCGCGGCAACCTGATGCCAGTGCTCGGCTCGGGGCACCCGCAGGCGGATGTGATGCTGCTCAAGCATTCGCCGCTGCCCTCGGAGATCGAGGAGGGCGTCGCCTTCTACGGGCGCGCCGGTGGGGCCTTGATGAAGTCGCTCAAGCGCCTGCAGATCGACCCGCTAGCGGTCTACGGCACGCTGTGCGTGAAGTGCCCACTGAGCGACTCCTCGCTGGCCGAGCCCGCCTGCATCGCCAGGGTGATCGAGGAGATCGCGATCGTGCAGCCGAAGATCATCGTCGTGATGGGCCCCGACGCGCTGGCGGCGCTTGGGGAGATGGACGTCCCGCTCGCACGCGAGCTCGCGCCGAGGCTCGGAGAGATCCAGCAGCTCACGCCGATGATCGACGCGCTGTACGTGCCGGACATCGACGAATCGCTCGACGAGCAGGACTCAAAGCGCGAGTTCTGGGCGGCGTTCAGAGTGCTCGGCGACTGGTACGCCTCGCAGCCCCCCTACTGACGGCCATGTCGTTGTTCGACCGACGCAAGCTCATGGAGTGACGACGATCTTGCCGAGCTTGCCGCCGGCAGCGAAGCGCTCATAAGCCTCGGCACTCTGCTCCAGCGGGAACGTCTCGGCGATCGGCACGCTCAGCTCTCCGCTGGCGAACAGCGGCAGAACCTCATGCTCGATGCGCCTTGCGGTGAGCGCTTTCTCCTCGAGCGGACGAGCACGCAGGGTCGAGCCGTGGATGCGCGCGCGCTTGCCCATCAGCGCGAGCAGATTCAGCTCGGACTTCGCTCCGGCCGAGACGCCGATCACGGTGATCCGCCCACCGGTGGCGAGCGCCTGCAGGTTCTCCGCCATGTTCGGCGCGCCGACCAGCTCGATGATCACGTCGAACGGCCCGTGCTCGGCAAAGCCCTCGCAGTCGATGACGCTCGCGCCGAGCGCCTGCACCTGTGCGCGCAGCCCCTCGTTGCGGACGGTCGCGGTCACGCGCGCGCCCGCCGCGCGAGCGAGCTGGATCGCCGCCGTGCCGACGCCCCCGGCGCCGCCGTGGACCAGCAGATGCTCGCCCGGCCGCAGTTCGGCCTGCACGAAGATCGCGTCGTGCGCTGTCGTGAACACCTCCGGCAGCCCACCGGCGGCCTGCCAGTCGAGCTCGGACGGGACCGGCATCAGCTGGCGCTCGTGCACGACGCACAACTCGGCCTGCGCCCCCCCGCCGACGATCGCCATCACGCGCTCACCCACTGCAAAGCGAGCTGCGCCGAGGCCAAGCGCTGCGACCTCGCCGGCCAACTCCATCCCGGGAATGTCCTGTGGAGACCCAGGCGGCGCTGGATACAGCCCGCGCCGCTGCATCATGTCCGCCCCATTCAGCCCCGCGCCGTGCACCCGCACGAGCACCTCCCCCGTCCCCGGCTCGGGGTCTGGATGCTCCTCGATCACGATCTCCCCGTCGCGAATGGTGGCGGCGCGCATGCGGCGAAGCCTAGCTGCGCTCGAGCAGGGCGACGCACTCGATGTGGTGGGTCTGCGGAAACATGTCGACCGGGCGGACCCTGCGCAGCGTCCAGCCGGCCTCGACCAGTTCGGCGGCATTCGGGGCCAGTGTCGTGGGGTTGCAGGAGACGTAGACGATCCGCTTCGGCGAGGCGTCGATGATGCGGCGTACGACCTTCTTGGAGAGGCCGGCGCGCGGTGGGTCGACGACCACGACGTCCGGGCGTCCCGCGCGCTCCAGCAGCTCGGGCAGCGCTAGGCGCACGTCGCCCGCGAAGAAGCTGGCCTTCGTGATCTCGTTCCGCCGCGCGCCCGCGATCGCGTCCGCGACGGCCTCTTCGACCAGCTCGATCCCCCACAGCTCGCCCGCGCGCTGGGCGAGCGTCAGCGCGATCGTGCCGATGCCCGAGTAGAGGTCGTACACGCGCTCCCAACCCTCCAGCGCCGCATACTCGACCGCGATCTCATACAGCCGCTCGGCCATCTCCGTGTTCGTCTGGAAGAACGCCCCCGCGGAGATCTGCAGGTCGAGCTCGCCCAGGCGCTCGGGCAGCTTGTCCTCACCCCACACGAGCTCGGTCTCGCCGCCCAGGGTCGTCTCGGCGAGGCTTCCCGAGCGCGTCCACAGCACGCCCGACAGGCTCTCACCCAGCGACTCGCTGAGGCTCGCGGCCAGCGAACCCGCCTCGAGCTCGCCGTTGGTCGTCACGATCCGGACCTGCAGCTGGCCGCTGTGCCGGCCTTCTCTGACGACGAGGTTGCGCAGGCGCGCGCGCCCCTCCGCGTCCGGCCCGATCCGCTCGTTGCGCAGGCGCGCGCGCGCGGCCGGCGAGCTGCCGGAGGGGCCACCGGTGGCCGGGCGATCCTCACCGCGGGCCGCGCCGCCGCCCCGCCGGGTGCCGCGATCCCAGGCCGTCAGCCCCTGCTCACGGCACCAGCGCAGCGCCACCTCGCGCGCGAGGTTGCCCCGCTCGGATGCGAGCAGGCAGTCGTGAATCGGCGCGACCCGGTTGCCGCCGGCCGGCGCGTGAAAGCCGCACACGAGCTCCCCGGCCTCGCCATCGCCATCCCCCACCGCCACGCCAAAGGAATACTCGAGCTTGTTGCGGTAACGCCACGGTTCGACCGCGGGAACGATCTCCTCCAAATCAAAACCGTCAAGCCGCCCGATCCGCCGCAACGCCTCTCCTACCTGCTCGTGCTTGATCTCCAGCTGGCGCTCATAGGGGAGCACCTGCCAGGGCACGCCCGGGTGATCGGCGATCGGCGCGATCCGCTCGGGGCTCGCCTCCAGCACCTCCAGCGTGCGCGCGTGCGCGTAGCTGCGCTTGCGCTTGTGCACCACCGCGCGCACCAGATCGCCGGGGATCGCGCCCGCGACGAACACCACATACCCGCCGTCGCCCAATCTGGCGACACCCTCGCCGCCAAATGCCAGCGAGTCGATCCGCAGCTCGAGCTGATCGCCGCGCTGCGGACGTGCGGTTGGCCCCTTTGTCTCAGCTGACGGGCCGGCGAGGGCCGAGTCCTCTGGGGCGAGCGTCGTAGCGGAGGGAGTTGGCGCGTGCTCGTTCATCGACTGTGTGCGCAAAGGTGTGTATGTGCCGAGAGGATCGTGAATACCATCGGGCACGCTCTGCGCGATCGCGACATGCCCGACCGCCCCCTCGCGCTCATCGCCGCGTCACCAGCATCTCCAGGAGCGCCTTCTGCGCGTGACGGCGGTTCTCGGCCTGATCCCAGATGCGCTGGCGCGAGCCGTACAGAACCTCAGCCGTGATCTCCTCGCCCGCGTGGGCCGGCAGGTCGTGCATGGCGAAGGCGCCCGGCGCCGCGCCGTCGAGCAGGGCATCGTCCAGGCGGTAGCCGGCCAGCGCCGAGCGCCGCTGCTCGGCGGTCGTCTCATCGCCCATGCTCACCCACACGTCCGTGTAGACGGCCGCGGCGCCCTCGACGGCCTCACGCGGATCGGCGTGCAGAGTCAGCGCGCCGCTGGCGCCCTCCGCCAGCGGCTCCTGCTCCGCCAGCGAGTAGCCGGCGGGCGAGGCGACCGCCACGTCCATGCCCGCGAGCGTGCCGAGGATCGCAAGCGAACGCGCAATGTTGTTGCCGTCGCCCACGTATGCCAGACGCAGGCCGTCGAGCGCGCCATAGGCCTCGCGCAGGGTGAGCAGGTCGGCGAGCGCCTGGCAGGGGTGATGCAGGGCCGTGAGCATGTTGATTACGGGGATCGAGCTGTGCTCGGCCAGCTCTTCGAGCACGGTATGCGGACCCGTGCGCACACCGACCACGGCCACCTGCCGGGAGAGCACCAGCGCGGTGTCGCGCAGCGGCTCCCCGCGCGCGAGCTGCAGCTCATCCGAGCGCAGCACGACGGGATGACCGCCGAGCTCGTGCACGCCCACGTCGAACGACAGGCGCGTGCGGGTGGAGGGCTTCTGGAAGATCAGCGCGACGCTCAGACCCTCGAGCGCGCGCGAGGACAGCGGCGCCGCCTTCAACTCCTGCGCGCGGTCCAGCAGCGCATCGAGCGCGGCCGCGCTGAGCTCAGCGCCAGTGAGAAAATCGCGTGACATCGACGAGCCAGTCTAGGCTAGGGTGCGATCCCCGATGAGCAAGGCCCTGTCCACCGTGATCGCCTGCGCCGCCGCGGCGCTCGTGGCCGGTTGCGGATCCTCGAGCAGCTCCTCTGACGGCTCGGGCACGTCCAGCTCCGCCACCACCTCGACCCAGAACACGATCGGCGCCGGGAAAACCGGCAGCGGGCTGAAAGTCAGCACCAGGCCGAAATACGCCACCCCGCCGGCCTCGGCGCCGGTCCAGAGCGGCACCGTGCAGATCGCCTACCGCAACTTCGCGATTGCCCCCGACACGCTCAGGGTGAAGGTCGGGAGCACGATCAAGTGGACGAACTTCGACGCGGTCGAGCACAACGTCACGAGCGATGGCGGACCACAGAAGTTCGCGTCCAAGGACTTCGGCGAAGGCGCCACCTTCGAGATCAAGGCCCTGGAGCCCGGCCTGATCCACTACCGCTGCACGATCCACCCGGCCTCGATGAACGGGTCGATCGAAGTCGTCGAGTAGGAAGGCTTAGACGGTCATGCGCTCGCCGACGCGGCGCTTCGACCTCTCAGGTTCACCTGCCAGTTGGCCAGTGGCAGCAGGAACAGGACGGCCCCAAGCGCTATGAGGATGAAGCCGGCCAGCGTGACGATGGTGCCGACCAACGACCATCCCCATGCGTTCAACAGCAGCCCACGGAGCGTCTCGCCCTGGAACAGCGTCGCCTTCTCTTCGGCCAGCTTTGCGTTCTGCGGCGCTGCGATCGCGGCGGCGCTGACCTGGGCATAGGTCTGCCCGCCGGCGATCTTGGAGAGGTGGACGTCGATGAAGTCGTTGGCGTACGCCTTGGCCTGGCTGCCGTTCACCAGCTGCTGGCCCGCATACTGCTTGATGCCCGGCAGAAGCGCCGGGCTGTTCGCGGCCGGGAAGGTGATTTTCTGCGGGACGAGCTGGTCGTGAACGACGTTCTTGGCGTAGCTGCCTCCCGCCACAGCAAGGACGCCGACGATCACGATGCCCGCGGCGGCAACTGCGGCAATTGAGGTCAGGCCAGTCAATTTCGCCAGCAGCGGGCTGCGCGGCAGGCGATCGGGCTGGGGGCGATCCTGGTGTCCGTTGACCACTGCGTCGGGGACCGGGAGCGCTACTCCGTTGCCGCCGGTGGCGGCGGGCGCATGGGGCATGACTGAGCTGGGCACGGTGGGCCTCGTTTCGATGGATGTGCGCTTGAGCGCATGAGTGCCAGCGACCTGAAGTGCGACCGCAGACTTGAACAACATAGCATGAAATAGATTTCTAGGATTATAAATCTAGATATGTTATTCTTGGCACATGGCTGACGATGAGGCCCCGCGGTGGAAGTTCCTGACGAACCACGCGCGAGTCCTGGTCTGTATCGCCCACGATCCGGGCGTGCGTTTGCGAGAGATCAGCGACAGAGTCGGGATCACCGAACGCGCCGCTCATCGGATCGTGGACGAGCTCGCGACCGGCGGCTACATCAAGCGGGAGCGCAACGGAAGGCGCAACCACTACACGATCCAATCGGGGGTTCCACTCCGCGACCGTCTCGGCCGCATCGAGCGGGTCGGCGACCTGCTCTCGATTCTCACCGACACGTAGCCGCTTCCAGCTCCGGGCTGATCAAGCGCTAGGCGGGCCCGAGGTCGGGCAGTCCCTCATTGGGCGTCGATGCGGTCGCATACGCCCGGCGCGCGATCCGCCCGGCCGTGCGCGCCAGGCGCCCGGCCTCGACCGCGGAGCGCATCGCGACGGCCATCCGCACCGGGTCCTGTGCCCGGGAGATCGCCGAGGCTGCCATCACGCCGTCGCAGCCCAGCTCCATCGCCAGCGCCGCGTCGGAGGCCGTGCCGATGCCGGCGTCCAGCACCACCGGCACCTGCACCGCCTCGCGGATCAAGGCGATGTTGTACGGGTTGCGAATCCCCATGCCGCTGCCGATCGGCGAGCCGAGCGGCATGACGGCCGCGCAGCCGATGTCGACCAAGCGACGTGCGAGCACGGGATCGTCGGTCATGTAGGGGAGCACGACGAAGCCCTCGTCGACGAGCTCCTCGGCTGCCCGCAACAGCTCGGGAGCGTCCGGCAGCAGCGTGTCCTCGTCGCCGATCACCTCCAGCTTGATCCACGTGGTCTCGAACGCCTCACGCGCAAGGCGAGCGGTGAGCACGGCATCGCGGGCGGTATGGCAGCCGGCGGTGTTCGGCAGCAGCTCGACGCCCGCCTCTTTGAGCACGTCGATCAGCGATCCCCGCGCGTCCGGGTCGACGCGGCGCAGGGCGACGGTCACGAGCTCACAGCCGCTCGCGGCGATCGCATCGGCCAGCAGAGTGAGGGATGAGAAGCCGCCGGTGCCGAGCAGCAGCCGCGAGCGCAACTCGCGGCCGGCGATCGTCAGGGGCGCGGCATCCGGCGCGACACCGTTCGCGGCGATGCTCGCGTTCGCTCCGGTCGTCTCTGCCATATCCCGCATCATCCTCCCTGCATCGCCGTCAGCACCTCCACACGCGCCTGCTCTCTTAGCGTGAAGGACTGCCAGCGAGCGCGCGGGACCACCTCACCGTCGACCGCCACGGCGATGCCGCGCGCGTCGAGCGAGACGCCGAGACGGCCGAGCACCTCCGCCACCGTCTCGCCGGCGCCGATCTCGGACTCCTGTCCGTTCAGCAGGATCACGAGAGACCCGCCACCTGCGGGCTCGCGGCCTCTGCCTGTGACTGCCGCGCCGCAGCAGCGAAGCGCAGCGGAGCGCAGGCCGACAGCAGCTCCTCCGCCGGGCGCTCTCCCACGAGCAGACCCGCCACCAGCTCGGCGGTCAGCGGGGCGAGCAGGATGCCGTTGCGATAGTGCCCCGTCGCCCACGTCAAACCGACCAGGGCTCCCGGCCCGATCGCCGGAGCGTTGTCGGGAGTGCCGGGCCGCAGCCCCACGCACAGCTCCTCGATCCGCAGCTCACTTACACCCGGCACCAGCTCGTGCGCGTCGCGCAGCAGCTCATACACGCCGCCGACGGTCGGCTGCAGATCGAAGCCACGCTCCTCGACGGTCGCGCCGAGCACATAGCGGCCGTCCGCACGCGGCACCAGATAGCCGCCCTCGAAGCGCACGATTCGGCTCAGGAGCCCTGCTCCAGCGGGGTCGCGCAGGCGCAGCAACTGGCCCCTGACGGGGCGCACCGGCACGCCGGCCTCCTCGATCCCCGCGATCTCGCCCGTCCAGGCGCCGGCGGCGATCACCACCTGTGTGGCGGGCAGGAACTCCACGCCGCCGCCGCCATCACCGCCGCGATCGCCGCTTGCGAGCGTCACCCCGGTGACGCGCTCACCCGGCCCGTCCGACTCGATCCGGGCAACCTGCGCGTGCTCGCGCAGCTCCACGCCCGCCGACTCGCATGCCGTGCGCAGCGCCGCGAGCACGAGGCGCGGGTCGACCGAGTGATCGTCGGGGGTCTCCAGTGCCAGGCGCACGGTCGGCGTCAGCGCGGGCTCACGCTCACGCGCGTCGCTGGGACGCAGGCGGGTCGTGCGCAGGCCGAGCGAGTCGCGAAAGGCGATCTGCCGGTCGAGCTCGCGCGCCTCGTCCTCGTCGCGGGCCACGAGCAGCGTGCCCGTGCGCATCAGCCCGATCTCGGCGCCGGCGGCGGCCTGCAGCCGCTCGGCGAACGCGGGCCACATCTGCGCCGAGCGCATCCCCAGCTCGAGCACCCGGCGCCCGGCTTCGCCGAACTCGACCTCCGCGACCGGCGCGAGCATCCCCGCCGCCACGCGCGAGGTCCCTCCTCCGGCCCGGTCGCGCTCGAGCACCGTCACGCTCATCCCGCGCTCGCGCGCCTGCCACGCGACGGCCAGGCCGATGATGCCCGCGCCCACGACGATCACGTCCGCTGAGGAACCGCTTGAGCCTTTGCCCGACACGCGATTGATGCTAGCCCCGAGCGTGCGCCTGCGAGACTGCGAATCGATGCCCGCCCTAGACCTTGGCGCCGACCGGCGTGCGCGGCTCGCGGCCGCGCGGCTGTATCTGGTGTGCGACTCCGCTCCCGGCGGGCGTCCGCTGCCCGACGTGCTGCACCCGGCGATCGCCGGCGGCGTGCAGGTCGTGCAGCTGCGCGACAAGCACCTCCCCGACGAGGAGCTGGTGGCGGTCGCCAACGCCGCGCACGCGCTGTGCGAGCGGCTGGGGGCGCTGCTGATCGTCAACGACCGGCCGCTCGTCGCCGCCGAGGCGCAGGCCGACGGCGTGCACGTTGGCCAGGAGGACATGCCGGTCGCCGAGGTGCGCGAGCTGGTCGGGCCGGACATGCTGGTCGGGCTCTCGACGCACGCCGGCGAAGAGATCGACGCGGCGCGCCCCAGCGCCCCCGACGGCTCCCCCGCGCTCGACTACATCGGCGTTGGGCCGGTACACGAGACGCCCACCAAGCCAGGGCGTCCGGCGGTCGGCGTCGAGCTCGTGCGCTACGCCGCCGCCTGTGCATCGGTTCCGTTCTTCGCGATCGGCGGGCTACATGCCGGAAACGTCTCGGAGGTGATCGCCGCCGGCGCCTCGCGTGTGGTCGTCCTGCGGGCGGTCGCCGAGGCCGAGGACCCCGAGCGCGCGGCGCGCGAGCTGCGCGCGCGGCTCGACGAGCGCGCGGCGGAGGATCCGCAGTGACGGCGCCGGCTCCCACCGAGAAGGCGCCGCGCGGCGCCCGCGATGAGCACGCCCGGGCCGCCCTCGCGCCGCTGGGCGAGGACGAGCGACCCCCGGCGCTGTTGATCGCGGTCGCCGTCTGCATAGTGCTGGCCGTCGGCGTGATCGCCGGCGCCGCCAGCGTCCATGACCTCAGCCGCCACGGTGGCTCGCTCCCCGGCGCCCTGGTCCTGGCGGTCACGCTGGCGCTGCTGGCCCAGGGCATGTACCGGCGCCGCTACTGGGCGGTGCTCGCGTTCGAGGCGCTGCTCGCCTTCCAGATCCTCGTCACCTCGCTGGCGCTGGTCGTCGCCTCGACGATCGGCGCTGCGGGCGCGTGCGTGCTCAGCGTCGGCCTCGGCGGCTGGCTGTTCTGGAAGCTCGTGCGCGTGATGGGGCGCATTCAGGCCGCGGGGGACGGCGCCGCCCGCTAAGCGTCCGGCTGCTTCGGAAACGCTTCGATAGGCTCAGGCCAAATGGCGGAAAGCTCCTACGACTGCATCGTGATCGGCTCCGGGCCGGGCGGCTACGTGGCCGCGATTCGCGCCGCGCAGCTGGGGAAAAAGACGGCCGTCATCGAGCGCGACAAGCTCGGCGGACGGTGTCTGAACTACGCCTGCATACCCGCCAAGGCGGTCCTGCGCTCGGCCGATCTGCTGCAGGAGATCCGCGACGCGGGCGAGTACGGGCTGAACGTCAGCGGCGTCGAGGTCGACTTCGCGGGCGTGCAGGCGCGCCGTGAGAAGGTCGTGACGACGCTCACCTCAGGGGTGGGTGGGCTGTTCAAGAAGAACCGGATCGACGTGCTCGAGGGCGACGGGGCGCTGACTGCCGATGGCGAGGTGAGCGTCGGCGGGCAGTCGTTCGCCGCCGAGACGGTGATCCTCGCGACCGGCTCCACGCCGCGCTCGATCCCCGGCGTCGAGTTCGGCGAGCGGATCATCGGCACCGAGCGGGCCTGGGCGCTGTCGGAGCTGCCGGGGAGATTGGCCGTGGTCGGCGCCGGCGCCTCGGGCGCGGAGATCGCCTCCGGCTATGCCCGCCTGGGCAGCGAGGTGCGCCTGATAGAGGCGCTCGAGCGCCTCTTGCCGACCGAGGACGCGGACGTCTCGCGCCTCGTCGAGCGCGGCTTCAAGCGCCAGGGGATCACCGTTCAGACGGGCGAGCCGATCGCCGATGTCAAGGCGGGCGACTCGAGCGTCACGTTCACCCACGGCGAGGAGTCGGGCCTCGAGGTCGACTACCTGGTGATCTGCGCGGGACGCGGCGCCGACGTCGAGGGCCTGGGCCTCGCCGAGGCCGGCGTCGAGCTGGACGATCGGGGCCTGGTCCAGGTAGACGGCGCGCTGCGCACCAGCCGCGCGGGCGTGTATGCGATCGGCGATCTCGTCGCCGGCCCAGCGCTCGCCCACAAGGCCTCTGACGAGGGCATCATCGCCGCCGAGGACTCGGCGGGCCTCACAACGCATCCGATCTCCCATGTGGACATTCCCCGCGCGACCTTCTGCACGCCGAACGTCGGCTCGTTCGGCCTGACCGAGGCTCAGGCGCGTGAGGAGGGCTATGAGGTGGTCGTTGGCAAGGTGCCCTACGGCGCCGTCGGCGGCGGCATCGTCTACGGCGATCGCACCGGCATGGTGAAGCTCGTGGGCGAGTCGAAATACGGTGAGCTGCTGGGCGGGCACATCGTCGGCACGCGCGCAACCGAGCTCGTGCAGGAGCTCGTCAACGTGCGCCTGCTCGAGGGTGGCTTCGCCGAGGTGGCACGCATCATCCACGGCCACCCGACGCTCTCAGAGGCAGTGATGGAAGCCGGGCGCGCGGCCGACGGCTGGCTGATCCACGGCTGACCGGCCCGACAGCCCGCGACACCTCAGCCGGCGACGTGCCCGAGCAAGCCGGCACGCCGCGGCCCCTGGCACCGCCTCAGCCGGCGGTGACCGTGTAGGCGCCGAATATGCCGGGGTCGGCCGCCGCCATCGACGACGCCTGACGCACTCGACAGCAATGACTCGCTCGCATGGGCGGAGATACCCTCTGATCGTGAACCCGTACGCGAGCTTCTACTTCGACCTGGCCAGCCCGCTTGCGTACCTCGCGGCCGAGCGCATCCTGCACGTGCTGCCGGGCCCCGCCGAGTGGCAGCCCGTGCTTGCCCGCGAGCTGCCAGGGGGCGAGCCGTATGACGCCTTCCGCTGCCGCGAGGAGGAGGAGATCTTCCGCGCCGCGACCGCCGCGCGCGCCCAGGAGCTCAGCCTGCAACCGCTGCGCTGGCCCGATCCGTTCCCATTCGACAGCGCCGCGGCGATGCGGGCGGCGACGTACGCCAAGTCGATCGGCCGGGTGGTCCCGTTCGCCCAGGCCGCCTTCCGGCAGGCCTTCGCGGGCGGGCGCGACCTCGAGCAGCTCGACAACGTCCTGATCGCCGCAGCCGCATGCGAGATGCACCCCTCCGCCGTCCAGCGCGGTGCTGAGCTGCGATCGGTTGCGGGGCGACTGAGCACGGCCACGGCGGCTGCGGCCGCGGCCGGCGTCACGAGCGTCCCCGCCGTGGCCGTCGGCGGGCGCGTGTTCCATGGCGAGCGCGCCGTCGAGGAGGCCGCATCCCACAGCGGCGCCGCCGTTCCAGGAGCGGGGTCGCGATGAAAGCCAACCGCGCCTACCGGCTGATCGTCACACGTGCCGGTCGCGCGCCCGCGCTGCTCGCGGACGCCGAGCGCGTCGACCACATCGAGATCGTCGAGATCGACGGCGGCGAGGTCGTGCTGTTCTGGGACCGCCCGCCACACGCGGCTTCCCGGCTGGCGCGTGCGCTGCGCGAGGAGCTGGCGCAGTCCGAGGCGGATGAGTTCATCGCCCGCTGGAGTACCGTGGAGAGCTGATGGGAAACCTGCCCGAGCCCGACATCGCTCGCGAGTGGCTCCAGACGATGACGCTCATCAGGCGCTTCGAGGAGCGTGCGGGCGAGATGTACGCACGGGCGAAAGTGGGCGGCTTTTTGCACCTGTCGATTGGCGAGGAGGCGACGATCGTCGGCAGCGCACGGGCGCTGCGCGACAGCGACTACCTGATCTCCACCTACCGCTCACACGGTCATGCGCTCGTGCGCGGCACGCCGCCGGAGAACGTCATGGCCGAGTTGTTCGGGCGCGTCGACGGCTGCTCGCATGGGCGCGGCGGCTCGATGCACATGTTCGACGCCTCACGCCGCTTCATGGGCGGCTACGGGATCGTCGGCGGCAACCTGCCGATCGCCGCCGGCCTGGCCCTGGCATCCGATTACGAAGGCACCGAGGAGGTGACCCTTTGCACGTTCGGCGACGGCGCCTCCAATCAGGGCACCTTCGGCGAGACGCTCAACCTGGCGGCGCTGTGGAGGCTGCCGGTGCTCTTCATGGTCACCAACAACCAATTCGGAATGGGCACCGCGCTCGGCCGTCACTCGGCCGTCACCGATCTGCAGCGCAAGGGCGAGAGCCTCGGCGTGCCGGGAATGCGCTGCGACGGCATGGACGTGATCGACACGCACGAAGTCGTCTCCGAGGCGGTCAAGCGCGTGCGCGAAGATCGCCGCCCGCTGCTCGTGGAGGCCGTCACCTACCGCTTCCGCGGCCATTCGATGGCAGACCCCGAGCAGTACCGCTCCAAGGAGGAGGTCGCCCAGTGGCGCGAGCGCGACCCGATTCCCGCCTTCGGCGAGCTGCTGATCGACGAGGGCGTGATCGACGAGGCCGGCCGCGAGGAGATCGATGCGCGGGCGATCGAGCGCGTCGAGGAGGCAGTCGCATTCGCCGAGAGCTCGCCGTTCCCCGCGCCGGAGTCTCTGTACGACGACGTATACGTGCTCGATCCGAGCGCGAGCGGCTGGTACTCGGTCAGGACGACCGACCCGCAAGAGGGCGCGTCGAGCCCGCCGGCAGATGGCGCGGTCGCCGACGGCAGCGATGAGATCCCACAGCAGATGAGCGATGCGCTCGCTCACGGCGAGGACGCCGCCTGATGGCCGAGCTGCGCTACCGCGAGGCGCTGACCGCGGCCCTGCGCGAGGAGCTCGCGCGCGACGAGCGGGTATTCCTGATGGGCGAGGACATCGGGGTGTTTGGCGGCGCCTTCAACGTCACCGCGGGGCTGCTGGAGGAGTTCGGCGAGAAGCGCGTGCGCGACACGCCGATCTCCGAGAACACGATCGTCGGCATGGGCGTCGGCGCGGCGATGGCCGGCCTGCGGCCGGTCGTCGAGCTGATGACGATCAACTTCGCGCTGCTCGCCTTCGATCAGATCGTCAACCACGCTGCCCACATCCACTACATGTTCGGCGGCCAGGTCACGGTTCCGCTGGTCGTGCGCATGCCACAGGGCGCCGGCCACCAGCTCGGGCCCACCCACTCGCACTGTCTGGAGGCGCTGTTCATGCACGTGCCCGGGTTGCTCGTCGCGGTTCCGGCGACCGCCGCCGACGCCAAGGGGCTTCTCAAGACCGCGATCCGCGACGAGAACCCGGTGATCTTCATCGAGCACGAGTCGCTGTATGGCGTGCGCGGCGAGGTGCCCGACGGCGAGGAGGAGCTCGTCGACTTCGGTAGCGCGCGCATCGCGCGCGCGGGCTCGGATGTGACGATCGTGGGCGTATCGCGGATGGCGCTCACGGCCGAGCGCGCCGCCGTCACGCTCGCCGAGCGGCACGACGTGCAGGCCGAGGTGATCGACCCGCGCACGTTGCGACCGCTCGACCTCGACACGATCCTCGCGTCGGTCAGAAAGACCAACCGCTGTGTGATCATCGAGGAGGGCTGGCCACACGGGGGCGTGGGCGCGAACCTCGCCGCGCTGATCTCCGAGCAGGCCTTCGACGATCTCGACGCGCCCGTCCAGCGAGTCTCGGGCGCCGACGTGCCGATGCCCTACTCCAAGCCACTCGAGGACATCGCCTACCCGCACGAGCCGCAGATCCTCGACGTCGCGCTGTCGATGCTGGGGCTCGCGCCCGCCCGCAGCGGAGCGGGCTGATGGGCGAGATCGTCATGCCCCGCCTGTCCGACACGATGGAGGAGGGGACGATCCTGCGCTGGCTCAAGCAGAACGGCGAAGAGGTGCGCCGCGGCGAGGAGCTCGTGGAGATCGAGACCGACAAGGCGACGATGAGCTACGAGTCAGACCAGCAAGGCGTCCTGCAGACGATCGCCCGCGAGGGTGACACGCTGGCAGTCGGCGAGCTGATCGCGCGGGTGGGCGGCGGCGAGACGGCGACCGCCGCTGCCGCCGAGCAACCGGCCGTCGCCACTGCGGCCGCAGGTCGGCAGGGCCACGCCGCCGCGAGCGCCACAGGGGCGACCGTGGGCAGCAACGCGCGCGCTGGAGCACCGAGCGGGGCGACGTCGCCCACGCCGCTGGGAGAGCGGGTGAGAGCCTCACCGCTGGCCAGGCGCATCGCGCGCGAGCGGGGCGTCGAGCTGAGCACGCTCACGGGCAGCGGCCCCGGCGGGCGGATCGTCAAGGCGGACGTGCTCACGGCCGGCGAGGCGGCCGTGCCATCGACCCCGTCCGCGCCTTTGCAGCCGACGCCCACGCTCGCGGATGTCGTGACGGCCAAGGGCGAGACGACGACCGCCGAGCTGTCTCGAATGCAGCAGACGATCGCGCGGCGGATGGCGGAGTCGAAGGCGACGATCCCCGACTTCACGCTGCAGGCGGACGTCGACATGGAGGAGTGCGTGAAGCTGCGCACGGAGCTCAAGCGCATCTCGGCCGAGCAGTCGCCCACGTACAACGACATGGTCGTGAAGGCGTGCGCGCTCGCGCTGCACGAGCACCCGCGGGCCAACGGCAGCTACCGCGACGGCGTGCTGCAGATGCACTCGCGCGTGAACGTCGGCGTGGCCGTCGCCGCACAGGACGCGCTGGTGGTGCCGACGGTGTTCGACGCGGAGGAGAAGTCGCTCGGCGAGATCGCCCGGGAGACGCGCGCGCTTGCCCAGCGCGTGCGCGAGGCGACGATCACACCGCCGGAGCTGGGCGGCGGCACATTCACGGTCTCCAATCTCGGCATGTACGGCATCCGCAGCTTCACCGCGATCATCAACCCGCCGCAGGCGGCGATCCTGTCGGTCGGATCGGTGCAGCGACGAGCGGTCGTGCGCGAGGAGCAGCTGCTCGCGCGTCACACGATGACGCTGACGCTCGTCTGCGACCACCGCATCCTCTACGGCGCCGACGCCGCGGAGTTTCTCGCGCGCATTCGCGAACTGCTCGAAGCGCCCGCGGCGCTCACGCTGTAGCTCAGCCGGCGAGCGGGTCTTCCCAGCGGAGGCCCGCGAAGCGGGAGAAGTCGACATCGCGCGAGCAAAGCGTCGCGCCGTGCTCGATCGCAAGCGCCGCGAGATGGGCGTCGCTGGTGAGGTTGCCGGCCGTGCCGAGCGGAACGAGCAGGTCGCGCAAAACCGCCGCGTGCCGGTCGGTCGGGTGAATGACGGTGACGACAGGCTGAGCCAGCCAGCGGTCCACCACCTCGAGCGCCTGCGCCGCGTTCCAAGGACGATCGAAACTTCTTGGATTGGTGGTAATCCGGACAAAGCCGATCAACACCAACCAGGCGAACGCCACCGTCTCCGTACCGGAGAGCGTGCTCTCAACCCATGCGAGCGCCGGCTCGTGAAGGACCGCCGTCTCGTCTGCCGCGTATACGAGCAGATTGACGTCGGGCAGCTTCACTTGCGCAGTTCGAGCTTGCGCAGAATCTCTTCATCTTCCATTTCGCCAGCGAGCGTGAGCGCCTTGTCGAGGTTGATCCCAGGACGTACACCCAACGGCGACGTGGTCATACGGAAGCGTTGCGGGGCGGCGGTCGGACCATTGAGACCCGCTCGAACGGCGTCATTGATGGCGACCTTGAACGAGACGCCCCGCTCGCGAACCGCGTCGCGCAGCTTGGCCTCGACATCTGGATCGAGTGTCACTGTCGTGCGCATGTGAGCATCATAGCATCAATTATTGTGCTGTCATGATGCTTATCGTTATGCCGGGACTCCCGCCCCAGCCCCGGCCCCGGTCCGGGCGACGTTAGGCTGAGGCCGATGCTGCGCTTCGAGCTGCCCGACGGCTACTGGCTAGATCGGGCACCGCTACAGCGACGACGCTGTCTACTCGCTGCTCGCATCCGACCCGCGCCGGCTCGGCGCTAGGCTGGATGAGAGCACATGAGCACTCCTGGCGGCGAGCATTCCAACGACGAGCTGTGGGTCTGCCAGCTCGGAACGGTGCCCTACCAGCACGCCGTCATGCTCCAGGAGCGCATCCGCGAGCGCCGGCGGGCGGGCGAGTTGCCCGACACGCTGCTGCTGCTCGAGCACCCGCCCGTCTACACGCGCGGGCGTCGCTCGGCCGCCGGCGAGTTGACGCTCGGCGAGGACTTCTACCGCGCGCAGGGCATCGAGGTGATCGACACCGACCGCGGCGGGCGCATCACCTACCACGGGCCCGGTCAGCTGATCGGCTATCCGATCATGCGCATCGACGACGTGCACCGCTACCTGCGCACCATGGAAGAGGCGATCCTCGCGGCGCTGGCCGGTGAAGGGGTGGACGGGCGCTCGCGCCACGAGGAGGGCATCGACTACACCGGCGTGTGGGCGGGGGACCGCAAGATCGCCTCGATCGGCGTGCACGTCTCGCGTGGAATCACCACGCACGGCTTCGCCGTCAACATCGAGAACGACCTCGAGCCGTTCTCCTGGGTCGTCGCCTGCGGCCTGCCCGACGTCGCGATGACCTCCGTACAGTGCGAGCTCGCGCCCGCACGCTCGACGGGCATGGCCTGCATGCGCAAGCGCATGGCCTTTCAGTTCGCTCAGGCGCACGGCCGCCGGCAGCGCCTCGTCTCGCCGCGACGCCTCGGCATCGACACTACGAACGCCTCCGGGCTCGCCGAGCGAGCCCCCATCGACATCTCTCAACTCCGTGAGACGATCCCCGCATGAGCGCCACCCGCTCGCGTTCGAACCCTGGCGGCATGGACGTGCTGCGCGTGCTCGGGCCCGACGTCCGGCCGCTGCGCGAGCGCAAGCCGCCGTGGTTCAAGGTGCCCCCGCCTGGCGGTGAGCGCTACCGGGAGTTGACCGAGCTGATCCGCTCGGAGAACCTGCACACGGTCTGCCAGGAGGCCGCCTGCCCAAACGTCGGAGAGTGCTGGGAGCGCGGCACGGCGACGTTCATGATCCTTGGCGACACCTGCACCCGGCGCTGTGGCTTCTGCAACGTCAAGACCGGCAAGCCGAGTTGGAACGATCCCCTGGAGCCGGCGCGTGTGGCTCGCTCGATCGCCCGCATGGGTCTGCGCCACGCCGTCATCACCTCCGTCGATCGCGACGACCTGCCAGACAAGGGCGCCTCGGCGTTCGTCGGCGTGATCCGCCAGATCCGCCGCCAGGCGCCCGACTGTCAGGTCGAGGTGCTGACGCCCGACTTCCAGGGTCAGGAGATGCCGCTGGCGAAGGTGATCGCCGAGCGTCCCGACGTGTTCAACCACAACGTCGAGGTCGTCCCGCGGCTGTATCCGCTCGCGCGCCGCGGCTCGGAGTTCCAGCGCTCCTGCCGCGTGCTGCGCCTGGCCGGTGAGATGGGCGGGGCGGACGTCGTGACCAAGTCCGGGCTGATGGTGGGGCTGGGCGAGACGCACGAGGAGCTGCTCGACACGTTCGCCACGCTGCGCGAGCACGGCGTTCAGGTGCTCACCGTCGGGCAGTACCTGCGCCCCTCCGAGCGCCACCTGCCGGTCGTCCGCTACTGGCACCCCGACGAGTTCGCAGCGCTCGAGCAGGCGGCCTACGAGCTGGGCTTCGACCACGTCGCGGCCGGCCCGCTCGTGCGCTCCTCCTACCACGCCGACCAGCACGTGCCACAGTCGCGCGCCGGGGTCGGCCCGCTGGCGGCGCAGGCGTAGCCCCGCGCGCGCAGGCTGTGAGTGGTCACGACCGGCCGCCGCTGGCGCGCGCCGGCGGCGCGTCCGGGAGAATGCGAGCCGCCGATGCGGCCGGTGTACTGATCCCCGATGACTCGCGTACTCGTCCTCGGCGCCGTGCTGGTGTTCATCGCCGGCTTCGCCTTCCTCACGATCGCCGCCGTGATCGAACAGGGCTTCACGATCGCTAGCCTGCTGTCCGTCCTGATCCTCGTGATGCTCGCCGTCGGGATTGTCGGCGCGCTGCGCAATCCTCCCCGCTGAGGACGATCCGGACCCGCCTTCTGCACTCGATGCCCGCACAGCCGCCCAGCCACAGCTCATGAGCAGCTCTCCCTTCATGACCCCCGACCAGAGCCGGCGCCGGCGAGAGGACGCGCGGCGGCGGCGGCGGCGCAGGCGCATATCGATCGCCGCCTGCTTCGCGCTCGTGATCCTCGCGGCGGGCGTGCTGACGATCGCACTCTCCAAATCCGGCGGCCACGGCTCGGCCGCCGCCTCCACGCCGGCTCCCAATCGCCCGCACACCGCCACCGCCGCGACACCGCATTCCGCCGGCGGCCTGCCGCTGGCCAAGCCCGCGCTCGTGCTGCACGGGATCGGCTCTCCCGAGCAGGACAGCGTGCACATCGACTTCCACGCGCCGCCGCGCGCGGGGGTGCTGTTCAACCTCGACACCGGCCAGGTGCTGTGGCAGCGCAACGCCTTCACACGACTGCGCGTGGCGAGCCTGACGAAGATGATGACCGCGCTGCTGACCGTCAAGACATCGCGGCCGAACGCGCACGTGCTGATCACGAAAGCGGCCGTCAACTCGGCCGGCTCGAAGGTCGGCGTGCTGCCGCTCGGAAAACACGTGCGGCTGGAGACGATGCTCTACGGCCTGCTGCTGCCATCCGGCAACGACGCCGCCATAGCGCTCGCCCAGCACGTGGCCGGCGGCATCAACCGCTTCGTCGCGCGCATGAACGCCGAGGCCGCCAAGCTCGGGATGGGCTGCACGCGCTACTCCTCGCCCTCCGGCTACGTGAACGAGGGCAACTTCTCCTGCGCGGCCGATCTTGCGGTGCTCGCGCATGTCGATCTCGCGCAACCGCGCCTGGCGAGCATCGTGCGCACCTACTCGGCCAAGCTGCCCTTTCCGATCAAGGGCGGCAAGCTCTACCTCTATAACAACAACCCGCTGCTGATCTACCACTACCCGGGGCTAACGGGCCTGAAGACCGGCTTCACCGATGCGGCGGGCCGCTGCCTGGTGGCGACCGCCGAGCGCCACGGCGTGCGCCTCGGCGTGGTCGTGCTGCATTCGCCCAACCCGGGCACGCAGGCGCGCCAGCTGCTCGACCGTGGCTTCGAGGGCATCTACCACCAGGCGCCCATGCGCGAGCAGCCGATCCCCGCGGGGGCTTAAGCGGGATCGACACATCCGCGCCCAGTGGAGTACCTTTGATGCATAGATTGACTGGTCAGTCAGCCAAAGGAGAACGCCGTGGATCTCGACGACACACCGGAGCAGGCCGCCTACCGCGCCCAGGTGCGGACCTGGCTCGAGGAGCACTCCTCCGAAGCTCCCGTCCTTGACGGTCCCGGGGCGATTCGGGACGAGTCGGAGATAATCGCCGCCCGCCGCGTCTGGCAGGGCAAGCTGGCCGAGGGCGGCCTCGCGGGCGTCACCTGGCCGAAGGAGTACGGCGGTCAGGGCCTCGGCCCGATCGAGCAGGTGATCTGCAACCAGGAGATCGGGCGCGCGAAAGTCCCCAGCATCCTCGACGCGATCGGCGTGGGCATGCTCGGCCCGACGATCATCGCCCACGGCAGCGACGAGCAGAAGGGGCGCTATCTCGGCCCAATGCTGCACGGCGACGAGGTCTGGTGCCAGCTCTTCTCCGAGCCCGCCGCGGGCTCTGACCTGGCGGCCGTGCAGGCGCGCGCCCGCCAGCAGGAGGACGGCAGCTGGCGCCTGAGCGGGCAGAAGGTCTGGACGACCAACGCCCAATTCGCCTCCTACGGGCTGCTGCTCGCGCGCACCGACTCCGACGTTCCCAAGCACAAGGGCCTGACGATGTTCATCGTGCCGATCAACGCCCAGGGCGTGACCGTGCGGGGGCTGCGCCAGATCTCCGGCGAGGCTGAGTTCAACGAGGTGTTCTTCGACGACGTCGCGATCGACGCGGACGCGGTCGTCGGCGGTGTCGGCAACGGCTGGGGCACGGCCCTGACGACGCTGATGTTCGAGCGCGTCACGATCGGCCTCGGCAGCGAGGGCCTCGGCTACAACTCCAACCGCTTCGCGCAGGCGATCGCCAATGACGAGGACGCCCGCCGCGATCCCGAGGTGCGCCATCAGCTCGGCGAGGTCGCAAGCGAACTGCTGGCCGTGCGCTTCACCGGCTACCGCACGCTCTCGGCGCTGCAGAAAGGACAGGTCCCCGGCCCGGAGGCGGGCCTCGCGAAGATCACAATCGTCAGCGGCGCAATCAAGGCGGGGGATCTGATCGCGGACGTGGTTGGACCCGACGCGCTCGAGGAGGACAGCGAGTGGGCCTACATGATCTCCTTCCTGCCGGGCCTGAAGTCGGCCGGCGGGACCGAGGAGATCCTGCGCAACACGATCGGGGAGCGCGTGCTTGGCCTGCCTCCCGCGCCGCGCCTGGACAAGGGCATCCCCTTCTCCGAGCTGCGCTCCAAGGAAACGGCCGCGGCATGAGCTCATCGAACACGACTGAAGGAGCGTCGAAGTGAGCCAGTCAAGCACGACCCAAGGAGTGCGAACGTGAACCTCTCCCTCTCCGATGAGCAGGTGTTCCTGCGCGAGGCAGCACGTGGAGCGCTGTCGCGCTTCAAGACATTCGAAACGGCTCGCGAGGCGCTCGACGGCAACGAGAGCGCCCTTCCCGACCTGTGGCCGACCGCCAAGGAGGCCGGCTGGCCCGGTCTGTTGATCGATGACGCGCACGGCGGCGCCGGGCTCGACGCCTTCGACGCGATGCTCGTGCTCGGCGAGTGCGGTCGCGTGCTCGCCGGCATCCCCCTGCTGGGGCACCTGCCCGCGACGGCCATCCTCAGCGACGCGCCCGCCGGCTCATCGCTGCTCGAGCCGCTCGCCACGGGTGAGCGCCGTGCCGCCTACCTGCCGGTCAGCCCGCCCGACGACCTCTCCGAGCGCTGGAGCGCCGACCCGGCTCGCGGGCTAGATCGCGCGGACGCCCCAACCGTGTCGGGCGAGGGCGATCAGGCTCGCGTCAACGGCCAGCTCGCATTCGTGCCGGACGCGCCTGGCGCTGACGTGCTCGTGGGCGTCGCCCTGCGCGATGGCAAGCCCGTGGGCGTCGCGATCGAGACCGGCGCAAGCGGTGTCGAGATCGAGGCCACTACGCGCTATGACGCGACGCGCTCGCTCGGGCATGTGACGCTCTCAGACGCGCCCGCGACCGTCCTCGACGCGCCCGAGGAGTCACTCGCATCCGCTTGGTACCTCGCGCAGGCGCTGATCGCCGCCGAGTCGCTCGGCAGCGTCGAGACTGCCCTCGACGTCTCTGTGGAATACGCCAAGGAGCGCCATACCTTCGGCCGCGCGATCGGCTCCTACCAAGCGGTCAAGCACTCCCTCACCGAGGTTCTCCGCCAACTCGACAACGGCCGCTCACTGCTCTACTACGCCGGCTGGGCACGCATCGGAGCACCGGACGAGTTCCCACTGGCGGCAAGCGCAGCCCGCTCGGTCGCCGGGCGTGCGCTCGACCAGGCCGCGCGCACGATGATCTCCGTGCACGGCGGCACCGGAGCCACCTGGGAGCACGACGCGCCCCTCTACTTCCGCCGCGCGCAGCTCTCACGCCGTCTGCTCGGCGGCACGGGCGCCGCGACCGACCGGGTCGCCGGCGAGTTGATGGCGCAGGCGAGCGTCGCCTAGGCGTCTTCCAACGGAGGTTCTCAAGCGTGGCGCACCGCAGGAGGCTGCTGCTGCTGCTCACCGTTCTCGGGTTCGTGGTGCCGAACGCGATGGTTGCCGTGTTCGTCGCCGAGCACGGTGTGGATCTGGGGCGATACTTCGGCGACTGGTTCGGAACGCTCCCCTCGGCGCAACTTGCCGCCGACCTGGGGATCTGCTGCTTGGCGTTCATCGGCTGGTCGGCTTGGGATGGCCCCCGGACGGGCGTGCGCCGGTGGTGGGTGACGATCCCGGCGACCGTGCTCGTCGGGCTCTGCTTTGCGATCCCGCTCTACCTGCTCCTCCGCGAGCAGGCGGCCGCAGTGCCCGTTTCGCCTGGAGGCGATCGAGGCACATAGCAAGCCGCGCCGAGTGGCGGGCAATCGCGCCGCCGGCTACTCCCGCGCGCTACTGGCCCGAGTCAACGCCGCCAGCACCGGCGCCCCATACGCCGCGTGAACGGCTTCGACCAGTGCCTGATCGACGCCGCAGTTGACGCAGAACCCGTGCTGTGACCAGCCGATCGCGCGCGCCAAGACCTGATCGGCGTAGCTGATGCCGGTCGCGTCGTGTCCGTAGTAGTCATACGCCGCGCCCCACGCCGAGCCGTCCAGCATGAGCTCCGCGCCATCCGCGGAGAGCAGGTGCGCGGCGGCCATGATCGAGTCGAAGTCGTCGTACAGCGACGGATGGGCGGACGTCATGTGGTCGTAGGCGGGCGGACGCCTGCCATAGCGATAGGAGTCCCGCACGAGCTGCCATGTGCTCACCGGCCCGTTGGTCACGTTGAACTGCATCGGCCCGCCGCAGCAGCCGGCGAAGTTGAGGCCGTGGTAGGTGCTGGCCTCGGTCGAGAACGCCGACTCCTGCCGGTGGATCGAGGCCAGCAGCAGCCAGTTGACGCCGAACGTCTTCTGGGCGACGGCGTAGATCGGGTAGAAGCCTTCCATCCAGCGCGTCGAGATGTGCGTTTCCGTCTGATCGACGAACCGTGTCGTGTCGAGGTGCTGCTGCACGCTCGTCGGCTGCGCGACGATCGCCGCCCCGCGCCTGCTGCGTCGGCTCCGCCTCGGCTTGGAAGCGTGGGCGAGCACACGCGCGGACTCCGCGGCGCTTGGCGCGGGCGTGGCGGCAGCCACCGGCACCACCGGCGGCGCGGCCGCCAGATGCGCTGGCGCCGAGCTTCCACCGACGCCCGCCAGAGCCGCCACGAGCACAGCGACGCCGATCGCGGCGAACGCGAGCGCGGTCAGCCACATCCCCCGTTCGGATGGCGGGCTCGGAAGGTGAGCGCCGGAGGGCGGCGGCTGGGACGGCATCTGGGGCGGCTCGATCTCGGGCATGTGCGGGCTATACCGTAGCCGGGCCACATAACGCAGCGATCAGGTCGCGGTTGTGTTGCAGCTTCTATGCGCAGGCTCGCACTCACCCTCTCGGCGTTCGCGCTGGCCGCCGTCTGGCCCGGCAGCGCCGCAGCCGCCCCGCCCGAACCGATTCAGCAGCCGCTGAGCGCGGCCCAGCAGCACTACCTCTCGCTGGCTCAAGCCGGCGTCGCGAGCGCGGCGCGGCGCTGGGGGCACCGTCGCGGTGGCTGGTATGACGCGCGACTGGGTGACCATGACCGCTACCCGCTGGCGACGATCTGGGACATCGTGCCGCTGTTCCAGTCGCTGGACGCGATCGCGATCGCGCAGCCGACCACGGCCAACCGGCGCGCGGTCACGCGTTTCGCGACCGGGGCCGAGCGCTATCTGAACCGTGGGCTGCGCCCGCTTGCCGGCTACTCGCCCTACCCAGGAGACCGGGCCACGAACACCGAGACCTGGTTCGACGACAACGGCTGGTGGGGTCTGGCGTTCATGAACGCCTACCGTGCGACCGGCTCGCGGCGCTGGCTTACCGACGCCGAACGAGCCCTCACCTACATCGCCGCCGCCGGCTGGGATCGGCGGGCGGGTGGGATCTGGTGGAACACGGGCCATCCCTACAAGGCCGGCGCCGCGCTCGCCTCCGACACGCTGCTGGCAACGCTCCTCTATCAGCGGACGCGCTCGCCCTTCGCGCTCGCGCAGGCGCGGCGGTTCCTCGCCTGGGGCAACACGGCCGGCTTCAGCGCCGCCGACGGCCTGTACGCGGGCAGCAGCCTGAACCCCGACCCGGCTGACTACATCGAGGGCCCGCTGATCTACGCGCAAGCACTGCTCTGCGGGCTGACCTCCACGCCTCCGGACTGCCAGCGGGCCGAGCACCTGAAGGCGACGGCCCTGACCCGTTTCGGCTACCTGCTCGACTTCTCGCCGCAATACGACGCGATCTACCTGCAGTGGATGCTCGCGTTGTACTCACTCGGCCACGACCGCACGCTGTACGCGCTCGCGGCCGACAACGCCCGCAACGCCCAGACGCGGGCGCTCAACGGCCAGGGCCTCTACCTGCTCTCCTGGAACGGCGAGACGCTCCCAGCGCAGAACGCGAGGCCCGGGATGCTCCAGACACACGCCGCCACCACCAGCCTGTTCGCCTGGCTGGCGGTCTACCCGCCGCCGGCCTGAGGGCGCTCAGACGCCGAGCACCCGCCGCGCCAGGCGGTCGAACACGAGATCCGGCAGCAGTCCCCTGATGAGCACCATCCCCTTCGCGTCGCGCCCGATCAAATATCGGGCCTTCATCCGCTTGGCGCTCAGCGCCCGCTCGATCGTCTCCGCCACCTGCTCCGGGGGTATCCCGCGCCGCGCGGTGTCCTGCAGAACCTTGTCCATCGCCACCGGCACGTGCCCGTACTGCGCCCGCAACCCCTCCGGGACGCTCAAGCGATCGGCCTCCGCGCGGCCCTTGTCCCAGATCGGCGTCGCCACCGAGCCCGGCTCCATCAGCGCGACCTGCACCTTCGAGGTGCGCAGCTCGACGCGCAGCGCGTCGCCGATCGCCTCGATCGCGTGCTTGGAGGCCGCGTAGGGGGCGGTGAACGCCATCGCCACGCGGCCGCCGACGGAGGACAGGAACACGATCCGCCCGCACGCGGCGCGCAATGCCGGCAGCATCGCCTGCGTGACCGCGACCTGACCGAGCACGTTGACCTCCAGCTGATGGCGCAGATCCTCGATCGGCAGCAGCTCGAGCGGACCGCCGTAGCCGATTCCCGCGTTGTTGACCAGCGCCTCGAGCCTGCCCGGCGAGGACCGGTCGACCGCGCCCGTCTCCCGTGCGACGCGCTCGGCCGCCTCGGCGATCTGCGTCGGGTCGGTCACATCGAGTGTCAGCGCCAGCACCCGCCCGGGTCCCGCGCCCGCCTCGGCCGCCAGCCGCTCCCCCGCGGCCGGATCGCGCACGCCCGCGAGCACCGTCCAGCCCCCCCGTGCCAGGCGCAGGGCCGTCGCCTCGCCGATGCCGGTCGATGCGCCGGTGATCAGGACGGTCGGCATCAGCCGACACTAGCGGACCCGGCGCCGGGGACCGGGACCCGCCGGAGCGGCTGCTCGGACACGCGCCATTCGTCGGGCTCACATGCGCGATTAGCCAGCGCTTAGGATGACTCTCGATGGTTCCCCGCGTGCGCATGTACTCCATCGCCGCGCGCGCAGCCGTGCTGCTGGCGATCGCCGCCGCCCTCACGGGGTGCGGGTCCAGCCTGAAGGTCAGCGACAGCGCGCACGCGGCCATCGACGTCGACGCGGCGACGCCGGGGACCTGTGCGGCAACCGTCCTCGACGCGCTCGGGCACGTGGCCATGCGCGTCTACCACGAGGGTCTCCTCAGCGAACGGACAGCCAGCGCGCTGCACATGATCGGCGCCTCGGCCCCCCTGCGCGAGGCTGTCGAACGGGGCGACGCGCCCGCGGCGCGCGCTGCGGCGCTGGCGCTGATCGCCACCGGGCACATGACCAACCTGCGGATCATGCGCGGAACGCGCGTGCTCGCCGACGCCGGAAGCCCGGGCGCGCTCGCACCCGTGCGCGGGACGATCGCCGGCGCCGACGGCGCCCCGCTCGCGAGCTTCGTCACGAGCGTGTGGGCAAACGGCGGTCTGATCGCCGAGACCAACGGCATCGCCGAAGGGCTGACGGTGCTGCGCGGCGGGCGCTCCCCGAGCGCCGAGCGGACGATCGCCGGCGCCGTCGAGCTGCCCGCCGGCAAGCTGCCGGCGCAGGGCACGCTCACGCTCAAAGGGGGCGGCTATCAGTACACCTCCTTCCCCGCCAGCGCATACCCCACGGGGAGCCCCGTGCGTGTGTACCTGCTCAGATCGATCGAGTCGACCGAGGCCCTTTGCGGAGCCACGAGCGAAGAGACGGCCGTCAACACGATCAGCCACGTCGCGCACCTGATCTACGACGGTGAGGCGGGCCGGCGCACGATCGCCCAGATCCGCCGGGTCCAGAACAGCCAGGCGCTGCTGCATGCCGTCGCCCGGCGCGACCCCGCGGCGACCCGCCGGGCGATCCAAGCGCTGCTTCACCACCACATCGTGCGCCTGCGCGTGAGCGCCGGCACGCACCTGCTCTCCGATGTCGGTGGGCCGTTCGTGCTCGCTCCCGTGCACGCCCCGCTGCGGCTCGGCGGGCGCGCGATCGGCAGCTTCGTGCTCTCGATCCAGGACGACGAGGGCTACAAGCGCCTCGCGCAGCGGCTCGTGGGGCTCGACGTGCTCATATACATGGGCAAGCGCCTGGTCAAGAGCACGATCGGCTCCGCTCCCGGCCCGATCCCCTCGAGTGGCCCGTTGCTGCTGCATGGAAAGAGCTTCCGCGCCTACACGTTCACGGCCGCGGCCTTTCCCTCCGGGCCGCTGCGGATCACCGTCCTGATCCCGATCCCCTACGCCTGAGCGGCGAGGAGCGAGGCGCGCTTGTCGTTCAGCGCCTCCAGCAAGCTGTCGAAGGAGCCGGCGAATTTCTCGACCCCCTCGCGCTCGAGCGTGTCTGTCACGTCCTTGTAGTCGACGCCCGCGCTCGCGAGCTGATCGAACAGCCTGCGCGCCTCTTCGAGGCCCGACTGCAGCCGTGCTCGCGGGCGGCCGTGGTCCTGATAGGCCCTGATCGTCTCCTCGGGCATCGTGTTGACCGTGTCGGCGCCGATCAGCTCCTCGACGTACATCGTGTCCGGGTAGTCGGGGTTCTTGACCGACGTCGAGGCCCACAGCACGCGTTGCGGCGTGGCGCCCTTGGACTGCAGGTACTCCCAGCGGGGACCGGCGAACACCGCCCGATAGCGCTGGTAGGCGAGCTTCGCGTTCGCCACCGCCAGCTTGCCCTTCAGCTCGTCATGCCCACCGAGCTCGTCCAAGCGCCGGTCGGCCTCGGTGTCGATGCGCGAGACGAAGAAGCTCGCAACCGACGCCACCTTGCCCGGATCGCCACCCTCCGCGACGAGGCGCTCCAGGCCGCGCACGTAGCACTCCGCGACCTCCTCGTAGCGGGTCAGCGAGAAGATCAGCGTGACGTTGATCGAGCGGCCCTTGGCGATCACGTCCTCGATCGCCGCCAGCCCCGGCTTCGTGGCCGGGATCTTGACCATCAGGTTGGGGCGCTCGACGGCTTCGTGCAGGCGCATCGCTTCGCGAAAGGTCGCGAGCGTGTCGTAGGCGAGGCCCGGGTCGACCTCCAGCGAGACGTATCCGTCGCGGCCCTCGCCTCCGTCCCAGATCGGGCGGAACAAGTCGCAGGCGTCACCGATGTCCTGCTCGGCAAGCGACCAGAACACGTCCTTGACCGCCAGCTGCGGGTCCAGCTCGCGCAGCTGCTCCTCATAGGCGCCGCTGTCGCTCATCGCCTTCTGGAAGATCGTCGGGTTCGACGTGGCCCCCACGACGGAGTCGCCATCGAGCAGGCCCTGCAGATGGCCGCCGCGAATCGATTCGCGCGAGAGGAAGTCGATCCACACGCTCTGCCCGAGCGCGGACAGGTGCCGCATCGGGGTGAGGTTCTCGGGAGTCATCTGTGGTCTCCTTGCTTGCCGCTCAACTCGAAATCGGGCTCGCTCGTCCCAGCAAGGCGCGCGCGCGCGAGGCGATGTTCTCGGTCGTGAAGCCCAGCTCCTCCAACACTCTCATACCCGGAGCGGACGCGCCGAAACGATCGATTCCCAGCACCTCGCCGTCGCTGCCGACCCACTTCCACCAGCTCATGCTCGCCCCCGGCTCGACCGCCAGGCGAGCGCGCGTCGCGTACGGGAGCACCTGATCGCGGTACTCCTGCGGCTGAGCTTCGAACAGCTCCATGCATGGCATCGAGACGACCCGCACCGCCGTCCCCTCCTCGGCGAGCGCCTGCCCGGCCCGCAGCGTCGGCGGCACCTCGGCGCCGGTCGAGATCAGAATCAGCTCCGGCTCGTCCTGTCCGGGGGACTCCCACAGCACATAGCCGCCGCGCTCGAGCCGATCGGCGGTGGCACACTGCTCGCGGTCGAGCACCGGGATGCTCTGGCGGGAGAGCAGCAGGGCGACCGGGCCGTCCTCGCGCTCCAGCGCCACCCGCCAGGCCTCGCACGTCTCGTTCGCGTCGGCCGGGCGCATCACCCACAGGTGAGGGATCGCGCGCAACGAGGCGTAGTGCTCGATCGGCTGGTGGGTGGGTCCGTCCTCGCCGAGACCGACCGAGTCGTGCGTCCACACCCACACCACCGGCAATCCCATCAGCGCCGACAGCCGCACGCTGCCGCGCATGTAGTCGGAGAACATCAAAAACGTCGAACCGTACGGCTTGACGATCCCGCCGTGCGCGCAGGCGCCGTTGACGATCGCGCCCATCCCGTGCTCACGGATGCCGAACGGCACGTTGCGCCCGGCATGAACGCTCGAGAACTCGCCGGCGCCGTCGAACACTGTCTTGGTCGACTCGACCAGATCGGCTGCTCCGCCGATCATCGTCGGCGCGAACTCGGCGAAGGCGGCCATCGCCTTCTGTCCCGCCGAGCGAGTCGCGATCTGCTCGCCCGCCGCGAAGCTCGGTAGCGCCTCGCGCCAGCCGTCGCGCAGCTCGCCTCGCCACGCCCGATCCCAGTCGGCCGCCAGCTCGGGGAAGTGCTCCCGCCACGGGTCCAGGCGGCCTTGCCGCCACTCCTGCTGTGCCGCCGCCCCGCGCTCGCGCAGGGACATGTGCTCGTACACGCGCTCGTCCACCCAGAAGGAGCGATCGGGGTCGAAGCCCATCGCCTCCTTTGTGGCCCGCACCTCCTGCTCGCCGAGCGCCGAGCCGTGCGACTTGGCGGTGTCGACCGCATTCGGCGCCGGATAGGCGATGTGCGAGCGGATCGAGATGAACGATGGCCGCTGCTCGTGCGCGCGAGCCGCATCCAGCGCTTCTTCGAGCGCGTCGACGTCCTCGGAGTCCTCGACCCGCTGCACGTGCCAGCCGAGCGCCTGAAAGCGTTTCAGATGGTCCTCGCCGTCGAAGGAGAGCGCGGTCGTGCCGTCGATCGTGATGTGGTTGTCGTCGTAGCAGACGGTCAGCTTGCCCAGCCCGAACTGCCCGGCGATCGACGCCGCTTCCTGGCTGATGCCCTCCATCAAGTCGCCGTCCGAGCAGATCGCATAGGTGTGGTGGTCAACCAGCTCGTGCCCCGGGCGGTTGAAGCGCTCGGCGAGAAAGCGCTCGGCCAGCGCCATCCCAACCGCGTTGCCGACGCCCTGCCCGAGCGGCCCCGTCGTGACCTCGATGCCGGGGGTGTGACCGCGCTCGGGGTGTCCGGGTGTCCGCGAGCCCCACTGGCGGAACTGCTTGAGGTCCTCCAGCGCGAGGTCATAGCCACAGAGATGCAGAAGCGAGTACTGAAGGACGCACGCGTGACCGGAGCTCAGCACGAAGCGATCGCGATCCGCCCAGTCGGTGTCCCGCGGGTTCACTTGCAGGAAGCGCTCGAACAGCGTGTAGGCCAGTGGCGCGAGCGCCATCGCCGTTCCCGGATGCCCGGAGTCTGCCTTCTGCACAGAGTCCATCGCGAGCCCGCGGATCGTGTCGATCGCCAACCCGCGAAGCTCGATCTCGTCCATGCAGCGATCCTAGCGACGATCGAGCGCTAGAGTCAGCGGATCATGGACGAGCAGTTCTGCGAGCTTGAGAGCGGAATCACTCTCTGCTACGAGACCTTCGGCGAGCCGTCCGACCCGACGGCCCTGCTGATCATGGGGCTGGGCACGCAGATGGTCGCCTGGCACGAGGACTTCTGCCTGGAGCTGGCCGATCGCGGGTTCCACGTCGTGCGCTTCGACAACCGCGACATCGGTCGCTCGACTCACCTGACAGGGGCGCCGCCGACGGTCCGCCAGCTGCTGACCCGCTCCAAGCATGCCGCCCACTACAAGCTCGAGGATATGGCCGACGACGCGGCCGGCCTGCTGCACGAGCTGGAGCTGGCGCCGGCGCACGTGATCGGGGCCTCGATGGGCGGCATGATCGCCCAGACGCTCGCTGCCCGCCATCCGCGGGATGTGCGCTCGCTGGTCTCGATCATGTCCAACACCGGCAGGCTGTGGACCGGGCAACCGGCGCTGCGGCTGTATCCCTTCTTCCTCCGCCGCCCCGCCGAGGGCCGCGAGGAGTACATCGCGCACTTCGAGCGCCTGTTCGACGCGATCGGCTCACGCGGCCTGTCCCGTGACCCGCAGGAGCTGCGCGATCTGGCCGGGCTCAGCTACGACCGCGATCACGACGTGGGCGGGCCGGGACGCCAACTCGCCGCGATCATCGCCTCGGGCGACCGCACCGCGGCGCTGCGTTCGATCGTGGCGCCGACACTCGTCGTCCATGGCACCGCGGACCCGCTCGTGAACCCGTCCGGCGGACGCGCCACCGCGCGCGCGATCAGAGACGCTGAGGTTCTCAACGTCCGGGGCATGGGACACGACCTGCCCCGCGAGAAGTGGCCGGAGTTGATCGCCGCGATCGCCGCGAACGCGGCAAGGGCGGGTGACCCCCCGGATCGCCACCCGCCCTCGTCCGCCAACCGGAGCACCCTCTCGAGCCTGTCCGGTTAGTCCTCCCGGCGTTCCCTCAATCGCCGTGAGGGCGCCGGCGATAGGCCGGCAGACCCGCCATCGAGTGGGCGCGGCCAGTCGAGCACCAGCGTCCCTGCGCACGAACCCGCACCAGCCAGTGCAGGTCGTGGCGACAGTGCGAACGCCGGTATGGCCACCGCCCGTGCAGTGAACGGAGCATCCTCTGCTCCTGGCAAACGAACAGTCTCATACTGCTCCACCCTCTCCTGGGCTTTGCATGCTGCTTGCCTTCAGACCCATATCAGGCCCCTCGTCTCTTACCCTCACACCGCTCGGAGCCATTGGACCCGAGTGGGCGGGAGACTTCCCGCTGCGACATATAAATCATGTTTTACGCGGAATGTCAACCAGCAACCCGTTCCACCCCGGAAGATCCCCGGCGGGGCTTGGGCGCAGCCCATCGCGTGGGCCGCTCAGGAGTCTCCAACCAGCTCGAGACTGCGAGTGAAAGTGCGCCCGGCGGGAATCGAACCCGCGGCCTGCGGCTTGAAAGACCGCTGCTCTTTGGCTCCCCGAAGAGAACCGTTGACCACTGAGCTACGGGCGCGCGCTGGGAAAGTCTTTGTCGGTTTCAGATTGCTGTGAGCGCCTAATCTAAGCATGCCCGGCGCGCTGGTAGAAGCGCCGGGCAACGCAGGGCAATCAGCGGGCGCCCGCTGGCGCGCTCACAGTTGCGCGAGAAAGCTCACGATCTCGGGCACCACGGTGTCGGCGTCCTCGCGGTGCACCCAATGCCCGGCGCGCTCGATGATCAGCGCGCGGCTCGGCTCGGGCAGGAGCTTGGCCGTGTCGGCGAACAACTGCGCGTCGCCGATGTCCGCGGTGCCGCCGACGATCAGGCCGGGGACCGCGGGTGGGCGCTCGAGCAGGCGCGAGCCGCCGAGCGGCAGCGCGCGGTAATAGTCGATCGCGCCCTGAAGCGTCGTCTCGGTGGAGAAGGCCTGCTTGACCTGCAGGATGCTCGCTTCGCGCTCGGGGCCCGACCAGTTCGGCGACCAGCGACTGTACAGCGTTTCGAGATAGGCGAAGTCGTTTCGCTTTACCGCGCTCGCCGCCCACGGGAGCTTCAGGGCGATGAAGTGTCGCACCCTCCACAGCGAGCCGAGCGAACGCTGCAGCAGGCTTGGGTGCGGGATCGCCACCGTCACCATCGCGCGGATCCGCTCGGGCGCGAGCGTGGCCGCGACGTATGTGATCAGCGCGCCCCAGTCGTGGCCGACGAGCGCCGCACGCGGCGCTCTGATCGCATCGAGCAGCGCCAGCGCGTCACGCCCGAGCGTCTCGGGGTCATAGCTCCTGCCCGCGACGAGCGTGTCGGGGTGATAGCCGCGCAGCCACGGCACAGTCACGCGCCAGCCGGCCGCGACGAGCGCCGTCTGGAGGTCCGCGAACGCGTGCGGCGTGTCCGGGAACCCGTGCAGCAGCACGACGTCGGGACCCTCGCCCGCCTGTGAGACCACGAAGCGCTGCCCATCCGCTCCGTCGATCGTCTGGAACTCCATTCCCGCAGTCTACGTTTACTGCTCGCTCGCGAGCAGCTCCATCAGCAGGCCGTCGTGCCAGCCCTCGCCGCCGGCATCGCGCTCGTAGCTGCGCATCACGCCGACAGGCTTGAATCCGACCTTCTCGTAGACCCGAATCGCGACCGAGTTCTCGGCGGCCGGGTCGATTGTGATGCGGTGATGGCCGCGCTCCTCGATCAGGTGGCGCACCATCTGCCCGACGGCCTCCGTGCCGAGGCCGCGGCCGTGCACGGCGGGGTCCAGGAACAGGTCGATCGTCGCATGGCGGTACTTGGGAGTGAGCTCCTCCCAGAACTCGATCATGCCCACGACCGCGCCGTCGAGCTCGATTGCGAAGCGGGTCGACTCGGGATCGTCGCTCCACGGGAAGCCGTCGTCGGGATCGTCCCACCAGCGGCTGACCTCGAGCGTCGCATGGATGCGCCGCAGCTCGGCCTCGTCGCCATCGATCAGCGGGCGCAGGATCATCGCTGCGGGCAGCCTAATATCCACCTCATAGCAGTTCCCCGAAGGCGAGTGAGGAAGAGGTGTTCGTGAAGCACTACGCGGTGGCCGAGCTCGACGTGACCGATCCCGGCTGGGTGCGCGATTACGTCGCCGTCGTGACGCCGATGGTCGAACGGCGGGGCGGGCGCTACCTGGCGCGCAGCGCCCGAATCGAGCAGATCGAGGGCGAGCGGAGCGCGCCGCAGGTGCTACTGATCATCGAGTGGCCGTCCAAGGAGGCCGCGAACGAGTTCTACGAGAGCGAGGAGTACAGGCCCTACCGCGAAAGCCGCCGGGCGGGAGCGAGGAACGAGTTCCTGCTCGTCGCCGGCGAGGACGTCAACGGGGTCGCACAGGTGCCGGACTGATCCGCGCGGCGGCCGCCGTCCGGGCCCTCGCGTCGCGGAAGCGAGAGTCGCGTCAGTCGACGGGAACGAGCCCGCGCTCGGGGTCGAGGCGCTGCGAGGAGGCGGCCGTGTGGAAGAGCGCGTCGGCCGGCTCTCCGAGCACGCGCCCGAGGTCGGCGAGGAACGCACGCGTGTGCGGCTGGCCGAAGTGGGACTGAAGCGAAGCCTCGTCGTCCCATTCCTCGAGGAACACGTAGCGGGTCGGCTGCTCGAGGTCGGCGTACACGCGATAGCTGCGGCAGCCCCGCTCCTCGCGCGAGGAGCGGCACATCTCGGTGGCGAGATCGATGAAGCGCTCGCGCGCTTCCGCGGGAACCTGAACCCTGCCGGTGACGACGATCAACATGGGCGGTTCATGCTAGCCCGAACGCCTTGGCGCCCGGCAGGCGAACAGGGCCGTGCGACTAGGCTGTTACACGATGGAGCGCTCCGAGCTCACGTTCCCCTCAGGAGCGACGCGGTGCGCGGCCTGGCTGTACCGGCCCGCGAGCGGCGGGCTGCTCTGAGCGGTACTCCCTCCACGGGGTCATGCGTCAAATGACCGGCATCGTCTGGTTTCGCCGCGACCTTCGCTTGCACGAGCATCCGGCGCTGCGGGCTGCGCTGGATGCCGGCGAGCGAGTCGTGCCCGTCTTCTGTTTCGACGATCGCCTGCTGTATGGTCGCCATACCTCGGGCCCGCGGACGCAGTTCCTGCTCGAGTGCCTGGCGGATCTCGACCGCTCGTTGCGCGAGCGCGGCAGCGGCCTGGTCATCCGTCACGGCCCGCCCGAGCGCGAGCTGTCGGCGCTGGCCGCGGAGGTTGGCGCGAGCGAGCTGCACTTCACCGCCGACGTGACGCCATTTGCGCGCGCACGGGGGCGGCGCGTACGCGAGGCGCTCGCGAACGGCAAGACCAAGCTGCACAGCCATCCCGGCCTGCACGCGATCGACGAGATCGCGGCGCCAAGGACGCAGACGGGCAAGCCGTACACGGTCTTCTCCCCCTTCCACCGCTCCTGGGAGGGCGAGCGGCGGCGTGCGGTGCTGCCGGCGCCACGCTGGCTGCCGGCGCTCCCGCCGGGCCTCGCCAAGGGACGCATCCCAGCGCTCGCCTCGCTCGGCCTCTCACAGGAGGTGGCCGAGCCCGCCGCCGGTGGCGAGCAGGAGGGGCGGCGGCGAATCGAGCGCTTCCTCGCGATCGGCCTCGACGGCTACGAGGGCGGCCGCGACGCGCTCGCCGACGACGCCAGCTCGCGGCTCTCGCCGTACCTGCGCTTCGGCTGCGTGTCGGCGCGCGAGCTGGAGGAGCGACTCGGATCGGGCGCGGGCTCGGCAGCCTTTCGCCGCCAGCTCTGCTGGCGTGACTTTCACCATCATGTGCTGCTGCACTTTCCCCGCAACGCGCGGTCGGAGTTCCAGCAGCGCTATCGCGGCCGGATCTCCTGGAGTCGCGCCGAGCGGCGCTTCGAGCGCTGGTGCGAAGGCCTGACCGGATACCCGCTCGTGGACGCCGGTATGCGCCAGCTGCGACGCGAGGGCTGGATGCACAACCGTGCACGGCTGGTAGTCGGCTCGTTCTTGACGAAGGACCTCGGCATCGACTGGCGCTGGGGCGAGCGCTTCTTCATGCGCCTGCTGATCGACGGCGACGAGGCCAACAACAACGGCAACTGGCAGTGGATCGCCTCGGTCGGCACGGATCCACAGCCGGTCTTCCGGCGAATCTACAACCCGGCGCGCCAGATGGCGACACACGACCCCGCCGGTGTCTACGTTCGCCGCTATGTGCCAGAGCTGCGCGAGGTGCCGGATGAGTACGTGCGCGAGCCGTGGCGGATGCCCGAGGAGCTGCAGCGGCGAGCCCGCTGCGTGATCGGGACCGACTACCCGGAGCCGATCGTCGACCACGCCGAGGCGCGGCGGCAAGCGCTCGAGCGCTACAGGATCGGTTAGCCGGGCCGCCCGCGGCTCGCTAGTCCAGTCGCCGCCCGCACGCGATGGGCGAGCAGATGCCGGCGCTGAGCGCTCCGCGTATGCTGAGCTGGCAAGATGCGCAGAGGGAGTCTTGCGATCGGCATCGCCGGTCGGAGAGCCGGGAGTGGGAGGAGCGAGAGATGGAGCGGAGTGCCATGCAGGCGAAGACTCACGGGCGTGCGGCGCGCGAGGCGCCAACCGTCGCGGAGGCCTTTCGCATCACGGCGGCTGAGCGCGCGGATGAGGTCGCGATCCGCACCAAGGGCGATGCCTTCACAATCACGTGGGGTGAGTTGCTCGGCCGCGTTGACGCGCTGGCCGGAGGGCTTGCGAAGCTCGGCGTCAGACGCGCCGAGACGGTCGCGCTGATGCTCTCCAATCGTCCCGAGTTTCACCTCTGTGACCTCGCGGCGATGATGCTCGGGGCGACACCCTTCTCGATCTACAACACCTACTCGCCCGAGCAGATCCAGTATCTGCTCGAAGATGCCGAAGCGAAGGTGCTGATCTGCGAGCAGCAGTACCTGCCGCAGGTGCTGCGGGCACGCGCGCGCGTGCCCGAGCTGGAGCACGTGATCGTGATCGACGGTAGCGCGCCGGAGGGAACGCTCGCGCTGTCAGACGTCGAGGGCAGCGACCCAGACTTCGACGTGCGGGCCTCGGTCGCCCAGATCGAGTCCGGCGACGTGCTGACGCTGATCTACACCTCGGGCACGACCGGCCCGCCGAAGGGCGTGCAGCTGATCCACCGCAACCTGCTCGCGGCGGTCGAGGGGCTCGACGCGCTGATCGAGTTCCCGACGGATGGCCGCGTGATCTCCTGGCTGCCCGCCGCGCACGTCGCCGAGCGCAATGCGCACCACTACCTGCCGATCGTGTTCGGGCTGCAGATCACCTGCTGCGATGACCCCCGGCAGGTGCTCTCTTATCTGCCCGAAGTACGGCCGAGCTGGTTCTTCGCGGTACCGCGCATCTGGGAGAAGCTGAAGGCCGGACTCGAGACGATGATCGCCAGCCAGCCGGATGAGCAGCGCGCACGGATGCAGGCCGCGCTGGATGCCGGATTGCGCAGAGTGCGCCTGGAGCAGCGCGGCGAAGCGGTGCCGGCCGAGCTGGCCGAGCAGGTGGCGAAGGCCGACGCGGAGATCTTCGCGGGGCTGCGTGAGACGCTCGGGCTCGACCAGGTCGAGGCGATCAACGTCGGCGCCGCGCCGACGCCCGTCGAGGTGCTGGAGTTCTTCCACGCGATCGGCCTGCCGCTGGCCGAGCTGTGGGGGATGAGCGAGACCTGCGGAGCCGGGTCGGTCAACCCGGTCTCGAAGATCAAGATCGGGACCGTCGGGCCGCCGGCGCCGGGCGTGCAGATCAAGCTGGACAGCGACGGCGAGGTGTTGATGAAGTCGGAGGTCGTGATGCTCGGCTACCGCAACCTGCCGGAGAAGACCAAGGAGACATTTACCGAGGACGGCTGGCTGCGCACGGGCGACATCGGCGCGTTCGACGAGGACGGCTATCTGATGATCGTCGATCGCAAGAAGGAGCTGATCATCAGCGCGGCCGGCAAGAACATGTCACCGGCGAACATCGAGGCGACGCTCAAGAGCGCCTCGCCGCTGATCGGCCAAGCGTGCTGCATCGGCGACGGGCGCTCCTACAACACCGCGCTGATCGTCCTCGACCCGGACTTCGCGCCGGCCTGGGCCGCCACGCAGGGCATCGAGGGAAGCTCGCTCGAGGAGCTGGCGCGCGAGGAGCGGATGCGCGCCGCCGTGCAGGAGGGCGTGGACGCCGCCAACGAGAAGCTCGCGCGCGTCGAACAGATCAAGAAGTTCACGATCGTCGAGGGCGACTGGCTGCCGAGCGGCGACGAGCTGACGCCCACGATGAAGCTGAAGCGCAAGCCGATCGCCGAGAAGTACGAAGCGGCGATCGGGCAGATGTACGCCTAGCCGGCAGGCGCGCCCTGGTAGCGCGCGAGGGTCGTGGCGTCATGCGAGCAGAACAGCTCGACCTGATCGCCATGCTGGAGCGCCAGCTCGCGCAAACGCTCCCGATTCTGCCGGCGCGGGCCGTTGTCGGCCGAGTTGATCACCTGGAAGGCGCTCAGCACCGGTGGGCATTCGGGCGGGGTCAGAACCTCTCCGTGGTGGAAGTAGGCATCGCCGCAGTGCAGCAGCCAGCGATCTCCGTCTTTGACGGCGACGCCCGTGTGTCCGAGCGTGTGGCCGGCCAGCGGGATCAGCAGAATCTCCGCATCGCTGCCGGGCAAGACCCGCACGCTGTCGAATCCCAGCCACTGATCGCCTTCGAGATCATGCGTGACCCAGCGGGGACCATGCGACCAGTGCGCGGCGATGTAACGGGTGCGTTCGCGCAGGCTCGGGTGCATCGCCGCCTCGAGCTCGCGGCCGAGCAGATGGACCTCGGCGTCGGGGAAGTCCGGCAGGCCCCCCGCATGGTCGAGGTCGAGGTGCGTCGCGATGATGTGGCGCACGTCGCCCGGCTCGAAGCCAAGCTCACGGACCTGCGAGACCGCTGTCTCGGCGGCGAGCGTGCGTGGGCGGAACAGGCTCGTGAACAGCAGCCCGAGCTGGCGCGGGTTGCGCGCGTCGTCGAGCCCGAAGCCGGTGTCGATCAACACGAGGCCCTCGGCGCCCTCGATCAGCAGGCAATGGCAGACCAGCTCGGCGGTATCCAACATGCCGCCTTCGCCCGTGATCAGGCGCGCGCCGTGGGGACACAGCGTGCCGCAGTTGAGGTGATGGATGGCGCGGGGGGACGTGTTCATCGGCGCAACCCTATCTGCCGCTGCTGAGCGGTTGCGAGTCGTGCCTCGATCGCGCTCACTCAGCGGGGCGCACGCCGAGCTCGGACAGGCGCGCGTCGAGCGCGCCGATGCGCTCGGTGTCCTCGTAGAAATCCTCCTGCCACACGATCCGGCCCCAGCGGGTGCGCACGAGCAGGACCGTGCGGTTGCGATAGATCTGCTCGCCGTCCGGCGCCTGCGCGAGATCGTCGAAGCGCGCCACGAGCGTCAGGCGCCAGAGTGCGCCGGCGAGGAACAGCTCGGTGATCTCGCCCCGCAGGCCCGCGGCGACGAAGTTCCGCAGGAACCGCTCAATCGCGGGCTTGCCACGATGCTCGCCGGCCCACCGGTGCTCTCCCTCGTTGAAGCGCAGCACGGCGTCCTCGGCGTAAGCGGACAGCAGCGGCTGGTAGTCGCCGGCGTTCAGGGCCCGCACGTCGTGCCGCAGCTTCACCAGCAGCACTCGCGACAAGAGCGCGCGCGAGGCCAGCGCACCGCCGGCCGCGAGACTCGCCGTTCCCAGCAACAGCGAACGCCGATCGGCCTGTGTGCTCAACTCGTGCTCTCCTTAGACATCGTCGCGGTTTCTCGCTAGATAGATCGCTCCATAACATGCTAGACATCCTCCACGCCGGGCACCTGCAGCCGGCCCTCGTCGAGCTGGCCTGGCTCGGCTGCGCGCTGGCCGCGCTGCTGATCGCCACGCGCCTGCTCGGCCGGCTCCCAGGCCGCGCCTGAGCGGCTCTCGCCAACGAGCGCGGCACGCTCGTGCGGATCGCGAGAAGCGCGCCGACATGAGCGTCTCGACGGAGTAGGCTGAATCACGATGGAGCACGGAACTCGATTCGCCAACGGCGCGCGCCCGGGTGGCAACGGGGCAGGCCGGTCGCAGTCGATCGCAGTCGTCGGCGGCGGCTTTGGCGGCGTCGGCGCCGTGGTGATGCTCCACCGCGCGGGTTATGAGAACGTGACCGTCTTTGAGCGCGGTGAACGGGTCGGCGGCGTGTGGAACCACAACACCTATCCCGGCGCGGCCTGCGATGTGCCCTCGCATCTGTACGAGTTCTCCTTCGAGCCGAACGCGCGCTGGTCGCGTCGCTACGCGCCACAGGCGGAGATCCAGGACTACCTCGAGGACGTCGCCCGACGCCATGGCGTGCTGGAGCGGATCCGCACGGGCACGGAGGTGACACGCGCAAGCTGGGATGAGGAGCGCGGCAAGTGGGTGTTGGAGACAAGCGCGGGAACGCACGAGGCCGACATCCTGATCACCGCCTGCGGCCAGCTCGCGGTTGCCAAGATGCCGGCGATCCCGGGCCTCGACAGCTTCGCCGGCCCTGCCTTCCACACCTCGCAATGGCGTCATGACGTCGAGCTCACCGGCAAGCGCGTGGCCGTCGTCGGGACCGGCTGCAGCGCGATCCAAACGGTCCCTGAGATCCAGCCACTGGTCGAGCAGCTCGACGTCTACCAGCGCTCCCCCGGCTGGACGATCCCGAAGATGGACTTCGCCTACAGCGAGCGTGCCCAGCGCCTGTTCGAGCGCTTCCCGATCGTGCAGCGGATCGATCGCATGGCGATCTTCGCGTTCATGGAGCTGGGGGCGGCCGCGATGACCGGTCAGCGCTGGTTGCTGAAGCCCTTCCGAGCCGTCGGGCGCCGGCAGATCGAGACTGCCATCGAGGACCGCGATCTGCGCGCCAAGGTGACGCCGGGCGATGAGATCGGCTGCAAGCGGATCATGCTCACCGACGCTTGGTATCCGACGCTGACCAAGCCCAACGTCGAGCTGATCGTCGAGCAGATCGACGCGGTGACGCCGAGCGGTATACGGCTGCGTGACGGCAGCGAGCGTCCCGCCGACGTGCTCGTGCTGGCGACCGGCTTTCAGACGCACGGCTTCGTCGCCCCGATGGAGATCGCCGGCGTCGGGGGGCGCACGCTCGCCGAGGAGTGGTCGCCGGTGCCCCGTGCCTATCTCGGGATGAGCGTCGCCGGCTTCCCGAACATGTTCCTGCTGTACGGACCCAACACGAACGGCGGGACGGGCTCGGTCATCTACGTGATCGAGGCGGCGGTCGGTCACGTGATCGCCGCCCTGGGGGCGCTCGAGCGCACGCGTGCGCGCCGGATCGAGGTCCGCCGCCAGGCGGCCGAAGCCTTCGACCGCGAGCTGCGCGCGACGCTCGCGCAGACGGTCTGGCACACGGGCTGCACGAGCTGGTACGTCGATGAGAACGGCAACGATCCGAACCAGTGGCCGTGGCTGTGGAGCGCCTACCGCCGCAGGACCGCTCAGATCCAGCCAGGCGCGTACGCGCTGAGCCGCTAACGAACGCCCGCGCCCTCAGCCCTTCGGCGGCAGCGTGCGAGCGAAGTCCGCCCCGCGGCTGACCCACGCGGCCAGCTGCCGCTTGGTCCTCAACCCGTCCGGTGCCACGATCACCCAGCCCGTCATCGCGCGCCCGCGCATCTCGATCGCTTGGGCGTGCGCCCGCAACAGCGCCGCGTCGGCCCCCTCGGGGCCGACGCGCACCATCAGTCCTCCACGAGAGGACACGGCGACCGCCATGTTTCCGCCGAGCAGAAAGGCGAGCCCGCCGAACATCGACATCTCGCCGAGGCCGTCCTCCTCTGCCAAGAGCTCACGGACGCGGTGTGCGAGCTCCTCGTCGTAGGCCATCTCAGCCCCGGCGAGCGGCAGCGCGGGCTGGCGGCACATTCGCCACCGGCGCCGCTACATCACCGCAAGCGTCTCGTACACATCGACGCTGCCGCCACCGCTCAGAACCGGGCAGCCCTTGGCCAACTCCGAAGCGGCCGCGAGGCTGTCGGCCTTCAACACCGAGTAGCCGGTCAGCCCAGAGCCTGCTCCCTCGCCGACCGTTCCGCCGCCGCTCACAGAGGCCGAGCCGGCGAACGGGTTGCCGGGATCGACGATCGCCTCGCCCAGCTGCCCGAACCACGCGCCCCATGCCGCCATCACGGCCTGGCGCTCCTCGTCGGTCTCCGCCATCTGGCCACCTCGGTATGCGAATAGAAAGTTGCCCATCGCTTGAACCTCCTTTGTCGTTCTCAGAACGCGCCCGAGCGGGCGCGCCTGTGTCGTTTGCCGACATCAGCTGTGCTCGTCCACGTCGAATACCCGGCGGGCGAGATTGTCGAACGTGCCCTGCCAGCCCTCTCCATGGCCGCTGCGCGACTCCTCGGAGGGCAGCCCGCTGTGCTCGAGCACGACCGTCGTGCCCTCGCCCTCGGCGCGGAACTCGATCGACACGAGGCTCACGTGGCCGGGATCGGGTCCGCCGCTGCCCTGCCAGCACCATGTGTAGACGAGCCGGCTCGGGCGCTTTACCTCGCGGTAGGAGCCACCGACGATGTGCACTTCTCCGCTCTGCTCGTCGCGCATGCGCAGCACGTAGCGCCCGCCGACGCGCAGATCGACGTCGCATCCCGGCGAGGTCCAACTCGGGCGGGCCGCCCACCAGCGCTCGAGCACCTCGGGGTTGGTGAAGGCATCGAACACCTCCTCGGGCGCAGCCGGGAACGTGCGCTCCAGCCGGAACGTCGCGATCTCGCGCGTGCTCATCGCTCGCCCCGCTCGCGCTGCGAGCGCCGCTCGGCAAGGTACTCGTCGACCACATCGAACTTGCGCTCCCACATCGCCCGCTGGCCGGTCATCCACTCGTTCGCGTCCTGCAGCGCGTGCTCGCTGAGCCGCAGCCGGTGCGTACGGCCGTCGATCACGCGCACGATCGCGCCGGCCTCTTCCAGCACCCGCAGGTGCCTGCTGATCGCCGGCTTGGAGACTGGGAAGTCGCCCGTCGCCTCGCCGACCGTCATCTCACGATCGCCGAGCCGCTCGATGATCCCCCGGCGAATCGGATGCGAGCACGCGGCGAACGTCTTGTCCAGGACCAATTGGTTAGCCATACGGTTAACTATACTCATCGTCCGACCCGCGAGCAGTCCGATGCCAAGCCGACAATCACCGACCACGATGCGACTTGCCTCGAAACCCAAAGCATGAGCCTGCTCGATGCCGCGATCGCGGCGCACGGTGGACTCGAGCGCTGGCGGCAGATCAGCTCGATCGAGCTGACAATGCGCTGTGGCGGGATCGCGATGCCCTTCAAGGGTCAGCCGCAGATCCTGCGTAACGTCACCGCGACTGTCGAGACGCGGCGCCCGCACGTCGAGGTGCACGGGGTTGGCACCTTCGACGCCGATCAGCCACGACCCGCGGGGATCGCGCGGCGGCTGAGATGGACGACCAGCGATGTCGTGCACTTTGGGGGATACACACTATGGGGTTACATCGCCGCCCCCTTCGTGTTCGCCGATGAGGACTTCACGGTCCGCGAGCTTCCGCGGCGGCGGCTGCGCGTCGACTTCCCCGCGCGGGTCCCAACGCACAGCCGCCGCCAGACCTTCTATTTCAACGACGATGCGGTTCTGCAGCGCCTGGACTACACCGCCGAGGTGATCCTCGGCCCGCTCGGGCGCGCTAAACACCGCTGCTTTGAGCACAAGTGGATCGACGGGCTGCTGATCCCCACCCGCCGGCGCGTCACACCACGCGGCGCGCCGGGACCAACGCTCGTCTCGATCGAGATCGAGGAGCTGCACGCGAGCTGACCCCGGCGGCGCGCCGAGTGGGAGCCGATGCAAAACCTTGCTACTCGTCCCAGGCCTGCACGCCGACCTGGCGAGCGATCAGACCATCCTCGACCTCCAGGAAGGCGGCGCACAGCACGTTCGTGCCGTCCGGGTAGCGACATGCCTCGGCGAAGGCGGCGCCCCGCTCGTCGCGCACGGTCTGGGTCACCTCGTGGATCATGTCGCGGGCGCACACGTCCTCGATCCACCTCTGTATCTCGCTCCTGCCGCGCAGCACGCGCGGGGCGCCCGGTTGGCTGATCCGATCGGTCAGCGTCACCTCGGCGTCCTCCGCGTACATCGACACTTGCGTGCTCGCGTCGCGCTCCTCGATCGCACGTGTGAAGGTGCCGAGTTCAAATGCCGTGGTCGTGCTCATGATGACTCCCTTGCTCGATTTGGACATGAGCACCTTGGCGGTGGTTGCGTTGCGCGAACGTCAAGCATCCGTCAAAGACGAACCGGCGCTCGTCAACGGCGCGTCGCGAAGCGCTCGACGCGCCGGTATAGGCGTACGCTTGCTGAATGCTGAAGGTCACGCTGCTCGGACGCATGGCCGTTGAGCGCGATGGCGTCGAGCTCCAGGCGCCCACGTCGCGTCGGGCCTGGTCGCTGCTGGCCTACCTGTCTCTGCACCCGGGCCCGCAGCCTCGCAACGAGCTGGCCGCCCGCTTCTGGCCGGACGTGCTCGACTCGAGCGCCCGCGCGAGCCTGCGCAGCGCGATCTGGTCCCTGCGGCGCGCGCTCGAACCCGCGGCGGAGGGCGTGCTGCTGGCCGACCGCGAAAGCGTCGGCCTGATCGCCGGCGAGCAGCTGTGGGTCGACGTGTCGGCGTTCGACGGGCTGGCCGCGCAGGGGCGCTGTCGCGACGCCTTCGAGCTGTGTCGCGGCGAGCTGCTGAGCGGCTTCGACGAGGACTGGATCGTGAGCGCCCGCGACGCCCATCGCGAACGGCTGCTCGAGCTGCTCGAGCGCCTCGCCTCGGAGTGCGAGAGCGAGGGCGATCTCGCGGGCGCGATCGAGTGGAGCCGGCGCGCGGCGGCCGCCGATCCCTTCGGCGAGGAGGCACACCGCCGCCTGATCGCACGGCTGGCCGAGTCCGGCGACCGCGCGGCGGCGCTCGTCAGCTACCGCACGCTGGCCGAGCGGCTGCGGCGCGAGCTCGCGGTCGCCCCCTCGCCGCAGACGCGCGCGCTCGTCGAGGGCCTGCGCGCCGAGCCGGCGGCGGAGGTCGTCGAGCCGGATCTCGCGAACCTGCTGCCGCTGGTCGGACGCGGCGCCGAGCTCGAGCGGCTGCGTGAGGCCTGGCAGGTCGCGCAGTCCGGCCGTGGCGGCGTGGTCACGCTATGCGGCGAGGCCGGCATCGGCAAGACGCGGCTGGCGAGCGAGTTGCTCGCTCGGGCGCGAGCGGAAGGCGCCACGACGGCCTGCTGTGCCTCGCTGGACCTCGGCGGCGCGGCGCCCTTCGGGTTGTGGGTCGAGCTGATCAGGGAGCTTCTGCCGAGCCTGCGCCCGCCGCCGCCGGACGCGGGCTGGCCGGACGATCTCGCGCGGCTGGCGCCCGAGATCCACGCGCGCTTCGAGCGGCCCGCGCCCGAACGGCCGTTCTCGGCGCCGGAGCTCGAGCGAGCGCGGCTGATGGAGGCGGTCGTGGCGCTGGTCGAATGGGCCGCCGGCGGACGGCCACTGGTGCTGCTGCTGGAGGATCTGCACATCGCCGACGCAGCCAGCCTCGAGTTGACCGGCTATGTCGCGCGTCGGGTTGCCAGCCTGCCTCTGCTGCTGGTGCTCACGCGGCGCCAGCGCCCGCGGCGCAGCGAGGCCGACCAGCTCGAGCACGCATTGCGCTCGCGCGGGCTGTTGCGCGCCGAGCTCGTCCTCGACCCGCTCGAGCCGGCCCCCGCCGCCGAGCTGGTGCGCTGCGCAGCGCCATTGCCGGACGCCGATGTCGGCCGCGTCGTGCGGGCCGCCGAGGGCAATGCGCTGCTGGCGGTCGAGATGTCGCGCGCGGTCGCGCGCGGTGAGCAAGAGCTCTCCGAGGGCCTTGGCGGCACCGTGCGCGGCGCCTTTGGAGCGCTGCCCGACTCGGCACGTGGATTCGCCGAGCTCGTCGCGGTCGCCGCACGCGAGCTCGACGGAGCCGAGATCGCCGCGCTGCCGATCGAGCAGCCCACGGAGGCCGCCGCCGAGGCGATCGACAGCGGCATGTTCGTCGTACGGGAACGCCGCATCGGCTTTCGCCACGCGCTCCTACGCGAGGCCGTCTACGCGGAGCTGCCCGAGCCGCGCCGCGCGCGTCTGCACGAGCGCTGGGCGCAGATCCTGCTCGGCCGCGAAGAGGCCGGCGGAGCGCAGCGCGCCGCCGAGGTGGCACGTCATCTGCGGCTGGCCGCACGCGACGAGGAGGCTATCGAGCAGCTCGCGATCGCCGCCGGCGAGGCGCGGGCCGTCGCGGCGCTGAGCGCTGCCGCCGGCTATCTGCGCGAGGCGACTTCGATGGGCGCGCCGCGCGCCGAGCTGCTGCTCGAGCTGGCGGAGGTGGAGGCCTGGTGCAGCAATCGCGCGGAGGCCGAGCGGGCATTCGCGCGGGCGCATGAGCTACTGGGCGGGGCGCCGGCAGTCGAGCTCGCGCGCGCGTTCTTGCGACGTGCGCGCTGGTACAACGGCCCGATCTGCGTGCCCGAGCTGGTGCGCGAGAGCAGCCGTATCGCCTTGGAGGCATTGGACGCCGCGGGTGTGCAGGCCACACCCGAGCGACGCGAGGCGCTCGCGGCGCTCGCCTGGGCCGAGGCCGTCGCGGGCACCTCCGAGGAGGCCGAGCGGCTGCTCGTGGAGCTGCACGGGCTGACCGCGGGGGAGCCCGGCGATGACCTGTCCACCTATGACATCGCCCACGCGCGCGCGCTCGCCGCGATCCGCCGGGGAGACTTCGAGGGAGCATATGCGCCGTCGATCGCCGCCGGCGAGGCGATCGACCGCGCTGGGCGCGCCGACCTGGCATACGGATGCTGGGCCAACGCCGCCGGCGCCGCGGCGGCGAACGGCGACTTCGCCCGCGCCCTAGGGTTCCTCGATCGAGCCGACGCCGCGCTTGCCGGCAAGGGGCTGACGGCGGTCGAGATCCAGCTGCTCGGCCTGCGCTCGTTCCTGCTCCTGCGCACCGGCGAGGTTGACGGCGCCCGCGTCGCCGCCGACGCGGCCGTCGTGCTCGCCGCGCGCATCGGGCAGGCGCCGTTGATCGCGATGGCCGCTCACGATCGCGGCCTGGTAGCGCTCGCCGAGGAGGAGTATCCGTTCGCCGCCAAGCTGCTCGGCGAGGCGCTCGTGAAGGACGCGCCGATCAGCCCGGCGCTGACGCGCCTGGCGCGCGCGGAGGCGCTCGCGCGGGCAGAGCGGCTGCAGGAGGCCGAGGCGGAGGTGCGCGCGACCGCGCTCGAGCCGCTGCGGGCCAGCGACTGGCCGGAGACGCTTGTCCCGAGGCTCGCGCGCGTGCAGGGGCTGATCGCCGCGCAGGGCGGCGAGCGCGAGCTGGCGATTCGCCGCCTGCAGGAGGCCGCCGGCGGCTGGCGCCGCCAGCTCTCGCGCCTCGCGCGCGGCGAGCGGATGGCCGCTGTGCTGGCCGATCTCGGACGCCCGGTCGTGGGGCTGGTCGAGCCGGAGCGAGAGCTCGAGCGCGTCGCGCACGAGCTCGACGTGCTGCAAACACCCGGACAAGGAGCCGCACATGCCGTCTTTTCATGACAGCGCCGACGCCCAAGCACCCCCCGAGGAGGTCTGGAAGCTGCTGTACGACCCGGCACGCTTTCCCGACTGGTGGGCGGGGATCGGCACGGTCGATGTCGGCGAGCAGGGCGAGTACACGATGTATCCCGACGGCTATCCCGACTTCCCGATGGCGCAGCTGCTCGACACCCAGCGCGACGGCCGGCGCGTGACCGTCTCCTGCCTGGTCTCCGATCTGCGCTTCGAGTGGCGCCTCGAGCCGCTCGGAGACGGCGAGCGCACGCGCATCTCCGTCGAGGTCGAGATCCCCGAGTCCGAGGCTGCGCGGCTGGACGGCCAGCAGGACACGATCCGCGCGTCGCTCAGCAGCCTCGCCGCGCTGGCGGCACGGGCGTGATCGGCGTCACCTCGCTTTGACGGTCGATTGACGGGCGCCTAACGCCCGTCAAGGAGTCTCTCTCACACCAATCCCCCTGAAAAAGGAGCACCTCATGGCTGCAGCACAGATCGACGAAGCAAAGCTCGAAGCATTCATGGGCCAGTTTGTCGGAGACCTGGGCGCGGCGCTCAGCGTCGCGACGGTCATGATCGGCGACAAGCTCGGCCTGTACAAGGCGATGGCCGATGGAGAGCCCGTGACCGCGACGGAGCTCGCCAAGCGCACGGACACCGACGAGCGCTACGTGCGCGAGTGGCTCTCCAGCCAGGCGGCCAGCGGCTACGTCACCTATGACGCGGCGAGCGAGGCCTTCACGCTTCCCCCGGAGCAGGCGATGGCGCTTGCGCAGGACGACAGCCCGGCCTTCATCCCCGGCGCCTTCCAGCTTGCCGCGGGCCTGATCAAGGACCAGCCGAAGATCGCCGAAGCCTTCCGCAGCGGCTCAGGCGTCGGCTGGCACGAGCACGATCACGATCTCTTCTGCGGAACGGAGCGCTTCTTCCGGCCCGGCTACATCGCCAACCTCGTGCCGAGCTGGATCCCCGCACTGGACGGTGTCGAGGAGAAGCTGAAGGCGGGCGGGCTGGTCGCCGACGTCGGCTGCGGCCACGGCGCCTCGACGATGATCCTTGCCCAGGCCTACCCGCGCAGCGAGTTCGTCGGCTTCGACTACCACGACAAGTCGATCGAGGCCGCCCGCGCAGCCGCCGAGCGGGCGGGCGTCGCCGACCGCGTCAGCTTCGAGGTCGCGAGCGCCAAGGACTTCCCGGGGTCTGATTACGACCTGGTGGCGATGTTCGACTGCCTGCACGACATGGGCGATCCGGTCGGCGCCGCCCGCCACGTGCTCGAATCGCTTGGCCCCGACGGCACGTGGCTGGTCGTCGAGCCGTTCGCAAACGACCATCTGGAGGACAACCTCAACCCGGTCGGGCGGGTGTTCTACTCAGCCTCCACGATGGTCTGCACGCCCGCCTCCCGCGACCAGGAGGTCGGCCTGGCACTCGGAGCCCAGGCGGGCGAGGCGCGACTGCGCGAGGTCATCACCGAGGGTGGCTTCGAGCGCTTCCGCCGAGCCAGCGAGACGCCCTTCAACCTGGTGCTGGAAGCAAAGCCGTGAGGCGCGGGCGGCGCTTGGGCAGGCGGCGCTTGGCGGCGCCGCCCCAGGCGCTTTAGGCTGAGGCGGTGGAGCGTCACGAGGTGATCGTGGCTGGCGCGGGGGCGGCTGGACTGGCCGCCGCCGCGCTGCTGCGAAAGCGCGGCCTGCAGACGACCGTTCTGGAGCGCGCCGATGCGGTCGGCGCACGCTGGCGAACCCGTTACGAGGGGCTGCGCCTGAACACGATGCGGACGCTCTCGACGCTGCCGGGGCACCGGATGCCGCGCGGCTATGGCCGTTACCCGAGCCGCGAGGACTTCATCGCCTACCTCGAGTCCTATGCCGCCCACCACCGGCTGCGCGTGCGCTTTGCGACCGAGCTGCGGCATGTGGACCGCGACGAGCGGGAGGGCGCTTGGCGCCTGGAGACCTCCGCCGGGCCACTGTCGGCGCGTTACGTCGTGATCGCGACCGGCTATGACGCCGTGCCGAAGCTGCCTGAGTGGGCGCGTGCAGAGGAGTTCGCGGGCGAGCTGATCCACGCCGGCGAGTACCGCTCGCCAACCCCCTACCGCGGGCGCGAGGTGCTGGTGGTCGGCGCGGGCAACACGGGAATCGACATCGCCGGCTTCTTGATCGATGCGGGCGCCGAGGTGAGCGTCGCCTCGCGCACGCCGCCGACCGTGTTCCCGCGCGACTGGCTGGGGGTGCCACTCGAGCCCGCCGGGATCCCGGCGGAATACCTGCCCGCGAAGATCGGCGACACGATCGGCGCGGCGCTGCAGCGAGCGATCTTCGGCGACCTCTCGCGTTACGGGCTTTCGCGGGCGCCCGACGGCTTCCAGACGAGGTTTCGCCGCGATCTCGTCGGGCCGGCCGTGGACGATGGCTTCATCGCCGCGCTGAAGGCCGGACGGACGCGTGTCGTGGCGCCCGTCGATCGGCTCCAGGATGGCGAGGTCGTGCTGGCCGACGGCACCCGCCCGCGCCCCGACGCGGTGATCTGCGCGACCGGCTACACGCGTGGCCTCGAGCCGCTCGTCGGGCACCTGGGAGTCCTGCTCGCCAACGGCCTGCCCGTGAATTTCAACGCCGACGCCGAGCACCCCGCGGCCCCGGGCCTCTACTTCGCGGGCTTCTTCGCCGGCCCGGCCGGGCAGATCCGCCTGCACCCGATTCACGCGCGCCGCATCGCCCGCGCCGTCTGGCGCGAGCGTATGCGGGGCGAGAGCGCTCGCGGCGCCTGACTCGCGCGGCGCCTAGAGCACCGGCGGCTTCCGCTTGCGCGGCGCCTACGCTCTGCCAATGCCCAACATCAACGACCCCGACTTCGACGAGCCACGCGAGCACGCCGGGTTCCGGGCCCAGCGCGCCCGCGTCAGCCGCCAGGCGGGCGCCGAGCGGCTGGGTCTGAGCCTGTGGGAGGTTCCGCCCGGGGAAGCCGCCTATCCCTACCACCATCATCTCGGCGAGGAGGAGCTCGTGCTCGTCCTGAACGGCCGGCCGGAGCTGCGCACGCCCGCCGGCCATCGCGAGCTGCGGGAGGGCGAGGTGGTCGTCTTCCTGCGCGGTGAGGACGGCGCGCACCAGCTCGTCAACCGCACCGAGGAGACCGTCCGCTTTCTCGCGTTCAGCACGAACGGCGAGCCCGACCTGGTCATCTACCCCGACTCGGGCAAGGTCGGCGCGTTTCAGCGCTTGGCCGACGGCGGTGGCCTGTGGGCGATGTTCCGCGCAGCCGATGCGGTCGACTACTACGAGGACGAGCGGCCGCCCGAGCGATAGCACGGAGGAGCGGTACGCTGGGCCGATGGCCTCTGACTGGCGGGCGCTCTCCTATGACGCGTGGCAGCCCACCTGCGACACGCTGCACGCGCACACGCAGGTTCTCGGCAAGCTGGCGGTCGTGCTCGCTGCGCCCGAGCCGCAGCTGCAACACGCCGCGCTGCGCCTGACCGCACGCGGATGGGAGACCACGCCGATGCCCGCGCCCGACGGGTCGGGAGCGATCGTCGTCGCACTCGACCTCCGCACTCACGAGGCGGTCGTCGAGCACAACGACGGGTGCGTGCGTCGTGTGACGCTCGGCCCGGATCGGCCCGTGGGGACGGTCACACGTGAGCTGCTCGAGGCGATCGGAGAGCTTGCTGGCGCCGTCGAGATCGACCCGACGCCGCAGGAGGTGCCGTGGAGCGTCCCGCTCGACGAGGACGAGCAGCACGCGAGCTACGACCCCGAGCAGGTCACCGCCTACTTCGCGGCGGCCACGCGGGCGGCACTGGTGCTGGCCGCCTTCCGCGCGCCCTATCGCGGGCGCTCGACGCCCGTGAACGCGTGGTGGGGGTCGTTCGACCTCGCCGTCAGCCTGTTCTCTGGACTGCCGGCCGACCCACCCTCGGACGACTTCATCATGCGCAACGCGATGGACTCACAGGAGGTCGCCGTCGGATGGTGGCCGGGCGATGCGCGCTACGGCAAGGCGGCCTTCTACGCCTACGCCCATCCCGCGCCCGCCGGGTTCAGCGGCGCGAGCCTCTCGCCGGCCGCCGCACGCTGGGAGGAGACGCTCGGCGAGTACGTGCTCGACTGGGAGGACGTGTGCGCGAGCCCCGACCCGCATGAGGCGGCGCTCCAGTTCGCCCGCTCGACCTTCAGCCACGCCTGCCTGGTGTGCGGCTGGGACCCGGCGCTCGCGGCCAGCGCCGAAGGAGACCCGCCACCGGTCGTGTGAGCCGCGTCCGCGTCCGCGTCCGCCGCGGGCTCAGAGGATGATCTGGGTGCACACGAAGTTCGCGGCCAGCCGCTCGCCGCGAAAGACCTGCACCTGCCAGACGTGCGTGCGCGATCCCACGTGCAGCGGCTCGCCGAGCGCGGTCAGCTCGTCGCCGGCGACGGCCGAGGCGAGCACGTTGACCTTCAGCTCGACAGTCGTGAAGCCCCGCTCCTCGGGCAGGTGACGCAGCGTTCCCCAGGCCGCGACGGTGTCGGCAAACGCGACCCACGCGCCGCCGTGCACGTAGCCCATCGGATGCAGGTGGCGCTTGTCGACGGCCATCCGGCCACGCACGTGCTCGTCGGTGATCTCGGTCAACTCGATCCCGAGATCGCCGGGGAAGGTGCCGGCCAATCGCTCGACGCTCAACTCCGGCGTGATGGCCTGATTGGTCGGCCCCATGGACGGCGAAGTATGTCTTAACGTGCGAGATACTGGACGGATATGGAGAACGAGAACGTCGAAGTCCTGCGGCAGCTTTTCGCGGCCTTCAACGGCGGGGACATCGAGCTGACCCTCTCGCTCACCGACCGCGCCTTCGAAGCCGAGGTGCCGCCGTCCCTGTCAGCCGAGCCCGACACCTATCGCGGCCACGATGGCATGCGCCGCTACTGGGAGTCCTTTCAAGAGGCGATGGAGGAGATCCACTTCGAGCCGGAGCGGTTCTGGGTGGCGGGCGAGACGGTAGTGGTCGCCGTGCGCATCACCGCCAAGGGCAGGCGCACTGCGATCGCCGTCGAGCAGCGTACCGCCGGCGTGTGGACGTTCCGCAAAGGCAAGGCGCTGCGGGCCCGTGTGTATGCATCGACCTCGGAGGCGCTGGAGGCCGCCGGGCTGTCGGAGTAGGCGGCGTCCGAGCGGCCGCGTCAACCGTGACGCAGCCGCTCGTTCTCCCGCCGGCCCCTACTGCAGTTTCGATTTCCCTTCGACTTCATTGGGTTTATCGACGACCGTCCCGGTGTTGGCGGTGACGGTCAGGTTGGAGGCCACGGTGTTGTTGATGACCGTGGCTCCACCGGCATTGCTCTGCACCTTCAGGTTGGAGCTGAAGGTGTTTTCCTCGATTTGCACGCCGGCTGTGTTGCCTTTGACCGTGACCGCTCCGTGGAAAGAGCTCGAGGGGCATGCTTCACTGCCGTCGCCCATCACCACAGAGCCACTTCCGTTGATCGCCTTGACCGGGCCTGAGAGGCTCGCGCCACAAATGCGCACGAGCGTCGCGCCTTTGGCGTTCAACGATCCCGAGAGTTTGGCGCCCTCGACGTCGATCGCGCCTCCGGGCTTGACCGTGACGGCGCCGCTGACTTTCGCTGTTTCGGTCAGCTCGACGGCTTCGCCTGCCTTGATCAGGAGCTTGCCTTTGACGTTGGCAGTGATCACTTTGGTGTAGCCGACCAGGGTCGAGCAGGAGCCCGTGGTTTCATGCCCGACGTTGTCGATCGCCGTGACGCTCACGAGCTTTGAGCCGGCGGTGCTGGTGTTGATCGCGACCGTGCCGCTTGGGTCCACGGCGAGGCCCGACTGCCCATCGGCGGCGATCACCGTGGCGTTGACCCCTTTGGCGCCGATCGAGACCGGTGCCGGGCAGCTGACTTCCACAAGCGGCGCGCTTGCGTCGACTTGGACCACCAGGCTGCCTGGGGCTGAGATGTTGCCCACGTTGTCTGTGACCGTGCCGCTTGCCTCATGGGCCCCATCGCCGCTGAAGGACTGCGGGGCCGGGATCGAGGATGGGTTCACTCCCGATCCTGAGCTTCCGTCTGAGAGCAGCGGATCGCCGTTGTCTGTGAAGGAGACCGTTACGGAGTCCTTGTACCAGCCTCCGGCCGCGGGGTAGTCGGGGGCCCGGTCTGGGGTGGCTGATGGGGGGTTTGGCGGGGTCTGGTCGACCTTCACTTCGGCCGAAGCCGTCGATGGCTCGCTTTCCGGCCCTTCATTGCTCTCGGTGACGCGGTAGGTCCACGTTCCTTCTGACTCCGGGCCGCCGCCGGTGAACGCGTATTCCGGGCTCGTGAGGCCGGTGGCCACGTTGCTCCATCCGCCTTCGGCGTTCTGGTGCTGCAGCGTGTACGTCGGCGCCGTCGCCGCCTGGGTCGGTTCCCAGCTCAGCGTGAACACGCCGTCGGCGTTCGGGTTGGAGCCGCTCGCGAGCACCGGTGCGCTTGGCGCAGCCGGAATCACGTTGCGGGCGAGCGTGTAGCCCGGCGGCAGGTACTCGGGTAGAGGCGCCTGCACGAGTCCTTCCGCGCTCCCGGGAGCGTCGGTCGTCGGCAACCGCAGTTCGAGGTTCTTCACTCCAACCGAGTGCGGCGAGGACGAGTTGAGCGCGTAGGTCGAGTCTTTCACGAGCAGCTCGAGCTTGACCACGTGCCCGGAGGACACATTCCATGATTGCGGGTGCAGCTGGAACACCTGCTTGGTGAAGCCTTCGCCGACGTTCAGCGGCCGGTAGGTCTGGCGGCCGATCAGCTGCTGCGTGCCGCCGCCGGGAACGTTCACGTCATACAGACGCGCGATCACCTGATCGTTGGCCCCTGGAGTCGAGAATTCGGCAGTGACGGTCGAAGCGCCGTCGATCGTGAACCCGCTCGCGGGCGCCGCCCCGAGCTTGTAGGTAGCCGCCGAGGCATTGTCGCCGGCGGCCTGCGTGCTGCAGACGGTCCCGGAGGTGAACGCCGACGCCGGCGCTGTGCCCGGAGCCACGATCGTCTGTTCGGCTTCACTGCTGAAGCGGACCTCGCCGGGCGTGAGGCTTGCCCAGTTGGCGGCGTCGTGCTCGACTCCCGAGCCACCCGCGCTCTGCGGGCAGAAGCTCGTGATCGTGCGAACGCCACCTTTGGCTTCGGCCGGTTCGCCGCCTTCGCCTTTCAGGTAATAGCCGAACCACGTGTTCTGCGCGGCCGTCAGCTTGCCGACATCGCCCGTGGAGACGGTGCTCGCCGAGCGCGGGTTGTGGCCGAGGTCCAGGTAGAAGAGCTGCATCGCCTGGCTCGGGTAGGCGGCGCGGACCTTGTTGTAGTACTTGACAGTTTCGTCGACCGGGAACAGGTCGTCGTTCCAGCCGTTCTCCATCAGCGACGGAGCCGGCGACTCGGAGAGGTCTGTGTAGTACGGGCTGTGGTACGGCAGTTGCTGTTCCTGCTGGACCGCCAGCGGTTTGCCGTCATACGGGCCGCCGGTGAGGTTGAAGGTGTGCCAGGCCCTGATGTTCGCTTCCGGATCGTTCTGCGATTCCGGAGCGAGGTATCCGAGCGCCGCGCCGGCGAGGAAAAGCGTGCCGTTCCAGTTGTTCTTTTCGATCCCGAAGCGGTGGTCGCCGAGCGGTCCGCTGTAGGGGGAGCTGGCCACGTAGTCGAGATTGCTGCCGTTGGGCATCAGCGACTGCGCGAGGTCCGTCCAGGGGTATTCCGGCGCGGTGGCCGCGATTTTCATCGGTTTGCCACCCGGGCTTTCCCATGGGATCAGTTCGTGGTTTGGCAGTTCGACGCGGTCCTTCAGCGAGCCCAGCTGCAACGACATACCGCCGCCGTAGCTGCCACCCGTGGCGCCGATCGCCTGCGGGTTGATCACGCCTTCGTCGGCGAGTTTGCCAAGCAGGGTCTGCACGTCGCGTACTTCATAGGCCCGGCTCATCAAGTGGATATACCCGAGTTCGCAGGGCGGGGCCTTGAGTTTCGTGGACGCGCCGCCACACGAGGAGCCCCAGCCGCGATCGGAGATGGAGAAGACCGCGTAGCCTTTGGTCAGCCACCGCTGGGCGGTCGAGCTGGAGGGTGTGATCTTGCTGCCGCCCCAGCCGTGGTAGATGCCGACGACGGGGTAGTTGGCATCCGATTCCGTCGCTACCGGGAATGCGACCGACACATCGATCGGCGTTCCGTCCCAGACGGGGACTGTCGCGGCCCCGGAGCTGGGGCACCAGCGCTGGCCGGCGGTCGCGCCCGAAGGCTGGGTAGTGCACGTCACGCTGCCGAACACCTGAGAGATCGAGGCGCTGGCGAGCGATGGAAGCGCCAACGATCCCAGAGCCACAACTGCCAATACGAGCAGCTTACGCATGCCGAAACGACCGGCGAGTGCCATCCCCTTGAACATCCCCTATTCCCCCTTTTCTGTGCCGGCCGACGGCCGGCGACGTACGCGCTCCCTCAGCGCGCAACTACCAATGGCGGGCGACCCTAGCACGCCAGCGGCGCAAATGTCATCCCCCCGCGGGCGGACGTTCTAGCGATCGTTAGAAGAAGCGAGCGGAACGAGCCGCACGGGAGCGGCCGACGGTCCCCAGCCGACGCGCTCGACCCATGCCTTCACTTCGGCGGCGGTTTCTGGGGCGAGCGTGATCGGCACACCGGTTTCACGTAACTGCACCACCACCCTTGGAACATCGTTACGGCCCCGCAGCCACTCCCAATCGGGGCTGCCGGTGACGGGCTCGATCTTCACATCCATGGCTTGTCAAGCTATCGAGCGGGCCAGACGCGGCCGAAACTGATAGCGATCGGCCAAAGGGAACCTCGCCGTTACGTAGAAACTCCGTAGATGCTGGCGGTGCTGCTCGCCATCGTGCTGATCGTGCTGACGTTGTTGGCGCTGAGCGTCGCTGGGGTAGTGGCGGCGATCGTTACGGGTGTGGCGTGGCTGAACCTGTCCGCGATCATCCTCGGGCTGCGATCGCACTCGCCCCGCGATGAGCCCTCCACCGAGGCGCCCGAGCGTTGGCGGCCATCGTCCTTTCCAGAGCGGCCGGAGCCGCCGTATGAGTCAGAAGAGCAGTCGCCGTCGGTGACCGTGCACCGGCGCTGAGACTCCCGAGGGCGATCGGGCCTGGGCGCTTGAGCGACCGGGTGCCCTCGCCCGGTCGATTGCGTCTCACGCCGGCGCGCGCATAGACTCGGGAAGATGACGGCAAGGACACACGGGCGCCGGCGTCCGGCGCCGGGATGGCGAACGGTGCTCGTGGCGGCCGTGGTCCTGACGCTCGCGATCAGCGGTCTCACCGTGGCCTGTGCGGACGCGGCTGGCGTCGGCGTGTCGATCGTCTACCGGGCCTACCAGCCGCCGGCCCTGACGGTCGCTGCGGGGAGCACGGTGACATGGACGAACCGTGGATTGACCCCGCACACGGTCACAGCCACCGCGGGCATGTTCGACTCCGGCCGGCTGGACGCCGGGGCGAGCTTCTCCGTCACCTTCCCGACGCCGGGAACCTTTCTGTACGCGTGCACGATCCATCCGACGATGAAGGGCCGGGTGATCGTGCGCGACCCGTCGCTGCTTCCGGTGGGCGAGGGGACGAGCGGCTTGCCGCGCTCGCTCGAGCTGCATCTCTCGAGCGCGTCCTCCGCGCACGGCAAGCTCACGCTGGTGCACGTTCAAGCGCCCCGCCCCGGCGCAAAGGCGCTGTTGGAGATCTCCTCCTCGGCGCACCCGGGCTGGCGCACCGTGGCCCACACTCGCCTGAGCATGCGGGGCAAGGGCACGCTCAGCCTTCGCGCGAGCACGCATGGTCGCGTGCGAGTGGTCGTGCTCGGGCTGAAAGGCGAGCCGCCGCTGATCAGCCGAGCGCTGCATCGCGCGAGCTGAACGACAGCTCAGAGCGCGCGTGCCGCGGTGCGATGCCGAGCAGGCGGCAGAAGTAGCGCAACGAGCGCACGGCCGCGGGCTCGGCCCGCGAGCCGTAGGACGCCGAGCTGATCGCGAGGCCGCCGTCGCGCACGAGCGACGAATGCGCCTGCGCGGCGCTCAGCTGGCTCACCACCTGCACGGTGGCCATCATCCCGTGATCCTCGTGAAAGGTGATGTGGCAGTGAAAGACGAACTTGCCGGTGAAGTCCGTCGGCTGCATCAGGATCACCGTCTTTGAGCTCGGGGGCAGCGCGACGTTGTCCTGCTGGTCGACGTATGGCACGGACTTACCGTCGACGCTTACGACTTGGAAGTCGTTGATGTGAATGTGGAAGGTGTGCCATTCAGTGGTTTCGTTGACGAGCGTCCACTGCTCGACGGAGCCCAGCTTCATCGTCACGTCGGTGCGGTTGGGATCGAAGGTCATCCCGTTGAGCAGGAACTTCGTGTTCCCGGAGGCTTCGTTCATCTCGCTGAAGACGATCGTGCGCTTGCGATCGACGTGCTTGCGCCTCAGGTCGAGCGGGCGGCTCAGAGCGGCTCGTGCAGGGAAGCTCGTGTGCTCCGGAGCGCCGGCCGAGCGCAGCGTCAGCACCGTCTGGTTGGGAATCGGCCCTCCGTTGGAGGCCTTCTCACCGCCTGGGAACTGTGCGAAGGGGGCGGCCTTCACGCGGTAGAGACCGGGACGGCCACCGCGCACGAGCACCTCACGGCGCGATCCCGGGGCGATCAGCAGCTCGCTCACGCTGAGCGGGCGCGCGAGCGTGTGACCGTCCTCGGCGAGCAGCAGGAAATGCTGGCGATGGGGCGCGTGTAGAACGACCACACGGTCGGAGCTCGCGTTGAACAGGCGCCAGCGCTGAAGCTGCCCCGGGCGGATCTTGGCGGTCGGGTTGAGCACGCCGTTGACGTACAGCCGGGAGCCCGATTCCGTGGATTCCGCAACCGGGACGACCTGGCCGCCCCGAACTTCGGTGTTCTCGATCACGATCCATCGCTGCGGGACGTGGCGAAGCGCGGGCAGCCTGTCCAGACCCCCCTCCTCGACGATCGCCCCAGCCAGCCCGCGGAAGATCTGCGGCTCGACGAACATGTGCAGGTGCGGGTGATACCAGTACGAGCCCGCGGGCATGTCCTGTGGGATGTCATATTCGTAGGTGAAACGTTCTCCGGGATTAATTTTGAGGAATACGTTGTCGTGATTTCCCGACGGCGAGACGTGGAAGCCGTGGGTGTGAAGGTTGGTCGGTTCCTGCAGGTCGTTCTGGAAGTGAACGATCATTCGGTCTCCGGCACAGATCACGAACGTCGGCCCTGGAAAGCTGCCCTCGTAGTTCGTCGCGATCACACGGCGATGGTTGATGCGGACAGGCCCGACAGACGCGCGCAGGCGCGTGTCGAGCACGCCGTGGCGGCTGTAGCGCAGTGGTGGCTCGGGAAAGCCGTCGTGGAGAATCGGCGGCGCGCCCAGGTGACAGTCGGGCTTGCCGACGGCCGTCGCCGAGGAGCCGCCTGTCGTGAATGCCGCTGCCGCCAGCACCGACAATCCGGCGAGAGCGCCTGCGAACCTGCTGCGCCCTGGCCGCATCGCGGCATCGTACAAGCCGGAGAAGTCGCCAAACCCTGTGCCCTTCAAGCGCCGGAATCTGGCGGGTTTCGGACTGCGATGGCCCGTCGCACGGTCAGGTCCGATTTCCGCTAGTCCGTGACCGATTGGTGTGGCAGTGTGTGTGCGTGATCTTCGACTCACAGCGCTTCTGGCAGATACTCGAGCTGGGCGATCCCCGCTTTGACGGATGGGTCTTCTGCGGCGTCAAGACGACCGGGATCTACTGCCGCCCGAGCTGCCCGGCGCGTACGCCAAAACGCGAGAACGTGCGCTTCTTCCCGACGGCCGCGGCCGCGCAGGCGGCCGGCTTTCGCGCGTGCAAGCGCTGCCGCCCGGACGCTACGCCGGGTTCGCCCGACTGGGACCTGCGCGCGGATCTCGCCGGGCGCGCGATGCGGCTGATCGCCGACGGCGTGGTCGACCGTGAGGGGGTCGGCGGGCTCGCCGCCCGTCTCGGCTACGCCGAGCGTCACGTGCATCGTCAGCTAGTGGCGGTGGTCGGCGCCGGCCCTCTCGCGCTCGCGCGGGCCCAGCGCGCGCAGACGGCGCGCGTGCTGCTGGAGACGACCACCGTGCCGATCGCCGGCGTGGCGTTCGCTTCCGGCTTTCAGAGCGTGCGGCAGTTCAACGCGACGATTCAGGAGATCTTTGCGATGACACCCAGCCGACTGCGCGCGCGGGCGCGGCTGGGCGAGCGCACGGATGAGGGTGGAGCGCTGTCGCTGCGGCTCCCCTACCGCTCGCCGCTGGACGGGCAGGATCTGATCGGATTCCTGGCGTTGCGCGCCGTGCCGGGCATCGAGGAGGTGCGCGACGGCTCCTACCGGCGGAGCCTGCGACTGCCGAATGGGAGCGGCGCCGTCGAGTTGCGCCCCGCGGAGGGGTATGTGCGGGCGCGCTTCTGGCTCGAGGATCTGCGCGACCTCGCCGCCGCAATACAGCGCTCGCGGGCGCTGCTCGATCTCGATTCAGACCCGCTGGGGGTGAAAGAGGCGCTCAGCGAGGACCCGCTGCTCGGAGGGCTCGTGCGCGAATCGCCGGGACGGCGCGTGGCCGGGCATGTGGACGCCCACGAGCTCGCCATCCGTGCGGTACTCGGCCAGCAGGTCTCGCTGCGCAGCGCGCGAACGCTGGCGGGCCGGATCGTCGCCGATCACGGCGAGCGGCTCGCGCGGCCGCTCGGCTCGATCACGCATGTGTTCCCGCCCGTGCAAGCGCTGGCCGAGGTCGACCCCGAGCGGCTGAAGATGCCACGCGGGCGCCGCCGGGGGCTGCTGGCGCTGGCGGGCGCGCTGCGGCGCGAGGAGCTCGTGCTGGACGCCGGAGCCGAGCGCGAAGATGCGCGCCGCCAACTGCTCGCCCTCCCGGGGATCGGGCGGTGGACGGCCGAGTACATAGCGATGCGGGCGCTGCGCGATCCGGATGCGTTCCTGCCGAGCGATCTCGGCGTCCGTCACGCGCTCGAGCAGCTCGGCCACGACGGGCGGCCCGCTGCCGCCGAGCGGCTCTCAGAGCGCTGGCGGCCCTACCGGGCATACGCCGTGCAGCATCTGTGGGCCTCGCTGCACCCGCCTGGACGGCAGGCAGAGCCGGGGCCTGGGTCCACCGGCGAGGCCGGGGTCGACGCCGGCTCCGGCGCGAAGAAGATCGCCGCATGAGGCAGATGACCGACTCCACGCGCCCAGCGCGGGCGGCGACGCACGAGTTGCTGTACACGACGGCCGACAGTCCAATCGGGGAGCTGCTGCTGCTCGGCGATGGGCAGAGCCTGCGCGGGCTGTACATGCAGGATGGCCGCCGGCCGATGCGGATCGCTCGTGCTTGGAGGCCATCGGGGGCACCCTTCAAGGACGTGCTCGCGCAACTGCGGGAGTTCTTCGCGGGCGAGCGCACGACATTCGACGTGCCGCTGCTGATGGAGGGCCCGCCGTTCGAGCGCCGCGTGTGGCAAGCGCTGCAAGACATTCCCTACGGCGAGACAGAAAGCTACGGCGAACTGGCGGCGCGGATCGGCGAGCCGTCAGCGGCGCGCGCGGTGGGGGTCGCCAACGGGCGCAATCCGATCGCCGTGATCGTCCCCTGCCACCGCGTGATCGGCGCCGACGGGTCGCTGACCGGCTATGGCGGCGGGCTGGAGCGCAAGCGGCTGCTGCTCGATCTGGAGCGCGGGCAGACGTCGCTTGGGGCTTGATTGGCGGGCCGACCGCCCCCGGCGCCCTCGGCTCACGCGCACGCCCGGGCTCCACTGGCGCCTCGCCAGCGAGCCGCGAGCGCGTCCTTCAAGCGCTCAACGGCGTGCGAGACGCCTGCCACTTTGGATGTCCGGCGGCGTGTAGTTGAGCTCGTAGTGGTGGTAGAGAGCGGACTCGTCCGCCTGCGAGAGCTCCTCGCCATGCTGCTCGATGTTCGGCGCCTCTTGGACCTGCTGCCTGGTGACAGCCACCTGCAGCTCCTCGGGACCGATCTTGATTCCCCCGAGCGGCACGAACGTCAAATGACGGGAGATGAATCCCTCCTTGACCGTGGCGAACTGTGGCACGTCAGTCTCCACGTCCACGTATACGTCCTCGAGCTTGCCGATCTTCTCGCCGGCGGCATCGAGCAGCAGCTTTCCGTGCCAGTCGGCGACATCGACCTTCACCTCGTCCTGGTCCCCGCTCATCGCCGCCCCGATCGCGCGCGGCTCTCAGATCGCTCCTCGCCCGGCCATGAACCGGTCAGCTGGGCGAACGCGCGGCGCGATCCGTGGTCAGCCAAGCCTCTGAGCACACGGAAGATCCCGCCCTGGATGGCCAGCGCAAGCGTCAGCTTCCCCACGCTGGCCGGACGGCGGTCGGCCCTCGGCGGCTGCTGATCGTCGATCAACCTCCATACGCGCGCGAAGATGCGCTTGCCGAGTCTGCCGGCCAGCAGACCGGCGCCCAGGCGCACGGGTATGAACACAACCCTGCTCACATGCTTCCTCTCGATTGACCAGAGGACTTCCTCTACACCTTACCCCGCTCGTGGCGTGTCAAGCATTGAATCCAGGCCTCGGCAGATCGACTGGAGCGACGCCGAGACAGAGGTGCCACGCACGCGGGGCGCGGGCCACGAGCCAGGGCGGCACGAAAGCGCAGAAGACGGCAGCTGGGCGCAAGGGAGCCAGCAGGCGCGGCGATGCCTGCACGGCCGACCTGCGTAGGTGCGCCGCTGGCTTCCTGGAGACCCTGGGCGAGTCCAGGGTCTCCGCGCAGCCGGTCGGCTAGCGCCCTTTCGAGGGAGCGATGGCCACCGCCGCCTCGGGCGTCAACACGCGGAAGCTGTAGGACTCCTCCAAGTAGAGCATGACGTTCTCGTCGTCATGTGACTCGTAGCCGACCGACAGATCCTGACCGGACTCGAACGCGAAGTCGCCGCCACGCATGCTCAACACGATCGCCCCTTTCACCCCCGGCGCCCAGACGATCGGCCCCTGGAGGATCTTGCGCAGGTGGTCGAGCAGCAGGTAGCCACCGTGCTCGGCCGTCTCGACCACGCGCGTGTAGTCGTCGCGGCCGAGCGCGAGGCCGTACGGTCCCGCGATTCCGTTGCGCAGCAACAGCTCCACGGCTCTTGCGATGCTGGTTGGATAGGTGTCGAAGTTCCCGCCGGGCTTGATCATGTCGTGCGGCGAGCACTTGCTGATTCCGTCCAGTTCCGCTTTTGGCCAGGAGTGAAAGACGGCGAGGTTCTCCGCTTCGACGAGGCGCTGAGCGGCGCCGTCGAGCTCTCCGAAATCGACGTCCTCGGCGCCGCGATCGCCGGCTCTGAGCTCCTCGCGGGAAACGGCGAACCGCGCGCGCAGCTCCAGCAGTGGCAGCACGACGCGGCGGTTGGCATGCACGCCTTTGACACCACTGACCTCGGCGGTCTCGACGCGGCCGAGGTTGGTCGCGGAGTGCTCCCAGCCGCGCGGCCCGGAGAAGTCGACGAGCCGGCGGCTGGCGAGCCCGGGTAGAAGGCGCTCACGGGCCTCCTCGTCGATCAGCCGCCAGCCCGCCTCTGTGATCGGCGCGTGCTCGCGCAGCAGGTGACTCACAGCCCCTCCCCCCTCAGACTGCCGATACCGAGCGAGCCGGCCGTGAGAGCGGGCTCGGAGGAAGCCTCCTCGACCGCGCCTGAATCTCCCGCGGCAGCCTCGGCGGCCTCGCCGTGCTCGACGATGTCACCCTCTTGGAACAGCACTCCCTGTGCGATTTCCCGCCACTTCGGCTTGCGCCGGAGCAGGAACTCGAAGTCCATGCTGAAGTGCTTGTACTCCTCGCCGACGGCATCGGCCATCACCGCTCGCGCCTCCGGATCGCGCTCGACCGCCAGGCGCTGCTCGTACCAGCCGATCGCCTCTGCCTCCTCGGTCAGCGAGGCGCACAGCCTCGCGAACGTCCGTGTCTCCTCGGGCAGCTCCTCGGGCGGCTCGTGGTACTGGTCAAAGCCCATCGATCTCCTCCTAGGCGGATTGGTCACGCACGTTTGCGGCGGGGACGTCTCAGAGTACCTGCCAAGCCCTCCAGCCGATTGGCGGGCCGATCGCGGCGAGCGGAGATCGCTCGGCTGGAGCGGAAGCTCACGGCTGACCTGTTGCGCTAGTTTGGGAGTCGGTTCAGACACCCGCAAAGGGAGGCATCCGATGTATGCAGTTGTGATCGAGGTCGATACGAGCGGACAGCCGGACGGAGAGGCCGGGCTGAAACACCTGCAAGAGGAGATCGTCCCGGGTGTCAGCCGCGCCCCCGGCTTTCAGGCCGGATACTGGCTGAGGCCACTGGAGGACGACGCCAAGGGAACGTCCCTGGTGGTATTCGACACCGAGCAGAATGCCGAGGCGGCGTCCCAGGGGCTCAGCGTCGGGAGCACGGCGGCGCCGGGGGTCACGGTCGTGCGTAGAGAGGTGCGGGAGGTCGCCGCCTCCGCCTGAGCGCGCTCAGGCGAACGTGCGCTTGACGGCCCGCTGGAAGGCGGGCCGTTGGGCGAGCTGCCCCATGTAGTCCTTGAGGGGAGGCGCCAGCTCATCGGCGAAGCCGGCGCGCGTCGTGAACAGCAGCGAGCTGCCGACGAGCACGTCGGCGACGGTGAAGCGCCCACCTACCAGATGCTCGTTGCCGTCGAGCGCCGCTGCGACCGCGCCAGCGGCAAGATCGAAGCGCTCGCGCGCGGCCTTCGAGCGCTCGGGGTCGCGCTCGGCTTGCATCCACGTCTCAAACAGCGACGGCTCGAGCTCGGCCGGGGCGAAGCAGGCCCACTGGTAGACGAGCGCCCTGTCATGCGTGCCGAGCGGCGGCACGATCTCGGCCTCGGGATGCAGGTCGCCGAGGTGTAGGCACAGCGCCGCCGACTCGAACAGAAACCCCTGATCGTCCTCGAGCACCGGGACACGGTTGAGCGGATGGCGTTCGCGGTGCTCCTCGCCACCGCCCTCCTCGCGGCTCATGACTGTCAGCTCATACGGCTCGCCGACCTCCTCGAGCGTCCAGATGATTCGCAGCGGCCGCCCAGCTTTCTCCCGGTGAAAGACGCGCATCATGCGCCGCACGATACGCCCTCGGCCGAGCGGAGGGGGTGTGATGACTCTAACCCCAGGGGGCCTACTCGAGACCGCGGGCGCGGGCGAGCATGTTCGTGCAGGCCAAAACCAATCCCAAGGAGGAATCATGTTCAGCTCCAAAGCTCGCATCGTCGCCCTCGCCGTCTGCAGCGTGATCGCCCTGAGCGCCAGCGCGCAGGCCAGCGGATCGGCGAGCACGACCGTCACCATCAAGGGACAGAATGGGGACTACTCGGGCACCGTGAACAGCCCGAGGCTCCACAGGTGCGCGGACCAGCGCACGATCACCGTCTACAAACAGCAGGGCTCCACGCAGAACCCGAGCCTCGACACGAAGATCGGCTCTGACACCTCGGAGCTTCACGGCCACCACGGCGAGTGGTCGATCGGCAACAGCGGGTTCAAGTCCGGCTGGTTCTACGCACGGGCCGCCAAGACGCCCGGCTGTAAGGCGGCTTCGAGCAGGTCGATCCACCGGTGAGCGCATCGCAGCCGCGAGGCGCAGCGCGCGCGTTCCCGCCAAAGCGCGGGGACGCGTCGCCTGTCAAGCGAGATCGCGGTGGGAGATCACGCCGAACTGCAGCGCGTGCTCCGCGAGCGTCGCGCGCTTCTGATTCTGCGGCAACTCGCCCAGCCCGAACTTGCCAAACAGCGAGCGCAGGTGCATCTTGACCGCATCGACGCTCAGGAACACTTCGCCTGCGATCTGCTGATTGGTGGCGGGGGTCGCGTAGTTGCCGTCGCGATAGGGCCGGCAGAGTGCGATCAGCACGCGGCGCTGGGTGTCGGTCAGCTGCAGTTGCGGCCGCTCACCGGCAGCCACGGTCTCCCCCACCAGGGTCGCCTGCGCGGCCCTATATGCGAGGACCGTGCGCCCGACGCGGATGCGATCGCCGTCCCGCAGGCGCTGGCGCCCGGTGATGCGCTGGCCGTTCACATATGTGCCGTTCGTCGAGAGGCCGTCGTCGACGATCGTCCATTCCCCGCCGAGATGGTGAAGCTCGGCGTGCAGGCCGGAGACCTCGCTGTCCCATGCGAGCGGCAGGTCCATCTCCGCGCGCCGGCCCACGGTGTTGGTCGCATCTTGAGCGCCTGAAGCGAAGAAGCGCAGCTCGTTGTGCTCGTCGCGGAAGGCGAGGAACGCCTCACCGGCGCGCTCGGCCGCCAGGAGCTCCTTGAGCTCTGCGGCCGACAGCGAGTGACGGGCGAGTGGATCGGCGTCTTTGGGAGGTTGCGCGGACATCACACGTTCAGCCGGCAGCGCTAGGCGGCGCGGCTGGGGCTTGCCCGCCGCCGCGTCTCGCCCTCGCCGGCGGCCGCTGCGGCGCCGGCGTGGCACACGAACAGGCCGCTGGGCGCGCTCGCGGCGGCGCTGACGTCGAGTGAGGCCGTGTAGAGGAGCGCGCCTGTGCGCGAGCGGGGATTGGGCGCCGCGGCATTCTGCGCGGCGATCAGCCGGCCGCAGAGGGCCGGTGCCGTCGCGGTTCCAGGCACGCCCCTGTTGAGCTCGCTGGCATCGAGCACGCCGCTGTAGATGCCGGTGCCGTCATAGTCTGTGCCGTGCACGACGACGACGGCGTCGTTGCGGCGGATGTCGGCGACGACGTTCGGGGGGAGCGTGATCGTCCGCGAGTAATGGAGCGTGCCTCCCGTCAGGAAGCGAGGAAACGCGAGGATGCTGGACACGCTCGTGTCGCCGTGAGTGGTCAGGGCTTGAACGGGAGGGCCGTAGTAGTTGATCCCATCGGTCGTGCTGATCGCAAGGTGGCCGTTGTGCCGTCTTGCCGCGGACGCCGGCGGGCACTCACCCTTGCCGCCCGCGTGGATATGCATCAGATGCACGAGTTCCGAGCCGTTGTCCAGATCGTTCGTGGTGACCGTCACCGCGGCCTGGTCGCCGTCGAGACGTACGGTCGCGTCCCCAGAGCCGGTCACGTGGTTGGTCGGCACCGGCGCCAACGGCGCGGCCGACAACCTGCCTGCCGGCGTGCTGGAGGATGAGGTGAGAACCACGACCACGACGGCGGCCGCGATCGCCAGCGCGAGCAGCGCCGCATACAGCCATCGGCGCCCGGCGGCCCGGGACCCGGCATTACCGTGACTCGCCTCGGCCGAGACCGCCGCGGGCCGCTCGTCGGTGGGAGGCGGAGCGTCGGCGCCCTGCGCGGCGATCGGCTCGGGGGCAGGCGTCGGGAGCTCGGCGGAGTGCCTGGCAATCGCCTCGGTTGTCCCCTGCGCCGACAGTGCGGTGGCGGTCATGTCCTTGCCCGCGTGCTCTCCCATCTCATGCGCTCGGCCCGCAGCCGCATCGTGACACGCTCGCATGAGGAGCTCACACGTGGGATAGCGCTCGACCGGGCTGCGCTCCAGCCCCTTGGCTATCACGCCATCGAGCGCCGAGGGCAGGTCCGGTCGCACGCTGCTCAGAGGCTCGAGCGGCCCGGCGGGCGGGTGGATTCCTTCCGCGAGTTCCCGCTGAAAAGGGATCCTGCCGGTCATACACTCGTAGAAGGTGACCGCCAGCGCGTACACGTCCGTTCGGGCGCTCACCTCGCGGCCTTCCAGCTGCTCGGGCGCCATGTAGCCGACCGTGCCGATCGACGCGCCGGGCCCCGTCAGCGCACCGCTGAAGGATGCGCTCTTGGCGATCCCGAAGTCGGTCAGGTAGACGTGTTCGATCGCTCCCGCCGTGGATCGCTGTATGAGGATGTTCGCGGGCTTGACGTCTCGGTGGACCAAGCCATGGGCGTGCGCGGTATCGAGCGCGAGCGCGACAGGTGTGAGAAGCGCGAGCGTGCGCTCCAGCTCCAACGGCCCGGAGTTGCTCAGAAGCGCCTTGAGGTCGCCGCCGGCGACGTAGCGCATGACGATGTAAAGCGAGTCCTCGTGCAGGCCCATGTCGTGGATCGGGATGACGTTCGGGTGGTCGATTCCCGCCGCGATCTGCGCCTCGCGCAGAAAGCGCTCGCGGAAGGTGTCGTTGGTGCTCAGCTCCGGCGCAAGCACCTTCAGGGCGACCGGCATGCCGAGCCGGGCGTGCTTCGCCCCGTACACGACGCTCATTCCCCCGCGCCCGATCACCGAGTCGATCAGGTAGTTGCCGAGCTGCCCGCCGACGACTAGATGGTCCGCCACGCCGCCTAGTCTAAGCGGATCATCAGCCGCCAGCACCGGACGGGACCAGCACGCGCGGAGCGGATCTGGTGGGTTCGCCGAAGCGCGCGTCCGGCCTGGCGAGCAACCGCCGCGTGACCGTGCCGTTTTCGCGGTTACGCGACTCTGGCGGCCTGCCCGTCCCGTGGCGATTCGAGTGTCGCTGGCACACGGGAGGGGCTGGCCGCGCATCGGCTCCTGTCGGGGTGTGGCGCACCTTCAGCGGTAGGCCTTCGTTACCTGCAGAGCGCCGTGCCGGATCGTGCCGGTGGCAACCGGCTTGACTGATTTGTGGGGCGGGGCGCTGAGCCCGGTGATCAGCCAGCCGAAGTGCCATTCGCCGTCAGATCCACAGACGAACAGTCCGACTCGCGTGCCGACGGACACCGTTTCGAGCTTGCCGTCGTTTTCGATCAGGCAGCCTTTTGCGGGGCCGGTGCCTTTCTTCGTGTCCGCGTGTGCGGGGCCGGCGGCGAGGAGTGTGACCGCGACTATCGCGATTGCGAGCGCGGCGGCCAGCTTGTGAATCAGGTTTGCGGCGGTTGTGGGGGTCTCAACGTTGTACATCTTGCTCCTCCTTGTGGGAGTTGGTTTGTTGACACCACCATCGTCGTCCGCTTCGAGGCACGGGCATAGGCACCCTAGGGGTAGTGAGGCCTACCCTCGACCGGGCCGCCGGTGCAACGGTTCAGCCAGGCAGGAGCGACACCGGCTGTTGGATGCTGGGCTCTGGCTCGGCGCCCGTTACTTCGACTGGGGCAGCCTGACCTTGCCGCGCCGTCCAGCGGCCGGCGCGGAGGGCGGCGGCACCACCGGTCCGATGTCCCCGTCCGGTGCCTCGTCCAGGTCAACTATCACCGGCGCATGATCGCTCGGCCCAGTGCCCTTGCGGGCTTGCCGGTCTACCCATGCCGCCCGTACCCTGCCGGCCACCGGGGCGGTGGCCAGCACGAGGTCGATTCGCATCCCGAGATCCTGGTGAAACATTCCGGCGCGGTAGTCCCAATAGGTGAATACGCGCTCGGCCGGCCAGCGATCGCGCACGACATCCCGCAAGCCAAGCGCCTGCAGCTTGGCGAGCGCCGCGCGCTCGGAGGGCGTGACGTGTGTCTGTCCGGCATAGGCCTGCGGATCGAACACATCCGCATCGGTGGGGGCGATGTTCATGTCCCCGCTGACGATTGCAGCCTCCGGACCGGCGGCCACCATCTCCCGCAGCGCAGCCAGCCACGCGAGCTTGTAGTGGTAGTGCTTGGAATCCGGGTCACGTCCGTTCGGGACGTACACCGAGTGCACCCGGATCCCGCCACAGGTCGCGGACACCGCGCGCGCCTCGGGATGCGGGAAGCCGGGCGCACCGGCAAGGCCGGCGACGACATCCTCCAGCCCGATCCGCGAGAGAATCGCCACGCCGTTCCACTGCACCTCACCGTGAAGGGCAACCCCATAGCCACGACCGGCAAGCTCATCGCCGAGCAGCTGTTCGAACGCATCATCGACGAGCTTCGTCTCCTGCAAACAGAGGACATCTGGCTGCCGCTCGTCCAGCCAGGGGAGCAGCCGCGGCAGCCGCTGCTTGACCGAGTTCACGTTCCAAGTCGCCACCCGCACGGGTGTACGGTAGCGCTGCGGTGAGAGGCTACGTGCGAGCGGGAGTGGACTGACCTACGCCGCGTGAGGAGTCCGAGGCATCGGATCGCCGCGCTCGCGCAGTCCGACCGGGGCTGGCCTCGACGATCAGAGCGGCGGCACACAGAAGCACCCAGCAGTGCACAATCAGCAACTGCAGACGCTGAGCCAGCCCGGCGGAGCCGTTCTGGTTGAAGTCCGCCAGGAAGGCTGCGCCCAACAGCAGCGCAACCGCCATACCCCCAATGAGCATCAGCCGGGAAAGCCGGCTCGGCCAGGTTGTGCGAGCGAGCGCAAACGGGGTGAGCGCGAGCGCGATCTGAATGCCCAAGGCAACCCACATGTGGCCGTAGTGATGCCATGAGAGAGTGCCGGCGGTCTGCTGCGCCTTGCAGGCGCGGCTCACAGAATCGGGGCAGTCCAAGCGCAGAGGCGCATCGAGCATCGCGAAGACTCCTGCCAACACGAACAATGACGGAGCGACACGTGCCCACCTACGCCCACGCAGAGCCGGCAGCATGGCGCCTGCAAGCGCAATGAACCCAATACCCCAGACGACAATCGAGACGTCGAAGATCCACGGGTGCGCCGCTCCCTGGCGCCCAAGGTCACTTACATACATACGAACGGGCGAGTAACCGGGTTCCAGCAGCCAGCCGGCGATCCAGCCTGTCACGAACACAGCCTGGGCAGCAATCGCAAACCACGACAGCGTGCGCACCCGCTTCCTCGAGGCAGCGGGCAACGCCGGCCACCCCGCCGGTCGAAGCCATACGGCCGCGTTACGTAGGAGATCTGCCGCCAATTGGAGAGCGATGGTAGCGGGCAGGGGCGGCATGCCAAAGAGCGCTCGAGCTCGGCGATCGTTCGTCGCCGCGACCGCCGTTCCCGACGCGCTCGCGCTGGGCGGATGCGGCTACACGACATGCTCGTTTGAAAGAGAGCAATCGTGATCGTGTTTCGGCATCATCCGCTCGTGGGCCGACAAGCAGGCAAGGACGTTCAAGCCGAAATCCTGCGACGGATACGCGCGATCCCCCCGGGCTACGTGCGCACCTACGGCGACGTATCGCCGGGCGCACCGCGCCTGGCGGGGCATGTGCTGAGTCGCACCGACGCGCGTGACGCGCCATGGCATCGCGTGGTTCGCGCGGACGGGTCGCTTGCGAAGGGGGCCCGCCAGCGGCGCTTGCTCGAAGCCGAGGCAGTTCCTTTTCGCGGTGAGCGGGTGCTGCTGGCGAGAGCGCGACTCGACGATGTCGATGCGATCTAGCCGCTATGCGCTGGTTCCGGTAGGCGAACGTCGCGACTATCGACCACGGCGATCGGTGGCGCCTTGGGCCGCACCGTCATCGCCGAGAGCGTAGCTCCCGGACTCTCACATGCCGCACAACGCATCCGCGCCAAGTTCGGCGCTCAGATGTCCTTTACGGACGGCGTCTGCCTGGCAAGCGAGTCGGCGCGACGGTCGACGGCTCCAGTCACCACCTGCTGGGAGAAGCCGAAGAAGACTGCGTAGCCGAAAATCGTAACGCTGTCCTTCACTGGGATCAAGGAGATGAACGTGCTCTCCACCAGCAGCACTCCGGCAAGCGCGGTCGCTGCACCGGCGAGCGTCTTCAGCACTAGCTGAAAGTTGAAGACTCTGTAGGGAGTCTTGATACGTTCGCCGGTGGCAAGCGGGATCACCACCGAGAGAAGGCCGCCGAGCATGCCGGCAAGCGCGACAGCGAAGATGTCGAAGTGCTGCGGTCTGGTATCGACTGGGCAGACGTCCTTGTGTTCGTACTGCCCGCACAAGGTAATGATCTGCGGGTCAAGGAGATGCGCGAGGCCGATTCCGAGGATGACTGCAGAGAGAGCAAGACTCGCGATCAACAGAGTGTTGCGCAGGGCACGCGCGTCGCGCTGGGCCTGATCGGAGGCTTCGATCATCTCTTCGTATGTGTCCCTGAGCTGAGGACGCAGCTCGGCGACAGGCGGGTTGTGGCTCACATACGTCGTCAACGACCTGAGCAGCGAGGCGAGATCGGGCGACTCGGCGAGCATCCCCTGGAGCATGCGAGTCTGTACGTTCAACTCAGCCAGCGGGTAGAGCATAAAGAGCGTCGCACGCGCGCGATGGATCGCCGCCCAACTCTGCTCGATGCTCGCGCCGGAATAGAACAGCTTGAGCGCGCGCCATGGGCGTTTCAGCTCGAGCCACAACCGGCAGAGCAGCGGACGAACCCTTCGGCGCCTGGCGCCGCCAGCGCTGGCGGCCTGTGGTCCTTCGCCCGGCGACGATTGCGGGCGGCTCTGCGCAGGGCAGTGAGCTGGATCCGGCTCGCAGAGACCCGGCCGAGGAGCCATCGCGTGGAGTGCTTCCAACAGGGCTCGTTCACCACTCTCAATCACCCTTTCCTGAGCCGGCCGAGGGATCGTGTCGCATTTGGGCCGCGAGGGTTGGCCTTTCTTGCGAGGTCTGGCCGTGACACTCCCCACCAGCCGTGCTAGACCCCTGGCCCGGTCTGGGCGGCACGCCTTCAGGCGGTCGAGCTCGTCTCTGACGTTCGCATAAGACGTGAAGGCGTCGGCGCGCCATTGCGACCAGTTGACGCGGACCTGGCACTCAAGGTGCCCAATTACCTCGGGCTCAGGAGGCCACCGTGAGGCTGCGCAAGTCCTACCGGACGCCGGCTCTGCGCCCATTGCCTGCTCGCCGATCCAAGGTGCGTCCGGGAATCACCGCGAATCGTATTCGTCCTGGCGCGTGCTCTTCTTTGTGCCGTATGTGCGTCTCATTCGTGTTAATGGACTATATCGATCGCCCAGATTCGCTGCTCGCCCGGTTCGGATAGACGCCCGTCACAAGAGACACCCGCGCACATGCGGGCTCCTGGAATGGAGCCAACCGAGCAACGCGAACCGCTTTCGCTGGCTCTTGGTCGGCGATCGTCGCTCTGCTCGTTCACGGCGCTAGAGCAGATCTCAGGAGTGAGACGGCGAGACGGCCCGGTTTCGGGCAGCGGTCGCCAGGGCGCGGCGAGCACCTTTGTGGCGGCCGCTCGCCTGCAGCCCTGTCTCCGAGCGAGCGCTGGGCCGGGCGAGTAGCCACGGACGCCTCTATCGCCGATGCTACGTCGGTGTGATCCCGGCAAATGTCCGCTACGATTTCGAACTGAAAGTTTCAGTCGGCAACGGGAGGCCAGAGACGTGGAGTCACGAAGGTCGCGAACCGTGTGGTTCCGGGGAACGTACGTTTGCGTTGTCGCGCTGATCGCGGCCTTGGCGCTCATGCCCGCTGGCGCGAGCGCCGCCTCACCGGTGCTTGAATTTGTGACCCCCGGCAGTGGCTTTCCCATCAGCTTTAAAGCCGATGGTGGGGAAGTGACAGCTGAAATGACTGGCTTTGACACAGTCGTGCACTGCACCGCGTCTCATGGCCAGGGTGAAATCACCGGACCGCGTTCGACCGTTTCGAACTACGTGTTCACGGGATGCGAAACGGAAGGTGGCACCGATGGCGGTCACAAGTGCAAGTCCAAAGGCGCGAGTGAAGGAGAAATTACGACCGCGATGATCGAAGCTGAACTCGTGTACATCGATCAAGCAAAACACGAAGTCGGCATCCTTCTCAATCCGCACGGCGGCATCTACATAGACTTCGAATGCGGGGGCGAATTCGCCGAAGGAAGCGGCTCATTCCTTTCTCCCGTGGGTCCGATCAATACGGAGGCCATGTCCTTCACGGCGACCCTCAGCCGCTCGGGTGCCATGCAGACGCCCGATGAATACGAAAATGCAAATGGCGAAAAACTTCAAGCGATTCCAATGGGAAAAAGGGGCGCCGGCCCATTGGTTACGACCGGGGTGGAACTGAGCTTTGCGATCCACCCGAGCGTATCGCTTGAGATAAAGGCCATCACGGCGGAGGAAAACGAAGCAAAGCAACATGATGAAGAAGCCGCCATGGCCGCTGCGAAGAAACATCAGGAAGAGGAAGCCGCAAATGCTGCTGCGGCGAAGAAACATCAGGAAGAAGAAACCATGTCCGCTGCGGCGAAGGCGCCCCCGGAAGAAGTAAAAGCCAAATCAAAACCGCTCACGCGTGGCCAGCTGCTGACCAAAGCGCTCAGGAAGTGCAGGAAGGTCAAGTCGAAGCACAAGCGTGTGCAGTGCGAGAAACTGGCCAAGAAGAAGTACGGCGTCCACAGGAAGCACAAGAAACCCATGAAGTAGGACGCGCCTGCCGACGCAGGCGGCGCGTGCGCCCATCGGCAGTCGCAGCGAAGCCCTGCCCACCTATCGTGCCGACGCACCTGTGATTTACACACAGACAAGTTGAGCGGAGCCAACCGAAGTCAACGCGAACCGCTCCGCGTCGCTCGCTGGCGGCCGATGTCGCTCGACGTACCGGACTGGAGCCAGGCCGAGAGCTGATGATGGTGGAAAGGCGGCTAGCTGCTTCTCTCCACATCCAATTTATACCGCACAGGGGGGCTTGTTACAAGCCCCGGTCATGCCGCATAATCGCCCGCCGCAGGCCAGAACCTACGGAAATGGGAGGGCTAGATGCACGTGTTGTCGACATGTCCGACGGGAGTGGGGCTATGACCGAGCATGAGGTGGTGATCGCCGGAGGCGGTCCGTCGGGGATGATGCTGGCGGCCGAGTTGGCGTTGGCGAAGGTCGACGTCGCGGTCGTCGAGAGGCGTCCCGATCACGTGCTCGTCGGCTCACGGGCCGGCGGCTTTCACTCGCGCACGATCGAGGTACTCGATCAGCGTGGGGTCGCCGATCGTTTCCTCGCGGAGGGTCAGGTGGCGCAGGCCGCGATGCTGGCCACGACCGTGTTGGACATGAGCGACTTCCCAACGCGTCATCCGTATTCGCTCGGGATCTGGCAGAACCAGATCGAGCGAATCATGGCCGCCTGGATCACCGAGCTGCCGGTGCGGATCTACTACGCATGCGAGGCGACGGGCTTCGCGCAGGACGACACCGGCGTCGACGTCGTGCTGTCCGACAGCCGGTCGCTGCGGGCGCAGTATCTCGTCGGGTGCGACGGAGGACGCAGCGTCATCCGTAAAGCAGCCGGTATCGAGTTCCCCGGATGGGATGCGACGAGGAGCAACCTGATCGCCGAGGTCGAGATGACCGAGGAGCCGGACTTGGGCGTCCGACACGACGACATCGGCGTCCACTCTTTCGGCAGGTTGGAGTACGAGATCCGCGACGGCGAGGTCGTCTATCTGGATGGGGGGCCGGTGCGAGTCATGGTGACCGAGCAGCTGCCCGGCGCCAGCGGCGAGCCCACTCTGCGCGATCTGAGCGAGGCCCTCATCACGGTATACGGCACCGACTTCGGCATCCACAATCCCACGTGGATCTCGAGGTTCACCGACATGACACGTCAGGCAGCGACCTACCGCGCGGGACGCGTGCTACTCGCCGGCGACTCGGCGCACGTGCATTACCCGGCGGGTGGACAGGGCCTCAGCCTAGGCGTGCAGGATGCGGTGAACCTGGGGTGGAAGTTGGCTCAAGTGGTCAACGGGACATCCCCAGAAAGCCTCCTGGATACATACCAGGACGAGCGCCACCCGATCGCTGCGCGCGCGCTTCAGCACACGATGGCTCAGGCCGCGCTCCAGCGCCGCGACGAGCGCATGAAGGCCCTGATCGATGTGGTGTCCGAGCTGGCGGGCATGGATGAGCCTCGCAAATGCCTCGCCGGGATCATCTCCGGGCTGGACATTCATTACGACCTGGGTGAGGGCCACCCCCTGCTCGGACGGCGGATGCCTGATCTGGACCTCGTGACCGCGGACAGCCCGCTCAGAGTCTTCGAACTGCTGCACCACGCCAAGCCTGTGCTGCTTAACCTCGGCGAGCCCGGCGACTTTGACATCACTCCATGGGCTGACCGGGTCCAGCTGATCGACGCTGAATACACCGGCCTGTGGGAGCTTCCGGTACTTGGCACGGTCGCCGCTCCCACTGCCGTGTTGATCCGGCCCGACGGATATGTCGCGTGGGTGGGAGAGGGCACGGATACAGGACTGCTCGGCGCGCTGACCAGCTGGTTTGGAGCGCAGACTGCGACTTAGCGCATGCGATCAAAGCCGTGTAGAGGCTCGCGATCGCATCGTCGTGCTGAGAGATACCTCTGATGGTCTGCTCGTGAGGCCCCATGAGTCTTATGGGACTTACGCGAGCAACGCTCCGACGCTGGGTTGCTTACTTAACACACAGCCGCGCCGCTCAATGCCGCTTCGCGAGGTCAGACGGCTTGCCCAGCGACGATAGCGTGTAAAACAGTTGTTCCGATGACTTGACTTTCGCCTTGCCTTGTGCGAGCTTCCGTGCCGTAGGGTCTTGTTAATAGATCGCGCCGCGGGGGCCCCACCGGCTCGGTCCATCAGCGTCGTTACATACGCGATAACCAATTGCCCGGCGCGCGTGGATGCCGACGGCCGCGGTCGGATGCCGCCTTCCCGGGCCAGCGATAGTTGGGGGTAAGACATGAGTACGGCCGCTATCCCAGTACACGTCGCGCTCGTCGACACTACTGACACGGTGTCCACCAGCGAGCTCGCTGAGGTCGCCGGAGCGCTCAACGAGCAGATCCAAGCCGACGTCGCGCCAGCGTGGAAGCTGGCAGCCACCGTTGGGGCTTACCCTGAGCCCCCGCCGGGGACCTGGCGGATCGAGCTGCACGACACGATCCCAGAGGAAGGCGCTGCGGGAATCCACCTCGACGAACACGGTCAGCCATACTCGCTCGTCGCGATGGCCGATGGCGACTGGACCGTAACCACCAGCCACGAGCTGATCGAGATGCTTGTCGACCCATTTGCGAGCCGGCTACACACCGCCAAACTGCTGGCGGGGTGGAGCGGCCCAGCGGCGCCCGCGCGGGTGCACTACTTGCTCGAGCCGGGCGACCCGTGCGAGACCATCAGCTACCAGGTCGGTGGGGTACCCGTCAGCGATTTCGTGCTGCCGAGCTTCTACCGTTCCACCGGCCGCGGCTCCGATGCGGTGTACTCGCACACGGGCGCCGTCAAGAACCCATTGGAAGTCCTCGACGGAGGCTACATCAGCTTCTTCGGCCCGGACAAGCTCTACCAGCGGTTCGTTAAGGGCGGCCAAGACGAAGACGTCGCGGTCCAACCCGAAGCCGCTGATCCCGAAGGCCGCCGACTCGGCCTCCGAGAGATCGCCGACCGGCACGCCGAAGCTCACCGCGACGCCAAGTAGGTCGTGCCTCTTTAGCTAGCCGGGGGCGTTAGGTTAAGCCCCGCGCGCCGCCCACTGCCGCTTGTGCGACGCTGGCTGCACGTGACTGGCGCAATCCCGCTTTCAGGGATGCTGAACGTGATGGTCCCCCCTTTGTCGTAGGGGCAGATGTTCTTTGCGCACGCTCGGACCGCCCCCCAGGCCCCCGAACGCGCCACTCACGGCTTGAACACCCAACCGGGGTTCTCCTAGCACCGCAAACGCGGTCGCCCAAGGCGACGAGGTACCCGAGACCCGCGGCGGGGGAGCCCTCCACTCCGATTCCTTAGCAATCTCCGCGCGAACGCACCAAGCTAGTCGTGGATACGGCTCCCTCACCCCTTTAGCGTCCTCACATCCACCGAAGGCGAGGGGGCGCTAATCGCCAGCCCCTTGTCCCAGTCAGAGAACGTCGTGCGACCCGTTTCACGTCTGCCGCTCTTGACCAGTGCGACCGGGTAGGGCTTGCCTGTAGCGGCCACATAGAGGACGCCTTTATAGACTTTCGTCGCCTCCTTGAGTTCGATCACCTTCTGCCCATTGACGGTCGTGCTCACACCTTTCGTGATGGCCCCCGGGGTCGAGAGGAGGAGATCGAGCCGCGCCGGCAGCTGGGTGAAGGAGGCGAGCTGTCCCAGCTCGTCGTTGTTGGCCGACCCCTTCAGCCACGTTGCCTGAGGAACGTGCGCCTTCGTGCCCAGCAGCTGCGCGTAGAATGCCTGACTGCCTTTGGCATAGATGGTCTGGCCGATGTCGATCACTTCAAAGTCGGTCCCGAGCAAAGACACCTTCGCGCGGCCCTCGTCCTTGCCCAATTCAAGCTCGCTCGAGAGCGTCAGCCGCCCCTGCGCGCCCTTGCTCACGACATGCACCGATGTGGCACCGGTAGCCGCGGCCTTGCTAGCCGCAAGGATTTCCTTGCCCGATTTCTCAGCGACGCCGTTGTCTGAGGAGCCACAGCCGCTGACAGCGAGCGCCAAGAGCAGCGCCAGCAACACGACACAACACAGCACCGGCAGCCGTCGGCGCGATCCGGGCTTGACAGAGGCAAACGCGATCGCCCGCACCCTAGAGAACGCACGAGCCGACGGGCCGGGCCCTCGGTTGCGATGCACAGTGGGGCTCAGCCCTTCTTCTTAGAGCTAGCTGTCTTCCTGCCCGAGCCCTTGTGCGCCTTCTTCGCCCCAAACCGCTTGCGAGCCTGCGCTTCGCACTTGGCCTTCTTGGCCTGTGCGTGCTTGAAGCGCTTGCGACATGCCTTCAAGGCCTTGGAGAGCTTCTGGGCCCTCGTGAGCTTCTTGGCTTTGTTGCTCTTGACAGCCCCACAGCCTGTGACGGCGATCTTCGTGGCCTGGTTGATGATCACGCCGTTCTGGGCGGTGATCACGGTCGGCATCTGAAGGCTCTGCCCGCAGAGGCTGAACTTCTTGGCGGCCGGCACGTTTGAGGTCAGCGCCGAGTGGGGTCCTGCCGGCAGGCTCGTTTCGAAGCTCGTGAAGGGAGCATCAGGTGCCGATTCAAAGCGCGAGTAGGTGATCCCTTTTTTGACGTCGGTCTTGCCGTCGAGGATCAGCGTGACGCCTTCGCCTTGGAGCACGAACTCAACGTCAGGGAAGGCCGCTCCGCCATGGGAGACCAGATAGGCAGGTCCTGAGAGGGGATTTGAAAGGACCGGCGTGTGGATCGTGGCGCTTCCGATCACAGACTCGGGGTTGCAGCTTGCCGGGTTGGCCTGGAAGACAACGGCCAGGCAGGCTTTCTGAAGGGTCGTAAGGCGTGCCGGCAGCTGGATCGGCAGCTGCAGGGCGACCTTGGCGATGTTCGCCTGCCCGAGACCTTGAGACTGCAGCTTCACGAGGAAGGCGGCGCCGTTTGCTTTGGTGGAGTTCCCGCCCGCAGAGGCCGTGAGCTTCGGGGCGAAGGGCAGGCTTTGGCAGCCTCCCACCTGAAAGCGGCTTGAGACCGCGGCAGCGGCTCCTTCTGAGCCCGAGAGGGTTCCATCGATGCTCATCGGGTTGCAGTTGGTCGGGTTGAACTGGAAGTTGGGCCGATCGACGGTGGCGATCACGCGCTTTAGCTGCAGGGGGATGCCTTTGATCTGGGTGGGCAGAGGATCTGAGACGATCGTGACTTGGGCGGTGTTGGGGTCGATCTGGAGCTTTGAGCGGACCGTCACGACTCCAAGGTCAAACGGGCCTGCTTTGGCCGGGGTCACGATCGATAGGCCGAAGGGGGCTCCGCCATAGGGGCCGGTGATGAAGACCCGGCCTCCCCCCTGCACATAGGGTTCTGGGCCAAGGCCCGCCACCGCTGTTGCGTGGCCGACTTCGCTTGCTGGCGGGCAGCTGTTCGAGGCGGCCTGTGCGTCTGTGCAGAGGGTCACTGTGGAGAGCATCGCTGCGATGCCTGGGGGCAGGTGCATGGTCAGGGCCTGAAGCGCCTGGTTGCCGTCAGGCCTTGTGAGTTCGAGATTGAAGCCCGTGAAGGCGCCGGCCTGGGGGTTTGTGGTGTAGGCGGTGAAGCCGGGGGCGAAGGGCTGGGAGCCTTGGGGGCACGCTCCTGCGCCAACGCCTGAAGAGATGTTGAATTCTTCAGGGGGGCCGAGCACGTTCACGGGGGGAGTTCCCGACCATGGCGTGAAGGTTGCGTCGGTGCCGTAGGCACCGCAGAAGGGCGGGGTCGTGAGCGAGGCCCTGGGGCCGCCGAACAGATCCAGTTTGAGGTCTTCGAAGGGGACCTGGGGGGTGTTCTTGAAGGTCGTGGCCACGCGCAGGGTGCTTTCATCGAGCTGGCCTTCCCCGGCGAGCTTGACGAGCACCCCTGAGACCGGGTCCTTGGCCACTAGGTAGAGGGCCACCAAGGAGTTGAAGGGGTTCTTGGAACCTTCGCCGTTGGGTGCGGGGGTGGCCAAGTAGACAGAGCCTTCCAGTTCGTGGCTGAGCAACGGGGTTTAATGTGGACCGTGCCGAGCTTTGAGGCGTTCGGGCAGCTAGCGTCCTCGGTGTTGAATTCGTTGATCTGCGCGCTCGGGTTGAAGCCGGTGAAGCCGATCTGGGCCTCTGAGCAGGCTTGCAGACCGTTGGCTGCTGAGGGGGAGAGCTGGACTCCCTGGGGCAGGGTGACCGTTGTGTCGCGGACGTCGGCCTCTGCGAGGGCTCCTGCTTGGAGGGTCGTCTGCTGCGGGACTTTGACGTCTACCGAGAGGCCTGTGGGGGTGCTTGCGCTGTGCTGTTCGGGCGTGACTGAGATCGCGGGGGTGAAGGGGAGGCTGTTGCAGCCGGTGAAGCCGAGGGGCTGGCCGTCTGAGGTCATCCACTTGTATTCGGCGCCGAGCAGGACCCCTGGGTCAGCCCAGGAGTCGGCTTGGGTGGTGGATACCACTGGCTCTGCGGCGGGGTTTGCGGCGCAGGAGGTGGGCAGGGTTAGGAAGGGTGCTTCGCGCTCCGCGCTGGTAGAAGGACAGGCCTTTTTGACCTGACTTGCGAAGGCCCCGCCCGCGACGCATTCCCAGCCCCTCGCACCGTTGTGGCGCGACTCGCCCGGGACGCCCCAGAAGGTGACCTGGCTGGAGAGCAGGCCTGCCGTCTCAGTTGCGTCCTTGACATTGACAACCACGCCGTAGTCCCTGCCCGAGCGCACCGCCGTGTCGATCACGACAGGGATCTTGCCGATAACCTCAAAGCCAAACCTTGCGGGCTCGCCCTGTGCGGGTACCAAGTTGAATACGGGAACTGTCACCGTGATGAACTTGGCGACAAGCGGTTCGTGAGCGGTTACCGTCGCGACTCCAACCACGGAGTCCGGTGAGCAACGGTTCGTTTCCAGTACGAGCGCGAAGAAGTTGGCCATCGTACATTGTTCGGCCGCGTTTGGGTTGCCGACCAACCCGGGCGGGAGGTGGAAGCTGAGATCCTTCGGTAGCTTTACGGGAAACCGTGATTCTTGGGGGTCGTTCAGGGCGGTCTGGTTAAGCACAAGTGTTGTTGTGAGCTGGAAGGGATGCGAGCCGGCCTGAGTAGCGGGAGTCCCATCCTCGTTGAACGAAGACAGTTCAAAGCTCTCTATGCCGAACCCTGCAACCTCGCCGCTGACGGGGATCGGAAGCGTCCTTGAAACCGCTGCGGCACCACCACCTTCGACACTTGCGTGGTCCGCCAGCGAGGTGACCATGCCGGAGGGTTGGTTCACGTCCACCGCGATCGACACCGAGATCTGCTGATACGGGTGAAGAACCCCCGTAAACGTGCACTGCAGCGTCGCGAGCGAGCACGCCACCAAAGTGTTGTTTTTGCCCGCCGCACTTATCGCCGTGGCGGTCAGCCCGGGGGGGAGTTCGTTAGAAATGACCACGGGGCTTTTGCTGCCGTCAATCGGAGCGTCGCCGAGATTACTCAGGGCAACGAAGATGTGGCCTTCCCCCCCAGGCGCAAAGTTCGTCGGGGAGGTTTCAGCATTGATTTGCCACCATGGCTCCTCGGCAAACGCCGGTGCTGCCCCGACGGCTCCGAACACGATTGCTGCGACGAAGATCGGCAAGAGCACCATGCGCCCGATCGTGAACCACAAGGCCGGCGCAGCAGGGGATCGCAGACTCATCGTTCAGACCTCCCGCTTGAGTGCGTATGCGCCGTCTTTTTGCCCTTCGTGGAGCCTTTCTTAGCCTTCTTCGTCCCAAACAGCTGCTTCGCACGAGCTTCACATGTCTTGCGCTTCTTCGTCGAGTGCAGCTTCCTGCACGCCTTCATCGCGTTTGCGAGCTTCTGCGCCTGGATCAACGGTTTTGTAGCCGGTTTCGTCCCGGTCTTGACGTCTTGGACCTGCTGCTTGGCCACGGGCGGCACCGAGACGCTACCGGGGCCGAAAAAGCTCGCGCTGCCCGATGGCCCGCCCGGCGCTTCAACCGGGGGAAGCGCTGGTCGGCACGTCCCGACTTCGCTGCAGCCGGGAGGCGACGATGACGGCGGCGTCAGGCAGGTAGAGCCAGCCGTGCACACTCGTGCGTCATAGATATCAAACCCCGTGTCGGTGTCTTGAGGGAGCAGGTTCGCCTCAGTGATGAAGAACACATTGCTTCCATCAGGGGTGGCTTCGATGAACGCCGATTCACGATCAGAGCTCCCCTCTGAGAGCAGTGAGACGCAGCCGCCCGTGGGGCTCTCGCAGCTGCCAACGCCCGAGGGCTCATACTGATAAACGCTCTCTTTGCCGCCGGTTGCTGCCGGAACCAAGCTGTCGGGGCTGTTGAAGTAGAGGCGCCCGTTATTGGAAAGATAACGTGACTGGAACACCGCGCTGGTCAGGCTCTGCGCCGTCCACCCAGGAATGTTGCCGGCCAGCCAATATTCGTGTCCTTCCCTTCCCCAGATCAGCCGGCGATCAACGAGAAGGCCTAGCCCTTCCTTTCCTTGTTCGGTATCGAGCACGCCTGCCGGTCGTGTTCCATTCGGATTGCACGAAACACAGCGAAGGCTCGCCGCGGCCGAGTCGAAGAGAAAGACCTCCTCGTCGCGCGCACCTTTGGCAGCTGGGCTCGCGTCGACGTTGTCATAGCCAGTGATCGGTGCGGCCGACATGAACGCGAGATAGCGTCCGTTCGGCGACACCCGGGCCGTCAGGAATGCCGTGTTGCTTTTGGTCGTCCCACCTTCCCACTCCGGGCTGTCTTCGGTCGAGAGCGTCGCGATGAAACTTGTTGTCCATTGCGAGCCGTCATAGTGGAGCTGATACAGGTTGTTCTTGGCGGCCCTCGCGACTTCGCCATTCCCGTTTTCGTTGTCCGCCAGAACTCCCTGTCCGAGCAGATAGACACTCGAACCGTCATCGGCCGCACCAAAAATAAAGTTCTGCACCGCAGCGTGCTCGCCTTCGTTGTGATCGACCGTTAGATCCCGGAGGCTGCAGGCGAGTTTGCCCGCCTGTTCGGTGATCTGGCATTCATACAAATCGGACTTTCCGTTCCCCTGGCCAGGTTCCGCTGTGGAGTCTGGGGTCAGCTGCTGCTTGTCGGTGAACAAGATGCGTGCTCCATCGGTGGAGGCCGTTTGGAACTGCGCCGAACCTTTTTCAGGTTCAGCAACGCCTTGCGCAGCGTCGAGCTGGATTGTCTCTCCGCGAGTGGTGTCGCGCATATATAGATGGCCCTTGCCGGTATTTTCTTCTTTTTTGGTCCAGATGATCCGCGAACCATCATCGGATATCGCGTGGGAGAAGACACGACCAAAAAAGCCGAGTTCGGCTGTGCTCACTGACGTCACACCGTCTGGAAGCAAGCTCACAAGCTGAAGCTGCCCGCCAGACCACTCGTACAGCCCTGGCGCCGAGTCTGCTCCAGTCAGCGCGACCCCCGAAGTGATCACGGCGTGGCTGAGGTCCGGTGTCGCGGACACAAATTGCAGTCGGCCGCCGAACTGAGTTTCCGCCGCTACGTTTGCGTCCGTCACGAGCGGCAGATATGTGCCGGTCAGATTGTCTCGGAGATACATCGTGGCCTGCGTGACGCCGGGCGCGAGCGGCGGCTCCGCCAACGGCCCCCCAAAGGGTTCGACGAGCGCATGTGACAGATCGACGGTGAAGAACTGGTACTCGGGCGCGTTGCCCGGAGCTAGACCCTTAGCTTTGCTACTCGGCGTAGCAATGTCCCGCGACTTCCATTCGCTGCTCCCCCGCGTCGCCAGCACCTGCTGCCATTCCGGTGAGCGATTGCCTTGGACGTCATCCCCAAGCGCCCCGTCGACCACATAGGTCAGGCGGTTTCCGTCTTCAGAGGCCAGGATCAGCCCCCCTTCCCTCGTCAGCGCTTCCACCGGCGCTCCCGCCTTATTCGGCGGGGAGACCATCTCAAAGGCCCTGTTGTCCGGCAGCGCGAAGCTAGAGACGGGCTCCTTGGTCGTGAGCGTGTGCTCAGGCCCTTCAGTGGTGCCCAGCGTATTCTTGGCGATCACCCGGTAGAAGTAGGTCGTGTTGGGCGAGAGCCCTGAGACGTGCTGGCTCTCGGCCACCTCTTCAGAGCCCGAGCCGATGTCCTCGCCAGGGGAGGCGGGAGTGTCGGTGCAGGAGCCTGGGTTGGACTTGCAGCTTTCGGTCCCGTATTGGAAGTAGTAGGTGGTGGCGTTGCCCAGCGGGTTGATGAGCGTGTGCAGCGTCGCTTCGGTGGAGTTGACGTCGGTGGCGAAGCTCTGATCCACAGGCGCCGGGGGGATCGTCGTGAACTTCTGGTCCTGTCCGGTCGTGGTGCCGGCGCTGTTTTCAGCGATGACCCGGAAGTGGTAGCTCACGCCGAGCTTCAGGCCCGTGAGCGGGGCCGATACCGCGACTGGGGTCGCCCCGGAGCCGAGATTGACCCCGCCGATCGGTACTTCAGTCCCGTAGGAGGTGCTTTCGCCGTATTCGAAGTGGTAGGTGGTGGCGAGCTCGTCCGGGTTGACTTCGGCGTTGATCGTGGCTTCTTGATGGCCGATCGCCGTGGTCTGCTTGTTCGTGATCCTGGGCGGGCCTGAGGTCTGGAATTTCTGATCGGCTCCGAAGCTCGTGCCGAAGCTGTTGGAGGCAACGAGGCGGTAGTGGTAGCTCGTGTTCGGGCTCAGGGCACTGAGGGCGCTGGCGGCAGCGACAGCGCCTGACCCTTCCCCGGCGTCTGTGCCCGGAGCTTCGGGGCTCTTGTGGCCGTATGCCGCAGTGGTGCCCCATTCGAAGAAGTAGTGGGCATCGAAGCCGTTGGGCGAGAGCGAGCCCGTGAGCGTGGCGCTTTCGGGCTGCAGGTTCGCCACAGGGCCTGTGGAGAGCCCTTCAACCGCAGTCGGCGTTTGGAATTCGCGGGTAATGCCGTAGTTCGTGCCGTTTTCGTTTTCAGCTGCCAGGCGGAAGAAGTAGGTGCTCCCGGCGTGCAGTTCTGAGACGGTGCTCGTGACTTTTTCTTCCCCACCGGCAAATGCCGTGGAGGCCGTGGCAGAGCCGAGGGCCGGGGTCGTTCCGTACTGGAAGAAGTAGTGCCCGGCTTTGCCCTGGCCGTTGAGCGTGCCGTTGAGGATCGCTGTAGTGCGGGTGGGTTTGGAGGCTTTGGAGGTGATGACGTCGGGGACCACGACGCCGGGGCCGAAGATGTCCACTCGCGCCTGCAACGTGTCTGCGACATAGACGTTGCCCGAGGAGGCCACGGCGATGCCGGTGGGTTCCCCAAGCGCGCCGCTTGAGGTGTTTGTGATCTGCCCGATCCATTCGCCTGCTGCGTTGAACTCACTGACGAGGTGGCGTTCTGACTCGGCCACGAGCAAATCGCCTGAGCCCTGGTCGATCGCAACTGCTGAGACGTTGCCTTCTTCTTCTTCAGAGCCGGCGAACGTGCCGTTCGGGGCGCCTTTGCCGGTCAGCTTGCCTTCGAAGGCCCCGGAAGCTGAGAACTGGAAGACCCCGCCCTTCACGGAGTCTGCGATGTAGAGCTTGCCGGAGGAGTCATCGACGGCTACTCCGTTGGGTTCTTCCATTTTGCCCGAGGAGAGGACCCGTACGAGGTTGCCTTCGGAGGCTTCTTCGGGGCCTGGCCCCTTTGGTTTGAAGACGTCTGCGACGCCGACCCCCAGTTCGGGGTCTTCGGCGTCGATCACATAGACATCGCCAGCGGAGGCGCTCGCAGAGTTATCGACCGCAACCCCCGTGACTTCGTCGAATTCCTGGGCCGGGAGGCCTTCGCCGGACCATTCTGAGAAGAGTTCATAGCCTGAGCCTTTGGGCTTGAAGACGAGGATCGCGTTCTGGAAGCTGTCGGCGAGGTAGACCAATCCGCTTGCTTCATCGATCGCCACTGCTGAGGCGAACAGACTGCCTTCGCCGATCTGGGTCTGGAAGGCGCCTGAGGAGTCAAAGACGTTCACCACGCCGGCACTGGCGTCGGCTGAGAAGACGCGGCCTGCTTTGTGGTCGATGGCTAGGGCTGTGGGTTCTTGAAGTTTGGTGGCAGGGGGGGCTTCGGTGAGGGCCCCGAGGAAGTTGTGGGTGGTGGCGGCTTGGGCGGTGCTACTCAGCAAAGCCGCAGCCGCGAGGCAGACGTAGAGCGTCACGCTACAGAGAGTGGCTCGGACAGCGAGCCCTACGGCGCTTCGCCGCTCGCGCAAGTCGCGCCTCCAAACCACGTGCCTTGAACTCCGATTTGCCGTCCATCCCCTACCGCCTGCGCCCAACCAGCTCATTGCACCCTCTCTTGACGCTCCCAACCGTTACCGAGACTGACATGTGCGTGGGGCCGCATGACCCCACGCACACTGTCATTGCTTCAGTGCTTCTGGATCACGACTGACTATGCCTTGATCTCGCCTTCTTCTTCCGGAGTATTTACGTTCGTGATTTCCTCACCAGCGGGCGACCATTTGCTGCTTTCTGGGCTGCCGTTGATGGATAGGTAATCTTCGAGCAGGCTGACGTGCTGCCCGTCGAATTTGTTCGGAATGTTTTCGCTGTTTATGTTGACCGAATACACTTGAGTGTATTCATTGGTCATCGTGTTAACCGGCGTGATTGGGGAGATAATTTGGTCATAACCTCCTTTGCTTTCCGGCAAATACACGGCCCCTTCTTTGCTGTTACCGACACCAACTGCAACGCTGAAGTTGAGACCCGGACAGTTGAATTCGGCAAACAATCCATGTTTTTTGGCCGGTTCGAGCACAACGCCAACTTCTTTGGCGGCTTTGCTGATGTATCCCAACTTTCCCTTCAGCGCGTTCGTTTTGATTTCGCCGACTTCGGCGCCAGCGGACGTGCACGGAGTGAACCCCAACGCTGCGCAGCCTTTGAACGTCACGCTCACGTTGCCTACGGCGTTTGATCCGGTCGCTTCACCACTGCTGGCCTCGCTAGCGCATTCAACGTAGAGCTGAAATCCACCTTCGGTGGCATTAATGGCTTTTCCACCGTCTTCTACACACTTGGCGTCGGTGACTCGCCGCGCGCTGGAAGTACCCCCGAAGCATTCGTGCAACCCGGACACCAGTACGCCACCGCCGCCGACACTTTTACCGGTAAATTTGACAGGAGAAAGGTTTTTGCCTTTTGTCCATTCGAACGTGCCTGTCCCTTTTTTGGCTTTGACGGTGCAATTGCCGTCCGAGTATTTTCCTTTGGCTTTCGCAGTGCACTTGCCCCATTCAGGCAGCGCCGATGCGCTCGTTGCCGTAACAGCCGCAATCGCGAGGACCGCGACCAGGCAGAGTCCAACCATCCTTAGATGTCTCACTGTTCCTCCACTCCTTTTTGGTTCGTTTTGAGGTGCTTGACGCCTGAGCTGCCCTGTGGAGGACCCCCCCGGACGTCGGTTTTGGGTGCGACTGCGCGGTCCCCGACAGCGATTTGACGGGGTTGCGCTCGGGATCGGCGAGGCGCACCTTGCGCTGCGGCCGACACACGACTGGGTGAGGACAGCGCTTGGTGTGCGCTTCTCCTCGGCAAGCGCGCGCTTGAGAAGCTCATGCGCTTGCCTCAACTTGCTCAGAGTCTTCAAGCCAGCGTGCGCCGCTGAAGCTTCCAGTGAGAATTCTTAGGATCCGCTGGCCGTAGGGCGTCAGAAACCACGCGCGTTGGGCGGAGCCGGCTTGGCGGGAGCTTGCGTTTTCGATCAAGCCACGCTGCTCGAAGCGACGCAGAAGGCCGGAGATGTGCCCGCTGTTGTCCTCGATGCCCACCGCGCGGCCGACCTGTCGGCTGCCCAAGCCTGGTGCTGAGGCGATTGCCTTCAGTGCGAGCACCGTGCGGGGATGCGGGCGCAGCGGCACCATGTTCGCCCGCTGTGCGCTCGGGTTGTCGAGCGCGGGAGCGCAAGCGTTGTCGAGCTTCTCGGCGGCTTGGCTCAGGTACGGAGCAATGATTTCCGAGCTCAGCTTCGGCGCAAGCTCGCCGAGCGGTTTGCCGTCGGCCTTGAGCATGTGCGCGCGGATCAGCGACAAGAAGCCAAGCGCGATCAGCTCCGCCATTAGAGAGGTGGAGGGTTTGACCTCCGCTCCGATGATCACGTGTTCTCGCGCCTCCTCGAGAACTGGAGCCAGAGCCTCGTGTGCTCGCTTGGTGCATTCGACCGTCGTGGCGCCTGACACCGGCGCCTCGAGCGCTACGAGCTGGGCCCAGTCTTCATGCTGTTCCAGGAAGCCCAGTAGCGCTGAGAGCCCGGCGTCGATTCGGCCTTGCCAGGTCTCCTCAACCTGGATCGCTTCAGCGACTGCCTCGCTGAGGGCCTCTAGCCCCGAATCAAACGACTGCGGTAGGTAGCCGGAACCTGGCTCGAGGAGCTCCTCTAGGGATTGCCAGGGGTGAGGTGCCTGGGTGACCCCCGTCCTAACAAGACGGGGGTCAGTCGGTCATCTGGAGTCAACAGTCGAGCTGTCGGCCTACCAACACTGCCGGATTCAGGGCTGACTTTTGAGCGCCAACGGTATGTCATTGACAAACCGGGACCGATGTGGTCTAGTACGCACTGTCAATCAGCAGTTCTCGTGGGAAAGATGATGGGATGTTGGAGGGGAACCAGACAAAATCCAAGGACGGGGAGCGGCGCGAAATGCGTGCGGTCGATCAAGCTCAGAACCGACTTGCCTCGCGTGACGAAGCCCAGGTCTTGGGCTCCAGCGCTCTCATGACGTCCAGCGGATCGGGTAGATGATGTCGGCAGATCGATCACTCGCCACAGCCACTGACCCCCGTCTTGTTAGGACGAGGGTCACGGCCACGTACGTGGCCGTGGGTCGCACTCGCCTCGGCTGATACGCGCGCTTCCCACACGACGGCGTTGCGCGCAACGCAAGATCGATGCACTGGCCGCCGCCAACGTTGCCTCCTCCGCAAACGACAGCGTCCGCTGACGCGATGCGCCGTTTGAGCAGCCAGCCACTGCCACTTGAAGTCTGGGATTGGCCCCGTTCGCAGCGGCTATGGACGCCAGCGTGAGCAGCAGAGCTCAGGCGATGGGTTGAGAACTCCTAGCTCTCGTCATCGTAGGCGCCGAGCATCGTCGCTTCCGCCACGCGCAGCAAGCCAATTGCAACATGAGATCGGGCAGCAGGCTCGTCATCGGCGCGAGGTCCAGGCAGGGCACTGGTGAGTCCTAACTCGGATCGTTGGGTTTCACCGACTGAGCTGCCCAGTGGAATCCGGGATGGCTCGGTTCGACCATCGTCAGATTGATGGAGCCAACCGAAGCATTGGGGGACGTGATATGTGGGTGATTCCCTGGGTAGCTATATGCTACGGTGTCGCACATGGATATTGGCGTACGGGATCTGCGCAACCAAACGGGCCGTGTGATCGACGCCGTGAGGGCCGGTGAGAGGGTGACGCTTACCGTGCACGGGGAGCCGGTCGCAGACATCGTGCCCCACGGACGCCGCGCGCGCTGGCTCTCTGGACCCGACCTGCGCAACCAGCTCACCGATCGCGCCGCCGATTCAGCTCTCCAGCATGAACTGGACGAACTCGCGGGCCAAACCCTCGAGAGCCTTTGAGCACACCTGAAAGCGGCCTCCTGGACACCTCGGTGTTCATTGCCCGTGAGACAGGACGACCGCTGGGAGAACTACCAGCGCATGTAGCCGTATCGGTCGTCACGATCGGCGAGCTTCAACTCGGTGTACTGGCGGCCGAGGAGGCGCCGGCACGAGCACGCCGTGCCGGCACGCTCGCGCTCGCCAGAGCCGCTGATCCCATTCCTGTCAGCGAGGCGGTGATGGTCGCCTGGGCACGGCTGGTGTTCGAGTGCCGCCGCGCTGGGATTCATCGAACCGTGAAGCTCACCGACGCGTTGATCGCCGCGACCGCTATCGCGCACGGCCTACCGGTCATCGCCCAAGATGAGGACTACACCCCGATCGCGGACGCACATTCCGAGCTACAAGTCATAACTGTCTGAAGACTGGCAACGGAACCTATGAGCGTTCTCTGCAGATACGCAATTGGTTGAAGACAGTTGTCTGTGGAGCCAACCGAAGTCAACGCGAACCAGTTCGCACGAGTAGCTGGTGAGCCAATAGCGCTCGAAGCTGCTGTGGCGAGCTAGAACAGAGCAACAGGTCACCTTTCGGGAAGCGTGGCCCGCGCCCCCTCTGAGCCTCAGTCGCCGAGCCCGAAATCTCGCCGCATGGATGGCAACGCTGCACTGCTCGGCGCGCAAACGATGCGGTGATGGTGGCTCCACCCGCCGCGATGGCTCCCAGCCGGCCTCCGACAGTTATCTATGGAGCCAACCGGGATCGAACCGGTGACCTCCTGCTTGCAAAGCAGGCGCTCTCCCAGCTGAGCTATGGCCCCGCAGCTTCCGAGTGTAGGGCAACAATCGATCCCCCAGCCAGCGGCGGAAAGACTGGCTTTGGACTACTTGTCGAAGTCGAAGTCGCGCGGCGGGCGCTGCTCGAACCACAGGCGCTCCTGCTCGGGTGTGTCACGCAAGAAGTCGGGCGTCTCCTCGAGGACGTCCTCGGCCGGCTCCTCCTCATCGAGGGGCCTTGCAGTAGCGGTCTCGTCGATTGCGTCGTCCGTGACATGCTCGCGGGAGGGGTCGGCTGGGACCTCCCATTCCAGTGAGTCCTCCTCCGACGGCAACTCTTCGGCGCCACCCTCCTCGCCGAGCACGGTACGCATGTCCAGCTCGGCGGTCTCTCCAGCGCTCGCGTCAAGCGTGCGCTCGGGTGTGCTCGACGGGTCGCCCACTATCGGCTCGCTGTCCGCGGGAGCAGCTGCGCCACCAGCCGCGTCAGCATCCCCACCGCCGAGCTCAAGCGCCGCATCGTCAACCAGCGCATCGCCGTCATCCTGCGCATCATGTTCGTCGCGGGGAACCGGATCCAAGGCCTCCCGCTGCTCGCGGGCGACCTCACCCGGATCTGCGCCCCGACGGCGCTTCAACTCCAGGTGCTCGCGGATGGCGTCATCGAGCAATCCCATTGCGCGCGGCAAACGATACTGCGCTCGCGTCTTGGCGTCTGCCGACTACACTTTGGCGAGTCCTGTCCACACTCCGCGGACGGACACGCGGGGCTATAGCTCAGTTGGGAGAGCGCCTGGATCGCACCCAGGAGGTCGGGGGTTCGAGTCCCCCTAGCTCCATCGGACCCGACGATGGTCGAACCGCCGGTGCCGGTCTTGGCAGGTCGGTCGACCACGTCGCGGTCGCTCTCCACACCCCAGCCGCGACTCCCCTACCCCTTCAGCCCCGCAGCCTTGAGGGCGTCGGCCCACTCCCAGAGATACAGGATTTCGCCGATCATCTTCCCCTCGACACGGGTCGCCGTGATCACCGTCACCTCACTGGGAACGCCGCTCCCCGCCCCCTGAACGGTCCACAGGATCTCGTGCAGAACCCAGTCGCCCTCAACCCTCTCCTTCTGGATCTCCATTGACTGATCGACCCAGTCCTCCTGCGCCCTCGTGAGTTGCCTGATGACGGCGTCTCGTCCTTCGAATCGCCCAGCTTCCGGCCAGCCCGGCGGAGCGACGATCGCCACGTCAGGCGTATAGGAGACTCGCGCCGAGGCCTTCAGATCACGGCGTCAACGGGTCCCGGGCGCAGGATCTCAGGGTCATGGCCGGGGACAACCGTGAGACCATCGTCGCGCATCGCACGCAGACGCTCCGCCGAGCGCCCCTGCTGTTCGTGATCGTCGGCGAAGATCGGGAACCGGTGGTCGTCCAGCCCCGATGCGAAGTGTGCGACGTCGACGCCGAGCACGAGATCCCCGATTCGGATCGATTGGTGCCCGGGCGTGTGCCCAGGGGTGAGCAGAAGCTCGACACTGCCATCTCCGAGGAGATCGCAGTCGCCGTCGATCAGGGTCACTTCGCGGCCATCCTCGGCGTAGTCGCGCGGCAGAAAGACGTTCCGTTGCACGGCGGCCTTGTCATGGCCGGACTGCCATTCGCTGCGCTGTACCACAACGGGCACCGACGCTGGGATGAGTTGCAGCCCGCCGACATGGTCCCAGTGCAGATGCGTCAGCACCACTTTGGTCAGTGTGCCGACATCGAGCTGCTCGGCGATGCATTGCTCCTGCTCGAGCGTAAAGACCGAGAAGACGTCCGGCCGCTCGTAGTACGCGGCCGGATCGCCGATCGCGGCAGGGTTCAGTCCCGTGTCGATCAGGATCCGCTCGGTCGTCGTCTCGACGACATAGGCGGGCACGGGGTAGCGAATCGTTCGATCCAGATCGTCGCCCGCACGGAAGATCCCGGCCGGCGCTGTGAACCACCCGACATTCAGCATTTCGATCTTCACGCATCCCTCCTCATGAGCTGTGGGTCGGCAAGCGGCGCGAACCTCTGCCCGGCGTCGAGTTCGTGCATCGTCGGCACAGCCAGGTCAGGCATCGAGCGGGTTAGCGCGCAGAAGGTCGGCGAACCCGAGACCGTGCAGAAACGCGGAACGTGACTGCGGCCTGATCTCGGCCTGCCGGTTTGTCGCCGCCACCAGGTAGTCGGTGCAGCCGGCTCGAGGCCAGCGCTCGTCGACCTCGCGCACGGACCTCGTCGGGAGCTGATTGAGTCGCCGCCCGATCGTGTCAAGCGACACGCCCTTGCTCAGCAGGTGCGCCTCGACACCGGCACGGGCCGGAACAGTCACATTCAGGTGCAGGGTGATCGCCTCCGCGATTACCCTGGCACGGCTCTCGGTGGCGCCGTTGCGGCAGGTCAGCTCGTGCGCCGCTCGTGCGCCCTCGACCGCGAAGCACCTCGCGGTCGGGTCCGCTCCATCGTGGGCGCTCGTAAGGCCGAGATCATGCAGCATGCACGCGAGGTAGAGCAGCTCTGGGTCGTGCTTGACCCGGCCGCGAGCAGCGAACATCGCGGAAAACGCCCAGGTGCGCAGACAGTGCCCGTAAAGCTCCGGCGTGGAGAGCTCGCGGACATGATCGTCGGCCAGGCGCGCCATCTCGCTGTCCGGCAGCGCGGGCAGCTCAAGCAACAGGCTTTCGCCGAGCTGTCCTCGCAGCCGCGCTGGTATCTGACCAAGGCGCGCGAGCACGGCTTGGCGCAGAAGCACCACGCGATCGCGCCTGCGTAGTCGCCCATGCGTCTGCCGAGACCAGGCCCAGGTTCCGACAGAGCTCACAGCAGCGCTCACTCGACCGGGGCGGCGGCGATTGTGTCCACAGCTACGAGCCTCATTCGCATCGCCGTCCCTCCAAGTCGTCTCGGGATCGAGCGCTCGACAGCGCGCGGTCGAACGCCTTCGCCGCGCGGTCCAGCGTCTCCTCGTCGGCCAGCAGCTGACGCTGCCAGTTCGTTGCGAGACCGATCGCGTTGAGCTCAAACGCGAGCTGCGCCGGTTCTTGGCCTGCCGGGAGCTCGGCCTGGCCCGCCAGCTCGGCCAACCAGCCGAGCCATTGCCTCATGACCTCAAGGACACGGTCGCGGACCGGACCGGGCCGCCCGTCGAACTCCAGGGACGCAGCCTGGAAGAAGCACCCCCCCGGGAACACATCACGGCGAAAATAGTCAAGCCAGGCGGCAAGCGTCGCTCGCAACCGGGGCAGGCCCTCGGGCACCGAGGCGGCCGGGGCGATCACCTCCGCGAGAAAGATCGCCCGAGCGGCCTCGATCGTTGCGAGCTGCAACTCCTGCTTGCTGCCGAAATGCGCGAACAGACCGCTCTTGCTCACTCCGGTGCGTGCCGCCAATCCGCCAATCGTCAGCGCTTCCAGCCCCTCCCGCGAGCCGATATCGACGGCTGTAGCGAGGATCTCCTGATGCGTGCGCTCACCGCGCAAGCGCCGCCCGTCGGAGCTCGTGAGGGTTGGAGCGCCACCGTTCATCCGGGCATCTTATAGCACGATCGTGCTAGAAGTTTGCGAGCGCGTACCGCCCGCGGGCCGAACGGCCGCGCGCGACTCCAGCAGCCGCCCGCCGCGAAGCGCTCGCCAGGTCAGGCGGCACGGCGAAAGGTGAGGTGCGTGACTCCCGGCGCCACGAGCGCCGCGGAGCATTCGAGCCCCAGCTCGGCCGGCCCGAGGTTGTCGAACAGGCGCGCACCGTCGCCGAGCAGGACCGGCACGAGGTGTATCCGCAGCTCGTCGATCAGCCCTGCTCGAAGGTACTGCTGGGCAACGTCCGCGCCGCCTCCCAAGGAGACGTCCTTGCCGGCGGCCGCCGTGCGCGCTTGCTCCAGGGCGGACTCGATGCCGTCGTCGACGAACGTGAAGGTCGTCCCTCCACGCTTGGCGACGGGCGGGCGGGAGTGATGGGTGAGGATGAACACGGGCGTATGAAACGGCGGTTCCTCGCCCCACCATCCTTCCCACGGCTCCTCGCCCCAGGGACCCTCGCCGCCGAACATTCCGCGGCCCATGACGGTTGCCCCGACGTTCTCGAGCGATTCCTCGACCACGCTCGTGGAAGCGTTGACCTCGCCGCCCGCCTGGCCATGGGGCTCGCGCCATGCCGCCAGCGCAAAGACCCATTGATGCAGCTGCATCCCACCTTCGCCGAGCGGGTGCTCCTCGCTCTGGTTCGGCCCGGCGATGAAGCCATCCAGTGACATCGAGATGCCGAATCTCAGCCTTGCCATGCCGTCTCCTCGCTTGTCGTTTGCAGGAAGGCCCGCGAGCAGCCTGCGCTATTTGAGACGGGCTCGCCCCATCGCCGAGGTCATTGTGACGCCACCTCCCAACGTTTGAAGCTGGCTTGACAAGTGACTATCTAGTCACCTATAGTCCCAGTCGTGAACGCGGTGTTCAAGGCCCTCGCCGACCCGACGCGCAGAAGTCTGCTCGATGAGCTGTTCAAGCAGGATGGGCAGACGCTGAGCGCGCTGGAGCAGCGGCTGCCGATGACTCGCTTCGGCGTGATGAAGCATCTGAAGGTGCTCGAGCAGGCGGGCCTCGTGGCCACCAAGAGACGTGGGCGCGAGAAGCTGCACTTCCTGAACGCCGTCCCCATCCGGCTCGTCCACGACAGGTGGGTGAGCAAGTACGCCGAGCCCTGGGCCGCAGCGCTCAGCGAGCTCAAGACTCGAATCGAGGAGGAAACGATGGAAAAGGTGTTTGAGATCTACATCAAGACGACCCCCGAGCGCCTGTGGCAGGCGATCACCGACGGCGAGATGCGGCGTCAGTACACCTTCGGGGCGGCAGTCGCCTCCGATTGGGAGCCCGGCTCACACTGGGAGCTGTCCGCTCCGCACGGCTTCCAGATCGCGGCCGGTGAGAACCTGGAGATCGATGCCCCGCGGCGGCTCGTGCAGAGCTTCACGGCCCTGTGGAGCGAGGACGTGCAGGACGAAGGCACCTCGCGGGTCACCTGGGAGATCGAGCCGGTGGCCGACTCGTGCCGCTTGACCGTCACCCATGACCAGCTGCCGGAGGGCGCCAACGACGAACTGTTCGGCGGCTGGCCGATGATCCTCTCCGGCCTCAAGACGCTGCTGGAGACGGGCGAGACGCTCACGACTCCCGGCTCGCTGCGCTACGCGGCGGCCGCGGAGCCGTCCGGGCAGCAGTCCTCGTGAGGAGGAGGGCGAGTGAGTGAGGGAGCGCGATGACATCGACCGGGCGCTCGCGTGGCGCCCGGTCAGCGCGCGGTCCGCTCAGGCGCGCTGCATCTGCTGCATGTTCTTCATGATCGCCGCCTGCACCGTTCGCAACTCCTCGCTCGGGCTGAACTGCACGAACTCGGTGCCGGCTACGGCGTTCGGCGCGTGGCCGGGTGGGGTGTAGAAGGCGTCTCCCGCCTCGTACACCTCCTCGTGATCGGCAAAGCTCAGCGTCAGCCTGCCCTTGAACACATAGCCCCAGTGCGGGCACTGACAGCGATCGTCGGGCAGTCCTTTCAGCATCGGGGCCAGATCGGCGTCCTGGTGGATCGACACGAAATCAACCGCGTAGCCGTCGATGTCCTCGTGCCGGTCCTCGGCCATCGGATTGTCGTCGACCTGCGAGGCACTCTCCTTCGACACCCTCGGCATCTGATTCATCTCCTTCGGTTTGGCATGAGCGCCCAGAGTAGGTGCGCCCGCGCCAACTGTCATGGGGCGTTCGACCCATCTTTGGCCCTCGCCGGCGCGTCCGGCGGCTGGCGAGCGTCTGGCATGCTGCGCGAATGGCCGAATACGTGCTCGACCACCACCGCCGGGGAGAGCGCGAGCGGCTGGCCTTGATGTCGCGGTTGCTCGACCCGATGCACCGCCGTTATCTCGAAGGCCTGGGCGTCGAGCAGGGCACGCGAACGCTGGAGGCCGCTCTCCTGCGGCGAGATGCCCCCAACCTACGTCACCCGCCCGCCGGAAACGCCACCGGCCGCCGAGCGGAGCCTGCGCGTGAGACGGGTCACACACGCTGGCGCTTGCACGCGGGCGGATGTAGCATCACCTCAACCGAGCGAGGAGACCAAGATGGCTGTAGCGGTTGGAGTGCTCAACGACACACGCCGGCGCACGCTGGAGGCGCTGTGCGACACGTTCGTGCCTTCGCTGGAGGTGCAGGACGAGGACCCGGTCGTGCGCGACTTCTACGCGCGCCGCGCGTCAGACCTCGGAGTGCCCGCGCAGATCGAGGGCCTGATGGCACAGACTGCGCTGCCGGAGGAGATCGAGGCAGTTGGCCAGCTGCTCGACGCCTTCGCCGCGCAGGACTTCGCCGCGCTGGCGCTGGAGGCCCGCACCGCGATCGTGCACGCCGTCGCCGCCTCGAGCCCCGACGCGAAGCTCGGCGTGCGCCAGCTGCGCGCGGTCGCCTTCCTGTTCTTCTACGGGCTGCCCGACGAGGCCGGGCAGAACCCCAACTGGCCGGCGATCGGCTACCCGGGACCACTGTCCCCTCCGCCCTCGCCCGAGCAGGCGCCCAAGACGATCGCCGTCGAGCAGATCGGTGGCGAGGCGGCGACGCTGCAGGCCGACGTGTGCGTGGTCGGCTCCGGCGCCGGCGGCAGCGTGATCGCCTCCGAGCTGCAACAGGCGGGAAAGTCGGTGCTCGTGCTGGAGATGGGCCAGTACCGCAACGAGTCCGACTTCAAGCAACTCGAGCTGACGGGCATGTTCGAGCTCTACCACGGGGGCGGCCTGACGACCTCCGAGGACGGCTCGATCGCGATCCTCGCGGGCTCGACGCTCGGTGGCGGCACGGTCGTCAACTACATGAACTGCATTCGCACTCCCGAGCACATCCGCCGCGAGTGGGCGGCGGCGGGGATCGAGGGCATCGACCAACCCGCCTACGACCAGCACATCGACGCGATCTGGAAGCGGCTCGCGGTCAACGACACGGCCACCTCACAGAACCGCACCCACAAAAAGCTGATCCAGGCATGTGAGGAGCTCGGCTACCCACACCGCCCGCTGACGCGCAACACCGACACCTCCTGCGAGGACCCGAGCGTCTGCGGCTACTGCTTCGGCGGCTGCCAGAAGGGCTGTAAGCAGTCGACGATGAAGACCTTCCTGCAGGATGCGGCCGACGCCGGCGCGCGCTTCGTCGTCGGCGCTCGCGCCGAGCGGATCCTGACCGAGGACGGCCGGGCGACAGGCGTCGAAGCGCTCGTCACGCACGAGGACGGCTCCACGACCACGCTGACGGTCGAGGCTCCAAGCGTCGTCGTCGCCGCCGGAGCGATCGAGTCGCCAGGACTGCTGCTGCGCTCGGGCATCGGGGGGCCGGCGACGGGCCGGCACCTGCGCCTGCATCCAGCGGCGCTGGTCGGCGGCGTCTACGAGACGCCGATCGAGGGCTGGATCGGGCAGATCCAGTCGGCGCTGTCTGACGAGTTCACGCGCTGCGAGGGCGAGCACGGATTCCTGATCGAGGCCACGACGGTCGCGCCTGCGCTCGTCGCCATGTCGCTGCCCTGGGAGGACGGCGCGGCGCACAAGGACGTGCTCGCTCGCAAGCTCGCGCGCGTGGCGCCGTTCATCTCGGTCGCCCGCGACCATGGCGAGGGGCAGGTGGTGATCGACGACCACGGGCGGGCCGTCGCACGTTGGGCGCTCGACGACGAGGTCGACGCCCGCCTGTTCCACCGCGCGATGGTAGAGCTGGCAAAGCTCCAGCGCGCGGCGGGCGCGAAGGAGATCATCACCTTCTACCAGCAGCCCGCTCTGTACTGGCGCGAGGGCGAGGACTTCGACGCGTTCCTCGCGGACATCGAGCGGGGCTCGCTGCAGGCCAACGACATCGCCGCCTTCACCGCGCACCAGATGGGCTCGTGCCGGATGGGCTCCGATGCGGCCGACTCGGTCGCGGACGGCCGCGGCGAGCTGCACGACACGAAGGGCGTGTGGATCGGCGACGGATCGGCGTTCCCGACCGCGCCCGGCGTGAACCCGATGATCTCGATCATGTCGCTCGCCCACCGCACCGCGGCGAACATCGCCGCCGCGCCTGCCGTCTAGTCAGCGGGCGGTCGCGGATACGGCAGGGGCTTGAGAGTGCCCTCCAGCCGCTCGCGCAGCGGCTCGAAGCGGGGCGGCAGCGACAGCCGCTCGCCCAGGTGCGCGGCGTCCTCGTCAACCGCGAAGCCCGGGCCGATCGTCGCGATCTCGAACAGCACGCCGCTCGGCTCGCGGAAGTAGATCGAGCGGAAGTAGAAGCGATCGATCACCGGCGTCGGGTGCTCTCCGGCATCCGCGATCCGGCTGCGCCAGGCTTCCTGCTCATCCGGCTGGCAGGCGAACGCCACGTGATGCACGGTCCCCGCGCCCTGGCTGGCGAGCGCCTCCGGCGGAGCCGGGTCATAGGTATAGAAGCCCCCCCGCTGCTCGCCCCGAACCTCCCAGCTCTGCCCGTCCTCGCTCGTGAATCCGAGCGTGTCGAGTAGCAGGCCGGCGCTGCGCGAGGGATCGGAGCTGTAGGCGCGCACGCCCTCGAATCCCTGCAGCGCATGCTCGGCTGGGATTCCCGGCGCGGTCGCGTGCAGCGGTGGATCGGGGGCCGCCGAGCACACGAGCTCGTGCTCCAGCCCCTCCGGGTCGGCGAACACGAGGCTCCCATCCTGCAGCTCGGCGCCGTCGCCGTGCGCGTCCAGCCGTTGCTTCCAGAACTCCAACGCTTGCTCGGAGGCGACCCGCCAGATGATGCGGTGGACCATCCCAGCGCCCGGTCTCCCCCGCGCGGCGCCCGGGTACTCGAAGAACGTCAGATCCATGCCCGGCGAGCCCTCGTCGTCACCGTAGAACAGGTGGTAGACGGTCGGGTCGTCCTGGTTGACGCTCTTCTTGACCATCCTCAGCCCGAGCACCCCCGTGTAGAACACGACGTTGCCGGGTGCATCGCCGGTGATCGCGGTGATGTGGTGTATGCCCTCGAGCTTCATCTGAGAAGTGCCATTATCGCGGAGTGCAAGAAGGATCGCTCATTCCGCTCTTCGGGCGCGCGCGGCGCGATCCGGCGCTCGCCGTGCTGGAAGGCTTCCACCCGCTCAAGCACGCGCTGCGCTTCGGCGCGAACGTGATCGAGGTCGTCTGCAGCGACCCTGGCGAGCTCGACCGCCTCGCGGCGCTGCTCGCTCCCGACCTGGGAGCGCGCCTGCGCGAGCAGGCCCGCCAGGTCGAGCCCGCGATCTTCGAGCAGCTCGCGCCGCTGGCGCCGACGACGGGCGTGATGGCGCTGGCCGAGCGTCCCTCGATCGACCCAACTTCAGTGCTCGCCGACCGACGCGCCGCGCCGGTGGTGCTGCTGGAGGACCCACGCGATCTCGGCAACATGGGCGCCTGTGTGCGCGTCGCCGCGGGCGCCGATGTCGGCGGCGTGCTCACGACCGGCACACACGACCCCTGGCACCCGGACGCGCTGCGCGGCGCCGCCGGCTTGCACTACGCGCTGCCCGTCGCCCGCCTGTCGCAGCCCGAGGCGCTGGACTCGCTGGACCGTCCCCTGCTGGCGCTTGATCCGGACGGCGATCCGCTGCTCCCGGAGCAGCTGCCAGCACGCGCGCTGCTCGCCTTCGGCACCGAGCGCCATGGCCTCAGCCGCGAGCTGCTCGCTCGCGCCGCCGCCCGCGTCAGCATCCCGATGCGAGAGGGCGTCTCGAGCCTCAACCTAGCGACCTCCGTGGCCGCCGTGCTGTTCGCATGGCGGCTGTCTCCGCGCAACTCGGCGCAGACGCCGACGGCGATCGCCTCAGACGGTCGAGCGGTCTCCGGCCAGGGCTAGACGCCGGCGGCCGTGGCCGCAGGATTGGCCGCCGCCCACTCGACGATCTTGCGCGAATCGTCGATCACGGTGCCATCATCGAGCACCAGCGTCGGCACCCAGCGGTTGCCCGTCAGCTTCTGCACCTCGCGGCGGCCGCTCGTGTTGTTGAGCGCGGCCGGCAGCGGCGCGAAGCCGTAGGACTTGATCACCTCGGGATCGTGTCCCGCGTCCTTCAGCGCGTGATAGGCGTTCGCGCACGGATGCCCGCCTGGTCGTGGAGTGGGGAACGTGCCCCAGCAGATGTAGAGCTTCATGAAACCGTTAGCGTACCTTCCATGCCCGCCTGGCGGTGTCCCGGGACCGTGCAGAAGAACTTGTAGGTGCCCGGCTTGAGGTTCAGCGTGAGCTTCTTGCTGCCACCGGTGAACACCGGAGTCGAGCCCAATACGCTCGTGCCCTGCTCGATCGCCACGTCGTGTTCGACCGGCGAGGCGTTCGTGAAGTCGATCGTCACCTTCCCCGCCTTCGTGCTCAACTGCTTGCTCGTGTAGCTGAGCAGACCAGTGGGATTAGCCGCGAGCTTCAGCGTGCTCGCCGCTGCCGGCGAGGACGGCGGCACGGGTGTCCCGGTCGTCGCCCTGGGCGCCGTGCCAGTCGCCGACGGCGCAGGATTGGAGGGCGCCGGCTGGGTGGTGCCGGGCGACGGTTCGCGGGGGCCCGTCGTGGGCGTCGCCGGCGGGACGGCCGCCTGTGCCTCCTTCGTCGGGGAGCCGGAGGTGATCACGGCGGTCGAGGCCGCGGCGATCACGAGCACGACGCTGATCGCGATCACGATCCGCTCACCGGTCAGATTGCCGGGAAACTCCGGACGGCGCAAACCCAGGGGAACGGACACGATCAGCGCCCATGCCACCAGCAATCCGCCCGCGATGAAGAACGGGACTTTGCTCTTCTCCGCCCCGAGGATCGGGGCGAGCTGGACAGCCAGGGCGTGCATTGGCGGCGAGCCTAGCCGATGAGGCGCCGGATATGCTGCCCGCTGGGATGACCGAGGCGGTGCGCACACCCGATGAGGCGCTGGCGGGCTTGCCCGACTATCCGTTCGTGCAGCAATACCGCGAGGTGGATGGCCTGCGCCTCGCGCACATCGACGAGGGCGAGGGCGCGCCAGTGATCTTCTTGCACGGCGAGCCCACCTGGTCGTTTCTGTGGCGCAAGGTGATCCCGCCGGTACGCGATGCGGGCTTTCGCTGCATCGCACCGGACCTGGCCGGCTTCGGCGGGTCGGACAAGCCGACCGATGTCGGCTGGTACTCCTTCGACCGCCATTGTGCGATGTCCGCGACGCTCCTGGAGGATCTCGATCTGCGCGGAGCGACGGTCGTCGTGCATGACTGGGGCGGGGGAATCGGCCTGCGCATGGCAGTCGAACACCGCGAGCGGATCGACCGGATGGTGATGCTCGACACGGGCCTGTTCACGGGCCGGCACCGCCTGTCCGAGGCATGGCTTGCCTTCCATGACTTCGTCGAGCGGACGGAGGATCTCCCGGTCGGCATGCTCGTTCGCCGGGCGTGCATGACCGACCCGGGCGATGAGGTGGCCGCTGCCTACGACGCTCCCTACCCCACGCCCGAGTCGAAGGCCGGGGCGCGAGCCTTTCCGCTGATGATGCCGCGCACACCCGATGATCCGGGCGCTGCGGGGGGACAGCTGGTTGAGGACGCGCTTCCCGCGGACACGCGCCCGAAGCTCGTCCTGTGGGCCGACTCCGACCCGATCCTGCCGTTCAAGGTCGGCGAACGCTTCGCCGAGAAGATCGGCGCGCCCGAGCCCGTCGAGATCGGAAACGCCAGCCACTTTCTGCAGGAGGACCAAGGTCCGCTGATCGGCGGCCTGATCGCCGATTGGCTGCACGCCGGCTGACCTACCGCTGCGACGCGCGACGCGCGGCGCGCGTCTCGCTCGCCGGATCGCCCGCTCCCGATCACCGAGGCAAACGCGCCCGGCCATGACCTCGCCGCTTCCGCGCCGCCGTCTCTGGCTAATCGCCTGCCGTCGTTGTGATCTGCGGCTGCTTCGGGGGGCCCTCGAGACCCGGCTCGGACTGTGAGGCGCGCAGCTCATAGGCACGCCGCTTGCTCGTGTCGGTGTCGGTGAGCACGCGGTCGGCCTTCAACGCGCGGGCCATTCCCTCCGACAGCCGCCGCGGCAGGACCGTCCCGAGCACGTTCGTGCGCTTGGCGGACTTCGGCACCCATACTTCGACCGTTCCCAACTGCAGCGCCTCGACGATCGCCTCGGCCACTTCTGAGGGTTCGAGGTTGTGCAGCCCGCGTGCCTGCCCGAGCCCCCCGCCCAACTCGGTGTTGACGACGAACGGCATCACGTAGCTGAGGTTCACGTGCGCGTCCATCAGGCGCAGCTCACCGCGAACCGCCTCGGTCATGCCGACGACGGCGTGCTTGGTGGCCGAGTAGGTGGCGCCGCCGGGCGCGCCGAACTTGCCCGCCTGCGAGGAGATGTTGACGACGTGGCCGCGGTCGCGGGGGATCATGCGCGCGAGCGCGAGCTTCATGCCGATGATCACCCCGTGGATGTTGATGTCCACCATCCGCTGCGCGGTCAGCTCGTCCTCGTCGATGAAGCGCCCCAGCTGCATGATCCCGGCGTTGTTCACGAGCACGTCGACCGGGCCGAGCTGCTGTTCGGCATCGTCGAGGAAGGCCGAGAAGGAATCGCGGTCGGTCACGTCGAGCGGCAGCGCGACCGTGCTCGGGCCGAGCTCGGAGGCGGTCTTGCGGGCAGCCTCGATGTCGAGGTCGCCGATCGCCACCTTCATTCCCTGGCCCAGGAAGGCTTCTGCCGTCGCGCGGCCGATCCCACGGGCGGCGCCGGTGATCGCGGCGGTCTCTCCGGCAAGGATGCGGGGCTGCTTGGCCATGGTTCTCCTCTGTTCGTGCCTGCGGGTGAGCTGCCCACGAAAGCTAGCGCGCCGGCGCATCCAGCGCCGCTCGAACGGCGGCTAGTAGGGTTAATCGCATGTCAACCTTCCGCTTCGAGGGTCAGCAGATCGCCTACACGGAGTACGGCGGCGGTCCCGCCGCCGTCACCCCCGCGGGCGGGCGTGGCAGGACCGCCAAGAGCTCGCCGGCGATCACACGGCCGCTGATCCTCGTGCACGGGCTGCTGCTCTCGCAGGAGATGCACCGCCCGCTCGCCGAAGACCTGGCCGCGCGCGGCAATCGGGTCATCACGGTCGATCTGCTGGGACACGGCGAGTCGGATCGTCCGCGCGACATGTGGCGCTATTCGATGCGCTTCTTCGGCGATCAGGTGGTCGCCTTGATGGACCACCTGCAGGTCGAGGAAGCGGTCGTGATGGGCACGTCGCTGGGGGCCAATACGGCGCTCAACATCGCCCTGACCGCGCCTGAGCGTCTGCGCGGGATGGTGATCGAGATGCCGGTGCTCGACAACGCGCTGATGTGGAGCGCGCTGGCCTTCACGCCGCTGCTCGCGGCGCTCACATTCGGCGAGTCGGCCATGAAGCTCGTCGGGCGCGGGGCGCGGGCGGTGCCACGGCGACTGCTGCCCCATTACGGAAACGTGATGCTCGATCTGCTTCGCCAGGAACCGGGCCCCAGCGGGGCGGTGCTGCAGGGCCTGTTCTTCGGGCGCATCGCCCCGCATCGCAACGACCGGCGCAAGTTCCAGACGCCCGCGCTCGTGCTTGGCCACCGCCGCGATCCGGTGCATCCGTTCTCCGACGCCGGAATGCTGGCGGAGGAGCTGCCGAACGGTCGCCTGCTGGTTGCCAACTCGCTCGTCGAGCTGCGCATGCAGCCCGAGCGGCTCACGACGGAGATCGCCGACTTCCTCGATGAGGTGTGGGCGGGGCCGGGTGCCGGAGGGGCCAAGAAACCCGCCAAGCGCACATCCAAACGCCCCGCCAAACGGGCGCGCGCCGGCTCGGGCTGACGGGCGGCCGGCTGGCCGCTACTTCGGCGGGAACAGTTCGAGCTCGTTGACGCTCACGTGCCCGGGCGCCTGAGCGGTGCCGACGGAGGCCGCGGGAGCGTTGCTGATCCACAGCGCCACATAGCGGTAGGGCTTCTTGGCCGCCTGCTTGGAGGCCTTCGTCGAGCCCCCGAACTCGATGCGCACGTGTCGCTTCTTGGCGAGTAGCGACGGGCTCAGCGCGACCCACGCGGAATCGGTGATCGACGCCGGCAGGTTGTGACCGTTGGCGCCGTACACCTGCACGGTCATCCCCGGCGTCGAGCTGGTGAGCGCCAGCGCCGAGAGCTTCTGGGCCGTGTTCAGGTCGATCACGAGTCCCTCGGCCATTTTCGGAGCCACGGCGGGGTCGACCACGGCCGTCCAGCCCGTCGAGGTGTCGCCGTCGATCGCCAGGCTGGGGTCGCCGAAGTTGCTGGCGGGGTAGGCGTAGGGGTTGTAGGTGGCGGCCGCGTTCGTGTCGAGCAGGATCGCCTGCTGCGATTCGCCGGCGCTGTTCGAGCCTCCGGTGTTGGGCGTCACCGCGGGGATCCTGGTGCTCGGCGCGGGCGCCGCCGGCGAGTTAGTGCCGGTGGACAGCGGCGTGGGAGCGCTCAACGGGATCTTCGGCGGTTTTGAGGTGCCGAGCGGAACGCTGGGTTTGATCGTCGTCGGCGTGCCGACCGGCGCGACCGGGGTTGCGCTTGCGGGCGGGGTCGCCGGCGCCGGCACAGGCGTGGAGGTCGTGGGCGGCGGAACCTGGGCGAGCGCCACGGTCATCGAGCGTGACTTGCCGTCCCCTTTGCTGAGCGCCGCATAGGCGGCCGTCGCCGCGCCGGCCACGAGGATCGCCACGAGGGTCAGAACGGCGGCGGCCGAACGCCAGCCTGGCGAGCGCGTGCTGAGGCTGTCGGGGGTGCCGGCGCCACAGTGCAGGCACCAATCCTGCGTGCCGTCCAGCGGCGCGCCGCAGTTGGCGCACGCCCGCTGCGCGGGAGCGACCGCCTCGGGCGCGGGCGGCTGGGGATCTCCGGGAGAAGCAGGGGCGGGCTGCTGCTCGGAGGGTGCAGCGGCCGGCGAATCGGCGAGCAACGAGGCCACAACGGTGATTCTAGCTTGGGCGGACCCTAGCTTGACGAGGGTGCGCCGCCGCTCGGCGAGGCCGGACCGCCGGGCACGATCTCGCGGCCGCTGGGCAGCAGCTGCTCGTCGAGCTCCAGCTGCCAGTAGTAGCGGGTGAAGGTCATGCCCGCGCGGAACTCCCCAACGTGCGGGGCGAGTTGCTCGCCGGCCGCCATGCGCACAATCAGCTCGGGGTAGGAGCGGCCCGGCAGGGACGCGTAGACGGGCGCGGGAAAGGCGCCGCCGAAGCGCGTGTTCACGTCGGTGATGCCCAGGCCGATTCGCGGATCGCGAAAGACCTGAATCGTGGCCGGCCCGCACACGCGCAGGGCCTCCATCGTGCGGCGGCCGAGCTCGATCAGCTCCTCGTCGTGGACGACGGCGCCCTTGATCGACTCGCCGCCACGCGACTCGAGCATCGTGCGGGGGATCGCGTTCAGGCAGCGCCCGTCGAGATCCCCGAGACAGTCAATCGAGAGCTCCGGGCCGTCCATCGCCCGCTGGATCATCACGGGCTCGTCCACGTAGGCGGTAAAGAAGCGCGCCTGGGAGGCGTCGTGAGCGCGGTAGATCGAGCGGGCGCCAGAGCCGCGGCGCGGCTTGACCATCACCGGGTAGACGAGCGTGTCGAGATCCCCGTCGGGCAGCACTGTCGGCGGCGAGGGCAGCGACAGCCGCTGCAGCAGCAGGTGTGTCTCGTACTTGTCGTATGTCGCCCGCGCGATCTCCGGCGCGGGCACGAGTGCGGGCAGCTGCCCATCCGCGCGGGCCTGCGCGAGCAGCTCGATGTCGAGGTCGGTCAGCGGCAGCACGGCGCCCACGCCGTGCTGCTCGCAAAGCTGCCGCAACGCCGGGAGGTAGGCGGGGTCATCGATCAGTGGGACCGATGCGCGCACGTGCGCGGCGTACTGGGCGGGAGCGAGCGGCGAGGGGTCGGCGACGATCGTCTTGGTCAGACGGGCGAAGCAGGAGACGATGTCATAGCGCTTGCCGGCGCCCGTCAGCAGGACGGCGGGGGCACTCACGACCTGCTCTCCCGACCGCGGACTCGGCCCCTCACGACTCGCCCTCCCAGCCGCCGGCCTGCCCCTTGTAGAGCCCGCCGCCACCCAACACGATCGCCGGCGTGCGCAGCAGGATCTTCAAATCCAGCGCGAGCGAGCGGTGCTCGATGTAGAAGAGGTCGAGCTCGATCCGCTCCGACCACGGCAGCGAGGTGCGCCCGTTGACCTGCGCCCAGCCGGTGATGCCGGGCTTGACGGCCAGGCGCCCGTGCTGACGGGAGGTGTACTGGGCGACCTGCGCGGGCAGCGTCGGGCGCGGACCGATCAGCGACATCTGCCCGCACAGGACGTTGAGGAGGTTGGGCAGCTCGTCGAGCGAGGTCCTGCGCAGCAAGGCGCCCACGCGCGTGATGCGCGAGTCGCCGGAGTTGACCGCCAGGCCCGCGCCGAGGTGCTCGGCGCCGTCAACCATCGTGCGCAGCTTGAGCACGTCGAACTGCTCGCCGTAGCGCCCGGCGCGGCGCTGGCGATAGATGACCGGCCCGCGCGACTCCAGGCGGATCGCAAGCATCGCCACCAGCAGCACGGGCGCGCTCAACAGCAGCGCGAGCAGCGAGAAGAGAATGTCGATCGTGCGGCGGATCATCAGCGGGTACCCTCGGCCGCGTCCCACCAAGGAGCCGTGCCATGGCGAAGCCAGTCCCACAACCCGGCGGCAGGCGAGGCGATGCTGAGCACGTAGTAGCGGGCGATCAGCAACGGGCGGGCGTGCAGCGCGCCGGCCAGCAGCGCCGCCAGCAGCAGGGCAAGCTGGAGGGCAAGTGTGACGGCGTAAAGGGGGCCGGCGCCGATTGCCAGGAGCGCGACGTTGGCCGCCAGCGCGAGCGCGTGCAGGGCGGGCGTGCAGTAGCGCAGCAACCGGTGGGAGAGGATCATCACGGCGTAGGCCGGCGTGTAGCCGCGCGGGGAGAGCATCCCGCCGCGCAGGACGATCGGCCAGGTGTGGCTCATCATGCGCCGCTTGCGCGCGAACTCACCCATCAGCGAGGGGACCATCTTCTCGCTTGCGTGAGCGCTCGGCACGTACACGGCGCGCAGGCCGCGCTTGACCATCTTGAAGGGCAGCGACAAATCGTGGCCCATGATCGGATCGACGACGATGTACGAGTCGCGGCGGGTGGCATAGATCGCGCCGTTGCCCGCGGTGATCGAGCCCAGACGCGACTCGAGCGCCCGCACCGCCAGCTCATAGCGCCAGTAGACGCCCTCCTGGTTGGAGGCCTCGGCTCCGAGGGCGTCCTGCACGAAACGCACCTGTCCACAGGCGTAGCCGACATGCGGGTCGACAAATGCGCCGGCCAGCTCCCGAGCCGCGGCGGGCTCCCATGTCGAGTTGGCATCGGAGAACGCGAGCAACTCGCCCCGAGCCCGCTCGACCGCCGCGTCCTGCGCGCGGATCTTGCCGCCGCGGGGAAGCTCCAGCACGACATCGGCGCCCTCCTCGCGGGCGCGCTCGGCGGTGGCATCCGAGCAGCCGTCGCAGGCGACGATCAGCTCCAGCCGGTCACGGGGGTAGTCGAGGGCGAGCGCATTGCGCACCTTGGCTGCGATCACCGACTGCTCGTCGTGCGCGGCGACGATCAGCGACAGCGGCGGCAGCACGGCGGCGGATTCGAGCGGCGGCGCGCTCCCGTCTCCGGCGGCATCCTTCGGGCGCGGTGCGAACACGCGCGCCAGCAGCGCAAGCGAAGCGGCATAACCCACCTGTGTCCACACGATCAGCCCGGCGGACAGCCAGAAGACGATCTCGAGCGCGGTCCTCATCGGTGGGGATTCTCGCGGAGAAGCGACTCGTACAGGGCGAGGGTCCGCTGGGCGATCGAGCTCCACGCATAATCCCCAGCGGCCACAGCGGCGGCGCGCTCGGCCAGCGACGCCAGCGCGGCGGGATCGCCGAGCAGTTGCACGAGCGCGTCGTGCAACGCCACCGCATCGCCGGGCGGGACCGCGCGCGCGGCGCCGGCGGCGGCCAGCTCGCCAAACCCACCGACGTCACTGAGCAGCAAGGGCTTGGCGAACGCCAGCGCCGTGAACAGCACACCGGACTGCTCGATCTCGCGGTAGGGGAGCACGACGAGATCTGCCCGGCGGAAGTATCCGGGGAGCTCACGATCGGGCACGAAGCGCGGCACGAAGCGCACGCTCGATGGGGCGCTCATGTGCAGGCGCGAGATGTCCATGCGTGGCATACCGACAATCCACAGCTCGGCATCCTCGATCCCCCGCCAGGCCTCGAGCAGCACGTCGAGACCCTTGTACGGCCGCAGTAGCCCGAAGAACAGCACCACCTGCTTGTCGGTCTGCGGCACAGGCGGCGCCGGCCCGCCGATCCCGGTGCCATCGGCCAGGTGCGTGAACGCCCCGTGCGGGATCACATGCACGCGCCCGCCGTCGACATTGAGCTCGCGCACAAGCCGCTCGCGCCCGTGCTCGGAGTGAACGATCACCGCATCGAAGCGTGCATACAGGCGCCGCTGGGCGGCCAGCTGACCCGGGGTTGGCTCGCGCGGGAGCACGTCGTGGGCGCTCAGCACCAGCGGTCGCCCGGTCGGCAGCAGATGCTCGTCCAGCTGCGGGACGGTCAGCCATTGGAAGTGCACGATCTCGGCGTCTCGCGCGGCGTGTCGATAGCGGAGCATGTCCGGGACGTGCTCGGAGATCTTGATTATTCGGCGTGCGCGTTGGGCGATCTTCGATCGGCCGGGCGCCGCCCGCGAGCCGCGGTAGAAGAACTCGAGCCGCTCGTAGCGCTCGGGGGATGGGACGGAGTCGTAGGCGAAGCGACTGGTGTACAGCCGCACATCGGCGCCCGCGATGCCGAGGCCGCGACAGAGCGCGTGGTCGTAGGGCGGCGTGTAGGCCGAGGGGTCGACGACGTGGACGCGCACGGCCAAGGACAATAGGCGTCGAGGATGTCTGGATCGACGCGCACCGAGCAGCCACATGACGCCGAGGCCACGGCGAGCGGGATCGAGCTGAGCTACTGCGTGGTGAACACCTCCCAGCGCGAGCTGCTGCTCGTGGGGCTCGACGCGATCGCGCGCGAGCGTGCGAGCGTGCCGTTTCAGACGGAGGTGCTGGTGCTGGACAACGGCTCCCGGGACGGCTCGGCACAGGCGGCGGGCGAGCATCCGGCAGTCGATGAGACGATTGCGCTTGACGCTCGACAGGGCAAGGGCCGCAACGACTCGGAGCTGTTGCGGCGCGCACGCGGGCGCTACGCGCTACTGCTGAACGAGGACTCAGAGCTGCAGGCGGGGGCCACGCTGGCCCTGTTCGAAGCGCTCGAGCAGCGTCCCGAAGCAGCTTGCGCGGGTGCGAAGCTGCTGCGCCCCGACGGCGCCGAGCAGGCCTCCGCGTGGCGCTTTCCCACGCCCTTGACAGCGCTGGCCGGCCTGCTGCAGCTGCACGGGCTCTTGAGCGTCCAAAGCGGCGGATCGGTAACACGTGAGGTCGACTGGTGCCAGTCGGCCGCGCTGCTCGTCAGGCGGGCGGCAGCCGAGCAGGTCGACTACCTGGACCCCGATTTCTTCGTGTACTCAGACGAGGTGGACTTCGCCCGGCGCTTGCGCAATGCGGGCTGGCGCAGCGTGTACGTGCCGGGCGCCGTGGCGATCCACCATGAGCAGCTCTCGACCGCCGCCGTCCCCGAGCGGCGGATCGTCGAACTCGCGCGGGGCCGCGAGAGATACATGCGCAAGCACCACTCAGCCGGCGCAGCACGAGCCGTGCGCTGGCTGACAGCCTGCGCCTACGCGCTGCGCGCACTCGCGGCGCTCCTCCTGCCGGGCCACTCGCCCCGCCGCTACTGGTGCCACGTCACGGCGACGTTGCACCCCGAGCGCGGTGAAGGGCTACGGGAGGCCGCCGAGACCTACAACCGCGAAGACTGAGAGCCGAGCTCCGCGAGCAGCGCCTCCACGACGGTTGGGTCGAGCTGGCTGCCGGCGACGCGGCGCAGCTCGCGCTTTGCCTGTGCGGATGTGCGAGCCGGTCGGTAGGGCCGGTCGGTGACGATCGCCTCGTAGGTATCGCACGCGGCGATAATCCGTGCAGCCAGCGGGATCTGTTCGCCCGTGAGGCCGTCGGGGTAGCCCGTGCCGTCCCAGCGCTCGTGGCTCGCGCGAACAGCTGGCGCGAGGTGCGCGAAGGCCTCGATCCGGCCGACCAGCTCCCCGCCGATCGCCGCGTGGCCCCGCATCGCGATCCACTCATCATCGCTCAGCGGGCCGGGCTTCAGCAGGATCTCGCTCGGGATCGCCACCTTGCCGACGTCGTGCAGGAGAGCCGCGTACAGCACATCGCCGGCCCGTGAGTGCGAGACGCCGAGACGGATCGCGACTCGCTCGGAAAGCTCGGCGACCTGCTGCTCGTGGGAGGCGGTGTAGTCGTCCTTGGCCTCGACTGTGCTCATCAGCGCCGTGAGCGTCGTCGTGAAGGTGCGCTCCAAGTCGGCGACGAGTGCGGCACGGTGGAGCGATGAGCCGAGACTCGCCGCGATTGCCTCGACCAGCACCGCGTCCGCCTCACCAAAGGCCCCCGGCTCGGGAGCCTCGATGTTCAAGACACCCCACACCGACCCGTCGACCACAATCGGCACGCTCAACTCCGAACGTGGGTCGGTCTGAGGGTGACGGACGATGTAGTCGGGATCGGCGCGAGTGTCGGCCACGAGCGCGCTAGCGCCTGTCCGCGCCACACGCCCATTGACGCCATCGTGGACCGACTGCTCGAGGAGTAGGAACTCGGTCATCACCTCTGCCAGCGCGCCACTGCCGGCAATCAACCGCAACACACCGTCGTCGTCGAGACGCTGGATCGCGGCGAGGTAGAAGGCAAACGTTCCATGCAGCTCCTCAACGAGCAGCCGCACCATCTCCTGCACCTCGTTCGTGGCCGCCAGCCGCGCATTCAACCGCGCGGCCAGCTGTAGCTGCGCACGCAGGTAGGAGAGCTCGCCCGCCGAGGCCACCTCACGTGCCCGCTCGTCCGCACGATGGCGACGCAGCGCCTCCGCCCTGCGACGGCGCTCGCGCGCGCCCGCGGGTCTTCGGGGCGTGACGGCCAGCTCGGGCATGATGGACGGGTAATCGGCTCCTCTCGCTGAGCACTTGAGACAGCGCGAGCCCTAATCGACATTCCGGCCCGCCCCCGGACCTCAGATGTCTTTCAACGGGTCCTCGGCGTATGCCTCGACATCCCCATGCCCGGCCCGAAACGCCGCCACGCGGCGGCGGGCGTCGGCCACGAGCGCTCGCGCCTGAGCGCGCTCGTCGGGCATGAAGAAGCGCGTGACCAGCAGCAGGATCGGGATCAGGATGAGCCACAACACCCGTAACACGAGCCCGGCGAAGCCGCTCGTCGGCAGCAGCAGCTCGCCCGACACCGCCGCGCCCGCGAAGATCGCGGCCAGCTGCGCCAGGCGTCGCCACTGGAAGCCGACCTCGAACAGGTTGCGGGTCAGCAGGTGCATGACGATCAGCATCGCCACGTAGGCGCCACACAGGGCGATCCCGGCGCCGGCGATGCCCAGCCCCAGCCCGCCGCTGGGCACGAGCAGCAACAGCAGCGCGATGTTGACCGCCACGCCGACGGCCGCGGCGGGCACGTTGCGAATCGTCACGCGCGCGCGGCCGGTGATCACAATCATCACCTGATAGAGCCCGTACAGAGTCCAGGCGAGCGCCAGCCAAGGCAGCGCCCGGTGCGCGCCGAAGTACTGCGGGGCGGCCAGCAGCCGCACGATCCAGCGGCCCAGCAGCGCCACGGCCGCCACGACGACGCCTGTCGCCAGCACGAAGTAAGTGGTCACGAACGAGTACAGCCTGGCCGCCTGCGCGTCGCTGTCGACCGAGTAGGCAAGCGGCGGCCATGCGTACTGAAAGCCCCGCACTGCGACGAACACGACCGTCGCGAACTGCAGCGCCACCGAGTACTCGCCGGCGGCCGCATGGGAGTAGCCGCGGAACAGGTAGAAGCGGTCGGCCACCTGCAGCGCGTAGACGCTCGCGTCGGCCGGCACGGTCGGCAGCCCGAAGCGCAGCATCGCGCGCAGATCGGGCATGTGCACGCGCAGGCTGAAGCGCCGGCGCAACACCCACCACAGCCCCAGCACGACGAACGCCGAGGCGCCGAAGTTCCCGAGCAGCAGTCCACGGGCGCCTTGATCGGCGAACACCACCAGCGTGACCGTGAAGATCACCGTCAGCGCCACGTTCGCCCCCGACGCGAACACGTATGCCCGCGCGCGTTCGTCGACGCGCAGCTGCGCGTAGGCCATCTCCAGGTTCGTGAACGCCCACAGCCCGACGATCGCGCAGTAGAGCAGTTCGCGGTCCTCGAAGCCCAGGATCAGGCGCGAGAGCGGGTCGGCCAGCGCGACCGCTACGAGCGCCGCCAGAGTCGTCGTCCAGGCGACCGTGGCTGTCGCCGTGCGCGCGATCCGATCACGACGCACGCCATCATCGTCATCAAAATAAAAACGTATGAAGGCCTCGCCGACGCCGACCCGCAGGAAGATGCTGGCGAGGATCACCGCCGTCAGCAGCGAGGCCGCCGCTCCGTAGCCGGCCGGCGAGACGTGGCGCGTGTAGAGGGGAATCGTGATCAGCGCGATCCCCTTGGCGACGATGTCGCCGAACTGGTAGGCGGCGCCCGTCGCCACCAGCCGCTTCAGATAGCCGAGCACCGCTCAGAACCTACTGGCCGCCTCCGGCGCGACGGCGCCGACCGAGTCCTCCCGTGGGTCGCCGACGCGCGCGAGGGCGAGGCCGATCCCGAGCAGCGTCCAGGTGAGCGGGTCTTCCAGGAAGTCCGCATACGTCCATGTGTGCAGCACGAGCGCCGCGAAACAGGCGGCGATCGCGATCCGTGGCGGTGAGCGCCCGGCCCCTCCGAACAGCGCCAGGAAGGCCGCGACCAGCAGCGCCACGTATACGGCCAGACCGACGATCCCCTGCTCGGCCGCGACCGTCACGGGGATCGTGTGGGAGGCCGAGGTGGCGTTCTCGGCGCTGGTGTTGCTGTGGCGCTGGTACTGCTTCTGGAAGGAGCCCGAGCCGTACCCCTGCAGGGGACGCTCGCCGAACAGTTCCAGCCCGCCGGAGATCAGCTTCGTGCGCCCACTGGTCGCGTTGCTGGTCGAGCCTCCAGCGCCCTTCAGGCCGAAGTGCAGGCTGGCGGGCGCCGCGAGCACCACGACGATCGCCACGGCCACGAGCGCGAGCGCCACGTAGATCGTGTGCCGTACGTCCCAGCGATAGGCGGCCAGCACCGCCAGCCCCAACAGCAGCGCGGCGATGCTCGACTGCGAGAAGCTCGTCACCAGGCCGGCCAACAGCCACGCCAGCACAGCCGCCCCGATCAGCACGTCGCGCATGCGCTCACGCCACAAGACGACGGTCGTAACGGCGATCATCACGAGCGCGAGGAAGCGCCCGTAGATGTTGGGATCGAAGAACAGCGAATTGACCCGGAAGTAGTTGTCGAACTGGTTGGCCGCCACCACCTTCGGGTTCAAGAACAGCTCCTTACGCGCGTACTCGATGAAGCCGACGCCGGCGAACACGACGGCCAGCGCGACCGCGATGCCGAGGCATCTGAGCAGCAGCTCGCGCGTCCAGCGCACGTCGCGCAACAGTACGAATAGCAGCACGAAAGGCACGTAGAAGAACGCGAGGTTCTCCGCCGCCTTCGTGTGATCGGAGGAGTACAGGCCCTGCACCGCATATAGCGCGACCGCGCCGAGCAGCAGCCATTCAAGACCCTGCGGAGCCTGCTCTTCGCGTTTGAAGAGCCTTGGCAGGAGCAGCGCGATGGTCCCTGCCGCCACGACCAGATACAGCGGAATCAGCAGGTTGACGGTCTTGCCCTCGGTCGAGACCGGGAGCCTGAACGGCAACGCGAAGATCGCCAGCAGCGGGAAGGCGTCGGGGCGGCGGTGCATCAGCACGGCCAGCGCGGCGATCACGAGGATCGCCGCGGCGCTCCACGCGAGCAGTGCCCCGGCGCCGGGCAGGGTCGCGGCGAGCGTCAATGCCACGTCTCGCTCACCGGCTCACCAGCGTGAAGCTGCGCGGCGAGAGCACCGTGCGGGCCTGCCCGCGCAGGCTCAAGCGCACGCGGTATTCACCTGCAGGCGCGAGCGGCCCCTCGTTGACCGGCACGAGGATCGCGTGGCCGGCCGTGCCCGCGAGCGCCCGATAGCGGCGCGGCGCTCCGCGGCGCCCGTTCCAGCGCACGGAGAACTGTTTGTAGCGTTCCAGCGGTCGGTCGCGCATCAGCGTCGCCACGACATCGCCCTTCGCGTCGATGATCGTGACCGTCGCCCTGTCGTCCTCGGCCAGCTTGAAGGAGATCCGCTCTTCTTTGATGTGCCCCACCGGCGTCGGCGAGAAGAACGGCGTCAGCTGGAAGCGCTGCACGGCCGTCGGCGTGTGCTTGAGCCGCTGCGTGACGAAGAAGGCCGCGAAGCACGCGATCACCAGCAGCGCGAACACCACGCGGGCGACGCGATCCGGGCTGGTCAATCGCCGACCCGGTCCTGCGGGGCGGGCGGTGGCGCCCCGGGGTCGCCCAAGGCGAAGCGCTCGACCGTATCCGAGCGCAGCCCCAACCGCAGCGTCTCCAGCGAGAGCACATCGTCGGCGGCGATGTTCCCGAGGTTGCACTCGGTGCCGAAGCGTTTCAGCAGCCACACCTGCTGGGAGCGCAGCGGCGCCTCGAAGATCAGGCGCTCGGGGTCCACGGCGTGGGCGATCTCGTCGATCAGCCCCGTGCGCACCTCCCCGTCGGCGCGGTAGATACCCGCCGTGCCCGACTCGCGCGCCTCGGCGATCACCTTCCACGCGCCCGCCTGCAGATCGCGTTGGATCTGTTCCACCCACACGTACGGCGCCATGATGAAGTCCGCGTCCTTGTTGCCCACCTCGGCCAGCACCGTGAACTCCCCGGCCAGCTCTTCGATCAGCGCGTGCTTGTGCTCGGGCTCCAGGGCGATCGTGCCATCGGAGACCTCGACGTGGCGCAGCCCCAGCTCGCGCAGCCACTCGATCAGCCCCTGCACCTTGCCCTGCCTGATCGCCAGCTCGGTGAGCGTGCCGCCCAGCACGACCGGGATGCCGTGTGCGGCATAGCGCTCGAGCTTGGGCTCGAGGTTGGCGCTCACGAGCGCCGTGCCCCAGCCGAGCTTGACGACATCCACGCATCCGCCCGCCACCTCCAGCAGGCCGTCCACCTCGGCGATCGACAGACCGCGGTCGATCACGTGCGTCAGCCCCCGCTCGCGCGGCTTGGCGGAGCGCTCGGGGATGTCCAGGAAGCCGGCTATGGGGCGGTCGCAGCCTTGTCGAGGCCGACGATGACCACCACCGTCGCCGAGCCCGCCAGCGACGCGACCGTCGCTTCCATCGGTTGCGCCTGGGTCACGCCGAGCGCTTTGGCGACACTCTGGGCATCGGCCCGATGCCCGCTCGTGTACTCGACGGCCGTGACCTGGTTCGAGCCCGGCGGGCGCCCGTTTAGAGCCGTCGCTTTCGAGTAGCCGCGCTGGGCCAGTTCGCCTGAGATTTTGTGGGCGAGCCCGGTCGTGCCCGTGCCGTTGAGCACCACCAAGTTGACGTTCGCGGGCGCGACCGTCACCGCGGCGGGAGTGCTCTGCGTACTGCTCGATTTGACCTGGCTGGAGCCTGTGGGGGCACTGGTGGACGTGACGTTGGCGCTCGGAGAGGAGCTCTCGTGTTTGGAGCCGCCGCCGAGCGACAGCAGCAACGCGACCAGCACCGCCGCGCCGACGATCAGCCCACCCACGATCAACAGGCTCGAACGCGCCGGCGAGCGGCGCTCGGTGCGGTAGCGGCGGACCGGCGCCGCCACCGGCTGCTCGCGGCGAGATCCGGATGCCGTTGCCGCGCGCCGTGTCGAACCGCCGCCGCCGGAGGCGCCCGCGGCTTCGCCCTCAGAGGACGGCGTGCGCGATCGAGCTGCCTGCGAGGGAGGGACCTTCGTGGCGAGCGTCCCCGCGGCCGTGGCTTGCTCGCGCGGCGTCCCCATCGCGGCGGGACGCCGTTCCGGCGGAACCACCGGCGCGGGTGGGCGCGCCGGAGGAGTCGGGGCCCGCGGAGCTGCTCCTTTCGCGGCAGTCGCCGCCGCGGTCGCCGCCGCTGCCGCAGTTGCGGGCGCCGGTGTGGAGGGTGAGGCCGTAGATGGGCTGCCGCTGCTCGCACCGCTGGACGCGGCTGCTGTGGCCGGAGTCGCGGCCGCAGGGGCGCTCGGCCCTGTAGCGGCGCCACCTGGCGCAGAGACGGGAGTACCCACCGGAGACGGGCTCGAGCTGCCGGGGGCTGCCGATGCGGGCGCGCCGGGTGCGCTGTCGTTCGGCGCGTTCGCCGGGCTCTCCGAAGTGCCCTCGGCCGAATTGACCCCGGCGGCGCTCGCAGCGGCGGCAACCGGAGCGGCGGCTGGCTGGCCGGCGCCTGCCGCCGACGTGGCGCCTGCTACGGGCACCGGCTGGACGCCGCCGGGAGCAGCAACGGGTGAAGCGCCGGGCGCCGGAGGCTGCGTCTGGGCGGTGGCGGGAACGGCGGGCGATGCCGCCGTGACGGGTCCCGCGGCGGGCACTCCGCGCGCGTTGATCGGAACCGAACGAGGCACGGGGCGAACGGCCTGGGTCCCGGGCGCCGGCTGCTGCAGGCGCGCCGCGGCCTCAGCGCTGACGCGCTGCTCGACTTCGGCCGCGCGCTCGGGCGCGCGCCCAGCCCACTCGCGCAGGCGCCTGATCTCGCGGGCCTGCGAAAAGACCAGCAACGAGAGGATCGCGATCCCCAGCAGCGCGGCAAACGCCGCGATCGCGCCGGCCTGGGTCAGCGAGCTCGAAAGTGAGAGCGCGAACAGCGAGGGCATCATGAATCCCGAGAGTGTATGAGGGCCGCAGGCGCATCGTGCGCGTCGCCGGGCGATCCCTCCCGCGCGCCGGAGGGCGGTGGCGCCGCGCCGGATTGGCTCTCGACGTGGACGGCCGACAGCTCCGAGACCTTCGCGGCCAGACCGGCCGCATCCCCCTCCAGCACCAACAGCCCGATCTCGGCGAACATCGACTCGACCGCCTCCGCTCCGAGCGGCTGGCGCTCGGCCAGCAGGATCTTCTCGGCGCTCGTCGGCCGCGCGCGCTCGTAGCTGTTGAACAGCTCCTCGTGGAGCTTCTCTCCCGGCCGGCGCCCGACGATCTCGATCTCGATGTCACGATCGGGGTCGAGGCCCGACAGCTCGATCATCGCGCGTGCCAGCTCGACGATGCGCACCGGATCGCCCATGTCCAGCACGAACACCTCCGCGCCGCCCGCGCGCTTGCGCGTGCGGGTGAGACGGCTGGCGCCGGCCCGTCCGTTTGCGGGCGCAACGGCAGCGGGCTGCTCGGGCGAGGCCAGCGAGCCGGTCCTGATGATCAGCTGCACGGCCTCGGGAATCGTCATGAAGTAGCGCGTCATGCGCTCGTCGGTGACGGTAACGGGTCCGCCGCGCTCGATCTGGCGACGGAAGATCGGCACGACGCTGCCGGAGGAGCCCAGCACGTTGCCAAAGCGCACGGCCGCGTAGCTCGTCCCGGCGAAGCGCGCCGTGGCCGCCTCCAGCGCGAACTCCGCGAGGGCCTTGGAGGCGCCCATGACGGTCGCCGGCGCGACCGCCTTGTCGGTCGACACGAGCACGAAGCGCGCCGCGCCCAGCTCGCCGGCGATGTGCGCGACGACGCGCGTGGCGATCGCGTTGTTGCGCACCGCCTCGACCGGATTTGCCTCCATCAACCCCACGTGCTTGTAGGCGGCCGCGTGAAAGACGACCGTCGGGCGGTGCTCGGTGAAGATTTCGCGCATACGCTCCTCCTCCTTGCAGTCGGCCAGCACCGCCGAGAGCATCGAGGGCGAGACATGGCGCTCGTCCTCCAGCTCGCGCTGGATCGAGAAGAGGTTGTCCTCCGCGTGGTCGAGCAACACCATCCGATGCGGCTCCACGCGAGCGATCTGCCGGCACAGCTCAGCGCCGATCGAGCCTCCCGCGCCCGTCACCAGCACCGTCTGCCCTCCCAGGTAGGCGCCGACGCGCTCGAGCTCCATCTGCACGGGCTCACGCCCGAGCACGTCCTCCACGCGCACCTCGCGCATCTGCCGCGCGAGCGCGCCGCGCGTCTGCAGCAGCTCGAACACCGTCGGCAGCGTGCGCACGGGGATTCCCCGCGCGCGGCACTCGCGCACGATCCGCGCGCGAGTCGATCCGGGGGCCGATGGGATCGCGATGATCACTTCATCGGGCTCGGCATCGTCGAGGATCCGCGGGAGCTCGCCTTCGGTGTTCCCGCGCACCCGCACGCCGTCGATCCGCAGGCGACGCTTGCCCGGATCGTCGTCCACGAAGCCGACCGGCGTCAGGCCGAGGCCACGGTTGCGCACGATCTCGCGCAGCACCAGCCGCCCGCCGTCGCCGGCGCCGGCGATCAGCACGCTGCGCTGTCCTTTGCGCCCGCCACGGAAGGCCGCCAGCGGGCGCCGCTCGTAGATGCTGCGCGCGAGCGCGCGTACGCCGACGAGGAACACCAGCGCGAGCAACGCGAACAGCACGATCACACCGTTCGGCAACCCGATCGCGACGGTGCCGTGGCTGGTGGCGTGCTCGACCGGGCGCACGACCGCCACCGCCACGACCGTCAGCAGCACGATCGCAAGCACACCGCGGGCGACCGCCTCGTAGTCGCGCTGCCCCGAATAGCGCCAGCGGCGCTGATACACGCCTGCCAGAATCAGCACGGGCAGGCTGCCGAGCGCCACCCACAGGATCGTGCGTTCGCGCAGGTGCGAGTAGTAGACGTTCGGGCCGTTGTTGAAGCGCAGCTCGAAGGCGAGGTAGTACGCGAGCGCGACCAATGCCCCATCCACCGCGAGTTGGGGCAGAAAATGACGGTGCAGGGGAAAGGCCGGCGAGCGGATCCGTCGGCGCATTGTCTGGATTGTAAGCGCCGCCCGGCCGTTACGAGCGCCCGTGGGCCCGCGATCAAAGGACCGCTGGCGAGAGCAGCAGCTCGACCAGCGCGCGGGGGTCGCGGCGAACGCGGGGCGATCTGCGCCCGCTCTGCGGATCTACGCCCCGAAGCGTGGCGAGATCGAGCTGCTCGGCGGCCGCCAGCTTCAGCAGCCGGCCTTCAGAGATCAGGCGCTCGTCGACCGCGCCCAGGCGGCCTTCGAAGGTGGTGTACACGGGAACCCCAAGCGCCACGGCCTCCCTGTTCATCGTGCCGCCGGCGGAGATCACCAGGCCGGAATGGGCGATCAGCGACTGGGCATCGATCGCGCTCTCCGGCACGACGAAGCCGGGCACCTGCGCGAGCTGCTCGCGCTGGGCCTCGACGCGCGGCAGCACGACCGGCTGCACCCCGTCCTCGGCGGCCGCGACGCGCAGCCGCTCGAGCACCTGCGCGAACAAATCGTTCTCGAAGCGGTGATACAGGGAGACCTCCGGAGGCGTGCGCACGACGACGATCGGGCGGCCGCGATCCAGCGCCAGTTCGTCCAGCACCGCCTGATCGGGCTCGAAGTCGGCCAGGTAGTACTCCTCCTTGAGCCCCTCATAGGGGCGGATCTTGCCCCTCGCGCCGTAGCGCTCGAGACGCTCCGGCGGGATCGCCTCCGGCACGACGACCGCGCGTGCGAGGCGGCAGTTGACGTTGTGCTGCACGCTCGCCCACTCGTAGTCGAACATCGTGGCGCTCGGAACGCGCAGGATTGCCGCCGCCACCGACACGTCGTTGGAGCCATGTCCGAGCGCGATGTCGAAGCGCGCGCCGCCGGCCGCACGCACATCGGCGCGCGCCCACCGCACAAGCGCCCCCGAGCGCGAGGCAAGCCCCACGGCCTTCGCCCCCAACCGCTCTCCACGATGGCGCCCGATCGCCACGTGCTCGATCCCAAGACGCTCGCACAGGGCAATCGTCTGAGCAAAGTCCCGCGCCGTAACCCGAACCTCATGCCCATCAGCCCGCAACAGCTCGATCACCGGCCGCATCACCAACACGTGCGGGCTGTTCGTAAGGTCGATCCAAACGCGCATCCCCGAAACGGTATTCCGCCAAGCCCAGGAAAGAGAAAAGCCGGCCAGGATGGCCGGCCATGTAACCGCCGTGGCGGCCGGAACGGTCACAAATCGAATCCAGAAGTGGAGGCCGGCTCGGCCAGAAGGCAGGATGCCGGTCAAAAAGTCGAGGCCGGCGCGGCCAGAAGGCGCCGAAGGCAGCAGGCTGGTCAAAAGGTGCCGGCTCAGCACTCAGCAGAGAAAGATGCCGGCCCAAAGTGGAGCCGGCGCGCCCAGCAGCTCGGATGCGGGCCCCAAGCGCGAAAGCCCCACACTCCCCCCGCATCCCAACCCCCCGGTATCGTGCCCAACCAATGCTGATCCTCGCCTCGATCTCCGAGACGCTGGTAAACGAAACCTCGCACTTCGTCAGCACCGCTGGCCTGCCGGGGATCTTCGTGCTGATGGCGCTCGGCTCGGCCTGCATCCCCGTCCCCTCCGAGGTCGTGATGCTGTTCGCGGGCTTCGCGGTCGCCGACCCGATCGCCAGCGGCGCCGATCATCACCTGACGATGACGGGGATCGTGCTGGCCGGCCTGCTCGGAACGCTCGTCGGCTCGTGGGCCGCATATGCGGTCGGTCGCGGCGGGCGCTTGGAGCTGCTCGAACGCCATGGCAACAAGGTCCATATGGGCCCTGCGCAGATCGAGCGCGCAGATCGATGGTTTCAGCGCTACGGCGAGGCGATCGTGTTGTTCGGGCGGCTGATACCGCTGATCCGCGCCTTCGTCTCGCTGCCCGCGGGTGTCGCGCGCATGCCGATTGGGCGCTTCACCGTGCTCACGCTGATCGGATCGGCGCCCTGGGTGATCGGCCTGGCGGTCGCCGGGCACGCCGTAGCCGGCGACTGGACGAGCGTGCGCAAGGGCTTTGAGTACGTCGACTACGTGCTGCTCGCGCTGCTCATCGCGGGCGTCGGCTATCTACTCGTGCGCCGCCGCGGCGGCGGCCCATCGCCTCCGGCTCCCCCGGCCGAGGGGACGGCCGGCTCGGCCGCCGACGCCGGCTGACGCGCCGGCGTGGCCGCTCGCCTCCCTGTCAGCCGTGCGCTGGTGCTCGGGCTCGCGCAGGGGCCCACAGAGCTGCTGCCGGTCTCCTCCTCCGCGCACACGACGCTGATCCCGTTCCTCGCCGGCTGGCCTCACGACCAGCTCGATGACGAGTTGCGCAAGTCCTTCGAGGTCGCGCTGCACGCGGGCGCCGGATTGGCACTGGCGCTCGACATGCGCGGCGAGCTGCTGGAGGCGAGCGGGGAGCTGACGGTTGGCCGCCTCGTGGTGATCGCGCTGTCGCTCGCGCCGCCGGTGATCGCCGGGCTCGCGCTCCGATCGCCGATCGAGCGGCGCCTCGGGGGGCCGCGCTCGATCGCCGCCGCGCTGGTCACCGGGGGACTGGCGATGGCACTCGCCGATATCCGCGCCGGCACTGGCACACGCCACCGGGAGGATGCCTGCCCGCGCGACGGTCTGGCGCTGGGGCTCGCCCAGGCAGTCGCGCTGATCCCGGGCATGTCGCGCTTTGGCGCGACACTCACGGCCGCGCGCGCGCGCGGCTTCGCGCGCGGCGACGCTCATACGCTCTCCTGGCACGCCGCGCTGCCGGTGATCCTCGGCGCGAGCGCGCTCAAGGGCGCTCGCCTGGCTCGCTACGGAACGCCGCACGGCTCACGCGCGCCGCTGGCCGCCGGCGCCGCCGGTGCGTTCCTCTCGACACTCGCCAGCGCCCGCCTGCTGCGCCGCCCGGCGCGCCAGCAGAACTCCCTGCTCCCCTTCGCCATCTACCGCTGTGCGCTCGCCGCGCTCGTCCTCGCGCGCCTGCGCCGTGCCACCATCGCACACGCCGATCCAAGCTAGTGTCACCGCGCACATGCGCGTACCGCCCGCGTTGGGCGCACAATAGGGACCGATGACCGTTCTCGGGACACTGCTCGGCGGGCGCTATCGCCTCGACGCTCAGATCGGGCGCGGTGGCATGTCGAGCGTCTATCTCGCCTTCGACACGGTGCTCGAGCGGCGCGTGGCGATCAAGCTGATGCATCGCGAGATCGCCTCGGACTCCGATCAGCTGGAGCGCTTTCGCCGCGAGGCGCGGTCGGTCGCGCAGCTCAACCACCCGCACATCGTGACCGTCATCGACGCCGGTGAGGAGTCCTCCGAGGACGGCGGGCCGCCGGGCGTCGGCACGCCGTACATCGTGCTCGAGTATGTCGAGGGCGAGACGCTCAAGGAGCTGATCCGCCGCGAGGGGCCGCTCGACATACCGCAGGCGATCGCCTATGCGATCGAGATCGCGCGCGCGCTCGGCTGCGCGCATGAACGGATGATCGTGCATCGCGACGTCAAGCCCCAGAACGTGCTGATCGGCATGGAAGGCGGCGCCAAGATCACCGACTTCGGGATCGCGCGCACGCTCACCGAGGAGGGCCTGACGGTCGCCGGGCGCGTGCTTGGCACGACCGACTACGTCTCCCCCGAGCAGGCGCTCGGACAGCCGGTCACCGGGCAGTCCGACCTGTACTCGCTGGGCGTCGTGCTGTACGAGATGCTCACCGGCGAAGTTCCCTTCCACGGCGAGACGCCCGTGGCGGTCGCCATGAAGCACGTGCGCGAGCAGGTTCCCGACGTGCAACTTCTGCGACCTGAGCTGTCCGCCGCCACCGCCTCGGTGGTGGACCGCGCATGCGCAAAGGACCTCGACGTTCGCTATCCCGACGCCGGCAGCATGGCGCACGAGCTCGAGGAGCTGCTGGCGATCGAGGCCTCACGCTCGGGGCAGGCGACCGGCGAGGTCACGAGCGTCCTGCGCACGCTGCCGGGCGCCGCGCGCCGGCGCCTGCCCTGGAAAATGCGCCACCCCGCACGCTGGGTCGCGTCGCTGGCGCTGCTTGCCGCGATCGTCACGATCGCGATCGTCGCCGCTGCACAGCAGACGCACAAAGGCACCGGCGTCGCATCGGACGTGCGCGCCGGCTCGGGCCTCGAGGCCGTGCCGCTCAGCCAGACCGCCGCACACGACTACAACCCCTTCGGCACAGGCCCCGAAAACCGCGATCTCGTGCAGAACCTGATCGACAGCGACCCCAATACGACCTGGAGCACCGCCCACTACTACGACGGCACGCTGAAGAAGGCTGGCGGCGTGGGCGTCGGGGCCTACTTGGACGCGGCCCCGCGTGTCGCCGCCAGGGCGATCGAGATCCAGACGCCGACCCCCGGCTTCGCCGCCGAGATCTACGGCTCCAACCACGTACGGCTCGACTACCCCTACGGCGACCCGACGACGCTTGCGCAACGCGGCTGGCAAGGCCCGATCGGAGCCAGCCGCAACGTGCACAGCCGCCAGCGCATCCGGCTCGATCCCAGCGCGCCCGCCTATCGCTACTTCTTGATCTGGCTGACCACGCTGCCGCCGGGCGAGGAATCGGCCGCGATCTCGGATTTGACGTTGTTCAAGTAGACAGCGACGGGCGCGCGCGTTGCGGCAGCGTCGATATTCGGCCCGATTGTCTCCATTTGCCCGCCGCCGTCGGCGGCGGCCTCGCGCGCCTGAAAGGGCGCGCGTTTGTGGGGATCTCCGGCCAACGATCATGCTCGCACCGAGCGTCGTCCGGGCCTTGCTTGGCGCTCGATCTTGCGCGATCGCAGGCGTGGTGCTACACGTTCTCGCGCACTCGTCCTCGGACCGTGCGACGTCTCGGCTCCGAGGCATTGCGCACGGCCGACCCCTCGCCATCCGTCTGCTTGTGGGGGCTCACGGGTCGGCGCAAACGGTCCGTCGCTGTCGGCGGCCTTTACGACGGGGGATACAACGATGAGACACATCACGCGATTAGCGCTGGCGGTGACGCTGGCGCTGGCGCTGGCGCTTACGGCGATGACGGCTGCCGCCGCGCTCGCGGCGCCGGCGGCACAGGCCGCCGAAGGACCGTACTACACGGTCGAATCGGTGCGCCTGGAAGGAAAAACGCCAGCCAAAATCGAAGGCAAACTGGCAAAAGCCTACGTCCTCACGGCCGGCACCATAAAAGTCACGTGCGAAAAACTGAAACTCGAAACCGCGACCGTCGCCGGCTCGACCGGAGCCAACGGCGCGACCGGCGAACAGACGATCTCGTTTGAATCATGCAACGTCACCGGCAACGGCGAAAAATGCGAAGTGACGGGCAAAAAAATCACCACCAAAGCTTTGAAGACCACACTCGCGTTCACGAACAAAGAAAGCAAAACGGGCGAAGTGATGCTCATGCACTTCGCGCCGGTGGCGGGCGGCTCGCTCGCAGTGCTCACATTCACGGGCACCTGCACCACCAAAGAAACGATGCTCGAAGGCTCGGTCGACGGCGAAGTGTGGGCGAGCGCCAAAGCGCTCAAGGTAGCCGAAGAACCGCTTGACGGGACCACCCGCGAAGTCAACTTCCCCGCGACCGCGATCAAAACCAGCTTCATCGAAGAAGAAAAAGCGCGAAAAGAAGTCAAACCGGCGCTGACGGCGTTCGGCAAAGCGGCGACGCTCGAAGGACGCACGGAAATGACGCTCACCAGCAAAGAAGGCTGGAACATGGCGGCCGCAATGCCGCCGCCGCCGCACATCGAAACGGTCGACTTCATCAAAGCCAACAACATCCTGATCGACCATCGCAATGACGCCGACCACACCAAACTGGCGAAATTGAAAGAAGAATTATTACCGGCGCCGGAACAGCCGCTTGAAATCAAACAGTGGAACGCCTTAGACGAAATCGAGTGGCGATCGCCGAAACTGGGGGAAGTCACCACGAACTGGCCGATCGCCTACAAACGGGAATCGACGATCGAACTGAACGTCCGCTTCGGAGTGTCGGCGGCGACGCGCGCGTTCCTCCAAAAACAGCTGGAAGGAAACCCTGTCGTCACCGGCAAAACGACGATCAACGGCGTGGCGATCACGTTCACAACCACGATTGAAAAAGTCGCCGAACAGCTCGAAAAACACGAAACCTACCTGGAAGGCGCCAAAGTCAAAGCCTCGGTGGCGCTGAACGGCGAAGTCCGCTACGCGCTGGCGACGATCACATGGAAGTGGGAAGCCAAAGAAAAAGGCCGTGCGGCCACGATCGAACAGCAGGTCGGCAAAAGCACGCACAATCTGTACACGACGTTCAAAGAAGCCACCGGGTCGGTCTACCTCACGCTGCTTGACGCCGCCACTCAGAACATCGAAAAAGAAACGCAGCCGCCAAGTGAAGCGCAGACGCTTTCCGGCGTCTGGAAAGCGTTCTCCAATGTGGAAGCAGAAGTCCCGACGATGCGCATCAGGATCTACAACCCCGCCAGCGGGGAAATCAACCGCGCCGGCGCGATCCTGTGGTACTACCAGCAGATCACGCCGGGCTTGAACCTCAAACAGGTAATTGAACTAGATCCGCCGACGGCGTGTGGAGTCAACGTGGTTGTCGGGCTGCTCGAATGGGCCACCGGCGAATGCGGCGCCTGGCAGAAAACGATGAACGCAACCCTGGCCTACGAGGGACTGACGGCCAAAAACATCATCGTGCGCGTCAAATTCGCCACCGCCTGCGAAATCGTCGAAGAATGCGTGATGCTCGTCAGCAATTGGAAATTCGAAGGCGAAGGCACTTCTAAAAACGCCGAATTCCCCTACAAAGAAACCGAGGTCGTGGATCAAAACGGCCTGTCTGGACAGGGAGTGAAAAACCCTGCGTCGGCCTTCGGCAACCATCAGGTCATCGAAGCCGAAAAAAAACTCTACGACCCATCTTACGGCAGTGAACCGCTCGGCACGGGCGCAGAAGGGCCGCTCGGAGAAGGCGCAGAAGGCAAAGACATCAGACTCAAATACCAGGAAAAAGCGATCAGCGGCTTCTGCAAGTTCGCGGCGGTGCCGAAAGAATGGCAGTGTCAGAAAGCAGTCAAAGGCACGTTGAAGCTGGTGTTCGAATGACAGCGATCTCGCTGTAAGCGACGACTCAGACGAATACGGGCGCCGGCGCGATCAGCGCTGGCGCCCCGGTCGTCTAGTGCGAGTGCGTACGCAGGCGCGTGTGGCGCTCCAGCGCCAGCCGACACAGCCGATCGACCAACTCGGGATAGGCCACGCCCGATGCCTGCATCAGCTTTGCGTACACGCTCGTCGGCGTGAAGCCGGGCATCGTGTTCAGCTCGTTGACCAGCACCCGCTCGCCGTCCACGAAGAAGTCCACCCGGGCCAGGCCATCACAGCCCGCGTCGGCGAACGCCTGCAGTGCCAGCGCCTGCACGCGCTCGCGCGCGCTCTCGGAGATGCCCGCCGGCACGCGCAGCTGCATCCCGCCCGGCGTGTACTTGGCGTCGAAGTCATACCAGTCGCCCTCGTAGGCGATCTCCCCCGGCTCTGAGGCCAGCGCTCGCTCGCCGCTTGCAGCGCGTTCGGCTCCTGAGCGTCCGAGCACGGCGCACTCGACCTCGAGGCCGGGCGCCATCGCCTCCACGATCACGCGCGCGTCGTGCGCGAACGCGCCCTCCAGCGCCTGCCGCAGGCGCGCGGCCTCCGTGACCTTCACGATCCCCACCGACGAGCCGAGGTGTGCGGGCTTGACGAACACCGGCAGCCCCAGCTCGGCCAGCTCGGCGAGCACCTGCTCGCCGCCGGCTCGAAAGCGCTCCTCGTGCACGCCCGCGTAGGCGACCTGCGGCACGACGCCGGTGGCTGCCATCAACTCCTTGAACAGCACCTTGTCGAGGCACACCGCCGACGCCGCCACGCCGGAGCCGACGTACGGCACGTCGAGCGCCTCCAACAGCCCCTGCACCGTGCCGTCCTCGCCAAACGGGCCGTGCAGGACGGGGAACGCCACATCCACGCCGAGCAGCCCCTGCGCGGGGCTCATGCTGACGTGCTCGCCGCCGGCGCGCCAGGCGCCATCCTCGCCGATCTCCACCCACACGACCTCGTGGCCCGCCGCCAGCAGGCCGTCGCGCACGCCCGCCCCCGAGGACAGCGAGACCTGGTGCTCGGAGGAGCGTCCGCCCGCGAGCACCGCGACGGTCAGAGCCTCGCCGGCGCCGGCGCCGCTGTCGGTGCTCGGCATCAACCGGCCGCGACCGCCGGTGGCGGGGTCGGGGTGGTGTTGGTCGTGGGCGTCGTGGTCGTGGTCGTGGGCGTCGTCGGTGTCGTGGTCGTCGTCTGCAGCACGCCGACCGTCAGCGTCACCGTCGAGCCCTTGCGCGCGAGCTTGCCGGCCGTCGGGCTCTGTTTGAGCACCACCCCGACCTGGCTCTGCTCGCTCGTCGGCGTCGTGATGACGGCCGGAGCGAACCCGGCGCCGCCGAGCGCCGCCGAGGCCTGCGTCTCGGTCTGCCCAACGACTTTCGGCACAGCCACTTCGTTCGAGGTCTTCGCGACGACGATGTCGACCTTCGCACCCGTGCGCACGGAGCTGCCCGCGGCCGGCGACTGCGAAAGCACGTTCCCCGGCGCCTGCGCCGTGGAGACCTGCTCTGTCACGGTGCCGACGGACAGCCCGACCGTGGCCAGCGCCGCTTCGGCGCCGCTCTGGGAGTCTCCGCTCACGTCCGGCACGCGCACCTGCGCGGGCCCGCTGGAGACGAGCACCGCCACCGGGCTGCCCACCTGCAACTCGGTTCCCGCCGGCGGGTCGGTGCCGATCACACGGCCCTGCGCGATCGTCGCGCTCGGCTGCGAGCGGGTCGTGGGCTTGAAGCCCGCCGCTCTCAACCTGCTCAGCGCCTGCTGTGAGGTCAGGCCTTCGACGCTCGCCAGAGCGGCGCTCCCCGGGCCGCTGGAGATCACGATGCTCACGCGCGTGCCGCTCGCCACCCGGCTTCCGGCTGCCGGGGCCTGGCTCAACACGCTGCCGACCGCAACCGTCGGGCTGGCGGCCAGCGACGCGACCGGTGCGAGGCCGGCGGCTCGCAGCCTCTTGGCGGCGGCCTGTTCGGTCTGCCCGGTGACATCCGGCACGGTCACCTTTCCGTGCGCCGAGCCCAGCAGCAGCACGAGCGCCACGACGACGCCCGCGAGCGCCGCCGCGCCAAGCCCCCACAGCAGCACGCGCCGGATGCCCGGCCCCTCGCCCGGCGGTTGGCCGTTGTCCTCGTCGAACCCGTCCGCCGGCGGCAGCAGCAGCGCTCCCGTGGAGGGACCAGAACCGTCCGGCCGCGGATCTTCCGGCGGCGACTGCGCCGCGGCCGCCTGCGCGCCGGCGGCGCCCAGCAGCGCTCCCGCCGCCGCGGCTCCAGCAACCAGGCCCTCCCCACCGTGCCCCTCCACGTCCTGACCGGCCGCGCTCAGGACGGCCGTGCCCGGGGAGGCTCTGAGTGCCGCGCGCTCGCGCAGCAGCACCGCGATGAATTCCTCCGCGTCCCCATAGCGCTGCGCGGGGTCCTTGGCGAGCGCGCGCAGGACGACCGCGTCGAGCGCCTGCGGCACGGTTGGATTGACTGCGCTCGGCGGCCGCGGCTCGGCGGAGACCTGCTTGAAGGCGATCGCCACGGCCGTCTCGCCCTCGAACGGGACGACCCCCGTCAGCAGCTCGTACAGAATCACCCCGACCGAGTACAGATCGGAGGTGCCGCTGACCACGTGCCCCTGCGCCTGCTCCGGGGACAGGTACTGGGCGGTCCCCATGATCGAGCCCGTCAGCGTCATGTCCGAGGCGCCCGCACGTGCGATCCCGAAGTCCGTCACACGCACACGGCCCTCCTCGTCGATGATCACGTTGTGCGGCTTCAGGTCGCGGTGAACCACCCCCCGCTTGTGCGCGAAGCGCGCGGCCCGCAGGATCTGCACGACGATGTCGATCGCCACCGCCGGGTCGAGCGCCCCCTGCTCGCGCACGGTGCTCTTCAACGTGCGCCCGGCCACGTACTCCATCGCGATGTAGTAGGTCCCCTGCCACTCGCCGCGATCGAAGATCCCGACGATGTTCTGGTGCGAGAGCCCGGCGGCGCTGGAGGCCTCGCGGCGGAAGCGCTCGACGAACTCCTGGTCCTCCGCGAAGTGGTGATGCAGCAGCTTCACCGCAACCTGCCGGCCGAGCAGCTGATCTTCGGCCAGATACACGTCCGCCATCCCTCCCGAACCGACCCGGGAGATGACTTTGTAGCGGCCGTCGATGATCGTGTCCGGCTCAACCACGTGCGGGCCTCAGCAGACTTTCGATCACTTCTCTGGCCACCGGCGCCGCGAACGACGCGCCCTGGCCCGGGACGCCCTTGAGCGTCACCGCAATCGCGACCGTCGGGTGCGACGCGGGCGCGAAGGCGATGAACCACACGTTGTTGATCGCCGTCCCGATCTGCGTCTCGGCGGTGCCCGTCTTGCCCGCGACCTGCACGCCGGGGATCTGCGCCGGGGTACCCGTGCCTTCGTTGACCACCGCTTCCATCATCGTCGTGAGCGAGGCCGCGGTCGCGCGTTTCATCACGACCGACTGCACGCGTGGGGAGATCCGCTGGACGGTACTGCCATCGGGGTCGACGATCCGGTCGGTCAGGTGCGGCGTCATCAGCCGCCCGTGGTTGGCGACCGCGGCGGCGACCTCCGCCATCTGCAGCGGGACGACGGCCAGTTTGTCCTGCCCGATGCCCATGCGCCCCACGTCCACGAGCCGGCTTCTCGGCGAGATCAGGCGCGCGCCTTCGTACTCGCCGCTGGAGGACATCTCTTCAGCCGGCAGGTCGAGCTGCGGCTTGCGGTCGAAGCCGAAGCGGTTCATGTAGCGGGCCATCGTCCCCTTGCCGAGTTTTTCGGCGACCTGCGCCCACACCGTGTTGACCGACTTCGCCAGCGCCTCCGTCAGCGTGATCGGCCCGAAGCTCTCGTTTTCGTCGTTCTGCAGCGGAACCCCGGAGATGCGCACGTCGTTGCGCCCGTCCACCGTCGATTCTGGCGTGAACGCGCCGGTGTCGATCGCCGCCGTGGCCGTCACCACCTTGAACGTCGAGCCCGGCGCATAGCCGAACTGCGTCGCACGGTTGACCAGCGGCTTGCCCCCCGCTCCCGTCGCGAGGCGTCTGTATGCGCTCTGCGAGCGCAGCGCGTTCGGGTCATAGCCCGGCGTCGAGGCCATCACCCTGACCGCGCCCGTGCGCGGGTCGAGCGCGACGACCGCACCTTCGTGGCCGGCCAAGGCCGAGTTGGCGACCTGCTGGGCAGCCGGGTCGAGCGTCGTGTAGACGTCGTTGCCCTGCCGTCTTCTGCCCTGCAGCTGATCGAGGATCGTCTGCACGTCGGTGCCGGTCTGCCCGTTCAGCGCGCCGTTGCGAAAGCGCTCGATCCCCGTCTTGCCAAGATCTATGTAGTAGTAGCCGACTGGATGGCCGAACTGATTGCCCGTCGGGTAGGTGCGCACGTACACGCTTTCCGAGCGCGTGGACGCAGGCGAGCGCACGCTGCGCGCCAGCACCGTGCCGTCAGCCGCCAGGATCGTGCCGCGGTCGATCCGCTGCTGCTCCAACAGCGCCCGGGCGTTCAGCGGATCGTCGCGCAGGGAGGCCGCCTGGAAGATCGTCCAGCGCGAGGTGAATGCGAGCAGCAGCGCGAACATCACGACGACGAGCCCGAACAGGCGGACGATCGGCTGGTTCACAGCGGGTTCCTCATTCCAGTTGCCCGAGTTCGAGGCTGCGGACCAGCGAGGCGACCTTGCCTTCGGAGCGCAGCGAGTGGTCGAGCAGCGTGCGCCTGCGCTGCGCGGTCAACGTCGAGGCGCTGACGCCGGAGACGTAGTCGCTGCTGTACAGCGCCAGGCCGCCCGGCAGCCGGTAGGGAAGCCCGCGATACACCGTCACCAGCCCGCGGCTGTTCGTGCCGATGAAGTAGACCGACTGCATCGCCACGTAGATCCCCGTGCCGATCACCGCCAGCACCACGAGCACGGCCGCCAGCGCGCCCACGCGCCGCAGGCTCACGCGCCGGCGCGGCTTCGCCGTCTCCTCCGGGGACGGACGGCGGGGGTGGCGGGGTACGGTCGGGGCGGGGCGGGCATTGGGGGGTTCGGCGGGGGTGGCGGGCGCCAAATCGACGCTCGTGTCCTCGCCGGCCGCTCGAGCGGCGGCGGCCCTCTGCGGAGCGGAGTGATCGCGCGAGGCGCCATCGCCAAGCTCCTCCAGGCGCAGTAGCAGCACCGTGATGTTGTCTCGTCCCCCCGCCTCGTTGGCGGTCGCGATCAGCGCCTCCCCGGCGTCGCGCAGCTGCGCATGGGCGAGCAGCACCTCTGTCAGGCGATCCTCGGGCACCATCGTCGTCAGCCCGTCGCTGCACAGCAGGTACACGTCGCCCCCACGGGCGGCATAGGAGCGCGTGTCGACCTCGACCGCGCCCTCCGGGCCAAGGGCACGGGTGATGACCGAGCGCTGCGGATGCTCGATCGCTTCCTCGGGCGTCAGCCGACCCTGGCGCAGCAGCTCGTCGACGAGCGAGTGATCCTCCGTCAGGCGCAGCAGCTCGCCGTCGCGCAGACGGTAGGCGCGACTGTCGCCGACGTGTGCGATCGACACGTCGCGCTCGCCTACATAGACGGCCGTGAGCGTCGTACCCATGCCGGCCTGCTCGGCATGACTGTGCGAGAGCTCGTGGATCCGCGAGTTCGCCACGCGCGCCAGCGAGGCGAGCGCCTGCTCCGGCCGGAGGGAGTCCTCGAGGCCATCCTGGAAGGCCTCGACCGCGATTTTCGAGGCGACCTCGCCGGCCTGCGCACCGCCCATGCCGTCGGCCACCACGAACAGCGGCGCGCGAGCCAGCAGCGAGTCCTCGTTGGCGCGCCGCTGGCGACCGGTGTCGGTCCCCGCATACTGCTCTGCCACGCGCAGCATCTCAGCCCGCCTCGAAGGTGAATTCGCTGTCGCCGATGCGTACGCGGTCGCCGGGATGCAAGGGCCGCGGCGTCTGCAGCACCTCCTCGTTGAGGTAGGTGCCGTTGGTGGAGCCGAGATCCTCAATCACCATGATGTTGCCTTGTCTGAAGATGCGCGAATGCCGCGCCGAGGCGAACGGATCCTCCAGGCGGATCTCCGCGCGATCACCGCGCCCGAGCACGATGTCGCCACCGGCGTCGTCGTCGAGGTCGTAGATCATCCCGGGCTCGTGGCCGGGGGCGCGCTCGACGACCAGTTGCGGCGCTTGCTGGGCGACCTCTGAGCTGCCCAGCGCGGCAGCCGAGTACAGCCCGGTGGCGTCGGGGGGCGGCGCTGCCCCTCCTGGGCGCCGCTCGGCGGCGAGCACGGGGTCGCTCTGGCGCAGATCCCTGCGCGCGCTGCGCGCGACCCACAGCACGAACAAATAGAGGACGGCGAGAAAGCCGAACTTCAGCGCAACCGATACGGGCGCGAGCGTCGTCATCCAAGTTCGAAGACGATCTCCGTCGAGCCCAGCTCGACGCGGTCTCCAGGACGAAGCGGCTGCGCGCCACGCAGGTCGCGGCCGTTCAGGCGCATACCGTTGGTCGAGCCGAGGTCGAGCACCGTCCAGCCGTCCGCGCCCGGGCGGATCTCCGCGTGGCGGCGGGAGATCCCCGCGTCCTCGAGCGTTATGTCACAGCTCCGGCTGCGCCCGATCGTGGCTCCCTGTGACGGGATCGGCAGGCGCCTGCCGTCGAGCAGCAGCAACGGCCGGCCGGCCTGACCACGGGCCTCTTCGACCGGGCCGCGTACGCGCGCGGAGGTGCTGTAGATCATCGTCTCGCCGTGCTTCGGGCTCGGCTCGGGCGGCTCAGGCTGGGCCGACTCGGCTTCATGGGACTCCCCACTGTGACCGGCGGGGCGGACCAACTGCGCCTGAATCCCGAATTCCCCGAGCGCCAACTGCTCGTCGGTGTGGAAGGAGATCACCGGGCTGGAGGCCAACACCAGATTCTCGCGGCGGGCATGCTCGAGCAGATAGGCGCACAGCTCGTCGATCACCTCGTGCTCGACGCCCTCGTAGCGAGCCCGGTCCTGCGGCGAGAGCCATACCGAGTACTCGTTCGGCGCATACACGCGCGACACCGACTCGGTTCGGTGCTCGTCCATCTCGCGCGCGAGCTTGCGCGCGAGCTCCATCGGGCGAACCTCCGAGCGGAACATGCGCCCGAAAGCGCCCTCGACAAGGTTGGCGATCGTGGTCTCGACGCTCTTCAGCACATTCATTGGCGGATGGCCCGACAGGGTCGGACCTGAGGCCATGCTACGTCAGACGGGGCCCCGTAGAGCGCGGGCCGCGACGGCGAGCGCGCCGCCGAACAGCGCCCCGAGGATCGCCCCGCGCGGGCTCGCGTGCACGGCGTGGGACGGCAGGCCGCTGTCGATCGCCGGCGCGGCCGCGACGAGCGCGGCCGACCAGACGGTCGCCGCGACGATGTCGAGTGCGGCGTTGCGCCCGCGTACGAGCAGCGGCAGCAGCACGGCGGCGCCCGCCCACAGCGCCGCTCCGAGCAGCACGCCGAGGCTCAGCACTGGGCCGATGACGTGCGCGGCGGCGCTCTGCGCAGAGCCCTCCCACACGGCCCGTGCCGGCTCGCCGGGTTGCGGACCCAGCCACAGATGCCGCGCGAGCAGCGCCTCCGCCAGCACCAGCCACCAATAGCCAAGCGCTCCGAGCGAGGCGCGCAGACGCCAGTGTGTGGCCTGACCTGCGAGCGCGGGGAAGGCACCGGCAAGACCGATCAGCCCAAGCACCGGCGCCAGCAATGCGCTCAGCCAGCCGGCCGAGTGGCCGGCTGAGCGACGATCGAGCGGCAGCACGGCCAGCGGCAGGAACGCCACGAGCACGAGCAGCGCCACGCCGGCGCGCCCACTGACGGCCTGCCACGCGCACAGCGCGAGCGCACACCCAAGCAGCAGCCCACGTGGGAGCCGTAGAGGAGTGGATCTCGGCGGCTCCTCGATCTGGTGCTCTGAAAGCTCGCGAGCCCGGTCGGCGTCAGCTGGCGCGCCACGCCGATCCGAGCGCCTCCTCGCCGCCGCCGACAGATCGCCGGCGAGCGCCTGCTCGAAGGCCAGGCGCAGCTCCTCGAGCGTCCCGCGCTCATGGCTCGCCGTGGACAGGCAGCGGTCCACGGCGCGTGTCAGCGGGCGCGGCAGATCGCGGCGCGAGCGCTCCAGCGGCGGGATCGGGCGGCCGATGCGGCGCACGGTCTCGGCGGGCGAGGAGCCACGCACCGGATTGAACCCGCACAGGGCCTCGTACAGAACCAGCGCCAGCGAGTACAGATCCGCCTGCTCGGCCACCTCGCGTCCCTCGCTCTGCTCGGGCGCCATGTAGGCGAGCGTGCCGAGCACGTCGCCGGTGCGCGTGAGGACTTCCTGGCCGCTCAGGCGCGCGCCGCCGAAGTCGGTCAGCTTGGCGACATCGCCAAGGGCCTCTGGCATCTGCGCCGGAGCCTCGAGCCGGTTTGGCACGAGCACGTTCTGGGGCTTGACGTCGCGATGGATCACCCCGCGTTCGTGCGCATGCGCGAGCGCGCTCGAGAGCGCGATCCCGATCTGCAAGATCTGCTCGTCGTCGAGCTCACCGGCGGCGATCAAATGCGCGAGCGTCTCTCCGTGAACCAGCTCGGATATCAGATAGAACGCGTCCTGCGCCGTACATGCCTCGTACAGGGCGACGATCGCTGGGTGCGCCAGGCGGGCCGTCGCGAGCGCCTCGCGGCTCGCTCGCTCGCTGTCCTCCTCCGGCGCCAGCGGAATCCGCTTGACGGCCACCTCGCGGTCCAGCAGCTCGTCGTGGGCGCGCCAGACCACGCCGAAGCCCCCCGCCCCGAGCCGCTCGAGCAGCCGATAGCGGCCGAGCACGACGGTCTCGGCGCTGGGGGAACCGGCCCAACGCCCTCGGCTGGGCGGGGGCCGACCTTCAACGAGCGTCTGCGACTCCACCGGCTCCTGCGTTCGCCGCCCGCAGGCCGTCTCCCTGCACGGCGGGGCAGGAGAAAACCGATTGAGCGAGAAGTTGCAGGTTCGTCAGGGAGGTGGCCGGCAGTCATACTTGGGCACTTCCGGAATCCCTGCAAGGAGCGAGCTTTTGTCGTTCTTCGACGATGGCGAGGAGGAGACAGCCTCTCAGCCGTCCAGCCGTACACCTCGAGCGCCACAGAGCCCGCGCCCGCGCCGTCCCCAGGGCGCCGCCGGATCGCTCCCCCTCGATCAGCACACGCTGATGGTGCGCCGGCGCATCGCCGCCGGCGTCGGCGTCGTCCTGCTGATCATCATCATCTTGATCGTCAACGGCTGCCTGAAAAGCCAAAAGACGCAATCACTGAAGGACTACAACCGCAACGTCAGCCAGTTGGCGCGGGAATTCGACGAAAAGGTCTCCCGCCCGCTGTTCGCGGCGCTCACCGGCGCCGGATCGAAGTCGGCGCTGAATGTCGAGGTGCAGGTCGATCAGCTGCGCATCCAGGCGCAGAATCTGACGACGCACGCCAAGGATCTGAGCGTCCCCGGCGACATGTCAAACGCCCAGCGCAACCTGCTGCAGTCCTTTGACTTCCGCGTCGAAGGGTTGACGAAGATCGCGACGCTGCTGCCGACCGCGCTCGGCGGTCAGGGCAAGCAGGCGAGCACGCTGATCGCCGGCGACATGCAGATCTTCCTCGCCTCCGACGTCGTCTACTCCCAGCGGGTCGCGCCTCTGATCCAGCAGACCCTCGCCTCGAACGACATCCACGGGCTCACGACCGCGCCCTCGCACTTCCTTCCGAACATCGGCTGGCTGGAGCCGGCGACCGTCTATTCGCGGCTCACCGGCCAGGCTACGGGCAGCACTGAAAACGGGCAGATCCCGCCCGGCACGCATGGCAGCTCGCTGACGGGCGTGAGTGTGGGCGCCAACGCGCTCGAACCCGAACCGACCCTCAACCACATCGGCGGCGGCAGCAACCCGACATTCACGGTCAATGTCGAAGATGCGGGCACGAACGCGGAGACGAACGTGAAGGTCAACGTGACCGTCACGGCCGGCGGCAAGCAGTTCAAGGCCTCCCATGCGATCGAAAAGGCCGAACCCGGCAAGACCGCCAGCGTCGACATCCCAGTCGCGGGCGTCCCGCTCGGCGAGGCCGCCAAAGTCGAAGTGAGCGTCGAACCGGTCCCCGGCGAGACGAACACCGAAAACAACAAGCAGACCTACCTCGCCGTATTCGCCAAATAGCCGCAGAGCATCCCGGCGCGGCGCCGGACCCAGTAAAGCCGGCCCGGACGGCCGCCCCATGTGAGCGCCGTGGCGGCCGGAGCGTGCTCCCGGTGATCAGGAGCGTGGGCCGGCTCGGCCAGAAAGCCGAATGCCGCTCTCACACGCGCGACGACAGCCACCGAGCCATGTCAGCCCCGCCACCGGCTAACTTGTGCCGATGCTCGCCACGATCACCGACACCGAGGGAGTCATCGCCCTGGCAGCCGCCGCGGTGGCGATCCTCGCGTTGATCGGCTGCGCGGTGCTGCTGGTCAGCGTGCGGCGGTTGCGGCGCGCGCAGACGGTCGTGCTGGGGGAGCAGGGCGAGCAGGATCTGATCGTCCACGCAGCGAGGATGCAGGAGGCGTTTGAGGCGCTTCGCGCATATGTCGATGACGTCGCGTTGCGCCTCGACGGGCGGCTGGCGGGCGTCGAGGCGGAGCTGCGGGGCACGATCGCCCATCGTGCGCTCGTGCGCTATGACGCCTATAACGAGCTCTCGGGCCATCAGTCGCTGTCGATCGCGCTGCTGGACGAGGAGCGCTCGGGGATCGTGCTCTCGTGTATTCACCACCGTGATCAAGCGCGCGTGTACGCCAAGCAGGTGACGGGCGGGCAGGGAGAATTGGAGCTCTCGCCGGAGGAGGCCGAGGCCGTGCGCATCGCTCTCTTGCCGTCCGCCGCGCCCGGCGACGTCGCACAGCAGTCCGCCTGAGATGGGCTCGCGGGCTCGCGGGCGCGTCGGCTATCTCGGGCCGGCGGGGACCTTTAGCGAGGAGGCGCTGCTGGCGAGCGCGATCCCGGAGTCCGTCGAGCCGATCCCGCTGGCGACGATCTACGACGTGATCACCGCGCTGCGTCGGGGTGAGCTGGAGTGGGCGATCGCGCCGATCGAGAACTCGCTCGACGGCTCGATCAGCGTCACGCTGGACCTGCTTGCTCGCGAGCCGTGTGACGTGGAGATCGTGGGCGAGGCGCTGCTGAGGGTGAGCCATTCGCTGATCGCCCTCGAGACGGTGGAGCTGGAGGAGATCGATACGGTGCTCTCCCACCCGCAGGTTCCCGGTCAGTGCCTGCTGTTTCTGCGGGGCGAGCTGGCGCAGGCACGAATCCTGCCGGCTGCCTCGACGGCCGAGGCGGTGCGCACGGTGATGAGCGATGGGCGTCGCGGGCAGGCGGCGCTGGGGACGCTGCTCGCCGCCAGGATCTACGGCGGCACGGTCATACGCGAAGGGGTGGAGGACCGGGATGACAACGAAACGCGCTTCGTATGGCTGGCACGCGGCGGGGCGGACGGCGGGCCGTTTCCGCTCGCGGAGCGGCAGGGAGGCGAGTGGAAGACGTCGCTCGTGTTCTGGGGCGCCGGCGCGGACAGCCCCGGCTGGCTGGTGCGCTGCCTGGACGAGTTCGCGCGCCGGGACATCAACCTGACGAAGATCGAGTCGCGACCGCGCCGTGAGCGCCTTGGTCGTTATATGTTCTTCGCCGACCTCGCCGGCCACGCGAGCGACGCGCCGCTCGCCGAGGCGATCGCGGGAGTTCGCTCACTGTGCGAGCAGGTGCTCGTGCTCGGGTCCTATCGCGCCGCGGGGGCCGGCACGGCGTAGGCGAGCGGGCCCGGCTTGGCCGTGAGCGCCACGATTTGGCGGCGCCCCGCTAGACTGCCGCACTGAAGATGGAAAGCACAGTCCCACCAGAGCCGGTGGGGTCCGTGCCGCCTTCCAAGCACCAGCGGCGCGGACCTAAGACATCGCCCACGGCGGCGATGGGTGGCCGGGTGCTCGTTCTGAACGCGACGTATGAGCCGATCAACGTGTGCACGGTCCGGCGCGCGGTCGTGCTGCTGCTGAAGGAGAAGGCCGAGCTGCTCGAGCGAGGCCGCTGGCAGCTCCACTCGGAGAACTCGACGCTCGCCCGGCCGGTCGTGATCCGCCTGATGAGCTACGTCAACGTCCCCCGTGACGCCCATCGGCGCAAGATCACCCGCCGCGCTGTGTTCGCCCGCGACAGCTGGACCTGCCAGTACTGCGGCTCGCGCTCCAACCTCACCGTCGATCACGTGATCCCCCGCTCCAAGGGCGGATCCTCCAACTGGGAGAACATCGTCGCCTCCTGCGCGCCGTGCAACCGCCGCAAGGGCGACCGGCTGCCCCGGCAGGCGGGGATGCACCCACGGCACAAACCGCGCACCCCGCGTGCCGAGATCTTCATTCACGTCGCCAGCCCCACGATCCCGACGGCGTGGTTGCAGTATCTGCCGCAAGCGGCCTGACCTCGCTGCCGAGGAGCCGAGCCCGAGCCTTAAAGACGGAGAGCGCCAACGTTAGCGCCCTCCGCATACTGCTCTGACTGGAAAGACCGAGACGGCGGAAAAGGCAGCCGGAGGGACCAGAACCGGCAGTCGTCTCGGGGTGTCCCGGGTTGGATTCCGCTAAGCGGTCCAGCCTGTCCGACCTAGCGGCCGGTCACCTCCAGGGTCCCGCAAAAACTGTCACTCAACGTTAGGACCACCTCCTTTCTCTGGTCCTCGCAGAGTAGCGGACGGAGACGACGCGCGCTCGGCCTGACAAGCGTGCTCAGTGGACGATAACGCCGAACTCCTGGGTGTACAAAGCGCCCGGAGCGCCTTCGGCGAGTGCCGCCGGAACCTGCGGGATGACGCCGATTCCCGTGTCGCGATACCTGCTTTCGAGGATGTTTGCGAGGTGGCCGGGCGAGGCTATCCAGGCGTTTACGATCGCCTGCGGCGTCGCCAGTCCAAATGTTCCCCAGGCGAGGTTCTCGCCGATCACATAGCCAACTTCGTCGCTCGGCAGGTAGCCGGTCGTGCGGATTCGCCCGACGGGGGTCAGGCCACTTGGAGACACGTGGTCGAAATAGTTCAACGAGATCATTTCCTGCCCATGATCTTCGGCAGCCTGTTCGAGCTCGGCGTTGGCCGACAGCGGTGACTCGCCGTTCTCCGCCCGCTCGGTGTTGACGAGGCACAACACCGCTTCGCGGACCAGCTGCAAGTTGCCGGAGTCGGGAATCAGCTGCGCGTTCTGGCAAGGGGTTGCGAGCACCTTCGCGATCGTCACCGCTTGGGCCGGGTCTGCTTCGCGCACGACTGTGGCGCTTTTCCGCACACGCCTGAAGGTCTTGGCCGAGTGGCGCGCGTGCGCCTTGCCGTGGCGAGAGCCGGCGCGGCGGCCCTTCGCCCTGTGGCGGCTGCCCGTGCGGCCCTTTACGCGACCCTTTGCATGCTTCCTCGAGCTCGCGCTCACGTGAGTTGAGGCAGTATGCGCCGACGCCTGCTCGCTCCATGCACCGGTCTGGCCGGCAGCGCTAGCGCCCGGCACGGCGAGAGCCGCACAGACCAGAACGGGGGCGGTGGCCGTGAGGATCGTGGCGAGGCGCGTCACCCTCTGCCTGTCGGCGCTCGCGCGGGCCCTTCTGAGCGTTCAGGCGGAAATCTGGACAGGTTGAGCCGACGGCGTCGGCCCCGCCGGAGCCGATCGGGGCGCTACTGCGGCGTGTCGCCCGGCGCCTCGGCGGAGTCCTCGCCCGGCTCGGCGAGCGGCTCGCCGGTGTCCTCGCCGGCATCTACCACGAGCGCGACCGCGCTGACGTGGTCGTCCTCCTTGAGGTTCATCGCGCGCACGCCCGTCGCGGAGCGGCCCTGCTGGGAGATCCCGCCCGCCGCGGTTCGCTGGACCATGCCGCCGACGCTGATGAAAACAAGCTCCTGATGCTCGCGCACGACCAGCGCCCCGGCCAGCCCGCCCTTTTTCTCGGTCAGCTTGATCGTCTTGACGCCTTTGGCGCCGCGATTGGTCTTGCGGTACTGCGCGATCTGCGTGCGCTTGCCGTAGCCGTGTTCGGTGACGACCAGGAGGTCCATGTCATCGCGGGCGACATCCATCGCGATCACCTCGCCGGTCTTGCCCACGTTCATCCCGCGCACTCCGGTCGTGTCACGGCCCATCGAGCGGGCGTCCGACTCGGCAAAACGCACCGTCAGCCCGGCCTTGGAGACCATGATGATCTCGTCGTTCGGGTCGACCGCGCGGACGGCGAGCAACTCGTCGTCGTCGCGGATGTTGATCGCGATGATGCCGTCCGCTTTGATCGGCGTGTTGTAGGCCAGGAACTCCGTCTTCTTGACGGTCCCGGACCTCGTGGCGAACACGAGGAACTTGGTCTCGGTGAAGTCGCGCGTGGAGACGACCGCCTGAATGCGCTCTCCTTCGCGCAGCGGCAGGATGTTGACGAGCGCTCGCCCCTTCGCGGTGCGGGAGGCCTCCGGCAGTTCGTAGACCTTCGAGCGATACACCTTGCCGCGGTTGGAGAAGAACAGCAGGTAGTCGTGCGAAGAGCACACGAACAGGTGCTCGATGAAGTCGCCGTCCTTCATGTCCATCCCGGTCACCCCGCGCCCACCGCGCTGCTGCTGGCGGTAGGTGGCGAGGGGCAGCGACTTGACGTAGCCGCTTTGGGTGATCGTGATCACCATCTGCTGATCGGCGATCAGGTCCTCGATGTCGATCTCGTCCTCCGAGTGGCTGATTTCGGTGCGGCGCTCGTCGCCAAAGCGCTCGGAGATCTCGCTCAGCTCCTCCTTGATGACCGCCAGCACACGCGACTCGTCACCGAGAATCGCCCGCAGCTCGGCGATCCGCTCGGTCACGTCGGCGTGCTCCTGTTTGATCGCGTCGGCCTCGAGCGCGGTCAGCTGGGACAGCCGCAGGTCGAGGATCGCGGTCGCCTGGATGTGGCTGAGCTCGAAGCGCTCGACGAGCTGCTCGCGGGCGGCGTCGCGGTCGCGAGAGCCGCGGATCAGCTCGATGATCGCGTCGAGGTGCTCGAGGGCAATCAGCAGCCCTTCGAGGATGTGTGCGCGCGCCTCCTTTTCGGACAGCTCGTGCTTGGTGCGACGGACGATCACCTCGCGCTGGTGAGCGACGTAGTTGTGGATCACCGCCCGCAGGTTCAGCGTGCGCGGCACGTTGTCCACGAGCGCGACCATGTTCACGCCGAAGGTGCTCTGCATCGGCGTGTGCTTGTAGAGCTTGTTCAGCACGACCTTGGGGATCGCGTCGCGCTTGAGCTCGATCACGAGGCGCATTCCGCGCTTGTCGGACTCATCGCGCAAGTCGGAGATCTCGGCGATCCGTTTGTCGTGCACGAGGTCGGCGATCTTCGAGATCAGGCCGCCGTCGCCGCCCTTCTTGACCATGAACGGGAGCTCGGTGACGACGATCGCCTCCTTGCCCTGCTTGAGCGGCTCGACGTGCGCGCGCGCCTGGATGCGCACACGGCCACGGCCCGTCTCATACGCGTCGCGGATGCCCTGGCGCCCGAGGATGATGCCGCCGGTCGGGAAGTCCGGGCCTTTCACGTGTGCCATCAAGCCATCGAGGTCGAGGTCCGGATCTTCGATATAGGCGATCGTCGCGCCGATCACCTCACGCAGGTTGTGCGGGGGGATGTTCGTCGCCATCCCCACCGCGATGCCCGAGGAGCCGTTGACGAGCAGGTTGGGAAAGCGCGCGGGCAGCACCAGCGGTTCGCGCCGAGAGCCGTCGTAGTTGGGCGCGAAGTCGACCGTGTCCATGTCGAGATCGCGGAGCATCTCCGTGGCGATCCGCGCGAGACGCGCCTCGGTGTAGCGCATCGCGGCGGCCGGATCGTCGTCGACCGAGCCGAAGTTGCCCTGGCCGTCGACCAGTTCGTTGCGCATCGAGAAGTCTTGGGCCATGCGCACGAGCGCGTCGTAGATCGCCGAGTCGCCGTGCGGGTGATAGTTGCCCATCACCTCGCCGACGATCTTCGCGCACTTGGCATAGGAGCGGGTCGGGCCGAGCCCGAGCTCGTTCATCGCGTACAGAACGCGCCTGTGCACGGGCTTCAAGCCATCGCGCACGTCCGGCAGGGCACGGCCGACGATCACGGACATCGCGTAGTCGAGATACGCGGTGCGCATCTCCTCCTCGAGGCCGCGGGGTTCGACGTTGCCGCCGTCCAGAACGTCAGTCGCGGCCATCCGTCACCTCCCCTCGGGGGATGGTGTCACCGAGTGTGGCGTCAGGGTCAAGCAGATCAAGGACGCCGGAAGCGTGGCGTGCTCCGCACGCGAGCGACCGAGGACGCTGAGATGCGCCGGCCATGACGTCACACATCGAGGTTGGCCACCGCTCTCGCGTTGTCCTCGATGAAGGCACGTCGTGGCTCCACCTGGTCGCCCATTAGCATCGAGAAGATGCGGTCGGCCGCGAAGGCGTCCTCGAGCGTCACCTGCGCGAGCGTGCGCGTGGCGGGAGCCATCGTCGTTTCCCCCAGCTGTTCGGCGTTCATCTCGCCGAGCCCCTTGAAGCGCTGGAGTTTGATGCCCTTCTGCGCGACGGTCATGACGGCGAGCCGCAGCGTCTCGAACGACGGCGCGCTCTCGCGCGCGTCGCCAAGGCTCACCTCGAAAGCCGGGCTGCCGGCGAGCTCGGCGAGCTCGGAGTGCACCCGCGAGAGCTGGCGGTACTCCTGCGAATCGAACAGCGAGCGCTTGATCCTGTGCGTCAGCGCGAAGCCGGTCTTAGCTTCGATCGCCTTGACACGGATCTCATCCTGATCCTCGCTGACCAGCTCCGTCGCGTGCGTCTCCCCATCGAGCCCGGCGCGGCCGAGCAGCTCCACGGCCCCCTCGGGGGTCGTCACCTGCTCGCCCAGCAGCGAGGACTCTTCCAGGAACTGCACGACGTCATGCCCATGATGCCCGCGCAGCGCGAGCGACCAGCCTTCGTACTGCTTCAACAGCCGCGAGAAGCGCTGCCAGCGGGCCTCGGTCAGCTTGAACTGCGTGCCGTGGCGGTCAAAGACGTCGAGCTTCTCCCATTTGTCGGCAAGCAGGATCTCCTCGAGCTCGGAGTCCTTCTCGATGTAGCGCTCGCGCGCGCCCTGCTTGAGCTTGTACAGCGGCGGCTTGGCGATGTAGACGTAGCCGGCCTGGATCAGCTCCTGCATCTCGCGGAACAGGAGCGTGAGCACGAGCGTCCTGATGTGCGCCCCGTCGACATCGGCATCGGTCATCAGCACGACCTTGTGGTAGCGCGCGTTCTCGATGTTGAACTCGTCGCGCACGCCCGTGCCGATCGCCGTGATCAGCGCCTGGATCTCCGTGTTCTGGAGCACCTTGTCGATGCGCGACTTCTCGACGTTGAGGATCTTGCCGCGCAGCGGCAGCACCGCCTGCGTGTTGCGGTCGCGGCCCTGCTTGGCCGAGCCGCCGGCGGAGTCGCCCTCGACCACGAACAGCTCCGCCAGCGATGGGTCCTTGACCGAGCAGTCCGCGAGCTTGCCGGGGAGCGTGGAGTTCTCCAGGGCCGACTTGCGCCGCGTCAGATCGCGGGCCTTGCGGGCGGCCTCACGGGCGCGCTGGGCCTGGACGGACTTCATGATCACCGCGCGCGCCTCGCTGGGATTCTCCTCCAGGAACTCGCCGAGCCCGGTGTTGACGATCGACTCGACGAAACCGGCCATGCCGGGGTTGCCGAGCTTGGTCTTGGTCTGGCCCTCGAACTGCGGGTCGCGCAGCTTGACGGAGATCACCGCGGTCATTCCCTCGCGAACGTCCTCTCCGGACAAGTTGTCCTCTTTCTCCTTCAGCAGCCCCTTCTCACGCGCGTAGCGGTTGAGCGTGCGGGTGAGGGCCGAGCGGAAGCCGCTCATGTGCGAGCCGCCCTCACGAGTGTTGATGTTGTTGGCAAACGAGTGGATCGACTCCTGGTAGGAGGAGTTCCACTGCATGGCGATCTCCGCGGCGCCCTCCTCACTCTCGCCGGCGAAGAAGATGACCTTGCGATGGATCGTTTCCTTGTTCTCGTTGAGGTAGGACACGAAGTCCTCGATCCCGCCCTCGTAGCGGAACGTCGAGGAGTGGCCCTCACCGCGCTCGTCGATGATCGTGATCTCCAGGCCGCGGGTCAGGAAAGCCGTCTCGCGCAGGCGCTCCTCGAGCGTGAAGAAGTCGAGGTCGAGCGTCTCGAAGATGTCGGCGTCCGGCAGGAAGGTGACGGTCGTGCCGGTGGAGGCGCCCGCGGGGAGCTTCTCGCCCTTGGCGAGCTCGCCCTGGGGGGCGCCACGGGCGTAGTCCTGTGAGAACACGTGCCCATCCCGGTGGATTTCCACGTGCAGCTGCTCGGAAAGGGCGTTGACGACGGACACGCCCACACCGTGCAAACCACCGGAGACCTTGTAGCCCCCGCCGTCGCCGAACTTGCCGCCGGAGTGCAGCACCGTGAGCACGACCTGCACGGCCGGCAGGCCCTCCTTCTCCATGATCGCCACGGGGATACCACGGCCGTCATCGCTGACCGTGACGGAGTTGTCGGGGTGCAGCGTGACCGACACCTTCGTGCAGAACCCGGCCAGCGCCTCGTCGACGGAGTTGTCCACAACCTCGTAGACGAGATGGTGGAGGCCCATCACGCCGGTCGATCCGATGTACATGCCGGGACGCTTGCGAACCGCCTCCAGACCTTCGAGGACGGTGATGTCCTGGGCGTCGTAGCTGGAGTCGCCGCCCGTCATCGACGGATCGTTGACTCCTCCCTTCTTGGCGCTCTCTTCAGAGCTGTTGCCGCTTGTGGCCAAATGGCCCTCCGATTACGTGAGAACGCCCCGGAATCGCGGCGCGAAACACCACGGGCCGGGGCGGCTGAAATGACTACATAACAATAGCACGACGGGGTCTCGGACAGCGGCCCAAATGACCCTCTAAACCCCTGCAAATTGCAGGGAAATGGCGGTCTGAGCTCAACCTGTGCGGCAGCGCAGCTCGCGAATCGCCTCAGCGCCCAGCGCCGCGTTCAGCCGGGGCACCAGCTCGCTCGCCATCAGGTCGAGCTCCTGGGCCCACACGGCGGCGTCGCATAGCACCGTCAGGACGCCCTCGCGCTCGGCCGTGGGGCGGGCGGCGGCGGCGATCGCGGGGCCAGTCGCGCGCTCCCAGATCTCCTGCACGCGGGCCAGCGTGGTGGCGGGGGCGAGCGTGGTGGCGAGGCCTTCCAGGGCCAGCGACAACGAGCGGGGGGCGGCTCGTCTCACGCGGCAAGCGCCTCCTGGAGGATCGCCCCGGGGGAGACGCGCAGACGCGTTACGCGCGCGTCTGTGGCGCCGGGCACGTGCGCCAGATCGGTCGTGGCGATCACGCTCTGCCCGCTCGAGGAGAGCTCGCCGGCCAGCAGCTCGCGGCGTTCGGAATCGAGCTCGCTCATCACGTCGTCGAGCAGCATCAGCGGTGTGCGGCGGCGTTCGCGGGCCAGCACGGCGCGCTCCGCCAGGAGCAAGGCGAGTAGCGCCAGACGCTGCTCGCCTTGTGAGCCATACAGGCGCAGCTCGCGCGCGTCGCGCAGGATCGCAAGCTCGTCGCGGTGGGGACCGTGACCGGAGAAGCCGCGTTCGAGGTCGGTGGGCAGGCGCACCTGCAGCTCGGTGATGAACTCATCCTCATCCTTGGCGCGCGAGCGCGGACGGTACTCGAGCGCCGCCTCGCCGCTACAGCCCAGCTGGGCAGCGCGCTCGGCAAACGGCTCGGCCAGCAGCGCGACGGTCTCGGCACGCTGCTCCCGGAGAGTCAGCGCCGCCACGGCCAGCTCACGATCCCAAGCCGGCAGCGTCGCCTGCGACGCGCGGCCCGAGCGAATGCGTGCGAGCAGGGCGTTGCGCTGCGCGAGCACACGTGAATACTCGCGGCGGTCATTCGCCCGCAGCGGCCAGATCGCCGTGACGACCTGGTCGAGGTGCGAGCGCCGCACCGCGGGCGGGCCCTTCAGCAGCTCGAGCCGATCCGGCAGAAAGACGCTCAAAAGCGGCCTGAACTCGGCGTCCAGCAGGCGCTCCACAGGCGCCCCGTCGGCAGCCATCACCTTCGTCGGCCGAGCGCCTTGCTCGAGCACGCCGAAGCCGACGCTCAGCTCGTGGGCACGATCGCCGTCGCTGCACTGGACGACCACTCGGGCGGCGCGCTCGCCAAAGCGCACGAGCTCGCGCTCGTTGCGGGTGCGAGGCGAGCGGCCGGTACACCCATAGTAGAGCGCCTCCAGCAGGTTCGACTTGCCGGCGCCGTTCGGTCCGTGGACGACGGTCAGCCCCGCGCCGAGGCCCGCCTCGGCGCGGGCATAGGTACGAAAGTCGCGCATCTGCACGCTGACGACGCGCATCTATACGTCCTCGAGAACTACGCGGCGTGTGCCATCAGGGTCAAGGACGCAGTGAGCGCCGCGTGCTCCGCAAGCGAGCGAGCGAGAACGCACCGATCCGCAGGCCATGACGTCACACGTTGAGGCGGATCGGCATGATCAGGTAGACGAAGTCACCGGAGTCGGGCGATTCGATCAAGCCGGGGCGGAGCGGGCTGATCAGCTTGAGCACGAGCTCCTCAGACTCGATACTCTCCAACCCGTCGCGCAGAAACTCCGGGTTGAAGCCGATCTCGAAGGCCTCACCGTGGAACGGCACGGGGACCGCCTCGCTGGCCTCGCCGACGTCCGGCGTCTGGGCAGAGACGGTCAGCGTTCCCTCGCTGAAGCTCAGGCGCAGTGGCGCGTTCTTGAGCGCTAGCAGGCTGATCCGCCGGGCGACGTCGGTCAGCTCGGCGCTTGCGAGACGCAGCTCGTGCTCGACGGACTCGGGCAGCAGCTGGCGATAGTTGGGGAACTGTCCGTCGATCAGGCGTGAGGAGAGAACGGTCTCGCCGAGCTCGAAGACCACCTGGTTCTGCCCGACGCTTACGGCCAGCGAATCGCTCGGCGCCTGCTGGGCGATGCGCGCCAGCTCCTGCAGTGCGCGGGCAGGCACGTTTGCCTCGAGGCTTCCCTGCAGCGGCGCCTCGAGTGCGGTCTCCTTGACGCTCAGGCGATAGGAGTCGGTGGCGACCATCCGCAACTCCTGGCCGGAGGCCGACATCAGGATGCCGGTCAGCACTGGGCGGGTCTCATCGCGCGAGGCCGAGCGAGCCACTCGCGAGACCGTCTGCACGAAGGCCTCGACCGGTAGTGCGATTCGCGTGTCCGGTGAGGGAGTGGGCAGCGTTGGGAAGTCCTCGGCGCGGAGCGTGCGTAGGTGGAAGGTGGCCGGGCCGGAGATCAACTCGATGTCCTGCTCGACGCTCCTGAGCTCGAGCGTCAGCTCTTCTGCTGGGAGCGAGCGAGCCACGTCGAGCAACAGGCGGGCTGGCAGGACGGCACTGCCGGGACGCATCGTCTCGGCTTTCAACGGAACACTGAGGCCGATCTCCATGTCGGTCGCACGCAGCTCCGGCGTGGAGTCGTCCTCGGCCGAGATCATCACGCCAGACAGCGCTTGAACCGCGCTGCGCGTGGACGCCACTCGCGTGACGGTCTGCAGCTGATTCAACAGCTCTGAGGCTGACAGGGACAACTTCATGGCGATCTCTTCAAATCAGGGAGTAGTTAGTAGTGGCTGTGGGTATGTGTTGAGGTCGGAATAGGGCTGAGGAATAGGGCTGTGGAGTGTGAATAGGGCTGTGGGTGGCGTGTGGAGTCTCTCAGGCTATGCGGTCGGTCGCGACGGGGATGGCTGTGCACACTGGGAGCCGAGCTTGCGGCACAGCTCCTCCACAGCCTCACGAGTGCGATCGTCGGAGACCATCCGCTCGGCGGTGCGCCGCCAGGCGTGGAGCACAGTGGTGTGATCGCGCCCTCCGAAGTGCCTGCCAATCGCCGGGAGCGATTCGCTGGTGAGCTCACGTGCCAGATACATCGCGACCTGTCGAGGCCAGGCGATACGGGCCGTGCGGGCGCTTGAGAGGAGCTCCTCGGGGGACAGGCCGAAGTGCGCGCCGACCGCCTCTTGGATCTCGGCGATCGAGCGAGGACCGGGCTTTCCAGTCTGCAAGGTGCGCGGATAGAGATTGTTGAGGACCTCGTGTGCGAGCTCACTGGTCAACGGGCGGCCTGTGAGAGAGCTGAAGGCGACAACGCGAATCAGCGCGCCCTCGAGGGCGCGGACGTTGCTCTCGATTCGCTCGGCGATCACGGCGAGCGCGAGATCGTCTGCCAGCTCGACGCCGTCGTGGTCCGCGCGCTTGCGCAGGATCGCAAGACGCGTGGCCAGCCCGGGGGGCTGGATGTCGGCCACCAGCCCGGCCTCGAAGCGCTCGCGCAGGCGGTCCTCCAGCGCTTGGAGATCGTGAGGCGGGCGATCGGAGGTGAGCACGATCTGTCGACCGCCGTCGTGGAGGGCGTTGAAGGTGTGGAAGAACTCCTCCTCGGTCTTTGCCTTGCGCTCGAGAAATTGCACGTCGTCGAGCAGCAGCACGTCGACGTGGCGAAAGCGGGTCTTGAAGTCCTCGGTCTGCCCTCCGCCGAGAGCACCGAGGAACTCGTTGGTGAAAGCCTCTCCGGTGGTGCAGCGCACGGTCAGACCTGGGCTGTGTGTGAGCAGCAAGGTGGCGATGGAGCTCAACAGGTGTGTCTTGCCGACCCCGGGAGGGCCGCAGATGAAAAGCGGGTTGTAGGCCTGGGCAGGCATCTCGGCGACTGTCAGGGCGGCAGCGTGTGCGAGCCGATTGCAGTCGCCGATCACAAACTGGTCGAAGGTGAGCTTTGGGTTGCCCAGCGGGCCGGTGCGCGAACCGGAATGATCCCCAGCGGTGTTCTTGGCGGCCGTGTGGCTCCCGGCGCTCGCACCCTGTAAATAAGTGGCCTCGAAAGTGCCCCCCCCGATCGCCGGTGGGGGCCGCCTGGCTCGTGTGCTCGGGCCGGGTCCTGTTTCCGTGGCGGGATCGATCAACTCGACCGCCGTATCGGGACCGAGGACCCTGGCGACAGCATCCCGGAGTATCCGACCAAAGCGGTCGCGGATCCAGCAGCGGGCGTGTGGCGGCGCTTCGATCAGTAGGTGCCCGTCCGAGAGCTCGCACGCGTGTAGCGGCTCCAGCCAGATGCGGTACGTGGACTCGCCGACGGAGAGCGCAAGCTCTGCTTGCACGCGTGTCCATATGTGCTCCAGCTCGGCGCTCACGGCAGCGTTTATCCGCTTCTCTCCTGAAGAAAACGAGGGGCAAGTATTCGAGTGGGACTCGCTGAGAGCCCGGTCGGGCGACTATAACCGACACCTTCCGGCGCCAGCCCGGGCTGGCCGCAATTGGCGGGAAAATTCAGTGAGCGCCCGGCGTCCTATACTTGAGCGTCGGCGGATCGCCGGTCGGTATCCCCGACCGGCAGGATTCCCGCCGCGACCGCCGAACCAACCGATGAAGCGCACCTACCAGCCAAAGAAGCGAAAGCGAGCTCGTGCCCACGGGTTTCGCAACCGCATGCGCTCCCGCGCCGGGCGGCTGACGCTTAAGCGCCGCCGCACCAAGGGGCGCAAGCGCCTCTCGACCTGAGGCGTGGCGGTCGCGCGATGAAGCCGCGGTCCTCCAGTCGCGGCCGCCTGTCGCGCAGCGCCGAGTTCGAGCGTGTCTACCGCCAGGGACGCTCGACTGCCAATCGGCATCTGGTCCTGTACACGTTCCCGAACACCTCGGCGCTACGGCCGCGTCTGGGCCTGTCGGTTTCGCGGAAGGTCGGAGGCGCCGTGGAGCGCAATCGCGTCAAGCGGCTGCTACGCGAGGCGTTCGCGCACGCCGAGGCGGAGTTGCGAGCTGGGCAGGACATCGTCGTCGTGGCGCGCCCGTCGGCCGCCGAGTTGGCTGAGCGCGAGGGCCTGCCCGGTATCGACGCATCTCTCACTGAGTTGATCGCCAAGGCCGGGCTTAGAGAGAGCTCCCAGGAGGCCGAGGAGCAGCCGGCCACCGAGGGACGCTCATGACCGCCGCGCCGAATGAGCAGGCGGACGGCGGGACACCCTCGCGTCTGTCGCGCACCGTGCGGGCGGTCGCGATCGCCCCGATCACCGTGTACCAGCGCCTGATCTCGCCGGCGATCCCCAGGCGCTGCAAGTACGAGCCCACGTGCTCTCGCTACGCGGTCGAGGCGATCCGGGAGTACGGCATACTTAAGGGTGCGGTGCTGGCGGTGTGGCGACTGCTCAGGTGCAACCCATGGAGCTACGGCGGATACGATCCGGTCGAGGCCCAGCGCGTGTTCACGATCGGTCATCGCACCGGCGTCTGAGTGGACGTCGGGCTGGGCACCCGCCAGACGAGCAACCAGTAGCGCGCACACGCCAAGCGATCCGTCCTCAACCCACCATGACTGCACCTAGATAAAGCCCATGCCGATTCTCGCCAACGTCATCGAGGACGCGTTCTCGCCGCTGATCAGCCTGTTCGAATCGATCATGGTGTTCATCCACGATCACATCGTGGGCTCGAGCTGGGGACTGGCGATCGTGGGGTTGACGGTGCTGATCCGCGCCGTGCTCGTGCCGCTGACGTACAGACAGCTGAAGGGGATGCAGGAAATGCAGCGCCTGTCGCCCCAGATCGCGGCGCTGAAAGAGAAGTACAAGGACGACAAACAGCGCCAGCAGCAGGAGATCATGGCGTTCTACCGGGAGAACAAAATCAACCCGCTGGCGTCCTGCCTGCCGCTGCTGCTGCAGCTGCCGGTGTTCATCTCGCTCTTCTACATGCTGCGGACGGACCTGAAGAAGCGGATTTGCGGACCGGCCCTGGTCGAACACTTCAACACTCTCCACGGCACGCACCTGCACCTCGTGAGCCAGCTGCCGTCGAAGTACGTAGAGAACACCGGCTGCCAGCAGGTGGACCCCGGCTCGGCGAAGTTCCTGTTCATACCGGACATCACTGCCAAGGCAACCGGAGTGGCGCTGGCGATCCTGCTTGTGCTCTACGTCGGCTCGCAGGTCTTCTCGACCTTGGTCGCCACGGCCACAGCCGACCCCAACCAGCGGCGCTTGATGCTGCTGTTGCCGCTGGTGTTCGTGGTGATCCTGTACCGCTACCCCGCTGGCCTGCTGGTCTACTGGATCACGACGAACCTGTGGACGATCGGCCAGCAGTATCTGATCAAACGCCACATGGCCAAACAGCCGGCGCCACCGGGACAAGGGTCCGATACGGGAGGCGGTGGCGGATCGCCCAACGGCAAGCCGGACAAACCGCGTGCGGGCGCCCCCAAGGCCGAACCGGCCCTCGCTGGAGTGGGCAGCACCGGGGCGACGACGCCACCGCCGCGTCCGCCAAGGAAGAAGAAGAAACGCTCGGGTAGGCGCCGATGACCGATGAGCTGCAGGCCGACCCTCGGGATCCCGATGAGGAGCTGCTCGAGCCGGCAGAGGAGCTCGAGGAGCTGCTCGAGGAAATCACCGAGGGGCTCGGATTGGATGTCGAGGTGGAGGTGGAAGAACGCGATGGCGTGCTGAACGGGCGCATCAAGGGGGAAGATGTGGGCCTGTTCATCGGCAGGCGGGGACAGACGATCGACGCTGTTCAGCACCTGGCTCAGCGGATCGTGTTTCCCGACGGACCCTCACCGGTGCGGGTCGAGATCGACGCCGACGGGTATCGCGAGCGCCGCGCTGAGCTGCTGCGAGCCGACGCGGACGACGCCGCCGAGGAGGCGATCCGGATCGGACAGCCCGTCGAGCTCGAGCCGATGCCACCGTCGGAGCGGCGAATCGTGCACGAATACCTGCGTGACCGCGGGGGCGTAGAGACGCACAGCGAGGGCGATGAGCCACAGCGCTACCTCATCGTCTCACCGGTCGATGACTGATCGTGATCTAGAGCGTTTCACGGGAAACACCTCCGCGCGATTCCCCCTCGAGCGTTTCACGGGAAACACTTCTCTGCCCCAAGCGCCCTAAGCGATGGCACGCCTGCTTGGCAAGCGGCTCGCGGGCGCAGATCGGCTGACTCCGCGCCAGCTGGCCCAGTTGGCGACCCTGCTGGAGTTGATCGAGGCCGACGTACACGCTCCAACGGCGGTCCGTGAGGCGCAGCAGGCCGTCGACGTGCACGTCGCGGACTCGCTGATTGCGCTCGAGCTCGACGCGATCCGGGCTGCGGATTCGATCGCCGACCTGGGCTCCGGCTCTGGGTTTCCCGGACTGGCACTCGCCGTGGCGCTTCCGGAAACCCAGGTCACGCTGGTTGAGAGTCAACGGCGCGAGTGCGAGTTCCTGGAGCGGCTATGCGCCCAGGCGGAGATTGGCAACGCCCGCGTCGTCAGAACCCGAGCGGAGGAGTGGCGGGAGGGTCTCTCACGTAACGACGCAGTCCTCGCCCGAGCGTTGGCGGCGCAACCGGTCGTGCTCGAGTACGCGGCGCCTTTACTGCGGCTGGGCGGGACGCTGGTCGACTGGCGCGGTAAGCGGGCGCAGGCCGAGGAGGATGCCTCGCTTGCGGCGGCCGAGGCGCTCGGCCTGCGGCTCGTGGCGATTCGGGGTGTCCACCCATTCGAGGGCGCCACAGACCGTCACCTTCATCAGTTCCTGAAGGTCGAGGAGACGCCCGAGCGGTTTCCCAGAAGGGCGGGAGTCGCCCGCAAGCGGCCGCTCGGCGGTCGAGCGACAGGTGGCGGGAGCTGAGCAGCGGCCGTTCCTCGGTGAATGGGGGCGAGGAGCCTCCCTTTGACCGCAAACGTCGCTAGCTTCCAGCGATGGCCACGATTTACGCGATCGCCAACCAGAAGGGTGGCGTGGGCAAGACGACGACCGCGCTGAACGTGAGCGCGTGCATCGCCGAGGCCGGGCGCAGCACCCTGCTGGTCGACGCTGACCCGCAGGCGAACGCCACTGTCGGGCTCGGGATCTCGCGCACGGCCCCTGGCCTATATGAGGTTTTGACAGGCGAGGCGACCGCCGCCGAAGCGCTGACGGACGCCAGTGTCCCCGGCCTGCAGGTGCTGCCGGCAGGCGCTGGCCTGGCCGGCGCGAACGTCGAGCTGCCTCGGATCGAGGGCTTCGAGTACCACCTGCGCACATGCCTGGCACCGATGCGCGAGCGCTTCGAGTACATCCTGCTGGACTGCCCGCCTTCACTCGGTCCGCTGACCGTCAGCGCGCTGGTCGCCGCCGACAAGGTGATCGTGCCCGTGCAGACCGAGTACTTCGCGCTGGAGGGCCTGGCTGGGCTGCTCGACACGCTTGCGCTCGTCCAGCGCGAGCTGAACCCGCGTTTGACCGTAGCCGGCATGTTGCTGACGATGCACGACGGGCGCACGCGGCTGGGACGCGATGTCGAGCGCGAGGTGCGCGAGCATTTCCCGGATCTCGTGTTCTCGACTGTGATTCCGCGCAACGTGCGCGTCGGCGAGGCTCCGAGCTACGGGCTACCCGTCACCCACCATGATCCCCACAGCGCGGGAGCGGAGGCTTATTTCGAGTTGGCAAAGGAGGTGGCTGCACGTGGCTAGACCAAAGCCCGGGATGGGCCGGGGCCTGGAGGCGATCCTGTCGGTCTCGACGGATGCGGGTAAGGAGCGCGCCGAGGAGCTGCGCGAGTTGCCCCTCGAGCTGATCGTCGCCAACCCGGCGCAGCCGCGCAGGCGCTTCGACCAAGAGGCGCTGCTGGCACTCGCCGGATCGCTGGGCGAGCGCGGCGTTCTGCAGCCGGTGCTCGTGCGCCCGAAGGCCGGCGGAACGTATGAGCTGGTCGCGGGCGAGCGACGCTGGCGCGCGGCGCAGATCGCGGGTCTCGAGAAGATTCCCGCGCTCGTGCGCCCGCGCGAGGACGCGGAAGCGCTCGAGCTGGCGCTGATCGAGAACATGGCGCGCGAGGATCTCAGCCCGATCGAGGAGGCCCGCGCGTGCGAGGCGCTCGTTGAGGAGCTGGGGCTCACGCGCGAGCAGGTCGGACGGCGGGTCGGGCGCAGCCGCGTAGCGGTCAGCAACCTCGTGCGCCTGCTCGATCTGCCCGACGAGGTGATCGAGCTGCTGCAGGATGGAGCGCTGAGCGAGGGCCACGGCCGCGCGCTGCTGCTGGCCGAGGATCACGGCGCACGCGCGAGCCTCGCACGGACGGCCGTGCAGGAGGGCTGGTCGGTGCGGACAGCCGAAGCGCGAGCGCGCGAGTGCAATGCGGGAGAGGGGGGGGCGAACGGCGCACACGAGCGGCGCAAGCGAGCCCACCCCGACCAGGAGCAGGCGGCACGTGAGATCGCCGATGCGCTCGCCGCAGCCCTCGGGGCGGAGGTGCAGGTGAAGGCGACACGCGACGGCGGCTATCGCGCCGAGCTCTCCTTCGCAACGCCCGAGGAGGCGATCGAGCTGGCCCGTCGCCTGCGGCCGCGAGCCGTAGCGTGAGTGGGCCAATTCCAATCACCGGAACTCCGCACAAGCATTCTTGCTGCCCGCGTCTGGGTCGCCCGCGCATCGTGCTCGACCTGCCTACATGGCCGGCGCACAGGTTTCCGCAGTGTGACGTCACGGCGGCCGGCGGGTGACGGGCGGGCGATAAGATGGGCGCGCGGTCCGGCGAATTGCATCGGCGCACGGGCGATTAGCTCAGATGGTTAGAGCGCTTCTCTGATAAGGAAGAGGTCCCAGGTTCGAGTCCTGGATCGCCCACCATCTTGATGAAGGTCGAACCGGCCCGGTCTCCGAGAAGGAGGCCGGGCGTCGTCGTGGGATGGCGAGGGTCGTGCATCGTCTCCATCCGTTCGCGAAGGGTCCCTCGGTGGCACCCGCTAGGCGCCACCGAACCCCGAAAACCCCTTTGCTGCTGTGCGGGCAAGAGGTCACTGTCCTACCGAGGAGGCGTCGCCACCGGCCAGGGCGCTCAGTTGCAGCTCACCAATCGTCTAGCAGCCTCCCGCGATCCGCTACAAAGGTCGCTGAGTGCGCCACGCGCGCCATCGCCAACCAGCGAGGAGGAGACCCATGACAAGACTAACCACCCAGCGAGCGATCGCCGGGCTTGCAGCAACCGGAGCCCTGTCGACCGCCGCGTTGGCCGCCGCCCCAGTGGCCGACGCGAGGACCGTCTATGCCTGTGTCAAGAAAAACGGCACGGCGCACATTTATGCCAAGAAACCAAAATGCAGGAAGCACGAAACCAGACTGTCCTGGAATAGCCAAGGCTCCGCTGGCAGCAACGGCATCGGCGGCTCGAGCGGCTCGAACGGCACTGAAGGGAAGGAAGGGAAAGCCGGCACAAATGGAGCCGTCGCCGGGTTTGCCGTGGGCGAGACCAACTCGATCGACCTCGCAGGTGTCTTCTTCGCCCAGATACCGGGCATGTCGAAGCAACTCCCGCCGGGCTCGTTCATTGCATCCGCATACGTTGACCTTGACGCCAGCACCAACGTAGGAGGAGGCGAAGCCGGAGTGATCTGCTCACTGATCGACACGCCTACGGGCGGATTCGGAGTCTTCAACCAAGGCCTGTGGCACTCCGCGATCAGCGCGCCGTCCTCTGCACCCTTCGCCGACGGTCAGATCTCAATCCACCTTGCGTTCAGCGCGAACAGCCCGAGCACCCTCTCGCTGGCCTGCGGAGAATTCCAATCGGCAGGCACCAACCTCAAAATCAATACGTCCTTCGGCGTGATCGTTGCTGTGCAGACATCCACAAACAGTTAAGGACGTCCGCTCCATCGCGGCTGAACCGCCAAGCATCCCGCTGGCATGCGAGCGGTCGGGGCCGTCTAAGCGACCGCTGACCGCTTCACGTACAGCTGACGAACGACGACGAGAGCACGGCGAAGTCCGCGCGGCACGTGAGACTTGCTGGGCTGCTGCCAGGGAGGGCTGATGAGCCCCTGCCGGCAACACTCGCCACACCACGGCCCCCGCGCGCGTTGTGCTTTGCAAGCAGGAGGTCACCGGTTCGATCCCGGTTGGCTCCATCTCACGGGAGATGCTGCTCGTCGTGTGAACCGCAGACGGGATAGCGCCGTGCAGTACCGGTTGTGCGACGTGCCGAATCGTAGATCCGATGCCCGATCAGTTTGTCGGCTCACGCCTGCTCTCGCGGCGCAATGCGGAAGAGGCTCTGGCAGACGCGGGTCAGTGCTCGTATTTCGTCCCAGGCGAGCGTCTGCAACGTCTGAACTTGACGCTCGCTTCTGCGCAGAGGAGGAGCGAGTGAAGCCTGGCACCGGGGTTCGAGACCCCCAGCTCCATACTGCTTTGCGAGCGGACTGCTACGGGATCACGAAGACGAAGCCCGCATCGTCCTGAGTGCCAGCCTTGTCGAAGGTCGCCACCCCGAAACCGGAGCACCCGCTGTCAATCTCCGCCGCGGTATCGCCGGCGGCGGAGTCGCCGTCATCGCGGTCCACCACCGGCACGATGGGCAGGTGGTGGTCGAATGGGAGGCCTGGCACCGTGACGCAGTAGTGGCCCTCGCTCGCGCGGAGCGCGGTGACACCAGGACTCGACTGTGAAGTGTCGATGACCCCCGCCCCGCTGACCGAGCCGTAAGCTCGCGCGGTCCCATTCGCGCCATTCGCGCCGTTAGCGCCGTTCGTGCCCGGAGTGCCCTGCGCACCGGGCGCGCCGGCTGGGCCCTGACCGCCCCGGGCGTTGAACGAGAACGCCTTCTCGCCCTCGTCGCACTTGCTCCCCTTCAGGATGAGCTGGACCTCGCCGGTTGAGGTGCCCTTGTGCGGATTGCCCTTCTTGACGTAGCACGCCTTGATCGTGCCGTCGCTGCCGCCGATCGCTCCGACGGCGACCGCGCCCCCTCCTCCAATCGCCATGAACAGCGCCAGCGCGGACGCTACGTTCGCAAAAGTCAGGTGAGATCGAAACCCGCCCCGCATGCAAGTCCTCCCGTGTCGCTCCGGTTCACCTTAGCGCCAATGGTCGCGGCAGGCAACAGGTCGCCACCGATCTCGGCCAGCGCCGGCCGTCTCGTTGTCACGCTTCACACAGTGAGAGGTCGCCGCTGGCTCGAAACAGCGCGTCCACCACGTGAGCAATGTTGGAACTGCGCCACCGGCGGTTCTCCTTCCGCGTAAAGGCAGGCGTCTCTCGACGTAGTCGCCAAGCCGCTCGATCAGCCTGCGCCAGCCCGCGACCTCGGCGTTGAATGCCTCGCGGGCGCGGTGCTGGGCCTCTTGCGGGGTGTCCTCTGTCCAAAGGAACATCCCGGTCGGAGTTCCCCAACCCTCCCAAACGCCGAAGAAGCCGTGCGCGGGATTCTCGGTGTGATCGGACAGGACCCTTGCGAGCTGCCGCGCCACGTCGCGGCTTTCGCAGCCGCGCCCAATGATCCGCTGAAGGCCGGTGCGGCGGCTATTGAGGCTTACTTGGGGCGCGTTTGCTGAAGAGGAGTCGCAGGGGTGCTGGCAAGGCCCTTGCTGACTAGATCCCGGATGTCACAGCTCACGAGCGCGCCCCCCGTCTGGGTGGCCGCCGCCACATAGGCTGCGTCGTAGGCGGAGAGGGTGTGCTCCTCCGCAAGCTGCGCTGCGCTGGCCAGCAGGGCACTCGTCGAGAGCAGAACTCCCCCGTCGTTTGAGATCCGCTCGATGGCTTCCAGCAGCGGTGAGACCAGTTTTGGCGCTCGCCATGCGCGAATCGCAACATTGGTCACCTCGTATCGCACGAGATCGAGCGTGGCGAGCGTGACAGCGCTGGCACTGAGGAGTGCTCTCGCTGGCTTGTGCAGGGAGTCGTCACGGTCAAACGCCGCGAGGATCACGCTCGCATCCAGAAGGAGTGTGCTCAAGTCGCTGGCCGGCTGTCCTTCACACGCTCGGCCGCCCCACCGCCGTGGTGTCCGGGGTGTGTCAGAAGGGCGCGCATCGCCGCTGCGCGATCGGAGCGACGCTGACGCAGCGCGGAATCGGCGAACTGTCGCAACACGGCGCTTCGGGTGGTGCCTAGGCGGTTAGCCTCGGCGTCCACCTCGATGAGGAGGTCGTCGGGCATCGACACCATTACCTTTGCCATGGCGGTCAGTATACCACGGTATACTGCCCAGGGCAACGCCAAGCGGTTCGCGTTGACTGCGGTTGGCTATCTGGCGTACAAGGGAGAGTCGAGCATTCCGCTGGACCTACGTCGCGACTTCAACGCCCTGAGCGGGCTGTTCTATGTCGCCGACTCCCATTTCGAGTTGTTTTTCGAGCAGACGAAGCTGGTCCGTGAACCGCCGGTACGCGGATGGTCGGTTCGATGTGATCGCGGGCGTCCACACGGAGTCAGCCCGAGAGCTCATCATGGGGCGCCAACCGAAACGGTATCTGCCGCCTCAGCATCTGGCGTAATAACGACGTTTGGCTTTTTGGACGCGCGATAGGAAAGCGCCCAATGCACGAGCGCCTTCTTGACCTCGCGTTCCTTCTCGAGCCGACGACCGCGGAATCTCGGGTTGATCTCGGCAGCAGAGATCCTTATCGCCATCAGCTCCTCGTCGGCCAGCCATTTTGCGAGCTGTTCCTTATGCTCCTTCGTTTTGCCCTCCTCGAGCTCGGACGTCCACGCGATCACGGCCTCCTCGTTCCCATCACGCGTGTCTGGGAACTCGTCCTTCCGCATCTGCCTGGTGACGCTCGCAGAGAGCCCGATCCACACATCGGGCAGGACAGTCAATGAAAGCTTATTGCCATTCGCCACCGCGGGGCCGATGCCAGCCAGATCCGTGGGTTTGTGCTCGCGGCCGGCGAATACCCTGACGGCGCCGGTCTTCATCCAATGGCTCTCGAATTCACCCCACATGGTCTCGAGATCGTGCTTGCTTGGTACGCGCGCCGCGTTTGGAGTCTCACTCTTCGAGAAGAACGTCTGACGATCTCCCTGCCTCTGGAACCAAACCTCTCCGAGTTCGGGAACCAGCATGCTAACCCGCTGACGATTGATACGCAGCTGCCAGGCGCGCGCTCTCAGCCAGCGAACGTACTGCGCGATCTGATCCTCGGAGTGATGGACCGCTTGCCCGTAGAAGCGATACGCACGCGGGCCTAGGAACACGGGCGGGATCTCGTTGCGCGAGACCAAGAGCCAGCCTCTTCCCTCTTCGTCGGCTGACTGATCACCGGCACGCCGAGGCTCGTTGCCTTGCCGATCCTCGTCGGCAAGTTCACCGTCGTCGGATCTCGTGAGCGCTACGTCCACCAGGTTGCGAAGCTCATGGGTGAATGCGGCGCCCTCAAGCACGTTCGGGTCCTTATCGGGAGACTGCGATCCGCTGTACGTCGACTTGCCCTCCCCTGCCAGGTCGGACGGAGCCAGGTCCCGGTCAGCAGTCACATCCCAACATTCAGTCAGTTGTTTGTGCAGCAGCCCGGCTGACCGCTCGGAGAAGTTGGCGATGACCCGTCCCACCTCGGGAAGCCAGTACACGCGCTGCTCGTTCTCCACCTTGCCGCCGTCGGGAGCGCCGCGTCCGCGACCGCCAGGGAAGTGGCTGACGTCGGCGATCTGGATCAGGGTCATGCCCTCGGGCGGTCCAGCGTCGAGCACGTTCTTGGTACGCACGATCGGATCGTCGCCGCCCACCACGAACAGCAGCCGTCGGCTAAATTCCGAGACGCGACTGGCGTAGCCGCCACGGTAGTACTGCAGGTAGACCTCATAGAAGATCCGTGTGAAGTAGCTGAAATCGTCAGCATCGATCCCGGCGACCCGCTCGACCTTCGACCCAGCCCCGTCGGTCGATTCCATCTCGTGACTCTTCAGATAGCCTTCCCGAAAGGCTCGATCGAGCTCGTAGCGGAGGCCGTGGAGGACTGCCTGCCACTCCTCCGGATGCGCGAACGCGGTCGGCGCGAGATCGCGCAACGCACCGCCGGCGAACAGGTTTGTGCAGCTCGATATCGCGAATGGCCAAGCGAAGAATGCCGCCTGCGCCATGAACCCGCCCATGCTGTACCCAACTACATGTACAGAGGGCGGCTCGGGAGCGGCTTGTTTGGGCGCTGCACGGCGCTCGTCCGCGTCAGACTTCCCTTTCCAGCCGAGCAGCTCGCGCAGCTCTGCAACCATGTCGTTGATCTTCTTCTCGGAGACGTCCTGCTTGGACTGGGTGGAGGGGTGCTCATCAGGCTCACCCTGTGCTTGGGCAAGTTCTTCGTACAGTTCTTCGGCCTTGACGTTGGCCTTGACGACCTCTTGCCAATCCTCGGCGATGGCCCGAGCCAGGACCCCATGCGCGCCCCGGCCTTTGCCACGGTCTGGCTGCTCAGCCTCGGCGAGCAGGCGAGTGCCTGCCGCCACGGCGTAGTGAGGTCGAGGCATGAGGGCGCTCAAGAGCCACTGGGTCTCCTGCATGTAGCGTAAGAACTGACGGAACAGGTCGCCGGGATCGCGCAGGTAACCGTCCAGCGGCTGCTCGGTGTAGGGACTTTGGAATGGGAATCGCGTGAGGTGTCCTGGCAGCGGACGCAGGATGCACACGGCGTCGTTCTCCGCCCTGCTCTCGAGGATCCAAGCCGCGAGGCGATAGTGGAACAGCAGGTCGGTCGTCTCGTTGAGACCGTTGTGCAGGAGGTAGACGTGCTTGATCTGTCCCCCGGGCTCCTCGCCCCTGCCGATCACCCGCATTGTGTGCAGGTTCGGCCAACCGTCCTCGCTCTCGAATTGAAAGGGACGCTTGCGCGGGCGATGCGTTCCGATCAGCGGCGAGTTGGGGAATCTCAGCAGCGCCTCCCACAAGTTGTGTGGCTGCCGCGGCTCGTTACGATTCTCGTTCGCGTGCTCTTTGCTTTCGACATCCCGCTCTCCGTACACGGCGATCTGCCTGAGCAGGTGCCCTTTCTCGATCCTCCACTGATCCGTCAATGATCTCGAGGCACGTCGCGGCCAGCCCTTGGCGAGCAGCCCTCGATCGCGCTCGCCGGCTGGGATCTCATAGCTCTGCTTGCTAGAGCCGGGGCGAGGAATCTCAAACCGACCCGTCTCCGGTTGTGAGTTGTCCGGCAAGAATTCCCCTCCTCAAGGCTAGGCACGACTGGCCGCGGGAGACTACACAAGTTCCGGAAAGGCGGTTTGGTTCAATTGGTTGTGCTCGATGCGCCAGCTCCGGATTGACCGTCAGCTACTGTCCTCGACCGCTCTGATGCTGATGTTCGACGGTTCAGGCAGGTGAGCCTGAACCGCTCACGACACCGCTGACCACGAGTAACCACAGCGGCGTCTACCCGTGAAGCGAGAGCTGTCGGATGCCAGCCGCTTCAGTACATTCTCTTTGCCCACCGACGCTATGGCCTGAAGAGCTGCGCAGCGTTCGAACAGCCAACCGCACTTGGAGCTCCGATCGTGGATCTCATGGAGCCGGGATGTCTCGGCAAGCCCGGCGGTGGGCGGCGGGCTGCGATCCGTAGTCAGCAGTTCACTTGGTTCGCCACTACAAGCCGTAGAAGGAGCCGCCTGCGAGCCAGATAGACGCGGTCGAGGACACTCCAAACGCAGCGTTCACCGTACCCGCAATCGCGGCGAGGAGACCGCCAGCGGCGTTAGCGTGGGCTTCCTACAGGCCCCGCAGGAAACGCAGCAACTCCTCGTTCACCGTCGCCGGCTCCTGCTGCTGCACCCAGTGCCCGGCGCCGGGCACGATCGTCTCGCTGCGTAGGTCGCTAACCCAGCCGCGCATCGCCTCGGCGGGCATGAAGCGGCGCACGGGGTCGCGCTCGCCGGTCAGGAACATCGCGGGCTGCTCCACGCGCCGCCCGATCGCCGCCGCCGTCAGCTCCCAGTTGCGATCGATGTTGCGGTACCAGTTCAGCCCCCCGGTGAAGCCCGTCCGCTCGAACGCCTCGACGTAAACGGCTAGCTCCTTCTCGGACAGCCACGACGGACGTTCCGGCGGCCGACCGTCGTCCTGCGCCCACTCCGCGGTCCACTGGCGGTGGGTCGTCAGCGTTCGGCGAACATCGCGGGCGAGGGCCGCGTCGGCGACGCCGGGCTGCTGAAACCAGACGATGTAGAAGTCATCGCCGAGGTGTCGGCGCATGATTGGCAGCGGCGGCGCAGGCGCCCGGGGCACGAACGGCACGCTCAACCCTGCCACTGCGCTCACGCGCGCGGGCTGCAGGACGGCAAGCTGCCACACGAGCCACGCGCCCCAATCGTGACCGACGAAGATCGCCGAGTCCTCGCCAAGGGCATCGAGCAGCCCGCACAGGTCGCCGCAGAGGGTCAGGACGTCGTAGGCCTCGACCCCGGCCGGCGCAGAGCTGCGCCCGAACCCACGCATGTCCGGCGCAACGACGCGAAAGCCGCCGCCGCTGAGCGCCGGCACCTGATGACGCCAGGAGAAGGCGAGCTCGGGGAACCCGTGGCAGAGAATGACGAGCGGGCCGTCGCCCTCCTCGAGGACGTGCAGCTCGATCCCGTTTGTCGCCACACGGCGCTCCTGCATAACCGCAACCATACGCGGAGCTCGGAGGTATCGAGCCCCGGTTGAAAGAGCGCTGGCGGCCGCCGAGGCCGCCGCCGGCGCTCTGCTCCTATTCCTCTTCGGGGCCGTAGCCGAGGACCGGCGAGCTCGGCTTGAGCGTGTAGTCGTGTTTGGCCGCGTTTACGTACTGCGGGTCGACTTCGACGTTTCCTTTGAGCGAGAGCCCCGGGTGGGGGCCGATGTTGCCCGAGAGATTCCCGAACACGTCATTGTTCTTGACCACGTTCCCGGGCCCCACGCTGCCGTATGACCAGATGCCGTAGTAGTCCGAGCACGCCGCGCACACGCCACCGCTGTTGGTGACGATGTTCCACGCGAACGTGTCGTTTTCCGGATTCAGATCGCCGAAGATCACACCCGATCCGTTGCCGTCGATGATGTTGTGTTCGACGACCGCGCCGCCACCTCCACGCAGCAGCACTCCCTTGGAGCTGTTCGCGTAGATGTAGGAGTTGCGGATCGTCGTCCTCAAGCCCAGGTCGTATACGCCGTGGATGAAGTAGCCGTCGTTCGGCGGCTTGTTGCAGGGCGCCGAGTCCGTGTCGCATTTGAACGGCTGGCCGCAGTTGTGGATGCGGTCGTGTTCGATCAACGTGTCTTCTGCCGGGCCGTAGGCGCCAGGCGCCGTCGGCTCGAAGCAGATCGTGTTCGGAGCCGAGACGTCGTTCCACAGCCACGAGGTGTGCGCGGAGCCGATCGAGACGCTCGGGAATTTCACTTCCGAGTCGGTCAGGATCAGATGCGAGAACGTCAGCCAGTCGGCGCCGGGCATCGTCGTTACGCGCCCCGAGATCGTCGCCGGCGCTCCCGGGTTGGTCGAGGTGATCGTGACAGGCGCGCCCTGACGGCCGTGCGAGTCCCCGCTGGCGACGCTGAATCCGGGATAGTTGCCTGCCGCCAAGCAGCCCGTCTGACCGCCGTTCAGCTTTGCGAGCAGCCCGTCGACGGTTCGTAGCGGCGCGCTCTGAGTGCCCGAGTTGCTGTCGCGTCCGGCCGGCGAGCCGTACAGCGTGCAGCTGGGAGCCGGTTCTTCTTCGGCGCCTTCTTCTTCCTGTTCTTCTTCTGGGGGTTCTTCCACCGGTGGTTCTTCTTTGGGCGGTGGTTCCACTTCTCCGTTGGAGAGCGGCGTCGCGTCGGCTTCAACGCTGCCGCCAAGCTTCTTGGAGATTTTGCCCCCGGAGCCGTTCCTTCGCGCGGCGCCGAAGAGGGCGCGCACGCGAACTTCGTAGGTGGCGAACTTCAACCCCGTGATCGCGTACGAGCGGGCGCTCGCGCCGAGCTCCACGGGCTGACTCCACGGGCGCTTGGGTGCCGCCCGGGGGCGCCAGCGGACCTTGAAGCCCGCCAGGCCGGATGTGTTCGTGACCCCCCAAGACGCCGACAGCGAGCCGATGCCGGGGGTGATGCGCAGATTGTTGGGGGCGGGCCGCGGCGCCGCCGAGGCGGCCGAGACGACCGCGGCCAGCGTCACGGCGAGCAGCGCCGCCACGGCTGCGGTCTTGCCCCGCGGGCGCTTCCACGGCGCTCGCGCCGTCTGCCCTTGACCCCGCCGCCGCGTCGTGCGGTCGTGCGATGTGCTTGTACGGCCAGTCCTTTTAGGTGTAGGCATTCCCATCCTCCATCTCATCCTCCGTTGAGGGTGCTGCTGTCCCTACCCGATGTGCGGACAGTCGAATCCCTGAGGATGGGATGGCCGCGATCAGACGATCTGCGGACAACCCAAGGCGGGAAGCGCTGCGCGGTTTCACGGGCCCTACCGTCGCCCCCGGTGCTAGATCCATTGGGCCGGCTCCGTCGCGCTGCCATGCGCTTCATTAGTGCCGGGGGATAACCGCACGAGACGCTATCAACTTGACATAAACACGCGTTTATAATTCGTGAACATCGCATCTGGCGCGAGCCGGCGGGGGGTCTGCTGAAATGCACGGCGATGCGCTCGCCCTTGCCTCTCGGTCCGCGAAGCGGCGCTCTGAGGCCGGCTGCGGCCAGGTTCGTAGCCGCGCTCGTGTCCGTCGCCCTGCTGCTCGCGGCATGCGTCTCCAGGCCTGCGAGCGGGAGCCAGAGGGGCGCCTCGGCCACCATCCGCAGCACGCACCCCGCCCGTATCGCCGCCGGCACGCATGCCGCCATCAGCTTCACGCAGGTGACGCTGACGGTGCCGCCCGGCAACGGCGAAGCCCCGCTCGACGTGCCCCGCGCGCTCACGATCCCGTCAGGCTGGAGCGCGGAAGTGTGGGCACGCCTGTCCGACGCCCGTTTCGCCGTGTGGACGCCACGGCGGACTCTGCTCGTGAGCTCCTCGGAAACGGGCCGGGTCGTCGAGTTGGCGCCCGGGCGGAAGGGGTTCTCCGCGCGCATGAGGGTGCTGGTCTCGGGCCTGTCGGGACCGCAGGGCCTCGCCTTCGACACGCTGCGTGGCGTGCGGGTTCTGTACGTCGCCGAGACCAACCAAATCGATCGCTATGTGTGGAAGCGAAACGGGACGCTCGGCGCCCGCACGGTCGTGGTCAGCGGCCTGCCCGACGCCGATCCCTCCGGTGATGACGTACACCGGGCCAAGAGCATCGCGATCGGCCACGACCACACGATCTACGTGACGGCGGGGAGCGCCTCCAACGCCTCGCCCACGACCCCGGGGGAATCTCCGCCGCGCGCGACGATCCTCGCCTTCAACCGCGACGGCAGCCACATGCGCGTGTTCGCCAGTGGCGTGCGCAATGGCGAGGGACTGTCCTTCGCACCCGACGGGTCGCTGTGGACGGCCGTCAACCAGCGCGATGAAATCACCTATCCCTTCCATCGCGCCTACGGAGGCCAGCCCGACGCGTTCGGCAAGACGATCGAGGCCTACGTAGCCGAACACCCCCCGGACGAGCTCGCGCGGCTAACGCCGGGGCGCAACCTCGGCTGGCCGTTCTGTGACCCCGACCCCGACCTGACGCCGGGCGATCCCTCGACGAATTATCAGTACGCCAACCTGCCGTTCCTTGACGATGCCCAGACGAACGCCAACGGAGCCGTCATGAACTGCGCCACGCTCGCTCCGATCGAGCGTGGGATCCCGGCGCACAGCGCACCGCTTGGCTTCCATTTCCTGCAGAGGACGAAGATCTCCGCGCCGTGGTCGGCGGGCGCGGTCGTCGGCTCGCACGGCTCCTGGGACAGGACTCCGCCGCGCACGCCCTCGGTGCTGTGGCTTCCGTGGCAGCGCGCGGAGCGCACGCTGGGTGGGGCGATCACCTTGATCGGTGGCTTCCAGGAACCCTCGGGCAAGCGGTGGGGCAGGCCGGTCGACGCCGTCGTCGGCCCGGATGGAGCGCTGTACGTGACCGATGACACGGCCGGCGCCGTGTACCGCGTCGGTCCGCGACGCGCGCGATAGGGCCCGTCGCGCGGCATCGCGACGGGGACGCTCCGCCGGTTCTGACCGACTAGTGTCAAAGGGCGATGACCGCCAATGCCGAGCGCACGGCTGTAGCGACGAGCGAGGAGCCCAAAGCACAGGCCCGCCGGCCCGCGATCGTGGCCGTCGACGACGAGCCGGCGGTGCTCGCGGCGGTTGCCCGCGATCTGCGCCGCGGCTTCGGCGAGCGCTTCCGCGTGCTGCGCGCGAGCTCGGGCGCCGAGGCGCTGGAGCTCCTGCGCGAGCTGCGCACTCGTGGCGATCAGGTGGCGATGCTGATCGCCGACCAGCGGATGCCGGGAATGCCGGGCACGCAGTATCTGGTGGAGGCGCGCAAGCTCGTACCGGACGCCAAGCGGGTGCTGCTGACCGCATACGCCGACACCGAGGCGGCGATCGCCGCGATCAACGACGTGGCGCTCGACTACTACCTGCTGAAGCCATGGGACCCCCCGGAGGAGCAGCTGTTCCCGGTCGTCGAGGATCTGCTGACGACGTGGGAGTCCGGAGCCGCGCTGGACGCCGGCGGCGTGCGTGTGGTCGGTCATCGCTACTCCAAGGAGTCGCACGACCTGCGCGACTTCCTCGTTCGCAACCGCGTCCCTGCGCGCTGGCTGGACGTCGAGCGCGACGGCGAGGCGCGCGAGCTCCTGCAGGTCGCCGGTGTGGCCGCCAACCGTCTGCCGGTTGCGCTCTTGGAGGACGGAACAGTGCTCGAGCGCCCGACGATCCTGGAGCTGGCCGAGCGCCTCGGGGTGTCGGGCACGCCCGCCCAGGATCACTATGACCTCGTGGTCGTCGGCGGCGGGCCGGCTGGGCTGGCGGCGGCTGTCTACGGGGCGTCCGAGGGCCTCAAGACGGTTATGGTCGAGCGCGAGGCGCCGGGCGGCCAGGCCGGGCAGTCGAGCCGCATCGAGAACTACCTCGGCTTCCCGGCGGGGCTGAGCGGCTCAGACCTGGCCCGCCGCGCGACCGATCAGGCGCGGCGTCTGGGCGCCGAGCTGCTGACCGTGCAGGAGGCGGTCGGCCTGCGCGCCGAGGGCGCCGCGCGCCTGATCGAGCTGAGCGGCGGCGGCGTGCTGAGCTCCAGCTGCGTGCTCGTGGCCTCCGGCGTCTCCTATCGCCAGCTCGATACGCCCGGATTTCCCGAGCTGACCGGCGCCGGTATCTACTACGGCGCCGCGATGACCGAGGCGCGCGCCTGCGCCGATCAGCAGATCGTCGTGATCGGCGGCGCCAACTCGGCCGGACAGGCCGCCGTGTACTTCAGCGGCTACGCCGCCACGGTCACGATGCTCGTGCGCGGAGCATCGCTCGAGCGCTCGATGTCTCACTACCTCATCGAGCAGATCGCCGCGCTTGAGAACGTCGAGGTGCGCACCGGCAGCTCCGCGCTCGCTGCCGAGCAGCAGGACGGGCACCTGCGGCGCGTGCGCGTCGCCGGCCCCGACGGCGAGCAGACGCTCGACGCGGACGCCTGCTTCGTGTTCATCGGCGCCTCGCCCCGCACCGACTGGCTCGAGGGGGTGCTCGCCCGTGACGAGCGGGGATTCATCCTGGCCGGCCGCGACGCGCACTCGAACGGCTGGCCATTGGAGCGCGAGCCGGCGATGCTGGAGACGACCGTGCCCGGGGTGTTCGTGGCCGGGGACGTTCGCGCGCGCTCGATCAAGCGGGTCGCCAGCGCGGTCGGCGAGGGCTCGATGGCCGTCTCGCTGATTCACGAGTACCTGGTCGAGGCGTGAGCGTGGGCGAGCCGCCGATCACCGCCGAGGAGCTGCGCGGCGTCGACCTGTTCGAAGATCTCGACGGCGAGCAGCTTGCCGAGTGGGTGGCGGTTGCCCGCACTTATCACCTGGAGCCGGGAGAGGTGATCGCCGACCAGGGCCAGGAGTCGCCCGGATTGCAGTTGCTGCTCGAGGGGGATGCGCAGGCGACGATCGTCGACAACGGGGGGAGCGAGCCCGTCGGTCGCCACAAGGCGCCGACCTGGATGGGCGCGATCTCGGTTCTGACAGGCGGCTCGCTGGGAGTGCGCATGACGGCTGAGACCCCCTGCCGCCTGGCTGTCATCGAGCCCGATGACTTCCGCCGGCTGGCGTTTGCCCAGCCGGCCATCCACCGCCGTGTGATGCAGCAGGTCGCGCCGGTCATGAGCCGTGTGACGAGCATCGAGCAGAGCCGCGAGCGCCTGACATCGCTGGGCACGATGGCCGCCGGCCTGGCTCACGAGCTCAACAACCCCGCAGCCGCCGCACGCCGGGCCGCCGCGCAGATGACCGAGGCGCTCGAGGTGATCGGCTCGGCGCTGGCGAGCTTCGTGGAAGCGGGCGTGGAGCGGGCGGAGGCCGAGCAGCTCCTGCGCCTGCAGCAACAGGCGCTCGCCCACGCCGCGGCCTGCACGGCGCTCGACGCGCTCGATGCTGCAGACGCCGAGGATGAGCTGCTCGAGCGCCTGCAGGCGCTGGGCGTCGAGGAGCCCTGGAAGCTGGCCGAGCCGCTGGCTGTCGCCGGCGTCGATCAGGAGTGGCTCGATAAGCTTGCCCGGCTGGCGGGACCGGCGACCGGCGCGGCCCTGCGCTGGGTGGCCGCCTCGCTCACGGCGGGCAGGCTCGCGGCTGAGCTCGAGGAGTCGACGGACCGCATGTCCACGCTCGTCACCGCTGTGAAGTCCTACGCCTATATGGACCGCGGCGACCTCGTCGAGGTCGATCTGCACGAGGGTCTCGAGACCACGCTGGCGGTGCTCGGCTACAAGCTCAAGCACACCTCGATCGAGATCGTCCGCGAGTACGACCGCACGCTGCCCAGGTTGACCGTGCGCGGATCAGAGCTCAACCAGGTCTGGACGAACCTGCTCGACAACGCGATCGATGCCCTCGGCGAGCAGGGGACGATCACGATCACGACCCGTCCCGACGGTGGCTGCGCCGAAGTTCAGATCGCCGACGATGGTCCCGGCGTCCCCGAGGACGTGCTCGCGCGGATCTTCGACCCGTTCTTTACGACCAAGGACGTCGGGCGCGGCACCGGCCTCGGCCTGGCGACCGCCCGGCGGATCGTCGTCGATCGCCACGGCGGCTCGCTAACGCTCGACACCCAGCCCGGCCGTACGACGTTCAGCGTGCGGCTACCCTTGACCCAATCCTGACCGGAGGGCGCATGTCCACCTGCACACACCTCGACCACGTCCTGATCACAGAGCTGCCCGATGCGGTGGACGGCTGCGAGGAGTGCCTGCAGACGGGCGAGCCGTGGCTGCACCTTCGCATCTGCCTGGAGTGCGGCCATGTCGGCTGCTGCGATGACTCGCCCAATCGCCACGCCACCGCCCACAGCCGCGCGAGCGGGCATCCGCTGATCCGCTCGCTGGAGCCCGGAGAGATCTGGTCCTGGTGCTTCCTCGATCAGATCGTGATGCGCATTCCCGAGGTGCGCGGCGAGACGCGGATACCGCCGTCTCCGCTCGGAGGCTAGGGCCCCGCGCCGATCACTGGTAGGTGAACTGATCGGCGAGCGGGTTTTTCTTCGTGCTCGCTTTCACTACCGTCGCCTTCACCTCGACCACGCCGGCCCTTTTCGCCGCCGAGGTCACCATCACGCAGGTGCTCGTCGAGGTGCATTCGACCGAGACGGCAACTGACTTGCCGAACTTGAACACGGTCCCGCTGCCGAGCGCGAAGCCACTGCCGGTTATCGTCACCGTCGTTCCGCCCGCCACTGGTCCCGTGTTCGGGCTGATGCCCGCGATCGTCGGCGATTCATATTTGAAGTGATCCTTGGTGGAGATCGCGCTGGTGCCACTGGAGGTGGTGACGGTGACGTCCACCGTCCCCGTGGTGCCCGCGGGCGAGACGGCTGTGATCGAGTTCGCCGAGTTGACCGTGAAGCTCGCGGCGGCGCTCGTGCCGAAACTGACCGCCGTCGCGCCCGTGAAGTTGGCGCCGGCGATCGTCACCGACGTGCCGCCCGCCGCGGGGCCTTTGTTGAGTTTGACTTTCGTGACGGCCGGCGGCGGCATATATGTGAACTTGTCGCCCGCGCCGGCGGCGCTGGTCGTCACTGCCGTTGTCACGCTAACGTCGACCACGCCCGTTCCCGCGGGCGAGACGGCTGTGATCGAGTTCGCCGAGTTGACCGTGAAGCTCGCGGCGGCGCTCGTGCCGAAACTGACCGCCGTCGCGCCCGTGAAGTTGGCGCCGGCGATCGTCACCGACGTGCCGCCGGCCTGCGGTCCCGCGCCTGGGCTCACGCCGGTGATGCTCGGAGCCGGTGGGCCGAAGGAGAGGCTGTGCGATCCGCCGGTGGCGATGCCCGCCACCTGGCCTAGTCCGTTGACTGTGACCGGCACGGGGCTGTTGATGTTCAGGCCGTTGCCCAGTTGCCCGTCGGGGTTGTAGCCCCAGGCCTTGATCGTACCGTCGCCCAGCAGGGCAAGACTGTGACGGGCGTTGCCGGCGGCGATCGCGGTAACCCCGCTGAGCCCGCCGATCGCCGCCGGGAAGCTGCTGTTGCCTGCGGCGCTGCCGTTGCCGAGCTGATCGGCCTGGTTGCTGCCCCACGCCATCACCGTCCTGTTGCCCAGCAGAGCCAAGCTGTGTTCGCTGCCGGCCGCGACAGCAATCGCCCCGCTGACGGCCTGCACGAGTACCGGCACGTTGCTGTTTTCGATCTGCACTTCTTCGTATTCGGGTTCTTCTTCGGGGCCGCCGCCACCCACTTTGATTTTTTTGCCTTCAGCGCCCAGCTGAAGCGCTTCGTTGCTGCCCCACGCCACCACCGTGCCGTTGCTCAGCAGCGCGAGGCTGTGTTCTCCCCCCGCCGCGACGGCCGTGGCGCCACTCAGGCCTTTGACGGTCACGGGCACGTTGCTGTTGGCCATTTTGCCGTTGCCCAGCTGCCCTTCTCCGTTACGGCCCCACGCCATCGCCGTCCCGTTGCCGAGGCGCGCAAGGCTGTGTTCGCTGCCGGCCGCGATCGCGGTGACCCCGCTCAGCCCTTTCACCACAACCGGCACCGCGCTTTTGGCCGCTTTGCTGCCGCTGCCGAGTTGCCCCGCTTCGTTGCTGCCCCACGCCATCACCGTGCCGTTGCCGAGCAGCGCCAGGCTGTGTTCTTTGCCGGCCGCGATCGCGGTGACCCCGCTCACTCCCGGCACGGCCACGGGCACGTGGCTGCTGGTCGTGTTGCCGGTGCCGAGTTGCCCTTCGCGATTACTGCCCCACGCCATTACCGTGCCGTTGGCGAGCAGCGCCAGGCTGTGTTCTCCCCCCGCAGAGACCGCGATCACGCCGCTGAGACCCTGTACCGCGACCGGCACGCGGCTGATGGCCGTCGAGTTGTTGCCAAGTTGCCCGGAGGCGTTGTAGCCCCAGGAGGCTCCGCCGAAGGGATCGGCGCTCGCAGCCGAGCCGAACGCCAAGCTCGAGCAGATCGCCGCAGCAGCGGCGCTGATCGCCAGCCGACGGTGCCCCAAACCCGCGATGCGAAGTTGTCCTAGGCGGTGCATCTCACTCCCTCTTCTCAAGCGCGCTCCCTGGCACTTCCTCGTCCGCGCTTGGACCCCTGACTGACGGTGCATCCTACACACCCGGCACACCCCAGTCCAGGTGTGTGCTGAAATAACGCGATGCATGCGCAGGGATGCAAGCGTGCTCGTGGGTGGCAGGGGTCTGTGCCCGCGGGTCTCATGAGCTCGGCCTTTCGGCTGTTGGCGCCGGTCGTCCTGCTCGTGGCGATCTTGGCGGCCGCCGCTGCCGCTCAGCCGTCCGCCGCCACCGCGCGCATGAGCTCCTCGCAGGTCACACTGATCGTTCCCAAAGGCAACGGCGCCGCGCCCTTCAACACGGCTCGCAAACTGGACGTGCCCGCCGGCTGGAGCGCCGAAGTGTGGGCGCGCGTGGGCAATGCGCGCTTTGCGGTGTGGACTCCACAGGGCAACCTGCTGGTGGCCTCCGCGAACGCCGGGCAGATCGTCCAGCTGACTCCCGGGCCGAACATGACCGCGGCGAGCCAGAAAGTGCTGATCTCGGGGCTGACCGACCCACAGGGTCTGGCCTTCGACACGCTCGAAGGCACCCAGGTGCTGTACGTCGCCGAGTCCAATCAGATCGATCGCTACGTATGGACGGCCGCCGGCACGCTCGGCGCCCGCACGGTCCTGATCAAAGGGCTACCCGACGAAAGCAAATCCGGAGATGACGTCCATCACGTCAAGAGCGTGGCGATCGGTCCCGACCACACGATCTATGTGGCCGTCGGCAGCTCCTCCAACGCCACTCCACCAGAACCCGGCGAATCGCCGCCGCGCGCGTCGATCCTCTCCTATCACTCCGACGGCACGCATATGCAGGTGTTCGCCAGCGGCGTGCGCAACGGTGAGGGCCTGTCGTTCGCGCCCGACGGCTCGCTGTGGACGGCGGTCAACCAGCGCGATGAAATCCCCTTTCCCTTCCACATGCCCTACGGCGAATTTCCCGACGCCTTCGGCAAGGTGATCACCCAGTACGTCAACGACCATCCGCCGGATGAGATCGCCAAGCTGACGGCCGGCAGGAGCCTTGGCTGGCCGTACTGCGACCCGGACCCCGATCGCAAACCCGGGAAGTCCGCGAGCCCGCTGAAGTACGCGAACCTCCCGTTCGACGCCGACGTTCAGACGAACGCCGGCGGCTCCGTGCTCAACTGCGCCACACTGGCGCCGATCGAGCGCGGGATCCCAGCGCACAGCGCGCCGCTCGGCTTCCATTTCCTCGAGGGCACCGCCGTCAAGGGTCACCTTTCCCACGGAGCCGTCGCGGCCGCGCACGGTTCTTGGGACCGCACCCCTCCTCGCCCGCCGGCGATCTTGTGGATGCCATGGAAAGCCAGCAAACACACGCTTGGCGAATCGACCGCGATCGTCAGCGGCTTCCAGGAATCCTCGGGCTCACGCTGGGGGCGCCCGGCCGACGTGGTGCCCGGTCCCGACGGCGCGCTGTACGTGATGGACGATACGGCCGGGGCCGTGTACCGGATCGCTCCGCCCGTCAAATAGCGCCGCGCTGCTTGGCGAGCGCAGGACCGTGGCCGCTCGGATCGGCGGCAGTTGCCAGCCGCTAACCGGCGCCGAGCGAGGCCACGGCGGCGACGTAAAGAACGGCATGTGCGCGCGCGACCGCGCCGACGGCGGCGTCAGGTGGCAGCAGCTCCGGGTGATGCAGTGGGCGCATCTGGAAGCCCGGGGCGCCGTCGAGCCCCACGAAGCCCATCGCCAGCGGGGCCAACTCGCCGAAGAACGCGAAGTCGTCCGAGCCGCACGAGCGCCACTCGTCGGCGGCCACGAGGCCCGCGCCGGCGATCAGCCTGCGCGCAGTGCCCACGATGCCGGGGTCGTTCTCAAGCGCCGGCTCGCCGGCGATCAGCTCCACGCGGCCGCGGCAACCGCAGGCGGCCGCGACCCCGCCGACGACCTCCTCGACCATCTGGCGCAGTGCAAGCCGATCCTCGGGGCGATGGGCGCGCAGCGAGGCTCGGGCTCGTGCCCGTGCGGGAATCACGTTCTCCGCGACTCCGCCCTCGAGCACGCCGACGGTCACAACAGCCGCGCCATGCGGGTCGATCCGCCGCCCCAGCTGGGCGTGCAGCGCGACGACGATCTGTGCGATCGCGAGGATCGGATCCCGCCCTTGGTGTGGGTAGGCGCCGTGCGAGGGCGCTCCTTCGACGATGATCTCAGCGGAGTCGCTGGACGCGTTCACGGCACCCACATCGAGCGCGACGCTCCCCCAAGGCAGCTCGGGATGGACGTGCGCCGCCAGCACCGCCGCCGGTGCGAACGCCGCCAGCCCTCCGCGCACGAGCTGCTCGGCCCCTGAGGGGTAGGCCTCCTCGCTGGGCTGAAAGACGGCCAGCAGCGGGCGCGGCAGCTGCTCGCCCAGAGCATGTGCGGCACGGGTCAGCGCGACGAGCGCCGCCATGTGGACGTCGTGGCCGCAGGCGTGCATCGCCTCGCCGGTGGCGCTGAAGGGCGCGCCGGTGCGCTCCTCGATCGGCAGGCCGTCGAGCTCGGCGCGAATCGCAATCGGCGGGCCGTCCGCATCTCCGATGCGCGCGAGCAGCCCGGTCCCGGACACCTCGGTGCACTTCACCGGCAGTTGCCCGGCAACGGCCGCGGCCGTCCGCCGCTCGGCGTGTGAGAGCTCCGGATCGGCGTGCAGCCGATGACGCAGCTCGATCGCCTGCTCGAGCTCGCCGTCGAGGGCGGCGAGCAGGCCGGCCAGCAGCGCGTCAGTAGATCTCTGCATAGCGCCTGTACACCTCGTTCGGGTCCAGCTCCGCGGTACCCTCGATCTCCGCGCGCTTGACGCACACGAAGGCGTCGTACAACAGCGGCGTCATCCACGAGCGTGCGGTCTCGTCCTCGGCCAGCGCCTGCAGCGAGTCCTTGAGCGACGCCGGCAGCCCCCCGACGCCGAAGCTCGCGGCCTCCTGCTCGCCGAGCTGCGCGGGGTCGCGGTCGAGGATCGGCGGCGCCGCGAGCTCACGGCGCACGCCGTCGAGTCCCGCTCGCACGATCGCGCCGAGCGCGAGGTAGGGGTTGGCGGTGGCATCCGCGCCGCGAAACTCCAGGCGCATCTGTGGCCCCGGCTCGCCGTCGAGCGACACGAGCGGTGGGATGCGCAGCAGCGCTTCGCGGTTCTGGCGCGCCAGGCAGACGGCGCCTGCGCTCCAGTGATGCGGCCGCAGCCGCGCCGAGGAGGCGGGGCTGGAAGCGCTCAGCGCGCTCAGCGCCTGCGCGTGCAGCAGGATCCCGGCGGCAAATCGCCCGCCGAGCTCGCTCAGGCACGCGGACCGATCCGCCTCGTACAGCGCGGGGCGTCCCTCGCCGTCGATCAGGCTGAGGTGGATGTGCACGCCGTTGCCCGGCCCGGCGGGATCGAGCAGTGGCGCGAAGCTCGCGCGGGTCCCCTCGCGGCGCGCGACCTCGCGGACGACCTCTCGCAGCACGATCGCGCGATCCGCGGCAGCGAGGCCCTCGGCGGACTGCACGGGGATCTCGAACTGATGCGCGCCGAACTCCGGCATGAAGCGCTCGGGCTGCACACCGGCCGCTATCAGGGCCTCCATCACGGCGCCGGGAAACGCGCCGGCCCGCCGCTGGGCCTCCAGCGAGAAGGCCAGCGCCGGCGGCTCCTCTCGCACGAGCTGGAACTCGTGCTCGAAGCTCACGCGCGCCTGCACGCCGAGCTCGCTCTCGAGCTCGCGCAGCGAGTCGCGCAGGAAACTGCGCGGACAGCACTCCCACGGCCGGCCGTCCGTCTCGACGATGTCGCACAGCACGAACTCGAGCGCGTCCGCGCCAGCGCTCGGCTCCACGCGCACGTGCGTGTCGCGATCGGGCAGCAGCCGCAGATCGCCGGTCGAGCCGAACGGGTTGGGCTCGGCCAGCGAGCCGAGCGGTGTGAGCGAGTGGTTGGCCGGCACCCAGCCAACCCCGGAGGCGACATGCGCGGCGAGCTCGGGGGCCGCCACCGAGCGTCCTCGCACGATCGAACCCAAGTCGCAGCAGACCAGCGCGACGAGCTGGCCAGGGCTCACGCGGGCGCTCCTGAACTGACCGTGCCGTTGTCCCAAACGGCCTCGACCAAGCCGAGCTCGGCGGCACCCGAACGCAGGTCGCCGCCAGCCTCCGCGGAGACGATCGCGATCATCCCGCCGGGCGCCATGCCGCGACGCTCGAGTGCGGCCGCGAGGCGCTCCTGGGGCTGCAGGTAGACGCCGCAGTTGCCCAGCGAGGGGTATGTGTCGGCGATCCCGTAGAGGACGCCGCCCGGTCCCGCAATGCGGCCGATGACGCACACGAAGTGCCCAACGTCCCAGTCGGCCGGTGGCCCGTCCTGCGCGCCGTCGAACAGATAGCCGAGCAGCTGATCGGCCCGCGGGCGCCCGCCCCACAGGTGGCGTGTCGCGAGATTGGCGACGAGCGTCACCGGGCGTTCGTCGGCCTCGGCCAGCTCGAACAGCCCGCCAAGCGTCTCGACCGTCCATGGACCGCTGAAGGGGATCGCCGACAGGCGCCCGCGAGAGAGCTCCTCGATCGCGCGAACGAGCCCGCCCGCGGTCGTGCCGGAGACGCTCCCATCGTCGATCAACCGCGGCGGGATGCGATAGTCGCGGCGCCCGCGCTCGCCCTGCGGAAGCGATTGGAGATCCGCGATCCGCGAGACGATCGTGCCCGCCGCGAGCGCGACGGCGTCCTGGTCGAGCGGCTCGCCCTGATCCCCGTCGATGCCGGCGGCCCGCAGCGCCAGCGCGCCGCAGAAGGCGCCGCACAGGTCGTCTCGCTGCGGCAGCTCACGCGCGTGTGCGCCGAGCAGCGACCGCGCTCCGGGGAGCAGCGTCAGATCCACTGGTGCGGCCTCTCCATGGCCCAAATCTAGCGCGCGGAAGGGGCGCCCCCGATCGCGTCCGCCAACCTTCGCCTACGGCTTTTCACACGTTCGAAGCGCGCCTTCGAACGTGTGATCTTGTGGCCGTCGGGCGGGTAGCGCCGCCGGGCCCACGGCGAGGACGGCGAGGCCAGGCGCACGGCTCCCACCAGTGACACGAACGGCACGAACACACCGATCAGGCCGAGCAGTGGCTTGCCCTTCAGGATCGCCAGCGCCGATAGGCCCACGTCGATCGCCAGCGCGACGATCAGCGAGCTCACGGATCCACTCTCGTTGTTGAGGTCGAACGGCGCCAGGCCAAGCAAGATCAGCCCGCCGAGCAGCGCCGCGACGACGACGGCGTCGAGTGAGATCCGCCCCTCTTCACTCCAGTAAACATCTTCGAGGCGCACCCACAGGGCGAACTCGTCGAGCGTTAGACCCGCGCCCACGCCGAAGGCCGCCGCGAGGATCTCCAGATACGGAGGTTCGGGCGCGACGGCGAAGTTCAAGAACCCCGACGACATCATCAAAACGATCCCCCAGACCAGATGATGCAGGTGCAGACCGCTCTTGGTCTTGACGCTCCCGGGCCACCATGTGATCTTCGGGCTGCGGATCAGGCGCGCGCTCGTGCGGATGAACAGGAAGGCGGCGAGAAACGAGCCCAGCACGATGAAGCCGGCCCGCTGACCGCGATCGCCGAGGAAGTGATGAGTGATTTCGAAGTGCAGGTCCATCGCCAGGACACTAGCTGTGCGCTGCGGCGCTACGCGCGAACGGGCCCGGCGCCATCGCCGCCGACGCCGACGGGGCCTCTGACGTGGGCCAGCAGAGCCTCCACGCAGGCCGGGTCGAACTGTGTCCCGGCGTGGCGCTCGAGCTCCTCACAGGCGGCCGCGACCGGCAGCGCCTCGCGGTATGGCCGGGTGCTTGTGATCGCGTCGAAGGCGTCGGCCACCAGCAGGATCCGCGAGGCCTGCGGGATCGCCTCGCCGCTGAGACCGTCGGGATAGCCGGACCCGTCGAAGCGCTCGTGCGAGTGGCGGATCCACGGGACGATCGTCTCCAGCCCCTCGATCTGCGCGACCATTTCGGCCCCGGTGCTCGTATGGGCCTTGATCGCGGCGAGCTCGTCGGCCTCGAGCGGCCCCGGCTTGCTGAGGATCCGGTCGGGCACCTGGATCATCCCCACGTCGTGCAGCATCGCGGCAATCCGCAACATCCCGAGCATGTCCGCCTGCCAGCCAAGCATCGATGCGATGGCGACGGCCCAATCGCCGACCGCGCGCGAGTGCTCGTGCTCGGCGTCCATGCGCATGTCGATCGCGTGCGCGAGCGTCGCGGCCCAGCTCAGCCGCTCGGTCCGCTCGGGCGTCGTGAGCTTCGCGCGCCCGTGGCGGGTGGCGTAAAGCCGCAGGTCGGCCTGGCGCGCCAGCTCCTCGAGCGTTTCGCCGTCCAGCGGGAAGGTGGCGAGCCCGACCGAGGACGGCGCCCGCTCGCCGAGCGCCAACTTGATCCGCTCGGCACATGCGAGCGCGTCCGCCGGCTCGATGTCCGCGAACAGGACCGCGAACTCATCGCCGCCCAGCCGACCGACCGAGTCAGCCGGCCGGATGACCTTCGCAAGCGTCTCTACGACCCAGCACAGGATCTCGTCGCCCACGGCATGTCCGTAGCGGTCGTTGATCGGCTTGAAGTGGTCGATGTCGAGCAGCAGCACCGCGCCCTGCGTGCAGCGCCGCGCGGCAGAGCCGATCTCGGCTACGGCACGCTCCTCGAATCCGCGCCGGTTCAGACAGCCCGTCAGCGGGTCGACGCGCGAGACACGCGTGAGCGCGGCGCGCTGGCGGTCGTGGTTGCGAGCCTGGAACGCGCTCATCGCGCCAGCGCACGTGAGCACGACCGCGAACATCGCCTGATAGCTCCAGCTAGCGCCACCCGTGCTGATCGCCAGCGCGAGATAGGCGGCGACCGTGAGGCTGCCCACGACGGCGACGGAGCCGAGCGGGTAGGTCGCCGCCGCGAAGATCACCGGCACGACGAAGATCAGGGTGAGCGGGCTCGCGGTGCCGCCGTCGGCGAGCGTCAGCAGTCCGATCACCATCAAATCGAGAATGCTCCAGCTCAGGAAGAAGGCCTCGCGATGGCGGCTGCGCACGATCCGCTCGCGTGACAGCAGCGAGATCGCGATGCCGGCGGCCATCGCCACCCCGAACAAGGCCGCCAGCGCTAGCCGGTTGGGCCGGTACCAGGTCAGCGCCACGTACAGCGCGCCGGTACCGCACAACACGTACGTCAGCCACACGCCTGCGGAGATCGTCGCTTCGCGCATGCGCAGCGCTGACAGATCGACGATGCCACGATCTTGCTCGCGAGCCATGACCTACTTGTCGGCGCGCGCTGCGAGGACTTGAGGCGAGCTGCGATCGATCGAGTCACGTCCAGCGGCGCTAAGGAATTGGCGGGGGCCTGCCGATGATGGGCTCGTGACCAATCTCCTTCGTCTCATCCCTCTCCCTGCCCGGCGCGGCTTCAAAGCCGCGATTCATCACAGCGGCCCACGCATCGCGCCGCTGTGCGTGGGGGCACTGTCCGCCGCGATGCTCGCGCTGATGCTCGCAGCGGCTCCCGCGGGCGCGATCGTGCAGACGATCGAATCCGCGACCGTGGGCCTGCAGCCCCAGAACGGCTCGTCCGTGATCGAGGGCAACGGCGCGCTCGGAGCCAACTTCGACAACGCCAACGGCAACCCGGTGCTTCACTCGGCCAACACCTACGCGATCTACTGGGATCCGACCGATCAGTACCACGGTGACTGGCAGCACCTGATCAACGAGTTCTTCCACAATGTCGGCGCCGACAGTGGCAGGCTCTCCAACGTGTTCGCGGTTGACGCCCAGTACACCGACCGCACGAACCAGCCCGCGACGTACCACTCGACCTTCCGCGGGGCCTTCACGGATACGACCAAATACCCGACCCCCGGCTGTACCGATCCCGAACCGCTGGTGGAAGGCGACGCGATCACGTGCCTCAGCGACGAACAGGTCCGCGCCGAGCTCGTGAAATTCGTCACACAGCACAGCCTGCCGAAGGGCATGAGCACGATCTTCTACCTGCTGACACCGCCTGGGGTCACCGTGTGCGTCGACTCAGGGGGAAGCACCGGACACTGCTCAGACAGTGAACCGTCACCGTCCACCAGTTATTCCAACGGCTTCTGCTCCTATCACTCGGCCGTCAACCCCACCAACCCCACCAACGGCGATGGGAACACGATCCTCTACGCGATGATCCCGTGGACGGCTGGAGGTGTGGGCGACTACCACCTTGCTCTGGCGAATCGAGTCTCCCGCCCCGACTGCCAGGACGGTGGCTTCGATCCCTCAAACGGCAAAGAGAAACGGGAGAAAGCTAAGGAAATAACCGAAGCCGAAGAAAAAGCCTTCAACGAAGAGACCAAAGAACAGAAACAGATAACCGAAGAAGAAAGAACTCTCGAAGGGCCGCACATGCAGGAGCCCAACCAGATCGGCCTCGGTCCCGACGGTTCTTACGACACGGGCCTGGCTGATCCAATCATCAACCAGATCGCGGTCGAGCAGCAGAACACGGTCACCAACCCTCTGCTCAACGCCTGGCAGGACCCGGCAAACAACGAGTCGACCGACGAGTGCCGCAACTACTTCAACACCGGAGCCGTCGCCGGCAGCGTCACAGGCGACCTCAAAACGGGCGCTGGCAGCCTGTCCAACAGCGTGGTCGGCGGTAACCCCTATTACCTCAACACCGCTTTCAACTACGCTGCGGAGCTGCTGCCCTATCCCGCCATTCCGTGCATCGGAGGCGTCAGCCTCGTGCCCGACTTCACCGTTCCGAATCCCGTCAACTCAGGCGAGCTGGTGGGCTTTGACGGAATGGAGTCGGACATCACCCTCAACGCGGCCGTCGGCTACGCGGCGGGTGGCGCCGAGCAGCCGAACTACGCGGTTTACACATGGAACTTCGGAGATGGGACGCCGACCGTGTCGGGGTTTGCACCGGGCGCGCCGACACTCAACTCGCCGAGCGCCTCCCCGTGTGAAGCGCCGTGGCTGTCACCATGCGCGGCGAGCGCTTACCACTCCTATCAGTACGGCGGCACCTACGAAGTGACGCTGACCGTCAAGGACGTCGCCAACAACGTCGCGCAGATCACCAAGAGCGTCACGGTCGCGGGCCCGCCACCGCCGCAACCGCCGGCTCCCACTCCTCCTCCCGCTGTCCCCGGCACGACCGCCGCCGGAACGACTTCCTCGACCACGGGCGCAGGCACATCCGGCGCCGGCGCCGGATCGCACGACAGCCCTGTGGCTACGCAGGCGGTCGTCTCCCACAGCCTTCCGGCGGTCCTGCGCAGCGGGCTCGTCGTGCGCTACTCGGTCAACGAACAGGTGGCCGGCCGCTTCGAGGTGCTGCTCGCGAGCTCGATCGCCCGCCATCTGGGTCTGCACGGCGCGCGCGCAACGGGGCTCGCCAAGAACCTCCCCCCGCAGACTGTGATCGCCAAAGCCGTGCTCGTCACGACCAAAGGCGGACGCAGCACCTTCAAGATCCTCTTCAGCAAGACGACGGCCGCGCGACTGCGCCGGTTGAAGAACGTATCGCTGATGATCAGGCTGAGCGTGCACAACGCAGCGAGCGGCACGACGTCGGTGCTGAACACGGTCAAGCTGACGCACTAGTGCCGCACGCCGCGGCCGCGCTCGCCGGGGTTCACTCCGGCGATTCGCCGCGCTTGGCTTTCGCCTTCGCGCTGAACACATATCGCCACAGCGCGAACAGCACCACGTAGCCGACGGCGGTAGACGTCACCGAGATGACCGCGATAGCGGTCCCGCCGCCACCCTTTTCGGTGACCGCTTCGCCGCCCAGCGCGAGTGGGACCACGACCGCGACGAGCGCCCCGAGGGCGGCGCCCATCTACAGGCCCGGCCAGTGACGCGCGACGTAGCCGGTGTTGTCGGTGGGGCTCACCTGCCAGCGCGAGGCATATGTGCCGCTGCGCCCGGCGGTGTTGTACATGATCCCGTCGACATACATGTAAGTGTGTCCGGCGGCCGCGTACACGGTGATGTAGCGTCCCGGCCCCGGCGCCCCCCAGCTCTCCAGTTCGCCAGAGGTCTCAGGCGCGTTCAACATGCCTCCCGCCGCCAGCGCATAGCTGACAGAGCCCGAGCAGTCGTAGGCGTTATCGACGAACGAGCCGTGCCCGCCGCCGAACACATATGGGAAGTTGGCGATCGCGTTCGCGCCGGCGACGACCCGCTGCACGGCCGCGGGGACATCTGTGGGGATCGGGATGGTGCCATTGCCCCCGACGGAGTTCCCGCCAGTCACGGGCGTCAGCCGCCGTTGCTGGGTCTGCCTGGCCGCGCGTTCGACAGCCTGCATTTGCGCCAGCTCGTGCTTGACTTCGGCGTCTGAAGGCGCGCCCGCGGCGACGATCTGTTCGCTCGCGGTAGAAGGCGTCGCGGCCGCCCGGTGGTGGACCGAGGCGGGGGCTGGGAAGCTGCTCGCTTCCTCCGGATCGGCGATCTCAGCTGCGTTCACGCGCGCGCTCGCGCTGTGGCCAGCGGCCGAAGCGGGCTTCACAGGGGGTGCGATGCCCGTCGCCGCGCCTGCGCCCACTCGCCGCGGCGTCGTGACGCGGGCGCTGCCAGCACGGCGGGCGTCCGCCTTGGAGTGGCGGGAGTCGTGTGAGCCGCCGAGGACGATCAGAACCGCCACGAGCACGGCCAAGCAGGCCGCGGCCACCGCAGCGGCAAGCCAATAGCGCGGGAGCTTCCCGCGCGAGACGCTGACTGCGCCCTCTCCGGTTGCGTCCGTCACCACTGCAAGGCTAGCGAGAGCCTCCCCGGTGCGCGCCCGCTACCCTTGCTGGACGGCGGCATCGGAACCAAGGCCGGTTTCGGTCGCGACCCTGCAAGGCTGCCCTGCCGTGATGCCGCTCAGCTAACCTGCCCGCATGCCCGACGACGCCACAGCCGTAGACATTCACGCTGGAAACATCGGCGGATCCGTCCGGATCCAGCCGCATATGCGGCTGCTGCACGGGCTGCGCAAGCCGGCCAACTGGCTGCAGCTGGTCCGCTTCGGGCTCGTCGGCGGGCTCGGCTTCGTGGTCAACCTCGCCGTGTACACGCTCTGCGTGCACGCGCTCGGGATCGACTACCAGATCGCGGCGATCGTGGCTTGGCTGGTGGCGGTCGTCAACAACTTCGTCCTTAACCGCCACTGGACCTTCGATGCGGGCGCCGGCAAGGTTCACTTCCAAGCGGTGCGCTTCGTTCTCGTCAGCCTCGTGGCGCTAGGCTTCAGCCTGCTGATGTTGATGGCGCTCGTCGAGGTCGCGGGCGTCGCCAAGGTGCCGGCGCAGGCGCTGGCGGTGGGCGCCTCGATGCCGCTCAACTTCCTCGGTAACAAGCTGTGGAGCTTTCGGGCAGAGGCCAAGGGCCTCGCCGGACCCGGGCTCTGAGCGGGGCCGTCTGAGCCGCCGGCGCGCGCTCAGCTGGTACCTATACTCTGGCCTTTCCCCTCTCGGAGGATTTGCGTGCAGGAGATGGTCATCTACGGCGTCAGCTTCGACATGGTTGGCAAGCAGCCGATCGTGCTCCTGAAGACGGTTGACGGCAACAAGTTCCTGCCAATCTGGATCGGCCACCCGGAGGCCGCCTCGATCCTGATGAAGCTCCAGGGAGCGGGCACCCCGCGCCCGATGACCCACGATCTGCTCTGCGACATCCTTGGCGAGCTGGACGTCAAATGCACGCAGGTGTCGGTGACCGAGCTGCGCGAGAACACGTTCTTCGCGTCGATCACCCTCAATGCCGCCGGCCGGGAGCTCGAGATCGACTCCCGCCCGAGCGATGCGATCGCCCTTGCCGTGCGCTGCGGCGCCCCGATCTACGCGGCCGAGGAGGTGATCGCCGAGTCGGCGATCGAGTTCGAGCACGACGTCGAGGAGTCCGAGGACGTGGTCGAGAAGTTCAAGGAGTTCCTCGACGAGGTCTCACCGGAGGACTTCGCCGCCGGCGACTCATAAGCCGGCCGACCAGCCCTCCGAGAGTGTGCCGCCGGTCAGGTGACTGCCGTGGCGGCCGGAGCGTGCCGCCGCCAACGAGGAGCGTAGGCCGGCTCGGCCAGAGGGCTGGAGCCGGTCTCAGCGCGTGAACGCGCTGGCCAGAACACTCGCGACGAGCTCGTCGAAGCCCACGCCGCCGGCGTCGGCTGCCTGTGGCAACAGGCTCGTCTCGGTCATGCCCGGGACGACGTTCGTCTCCAGCACCCACAGCTCGCCGCTGTGCTCGTCGAGCATCAGATCGACGCGCGCGACGCCGTGGCAGCCGAGCAGCTCGTAGACGGCCAGCGCCATCTCCTGCGCCCGCGCGGTCGTCTGAGCCTCCAGCTCGGCGGGACACACGAACGTGGTCATCCCGATCTCGTAGCGCGATTCGTAGTCGTAGAAGTCCTCCTCGCGGGGGACCGCCTCGACCACCGGCAGCGCCACCGGCTCATCGCTGCCGGGGGCTTCGAGCACGGAGACCGCCAGGTCGCGCCCCTTCACGTAGCGCTCGATCAGGATCTTGCGGTCATACGAGAACGCCCCGACCAGCGCGCCGGGCAGCTCCTCGCTCGTGCGCGCGAACTTCACGCCCAGAGCCGAGCCCTGGCTGGCGGGCTTGACGACCAGTGGGAAGCCGATCGCCGCCTCGACGTCGGCGAGCGCGCCCGCCGCGCCCAGCTCTTTGATTGAGGCCTCTCGCAGCGAGCGGAAGTCGGGCGTGGGGATGCCCGCGTCGCGCATCAGGTGCTTGGCGAGCACCTTGTCGGTGCAGCACGCGCAGGCCGCCGGTCCCGAGCCCGTGTAGGGGATGCCGATCGCTTCCAGCAGGCTCTGCACGTTGCCATCCTCGCCATCGGGGCCGTGCAGGGCGATGAACGCCACGTCGGGCTTGTCCGTGCGCAACTGGCTTACGAGCTCCGGGCCCACATCGAGCGCGAGCACCTCGTGCCCGAGGCGCGTGAGCGCCTCCTGCGCGTGCGCGCCCGAGCGCAGCGACACGTTGCGCTCCAGCGAGCGCCCGCCCTTGAGCACCGCCACCTTCTGCGCGGCGCTCATCGATCCTGGCGCCGGCGTGCCGATCCCTGCTGGTCGCGACGGGGAAGCGCGACGACGTCGGCCAGTGGCACGCTCTCCTCGGGCTCGCCCTCGCCGGCGTGCGCAGGCTCGGGCGCAGCGGCGGGAGAGGGAGGCGAGCCGGTGAGCGTCCCGTACAGGCCCAGCTGCTCGCGCACGACCTTGCCAATCCGCCTGATGCCCTCACGAATGTCCTCGTCGGGAACGCCGGCGAAGTTCAGGCGCATCGAGGAGGAGCCGTTGCGCCCGTCCATGTAGGCGGCGCGGCCGGGCACGAACGCGACGCCCTCGCTCTTGCGCGCCTGCGCGAGCAGGTCGGTCGTGTCGATGCGATCGTCGAGCGTCGCCCAGATGAACAGGCCGCCCTGAGGCCTGGTCCAGCGCGCGGCCTCGCCGAAGTGCTCGGACAGCGCTCCCAGCATCACGTCGCGCCGGCGCCGGTAGAGACTCTTCAGCCGCTCCAGATAGTCCAGCCAGGCCGGTTCGCCATTGGCCGCCCGTTCGGCGAAGTAGGCGGCGACGAACAGCTGTGTCACCGGTGAGGAGCAGAGGTCGGCGCCCTGCTTGCCGAGGTTGAGCTTCTCGAGCACCGGCCTCGGGGCGACGGCCCACCCGAGCCGCAGCCCGGGGGAGAGGATCTTCGAGAAGGTGCCCAGGTAGATGACCAGATCCGAGCCGCCGCCCGCCCCGGCCGCTTCGGCGTCCAGCGAGTAGATCGTCGGCAGCGGCTCGCCCTCGTAGCGCAACAGCCCATAGGGGTTGTCCTCGAGGATCAAGAGCTCGCGCTCGCGCGCGAGCGCGACCAGCCGCCGCCGCCGCGCCAGCGACATCGTCACGCCGCCGGGGTTCTGGAAGTTGGGGATCGTGTAGATGAACTTCGGCCGCCTGCCCTGCGCCTGCAGCCGGTCGAGCGTGCTCTCCAGCTCGTCGATCGGCATGCCATCGCCGTCCATCTCGATCTGAGCGACCTCAGCCTGATAGGCGCCAAACGTCGGCACCGCGCCGGGGTACGTCGGCGCCTCGGCGACGATCACATCGCCCGGGTCGATCAGCGCCTTGCACACCAGGTCGATCACCTGCTGACCGCCGGTCGTGACGATCACCTCGCCGGGGTCGACGGCCGTGCGTTCCTGCGCCATCACCTCGACGATGCAATCGACCGCCGCGGCCATCCCTTCGGTCGGGCCGTACTGCAATGCGCGCGCGGTCGACTCAGCCGCGACCTGGGACATCAGCTTCGCGTACAGCTCCGGCTCGAACGTGCTCGTGTCCGGCAGACCACCGGCCAGTGAGATCACGTCGGGGCGCTCGGTCAGCGCCATCATCTCGCGCATCGCCGAGCTTTTCATCCCGCGCGTGCGCGCTGCGAACAGCGCCTCATAGCGCGCGAGCTCGTGCGCCGCCGGCCGCGCCCGCCGTCCGTCACCTGCTCCGCTGATCGATCGGTCCATGCCTGTCGTTCCTATTCGCCGCCGTGCCCGTCGAACCTCGCGCCGCGGCCGCTCGCCGCCGCACGCGTCGTCTATCGTCCTGACCTCGATCGGCCAGCACCCGCACGGTAGCGCACCCCCGAACGCTCATTGCATGAACGGCATCTTCTTCTACATCGGTCTTGGCACCGGCCTTGCGGCGGCCTGCGGGCTGCGCCCCTTCCTGCCGCTGCTGCTCGCGGGCGCGCTGGCCTCGGCCGGCGCTCTGGGGGTCAGCTTCTCCGAGGACCCGTTCCAGTTCCTCGAAGCTGACTGGTGGCTGCTCGTGGTCGTGGTGACGCTTGTGTTCGCCTATGCGCTGCAACTGCTGCTTGACCTGTCGGCGTTCTCTGATCCGACCGGCGAGCGCTCGCGCCCCGCGCCGCTCGCAGCCGCGGTCGCCGGCCTCGGCTACGGCGCCGGGGCGCTGCTGTTCGCGGGCACGCTTGCCGCCCACGACGATGCCTGGTGGCCGGGGCTGCTCGGCGGGCTGGCGGTCGTCGCGCTCGCCCAGGCGGCTGTCGGCCCAGTGCTCGCAGGCGCGCGCGCGCGGCTGCCCGATCGCGCTGCCAGGGAGGCGCTGACGCTGTATCTCGACGCGGCTTCGCTGCTGCTCGCGGTGCTGGTCGCGCTGCTGCACCCGCTCGGCTATGTGGCGGTCGCCGTGCTCGCCTGGTTCTTGTGGCGGCGGCGCGCGCGCGCGGATGAAAAGTACGCCGGGCTGCGCATCCTGCGCCGCTGACGGCTCAGAGCGATGAGCCCAAAGCCGCCCAAGCTGGTCCTGTGCGTGATCGACGCGATGGCCCCGGCGATGCTCGAGCGCGCCGTCGAGCAAGGCGCCGCGCCGGTGCTCGGAGCGCTGATCGAGCGCGGTCGCTACGTGCCCGACTGCGTGGCCGCGTTTCCGTCCGTGACACCGGTCTGCGCGGCTTCGATCGTGACCGGCGTGGGACAGGACCAGCACCTGGTTCCGGGCATGAACTGGTTTCATCGCGAGGAGGATCGCTACATCGAATACGGCTCCAGCTTTCGCTCTGCCCAGCGCTTCGGGATCACCCGCCAGCTGACGGACGCGGTCTACAACATGAATCGCGCCCACCTGTCCACAGAGACGCTGACGGTGTTCGAGTCACTCGACGACGCCGACGTGCGCACAGCCGGCACGACGTACCTCATGTACCGGGGGCGCCACCTGCACGAGCCCCAGCGCGGCACCGCCTTGGAGCGCGTCGCCTCGGCGCTGATGCGTCATCCGGTGATGGGCCCGCGCGAGCTGTTCTATGCGGACATCTTCGCCTCGCGCCGCACCGGCTGCCGCTCGGGCCTGGGGATGCCCGGGGTCCGCGACCGCCACTCTGGCTGCGTCTCTGAGTACATGGTCGAGCACGATCTGTTCGACTTCCTGCTGCTCTCACTCCCCGACAACGACTGGTACTCCCACAAGCATGGCCCCGATGCCCAGCTGCAGTCGATCGCCCAGGCCGATCTGCAGCTGGCCCGCGTCTGCGAGGCCGCCGGCGGTATCGATCGGTTCCTGCGGGACCATGCGGTGATCGCGATGGCCGACCACTCCCAGGCCCCCGTCACCGACACGATCGCGCTTCAGGACGAGCTGGCCGACCTCGGCGTGCTCGCTCCCTCGCGCACGCCGGGAGCCGCGCGCGACGAGCAGCCCCGCATCGCCGTCTGCCCCTCCCAGCGCGCGGCGATGGTCTACGCGCTGCACGAGCCCGAGCGCGACGCGATGCGCGCCTCGGTGGCGACCCGCGCGCTCACGATCGACGGCGTCGAGCACGTAATGTGGCTGGCGCGCGACGCCCACGACGTGCCCACCGAGGGCATCATCTCGAGCCCCGCGCACGGTGAGCTGCGCTTCAGTCCCGGCGGGCCGCTGCAGGACCCGCGCGGGATGCGCTGGAGCATCGACGGGCCGCTCGCCGCGATCGGCGCCGAGATCGACGGCGAGCTGCTGCTCACGCCCTCCTATCCCGATGTGCTCACGCGCGTCTGGTCGGCGCTCACCTGCCCGAGCTCCGGTGAGGTGCTGCTGTCCGCGGCTCCCGGCTATGAGTTCCTCGACTGGGGGCGTCAGGCGCACGTGGGCGGTGGCAGTCATGGCTCGCTGCACGCCTCGGACTCGCTCGGCGCGCTCGTGCTGTGCGGAGTCGAGCTGCCGCATCGGGAGCCCGCGCAATGGGCGATCCGCGACATCGCGCCGATCGTCTTGAACCACTTCGGACTCGCCGGTGACGGCGCGGGGCCGCTCGCGCCGGCTACTTGACGATCGTGAAGCTGAGGGTCTTTGCGACCGAGCGCAACCTGCCGCTGGACGCGACGATCAACGCCGTGTAGGCACCCGGTCTCAGCTTCTTGCCGCCCGGCAGCGCTCCCTGGAAGGAGATCTTGTTGGAGCCGGCGTGCGCTGGGAAGCTCTGGACTCCGGGAACGATCGTTCGTTTGCAGCTCGGCTTGCGGCGGTTCTTGACGCTCGGCACGACACAGTTGCCGCCGACCCTGCGCCCGCTCAGTCGCTGGGTGAACGTGAACGTGACCTTCGCCGCCTCGTTCAGCCGGAACGAGAACGTCGTGCCAAGCGGCGCTCTGCGTCTCTTCGACTTGGCGCTCAGGCGGGCGAGCTTGCTGCCGGCGCGCCAGCGGCGGCGCGTCTGGGTGAGATTCGAGAGGACCGGTCGAGCCGCAGGCGCCGGTGTGAGGATCGGCGTGGTCGAGGGGGGCGTGCCGGCGCCCGGCGGCGGGATGACGGGCGGCGGAGTCACGAACACCCATGCCGCCCCCACGTCCGCGCCGTCGATCGGCCCGCCGATCAGCGCCGTGCGGCCGTCCGCCGACAGCGCCGTGGCGGCGCCGAATTCACTTTCCGGCGCCGTGTCGCCACCTTGCAGCTTCACGCCCTGCTGGCTCCAGCTCGAGCCGGCGCGGGCGAATTCCCAGGCCGCCCCGACAGGCGTCGTCCCGGGCGTGTCGACGGGGGCGCCGATCAGCGCCGTGTTCCCGTCCGCGGACAGCGCGACGCCCGTGCCGAAGCCGGCAGCCGCCGTCGCATCGCTCGGGATCAGCTCCGAGCCCTGCTGGTTCCAGCTTGCCCCTCCGCGCGTGAACGCCCTCGCGCCCCCGGCGCTGCCGTCGCCTGGGGCTCCGATCAAGGCCGTGTCGCCGTCGGCCGACAGGGCCACGCCCGTGCCGAGTTCGCCCAGGCCTTTCTCGCCGCCGCTCGTGAGCTTGGGACCCTGCTGCGCCCAGCCTTTGACCGATTCGGTGAACACCCACGCGGCTCCGGCCATGAATTCTTTCGTCGTGCCTTCATCGTGTGGGCCGCCGATCAGGGCAGTTTTGCCGTCGGCGCTCAGCGCGACGCTGAAGCCGAACTGCGCTTCGCCGCCCTCTCCTTCGCCCGTCAGCTTTGGACCGTCCTGGAGGTAGCTCGAGCCGGAGCGCTTGAACACCCACGCCGCTCCCGTCTGGCTGTTGTCGAAGTACGCGCCCACCAGCGCCGTGTCGCCGTCCGCGGACAGCGCGACGCTCCTACCGAAGCGACCGCTGCCGACCTCTTCGCCGACGCCGGTGAGCTTCGAGCCCAGCTGGCCCCATTTGCCGCCGGCGCGGGTGAACACCCAGGCGGCGCCCACCTGTGTTTTGGCGGTCACGTCCTCGACCCCACCGATCAAAGCGGTGTCGCCGTCGGCCGACAGCGCGACGCTGATGCCGAACTGCGCCTCGCCTTCCTGATCTTCACCCCTGAGCTTCGGCCCTTGCTGCGTCCACGTGGAGCCCGAGCGCGTGAACACCCAGGCGGCTCCAACCAGCATTTCTTTGCCTTTGATTTCGTCACTCGGCCCGCCGATCAAAGCGGTGTCGCCGTCGGCCGACAGCGCGACGCTGGCGCCGAAGTTGCCCGGACCCTCCTCGTCATTGCCCGTCAGCTTCGCGCCCTGCTGAATCAGCGGGTCGATCCGCAGCGGGTAGCGTGCGCCACCTGCGCCGACGTGGATCAGAAGCCGTCCGCGAGCGAGCCCCAGCCGGCTGGAAAGCCTCCGCCCCGAGGCGTCCGTCGCGATCAGCCCGCCGTAGCGAAGCGCGCTCTTCCCGTGGCTGAGCACGATGCTCTGAGCGTCGCTCGACAGCGAGGCCCGCGCGTTGCCCGACAGCGCCATCGCGAGCGTCAGCACGCCGCCGCCTCCAGCGTCCGGCGCCCGCGGGATCGTGAACCCCTGCTCGAGGCCCATCGGACCGTTGAGGTACCACTCGCTCACTCCGCCGTGCGCGTACTCGACACGGTTTGCCCGCACGGCGGGCGCCGCCGCCGCGACCGCCGAGGAGGAGCGCCCGTAACCGATCGAGCGCAGCCGCAATCCCATTTGGATCGTGCCCGACTGAACGGTCGCGCCCGCGCGATCAAAGCGCGTCCACAGGCGCTGGGCCGGGTTCGCCGCCCGCGCGGCGCCGACGGCAGGCGCGCTCACGCGGTAGGCGGCGCGATCCGCGCCAAGCGCACCGGAGACGGGACCCTGTGCCGCGAGCGGCAGGCTCCCCAGCCCCGGGTGCGCACGTGTGGCCGGTAGCGGCGCCACCCGCTCGCCCGCGAGCCCACGGGACAGCGCCGCGCCTGCCAACAGCGACAGCAGCGCGGCGGCGAGCAGCGCGCGCCACGGGATCACAGCTCTGGCCAGGAACGCCACGGTCACACGTAACCTAGTGCGGTGAGCGGACGCGGGTCACACCGCCCGCACGCATATCCCCGTCAATAAAAGGCGTGAGCGCGACGGCCGTCACGTACTCTCGCGTAATGCGCAGCCTGCTGACCCTGATCGCGTGTGCCGCGGTATGCGCGCTGCCCGCGGCCGCGCGCGCCGCGACGGGCACGCTGGCGGCCGTCCCCCAGCCGACCCCGCTGCTCGCCGCCGACACCGCCACCGGCTCCACGGCCGGCTCCTCCGGTCAGTCGACCAGCGCGGACGCGCCGATCCCGGTGGCGGCTTCGGACACGCCTCCGGCGGGGCGCAGGCTGTCGGCCAACCAGGTTCTGCGGATCGCCGGCTCGCTGCCGAGGATGCGCGCCGTGCGCGCGAAGTACCCCGGCTCCTACGGCGGCGCGTATCTGAAGATCCCCTTCCATTGGCAGGTCTCCTACTTCTCGCGCAACGGCAAGAAGGAGATCGGCCAGGTGATCATCGACGACCTCTCCGGCCGCGTGCTCGAACAGTGGACCGGCTTTCAGGTCGCCTGGACGATGGCACGCGGCTACAAGGGCGCGTTCGGGCGGCACGTCAACGCTCTGTACATCTGGCTGCCGCTGTGCGTGCTGTTCATCCTGCCGTTCTTCAACTTCCGCCGGCCCTTCTCGCTGCTGCACCTGGATCTGCTCGTGCTGTTGTCCTTCTCCGTCTCGCTGGCGTTCTTCAACCACGGGCGCATCTACGGGTCGGTGCCACTTGCCTACCCGCCGCTGCTGTACCTGCTCGCGCGGATGCTCGCGCTCACCCGGCGGCGGCGCCGTGCGGCCGACGAGCGGCCGCTGCGGCTGCTCGTGCCCGTGCCGTGGCTGGCGCTGGCGGTCGTGTTCCTGATCGGCTTTCGCGTCGCCCTGAACGTCACCGACGCGAACGTCATCGACGTCGGCTACGCGGGCGTGATCGGCGCTCACAAGATCGTTCACGACGAGCCCCTGTACGGCCACTACCCATCGGACAACGAACACGGCGACACCTACGGCCCGGTCGCCTACGAGGCCTACGTGCCCTTCGAGCAGATCTTCGGCTGGAGCGGCAAGTGGGACGATTTGCCGGCCGCGCATGCGGCGGCGATCGTCTTCGATCTGCTGGCGATTGCGCTGCTGTTCCTGATCGGGCGCCGCGTGCGTGGCCCGGCGCTGGGGGTCGCCCTCGCCTACGCCTGGGTGTCGTTCCCCTTCACCCTGTTCGCCCTGGAGAGCAACTCCAACGACACGCTCGTCGCCGTGCTCGTGCTGGCGGCCGTGCTCGCCGCAACGTATCGCTCGACGATTGGCTCAGCGGCACGCGGCGCGTTCACGGCTTTGGCGGGCTTGACCAAGTTCGCCCCGCTCGCGCTCGCCCCGCTGATGGCGACGCACGGCCTGTGGGAGACGCCGGTGGCTGAGGCCGGTGAGGGAGACGAGGCGTTCGCCGCCCGCAGGCGGCGGCACGCCCGCGCTCGCGTCGTCACATTCACCGCGTTCATCGCCGCGTTCGTCGCGACGATCGCGCTCGCGAGCATTCCCGGCCTGACCCACGATTCGCTGCACACGATCTATCAGCGCACATTCGCCTACCAGTCCGACCGTGGCTCGCCCTTCTCGGTGTGGGGGCTGTACGGGGGGCTGGGCGGTCTCCAGCGCGCCGTTGAGATCGCCGCCGTCCTCTTGGCGCTGGCGCTCGCGGTCGTCCCCCGCCGCGCCGACGTGGCCGGCCTGGGGGCGGCGTGCGCCGCCGTGATGATCGCCGTGCAGCTGGGGATCGACCACTGGTTCTACCTGTACATCCCCTGGTTCTTCCCGCTCGTGATGCTGGCCCTACTCGGGCGCTTCGGCGCACATCTGAGACCGGCATCCGGCCTTCTTGCCGGGTCGGGCTCCGCTCGATCGATACCAGAGAGCGCTCCACCCGCCACGGCCGTCACCGGGGCCGGCCCTCCCGGCCGGCCTTAGGACGGGATCGGCCGTGGCATCAGAATCTGCTCGATCGAGTCGGCCCGCATTGGCTGTGAGCAGCTGATCAGCACGCCCATCAGCCACGGGTCCTGATCGGAGGTCTCAAAGCGCACCGGCATCTGCGTCAGCAGCGACTCGATCGCCTGCTCGCGCTTGACGCCGATCACCCCGCCCCGTGGGCCGGTCATGCCGACGTCTGTGATGTAGGCCGTGCCCTGCTCGAGCACGCGCGCGTCGGCGGTCGGCACGTGCGTGTGCGTGCCCACGACGGCCGTCACCCGCCCGTCCAGATGCCAGCCCATCGCGACCTTCTCCGAGGTCGCCTCCGCGTGCACGTCCACCAGCACGTGATCGACCTCGCCCAGTTCGCCCAGCGCGACCTCGATCTCGGTGAACATCGAGCGACCGGCCCGCAGGTACAGGTTCCCGCTCAGGTTGACCACGCCGAGGCGCGCGCCATCGCGCTCGACCACGCACGTGCCTTTGCCGGGCTGGCTGCGCAGGAAGTTCGCCGGGCGCAAGATCCGCGGCTGCGAGTCGAGGTACGGATAGATCTCACGGCGGTGGTAGGTGTGGTTGCCAAGCGTGATCGCGTCGATGCCGGCGGCGATCAGCTCGTCGGCGATCTTCGGGGTGATCCCCAGGCCGCCCGCGACGTTCTCCGCATTGACGACGATGAACGTCGGCGTGTAGCGCTCGCGCAAGAGCGGCAGGCTCTCGAGCAACGTGCGCCGGCCGATGCCGCCGACGACATCGCCGACGAACAGGATGCTCATACGACCCGCGTCGCGTCCGCCGGACTGGGCCGCCGGTACGCCCGCGGGCGCCGCCTGGGGCTCAGCCATACTCTGCCGATGGCGGGAGGCAAGTGACGGACGGCCCCGAGAGCTCGCCGGAGGCGACGCCGCCGACCAAGCAGGAGCGCGCGCTGGCGGAGCCCGGCGACGCCGCAGCGGCGCCCGCGGAGCCTCCCCGCGCGGTTGTTCCCCGCTGGATCCAGCTCGTCGTGCTTCCACTCGGCCTGTTCGTGCTGTGGGAGCTCGCCAAAGCCGCGGGCAAGGTGCTGCTGATCTTCATCGTCGCTGGACTGATCGCGCTGATCCTCAACCCGGCTGTCTCCTTCCTTCAGCGCCGCCGGCTTCCCCGCGGGCTGGCAGTCTTGGCCGTGTACGTCGCATTCTTCCTGACGCTGGCCGGGATCGGCGTGCTAGTTGCCAACCCGATCTCCAATCAGGTGCGCACGTTCACGGACAACCTTCCCAAAATCGTCAAGGAAGCGAACAACAAGATCGCGACCTTCCAGGGTGAACTGAACGAACACGGAGTACACGTGCAGCTCGTCAAACAGGGCAAAACGGCGCTGCAGACCTTCCAGGACAAAGTCGCCAAGAGCGCCGGAAAACTGGCCACCTTCGGCGGCGGCCTCTTGACCGAAGCGGCCAGCGCGATCTTCGATCTCGTGCTCGTGTTCGTGCTGTCGGTGTACATGCTCTTGTACGGGGAGCGAATCGGGGATCTCGTACGCCGGGCGATGCCCGACAGCGATGGCACGCACGCCGACGACTTCCCCCATCTGGTGCAGCGAGCAGTCTCCCGCTACGTCGGCGGCCAGCTCCTCTTCAGCCTGATCATGGGCGCCTCCGCCGGCGTCGCGCTGTTCCTGTTCGGCGTGCTCGGGATCTTCCCCGACGGGGAGAAGTACGCGGTCGCCTTCGCGGTCTTCTATGGAGTGATGGAGCTCGTCCCCTACATCGGCCCGATCCTCGGAGCCCTGCCCCCAATCCTGGTCGCGTTGTTCACCAACCCGATCTCCGCCTTGTGGGTGGCGTTGCTGTTCGTCGGCCTGCAGCAGTTCGAGGGTCATGTCGTCGCGCCGCAGGTGTTCGGGCACACCCTGCGCATCAACCCGGTGCTCGTGATCTTCGCGCTGCTGCTGGGTCTGCACGTGGACGGGATCATCGGCGCGCTCGTGGCGCTGCCGCTGTTGTCGATCCTCCGTGAGACGGTCATCTACCTGAGCCGGCATCTGACGCTCGAACCCTGGGACCGCTCCCGAGAGAGCCTGCTGTAGGCGCGTGAAGGCCGTGGCCGAGCCGCTGTTGAGCGTGAGGGATCTCGCCAAGCGCTACGGCGACCGTGAGGCGCTGAGCGACGTCGGCTTCGATTTGCGGGCAGGTGAGCTGGTCGCGGTCGTCGGCCCCAACGGCGCGGGCAAGACGACGCTCCTGTCGATCCTCGCGGGTGTGCAGCAGGCGAGCGCCGGCACCATCGGCGGCTCGGCGGGCGGCGCCGTGGGTGGACGCGCGATCGGCTGGGCGCCACAGCAGCCGGCGCTCTACTCCAAGCTGTCCGTGCGGGAGAACTTGCGGCTGTTCGCCCGCCTCGAGCGGGTGGCGGACCCCGAGCGCGCGGTCACGCGGATGCTCGAGCAGACCGGCCTCGGCGAGCGCGCGGAGGAGCTCGTGGAACGGCTGTCCGGCGGCAACCGCCAGCGTGTGAACGTCGCGCTCGGCCTGATCGCCGACCCGCCCGTGCTCGCCCTGGACGAGCCCTCCTCGGCGCTCGATCCCGGGCAGCGCGCGCGTCTTTGGGAGTTCGTCGGCACGCTCGCCGAGGCGGGGACGAGCGTGCTGTTCTCCACCCATCACCTGGGCGAGGTGCGCAGGTACGCGACGCGCGCGATCGTGCTCGCCGACGGGGAGGTGTTGTTCGACGGGGCGCCGGGGGAGCTGGCGGCGGCCGGGGCGCGTGGGGCGAGCGGCGCGGCGGACTTCGAGGGGGCGTTCTTGGCGTTTCTGCGGGAGCGGGGGCACTGATGAGGTGGCTACTTGGCAAGGACCTGTTGATCCTGCGGCGGTCGAAGCTGCTGGTGGCGGTGCTGGTGGTGTACCCGATCGCGATTGCGTTGTTGATCGGGCTTGCGATCTCGCGGGGGCCTGGTAAGCCGAAGGTGGCGATCGTCGATCAGACGCCGCCGGGGCAGACGGTGAAGGTGGGCAGCCGGCGGGTGAAGGTGAGCGAATATGCCAAGCAGCTCTTCTCGCAGGTGCAGCCGGTGCCGGTGGCCACTCGCGGGCAGGCCGTGCGGGATGTCCGCTCCGGCAAGGTTCTGGCGGCGGTTGTGATTCCTCCCAACATCGCCGCCCGGTTGGGCTCGGGACTGCAGCAGGCCGAATTGGAAGTTCTCTACAACGGCAATGCGCTGGAGCAGTCGGTCGTGCAGTCGCAGCTCGATGCGGCTTTGGCGCAGGCGAATCTGGGGTTCTCCGAACAGATTCAGGAGGCGGCCGCACAGGGGATCGGGCTGCTGCTGAGCGGCGGCAACCTGGGCGTGTTGGGAGCGCCGTCGAATCTGATCGGCCTCGAAGAGATCCCGGAAAAGCTGCATGAGGTGATCGAGGGGATGCCGCCTGGAGCGGATCGGAAGGCTCTGGAAGAAGTCGAGACGTTCGCGAGCTTCGCCGCACAGAACCTTGGGGCGGCGAAGAACGTGCTTTCGACGATCGGTCAGCCGATCCAGGTGAAGAGCACGGTCATCGAGGGCCGGCGCACGCCGCTGAACACGTTCGCCGTGGTGGTCGCCGTGGCCGTCTCGTTGATGTTCGTGTGCGTGCTGCTGGCCTCCGGAGGCGTCGCGCTCGAGCGCGAAGAGCACACGCTCGCGCGGCTGGTGCGCAGCCTCGTCTCCCGCGAGGGCCTGCTCGTCGAGAAGGCGCTGTTGGCCGCCGCCTGCTCGCTGGTGCTGTCGTTTGCGATGCTCGCGGGCATCGGTGCGTTCGTGGCGCTCGATTGGAGTCGTGCCGGGCAATGGCTCGCGGCCCTGGCGCTGGGCGCGCTCGCATTCGGCGCGCTTGGCGTGGCGATCGGCGCGCTCGCCCGCGAGGTGCGGGCCGCCTCGCTGCTCGCGTTCCTGTTGTCGCTGCCGCTGGCGTTCCTGGCGCTGGTGCCGAGCGGCTCGGTTGGGGCCGGGCTGTATGAGGCGATCGCGGCGGTGTCGTTCGTGTTTCCGTTCAAGGCGGCGCTGCAGGCACTCGACGCGGCCGTCAACGGCGCCTCGCCATCGCTGGGCCTCTCGCTCGCGCATCTTGCCGGGCTGACGATCCTGTTCGGAGTGCTCGCGCGCGTGGGCCTGCGCCGCGTCGATTGAGCGCCCGGGCCGCTCGGCCGCCGGGGCGCCACGCAGGTCGCATGCCACTCCGGGAAGGCTCTAACCTGATGGAGACCATGGCGTTCCCACAGACGCGTATGCGCAGGCTGCGCGCATCGGCCTCCCTGCGCGGTCTGGTGCGCGAGACTGAGCTGCATCCCGGGCGGCTCGTGCTGCCGATGTTCGTCTCCGAGGCCGCCACCGTGCGCGAGCCGATCGCGACGATGCCAGGTGTCGATCGCCTGCCGATCTCCGAGGCCGTCGCGGAGGCCGGTGAGCTCGCCGCCCTGGGAATCGCAGCCGTGATGCTGTTCGGCGTGCCCGCCCAGAAGGACGAGCAGGGCTCGGGCGCGTGGGAGGAGGAGGGCGTCGTGCAGCTGGCGAGCGCCGCGATCAAGCGGGCGCACCCGCAGCTGCTGGTGATCACGGACGTGTGCCTGTGCGAGTACACCGACCATGGGCACTGCGGCATCCTGCGCGAGGATGGGGCAGTCGACAACGACGCCTCCGTCGAGCTGCTTGCGCGCACGGCGGTCAGCCATGCGCGCGCCGGCGCCGACCTGGTGGCGCCGTCGGACATGATGGACGGGCGCGTGCGCGAGATCCGCTCCGAGCTCGACGGCGAGGGCTTCGCCGACACGCCGATTCTCGCCTACTCGGCCAAGTTCGCCTCTGCCTTCTACGGGCCATTCCGCGAGGCAGCCGGCTCGACTCCCGCGTTCGGCGATCGCCGTGCCTACCAGATGGACCCCGCCAACGGCGAGGAGGCCGTGCGCGAGGCGCTGCTGGACGTGCAGGAGGGCGCGGACATGGTGATGGTCAAGCCGGCGCTCGCCTACGGCGACGTGATCGCCGCCGTGAAGGCCGCAACGGGTCTACCGGTCGCGGCGTACAACGTGAGTGGCGAGTATGCGATGGTCAAGGCCGCCGGCGCCGCCGGTTATCTGGACGAGCGTGCCGCAGTCATGGAGATCCTCACCTCCTTGCACCGCGCGGGCGCTGAGACGATCGTCTCCTACCACGCAAAGGACGCAGCCCAATGGCTCACAGAGCAGACATGACCGAGCCGGAGCCGATGACCACCGCAGAGGCCCCGCTCGCGGATGTGGCCGACGACGCACGCGCGACGACGGCGACGCCGAAGCTGCGCAGCCGCAGGGACGGCGCTGCGATCCCGCTGGACGACCTGGATCGCAAGCTTTTGAACCTGATGCAGGGCAGCTTCCCGATCGCGGCGCGGCCCTATCAGCACGTGGCCGCGCAGGCGGGCGTCGCCGAAGCCGAGGTGATGAGCCGCGTGCAACGGCTGCTGGACAAGCGGATCATCCGTCAGGTCACGCCGATCTTCGACACGCGCGCGCTCGGCTACTCCTCGATGCTGGTCGCCGCGAAGGTCGATCCCGAGAACCCTCATCGCGCCGCGCAGGTGATCAACGAGCACCCAGGCGTCTCGCACAACTACCTGCGCAACCACGACTTCAACCTGTGGTTCACGATCGCCACGGAGCCCGACTCGCAGCTTGGCCTGGAAGGGACGTTGGATGTGCTCGCGCGTGCAGCGGGCGCCGAGTCGGTGCGCCAGCTGCCGACGCTGAAGCTGTTCAAGATCCGCATGGACTTGGAAATGGAGGGCGGCACGCAGGAGCTGGCGAGCGCCGTGCAGGCGAGCGAGCCGATCGAGCTCGACCCCCAGCCCTACGACGAGCTGGACATCGCGGTGATTCGCGCGCTACAGGGCAATATGGCGGTCGTGGAGCAGCCCTATAGGGCCGCCGCGGCGGAGTTGGAGATGGAGCAGGAGGCCTTCCTGGACCATCTCTCGGCGATGCAGGAGCGCGGCCTGTTGCGGCGCGTGGCCGCGATCCTCTACCACCGGCGCGCGGGCTTCTCGGCCAACGGCATGGGCGTGTGGGAGGTACCGGACGAGCAGATCGGAGAGATCGGCCGGCGGATGGCGGCGGTGCGCGGGATCTCGCACTGCTACCAGCGCCCGACGTACGAGGATTGGCCCTATTCGGTGTTCACTATGGCCCACGGCCGCTCCAAGCAGGAGTGCGACGCGGTGCTCGACGCGATCGCCGAGCAGACGGGCATTCAGGGGCGCGCGACGCTCTACTCCTCGACCGAGTTCAAGAAGATCCGCCTTCTGTACTTCACGGAGGAGTTCAAGGACTGGGAGAGGAAATATGGATGAGGAGTGCCTTTGAGGCACTCCCCGCGAGCGTGCGCGGCTGATGGCATCGCTCACTGACACACGCTCGGCCGAGTTGTACAGGCGCGCGCTGGAGCTTTTGCCCGGAGGCGTCAACTCGCCCGTGCGCGCGATGCGCTCGATCGGGCGTGAGCCGCTGTTCATCGCGCGGGGCGAGGGCGCGGAGCTGATCGACGTCGACGGCAACCGCTTGATCGACTACGTCTGCTCGTGGGGGCCGCTGATCCACGGCCATGCCCACCCGCACGTGCTCGCCGCCGTAGGGGAGGCGGCGGCGAAGGGGACGAGCTTCGGCGCGCCGACGCCGGGCGAGGTGGAGCTGGCGGGCGAGGTGACGCGGCGGATGGAGGGCGTTGAGATGCTGCGGATGACCTCCTCGGGGACCGAGGCGACGATGACGGCGATCCGCCTGGCGCGCGCTGCCAGCGGGCGCGAGCGCGTTCTGAAGTTCGCGGGCGCCTATCACGGCCACCTCGACGGGCTGCTCGCGCAGGCTGGGTCCGGCCTTGCGACGCAGGCGCTGCCGGCGAGCCCGGGGGTTCCCGAGAGCGCGGCGGCGAGCACGGTGATCGTTCCGTGGAACGACGCCGAGGCGCTGCTGGCGGCGACCGAGCGATACGAGCTCGCGGCGATCCTGGCCGAGCCGCTGCCGGCCAACATGGGTCTCGTGCCGGCGGAGAGCGGCTTCATCGAGCTGCTGCGCGAGCGCGCGAGCGCCAACGGCGCGCTGCTCGTGCTGGACGAGGTGATCAGCGGATTTCGTCTCGCCCGCGGTGGCGCGCAGGAGCTCGCGGGCGTCAACGGCGACTTGACGATCATGGGCAAGATCCTCGGCGGCGGCCTGCCGGCGGCCGCGCTGGGAGGGAAGGCCGAGTTGATGCGGATGCTGGCGCCGGCCGGAGACGTCTACCAGGCGGGCACGCTGTCGGGCAACCCGCTCGCGGTGGCAGCCGGCCTGGCCACGTTGGAGCTGTTGGACGAAGCGGCCTACGTGCGCCTGTCGACGAGCACCGAGCGTCTGGCGAACGGCCTGCGCGAGGCGGCGGCCGAGCATCCGGTGCAGGTCGTGGCGGCCACGGGCCTGCTGACGGTGTTCTTCAGCGAGCGGCCCGTGCGCAGCTTCGAGGATGCGCAGGCGTGCGATCTGAATGGGTACGCCCGCTGGTGCCGCGAGCTGCTCTCGCGCGGGGTATACCCGCCGCCGTCGCAGTTCGAGGCCTGGTTCCCCTCGCTGGCGCACAGCGACGAGCAGATCGACCGCACGATCGAGGCCGCCGCCGCGTCGTTTGCCAGCCTGCGCCGCACGGAGGGCCGGGGATGAGTGAGGACGCGCTGGAGCGCCTGCGGAGGCTGCTACGGGACGAGCGCGGGCTGATCGCGACGCTCGTCGACCCTGCGAGCGGCGAGAACGGGCTCGCGCAGGAGACGCTCGCCAGCCCTGCGCGCGTGGCCGCCGAAGGGCCGCGCACGGAGGCCAGGAGCGAGGAATACGAGCTGCTGGTGGAGGCGATCTACGAGGGCTATCTGCTGCATTACGGCTCCCCACGCGTCGTGCGCGCGCCGGAGGCCGACCTGCGGGTGCTGGCGGGCGACCGGCTGTACGCGATCGGCCTCGCGCGCCTGGTTGCGCTCGGCGACACAACCGCCGTGGCCGAGTTGGCCGACACGATCACGCTCAGCGCTCTGGCCCAGGGCGCCGGTCAGCCCGATCTGGCCGACGCTGTGTGGGCGGCCGGCGCCAGAGCTGTCGGATGGGGCTCGAGCGATCTGCACAAGCGCGCGAAGGAGCTCGTCTCCTCGGGCGCCCCCGAAGCGATCGAGGCGATGCGCACAAGCGCGGCCGGGCTCCCGGCGCCACCCTGAATCACGCCTCGATATTGTTCGCTTCGGTGTCTGACAAGCACGCTAAGCACAAGTCCAAGTACACCGCCGACCGCATGATCCCGGGCGCCTTCGAGGGCGAGACGGTCACGCGACGGCGGTTCATGACCGTGACCGCCAACGGCGCGGGCGCGGTGGCCGCGGGCGCCTTCGTGCTGCCGGCGCTTGGCTTCGCGCTCGGCCCGATCTTCAAAAGCACGCCGCACAAATGGGAAACCGTGGGGCCGCTGAGCTCCTTCGAACCGGACAACTACGTCCCGGTCGTGCTCACGCTCACACCGGGTATCGGCGAGGCCGGCAAGACGACGGCCTACCTGCGCAAGTTCAACCCGGCGATCGACACCGACCGCTATGACCGCGACACCAAGGTGATCGCGCTGTCGAGCCGTTGTGCGCACCTCGGCTGCCCGGTGCGCTGGGTCGATGCCGCCGAGCGCTTCATCTGCCCGTGTCACGGTGGCGTGTACGACCTGCTCGGCCGGCCGGTCGGCGGGCCGCCGGTGAGGCCGCTGGACCGCTTTTACACGCGCGTGGTCAACGGCTTCGTGCAGATCGGGCCACGCTTCAGCGTCAACAGCGAGCTGCGCCGCTTCTCTCCACGCGACCCGGGCGAGCCGATCGACGGCATCGGCCAGTTCGCCTATCCGTCGCGGCCGACCGCGCAGAAATAGGAGACGAGCCCCACCGTGCCCAAGCTCCCAGCCCCGCCAATCCCCTCCTCGCTGCAGGCGCCGACGCCGCGCCCAGGCGAGGGCAACGGCAAGACCGGGCCGGCCGAGGGCGCCAAGGAAGCGGGAATCACGGTCGTCGACTGGCTCGACGAGCGCACCTCGCTGACCGGCGCCGCCCGCTGGGCGATGTTCCGCAAGGTGCCGAAGGGCACCAACTGGTTCTACACGCTCGGCTCGGCCACGATGTTCGCCTTCCTCTCCCAGGCCGTAACGGGCGTGTTCCTGGCGATGTACTACAAACCCGACCCCGCGGGCGGGGCGTATGAATCGATCCGCCACGTGACCAACGAAGTGTTCCTCGGGCAGTTCGTGCGCGGTATGCACAAGTGGGGATCGAGCGTGATGGTGATCCTCGTGTTCCTGCACATGGCGCGCACGTTCTTCTTCGGCGCCTACAAGTACCCGCGCGAGCTCAACTGGGTGATCGGCGTGGTGCTGCTGATCCTGACGATGGTGATGTCCTTCACCGGCTACCTGCTGCCATTCGACCAGCGGGCCTACTGGGCGACGATCGTCGGCGTGAACATCAACGGCACCGGACCTCTGATCGGCCCGTATCTGAGCGATTTCCTGCGCGGGGGAGGCGAATTCGGAGCCACGACGCTGTCACGCTTCTATGCCATCCACATGCTGCTGATCCCTGGGCTGCTGGCCGCGCTGATCGGCTTTCACCTGTACCTCGTGGCCAAGCTCGGGACGACCGCGCCGCCCTGGTCGAAACCCAAAGAGCAACAGCAGCAGGCCAATGGTGAGGTGTAGGGCGATGCACGGGCGCCTCCTCACCATCGGCTCGCGAGCGATCGCCGGTACACGATGAACCAGCGCGAGAAGGAGGCATACCTCCGCCAATACTCCGTGCAGAAGGCTGAAGGCAAGCCCTTCTTCCCGTATGCCGTGGCCAAGGACGCGGCGATGGCGTGCGTGGTGATGGCCGTGATCATCACGATGTCGCTGGTGCTGGGCGCGGAGCTGGGCTCGAAGGCGAACCCGACCACGACCACATATGTGCCGCGCCCTGAGTGGTACTTCTTCTTCCTGTTCGAGGTTCTGCGCGTGGTCAAGCCGCCGAGCCTCGTGCCGCTGGCGACGATCGGCGTGCCCACGCTGGCGATGATCCTGCTGTTCCTGCTGCCCTTCTACGACCGCGGGCCCGAGCGCCGCCCCGAGCGCCGGCCGATCGCGACGATCACGGGCATCCTCGTGATTGGGGCGATGGCGTTTCTGACGTATTCCGGGGCCAACGCGGGCTCTCCGACGGCGATCGAAATGGCCACGCCGCCGGCCGTGCTGGCGGCTGGAGGCCAGACGCTCGCCGAATACGAAGCCGGCAAGAAGGTGGTCGCGCAGTCCGGCTGCCTTGCCTGCCACAAGATCGGGGACAACGGCAACGACGGGCCCGGTCCGCAGCTGACGAACATCGCCACGAGGCTGCCACCGCAGGGGATCGCCCGCACGCTCGTGAACCCGACGGCGCCGATGCCGTCATTCAAGAACCTGCCGCCGGCAAAGTTCAAGGCTGCCGTCGCGTTCCTGTCGCAGCTGAAGTAGCGTCTGCGTCATGCCCCAGCGAGGCGCCGGAGCGGGCGCCGGATCGAGCGCGAGGGAGGCTGCTTCAACCGATGCCGTTCCGCTCGGGTCGGCCGCGGGGCGCCTGGAGGCCGCGCAGGTGCAGACGATGTTCGATCGCGTCTCCGGCGTGTACGACCTGATGAACACGGTCATGACGGCCGGCCTGCACCATCGCTGGCGCGCGCGGGCTGCCGAGCTGGCGCGCGTGGGCCCCGGCGGGCGCGTGCTGGACGTCGCCAGCGGCACCGGTGACTTGGCGATCGAGCTCTCGCGGCGAGTCTCACCGGATGGAGAAGTGGTGGGCAGCGACTTCTCCGAGGGCATGCTGGAGCACGCTCGCGCCAAGGCATCGGCCGCGGGCGGCTCAGGCGTGCGGCCGCGTTTCGAGCTGGGCGATGCCCTGGAGCTCCCCTACGAGGACGATCGATTCGACGCGGCGACGGTCGGCTTCGGCGCGCGCAACTACTCCGACCTGCCACGCGGAATCGCCGAGATGGTGCGCGTCGTGCGCCCGGGAGGGCGGGTCGTGATCCTGGAGATCACTACGCCGATGCGCCCTCCGCTGTCGCTCTTCTATCGCCTGTGGTTCGATCGCATCGTGCCGGCACTCGGCGCGCTGGCGCAGTCGCTCACACGCGCGCTCGCGCGGCTGCGCGGCGGCAGCGGCGGCGGCGGCGGCGGGGATGGCTCGATCGCCGACGCGTACAGCTACCTGCCGAACTCGGTCAAACGCTGGCCCGCCCCGGCGGCGCTGGCGGCGGAGATGCAGAGCGCCGGCCTGACCGAGATCGACTACGTGCTGATGGCCGGTGGGATCGTCGCCGCCCACGCCGGCACGGTTCCCGCCGAGCGGGCGGCATGAGCCCGCTCGGAAGCACGACCGCCGGTCCGGCCGGCGACGTGGACGGCCTCGATGCGATCATGCGCCGCGGCGGCGAGGGGCTGCGCGAGCGGATGATTCGCACCGAGCTGCACCTCGAGCGCGTCACCGCGCAGGCGGGCGCCCCGCTCGCTTCGCACGCGAACGCCACGATCAGGGCGGGGGGCAAGCGCCTGCGCCCGTTGCTGGTCGTGCTCGCGGCCGAGTCCGCCGGCGGCCCGCCGCACACCGGGGATGGCGAGGAGCGTCTGGTGAGGGCGGCGGTGGCCGTCGAGCTGGTCCACTCCGCGACGCTCGTGCACGACGATCTGATCGACGGCGCGCAACTGCGGCGCGGGCACCCGACGGTCGCGGCCGTGGCGGGGCGTGAGGTGGCCGTGGCGACCGGCGACCTGCTGTTCTCGCTGGCATTCGCCGAGCTTGCTCGCAACGAGAACGCGACGCAGTTGCGTGCGCTGTCGGATGCCAGCTCCGCGCTCGCGGCGGGCGAGCTGTTGCAGCGTGAGGACGCCTATGCCTCGTGCGTCGCCGTCGAGCGCTACCTGCGCCGCTGCGAGCTCAAGACGGCCGCTTTGTTCGAGGCGGCGTGCCGCCTGGGGGCGCTGACGGCGGCTGAGGGCTCGGACGCGCTCGCGGACGCGCTTGGCGCATTCGCCCGACGAATTGGGCTGGCCTTTCAGATGCTGGACGACGTGCTCGACGTCTCCGGCCCGGTCGAGCGCACCGGCAAGTCGCGCGGGACAGATCTGCTCGATGGCACGGTCACGCTGCCTTTCATCCTCGCGCGCGAGCACGATCGTGAGCTGGCGATGTTCGACCTTGCCTCGCTGGGCGGCCCCGAGCAGGCGGAGGCGCTGTGCGAGCGCATCGCCGCGACGGGAGCCCTGGACGAGGCCCGCGAGCGAGCACTGGCCGTGGTCGCCGAGGCCAAGGCGGCGCTGCCCGCGATCCTCCCGGATGGCCGTGCGGCGCTACTCGATCTCGTCGCGGACGCGGTCGTCGAGCGCTACCGCTAAAGGCCGACGCGGACAGGGAGCGTGGCGGGAGGCAAGGCGCGGCGCGGCGGAGGGCGGCCTCGAGGCCGGCGACGTCAGAAATCCGACGGAACGATCAGATCGGCGTCGAGCGCGCGGACGAAGAAGTCGACTTCCTCGGACATGTTCGCGTGGGTCATACGCCTGAGGTCGCCGAGCAGCACGCTGGCGGCACGGTCGAGCTCGTCGTCGAGCAGCTCGACGGTCGCCTGCTCGAATACGCCCTCGCGCCGCGACTCGCACTCCGGGCAGCGCAGCACGATGCGCCAGTGCCGCAGGCCTTCCTCAGACCAGTCGAGCGGGTAGACGAACTCGCCGTTGCAGTTGAAGCACACGTGCAGCAGATCCGGCGCGCAGCCGCTATCGGTGCGCTGGCGCTCCTCACGCTTGACGGCTTCGTTCTGCTGTCCCTGATGGGACTGCGCGCGGGGGTGGATGTCGGGGCTCTCTTGCGGTTGCATTGGCTGCTCACGGGAGTCATCGACGCCTGCAAGCGGTGGCTTTAGCTCGCTGACTACTCTGCCTGTCGTTTGCCTACGGCCATCGTGACGCGCCTGGACAGTTGCACGGGTGTAAACGGCGCGGTGGTAGTTTCAAAGGGGCATGGCGACCGTGATCCGCCCGATCGGCCACGAAGACCGGCTGACGCTCGTCGACCATCTGGACGAGCTGCGCACGCGCCTGATCGTCAGCGCCGCGGTGCTGGCGGTCGCGTTCGGGTTCTGCCTGTGGCAGAACCACGCGCTGTTGCACATCATCAACAAGCCGCTGCAGACGCAGACGCGCAAGCAGGTTGCCAAGGGCCACGGCACGGTCGGACAGGCGGTGCTCGCCCAGCAGGGCGTCTTGAAGGTCTCCAAAGACACTCAGGCAGCACTGGAAGTGCTCGCTCGGCCGCGCAGCGGCCTCACGCCCCAGGCGCGCGCCCAGCTCCCCGCGCTGATCGCCTCCCTGAAGGCGGACGTCGCCAGGATCCCGCGCAATCCGCAGGGCGATAACCCGGTGACGCTCGGCGTGGGCGAGCCGTTCACCACGACGATCACCGTGGCTCTGTACTTCGCGCTGGTGCTCGCGCTGCCGTTCATCCTCTACCAGCTGTACGGCTTCGTCCTGCCGGCCCTCAGCCCCGAGGAGCGACGCGTCGCGATGCCGCTGCTGACGGCCGTCCCATTTCTGTTTGCGATCGGCGTGGCGTTCGGCTACTTCATCGTGCTGCCCGCCGCCGTGCGCTTCTTCGTGAACTTCAACTCGAGCGAGTTCAACGTGCTCGTGCAGGCGAGCCAGTTCTACAAGTTCGCGGGCACGATCCTGCTGGCGATGGGGCTCGTCTTTCAGGTGCCCGTGGCGATCCTGGCGGCGACGCGTGTCGGCCTGGTGACCGTCGAGCAGCTGCGCAAGAACCGCAGCTACGCGATCCTGGCGTGCGCGGTGATCGCGGCGTTTCTCCCGGGGGACGCGATCACGCTCGTGCTCGAGACGGTGCCGCTGTATCTCCTCTATGAGGCGAGTATCCTGGTGGCAGCGTTCGTCAACCGGAAGGCCGGCGCGAGCACTCAGGGCGCCGGCAGTACCCCGGGGGAGCCGGCGCCGCCACCAGACGATGCAGCGGAGCCAAGCGTGCAGCAGATAATCGACCACGTAGACCCAGACCTCGACTGATGCTGTTCGATCTGCGAGGGCGCCACCGCCGTCGGGCGGTGCGCGTGATCTACACCGGCCTCGCCCTGTTGATGGGCGTGGGCCTCGTCGGCTTCGGCATCGGCGGCGGCTTCGGCGGAGGCGGGCTGCTGAACGCGGCCAGCGAAAACGAAGGCTCGGGTGGCGCGAGCTTCGCGAACCAGATCAAGAAGTACCAGAAGATCGTCAACACACAGCCGGCAAACGCGGCCGCCTGGGAAAAACTGACGGCCGCGCAGCTGCACGAAGCGGGCGGTGAAGCGTACGTGAGCGCCAACGGCCAGCCGACGACCAAGGGCAAGGAACTGTTCGCGGCGACCGCCCGCTCGTGGGAACGCTACCTGGCGCTGAACCCACCCAAGCCGAGCACCGAACTTGCGAAGCTGATGGTGCGCGTGTTCGGCGAAGAAGGCCTCAACCAGCCGGCCTCGGCGGTGCAGGTCCTGCAGCTCGTGGTGGCCGCGGAACCGAAGAACGCCTCCTATTACGCCGCCCTCGCGCAATACGCGTACAAATCCAAGAACGCGCGCGTCGGCGACCTCGCGACCGCGAAGGCCGTCAGCCTCGCTCCGGCCGCGCAGCGCGCGCGGGTCAAGGCGGAGCTCGAAGCCGTCAAGAAGAACCCAAGTGGCGGGCAGATCCTGACGACCACGACGAACGGCAAGACATATACCGGCAAGGCCGATTCGACCGGTCAGGGTTTCGTGGGAACGGAAGTCAAAACGACACCGCCCCCCGCTGGGAGCTCGACGAGCACGAGCACGGGCACGACGAGCACGAAGAAATAACCCAGACGCGCGCGTGGCCGGACCCGAGAGGACCCACGAGCCGCCGGATGCGGCCGAGCAAGAGACCCAGCGGTACACGGCGCGCCTGCTGATCGGCTGCCCGGACCGCCCGGGAATCGTCGCGGCCGTCTCCAGCTTCCTGTTCGAGCGAGGCGCGAACATCGTCTCCTCCAATCAGTACTCCTCCGATCCGACCGGCGGCAGGTTCTTCCTGCGCACCGAGTTCTTCCTCGAGCGCTCCTCCCATGCCCCCGACGCGGCTGCCGCCGAGCGCTTGCGCGAGGACTTCGAGGAGCAGGTGGCGGCGCGTTTTGAGATGGACTGGGAGATCCGCTGGTGGGGCGAGCGCAAGCGCCTGGCGATCCTTGTCTCCCGCCACGACCACTGCCTGCTGGATCTGCTGTGGCGCTGGCGGCGCGGCGAGCTGGACGGCGAGATCGTCACCGTGATCTCAAACCACCGCGATCTCGAAGCCGAGACGCTGGCCGCCGGCATCCCCTACCACCATGTGCCCGTCGGGGATGGCGAGAAGGAGCGCTCGGAGGCGGACATGCTGGCATTGCTCGAGGGCAATGCGGAGGTGCTCGTCCTCGCTCGCTACATGCAGGTTCTCAGCGGCAAGTTCCTCGAGCGGGTGGGGATGCCGGCCATCAACATCCACCACTCCTTTCTGCCCGCCTTCGCGGGCGCCAACCCGTATCGCCAGGCTCACGAGCACGGCGTCAAGCTGATCGGCGCGACGGCCCACTACGTGACCGAGCAGCTGGACGACGGGCCGATCATCGACCAGGACATCGTGCGCGTCGACCATCGCCAAAGCGCGCGTGATCTGGAGCGGGTCGGGCGCGACGTCGAGCGGATGGTGCTCGCGCGGGCCGTGGCGCTGCATCTGGACGATCGCGTGATCGTCGACGGCAGGCGCACGATCGTCTTTTGAGCCCACGGCGCATGGCGCCTCAGCAGACGTGTCCCGCGCCCGCTCGGCTAGAATCGCAGCCTGAGCCGGCCGATCCTCCGCCGGCGCCTCCGGGCCGTTAGCTCAACCGGCAGAGCAGGGGCCTCTTAAGCCCAAGGTTCCGGGTTCGATCCCCGGACGGCCCACTCGCAGAAATGCCCGGATGCGGGGGGATGATAGTCTCGCGCAGTCCGGGCTGTCTAGACAATCCGGGGGCGAAGAGAAGGGGGCGCGGGGGCATCTGAGTCGCATGGCCAATGACCGAGGTCCTCGGCCGCGCGGCCGTGGGCCCTCAAGTCGCACAAAGGAGGACACAATGAAGAAGAAGTTCTTCGTAGGCCTCGTCCCATTGCTGTCGATCGCCGCGTTCGCGGTGATGCCTGCAGTGGCACAGGCGGTGCCGCATTGGTACAAACAGAACAAACTGATCGGCTCGGCGCCGGTGACGGTTGCGACCTCAGGCAACCTCACGCTCACCTCGCCTGGGAGCGTGATCAAATGCAAAGTCAACGATTCCGAGGAAATCTGGAATCCGGCGAGCGGTGGGCCGGGCCAGGATCTCGTTACGGCGTTCACGCTCTCGAAATGCAAAAACAAAACGTCGAGCGCGGCCTGTCCAAAAGGGCCGATCGAAGTGCTCTCCGCCGGGTTGCCATGGCCCTCGGAACTGATCGCCGGCACTCCGATACGAGACGAAATCAAAAAGGTCCGGTTGGTGGTCAGATGTCTCGCCGGTACGGTGCCCGATGAATTCGAAGGAGCGCTGACGCCGGAAGTCGGCAACGGCATGCTCGTCTTCGGCGGTCCCGGTGGAGGCACGCTGTTCGACGCGCTGCTGAACCCGATGACCGTCGCGGGGAAAGACAAACTCACAGCTCCGCCGGGGAAAATCACGGCCAAAGACCCGTGATCTTCCGCTAGCCGGAGCCGTTCAGAAGCAGCTGTCTTGAAGAGTGGCGCGTGGGGCCCGGATGGTCCCACGCGCTTCTCAGCGCGCGAGCGCGGCGAGCGCCAGCATCTCGTAGGCGATGTTGGCCGCCAGCAGGGAGGTGATCTGGCCGGGTGAGTCATACGCCGGCGAGACCTCCACGACGTCGAACCCGACGAAGCGCGTGCCCGCGAGCGCACGCAGCAGGCCGAGCGCCTCGCCGGCGAGCAGTCCGCCGACCTCTGGTGTGCCGGTAGCGGGCGCGGCCGAGGGGTCGACCGCGTCGATGTCGAATCCCAGGAACGCCGGTCCCTCGCCGAGCCGTGCCTGCGCACGAGCCGCAAACGCGGCGGGCTCGCTCGCCCGCAGCTCGTCGATCGCCACCAGCTCGAACCCGAGCGCCCGCGCGTCCTCGAGGTCGGCCGGCGCGTACAGCGAGCCGCGCAGTCCCGCGATCAGCGAACGGGAGGGATCGAGCAGCCCCTCCTCGGTTGCGCGCCTGATCGCAGTCCCATGGAACAAGCGCTCTCCGTAGTAATCGCTCCACGTGTCCGCATGGGCGTCGATCAGCAGCAGCCCGAGGGGGCCGTGTGCGGCCGCGTGTGCGCGCAACTCCCCGAGCGCGATCGAGTGATCGCCGCCGAGTACCAGCGGAACCATGCCCGCCGCGCACAGCGGCGAGAGCGCCGCCGCGATCTGCGCGGCCGAGCGCTCGGCATTGCCGGGCGTGATCCCGACGTCGCCAGCATCCACGGTCGTCTGCGCGCCAAACACCTCGACGCCATGCACGGGGTGCCATGGTCGCAGCAGCACCGAGGCCGAGCGAATCGACTCCGGCGCAAACCGAGCGCCCGGGCGCCAGCTCGTGGCCGTGTCGAAGGGCACGCCGACGATTGCAGTTGCTGCCGCGGGCTCGCCGCCCTCTGCTGCGAGCTCCGCGAGCGGCACATGCGCAAGCCCGGCGAACGTGCGTACGCCGGTGTAGCGCGGGGCTCGCCTGGCGCCCGTCATGGGGCTGCGCCCAGGTTCGTCACCGCGCACGCCTCATGACCGCTGTGCGACCACGCGAACGGTCCGCAACCGCCGATCGCTCGCCCCGCGCACGCTTCCTCCCAGATCCAGAGTGCCCTGTACATAAGCGAGCGTCTCATTCGTAAGGCGCTCTCCGGGAAGCACATTGGGTATCCCAGGCGGGTAGCTGGCAAGCGACTCCGCCGCGATCCGGCCCGCCGCCTGCGCGGCCGGCACGGTCTCCTGGGCGCCGAGAAACGCCTCACGCGGCGTCATCGCCAGCTCGCCCCAGGGCGGCGGCGCCGCGAAACTGGCCCGCCCGCCCGCCGGATCGAGCCCGACGCGCTCGGCTGCGACGCGCAGCGCCCGCACCAGCCGCGAGGCCTCCGGCAGCGCGCGCTCGCCCATCCCGAAAACCGCCACGATCACGTTCTGACCGTACAGCTCGAGGTTGATGTCGCCGATCTCCCGCAGCAGCGGGGCCAGCTCATAGCCGCTCGCGGCCACGCCCCGCACGTCCACGACCAGCCGCAGGGGATCGTAGGCGAACACACCCGGGCGCCCCGCCAAGCGCTCGTCGAGCACGTCCAGTCCGCCGATCGCGCGGATCTGCGCGCGCGTGTCCGCAAGCACCTCCATCGTGTGCCCGAGCAGCTTGCGGCCATGCACGGCCGCCTGCCGTCGCGCCGCATCCAGCGACGCCGTCAGCAGCGAGCTCGGGCTGGTGGACTCCGTCAGCGTCACGGCGCGATCGATGGCGTCCTCGCCGATCACCCGTTCGGGCCCGCCGCCGAGGTGCAGCATCGCCGACTGCGTGAGGCTGCCCACGATCTTGTGCGTGCTCGAGATCACCAGATCGGCGCCCGCCGCAAGCGCGTGCTCGGGCAGCTGCTCGTGGAACGCCAGATGGGCGCCCCATGCCTCGTCCACGATCAGCGGAAGGCCGCGATCGTGAGCCACCCTGGCGAGCGCCCTGACATCGGCCACGGCGCCGAAGTAGGTCGGCGAGATGACCCACGCGGCCGCCGCCTCCGGTGTGACCTCGAGCGTGCTCTCGAGCGTCTGCGCCGACAGGCAATGGGCGACGCCCAGCTCCGGATCGAGCTCGGGCGCCGCAAACGTCGGTCGCAGCCCGGACAGCACGAGCGCGTCGATCACGCTGGAGTGCGCATTGCGCTGTACCACAACCTCCGTGCCGTAGTGGGCGAGCGCCAGGCCCGCGGCGAGATTGCCCTGGGAGGCGCCATTGATCAAGAACCACGTGCGCTTGGCCCCCCATGCGTCGGCCGCAAGCCGCTGGGCCTGTTCGAAGGGCGTCGGCTCATCACCGACGTCGATCCCATGGGTCAGCGCCGGTATGTCGAGGCTCAGCGCACGCTCGCCGAGGGCCGCCAGCAGGTCCGGGTCCGCGCCCGGACCGCCCTTGTGGCCGGGCACGTGCAATCTCGCGGGCTTGCGCGCCGCGTACTTGCTCAGCGCATCCAGATAGGGAGCTTGGCTCTGGCTCGAGCTCATCCCGGACCGGCGCCGTTGCGGGCGACGAGCGTCCGCATGCCGGCGTCGGTCCATACGACCTGCTCGCGTCCCGGGCCCACGCCCACGAGCGTCACCGGCGCGCCGACCTGCTCGGCGATGAAATCGAGGTATTCACGCGCGCCCTCGGGCAGGTCTGAGAGCGTGCGGCACTCGCCCAAATCCTCGCTCCATCCGCGCAACTCGGTCAGCTCGGCGGAGGTGTGGTGCAGCACCGTCTGGTGGTAGGGGAAGTCCTCGAAGGTCGCATCTTCGGCGCCACGGTAGCTCGTGCACACCTGGATCCGGTCGAGCCCGGAGAGCACGTCGAGCTTCGTCACGACGAGCGCCGTCAGCGTGTTCAGCCGCGCCGCATAGCGCAGCGCCACGAGGTCCAGCCAGCCGGTGCGCCGCGGGCGCCCCGTCGTCGTGCCGAACTCCCCGCCGCGCTCCCTGATCCGATCGCCCATCTCTTCGTGCAGCTCGCTGGGAAACGGCCCGGCGCCGACACGCGTGGTGTAGGCCTTGGAGATCCCCCAGATCTCATCGATGCTCTTCGGTCCCACCCCTGTCCCCACGCAGGCCGCGCCGGAGAGCGGGTTCGAGGAGGTGACGAACGGATAGGTGCCGTGGTCGATATCCAGCATCGCCCCCTGTGCACCCTCGAAGATGATCTTCTTGCCGTCGTCCAGCAGCTCCCACATCAGTTTCGCCGTGTCGGCGATGTGCTGCTCGAGACGGTGCCCATAGGTCAGGTACTCCTCGGTCATCGTGTGCAGGTCGAGCGAGGGGTCCTTCTCGAACGGGCGCAGCGACAAGCGCTTGGGCTCCATCGCGGCGACGATCTTCTTCTTCAGGATCTTCTCGTCCAGCAGATCCTGCACGCGGATGCCAAGGCGTGCGGCCTTGTCGGCATAACAGGGCCCGATGCCCCTGCGCGTGGTGCCGATCTGCAGGCTTCCGAGCTTGGCCTCGCCGGCGGAGTCCAGCAGCAGGTGGTAGGGCATGATCAGATGGGCATTCGCCGAGATCCGCAGCCCGCTGACGTCCACGCGACGCGCGCGCAGGGCGTCGAGCTCGCCGATCAGCACCTTCGGGTCGATCACCACGCCGTTGCCGATCACACAGCGCTTGCCCGGGTAGAGGATGCCGGAGGGAATCAGGTGCAGCTTCCACTCCTCCCCGTCGCGCACGATCGTGTGGCCGGCGTTATTGCCGCCCTGAAAGCGCACGACGGCATCGACCTGCTCGGCAAGCAGATCGGTGATCTTGCCCTTTCCCTCATCGCCCCACTGGGCGCCGACTAGCACGATTCCCGGCATGTGAGATGCAGTCTACGTGGGTCTGAGTCGCGTCCCTGGCCACCCCCGCACGGCTCCTCGCGACAGCCGCCGGCGAGTCGGAGCTCAGGTCGTGTACTGGCCCAGCTCGGCCGCCCGCGGGCCGCCCTCCGCGCGGAACTCCTGCCGCTTGTCCTCGCCGAACAGCGGAATCAGATCGCCGCAGATCTCGACCAAACGAGAGACCGTGCGCGCGCCCAGCCGCTCGGATAGCTCATCCGGCATCAGGTTGGTGGTCGCCACGATCGCCCGCTCGGCCTCATAGCGCGCGTTCACGATCGAGTACAGCTGCTCGAGCACCCAGTCGGTGCGGTTCTCCGCCCCGAGGTCGTCGAGGTGCAGTAGATCGACGGCCGTCAGCCGGTCCAGGAAGTCGAGCTTGCCGCTGTCTGAGTCCATCGACTCGCGCAGCAGGTTGAGCAGACGCGGCAGCGAGTAGATCGCCACCGAACGCCCCGCCTCGAGCGCCGCTTTGGAGATCAGCATCGCCAGCGTCGTCTTGCCCGTGCCGACATCGCCCTGGATCCACAGTCCTCTACCAGCGTCGAGATGCTTCCCGATCTCCCGCACATAGCGGCGAACCGACTGGATCTGATCGGGGGCGGTCCTGGCGAGGTCGCTGACCGGCGGGCGGTCGAAGGACACGCCGAGATAGCGGCGCGGTATGCGCCCGGCCAGGCTCCGCGTGCGAGCCGTCGCGATCCGTGCGGCACGGCAGCCACAGTCGGTGGCCGTGTTCGTCGTCTCGTCGATCAGAAAGCCGCTGCCATCGCACAGCCCAAGCGGGCACGAGTCATCGCCAGCTGAGATACGCGAGCGACTCGCGAAGGAGCCCGAAGCGCCGGCAGCCTGCTCCTCGCTCACGGCGTGTACCGCTCGCCAGCGTAATTCATGAACTTCGGGTACTCCTTCTGGAAGGTCAGCGTGACTTTGCCGACCGCCCCGTTGCGGTGCTTGGCGATGATCAGGTCGGCCTCGCCGGGACGCTCTGAGTCCTCGTCGTAATACTCATCGCGGTAGATGAACATCACGAGGTCGGAGTCCTGCTCGAGGTTTCCACTCTCGCGCAGGTCCGAGAGCTGCGGCTTCTTATCGGGTCGCGTCTCCACCGCGCGGCTCAGCTGCGAGAGCGCGATCACGGGCACGCCAAGCTCGCGCGCCAGGATCTTCAATCCACGGCTCAGCTCGCCGACCGCGGTCACGCGGCTGTCATAGCGGCTGTCCGTGCGCATCAGCTGCAGGTAGTCGATGATGATCAGCCCGAGCCCCCCCTCGCACTGGCTGTGCAGGCGGCGCGCCTTCGCGCGGATCTCCAACATGCCGACGTCGCTGGAGTCGTCCACCCACAGCGGCGAGGCGGCCAGGCGCTGCGAGGCCTTCAGGATCTTCGGCCAGCGCTGCTCGGCCACGCGCCCCTTACGCAGCTCCTCGCCCTTGATCCGCGCTTGGGAGGCGACGAAGCGCTGCGCGAGCTCCGCCTCCGCCATCTCCAGCGAGAACAGCGCCACCGGCTTGCCGTGCTCGACCGCCGCGTTCTCCGCGATGTTGCACACCAGGGCGCTCTTTCCCATCGCCGGGCGGGCGGCGATGATGATCAGGTTCCCCGGCTGGAAGCCGCCGGTGATCTCGTCAAGATCCTTGAAGCCGGAGGGCGTCCCCGTCAGCGAGGTGCCCTCGATCGACAGCCGGTGCAGCTTGTCGAGCTCCTCGTGCAGCACCTCCTCGATCGCCCGGAAGTCTTGCTGGCGGTCGTCTCGTGCGACCTCCAGCATCGCCTTCTCCGCCTGCTCCACCAGCTCGCGCGGCGGGGCCTGATGGCCGAGCACGCTCTCCTGGATCTCATACGTGCTCTTCAACAGGCGCCGCAGCAGCGCGTTCTCGCGCACGATCTGCGCGTAACGGCGGGCATGACCGGCGGCCGGGACGACCCCTGTCAGCTCGTCCACCGTCGCCGCTCCGCCGATCTCCTCGAGCTTGCCGACCTGCTTCAGCCGGTCGATCACGGTCAGGACGTCGACCGGCTCGCTCTCGTTGTAAAGCCCGAGCATCGCCTCGTAGATCGCCCCGTGGCGCTCACGGTAGAAGTCCTCGGGGCGCAGCCCCTCTTCGATCACCAGCGCGTAAAGCGAGCGATCCGAGAGCAGGATCGCGCCGAGCACCGACTGCTCGGCATCGAGGTTGTGCGGCGGTGCGATCGCACCCATCGGGGCGCTCGCTGTGCCGTTGGCTTGAGAGACGGCGCTCACGGGTTGGGCGAGTGTAGGTCGGGACCCGTCCCGGTCGAAGGGCGCTTTTTCGCAAGACGCGGGATGAAAATCTGTGCGTGCACTGGCGAACGTATGTTCGCAGGGCGGGCGGCGGTCAAACGGATGAGAACGGCGTCCGGCCGGGAGGACGCGGACGGTGCTACTTCTTGGCCACGATCATCGTCTTGATCGTGGCGGTCACGTTGTCGACCACCTCGACCACGACCATGAAGGTTCCGACGTTCTTGATCGGCTCCGGCAGGTGCACGTTGCGTTTGTCGATCTTCAGCCCCCGCGCTTCTTTGATCGCGCTGGCTATGTCCTGCGCCGTCACCGATCCGAACAGGCGGCCGTCGGCGCCCGCCTGCTGGGGGATCGTGAGCACCGTGCGGTTCAGCAGGTTGACGTTCTCCTCGGCTTTCTCGATCGCGTTGCGCGCCGCCCGCTCGGCGGTCTCCTGACGCTCGCGGATCGCCTCGACAGCCCCTCGCGTAGCGGGTTGCGCGAGCTTGCGGGGGAGCAGGTAGTTGCGCAGGTAGCCCTTCGAGACGTCGACGACGTTGCCCTGCTCGCCGAGCGTCTCGACGTCCTGTAGGAGTATCGCCTCTGGCATGTCCCCGTCCTACCGGTCGCGATCGCGCTCGCCGCGTTCACGGCGCGGGCTGTCCTCGCGGCCGCCCTCGTTGACATACGGCAGCAGCGCCAGCTCGCGCGCGCGCTTGACGGCGCGTGCGATCTGGACCTGATGGCGCCGGCAGGAGCCGGTGATCCGCCGTGAGCGGATCTTGCCCTTCTCGGAGATGAACTTCTTCAACGATGCGACGTCCTTGTAGTCGACCTGGTCGACCTTGTCACGGCAGTGCTGGCACGGCTTGCGCCGGCCGCTCCCGATCCCACCCTTCTTGTCGCGGCGGCGAACCGGCTTGCCGCGACCGCGTGCTTTGGCCATCAGCGTTCTCCGCCGCGGCCGCGGTTGCGATTGTCAGGCATGGAAACGGTTGAAAACACAAAGACCTCGCTGTACTGGCTGACTCTCAGAACGGAATGTCGTCGTCGCCAGCGGCGCCGGCGACCGGTGCGGCCTGGAAGTCTCCTTCGTCGACCGGGACATCGCCTCCCCTGGAGGCTCCGTTGCCCGCTGGACGATCTCCGATCGGCCCGCCTGCACCGGCGGCGTCGTCACGTGAGCCCAGGAACTGCACCGAATCGGCAATGATATCGGTTGCCTGGCGCTTTGTGCCGTCCTGCGCCTCCCACTCACGCCACTCGAGGCGTCCGTCGATCGCAACAGGGCGTCCCTTCGACAGGTAGCGCGCCGCGTTCTCGCCCTGCGCGCCCCACACCGTGACGTTGAAGTAATTGGGCTTGTCCTCCCATTCGCCCGTGCTCCCGTTCTTGCGGCGCGTGTTGCAGGCGATGCGCAGGCTGCACACCGAGTTTCCGCTCGGCAGCGAGCGCAGCTCGGGATCGGCGGTCAGGTTTCCGGTCATCACGACCCTGTTGATGTTTGTGGCGGCCACGGCTCCTCTTCCTTTCGGCTTGTTCCTGGACCCTGCTCTCAGGCCCCTGCAGCTCGTCTGCGGGTTCGAGCTTCGAGTCTAGAGGCGCCCGCGGGCACAATCCTCGCCGGGCGCGTGGCGGGCCGGCCCAACCCCGCTAATTGCGATCGTCGGCTGCCGCTCGATGGTCGCGAGAGGAGGTGCGGAACACCTCGTCCCAGTACGGAGCGCTGATTCCGAAGCCCCGCGTCTCGTCCTGGAAGTGGTGGCGCATGTGCCGCTCACGGAGCATCCGTCCCAGTCGCCCGCGCGGGCGGAAGTGGTGCAGGTAGTAGTGCATCATGTCGTAGACGAGGTAGCCGGCGAAGAACCCCGCGCCGATGCCCGGCGCATAGTCCGCGCCGAAGATCAGGTAGAGCAGCCCGAACACGCCCGCTCCAAGCGGCACGCTCACGGCCGGCGGCATGACCAGGCGCAGCGGGTCGTTCGGGTGATCGTGGTGGACGCCGTGGATGATCCAGTGCATGCGCGCGCCGAGCCCGTCCTCGGGCTCGAAGTGAAAGACGATCCGGTGCAGCCAGTACTCGAACAGCGTCCAGAATGCATAGCCACCGACCACGAGCCCGATTGTCAGCGCGAGGCTGACGTTCGACAGGCTCCAGATCACCAGCGCGACGATCCCCGGCACGAAGATCAGCACCGGCACGGACGGGTGCACGCGCGAGAACGCGTCCATGACCCTCGACTCGAACATCGGCGGCGACGCGCGCAGCACGTCGGTCCTGCTCGTCGAGCGGTCGGTCATGTCTTCAGCCCAGCCCATACAGCGATGTTATTACCCCCGGCCCACTCGCGTAAGGGGTGGGGATGCGGCTTGCAGCGGACCGCCTGGGGCCGGCTAGGAGGGCTCGCCGGCAGCCATCTCGACGCCGTCGGCGACCTCGGCCGCCGGTGCGCTGTCAGCGCTCACAGCCTCGGCCGTGGGCTCGGCGGGAGCGTCGCTATCGGCGGTGCTCTCGGCCACGGCGGGGCTCTCATCCACGGCGGGGCTCTCGGCCTCGGTCCGTGGCGGCGGTGCCGAAGTGGCGTTCATGTCCGGGGCGGCGGGAACGCCGGGTGCCAGCTTGATGATCCGAAAGCGCAGCACGTCGTCGGCGATTCGCAGCGAGCGATCTAGACCGCTGAGCAGCTCCGGTGAGCCGGCGTGGAACTGCAGCAGGTGGTACTCCGCCTGGGTCTTGCGATCGATCGGGTAGGTCATCACGCGGTTGCCCCACTCGTCGTGGCGCAGGAACTCGCCCTGCGCCTCGATCGCCTTGCGTGCGTCGGCGACGAGCTTCGCGCGCGCGTCGTCCTCGGCCTGCGGGTCGAGCAGCAGCACGAGATCGTATGTGGGTGCGGGCAGGGTCATACCGATCGGCAGCAAGGTTAGCGTGTCCGGCCCTTTGCGCGGATGTCTGATAGCTGCTCGTCGATCCAGTCCCCAGGATCGCGCGAGGTGACGATCTGCACGAGCCCGTCCGCCCGCCGGCGCTTCTCCTCCGGCGCCATCGTCAGCGCCGCGTGGATCGAGTCGGCCAGCTCCTGGATGTCGAAGGGGTTGACCGACAGCGCGTACTCCCCCAGCTCCTCGTGCGCGCCGGTGTTCTCGGAGAGGATCGAGACGCCCTCGCGCTCGTTGACGATCGGCCCCTCCTTGGCGACGAGGTTCATGCCGTCGAACATCGCGTTGACGAGCAGCACGTCGTAGTGCTTGTACGCCGCCACCGCCTCCTCGAGGTCGTCTCTGAGCTTCAGCTGGATCGGCATCCAGTCGGGCGTTCCGTGACGGTGGTTGACGACCGCCACCAGCGCCTCGATCGCGTCCAGGTACTCGGCGTACTGCGGCACGTCGGTTCGCGAGGGCATCAGTTGCGCCACGAATGTGACCCGCTCGGAGAACTCCGGGTGCTGCTCCAGGAACAGGTCGAAGGAGGAGAACCCGCGCAGCACGTTCTTGCTCAGATCCGCGCGGTCCACGCGCAGGATCAGGTAGTCGCGGCGGCGGCGCAGGAGCTCCTGCTCGAACTCCTCCACGCGGGCGCTCTGGGCGACGCGTCGGGTGGCCTTGTGGTCGATCGGCAGCGGGTAGGCGCGCACCCATACCTCGCGATCGCCGTAACGGACCAGGCCGCGGTCGAAGTCGACCTCCAAGTCCATCAAGTCGCGGCAGCACTGCAGGAAGTTCTGCCTGTAGGAGCGCGTGTGAAAGCCGACGATGTCATTCGCCAAGAGGCCCGTAAAGATCTCCTCACGGATGCGAGTCGGCAGCACGCGCCAGGAGTCCGATTGGGTCCATGGGATGTGGACGAAGTGGTGCAGGAACGCGTCCGGGCGCGCGCGGCGCACGAGATCCGGCAGCGTGTACAGGTGGTAGTCGTGGATCATCACGACCGGCTCCTCGGCGCCCTCCAGTTCCTGTACGACGGCCTGCGCGAGATCCTCGTTGACGGCGTTGTAGCCGAACTCGAAGGCCTCGATCTCCTCCCGGCGTATGTCGGGAGCGTTCGAGAGATCCCAGAGGTAGTGCTGGATGAACCAGAGCATGGGATTGGCGACGACGTTGTAGAAACGGTCGTAGGCATCCGGGTCTGAGACGACGAGGCGCACCCTGAACTCCGTGTCCCCGGCGGGTGAGCGCACGGGGAATGAGCGCTCCCCGTGCTCACGGGAGGCCTGGATGTCGTGCTCGCTCATCGCCGAGGCGATCCAGATCGCTTCGCGGTGGGAGGCCAGGCCGGTGAGCGCCGTCACGACGCCGCCCGATCCGCGGTGAGTCTCACCGCGTGCGTCGAAGGTGACGGGTCCGCGGTTGCTCACGAGCACCAGCGGAACCTGATCGGAGCTCATGACTCCTTCAGCTCGTTGAAGATCCGCAGGTAGTCGCGCAGGTAGCGCGGCGTGAGGAAGTGGGTGCGGACGTGCTCCTTGCCGCGACGCCCGAGAAACTTGCCGAGGGCCGGGTCCTTGAGAACCTCGAGCACGCGCGCCGCGCAGTCCTCGACGCTCGAGACCAGATAACCGGTCACGCCGTCCTCGATCTGCAGCGGGATGCCGCCGACGTCGCCGCCGATGAACGGCCGCGCCTTCCAGATCGCCTCGGACACGGTCAGGCCGAAGCCCTCACGCGTGGACTTCTGCACGAGCACGTCCGAGTGTGACTGGAACGCGTTGACCTCGATCGCTCCGACGTTGTTGAAGTTGTTGAGTATGTGTATGTCCGGGTCGCCGTCCGCGTGGGCGATGGTGGCGTTGAAGAAGTCCCATCCCTCCGGATCGTCGCTGGCCATCGAGCCCACCAACGCCAGCTGCAGCTCCGGGAGATCCTGCTTGACGACACGATAGGCGTCGATCACGCCCAGTGGGTCCTTCCACGGATCGAAGCGCGAGACCTGGCACATCAGCGGCCGGTCGACGTCGATCCCGAACTGCTGACAGACGAACGCGCCGTCCTCGGGTGACAGGGCCATGTTCTTGGGCGTCAGCGGGTCGATCGCAGGCGGCACGACGTTGATCTTCCCCTTCATTCCCTCGGGCACGTACTCGCGCATGTGAAACAGCGACTGCGGATAGGACTCGATGTAGGGCAGCAGCCGGGCGATCGTCTGCTCGTTGGGAGTCGACAGGTCGATGTGACAGCGCCACACCCAGCCCTTGGCCTTCTCCGGGACCAGCCCGAACAGCGCGGCCGGCTGCGGGTCGTGGATCAGGCACACGTCCCACCCGCCCGAGAGCTCGCGGGCGTTCATCTCGTTGTACTTCCGCCATGTCGCCCACTGCTCCTCGTCGAGATCCTGGGGTGCGCCCTGCAGCGCGTTGTGCATGAGCTTGGTCGCGTTGAAGAACTCCTCGCGCCCGTAGATCACCTGCCACTCGCAGTCGAGCCCCACGTCACGCATCAGCGGCACGAGCGTGTAGAGGATCTCCGAGACGCCGCCACCGAAGGCGGTCGCGGAGATGTGCACCACGCGCTCGCCCTTCAGGGGCTCGGCGAGCTCGAGGATTTCGGCGATCAGCTCCCGACCGCAGATGTGGGTGTAGTCGGAGAGCGTCTTGCTTCCTACGGCGACGGGCTGGAGCACGCGGCCGCACGATACCTAACGGTGTGCGCGTCTTTTGCGCGCGCGGGAGACCGGGTGGCGAACTATGGTCTAGAGGATGCTCAACGGGCGTCTGTATCGAGCGGCTTTCGTGCCCGTCGTGATCGCGCTTGCGATCGCCTCGTTCTCCCTGACCGCGAGCCCTCATCCGCTGCACTCGACGCTCGCTCCGGATGCGTTCGAGGGCTCGCGTGCGTTCTCCGAACTGAACACTCTGGCGCAAGAGTTCCCCGACCGGCGTCCCGGCAGTCGCGGCGATCAGGCGCTCGCGGAGTATGTCGCGCGCACGCTCAGGGGACTCGGTGGCACGGCGGGTGGTGGCTTCACGGTACGAACCCACCACTTCTCCGCGCAGACGATCGACGGTGGTCGCGCGTTGACGACGGTCATCGCGCAACGCCCCGGCTCGACCGACGCGGCGCCGATCGTGATCCTCGCGCACCGCGATGCGGCCGGCAAGGGGGCACGCGCCGAGCTCTCGGGCACGGCCGCTCTGCTCGAGCTCGCACGCGTGTTCGCGGCGCGCGAGACACAGCGCACGATCGTGCTCGTCTCCACGAGCGGTGGCAGCGGCGGCGACGCCGGAGCTGAGGATTTCGCCGCGCACGCCGGCGGGCCGCTGGATGCGGCGATCGTCCTCGGCGATCTCGCCGGCGGGCACGAGAGCAGGCCCTTCGTGGTGCCGTTCTCCGACGGCTTCGGCTCCGCTCCCCCGCAGCTGCAGCGCACGGCCGAGGACGCGATCATGCAGGAGGCCGGATCGGATCCCGGCTCGCCAAGCGCGATCGGCCAACTCGCGCACCTCGCGTTTCACTTCACGGTCGGCGAACAGGGGCCGCTGGACGAGCGCGGCATCCCCGCCGTGCTCGTCCAGGTCAGCGGAGAACGTGGGCCCTCGGCACACGATCCGGTCAGCGAGGGGAGGATCGAGAGCTTCGGCCGCGCTGCTCTGAGCGCGGTGGACGCTCTCGACGGAGGGCGTGATCTGCCTGCCGCGATGCAGACCGGCGTGGTCGTGCAGCACAAGACGATCCCCGCGTGGGCGGTGCGGCTGCTGGGCGGCGCGCTGCTGCTGCCGCCACTGCTCGTCACCGCCGATGGTCTCGCGCGCACGCGCCGGCGCCGAGCTCCGGTCGCGCGCGCGATGCTGTGGACACTCGCCTGCGCGCTGCCGTTTCTCGCGGGCGCGCTGTTCGCGCGGGTGCTCGCGCTGAGCGGGATCATCGGCGCGGCTCCATCGGCGCCGGTCCCGCCGGGCGCTCTGCCGCTCGACGGCGCGGTCGTGCGAGCCGTGATCGCCGTGCTGCTCGTGTTCGTGCTTGCCTGGCTGTTGTGGCCGATGCTCCTGCGCCGCCTGCGATTGGACGTGCGTCCGGGCTCCGAAGGCGCAGGCATCGCGATGATGCTCGTGCTGCTCGCCGTCACGGTGCTCGTGTGGGCGATCAATCCCTACACCGCGCTGCTGCTGATCCCGGCGGCGCACGTCTGGCTGCTGATCGCCTCGCCCGAGCTGCGCCCGCGGCCGCCCGTGGCGCTCGCGCTGGTGGCGGTGGCGCTGCTGCCGCTCGTGCTGCTCGTCGGCTTCTACGCCCGCCAGCTCGGCCTCGGCCCCGGTGAGCTGGTGTCGATGGCGCTGCTGCTGTTCGCCGGCGGCCACATCGGGGCGTTCGCCGCACTGCTTTGGAGTCTCGCCCTGGGGTGCGCCGTGGCGAGCGCGATACTTGCGCTCAGCCCGGCATCCTCGACCTCTGGGCCGGGGGCTGAGGATGTAAACGAGCTCACCATTCGCGGTCCGCGCTCCTACGCTGGTCCGGGATCGCTTGGTGGCACCGAGTCGGCTCTGCGACGATAGCTCCCGGAAAGACGCGCGACGATGCCCGAAATCCCAATTACCCGTGCATCTCGGCGCGGACCGCGAATCCCCTCGAGTCGCAAGTCGCCGTGGTCGCGGCGGACGATGCGTGCGCTTGCGTTCGTGCTGATGCTCGCCGGCGTACTCGCCCTGATCGATGCCGGCGTCACGCTCGTGTGGCAGGAGCCGTTCAGCGCCCTGTACGCCAAACTCCGTCAGGACCATTTGAGTGGCGCGCTGGCAAAGGTCGAACGGGCCGTTCCGACGGCGCGCGAAGAGCGTACGCTCGTGAGCCTCTCCGACGAGCGCCGGCGGATCGCGTTTCTCGCCGGCCGGCTCGAGCGCCGCGCGGGCGATGGAAGCCCGGTCGGTCGCATTCGCATCCCGCGCATCGGCGCCAGCTTCGTGGTCGTGAAGGGCACGGGCACCTCCGATCTGGAGAGCGGTCCCGGGATCTACTCCGAAACCGTGTTTCCGGGGATGGCGGGCACGACCGCGATCGCCGGGCACCGAACCACCTATCTGGCGCCTTTCCGCCACGTCGATCTGCTGCGGCCCGGCAGTCGCATCATGCTGAACATGCCCTACGCGCACTTCACCTACACGGTCGTCAGCAAACGAGTCGTCTCGCCGACGAACGTTCGCGCGGCCGTCGGGAACGTGGGCTACACGAGACTGGTTCTGTCCGCGTGTACGCCACTGTTCAGCGCGGCTAAACGCCTACTCGTGTACGCGCGTCTGACCCGCACGGTTCCGGTTGGCGCCGGGCGCGCCCCGGTCTCCCGCCGCCCGCCCGGCGGGCACGCCGAAGAATCGCTGGTCGGCCGCGAGGTCGAAGAGCCCGCCCCCGCCGCCCGCCCGTCGCTACCAAGTGTGCTCGAATCCGCCCAGCCGCACCTCGTCTCCCCCCCGAGCTAGCAGCGTGACCCCGGGCGCGCCCTCGTCCACCTCGCCGATCCACGTGACCTGCACGCCGCCGGCTTTTGGCACAGCTGCCTCCAGCTGCGCTCGCTTCTCCGGCGCGACGCAGAAGCACAGCTCGTAGTCCTCCCCCGCCGTGGCCGCGAGCTGCCAGGAGGGCAGCCCCAGCTCGGCGCAGATCTCGGCGACGCCCGCCTCCAGCGGGAGCCTCTCCAGCTCGATCCGCAGGCGCACGCCACTGCGCCGGCCCAGATGCTCGGCGTCCGTGGCGAGGCCGTCGGAGAGATCGATCATCGCGTGAACGCCCGCCGCTGCGAGCGCGCGGCCCTCCTGCAGTCGTGGCGAGGGCCAGCGCGCCCTGGCGATGGCGGTCTCGCTGCCTGTCGCGCGCGCGGCGCGTCCTTCCATGATCGCGAGCGCTCCCCCGGCGCCGCCCAGCCGCCCGGTCACTCCGACGAGGTCGCCGGGCAGTGCTCCGTCGCGGCCGACCAGCTCCTCTTCGCGCTCGGCCCAGCCCACCGCCGTGAAGGACACCGTCAGCACGGGCGCCGCGACCACGTCGCCACCGGCGATCGTCGTGCCGGTCTCCACGGCCAGAGCCTTGGCGCCACGCACCAACTCGAGCGCCTGCTGCTCGGCGAAACCCGCGGGCAATCCCAGCACGAGGTAGGCCTCACCCGGCTCGGCGCCCATCGCCGCCAGGTCCGAGAGCGCCCCCGCAAGCGCGCGGTGCCCGACCTCGGCGGGTGTCGCCCAGCCCTCGCACAGCCGGAAGTGCGCTCCGTCGACCATCGCGTCCACGGAGGTGACACACAACGGGCGCGCGCGCACGACCGCCGCGTCATCTCCGATTCCGCGGAGGACTCGCGCTCCGGGGGCCTGCCCGCTCGCCAGCTCGGCCGCGATCGATTCGATCAGAGCGCGCTCGGCGATGGCCGATCAGCGATGCCGGTAGACGATCCGCGCGCGGTCCAGGTCGTAAGGGGACAGCTCGCAGCGCACGCGATCTCCGGGAAGGATGCGGATGCGAAAGCGGCGCATCTTGCCCGCCACGTGTCCGAGCACGACGTGGTCGTTGTCGAGCTTCACGCGGAACATCGCGTTCGGCAGCGCCTCGATCACCTCGCCCTCGAATTCAACCTTGTCCTCCTTGGCCACTGCCACGCATCCCATCTGGGCCACCCTCGATGTGCCGGGCTGGCCCGTCGTGTCGAATATCACGATCCAAACTACCAGCGCGCGCGTTGCGAGGGTTTCAGCCGGGTTCGGCTCCGCCCGTCCCCTTCACCGTTGGCCCGCTCTTCGGCGGGCTGGGCGTCGCCGGCGCGTGGGTTTCATGGTGTTCCGGAGCGGAGTGCCGCGATTCGCTCGGCGTGCTTTCTTCGTATTCGGATTCGCTTGAGGATTCGGTGCGCCCGGTTGTCGCGAATTTGCCGTAGAACGGCTCGTATGAGAGCGATTCCTTGGCCGATGGGAAGGACGCGCAGGGCTTGCCTTCGGTCACCGGGGCCATGTACGCGTGCCAGATTTCCGCTGGCAGGTAGCCACCCTGCTGAGACTCGCCGTGGACGTCGGTCATCGACACGCGCTTGTTGGGATATCCCATCCAGACGACCGTCGAGTAGTCGGGCGTGTAGCCGTCGAGCCAGGCATCGACCAGTTCGCTCGTGGTGCCGGTCTTGGCTGCGCTCGGGCAGCTGATCGCCGAGCGTCCCGCCGTGCCGCTCTGGACGTTCTCTTCGAGGATTTTCGTCTCCTCCGCGGTGACCCCTTCGCTGAGCACTTTCACGCGATGAGGCTTGCCCCAGTTGTTGTCGACGTGCCCGTCGGGGAACACGACTTTGGTGATCGCTATCGGGCTGTTGCGCCAGCCACCGTCGGCGAGCGTCGCGTAGACGTTGGCCATCTCCAGCGGAGTCACCCCAAGCGTCAATCCGCCGAGAGCCTCGGCGGCATAGCTGTGTAGCGGGCTGACGACGCCCATCTTGTGCGCCATTTCGGTGACGGTCGACTCGCCGAGATCGGCGGCGAGCTGCGCGTAGACGGTGTTGTCGGATTTGAGCGTTGCCTGCACCAGGTTGATCGTGCCGTTCTGCTCGCCCCCGAAGGTTTTGACTTCATAGGTCGGGTAGCCGGTCAGCCAGCCGGGCTCGAGCGTGTGCGAGTTGTAGTCGGTGCTGTTTGGATCGATTCCGCGCGAGAGCGCGTCGGCCAGCACGATCGCCTTGAACGTGGAACCCGGCTGGCGGTGTCCCTGCGCGGCGAGGTTGTACTGCGACTCGTCGTAGCTCTGTGACTCGGCCATCGCCTCGATGTTGCCGTTGGCCGGATCGATCGTGACGATCGCCGCCGCCGGGTCTTCGGGCTCGTTTAGCGTTTCCGCGATCGCCTTGCGAGCGAGGCGCTGCATGTTCAGGTCGATCGTCGTGTGGACCTTCAACCCGCCCTGGGCGACGGTGCTCGCGCCATAGCGGTCGACGAGCTTCTGATGGACGTATTCGAAGAAGAAGTCCTCCTTGCGCTGTGAGTAGAAATAACCGCGCTTGACTTCGAGTGGCGCGCTCTCCGCGGCGCTGGCCTGCGCCTCGGTGATGTAGTGCAGCTGCGCCATCTTCGCCAGCACCTCGTTCCGTCTTTTCTTGGCGACGCGCGCGTCGCGAAAGGGGTTGTACTGCGACGGGGCCTGGGGCAGGCCCGCGAGCAGCGCGGACTGCTGGAGGTTGAGTTGGGAGACGGGTTTGTCGAAGAAGGTGCGCGAGGCGGCCTGCACGCCGATCGCGGTCTGGCCGCCGACGGTGCCGTAGGGGACGCTGTTGAGATAACTCGTGAGGATCGAGTGCTTGCTGTGGCGCTTCTCGTACTCGATCGCGAGCTTCGCCTCGATGATCTTCTGCTTGATCGTGTGCTGATCGCCGCCTAGGTAGGCGTTGCGTACGAGCTGCATCGTGATCGTCGATCCACCCTGGAGCGCCTTGCCGTGGGTGACGTCCTTGACGGCCGCGCGGAAGATTCCCGTGAGGTCGATGCCGTTGTTCTTGTAGAAGCGCTGATCCTCGATGGCGACGGTCGCGTTCTTCAGCTGGGCCGGGATCTGTCCCCAGGAGACCGGCGTGCGCAGCTGGTCGGACTGGATGAAGCCGAGGCGCGTGCCGTCGGCGGCGAACACCTGCGAGGAGCCGTCGCCGAGAATCGGGTGCAGGGTCGCGATCGCGGGAGCCGTCTGGGCGATGTTCAAAACGTAGCCGACCGCCGCGATCGCGCCGATGATCAAAGCGGTGACGAGGACTCCGCCGCCGATCAGGATGATCCGTGTCGGTCCGGCGCGGTTGTGCCTGCGCCGACGCTGTCGTGCTTGTCGGGACATCTCGGGGACCTCCGAGATTACCGTTCTGTATGTGATTTCCTGCCACTTGCACCGTTGTGCCCTCTAGGCTCGGTGCCACAGACCATGAACTCCGACACAGCCGAGCTCGCGATCCTCGACCATGCGAGCGAGCACCTCGGCGCGCTCGGCCCCGCGGCCGGCGATCGGTGCTCGTCCGCGCCGGCGCGGAAACCGGCGCCCGCCTCGGCCGCGCGGGTGCGGGGATGGTGGTCGCGGCTGCGGGCCGATCCGGCGCGCATGACCGCCGTGCGCGACAGCTACCGGGCCCTGTGGAGCTCGCGGTTGCTCGTGTGGCTCGCCGGGGTGGGCACGCTGCTGACGTTCGGCTTCGGGCCGGTGCGCCATGCCTTCAACCCCCCGGGCCTCACGCGGGGGTTCGGGTGGCTCGGCGACCTGCTGGCGGCGCCGGCGGCGCGCTGGGACGCCTCCTGGTATCTGGTGATCGCCCACTACGGCTACCGACCCGACCTCGGCGCGTTCACGTCCTCGCGGGACGCGTTCTTTCCGCTGTATCCACTTGGCCTGCGGACGATATCCGGGCTCGGCGTTCCGCCGGTGCTGGCGGGCGTGCTGCTGTCGTGCTCGGCGCTCGCGCTCGCGCTGTACGGCATCCATCGCTTGACCACCCTCGAACTGACGCGCATCGGTCGATTCGCCGGTGCGGGGCGCGCTGACGTCGCCCGTCTGGCCGTGATGGTGACGGCGTTCGCTCCGATGGCCTTCTACTTCTCGGCGATCTACTCGGAGTCGCTCTATCTGGCGCTTTCGGTCGGCCTGTTCTGGGCCGCGCGCCAGGGCCGCTTCGCCGCCGTGGCGGTGCTCGGCGCGCTGGCTGCGGCCACCCGCAGCGCCGGCCTCGTGCTGCTCTTGCCCGCGCTGATGCTGTACCTGTACGGGCCGCGCGAGGACCGGCCCCCCGACTTCCCGCGGGCGCGCGGGCTGGCTCCCCGCTACAGGCTGCGCAGGAACGTCCTGTGGCTGGCGCTGGTGCCGGCCGGGCTCGGCCTGTACGTGCTCTATCTCGGGCTCTCAGGTGGCGATGCGCTGATGCCGTTCCACGCCCAGGAGGTGTGGACCCGTCACTTCGCCGGCCCGTACCTGGGGATCTGGGACGGGCTCAAGGCGGGCTTCGAGGGCGCCCGCCAACTGCTGTCGATGCAGCAGGCGCACGCCTACTTCCCGCTCGGCGCCGACAGCCCAATCGTGGCGGCCGAGCACAACCTGCTGCTGCTCGCGTTCTTGATCGCGGCGGTTCCCGCGGTGGTTGGTGTCCTGCGCGTGCTTCCGCTCGCCTACGGCGCCTACGTCCTGGCCGCGCTCGCCCTGCCGCTCTCCTACCCGGTGGCTTCCCAGCCGTTGATGTCGCTGCCGCGCTTTCTCGTGGTGTTGTTCCCGCTGAGCATGTGGCTGGCAGCTTGGCTGGCCGGGCATCCGCGGGCGCGCAGGCCGGTGTTGGCCGGCTCAGGGCTGCTGATGGCCCTGTTCCTCGCGCAGTTCGCCACATGGCACTGGGTGGCGTAGAGGCCGTGGAGGAGTCGACGATCCAGCCCCCCGTCCTGTCCTCCGCCGAGCAGTCCCCGGGCGAGACGCCGCCGCGCCGGCTGCCGGACTGGCGGCCGTGGATGGCCTTTGCGGCGCTGGTCGGCGGCATCGTGCTGGCGGCGCTCGGGGGCCTGCTCGTGGACATCCCCGCGTTGCTGCTCGGAGTGGACATCAGCGCCGATCACGTCCCTCACGGCCTGCAGATCGCCGACACGTTCGTGCAGGACTGCGCATTCGTGGCTGTCGCGGTGTTCTTCGCGCAGCTCGGCGGCCGCCGGGTGAGCGCGTCGCAGTTCGGGTTGCGCCCGACAAGGCTCGCTCGCGCCGCACGGCTGGTGGCCGTGACACTCGTGGGGTTCTTGCTCTTCAGCGTGATCTGGACGGCGGCCTTTCACGCGAGCAAAGACAAAGTGCTCGAACAGCTGGGGACGAACGAAAACACGAGCTTGCTGCTGCTCAGCGCGGCCCTCACGTGCGTCGTCGCGCCGATCAGCGAGGAGTTTCTGTTCCGCGGCTTCATCTTCACCGCATTGCGCAACTGGCGGGGCGTGTGGCCGGCAGCGATCGTCACGGGGGTCCTGTTCGGCGGCATCCACGTCGGATCCGCGCCGGCCGTCGATCTCGTACCGCTCGCCGTGCTCGGCTTCGGGCTGTGCATGCTCTATCGCGCCACCGGCTCGCTGTATCCGTGTATCGCCGCCCATGCGCTGAACAACTCGCTGGCATTTGGCCTGCTGGAGGATTGGGGATGGCAAATCCCAGTGTTGATGGTCGTGTCGCTGGCGCTGATCTGGCTGCTCGCGCGGGTGTTGATCGCCGTGAACGTGATCTCCTCCGAGCAGCCGACGGCGAGCGGACACGCGCTCGCCGTCACTTCCGACGGCTAGGATCACGGCGATGAAGAGGGCGCGCCTACTCTCGAGCCTCGCGGCGGTGCTCGTCGCGCTGGCGCTGAGCACGGCGGTTTCGGCCCAGGGCGCTGCGCCGCCGGCGACCCCCACGCCGGCTCCCGTCACACCGGTCCCGTCGGCCACCCCCACGCCGCCGCCCGCGCCCGGGCAGATCAAACTCGTCGTCCAAAAGGCGTTCGGCAAGCCGCCCTTCGTGATCGCCGGGGGGCGAATGGTCGTGCGGGGAATCGTCGTGCCCTACGTCGGCGGGCAGAAGATGAAGGTGAGCTTCTACCGCGACGGGCGCAAGGTGGAAGTCAAGACCGTCAGCGTGCAGGCGCTCGGCAATGGCGCCGGTCAATTTCATCTCGGCTACTCCAGCTCGCGTGCGGGCCTCGTGCAGGCGCGCGCGGTTCACTACGTGACGCCCGAGCAGGCGGCCTTCACGGGCCGCTCGGAAAACGTGCGCTTCGCCTCGCCGAATCTCGGCAGCGGATCGCGGGGTCCGTCCGTGCGCCTGCTCCAGTCGGAGCTGAACGCCCTGCACTTCGTCGTGCCGCTGAACGGCGTCTTCGACGAAGCGACGGGGCGGGCGGTGGTCGCCTATCGCAAGATGACCGGGCTGGCGCGCGTGTCCTACACGAACCTGCGGGTCTTCGAGTTGCTGCAGCGCGGCGCCGGGACCTTTCACGTCCGCTACCCCGGCGACGGCCGCCACGTCGAGGGCGATCTGACGAGGCAGGTGCTGGCCGAGATCGAAGCGGGCGGGCGTGTGCGAGCGCTGTACACGATGAGCTCCGGCAAGCCCTCCACGCCGACGGTGATCGGCCGCTTTCGCGTGTACTCAAAGACCTTCGGGACCAACTCCGAGGGCATGGTCGACTCCAACTACTTCATTCGCGGCTATGCGATTCACGGCTACCACGAAGTGCCCACCTACGCCGCCAGCCACGGCTGCCTGCGAGTGCCGATTCCCAACGCGGCGGCGATCTACGGATGGGTTCGGCAGGGAACTCCCGTCGACGTCTACAACGAGAGCGGCGGCGGCTCTCACCACGTCAACGGCCACGCTGGGCCATAGCCCGGGCGCTGAAGGCGTCGCCAGCTAGTGTCGCGCACTAGAGCCTGACGCGCACGAGTCGCGCCAAAAAGCCGAGCCCGAAGCCGTACACGATCAGCACGAGCAGCAGGTTGACGCCGTGAATCAGCCACTGGCTGTTCGAGCCGGCGGTGACGCCGGAGAACGGCGAGGTGAGCGCGTTGGAGACGTCGTCCAAGGATTTGCGCAGCGAGCTCTCGTGGGGGTGCTTGGACGTGGGGCCTTCTGTGGAGCCCGGCTGCCCGGCTGGAACCGGCGGGCCCTCTTTGAGTTCCTGTTGCTGGTGCGTGGAGGCGCTGCTGGTCTGGTTGACCGCGAACAGCGTGAACGACACGACGACAACCATGCAGATGAGGATGGACGCGAGGCGCATCACGCCAGACAGAGAAGAGGACACCCTCGCTAGATTAGATCCCCACATGGACGCGCTGGCCAAATGTAGGAGCGCGGGTGCGCTCGCCCACGAGCGCCAACGTGCCCACCCACCCGCGCGCGGGGTCCGCTGAGCGGCGATGGCCGGCGAGGAGCGACTGCGGCCGGTGATCCGGCCGGCCAGTCCGGGGGACGTGCCCGTGCTGCTCGAGCTGTTCGGGGATCTGGCCGACTACGAGCATCTGACCCACGAGTTACACGCGACCGAGGAGCAGCTGAGCCGGGCGCTGTTCGGCGAGCGCCCGGCCGCCGAGGCGCTGATCGCCGAGTTGGGATCGGACACGGCCGGTTACGCCCTGTTCTTTCCCACCTTCTCGAGCTTTCTCGCAAGCGAGGGAATCTGGCTGGAGGATCTCTTCGTGCGCCCGTCTCATCGCGGGGCCGGTGTCGGCAAAGCGCTGCTGTCAGCCGTCGCGGCGCGTGTGCGTGAACGGGGCGGCGCGCGTTTGGAGTGGTCCGCGCTCGACTGGAACGAGCTCGCGCTCGGCTTCTACCGTGGTATCGGTGCACGCACGATGGGGGAATGGATCACACACCGCCTCGACGGCGAGGCACTCACTCGACTCGCCGGTGAGTCGATCGCTCGTCCGGCCGAGCAGCACAGGTAGCCTTCCCACACGAGCCTCCGCGCCCGATCGTCACGCCCTCGTAGTCCAATGGATAAGACGACCGCCTCCTAAGCGGTAGATCCAGGTTCGACTCCTGGCGGGGGCACTCTGAGAAAGGCCCTGCTAATGGACAGGGCTTAGGAGCGGGCGGCCCGTTTGGTGCAGGCCGCGCAAGGGCGCTTGGGCCTCGCTGCTGCCCATTGCTGCCTATTCAGGCGCACGATTACCGCTCGGATGCAGGTTGCGGCGAGGGCTCGGTTCGGGCTTCGCGGTCATGGATGATCTTGACGACTGCGTCCGGCCAGGGCTCGTCGTGACCACTGTCCTCCTCGGCGATCGATGCGGGCGACTGGAGCGATCGCACGCCCAACTTCCGGATGCTCGCTCCTCGGCACTGGCTGTGTGAAACCTGTGCTTCCAGTGAGGCGCCCTCGCCGGCGCGACGCAGATCCTCGCTGCGGCTACCTCTCTGAATGCCGCTCCTCGAGCATCAAGCGCACGAGCTCTATACGACCCGCAGGTCCGAGCTTGCCCCTAACGTGCTGACTCATCCGGGCCCTCCTTTGACGTGGAATCCCTGGCAGGACCCACAGCCTCAGGAGCGGCCCGGACACCTCTCTCCGCTCACAACCTGTTTAGGCAGGCCGGCGAGGCTGTCGGGGATGGTTAGTCGGCGGCGGCTGCGGCCCAGAGGAAACACGCGAGTTCGCGGGCGTAGGCGATGACTGTGATGTTGTGCGGCTTGCCGCGGGCGCGCATTCGGTGATAGTTGCGGTGCAGGCGTTGCTGGGCTCGGTTAGCAATCTGCAGCACGTGTGCGGGCTGTCCTTGCTGACGGTTCTGGAGCGTCGCGCCGATCCTCGGGTCGCGCGCGTAGTGCCAGGCAGCCTCGACGAGCAGCCGGCGAGCGAGCGCGGAGCCGGTCACCGGAGGCGTCGGCTACGCCTCCTGAAGGGTCTACTTGTGTCCGACCGTCGCCCGGTGCCAGCGCACCCGACAACTGGAGGCAACAAGAGCAGGCACGCGAGGACGTGCCGCACGTCGCAAGCAACCGACGCCTCAGACGTGCTTGTACCCTCTGCGCGTGCGAGTGATCCAGGAGCAAATGGTCTGTCTCAATGCCACGGACCGCAAGGCAGCGGGCGCTTGAGCATCCTTGCCGAGACGGTCGATCCCGACGGGCGCGCTGTCGTCCTAGACGCGGACGGCTGGGAGCACATCCTTCACGAGCACCCGGAGTTGACTCCCTTCGGGGAGGAGATCATGGCGACCGTCAGCTCTCCGGCACATCGCCGTCTCGACCCGCGCCCCGGACGGGAGCGCTACTACAGCCGCAATCTTGGCCCTAGCCGCTGGCTGTTCGTGGTCGTACACTTCAACGAGACACCAGCGCGAATCGTGACCGCCTATGCCAACCGCAAAGATCCACCTGGATTGACTACGCAATGACAGTGACCATCGGCAGCCTAACCTTCGATCACGCCTCCTACGACGACCGGGGGGACGTGCTCTACTTGCACGTCGGTGATCGCCAACCTGCGGCCGTGAGCGATGAGACGCCTGAGGGGCATGTCCTGCGCTACAACGCCAAGGGCGAGGTCATCGGCCTCACGATCATCAACGCCAAGTGGCTGCTAGAACGCGATCACGTCATCAACGTCACGGTACCCGAGCACGTCGCCGTCAGCCCGGACACACTTGCGGAGGCACTGGCAGCAGCCTAGCTCCGCCCGAGGGCGCAGCTGGATCGCGCTGGTAGGTCGTTGGCGATATCGGAAAGAGACTGATGCGCGTCCCCGACATGATCACGCTGTCTGCGGTTTTCCTCTGTGTGGAGATCAATGGCGAAATCAAGCCCGCTGGAACGGGCTTGGTCCTCGTAGTCGAGTCCGAGGCCTCGAACGACAACCGCCATTGTTATCTGGCGACGGCGCGGCACTGCGTTGAAGAAGCCCGGCGGTTCGGAAAGCTGTACGTGAGACTCAACGCAATCGATGGCAGCGACGTACAACTGATAGAGATGTCCTCCGCGTGGGAGTTCCACGAGGACAGGGTCAATGACGTTGCCGTGATCCCGTTTCCAGGGCCGCCGATCTACCAAATGATGCGTTTCGAGCGGGAGTCGCTTGCGACTCCCGACCTGATCGAGGAGAAGTCGATAGGGCTCGGAGAGGAACTGCTCGTCGTGGGCCTGTTTGCGTCCCACCACGGGCGCAAGATAAACATCCCGATCGTTCGCTCGGGGATGATCGCGGCGATGCCGTGGGAGCCGATCTGGGACGCCAAGACGGGTCAGAACTTCGAGGCATTCCTGGCCGAGGTCCGCTCGATCGGGGGACTAAGCGGCTCCCCTGTGTGGGTCGCGGTCGATCCTGGACGGCCAGCGTCGTCACGCGAAGGCTACAGATCGACGGGATGGGAGTTCTATCTCCTCGGCTTGATTCGAGGGCACTGGCAGAAGGGCAACGCATGGCTGTCAGATTTCGGTGAGTCCGAACAGGAAGTGCTCAACACTGGGATAGCGATGGTCACACCGATACACAAGGCGCTGGAGATCATCGATTCGGAGGTGTTCGTGAAGCAGCGCGAGGAAGTGGATCGTAGGCGCGCAGCGAAACATGCCACGGAACAGGGGCTAGGTCTGGCGATCCCTGAGTCGCCTGGGGCGGAGGTTGAGCATTCCGAGGGCTCGGCCGGGAGGGGGCTGACTTAGCGAAGCCCGAGGCATCCAACTAGGCCCTCGCGGCTGTTCGTACTTTGGGCTGGCAGCGCTGCGGCGCAACGGACGCGTCCCATACCGATGTCAAGCCTCCCAGACACGCAGCGGGCGGTTGGAAGCGCCGAGGACCGCTGGCTTAACGGACCGCAGTCGTTCGTAGAATCGCGCAGCAAGTCTCGGCTGACATAGACACGTGGGCGCAAGCAAGTCTGCCGCAGGCGCGCCTCCCGTGTGGGAAGCGCTCGGACTGGCCCGCGCGAGGCTGCCAGCTAGGTATCGGCGAGAACAGCCCCCGTCCTGCCGAGACGGGGGTCAGTTGCTGTTGTGGCTGTCTGATTCCCTGAGGTCATCTGACTGTTCCGCCTGTCGCCGTAGCCAAGTGGAAGCACCGTGCCGTGGGCTCCGCTGTCCGCAGCGAGGCGACCACGAACTCGGTCGACCGCGCTCTTTTGGCGCGGCTCCCCGTCCTTGGTGTTTGGTTCCTTCCCCTCCAACATCCCATCATCCTTCCCACAGCAACCCGCCTGTTGACAGTGCGTACTAGACCACATCCAGTTGGGTTTGTCAATGGCATACCGTTCGCTCTCAGAAGTCATCCCTAAAACTGGGGGCTTTGGCGGGTAGGGAGCTCGAACGGCGAACGCGGTACGACGACTGACCCCCGTCTCGGCAGGACGGGGGCCACCAAGCAGCCCAACCCCTGGCAATCCCTAGAGGAGCTCCTCGAGCCAGGTTCCAGCTACCTACCGCAGTCGTTTGATTGGGGGCTAGAGGCCCTCAGCCAGGCGGTCGCGGAAGCCACTGGACTCCAGGAGACCTGGCAAGGCCGACTCGACGCCGGCCTCTCAGCGCTACTGGCCTTCCTGGATCAGCACGGAGGGTGGGCTCAGCTCGTAGCGCTAGAGGCGCCGGTGTCGGGTGCGACCACCCTGAAGTGCACAGAGCGAGCTCACAACGCCCTGGCCCCGGTGCTCGAAGAGGCCAGCGAGCACGTGATCGTCGGAGCGCAGATCAAACCCTCAAGTGGACTGATCGCAGAGCTCCTCATACTCGGAGCCCTCTCGGTGATCCGCGCGCACATGCTGAGGGCCGAGGGCAAGCCGCTCAGCGAGCTTGCGCCGAAACTTCGCTCAGAGATCCTCGACCCCTACCTAGGTCAAGCCGCCGAGAAGCTCGACAGCGCTCATGAGCTAGGCGACGCTCACACCAAGCTCGGCGCTCATGAGCCCGAGCTCCGCCAACAGATCTCCGAGCGGGCGGAAATGGTGCCGCTGCGCCCACATCCCCGCACGGTGCTCGCACTGAAGGCAATCGCCTCAGCCCCCGGCCTGGGCAGCCGACAGGTCGGCCGCGCGGTGGGCATCGAGGACAACAGCGGACACATCTCCGGCCTCTTGCGTCGCTTCGAGCAGCGCGGCCTGATCGAAAACGCAAGCTCACCGCAAGCCGGCTCTGCCCAACGCGCATGGCTGCTGACCCCATACGGCCAGCGCATCCTCGAGATCCTCAGCGACGGCTTCAGCGACGCACGCTGGCCTGAAGGCTCTGAGCAGCAAAGGGCGAGCGCATGAGCGCCAGCGCCTACGCCCACCTGCCAAAGAGGGGCGCTCACCCAGCGCAACCCTCATCCAAACGTGTCGGCCAAAGCGCAGGGTGCGCCCACGCCGATTGCGAGCGCGACCCCAGCCAATCGCTGCCGGGGACCGCGCAGTCGCACCCAAACCGACGTCCGGGGGGGTCCTCCACAGGGCAGCTCAGGCGTCAAGCACCTCAATACGAACCAAAAAGGAGTGGAGGAACAGTGAGACATCTAAGGATGGTTGGACTCAGCCTGGTCGCGGTCTTCGCGATCGCGGCTGTTACGGCGACGAGCGCCTCGGCGCTGCCGGAATGGGGGAAGTGCGAAGCCAAAGCGGGCGGGAAATACACCAACGCCAACTGCACAACCAAAGGCAAAGGCGGCAGCTTTGAATGGAAGAAGGGGGCGACGCTGCCAGACGTGCATTTCAATGGGGCAAACGTCGGCAGTGGCGGCGTGCTGGGCACCCGGTTTCGCTTCTGTATGGACGCCAGCGAGGAACACGTCATCGAAAACTCCAGAACCACACCGTCGGGCTGCACCGCAAAAGGTGGGCATATACGAGGCGGCCCAGCAGACTCCGATCCTGAATGGAACGAAGAGTTCCTCGTAGAATGCGAACAAGAGAACAGCAGCGGCAAACAGTCAGGTCAAAAGAGCATCACTAATATTCAGGTGAGATTTGAAGGTTGCAAGCTCTTTGGCTCACTCCCGTGCAGCAACGCCGCGCCAGGTGAAATCCTGGTCCAGGAACTGAAGGGAACCCTGGGCTACATCAACAAAGGCGCCAAAGAAGTCGGTGTTCTGCTCGAACCGGTGAAAAAACACGGCGTATTTGCGTCGTTCAACTGCTCCGGGATTACCGTGGTAACGGTCGGCGTTGGCAACTCGAAAGAAGGCGCCTTCTACACGCCGGAAAGCAAAGGCGGGTATGACGGCATCGTTTCGCCCATTACGCCGGTCAATACCATGACCTCCAAATTCACCCAGGTGTACACCATAAACCATGAAACAGACGAAAATGTGCCAAGTAAATTCGAGGGTAAGCACATTTCGTTGCTTGAAGACTACTCAAACCCGACCTCATCTCCATCGCAAGGCACGATGTGGAGCCCGGCCGGAGAGGAAATCACAAACCTCAACACCGCTGCAGAACCAGGGGAGATCAAGGCGTAGTTGACGCCGCGGTCGGTGCACTGAAGTAATGAGACAAGCGTGGGGCCGCCGCCTGCGGCTCCACGCTTCTCATCCAGCAAGAAATCGACGAGAGGGACAGATGAGGGGTTTGCAGAAAGCCGACTGGGGACTTGACCGCAAGAGTTCGCAGTCGTCGCGTCTAAGAGGCCCAATCCATTTCGGGGTTACCTGTTTCGCCCTTGCTGCAACCCTGTGCGCCCTCGCCGCCCTGATCGCCTCCCCCGCTCAAGCCGCCACCGGCCACCCCTTCCTTCAGGCCCTGACCGAGGCCCCCGCAGGCACGCCGCTGTCGGCTCCTGCGGCCATGGCGATCGACCACACCGACGGCCACGTCTTTGTCGCCGACCTTGGCATCGGTCAGATCGACGTCTTTAGCTCCTCGGGCACCTTCTTGACCCAGATCGGCGAAGGCTCCCTGTTCGCCTCTGCGATCGCCATCGATGAAGCCAGCGGCTACTTGTACGTGGCCGACTCCTTCCAGAACGCCGTGGCGGTCTACAAGCCCAACGGCTCAACCTATGAACTGCTCTCAGAATGGACCGGCGAGGGCCTTGAAGCCGGCGAATTCGCCGAAATCACCGGCGTCGCGGTCGACAACTCTAAAAGCGCCTCCGTCGGCGATGTCTATGTGATCGACGCCGAAGACCCAGAACTGGGGGTAGGCGTCGCAGACGTCTTCAAACCAAAGCCCAAAGGCCCTGAAGAAGCCTCTGAAGGCGATCTGGTCAGGGTCCTGTCAGCGGGCAAAATGGAAGAACCCAACGGAGTAGCCATCGACGCCAGCACGGGCAAGGTCTATGTCGCAGACTCCGCCAAGGGTGGCGTCTATCAGTTCTCCGCCACTGGGGCTTTTGAAGGAAAGCTCACCGGCAAAGGCGCCCCTGACGGAACCTTCCTGGGACCTGAAGAAGAAGGCGGCAATGTCTCTGCCGTGGCGATCGATCAGGGCACGGGGGACCTCTTTGTGGCCGAGGCCGAACGCCACCTCATCAGTGAGTTCAACGCCGCCGGCGAATGGGTCGGGCAGGTCATCAACACCCCGGCAGGACCCCTAGGCGAAACCTACGGCGTGGCCGTCGCCTCCTCGGGCGAGATCTATGTCGCAGACAGCTCCCACGGGCGCGTGGACGTCTTTGGCCCCGCAGTCGTTGTCCCGGATGCCGCCACCTCCAAAGCCTCAAAACCCACGCGCACCACAGCGATCCTCAACGGGAGCCTCAATGGTCTGGGCAAAGCCGGGCACTACTTCTTCCAATACGGCGAAAGCGAGGCCCTGGGATCGGCCACGGCGCCCACGGCCTTCGCAGGAGGCGAAGAAAAAGTCGCCACCACGCTAGGCGAACTGCACGCCGGGCGAACCTACTTCTTCCGCCTGGTCGCCGAGAACGACAACGGAACCAGCTACGGGATCATCCGCCAGTTTGAAACCCCCACGGCCGTGGAAGGCCTCTCCACCGGTCCGATCGAAAGCCTCCAACCGACCAGCGCCACGCTCACGGGCACCCTGGCCCCCAACGGCTTTGACGCCCACTACTACTTCCAGTGGGGGCCCACCAGCGCCTATGGCAACACGAGCCCCGAAGCACCGGGCACAGACGCGGGCTCGGGCACAGGCTCAGTGGCTGCCAAAGCAGAACTATCGGGCCTCACACCGAACTCCACATACCACTATCGCCTCATCGCCGAAAACAGCTTCGGCACCACCTTCGGTCAAGACAAATCCTTCATCACCTCAGGGCCGCCCAGGATCACAAACGAACCGACCTCAGCGATCGGCCATGAAGTGGCCACGATCAACGCCAAGGTCAACCCCGGGGAGCTTGAAACCACATATCGCTTCCAATACGGCGAAACCACAGCCTACGGGACCGAGGTCCCGCTGGGCGGGGCCGGCGTGGGCTCAGGCGCCACACCGGTCCCAGTCTCAGCACCGCTGACGGGCCTGAAGCTCGGCGTCACCTACCACTTCAGGGTGATCGCCGAAAACGAAGCCGGGAGCACCACAGGGGCAGATCAGAGGTTCACGACAATCGCACCAGCACCGGTGGATGCCAGCTACGCCACCGACGTCAGCTCAACCGAAGCCACGCTGCACACCCAGATCAACCCGCTGGGCAACGACACCACCTACTACTTCCAATACGGGACGCAGAGCTGCGCCCAGAACCCCGCCGCCTGCACGAACATCCCGGCGCCACCCGGGCTAGACATCGGGGCGGGCGAAGAAGATGTGGCCCAGAGCCAGCCCATCATTGGGCTCTCGCCCAACACCACCTACTTCTATCGCGTGATCGCCAAGAACACGCTGGGGACTACGGAAGGGCCTGAGCGCACGCTTACGACCAAGCAGCTTATGTCGACCTTCGCGCTGCCTGATAACCGCGCGTGGGAGATGGTCTCCCCGCCTGAAAAGGGCAGCACTCCGGTCGAAGCGCTGACCCGGGAAGGGGGATGGATACTTGCGGCTGAGGACGGCAGTCGCCTCGCCTACGTGGCAAACGGACCTCTCGGCGAAGGCGTGCAGGGCAATCGCACTCCGGAATGGCAGCAGATGCTCGCGACGAGGGGCGAACACAACTGGGAATCCCAAGATCTGGCGACGGCGAGCTCCAAAGCGAAGGGACTAGCGCCGGGGCAGACCCCCGAATATCAGTTTTTTGCGCCCGACTTGTCACACGCACTGGTGGAACCACCCGGCGGGGCCCCCGAACCGCCGCTGGCGCCGGGCGTCACCCAAGCGACTCTGTACCTTCGCGACAACGCAAGTGGCACGTTTCAGCCGCTCGTCACTGAAGCTAACGTGGGGCCAGGCACGAACTTCAGTGGACAGATCCACTTCGTAGGGGCAACAAGTGATCTTGCCCACGTCATCTTCAGCTCCAATGTTGCCCTGACTGGCCCAGGGTCTGGCCTCGGTTTGTATGAGTGGACCGACGGTGCCTTGCAGCAGATAAGTGTGCTGCCTAACGGAGCGCCGGCGGCCGGGAAAGTCGACCTCGGCTACTATCACCTCACTGCCCACGCGATCGCCGACGACGGTTCACGGGTCCTGTGGACGACCCCCGAAGTTGAAGGACGCGTGGGACATCTGTATCTGCGTGATACCGCTCGTGGCGAAACCATTAAGGTCGACGCGGCACAGGGCGTTGCCGAACCGCTCAAAGGCACGGCACAGTTCCAGGCCGCGAGCAGCGATGGCTCGCGTGTTTTCTTCACGGACAGACAGCGACTCACAGCAGACTCTACCGCCGAACCGGGACTGCAGCGCTCTGACCTCTACGAGTGTGAGATCGTGGAACATGCCGGGAAAGTCACGTGCAGTCTGACCGACCTGACGGTTGATCACAATGAAGGCGAGCATGCGACGGTTCAAGAACTGTTGCTCGGCGCAACTACAGATGGGTCTACCGTTTACCTCGTCGCTCAAGGCGTGCTCGCCGACAACGGCAATAACAGTGGAGAAAGTGCGGAATCTGGCAAGAACAACCTGTATCAGCTGCATTTCGACGGCGCGCGATGGGACACGACATTCATCGCAGCGCTTTCGAATGAAGATCGGCCAGAGTGGGAAGGCTCAAAGCTCGCAAACACCGCATACCTAACCGCTCGAGTCTCCCCGAACGGACGCTACCTGGCATTCATGTCAGCCGCTGCTCTGACCGAATATGACAACACGGATCAGAGCAGCGGGCAGCCGGACCAGGAGGTCTTTCTGTATGACTCGGCGACAAGGAGCCTGCGCTGCATCTCCTGTAACCCAAGCGGCGCCAGACCGAAGGGCGTGCTCGATCAAGTCGAATCCGGCGAAGGCTTGGGGCTGCTGGTTGACCGGCGCAAGGTCTGGTCCGGGCAGTGGCTTGCAGGCAATATCCCTGGATGGACGACCCAGAATCTCATTAGTGCGATCTTTCAGTCGCGCTACCTCTCAGACGACGGGCGCCTGTACTTCAACAGCCCGGACGAGCTTGTACCGGCCGCGCTCAATCACAAGGAGAATGTCTACCAATACGAGCCTTCCGGGGTGGGAAGTTGTGAAAGCCCAACCGGCGGCTGCATCTCGCTGTTGACGCCCGGGACCTCAAACAAGGAATCGGCGTTCATCGAAGCGACTCCCAGCGGCAAGATGTCTTCTTCGTCAGCGAGTCCCAACTGCTGCCGCAGGACACCGATACGGCGTTTGATATCTACGACGCTCGCACGTGCTCCGGAGCTTCTCCCTGCTTATCCCCGCCGCAGCCGCCACTCGCGAGCTGCGCCGAAACCCAGACCTGCCGCCCAGCGTCTCCGTCGGTGCCCGTTCCGAGCGGACTCGCTGGAAGCGCGACCTTCTCAGGCCCAGGCAATCTCTCGTCGACCGTGACCGGACAGCAAAAGGTCCAAGACGCGAAGGCTGTGGCCAAGCCCGTCAACCGGGCGGAAAGGCTCACGAAAGCGCTCAAGGCCTGTAAGAAGAAACGCGCGGGCAAAAGACGACGGAAGTGCGAAGCGCATGCACGAAAGCTGTATGGCCACAAGGCGAAGAAAGCGACGTCGCGCGCACACTCGACACGCGTTCGCAAAGCGACGCTGCCTGCCGGCAGGGCGTCACTCCCGAGCGAGAGGGGAAGGAGATGAGCGTGGCACGATCGCGATCTCTGCTCGCGAGGTCGCGGGCGTGCCAGCTTGCGGTGGCGCTTGCGCTGATGCTGGTGCTCATGGCACTGTGGACGGAGTTTGCGTCCGCGCAAACGCCGTGGTGGCAAATCAACTCCGAAACGGTGCCCGGGAACTTGGCGCCGGGGGGAGAAGGCACGCTGCAGGTCGTGGTCAGCAACCTCGGAGATGCCCCGATAGATGGCAGTAAAAACCCCGTGGTGATAACGAACCAACTTCCAGCGGGATTGAGCGCGACCAATATTTCCGGTCTGATCAGCAATGGCACACCGGTCGAATGTGATCTAGCCACACTGCGGTGCACGTTCAAAGGAGTCCTTAACCCTTACGAACGGACTACAGTTGCGATCACGGTCAAAGTCGCCCCAGAAATCGTTGAATCTCTATCCGATGAGGTCAGCGTCGAAGGCGGCGGAGCGCAAAAAGCGGCTCGCACGCTGAGAGTGCCAGTCAGCGGGACCGTACCCTCGTTTGGTGTCTCAGATTATGAAGTCGCACCATATAACGAGGATGGCACTCCCGCGACACAGGCTGGGTCCCATCCGTTCCAGCTGACCACAACCGTTGCGCTGGCCCAGACCGCGGGCCGGCAGCCCCTCGCGCTTCCCAAGGATTTGACATTCGCCCTGCCTCCGGGACTGGTCGGCAACCCCAACGCCGCGTCGCAATGCACGATGACCGACTTCTTCGCGCTCGTGCTCGAGACGAACCTTTGCGCCCCCAGCTCGGTCGTCGGTGTGGCGTCTGTGACCGCAAACGAACCGAAAGTCGCGAAGGTGTTCACCAGGACGGTTCCCGTATTCAACCTCGTGCCCTCGAATGGAGAGCCCGCCAGGCTCGGCTTCGAGGTGATTGGCAAGGTGCCCATCGTAATAGATACCTCCGTGCGTTCGGGGCGCGACTATGGCGTCGTGGCGACGGTTCACGACGCCACCGAGACCGCCGGGCTGCTCTCGAGCCAGGTCACGCTGTGGGGAGTGCCGGGTGATCCCCGGCACGACAACGCTAGGGGCTGGGGATGCGTAGCCGGGAACTTCTTCCAAAGCCAGATCGGCAAGACCTGCCCGGCTGCGAGCAATGAACCCCAGAACCCCTTCCTAACCCTGCCAACCTCCTGCGCAGCGAACCCAGCCGCAGAACCGATTCTCTTCACCACCCAAGCCGACTCCTGGGCAAACCCAGGAGTCCTCCTAGGCGCCGAATACCGCTGGATGACCACAGACGGAACCCCATTGGGCTTCCAAGGCTGCGCTGCCCTCCCCTTCACCCCCTCCATCTCAGTAACCCCCCAAGAGCACTCAGCAAGCACCCCCACAGCCCTCTCAGTAGACGTCAAAGTCCCCCAGCAAACGACGCTGGAAGCAGGAGCCCTAGCCGAGGCAGACCTCCGCGACACAACGGTCACCCTGCCGGCGGGAGTCCAGCTGTCCCCCTCAGCCGCCAATGGCCTAGAGGCCTGCTCAGAGTCTGAGGTCGGCTTCCAGGGCTTCAACGCCTCTAGCCAGATCAACGAATTCTCAACTGAGGAGCCAACCTGCCCAGACGCCTCCAAGCTAGGCGTGGTCCACATCAAGACCCCACTTCTAAGCCACGAACTAGAAGGCTCTGTCTACCTGGCCACCCCAGCCCCCAACGGAGAAGGGGATCGAAACCCCTTCAACTCCCTCATAGCCCTCTACATCGTGGCCAAGGACCCAATCTCAGGCGTCCTGGTCAAGCTAGCCGGGGAAGGCCACTCAGATGAATCCACGCTGCGCATCTCCACAACCTTCCACAACACCCCCCAGGTCCCATTCGAAGACTTGAGGCTCGATCTCTTTGGAGGCCCCAGGGCCTCTGTCAGCACCCCGCCCTTCTGCGGGGGCTATGCCACAGACGCCGCCTTCACGCCCTGGTCGGGCACAGGGGTGCTCAACGTGCTCGGCCCCCCCGAAGCCTTCAACATCGCCTCAGGGGTCGCTGGCGGCCCCTGCCCAGCTGGAGCGCTGCCCTTCGCCCCAGGCTTCAATGCCTACTCCACAAACCCCACCGCCGGCGCCTACACGGGCTTCTCCTTGGAACTCTCAAGGCCAGACGGCAACCAGAACCTAGCCGGCCTCTCCATGCACCTACCCCCAGGGATCGCCGCGATGCTCTCCTCGGTAACCCTCTGCACAGAGGGACAGGCCTCCACCAACGCCTGCCCACCCGCAAGCGAAGTCGGCCACGCCACAGCCGTGGCGGGCCTTGGCCCAGAACCCTTCATCCAGGGGGGAGGCCGAGTCTTCATCACCGGCCCCTATGGCGGCGCCCCCTTTGGCCTCTCGATCGTGACCCCCGCGGTGGCAGGCCCCTTTGACCTCGGAGTCGTGACGGTCCGCTCAAAGCTCTTCATCGACCCCAATACAGCCGCTGTGACGATTCTCTCAGACCCCCTGCCCACCCAGGTCAAAGGCATCCCCCTGCAGCTCAAGCGCGTGATCGCCACCGTCGATCGACAGGGCTTCCAGTTCAACCCCACCAACTGCAACCCGATGAGCATCAACGGAACCCTCTCGGGCTCAGAAGGAGCCAGCCAGAGCGTCTCCTCCCCCTTCCAGGTGGGGGGCTGTGGAAACCTGCCCTTCGGACCGAAGCTCACAGCCTCGGTCGCCGGCAACTCCTCCAAAGCCAATGGCGCCGCCTTCGCGGTGACGGTCACCTCCCAAGGTCTCGGGCAGGCCAACATCGCCAAAGTCTCCCTGCAGCTGCCGATCGCCCTGCCGGCAAGGCTCACGACCCTTCAGAAAGCCTGCCTTGAGGCCACCTTCAGCGCCAACCCCGCCTCCTGTCCTCCGGAGTCTGTGATCGGCAACGCCACGATCCACACGCCGGTGCTCAGAAACCCCCTCTCGGGACCCGCCTATCTGGTCTCCCATGGCGGAGCGGCCTTCCCCGACGTTGAGTTCGTCTTGCAGGGCGAAGGGGTCACGCTCCTGCTGGACGGCAAGACCGACGTCAAAAAAGGGATCACCTACTCGCGCTTTGAATCGGCCCCTGACGCTCCCTTCTCCAGCTTCCAGACAATCCTGCCGGCAGGACCCCACTCGGCGCTGACCTCAAACGTCCCGGCGGCCAAGAAGTTCAGCCTCTGTGGGCAGAGCCTTCAGATGCCGACTGTGATCTCAGCCCAGAACGGGGCGGTGATCGACACCACAACGAAGATCGCCGTGACGGGCTGCGCCCAGGTCAAGGCCAGCAAAGCCAAGAAGCTGACGAGGGCGCAGAAGCTGAAGAGGGCCTTGAAGGCTTGTCGGGCGCACTTCAAGGCCAAGCGGCTGAAGGGCAAGCGGGCCAAGTGCGAAGCGCAGGCGAAGAAGCGGTTTGGGGCTAAGGGGGCTCATGGGGGCGCCAAGGGCAAGAAGGCTGGGCAGAAGACGACGAGCCGGCAGCGCTCCTAGAGATGCCAGCGCCCCTTGACGCCAGTGCCCCTGCTCCTGCCTCTACCCCTGGCGATCGCCTGCTTGCGCTGAGGGAGACCTCGACCTCAAAGCTCTCGATGTGCCCGGCGTGCTCCAGCACGCCCTCTGCCTTGGCCACATCGACCAAAGTGTCCAGGCGTGTGAGTCTCCACACGCTCAGACGTCTGGACAACCCCCTTCGCGCACGAGGCACGCTGGGGCTCATGACGGCGCTGGCGGCTACTTGCCTGCTTGCTCTTAGCGGCTGTGGGAGCTCTGATAACGGGGTGTCCTTGAAATCGGGCAAGGAAATCCTGGCGGCTAGCAAGGAAGCTGCCCAGAAGGCGAGCTCGGTGCATGTTGTGGGGAAGAGCTCGCAGGGGCCACTAACACTGGCAATCAATCTGACCCTCACCGACAACGGTGGCCGCGGTCATGTGTCCTTTCTTGGACTTAGCTTCGAAGCGGTTCGGGTCGGCGGCACGATCTACCTCAAAGGCAGCCCAGCGTTCTATGCTCGCGTCGGGGCGGTACTCGGCAAGAGCCTAGATGTTCCGACGGGTACTTGGCTGAAGGGCTCTGCCGAAAACGGTCCGCTGTCGCAGCTCGCCGCGTTCACGGATCTCTCCGGTGAGCTCAACCGCCTGCTCTCCACACCGGGCTCGGTCATCAAGGGCGCGAGCACGACGGTCAAAGGCCAGAAGGTCATCGAGCTCAAAGAGGCGACGAAAGTCTACAAAGGCGTCCTCTACGTGGCCACAACCGGCAAGCCCTATCCGGTCGCGCTAGTCAAGAACGGCGGACGTGAAAAGGGCCGTATCACCTTCTCCGAATGGGACGAGCCGGTGTCCTTGACGGCGCCATCGCCCACGATGGACGTGAGCACGCTGAAGGGCTGAGGTGGCGGCAAGACCGGCATCTGGACCAGGATGTCCTTAGCGGCCGCTGTCGTTCGTGAAGGTGCGGGCGAGCCCGGATGGGGGCACGGGCTGGTGGGCGAGGGGAAGCTCATGATGAGCAAGCCTGCCGTGTGGGAAGCGCGCGGCCCGACCGCGCGGGCGCTACCAGCTAGGTCTTGGCGAAGACGGCCCTCGTCCCAACAAGACGGGGGTCAGTGGCTGTGGCGAGTGATCGATCTGCCGACATCATCTACCCGATCCGCTGGACGTCATGAGAGCGCTGGAGCCCAAGACGTGGGCTCCGTCGCGCGAGGCAAGTCGGTTCTGAGCTTGATCGACCGCACGCATTTCGCGCCGCTCCCCATCCTTGGATTTTGTCTGGTTCCCCTCCAACATCCCATCATCTTTCCCACGAGAACTGCTGATTGACAGTGCGTACTAGACCACATCGGTCCCGGTTTGTCAATGGCATACCGTTGGCGCTCAAAAGTCAGCCCTGAATCCGGCGGTATCGGTAGGCGGACAGCTCGACTGTTGACTCCAGATGACCGACTGACCCCCGTCTTGTTGGGACGGGGGCCACCAAGCAGCCCAACCCCTGGCAATCCCTAGAGGAGCTCCTCGAGCCAGGTTCCAGCTACCTACCGCAGTCGTTTGATTGGGGGCTAGAGGCCCTCAGCCAGGCGGTCGCGGAAGCCACTGGACTCCAGGAGACCTGGCAAGGCCGACTCGACGCCGGCCTCTCAGCGCTACTGGCCTTCCTGGATCAGCACGGAGGGTGGGCTCAGCTCGTAGCGCTAGAGGCGCCGGTGTCGGGTGCGACCACCCTGAAGTGCACAGAGCGAGCTCACAACGCCCTGGCCCCGGTGCTCGAAGAGGCCAGCGAGCACGTGATCGTCGGAGCGCAGATCAAACCCTCAAGTGGACTGATCGCAGAGCTCCTCATACTCGGAGCCCTCTCGGTGATCCGCGCGCACATGCTGAGGGCCGAGGGCAAGCCGCTCAGCGAGCTTGCGCCGAAACTTCGCTCAGAGATCCTCGACCCCTACCTAGGTCAAGCCGCCGAGAAGCTCGACAGCGCTCATGAGCTAGGCGACGCTCACACCAAGCTCGGCGCTCATGAGCCCGAGCTCCGCCAACAGATCTCCGAGCGGGCGGAAATGGTGCCGCTGCGCCCACATCCCCGCACGGTGCTCGCACTGAAGGCAATCGCCTCAGCCCCCGGCCTGGGCAGCCGACAGGTCGGCCGCGCGGTGGGCATCGAGGACAACAGCGGACACATCTCCGGCCTCTTGCGTCGCTTCGAGCAGCGCGGCCTGATCGAAAACGCAAGCTCACCGCAAGCCGGCTCTGCCCAACGCGCATGGCTGCTGACCCCATACGGCCAGCGCATCCTCGAGATCCTCAGCGACGGCTTCAGCGACGCACGCTGGCCTGAAGGCTCTGAGCAGCAAAGGGCGAGCGCATGAGCGCCAGCGCCTACGCCCACCTGCCAAAGAGGGGCGCTCACCCAGCGCAACCCTCATCCAAACGTGTCGGCCAAAGCGCAGGGTGCGCCCACGCCGATTGCGAGCGCGACCCCAGCCAATCGCTGCCGGGGACCGCGCAGTCGCACCCAAACCGACGTCCGGGGGGGTCCTCCACAGGGCAGCTCAGGCGTCAAGCACCTCAATACGAACCAAAAAGGAGTGGAGGAACAGTGAGACATCTAAGGATGGTTGGACTCAGCCTGGTCGCGGTCTTCGCGATCGCGGCTGTTACGGCGACGAGCGCCTCGGCGCTGCCGGAATGGGGGAAGTGCGAAGCCAAAGCGGGCGGGAAATACTCCGACAGCAACTGCACGGTCAAAGCCAAAAAAGGCGGCGGCACGTTTGAATGGACGAAAGGTAAAGACCTGGCGCCTGTGAAATTCACAGGTAAAAACGTCGGCAGCGGCGGCGTGTTGACGACCTTTCTTAGGACTTGTTCCATCGAAGGAGAAGGAGCCGGACAGCGCTGGACGCGCAAAAAGTGCGAAGAAGAAGGCGGTGTGGACGCCGAAGCTGGCCTCACAGTAAAAGTCGAATGCGAAAGCGAGACAAGCAGCGGCCAGGCCGAAGGCACAAACAAGGTGTCAAATGTCCTAGTGACATTCAAAGGATGCACTGCGTTTGGAGCTGGTCCGTGTACCAGTGCCGGCGCGGCCGAAGGTGAAGTAAAAGTCAATCCGCTGAAGGGCAAGCTGGGGTACATAAGCAAACCGAAAAAGGAAGCCGGAGTTCTTCTGGAACCAGCCAAACACCATGGCCACTTCGCCGATTTCGTGTGTCTGGGCTTCCTCAAGACAGTTGTTGGCGTAGGTAATTCAAAAGAAGGTGCACAGTACCTCCCCGAAAGCACGGGGGGATACGACGGCATCATCTCGCCGATTACCCCGGTCAACACCATGACTACCAAATACACCCAGGTGTACACGACCAACGAAGCAACCAACGAAAATATTCCGGCCAAATTCGAAGGCAAACACATCGAGTTGCTCGAAGACTATGTTGAAAACCTCGAAAATTCAGAAGGTACCGACTGGTCGGCAGCGGGTGAGGAAATCACAAACGAAAACACGCCGGCCGAAGCGGGCGAGATCAAGGCGTAGTACAGCCTCTTGAAGCACTGAAGCAATGAGCACGTGCGTGGGGCTCGCCCGGCCCCACGCACGCCTCAGTCCTTGTAAACGACGAGTCCAGGGGTCAAGAGAGGTCCGATGAGCGTTTTGCGGACAGCCGGCGGCAGGAGGTTGACCGAGGTTTGGCCTGATCGCACACAGACGCGCCCTAGCCCTGGCCCAGCTGATCACCGCCCTCGAGGCTCGGCTGATCACTGGCCCCAACGTCCAGGGCGGCATCGGCCGTGGTCCTTCGCCCCGGCCCTCCTCACCGCTCTGGCGCTAACCCTGTGCGTGGCCCTGACGGCCCTGATCGCCTCCCCCGCTCAAGCCGCCACCGGCCACCCCTTCCTTCAGGCCCTGACCGAGGCCCCCGCAGGCACGCCGCTGTCGGCTCCTGCGGCCATGGCGATCGACCACACCGACGGCCACGTCTTTGTCGCCGACCTTGGCATCGGTCAGATCGACGTCTTTAGCTCCTCGGGCACCTTCTTGACCCAGATCGGCGAAGGCTCCCTGTTCGCCTCTGCGATCGCCATCGATGAAGCCAGCGGCTACTTGTACGTGGCCGACTCCTTCCAGAACGCCGTGGCGGTCTACAAGCCCAACGGCTCAACCTATGAACTGCTCTCAGAATGGACCGGCGAGGGCCTTGAAGCCGGCGAATTCGCCGAAATCACCGGCGTCGCGGTCGACAACTCTAAAAGCGCCTCCGTCGGCGATGTCTATGTGATCGACGCCGAAGACCCAGAACTGGGGGTAGGCGTCGCAGACGTCTTCAAACCAAAGCCCAAAGGCCCTGAAGAAGCCTCTGAAGGCGATCTGGTCAGGGTCCTGTCAGCGGGCAAAATGGAAGAACCCAACGGAGTAGCCATCGACGCCAGCACGGGCAAGGTCTATGTCGCAGACTCCGCCAAGGGTGGCGTCTATCAGTTCTCAGCCACTGGGGCTTTTGAAGGAAAGCTCACCGGCAAAGGCGCCCCTGACGGAACCTTCCTGGGACCTGAAGAAGAAGGCGGCAATGTCTCTGCCGTGGCGATCTATCAGGGCACGGGGGACCTCTTTGTGGCCGAGGCCGAACGCCACCTCATCAGTGAGTTCAACGCCGCCGGCGAATGGGTCGGGCAGGTCATCAACACCCCGGCAGGACCCCTAGGCGAAACCTACGGCGTGGCCGTCGCCTCCTCGGGCGAGATCTATGTCGCAGACAGCTCCCACGGGCGCGTGGACGTCTTTGGCCCCGCAGTCGTTGTCCCGGATGCCGCCACCTCCAAAGCCTCAAAACCCACGCGCACCACAGCGATCCTCAACGGGAGCCTCAATGGTCTGGGCAAAGCCGGGCACTACTTCTTCCAATACGGCGAAAGCGAGGCCCTGGGATCGGCCACGGCGCCCACGGCCTTCGCAGGAGGCGAAGAAAAAGTCGCCACCACGCTAGGCGAACTGCACGCCGGGCGAACCTACTTCTTCCGCCTGGTCGCCGAGAACGACAACGGAACCAGCTACGGGATCATCCGCCAGTTTGAAACCCCCACGGCCGTGGAAGGCCTCTCCACCGGTCCGATCGAAAGCCTCCAACCGACCAGCGCCACGCTCACGGGCACCCTGGCCCCCAACGGCTTTGACGCCCACTACTACTTCCAGTGGGGGCCCACCAGCGCCTATGGCAACACGAGCCCCGAAGCACCGGGCACAGACGCGGGCTCGGGCACAGGCTCAGTGGCTGCCAAAGCAGAACTATCGGGCCTCACACCGAACTCCACATACCACTATCGCCTCATCGCCGAAAACAGCTTCGGCACCACCTTCGGTCAAGACAAATCCTTCATCACCTCAGGGCCGCCCAGGATCACCAACGAACCGACCTCAGCGATCGGCCATGAAGTGGCCACGATCAACGCCAAGGTCAACCCTGGGGAGCTTGAAACCACATATCGCTTCCAATACGGCGAAACCACAGCCTACGGGACCGAGGTCCCGCTGGGCGGGGCCGGCGTGGGCTCAGGCGCCACACCGGTCCCAGTCTCAGCACCGCTGACGGGCCTGAAGCTCGGCGTCACCTACCACTTCAGGGTGATCGCCGAAAACGAAGCCGGGAGCACCACAGGGGCAGATCAGAGGTTCACGACAATCGCACCAGCACCGGTGGATGCCAGCTACGCCACCGACGTCAGCTCAACCGAAGCCACGCTGCACACCCAGATCAACCCGCTGGGCAACGACACCACCTACTACTTCCAATACGGGACGCAGAGCTGCGCCCAGAACCCCGCCGCCTGCACGAACATCCCGGCGCCACCCGGGCTAGACATCGGGGCGGGCGAAGAAGATGTGGCCCAGAGCCAGCCCATCATTGGGCTCTCGCCCAACACCACCTACTTCTATCGCGTGATCGCAATCAACTCGCTGGGGACCACTGAAGGGCCGGAGCGCACACTCACTACCAAGGAGCCGACCAGCACCTTCGCACTGCCCGACGACCGGGCATTCGAGATGGTTTCCCCGCCGAACAAGGCAGGGGCGCCGGTGGAAGGGCTGACACGGGAAGGAGGGGTGATCTTGGCAGCTGAGGATGGGAACCGCCTGACCTATGTGGTCGACGGTGCGCTTGGGGATGATGTCGAAGGCAATCGCAGTCCTGAATGGCAGCAGGTGATCGCCACGCGGGGGGGCAGCGAATGGAAGTCCCAGGATATTGCCACGCCGAGTTCCAAAGCCAAGGGGATAGCAGCAGGTGCGGCGCCGGAGTATCAGTACTTCACGCCCGACCTGTCCGCCGCCCTCGTCGAACCCACGGGGCAAGCAATCCCCGAACCTCCACTGGCCCCAGGCGTCACTCAGTCCACGATGTATCTGCGTGACAACTCAAACGGCAGCTTCTTGCCGCTGGTCACCGACGCGAACACGGCCACCGGCACGCAGTTCGGCGCTCAGGTGCACTTCGTCAGCGCCACAGCGGACCTCAGCCACGTCGTGATCGGCTCAAATGTCGCGTTGACCGGGCCCTCTTCCGCTGCAGGCCTCTATGAGTGGACGGGAGGACAGCTGCAGCTCGTCAGCGTGCTGCCAGATGGAACGCCTGCCAAAGGACTGATCGAGCTCGGTTACTTCCATACAGCCGCCAACGCGATCTCAAACGACGGCTCGCGCGTGATCTGGACGACCTTTGAAGAAAACGCCCACCGCGGACATCTCTACCTCAGAGACGCCACCAAAGGCCAAACACTACGCCTTGATGTCGCTCAGGGCACCACCGAACCCGTCGGCATTGGCGTGGCGCAGTTCCAGGGAGCAAGCAGCGACGGTTCGCGGATCTTCTTCACCGACAAGCAGCGCTTGACTGCGGATTCGACAGCCGAACCCAGCCAGGCAACCGGCAAGCCAGATCTGTATGAGTGTGAGATCGTCGAAGAAGCAGGCAAACTGGCCTGCCAGTTGCATGATCTGACCGTCGACCACAACGAAGCCGAGCATGCAAACGTCCAGGGCTTCGTCTTCGGCGCAGGTCAGGACGGAGCGAGCGTCTATCTCGTCGCTCAGGGGGTCCTGGCCTCAAACGAAAACGGCAACGGCGAACAGGCCGAAGCTGCCAGGAACAACCTCTATGCCCTGCACTTCGATGGCAGCGGATGGACCACGACGTTCATTGCCGTCCTGTCAAGTGAAGACAGCCCGCAGTGGGAAGGCAACAAGATCGCAAACAGCGCTTTCCTCACTGCCCGCGTCTCGCCCAACGGACGCTATCTGGCCTTCATGTCCGCAGTGCCGATCACCGGCTATGACAACGTCGATGCCGATCCCGAAGCCAAAGGCGCGCGCGACGAGGAGGTCTTTCTCTATGACTCAGCGACAGCCAGCCTGCGCTGTGTCTCCTGCAACCCCACCGGCGAGCGTCCCTCAGGGGTCCTAGACCAAAACGAATCAGGCGAAGGTCTGGGACTGCTGGCAGACCGGCGCAAGATCTGGCTGGGGCGCTATCTGGCCGCCAACATCCCCGGTTGGACCGCCCAGAGCCTTGTCAGCGCCCTGTTTCAGTCGCGCTATCTCTCAGACCAGGGCCGCCTTTACTTCAACAGCCCCGACGGCCTGGTTCCGGCGGCAACAAACCACAAAGAGAACGTCTACCAATACGAGCCAACAGGCGTAGGCAGTTGCGAAAGCCCTTCAGGTGGCTGCATCTCGCTGTTGACGCCAGGGACATCCGACAAGGAATCGGCCTTCATCGAAGCAACGCCAGACGGAAGCGACGTGTTCTTCGTCTCTGCGTCTCAGTTGCTGCCCCAAGACACTGACACCGCCTTTGACATCTATGACGCGCGCACCTGCACCGGCGCCTCACCGTGTCTGACGGTCCCGCAGCCCCCGCCGGGCGGCTGCACCGAAGCGCAAACCTGTCGCCCGGCCCAGCCACCGCAGCCGATCCCGAGCGGTGCCGGTGGCAGCGCCGCCTTCTCGGGCTCGGGCAACGCGGCCTCACTAGCCGGCGCAAAACAGCAGGTCAAAGACGTCAAAGCCAACACCAAAGCCAAAGCCAAGCCGCTCACACGCGCGCAAAAGCTCGCGAAGGCGCGGAAGGCTTGCAAGAAACAGCACTCAGCCAAGAAGCGCAAGGCCTGTGAAGCGCTTGCGCGCAGGCAGTATGGGTCAAAGGCCAAGAAGTCCGGGAAAGGCAAAGCGCATGCGACGGCCGGAAAGGCGCCCAGCGCGGGCTCGAGCGGGAGGGCCGGGCGATGAGGCTGCAATTCCTGACTTCCAAGACGGCGCGTCGTGCGCTCCTACCGATCGCTATCGCCGCTTTGATGCTTGGCGTGATTGGCGCTGGGCAGGCCTTTGCGCAAGCCCCCTGGTGGCAGATCGGCTCTGAAACAGTGCCTACCAACCTGCCGCCGGGTGGTGAAGGTCAGGTGCTCGTAGTGGTCAGCAACCTCGGTGATGCTCCGATCGACGGCAGCAAAGAACCGGTTGTGATCACAGACAAACTGCCGGCCGGTCTGAGTGCCACAGCGATAACTGGGCCGTTCAAGAACCAGACGCAGGTGGAATGTACGCTTGCGACGCTGAGTTGCACGTTCAAAGGCATTCTCAACCCCTACGAACAGATTGCAATCGCAACGAGAGTCAAAGTCGAAGAGCCGCAGGGCACGGTAACGTCATTGCCCCACGAAGCAAGCGTCGAAGGCGGCGGGGCGGTGAGAGCCTCGAGGACTCTTTCGGTCCCGGTTAGCGGCGAATTGGCGTCATTCGGCATCGCCGGCTATGGACTGGCGCCGTTTGACGAGGACGGCACTCCGGCCTCGCAGGCCGGTACGCACCCGTTTCAGCTGACGACAACTATCGCGCTGAATCAGACGGCAGCCCAGCAGCCGGTGGCGTTGCCGAAAGACCTGAGCTTCAACCTGACCCCAGGGCTGATCGGCAACCCCAATGCCGCGGGCCAGTGCACGATGGCGAACTTCTTTGCGCTGGTGCTCGAAACGAACCTGTGCCTGCCGAGCTCTGTGGTTGGAGTTGCGACCGTCACAGCCAACGAACCCAAGGCCGCTCATGTGTTCACCAAGACGGTCCCGGTCTTCAACCTCGTCCCCTCTCAAGGAGAGCCGGCCCGCTTCGGCTTTGAGGTAATCGGCAAGGTGCCGATCGTGATCGACACGGCGGTGCGCTCGGGCAGGGACTACGGAGTGGTGGCAAGCGTCAAGAACGCCACCCAGACGGCAGGGCTGTTGAGCAGTCAGGTCACACTCTGGGGCGTTCCCGGCGATCCAAGGCACGACAGCGCGAGAGGTTGGGAATGCGTCTCTGGCGGAGCCTTTGCGGGCCAGGTCAAAAAGACCTGCCCCACAGAACCCAAACTTCCCGAAGAACCCTTCCTCACCCTACCCACCTCCTGCGCCGCAAACCCCGCCGCAGAACCAGTGGTATCCACCACCCAAGCCGACTCCTGGGCTGACCCAGGGGTCCTGCTCGGCGCCGAATACAAGTGGATGACCACAGACGGCCAGCCCCTCGGCTTCACCGGCTGCAACAGCCTCCCCTTCACCCCCGCGATCACAGTCGAACCCGAAGAGCACTCAGCCTCGACCCCCACAGGCCTCTCGGTAGACGTCAAAGTCCCGCAGCAGACGACTCTCCAAGCAGGAGCCCTGGCCGAGGCCGACGTCCGCGACACAACGGTCACCCTGCCCGAGGGAGTCCAGCTGTCCCCCTCAGCCGCCAACGGTCTGCAAGCCTGCTCAGAGGCCCAGGTCGGCTTCACCGGCTTCAACCCGAGCGCGCAGATCAACGAATTCAACACCGAGGACGCTAGCTGCCCGAACGCCTCAAAGCTCGGCACGGTCCACATTAAGACCCCGTTGCTCAGCCACGAACTGGAAGGCTCTGTCTACTTGGCCACCCCCGCACCCAACGGCGAAGGTTCCAAGAACCCCTTCAACTCCTTGGTGGCCCTCTACCTAGTGGCCAAGGACCCGGTCTCAGGGGTGCTCGTCAAGCTCGCCGGGGAAGGCCAGCTCGATGAAAGCACCCTGCGCGTGGCCACGACCTTCAAGAACACCCCCCAGGTCCCCTTCGAAGACCTCAAACTGGATCTGTTCGGCGGCCCCAGGGCCTCGCTCACGACCCCGCCCTTCTGCGGTGCCTACGGCACCGACGCAACCTTCACGCCATGGTCGGGAACTCCCCCCGTGAACGTGCTCGGCCCCCCTGAAGAATTCAACATCTCTTCAGGCGTTGGCGCAGGAGCGTGCCCCCAAGGCTCCCAGCCCTTCGCCCCCGGCTTCACCGCCTACACCACAAACCCCCAGGCCGGCGCCTTCACGGGCTTCAATCTCGAACTCACAAGGCCTGACGGCAACCAGGCGCTTCAGGCCCTGACCATGCACCTGCCCCCAGGCATCGCAGCGATGCTCTCCACAGTGACCCTCTGCACAGACGCACAGGCCGCCTCGAACAGCTGCCCGCCAGCAAGCGAAGTCGGCCACGCAACAGCGGTGGCGGGCCTTGGCCCAGAACCCTATGTGCAGGGGGGAGGCCGGGTCTTCATCACCGGCCCCTATGGCGGAGCCCCCTTCGGCCTATCGATCGTGACCCCGGCCAAAGCAGGCCCGTTTGACCTTGGAGTCGTGACGGTCCGCTCAAAGCTCCAGATCGACCCCAACACCGCCCAAGTCACGATCGTCTCAGATCCTCTGCCCACCCAGATCAAAGGCATCCCCCTGCAGCTAAAGCGCGTGATCGCCACCGTCGATCGGCCCAACTTCCAGTTCAACCCGACCAACTGCAACCCGATGAGCATCGATGGAACCCTCTCGGGCTCAGAAGGAGCCGCTGCCGCGGTCTCAAGCCGCTTTCAGGTGGGAGGCTGCCAAAGCCTGCCCTTCGCCCCGAAGCTCACGGCCTCTGCGGGCGGGAACTCCACCAAAGCAAACGGCGCCGCCTTCCTCGTGAAGCTGCAGTCTCAAGGTCTCGGGCAGGCGAACATCGCCAAGGTCGCCCTGCAGCTGCCGATCCAGCTGCCGGCACGCCTTACGACCCTTCAGAAAGCCTGCCTGGCCGTTGTCTTCCAGGCCAACCCGGCAAGCTGCAACCCCGAGTCTGTGATCGGAAGCGCCACGATCCACACGCCGGTCCTTTCAAATCCCCTCTCAGGACCTGCCTATCTGGTCTCCCATGGCGGAGCGGCCTTCCCTGACGTTGAGTTCGTGCTCCAAGGCGAAGGCGTCACGCTGATCCTCGACGGCAAGACCGACGTCAAAAAAGGGATCACCTACTCGCGCTTTGAATCGGCACCTGATGCTCCCTTCACGAGCTTCGAAACGAGCCTGCCGGCAGGACCCCACTCGGCGCTGACCTCAAACGTGCCGGCCGCCAAGAAGTTCAGCCTCTGCGGGCAGAGCCTTCAGATGCCGACCGTGATCACCGCCCAGAACGGCGTGATCATCAACCAGGCCACGAAGATCGCCGTCACAGGCTGTGGGGCTGTCAAGAGCAACAAAGCCAAGAAGCTCACGAGGGCCCAGAAGCTCTCCAAGGCCTTGAAGGCATGTCGCAAGCGCTTCAAGCACGCACAGGCCAAGAAGGCCAAGTGCGAAGCGCAGGCTCGCAAGCGGTTTGGGGCGAAGAAGGCGCACAAGGGCTCGGGCAGGAAGACAGCTAGCTCTAAGAAGAAGGGCTGAGCCCCACTGTGCATCGCAACCGAGGGCCCGGCCCGTCGGCTCGTGCGTTCTCTAGGGTGCGGGCGATCGCGTTTGCCTCTGTCAAGCCCGGATCGCGCCGACGGCTGCCGGTGCTGTGTTGTGTCGTGTTGCTGGCGCTGCTCTTGGCGCTCGCTGTCAGCGGCTGTGGCTCCTCAGACAACGGCGTCGCTGAGAAATCGGGCAAGGAAATCCTTGCGGCTAGCAAGGCCGCGGCTACCGGTGCCACATCGGTGCATGTCGTGAGCAAGGGCGCGCAGGGGCGGCTGACGCTCTCGATCGATCTAACTCTCACCCGCGACGGCGGTCACGGCCGGGTCTCATTCTTCGGCCTTGACTACGAGGTGATCCGCATTGGAGACACGGTGTACGTCAAAGGCAGCCCTGCCTTCTACGCCCACCTGGGATCTGTGCTGGGGACAGCCTTGCACGTACCCCGGGGCATGTGGCTGAAGGGGCCTGTCAACAGCGGACCGCTTGCCCCGCTCGCGGCGTTTGCCGATCGCTCCGGTGAGCTCAACCGCCTGCTCTCCACGCCGGGCTCGGTCATCAAGGGCGCGAGCACCACGGTCAATGGTCAGAAGGTGATCGAACTCAAAGAGGCCACGAAAGTCTATAAGGGCGTGCTCTACGTGGCTAGGACTGGCAAGCCATACCCGGTCGCGCTGGTCAAGAACGGCAGACGTGAAAAGGGCCGCACCACCTTCTCTGAATGGGACAAGCCCGTGTCGGTGACTGCGCCGTTGCCTGCGGTAGACATCGACACGCTAAAGCGCTGAGGTGCCGGTAAGGCCAGACATCTGGACCAGACAGCCGCGTCACTGCGCTCCACGCACAGGGATCGACGCACCTGGTCACGCACCGTAGGGAACTGAACGCTCGCGCAAATCCCACTTCACCGTCATCTGAGCCCCAGCTGCGCCAGCAAGCTCATCAGCTCGGTCGCCGATGAGGTGACACCGTAGGCCCCGATCTGCGTCGCTTCCTCGCGGGTGCGTGAGACGGCGCGCGCGCTGGCGTAGATGATCACCGGCGGCTTCACGTCTCGCTCCTCGAGCGCTCGCAGCAGTTTCAGCCCGGCGTCGGCGCCCTCGCCCTCGCGCCCCATGTCGGTGATGATCGCATCGAACGCCCGGCCCCCCTCGAGCGCGTGCAGCGCCTCTTGCGTCGAGAGCGCCTGCACCACCTCCACGTCTTTTCGCTGCAGGGCCTCGACCTCGAATGCGTTGTTGACCGGGTAGTCGTCGACCCAGAGCACTCTCTGCAGGCGGCTGAGGCCCACGGCGGGGGTGAGCTCGGTCGTCGACCCCGCTGCGGGTGCGGGTGCAGGTGCCGCTGCAGCCGCGGCTGGTGCTGGCGCCGGGGCGGGGCCAGTAGCCGGCGCGCCCACTTTTGCTGGGGCGGGGATGCCCGGAGCAGGCGCGGCAGGCGCTGGAGCGGCTGCGGGGGCGGCGGCTGCGGCATCGCCACCCGGGCTGCCCGGCTCGAGATTCAGCAACTGCTCGCGTACGTCATCCAGGCGAGAGGACAGCTGATCGGAGGCCTGCTGCACCGAGATCTCCATTCCGCCTGCCTTGACGGTGAAGGAGCGCGACTGGATCACGTTGCGGATGCTGGGCAGCAACAGCACCACGACGGTCCCGACGAGCGCCGGCCAGGCCAGCCCTGTGATCAGGTTGACGAGGTCCGAGCCACTGGAGGCCAGTGGGAGGGTGAAAAAGATTTGCATGCGCCTCCTCTTAGGTTGGTGGCTGGGAGATGGTCAGGATGGCGGCGGAAGCTTGGCCAGGGCGTCGATGGTCTCTGCGCTCAGCAGCTCCTGTGGGTCGATGTCCGCGTATGGCTGACCCTCGACGGAGATGCCACCGCTCTGTACTGGCGAGCCAAGCCGCACGGCGCCGTAGAACGGCTCCTCCTCGTCCCACATCCGAGTGGTGAAGTACATGTTGACAGCGCCCTCGAGGCGATGGAGGCTCACCAACTTGCCGAGCGCCCAGTCGACGGTGGCGAGGCTCTTCACCGCCCCGCCGGGGGCGTCCGTCTCGATCTGTGCGCTGGCGCTCAGCTTCCAGCCGGGAGAGAGGCTGCGGACGAAGGCGAGCGCCTTCAGGAAGGGCCGCTCGATCTCCGGAATCTGCTGCAGCGGCGTCCACTCCGCGGACTCGTCTGTGCCGCGCATCGCGAACGAGCGCGTGGAGTCCAGGTAGACGATCTCGACCGGCCCGATCGTCGCGGCGCGCGTGAAGATCGTCACGAAGAACCGGTCGGGCTTCCGGACGAGCCAGATCCCTCTCACCGTGTCCACCTCCTCGGGTGTCTCCACGTGCTCCCACGCGTCGGCGTCGAGCACGCTCAGCTCGATGAACACGTTGGTCAGGGAGGCCTCGCCGATCTCTGCCCCCGAGTCGTACTCGTAAGTGGGGGCGCAATCGGCCAACCCGGTCATCAGGACGCCGTGGTTCAGGCGCTCGGTCGGCGCGATCGTGGTCATCATCGGCCCCTCCAGCAACAGCGGCGTCGCCTCGGCCAGCCGGCCTTGCACGGGGCCGGGCGTGTTCGGGTCATCGGTGGCGCGCAGCTGCGCGTAGAGGAGCGGAGGCCGTTGCACCACGAAGCGCCACGTGAGGTCGTCCAGGGAGGCTTGGTCGGTCTCTCTGTCCGACCCCTCCGGGATGAACACGGTGACGTTGATCGGATGGTCGAACGTCGTCTGGTCGGTCGACTTGGAAAGCGCCGGCGCCAGCGGCACGGCCACGAAGCGCGCGTACCAGTCATCCTCGGCGACCGGCGGGATCACAGTATTGGTCGGCCAGCCCGCCTCCTCGCATCCGTCCATCGGCCACGCAACTCGCAGCGGGGTCCCTGGGACCGACAGGGGCGAGAGATCGCCACCGGCTCGACTGACATCGGCGAAGATCAGACACGCCCGTTGCGCCTGTATCCGCGCGCTGGAGGAGAAGGGCGGCGGCGCGAGGGCCAGATCGAACAGCCTCCCGTGCTCGCGATCCGGGGAGCTAGTGCCCTGGATCGCGTCGAACGCGTACAGGAACGAGGGCTCGCGCTCATATCGGACGTAGCGAGCCATCTGGTGCTCGCCGACGACATCGGCGAGCGGATCGTAGGGACCAGGAGATCCGTAGATCGCCTTAGCGGTCGTCCACTTCATCTCGTGAAGCGCGAACCAGACCGCGACGCCCGGCGAGTGCGTGACGTCGAGGAACTCCGTTCCGGGTCCGTAGTGCTGCTTGATCGCATTCACCCACAGCAGGAACATGTCGAGATCGTCGGCCGGCTCGGTGGTGATCGCCTGCGCGAGCTTCGCCGCGTAGATCGGCCAGAGCTGCTCGGACGGGACGCCGGTCCTCAGCGCTGTGGGTGTCATGGCACCGAAATCGTGGTTCTGCCCGCGGAACACCCTCGCGAAGCCGTCGGCAGGCGGCGGCAGCGCATCGAGTGCCGCGAGCAACTCCGCGTGTGTGGTGATGATCTCCGGCTCGGCCATCACGTCGATCCGCGGCGGCGTCAGACGCTGTCCGTCATTTGGCCCGCGAAGTAATCGCCCACTCGCACGGGACGAGTCTCGCAGATCAGCCATCTGCCGTGGAGGGAGAGTGGCCGCCGTGGCACCCGAAGCTAGTCCAGATTGCGGATGAGTTCACACCCGCGAGAGTCAGAGGACGATCGGCACAGCCCCGGATCTGAGAGACTCGATGGACCCGTACGCCGATCCTGCGAAGGGGAGAATCCATATGAGCCACACACCGCGGAAGCCGTTCGTCTTTGTGATCATGCCGTTCGATCCCGCGTCGCAGGATCTCTATGAGTCGGGCATCAAGCCGGCATGCCAGGCAGCAGGCGCCACCTGCGCCCGAGTGGACGAGCAGATCTTCCAGGAGAGCATTCTCGACCGCATCTACGCTCAGATCGACGGCGCCGATCTCGTCGTCGCGGAGATGAGCGACCCCAACCCCAACGTCTTCTACGAGGCCGGTTATGCCCATGGCATCGCCAAGCCGGTCGTCCTCTTGACCCGGACCTCCGAGGAGATTCCGTTCGATCTCCGGCAGTACCCGCACGTGGTTCACGATGGCAGCACCACGACTCTCAAGGAGAAGCTCGAGGAGCGCGTTCGCTGGTGTCTGGAGAATCCCGGCGAAGCAAGCGCCTACCTGCGCCGCCGGCAGGTCGTCGAGCGGGAAGAGCTCACACGGATGTCGCAGCACATCACCAACTACCTGACGGCCAACCGCTTCGGCTCAGTCAGCTTCGAGCGCATCCAGAAGAACATCAATGCCCAATACACAGACGACAAGCTCGTGCACCTCATAGACGTGTCCCCGTCTCAGTTTCGTCGCGTTCGCCTGAAGGGAGACCGGCCCGGAATCGGGCTCGTGCGGTAAGGGAATAGGCGCTTTATTCGCTCTGTAATCCGCGACCGCGGAACACTGCGAAGCCCTGCTCGGGCTCGACTACGGCGCCCACGATCCCGGCCTCCTCCAGCCAGCGGCGAAGATCGGTCAGGCGTGCCGGTCGCTGCGCTCCATTGTCCCTGGTAGCTTGATTGTCATGCTCTGGCGGCTTCTTCAGACATCGAACGACGCCATCCGGCCGCGCCGCGTGCAGCCGCACAGGTGAGCTTGTGAGCATCTCGGGTCTCCTGCGCGCAGCGCTTCCCTGTCTGCTCGTCATAGCTGTGGCGGGAGGGCTGACCGGCTGCGGGAAGGGTGTGGGCGGCGGTTCAGGCGGGGCCGCCGAATCGAGCGGAGCAGCGGGCGAAGGCAACGAAGAAGCGGCCAACGAAAAAAGAGAAGAAGCCGCGGAAACCGCTAAAAACCGCGAACTTCTCTCCGAGGTCGAAGCCAAGAAACGAGAAGAAGCCGCGGAAGCGAGGGCGAAGAGGACCGAACATGCGGCGGCGGTCAAGGCGAAGAAGAAGGAACAGGCCGCGGAAGTGGGCGCGAAGGAAAAGGAACAGCTCGCCGAAGCGAATGTGAAGAAGAAGGAACAGGCCTCGCGGCTGAGCACGCGTAAGCAACGCGAAGCATCGGAAAAGAAGAAGGCCGAAGCGAAAAAGCAGGCTGAAAACCAGCTCGCGAGTAAACAACAGGCGACGACGCAACCTGCCACGGCGCCGCAACCGGCGGCGCCGCAGAATCCGGAAGGCTGAAGAGTGAGTCCAATAGTTGAGCGCGAGAACAGCCGGACCGTGTCTTCAGCCGTCGTGCGCTTCGTGCTGCCCGTGCTCCTGGCGGTTTCCGTGGCGGGATTGATCTCCGGTTGCGGAGGAGGCTCCGGCGGTGGCTCCAAGGGCGGGGCGGCGCAAGCCGGGGAAGCGGGAGCGGCAGCGGGCGAAGAGCCAGCTGTGGGCAGCGAAGAAGGCGCTGAAGCAGCGGCGCGGGCCAAGCAGAAGGCCGTTGAAGCCCGGGCGATCAAAAGGGAAGAAGCCGAACAGGCCGTGGCCAAGAAGAAGCAGGAGGCGGCGATCAAGGCCGAAGAAGCGCAGGGCGCCGGCGAAGCGAGCGGGAAGCACTCAAAAAAACGCTCGGCGCGCGCGGATAAGGGCGCCAAGCGGTCCCGTTCGGGGAACGGCAAGTCGGGTGCCAGGACGAAAAAGGCCAAGCAGAAACGCAACCGCCCGGCTGGCGAAACTGCCGCCGAAGAAGCGGCTCGTAAGCAGTTCGTCAAGGAAGAAGCGCAGGAAGCGGCTGCGTTCAAACGGCGCGCGCGTCAAGAAGCCGCGAAGGAATAGCGCGCGCGGCACGCCCGGCGGTGGCGGCCTTCACGCGCCCGATCCTCGTGGACATTCCGAGGGTCCGGATGCGCGTGTAGCGTGGGCGAACCGGACGCTGGCCGGCGGCTCGAGCATCGAGCCGTCAGGGCGGGCGTCGTTTCAACCAAGGGGGCCAAATGATTCGCAAGCTGTCAACGTGGCTGCTCGTCGCATCTGTAGGTGGCGTGCTGGTCGCCGGCTGCGGCAGCAGCTCGTCATCCAGCAGTCAGACGAGCTCCACGCCCGCCGCGACGACGTCCGCGACGACGACCTCGCCCGCAACTACGACCACGCCCACAACTACGCCATCGACCACGGGCGGATCGGATAAAGGTGGCTCCTCGGGCAGCCAGAGCGGCGCGGCGGCCGTGGCGCAATGCAAGCAGGGTGTGCAGGCTGCCACAACGCTCTCCGCGAGCGTAAAAAGCAAACTCTTGGCGATCTGCGAGAAAGCGGGCAGCGGCGACCCCAACGCGGTTCGCAAGGCGGCTCAGGAAGTATGCGCAGAGCTCATCAACGCCTCGCCGATCCCGGCCGGTCCGGCAAAGGAAAAAGCGCTGGCAAGCTGCAAAAAATAGCCAGCGAAGAGGAGGCCGCGGCTAACCGGCCGCGGTCTCCCGCTCGGTCTCCTCGTCATCGTCCTCGCCTGCGTACAGCGACTCGCGCGCAAGCTCTTGTCCTTTCGCGCCGAACAGCTTGATCTCGAGCAGGTCGTGGCCGTAGTCGTCGGGAGCGATCAGCGTGAAGCGCTCGTTGATCAGCTCGCACTGGTCGACGGCCAGCTCGGCCAGCTCGGCGGTGGCGATGCGCCCGCCGCTGACGAGCGGGTGCCCCCACACGAGCGTCATCGCGGCCGCCGCGCCCCAGTGCCCGCGCCAGGCGCCGATCACCTCGTCGCAGAGATCCATCTTCCAATCTGGGTTCTGCTCGGCCGTTTCCTCGGTGAAGTCGACGTGCGCGGAGAACTCGCTGGGCTCGCCTCCCTCGTCCGCGGGAATGAAGCGGACGTAGCCGAACAGCTCGTAGCCGCCGGCGGTCAGCGAGGTCCCCGGAATGTAAGTGCGCCCGTGCCAAGTGCGGTCGGGGTACCAGAGAATCTCCCCCGGCTCGCCCAACTGCGGCTCCGTGGCGCCGAGCTCGGCGCACGCCGAGAGGAACTCCTCTGAGAGGCGCTCCTGCCAGCGGCCATAGGGCAGATCCTCCTGCGGTGGCTCGGCGGCGAAGCGGGGGACGAAGCGTTGCTCGGGCGGCATCGGTGCGCGCAGCCTAGCTCTCCTGCGCCGGCGACCGGCCGCTCAGGCCTCGCGCAGCAGGGCCGCGGCGTGCTCGGGCGCGACGATGTTCAGGTTCACGTCCGTCGAGAGCTCCAGTCCCGCGAGGTGGGTCAAGCGCGGCAGCACGTCGATGCGCCAGCAGAAGTGATCGGCGCCGCGTGGCGCCGTACGCACCCACAGGTTCAGGGGCGGGCTCGCGCCGAGATGGCGCGCCAGCCGCCGCAGGCCATCGTGCAGCAGCGCGGCGCCGGTCGGCCCGTCGTCCTCGAAGCGCGCACGCGGGCGCCTGGGCGCGAGCATCAGCTGGAAGGGCAGGCGTGAGGCGTACGGCGCCAGCAGCACGGCCTCATCGTCGATCGCGACGATCCGCTCGCGCAGGCGAACCTCCTCGGCGACGAGATCGCCGAGGAGGTTCTGGCCCATCGTGCGCGTCGCATAGGCGCCGGCGCGCTCGCGCTCGCGCGCGACCGCCGCGGGTACGAAGTCGAGCGCGTACAGCTGTGCGTGCGTGTGCGGCAGCGAGGCGCCCGCCTGGCGGCGCTCGTTGACGATCAGCTGCACGTAGGCGCTCTGCGCGTGCGTGCGCATGCGCACGCGCCACACGTCCATCGCGACGAGCACCTGCTCGGCTGGCAGCTCGGCCAGCGAGAGCACCGGCTGCGGCCCGTTGACGATCACCTCGTGCGCTCCCGTCGCGGGCATCGCGGAGAACAGCTCGGGCCGGTCGTTGCCGGGCGCCTCGGCGTCCTGGCGCAACTCGGCGGTGTCGGTCTCGAGCTGCTCCGGCGGCGTGAGCGCGGGGTACAGGTTGCGCACCACGCGCACGCTCCATCCGGGCGTGTTCGGAGCGCCGCCGCCGGGACGCAGCGCATACAGCTCCGGCGGCGTGCGGTCCTCGTGGCCGTCGGCAAACGGATCGCGCTCCGGATCGATCGGCTCGGGCGTGCGCTCCTGCGGCGAGAGGCCCGGGGCGCCGCCGGGGCGCCGCGAGCGCTCGCCGGCGACGATCGTCTTATGCCCGCTCAGCGGGTCGATCCGGATTTCAGGCACTTTTCGCGCCGAGCGCGTAGCGCCTGACGTCCTGTTCCAGCTTCGCCTGGCTGGGGTAGGGCCCCTGGCGTATGTACTGCTGGCCGAGGCGGTTGTAGAAGACGGTCACGGGGGTGAACGCCGAGTCGGTGATCGTGCTGCCGAGGTGGCCGCTGCGGTCGAAGTAGCTGGGGTAGCTCACGGGGAAGGATCTCAGAAACGCGAGCCCCGCCGCGCGGCTGCTCTCACCGGAGTCGATCCCGATGAACGCCACCTCCCGGCCCTGCGCGACGGAGGCGCCCTGGAAGGCTCCGAACTCCGCCCGGCAGGGTACGCACCAGGAGGCCCACTTGTTGATCACGACCGGACGGCCGCGCAGCTCGGCCAGTCGCGCCCTGAAGGAGCCCAGGCCACCCGGCAGCAGCTCCCCGGCCTGGGCGTGCAGGGCCGACAGGGGCGCGGGGGAGCCGCCCAGGCGCGCGCGCATCTGTGCGAGCGTGAGCTTCGAAGGCTTGACAGGATCGCTCGAGGAGCCCGCCAGCTGCACGAGGCCGAGGACGAGCAGAACGACGAGCACGAGCCCGCCCGCGGCGATCGAGAAACGCTTCGGCGTCATCGCGGCTAAGGGTGGCAGATCGCGCAAACTTCAATCTCGCCTCGACGTGCTATATCTTCATGGCAGTAAGAGCCGGGTTGTCTTGGGCACCCGGCAGACGGCGACAGTTGCGCGCCAGCCTTTCCGAGCCACGCCGAAGCCACTTCTGCGGCGGCTCCGTCTCGAAGTCCAGAGCCTCCATGGCCGAGTCACCTTCAGTGGCCCTCGCGGCCGCGTCCATTCCAAGTTCCGCGGATATTGCGCGTGCGGAGAAGCTCGTGCGCGAGCGCTTTCTCCACGACGGCGAGGACGCCGCCGTAGCACTTGCGCCCGGCTCCCCACGCCGCCGTGCGCTCGATCAGGCGCTGGCCGAGCTACAGGATGACCCGAAGGCCAAACACCCATCGACCAGCTGGCGCCGCGACTTCTCGCTGCTGCTCGGGCTGGAGCGGGTGCTGTCCGAGGACGAGCCGAAGCTGGCTGACGGCACCGTGCTCTCAGCCCATCAGGTGGATGCGCTGTCGGGCACGCTCGCCGCGCTGCTGGCCGCCGCGCAGGCCGCCACGCCGAACGGCAACGGCCGTGCCGCCGCCTCGGCCTCGCCGGAGCTGCTCGCGTCCGCCGACATCCTCGGCCCCGAGGACGCTGCGGGAGCGAGCGACGCCGACGCGGCGGACGGGAGCGCGGCCGGCGGCGAGCTGGCGCCCGGTCCGTCCGATGCGGCGGACGATGACGAGGACGAGGAGGAGCCGGAGGACGAGGAGGAGGACGACGAGGACGACGAGGAGCTCGGCCCGGTTCAGCGCGCGGCGCCCGACGAGGACGAGGATGACGACGATCTCGAGGACGTTGTCGATCTGGTCGCGGTGGAGGATGAGGAGGAGCCGGAGGAGGAGCCCGAGCGCGACGGCGACTCAGAGGAGGAGCCACGCGACTGGGTCGATGAGGGGGAGGGTGATGAGGAGGCGCTCGCCGAGCAGCCCGAGGACCCGAACGCTGCCAAGCGGTTCTGGTTCGAGCACGCGACGGGCGCCGGCAAGACGGTCGCCGCGCTCGGGTTCGTCGAGGCCTCGCAGACGGGCGGGGTGCTGATCCTCACCCACCGGCGCAACCTCGTCGACCAGTTCAACGGCGAGCTGCGCGATCGCGGCTACTCCAAGCGCGTGAGCCGCCCGCTGCTGAAGGGCGAGGACTCGGCCAAGGGCCCGGTGACGGTCGAGACCTACCAGTGGTTCGTGCGCAACGCCGGCAAGATCTCGAGCGCCTACACGATCGTGATCTGCGACGAGGCGCACACCGCGCTGGGTGAGAAGACGAGCGGGGCGATCCGCGAGTGGACCGGTCCGCTGTTCATCGGCATGACCGCCACCGGCGCGTTGATCGCACGTCACGTCACCGATCTGTTCCCGACTCAGACCTCGCGCTTCGACCTCGCCCAGGCGGCGCGGCGCGGAGTGATCGCGCCGCTGCGCTGCGTGCGCATCTCACCGGGCGTGGGCGTGCGGACGATCGCCAAGGTGCCGCTGCGGCGCGGTGAGGTGGACACCGAGTTCGATCAGGACGAGCTCGCGAAACTGCTCGATCAGCAGCCCTTCAACCTGGCTGTCGCCAACCTCTATCGGACCCGCTTCAACGGCGTTCCCGGCGTTGTGTACGCCGCCGGCGTGCGCCATGCGTACAACCTCGCAGAGGCCTTTCGTGCGGAGGGGATCAAGGCCCAGGGCGTCTCCGGGGAGACGCCCAAGCGCGAGTTGGCCGAGATCCTTGCGCGCTACGAGCGCGGCGACATCGACGTGCTGATCAACGCGCAGCTGCTCGCCGAGGGCTGGAACAGCCCGCGCGCGACCGTCTGCGTACACCTCGCGCCAACGGCCTCCAAGCGCATCTACCAGCAGCGTGTCGGGCGCGTGACCCGCCGCCACCCCGGCAAGGAGGCGGGCCTGGTCGTCGACTTCGTGCATCCGGCGACCAAGCACGACGACCCCGTGGTGACGCTGCACTCGCTGCTCGATCGCGACGTCTATCGGGGCGGCGCGATCGTCGTCGGCCCGGTCCGGCGCGGCCGCGGGCGCAGGATGCGAGTGGAGCGGCGCGTGCTGCCCGTGTGCGCGGAGGAGGAGCGGCGGTTCGCCGTGTTCGAGCGCGAGCTGTGGCGGATCGCCGTCGAGCACCTCGACTACGGCGAGCAGCACGTGTGGGCCGCGCTCGCGGGCGCGCGCGTCGCGCCCAGCGGCTGGCGCCGGGCACGCGCGATGCTGCACTTCGATCGCACCGGTGAGTTGAAGAGCCGCTTCCTGATCACCACCGTGCAGCGCAACAAGAACCCACAGTTGCGTCTGCGCGCGCTTTCGGACATCCCCGCGCTGCGCGATCCGGACACCTTTGACACGGCCATCGACATCATCGGCGGCTGGCCGCGCGACGAGCGCCGCGAGGCGACCAAGATCATGTTGCGGGCGCTCGTGGAGCGGCGCATCGGCAGGCGCGATCAGGCAAACGCGTGGATCTGGCGGCTGGCCGAGTACACGCGTGACGTACACGAGGAGTACGCCGTGCAGCGCTGGCCTGAGACCAAGCGGCTGCTGGGGCTGCTCGTCAACTCGGCGGGGGGAGCGCACGCGCGCAACGCGCGCCGGCTGATCCATGCCGCGCGCAAGCAGGATCGGCGCTTGGCGGCGGCCCTGCTGGCGGCCGCGCTTGCGCACACTCCCGAGGCCGAGGAGGCGCTGCGTGGCGCTCGCACGCGCATGGCGCGCAAGCCGCCGGCGCTCGCCAGAGAGCTGCTGCGAAACTTTCCCAAGCGCCGCGCGCGCAACTCGCGCAGGCGCCGGAAAGGCGGCTCCAACGGAGCGGGCCCCGCTGGGAACGGCGGCGCGGGCAAGAGCCAGAAGGCGGCGAAGGCGGCCAGCGACGCGGTCGTCAGCGAGGCGCGGGCGACCGAGCAGTTCGGCCCGCCGGTCTAACCGCCCTCGAGCAGATGCACCTCGCCAGCGTCGAGGGTGGCATGTCCGCCCTCGGCCAGCGCGACGACCAGCCGCCCGGCGCCGTCGATGCCCTCCGCGCGCCCGCGCCCGGAAGCCCACGTGACCGAGCGCCCAAGCAGCGCGTCACGCGCTCGCCAGGCCTCGAGCGTCTGTCGCGGTGATTCGGCGAGCCGCCGCTCGAGCGCTCCGAGCAGCTGTGAGAGGACCGGCTCGATGTCCGCCTCCGAGCGCGCGAGCGTCGCGGCGCTGTCGTGCAGCTCCACGGGCAGATCCGACAGACGGACGGCCACATTGACGCCGATTCCAAGGACCGCCCAGCCCTCCTGCGGGCGTCCCTCGGCGAGGATGCCGGCCAGCTTGGCGAGCTTCGGTGGCCGCGCTATGACGATGTCGTTTGGCCACTTGATCTGTGCCTGCTCGCCCGCCACCTCGCACGTGGCGAGCGCGGCGATCAGCGGCAGCAGCGGCGGCGGCGAGCGGATCACCAGCGACATCAACAGCGCGCTGTGAGCGGGCGCCGACCAGCGCCGGCCCTGGCGCCCGCGCCCGGCGGTCTGCTCGGAGGCGGTGACGAGCGTTCCGTGGGGCGCGCCGGCGATCGCCAGCTCGCGCGCGCGGTCGTTGGTCGAGTCGGTGCGGCGCAGGTGCACGCGCGGCCGGCCGAGTGGATCGCTCATTCCAGCCTCTGCTGCTCCTGGGCGGCCGCGTCCGCGAGCAACGCCTGGAGCACTCCCTCGACATCGTGCGCAGCCGCCTCGACGTCGACCGTGAGCCGGTGCTCGCGCAGGGTCTCGCTGGTGATCGGGCCGATCGAGACGACCCGCGTTCGCGGTGAGAGCTTCCCGCCGGCCGGGCTCCCAGCGGCCTCCAGGAAGTAGCGCACGGTCGAGGAGGAGGTGAAGGTGATGTAGTCGGCCGCCAGCGCCCGCGCGAGCGTCTCGGCAGCCAGCGGCTCGACGACGGTTTCGTACACATCGAGCACGTCCACCTCCGCTCCACGGGCTCGCAGCGCGTCGGGAAGCACCTCGCGCGCATGGCTCGCACGTGCCACCAGCGCGTGCTCGACTGGCTCGTCCGCGAGCGCCTCGACGAGGCCCTCGGCGAGGAAGCGCTCGGGTATCACGTCCGCCACGATCCCTCGCTCGGCGAGCGCCGCAGCCGTTCCCGGCCCGATCGCCGCGATGCGAGCGCCCGCGAGCGCGCGCGCGTCGCGGCCGCCGGCGGTAAGGCGTTCGAACAGCCCGGCCACGCCGTTGGGGCTGGTGAGACAGATCAGGTCATAGGGCGAGGGGTCGAGCGGCGGCCCGGGAAGCGGCCGGATGCGGATGACCGGCGCCTGCACGACGCGTGCTCCGAGCTCCTCCAGTCGCCGCGCGAGGCCACTGGCCTGGGCGCGTGCCCGCATGACCGCAACCGTCCGCCCCGCGAGCGGGGGGGACGCGAGCCAGGACAGCTGCTCCGCGAGCCCCGCGACCGCTCCGACTACTGTGATCGAGGGAGAGCCGACGTTCTCGTGGCGAGCCGTCTCGGCGATCCGCGCCAAGGTGGCGGTGACAGTCCGCTGGGTGGCGAGCGTTCCCGCTTCGATCACGGCGGCCGGCTCGGAGGCCGGGCGGCCGGCGTCGATCAGCCCCGTGGCGATCTGCGCCAGCCGCTGGACCCCCATATAGAAGACGAGCGTCCCCGGAAACCGGGCGAGCGCCGGGAAGTCGAGCTCCGCGTCCTCGCCGGTGCGCCCGGTGATGAGCGCGACCGCGCTCGAGAGCCCGCGGTGCGTGACCGGGATGCCGGCGTAGGCGAGCGCGGCGACGCCCGCCGTCACGCCGGGCACGATCTCGAAGGGGATGCCGGCGGCGCGCAGCACGAGCGCCTCCTCGCCTCCGCGCCCGAACACGAACGGGTCGCCCCCCTTCAGGCGCACGACCGAGTTGCCGGCCCGCGCGCGCTGCACCATCAGCGCCTCGGTCTGCTCTTGGGGAACGGATTTCCCGCCGCCCTCCTTGCCGACGAACAAAAGCTCCGCGTCCTCCCGTGCGCCGTCGAGCGCCGAGGGCGGAATCAGGCGGTCGTACAAGATCACGTCCGCCGCGGCGATCAGCTCGAGCGCGCGAGCCGTGAGCAGGCCGGGGTCGCCGGGACCGGCGCCGACGAGATGGACCCGCCCGCTCACGCTTCGGCCGACCGCTGCTCCATGACCCCAGCGGAGGCCATCTCGCGCGCTTCCCGGAGGATCCCCTCGGCTCCGGCGAGCTGGAGACGCTCGGCCACCTCGTGCCCTAGCGTCTCCGGGTCGGCGGCGTCTCCGAGCAGCTCGTCGCTTGCCCAAATCGAGCCGTCGGGCAGCCCCAGCCATGCGCGCAGTCGCAGTCCGCCGTTCCAAGGAGCCGCGTGTGCGCCGAGCGGCGTGTGGCAGTCCGCGTCCAGCGCCCGCGCGAGCGCGCGCTCCGCCAGCAGGCAGGCGAACGCATCCGCGTCGACGATCGCCGCCAACGCGTCCTGCGCATCGGTATCCGCGGCACGTGCCTCGAGCGCGAGCGTCCCCTGGCCGGGAGCGGGTACGAAGCGGGCCGGGTCGAGCACGGCCCCGACGGCGTCCTCGCGGCCGAGTCGCTGCAGCCCTGCCCTGGCGAGCACGATCGCGTCGTAGTCGCCGCGTTCGAGCTTGCTCAGGCGCGTGTCGACGTTGCCGCGCATCGCGACGACATCGAGATCCCCGCGCGCGGCGCGCAGCTGCGAGGCGCGCCGGATGCTGCTCGTGCCGACGCACGCCCCGGGCGCCAGCGCCTGGAGGCCGTCGGCGCCGCACAGCACGTCCTCGGCGCCGGCGCGTGCCGGCGCTCCCGCCAGCACGAGTCCGTTTGCCAGCTCGCCGGGGAGATCCTTGGCGGAGTGCACGGCCACGTCGATCTCCCCATCCGCCAGCGCGCGCTCGAGCTCGCCGACCCACCGCGACTTGTCCTCGCCATCTGCCCCCCTGTCGCCGCTGGTCACGATCGGGACCAGCTCGACGTCGTCCGGTTGGCCGATCCCCAATCGGTCGGCGACGAGCCTCGCCTGTGCCAGCGCAAGCGCGCTCGCACGTGTTCCGATGCGCATCAGCGCTCGCGGCGGCGGCGCACCATCGATGGCATACCCTGGGGGGCACGCGCAGGCAGGTCGTGAACCTCCGCCAACTCCTCCACGGGGAGCCCCTCCGTCGGCGCGTCCTCGCGCAGCCCGAACAGCTCCCGCACGAGCTCGAGGCTCCCGTGACCCCGCTCCTCGGAAAGGCTGCGAAGGCGAATCGTGGGCTCATGGAGGAGTCGGCTCATCACGGCACGAGCGACCGCCTCGATGCGGGCCAAATCGCGCGGCGAGGCGGACTCCCAGCGCCCGGCGTTCTCCTCGAGCACCTGCTCCACGAGGGCGTTGCCGTGTTCGCGCAGAGCGCTGACCGTCGGCAGCGTCTCCAGCTGGCCGAGCCAGCGGGCGAAGCGGTGGATCTCCTCCTCGACGATCTCCTGCGCGCGCGGAGCCTCCCCGGCGCGCGTGCTGAGGTTGCGCGCGACAACCGCCTGCAGGTCGTCGATGTCGTACAGGCTCACGCCCGCCACCTCACCGCACGCAGAGTCGATGTCGCGCGGCACCGCGATGTCGATCAGCAGCAGTGGACGGTCTGCGCGCTCGCGCATCACCAGCTCGAGCTCTTCGCGCCCGACGATCGGATGAGGCGATGAGGTCGAGCAGAGCACGATGTCGGCCAGCAGCAGCTGGTCGGGCAGCCCGTCGAGGCCGACTACCGAGCCGCCGAAGCGCTGCGCGAGGCTCAGCGCACGGTCGGCGTGGCGGTTGGCGACGAAGATCGTGCCCGCGCCCTGCTCGGCGAGTGCGCGAGCCGTCAGCTCGCTGGTCTCGCCCGCGCCGAGCACGACCACGTGGCGGTCCTCCAAGCCGTCGAGGACGCTCAGCGCAAGGTCGACGGCGACCGAGGGAATGCTGACGCGGCTCGCGCCGATGTCGGTCTCCGAGCGCACGCGCTTGCCGGTCGTCAGCGCGGCGGCGAACAGGCGGTTGGAGAACGGACCGGTGCAGGCCGCGCGCATCGCCGCCTCGTGAGCGCGGCGGACCTGGCCCTGGATCTCGGCCTCGCCGACGATCATCGACTCGAGGCCCGCCGTCACGCGGTAGAGCTGGCGCGCGGCATCGCAGTTGCGCGGCGAGTAGATCGCCTCGGCCAGCTCGGTCGGGCGAATCGACGCACGCCCGGCGAGCAGGCCCAGCACGTCGGACTCGGCGCGCACCGGATCGCCCACGACCAGATAGACCTCCGTGCGGTTGCAGGTGGAGATCACGACCGCCTCGCGCACCTCGGGCGTGCCCGTGGCGAGCTGGGCGAACGTGCTCGCCTGCTCTTCTGTGAACGCCAGACGCTCGCGCAGCGCCACCGGCGCCGTCTTGTGCGAGATGCCGAGCGCCAGCAGCTCGCTCATGCGAGCGTCGACTCCCGCTGTGCGCCCTCTGATGCCTCGCTCGCGACCGCCTGCTCGCGCTCCAGCAGCTCGCCGAGGTCGCGCTCGATGTGGCTCAGGCGCACGGCCATGATCGCCACGTAGATCAGCACGAGCGCGAACAGCACGACGTATGCGCCGGCGACGTACTTGCCGGCCTCGTGCAACGGCAGCGCGGGCAGCTCGGCGAGCAGCGCGCCGGCCATCAGACGCCGGTCCTTCCGGCCGGCCGCGCGGACATCGTCGGCGCGGAGTGCAGGGTCGGCGCCGCGCTGCGCGAGCGCCGGGCGGGCTCGGAGGTGCCCGAGGAGCGATCGGCCAGGCGGCGCAGCGCGCGCAGCTGAGCGCGAGTGTGCTTGGCGGTCAGCTCGTATTTGCACATGGTCGTGTACAGCAGCGCCATCCCGATCAGCGAGATCACGAACGTCAGCGCCATCCGCGGCGGCAGGTTTGAGGTGCTGCCCAGCACGCGCGGGTGTACGTAGGCGGTGGATGCGCGCACGGCAATGAAGTTGAGCGGCACGAACGCTCCGGCGGTGATTGCGAACACGGAGGCGTAGCGCGACTGGCGCTCGGGGTCCTCGATCGCGAAGCGCAGCGGCTGGTAGGTCGCGTACAGCAGGAACACGATCAGGAAGGAGACGAGCGTCGGCTCGTCCCACACCCACCAGTGCCCCCACGATCCCTTCGCCCAGATCGATCCGGTGATCAGCGTCGCCACGCCGAAGATCAGGCCCATGTGGATCGCCACATAGGAGCGCATGTCCCAGCGCTGGTCGCGTGTGCGCAGATGCTGGATCGCAAACAGCCCGCCCGCCACGAACCCGCACAGCGCGACGATCGCCAGCGGCACGTGTACGTAGAAGATCTTCTGCAGAAAGCCCTGTTCGGCTTCCAGCGGGGCGTAGAAGAACACGAGCGCCAGCGCGAGCGTGATGACGGCGACGGTGGAGATGCTCAGGGCGCGCAGGCCCTTGCCATACATAAGTTTTTCAGTCCTCCAGGAGGAAATCGAACAGGGCGTAGGCGATCAGCCCGAAGACCAGATCATAGAGACCCAGCGTCAGCAGCCAGCGTGCCGCGGGATCGCCCGCATGGCCGAGTGCGAGCAGCGGCGAGCTCGCACGCGCCCCGCCGATCACGATCGGCACGAGCAGCGGCAGCGCCAGCAGCGGCCCGAGCAGGTCACGTGCGCGCGTGCGCACGACCAGCGCGGCAACCAGCGTGCCGATCGCCGCCACGCCGAGGTCGCCGAGCACGAGCACAGCGAGCAGCCACGGCATCGCCTGCCCCAGCGAGGGGCCGAGCAGCAGCAGCGCGAACGCCGGCACGGCGATCAGCTCGAGCACGAGCAGGTAGGCGAGCAGCGCGAGCCCCTTGGCCACGAGCAGCGCCGTGCGGTCGACGGGCGCGATCAGAAACCCATCGAAGCCGCCCTGGTCGGCGTCGGCGACGAACAGGCGGTTGATGCCGAGGATCGCCGCGAACAGCAGCGTCACCCACAGGATGCCGGCGGCGAGATCGCCGTCGACGCTGTTGCGGTGCAGCGCGAAGTGAAAGACCACGAACGTCGTCACGGCGAACAGCGACATGCCCGGCACCGACTCGAGCGTGCGCAGCTCGACCAGCAGCTCCTTGCGCAAGAGCGCGCCGACCGTGCGCCTCACCGGTACAGCTCGGTGATCTCGGCAACGCTCATGTCCGCGGCCGCGCGCAGCAGGACCGCTCGGCCTGCGCGCAGGCCGAGCACCACGTCGGCTTCGGCCAGCCCGCCGCCCGGATCGTGACTGCAGATGACCCGCGCCCTTGCCGACGCCGCGCCGATCAGCGGGTCGACCAGCTCGATCGCCGCCGGGTCGAGGTTCGCGCGCGGCTCGTCCAGCAGCAGCAGCTCGGGGTCGTGCAGGACCGCGCGGGCGACGGCCACGCGCTGCACCATCCCCCGGGAGAGGTTGCGCAGGGGCTCCTCGGCCCGGTGTTGCATCTGCACGACCTCGAGCAGCTCATCGACCCGCTCCGCCGCGACATCGTGCAGGCGGGCATGGAAGCGCAGGTTCTCGCGGGCCGTCAGCTCACGGTAGAGCAGCGGCTCGTGGCCGAGTAGGCCGATCTTCCCGCGCACGGCCCAGGCCTCGTCGGGCAGGCTCGAGCCGAGCACGCGCACGCTGCCGCCGTGCGGGCGCAGCAGCGTCGCAAGCACCCGCAGCAGCGTCGTCTTGCCGGCGCCGTTGGGTCCGAAGACGACGAGCGTCTGTCCCGCCGGCAGCGACAGCGAGACGTCATTCAGTGCTTCGCGCTCACCATAGTGTCGAGCGAGCCCCTCGACCTGAATGGCAGTCACGCTCAGGCTCTCGACACCTGCGGCGCTCGCTCGTCCTGTGCCCGCGCGATCAGCTCGCGCACGGCCTGCTCGCCGCTGCCGTCGCGCAGCAACGCGACCGGATCGGGGTCGCCGTTGACGATTCCCTCGAAGAACTGCTTGCGGTCCTGATATGTGGGCAGCGTTCCCTTGGCCCAGCCACGCGCCTCGTTGAGCAGCACCGCCAGCCTGGCATAGGGCTCGCCGTATTGGCCTTCGATCTCGCGCTTCATGCGCTTTGCGAGCGCCGGAGACGCCCCCGCGGTGGAGATCGCGATCGCCAGCGGCCCGTTGCGGACGATTGCCGGCAGGATGAAGTTGCACAGCGGTGGCACGTCGACGATGTTCACGAGCATCGCCCGCCGCTCGGCATCCTCGAACACGGCGATGTTCACGTCGGTGTCAGCGGTCGCGGCGATCACCATGAACACGCCCTCCAGGTCCGCCGGGCCGGCGTACTCGCGCTGCTCCCAGTGGATCGAGCCCTCGTGCGCGTACTCGCGCAGCGCCTCCTCCGCCGCCGGTGCGATCAGCGTGACCTCACCGTCACACGCGAGTAGCCCCTCGACCTTCTCCAAGCCGATCTCACCCCCGCCGACGACCACGCAGCGGCGGCCGCTGAGCTTCAGGCAGGCGATGTAGAAGGGGGTGTCCAGCATCCCCTGCACGCAGCTCTGATCGCAGATGCCTCTGCGCAGCTGGCACACGCACTCCTTGCCTGCATAGGCCTGGGCGGGCATGACTCACAGATTAGTCGAGCCGCCGAAACGCTCACCGCGTGCTTGCGCATGTCTCACCGCATGCTCGCGCATGTACAAAGGCGCTCGCCCGGCGAATTTTCCTATAGACCACAGCGCAGACCGCGGCGCCCGCCCCCGCCTGACCGCCCCACTCGCGCTACTTGGGCAACCCGCGCCCGAGCGCTCGGGCGCCGACACGGGTCAGCGCCAGCGCGCCGTTGCGCCAGGCGTGCTCGCGGTCGAACTCGCGTCCCGAGCGCATCTTCGCCACCGCGCGGGCCGCGTGGGTGGTCAACTCGTCATATGGCCCCCACCACAGGCCTCGCACGGCCGGGGGGTCCCAGGTGATCAGCTTCTCCTGCGCGCAGGCCCGCAGCCCGGCCTCGCCGAGCGTGCGCCCCAGCCCTCCGCCGGCCGCGGCCCCCCATGGGCCGCGAGAGACCGTGGGGCAGGGCAGATGGTCGTTCAGCCACACCATGCCCGCGTGCAGCTCGCGCGCGATGCGCAGCGCCTGGTAGCGGTCGGCGGTCCACACGGACGTGCCGAGCGCGTAGTCGCTGTCGTTGGCCAGCTCGATCGCCTCGGCGACGGAATCGACGGCCATCACGGCCAGCACCGGCCCGTCGACCGGCTCGCGCATCAGGCGCATCTCGTGCGTGACGTCGGCGATGACGGTCGGCGCGTAGAAGGAGCCCGCCTCGCATCCGGGCGGGCTGACCGGGCCGCCGCACAGCAACCTCGCCCCCTGCTCGACGGCCTCCCGGACGAGCTCGTCGACGCGCTCCAGGCGCCGAGCGGAGGCGAGTGGCCCGACGTCCGTGCGGGGGTCGGCGGGATTGCCGACGCTGAGCTGCGCCGCCCCCGCGACGAGCCCGGCCAGAAGCCGCTCGGAGACCTCACGGGCGACGTACACCCGCTCGATCGAGCCGCGCGCCTGGCCCGCGCCGGTGCAGCCGGCCCACAGAGCCCCGGCGACCACGCGCGGCACCTGCGCGTCGGCCAGCACGAGCATGGCGTCCTTGCCGCCCAGCTCGACCGCCACCTCCTTCTCGCGTGAGACGCCCTCGCCGGCGACCACGCGCCCGACGGCCGGCGAGCCTGTGAAGAGGATCTTGTCCACCGGCGACTGCGCCAGCGCCACGCCCACATTGGCGCCGCCGTGGGCGATCCGCACGAGCCCCTCGGGCAAGCCCGCACGCCCGAGCACGCGGGCGATCGACTCGCCTGCCAGGGCCGCGCGCGCGGCCGGCTTGAAGGCCACGCCGTTGCCGGCGAGCAGCGCGCCGGCGATCTGCCCGAGCGGCTGCGCGAACGGCGCGCTGCCGGCGCCGATCACGCCGACGACGCCATACGGCTCATAGGCGAGCCGCGCGCGCTTGGCGATCGTGAGCGAGTGGTTGACGCCGACTCGCCGACCGCCCAGCACGTCCGCGCCGTCGTCGGCGATCCAGATCAGCGCGTCGATCGCCGGAAGCAGCTCGAGCGCGGCGATCTCGGCCGCCGGCCGTCCCTGCTCGCGCGAGAGCGAGCGCGTCAGCTCGTCGAACTCGTCGATCACCGCCTGTGCCATCCGGCGCATGTAGCGGGCGCGGTCCTTCACGCGCAGCAGCGCCCACAGCGGTTGCACCCTCGCGACGGCGGCCACGACCTCGGCGATCCTCGCGGGCGCCGTCGCCGTGACGCTGCCGAGCGGCTCACCCGTCGCGGGATCGCGCGACTCGAATCTCGCCGGGGGATCGGCCTTGTGCGTACTCGCGCTCACGTGCAAGCGATTATCGCTCCTCCAGCCCGCGTGCCCGGCGAATCTCCGCGAGCCGCCTGGCCAGCTCCGCCTCCGCCTCATCCGGCTCGTAGAAGCGGGTCCCGACCAGGCGCTCCGGCAGGACCGGTTGCGGGGAGACGTGCCCGGGATGATCGTGCGGGTAGTCATAGCCGCCGGTCTCCTGCCCGGGCCGGGGACCGGAGCGCAACCACCCGGGCACGGGCTGCGCGCCGTGCTCGCGCACGTGGCGCTCGGCGGCGCCCAGGGCAAGACCGGCCGTATTCGACTTCGGCGCGAGCGCCAGATAGATGGCCGCCTGCGCCAGCGCGTAGCGCGCCTCCGGCAGTCCGACGTGCTCGACGGCCGCTGCCGCCGCCGTCGCCACGGACAGCGCGGCGGGATCGGCGTTGCCGATGTCCTCGGAGGCGAGGATCACCATGCGGCGCACGATGAAGCGCGGGTCCTCGCCGCCCTCGAGCATCACGGCCAGGTAGTAGAGCGAGGCGTCGGGGTCCGAGGCGCGCGTCGCCTTGATCCACGCGGAGATGTAGTCGTAATGGCGATCGCCTCCTTTGTCGTACAGGACCGCCCGTCGCTGGAGCGCGTCCTCCACGCGAGCAAGCGTCACACGAGCGTCCTCCCTGCCCGAGGAGGTCCCGGCGGCCGTCGCGGAGGCGAGCTCGAGCGCGTTCAGCGCTGTGCGCGCGTCGCCTTCGCTGCGCGCCGCCAGGAAGTCGATCGCCTCCTCATCGACCTCCGGCCCGGCCGCCCGGCGCAGCAGCACCCCCACCTCCCCGGCGGTGAGTGCGTTCAGCGCGTACACGCGCACGCGGGACAAAAGGGCGCCGTTGACCTCGAAGGACGGGTTCTCGGTGGTCGCGCCGATCAGCGTCAAGAGGCCCTCCTCGACCGCCGGCAGCAAGGCGTCCTGCTGGGCCTTGTTGAAGCGATGGATCTCATCGAGGAACAGCACCGTCTGTTGGCCGATCTCCGATCGGTCCGGCGAGCCGCGATCGGCAATCGAGCGGCGGTGCGCTGCGCGCTCGATCACGGCACGCACCTCCGCGCGCCCGGCCGCCACGGCGCTCAGCTCCTCAAACGCGGCCTGCGAGTGCTCGGCGACCATCCGCGCGAGCGTCGTCTTGCCCGATCCCGGCGGGCCGTACAGCAGCATCGAGTGCGGCCTGCCCTGCTCGATCGCCGTGCGCAACGCCGACCCCTCGGCGAGCAGGTGCGCCTGGCCCACGAACTCATCGAGGTCGCCCGGGCGCATCCGCACCGCCAGCGGTCGCCGATCGCCTTGTCCTTTGCCCGCAGCGCCGGCGCCCGTCTGATCAGCGCCCGGCCGATCGTGTGCACCCGCCGCGCCGCGTTGCGCACGAGCCGTCTCGCCTCCCGGCTCCCGACCCTGTGGATCGGCATCGAACAGGCTGTCCATGCCCGTGAGTATCGCGCGCCCCGTCGATGCCGCATGAGAATCGGTCAAGCGGGGCAATTAAGCCTTTGGAAATGGGGCAAAACACGTGTCTTTAGGTTTCTCGGGAGGTTGCCGATGAGGGGGTGTCGAACTTGTACGTTCGGTGCAAACACTGAAGGGACACCCATTGCCTCGCGGGAGGACCGGCTGAGATGAGCGCCGGCACGATTGAGGTCATCCCGGGCGCCGGGCAGGGTCTCGGGTTCCTGGACGCGGGCGGCGACGTCACCGCCCGCTCGCCCCTGCAGCTTTTCTGGCGGCGGCTGCGTCGGGACCGGGTGGCGCTTACGTCGTTCGGCTTCATCGTCTTTTTGATCGTCATCGCGATCGCGGCGCCGCTGGTCGTCGACGTGCTCGGCCTGCCGGGGCCGTATACGCAAAACCCGAACCTGACGGACTCCTTCGGCAGCCCGCTCGGGCCGAGCTCGGCGCATCCGTTCGGTGTCGACCCGCTCGGCCAGGATGTGATGTCACGGGTCATATACGGCACACGCGTGGCGCTGGAGGTCGGGATCGTGGGAACCGCGATCGCGACGGTCGTCGGCGTGACGATCGGCCTGCTGGCGGGTTTCTACCGCGGCTGGGTGGACACGGCGCTGTCGCGCTTGATCGACGTCGTGCTGTCGATCCCGATCCTGCTGCTGGGGCTGGGGATCGGCGCGGCCTGCTCGGTCAGGGGCTGTCTGGGTGGCACGATCCAGCCCGGCTTGGGGACGATCATCTTCCTGATCGTGATCGCCAACTGGACCTACGTGGCGCGGATCGTGCGCGGCCTCGTCCTGTCGCTGCGCGAGCGCGAGTTCGTGGACGCCTCACGCGCGCTCGGGGCGTCGAACAGGCGGATCATGTTCAAAGAGGTGCTCCCCAACCTCGTCGCGCCGATCATCGTGTACGCGACGCTCTCGATCCCCCTGAACATCCTGCTGGAGGCGTCCCTGTCGTTCCTCGGGGTCGGCGTCCGCCCCCCGACCGCCAGCTGGGGGCAGATGATCGCCGCGGCGACGCCGATCTTCAACACGGCCTGGTGGTACATGGTCTTTCCCGGTCTCGCGCTGCTGCTGACCGTGCTCGCGTTCAACCTGCTCGGAGACGGCTTGCGAGATGCGCTGAACCCGAGGACCGCTCAATGACGGGCAAGCGACGCAGTGAGACGGGCAAGCGACACGACAACCAGAGGAGGCGCGGCATGAAGTCGCTGAGGACGAGGATTATCACGCTGGCAGCGCTTGCGGGGGTGCTCGTTCTCGGGCTCGCCGCGTGCGGTTCCAGCAGCAACGACAGCTCCAGCTCGAGCGAAGGCACGGCCGTCGCCGGGGGGATTCAGACCCCCGCGACGGAGTCGCTGAGCGCGGGAGGCAAAAAGGGCGGCACGCTGACCGTGCTCAACCACGAGGACTTCGAAAACATCGATCCGGGGCAGTCGTACTTCTCGATCGACTATCAGACGAGCAATGCGACACAGCGCCCGCTGTTCTCCTACAAGCCGAATACATTCTCCGAACAGACACCCGACCTGGCCACCGGCCCGGCGGAAATCTCCTCGGACGGCAAGACGGTCACGGTGCACATCCGCCATGGCGTTCGCTTCAGCCCGCCGGTCAATCGCGAAGCGACTTCCAAGGACGTCGAATACGCGATCGTCCGTGCCACCAACCCGAACGTGCCGAACCCCTACTTCTCGAGCTACTTCAGCCCCTTGAAGGGATCGAGCACGGCCAACGGCAAATCGTTCCCGGGGATCACCACGCCGGACAAGTACACGATCGTCTTTCACCTGACCGAACCGAAGGGCCAGATCCTCGCCGAGGCGCTCGTGCTGCCGATCAGCGCGCCCGTGCCCGAGGAATACGCGAAGAGGTTCGACGCGATGAAGCCCTCGCAGTACGCCAACTACCAGGTCGCCACCGGGCCGTACATGTTCAAGGCCAACAGCGAAGGCAAGGTGCTCGGGTTCGGCTACCAGCCGGGCAAGTCGGCGACGCTCGTGCGCAACCCCAACTGGGATGCGAGCACCGACTTCCGCCCCGCGTATCTGGATCAGATCAACATCAGCATCGGCGGCGACCCGACGGTGATCGGGCGCCAGGTGCTGGAAGGCTCGAGCAGCGTGCAGAACGACACGCCCGCACAGTCGATCGTCAAGCTCGCGTATGAAAAATTCCGCAGCCAGCTGTTGATCTCCCCCGGAGCGGGCGATCACTACGTGGCGGTCAACAACCACAAGGGACCGTTCACGAACGTGAACCTGCGCAAGGCCTACTGGGCCGCGCTGAACCGCACGGCGATGAACAAGGCACGCGGTGGCGCGCTCGTCACGAACGTGATGACGCACTTCATCTTCCCGGAAATCCCGGGATTTGAAGAGGCCGGTGGTCTGGCGGGGCCGAAGGTCGACTACAACGAACACCCCGAAGGCGACATGAAAGTCGCCGAAAAGTACATCAAGCTCGCCGGCTACCCCAGCGGCAAGTACACCGGCAACGCGACGCTGCAGGTGGTCGGCTCGACCGGCAACCCCGCCTCTCAGGACGCGGAAATCGCCAACCAGACGCTCAAGTCGCTGGGCTTCAAGACGAAGCTCAACCTGGTGGACCAGTCGGTCATGTACTCCAAATACTGCGGCGTGCCGCAGGAAGAGATCGACGTGTGCCCGAACGTCGGCTGGGTCGCCGACTTCGGCGACGGCCAGGCGGTGCTCGGGCCGGCGTTCAGCGGCAAGGCGATCGCCCCGTCGGGCAACCCCAACTGGGGCCAGGTGAACATCCCCCAGGTCAACAAGGCGATGGAAGCCGCCGAACCGGTGATCGGCACGAAGGCCCGCGCGAACGCGTGGGCGAACATCGACCGCGAACTGGTGGCCAACGCGGCGGCCGTCCCCTACGACTGGGACAAGCAGCCCTACGTCGAGTCCAAGAACGTCGCGGGCATTGGCGATCTGTGGAACATCGGCTCCTGGGACTACAGCTACACGTCGCTGAAGTAGCCGCTGTGGCGGCTTCGGCGGGCCCGCCGCATCTGGCGGGCTCGTCGCGCCGTCGCGCCGCGCCACTCACAGGCACGCGATCCCCGCTCTCCAATCCAAATAAATGACCCGTTACATCATCCGCCGCGTGCTGTGGGGCGTGCTGCTGCTGATCCTCGCCTCGGCGCTGATGTTCGTGCTGTTCAGGATCCTGCCGACGGGCGATCCGGCAAGGCTGCGAGCGGGCCGCAACCCCGATCCGAAAGTGATCGCCGAGATCCGCCACAACCTCGGCCTGGACAAGCCGCTGATCACGCAGTTCTGGATCTACATGAAGGGCATCTTCCTGCACTTCGATCTCGGCTTCAGCTACTACAGCGGGGCGTCCGTCAAGAGCCTGATCTTCGACCGCATACCCGCGACCTTGTCGCTGGTGCTCGGCGGTGCGCTGTTGTGGCTCGTCTCGGGGATCATGATCGGGATCATCTCGGCGCGCCGGGCTGGCTCGTTGATCGACCGCGGCAGCATGGGCGGGGCGCTGGTGCTGCTCTCAGCTCCCGAATACTGGCTCGGGCTGATCGTGCTGTACCTGTTCGCCGCCGACATCGGGCGCTTTCCGATCTTCCCGGGATCGGGCAGCTACGTGGCGCTGAGCAGCGATCCGTGGGGGTGGTTCACGGCGATGATCCTGCCGTGGTTCGTCGTCGCCGCAGGCAATGCGGCGATCTACGCGCGGCTGATGCGCGGCAGCCTGATCGAGACGATGGGCGAGGACTACATCCGCACGGCACGCGCCAAGGGGCTGTCCGAGCGGCGCGTGGTGCTGCGCCACGGCGTGCGCTCGGCGATCAACCCGATCCTGACGATCATCGGCCTGGACATCGGCATCCTGCTGGGCAGCTCGGTGCTCGTGGAAACGGTCTTCAACATCCCCGGCATCGGGCGGCTGAACTACGACGCGATCACGCACTCGGACTTCCCGATCGTGCAGGGGACCGTGCTGCTGGCGGCGCTGTTCATCATCGTCGCGAACATCCTCGTGGACATTGCCTACGCGTATCTGGACCCCAGGGTGAGGTACTCGTGAGCGCCGCCGAGCCGGGCGCCGCCGAGCCGCTGCTGCGGGTGGAGGACCTGCACGTGGAGTTCCCCACCGAAGACGGGGTCGTGCACGCGGTCGACGGGATCAGCTACGAGGTGCAGCGCGGTCGCACGCTCGGGATCGTCGGCGAGTCGGGCTCGGGCAAGACCGTCTCCTCGCTGACGACGCTCGGGCTGACGCGCTCGCAAGGCGCGCGCATCTCCGGTCAGATCATGTTCGAGGGCCGTGACCTGCTGACGCTCTCCGAGGAGCAGCTGCGAGCGATCAGGGGCAATGAGATCGCGATGATCTTCCAGGACCCGCTGTCGGCGCTACACCCCTTCTACAAGGTCGGATCGCAGCTGATCGAGGCGGTGCGCGCCCACCAGGACGTCTCCAAGGCGCAGGCGCGTGCGCGGGCGATCGAGCTGCTCGGGCTCGTGGGGATTCCCGACCCGGACAGGCGCGTGGATGAATACCCGCACGAGTTCTCCGGGGGGATGCGCCAGCGGGCGATGATCGCGATGGCGCTCACGAACGATCCGAAGCTGTTGATCGCCGACGAGCCGACGACCGCCCTGGACGTGACCGTGCAGGCGCAGATCCTCGCGCTGATGGAGCGCCTGCAGAGGGAGCTGGGGATGGCGATCGTGATCATCACTCACGACCTGGGGGTGGTGGCGGAGATGGCCGATGAGATCGCGGTCATGTACGCCGGGCGGATCGTCGAGACGGCCGCCGCGGAGACGATCTTCGCTGGGCCCGAGCACCCGTACACATGGGGTCTTTTGAAGTCGATCCCGACACTCGCAGGCGCGCGGGAGGAGGATCTCGTGCCGATCCCCGGCGCCCCGCCGAGCCTGATCAATCGCCCGTCGGGCTGTCACTTCCACCCACGCTGCCCCTACGCGCAGCCCGATCACGCGCGTATCGACCCGCAGCTGCAAGCGGTGCCCGGCGATCCCACCCATCACGCCGCCTGCCTGCTGGAGGCCGACGTGCGCCGGCACCTGTGGGCGGAGCTGCGCGCCGGGCGCATGCCCGAGCAGGCAATCGCGAGCGTCGGCCTTCCGGAGGCACAGACGTGAGCTCGCCCGAGCCCTCTGCTGGACAGAGCCCGGCCCGTGAGCTTGCCACCGAGCAACACGGCGAGCCGCTCGTGCAGGTGCGGGGCCTGGTCAAGCACTTCCCGATCACGCGCGGGATCCTGATCCAGAAAAGGGTCGGCGCGGTGCAGGCGGTCGACGGCGTGAGCTTCGACGTGCGCCGCGGCGAGACGCTGGGGATCGTGGGGGAGACGGGCTGCGGCAAGAGCACGACGGCGAGGCTGATCATGCGCCTGCTCGACGCGACGGCTGGAGAGGTGCGCTTCGACGGGCAGGACATCACGCACCTGACGGGCGCGCGCCTGAAGGCGATCAGGCGCGAGATGCAGATGATCTTCCAGGACCCCTACTCCTCGCTGAACCCGCGCAAGACGGTCGGCTCGATCATCGGCCAGCCGTTCGCGATCCACGGCCTGGAGCAGGGCAAGGGCGAGCGTAGGCGCGCGGTGCAGGAGCTGATGGAGACGGTCGGGCTGAACCCGGAGCACTACAACCGCTACCCGCACGAGTTCTCCGGCGGCCAGCGCCAGCGGATCGGCGTGGCGCGCGCGCTGGCGCTGAAACCAAAGCTGCTGATCGCCGACGAGCCGGTCTCGGCGCTGGACGTATCGATCCAGGCGCAGGTGTTGAACCTGCTGCGCGACATGCAGCGCCGGCTCGGGCTGACGCTCGTGTTCATCGCGCATGACCTGTCGGTCGTGCGGCACATGTGCGACCGGGTGGCGGTCATGTATCTGGGCAAGATCGTGGAGATCGGCCCGAGCGACGCCTTGTACGGCTTTCCCCGCCACCCCTACACCGGCGCGCTGCTGTCGGCGGTGCCGGTGGCCGATCCCGCGGCGCGCATGGACGAGCGGCGGCTGTTGAGCGGTGACGTGCCGAGTCCGGCCAACCCCCCGAGCGCCTGCCGCTTTCACACGCGCTGCCCGAAGGCGCAGGAGCGCTGCTCGGCTGAGGAGCCGCCGCTCGAGGACAAGCAGACGGGCACGCAGGCCGCCTGCCACTTCCCGCTGAGCCGTGAGGAGCTGACGGCGATCGGCGTACGATCTGCGCGATGAGCACAGACCCCCTCGCGGCGGAGGCCCAGGAGCTCCTCACCAACCTGGTCCGCTTCAACACGGTCAACCCGCCGGGAGACGAGCGCGCGGCGCAGGAGTACCTGGCCGACCATCTGCAGCAGGCGGGCTTTCACTGTGAGCTGCTCGGAGCCGAGCATGGGCGCCCCAACCTGATCGCCAAGCTGCGCGCCGCGGACGGGCCGCCGATCGGGGAGCCGGCGAGCGGCGGTCCGACCGTCTGCTTGCTCGGGCACGTGGACACGGTGCTGGCGAATGCCGCTGAGTGGACGCACGATCCGTGGTCGGGAGACGTGGTCGACGGCTTCTTGTGGGGGAGGGGCGCCCTGGACATGAAGTCGCAGGTGGCGGCGGAGATCGCCGCCGCCTCCTCGCTCGCACGCTCGGGCTGGCGCCCGGCGGGCGGTGAGCTGTTGATTGCGGCGGTCGTGGACGAGGAGACCGGCGGCTCGCTGGGAGCGGAATGGATCACGAAGAACCACCCGGAGAAGGTGCGCTGCGACCTGCTCGTCAACGAGGGCGGCGGCGGCGTGTTCGAATACAACGGCAGGCGCTGCTACGGCGTGTGCTGCGCGGAGAAGGGCGTGTTCCGCTTCACGGTCACGACCGACGGGGCGGCCGGGCACGCCTCGATGCCGGGGATGGGCGATAACGCGCTGCTGAAGATGGCGCCGGTGCTGGAGCGTCTGGGCGCGCGCCAGCCCTCCTATGAGCTGACGGACGAGCCGCGCGCGCTGCTGCGGGGGATCGGCGAGGACCCCGAGGACCCGGCGGGCTCGATCGCGCGCCTGCGGGCGGCCGACGCGCGCCTGGCGACGATGTTCGAGCCGATGCTCGGCGTGACGTTCACGCCCACGCGGATCAAGGCCTCGGAGAAGATCAATGTGATTCCCAGCCGCGCGGAGCTGAAAGTCGACTGCCGCGTGCCGCCGGGGCTGGGCGAGCAGGAGGTGCGGCGCGGCATCGCCGAGGTGCTGGGCGAGGACGGCTTTCGCATCGACTTCACCGAGCAGGTGGTAGGCAACCGCTCGCCGATGGAGTCAGAGCTGATGAACACGATTATCGATTGGATCGGCGTGCGCGATCCCGGCGCCGAGGTCGTGCCGGTGATCCTGCCGGGCTTCACCGACTCGCGCCACTTTCGGGATGCGTTCCCGGAGTGCGTGGCATACGGATTCTTCCCCCATCGCCATCAGACGATGTTGGAGTCGGCGCCGCTCGTGCACTCGGCGGACGAGCGCATAGACGTGCGCGATCTGACGTTCGCGGCGGAGTTCTACAGGGACCTGGCAAGCGGCACACTCGGCTGATCGGCGGGCGCATAACCCTGGTAAACGGGCCGGGGATCAGCCATAATCGAGTCATGCCATGGATGGTGGAAGCGCTGGAAGCAGTGAACGCTTCGGTCGCGGCGATGGCACGCCACGTGATCGAGGCCCCGCGGCTCGCGCACGCGCTGATCGCCTACGAACACGCCCCTGTTGTCAAGGCCCCGGTGGTCGCGGCGGCGGCGACCACCACCAGCACCCCGCAGGTCTCGCTCGTTCAGCAGATCCAGGAATGGGCTTACAACTGGTCGCCAGTCGTGATGATCGTGTTCTTCGGCGCGCTGCTGTTCCTGATGTGGCGGACGTTGAAGGTGATGCCGAAGATCAAGCCGCAGCAGATCAAGCCGGCGTCCAACCAGTCGGTGTCCTTCGAGGACATCGCGGGCGTCGACGAGGCGAAGGCGGAGCTGGCGGAGATCGTCGAGTTCCTGCGCGACCCGAAGCCGTTTCAGGAGCTGGGGGCCTTGGTGCCGAAGGGGGTGTTGCTGCACGGCCCGCCGGGCACGGGCAAGACGCTGCTGGCGAAGGCGGTCGCGCACGAATCGGGGGCGCAGTTCTTCGCGCAGTCGGCGGCCTCCTTCGTGGAGATGTTCGCGGGGCTCGGCGCGGCGCGCATCCGCCGGCTGTTCGCGATCGCCCGCAAGCACGAACCGGCGATCATCTTCATCGACGAGCTCGACGCCGTCGGCGGCAAGCGCGGCTCGGACATCTCCGGCGAGAAGGACCAGACGCTCAACCAGCTGCTCGTGGAGATGGACGGCTTCGCGGGCAGCGGCCGCGTGGTCGTGATCGCGGCCTCGAACCTGCTCGAGAAGCTCGACCCCGCGCTGCTGCGCCCGGGCCGCTTCGACCGCCAGGTGTTCGTCGTGCCCCCGGACGTCAAAGGCCGCGAAGGCGTGCTCGCGGTGCACACGCGCGACAAGCCGCTGCAAGACGTCGATCTGGGGCTGGTTGCGCAGCAGACCAGCGGCCTGACGGGCGCGGACCTCGCGAACATCTGCAACGAGGCGGCGATCTTCGCCACGCGCCGCAAGTCGAAGTCGATCGCGATCACGGACTTCGACGCGGCGATCGAGCGGGTGATCGCGGGCGTGCAGTCGCGACGCGTGCTGAACGTGCACGAGAAGCGGATCGTCGCCTTCCACGAGGCCGGGCACGCGCTGTGCGGTGAGCTGCTGCCATCCGTCGATCGCGTGCACCGCATCTCGATCGTCCCGCGCGGGCAGGCGCTCGGCTACACGCTCAACCTGCCGGCCGAGGATCGCTACCTGAAGACGCGTGAGGAGCTGCTCGACTACATGACCGTGCTGCTGGGCGGCCGTGTCGCCGAGCAGATCGTGTTCGGCGCGATCACCACGGGCGCCTCGGACGACCTCAAGCGCGTGGCGGAGATCGCCCACCAGATGGTGCACGACTTCGCGATGGGGACCGCCGGCATGGGCCGCTCACCGGACGGCGACGTGCGCCTGTCGGAGACGACCCTGCGGATCCGCGACGAGGAGCGCCAATCGCTGATCGAGGAGGGACGCCGGGCGGCGCAGCGGCTGATCGTCGGCCATCGCCCGCAACTGGACGCGCTCGCGCACGAGCTGCTCGAGCGCGAGGTGCTGGAGCGCGAGGCGATCGAGCGGATCATGGCCGGCGTGCCGCGGATGGAGCGCGCCCCGGGCGTGGGGCTGCGGGTGGTCGCGGCCGCCACGGCGGCGGACGCCGTCTCACACGAATAAACTGCCGGGAGTGTTCAACCGCATCGACCACATCGGCGTCGCCGTCGAGCAGATCGAGCCGTCGCTGGAGCTCTATCGCGACCAGTTCGAGTTGAGCGTCGCCCACCGCGAGGTCGTCGAGGAGCAGGGCGTGGAGGCCGTGCTGCTGGACGTCGGCGAGAACCACGTGGAGCTGCTGGCGCCACTCGGCTCAGATACCCCCGTGGGCAAGTTCCTCGCCAAGAACGGCCCCGGGTTGCACCACGTCGCCTACCAGGTCAAGGACATCGACGCCACGCTCGACGCGCTCAAGCAGGCGGGTCTGCAGCTGATCGATGAGCAGCCGCGCGTCGGCATCCGTGGCTCGCGCGTGGCCTTCATGCACCCGCGTGGGACCGCGGGCGTGCTGACGGAGATCGTCGAGCCGGCCGCCGGGCTGGGGGGTCACTGATGGCTGGGAGCTCACGTCCGCGGCACATCAGCATCGGCTTTCAGGGCGGGCAGGTGCTCGCGCTACGCGTCAGCGAGGATCAGCTGAAGGCCTTGAACAAGGCCCTTGGCGGTGACGGCTGGCATGAGGTTGACAGCGAGGAGGGGCCGGTGCGGCTCGATCTTGGGCAGGTCGTTTATGTTCGGGCTGAGAGTGACGATCAGCGCGTAGGCTTCAGCACCTAGGCCTCAGGTGGCCGCTGGCCGGCGCGATACTGCGTCCTCCCTCGCTCATGTACCGATCGACGATTAGATGCTCTCGCCGATCGGCCAGCACATTTCGCTCGGTGCGTCCTTGTCTCGCTTGACCATCGACCCCCTGAGGAGCATCGTGGCTATTGACGAGCGGATTCTGCGGTTTGCGCGAGCGCGTGGGCACACCGCTTCGGCTGAGGTGGTTGTGGCGCGGTTCTCGCGGCTGGGGGAGCATGGCCGCTTGTGGCTTGCGATCGGTGTGGCCGGTGGGGTGATGGATGCTCGACGACGTGCGCGCTGGCGGCGGGCGACGGCTACGGTGGCCGGTGTGTACGCGCTGAACACGATTGTGAAGCTGGTCGTTCGACGGCCGCGACCGCAGCTTGCTGGGCTGCCGCCGCTGACGAGCACGGTGAGTCGTTTGAGCTTTCCGAGCGCGCATGCCTCGACTTCGTTTGCCGGGGCGCTTTTGTATACGCGCCTGGGGTTGCCGGCGGCGCCGCTGTACGCGCTGGCCTCGGGGCTGTCGTGGTCGCGGCTGTATCTGGGTGTGCATTATCCCTCCGATGTGCTCGCCGGCGCGCTGCTCGGCACGGCCTGTGCCGCTCTGGCTGGTGCGAGCGAGCCGCTTGCCTCCTCGCCGAACGGGCGGGCGAGCTCGTTCACCGCCGCGGCTTCCAATGGGCATGCCCCGAACGGTTCCGTGAGCGTGGGCGGGGTGCGGCTGTGAGCACGCGGATCGGGATCGTGGGGATGCCCAATGCGGGCAAGTCCTCGCTGTTCAACGCGCTCACGAAAGCCGGTGCGGAGGCGGCCAACTACCCGTTCACGACGATCGAGCCGAATGTCGCGGTCGTGCCCGTGCGCGATGAGCGCCTCGAGGAGGTGGCGCGGACGGTGGGCGCCTCGGAGATCGTGTGGGACACGGTCGACTTCCACGACATTGCCGGCCTTGTGGCTGGCGCGCATGAGGGTGAGGGTCTGGGCAACCGCTTCCTCGCGAACATCCGCGAGACGGACGCGATCGTGCACGTGGTGCGTGCGCATGACGATGAGAACGTGATCCATCCGGAGGGGCGCGTGGACCCGTTGAAGGATGTCGAGACGATCGAGACGGAGCTGGTGCTCGCCGATCTCGAGCAGGCCGAGCGGCGGCTGGAGCGCGTCGCCCGCCAGGCGCGCGGGGGCGAGCGGGTGGCGCTCGCCGAGGAGGCTTGGCTGACGCAGGTGATCGAGGAGCTGCAGGCCGGCCGCCCGGCGCGCGGCGTGCCGGTGCCCGAGGACGCCCCCAACGCGGCTCGCGACCTCGGCTCGCTGACGGTCAAGCCGGTGCTGTTCGTGGCGAATGTGGACGAGGGCTCGGAGGAGATCCCGGCGGAGATCGTTGCGCACGCCGAGGCGCATGGAGCACGCGCGGTGGCCGTCTCCTCGCGGATCGAGGCCGAGCTGGCCGAGTTGGAGGACGAGGACGCGGCGGCCATGCGCGCGGAGCTGGGGGTCAGCGAGTCGGGGTTGCAGCGGGTCGTGCGGGAGGCCTTCGAGCTGTTGCGGCTGCTGGCCTTCTTCACGGCCGGCGAGGCAAAGCCCGCGCAGTCGTGGCACCTGCGCCGCGGCTTGAGCGCCTGGCACGCGGCGGGGGAGATCCACTCGGACATCCAAAAGGGCTTCGTCCGCGCCGAAGTGATCGGCTGGCGCGAGCTGGTGGACGCGGGCGGCTACGCGGGCGCCCGCGATCGCGGCACGTTGCGCCTGGAGGGGCGCGACTACGAGATGACCGACGGCGACGTGATCACCGTCAAGTTCACGCCGTAGCGCGCCGTCGCTTCACCCAGCGCGCCGCACGACTCATCCCGCGGCTCATCCCGCTGATCCCGCGGCCATTCCCTCCAGCCGCTCGGCCAGCCGTTTCATGCCGAGCCCGCGCGCGTGCTCGGCGCCGCCGGCGAAGTCGGTCTGGTGGTCGGGCGGAGGGCTGACATCGATCCGCTGCAGGGTGGCGATCTGCTTGAACTTGCGCAGCAGCTCCTCGTTCTCGCGCAGCGAGGCAGCCGCGCGCGGGCGCATGTCCTGCTCCGAGCGCCTGACCTTGGTCGCGGCCGACCGGGCGGCGTCCAGCACCTGCTCCAGCGGGCCGTAGCGGCGCAGCAGCTCGGCGGCCGTCTTGGCCCCGATCCCCGGCGCCCCCGGCAGGCCGTCGGAGGGATCGCCGCGCAGGGCGATGAAGTCGGGCACCAGCTCCGGGTCCACGCCGTAGCGCTCGCGCACGTCTGCCGGGTACAGCTCGACGCCTTCACCGCCCTTGCGCAGCTCGAGCGCGGCCACGCGCTCGGTGACCGCCCCGTAGAGGTCGCGGTCGCCGGTCATCAACAGCGCCCGCCCGCCGCGCTCCTCCTCGGCGCGCACGAACGAGAACATCACGTCGTCGGCCTCCAGTGTCTCGCTGCCGGAGATGAGCCAGCCAAGGCTCGACAGCAGCTCGGGCGCCCGCTCCCACTGCCAGGCGAGCTCCGGCGGCATCGGATCGCGGTGCGCGTGATAGGCGGGGTACAACTTGACGCGGTAGTCGGCCTGCTCGGCGCCGGTGCACGCGACCACGCACCGCGGACGGCGCTCGGGCGCGCGCGTGTCGATCAGCCCCAGCAGCGCGTTGACCGTGCCGAGCAGCGCGTTCACGGGGTGCTCGCGCCCGTCGGTTATCGATTTGGGCAGCGCGAAGAACGAGCGGTACAGCAGCCAGGGAACGTCGGCTGCCAGCAGCGGACGGGATGCGGGCATCCGCGCAGGTTACGGCCACCCGATCTCTCAGGTGGGCGCCGATGTCCCGCCGCCGGCGCCTGCCGTCGAGGCGGCAGGCGGTTCGGCCGCGGCTGTCGCCGGCACGCCGCCCCGGTCGGTGCTCGATGGGGCACTCGGGACGGTGGGGCTCGCCGCCGCCGACCAGCCGCTGCGATCGGGCTGCGGCTTGACGCTCTGCCCGCTGCGCGTGCTGAAGTACGCCCACGTGCTGTACAGCCCCAGCCGCGCCGCCAGTTCGGGTCCGCTGACGGCGGTTCGGCCGCCGCTGCCGAGCACGTAGGCAGACACAATTCGTGGCGAGAACCCCCGCTTGCGCACTTCGATCCCCTTGAATGAGCCGCGGAGGAGCCCGCGCAGGCGCGTGGCCGCAGAGGCGAAGCTGAGCGTCAGCTTCCACGTGTGCAGGTCGCCCTTCTCATACGGGTCGAGCACGCCGCGCAGCCACGGCTGCGGCGAGGAGCCAAGGAAGGCGCTCTCGACGTTCTCCGTGCGCCCGCCCGAGCTGGCGAAGAAGTAGGTGATCGCCGGCCGGCCCTGATACGTGACGATCTGCCCGGCCGTCGCCGCGACTGCCGCATCGGTCTGCGGGGTCTCGGCCGCCACGCCCCGGTAGACCTGCGAGCGGGTGTCGGCGTACACGTCGAACCGCGAGCCGCCCGCGTGCGCGGTCAGCGCGTAGGTGCGGCTGGCGACCGCCTGCGCCTCCAGCGCCGCCAGCGGCCAGCTCGAGGAGACCTCCGCCGAGACCACTCCCCGCACGTAGGTGTCGAGCGGGATCTTGCGGACCTTGCCGCCCATCGAGACGCGCACCTGCGCTCCCGCGGGCGCCGTTCCGAGCGCCGTTCCCGTGTAGTAGTGGGCGAGGATCTGCCGGTAGGAGGCGCCGCGTTCGGCGTATCCGAGCGCTCCCTCCTGGCTCATGCCCACCCCGTGCCCGTACCCGCCGCCGGTGATCACGAGATCGGCGGCCTGCGCCGTGCTGGCGGCGAGAGTCATGGCCGAGAGCGTCCCGGTGAGGACCAGCAGGCAGCGTCGAGTGCGGTGGTAGGTTGATCTCATGGTGAGCATCCGTGCTCCGTTGGGCTCAGATTTGCCGGCCGCTTGGCCGTACGGCGATCGCGTCGTCCACATACCCCCGTTCGGAACGATGCACGCGTCGCCTGAGCCTTGCCTCGGCCGGACGGCCATTCGTTCGGTACACGCAACGTTTGCTGCAGTACCGGCGTGGGCAGAGGCGCACCGTAGATGAGCGCCACCGCCACGCCGGATCAGGCCGCCGTACTCGCAAGCGTGCCCAAGCAGCTGTACATCGGCGGTCGGTGGCGCGATGCGACCGGCGCCGGCACGCTCACGGTCGAGGACCCGTCGACCGAGCAGCCGCTCGTCGAGGTGGCCGACGCGCAGCCCGAGGACGCCTTGGCGGCGCTCGCGGCCGCGGCGGAGAGGCAGGCCGAATGGGCAACTCACCCGCCGCGCGAGCGCGGGGAGATCCTGCGCCGCGCCTACGAGCTGATCGTCGAGCGCAGCGAGGGGCTGTCGCTGCTGATGACCCTGGAGATGGGCAAGGCGCTCGCGGAGTCGCGCGCCGAGATCTCCTACGCCGCCGAGTTCTTCCGCTGGTTCTCAGAGGAGGCCGTCCGCATACACGGCCGCTACATGGTCAACACGACCGGCAAGGGGCGCATCCTCACGATGCGCCAGCCCGTCGGCCCGTGCGTGTTCGTCACGCCCTGGAACTTCCCGACGGCGATGGGCACCCGCAAGATCGCCCCGGCGATCGCCGCCGGTTGCACGATCGTCGTCAAGCCGGCTCAGCAGACGCCACTGTCGATGCTCGCCCTGGCGCAGATCCTCGAGCAGGCCGGCCTGCCGGGAGGCGTGCTCAATGTGATCACCTCCAAGCGCTCGGGCGCGGTGATCGAACCGCTGTTGAAGGACCCGCGCACGCGCAAGCTGTCCTTCACCGGCTCGACCGAGGTGGGACGCAGGCTGATCGAGCAGTCCGCCGAGCAGGTGCTGCGGGTGTCGATGGAGCTGGGCGGCAACGCCCCGTTCCTGGTGTTCGAGGACGCCGACCTCGACGCGGCGGTCGAGGGCGCGATGCTCGCGAAGATGCGCAACGTCGGCGAGGCCTGCACGGCCGCCAACCGCTTCCACGTGCACGAGTCGATCGCCGGGGAGTTCGCCAGCCGCATGGCCGAGCGCATGGGCGCCCTGAAGGTGGGGCGGGGCACGGAGCCGGACACGGACGTCGGGCCGCTGATCGACGGCGATCAGCGCTCGAAGGTCGCAGAGCTCGTCATAGACGCCGCCGACCGCGGAGCGCGTGTGCTGCTCGGCGGACGGACGCTCGGAGATCGTGGCTACTTCTACGCGCCGACAGTGCTCGCGGACGTGCCAGAGGACGCGCGGCTGCTTAGCGAGGAGATCTTCGGCCCGGTCGCGCCCGTGGCCACCTTCTCCTCGGAGGAGCAGGCCGTCGCGGCGGCCAATCGCACCGAGTACGGGCTCGTCGCCTATCTATACACGCGCGACCTCGGCCGCGCGTTTCGCGTCTGCGAGGGGATCGAGTCGGGCATGATCGGGCTGAACCAGGGGGTCGTGTCGAATCCCGCCGCGCCCTTTGGCGGGGTCAAGCAGTCGGGCTTTGGGCGTGAGGGGGGTTTCGAGGGGATCGGCGAGTACTTGGAGACCAAGTACGTGGCGATGGGGGTTTGAGGCTTGTGCGACTCATATGATCGTACGTCCAAGCCCGATCCACTAGGAGGAGCATCTGATGTCCACGCCATTCGGAGGCACCATCAACGTCGACATCCGCGACTCCGAGCCGGACTGGTCGCCGTTCGAGCCTCCGAAGGCGCCCGCTGGCGCGCCGAACGTCCTGTACATCGTGCTCGACGACGTGGGCTACTCGGCGATGGGCTGCTACGGCGGGCCGATCGAGACGCCGAACATCGACAGGATCGCCGCGGGCGGCGTGCGCTACACGCAGTGGCACACGACCGCGCTGTGCTCGCCCACGCGCTCGTGCCTGCTGACCGGGCGCAACCACACGCGCAACAGCATGGCCTGCATCACCGAGGCCGCGATTGGGTTCCCCAACGCGAGCGGCACGGTACCGCCCGAGAACGGGATGCTCCCGGAGATCCTCGGCGAGCAGGGGTGGAACACCTACATGGTGGGCAAGTGGCATCTGTGCCCGACGGACGAGATGAACCTGGCCTCCACGCGCCGCAACTGGCCGACCGGCCGCGGCTTCGAGCGCTGGTACGGGTTCCTCGGAGCGGAGACGAACCAGTGGTATCCGGATCTGGTTCACGACAACCACCCCGTCGATCAGCCCAGCACGCCTGAGGACGGCTACCACCTCACCGAGGACCTCACAGACAAGGCACTCGAGTTCATCAAGGACGCCAAGGCGGTCGCACCGGAGAAGCCCTTCTTCCTGTACTACGCGCCGGGCGCCTGCCACGCGCCCCACCACGCGCCCAAGGAGTGGATCGAGAAGTTCAAGGGCCGTTTCGACATGGGCTATGAGGCGTTGCGCGAGCAGACGCTCGCCAAGCAGAAGGAGCTCGGCATCGTGCCACCCGACACCGAGCTGCCGCCGGTCAACCCGATCGGCACCCCCGAGACGCGCTCCAGCTCCGACGGCAAGCCGTTCCCGGAGATCGACACGACTCGGCCCTGGGACTCGCTGGGAGATGACGAGAAGCGGCTGTTCACGCGGATGGCCGAGGTCTACGCGGGCTTTCTCGGTCATGCCGACCACGAGATCGGCCGCGTGCTCGACTACCTCGAGCAGAACGAGCTGCTCGAGAACACGCTCGTGGTCGTGGTGTCGGACAACGGGGCCAGCGGCGAGGGCGGCCCGAACGGCTCGGTCAACGAGATGAAGTTCGCGAACGGGGTCCCCGACGAGCTCGCCACGAACCTCGCGCAGATCGACGACCTCGGTGGCACGAAGACCTACAACCACTACCCGACCGGCTGGGCGATGGCGTTCAACACGCCGTTCAAGATGTGGAAGCGCTACGAGTTCAACGGGGGAACGGCCGACCCCTGCATCATCTCCTGGCCGGCCGGGACGAAGGCGCGTGGCGAGGTGCGCGAGCAGTACTACCACGCGATCGATCTCGCCCCGACGATCCTCGATGCGCTCGGCGTCAGCGCCCCCGAGACCGTCAAGGGTCACGTGCAGTCGCCGTTCGACGGGGTCAGCATGCTCGAGAGCATCGACGACCCCTCCGCCGAGTCGAAGCGCAAGACGCAGTTCTACTCGATGCTCGGCTCCCGCTCGATCTGGCACGAAGGCTGGAAGGCGGTGACGAATCATCCCACGATGGCGGGGTGGAGCAACTTCAACGCGGACGAGTGGGAGCTGTACAACACGGATGTCGATCGCGCGGAGCTCAACAACCTCGCTGCGGATCAGCCGGACAAGCTGAGGGAACTCGTCAACATCTGGTTTGCGGAGGCGGGTGCGAATGGCGCCTTCCCGCTCGATGACCGCTCGCCTGTTGAAATTCTCACGACGCCGCGTCCTCAACTCGCGGCGCCCCGCAAGCGCTACATGTACTACCCGGACGTAGCGCCCGTCAGCGAGTGGCAGGCGGTCAACACACGAAACCGCTCGTTCGTGATCGGCGCGCTCGTCGATCTGCCCGCGGCGGGAGCGCAAGGCGTGCTGTTCGCGATGGGTTCGCGATTCGGCGGCCACGCGCTGTACGTCAAGGACAATCGCCTGCACTACGTCAACAGCTTCGTGGGCATCGTCGAGCAGATGGTCGTCGGCTCGGAGGATCTGCCCACCGGCGAGGGCCTGATCCTCTCGGCGTCGTTTGAGAAGGAAGGCCAAAAGCCGGATTGCGCCACGGGGACGCTGTCGCTCTATCACGGCGAGACGAAGGTGGGCGAGCAGGAGATCAAGACCCAGCTGGGGGCGTTCGCCGTCGCCGGCGCGGGCCTCTACGTCGGCCGCCACGCGGGCGATCCGCTGACGGACGACTACCCGGGGGAGGCCCCCTACCGATTCACCGGCGGAAGGCTGGACCGAGTCGCGATCGACGTCAGTGGCGAGCCCTACGTCGATCTCGAGCGCGAAGCGCAGATGCTGCTCAGGCACGAGTAGGCCGAGGCGATGAGCGAGCTGCTGGCGCCCGGCTTGCTGCGCTGGAGCGCGTCTCACCCCGGCTACGATCCAAACGCGGCGCCCGGTAGCGCCGAGGACTGGGGACCGATGGTTGGGTCTGTCCTCTACGAAGCGCCTGAGGCGGTCGTGCTGATCGACCCGCTCCTGCCGTCTGAGGGGCGGGCGCAATTCCTCGCCTGGCTTGACGAGCGCATCGCCACGCGTCCGGTCAGCATCCTCACGACGATCCGCTGGCACCGCCGCGATCGCGAGCAGCTGGCCGAGCGCTACCGGGCAAACACGTCGCGGGCGTGGAACTGGATTCCGCCTGGGGTCCAGCCGCGGCCGCTCCGCGGCGCGGGCGAGACGCTCTTCTGGCTGCCGGCGGTTGCCTCACTGATCTCCGGCGATCGGCTGATTGGGGCTGAGGGCGGCGGCCTGAGCGTCTGTCCGCAGAGCTGGCTCGCCGGCGCGCAGACGGATCGAGCTGGGGTTGCCGGGCTGCTGCGCCCGCTGCTCGAGCTGCCGATCGAGCGCGTGCTCGTGTCCCACGGCGAGCCCGTTCTGCACGACGGGCGCGCGGCGCTCGCGCACGCGATCGCCGATGCCCGAGCCGATGGTGGTGTAGCCTCGGCTGAGCGTGAGCGGTGAGGCCAACCCCATCACCGGCAGGTGTCTCTGTGGCAAGGTCAGCTACAGCACCGACGCCGATCCTGTCGTGCAAGTGGTCTGCCACTGCACAGACTGCCAGCGCCAGACGGGCAGCCCGTTCACGGTGGTCGTCGGCGTCCCTCGCTCCGCGTTGAAGGTCGAGGGCGAGACGCTGGCCTCGTTCACGACGACCGGCGAGGACCATGGAGGCGAGACGCAGCGCAGCTTCTGCTCCGCGTGCGGAGCGCCGGTCTTCAGCATCGCCGCGGTCGTGCCGGAGCTGGCGCTGATCAAGGCCGGGAGCCTGGACGATGGATCGTGGCTCGATCCAACGATGGAGGTGTTCACGAGCTCCGCACAGCCGTGGGCGCCTCACTTCGAGCACGCCACGCGCTTCGAGCGCGGACCGGCCTAGCGCCTACGCCTGCTGCGTCCACGGCGAGCACACGGCGAGCAGCCCCGACCCGATCCCGATCCCGATCCCCGCCACCACGTCACTCGGATAGTGAACGCCTGTGTGAACGCGTGAGTAGGCGACAGCGCCGGCAAGCGGAATCAGCACGGGCGCGAGCACGGGCAGCTCCACACAGGCGCCTGTCGCGAACGCGAACGCGGCGGCACTGTGACCGGAAGGAAAGGAGCTCGACCGTGGCACGCGGATGAGCGCAGGTCGCGCGCGCCCGAAGGGCCGGGGGCGGCGCACGAGCAGCTTGGCTGGACCGTTCGCGACGACGGCAGCGATCGCGAGCGCGGCCATCCCACGCCCGGCCGCGCGCCGTCCCCGCGGATCTCCGGAGACCGCCAGTGCGCCCGCGAGCAAAACCCACAGCCCGGAGTAGTTGGCCGCGCGCGTGATCCCGACGAACGAGCGGTCCAACGCTCGTGAGCGCGAGTCGAAGGAGCGGCTCATCAGCCGCCGGTCCAGGCGTCCCACGTGTTTGACGATCCTCATCGAGCCGCAGTCTTTCGCAGACGCCACGAGAGGAGACTCGCCCAGGCGCCCCCAAGCAGTACACCAGCGACCACGTCGCCCGGATAGTGGACGCCCAGATACACGCGCGACGCCGCCACCGCCAGCACGAGCGTCAGCGCGATCGCGCTGGCAGCGGCGCTCGTCGTGCCGGACGCTCCAGCCGACCTCAGCGCCAACACGAGCGCGAGCCAGAACGCGCTCGCCTGCGTCGCATGTCCCGATGGGAAGCTCGTGCCGCCGACCGCCTGCAGGTGCTCGATGGGAGGCCGTGGCCGGGCGACGAGCAGCTTGATGAACACCCACAAGAGCCATGCGCCACCGAGGCTCAGCGCGATCGCGAGCGCCTCACTGCGCAGACCCGCTCGCAAGAGCGCCAAGCAACAGATCGCGGCGAGCGGCGCCAGCACCCAGCCGCTACCCGCCCACGTCACGACCCGCGCGAGGTCGTCAAGGGCGCCAGAGCGCTGCGCGGCAATCTCGCGCACCCCGTCCAGATCGGCCGATCCGGCGATCGAGAGCCACAGCTCCCCGGCCACCCAGCCTATGAGCACCAGGACGAGGAAGCCGAGCATCAACTGTGGCGCCGGCTGCCTCACCGTCCGGCGGCCACCCGTAGGAGCGTGCCGATGTTGCCCCTCGTGAACGCCACTGCGCGAGCGCCCGGCGCGAGGCCTGCGCCGCAGGGCAGCCGCACGCGCAGCGCTCCGGGCAGCGAGCGGAAGCGCAGCGGTGGGTCGAGCACCAGCGCCTCGCCGTCCAGCCCCACCTCCACCGGGCCGCCGGAGCGCACCTCGAACTGCGGCGCCGACCACGACAGCAGGCCCTCGAAGCGCCCAGCCTGCCCGAGCAGCTCGAGTGAGATGAGCTTTGCCACTGCGGCTCCGCGCACGCGGGCGGCCACGATCCCGAGCGTGCCGGCGTCGATCCGCTCGCGCGTGCCGGCGCCTGCCAGGTGCGTCACCTCATACGGGTTGTTCGACACGAGCACAAGCGTCGCGTCGTCGCACTCCTTCGCATCCGGCGCGGTGAACTCGAGGTCGATCGGATCGGCGTCGCGGCCCAGCAACTCGGGCAGCAGGCGCGTCCACGTCTCGAGCTTGGCGTCGCGGTAGACCTCGGACTGGACGACCTTCGCATAGACGCCAAGCGAGGCATTGTTGACGAACACGTGGTCGTTCACGGACGCCAGATCGATGCGCCGCTCGACACCATCGGTGAACGCGCCCAGCGCGCCCACGACGTCGTCGCGATCGAGGCCGAGGTCGAGCGCGAAGTGGTTTCGCGTTCCCGCCGGAACGCACACGTAGGCCACATCTCGTCGCGCGGCGACCGTCGCGACGAGCGCTTGAGACCCGTCGCCTCCGGCCATCCCGATCGCCTGCGCCCCGCGCGCGACGGCGCCCTCGGCGAGCTCGAGCAGGTCATCGCCAGGCTGCAGGACGATCAGCTCGATGCCCCGCCGCCGGGCCTGGCCGATCAAATCGAAGCGCTCGGCCTTGCCACCTCCCGACTTCAAGTTGACGATCAGGACCCCTGAGCCGGCGGCGCCGACCGGCACAACCGCGGACGCGGCGCGGTGGAGCGCTTGCTCTCCGGTGAGTCCCAACGCGTAGCGCGCGGCATATCCGAACAACCCCAAAAGCAGCGCGAGCGCGACCAGCACGAGCAGCCCCTGCCAGTGAGTCACGACCACGGCGATCAGGCCACCAGCGGCGAGCGTCGCGGCCACTGCGCCGACGGCTCGACGCATCGCGCGCTCGGTCAGCGTGAACCAGACGGCCGCGTTGGCGAGCAGCGCCAGCGCGACCGCCGCCACGGCGACCGCGAGGTGATCGCGCAACGCGATCGCCGCCACCGCGGCCATCGCGAACGGCGCAAGCAGCGCCGCTACCGCTGCCCCGCGTCGCAGCCACGAGGCTCGCGCGGCTGTCTCTCCGGCGGGAGTCGCGGGAGTCGCGTGCACAGTGCGGCCATGTTCTCAGACCTCCTCGGTGCGAGGGACGGTCCTCTTGGCGCAGCTCGGATCGCCTCGCGGCGCTCGCCGGGTGAGCACCTCTAGACTCGCCTCACGATCCAGATACCGAGAGGGAGCGTCGAATGACCGCAAAGGCCGACTACACGCCCGAGGAGTGGGAGCACGTGCTGCAGGGACCGCCGAGCGCCGGGCTGATGGTGATCACCGCCCAGCGAGGCGGCACGTTCCGCGAGACGATCTCGATGGCGAAGGCCTATGGCGAGGCGCGCCAGCAGCATGGACAGAGCGAGCTACTCGACGCGATCGCCTCAGCCAAGCCGGAGATCGATCACACGCGCTATCACTCACCTGAGGAGCTCAAGGAGCGTTCGCTGGGCCACATCCGCGACGCGGTCGCTCTGCTGGCAGGCAAGGCGACCCCGCAGGAGCTCGAGGAGTACAAGGGGTTCGTGGTTCACCTGGCGGAGAAGGTCGCCGCTGCCCACCGCGAGGGCGCTCGTGGCGAGGACCCTGTCAGCGACGCCGAGCGGGCCGCGATCGCCGAGGTCGTGACGGCGCTTGGCTGATCGCAGAGCGCTTCACAGCCCCGGCTCGGCGTCGAGCCGGCCGGCCCGCACGGCGCTCAGCAGCGCCTCGTAGTCGCGCTCGTTCTGATCGGCGTAGGCGTCGGCGAAGTTGCCGATCGCGCGCTCGAAGGTCTCTGCGCGACCGAGATAGGAGGCGATCGCAATCGCGTCGCCCGAGCGTGAGTGCGAGCGCGCGAGCGCCCGCCCGCAGAGGCCGGCGAACACCTGGAAGTTGGACGCCAGCATCGTGTCGAAGTCCGGCTTGCCCTTCCAGTCCCACAGCTGGCGTACATAGAAATCGTAGGTCTGCCCGTCGAGCGCTTTGGTGCGCAGCCACCCGAGGAACACGTCGCTGGCCGCCTGAATCAGCCACTGACCCTCGGCTACGCGACGTCCCATGTTCGAGTACCTGCTGCGCCCGGCAAACGTCTCCAGCACAGAGGGCTCGGCCTGCTTGCACTGCAGGAACAGAACGTCATCATCGTCGCGGCCGACCATCAAGACCACCCAGGCGCGCATGCCGACGCTGCCGACGCCGACGACCTTGCGGGCCGCGTGTACGTAGCGGTAGCGGTCCAGCAGATGGCGGCGAGAGCCCTGCAGGCTGGAGCGATAACGGTCGATCAAGCTGTGTACCCAGGCATCCAGTCGCTCCGCCTCGGCATCCGGGAGCAGATCCTCAAGCGGCACGATCAAGGGCGGGTCGGCGACGATGCGCAGCGCTCCCGCGACGCTCGTGCCCAGCTTTTCAAAGGCACGCGAGTTGTCCTTGCGGCGCGCTCGCTTGATCGCCTGACGGGCGGCCCTCGCCTGCTTTCTACTCCCGCGCGTCTCGAACGCCCGGACGAACTCGCTCGCGTCGATCTTCGCGTACCAGAGGTCGATCTCACTCATCCCGGCGAGCGCGCGCATCGTCTCGCGGTACTCGTGCGCGGCCGCCCGCGCAAGCTCGCGGCCGTGCTCGCGCTCAAAGCCACGCTCCCGGCCGGCGACGACGAGGCTCGTGGCGAGCCGCTTGAGGTCCCACTCCCATGGCCCGGGGAGGGTCTCATCGAAGTCGTTGAGGTCGAACAGCAGCTCCCGCTCCGGCGAGGCCAGCCCGCGGAAGTTGCCCGCGTGCGCGTCTCCGCACAGCTGCACGCGGATCCCCGAGCGGGGGCTCGCGCCGAGGTCGGCCGCCATCACGTAGGCCGCCCCGCGCAGGAATGCGAACGGCGAGGCCATCATGCGCCCGTTGCGAATCGGAACGAGCTCGGGCACCCGTGTCCGCGCCTGCTCGGCGAGCAGGTCGATCGGATCGGGCCGGTCCTCCCGCGGACTCCAGTGGCCGTGACTGGAGCGCGACGCCTCACCGCGAGCCGCCCGGCCTCGCGCGACACGCTCGGCCGCAGTCAATTGCTGAACTCCGGCGGGCCGCGCTCCCTTCGTGGAGGCATGTTCGACCGCGGGAACCCCCATGCCCAGATCGTAGCCCGCCGCTAGCCCTGGCCGCCGCCGCCGCCGCCGCCGCCGCCGCCGCTGCTGCTGCTGCTGCTGCTGCCCCCGCTCGCTCGTCGCCGCTCCCACACGCCAGCCACGATCGCGCCCGCGATCACGACGCCCGCATAGGCGAACAGCCACGTGACGAGCCCGAAGGCGATCCCGATCAATCCGTAACGCTCGGCGTTGCTCGTGAAGATCGCCGGCAGGAAGATGGCCGATCCGGCGAGGAAGATCGTGATCGCGATCGCCGTGAGCAGGCCCGTGGAGAGCAGGCGGCGCCAGCTGATCCGCTTGCCGAGCAGGATGTACGGCGTCCACAGCCAGAACGCCGCGGCGAGCGCGATCGCGGTGGCCGCATACAGGGCGCCCAGTCCATGCCGGTGCTCGAGTTCGCGTACGGGCGCGAGCAGCGTGATGTACAGGATGAAGCCGACGATCCAACTCGCCTGACGAATCAGCGCGTCGAGGCGCTGCGGTTGAAGCTGCCACACATCCAGATACACGCGCTGCAGCCCGCGCGTGAAGCTGCGCATCGAGTAGAGCACGATCACAAGGCCAATCACGCTCACCGCCCCGCGGACTTCACCGCTCGACGCGAACAGCGTGCGGGTCGCGCTCGCGCCCAGTCCGGACAGCCCGAGTCGCGGCACGAGATCCTCGCCAAAGCTGCCACCGCCGGGCGCGAGCGCCCTGACGATGATGCTCAGGGGAATCACCGCGACGAACAGCTTCGAGGCGAGCGCGAGGGCGCGATCGACGGCGTCGATGCGCACAGCCTCGTCGAGGATCTCGCTGGCGAGCGATCGCTGCAAGCGCGCTCGCAGGGAAGCAAAGTCGATCGGCCGGAGCTCGCTGCGCGGCGGGCGCTGATCGGGTGTCTCGCTCGGCATTCTCGTCTCTCCAGCTCGGGCGGCTCGACTATCGCACACCCGTGTCGGGGCGTTAGGCCGAACGCTGGATGCCGATCGATACGGTTCCTGCTCGCTCACGACGGCGAGGGAACCGCGGCCGCGGGCGCCCACTTGTAGGGGGTCGCGGAGCGGACAATCGCGCCCTCGCTCTCACGAGCGCGGAATACTCGTATCCATGCCGCGGGCACCCGATCTGGTCGGTCGCGCTCTGGACGACCGCTACGAGCTCCACGCCGTGCTCGGCGAGGGGGCATTCGGGCGCGTCTACCGCGGCCGCGACCGGCGCCTGGAGCGCCCCGTCGCGGTGAAGGTGATCAAGCCGTGGTGGGCCGAGGACAGCGCCTGGGTCGAGCGCTTCCAGCGCGAGGCGCAGCTGCTGGCACGCGTGAGCGACCCGGGGATCGTGCAGATCTTCGACATCGGTCATGCCGAGGAGGGGCCCTATTACGTGGCCGAGCTCGTCGAGGGGGAGAGCCTCGCCGAGCGCCTGCGGCGCGGGCCGCTGGCGGCCACCGAGGCGCAAGCGGTCGCCGAACAGCTGTGCCGGGCGCTCGCCAGCGCGCACGCGCAGGGGGTCGTGCACTGCGACGTCAAGCCCGCCAACGTGCTGCTAGGCGCAGACGGACCGGTCAAGGTCGGCGACTTCGGCATCGCCCGGCTGGCCGAGGGCACCTCGCAGGCGCCGTCGGCAACCGTCGCCGGCACCCCACGCTACATGTCGCCCGAGCAGGCGCGCGGGCGCCCGACATCTCCGGCGACGGACGTGTACAGCGCAGGCGTGGTCCTCTACGAGATGCTCGTCGGCGAGCCGCCGTTCGCGCACGGCTCGCCCGTCGAGCTCGGTCTGCGCCACCTGCAGGACGATCCGCCGCCGCTGCCGGCGCGCGTGCCGTCAGCGCTGCGGGAGGTGGTGCGGCGGGCGCTCGCCAAGGACCCGGCCGATCGCTACCCCGACGGCGCTGCGATGGCGGCTGCCTTGCGGACGGCGGACTCCCCCGCTCGGACGCCCGCCAAGCCCACACCGGCTGGCGGCGCTCGCGACGGCAAGCCGGTCGAGGGCGTCGCCTCCGAGGCGAGCGTGGCGGCGACAGCCGTGATGGCGGAGCCCGAGACGATCGACCTGGCGAGGGCGAGCCCGCGCGAGCCCGCCACCGAAGCGACGAGCGTGCTCGAGGACTCGCCCAAGCCGCAGCATCGCCGCACCGCCGCGCCCGCACGTCGCCGGCGCCTGCTGCTGCTGGCGGCGCTGCTCGTGCTGGCTGGCGGCGTGCTCGCCGTCGTGGCGCTCACGGGCTCTCCGGCCCGAACGTCGGTGCCGAAGCTGCGCGGTCTGCCACGCGGCGGAGTGCAGGCGCGGGCTCGGCGCACGCACGTCAAGCCGGCATTCTCCAAGCGCTATTCGGACACGGCCGCGGGCGTCGCGATCGCACAGGACCCCGCCGCCGGAACACGGGTCGCCGAGGACTCGACCGTGCGCGTCGTCCTCAGCGCCGGCCCGCCCCCGGTGCCGGTCCCAGGCGTCGTCGGCAGGTCCTCCGCGACCGCTGAGAGCATGCTCGCGCGCGCGGGCCTGCGCTACTCCGTCAAGCTCGTGGCGGCGCCCGGTTCGGAGCCGAACGTCGTGACGAGGCAGTCGCCACGAGCGCCCACGAGCGTGCCACGCGGCTCGACGGTCGCGCTGAGCGTGGCCGAGTCGCCGCACTGGCGGGCGCTGACGAGCTTCGCGGGCGTCGATGGCGGCCGCTCGGTGCCCTTCCGGATCCTCGGCAAGCGCTGGCGGGTGAGCTACAGCATGGACTACGAGGGATCCTGCACGCTGCTGCTCGTGTGCTTCGGGCCGAGCGCGGAAGCGATCGATCTGCGCAGCGACGCGAGCGCCGGGGACTTCGAACTCGGAGAAGGGGACTCGCAGACGCACACCTTCGACAGCGGCCCGGGCCTGTACCGCCTGCTGGTCTCCGGCGGGCACGACGCGGCACGCTGGTCGATGACGGTCGAGGACTACTACTGAGCAGATAGGATCGCCGGATGCTGGCTCGCTGGGGAATCCGCTTCGGCACCTCACTCGCCGGCATAGCGCTCGGCATCCTGCTGTCGAGCGCGCTGCTCGACGACTTCTCGATCGACCTGACGGCGCTCGTCGAGGCCAGCCTCGTGTTCTGGGTGATCCACGTCGTGATCCAGATCTTCGTCCTGCGCGTGCTCGTCCGCCAGCCGTCTGTCGCGCTGGCCGGTCTGCTGGCGCTCACCTCGACGATCCTCTCGCTGATCATCGTCAACGCGATCGTCAGCGGGCTGTTCGTGCACGGCGCCGCGACCTACGTGCTGGCGACGTTGCTGATCTGGCTCGCGACGTCGGTCGGCGACGTGATCGGCCACCGGATGATCCGCGACCGGCGCGCACGATCCTGAGCGAGCGCCCCGGCGGGTGACGGTCGCGAGCCGGCGAGGGTGCCGCTGCTCAGCCCGGGCCGGCTGTCACGGAGGCATCGACGGCGATCGGCGAGCCGGTCCAGTCGATCGGCGCTCCGGCCAGCTCACCGGCGCGTGCCGCCTCGGCGAGCGCCTGCACGACCCGCGGGTCGAACTGGCCACCGGCGCAACGAGTGAGCTCGGCCAGCGCCTGCTCCTGCGTGCGGGCCGGCGCGTAGGGCCGGATCGCGGTCATCGCCTCGTAGGCGTCGCATGCGCAGACGATCCGCGAGCCGAGCGGGATCTCCTCTCCGGCGAGGCCGTCGGGGTAGCCGCTGCCGTCGAAGCGCTCGTGACTGGAGCGCACGAGCTTTGCGACGGGAACGAGCGCGGGCGCGGCCGAGAGGATGCGCTCGCCGAGAATCGTGTGCCGGCGCATGAACGTCCACTCTTCGGCGTCCAGCGGGCCGGGCTTGTTGAGGATCGTTTCGGGGATCGCCATCTTGCCGACGTCGTGCATCTCGGCGGCACGCACGAGCACGTCGAGGGCCTCGGGCTCCAGGTGCAAGCGGCGCCCGACGGCCAGCGCCAGAGCCGCGACTCCGTCCAGGTGATCGAGCAGGGCCGGCTCGCGCTCGCCCAAGACCTGCAACAGCACGCCCCGCAGTTGGCGCTGGACGCCGACGGGACGGCTTTCCTTGTTCAAATACAAACGCCGATCGGCGAGCTGCAACGCGCTGGAGGCGTCCGTGGCGTCGGCCGGCAAGATCGCGATGCCGTACGCGGCATCGATCTCGAAGCCGAGCCCGGTCTCCGCCAGTGCCGCGCTCGAGGCGGCCGCCAGCGCTTCGATCGGCGTGTCCCCGGGCCTCAACAGCGCGCAGAACTCATCGCCGCCCATGCGATAGGCCTTGCCATAGGGCGCGACGGTCGCCGCGAGGTGCTGACCCAGACGCGCCAGCAAGCTGTCTCCGGCGGGATGCCCGAAGCTGTCGTTGTAGGCCTTGAAGCCGTTGAGGTCGAACAGGATCAGCAGGCGCGGATCGCGCCGCTCGGCCAGCTCGATCGCCTCGTCGAGATCCTCGGTGAGGATGCGCCGGTTGCCGAGTCCGGTCAGCGCGTCGGTGATCGCCTCCAGGCGGCTCTCCTCCTGGATGCGCTGGCTGCGGCGGAAGGCGAGGGCGATACGCGCCACGACGGCCACGAGCGTGGCGAGCGCGAGCGCCCGCGCCGGCCCGTTGACACGTATCGCGCCATGGTCGATGAACAACAGGCTGGTCGCGGCAAGGGCGCCGACGCACGGCACGACGAGCGTGCGCCAGCCTTCCACGCGCGGCCGTCTGACCGGCCGCGTGGGCATCCATACGGCCAGCACCAGCAGCAGCGATGACAGCGGCCACAGCGGTTCGAGCCACGTGCCTTCGGAGTAGGTGTTCTTCGCGACCTGGAACAGATACGTGGTGTCCGCGACGACGCTGACGATCAAGCTGAGGGCGATGAGCGCCCACATCGCTTCCGGCCGCCAGCCCGTCAGCCCGACGGCGGTTACGACCACGAGGAACAGCAGCAGGTCTCCGACGGGATAGGCGAGATCGGTGGCGACCTCGGCCGCGCTCGCTCCGGTGTTGGCGAGGATTGGATCGAGCACGACCCCGGCCGCGACCGCGCTCAGGCCGAGCCCGGCGATCAGGCCGTCGAGCCACGCCGCCGCGCTGATGTTGCGAAAGCGCGAGCGGATCAGCAGGCCCAGCCCGGCATAGCAGAGCGGGAAGAACGCCAGGTACAGGGCATCGGCGAGCCCCGGATACGGCGGGTTCGCCATGTCCGCATAGAAGAGCGTGTAGGTGAGGTCGCCAAGCGCCCAGGCGAGCACGCCGAAGCCGATCAGCAGCAGCGCGGTGCGATCGCGTGTCATCGAGGCCGCGCGCATGATCAGCGCGAGCGCCGCGCCGAGCATCACGGTGTTGTAGCCGACCTTCTCGAAGGCGTGATCGGTGGCCGGCCCGCCGAGGCCGTAGGCGATGTGGGCGACATACACGGCGAAGGCCACGACGACCAATCCAAACCAGCAGGCCGCGACGCGCGTGAGCAGCGGCTGGTTGCGCGCGATCGGTGCGTGCACGTGCATGACTATTTTTCATCGGCACGATCGGCGCGCACCTGAAGGCTGCGAGGCGCTGGACGACCGGCGCGCAGCTCGCCACACGCGCGCTCGCTGACCGGGTGGCTGGATAGAGTGCCCACCGCAATGCGCCTTCGCCACCCGCTCACCAAGGGACTGCTGCTCGCGCTCGCGCTGATCGCCATCGCGCTCGCGGGGTGTGGGGGCTCCTCCTCGGGCAACGGCGTGGCCGACAAGACTCCGGCTGAAATCGTGACGGCGGCGAAGGTGGCGGCGGACGCGGCGAGCACGGTACACGTCGCGGGATCGATCGTCAGCGGCGCGCCGATCACGCTGGACATGGAGCTGGTGGCCGGCAAGGGCGGCCGCGGACAGCTCTCGGAGAACGGCCTGAGCTTCGAACTGATCCAGCTCGACGGGACCGTGTACATCAAAGGAAGCCCCGCGTTCTACAAGAAGATCGGCGGCACGGCCGCAGCGCAGCTGCTGCAGGGCAAGTGGCTGAAGGCGCCCGCCAAGAGCTCGGACTTCGCCTCGCTCACCCAGCTGACCGATCTGCGCCAGCTCGTGGACACCACCCTGGCGAATCACGGCAAGCTCGCCAAGGGCGGGATCACGACCGTGAACGGGCAGAAGGCGGTCGGCATCACCGACGCCTCCAAGGGCGGGACGCTGTACATAGCCACGACCGGCGAACCGTTCCCGATCGAGATCACGAAGGACGGCGCCAGCGGGGGCAAGATCACCTTCGATCGCTGGAACAAGCCGGTCACGCTGACCGCGCCCGCGAACGCGATCGACGTCGCGCAGCTGCAGTCCGGCAAGTAGCGGCTAGATCATTCGTCCAGCGGTCTCGGGCCTGCTCAAGGGGCGCCGGAGTGGCTGCCGACTGCGCACTGACAGACGCAAAAGCGTTCAAGGCCCCCCGTGAACGGAGCGATTCAAGTCAACTTCCGGCGACCCGCCCAGCGCGGGTCCTCGCCTCAGCATCCCGCTCACGGGTGGAGCAACAATGACCGCCGAGGTTTCTCCGGGGGAGGTGAGGGTAAGCTCGGCGATGTGGCGAGCGCACCTCCGAAGCAGTCGCCCGAGCGGGAGCCTTCAGGCCAGGGCGATCCCTCCCAGGGTCGCCCGGCGCCGCGCTGGGCGCCGTGGGCGGTGCTCGCCGTCGCCGCCGGCGTCGGCGCGATCGTTGCCGGCGTGTCCGTGCCTGGAGTCATCTGCCTGGTGCTGCTGGCGGTTGCCGCCACCGGCCTGGGATGGCGCTTCGGCGAGAGCCGGCGAACCGCGCTCGAGCAGGAGATCGACGGTCGCTCGAACGAGCTCAGACGCGCCCTCTCGGAGCTCGAGATCGCACAGACCGAGACCGTGCGGCGGCTGTCGATGGCGGTCGAGTTCAGGGACGAGGACACAGGCGCGCACATCGAGCGAATCGGGCGCCTGTCGACCTTGCTGGCGGAGCAGATCGGCATGGACCCGGACTTCTGCGAGCGCCTCAGCCACGCGGCACCGCTGCACGACGTCGGCAAGGTCGCGATTCCCGATGCGATCCTGCTGAAGCCCGGTCCGCTGACGCCCGAGGAGCGCGCGATCGTGGAGACGCACGCGGAGGAGGGTCACAGGCTCCTGCGCGGCTCTTCCTCCTCGATCCTCGAGTTGGCCACGTCGATCGCACTCAGTCATCAAGAGAAGTGGGATGGAAGCGGCTATCCACGCGGACTGGTCGGGGAGGCGATCCCGATCGAGGGCCGGATCGTGGCAATCGCCGACGTGTTCGACGCGCTCACGAGCGACCGCGTCTACCGCAAGGCCTTCCCCGTCGAGGAGGCGGTGCAGATGATGCGCGAACAGCGCGGGCGCCACTTCGATCCCGTGCTGCTCGATGCGTTCATGGAAGTGCTCGACAAATCCGGGCCCGACGCACGTGAACAGGAGCGCGCGGACCCGAGCGCTCTCGTCGAGAGCACGCTCGAGACCTACGGGACGGCGCTCGAACGGGGAGACGCGGAGACCGCGGAGGGCGCGATCGCCACGGCGATCGAGGATGGAATCCCCGCGACGATGCTCCATGGCGAGGTGCTCGTCCCGGCGCTGTTGCGAATCCGCGAGCTGCGCGCGACGGGAGAGATCGACAGCGATCGTGAGCGCCTGGCCAAGGGCATCACCCGGCGCGTGCTAGCGACTCTGCACAGGTACATGGTCGGCAACACCGAGCCCACGCGCGAGCGCGTCCTGCTCGCGGGCATGGAAGGCGACGAGCACGCGCTCGAGCTGCAGATGATGCACGACCAACTCGCCGCGGCGGGCTATGAGACGGTCTTCGACACCGGGCTGTCGATCGAGCGACTGCGCGCGATGGTCGAGAGCCGCTCGCCGGATCTGATCATGCTGGGCTCCACCGATGGCGCCGACGCCAAGGCGATCGAGCTGGCGGTCAAGGAACTGCACGCGGCTCACCCGCAGATCCCGATCGTCCTCGGCGGCGCTCCCGTCGGCGGCGATCTGCCCGGCGCCCGCAACGGCATGAGGGTGCTCGAGCGCATCGACGAGGCCGTTGAGGCCGTCGAGGAGCAGCTCGGCACACAAGCCGGCGCCCCGTCTCTATAGGTTTCCCAGCGTGAGCTCACACGCGATCGTGACCGGCGGCGCCGGCTTCATCGGCTCGCATGTCGTCGACGCGCTGCTCCGCGACGGCTACGGCGTGACCGTGATCGACGATCTCTCCTCGGGCGATCGCCGCCGGATCGCCCCCGAGGCGGAGCTGCGAGAGCTCGACGTCGTCGACTTCGAGGCGCTCGCGGCCGTCGTGCGGGAGAAGCAGCCAAGCGCGATCTTCCACTTGGCTGCGCAGGCCAGCGTCGTGGCATCGGTCGAGAACCCAGGCCGCGACTGCGAGGTCAACGTCAAGGGCACGCTGAACGTCGTCGAGGCCGCCGGCCGCTGCGGCGCATCCGTCGTGTTCACCTCGACCGGGGGGGCGCTTTACGGAGACGACGCGCCGATGCCCACAGGCGAGGACCGGATCCCGGCGCCGCTGTCCCCCTATGGCGCCTCGAAGTGGGCAGGCGAGGCATACGTGAAGACGTGGTCGCTGTCATCCGGCATTCCCCATGCGGTCTGCAGGCTGGGGAACGTCTACGGCCCGCGCCAAAGCCCGCATGGAGAGGCGGGGGTCGTCGCGATCTTCACCCACCACCTGTACACGGGACAGGCGCCCAAGCTGTATGGCCACGGGCGCCCCACGCGTGACTACGTGTACGTCGGGGATGTCGTCAGCGCGCTGCTGGCCGCCTCGGGCAAGTCGGGCACCTACAACGTCGCCACCGCCGTGGAGACCGATGTGACGACCGTCTGGCGGGAGCTGCAGAGGGCGGCCGAGGAATCGGATTCTGCCCAGGTGGCCGAGCGGGCCGGGCAACTCGAGCCGCAGCTCGCCGACCTGCGCCCGGGTGAGCTGCAGCACAGCCGCCTGGACATCGCCCTCGCCGAGCGCGAGCTCGGCTGGCGCCCGCAGGTCTCGATCGCCGAAGGGCTGCGCCTCACCTACGAGGCGCTGGTCGAGGAGTTCGAGCGGGAGTAGCCCGCCTGCAATTCGACCCCCATGCATTGCCGGGAGTCATTGGCCTGCCGAGGTTAAGCACATGAGGCATGTACGTGAGCTGGCCCCGCCGCAAGTGGCGGCGATCGCCCTGCTGCTCTGTGCCGTGCTTATCCTCCTGTTCGACGCCGTGCCTGCCCGCGCGGGCGCGATGGGCGGCGCCACGGCGCCCTCGGCGCCGCTCTCGGGGGGGAGCGAGTACGGGGTCTCGAACTCGGCGGCAAGCCAGCGACCGGTCGTGACGAGGCTGAGCGTGCCAAGCACCGCTGTGCCAGGCCGGCCTCCGCGTGTGACGTTGCGGATTGACGAGCCGCATGTCGGCACGGTCAACGTGAAGGTCGCGATCAACAACCTCTCCACGCGCAAGCCCGCGGTCGTCGTGAGCATGGGCTGGGTCCACACGGGCCGCACGCTGACCGTGAGCTGGCCGCGCAGCGCGAGGCTCAAGGCGGGCGTCTACCACGTGAGCGTGAGCGCGCACGACCATCACGCCGGGGCGCTCAAGCGCACGGCGCACAGCTCGGGAGTGGCGACCCTGACGGTCGCGCCGCCCGCCAAGACCGTGGCGCCGCCCGCGCCCGTCGCGGGCGCCCCGGCCGCGCCGGAGCCAGGCGTGCCGACGCCGGCCCAGACCGTCGCCGACGGAGCGGTGTTCCCGGCGGCTGGGCCGCACAGCTTCGGCGGCCCGGATAACCGCTTCGGGGCGCCACGCAGCGGCCACGTGCACGAAGGCCAGGACGTGCTCGCGGCGGAAGGCACGCCGGACGTGGCGCCGCTGGCGGGAACGATCACCTGGACGGCCTATCAGGCGAGCGGCGCCGGCTACTACGCCGTCGAGCACACCCTGATCGGCTTCGACTTCATGTTCGCCCACTGCAAGGCCGCCTCGCTGGTCGTGAGCGCCGGGCAGGCCGTCGTGGCTGGGCAGCCGCTGTGCCAGGCGGGTCAGACCGGCGATGCGACCGGGCCGCATCTGCACTTCGAGATGTGGGTCGGTGGCTGGCAGGCCGCCGGAGCGCATCCGATCGACCCGCTGCCGTATCTGGAAGCCTGGGAACACGCCGCTGCTTGAGGCCGCCTCTCGTTTGAGAATTTTTTAGTGCTTGAAAGTAGACGTTTTGGGATATAATGAGCGGGTGCCAACCAGGCGTTTCAGCGAGCTAGCGGAGACCGCGGCAGACCGATTCGGGCTAGTCACGATCGATGACGCACGGGAGGTAGGGTACGAGCCCAAGACGCTCGTCAAGCTGGCTGGACGAGGGCAACTGGAACGGGTGAGCAGGGGCGTCTACCGGGTGCCGTTCATGCCTGGCGGTGCGATGCAGGCCTACATGGCGGCGGCGTTGTGGCCCCAGGGCGTACAGGGTGTGCTCACGCACGACACAGCATTGGATCTGTGGGATGTCAGCGATGTGAACCCCGCCAAGATTCATATCGCCGTGCCACGCAGACACCGCCCGCAGCGAGCAATCCCCAGGGCGTATGTGATTCATCGCGAAGACCTCGACCCGGCTGAGGTCACCGCGATCGAGGGGATCCCCGTCGTCAAGCTCACTCGTGCCCTTCGTCAGTGTGCACAGGAGCACCTCGGACGCGATCTGCTCGAGCAGGCCGTCCGCCAGGGCCGTGCTCGCGGGCTGCTGAGCGCAGAGGAAAGTGAGACGCTGACGCGGGAGTTCGCGCTCGAAGGCATCAGCGGACGAGCATGAGCACACCGCCCAGGCGCCCAAAGACGGTCAATCGGCTGCAGCAGCTAATCACCGAGTGGGAGCGCGAGTCTGGGCAGCCGGTGCGACGCCTGAACCTGAGGGTCGCCTCAATGATGCTGGCCGGCGCACTACGCCGTGCCGTAGACGATGACGGAGCCGTGGTGTTCGCCACCAGAGGAGGCGTGGCGATGGAGCTGCGAGCCGGCGAGGAAGGCGCGCGCTACGGGCGACGTGGATCTCGTCCTGCGCGGTGACCCCGAATCCCTGCTTGAGCATCTCGATGCTTCCCTCGCGGAGGATTACGAAGGCTTTTCCTTCGAGCGCAACGAGCCCCAACCGCTGGAACTGCGCCCACACGTGCGCCGGACTCGAGTGAAGGTCGCGTTCCGCACCAAGCCCTTCATGACGCTCGTCGTCGAGATTGCGCCCGTCGAGGCCGGAGGCGATGAGATCGAAGAGATAGCTGCGCACGACCTCAGCACCATCGGTCTCGAGGGCCCGACGTCATCCCAGTGCTCGCCGTTCGCTGGCAGATCGCTCAGAAGTTGCACGCCATCACCGAGCCACCGCTACGGCCCGGCGGGGAGAACGCTCGCTACTGGGACCTCATCGACCTGCAACTCCTCCAAGCTCTGACTGGAGAGAACCTCGCGCCCGTGAAGGACGCTTGCCAGCGCATATTCGCCGCACGCGCCCAGCAACCCTGGCCACCGTACATCACGACCTACCCCGACTGGAGCGACCAATACACCGCTATGGCCAGTAGCCTCGGTATGTCGATCACCGATCTCAACGAAGCAGTCGAGGTCGTCCACGCGCTCATCCACGCGATAGACACGAGCTGAAGATCGCGCTCATGCGCGTACCAGTCCAACCCCGCAGAAATGATCAGATCAGAGAACCTGGGACCAGGATCATCCGCACCCTCCAAGATCAGCAGGCTAGGTCGCGCACTCCCCACCATCTGCCTGGCCGAGCAGTGGCCTCCATCAGCTCGCAGCGCCCATCCAAAGGCCCAGGGACGCTAGGATCGAGCGTCGCGGCGAGATAGCTCAGCTGGTAGAGCACTCGACTGAAAATCGGGGTGTCGGCGGTTCGAGTCCGCCTCTCGCCACTAAAAAGCCCTGCAAATGAGCGTGTTCGTGGTCAGGTCAGGCGCTCTAGCTCTGTGACGAGGTTCGGCTGCTCTCGGCGCGGCGGGACCCCAATGCTCGCGGTGGCCGCCCTGGCGGTACCGCCTCGGGCGCTCGTCGAGCCGGCCCGCGACCCGCAGCGAGTTCCGCCGCAATCAAACCTCGAAACGGGTCCGCACACGAGGCGGCGCGTGGGACGCACACGGCTGCTCAGCGACCGATCAAGACACCGTACCGAGCATCAGGTGTACCCTGGCGCTCCCTAAGAGTGAGCCATTCACCAATCGAAGGCGAACTATGAGCGCCACACTGCAATTCGACGAGGACGCCTCCCGGCGCGTAGAGAGGATCTACACCACGCCCGATGTCATCGAACAGCGCCAAACGATCCTGCAGGCACTCGCGCTCCAGCCCGGCGAGCGCGCGATCGACATCGGCTCGGGTCCTGGTCTACTCGCGTGCGAAATGGCCGTTGCTGTCGGGTCCGACGGGCGGATCTGCGGGGTGGACGTCAGCGAGAACATGCTTGTCCTCGCCAGGGCGCGCAGACCACCAGCTGGCAGCGGCCCGATCGAGTACCAAGAAGCTGGCGCACACACGCTCCCTTATGCGGACGCGAGCTTCGACGTCGCAGTCTGCACACAGGTCTACGAGTACGTCGATGATGTTCCCGCCGCGCTGCTGGAGCTAGGGCGGGTGCTGCGCCCGGGAGGCCGGGCGCTCGTGCTTGACACCGACTGGGACTCGATCGTATGGGCTTCGAGCAACGACGAGCGCATGGACCGGGTGCTCGCCGCGTGGGAGGAGCACCTCGTTCACCCTCACCTGCCGCGTACGCTCACACGGCTGCTGCGCGATGCTGGACTGGAAGTCACCGACCGCCAAGTCGTGCCGTTGTTCAACGCCGGCTATGACCCCAACACCTACAGCGCCGGCATGCTTGAGCTGATCGCCACGTTCGTACCCGATCGCAACGGCGTGAGCGAGGCCGAAGCCACAGCATGGGCACAAGACCTAACCGAACTCGGCCCGAACTACTTCCTCAGTCTCAACCGCTACCTTTTCCTGGCGCACAAGCCCACCTGAGGACCGGGCAGGAGCCGTCACCGAGGAGCAGGAGAATTGAGTTCCCCAACGGGCGACTGCTGCCGAGCGCCTCCGGTGAGCAGGTCTCCGATCGCGGCGCTCGCCTGGACCGAGGAGGTCGTCGAGAGCGCTCCCCACGTGACCAAGATCGAAAAGCCCGGAGACCCTCGAAGCCGCTGACCTGCTCCTGCGAGAAGACCTCAGCCATCGTCCGAACCGCCCCCCCGAGAAACGACGCTGAACCTGCTGACGCCTGATCGCACGGTGCGGAGGCTGATACAGGATTTGCGTCCCATCGTCTATCGAGACGTTCACCCTTCGATGAATCGAGTGCAGCAACGTTGACTTCCCGACGCCGTTTGGGCCGGCGATGACCATCACGGGCGGCACTTGATCGCAAGAAGCCAACCGCACGGCTTGTCATTTCTCAAATGCGGAAGGCGTTCAGCGCCATGTCTGCTCCCTAGGCGACGCGACCGACAGAGGGACCTCTGGAACGCGCTCGCTGCGTACAAGAGGCGAAATGGTGGAGCGCGTACCAGGAGCACGTAATCCGCCGACACGGCGTCGTGCATCGAGGCCACGACCCGACCAAGGACGAGGCCGAACGCTTCGCTTCAAGCCTCGGATCACTTCATTGGTCACGTCGCGAAAAAGCTGCAAGGCATCCTCGAAGGGGAGATGTGACGCTGGTCGACGCTACTTCACGATGGCGATGACCATGCCGCCGATCCCCGTGACGATGCCGACCGCTACCGACGTGACCTGGAGCCAGTAGGGGATTTCGCGACGGGGCGCACCGGCGGTGGGCGGCGGCAACACGGCGGCCCCGGCGCTCCCAGCACCTGCCCCAGGTGGTGCGGTGGGACGGGGCAGGTCTGGTGTCGTGTCGGCAGGCCCGCCGGGGAACTGCGGAACTGCGTGCGGCGCGAGCGGCCCTTCGAATCCGTCGGGCAGCCGTAAAGACGCCCGCGGAGCGAGCGCGGCGCGGGCGATGATGATTGCAAGCACGGCAACGACTGCCACCACCGCCCCCACACCAACCTGCACGGACGTGCTGCCGATCACGAGCGCGATGATGATCCCCGCCGCCGCTGCCCCAGCGGCCAGGCCCGCCACGAACCGGGGGACGACACTCCTGACGGCGAGGGCCGCCACGGTCGTCGGATCGACCAACCGCCCCGCCCCCTACCCTGCGGCGATCGACTGCTGACCCTGGACGGTGACTTTCCAGTGACGGTGAGGAGCCGTCGAAGTTCCCATCCGTTCGATGAGCCCCGCCTCGCACGCCCTGTCGCACCAAGCCGCGACGTCCCACGGATCATGGCCCACAGATCGCTCCCTAGCTCGTCCTCCCGGCGGATGCCCGTCTCGAAGACGCGCTCCAGCGCGCGTTGTTCCCACGCAGGACCGATCACCTCTCCGAACCGTAGAGCCCGCAGTCGCCCCGACGTCGTTCGCAACTCCCTCGCGGCCGCGGGAGCTGTCCTACGCACTGGCACTCGTCATCATGTGGGCTCTGCTTGTGCCGGTGACCGGCTTGCTGGGCGCAGAGCGTGCCGCCTCCAAGCCCAGCGCTCCGTGGGCTCACGTTCCTGGTGTTCGGCATCACTGGTCACCGGGTTTGGACGGTAAAGGCCAGTAGCGCCCCGCCTTCTCGACTTCCTTCATCGCCATACGAGCCCTGTCCTCCGCGCTCAGCGATGGGAGGTACATGGCCCGCCGGAGGATCTCGCGGACCTCGATCTTGCCGACGTTCTTCATCTCCACCACGCGGGCCTCGAGGAGCTCCCACGGGGCGGGCATCCGGCCGGTGCCGCCATCGGGCAAGTCGTACTCCTTCGCCGGGGAAACCTCGCCGAGCTCGCGCTCCCTGAGGCCCGGCAGCGTTCGTGCTCCGTGTCGCTCGAGCGTCAGCGTGCCCTTGCAACTCCAGAAGATCGACTCGATGCGCTGACGGATCGGCGCCAGGTGCGGACCCCGTCCAGGCTCGTCCTCGCGCCTGGGTCTGATGATCCTCGCGTCCATCTCGCTGACGGCCTTCGCGAATGCCCTTCCGGCGTAGCCCTTGTCGCCGATCAGGGTCTCTCCGCCTTGGCGGCGAGTGCGGGCCAACAGCTCCAGGGCGACCTCGCGCTCATCTCGTTTGGGCGAGGCCACCGTGATCGCTCTGGGGTGTCCCGTCGGGCGCGAAGATCCCGTGCAGGCGAAATCCCCAGAAGAACCGAGAATGGCTTCTGCAGTAGCCATAGTCGGCGGCATCACCGAGTGCCGAGCGCTTGACCGTCTCACGACGTCTGTGACGCTTCGCTTGGCGTTCTCAGGCTTCTACGGCAGGAGATCGTCGGCCGTCACGTAAACGGCAGTGAGCAGCAGGTCGAGGTCGGCGACTATCGAGGCCCCTTCGGTCGGCGATGCTTCAGATCACCGCCGACTTCGACCCTGCTGCTCAGAAACCCCCGACGGACACGGGGTCAGCGCCGTGGAATCAATCATCTAGGCGCGTTAGGCTGCGACGGGCTGCGGCAGCGAGACCCGCACGCCATGGCCGCCGCCGTTGGTTTTCAACCAGCCTTCGGCGCGAGCGCCTTCGATCGCGTCCTCATAGCTGTAGCCAACCGGCAGCTCAGCGACATGGCGATTGAAGACCTCGACGACGGCCTCCTCGAACGCTTGTCGGTTGTCGTAGTACTCGCCGTCCAGGTCCTTGAAGAGATCCTTAAGCGTCACCTGAGCCATTCTAATCCTCCTTCTTTCTCGGCACAAGTAGCTCGATCACGTCCTCCTTGGAATTTGCGCTGTTCGAGGTCGCGTAGGCGTGCACCTGCACGTCCCGTAACCACCCTTCCCGGAGCGCCGCGACCGGATAGGACACCCGGCTCACCGGGATAAGCCGCTCGCCGGGCTCGTTCTCTGAGACGTAGAAGCTCAACGCCGACTCGGGCCGTTCGCCGCCCTCGGTCGTGCTCGACGGCTTCCACGGTTCGAAACGATGACGCACGACTAGGACGCCTTTCTTACGTAGCTCCCTGACAGCTTCGTCCCAGGCCCGTCGCCCCTCCAGATCCGCTTTGGCCGGTAGCCGCATGTTCCACGCCTTCAAGGCCTCCACATCCGCTACGGGGAAATCGACGACCCGCTTCCACAGGCACTTCGGTCCCCGCGAGCGCCAGCAGACGAGCCGAAACCACTCGTCGTCCTGGTGACTCCCGCGAAGTATCGACATCCACCACTGATCGTCATAACCCGCGAAACGGCTCAGCAGTGCGGTGATCTCGTCTTTCTTAAGCTTGCCCGGCTGGTCGTGCGAGCTCAGGATCGCCTCGATGTCATCCAGGAACTGCCGAAGCTGCGGGTCACGGTCGGGGTTCTCCAACATCGGGCGCAGCAGTGTCCCAATCGCGTAGCGCAACGCCGCAGCGACCTGGCCCACCTTGTGGTGACGCGTACCCCATTGGTACACCCGCGCCCTAGCAATCAGGAACGCCTCCACAGCAGCCTGGCCCTGCATCAGCACTGCTGGAACTAGCGCATTCTCTACGTTCGGGTCTCGCACCACCGTCAAGTTGTCGACCAGCCGCTGCAAATCGAACCGTGCCGACTCAAAGCCGTAATTGCGGGCGTCGCGCAGTACGTAGTCGCAGCGGTCAACGTCGAGCTCCCCGGCGATCAACGTGTGAAGCCAACCCCACGCGCCTTCGGCCCGGTGCTCCAGGCCACCTCGCGTCGCGATCTTTTCGATCGTCTGCGCCTCGGAGGTCGCGAGGATCTTGCGGGCCACTTCGAAGCTCACTCGCGCCCCCTCATTCTGGCTACGCGCGAAAACCTGTTTGAACACCAGATCGGCTAGGTCATGGCCGATCCGCTCATGCAGTGCGTCACGACCAGGCTGCTGCCAAAGCAACCGTACCGTTTGCGGACCCAGCTCGCTTGCTAGCTGCTCGAGAGCAAACTCGAAATCATGGCTGAACGGGAGATGCCCTAGGTCATGGAACAGCGCCGCTAACCGTAACCCCTGCTCGGCGATGAGTAGGTACGGCCGCTCGTCCTGGTCGACAGCCCGCCCCGAGAGCAGCCCGTCGTGGTCCAGGCATTGTGCGCAGAGCTCCGCGCTGCTCACGCCGCCGATCAACTCGGAGACCGCCTCGCGGATCGCGGCTGTCGCGGCATCGCGATCCTCCTGCTCGGCATGTTCGATCGACGCGCTCAGGAATCTCGAGGCGAGGTGCATCGCGCCGAGGCTATGGATGAACCTTGACGTCCGTACGTCGGGAAAAACCAGATGCACGAGGCCTGACTGAGCGACGTAGCGAAGACGCTGTGCGACCTGCTGATCAAGCACGGCACGCTCGATCTCCGTCAGCATGACATACCCATGCACCGGGTCCGCGACGCGCACAGGTTTGTGTGCTTCGGCCGCCGCGCCTTCCGATCCACTTGTCATTGCGCCGTCCCCATCCATATCCCAGGTGACCGTACCATCCTGCTTGTCCGACTAGCGGACTCGTGCAACTCCGCGAAACCGAAGTGCCTACCGCGTGTAGTAAAGCCCCGATGCCCCCTCTCGGCATGTTTCCGACGAGCGAGCTTCCTCACTAAACAGCCTTGCGCGCGGCGACCACAGATAGTCCTCAGTTATCGCTCTCGCTGGGCATGGGCCAAGATCGTATTGAAGTTTGGAATGGCGAGGCGCGGCGTGTTCGTATCGGTCTCGGCGCTCCTTCGTATGACGCATGACGCCGCTCCTCGCTGCGTCGCGAATGTTCGATCAAAACCGCGCGTGCGCGACGGAGCTGCGCGTCGGTGGAGGTCAGCCCCTGGTCTGTCGGGTCGACAGAACGCCGGCCTTCGACCACCCACGCTCGCGTAGCACTGCGCGAACTCCTCCGCGTGGTTGATCGTACGGCAGAACGCGATAGCGCGCGGCTGCCGAGTGTGGTCCCAGACGCTGCGGATGTGATCAGCGATCTCTTCATCGCGTTGCGGAAGGAAGAGCTTGTGATTGAGGTCCTTGATGAGAGCTCGAGTTCGCTGGCCTTGTGAACCTCTTGCCAATCAACACTTTCGTCGACAAGCATTCGGTAGTCCACGTCGGCGAGGGTATCCGGCTGCCATGCCGTCAGAGATTCCCCTGCGGAAGATCGGCTTGCCGAAGTGGTGGGCGAGGTCGTAGCGGTCCCCGCGCCAGGGCGTCGCTGTCATGCCCAGCTGGGGCACGTCGGCGAGCAGATCGGCGTACACACCGCTGTCGGAGACGTGGTGGCCGGCTACCACGGTCTTGCCAAGGCTCGTGGCGAGGATCACTAGCGCGCGATCATCGCTGTCGAGCGCGACGCGCGCCTTGCTGACGGCGGCGCCTTGGTAGGGGCAGCTTCTTACCGGCGATACGCGCCGGCGGCCAGTCGGGGATTACGTCGGTAGCGAACTTCGCGAGCGCGTCCGCGTACCAAAGGTCGATGCGGCTGCCGACGGAGCGCAGCTCTTCGCGGCGTTTGCGGGCGGTACGGCTCTCATGCCCGTTCGTGACGACCGCAGCACGGTCGGCGCGTAAAACGCCTTGGCCGCGTCGACTTGTTCTACGCCGACCACGTTGATGTTCGCTCGGGATGTCGACTTGATCTGGATCACCAGCGCGCGCCCCGTAGCCGCGCGAGAATATCGCCGCCCTCGTCACCCGCGCCGTCGATGTTGCGGATGTCGGCCGCGCCGAGGAATAGCAGTAGGCGCTCTATAGCGCGAGTAAACGCGGCGGGACCGCCTTCGGCGAGCCGCTGCGGGGCGAGGAAGCTGGAGGCGGCGCGGGCGATCAAGGCTTCTCCGGCGCGAGCTCGAACGGCAGGATCTCCAGCGACAGGCGAGCGCGGGACAGCGAGTCGCACGACGCGCCCAACGGCGGCGACGCCACCCTCGCGACGTCGTTGAGCAAACCAATCAGCTGCCCTAGCACTTGTTGCGCGGGTCCCGGCGCAAGGTCACAGACATGTATGTGACCGAGGCGCTGCGATCGTTCAATGCTCGCTGCTTTCTAGCGTCCGTTTGGGCCGACGGATCTCGCTCGTCGGCCCAAACCCCCCGGCATCTTCGGGTATCCGCCGGTATCTCGGCAGGCCGCGCGACCCTTCACTGTCGCCGGGGGCAGGGTGAAACGCCAGCAAACGCGCGCCTTTTGCTAGGTTCCGCACGGCGGATCGGGTTGGTCGCCCGCCCCTGAAAATCGGGGTGTCGGCGGTTCGAGTCCGCCTCTCGCCATTCGCCGAACCAGGGTTCCCCGCAGTTTCGTGGGGCCTACGATGCCTTCTCGACCGTCAACGGACCACGCTTCGAGAGAGGAGGCCGAACACTCTAGTCTGCGCTCGGGTGGCCGATCGACTCTTGACTGTTGATGGTGACTTTCCAGTGACGGCGCGGAGCCGTCGAGGTGCCCATCCGTTCGATGAGCCCCGTCTCGTAGGCCTGGTCACACCAAGCCGCGACGTCCCACGGGTCGTCGCCCAGATCGCTCCCCAGCTCGTCCTCTCGGCGGACGCCTGTCTCGAATATGCGCTCTAGCGCGCGCTGTTCCCACGCGGGACCGATCACCTCTCCGAGCCCGGACCGCTCGCCGAGCGCCGCGATTCTCTCGCCGAGCGCCTTCAACTGCCGCTGCTTGGTGTCTATGTTCGCCTGGACGTTCGACGGCACCCGCCTGGCCTACGCCGAGGTCCTACCAGACGAGAAGGCGAGCTCGGCGATCGCGTTCCTGCACCGGGCGCGAGACTTCTACCGTCGCCACGGGATCGTGCGGAGCTAGCGCCGAGGCGTCCCAGCCTTCTCAACAGGTTGCACGATCACAGGCGCGCGCTAGAATCACCGGCATCCCGACGTAGGTTCTAACCTCTGCCGTTCGGGCGATAGGCGAATACTGCCCTCCGCAGTGCATGTAGGGGAGCGAGTTCGCCAGACACCTTCTCTAATCTTGCCCTGCCAGGCTTAGGTGCCACCGACATAGCTTTCGTAGTTCGCGCTCAAGTCGCGCAAGTCAGCTCAGCAGGGGGAGTCGGGCGGTGCGCTTCGAGGAGCAATGGCGAGCTATCCACAGCAGCGTCGGAAAGAAGTTGAACTAGAAGTTGAACTGGATCTCCTGAAGTTCGAGCGGATCAAGCTGCGTGTGCTACTCGCGCTGACCGTGTTGCTCTGCCTGAGCGCCATTGCGTCGAGCATCATCTGCGCGTTGCATGGCTGGAGTTGGCCGGCTGCCGGTTCAGGGCTTTCAGTGGCCGTGCTGGGCGGACTGACTGTCAAGGGAATCTCGCCGCCGTACCCGAACCCGTCCGCTCCCCCGTCCAAGTCGTTGACGACGCTCGTCAACCCGCCGCCCGATGAGCAAGGTGCCGCTGCCGGCAAATGGATCGAGCACGGTGCGCCCGTAACGCAGAAGCCCTGACAGGGCGACCCACCAACTACAAGGTCTACGATTCGGCTAGGTCGCGGTCTTGTCGGACGGTAGCTACCTAAACACAGAGCCGTCGGTGACGCTCGTGGCGTCCCGCTTCTACGCCGCGTTCAGACGCCAGGAAGTGCGCGATAATTACGGACCGTGGATCGTCGTCGTCCGCTCCTGGTCAATCGCGAGGAGATCGCTACGGATGCTGCTCTTGAGGAGGCGGCTGGGCGCTGTGGGCTACGTATTCACCCAAAGTTCAGGGTCGCTAGCACCCTCGAAATCGACAAATCGCGTGCGAGGTGTTGACGTTCGATCAACGACCTGCTCAGCGACCGCAACAGCTCGGTCCCGACCTCCTGCTCCGGCTCATGCTCGATCCAGCTCTGATTCGTTCTGTCCTGCAGGTGCGCGCTCGCCGGACGCGGTGCTGACCAAGTATGCAAGTCGCAGATAAACCAGTATGAGCGACGTGCGAGACAGCATGGCATACGCGAATTCGGCAATAGCTCGAGTCCCGCGTTTGACAGGCATAGACGCAAGCCAACGCGATCCGATAACGGAAGAGCAGATCCATGTGCTCGTCACCCTGCTCGGGGGACCAGTCTCTGACGAGGAGCTTGAGGGGTTCCTGATCGTCTGCGGTAGGTTCGTCGACGAATTCGGGGGGCATCGTACTGACGAGCTTGCAGAAGTCTTTCGGACCGCTACGGCGGAGGGCCGGGAGGCACTGCGTCAGAGCCTTCGCTACATCAACCGGTGGGTTGGCGGGTATGCCCGTTACGAATCCCGGTTCCCGGTGAGGCCGTTTCCTGCTCGCCCGGCCTTTCCGCTCTTCAAGGTTGTGGGCGTCGAGCAGATCGCGAAGACGCTCTATCGCGTGTTTGATTCGCGGGCCAAGATCTTTGAGACGGGCGAGCCGATAAGCGATCTGATCACGAGAACAGGGCGACTGCCTGAGGTGCCGAGACAAGCGCGACCGGTCCGACGCTCGAAGCCTCGCCTTCACTGGTGCTCATACACCGCATGGGAGAGCCCTGCCGCCACGCGAGACGCGCTTCAGATCCTTCCGGAGTGGAAAAGTGACTGCTCAATGCGCGCCTCGATCTCGGCCCTGCGCGTGTCGCACTCGACCTTCGTCGCCTTCAAGGGCGACTCTGAGCCTGAGTATGCCCCTGACGGCAGAGAGCTCAAGTTCGTCGGCTACTTCTACGAGCCCACCGCGCAGGACCACCCCGCTCTGCCTGGCGGTGGACTCCAGGTCGGCGTCGCCGGAGCTCCCCGCGTCTTCATGCTGGAGAAGTGGTCGGAAAGCGAGGGAGACTGGAGCGTGGTCTGGCGGGAGTGAGACGACTCCAACCGCCGCCGCCTCGGCTGAGTGATCGGCCGCTTAGCTCACCGGGGAGTGCTCAAGCGGCTGCGGCGGCGACCACAGCTCGCAGGTTCCGCATGGTGGGTCGGGTCGGTCGCGCCGCCACTGAAAATCGGGGTGTCGGCGGTTCGAGTCCGCCTCTCGCCATTCGCCGAACCAGGGTTCCCGCAGATTCTTGGGGCCTACCACGCCTTCTCGACCGTCAACTGAACCACGCTTCGGAAGAGGAGCCCGAACACTCTAAGTCTGCGCTCGGGTGGCCGATCGACTCTTGCTCGTTGACGGTGACTTTCCAGTGACGGCGCGGAGCCGTCGATGTCTCGGTCCGTACTCCATCTGACTAGGTTGCCGGCGGGCGAGCGTCAGTAGCTTCTGGCTTAGCTCCCGTCGTCCGCAGCCGTGCCAGCCGCCCGAGGGCATCGAACCAAAACGGAGCGCCTATCGAGATAGCGACGATCGTCAACAGCCATCCACCCACGCTCGCTAGGTTGACGTCGTCGTTGTCGGCACCCCAGCCGATTGGCAATTTCAAGGCTTCCAGGGTGTCGGTCGCTTCCTGCGCCTTGGTGCCGGCCTCGGTCGGATCCGATGGCGCTTCTGAGATTGTCGCGGAACTCGACTTGGCCGATTCGAGCTGCTTGTTCGCGGCGCTCACGACGCTCTGACGAACCGCTTCGTCGGCGAACAGGCGATCGGCGACGCGAACCGTGTCTACGTTGAAACCGATCGTCACAGCGACGGCGACGATGATCGTGACCATCTGAGCCCAGCGCTTGTACCACCCCGAAACGCGCGCCATCGCGTCGTCGTACCACTTCTCGACGGAAGTACGGAACTTGCTGATGTCTCCACCGACGGCCGTCAAGAGGGGCAACAGCTGCCTTCTCAGATCATCGGGCAGCTCGGGATCCTTGGGCAGCTTGGGATCATCGGGCAGCTTGGGATCCTTGAGCAGCTCGGCGAGAATCGTCTGAGGTTGAGCCGTGTTTTCCTCGTTTTTCTGTATCAGCACATCGACAAACGCCAAGGCGAAGTTTCGTGGCGACACATACGAGGGGAGCTCTACCTTGGGCAGGTGGTACTTCCTTTCCTTTACGAGGCTGCTGATCAGCGGATGCGCGAGCACGCTCTTGGTTATGGCTTTCTCCGCCTTGGGGTCGGCCAGGAGCTTTGCTAGGCCTCCCTTAAGGTTCCTTGCGCGCTGCTGAAGAAACCAAGAGAATGCCTCGGTGCAAGCGGAGACGATCAAGCTGAGCAGAAAGTAGATGAACGCCAGCGCGAAAAGGAGATCCAGCAGTTGAGAGCCGAGGTTGATCGTCATTGACTCGAAACCTACCTGATCGGATCTTTCGGGACAAACAAATTCTTGTCGGATACCGTTTGATCGATATGCAAGCCTTCACGACTCGGCTAAACGGAAAACCAATCTGGTTGAGCGCCCCGAGCCGGCGTGACGTTGCGTTCGGTACGAACTGGGTCGCTCGCTTGCCGAGCTGCCAGTCGCCGGTTGTCGCACTGCGGCTGAGCATTTGTCACCGAGGGAGTCCGCGCTCTAGGTCGGCGAGCCCGATTCACGTGGCGGGCAAGGGGGCCGGTCGAGCGCAGTTCCAGCCTCTGATCGTGGCAATGCCCGTGGCAACTGCGCCTCCGATACCGGCCCCTGCCGTGACGGCTGCGGGCAGAACGATTAGCGCTCCAGGTCCAGCGCACGCAGCGAGCACTAGCGCACCAGCTCCAACGACGGCGATGGCACACTTCAGAGCTTTAAGAAAGTCCCCCGGCTCGAACTCCCCCCTTGCGATCCGTGCAAGCTTCTCGCCAAGTTCGACTATCGCAAGTGGCGCCTGCTGTTGAACGACCGTACAGGCGTCAACGATAGCCTGCGCTAGCGGCTGGGGCGGACGATTCTCGAGCAACCAGCCTCGTGCAGGGTGGTTCTCCAAGAGAAGCTCGAGCTCACGGTCCAAATCACTTGGAAACTCTCGTACGAGTTGCTCCAGCTCGTAGCTCCTCTCAGCGACGGTGCTGAGCAGATACACCATCTCACCAACAATGCTCTGCAACGCAGCGAAGTCGTTCTCGACACCCGAAGCGTCGTGAGCCTCGGATAGGTAGCTCGTCCACAGGTCATCGAGAATGCTGAGTCGCTCGCTGTCGAGACCGAGACTGGTCACCAATGAGCGGCTCGCGAGGACGTTAATCTGCTCAATTTGTTGCATACTAATCCTCCTAGCGGGATGTGTGGGCTAGATAAGGGCCACAGCGTGATTCGGGTTGAGGCCAGCTTGGAATGATTCTATCTGTCGAATCCACATCGCGCAGCGTCTGCGTGTCCCGATGCCTGTGTCGCAGAGCGTGCCCCCGTATCGATGAGCGGCGGGAAAACGTCGAAGGCACTACTCGACGCGTTGCCGCGCGACTTCGACTGGGAGACCTGTGCCGTCCACGACGACTGATCCTGGGTTCTGCGCGGACCAACTTCCCAGCGGTGCCATCTCCGGACTCTACGCATCCCGCGTGGACGATGGTTAGGCACGGTAATTCACACCACCATGCACGAAACAAAGGAGCCCGTGATGGGGATCTACATTTTACCCCGAACAGCCGGATCGACTACCGTCAGCCGAGGACGACCGCGTAGGTCGATAAGGCTTTGCTCGCATCACGGTCGACGCGATGCAGAGGCCCGCCGAGCAAGAGGCAGGAGTCGCACAATCCCGTCGTGATCAATATCGTCACAATCAGGCAGATTCCATTCGATAGAACTACGGCGTAAGGCACGTTAGTCGCTTCGTCTGTCGCTAACAGGAGGATAACAATGCGTCACATTCGTGATATCTCGGGAGCAGGTGCAGTCCGACGGACTGGTGTGCTGGTCACAGCAGTAGCCGTGGCGGCATGCTGCGTCGGCGTGTCCTCGGCGGCCGCTGAAGGGATCATCAGCACGATCCCCGTCGGCAGCGGGCCCGAAGGTGTGTCCTCGCATGGCGGCGACGTCTGGGTCACGAATGCCTTCGAAAATTCGGTCAGTGAGATCGAAGCGTCGAGCGGCACCGTCATCCGCACGATCCCCGTCGGCAACCGTCCCACAGGCGTGTCTTCGGATGGAACCCACGTCTGGGTCGCAAACGCCTTCGAAAATTCGGTCAGTGAGATCCAAGCGTCAAGCGGCACGGTCGTCAACACGATCGCCGTCGGCAACCACCCCAATGCCGTGTCCTCGGACGGAACCCACGTTTGGGTCACAAATCAATCCGGGACTACGGTCAATGAGATCAAAGCGTCGAGCGGCGCCGTCATCAACACGATCGCAGTCGGCAGCGGGCCCACAGGCGTGTCGTCGGATGGAACCCATGTCTGGGTCACGAACGAAGGGGGAGACACGGTCAGTGAGATCGACGCGTCGAGCGGCACCGTCATCAACACGATCCCAGTCGGCCACGCCCCCCAAGGCATCTCTTCGGATGGAGCCCACGTCTGGGTCGCAAACGCCGGTGAAGACACGGTCAGTGAGATCCAAGCGTCGAGCGGCACCGTCATCGACACGATCTCCGTCGGCAGCTTCCCCAGGGGCGTGTCCTCAGATGGAACCCACGTCTGGGTGGGGAACTTCAGCGAAGGCGCGGTCAGTGAGATCGAGGCGTCGAGCGGCATCGTCGTCGACACGATCCCCGTCGGCAGCGGGCCTATTGCCGTGTCCTCGGATGGAACCCACGTCTGGGTCGCCAACATCAACGAAAACACGGTCAGTGAGATTCCGACCAGCTATCTCCCTGCGCCGAAAGCGTCGATCGAATCTCCAGCGAGCGGCGGCACCTACCTTCAGGGTGCGGTCGTCGCGACGAAATTCTCGTGTACGGAAGGCAAAGGTGGGCCAGGGCTCGAATCGTGCGCGGACTCCAACGGCGGATCTGGCACCTCCGGCGTGCTTGAAACCTCGACCCCGGGGCCGCACACCTACAGGGTGACCGCGAAAAGCAAAGACGAAGAGATCGGCACGGCATCGATCAGCTACACGGTCATCGCGCGGGCGACGTGCACAGGCAACACCGGGACGGTCACGCTCTCACCGGGGCTGACAGGCACACCTACACCCCAGACGATGAAAATCAAGGGAACCCTGACGGGGTGCGCGGGCAAACCGTTCACGGAAGCGAAATACACCGCGACGCTGAAAACAACCGTGCCCGTCTCATGCTCGGTGCTCACGGGAGCGGGCGAACCAGCATCCGGGGCCGCGAAATACAAGTGGACGCCGAAAGCGAAAGCCTCAACAGGGATGCTCAGTATGCCCCTGACGGAAACGCCGGGCATCGCATTCTCGGCCGAAGTGACGACCGGCTCCTACTCGCCGCTGACGCTCGCGGGGACCGCCACGGAGAGCTACACCGGCGGAGCGACATGCGGCGAAAAAGTAGGCAAAAAAGCCGCGAAAGCAGTCAAGAAAGGCACATTCAGCGGATCAGCGGTCTCCCAGTAGGCCGTTGAGTAAACCGTCGGGGGACAGTTAGGCCTGCCTAGGAGGGTCTAGCCAAACAACTAGCGAAACTCGGCACGGCTACTCCGCCAGCCCCACGGCTTTGAGGGCCTCATCGCGGTCGAGGAAGATGCGGATGCGACTGATCTTGCCGTCAACGAACTCGTAGACGTTGGTGCTTTCAGTGCCGGTCACGAGCCCGCTGGCACGTCCAGTCGCGCTGGTCCGGATGAAGGCGATCACGTTGTTGTCGCCTACCGCTTGGACGCTCTGCACCTCGATCCGAAAGTCCGGGCCTACGTCCTCGATGTCGGTGAAGAACCGCCTGATCCCGTCGGCCCCCACATACTCAGCCCCGAGGGGAGCCAAGGGCGTCAGCAACTCCACATTCTCGGTACAGCAGGCGAGATAGGCGTCTATGTCTCGCGCATTGATCGCCGCGATCGCCCGCCTGACCGTCTCCACGTTCTCCTGCGACATCGTCTACTTAGTATCCCGCAGCCTGCTAAGCCGCGAGCGGCACGGCTGTCATTGGCAGGAATCGTTTCAAAAACACACGTAGCGTTTCGCGCTGCCTTTCAGCTATACAAGTGCCTCAGACTGTCGGGATACATGAGTAGACACCTTCCGTACCGGTAGCCGCTTCTGTGGTCAATCAATAAGGGGACATCCTTGATGCACGCGACGAAGACAAGGTGGACCGCGATACTCGCACTCGGTATCTCGGCAAGCCTCTTCATCTGGCTTTGCTCGGCCCGCGCGGTTGATGCGCTCGCCGAAGAGGCCTCGTCGTCTGCATCTGGACAGTCATCCCAAGTCGACTCGAACGGCGACACCTCTCTCATTGTCGACCCTTCGCTGTTCGTGGATCGTCCACTGGCCACTCCAGGCTCACCGACCGAAGGCGATCAGCTCGAAGCAGAAGAACAGGCGAGACTCACGAGTCCGACGGCCGTCACTGAACGCGAAGCCTCCCAAACTGAGTTCTCAGACCTGGATGCAACAGAGGCTGCGCAGGTTGCTGGCGAAGCATTCCCGACTGCGATTGACGATCCAGCCGGCGGCCCTCCGAGACTACCTACCGGCCAGCGAATCACAGGCTATCCGGCCAACAACGCCGCGCTGGTGGACCTCGGCGAAGGCAAGCACGGGGCGATCGAATCGCTTGAGCCGATCGCCATCGAAACCGAGCCTGGCACACGCGTTCCGGTCGATCTGAGTCTGATCGAAACGGGCGGCGTCTTGGAACCCACGACGCCGGTCGTGAGGGTGCAGATACCGAAGCGTTTGAGCGAGGGGGTGCAGCTCGCCGATACCGGCGTGTCCCTGACGCCAGTGGACGCGCACGGCGTCGAGCTAGGCGCAAATGCGACGATCGTTGGCGCTGCGGCGCTGTATGACAACACGGCCCTCGACATGGATTCGCTCGTCAAGCCGACGACCACAGGGTTTCAGGCGGACAGCCTTCTGCGCTCGGCGGACAGCCCCGAACAGATGTTTTTCCGCGTAGGTCTGCCGCAAGGCGCAAGTCTGGTGAAGGCAGACGATGGCTCGGGCTCTGTAGGCGTTGTCGCTCACGGCAGCGTGATCGCCTCGATTCTGGCACCCAGCGCTCGCGATGCCGCTGGGCGCTCCGTGGCCGTCTCCATGAGTGCCTCAGGCGACGTCGTCACCTTGACCGTAGCCCACAGCTCCGGCCAATACACATACCCGCTCGAGGTCGACCCCACAGTGACCGACTCGGCATACCTGGGCGGCGCCTACATGGGCTATGACGACAGCTGGCTGTTCTACAACGCATCCGGGCCGAAATTCCCTGGCGTGTGGGAAATCAACGGTGGTAATCGCTCGCTTGACGCGATGCGCATCTCAAGCACAAACGCCGCTTTCACAGCAGGCGAATGGGCGTACTACTACTACCTCACCAAAGGCGCCTCGCAGATCTACACATGGCACGCGAAAACCGAAAGCTCGGCAAGCAACAACGTGACAGACGCCGATATGTTCATCAACTCTGAAAAAGGACTCGAAGGCACTCCCGCCGTCCTGCCGCGAAATGGCACGACCGAAACGACTGTCTGCGCCCTCTCTGGCTGTGCTGTGCCAAGCTCGATCGAAAGCGGCCGTGGCGCCAACGGGGCCTTCTTCGAGGCATACGCTGAAACCTCGGGCAACAGCGCGTTCAGCTACAAGGCTTCGGCAACTACCGTGGGCATCGTTCAGTACGCCGGCCCGTGGGCAGGGTTTGACACGGCCCACCAGTTCATCGAAGGCTACGACTACAACGCCAAAGGCGAAAATGTCAAAATTCTAGGCGTCAACCCACTCTATGCCGGTGGCACGTGGGTGAGCAAGTACAACGGCATGATGGGCTTTGAGGCGACCGATCCGGGTGTCGGGGTCAACCGGCTCTGGTGGCACTCGCCGAGCGAACCGAGCTGGGGCGGCGAATCGGGGCACTACGGTCAGGTCGGCAAATGCAAAGGGGCGGTGCAGTGCGAACCGTGCGTGGGGGCTCAGTGCACCGTGGCCGAACCCGAGACGAACAGCCTCTGGTATCTGCCCGAAGGCACGGACACCATCGAAAACACCGCTTATGACGGGGTGGGGATGAGCGCCACGGCCACAGCGACAGTCAAAATCGACAACGCTGCGCCGCACAACATCACCCTGTTGGGTCTGCCGGCGGGCAACGAGACGAGCGATGGGCAGAAATCGGAATTGAAGCTGAAAGGCGGCGCCACCGACGGTTCGGGCTCGCTGCCGAGCTCGGGTCTTGCCTCGTTCTCGCTGTCGATCGACGGCAAGTCTCTTGGCAGCGTGCCAGGGACATGCTCTCCCGGGCCATGTACCGCAACCGGCGGTGATTGGACTCTGAACACCGAAGAATACGGAGCGGGCAAACACACGCTGACGGTCACGGCGACCGATGGCGCCGGAAACGCCGCAAGCGAAGACTTCACGCTGACCATCCATCATGCCAGTCCAGTGGCGATGGCTCCTGGCTCGGTCAATCCGCTGACCGGAGAGTTCGACGTGAGCGCGACGGACGTCTCGGTCAAGGGACCCGGCGCGGCGATGACCGTGAGCCGCAGCTACAGCTCGCGTCACTTGACCGCCGGCTCAGAAGGACCGCTCGGGCCGCTGTGGAGCATGAGCGTCAGCGGCCAGCAGAGCATCGTCAAGCTGACCAACGGCAGCGCCCTGCTGACCAACAGCAGCGGCCAGCAGGCGACCTTCACGAGCGCTGGCGCAGGCAAATACGCCTCCCCTCCAGGAGACGCCGGGCTCACCTTGAAGCAGATGACGGTCAAAGGCGCCTCTGTGTTCACGCTGAGCAGCGGCGGAACGGTGACGAGCTTCGCGCACCCGAGCGGCGGCAGCGAAGCCGTGTGGATGCCGGCGATCACCGAAGGGACGGGCGGAACGAACGCGAGCACGTTTGCCTTTCAGAGCGTGGAAGTGGAAGGCAAGAAAATCACAGAGCCAACCCAGGAGCTCGCGCCCGTGCCAGCGGGCGTCTCCTGCTCACCGACGCTGAGCAAGGGCTGTCGGGCGCTGACGTTCAACTACGCGACGAGCACGACTGCAACGGGCGAAGGCGCAAGCGAATGGGGCGATTACAACGGACGTCTCACGCGCGTCTACTTCACCGCCTGGGACCCCTCCAAAAACGAAATGACGACCAGCACGATCGCCCAGTACGCCTACGACAAACTGGGGCGGCTGCGCGCCGAGTGGAATCCGCAGGTCTCTCCGGCGCTGAAGACCGACTACGGCTATGACACAGGAGGGCACCTGAGCGCCCTCACGCCTCCGGGGCAGCAGTCGTGGGCACTGACCTACGGCACCTCGGCCGGTGATCTGAACCCGGGACGGCTGTTGAAGGTCATGCGAGCGCCAGCCTCAACGCCGCTGTGGGGTGGCGTAGCGGCGAAAAACACCGTTGCGCCGAAACTGACCGGCACGCCGGCCGTCGGCGTGCGGCTGGCGGTGTCAGACGGCACTTGGTCTAACTCGCCGCTCACCTACGGCTATCAGTGGCAGGACTGCAACTCCGAAGGCAAAGAATGCACTGCGATCGCAGGCGCGAACAACGCGAACTACACGCCAACCGACAGCGACATCGGCTACACGCTGGTGGCGCAGGTGACCGCGGTCAACGGCGGCGGCTCCGTGGTTGCCCCAACTGCCGCGAGCCGGCGCATCGGGATCGAAGAATACGCACTCCCTGGCGGAAGCAGCCCGAATGGCATCACCGCCGGTCCAGACGGCAACCTTTGGTATGCGGGTCTCGCCAACAAGATCGGCAAGGTCACGACGTCCGGTACCGTCACCGAATACGCCGCCGGCAGCGGGAGCCTGCCGTGCAGGATCACGACGGGCTCTGACAAAAACCTCTGGTTCACGGGCTGTCTGACAAACAAGATCGGCAAGATCACAACGGCGGGCACCGTCACGCAATACTCGCTTCCCAGCTCCAGCTTGCCATGGGCGATTACGCCAGGCCCGGATGAAAAGCTGTGGTTCGCCAATAGCGGGACCAGCAAGATCGGCAAGATCACCACGGCGGGTGCGATCACCGAATACGCCCTACCTGCAGGCAGCGAACCGAAGGGCATCACGACGGGCTCAGATAAAAAGCTGTGGTTCACCAACGCAAAAACCAGCAAGATCGGCAAGATCACAACGGCTGGCGCCATCACCGAATATGCGCTGCCCACAGCCAGCGCCCCCAGCGCGATCGCGCCGGGTCCTGATACCAACCTGTGGTTCACAGACAAAGCCACCGACAAGATCGGCAAGATCACCACGGCGGGTGCGATCACCGAATACCCACTGCCATCAGGCAGCGCTCCGGAAGACATCACCTCGGGCCCGGACGGCAACCTCTGGTTCGTGGACCACGGCTCGAACAAGCTCGGCAAGATCACCACGGCGGGGACGATCACCGAATATCCGCTGCCGGCGGGCAGCGGGCCGATGGGCATCACGGCTGGCGCGGATGAAAACCTCTGGTTTACGAGCACATCCACGGCAAAGATCGGCAAGCGCGAACTGCACGCCGGAACACCGACCGAAGGCGAACTGCGCGCCCCCGCGCCCGGCGCGACGTTGGAGTACCACGTACCCGTCTCCGGCGCTGGCGCGCCGTATGCGATGGGCACCACAGACGTCGAAGCGTGGGGGCAGAAAGACCTTCCCGCCGAAGCGACGGCGATCTTCCCGCCCGATGAGCCGCAGAGCTGGCCAGCGACCGACTACAAACGCGCCGGCATCGAGTATCTCGATAGCCGTGCCCGCGCCGTCAACACGGCGGCTGCCAGCGGCGGTATCGCGACCAGCGAATACAACGAAACCAACAACGTCGTGCGCACGCTCTCGCCAGATAACCGCCAGGCCGCATTGGCCGAAGGCAGCAAATCCGTCGAAGTCTCGAAACTGCTCGACAACGAGGTGACCTACAACGGCGAAGGAACCGAGCTGCTAAGCGCCTTGGGACCCCAGCACAGCGTCAAGCTGCCCAACGGCACACAGGCCCAGGCGCGTGAGAGCAAGCCCTACTACTACGACGAAGGCGCTCCGGCAGAAGGCGGTCCCTATGGCCTTGTGACCAAGACGACTGACGCGGCGCTCATCTCGGGCAGCGAAGAAGACAAGCGCACCGTCAAGACCTCCTACAGCGGACAGGAAAACCTCGGCTGGAAACTGCGCCGGCCGACCTCGACGATCACCGATCCCGTCGGCCTGGATCTCGTGCAAAAGGCTGTGTACGACCCCACCACGGGTAACGTCGTGGAAACGAGCAAACCGGCTGGCAACTCCGAAACGATCTACCCCCCAGCGTTCGCATCCTCCTTTGGAAGCGAAGGCTCGGGCAACGGTCAGCTCAAACGCCCCCAGGGCGTCGCAACCGACGCCGCCGGCAACATCTGGGTTGCCGACAAGAACAACGGGCGGATCGAGAAGTTCTCGGCCTCCGGCGCCTTCATCGCGGCCTACGGGAGCAAAGGCTCAGGCAATGGCCAGTTCAATGGTCCGTGGGGCATCGCGATCAACCAGAGCACCGGCAACGTCTACGTCGCCGACACCGAAAACAACCGTATCGTCAAGCTGGGTTCCTCCGGCGCCTTCATCGCCAACATCGGCACCACAGGTGCTGGAGCTCTGAAAGAACCGATCGGCGTGGCGATCGACTCCGGCGGCGGCCTCTGGGTGACCGATTGGGCGCACAACCGGATCGTGAACTTCTCAGCCGAAGGCGCCTTCATCCGAGAAGTCGGCTCGCTGGGAAGCGCAAACGGTCAATTCAACGGCCCCACCGGCATCGCGATCTCCGAAGGCAGCGTGTTCGCGGTCGATGCTGGCAACGGCCGCGTCGAGCAGTTCTCGCTGACGGGCGTCTATGAAGGGCAGTTCGGCAGCAAAGGCACGGGATCCGGGCAGTTTGAAAGCCCCTCCGCGATTGCGAGCAACCCGACGAGCGGCAACCTCTATGTCGCGGACACCTACAACTACCGCGTCCAAGAGTTCAGTCCGGCCGGACGCTTCCTTACCGAATGGGGGAGCTGGGGTCCCAACCATCAGCTCTCCTACCCGACGGGCCTGGCGATAGCCTCAAACGGCAAGCTCTACCTCAGCGACCAGTTCGTCAACCAGGTCTCCGCCTGGACGCCGCCTGAAGCCGGCGCGGCGCACCTGACCTATGCCTCGCAGTTTGGCTCAAGCGGCTCGGGAAGTGGTCAGTTCTCAACGCCGATCGCCTCGGCCATCGACGGCCAGGGCAACATCTGGATCACCGACTACGCCAACAACCGCGTGCAGAAGTTCTCGCCGAAAGGCAGCTTCATCGCCTCCTACGGCTCCGCGGGCTCTGGCAACGGCCAGTTCTTCGGCCCCGGGGGCATCGACATCAACCAGAGCACCGGCGACGTCTACATCTCAGACGCCGGCAACCATCGCATCGAGCAACTGTCCTCCACGGGCGCGTTCATCAGGACCTTCGGCACCTCCGGCTCAGGCGAACTGACTCGCCCGGGCGGGCTGAAGATCGATTCGGCCGGCAACCTCTGGGTCCCCGACATGACCGCCAACAAGATCGTCAAGTTCACCGCGAGCGGCGCTTTCATCGCCACCTACGGCAAAGAAGGCTCCGGTGAAGTGCAGTTCAAACAGCCGAGCGCGATCGCCTTCTCCGGCGAAAACCTCTACGTCTCAGATACCGGCAACCATCGCGTTCAAGAGCTCTCGAAAACCGGCGCCTTCATCCGTCAGTGGGGCATCGAAGGCGAAGGCTCAGGCGAACTTTACGCGCCCGAAGGGATCGCGGCCGACGGCGCGGGCAACCTCTACGTCGTTGACGACGGCGCAAGCCACGTCGAGGAGTTCACCTCAGCCGGCGTCTACCGTGCGACCTTCGCCACCAAAGGCTCGGGCGAAGGCCAGCTCAAAACGCCGGTCGGCGACTCGATCGACGCTGCGGGCAACATGTACGTTGTCGATACCGCCAACAACCGTGTGGAGAAGTGGACGGCCGTCAACCAGGCCGCTCACAACACCCAGACCGTCTACTACACAGCCGGTACAGAAGCGAGCGTTGCCGCCTGTCGAAGCCATCCGGAGTGGGCGGGCCTTCCCTGCCAGTCCCAGCCCGCCCAGCAGCCACAGTCCAACGGGCTGGCGAACCTGCCCGTGACGATCACTACCTACAACGTCTGGGGGGAGCCCTTGACGTCGATTGAAACCGTCGGCTCTACGACGCGCACGACGACCATCGGCTATGACGGCGCCGGCAGGGTTCTCACGAGCGCAACCAGCTCGAGCGTCGATACGCCGCTGCCGACGGCGACAGCCAAATACAGCGAAACAACCGGTGCTTTGATCGAACAGAGCACGCCCACCAAGGCGATCAAAAGCAAATACAACTCGCTCGGGCAGCTCGAGACCTACACCGACGCCGACGGCAACGAAGCAACCTATGCCTATGACATCGACGGACGCCCGGAAAAAGCGACCGATGGCAAGGGCACCCAGACCTACACCTACGACGCGACCACGGGCGTGCTGAACTCGCTCAAAGACTCGGCAGCAGGGACGTTCACCGCGGGCTATGACGTCGAAGGCAACATGACCACCGAGGGCTATCCAAACGGCATGACCGCCGCGTATGCCCTCGACCAGACGGGTCAGCCGACAAGCCTTGAATACATCAAGACGACTCATTGCTCATCGGCCTGCACCTGGTACAGCGACCACGTAACGCCATCCATTCACGGCCAGTGGCTCTCGCGGTCAAGCAGCCTCTCTAGCGACAGCTACAGATACGACGGCGCCGGGCGGCTCACCGAAGTGCAGGAAACGCCGACCGGACAGGGCTGCACCAGCCGCCTCTACGGCCTCGATGAAGATGGTAGTCGCACGAGTCTCACGACCCGTGCACCTGCCAGCGAAGGCAAATGCGCAACCGAAGGTGGGACCGTCGCGCGCCACAGCTTCGACGAAGGCGACCGGCTCATCGATGAAGGCGTGGGCTATGAAACGTTCGGCAACACGACTACGCTGCCTGGCTCTGACGCTGGAGGCAGCGAACTGACAAGCTCCTACTTCGTGGACAACACGCTAGCCAGTCAGAAACAGAACGGCCAGACGATCTCCTATGGCCTTGACCCTGTGGGGCGGACTCGCGAAGCGATCTCAACCGGCACGACAAACGCCAGCGTGCTATCCCACTATGCGGGAGAAGCCGACTCCCCGGCGTGGACTGTGGACGGCGCCGGCCACTGGACGCGCAACATCACCGGCATCGGCGGACTCGTCGCAACACAGACCGACGGTGGGGCGCCGGTCTTGCAGCTCGCCGACCTGCACGGCGATATCGTCGCCACCGCCGCGATGAGTGAAACGGAAACCAAACTGCTCTCCACGACGGCGAGCACGGAGTACGGCGTGCCGAGCGTCAGCAACCCGCCGAAGTATTCATGGCTCGGAGCGGATCAGCGCTCCACCGAACTGCCCTCGGGCGTCGTGGCGATGGGCGCTCGCTCCTACGTGCCCCAGCTCGGGCGCTTCTTGCAGACCGATCCCGTGGAAGGGGGCTCGGCCAACGCCTACGCCTACACCTTCGGAGATCCCGTCAACACGTCTGACCCTAGCGGGGAATCGACCGGCACCCCGCCTTCATGGGCGATTGAAGGCGGAGCACGAATCGCCGAAGAAGCCGTGGGTCGTCGCGCTGCTGAAGAAGCCGCCGCCCGGGCAGAAGCGGAACGTGCGGTTGCCGAAGCGGAAGCCGCAGAGGCCGCTGCTTGGGCGTACTGGAATACCCCGTTGCCGACACCGGATTGGTGGTTGCCAGAAGGAATGGGAGGGGAAGAAGAATCGGTGGCGGGCGGCGGAAGCCGCCGATGGAGGAATCTCGAATATCCAGGACTGCCGGCCGGCGCACGGTGCGAAGGCAACGTCAGCTCGAAGCGATACAAAAAAGAACACCCTAAACTCTGCCACGAACTCGAACATCAGAATCCGTGGGAACCCGCGGAATTCATCTGTTTTATTTCTCCTGCGGGCCCGTTTTGTGCAGTGTTTGAAAAGATCAAAACAGCAAAACGGATTGGTCACTGAGGACTCGGACCACATTTCCGCGAGCCAACTGATTGGAGGATGACACACCTTGACCCGCCCGGATATCCGCAAATTACTAGTGACAGCATACGGGGTTGCTTGCATTGCTATTGCGGTTAGCACTATTGCAATACGCTCAGGCCATCATAAACCGCTCTGGACGATCTTGCAGGCCTGCGGCCTAGCGATCGCAATCCTGGCGCTGGCGTGCCAAGTTTATTACTGGCGGCGGCAAAGGTCCCGGTCCCCGAGTTAGCTATGGCACGTACATCGCGTCGTGGAAAGCGGCACATAGTCCCTAAATAAGATGAGCGAACGCTCGTCTCCTCACATGATTGCGATACAAGTGTCCAAAAAAGTACACCCACTAACCCCGACTCAGGATGCCGCATTGAAGCCGATCAACGTTTACTGGCTGCTTTGTGTTGTGACGGGCATAGGGGGCCTAGCGCTGGGTATCGCCTTGAAGCTGCCTCAGGTAGCCGTCCCGGCTGGAGTCACGGCCGCGTATTCCTTTTTTAGGCTGGCACGGCCCGGTGAGCGTGTGGGTATTCGCTGGGCAGCGGACGAATCCGTACTTCGTCAGGTGCTCAGGCGGCGCCGTAAAGCGATCCGCGTCAGCAACAGGGCTTACGATGACGCAAGGCATGCGCTGCAAGCATATGTAGCGAATGGCCATATTGCTCATCAATACAGAAAACGCTCGCGAGTTCACATTCCCCTGCGGCCGCGACAATCCGATCGCCAGCCTGCATTGTGATCTTTTCTGGCGTTAGATCGACATGCCAGCGGGTGCTCGAACGTGCACGGGCACAGTATTCGGTAGCTGTTCACGCCGGTCATTGGCAAGGCAGTATGTGGGCACGGTAAACATGAGTAGCCCGGCTACAAACAGGGTAACCCGAACGAGGGAGGGACAGGATCTTGTCGCAGCGGCGGGCAAAATGGTGCATGGGAGATGTCAGCCCGGACCCGGTTCGGGGCCTAATAACTGCGCAAAAGTCTTCGGAGCACTGGGAGGTATAGCGGCCAGTCCCGGCAGTCCATATGCTTCTGTGATTGGCGGGGTGCTCGGTGGCGCGGTTGGCAAAGCCCCATGCGGGAACGGTAAGACATGACCCATCGCGAAATGCTCCTTGTGGGACTAGCCGTTTTCGTAGCCCTCACACTTCTTGGCCGGTTTCTTCTCAGTGAGAGTTGGGCTTCGGCCGTCGTGGTCGGACTTATCGTCGGAGCGGTCGCGCCATTTGGGGATCGGGCCAGATGTCTTCGCAAAGCGCGTGGTTAACCTCGATACGTGAGTCGCGGAGCTGACACCCGCCGAGCGTTGTTTCGCAAGATAGTTCGCCATCGCCCCATCAGTGATGATGCCATGAGAGATTCTTCAAAGTCAGCTGCAAGGAGCACCCAGCACCTAATAAGTGCCGGGCTGTTGTTGCTCGTTGCAATCGGTATCGTCGTCCTGAGTGATGCCGAGTGGAATCAGCTTCTTGGCGCCGCGCTCATACTCGCGGGCTCGCTCTTCTTCCTTGCATTGGCTCGACGGTCTATGAAGCGAGTGGCGGGAGTCGGAGGCCGAGGACGCAAGCAGCCGCCAGGCGGTGGGGATCATCGCTGACTCAGTTCAGTTCCTTCGGAAGCGCCTTGGGGACATCCTCGGTCCATTCGGAGCTGCGGCTGGCGGGGCAGTTGGTGGTGCCATTGGCAAGGCAGTATGCGGGCACGGTAAACATGAGTAGTCGCGCGCTCCCTTCGGTACTGGCTTGCTTCGTAGTGATATTGGTCTTCTGGCGGTTCATTCTTGGTCAGAGTTGGGGCTTGGCTGTGCTCATGGGACTCGTCGTCGGAGTGGTCGCGTTGGTCGCCGAGCGGGCTAGGAGCCGTCGCAAGGCGTCGGGAGCCTGGCAGTGATAGGCGGCGATGCCTATTCGGCGATGGCGATAGGGGCCAGCGTTAAGGCCTGGTATTCACTAAGGGGAAATCGACCATGAGCCGGGTTTGGGCGGAAGGGTGAACTGATGGCTGGCGCCTGGCTCATTGTGATCGGCCTCTTGACCCTCATTTGGGGCAGCTGGCTTGCCCCGCGAGAGCTACGGAAAGTAAGAGCGAGAGCCACGCGTCAAGGAAGAGAGCGCTATGATGCTTTCGTCAGTCGTCCAACCGTTCGCCTCGTGTTCCGGTCGTCGACAATTGTGGGATGTTCCGTCGTTGTAACCGGAGTGGTGTTTCTACTAACTGAAATTTGAGCGATCGATATACTCGTCCACGGTTGGCCTCTGTTCGCCGCGATCGCACACAATCAATACCGTCGCCCTCGGTGGCTACGTCGCGTCACGGAAAGCAGTACACCACTAACCCCGACTCAGGATGCCGCATTGAAGCCGATCAACGTTTACTGGCTGCTTTGTGTTGTGACGGGCATAGGGGGCCTAGCGCTGGGTATCGCCTTGAAGCTGCCTCAGGTAGCCGTCCCGGCTGGAGTCACGGCCGCGTATTCCTTTTTTAGGCTGGCACGGCCCGGTGAGCATGTGGGTATTCGCTGGGCAGCGGACGAATCCGTATTTCGTCAGGTGCTCAGGCGGCGCCGTCGAGGCGATCCGCGTCAGTAACAGGGCTCGCGATGACGCCAGGGCCCGAGCCGGGAATAGTCTAAATGCGGATTCCGGTCATTGGACAATATACTTCGCACAAGAGTTGACGCTGCGAGGTGAGTAGTGCGGCACGCAGGAGGTCTAAGAGAACGACAAACCGATCAAGGCTTGGCGCTTCAGGCCCGTCGTCTGCGGACGCGGGTCGAACGACCCTTCCATGGATGGATCTTCCTGGTTGCGCTTGGGGCCGTGAGTGCAGCTCTAGCGCTTTGCGCCAACGGCAGGTTGGTCGCTGCCTGTGCGATCTTCTTGCTCGTGATACCGCTCAGCTGGTTGGGTGGTATCTGGGTCAGGCCAGGAAGCGATGACGCTTACGCGCGGCGGTTCCGCAACATCGTACGCAATAGCGCGTCAGGCGTAGCGCACGGCGCGAAAGGAACGCGGCCCGACGAGCTGCTCACAGCCAGCAAGAAGTTGGATCGTCTCCGGCCTCCAGTAAGATGGCAAGATCACCATCAAAAATATAGACATACGTTCGACGACTACGTGTCCGCTGTTCACACGTATTATCAGGCAATACACATTGGTGACAGCGATCAGATTCGAGACGCGGCCGTGATAGAGCAGACAAGCCGCGGCTTGCTGGATCAGCGGACTTCGCGATATTTGCGGGAGCTCGGCGAGTGGTACACGGGGGCGCCGGCAACCGTGCATGAGTAGCTCGGCGGCGTCACGGGATAGAGGCTACAGGAATACCGTTTTGCCCTCGGTGGTTACGTCGCGTCGTGGAAAGCGGCACAAAGTTCCCTAAATAAGATGAGCGACGAGTCAAACGCACCCATTAGGCGCGGTAGACGCACGGGTATTATTCTTGTGCTCTATACGCTTGCGCTAGCAGTTGCAGTTACGATCGTGACTGGAGACGCTGGCCTGCTTGCATTTATTGGCTGTGGCGTGATCCTGGCCGCGATGCTTGCTATGTTCTTGATGCGTTGGCTCGATCCGCGCGGCAAAGGATAGTGAGGCGTAGCGGCGTCGACCGTGTTTGCTCAGAAGGCGCGGAAGGAGGAGTCGCTGGCGGCCGTCAGTGGGTTGCTCGATGGCTCTACAAGGTGTTATTTCCTCGATTAGCTGTGTTGGCGCCCAGGTGGAGTGCGGAGACGAGGCTGAGTGTTGGAAAGATTGGACATGGTCATCATTGACAAGATGGACCGTCGGGAAGAGCAGACGTGGAGGCAGCGCAATGCACCAACCTGAAGGTGGACGCGCTTTGCGCGCTGCGGGTAAACTCCTTCTGCTGTCGGTGATTGGCGAGTGGGCCTACGAATGATCGAAGAAATTTCTCACCGAATGCACAAGCTGATGCGGGGTTTCTGGTGAAACTACTGCGCTGGCGCAAGATGACGTGGGTCTTGGCGGTGTGGTGCGTGCTCGTCGGCGTGCTGGCCGTCGCCAGCGATGTCGAATATCATCAGCGTCGACCCCGCGGATGTGCTAGGGGGTGTAGAGAGCTCGTGGGCTGGCTTGGCGCGAGCACAACATGGTCGATATTGATCGTTGGCGTTCTCGGCCTAGCCCTGCTCGGCATCGGCTGGTGTGTAACCGGCAACCGGCGGAAGCGGTCGGGTAGGGCCCCGTCGTCGGAGGCGTCATGATGTTCCAAACTGTTGCGTGATTCCGCGCAACAGTATCGTCACCGTATCGCCATCGGTCACCGTATCGCCATCGAAGACCACGGAGAATCACGCATGCACATCTTGTCTTTCCATTAACCGGGACGGCCAAGCTCGCGCTCTGACGTGCGCTGCGCTCGGAGCGCTCGTGATAGTGCTCGCTTCTTGCGGCTCCCTGGCAAGCTCACATTGTCTGCTCTTTAGGCCGGGTCAATCATCGTCCAAGCGCTCACGCTCGGTAGGTGGCGGTAGTGACCGTCAAGGTGGCCCAAGGGCGATCACCCGCTCGAATGGGGCAGACGAGGCGGTGGATACAGACAATCCCTCTAGCCGGGCGCGATAGACGAGCGAGTTGCTGGCGCGAGTTTGGTCGAGCGCCAGATGGAAGAGGACGAAGCGGGCTGGAGCACCGGGCATCTGGGCGGTATCTCCGCCAGACAGCGCGGCCTGTAGTCGTCGGAGAGGGGGATCCGAGTGCAACGAGCCCAGCCGCTGGAACTGCGCCCAAGCGTGCAGCCGGACCCGAGTGAAGGCCGCGTTCCGTACCAAGCCCGTCACGAGCCCTTTAGGGGGATCGGGAGCTGGTCCAAGCCCGCCGCGGGGATTCTGGGGCCTCGCAGACGAGGCGATCAAAGCCGGTCGCGTGGCCGCGATCGATGCGCTGCACGGGGCTTTTCTCGATGACGCCGCCGTGCATGAAACACGACGGTATGTCTTGAGATAGACACGCGCGGCCTAATGCTCACGGCGATTACAAGAAAGCCTGCATATACAGGTGTATTGGCAAAACGATGACGTCGGTTTGCTCTCTGACACCGCGTTGCAAGCCGTGCAGTTTGGTAGTACGCTCCAGCTGCAATTGGCCCGGCGCGCGCGATGCTCATGTCGCGGCGAACGGAGGGGGAGATGGCCACAGGCAGCATCAGAGAGCGCAACGGACGGTTTTACGTCCGTACGCGGGCGCTGGTGGTAGACCCGCAGACCGGCCGCTCGCGCTGGCGACAGGTCGAGAAGGCCGCCGGTTCGAACAGGCGCGAGGCACAGGCGGCGCTTCGTGCTCTGCAGGGCGAGATCGCGAAGGGACGGTTCTTGCCCAGCTCGATGACGGTCGCAGAGCTCGGCCACAAGTGGCTCTCCGAGCACGTGCAGCCCAATCTGAAGCCCGGCGCTGCCGCTAACTACCGCGGGACCTTTCATCGCCACGTGGCGCCCGCGCTTGGCGCGCATCGCCTCGACGATTGCACGCCGCAGCTGATCAGGGCGCTGCTTGGGCAGAAGCGTGCTGAGGGCCTGTCGGCCGAGACGGTCGCGAAGATCCGTCGGCACATCCACGCGATGTTCGCTTTCGCAAAAGACGAGGGACTCGTGAGCGTGAATCCCGCCGACGGCGCGCGCTCGCGAGGCCCGAGAATGTCGGGGCGCCGGGTACGCGGGATCGAGCTGAGCCCGGCCCAGATCAAGCGCTTTCTCGCCGCGTGCTCGCCAAGGTGGCGGTTGTTCTTCACGGTCGCGCTAGATACGGGGTTGCGGCGCGGTGAGCTGGTTGGGCTTCGTTGGGGGGACGTCGATCTGCTTCAGCGAATCATCTATGTGCGACGCAGTATCGGGTCCTACGACATGTCCAATCTGCTTGACGCCGAGGAGGGCCGGCGACTGACGACGAAGACCGAGGCCGGCGAGCGATTGGTGCCGATTCTCGACGGAGCCCAAGCCGCGCTCGAGGAGCTCTACAAGGGCGCGCCCGACACCCGCGATCACGCGCCCGTGTTCGCGACAGTCGAGTCGAGACGGGGCCAGAACGGAGCCTGGCGGCAAGCGGGCGGGGTGCTCTCCCCGCGGATGGTCACGAGGGTGTTCCGCCGCTACGCAGAGCGAGCCGCATTACCCCCCAGCATCCGCCTGCACGATCTCAGGCACACGGCGATCACCAACGCGATCGGCCAAGGAGAGGACATCCTGCTGATCTCATCCTTCGCCGGGCACGCAAAGACGTCCACCACGGTGGACGTGTACGGCCACCTGATGCCCGACCGCGTCACCGAAGCAGCTCGGCGAATGCGGTCGGTGTCCGGTCCCGTTTCCAGCGCTGAAGTCGGCGCAACAGCGCCGGCCGCGCCCACAGCCCCCAGCGGCGACGTCGGGCACCGGCAGCTCGGAGGTCAATCCCCCGAGCCCGAGGTCGTGGTACGTCTTGAATATGCCTTGATTCAGCAAGCGAGAGCGGACCCGACGGGCGGACTGATGCGCATAGCCCGCGATCTGCGTCCGGTCGAACCGTCATCCGTCGCTTCTCATACCTCGACGGACCGACCGCGAGACCCGGGGCGCTAGCTGGTGGCCACCGTTGATGGTCAAGCCCGCGCCCAAGGGGCTCAGAGCAGGTGCGGCGGGATCGTTTCACGCGCAAAGTCTCAATGACGCCATCGTTCAGAAGTTGAACGTGGCATAGTGTGGGCAACCGAATTGGTGGGTACCATCCCTTTTTGACGAGAGGTGCATCGAATGGCACTTGACCAGACCAAGATCGGACAGGTCGTCACCGAGCAGATGACCGCTCTCGAACTCCAGTACGGCGAGGATTGCGAGATCGGTGACGTTTGCACGATCGTCGAGGTTCTCGGGCCTCATGGTTCGGCGGTGAGGGTTCGCTCGACTGCTGCCCGATCTCATGTTGCAGTCGGGTTGCTGCGTGTCGCGGAAGCGACGATGCTCGACACCTACGACGGTGAGGGCTAGGAGCGCTCAGACAACCAGGGCGTCTGCAGGGCACGTCAATGCGAGGCGTGGCGACCCGACCGGCGGTCTCAGTGCTTGGCCTCCTCGACCAACGGCTGGCGGACGGAGTCCTCCTGAAACGGCGCCGGGTCCCGCACGTAGGCGGAGATCACATCGACCTCGCGCTGAGAGGCGACTCCGTCCAGGGCGCGCATCTGGCCCTCTCGAAGCGTCGCCAACGACTTCAGCGGCACCCCGAACTCCTCGGCACGTTCGGTCGCGTTGTTGCCACGATCCACGAGGACCGCGACACCCTCGACCTCGATGTCCGTCACTTCCCTGCGCTCGAGCTCCAGGGATAGCTGGCCCATGGCTATTTCCTTCGAGTCGAAATGAGAGACCACGTCATCGAATACGACGATGCGCTGACCCGGACCGAAGGTCCCCTCGACCAGTGAGTGCCCGCCATATCGGTGCACCTCGCGGGTCAGGTCATCGAGCGAGCGGACGTTCGGGAGCTTTCGGTTGAAGCCCATCGGCATACCGAGCTTGTAGGCAATGCCGGCCGCTAGCGGTATGCCGGTGGCCGCAAGACCGACTATGTAGTTGGCCTCGGGGAGCTCGTTGACGATCAGCTCGCTGCCCGCATCGACCATGAAGCGGAACAGATCAGGGTCCGATGGGGCGTTCCGCGCCATCACGTAGAAGGGGCTCCAGCGACCCGACACGATCTCCCAGCCCTCAGGCTGGTCCCGAAGCCACGTGCGAATCGTTCCGGTCTCATACAGACGGCGAACGAGCTCGTCCGCGAGTTCCGTCTTTCGCTGCTCCCAGGACATGGCCCCAGACCCTAGTTCATCGCCAAGATCGCCGCTGGATGTCCTCGCCGTGCGTTTGCCCGGCTCGCGGCGGAGCATCCAGACGCAGATCCGCTGCCGGTCCGGCTCACGCTCGAGCGCTCAACAGGGCACCGCTCAGGCGCCGCACGCCCCTCACGCCTGCGCCTACTGCCCCTCCTCAGCCTCCACCAGCAGCCGGCCGACGCCGTCGGCCACGCAGACCGGCTTCTCGCCTCCCTCGGCCTCGACGGTGAAGCGCGTGATCACCTGGTGCCAGCCGCCGCCGACCTCGGCGAGATCGACGATCTCCGCGTAACAGCGAAGTCGTGCTCCGACGACGACGGGAGCCGGAAATCGGACCTTGTTCCAGCCGTAGTTGACGCCGAGCTTGAAGCCGCTCCATTCGCTCAGATCCCGTCGCAGGCCGTCGATCAGCGCGAGCGTCAAGTTGCCGTGGGCGATCGTCGTCCCGAACGGGCTCTCGCGCTTGGCGCGCTCGACGTCGACGTGAATCCACTGGTCATCGCCGCTCAGATCGGCGAACTGGTCGATCATCTCCTGAGTCACCTCCCGCCACTGACTCGGTCCTACGATCTGATTCTTCAGGCCCTGCAGATCCTCGAGTCCATGGGCCACGGCCTTGGGCATGCTCGCGCTGAGAGTCATCGGTCTCCTTTCGCCTGGACGTCAGAGGATGCCAGTCGCCGGGCCTCGTCGTCTGCCGCGACGGGGCCCGCCGAGCGCGCGGGCCACGCCGGCGGCCGCGCCGCGGGCGTCTGCCCCGCGGCTAGGCCTGCTCCCGGCCGACTCGCCACGGTGGATCGAGGCGGTTCTCACCGGCTCTGTAGATGAAGATCAGGTTCCCGTCCGGGTCCGGGAGGATCGCCTCACGCCAGAGGTACGGTTGATCGACTGGGTCGGAGGCGAAGTGAAAGCCGGCCCGGCGCAACTCCTCGACGGCCCGATCGACGTCCTGCACCTCGAAGTGGATGCTCGCGGTGCGCTGCGATGCGACGAGCTCGGAGCGGTGCAGCGAGAGCGTCGTCTCACCCTGCGGCGCGAGCAGCCTCGCATAGTCTGGGTAGCTCGCGACGATCTGAGTGAGACCCAGCCGCACGTAGAAGCCGGCCGAGGCCTCGACGTCGTGAACCTCCAGCGTGACGTGATTCAGGCGCATCGGCGGAGGCGACTCTACTCCCACCCACGCGGCCGGCGCTAGACTCGCAACCGATGGCCGAGTCCGACGACGAGCTGTTCGGCGAGGAGCACGTCCGCGTCTACCGCGAGACGGCGGGCGAGCGCGGTTATCACTGGCGCGGAACGACGATTCTGTTGCTGACGACCGAGGGCCGGAAGTCCGGCGAGCCGAGGACGACGCCGCTGATCCACCGCACGGATGGCGATCGCTGGGTGATCGTCGCCTCCAAGGGCGGGTGGCCGGAGAATCCAGCCTGGTATGAGAACCTGACGGTCAATCCCGAGGCCGAGATCGAGGTGCGGGGCGAGCAGGTGCCGGTGCGCGCGAGCACCGCCGAGGGCGATGAGCGCGCGCGCCTGTGGTCGCTGATGAGCGAGGTCTGGCCCGCCTACGACGAATACCAGGCAAGGACCGACCGCGAGATCCCGATCGTCGTGCTTTCGCGCCGCTAGCCCAGCTCGCCGGGGTCCGGCGGGTTGGGGTCGAGCGCGTGAAGTGTGCCCGCGAGACGGTGGACGACGACGTCGCTCGGCCTCGCCAGCAACGGACCCACCTGCTCGCGATAGTGCCGGTAGTGCGCCGTCTGGTAGTGCGCGCGCAGCTCGCTCTCACCGCTCCAGGCGGCGAGCAGCACGAACTCACCCGGATCGTCGTCGGCGAGCACGCGAAAGCTGACGCAACCCCGCTCCTCACGCGCGCCGCTCGCCAGTTCGCCGAGCAGATCGCTTAGCTCGGCTCGGCGGCCGGCCAGCCCGTGTACTTCGGCCACGAGGATCAACTGAGGGTCGCTCATAAGCAGTGAAGTCTGACGAATATCACGCAACTGCGGTATGTACCCCGCGCGCGTGAGGGGACAAGATTTATCGCATGAAAACAGCAGACACCCCCAACACGGTTCGCGAGCGCTACGAGGATCTGGTGGCGCCATGATGGACCCCGATTACAGGCCGCTCGACCTTGCAACGGCCACCGCGCTCGTGAGACGCGTGGTACGCGATCTGGACAAGAGCACGCTCGACCAGCGGGACATCCTGCTCGCCGACCTGCTCTGTGCAGCTTGGCCGAGCTGCTGCGCGCAGGAACAGTGACGACGACGCCGCGGTCGTGAGCGTTGCTCACCGGCCGCGGCATGGTCGAGAATGCATGTCGATGGAGGACTCGATCCCGCTCTCCCCCGAGGATCGCGCGATCCTCGAGCTCGAGTGCGCGACCGTCGCGGGACACACGTGCAAGGTCGTGCGACTCGGCCCAGGGCCTCTCGACATCGATCGGCTGCGCGCGCGTGTGGCGGAGCGGATCGCGATCACCCCGGCCTTGACACGGCGGCTCGGGGGGAGCGCCGCATCCCCAGCGTGGGTTGCCGACAAAGGCTTCGATGTCGCCGATCACGTGCGCCCCGCGGCCGTCCCCGGCCCGGTCGATCGCTCCGAGCTGCTCGCGCTCGTCGCGCACGCGTTCGAGCAGCGGCTCGATCGCTCGCGGCCGCTGTGGCGCATGGATGTGGTGGCGCTCTCCGGCGGAGGCAGCGCGCTCGTGTGGCTGATCCACCATTCGCTCGCCGACGGCACGGCCGCGGTTCGCTACGCGCGTGCGCTGCTGTGGGATGACGGGCCCGAGGCGACGATGACGGCTGCCCAAGCGAAGGCGGCGCACTCCGGCGATGAGGCGCGCCGGCGGGCGCACCTGGCCGGATTTCTTCGCCGTGAGTACGCGAGCACCGAGCATCGCTCGCCGTTCGACGGAACAATCGGCGCCCACCGGGAGGTCGCCTTCGCCGCCGTCTCGCTCCCGGCGCTGCACGAGGCGGCCAAGGTGCTCGATGGGGCGACCGTCAACGACGCGATCCTGACGATCGTCGCGGGGGCTGTGGGACGCTGGCTGCGCGCGCGCCACGGTCATCTCGGCTCGATCCGGGTGCGCGTGCCCGTGAGCCTCCACCACGAGGGCGATGCGATCGCCAACCGCGACTCCTTCTTCTCGGTTGGGCTGCCCCTGAACGAGCCGAATCCACTCGTCCGCCTACGTGCCGTGCACGCGGCCACGCGCGAGCGAAAGAGCGCTCACGATGCCGAGCATCGCGAGCAGCTGCTGCGTGAGCTCGCCGGCGTCTCGCCGCCGCTGGAGCACTTCGTCGCACGCCTGGAGAACAGTCCTCGGCGCTTCGCCTTGAGCGTCTCCAATGTGCCCGGACCGCGGGCGCCGGTGAGCGTGCTCGGCGCACCCGTCGAGCACCTGCACTCGCTGGCCGAGATCGGCGAACGCCACGCGCTGCGCGTCGCGGCGCTGTCGTTCGCCGGCCTGTTGTGCTTCGGCCTGTGCGCCGACCCGGGGTTGGTCGATCGACTGCAGTCGATGGCGGATGCCCTCGAGGAAGAGGCGCAGGAGCTGTGCGCGGCCGCGGGCATCGGTTGAGCGCTCGGCGTTTGAACGACTCGAGGATCAGCCCGGGGGTATCAGGCCGGGCATGAGGTCTGTGGCGCCCGCGCACGGCTGCTGCCAGGTGACCTCGAACAGCCCGCACAAGTCGCCTGGCTGGTAGCCGGTGAAGTTCCCGCCGGCTGGATCCATGATCTCCTCGCCGGCGCCCGGCACGGAGAGGGGATGGCCGAGACCGATCGCATGCCCCAACTCGTGCAGCATCGTCACGAGCGCACCGGGCGCAGTCCAGCTCCTCGGCGAGAGCTGGACTGCGGCGCGCTTCGTGAAGGCTCCGGCGACGACGACCGGTCCGCCCATGCCGTCGACGCCGGCCGGTTGAGGGCCGAATCCGATCGACAGGTTGACCCCCGCGGGCGGCGTGACCGACAATGCGCCGCCTGCCGGAGCGGCGCTGAAGTCGGGCGCTTGGACGAAGCTCAGCCCGGTGGCCGCCGCGACCTGCGCGACGGCGTTCGACGCGAGCGTCTGCCAACTCGTTCCGCCGGGGCCGGCCAGGGGCGGCTCCGCGTACTCATCGATCGCCCATGTGATCGGGCGGCACGGATTCCATCCCCGCGCGATCTGGGGGGCCGCGATGAATGTGAAGTTCGGGTCATAGACCGGGGCAGTGGGACGGCGATGGCCGCAGGTCGCATTGAGATAGCCGGCGACGATCTGCGCCCGTTCGGGCAGCCGCAACGTGACACAGCTCGTCGCAGCGCTGACGCTCGCGCACGCGCGCACCTTGACGAGCTCGTTGGCCTCGGCGCCGCCGAGCGTGAACTGAACGGCGCGGGCCACGACGTGACCGTGTCCGTCCAGCCACTGCGCTGAGAACTTCACGTGCCCGTGAACCAGCCACGTGCCGAGATCGACGGCGTAGAGGTTCCCCACCAGCACAGGCGTCAACGGAGTCCCGGCGGGAGTCGCGTAGAGACGCGGCCCCGTGAGCGCCGTCGGGCACTGCTGGCGCGAGGCGCCCGCATGGCGCACGCAGACGGTCTTTGGCTGGTGCACGGCGCGGGCGATACGCGCACTGTCCGCCCGCGCATCTGCTCCCGCGAACGCGATCAGAAGCGACGCGATCAGCAGAGGCGCGGGCGAGAACCTTCTCAGGTGTGTCTTCAAGCCGGCGAGGCTCATGCGCTGATCACCGGGTGAGTGTGCAGCACGGCGCGGTCAGCGCGCCCGGCGGCCAGGTCCGCCGGGCCGCGGCGCCCGCGAGCACCCGAGCAGCGCTCAGCGGTGGCTGGGCAGGCCGAGCACGTGCTGGGCGATGAAGTTGAGCGCAAGCTCCTGGGACACTGGCCCCGAGCGCGCGAGCCGCGCGTCCAGATACAGGTCGAGCATCCCTTCGCGCTCGTCCCAGGCGCTCGCGCCGAGCGTCTGCACCGCCTGATCGGCGGCGTCGAAGACCAGGTCGGCGCCGAGCAGCTTGGCCATGTTCGCCTCGCCCGCCACGACCAGCTGATCGTCCCCCGCATCGAAGCGCGCGGCCGCGCGGTAGGTGAGCTGGCGGGCCGCCTCCGCGCGAGCGTGCAGCCGCGCAAGCGGGTGCTGGATCGCTTGCTCGGCGCCGATCGGCCGCTCGCCGAAGATCGTGCGCTCGCGTGCGCGCGCGAGCGCACGCGTCAGGCAGTAGCGAGCGCTGCCGAGCGACAGCGCGGCGGTCAGGATGCGCTCGACGTGCGTGAACGGCCACAGTGTCAAGAGGCCCTGACCCTCGACGCCGACGAGCTCCTCCAGCGGAGCCTCGACGCCGTCTAGCTCGAGCTGCCACTGCCGCACGCCCTCGCGGCCGCGCATCGGCAGCTCGGTGCGCGTCACACCTTCTGCGGCCGGGTCGATCAGCACCGTCGTGAACTGCCGCGGGGCGCCCTGCTCGCGCTCGCCGGGCACCTGCCCGAGGACGAGCACCCGCTCGGCTGACTCGATCCCCGAGGTCACCGCCTTCAGACCGCTGAGGAGGAATCGCCCGCCGTCGCGCCGCACGGTCGTCTGGCTGCGAAAGACGTTGTGGCCGACCTGTGGCTCGGTCACGGCGAGCGCCAGGAATGTCTCGCCGGCTGACACACGACCCAGCCAGCGCTCGCGCGCCGTGTCCGGTCCGACCTGTGCGATCGCGTGGGCGATCGCCGCCGTCAGCACCGGCATCCACAGGCCGAGGTTGGAGGCGGCCAGCGCCTCGAGCACGAGCACATGCGCGAGCAGCCCACCGTCCGTGCCGCCGTGCTCGGCGGGCACGAGCAGCCCGGGCCAGCCGTTCGCGCAAATCTCCTGCCACAGCTCCGGAAGCGGGCCGTCGTGCTCCAGCCCGTACAGCCGGACCTCGCGGTCGCGCTCGGCGAAGCGCGCCGCCAGCTCCTGCGCCCGCGCGAGGATCTCGGCGTGCAGTGGCGGGAGGGAGAACGCGGTGGCATCTGATTGTGGGATCGTCGCCTCGGCTGGCATGTCGCTCCTGTTCGTCGGCTTGGTCGAACCGCTGTTCGTCGAGCGCATATCGTATCGCTGTTTCGAAACGACGTATCAATAACCCAGAGCCCAGCAAAATAGGTCATAACGACGTCACGATAAGGTTCGCCCGTGCCCCGCCCGAAGCAGCGAACGAGCGAGCTGCGCGATCACGTGCTGCTGATCGCCGTCGAGCTTCTGGCGCGCGATGGCGTGGCCGGATTCACGACGCGCAGCATCGCCCGCGAGGCGCAGACCTCCACGCCGGCTGTGTATGAGCTGTTCGGCGACAAGGGCGGGCTCGTGCGGGAGGTGTTCTTCGAGGGCTTCCGGCAGCTGCGCGGCCGCCTGGAGACGCTGGACGACTCCGGCGATCCCCGCGCCGATCTCCTCAGGCTGGTGGAGACCTACCGCGATTTCATCCGCGAGAACCCCGTCCTCTCAGAGGTGATGTTCTCGCGCCCGTTCGCCGAGTTCGAACCGGCGGCGCCCGCGCAGTTGGAGGCGGGCAGCGCGGTGAGGAGGTTGATCGTCGGGCGAGTGCGCCGGTGCATCGATGCGGGGATGATCGACGGCGATGAGACGGACATCGCACATGTGCTTGTGTCGCTCACGCAGGGTTTGGCCGCGGCTGAGAACGCCAGGCGCCTGGGCAGCACCGAGGAGTCGATCGAACGGCGTTGGGTGCTCGCCTTGAATGCCGTCCTCGACGGCCTCGCCGCAGCGCGCGCCGGTCAGGCTGGTTAGTCGACCCAGCGGGCGAGCAGCGGGTCCTGCTCGGCGGCGCCGCGCAGGCGCGCAGCCGTGGCGCCGCGCAGCTCGCGCTTGGTGCGGGCGTAGACCTCGGGGGAGAGCGCCGCGAGCCCGCCGGCGAGCTCGAGCGCGCGCGGGAGCACGTTGTCGGGCTCGGCGATCTCGTCGAACACGCCGAGGCGCAGACAGTCGACGGCGTCGGTCAGCTCGTTGCCGAGCGCCAAGACCCTCGCCGCGTGCGGTGCGAGCTCCGCTGCCACGACACCGATCGCCGCTTGCGGATAGGGCACCCCGACCTTGACCTCCGTCAGTCCGTAGCGCCCGGCGCTCGACGCGATGCGGATGTCGGTGCACAGCGCAAGCACGAGCCCGCCGGCGATCGCGTGCCCGCTGATCGCCCCGACGACCGGGCACGGCAACTCATATACGCCGAGCGCCATCGCGTTGATGCTCGCGACCATCTGGCGCTGCTCCTCGGGGCCGTAGGCGGGCACCGCCTTCAGGTCGGCGCCCGCCGAGAAGAACCCCGGACGACCCGCCAGCACGAGCGCCCGTGGTGGATCGCGGGCGATCCGATCGACCGCCTCGACCAGCTCACCCAGCAGCTCGATGTCCATGGCGTTCGCGGGCGGGCGGTCCGCAGTCAGGACGACCACGCCGCCATCGTGATCGCTCGAAGTGATGTGCCCCATGCCGCCGAAGCCTATTCGGCCGGCGGCTCTAGGTCCTGAACAGGCCTTCGGCGACGTAGCCGCCCGGTTGCACGCCCGGCGGGACGGCGAACAGGGCGCTTGAGCGGTGCTGGATGTACTCGTTCAGCGCGTCGAGCGCGCCCAGGCGCCGTTGGATCGCCGCGAACTGCTGGTGTGGGTCCTTCTGGAAGCAGATGAAGAACAGGCCGGCATCGAGCTCGCCGGTGACGGGATCGGTGCCGTCGGTGAAGGAGTATCCGCGGCGCAGGATGTGCTCGCCGCCGTTGCTGGCAGGGGCGGCGAGGCGGATGTGGGCGTCCTCGGGAATGACCGGCTGACCTTGGCTGTCGCGCGCGCTCAGCTCGACCTCATCGTGCTCGTTGCGCCCGCTCAGGGGCGCGCCGCTTGCCTTGAAGCGCCCGATCACGTTCTGCTGGTCGCCCAGCGTGTCGCGGTCCCAGGCCTCGATGAACATGCGTATGCGCCTGCTGACCATGTAGGTGCCGCCGCGAAACCACGCTTGCGGCTCCTCCGAGCCGGTCCATACGAAGCGGTCCATCGCCGCCGTGTCATCGCCATTGAGGTTGTTGGTGCCGTCCTTGAAGCCCATCAGGTTGCGCAGCGTCACCTGCTCGCTGGTGGTTGATGAGGTGCGCCCGAAGCCGAGCTCCGTCCAGCGCAGCACGGCGGCTCCACGTGCGGCGCGCGCCAGGTTGCGGACCGCGTGGAAGGCGACCTGCGGATCGTTGGCGCAGGCCTGCACGCAGATCTCGCCGTCGCTGCGTTGCGGTTCGAGCTGCTCGCCTGGCAACGGCCCCAGCGGCGTGAGCGCCCCCGGCCGGCGCCTGGCCAGTCCGAAGCGATCCTGACCGTCGCGTTCGAACACCCCCGGCCCGAGCCCGAAGGTGATGGTCAGCTCCGACGGCGGCAGGCCGACGGCCTCGCCGGTGTCGGCGGGGGGAGCGTCCAGCGGCCCCGGTAGTGGCCCGGTCGTGCGGCCGGCCGTCATCGCGGCCGCCTCGTCGGTCCACAGGCGCATCAATTCGCGCAGCTCCGCCGCGCTTGAGAGCGTCAGGTCGAAGGACCCGAACACCAGGCGGTCCTGCGCTGGGGTGACGATGCCCGCCTGGTGGGGCCCGAAAAAGGGCACGGTTCCCTGCGTGCTCGTGCGCTCCTGCTGGCCGTGGTCGTCGCCGAGTGCGAAGCCGGTGCCGCCGCCGATCGCCAGCCCGAGCGCGCCGCCACCGGTGGCCGCAAGCAGCTGGCGTCGGGTGAGCTCGGCCATCGCTCAGCCGGTCACGCGGCTGGCGACGGTCGAGAGCGGCTCGGCCAGCGCGTCGACCTGCGCCGCGAATCGCCGGCGGTCCGCCGGGGTCAGCTCGCTGTAGTAGGCGTAGCCGAGTGGCGTGTCGCGGCGGTAGGCATCGAGGCTCTTCTGAACGGCGGCGAAACGCGCCGAGATCTCGCTTACCAGCTTGCCGTCGCCGCGTGCGATCAGCGCCGGGCGCAGCAGCTCGAAGGCGGCGCGCGCGCCGGCCAGGTTGCCCGCGAAGTCGGACAGGTCGGTGTGCGAGTAGCGGTCCTCCTCGCCGGTGATCTTCGAGCTGGCGACCTCGTTGAGCAGCTCGACGGCGCCGTTGGCGAGTTGGGCGGCCTGGAAGTCGAGCGCCTTGGCCTTGTTGTTGAGCACGATCACGTCGGCGAGCAGTCGCTTGGCGTAGGGAGCCGTGCCGGCGGTCGTGTCCTGCGTCCAGAGCGTCCGCTCGATGCGGTGAAAGCCGGTCCACTGGTTGATGTTGGGGACGTCGTTGACGCGCGCGTCGATCTGCGGGTCGAGGTCGCCGAAGCTCTCGGCGACCGGCTCGATCGCCTCGTAGTGACGGCGCACCGGCCCGAACAGAGCCTTCGCCTGCTCGGTGTCGCCACGTTCGAGCGCCGCCACGAAGCGGCGCGTCCCGGCCAGCAGTTGCGCGGTTTCGGCGGCGACGTACTGCTTGTAGCCGGCGACCGCGTGGGCGAGCAGAGCGGCCGATGCGCCGCCGGATGCGGCGCTCGCCTTACCCGTGACGAGCAGCACGCCGTTGTCTTCCTTATCGCCGTTGGGGCAGTTCATGACATAGGTGCCCGGCTTGACGTTCAGGGAGAAGGAGCTCGACAGGCCGCCGACGACGTTCTCGCGCTCGCCCAGGATGATGCCCTGCTTGTCCTTGAGCTCCATCTCGGTGACGGCGGAGCTGCCGCCGTTTGAGACGGCGAAGGTGACCGGCCCGGCGGGAACCGTCAGGCGTGCGGGCGAGCAGCCTTGATCGGTGAGCGTGACCTTGAGCGTGTTGGCGCTGTTGGCCGAGTCGGCGCTGCTGCTGCCGCCGCAGGCGGCGATGCCGAGCGCTGTCATCGACACGAGTGCTGCGATCGCCCCGGACTTGCCCATGCGGGCAGCGGTCATCTTCATGCGCTTGCTCCTTGTCTTGTTCACGAGTAGGTCAGGTCGCCGATTGGACGGCGGCCGGCGCGGTGCGCCGTCTGAGCGACCAGCGTTCAGGCCACAGCACGTAGAGGAGCATCGGCACGGCATAGAGCAGCCAGCCGGCGAGCTCGCCGACGGTTGGATGCGGCTGCAGCCCCAGCATTCCGGTGAACAGCGAGCTGCCGATCGAGCCGGGGTGGATCAGCCAGCTCAAGTCGAGGGCCGGCTGCTGCATGTGGTTGAGCCAAGTCGCCTCGTGCGCGGTGTGGATGGCGCCGGCGACGAGGCCGGCGGCGACGAGCACGAGCACGGCGGCCGTTACGCGGAAAAACCGTCCCAGGTTCAGGCGCACACCGCCCCGGTAGATGCCCCAGCCGATCAATACCGCCACGAGGATGCCCAGCAGCGCGCCGAGCCCGGCAGCGGTCGCATCGCCCGAGGCCTGGAAGGCGGCGAGCAGGAACACGGCGGTCTCGACGCCCTCGCGGATGACGGCGATGAAGGCCATCGCCACGAGCCCCCAGATCGAACCCTCGGCCAGCGCGCCGGCGGCGCTGCTGCGCAGATGGCCGGCAAGGTCGCTGGAATGGCGGCGCATCCAGACGATCATGAACGTGACCATCCCCACGGCGACCAGGGCGACGATCGTCTCGAGGCCCTCCTGCTGGCGCTGGGGTAGATCTTGGTTGAGCACCTGCAGGGCGATCGCTACGCCAGTGCAGAGCACGACCGCAAGACCGACGCCGACCCACATCCAGCGCAGTGCGTCGGGGCGTTCGCGCTGGCGCAGGAAGGCCGCGACGATGCCCACGATCAGGCTCGCCTCGACTCCCTCGCGCAGACCGATGACAAAAGTTGGAAGCATTGATTTCGTGGGGAGATCGCGTTGCGAAACAGAGGTTAGGTGTCCCTAAGTCCTACCACATAGGTCGGGTTTGTGCACCGTTCTCGCGTGGCGGCCTTGCGGAAGCGCCGGCCGTGGCGGGACGAGCACGACGGATGAGCCGAGCGCGCGGCGGCGTTTAAGGATGCGGCGGTGGCTGGCGTCGCATGTGCCGGGCGGTCGAGCCCGTTGCGCTTCGCGCCGGATCAGCGGTGCGTTTGCGCGACCGCGGGAGCCAGCCGGCGCGCGGTGGGCAGGGCGGGGCCACGACTCGCTTGAGCCTCGCCGAACAACGTGCGGATCACCTCGTCGCGAATGCGCGCCCCGTCCAGTGCGGCCTCGGAGGTGAGCGCCTGGATCGCCAGCCCGTTGAGGACTGCGTCGAAGCGCCAACTCCACGGGATCGCCTCATCGGTCTCCGCGGGCACGAGTCCCTCGAGCGCATCGTCGATCAGGTCGTACCAGCTGAGCAGCCGCGCCTCGATCGTGTGGCGGAGTCCGGCCAGGCGCACCGCCTCGCCATAGGCGTTGATCCAGACGCGCCACGTCTCGCTTGCCTCCTTCTCCTCGGCCAGCGCGCTGTCCAGCAGTGCGATCAGCCGCTTGCGCCCCGGCGGGATCCCCTCGATCGCGGCGCGCATACGCGCCTGTGCTCGCTCGGAGACGAATACGAGCGCCTGGGTGAGCAGATCTTGGCGGTTGGCGAAGTAGTGGTTGAGCATTCCGGTGCTCACGCCCGCCTCCTCCGCCACCATTCTCATCGTCGAGCCGGCGAAGCCTTCGCGGGCGATCACAGTGGCAGCGGCACGGCAGATCTGCTCCCGTCGTATCGGCTCCATACCGAGCTTCGGCACCACGGCCCCCTTCTTCGATTCACTGCCAAGTCTCGCCCTCGCCAGGCCCGCCTGCGGCCGGGCCGTCGCGTGCCTGGTCAAAGCTGCACACGACGAGTGAATCCTACTGGGCTGAACGCGGTCGTGGGGAGTCTCGCTTCGCACTTCTCGCATGATCCCGAGTAGCGGATCGGCTCTTAGGTCGGTTCTCCGAATGTCCGCGTTCGATATGCTGGATACTCGTCCGATATGGGATGTCATCCCATCCGCTCTGGTCGTTGATTCGCTCATGGACTCGTCCGACAGAATTAGCGGCACCTCGCGCGCGGTAGAGCCGATCGCACGGAACGTTCGCCGGTGGAGGGCCTCGCGAGACATGACGCTTACGGCCCTGGCCGAGCAGGCCGGCGTGGCCAAGTCGACGGTGTCGCTGATCGAGCGAGGCCAGGGCAACCCGTCGATCGACACGATCTGGGCACTGGCGTCGGCGCTGCGAGTGCCATTCACGAGTCTCTTTCAAGACGAAGGCGAGGACGACGAGGTTCTGGTCGTGCGCGAGGAACACGGATCGGTGCTCACCGTCGAGCAGGCGGGGGCGAGCTCCGGTGGGCTGGTCCTGCGCCGCATGCTCACGCGCACCGGGGGCGCGTTGATCGAGCTCTACACCTGCGTGCTCGGCGAAGGCGGTGTGCGGCACGAGGGCGCGCACGTGAGCGGGTTGTTCGAGCACGTGATGATCGCCGCCGGCACGGTGGAGATCTCGAGTGAGTCCTTCTGCGAGGCTCTGTGCCCGGGGGATCTGATCAGCTTCCGCGCCGATCGCCCTCACACCTACCGCGTCCTGGAAGGTCCGGCACGGCTCGTGTCGATTCACGAATACCCGCAGCGCGCGGACGACTGAGCAGGCGTCTCTGACGGAGGCCGGGCAATGAGGAGACCGCTCTACTTCAGTCACCCGGCATGTCTCGAGCACGATCCGCGCGTGGGCATCCCCGGACACCCCGACACCCCGGAGCGGCTGCTGGCGCTCGAGCGGTTTCTGGCGGCGGAGGACTGGCTGGGTTGGGAGCGCCGCGTGGCGCCGCCGGCGAGCGTGGAGCAGTTGGAGCTCGTCCACGGCGCTCGCCAAATCCGGAGGATCGAGGAGCTCTCGCGGGCCGGCGGCGGCGCGATCGATGCGGACACGTTCGTGGGGGAGCCCTCCTATCGGGCGGCGCTGCACGCCGCGGGGGGCGCGTGTGAGATGACGAGGGCGCTGATGGCGGGCGAGGCGGCGCTGGGCTTCTGCGGCGTGCGGCCGGCCGGGCATCACGCCGAGCCGGATCGGGCGATGGGCTTCTGCCTGTTCAACAACGTGGCCGTCGCGGCGGCCGTGGCGATTGCCGAGCTGGGCGCGCGGCGCGTGTTCGTCCTCGATTGGGACGTCCACCATGGCAACGGCACCGCCGAGGCATTTCGGGCTCGCGCGGATGTGCTGGTGGTGAGCGTCCACCAGTCCGGCATCTACCCCGGCACGGGCGCGCTCGGCGAGCTGGGATCGGGGGCCGGCGAGGGCCACACGATCAACCTGCCGGTGCCGGGGGGCTCTGGCGAGGATCTGTGGCTGTCGCTGCTGGAGCACGTCGTGCTGGGAGCCGCGCGCGCGTTCGATCCCGACCTCGTGCTGATCTCAGCTGGCTTCGATGCGCATCGCGACGACCCGCTGGCGGGCTGCCGTCTGGAGAGCAGCTCGTTCGCCGAGATGGCCCGGCACGTGCGCGATCTGGCCGCGGTGCGCGAGGTGCCGATTGGCGTGCTCCTCGAGGGCGGCTACTCGCCCGCGGTTCTCGGGCCGTGCGTGCGCGAGACGCTCGTTGCGCTCGGTGACGAGCGGCCGGCGCGATCGGGCGTGCCCGAGACGCCGCTGAGCGCGCGGGCGGCCGCGCAGCTCAGCCGCTACTGGCCGCTGTGATCTGAGCCCACCGCCGCTTGGCCGGGGTGAGGCGGCCGGATGGATGCGCGAGGCGGCCGGGCGCATAGGCGCGTGCGTGACGCGCGTAGGATGGACGCAGTGCCCGATCAGCCGCCAGACGGCGCGGTCCCCCCGAGCTCCAGCCGGGCGGATACGCACCCGCCGATGCCGCGTGACAAGCGCGGCTGGCACGTGACGCCGGCGCCGGATGGGCGGGGGATGCCCGAGCAGGCGCCGAGCGGCCCCCCGGCGCACCGCCGGCCGGGCTTTCTGTGGTTTGTGCTGATTCTGGTCGCCGTCAACTGGCTGTCGCTGTTGCTGTTTGCCCCGGTCTCAGGCGAACGGCGGGTGACGGTGCCCTTCAATCCGTACTTCCTGCAGCAGGTGCAGGGCGGGCAGGTCAAGTCGATCTCGACCAAGGGCGACACGATTCAGGGCACGTTCAAGGCCAAGCGGCGCTACCCGCCGAGCGATCGCAAGGCGAAGCCGACGGCGCTGTTCGCGACCGAGATCCCGACCTTCTGGAACGACTCGCAGCTGTCGGGTCTGCTGCAGGAAAAGGGTGTTGAGATAAACGCGAAGTCCACGAGCACCAGTCGCTCGCTGCTGTCCGAGCTGCTGCTGGGCTTCGGTCCGACGCTGCTGATCGTCGCTCTGTTCGTGCTGCTCGCGCGGCGCGCCGCGAAAGCCGGCGGGGCGATGGGCGCGCTGGGCAACTTCGGACGCACACAGGCGCGGCGCGTGGACCCGGAGAAGATCCAGATCACGTTCGCGGATGTCGCGGGCATCGACGACGCCAAGGCGGAGCTGTCGGAGATCGTCGATTTCCTGCGCAGCCCCGAGCGCTACGGCCGGCTCGGTGGGCGGATGCCGCACGGAGTGCTGCTCTCGGGGGCGCCGGGAACGGGCAAGACGCTGCTCGCGCGGGCGGTCGCCGGCGAGGCGCACGCGGCCTTCTTCTCGATCTCCGCCTCGGAGTTCATCGAGGCGATCGTCGGGGTGGGCGCTTCGCGGGTGCGCGACCTGTTCGCCAAGGCGCGCGAGGCGGCGCCGGCGATCGTCTTCATCGACGAGCTCGACGCGATCGGGCGTTCGCGCCAAGGCTCGGTGGCGGTCAGCGGCGCCAACGACGAGCGCGAGCAGACGCTCGATCAGATCCTCACGGAAATGGACGGCTTCGAGAGCGCGGAGGCGGTCGTGGTGCTGGCGGCGACCAACCGCCCGGATGTGCTCGACTCGGCGCTGCTGCGACCCGGCCGCTTCGATCGGCGGGTGGCGGTGCAGCCCCCCGATCGCAAGGGCCGCCGGGAAATCCTCGCGGTGCACACGCGCTCGATCCCGTTGGCCGAGAGCGTCGATCTCGATGCGCTCGCGGCGAGCACGCCGGGGATGGTCGGCGCCGACCTGGCCAACCTCGCGAACGAGGCCGCGCTGCTGGCGGCTCGGCGCGAGCACGAGAAGGTCGAGATGACGGACTTCACCGAGTCGCTGGAGAAGATCATGCTCGGCTCACCGCGCGGCATCGTCCTCTCGCCGGCCGACCGTGAGCGCACCGCCTATCACGAGTCCGGTCATGCGCTCGTGGGAATGCTCACGCCCGGCGCGGACCCGGTTCGCAAGGTCTCGATCATCCCCCGTGGGATGGCGCTCGGCGTGACCCTCTCGACGCCTGACACCGATCGGGTCTCCTACTCGCGCGAGGATCTGGAGGCGAAGATCAGGGTCTCGCTCGGCGGCCGCGTGGCCGAGGAGGTCGTGTACGGCTCGATCACCTCGGGCGCCGAGTCGGACATCCAGCAGCTGACGTTGATCGCGCGCCAGATGGTCGGGCGCTGGGGCATGAGCGAGGCGCTCGGGCCGATTGCGGTGCTGCCGGCGGATGGCCAGGGTCCGCTGCTGCCAGGTGCGAGCGAGACCTCCGAGCAGACCCAGCGGCTGCTCGACGAGGAGGTGCGCAGGCTCGTCGAGGACGCGCGGGCGGAAGTGACGCGCTTGCTGAGCGACCATCGCGACCAGCTGGAGAGCCTTGCGCGGGCGTTGCTGAAGGCAGAGACGCTGGACGCGCTGGACGCCTATGCGGCCGCCGGCGTGCCTGCGCACGAGCAGCAGCCGAGCGCGCCAAGCGAGGCGCTCATCAGCCCGCGCTCCAGCTGAGCACCGGCGAGCGACTGCGCTCGCCTCATGTCGCAAGCGTGCGGGCCGATGTTCCCGCGCGTCCGAGTAGCAACTGCACGCCGATCGTGCAGACGCCGAGGCTGACGAGCGACGCGGCGACGATCGCGGTCGCCACCTCACTCGAGAGCACGCCCTCGACGAGCCCCAGCGAAGCCACCGCGGCGGGAACGCCGAGTTGTGCGCTCGCGGCTAGCCCGGCGCTTGGCGGCATCCGCATGAGGGCGACGGCGGCGAGGTGGATGAGCACGTTCAGCGCGGCGAGTGCGCCGGCGAGCGCCAGCATCGAGGGGTTGGCGAACAGGCCGCCGAGGTCCAGCTGCGCGCCGAGGACGACGAAGTACAGCGGGATGAAGAACCCGTCCGCGACGCCGCGCAACTGAGTGGAGAGGCGTTTGGGCCCGCCGATCAGCGCGACCATCACGCCCGCGCCGAAGCCCGCGATCAAGATGCTCGTGCCGCTCTTCTGCGCGAGCCAGGCGAGCAGGAAGAGAGCGAGCAGCGAGAGGCGCAGATCCAGCGCCCAGTGGCGCCGCTTGGAGAGCTCGCGAACGCGGTCCACCCACCCGCTGCCGGACAGCAGGCGTGCCGCGCCCAGGAGCGCGAGGACGGCGAGTGCCACCACGGCGCTGCCGAGGATCGCGTGGAAGGTGCGCTCAGGCTGCAGGACGATCGGCACGGAGAAGATCGTGACGATGTCGGCGATTGTCACCTGCGCGATCACCGTCAGCACCTCGGGCCCGCCGGCGCCGGTCTCCTCGAAGGCGGGCAGCAGCACGGCGGCGGACCCGGAGGCGAGCACGACCGCATAGATCGCCGCGTGGGCGGTTCCGGCCAGGGCGGCGGCGGCGAAGCCCGCCGGCACGGCGAGCAGGCCGGCGATCGCGGCCAGCAGCGCGCCGCGGCGCAGAGAGGCGAACAGCCGCCGGTCGCGCAGCGGCAGATGCATCCCGGCGGTCAGCATCAGCATCGCGAAGCCGACTTGAGCGAGGAAGAAGGTCGTCGGCTGGGCGGGCTCGACCACGCCCAGCCCGCTGTGCCCGACGATCGCGCCGGCGAGGATCTCGCCGATGATCACCGGTATGAACCAACGCCCGCCTGCGAGGCCCAGCAGCGGGCCGCCGAGGCCGGCGAGCACGATCACGACGAGCGTCCCGAAGTTCACGCTCGGCAGGCTACGCGCTCACGATCCTGGGATCATGCGCGCGTGCCCGCCGCCAAGAAGCTCACGCACAAGCAGTACGAGAAGGAGCTGCTGCGCCTGCAGACCGAGCTCGTGTACCTGCAGGAGTGGGTCGTCGCGAACGGGCATCGGCTGGTCGTGCTTTTCGAGGGTCGCGACACGGCGGGCAAGGGTGGCGTGATCAAGCGCATCACGTCCTTTCTCAATCCGCGTACGTGCCGGGTCGTCGCGCTGCCGACGCCTGGTGAGCGCGAGCGCGGCCAGTGGTACTTCCAGCGCTACGTGGAGCATCTGCCGGCCGCCGGGGAGATCGTCCTGTTCGACCGCAGCTGGTACAACCGCGCCGGGGTGGAGCACGTGATGGGCTTCTGCACGCAGGACGAGTACGACGAGTTCCTGCGCTTCTGCCCGGCCTTCGAGCAGGCGCTTCAGAACGACGGGATCATGCTCGTCAAGTACTGGCTGTCGGTCAGCGACGAGGAGCAGGAGCGGCGCTTCAAGAAACGGCTGTCGGACCCCCGCAAGCGCTGGAAGTTCAGCCAGATCGACCTGCAGGCGCGCGCTCGCTGGGTCGACTACGCCGAAGCGAAGGACTGGATGTTCGCCCAGACCGACACCGATCACAGTCCCTGGCATGTGGTCGAGGCGGATGACAAGCGCACGGCGCGACTGAACCTGATCAGCCATCTGCTGTCGCTGATCCCATATGAGCGACCGGGTAAGACCAGGGCGGTGAAGCTGCCGCCCCGGCAACGGCGGAAGTACGTGCGGCCCCCCAGGCAGAGCGAACGACTGGTGCCGGCGCGCTACACCGTCGGCTGAGGCGGTCTTGCGGCGCATCCTGCGCGCCGTTGCGCCCAGCTCTCACCCGCCGCGAACCTCCGCGGCCCGCGATACGCTCTCGCGATGCCGCCCGCGCAAGCCTTTGCCGACAAGCTCAACGCGCAGATCGCCAATGAGTTCGCCGCCCACCAGCAGTACGTCGCCTGCGCCGTCTTCTACGACTCCGAGGCGCTGCCGCAGCTCGCGCGCTTCTTCTACCGCCAGGCGCTGGAGGAGCGCGGCCACGCGATGATGATGGTCCAGTACCTGCTCGACACGGGCGCCCCGGTGACGACCCCCGGCGTGGCCGAGCCGCGTTCGTCGTTCGCGGATATCGTCGAGCCGATCGCGCTCGCGCTCGCGCAGGAGCAGCGGGTCTCTGGGCAGATCAACGCGCTCGCCGCGACCGCGCGCGAGGCGGGGGACTACACCTCCGAGCAGTTCGTGCAGTGGTTCATCAAGGAGCAGGTCGAGGAGGTCGCGACGATGAGCGGCCTGTTGCGCGTAGCCGAGCGCTCGCGCGCGGACGCCGCCGACATCGAGGACTTCCTCGCGCGCGAGCACCCGGGTGAGGATGGCGCCGACGCGACGGCGCCGCAGGCCGCGGACTCAGATTGACAGCGCGGTGCCCTGCGCCGCGACGCTGACCCGCGGCGCGTCACCGCCGAGGCGGGCGGCCAGCGTGTCGAGCGCGTCGTCGGTGCGGTTGTGGCGATGGTGGAAGAGCACGACCGCTCGGGCTCCGGCTCGCTTGCCGAGCTCGACGGGATAGTCGGCGGCGGCGTGCCCGAAGTCGCCTTCCGCGGGAAGCTCCTGGGGAAGCAGCTGGGCATCGTGCACGAGCACGTCGACGTCACGCGCCAGTTCGAGCGCGGTGGGGTGGTACTCGCCGAACCCATCCTCGCCGGGACCCAGCTGCGTGGGATTGTGGTCGGGCATGTAGGTGATCGTCGAGTGCCCATCGCTGATGCGGTAGCCGAACGTGCGTCCTCCCTTGTGCGGGATCTCGCGCGCGAGCACGGTGAAGCCTTCGATCTCCCGCTCACCTGGAGCGATCGTCGCAAATGTCCACTGGCCGCGTAGTTGGGTCGGCTTGATCGGGAAGTACGGCGGGCACATCTCCCCGGCCAGCACGTCGCTCGCCTTCGCGCCGTTGGCCTGCTCGGGAATGACGACGGAGATGCGCGAGTCGGCGCGATCTCCGGCCGCGAAGAACGGCAGGCCGTAGGTGTGGTCCCAATGCAGGTGGCTGAGCAGCAGCGTGCCGGCGAACGGCGCCCCGGCGAGCAGCTCGGTGGCGAGCTCCAGCCCGGTGCCCGCGTCGAGGATCAGCGTCGGCGCCGGCGCGTGATCGTGCGCCAGCGCGATGCAGGAGGTGTGCCCCCCGTAGCGGACGAAGTCGATGCCGGGCGCGGGCAGCGACCCTCGCACGCCGCAGAAATGAATGCGCAAGCTGCTCAGCTCCGCCGATCGAGCTCGGCGTCTGCAGCCGTCTCCGATCGCGGGGATGACGGCGAGATGATCGAGCTCCCGTGGCGCACGAACGCAATTATGTGCCACCGATCGTGCGCTGTCCAGGACGGGCGGCTGTGGGATCGCCGGAGGCGTCGGCATATGCTTGCGTTCATGGGCGTCGGGGCGACTCTACTGTCAGACGTGCGACCGCTGCAGGCAGTCCTCGATCGCCCGCATGGGCTGTTGGAGGCGCCGCGCTTCGGCCAGGGCGGCGAGGTCGTCTACAGCGACGTGCTCGCGGGCGGCGTGTGGGCGTGCTCGGCGGACGGTGAGGTGCGCGAGCTGCTTGGAAAGCGCCGTGGCATCGGCGGGATCGTCCAGCATGCCGATGGGAGCTGGGTCCTGAGCGGTCGCAGCGTCGTGCATCTGTTGCCGGACGGCCAGCAGCGCGAGGTGCTCTCCGGCGAGGGCGTGTGTGGCTTCAACGACCTGGGCGTCACCCCGGACGGCGAGCTGCTCGCGGGCGTGCTGCGCTACCGCCCGCTGGCGGGAGAGCGGCCTTGCCCCGGCCAGCTGCTGTCGGTCGGCGCGGGCGGGTCCGTCGAGCTGCTGAGCGAGGAGTTGACCTGGCCAAACGGCATTGGCGTCTCACCGGACGGGCAGACGGTCTACGTCAGCGACTACGCGCGCGGCGCGGTGCTGGCGGTCGCCAGGGAGAGCGGGCAGACGCGCGAGCTCTGCCGCTGTCCGCGCGGCTCGGTGGATGGCCTGGCGGTCGACTGCGAAGGAGCGATCTGGGTTGCGCTGGGCGATGGCGCGGCCCTCGCGCGCTTTCTGCCGGACGGCGAGCTGCACGCGATCGTGCCGATGCCTGCGGGCTTCGTCACGAGCCTGTGCTTCGGCGGCCCGGACATGTGCGAGGTGCTGATCACCACGGCCGACAACCTCGTACATCCCGAGCTCGGCGGCACGCTGCTGAGGGCGCGCAGCGAGATCCCCGGGCTTCCCGTCGAGCCCACTCGCGTGTGAGCGCAGTGCCGTACCGCGCGCGCTCTCAGACGGGTGCCAGCTTGTTCAGGTCGTAGTCGAAACCGGCCTTGCGCAGGTGCAGCAGCAGCTTCGACTGCCAGGTGCCGGCGAAGTCGAGACGAACATAGGCGATGCCACCCAGGTCGCACGGCAGTTCCACACCGTCCTCGTAGAGCACGCACACGCAGCTTGGGCTGAGCGCCGCCACCAGAAAGCCCATCTCGAACACGACTCCCTGGCGTGCGCGGGGGGAGTAATAGGGCTCTTCTTCTGAGTGAAGCCGCGGCGCGCCGACGTCGTCGGCCGTGAGCAGCACGACCGCGTATTGCGATCCGGCGATCTGTTCTCCGAACTGCTCGGCAAGCGTTCCGCGCTCGTCCGACCGTTCGTTCAAGACCGTGACGGCATGGGGCCCCGCTTGTTCGAGCAGGTTGGCGACGGCCTGCATCCACCTCTGATCACGTCCGTGAGCGAGGAACACCTGCCTCGTCCGATCAGCACTCGAGACCGAGCCGGCGCTCGGCTTGCGCACCACTCCGGCGCCGTTTGTCGGCGCTGGTGCGAGCTCCGCGCCGACCGCCGATGCCGGCGCGAGCTCCGCGGCGCGGTCAGGCTCCTCCGCGGCCGCGCGCGTGATGGGCTCCTTCGGCTGCTCAGACGGCTCTGGATCGCCGGCCAACGCCGCCGGCCGGAGCTCATCGGTCGGTGGGGCGGCGGTCGGATGCGCCTCGGTGACCGGGGCGAAGTCCTCGAGTGGCTCGGGCTCCTCCTCGCGCGGCGCACCGGCGGTCTGCTGTGGCTCATCCATCGGCTGCGAGCCGGGGTCCGGCTCCTCCATGGGCTCGGATGCCCCGTCTGGCTCCTCTGCGAACCCGCAATCGCGCTGGTGCGAGACCAGCATCGCGAGTGCGGTCTCCACGCACGCGAGATCGCCCGCGTACTGTTGCTGCCAGCGTCCCTTGCCGTCGCCGGAGGTGGCGGCGCTCTTGAACTCCTCCGCCTGCTGGGCCCCGCCGTAGATGTGCCCGAGTGCCTGTGCGGTCTGTTCGATCCACTGTTTACGAGCTGCCTTCCAGGCTTCATAGTCGGTGGAGTCGCCGACCAGGCTCGCCCGCTCGACGAGAGCCTGCCCTTGGTTCACGTACCTGGCAAGGAGTTCCTCGGCAATTGGGCGGGAGACCTGAAGCATCTACCTAGATCAGGCGGCGGCGTCTGTCGGCGACGCGGCGGTCGCCTGCGGTCGAGAGATTGCACGGCAGAAACGACCGGACCTGTGAGCTCGGCCGGAACGAGCGCACCTCCGGGCGGCGGCGATCGTTGCGGAAGCCGGCCCCTGCGACCAGGCGGCGAGTGGCGGCGCGCGCGAGGATCGCGGCGGCCACCAGCTGCTCGTCGACCACATAGTGCGAGTCGAGCACGAGCTGTCTTAGTAGTTGTGCTCGCTGCATTGGCTTTGGCCTCTGGCTTCTATCGGCACCGCCCGCGCGGGTCCTTTGCCGCTTGGACTCGGTTAGACGAGCGTACGAACCGGCTTCAGCCACGCCGGCTCGGAATGGCCATTGACAAGGCACGGGCAGCGCCTCTACGGTGGCCGCTACGACTCGGGAGGAGCGGGTGATGAGCGAGCGGGTGCTGCTGCGTGGCGGCCATGTGCTGTCGATGGACGAGGAGCTCGGTGAGTTGCCGAGCGGCGACGTGCTGATCGAGGACCGGGACATCGCCGCGGTCGCCGCGCGCGTGGAGGTCGAGGACGCCGAGGTGGTGGACGTCTCTGGACATGTCGTGATGCCGGGGTTCGTCGACACGCATCGGCACACGTGGCAGACACCGTTTCGGGGCGTCTGCGCGGACTGGACGCTGGAGGACTACTTTCGCGGGATCCGCATGTCGATCTCGCCCAACTGCGCTGCCGAGGACGTGTACGCGGGCAACTTCGTCGGTGCGCTGGAGGCGCTCGAAGCGGGAGTCACGACGATCCTCGACTTCTCGCATTGCAACAACACTCCCGAGCACGCGGACGCCGCGCTGCAGGGCCTGCGCGACGCCGGTATCCGCGCGATGTTCGCCTACGGCTACTACCCGGCGCCCTCGGAGATGCCGGTGTTCACCGAGCACGAGCACCGCCTCGCTGACGCGCGGCGCATCCGCGAGCAGCAGCTCTCCGGCGACGACGGCCTGGTGACGATGGGCGTGGCGCTCACGGAGGTTGGGCTGCTGCCGTTCGAGCAGACGATCGCCGAGGCGCGCTCAGCGCGGGAGCTCGGCATCCCGAGTGTCCTGCACACAGGTTGCACGTGGGGGTCGGTGCTCACAGAAGGGATCAGCGAGCTCGATCATCACCACCTGCTGAGCGCCGATCAGGTGCACGTTCACTGCAACACGCTCGACGAACGTGATCTTCGGCGACTGGCGGAGAACGACTGCAAGGTCTCCTGCAGCCCGGAGACGGAGATTCAGATGGGCATGGGCCACCCGGTAATCGCTCGCGCGCTCGCACTGGGCATGCGCCCGAGCCTCTCCTGCGATGTCGTGTCATCCAACTCGGGAGACATGTTCAGCCAGATGAGGATCGGCCTGCAGTTCGAGCGGTGCATGCGCAACGACACGTTCAACGCGCGCAACCAGATGCCCGAGCCGCTCGAGTTGACCGTCCGCGACGCGCTGCGATGGGGCACGGTCAACGGCGCGCATGCGATGGGGCTCGAGCATCGCATCGGGTCGCTGAGCGTCGGCAAGCAGGCCGACGTGATCGTAATCGGCGGGCGCCGGCTAAATATGGCCCCGATGGCCGACCCCGTTGGCTGCCTGGTCGCGCAGGCGAACCCCTCCAATGTTCGCCACGTGCTCGTCGCGGGGCGCTTTCGCAAGCGCGACGGCGAGTTGGTCGGCCAGGACCTCGATCGCGCGATCGACCTGGCGCAGAGCTCCTGCGAGCGCGTCCTCGGCGCGGTCACGGCCGGCGGCGCGCCGCTCTTGCCACCGGCGCCCGAGGGCTTCGCGGACGTGCTCGACACGCTGGCCACACAGAATCTCGCGCGCGCGTGGGCGATCGAGGCGAGCGGCTGACGCTCTGGCCCTACTCCGCTCCTTGGGGGCTGCTCACGCTCGCTTTACAACGGTCGATCTCGAGATCGAGCGCGAGGACCGGCACGAGTCCGCTCTGACGGTGCGGACACGCGGCTGAGGACTACAGTTCTGCCGGATGAGAGCCGCCGTTCTGCACGAGTACGGAGTTCCGCGCGCGGATGATTTCCAGGAGCCGCAGGCGGGGGCGGGGCAGGCGGTCGTCGAGGTTCGCGCCGCGGGCCTGAATCCGGTCGACGTGGCCATCAGCGCCGGGCGCTACTACGCTGGCGCCCCGCCGCTGCCGGTCGTCGCTGGGCGGGAGGGCGTCGGCGTGCTGGACGACAGGCGCGTCTACTTCGACGGGCCGATCATCCCCTTTGGCTCGATGGCCGAGCGCGCGCTGATCGACCCCAGCTCGACCTACGCCGTCCCGGACGGCGTGGAGGACGGGGTCGCCGTGGCGCTTGGGATCTCTGGACTGGCGGCGTGGCTGGCGCTCACCTGGCGAGCGGAGCTGAAGAAGGGCGAGCACGTACTGGTCCTGGCCGCCAGCGGCGTGCTCGGACAGATCGCTGTGCAGGCGGCCAAGCTGCTCGGCGCCGCGCGCGTGGTCGCCGCCGCGCGATCCCAGCAGGGCCTTGAACGCTGCCTCGAGCTGGGCGCCGACGCGACGGTCGGGCTGGGATCGGATGACCTGACGGCGGCCTTCGCCGAGGCCGCCGAGGGCCGGATCGATGTGGTCGTGGACCCGTTGTTCGGCGAGCCGTTCGTGGCGGCGGCGAGAGCCGCGAGCTTTCGCGCGCGAATCGTGCAGCTCGGTGAGGGCGCGGGCTCCGAAGCGACGCTCGACTCGGCGACGATTCGCGGGAAGATGCTCGCGATCCTGGGCCACACGAACGTCGCCGCGCCGCCGGAGGTCAAGTGGGAGGCATACGGCCGGCTGGCCGACGCCGCCGCCGCGGGGAGTCTGAGGGTGGAGACCGATCCGATGCCGCTGGAGCAGGTGCAGGAGGCGTGGCGTCGCCTGGCGGCGGGCTCGCACCGCAAGATCGTCCTGGTGCCCTGAAAGCCGGGATGAGCTCGAATGAGGGAGAAGATCGACGAGTGTCAAGTGGACCAGCGAGCAGATCCCGATCACGCGCTTAGCTGCGGGGGGATGCCTTTGATCTGGCATGTAAGCGAACCGGTCAATGCGGGGTCTGTCCGACGCCCCCTCACCCCGTCAGCGAGTCGACATCCACCACCGGCGATGGCGCGCTCAGCGAAACCTCCTCATCCCACCCCGAGAACGTCGTGCGGCCCCGTTCTTTGCCGCCGCTCTTGACGAGCGCGACCGGGTAGGGCTTGCCGGTCGTGGCCACGTAGAGGACCCCTTTGTAGACTTTCGTCGCCTCTTTCAGTTCGATCACCTTCTGCCCGTTGACGGTGGTGCTTGCGCCCTTGGTCACCGATCCGGGGCTGGACAACAGGCGATCGAGCTCGCTCGCTCGGTCGGTGAAGGCGACCAGTTGCGACAACGCACTCCTGGTGACAGATCCCTTCAGCCACGTACCCGCTGGAACCTGCAGGGTCTTGCCGATTATGGCTCCGACGCGACTGTAGAAGACCGGGCTGCCTTTGACATAGACCGTGTCGCCGATGCGGATCACTTCGAAGTCAAGGCCGGGGAACGAGACCTGACCACGCCCGCCATTGCGGGTGAGGCTCAGGTCGATCGCAAGCGTCAGCCGCCCCTGAGAGCTCTTGCCCACCACGTGCACCGAAGAGGCCCCCACGGCCGCGGCCTTGCTCGCCGCAAGGATCTCCTTACCCGATTTGGATGAGACGCCGTTGTCAGAGGAGCCACAGCCGCTGAGCGCCAGCAGAGCAGCCAGCCCCAACGGGATCAGCCACAGGACCGCGCGATCCAAACCAAGCGGGCCAAGCCCGAGATAGCCCATGAGCCTCTTCATGCTCAGGAGCGCTTCTGCTGTGAAGCCTTCTTGCCTTTGCTGCCCCCATGAGCCTTCTTCCCCCCAAACCGCCTCCGCGCCTGCGCTTCGCACTTAGCCCGCTTGGCCTTCAGCCGCTTAGCCTTGAAGTGCGCCCGACAAGCCCTCAGAGCCCTCTTCAGCTTCTGAGCCCGCGTCAGCTTCTTGGCTTTGTTCGCCTTCACAGCCCCACAGCCCGTCACGGCGATCTTCGTTGAGGTGTCGATCACCGCCCCGTTCTGGGCTGAGATCACAGTCGGCATCTGAAGGCTCTGCCCACAGAGGCTGAACTTCTTGGCGGCCGGGACGTTTGAGGTCAGCGCCGAGTGGGGCCCTGCCGGCAGGATCGTCTGGAAGCTGGAGAAGGGAGCATCAGGTGCTGATTCAAAGCGCGAGTAGGTGATCCCTTTTTTGACGTCGGTCTTGCCGTCCAGCAGGAGCGTGACGCCTTCGCCCTGCAAGACGAACTCGACGTCGGGGAAGGCCGCTCCGCCATGGGAGACCAGATAGGCAGGTCCCGAGAGGGGGTTTCTGAGCACCGGCGTGTGGATCGTGGCGTTGCCGATCACAGACTCTGGAGGGCAGGAGGCGGGGTTGGCGCTGAAGGTGGCCTCAAGGCAGGCTTTCTGCAGGGTCGTGAGCCTTGCCGGCAGGGCGATCGGCAGCTGCAGGGAGACTTTGGCGATGTTGGCCTGCCCGAGACCTTGGGAGGTGACCGTCACCGCGAAGGCGGCGCCATTGGCTTTGGAGGAGTTGCCGGCGACCGAGGCTGTGAGCTTCGGTCCGAAGGGCAGGTTTCCACAGCCCCCCACCTGGAAGGGGGAGGAGACGCTCTGGCTGGCTCCTTCTGAGCCCGAGAGGGTTCCGTTGATGCTCATCGGGTTGCAGTTGGTGGGGTTGAACTGGAAGCCCTGTCGATCGACGGTGGCGATCACGCGCTTGAGCTGCAGGGGGATGCCTTTGACCTGGGTGGGCAGGGGATCGGAGAGAATCGTGACAGCGGCTGTATTGGGGTCGATGAAGAGCTTTGAGCGGACCGTCACGACTCCGAGGTCAAAGGGGCCTGCCACTGCGGGGGTCACGATTGACAGGCCAAAGGGGGCGCCGCCATAGGGGCCGGTGATGAAGACTCGGCCGCCCCCCTGGATGAAGGGTTCTGGGCCAAGGCCCGCCACGGCTGTGGCGTGGCCGACTTCGCTTGCGGGCGGGCAGGCGTTGGCGTTGGCCTCAGCATCTGTGCAGAGGGTCACCGAGGAGAGCATCGCGGCGATCCCTGGGGGTAGGTGCATGGAGAGGCCGGTGAGGTTCTGGTTGCCATCTGGCCTTGAGAGTTCCAAGGAGAAGCCTGTGTAGGCGCCGGCGGTGGGGTTTGTGGAGTAGGCATTGAAGCCTGGGGCGAAGGGCAGCGCTCCAGCTGGGCAGGGGCCGCCAGCGACCCCTGAGGCGATGTTGAAGGCTTCGGGGGGGCCGAGCACGTTGAGCACCCCTGTGCCCGACCAGGGCGTGAAGGCGGCGTCTGTGGCATAGCCCCCGCAGAAGGGTGGGGTGCTGACAGAGGCCCTGGGGCCTCCGAAGAGGTCTAGTTTGAGGTCTTCGAATGGGACCTGGGGGGTGTTCTTGAAGGTTGTGGAGATGCGTAGCGTGGATTCATCGACATGGCCTTCCCCGGCTAGCTTGACCAGGACGCCTGAGATTGGGTCCTTGGCCACGATGTAGAGGGCTATGAGGGAGTTGAAGGGGTTCTTGAACGCTTCTGAGTTGGGGGCGGGGGTGGCCAGGTAGACAGAGCCTTCTAGTTCGTGGGTCAGAAGTGGGGTCTTGATGTGGACCACGCCCACCTTGGAGGCGTCGGGGCAGCTTGCGTCCTCGGTGTTGAATTCGTTGATCTGAAGAGCGCTGTTGAAGCCCTCAAAGCCGACCTCAGACTCTGAGCAGGCCTCCAGGCCATTGGCGGCTGAGGGGGAGAGCTGGACTCCGGCAGGGAGCGTGACCGTCGTGTCGCGGAGGTCTGCCTCGGCAATTGCTCCGGCTTTTAGGGTCGTCTCCTGGGGGACTTTGACGTCTACGGAGAGGCCTGTGGGGGTCGAGGCGTTGTGCTGTTCGGGGGTGACCGTGATCGAGGGGGTGAAGGGGAGGTTGCTGCAGCCTTGGAAGCCGAGGGGGGTTCCGGTGGTAGTCATCCAGGCGTATTCGGCGCCTAGGGAGGTTGCGGGGTCCGCCCAGGAGGCGACTTGGGTGCTTGAGACGATTGGTTCTGTGGCTGGGTTCTGAGCGCAGGAGGTTGGTAGGCGCAGGAAGGGCTTCTCGGGCTCAGCGCTGGTTGCCGGGCAGGGCTTTTTGATCTGGTTCTCAAAGACTCCACCCGCCACGCATTCCCAACCCCTGGCGCTGTCGTGCCTGGGATCGCCGGGCACGCCCCAAAGCGTGACCTGGCTCGAGAGCAGGCCGGCTGTCTGCGTTGCGTTCGAGACGCTCGCGACGACGCCGTAGTCCTTGCCGGAGCGCACGGCCGTGTCAATCACGATTGGGACCTTGCCGATCACCTCGAAGCCGAGCTTGGCTGGCTCGCCCTGGTCGGGCACGAGGTTGAAGACGGGGACGGTCTTGGTGAAGACTTTGGCGACTTTGGGTTCGTTCCCGGTAATCGTCGCCACTCCGACGACTGAGCTGGTCGAGCAGAGATTTGTCTCGAACACCAGCGCGAAGAAGTTCGCCATCGTGCACTGTGCCGCGGCGGTTGGATTGCCGATCAGGCCCGGCGGAAGATTGAAGCTGATGTTCTTCGGCAGCTCTACTGGCTGCTGTCCCGCCGTCTGGTTCAGCACGAGTGTCGTTGTCAGCTGAAATGGCTGAGTGGCGGCCTGCGTCGCCGGTGTGCCGTCCTCGTTGAACGGCGCCAATTCAAGGTTGGCGATGCCGAACGCGGCGGGCTGAGCGCTGACTGGGATCTGCAGCGTGCGCGATACTCTGCCAGCTCCACCGCCTTCCACGCTCGCTTCGTCGGGCAACGAGGTGATCGTGTCCTGCGTCTGCTCGACCTGGACGTCGATCGCCACGGAGACCTGTTCATATGGGTTGAGCGTGCCTGTGAATGTGCAGGTGAGCGTCGTGAGGACGCATTCCACCTGGACGCTGTTCTTGACCTGGCCGTGGATCGCGGTGGCGATCAGCCCCGGCGGCAGCTTGTCGGCGATCGTCACCGGTTCTTTCGAGCCGTCGATCGGCGCATCGCCGAGGTTGCTCACCACGACGAGCACCTGGCCTTCGCCCCCAGGCGGCAGGTTCGTCGGCACGGTTTCAGAGCTGATCTGCCACCACGGCGCTTGGGCGAGCGCCGGCGCCGCGCCGATCACAGCGAGCAGCAGGCCGGCCGTGAACAGCGCCAGCGCAAGGCGCCGCAGGCGCTTGAGCCGTCCAGCGCTCACAGGGGATCCCAATACCCTCATCGCCCACCCCCTCTGCTCGAGTGCGTATGCGATGTCCTCTTGGCCTGCGCATGCTTCTTGCTCGCTTTCTTGGCCTTCGACCCATAGAGCTTGCGCGCATGCGCTTCACAGGCCTTGCGCTTCTTCTGGGAGCGCTGTTTCTTGCAGGCCTTCAGCGCGTTTGCGAGCTTCTGCGCCCGTGTCAGCGGTTTCGCTTTCGCTTTGGTGTTGGCTTTGACGTCTTGGACCTGCTGTTTGCCGGCAGGGGGTGTCGCGTTGCCCGGGCCTGAGAACGTTCCGCTGCCCGAGGGCCCGCCGGGCAGTTCCTGTGGGGGAAGCGCCGGACGGCAGGTACCGGCCGATTCACAGCCACCCGGTGGGGGCTCTGGGACGCTCAGGCAGGGCAAGCCCGTTGTGCAGACGCGGGCGTCATAGATGTCAAAGGCAGTGTCGGTGTCCTGAGGCAGCAGGTGGGACTCGGTCACGAAGAACGCGTCATCACCGCTCGGCGTGGCTTCGATGAAGGCCGATTCCTTCTCCGATTCCCCGGAGGAGATCAGCGCAAGACAGCCGCCTGAGGAGCTTTCGCAGCTGCCGATCCCCGAGGGCTGGAACTCATAGACGTTCTCCTGGTGGTTGTTCGCCGCGGGAACCAGTTCGTCGGGGCTGTTGAAGAAGAGGCGACCCTCGTCAGAGAGGTAGCGCGACTGGTAGAGGGCACTCGTAAGCGCCTGCGCGGTCCAGCCGGGAATGTTCCCCGCGAGGTAGTGCCCGAGCCAGATCTCGCGTCGGTCGACCAGCAGCCCGAGGCCTTCGCCCGATTCAATCTGGTCAAGAACTCCGGAGGGCCGAGCGCCGCTCGGGTTGCAGGAGATGCAGCGCAGGCTTGGCGCAGCGGAGTCATAGAGGTAGACCTCCTGATCGCGCGCGCCTTTGGCTTCAGGGCTCGTGTCGACGTTGTCATAGCCGGTCGGGCTCCCACTCGACATGAACGCCAGGTAGCGACCGTTGGGGGAGACGCGGGCGGTCAGGAAGGCGCTGTCGGCGACCCTGTTGCCTTCCCACTCCGCGTTGTCTTCATCCGACAGAGTCGCAACGAACGTGGTCGCCCAGTTGGTCCCGTCGAAGTGCACGGCGTAGAGGTTTGGCCGGCCGGACATCGCCGTTTCGCCGTTGCCGTTTTCGTTGACGGCCAGAATGCCTTCAGCGACGAAGTAAGCGCTCGTGGCGTCTTTGCTCGAGCCAAAGAGGAAGCCCTGCACGCCCGCGTGCTCGCCTTCGTTGCGGTCGACGGTCAGGTCCTTCAGCTGGCAGGCGAGTTTGCCCGCTTCTTCGACCACGTCGCACTCATAGAGATCCGGCTTGCCGACTCCCTGTCCGGGTTCCGCGGTGGAGTCGGCGGTCAGCTGCTGCTTGTCGGTGAACAGGATCCGTGAGCCGTCGCTGCTTGCGCCCTGGAACTGGGCCACTCCGATGCCACCCGGTTCGGTGATGCCCTGCGCCGTGTCGAGGCGGATCGTTTCGCTTCTGACGGTGTCGCGCAGGTAGAGATGGCCGCGGTGGGAGTTTTCTTCAGCGGTCGTCCAGAGGATCCGCGAGCCGTCTTCGGAGATCGCGCCCGCGGCGACGTGGTCGTAACCGAGCTCGATGAGCCCTCCCGCGGCGGGTGCTCCCCCGGGTAGGACGCTCACCAACTCGAGCTGGCCGCCAGACCACTCGTACAGGCCTCGCGCCGATCCCGCGCCCGTCAGCGCTACGTTCGACGTGAGCACCACATGGCTGAGATCCGCTGTGGCGCTGACGAAGTGGACCTGCCCGCCGAAAGCGGTCCCGGGCGCCGTGTCTGCTTCGGTAATCAGCGGCAGATATGTGCCAGTCGCGTTGTCGCGCAGATACATCGTCCCCTGGGTAACGTCCGGGGCAAGCGGCGGCAGCGGGGCGCCCCCCGCAGCCGGTTCCACCAGGGCGCTTGACAGGTCGGTGGCAAAGAACTGGTACTCGGGGGCCAGGCCGGGCGTCGCACCCTTGGGTTGGCTGCTCGGCGTAGCAATGTCCCGCGATTCCCATTCGCTCGTTCCCCGCGTGGCCAGCACCTGCTGCCATTCCGGGCTGCGGTTGCCCTGCACGTCCTCGCCAAGCGCCCCGTTGACGACATAGGTCAGCCCGTTCCCATTCTCAGCCGCCAGGATCAGCCCCCCTTCGCGCGTCAGTGCTTCCACCGGCGCCCCGGCCTTGTTCGGAGGGGAGACCATCTCCCAGGCCCTGCCGTCGGGAAGCGCGAAGGCCGTGGTCGCCTCCTGGGTCGTGAAGGTGCGCTCTGGCCCTTCGCTCGTGCCCAGGATGTTCTTGGCGATCACACGGAAGTGGTAGGTCGTTGCCGGCTCTAGGCCGGTGAGGGCCAAGCTCCTGGCGAGGTCTTCTGTTCCTGCGCCGATGTCCTCCCCGGGAGGCAGCGGAGTGCTGGTGCAGGAGCCTGGGTGTTCGCTGCAGCTCTCGGTCCCGTATTGGAAGTAGTAGCTCGTGTCGTTGCCCAGCGGGTTGATCAGCGCATGCAGCGTGGCTTTCGTGGGGCCGACTTCGGTCGCGTAGGTGGCATCGATCGGAGCTGGTGCGATCGTCGTGAACTTCTGATCAGACCCGGTCGTGGTCCCCGCGCTGTTAGAGGCCACGACGCGGAAGTGGTAGGTGACCCCGAGCTTCAGTTTGGAGAGCGGCGCTGAGATAGCGACAGCCGCTGTGCCGGGGGCGATGCTCGCCCCTCCCAGGGGGACTTCTGAGCCATAGGCTGTGCTTTCGCCGTATTCGAAGCGGTATTTGGTTTCAAGCTCGCCCGGGTTGAGCTTCGCGTTGATCGTGGCTTCTTCATGGCCGATCGCCGTGGTCGGTTCGTTTGTGATCCGCGGGGGCCCTGAGGTGATGAAGGCTTTGTCGGCCCCAAAACTCTGACCGAGGCTGTTTGAGGCGACGATCCGGTAGTGGTAGGTGGTGTTCGGGCTGAGGGCGCTCAGATCAGCTTTGGCGGCTACCGCTCCCGCGCTTTCCCCGGCGTCGGTGCCCGGGGCTTCGGGGCTCTGGTGTTCGTATTTGGCCGTTAGGCCCCATTCGAAGTAGTAGTGGGCGTCAAAGCCGTTGGGAGCCAGGGAGCCCGTGAGCGTTGCGCTATCGGGCTGCAGGTTGGCCACTGCGCCCGTGGAGAGCCCTTCGACCGCTGTCGGCGTCTGGAATTCGCGGGTGATGCCGAAGTTCGAGCCGTTTTCGTTTTCGCCCACCAGGCGGAAGAAGTAGGTCGTGCCCGCGTGCAGTTCTGAAAGCGTCAGGGAGACTTTTTCTTCGGTGCCCGCGAAGGCTGTTGAGGCCGTGGCAGAGCCCAGGGCTTCGGTGGTGCCGTACTGGAAGAAGTAGTGCCCGGCTTTGCCATCGCCGTTGACGGTGCCATTGAGGATCGCCGTGGTGCGCGTGGGTTTGCTCGCTTTGGAGGTCACGACGTCAGGGACCACGACACCGGGGCCGAAGACGTTGACCCTTGCCGTGAGGGCGTCAGAGGCATAGACGTTGCCCGAGGAGGCCACGGCGACCCCCAGCGGTTCGCCAAGTGCCCCCGAGGGGGTGGCCGTGATCCAGCCGACCCATTCCCCGGCTGGGTTGAACTCCGATACGAGGTGGCGTTCGGCCTCGGCGACCAGGAGATCGCCCGAGCTCTGATCGATTGCAACGGCAGAGACGTTGCCCGTTTCTTCTTCAGAGCCGAAGAAGGTGCCATTGGGCGAGCCTTTGCCGGTCAGCTTGCCTTCGAAGGCCCCGGCAGCCGAGAACTCATAGACGCCCCCCTTGGCTGAGTCTGCGATATAGACCTTGCCTGATGAGCCATCGACGGCCACTCCGTTGGGTTCTTCCATTTTGCCCGAGGAGAGGACCCGCACGAGATCGCCTTCGGAGGCTTCTTCTGCTCCAGGGCCCTTTGGTTTGAAGACGTCTGCGACTCCCACTGAGAGTTCGGGGTCTTCGCTATCCACGACATAGACCTCGCCGGCCGAGGCGCTCGCAGAGTTATCGACCGCTATAGCGGTGATTTCGCCGAATTCCTGGGCAGGTAGGGCTTCGCCACTCCATTCTGAGAGCAGTTCATAGCCCGCGCCTTTGGGCTTGAAGACGAGGACGGCGTTCTCGAAGGAGTCCGCGACATAGACGAGGCCCGTGGCTTCATCCACGGCAACGCCTGAGGCGAACAGGCTGCCTTCGCCGATCTTTGTCAGGAAGGTGCCTGAGGAGCTGAAGATGTCGATCACGCCGGCGCTTGCGTCAGCTAGGAACACGTGGCCGTCTGTGTGATCCATTGCGATGGCCGTTGGTTCTTCAAGAGGGGCGCCCGCGGGGGCTTCGCTCAGGGATGAGAGGAAGCTGTGGCCGGTGGCGGCGGAGGCTGGGGCTCCGGTGAGGGCCAGGGCGAGGAGGGTTAGGGCCAAGCTGGAGACGCAGGCGAGCGTTAGGCGCTCGAGCCGGCCGCGGTAGTTCTGGGAGGTAGACGCAGAGAGGACGGAGGCGAGCGCCGGGCTCATCGCCAGGCTCTTCAGAAGACGGCGGCGTCGCTGCGAAGTGAGCTGCCCGGCCATCCGCGCACGCTCGTCTGTCGTTGAAACCCTCATCGAACCCTCTCTTGGAACCCGTCGACGTGTACTGGGAGTGAGGCGTGCGAGGGGCCAGCTGGCCCCTCGCACGATCTCATTGCTTCATTGCTTCAGACAGGCTCAACTACGCCTTGATCTCGCCTTCTTCGGTCTCTGGTTTACATTCAATGGGAATAACTTCATGGTGTTTACAGAGGTAGTTCACATTTGTGATTTCCTCACCGGCCGGCGACCACATGCTCCCGTGAGCTGGGTTCGAAGGAGGCACCTGGAAGTCTTCCAGCAGATCGAGGTGCTTGCCATCGAATTTGTTCGGAATGTTTTCCGCCGTTTCCGGATTTATGGTGTACACCTGGGTGAACGAGTGGGTCATCGTGTTCACAGGAGTGATCGGCGAAATGACCCCGTCGTAACCGCCTTTGCCTTCCGGTAGGTAGTAGGTCCCTTCTTTCGAGTTCCCCACACCAACGGTAGTGTCAGCGAGGCCCGAGCAGGTGAAGTGAGCGAAGGCGCCGTGCTTCGAGACCGGTTCCAGCAACACTCCGACTTCTTTGGCGGCTTTGTTGATGTACCCCAGCGAGCCCTTCAGTTCGTTGACCTGGATTTCGCCGGCCACTTCAGTGTTCGAGCAAGGGAATGCTCCGAACAGCGCGCACCCTTTGAACTTCACCTTGACGTTCTTGAGCGACTTGGATCCGTCCGATTGTCCGTTGTTCGTCTCGGATGTACATTCGACGAAAATCGGTTCCGCTTCTGGGTCGCCGGGTTCGAAATGTTGTGTGCCACCTTTTGCGGCACAGTTCGCTCGTGTGACCCGCGAATTTTCGAGCACTTTTTCGCTTTCGTCTAGGCAGAATCGCAAATACGTTGTAAGGACGCCGCCGCTTCCGACATTACCGCCGGCGAATTGCACTTTTCCTACTTCACTGCCTTTCTTCCATTCGAACGTCCCGCTGCCTTTTTTGGCTTTTACGGTGCAGTTGGCGTCCGAGTATTTACCGCCAGCTTTGGCTTCACACTTGCCCCATTCCGGCAGCGCCGAGGCGCTCGAAGCCGTGACCGCCGCGATCGCAAAAACCGCGACGAGGCAGAGTCCGACCATCCTTAGATGTCTCACACCTGAGCTGTGAAGCGTGTTTGCTATGAATCTCGGCGATTTTTGGTGCCGTGCGCCAGGATTTGCGCCAGTTTCACGTCGATCGCGTCACAAAACGCGCCATCGAGGCAACTGGTCGATAGCACCTGGGACGCGGCGACTGGGCGCGTGCGCTCGACGTCGATTGGACGTTCAACAAGGTCGATCTAGAATGCCGACGCAGACGCCGGTCCCGACGCTGATGCTGGGACTCGGGCCGGCGAGCGCCAGCAGGAGGCTTGAACTCGACCTACGACGGGGCCGGTGCCGCGAGGCGTCACACCACACCAAGGGAGCGCCTCGCCGGAAACAGTGCGGTATGTAAGCGGCGCGCGAATCGTGAGGCCCATTGGGCTCGCGGAACGCCAAAACCGGGTCGTCGAAGGCCTCTAGGCTGCAGCTCCAAGCTATTGACGGGCTGCCCTCTGGTGATTCAGGCCAACGATTCGTGAACGCTACGGTCCTAGTCAGCATGGATTCCAAAGGGCGGCTGGCCCTTGGGCATCCATCTCAGCTGCACGCTAGATCGTTACCCTCTCATCGTCGAACACAGCGATGATCTCGAGCTTGCCGCCTAGAGCTCCGACGTAGTCCGCGACGGTCGAGAGCTTGGGATCTCCGCCACGCTCGAGCTGGGAGATGTTCGACTGAGAGACGGCGAGCTTCTTGGCTAGGGTGGCCTGGCTGGCTTTCCGGCGCTTGCGAAGGGCCGCAAGCCGTAGCTCGGCCTCCATCTGCTCGCGAACCCTCGCGACGCGAGGCTCGTCCTTCGGCTTGATGCGCTTACTGCGAATCTCTTTCCAGGGGGTTGTCGTAATCTTGGTGTTGGGCATCAGATGTTCTCCAGATGAAGGTCGTAGAGATCGTCGGCTATGGGAATGCTCTCGCTGTACCAGTCCCTCCACCTGCCGGCCTTGTCGCCACCGATCAACAGGATTGCCCGCCGGTCGGGGTCGAATACGAACAGCACGCGGATGTGGCCGCCAACCGACCGTAACTCCTTCATGTTGTGGTGGCGGCTGCCCTTGATCCGGTCCACGATCGGCCGTCCAAGGGAAGGACCCCTCTCTTGCAATGCGTCGATGGCAACGGCGATCTGGTCAAACGCGTCCTGGGCGAGGGCGAGTAGCCATTCCTCGACCAGCTCGGTTGTTTCGATCGTCCACGCCATCCATAGTAGTATAAGCTAGCACTTCTAAGAAGGCAAGACTTATATGCTTTCGGACGCTCGATGCAGAGTGCGGCCGCCCGATCACGCCTTCAGCGTGCTCACATCAACTGAAGGCGACGGCGCGCTCAGCGATACCTCCTCATCCCACCCCGAGAACGTCGTGCGCCCCTTTTCGCGCCCGCCGCTCTTGACGAGCAGGACCGGATAGGGCTTGCCGGTAGTGGCCACGTAGAGGACCCCTTTGTAGACTTTCGTCGCCTCTTTCAGTTCGATCACCTTCTGCCCGTTGATGGTGGTACTTGCGCCCTTGGTCACCGATCCCGGGGTGGACAGCAGACGATCGAGCTCGCTCGGTCGGTCGGTGAAGGCAACCGGTTGCGACAATGGACCCTTGGTGGCAGATCCCTCCAGCCACGTACCCGCTGGAACCCGCAGGGTCTTGCCGAGTATGGCGCCGAGGCGCTTGTAGAATGCCGGGCTGCCTTTGACGTACGCCGTGTCGCCGATGCGGATCACTTCGTAGTCGAGTCCAAAAAGAGAGACCCGACCCCGCCCGCCATTGCGACCCAGTGCCAGGTTGATCGCAAGCGTCAGCCGCCCCTGGGCGCTCTTGGCTAGAACATGCACCGAGTCGGCCCCCACGGCCGCCGCCTTGCTAGCCGCCAGGATCTCCTTGCCCGATTTGGAGGCCACGCCGTTATCAGAGGAGCCGCAGCCGGCGAGGGCGGCGGATAGCGCCACGGCAAGCAGCACAGCAACCCAGAGCCCCCCGCGAGCGCGGGGGGTGTTGAGAGTCGCCACGCCTCAGCCCTTCTTGCCCGAGCTCTTCGTGCCCGAGCTCGTCTTCGTGCCCTTGCCCTTGCCCCCATGCCCCCTCTTAGCCCCAAACCGCTTCTTCGCCTGCGCTTCGCACTTAGCCCGCTTGCCCTTCAGCCGCTTGGCCTTGAAGTGCGCCCGACAAGCCTTCAAGGCCCTCTTCAGCTTCTGAGCCCTCGTCAGCTTCTTGGCCTTGCTGGCCTTCACAGCCCCACAGCCCGTCACGGCGATCTTCGTTGAGGTGTCGATCACCGCCCCGTTCTGGGCTGAGATCACAGTCGGCATCTGAAGGCTCTGCCCACAGAGGCTGAACTTCTTGGCGGCCGGGACGTTTGAGGTCAGCGCCGAGTGGGGTCCTGCCGGCAGGATTGTCTGGAAGCTGGAGAAGGGAGCGTCAGGGGCCGATTCAAAGCGCGAGTAGGTGATCCCTTTTTTGACGTCGGTCTTGCCGTCCAGCAGGAGCGTGACCCCTTCGCCCTGCAGGACGAACTCGACGTCGGGGAAGGCCGCTCCGCCATGGGAGACCAGATAGGCAGGTCCCGAGAGGGGGTTTCTGAGCACCGGCGTGTGGATCGTGGCGTTGCCGATCACAGACTCTGGAGGGCAGGAGGCGGGGTTGGCGCTGAAGGTGGCCTCAAGGCAGGCTTTCTGCAGGGTCGTGAGCCTTGCCGGCAGGGCGATCGGCAGCTGCAGGGAGACTTTGGCGATGTTGGCCTGCCCGAGACCTTGGGAGGTGACCGTCACCGCGAAGGCGGCGCCATTGGCTTTGGAGGAGTTGCCGGCGACCGAGGCTGTGAGCTTCGGTCCGAAGGGCAGGTTTCCACAGCCCCCCACCTGGAAGGGGGAGGAGACGCTCTGGCTGGCTCCTTCTGAGCCCGAGAGGGTTCCGTTGATGCTCATCGGGTTGCAGTTGGTGGGGTTGAACTGGAAGCCCTGTCGATCGACGGTGGCGATCACGCGCTTGAGCTGCAGGGGGATGCCTTTGACCTGGGTGGGCAGGGGGTCTGAGAGAATCGTCACAGCGGCTGTATTGGGGTCGATGAAGAGCTTTGAGCGGACCGTCACGACTCCGAGGTCAAAGGGGCCTGCCACCGCGGGGGTCACGATCGAGAGGCCAAAGGGGGCGCCGCCATAGGGGCCGGTGATGAAGACTCGGCCTCCCCCCTGGATGAAGGGTTCTGGGCCAAGGCCCGCCACGGCTGTGGCGTGGCCGACTTCGCTTGCGGGTGGGCAGGCGTTGGTGGAGGCCTGTCCCTCTGTGCAGAGGGTTACCGAGGAGAGCATCGCGGCGATCCCTGGGGGTAGGTGCATGGAGAGGCCGGCTAGGTTCTGGTTGCCGTCTGGCCTTGAGAGTTCCAAGGAGAAGCCCGTGTAGGCGCCGGCGGTGGGGTTTGTGGAGTAGGCATTGAAGCCTGGGGCGAAGGGCAGCGCTCCAGCTGGGCAGGGGCCGCCAGCGACCCCTGAGGCGATGTTGAAGGCTTCGGGGGGGCCGAGCACGTTGAGCACCCCTGTGCCCGACCAGGGCGTGAAGGCGGCGTCTGTGGCATAGCCCCCGCAGAAGGGCGGGGTGCTGACAGAGGCCCTGGGGCCTCCAAAGAGATCGAGCCTCAAGTCTTCGAATGGGACCTGGGGGGTGTTGTGGAAGGTTGTGGAGATGCGCAGCGTGGATTCATCTGAGTGGCCTTCCCCGGCTAGCTTGACCAGGACGCCTGAGATTGGGTCCTTGGCCACGATGTAGAGGGCTATGAGGGAGTTGAAGGGGTTCTTGGACGCTTCTGAGTTGGGGGCTGGGGTGGCCAGGTAGACAGAGCCTTCTAGTTCGTGGCTCAGAAGTGGGGTCTTGATGTGGACGGTGCCTAGCTTGGAGGCGTCTGGGCAGGTTGGCTCCTCAGTTGAGAATTCGTTGATCTGGCTAGAGGCGTTGAAGCCCTGGAAGCCGACCTCAGACTCTGAGCAGGCCTCTAGGCCATTGGCGGCTGAGGGACTCAACTGCACGCCGGCAGGCAGGGTGACCGTTGTGTCGCGGAGGTCTGACTCGGCTAGGGCTCCGGCTTCTAGCGTCGTCTCCTGGGGGACTTTGACGTCTACTGAGAGGGCTGTGGGGGTGCTTGCTGAGTGCTCTTGGGGGGTTACTGTGATCTGGGGGGTGAAGGGGAGGGCGGCGCAGCCTTGGAAGCCTAGGGGGGTTCCTTCTGTGGTCATCCAGGTGTATTCGGCGCCTAGCTCAGTTGTGGGATTTGCCCAAGACTCGGCTTGGACGGATGAGATGACCGGTTCTGTTGCTGGGTTTGCGGCGCAGGAGGTGGGGGTGCGCAGGAAAGGGTGCTGGGGCAGGCCGGGTTCTGTGGGGCAGCTCTTGCCGATCTGGTTAACGAAGTAACCGCCGGCCACGCATTCCCAGCCCCGCGAAGTGTTGTGCCTAGGATCGCCGGGGACACCCCACAACGTAACCTGGCTGGAGAGCAGGCCCGCCGTCTCGGTGGCATCCTTGACGCTAGCCACAACGCCATAGTCCTTGCCCGAGCGCACTGCCGCATCAATGATGATCGGCACCTTGCCAATTATCTCGAAGCCGAAGCGTGCCGGCTCTCCCTGTGAGGGCACGAGGTTGAAGACGGGCACCGTCTTCGTGATTACGCCAATAATGGGTTCGTTAGCGACGACCGTTGCAACCCCAACCACCGAGTCGGGTGAGCACAGGTTGGTTTCTGAGACCAGCGCGAAGAAGTTCGCCATCGTGCACTGGGCAGCCGCCGTCGGGTTGCCAATCAGACCCGGCGGCAGCTCGAAGTTCAGATCCTTGGGCAGCGCCACCGGCTGTCGTCCTGCCGTTTGGTTCAGCGCTAGCGTCGTCGTCAGCTGAAAAGGTTGCAAACCGGCCTGCGTTGCCGGAGTGCCGTCCTCGTTGAACGGCGCCAGTTCAAAGCCCGCCACACCGAAGGATGCGGGCGTGCCGTTGACCGGGACCTTGAGCGTCCTCGAGGCTTTGCTCGCGCCGCCGCCTTCAACGCTCGCTTGATGCGTCAGTGAGGTGACGGTGCCCTGCGGCTCTTCGACTTTGACCTTGATCGAGACCGCGATCTGTTCATAGGGGTTGAGGATCCCGGTGAAGCTGCATTTCAGGCCCGCCAGAACACATTCCACCTGAACCCCGTTCTTGATCGCGCCCGTGATCGATGTTGCGCTCAGCCCCGCCGGGAGAACGTCTGAGATCACGACCGGTCCTTTGCCGCCGTCCATCGGTGCATCGCCGAGATTGCTCGCGACCACCAGCACCTGGCCTTCTCCTCCGGGCGACAGATTCGTGGGCACGGTTTCTGTGCCGAGCTGCCACCAGGGCGCTTGGGCGAAAGCCGGAGCTGCGCCACCGACCGCACTCACGAGAGTGCATGCAGCAACGATCAAGAGCAGTCGACGTGTCGCCCTGATCGCTCGAGAGGACATCGCCTGAGATCGCAAGAACCTCATCGTCCACTCCTTCCGCTCGAGCGAGCACTAGACATCTTCTTGCCATTGGCGTGCTTCTTTGCGGCCTTCTTGGCCTTCGACCCATAGAGCTTCTTCGCATGCGCTTCACAGGCCTTGCGCTTCTTGGCGGAGTGCTGGTTCTTGCAGGCCTTCAGGGCATTTGCGAGCTTCCGCGCGCGACTCAGCGGTTTCGCGGTCGGTTTCGTACCGGTTTTGTCGTCTTTGACCTGCTGTTTGGCGGGAGCAGGCGGTGTTGCGTTGCCTGGGCCGGAGAACGTTCCGCTGCCCGAGGGCCCCCCGGGAAGTTCCTGCGGGGGAAGCGCCGGGCGACAGGTTTCCGCTTCGGTGCAGCCGCCCGGCGGGGGCTTGGGGATGCTCAGGCAGGGCGAGCCCGTCGTGCAGACACGTACGTCGTAGATGTCGAAGGCGGTGTCGGTGTCCTGGGGCAAGAGACGCGCCTGGGTCACGAAGAACGCGTTGCTGCCACTCGGCGTGGCTTCGATGAATGCCGATTCCTTCTCCGATTCTCCGGAGGAGATCAGCGCGACGCAGCCGCCTGAGAAGCTTTCGCAGCTGCCAACGCCTGAGGGCTCGAATTGGTAGACGTTCTCTTTGTGGTTGCCAGCCGCCGGGACGAGTTCGTCGGGGCTGTTGAAGTAGAGGCGACCCTCATCAGAGAGGTAGCGCGACTGGTAGAGAGCGCTGACGAGGCTCTGTGCCGTCCACCCTGGGATGTTCCCCGCAAGGTAGCGCCCAAGCCAGATCTTGCGCCGGTCGACCAGCAGCCCGAGTCCTTCTCCGGATTCGTTCTGGTCGAGGACTCCACTCGGTCTTGCCCCGCTCGGGTTGCAGGAGATGCACCTAAGGCTTGGCGCGGCGGAGTCATAGAGGTAGACCTCCTGATCGCGGGCGCCTTTGGCTTCTGGGCTTGCGTCGACGTTGTCATAGCCGGTGGGGCTGCCGTTGGACATGAAGGCCAGGTAGCGGCCATTGGGGGAGACGCGGGCGGTCAGGTACGCGCTATTGGCGAGTTTGCTTCCTTCCCACTCGAGGCTGTCTTCGCTTGAGAGCGCGGCGATGAACGTGCTTGCCCATTTCCCGCCTTCGAAGTGCAGCTCATAGAGGTTGTTCTTGGTGGCTTGCGCGGTTTCGCCGTTACCGTTTTCATTGGAGGCAAGGACGCCTTGGGCGACGAAGTAGATACTCGTGCGATCCGCACTGGCGCCGAAGATGAAGCCCTGCACGTTGGCGTGCTCGTTTTCGTCGTGATCGACCGTCAGGTCTTTCAAGTGGCAAGCGAGTTTGCCGGCTTCTTCGACGATTTCGCACTCGTAGAGGTCGGGCTTGCCGGCTCCCTGGCCCGGTTCAGCGGTGGAATCGGCGGTCAGTCGTTGCTTGTCCGTGAAGAAGACCTTCGAGCCGTCGCTGCTTGCGCCTTGGAACTGGGCAACGCCGACGCCGCCGGGCTCAGCAATGCCCTGGGCAGCGTCAAGGCGGAGCGTCTCGCCCCTCGCCGTGTCGCGCAGATACAGATGCCCACGATGGGCGTTTTCTTCGGCGATCGTCCAGATCACTTGCGAGCCATCGATGGAGATGGCGTCGGCGGGCGTGTGGAAGTAGCCGAGCTCCACCACGCCCCCCGCCGGCGTGCCGTTCGGCAGCGTGTTTAGGAACTGCAGTTTGCCCGCCGACCACTCATACAGGCCCTGGGCAGACCCCGGCCCGGTGAGAGCGACGTTAGACCCGATCACGACATGGCTCAGATCGGGTGTGGCGCTGACGAAGTGGATCTGAGCGCCGAACACCGTGCCCGGCGCCACGTTTGTGTCATCAACCAGCGGTAGATACGTCTGTGTGGCGTTGTCGCGCAGATAGATCGTCGCTTGGGTGACGCCGGGCGCCAGCGGGGGTTCCGCCGCCCCGGCGATCGTGACCGGTTCGACCAGTCCCACGGAGAGATCCGGCGTGAAGAACTGATACTCCGGCGCCTGGCCTGCCGACACGCCCTTAGCTTTAGAACTAGGCGTAGCAATATCCTGCGACGCCCAGTCGCCAGCCCCCCGAGTAGCCAGCACCTGCTGCCATTCCGGCGAGCGATTGCCTTGCACGTCCTCGCCAAGCGCCCCATCCACCACATAGGTCAGCCGGTTGCCGTCTTCAGAGGCCAGGATCAGCCCGCCTTCTCTAGTCAGCGCTTCCACCGGCGCCCCCGCCTTGTTCGGCGGGGAGACCATCTCCCAGGCCCTGCCGTCGGGAAGCGCGAAGGCCGTGGTCGCCTCCTGGGTCGTGAACGTCCACTCGGGCCCTTCTGTGGTCCCCAGGACGTTCTTGGCGATCACCCGGAAGTGGTAGGTGCTGGCCGGCTGAAGGCCGGTCAGGGCCAAGCTCCTGGCCACGTCTTCTGTTCCTGCGCCGATGTCCTCCCCGGGGGGCAGCGGGGTGCTGGTGCAGACGGCTGGGTTGTCCTTGCAGCTCTCGGTCCCGTATTGGAAGAAGTAGGTCGTCTCGTTGCCCAGCGGGTTGATCAGCGTGTGCAGCGTGGCCTTCGTGGGGCCGACTTCGGTCGCATAGGTGGCATCGATCGGAGCTGGTGCGATCGTCGTGAACTTCTGATCAGACCCGGTCGTGGTCCCCGCGCTGTTGGAGGCCACGACGCGGAAGTGGTAGGTGACCCCGAGCTTCAGGGAGCTGAGCGGCGCTGAGATAGCGACGGCCGCTGTGCCGGGGGCGATGCTCGCCCCTCCCAGGGGGACTTCTGAGCCATAGGCTGCGCTTTCGCCGTATTCGAAGTGGTATTTGGTTTCAAGCTCCCCGGGATTGAGCTTCGCGTTGATCGTGGCTTCTTCATGGCCGATCGCCGTGGTCGGTTCGTTTGTGATCCGCGGGGGCCCTGAGGTGATGAAGGCTTTGTCGGCCCCAAAACTCTGACCGAGGCTGTTTGAGGCGACGATCCGGTAGTGGTAGGTGGTGTTCGGGCTGAGGGCGCTCAGATCAGCTTTGGCGGCTACCGCTCCCGCGCTTTCCCCGGCGTCGGTGCCCGGGGCTTCGGGGCTCTGGTGTTCGTATTTGGCCGTTAGGCCCCATTCGAAGTAGTAGTGGGCGTCAAAGCCGTTGGGGGCCAGGGAGCCCGTGAGCGTCGCGCTATCGGGCTGAAGGTTGGCCACAGAACCCGTGGAGAGCCCTTCGACCGCTGTGGGCGTTTCGAATTCGCGGATCACCCCGTAGTTGGTGCCGTTTTCGTTCTCAGCGGCGATGCGGAAGAAGTAGGTGGTGCCCGCGTGCAGTTCTGAGAGCGTTAGGGCGACTTTTTCTTCCCCACCGGCAAAGGCCGTTGAGGCTGTTGTCGATCCCAGGGCTTCGCTGGTGCCGTACTGGAAGAAGTAGTGCCCGGCTTTGCCCTCTCCGTTGAGCGTTCCGTTGAGGATCGCCGTGGTGCGGGTGGGTTTCGAGGCTTTGTTCGTGACCACGTCTGCGACCACGACGCCGGGGCCAAAGACATCGACCCTCGCAAGGCTCGTGTCGGCCACATAGACGCTGCCCGTGGAGGCCACGGCCACGCCGAAGGTTTCGCCCAGGGCTCCAGCGGGGGTGTTCGTGATCCAGCCGACCCATTCCCCGGCCGGGTTGAACTCCGAGACGAGGTGGCGTTCTGCCTCCGCGACCAGCAAGTCGCCCGTGGTGGGGTCGATCGCCACGGCAGAGACGTTGCCCGTTTCTTCTTCGGGGCCGAAGAAGGTGCCGTTGGGGGAGCCTTTGCCCGTCAGCTTGCCTTCGGAGGCCCCGCTGGCTGAGAACTGATAGACGCCGCCCTTGGCGCTGTCGGCGATATAGACCTTGCCCGAGGCGCCGTCCACGGCGATGCCGTTGGGTTCTTCCATTTTGCTGGCTGAGAGGACCCGCACCAGATCGCCTTCGGAGTCTTCTTCTGGGCCTGGCCCCTTGGGTTTGAAGACATCGGCTACGCCCACCGAGAGTTCGGGGTCTTCGGCGTCCACGACATAGACATCCCCCGCAGAGGCGCTTTTCGAGTTATCGACCGCTACGCCGGTGATTTCGTCGAATTCGCCCGCTGGGAGGCCTTCTCCGGCCCATTCTGAGAGCAGTTCATAGCCCCCGCCGTTGGGCTTATAGACCAGGATGGCGTTCTGGAAGCTGTCAGCCACGTATAGGAGGCCACTTGCTTCATCCACCGCTATGGCAGAGGCAAACAGACTGCCTTCGCCGATCTGGGTCAGGTAGGTCCCTGAGGCGTTGAAGACGTCGATCACACCGGCGCTTGCGTCAGCGACGAACACGTGGCCGTTTGTGTGGTTGATCGTGAGGGCTGTTGGTTCTTCAAGGGGGGTGCCTAGCGGGGCTTCGCTCAGAGATGAGAGGAAGCTGTGGCCGGTGGCGGCGGAGGCTGGGGCTCCGGTCAGTGCCAGGGCCAGGAGGGCTAGGACGAGGGAGCCGATGGCGCTCAGCGCCGGGCGCTGGCATAGACGGCGGCGTCGCTGCGGGGTGAGCTCATGAGCCATCCGCGCTCGCTCGTCTGTCGTTGAAACGCTCATCGAACCCTCTCTTGGAACCCTCGGTCGTTGGTTTGCGGACTACGGAACTACGGCTTCAGGCGCGTGAGGGGCCCTCGGGAGGACCCCTCACGTCGCCTTAGCCTTAGCGCTCCATTGCGTCGTTGCTTCTAGATCGGGGCTGGACTAGGCCTTGATCTCGCCTGGTTGGGGCCCTGTGCATTCTTTGAACGCAATTTCTACGCACGACATGTTTACGTTCGTGATTTCCTCACCGGCGGGTGACCACTCGGATCCACTTGATGGTTCGCTAAACGGGTACGCGTTGTCTTCGAGCAGCTCGATGTGTTTGCCTTCGAATTTGCTGGGGATGTTTTCGTTTGTTTCCGGATTCATCGTGTACACCTGGGTGTATTCGCTGGTCATCGTGTTGACCGGCGTGATCGGCGAAATGATGCCGTCCCATCCACCCTTGCTTTCCGGCAGGTAGTAGGCGCCCTGTTTCGAGTTTCCAGCACCAACCGTGATGGTGTTGATCCCGCCGCATTCGAAAGCAGCAAAGGCGCCGTGTTTGGTGGCCGGTTCGAGTAGAACCCCCACTGCTTTTTCGGCTTTGTTGATGTAGCCCAACGAGCCCTTCAGAGGGTTAATCTTGATTTCGCCTGCCACTTTGGTGTTGGAGCATGGGAGAAATCCAAACACCTTGCAACCTTTGAAGATTACGAGGATGTTCGCTACGGACTTCTGACCCACAGCTTCGCCCCGGGCGCTCTCTGCTTCACATTCGACGTTGAGTTCTGGCTGGCTGTGTTCTGTTGCTCCAGGGTGCGCTGCGCAAGCCGCCCTGGTGGTCAACGGAAAGATTTCCGTTTCGCTCTCA